>NZ_CM169991.1:0-3202500 GCF_057178245.1 Sulfitobacter sp. KMM 9851
TTCGGGGGTTTCAAGCGTGACCTGTGCGGTTTCACCGGCGAGGTTGACCGACACGTCAGATACGCCGGTCACATTGTTGAGCGCCTTGCCGACCCGCGCGGCGCAGCCACCACAGGTCATGCCGGTGATAGGGAAAGTCGTTAAAACAGAGGTGGACATGATGATGCTCCTTGCGATGTCCACCATTACATAGTCCCTCCAGTCACTGGAAGGTCAATAGGGTATTTCACTTGTGTTAAGAATTTTCTCGCTCTGGCCTGTCGGTGGCAAAACAGCAGGTTCCCATTCGCCCGGCGCCTTACAGATTAAGGCGCCGGTGCTCCACGTCTCTGATGTCAGACCAGGCGCTAAGATCGTCGATCGTGTGCACCGATGCGGGGGGTAGGCCGATGTCACGTCGCAGATTGTCCTGTGTCGGCAAAGACACTTGCAGTCTACGCTGCTTGGCCGCGCGCCTCCGGGCTGCAACCCATTGCATCATCGCGGCCCATAGGACAGACCCGGGCAACCGACGCCGCACGCTGTTGTGATCTGTGCAATCCGACATCTTGCTATCCTTCATCCATAGTGTTGCCGGGGTAAAATCTCATGGTTTCAGCGGGGCCACAAACGCCGTTGCTTGACACGACCTGTCAGGAAAAGTCACAGTACGCCGATGGCGAGATACCTTCCCACATTGAACGCGGTGCGGGCTTTCGAGGCCGCAGGCCGCCATGGCAGTTTCACCGGGGCTGCGGCCGAGCTGAATGTGAGCCATGCAGCAATCAGCCGCCACGTCCGCGGGTTGGAAAAGCAGTTGTCCACGCCGTTGTTTCGGATTGTGGCCCGTGGCGTGGCCCTGACCGAACAAGGCGCGCAGTTTCTGGCCGAGGTCACACCAGCCCTCAATCAGATATCCAGCGCCGCCGATGCCTTGCGCAGCGCGCGCAGCGGCAGCCTGACAATCACCTGCGAACCGACCTTTGCCACCAAATGGCTTATCGCGCGGCTGGGAACCTTCGAGGATGCGCACCCCGAGATTGATGTCAGCCTCGATTCATCTGCCGATCTAAGTGACATCCGCAACGGCGCATTCGACGTGGGCATCAGGTTTTGCACCCGCGCCTACGACGGGTTGCTAGCCGACCCGGTGTCGATGTCGCATGTCTATCCCTATGCGACACCGGATTTCCCGACGATCGAATGCCCGCTCCAACTGCTCAACCACCGTCTGCTGCACGAAGACGATGGCGAATTGTGGCATCGTTGGTTCGATTACGTGGGCCACCCTGATCCCGCTTTCCCCGTCACGCCGCGACGGCTGAATTCAGTGCTTGCCATTGAAGGGGCGCTGGCAGGACAGGGGATCGTTCTGGCGTCAGAGGAACTGGTCAGTCACGATGTGGCCCATGGACGGCTCAAGCGGCTGTGCGAGTTGGGCATGGATTTTGGCGGCTATTACCTGATGTCGTCACAGGAGTCGGCCCGCCGCAGGCCTGTGCGCTTGTTCCGTGAATGGATGGCACGGGAAACCAGCAATTTCCGCAAGTCCTGTTAGGCCCGTTCGGCCTGCCACAAATCTCCATACCCGGTCAGCCTCCCGTCAGCATCAAGGCACAGATCGCCACCCATCTGCCATGTCCCGTCACCGTCCCGCTTCAACGTCATCGCGACTGCCTTTTCAGCCGACCAGCCTGACATCTCGCAGCCATCGAACGCCAGCCTGCATCGAAATGCACCGCATAGTGGATGCAGGTCACCACGCCGCTTTCGACAAAGACAGCCATTCCGCACGCCGCCCAGCCCCGGGACGTCTGATCAAGGCTGCATGCCTCGTGCCCCGGCTGATCCAACCTGCGCCAAAGCACCTACATCAGGCATCTTCACCTTTGCGGATGGCGGTCTGAACGGCGGCGATATCAGCATCGCTCAGCCCGTAATCGCGTGCGGCAACCTCGGCGCTGATATAGCCCCGCAGCAGGTCGCGCTTAACCAGATCAACTGGGCGCTCAGCCGGCGCGCCATATCCGGCACCGCCCGGAAAGGCCATCATCACCTTACGGCCATGGGGCACGAACTGCTTGCCCTTGCCGCGCATGGCGGTGCCATCGTCCCTGGCGATGGTCGTCGGCGCGCCCGATTGCCCGCCGCGACGCCCGCGTGCTGGATGGTCTACGCGGTCGAACATCGCCTGCATGTCAAACTCATGCCCCTCGCGGGCGCCGACCTCCATATATTGTCCCAGCCCGCCACGCTGCTTGCCTGCACCGCCGCTGTCGGGGCGCAGTTCCTTGCGCCATACGATCACCGGGCCAGCGTGCTCCGTTGCCTCGACCGGCATGGTCATCACCCCCGACGGGAAGGCGGTGGCGTTCAGCCCGTCAAATTCAGGCCGCGCGCCGGACCCGCCGGAATTGAAGGTCAGCACCTCGGCCCGGCACGCATCGGCAGGTGCGGGCGCGTCGGTGCGGGGGCGCAGACTGACCTGAAAGTTGCACAAACAGCCGGCGCCTTCGGCCGGCACCATATCCGGCAGGATCTTGTCCAGCGCGGCATAGACCGTATCCGGCACGAAATGTCCGACAATATGGCGCAGCGCCACAGGGGCCGGGTGCAGCGCGTTCACAATGGTATTGTCGGGCGCGTAAATTTCGAACGGGGCCAGCGAGGCGGCGTTGTTCGGAATTTCCGGCGCAATGGCGCATTTCAGGGCGTAGCAGGCATAGGCTTTGGTATAGACCAGCGGGCAGTTGATGCCTTTTTTGTCCAACCCCGAGGTGCCAGTGAAATCTGACAGGATACGGTCCTTTTCGATGGTCAGCGTCACCTTGAGCGTGATCGGCGTGTCAAACCCGTCCACCGTCATCTCACCGCTGGCCTGCTGGCGCGGCAGTTTGGCGATGCGCTCCAACGTGGCACGGCGGGAGTTATCGAGGATAAAGCTGCCGATCCCGTCGAGATCGTCGAGATCAAATTCCGTCATCATGTCGATCAACCGGCGGTGGCCAATTTCGTTGCTGGTGGTCAGCGCGTAGATGTCGCCAATCAATTGATCCGGCTCGCGCACGTTCCCGCGAATGATCCGCACCAGTGTTTCATCAACCACACCACCTGCGGCAAATTTCATGATGGGAAGATAAAGCCCCTCTTCATAAACGCTCGCTGCGTCTGCGCCAAATCCGCGCCCGCCGATGTCCACGATATGCGCCGTGCAGGCAAAGAAACCGACCAAAAGCCCCTTGTGAAAGGACGGCGTAACCATGGTGATATCGTGGAGGTGCCCGGTGCCTTCCCAAGGGTCGTTGGTGATATAAACATCACCTTCGATGATGTTTTGCCGTCCGATACGCCGGATGAAATGCGCCACGGCATCGGCCATAGCGTTCACGTGGCCCGGTGTGCCCGTGACCGCCTGTGCAAGCATCTGACCATGCGTGTCATAAACGCCCGCCGACAGATCGCCGGCCTCGCGCACTGACGTTGAAAAGGCGGTGCGCACCAGTGCCTGCGCCTGTTCCTCGACAACCGAAATCAGACGGTTCCACATGACTTGATACGCGACAGTTGAATGAGTCTTTGCCATGAGCTTAGCCTTTCACGGTAATGTCGATGCAGCCATCCGGCTGGCAGATGGCGCGGCGCGAAGATGGCACGATGATCGTTGTCTCATCTTCGGTAATCGCAGCGGGACCTTGGGCCGTTTGCCCTGGCGCCATGTCGCCGCGCAGGACCACATCGGTTTTGCAGTATTCCGCGCGCGCCGGGTCAAACATCTGGCGGGTGTTCGCAACTTCTGCCGCAGTACCGATCTTTGCCTCAACGGTCCGCTCGACGGCTTCTGGCGGCGTTGTGGCGTTCACGGACCAGACCGTGATCTCGATATCCAAGCCAGTGACGGTTCGGCCAAACAGCTTGGCATAGTCTGCTTCAAAAAGCGCCTCAAAGGTCGCCATGTCGGGGTTCATCGCCTGCGCCTCGGTCAGGATAATCGGAATTTCCCAACCCTGGCCAGTATAGCGCATGTAGACCTTAAACTCTGGCAGTATCGTGGCCGTGGCATCGCAGTTGCGCACAAAGCTGGTGGCCTCTTGCTGCAATTCACCCAAAAGGGACTTGATCCGCTCCGCGTCAAAATCCGACAGCTTCATATAGACAGAACGGTTCGCCTCAAAACTGAAGGGGGCGCGCAGAAACCCGATGGCCGATCCAACCCCAGCCCCCGGCGGCACCAGCAGGCGGTCCACGCCCAGTTTCTCACACAAACGCCCTGCGTGCAGCGGTGCCGCGCCGCCAAAGGCAATCATGGTATATTCGCTCAGGTCTTCGCCATTTTCCACGGCATGTACACGCGCGGCGTTGGCCATGTTTTCATCCACGACCTCGGCCAGCCCAAAGGCAGCAGTGGCGGCGTCCATCTCCAGCTCGACGCCAATCACCTTGTGCAGCGCCGCTTCTGAACCAGCCGTGTCGAGGCGGATTGAGCCGCCAGCAAAATTATCGGGATCAAGCTTGCCCAGCACCAGATCGGCATCGGTCACCGCAGGTTTATCCCCGCCCCGGCCATAACACGCCGGCCCCGGTTCCGACCCCGCGCTTTCCGGCCCCACTCGGATTTGACGCATCGCATCTACATGCGCCAACGATCCTCCGCCTGCACCAATCTCTACCATGTCAATCACTGGGATCGAGATCGGCATCCCTGACCCCTTCTTGAACCGATAGGTGCGCGCCACCTCAAACACCCGGCTGGTTTTGGGGGTCTTATCCTTGATCAGACAAATCTTGGCCGTGGTTCCACCCATGTCAAAGCTAAGCACCTTGTCCAGCCCGTAACGCGCCGCAATATTGGCAGCGAAAACCGCACCCCCGGCCGGACCGGATTCGACCAACCGCACCGGAAATTCCGCCGCGTTCTCGATAGAGATGATCCCGCCGCCCGAATGCATCAGGAAGATGTTGCAGCCGACACCTTCATCCTGCAACCGGCCCTCAAGTCGCCCCAGATAGGATTTCATCAGCGGCTTGATATAGGCATTGGCAACGACAGTATTGAACCGCTCATATTCGCGCATCTGCGGCGAGACTTCGGACGATATTGACACCATCACATCCGGCAGACGTTTCGCCAACACATCACGGATCATCCGTTCGTGCTCATCGTTTAGATAGGAATGGATCAAACCCACCGCGACACTGGTATACTCCGCCTCGGCAATCACATCTGCCAGCGCCTCGACGTCGGCACGGTCTAGTGCGATCAGCACCTTGCCCTGCGCATCTACACGCTCTTTCACAGTATAGCGCATTTGACGCGGCAGCAGGGGTTCGGGCAGGGTCAGGTTCAGGTCATATTGCTCAAACCGGCTTTCAGTGCGCATTTCGATCACGTCGCGGAAACCCTGCGTGGTGATCAGTGCCGTTTTAGCCCCACGCCGCTCGATCAGCGCGTTGGTGGCCAATGTAGTGCCGTGGATGATCTGGCCGATATCGCTGGGGCTGATCCCTGCCTTGGCGCAGACCTGATGCATCCCATCAATAATCGCGTTTTCCGGTGCCGAATATGTCGTCAACACTTTGGTAGAAAAGCTATTCCCATCCACCTCCAGTACCGCGTCAGTGAATGTGCCGCCGATGTCGACGCCCAGCCGAATGGAAGATGATGCCATGATAAGCCCCCTGTTTTGACGCAAGATACGGCGAGCAACACCATAGACGCAAATTATTAGAATCTATACCTATGAAAGATTTTTCTGATCCTCTGCTGCCGTGGCGGTGGCGACCGCCAGCGCTGCAACCCGCGCCACGAAACCTGTCGACCGTTCCGCATGATACCTTGCAACAACATGCAGGGGGCGCGGATGCCATGCCGCATCCAGCGTGACCAGACTGCCATCCGCCAGCGCAGACGCCACCATCACACGCGGCATCACGGCGATCCCCATACCGTCCAAAACCATATTCATCGCAGCCGACAGGCTGCTTGATGGCACCAGCCGCGCCTTTGGCGCCTTCGTACCATCAAAATGATCCAGCAAATCCAGATGGGCCTGAGTGTGGCGCGCGTGGCCAAGGACCGGCTGTGCCGCCAGCGCCGCATCATCGGGCGTCGGGCCAATCTGGCGGGCCAGTTCGGGGGCAGCAACCCAGACATACTCATAGGTCGCGATATCCAACACACCGCTGACCACACTCGCAAAAGGCGCTGTTTGAATGGCAATATCCAGCGCATTTGCCGCCAGATCCTGATCCAAATTGCGCGACAGATCAATCGTCAACTCGACCGTCACTGCGGGATAGGTCTCTGCCAGAGCACGCAAAAACGGGCGCAACCATGTGCTCGCCACCACCTCGGTTACGCCCAGCCGTATCGTATCATCGATCAGATCGGGCCGGGCCGCAATGTCAACGAGGGCCTCGGCCTGGCGCAGAACCTGACGCGCCTGAAGCAACAGTGCCGCTCCCATTTCAGTCAGTCGGATCGACCCCGCGTCGCGCTGCATCAACGTGATCCCCAGCACGGCTTCCAGCCCGGCAATGCGGGCCGATATGTTGGGTTGCGTTGTGTTCAGATGCTGCGCCGCCTTACGAAAACTGCCCAGATCAGCGACCCAGATCAGGGTTTCCAACTGCTTGAGCGTGACCAGATTGCTTATCATCGCTGCACCAGACGCCAGCACAGATCGTCAGCCGCGCCAGTCAAAGAACCCCGGCCCCGCCCGCGCCAGCAACCGCTGCGCCATGTCAGTGCCTGCGGCGGCACCATCCGAAATGGCGCAGGTCACTTCATCGTCGATGGCATCTGACCCATCGGGCCGCAAGACCTGCCCACGCAACCGCATGTCGGTGCCGTGCAATTCGGCAAGCCCGGCAATCGGCGTTTCGCACGACCCATCAAGGGCCGCCAGAAATGCACGCTCGGCCGCCAAACGCTCGCCGGTGGGTCCGTCATGAATCATGCGCAGCATATCCGCGGCGCGAAAATCCTTAATCCGACGCTCAATCCCGATGGCACCCTGCGCCACCGCCGGTAACATATCCGACACCTCGATCGGCGCCTGCGGCACATCGTCCATCTTCAGCCGGTTCAACCCGGCCATCGCCAGAAAGGTCGCTTCGGCCACGCCATCGTCCAGCTTTTTCAACCGGGTTTGCAAGTTGCCCCGGAACTCTACCACCTCCAGATCGGGGCGACGCAGCTTCAACTGCGCGCGGCGCCGCAGGCTCGACGTGCCGACAACGCTGCCCTCTGCCAGATCGGTCAGGCTGCGCACGCGCGGCGAAATAAACGCATCACGCACATCCTCGCGCGGCAGATAGGTTTCCAGGACCAATCCATCCGGTTGCAGCGTCGGCATGTCTTTCATCGAATGCACGGCGATGTCGATGGACTTGTCCAACAACGCCTCTTCGATCTCGCGGGTGAACAAACCCTTGCCACCGATCTCCTTAAGCGGACGGTCAATGATCCGATCGCCCGTGGTCTTGATCACAACTATGGTAAACGCCTCGAACGGCAAATCAAACGCTTTGGCCAGACGGGCCTGGACCTCATGCGCCTGCGCCAACGCCAACGGCGATCCGCGGGTGCCGATGTTCATGGGTCGTGCCGGGGTGGGTAACAAGTATTGCATGTTGCATCCCTACCCCCGTCGACATGAACTGACAACTCCTGTACCTGCTTTGACGACACGCAAATGATAGCCACAACGACGGAACGCCGCCATGAAATCTCAAAAAACCATCCTGCGCGCGCTGGCCGGTGAGACCCTGCCAACCCCACCGATCTGGATGATGCGACAGGCCGGGCGTTACCTGCCCGAATACAAGGCGACCCGCGCCAAGGCCGGTGATTTCCTGTCGCTTTGCTATAATCCCGATCTGGCTGCCGAGGTGACGCTGCAACCAATCCGGCGCTACGGCTTTGATGCAGCGATCCTATTTGCCGATATCCTGCTGGTGCCACAGGCACTGGGGGCCGACCTGTGGTTCGTCACCGGCGAAGGGCCGCGCCTGTCGACCATCACCGATCAGGCAGGGCTGGACGCACTGAAACCGGCCGACGACATCCACGAACACCTCGCCCCCGTCTACGACACCGTTGGTATTCTGGCCAAGGAGCTGCCGGCCGAAACGACGCTAATCGGTTTTGCCGGTGCGCCGTGGACCGTCGCAACCTATATGATCGCCGGTCAGGGTACGCCCGATCAGGGCCCAGCCCATGCGCTTAAGGCTGAAAATCAACCGGTGTTCGACGCGTTGATCGACAAGATCACCCAAGCAACCATTGCCTATCTCAACGCCCAGATCGAAGCGGGCGCCGAGGTGGTCAAACTGTTCGACAGTTGGGCAGGCTCTTTGCAGGGCGCAGATTTTGAACGCTACTCCATCGCGCCGATGCGCCAGATCGTCGCAGCGATCAAAGCGAAAAACCCAGATGTGCCGATCATCGCCTTTCCACGTGGCGCAGGCGAACGCTTTTCCAATGCCCACGCCGCCACGGGTGCCGATTGCATCGCCATCGACGATGGCGTCAGCGCGGAATGGGCGGCAGAGCACGTGCAGCCGCATGGCTGTGTTCAGGGCAACCTCGCGTCGAAACACATGGTCACTGGCGGCGACGCGCTGGTCAGCGAAACCCGCCGTATCGTCGATGCGCTGTCGGGTGGGCCGCACATCTTCAACCTCGGCCACGGCATCACGCCAGACGCCGACCCCGCCAATGTGCAGCTCATGATCGACACGGTGCGCGAAAAACGCGGCTAAGCCTGGCTTTTTCGGGTCATAAATACCCTCAGGGGGTTTGGGGGACGGCGTCCCCCATTCTGCTTGTCAGATCACACCCACTTTGCCATCGGCGGTAGGCTCATCAGCACGGCGTCCGGGTCATGGCCGGTTTCCAGACCAAACTTGGTGCCCCGGTCATAGACAAGATTGTATTCGGCATAGAGCCCGCGATGGCACAGTTGCGCGTCCTTGTCCGCCTCGGTCCAATCACTGACCCGCCGGCGGTCGACCAGCGGCACAAAAGCTGGCAGAAACGCCCGCCCTACATCCTGTGTCAGGGCAAAATCCGCCGCCCAGTCGCCGCTGTTGCGATCGTCATAGAAAATACCGCCCACACCCCGCGCACGCTTGCGGTGGGGGATGTAGAAGTACGTGTCCGCCCAGGCCTTCAACTCGTCATAAAGCGCGGCACCATGCGGATCACAGGCCGCCTTCATCTCGGTATGAAAATGCGCCGTGTCCTCGGCGTATTCGATGCAGGGATTCAGGTCTGCACCGCCGCCAAACCACCAGCCATGCGGGGTCCAGAACATCCGGGTGTTCATGTGAACCGCAGGCACATGCGGATTCTGCATATGGGCCACCAAAGAAATACCCGACGCCCAAAACCGCGGGTCGTCCGCCATCCCAGGCAGCCCCTTGCGGGCCGCCATCGCCATTTGCGCGCGGTCGCCCAAGGTGCCATGCACGGTCGAAATATTGACTCCGACCTTTTCAAACACACGCCCGCCGCGCATCACGCTCATTTCGCCGCCACCGGCATCGCTGCCGTCTTCGGCGGTCCGCGTCGTTTTCCTGACCTCGACCCGGCCCGCCTCGCCCGGGCCGTCATGGCGATCTTCCAGCGCGTGAAACGCGGCGACGATCTGGTCTCGCAGGTCGCGGAACCACGCTGCGGCTTGGGATTTTTCGGTGTGCATCTCGTTGGTCATTGTGGCGTCTGCCTTTTGATATCGTCGCCTAGGATTAGCTGGTCATGCTCAGCCAGATATATCCGCAGCCATGGGGTAAATGTTTCGGGCGACTGGTCCAATTCCCGCAGCAGATCAGCATGGTCGATCCACCGCGTCGCCATCACCTCATCTGGCGCCGGGCGCATGGGCATATCACGAGAGGCGTGGGCGACAAATACATCGACCACTTCGTGTTCGATCAATCCGCCGCCGACATCAGCGCGATATTCGACTTGCCCGCGATGGCTGAGCGACAGCCCGGTAATCCCAAGCTCTTCCTCCAGCCGCCGCTGCGCGCAATCCTCTGCCGCTTCGTCCCATTCGGGGTGAGTACAACAGGTGTTCGCCCACAGCCCCGGCGTGTGGTATTTGCCCAAGGCGCGCTGCTGCAAGAGTATCTCGCGCCCTGAAAGCACAAACACTGACACGGCCATATGTCGCAATCCACGCTCATGCGCGGCCAGTTTCTCAACTGGTTGCAGCGTACCATTCACCCAGGCCGGGACCATGATCGCCATCAGATGCTGTAATACGCAAACAACATATGCGGGCCTTTTATTGTTGTTTATTCTGTCGTCTTATCGCGGGAAATGTCAGCGTACTCAACCATGCGGGTCGGCGCCGATTGTCGCATGGCAGGCCCCCGCTACGATTTGGCACAGCATGACCGCTTTACTGCCGCGCCTCAGACACTAGGTTAGCAGAGTTGACAACTGGAGGACCCCCATGATCAAGCGCTTCATCACCCCCTTCGCCCTATGCCTTGCCGCCGCACCACTGTTTGCCGATGGCCATGCCGCAGGGGACGCCGAAGCGGGTGCATCCGTATTCAGAAAATGCAAATCTTGCCATGCAATCACCGACGCCGACGGCACGGATATCGAAAAGGGCGGCCGCACCGGGCCTAACCTCTATGGTATCTACACCCGCGTGGCGGGTGCCGATCCGGAATTCCGCTATGGCGCGTCACTGGTCCAGGCCGGAGAAGCGGGACTGGTATGGGACGAGGCCACTTTCGTGGAATATGTCGCCGACCCCAAAGGTTTTTTGGCGGCATTCCTGGATGACAAAAAGGCCAAATCCAAAATGTCGTTCAAGCTGAAAAAAACCGACGATGCTGCCAACGTCTGGGCTTATCTGGTTTCGGTCGGGCCCGAAGTCGCGGTTGCACCTGCGGCCAGCGAGTAACGCCGTACGCCGACCCAATGGTAAGCGCTTGCCGCGCGTCCGGCGTCAGTCGGCCGCGTGCCATCGGTCAAGCAGTTCGCGGGGCACAGCCCCACCAAGGGCTGTCGATATCTCGACCGCGGCGTGCGGAAGCAACGTCGTGATATCCCTTCGTAACTCCATGCTCTCACGCATTTCTGGGAAGGCAACGGCGACCGCCCCAAATGCATCGGTGCCTCCGTCAAACAGGGGCAGCGCGATGGATTGCACCCCTTCATCAAATGTCGCGTTACCCAAGCTAAACCCGGTCTGACGCGCCACCTGAACTGCGCTGAGAAGGCTTTCGCGGGTCTGTGCAGTATTTGTCGTGAACCCAGCAAGCGGGCCGTTCATCACGGTTTCGAACAGACCAGCAGGGCCAAATGCCAACACTGCGATTCCTGACGCAGTGGCATGCAGCGGCAATATCTCTCCCGGGTCAAAGGCAACACGGGTGGCATGGCTACGGCTGTCGCTGTGGCAAAGCGATGTCAGACCCTTCCCCACCAGCTGCGAGACATGCACCAACTCGTCAAGGCGTTCGGCCATACGGGACACCAGATTGGCGATGGCCTGTTGACTGGGCACAGTGTCGCGCCGCACCGCTGCTAGCCGCAAGACGGCAGGGCCAAGCCGGTAGCAGCGGGTCCGGCTGTCCTGTTCGACAAAACCACCGGCTTCAAGTTCCGCCAGATACCGAAAGACGGTCGCCTTATCGTGCCCCGTCAGCCGGCCCATGTCGGAAAGGCCTATCTCCGGCCGGTCTGACGAAAACTGGTCCAGCAGGTTCAGCGCTTTCGTGACAGTGCCCAAATCGGTTTCCCCCGTAAACGGTCAGGCCACGGCGGCCAGGCCGGCATCAAGACTGGCCAAGACGGTATCGACGTCGGCGGCAGATAGCACCAGCGGCGGTGACAAGATGATATTGGCCCCACCCGTACGCACCATGGTGCCGTTTTGATAGGTGACTTCATGGATTTTTGCCATGGTAGCAGCATCTACCGGTGTTTTCTTTGCGGGATCCGACACCAGTTCGAGGGCGTTCATTAACCCATGCCCGCCGCGCACATCGCCAATGATGGGGTGTTTCGCTTTGAGCGCGAGCAGCCCTGCATGCATCTGCTGCCCTCGGTCATGGGCGTTCAAATGCGGCGCGATCCGCTGGGTTTCTTTGAGGCAGGCAATGGCGGCGGCGGCACCGACGGGATGGCCCGAATACGTGTACCCCGTCCCGAGCGAGCCAAGCTTGCTGCGGTCGTTCTCAAAGACCTCGGCGACCTTTGCGCCAATCATGGTGGCCCCAAAGGGAAAATAGCCGTTGGTAATTGCCTTGGCGGTCGCCATCAAATCAGGCTGCACCCCCCACAGCCGCGATCCGCTGAGCGCGCCGGTGCGGCCAAAGGCGGTGATAACCTCGTCTGCAATCAGCAATATCCCGTTGCGGCTGCAAATCTCGGCCACCATCGGCATGAAGCTGTGATGCGGCGGGATCACCCCACCCGCGCCCAAGATCGGCTCCATGATAAATGCCGCGATACTGTCTGCGCCCTGAAAGGAAATTTCATCCTCAAGCGCGGCGGCGCACAACTGGGCAAGCTTGGCCGGGTCCGTTTCGTTGAACGGGTTGCGATAGGTATAGGGTGCAGGGATATGGTGGCATCCGCTCATCAGTGGCTCATAGGGCGCGCGAAAATGGCTATTTCCATTGACGCTGGCGCCGCCGAAATGGGTGCCGTGATATCCTTTTTTGAGGCTCAGAAATTTTACGCGGCCCGGGTCGCCGCGCAGTTTGTGGTACTGACGCGCAAGGCGCAGCGCCACTTCGACGGAATCTGACCCACCGGACGTGAAAAAGGCGCGCGTCATGCCGTCCGCCGCGAAATACTCGGCCAGCATGACGCCCAGTTCGATCACCGCCTCGTTGGTGGTCCCGCGGAATGTGGAGTAATAGGGCAATACATCCATCTGGGCGGCGATGGCCTGTTTGATCGGCGCGCAGGAATAACCAAGGTTCACGTTCCACAGCCCGCCGACGGCATCCACAACGCGGTGACCATCAAGGTCTGTGATATGCACACCCTCGGCGCCGGATACGATTTTTGGCGGCGTCGCGCGCATGTCGGCGGGGTGCGCCATGGGGTGCCAGTTGGCTTTGGCGTTATTTGCTGTGAGAAAATTTGAATCGGCCATTACGCACCTCTTTGCAGATGGTGCAAAGCAGCCACCCCGCCCCGCGCTCCCTCTGGTCTTCAGGGGTAGCAGCGCACGGCGGGGTGGTCAATAATTTGATCCGTCGGTTCAATATGTGAACCGTCTGCAATCAAAGGCAGTCTTGCAGCAGTTTCGTGGTGTTCTCGCGGGTCAGTTCAACTGGGTTTCCGCCGCAGCTTGGATCTTGCAATGCCGAGGTTACCAAGGCGTCGATGTCGGGATTGGTCACGCCCAGAGCTGTCAGCGACGCAGGGATATTCAGCTTGGCATTCAGTTCGCCGACAAAGTCATAAAACCCGTCGAACCCCCCCGTAATGCCAAGATAGCTGGCCGCCATTGCCAGACGATCCTCGACTGCAGGCCGATTGAGCAGCAGAACCGGCTGCATAACCACGGCGTTGGTGGTGCCATGGTGGGTATGGTGTACCGCCCCGATCGGATGGCTCAGCGCGTGGATTGCACCAAGACCCTTTTGGAACGCAGTCGCGCCCATCGCTGCGGCAGACATCATATGACCGCGCGCTTCGATATTGCTGCCATCGGCATAGACGAGCGGCAGGTTATCCTTGACCAGACGCATGCCTTCCAACGCCATCCCTTGGCTCATCGGGTGATAATGCGGCGAGCAAAAGGCCTCAAGACAATGGGCAAAGGCATCCATTCCAGTGCCTGCTGTGATCATCGGCGGCATGCCGACTGTCAGTTCAGGATCACAGATGACCACGGATGGCAGGATTTTTGGGTGAAAGATGATCTTTTTCTCGTGGGTCAGCGAGTTGGTGATGACCGAGGCCCGCCCCACCTCGGAACCGGTGCCAGCCGTGGTCGGGACGGCAACGATGGGCGCGATTGCGGCAGGGTCCGCACGGGTCCACCAATCGCCGATATCCTCAAAATCCCACAATGGGCGGGTCTGGCCGGCCATGAAGGCAATGACCTTACCCAGATCCAGGCCCGAGCCACCACCAAAGGCGATCACACCGTCATGGCCACCCGCGCGGTAGATTGCGATACCCGCTTCGGCATTCACTTCTGTCGGGTTAGGGTCAACGTCGGAAAACATTGCGCGGCCCAGACCCGCCGCTTCCATCAGATCCAAGGTTTGAACGGTGATGGGCAGATTGGCGAGGCCCTTATCAGTCACTAACAAAGGCTTTTTGATGCCTGCAGCGGCGCAGGCGTCAGAAATCTCAGCGATGCGGCCCGCGCCGAAACGGATGGCTGTAGGGTAAGACCAGTTGGCTTTCAAAGACATGTCTCAGGCTTTCTTAAGGTGGTAGGATTTGGGGCGCGTCAGGGCGTTATAGCCCAGTTCAGACAGGCCTTCGCCACGCCCGGTGTTCTTGCAACCGGTCCAGCACAGAGCCGGGTCAAGGTAATCAGCCCGGTTCATCAGCACAGTGCCGGTTTCCAGACGCGCGCCGATGGCATCAGCCGCATCTGCATCACCGGTAAAGATCGCGGCAGTCAGGCCGAACTGACAATCGTTCATCAGCGCGATGGCTTCTTCGTCATCCTTGACCGACATGATGCCGACCACGGGACCAAAGCTTTCGTCGCGCATCACGCGCATGTCGTGGGTGACATTGGTCAGAATCTGCGGAGTCAGATAAGCACCGCCATCGTCTGCTGGCATTTTTTCGATATGTGTTTTGGCCCCGTCAGCCATCGCTTCGTCAATCTGCGCGCGGACTTCTGCAGCGAAACGAACATTGGCCATCGGGCCAAGCGTTGTTGCCTGTTCCAGCGGGTTGCCGAGGTTAAGGGCGTTCACCCATGCGACAGATTTTTCGACGAAAGCATCGTAGAGTGACTCGTGGACGTAAATCCGCTCGATCCCGCAGCAGCACTGGCCCGCGTTGAACATTGCGCCATCCATCAGCCCGTCCACGGCGGCATCCAGATTGGCATCGGCACGGACATAGCCGGGGTCTTTGCCGCCAAGTTCGGTCGCGACGCCGGTAAAGGTGCCCGCAGCAGCGCGTTCCATTGCTTGCCCCCCGCCGACAGAGCCAGTGAAGTTAATGAAATCAAAAGCGTTTTCAGAGATCAGTGCAGCGGTTGTGTCATGGTCCAGTACGATGTTCTGGAACACATCTGCTGGCACGCCCGCCGCGTGATAGGCATCGGCCAGATGTTCGCCGACCAGAACGGTCTGTGCCGCATGTTTCAAGATCACCACATTGCCCGCGATCAAGGCTGGCGCGATGGTGTTGTTGGCGGTCATGTAGGGGTAGTTCCACGGAGCCACGACAAAAACCAGTCCATGTGCCTCGCGGGTAATCTTGCGGCTGAAGGCGGCGCTGTCTTCGATCACTTTGGGCGCAAGGGCGTCTGCCGCGATCTTGGCCATATAATTGGCGCGCTCCTGCAAGCCGCCAAATTCGCCGCCATAGCGCACCGGGCGGCCCATTTGATGCGCCAGTTCGGTCACCATCCGGTCCTTGGAGTTCTCGACCTGGGTCAGCGCACCAAGGACCAGATCAATCCTTTCCTGCAATGGGCGCGCAGCCCATGCTTCCTGCGCGGCGCGGGCGCGGGCGATGGCCTTGCGCGCGGCGTCGATGGTCAGGGTTTCGCGTTCCGCATAGGTGGAACCGTCGATGGGGGAGATACATTTTACGGTGCTCATCTTCAGGCCCTTTCAAAGCCACGGGCGATTTCCCAATCGGTCACGGCCCGGTCAAATTCTTCCTGCTCCCATTCTGCTGCGCGGGTATAATGGTCAACCACATCGTCGCCCAAAACGTCGCGCAGGAACGTAGATTTACGCAGCGTTGCAGTAGCCGCGCTCAGCGTCTGCGGAATGTCTGCTGCCTTGGCGTCCTCATAGACATCGCCGGTCGTGGGCGGTGCCAGTTTCATCTTGTCTTCGATCCCCTTGATCCCTGCCGCCAGCATGACCGCCTGCGCCAGATAAGGGTTCAGATCGGACCCCCCGATGCGGCATTCGACCCGCACGCCCTTGCTGTTGGCGCCACACAGCCGGAAGCCCGCCGTACGGTTATCCACCGACCACACAGTTTTGGTCGGCGCAAAGGTGCCTTTGGAAAAGCGTTTGTAGCTGTTGACGTAAGGCGCAAGGAAATAGGTGTAATCAGGCGCATAGGCGATCAACCCGGCCATGTAATGTTCCATCAATTCCGACATGCCCAGATCACGGTCTGGATCGTGGAACATCGCCTTGCCGTCCTGCCACAGCGATTGATGCACGTGGCTGGAACTGCCCACCCGGTCGGCGGACCATTTTGGCAGAAAGGTCACGGCATGGCCCTGCTGCCACGCGATTTCCTTGACCGCGTGTTTCGCGATGGTGTGGTAATCGGCGCAGTCCAGCGCAGGAGAGTAGCGGATGTTCAGCTCTTCCTGACCCGCCTCGGCCTCACCCTTGGTGTTTTCAATCGGCAGACCGGCGGCAAACAGGTGGTTGCGCAGCGGGCGCATCACGCCTTCTTCCTTGGTGGTCTGCAAGATGTTGTAATCTTCATTATAGGCGCTGATCGGCTCCATGTTGCGGAAGCCTTGCTTGCGCAACACGTCAAAGCTTTGCTCGAACAGAAAGAACTCCAGCTCAGTCGCCATCATCGCGCTAAAGCCCAACCCTTCCAGCCGCGCGATCTGCCGCTTTAGCACGGCGCGTGGGGAATGGGGCACGGGTTTGTGGGTGTTGTGATCCAGCACATCGCAAAGCACCATCACCGTACCTTCTAGCCATGGCACAGGGCGGATCGTGTCCAGATCGGGCTGCATGACATAATCGCCATATCCAGCGCGCCAGGATGTCGCAGCATACCCTTCGGGCGTGGCCATTTCCAGATCGGTCGCCAGCAGATAATTGCAGCAATGGGTTTCTTTGTACGAGGTTTCGACGAAATTGACGGCGTGAAAACGCTTGCCCATCAGGCGGCCTTGCATATCCACAAGGCAGGTCAGCACCGTGTCAACGGAGCCATCTTTAACCAGTTTTTTCAGCGCGTCGAATGTCAGGGTGCCGGGCATGTTCTGTTCACTTTCGAAGGGGAAGCAGGGGGCGCGTCACCACGCCCCCGAAGGTTGGTTCAGCCGTAACGGTACGGGCGGCCAGCTTTGACCATATCCGCATTATACTGTTTGAAAATATCCACAACGCGGCGTTTGGTTTCGCTTTCTGCCGCGATTTCTTCCCAGAACTCCAGCGCGGCAGCCTCGACGGTTGCCCATTCTGCATCGGGGATTGTGGTCAGTTTCATCTTGTCACCGTTCACGCGCAGATCGGCCTCGCCACCCCAGTACCACCACTGGCGGTAATAGTGGGACTGGTCACAGCAGACCCGGAACAGCGTTTGCAGATCTTCAGGCAGTTCATTCCAACGATCCATATTGGCAAAGAACGATCCAGCCCAGGCGCCTGAGATATTGTTGGTCAGGAAGTAGTTGGTCACATCGGCCCAACCCACGGTGTAGTCTTCGGTGATGCCCGACCACGCGATACCATCCAGCTCGCCGGTCTGCACGGCCACCTCGATGTCTTCCCACGGCAGGTTGACCGGAACCACGCCAAACTGGCTGAGGAAACGGCCCGCCGTGGGGAAGGTAAAGACGCGCTTGCCCTCAAGGTCTTTCAGGCTGTTGATCGGGTCTTTGGTGGCAAAGTGGCACGGGTCCCACGACCCGGCGCTGATGTGCTTTACACCGACCTTGGAGTATTCTTCGTCCCAAATCTCGTTCAACCCGTATTTGTTGAACAGCACCGGCACATCAAGACTGTAGCGCGAGGCGAAAGGGAAGTAGCCGCCAAACACGGTCACATCTGTGGGCGACGCCATGCTGTCATCGTCCGATTGCACAGCGTCAATGGTGCCGCGTTGCATAGCCTGAAACAACTCGCCGGTCGGCACCAGTTGGTCAGCAAAGAACAGTTCGATCTGCATACGATCGCCTGCGATCTTGTTGAACATGTCGATTGCAGGTTTGACCACATGTTCCGCCAGCGCGCCGCCGGCATAGGTCTGCATCCGCCATTTGATCGTGCTTTGCGCCAGCGCCGGGGCTGCCAGCGTCACCGCAGGCACCACTGCGGCACCTTGGATAAACTTACGTCTCGTTGTCATGACTTCTCTCCTTGGTTGGGTGATCGACCGCTTCGTGGCGGTTCTTTTAGGGTTGGTTGTAAACATATTCGGGCAGCCAAGTGGCGATGGCCGGGAACACCATGACCAAAATCAGTGCCACTATCATCACCAGCACAAAGGGTGTGATCGAGGCATAGATATCACGCAGCGAAATTTCCGGTGGGGCCATGGCGCGCATCAGGAACAGGTTATAGCCAAACGGCGGCGTCATATAGGCAATCTGCGTCGTGATCGTGTAAAGGATACCATACCATATGAGGTCAAACCCCAGCTCGCCGACCAGCGGCACATAGAGCGGGGCAACGATGACCAACATCGCGGTATCGTCCAGAAACGTGCCCATCAGGATAAAGCTGAGCTGCATCAGGATCAGAATTGTCCAAGGGCTGAGGTTCAGCTTTTCGGTAAACAGACTTTCGATCGCCTTGACCGCGCCCAACCCGTCAAACACCGCACCAAAGGCCAGCGCCGCCAGAATGATCCACATGAACATGCAGGTGATGCCCAGCGTGTTGCGCACCGAGTTTTCAAACACTTTCCGCGTCATCCGACCTTTGAGCACGGCCGCCGCAAAGGCCGCCAGCGCACCAATGGCCGAACTTTCCACCAGCGAGGTCCAACCGTTGATGAATGGCACCATCATCACCGCAAAGATCACAATCGGCAGGATGCCCGCACGCAGCAGCCGCAGTTTCTCGGCGCGGGGGATGTCACGTTCTTCGGCGGGTAAAACAGGCCCTAACACGGGGTTTTTCCAGCAGCGGATCACGATATAGGCCACAAACATCGAGGCCATCATCAGCCCTGGCAGCACGCCCGCCAGCCACAACTGGCCGACAGGTTGCCGCGCGATCATCGCGTAAAGAACCAGCACCACTGACGGCGGCACAAGGATACCCAGGCTCGAACCGGCCTGGATCACCCCGGTCACCATACGCTTGTCATAGCCGCGCTTCAGCAACTCGGGCAGCGCGATGGTTGACCCGATGGCCATACCCGCCACACTCAGCCCGTTCATCGCGGAGATCAGCACCATCAGGCCAATGGTGCCAATCGCCAAACCGCCGCGCAACCCGCCCATCCAGACGTGAAACATCTTGTAAAGATCGTCGGCTATCCGGCTCTCGCTCAGGACATAGCCCATGAATATGAACATCGGGAGGGTCAGTAGCGGATACCACTTCATCAACTTCATCGCCGCGGCAAAACCGATGTCGAACCCGCCACGATCCCCCCACAACAGCAGCGAAGCGACAACAGCAACAAAGCCGATGGCCCCAAACACCCGCTGCCCGGTCAGCAGCATCAGCATCATTGATGAGAACATCAATGTGGCAATCATTTCATAGGACATCAGATTGCCTCACCCTTGAGCCGCAACACGTCTTTCATCAGTTCGGAAACGCATTGCAGCAGCATCAAAAACAGGCCGACAATCATCACCAATTTGATCGGCCACATATATGGCCGCCAGGCCGAGCTTGACCGCTCCATGCGCCCGATCTCTTCGCTACCGGATATCAGCCCGCTGAAAAAGCTGAACGGTTCAGTGCCCCAATAGCCCAGCGAATAGGCCGTGGAACTGATCGCACCATAGATCAGGACGCCGAGGTAAAAGATCAGGAACAGCACGGTGATCAGGTCAAACCACGCCTTCTTGCGCAGCGACCAGTCACCATACAGCAGGTCCATCCGCACGTTTGATCCCAGCTGGATCGAATAGGGCCCACCAAGGATGTAATAGCCAACCATGATGAACTGCGCCATTTCCAGCGTCCAAAGCGAAGGCAGGAAAAAGGTTTTGCTGATCGACGACCACAGCAGCACCGCCATCAAGGCAAAGATGCCGTACATCATGATCCGGCCAACCCGGCGGTTTACGGCATCAACCGTCTTGATAAATCCGTAGGCTAGCTTGCGCATGACATCGCCCCTTGCATTTCAGGCCGCACCAGCGCATCGCGCAGCCAAACGGCGATCATTTCAGCCATCTTGCGCTGCGCTGCTTTGGTGGCAATCAGATCGTTGCGCACTTCTAGCATGACGTTTGGATGTCCCCCGGGCAGCGCATGTTCAAGCAGGGTATGGGTCACGCCATGCTGCGGGCCGTAAGGTTCGTTGCGTTGCACGATCAGCGCGGTATGCACCGAGGCGGTGGCAAGCATCGCATCGGCAAGACGGCTGTCGCTGTCATGTAGAATGCCAACCTCTACGGTGCGCGGCGTACCGTGATAGATAGGCGTAAAGCTGTGCACGGTCACAATCACTGGTCCCGTCACCCCTGCAACCGTTTGCGCCAGCGTGGCACGGAACGGTTCGTAAATGTTGGTCACGCGGTCGGCCCGGTCGCCATCACTAAGGTTGGTATTGCCAGGTATGGCGAATACCTCGCTCTGCGCAGGCATGGCGTCGGCGGCATCTGGTGGACGGTTGCAATCGTAGACCAGGCGCGACACCCCGCCCGCCACCAGCACCGCATCCAGCAGCATCGCCATTTCCTGTGCCACACCCAACGCACCAGGGTCCCACGCGACATGGCTTTCGCGGGCGTCATCGGGCAGGCCAAGACCATCAAATCGCGGCGGGATAGCATTGGATGCATGTTCGCAGACCAGCACGATCTGCGAGGCAGCAGCACTGTTGACCACCTGCACAACATCTCTTTGACCACCGCCGCCCTGATGCACAATCTATCCCCCCGTTTGTCACAAATCTCTTGCGCAAAAGGTATTCTGTCAACACAATAATGTTCAGAATATTTCAGAGTGATCCACTTTGTGAAATTACTCGTCAAAAATGAGGCATCCCATGGCCGACCCGGCGCTAACCATCTCTGATCGTATCCAGCAAGTGTTGGATACGCTGACGCGCGCGGAACGGCAGTTGGCCCATTCGATCCTCGAAAACTATCCGGCATCCGGTCTTGGACCACTGGCCGCGCTGGCCAAAGACGCCAATGTATCATCGCCAACAGTGGCGCGGATGGTGCAAAAACTGGGCTTCAAGGGGTATCCTGAATTCCAGAACGAACTGCGCGAAGAGTTGAAGGCCAAGGTCAAGAACCCGATCGCCAAACACGACACATGGGCCGAAGGCGCACCGTCGGGCCATGTACTGAACCGGTTTACCGACGCGGTAATCGACAATATCCGCCACACGCTGAGCCAGATCGAGCCTGCCACCTTTGACCGCGCCTGCACCCTGATCGCCGATACCGCGCATCCGCTTTATATTGTGGGTGGGCGTATCACGCATACAATGGCTGAATACCTGTTCCTGCACGCCCAAATCATCCGCCCCACAGTGACACATATTCAATCCACATCGAACGCCTGGCCGCATTATCTGCTGGACGTGAAAGAGGGCGATGTTTTTGTAATTTTCGACATGCGCCGCTATGAAAACAACACGTTGAAACTGGCCGAGATGGCCCATGCCAAAGGGGCGCGGATCATCCTGTTCACTGACCAGTGGCGCTCGCCCGTGCACACGCTGGCCGACATCTGTTTCAGCAGCCGCATCGTTGTCCCCTCGGCATGGGATTCCGCGGCCGCTACATTGCTACTGATCGAAACGGTGATTTCGTCGATACAGGATATCAACTGGACCGATACGAAGAACCGGATGGAAACTCTGGAAGATATGTTTGATCAGACCAAGTTGTTCCGCAAGTTCACCTGATCGTCGCTGCCGGGTATAGCGCGATATAGACCCATCGACCCCGACGGCAAAGCAGGTTGCCCTTACGTAAAGCCTCGTCTATTGCTCCGCGGTGGTTATATCTGTTCCGCGGCTACGCCGCGCCATTTGACACTGCCGGACGAGGTACCGCCCCATGCGCGACGAGATCTTTTCACAAAGCGAGCTGGATCAGCACTATGATTTGGCACCGTCGCCCGAACTGGCAGCGGAAATGTCCGAGCTATA
This sequence comes from Sulfitobacter sp. KMM 9851, assembly GCF_057178245.1. Taxonomy (NCBI): domain Bacteria; kingdom Pseudomonadati; phylum Pseudomonadota; class Alphaproteobacteria; order Rhodobacterales; family Roseobacteraceae; genus Sulfitobacter; species Sulfitobacter sp. KMM 9851. The sequence continues at coordinate 22,172 of NZ_CM169991.1, forward strand.
TTCCAAGATGGATCGCGTCGTATCGCCCCCCGACTGGGCCATCCATGCGCCCTATGTCGCCGCGATCAACAAGCTCAAGAAAGAGCGCAACGCGGTGATCCTCGCGCATAACTACATGACGCCCGATATCTACCACGGCATCGCGGATTTTGTCGGTGACAGCCTGCAACTGGCGATCAAGGCGACCGAGGTCGAGGCCGATGTGATCGTGCAATGCGGCGTGCATTTCATGGCCGAAACGTCAAAGATTCTAAACCCGTCCAAAACGGTACTGATCCCCGACATGGAAGCGGGCTGTTCGCTGGCCGAAAGCATCACTGCCGCAGGGGTGGCGCAGATGCGGGCGCAGTATCCCGGCGCGCCAGTGGTGACCTATGTGAACACCACCGCCGAGGTCAAAGCGGCGTCGGACATCTGCTGCACGTCCTCCAACGCGGCGCAGATCGTTGCGGCAATGGAAAGCGACACCGTGATCATGACGCCCGATAAATACCTGGCGCAGAATATCGCCAATCAGGTGCCGCAAAAGCGCATCGTGTGGTGGGACGGGGCGTGCATCGTGCACGAACGCTATACAGCCAAGGACATCGCAGATTATCGCGAATGGAACCCAGACACCCGCATCATCGCACACCCTGAATGCCCGCCCGACGTTGTGGCCGAGGCCGATTTTTCCGGCTCAACCAGTGGTATTTTGGAATATGTCCGACGCGAAAAACCCGCCAAGGCGATGCTGGTGACCGAATGTTCGATGGCGTCGAACATTGCCGATGAATTGCCCGAAGTCGATTTTGTCGGCCCCTGCAACATGTGCCCCTACATGAAGAAAATCACGCTCGAGAAAGTGCTGTGGTCGCTGCACACGATGTCCGGCGCGGTTGAGGTAGAGGCCGAGATTGCCGCCAAAGCGCGTGTCGCCGTGCAGCGGATGATCGACCTGTCGCGCACGCTGGCGTCCTGAGGACACACATCTAAATGCATCAGATCGCAACCGACAGGATCATCATCGTCGGTGCCGGGTTGGGGGCGCTTTATGCAGCGCTGTGCCTGGCGCCGCGTCCGGTCCTGTTGATCTCACCCGATGCATTGGGGATTGGGGCCAGTTCTGCCTGGGCGCAGGGCGGGGTTGCCGCCGCGATGGCCCAAGCCGACAGCCCGCAAAGCCACGCCCGCGACACCATCACTGCCGGTGCAGGCACCGTTGACGCGCAGGTCGCGGCAACTGTCACCGAAGAAGCGCGTGCGCATATCCTCAAGCTCACGGATTTTGGCACCGCCTTTGATCGCACGGCTGACGGCGGATACGTCATGTCGCGCGAGGCGGCGCATAGTTTTGCCCGCGTGGTGCGGGTGCAGGGCGATCAGGCCGGGGCCGAAATCATGCGCTCCTTGATCGAACAGGTCCGCGCCACACCCAGCATTCAGGTGCTCGAAGGGGTGTTGGCAAGCGGGCTGGACACCGACAATGGCAGCGTCACGGGCGTGCAGGTTGAACTTGCCCGCGCCGAAGGGTCGGCCCCCGTGATGCTGCGCGGCACAGGTTATCTGCTGGCAGGGGGTGGGTCAGGCGGGCTTTATGCGCTGACGACCAATCCCGCGCGCATACGGGGGCAGGTCATTGGCATGGCAGCGCGGGCCGGTGCCGTGATTGCCGATGCCGAATTTGTCCAGTTTCATCCGACTGCCATTGACTGCGGCGAAGACCCTGCACCGCTCGCGACCGAAGCCTTGCGCGGCGAGGGGGCGCATCTGATCAACCGCGATGGGGAACGCTTTATGCTGGCGCTGCACCCCGATGCCGAACTGGCCCCGCGTGATGTGGTGGCTCGCGCGATCTTTGCTCAGACCCAAGCAGGGCTGCGGCCCATGCTTGATACGCGTGCCGCGCTGGGAGCCGACGTGCTGCGCCATTTCCCGGCGGTGGCGCAGGCCTGCGCGCGCAATGGCATCGATCCGGTGACCCAACCCATTCCGGTAGCGGCCGCCGCGCATTATCACATGGGCGGCATCGCGACTGACGCCAGCGGGCGCGCCAGCCTCGGCAACCTCTGGGTCTGTGGCGAGGCGTCATCGACCGGGCTACATGGGGCCAACCGGCTTGCCTCCAACGGGCTGCTTGAGGCGCTGGTATTTGCCCGCATCTGCGCACAGGACATGCTAGAAAACTGTGCCGATGCCGCTGGTGGCGACGTGGTGTTGCCCGATCTGCCGCCGGGCATACAACCTGACCCCGCCCTGGTGGCGACGTTGCGGCAGGCCATGACCGATGGGGTTGGCGTTCTGCGTGATGCCGAGGGGCTCGCCCGCGCACTGACCATCATCGCGCGGATCGAAGCGGCGCAGCCCGAGTGCGCCAACCTGCAAAACATGACCGCCACCGCCACGCTGATCGCCGCCGCCGCCTTTGACCGGCGCGAAAGCCGAGGCGCGCATTGCCGCACCGATTACCCCGCTACCCTGCCCGACGCGCAGCGCAGTTTTCTAACGCTGGTCGATGCAATGGCCCTGCGCCGCCAATCCAAGGAACCCCAACAATGACCGCCGCCACCCTGCCCGACCTGATATTGGAACCGCTAGTCCGCGCCGCCCTGATGGAAGACCTCGGCACCTATGGCGATATCACCACACGGAGCGTGATCCCGGCAGATGTGACCTATAGCGCCCGCCTGCGCGCCCGCGAAGATGGGGTGGTGTCCGGCATGCAGATTGCGCAGATCGCCTTTCGCCTGATGGACCCGGCGCTGGACGTCCGCACCCTGATCCCCGATGGCAGCACCGTTGCCAAGGGCGACACGCTGATGGAAATCACAGGCTCTGCCGCGTCGATCCTGTCGGCAGAGCGGGTTGCGCTGAACTTTGCCGGGCGCCTGACGGGGATTGCGACACTCACCGCCGCCTTTGTCGCCCAGACCAAAGGTACCCAGACCCGTATCACCTGCACCCGCAAGACGACGCCGGGCCTGCGGATGGTCGAAAAACAGGCGGTGCTGCACGGCGGCGGTTTCAACCACCGCTTTTCGCTCTCTGACGCTATTCTGATCAAAGACAACCATATTGCTGCTGCGGGTGGCATCCGCGCCGTCTTGCAAGCGGTCAAGGCCAATGCCTCGCATATGATCCGGGTCGAGATCGAGGTGGATACACTCGACCAGTTGCGCGAGGTGCTGAATGAGGGTGGGGCGGATGTCGTGCTGCTGGACAATATGGACAGTGCAACGCTACGGCAGGCCGTGGCTCTGACAGATGGCGCGCTGGTGTTGGAGGCGTCGGGCAACATGACACTTGATCGCATTGCCGAGGTCGCGGCCACCGGGGTCGATTACATCTCGTCCGGCGCGCTGACTCATTCGGCACGCACATTGGATCTGGGGTTGGATTTCTAAACCGGACCCGCCGAATTTGGCGCATCTCGCAAGGGTACTGGCGACAGGGCGGCGCGCAGGCTAGGCTGCGGCTAACCTATATGGAGTGCCCGATGACAACCCTGACCATCCGCCCCGTCGCGCAAGATGACCGTGCCCAGTGGGACATTCTGTATCAAGGGTATGCCAGCTTTTACAAAGTGGCGCAGACCGAAGACATGCGTGATCGCGTTTGGGGCTGGCTGCATGATCCGGCAGCGGAATCCGAAGGGCTGGTCTGTGCCGACGCAACCGGCACGCTGATCGGTCTGACCCATTATCGCCCCTATGCCCGGCCCCTGATGGCCGCGACGGGCTGTTTTCTGGACGATCTATTCGTGTCGCCAGATGCCCGTGGGACAGGTGCAGCAGATGCGCTGATCAACGGCGTGCGCGCCATCGCCGAACAGCGCGGCTGGTCAGTTGTGCGTTGGATAACCGCCGATGACAACTACCGGGGCCGCGCGGTCTATGACCGGATCGCGGCCAAGACCCACTGGGTCACTTACGACCTCAAGCTTTAGGTCTTGGCGTCGTCAGGGTCGGGCACTAGCTCGGCCTCTTCGATATCATCCGGCGCGACGACAACCGGGGCGCGATCCGCGCCACTGTTGTCTTCGAGCGAGCCAACGATCAGCGGTAACATCTGAACACCACCCGGCATCGCAACCTCGGACAGAGGTGGGGTTTTCCACGCCAGCGTGTCAAAACTTTTGCAATTCTCGCAGATCGGTTTCCACTCGGCATGAATGTGCTGGCAATTGTCGCAAATCCACTGGGGCCCGCGCGACACGTTCAGCGCCCGCGCCAGCCAGCCTTTGACGATGGTATCAGAGGCACCCTCGCCCCGCTCGATCGCCGCCATCATGGTGACGGACCGCGCCGTTGGATCAGTTTCCACCAGGTCGCCCAGCGCACGGCGCGCTTCGGGAAAATCTTCGTTCGCGATGTGCAGTTCGGCCAGCAGCATGCGGGTCTCGGGGTGCGTCGGCTGCGATTTCGTCAGCGCGTTAAAGCGTTTGATGCGCTGCGGCGGCGTTTCGTCGGGCTGGATCGCGGCAAACGCGGCGGCCAGATCAGGGTGCGGATGCACGCTCCACGCCTTTTGCAGAACACGTGCAGCATAGCGAGGTTTGCCCTGCTCGATATAACCATGTGCGGCCATGACGGCAGCGGGGATCAAGTCGGGCGATAGACGGTTCGCCTCGATAGAGGCCTCGCGCGCCTCGATGCTGTTGCCCTCGGCGATCACGTCCTTCGCCTCGGACAGAGCCAGCACCGCGTCGCGGCGTTTGTGTACGTCGCGCGGCAGATGCCCATTTTTCAGCTTGGCGTTCAGGGTCTTGCGCGCGCCGGTCCAGTCTTCCTTGGCGGCCTGCAATTGCAGCAGCGTGTCACCGATCTCTTCGTGCTTTGGCTTGAGCGCAAATGCCTTTTCGGCCAGCTTTAGCGCGGTTTCCGTATCACCCTCGGCCAGTTTCTGTTTCATGATGCCCCGCACCCCGACAAAGCGTGTTGCCTCGTCCGCCACCAGCTTGCGGTAAGTCAGCTCAGCCTTGCGCCGATCGCCGGCCAGTTCGGCCGCCTGTGCGGTCAGCAAATTGGTCAGCGCTGGTTTGTTCAGATAGCGATCCGCCTTGGCCGCCTTGGCCATGGCAATACGGCCTTCACCACTGGCCAGTGCCATCAACCCTTCAGACAGGGCCTCGTACCCTTTGCGTTCACGGTTGCGATCGAAATAGCGTGACAGGGCCGTTTCATCGCCGTTCAGAAAGTGCCAGGTCGCAAACAGCAGGTGTAGCACTTTGAGCAGGAGCCAGACCGCAATCATCAACACGACCACGGCAATGACCGATTGCAGCGGGCCAAAACTGTATTCGGTGCCCATCACGGTCATCTGAATGCCGCCTTGGCTCTCCAATAGGTACACTGCCCCCCAGGACAGCGCCGCCACAACGGTGACAAACAGAACAATCTTGATCAGGGACCACAACATATTTTGTTCCTCAGTTTGCCGTCAGGCGTTGGGACAGAGCGTCAGCAGCAGCTTCGGCTGCCTGGCGGGCGCGGGCATCAGCCAGCCAATCCGCCATGGCGGCCTGGGCGGGTTCGGGCAGGGTATCAATCTCGGCCAGCGCATCGGTCAGGCGGGCATCGCCCACCGCGGCTTCGGCGCGTGACAGAACCGCGTCCGGGTCGGTGCCTTCGCGCGGCGCAACGGAACGGGCGCCGAGTTGGCGCCGCAGGAAACCGCCAAAACCGCCCTCGCCTTCAGGACCAGCATCGGTGCGGGCCGTGGACAGGGCCGCGCGGGCGGCATCGGGGAAACGTGTTTGCAGGTTTATCAACGTGGTCACACCGGTTTCGGCCACATCGGTCAGGGCCGCGGGCAGGTCATCGGCCCCTTCGGCCTGCAATTCAGCCAGCGGCGCGGCAAAGGGCCGTCCGGCACTCAACGCTGTGGTAATGCGCGTCATGGCCGATTGCAGCGTGGCACGGCGCGCCGCATCAGCGGTGGCTTCCTCCACGCTAATGGCATTATCAAGCAACCCTTCAATTTCGGCGCGTTGTTGCGCGACAGATGCCTGCAAAGCCTCCAGTTCACGTTCATAAGCAGCCACAGCCGCCTCGGACGATCCCCCGGAAATCGGTTGTTTTTCCACCGTTGTCAGACGGCCGTCCAAAGCGGTGATCTGTTCGGACAGTGCCTCCACCTGTTCGGTCAGGTCTTCCAGCGCGGGAAACCCTACCGATTGCGGCTCCGGCGTCGCGTCGCGCAGCGCTGTGATCTGCGCGTTCTGATCCTTTATCTCGGCGCGCAGGTTGTTGAATTGACCGCTCCGCGTTCCGAAAAAGTCGACCTCAGCAGCGGCAAAACCCAAGGCTGCCGCCAGTGCGCCGCCGATCAGCAACGGCCAAAAGGTGCTTCGGCGTTGTGGCGGTTCGGTTGCGGGCTCTTTTGCCTTGGCGGCAGGTGGGGGCGTCTCGGTCTTTGGCGGTGTGGCCACTGGGTCCTTGGGCTTGTCCCCGGTGGACGGCTCTACCTTGACAGGATTTGCCTTAACAGGGTCCGTCGCAGATACGCCTGGCGCCTTGTCGGATGTGCTCATCGGGCGCTCGGGTGGCTCGCGCAGGTCAACTGGGCTTTTGGCCTCGGTCGAGGTTGTCTTGCTGGCTTCTTTTGCTGTCACTGTCTTAGCGGCTGATGACGTCTTTTTGGCGTCAGCCTTCTTTGGTGCGGCTTTGCGAGACGAAGATTTCTTGGGCACTGACGATGTACCCATCGGCTCTGGCTTATCGCCCGGCTTTTCTGTTGCGCCCGGTTTTTTATCTGTCGCCACGTTGGCCGCCTTTCCGATTCTGACGTGATGCCCTGTTCGCACCCGCAACCTTATCCGGCATATCCGCCAACCTTCAAGCCAAGGTGGTGCGCCGCAACAGGTTTTCAACGTCTTCTATCATATCACTTCCCGTTGGGGCAGCAGCGACATGACATTCAATTCCTGAACGTTGGCGGATAGGGTCGGCCACTGCAGCACTCAATGCAACGACAATCGCCCGCGCGCCTGTTGGCAGTTCAGCGTCAAACTGCCGCGACGTTCTTGGGGAAAATAGCGGCACTAACACAGGGTTTTTACCATGAAAGCAGCCTTGTGCTTCTGGCGTCAGTGGCCGCAACAGTTGACCATAGATTGCGGTCACGTCACAGGTCAGGCCCGCTGCGGTCAGGTTTTCGGCTATGTCGCCGCGCCGATGTTGCCCCGCCAGATGCAGCAGCGGCCCCGTCGCCCCCATGCGCGGAAGGGTCGCAATCAATTCTTCGGCAGTTTGACCAGCAAATTTTGCCCGCCACCCTGCCATCTCTGCCCGCCGCCGGGTCGTATCGCCCACGCAATAGGCCAAACGCCCCTCGCCTTTCGCGGCGTGTTCCACCCCGTTGGCCGAGCTAAAGATCACCCCCGCGTAACCGTCCAGCGCTGGCGCCGCGCCCTTTGGAATGATGCGGATTAGTGGGGAATAAATAACGTTGGCACGCGCGACCAATGCCGGATCCAACCGCGCGACAAAGCGTTCGGCGCTCTGGCGTGGCCGTGTCATCAGTAAAACTGGCTGTGTCATCTATCGCCCCGGCATTGTTTGCCCGTGACAGCGGTGTTACCTGCGGTGGGGGCACCTTGCAACGGAAAGCACTTATGCCACAGACACGTGTAATCCTTGGGCTGGAAAGCAGTTGCGACGATACCGCCGCGGCCATCGTACGCATTGCCGCCGACGGGCGGGCCAGTGTTCTGTCGTCAGTGGTGGCCGGGCAAACCGCGCTGCACGCCGATTTTGGCGGCGTGGTGCCTGAAATTGCTGCACGCGCCCATGCCGAAAAACTGGATTACTGTGTCGAGGATGCGCTGGCAGAGGCGGGGATGACATTGGCACAGATCGACGCCATCGCCGTTACCGCCGGGCCGGGATTGATTGGTGGCGTGGTGTCGGGCGTGATGTGCGCCAAGGGGTTGTCTTGCGCGACGGGCAAGCCGCTTTATGGGGTGAACCATCTTGCTGGCCACGCGCTGACACCTCGGCTGACGGATCATGTCCCCTATCCCTATTTGATGCTGCTGGTGTCGGGGGGGCATTGCCAGTTTCTAATGGTGCACGACGCAGATGAATTTGAACGTCTTGGCGGCACTATTGATGATGCCCCCGGCGAAGCCTTTGACAAAGTTGCCCGCCTGCTCGGCTTGCAACAGCCCGGCGGCCCCGCAATCGAGGCGCTAGCGGCCTTGGGTGATCCCAAGCGATTTAAATTGCCCCGGCCGCTGCTGGACCGAGACACGTGCGATATGTCCTTCTCGGGGTTGAAAACTGCCGTCTTGCGCACCCGTGATACCTGCGTTGCGGCGGCTGGTGGGCTGACGCGAAAGGATCAAGCCGATCTTGCCGCCGGGTTTCAGGCTGCTGTCGTCGACGTGCTCGCGGCCAAGACGGCGCGTGCGTTTGCCCACTATCCGCCGGCCCCCGACCGCCACCTCTGCGTCGCGGGTGGCGTGGCGGCCAATTCCGCAATTCGCGCTGCATTAGAAACAGTATCGACTGAAAATAGCGCTAAATTCATTGCCCCGCCCTTGGCGCTGTGCACCGATAATGCGGCGATGATCGCCTATGCAGCGGGCGAACAATCCGCCCTGCGCGGCCCTGATGACATGTCTTTGTCCGCACGCCCGCGCTGGCCGCTGGACACAGCGCAACCGTCGATGCTGGGAAGTGGAAAGAAAGGCGCGAAAGCATGAGTATTTCAGTTTTGGGCGCAGGTGCATTTGGCACCGCTTTGGCAATATCTATGGCGCATGGGGGTCCGGTTACTCTTTGGGCGCGGCACGTGGGTGATATGGCGGAGTCGCGCGAAAACCGTATCAGATTGCCCGATTGCCGGTTTCCAGACGCCTTGCGCGTCACCGATGACCTGCCCGGCGCCGCTGCCGCCGATATTCTGCTGCTCGCTGTGCCACTGCAAAAGCTGCGCGGCTTTCTGGCCGATCACGCAGCTATTTTGGCGGACAAACATCTTGTTGCCTGCTGTAAAGGGATGGAGCTAGGCACCGGCGCAGGCCCTGTCGCCATCATCCGCGATGTCGTGCCAAGCGCCAATGCGGCGATCCTGACCGGTCCAAGCTTTGCTGCCGACATCGCACGCGGACTTCCGACCGCTCTTACACTTGCCTGTGCCGACGCCACCTATGGCGCGATGCTGCAACAGGCTCTAACAACGGACAATCTGCGCATTTACCGCACAACCGATACCATCGGCGCCGAACTGGGCGGGGCGCTGAAAAATGTCATCGCCATTGCCTGTGGCACCGCAATGGGCGCCGGTCTGGGTGAAAGCGCGCGCGCAGCATTGATGACGCGCGGCTATTCCGAAATGCAGCGGCTGGCGGCCCATCTGAAGGCAGAGCCGACCACACTTGCCGGTCTATCCGGGTTTGGTGATCTCACCCTGACCTGCACGTCAGATCAATCACGCAACTATCGGCTGGGGCTGTCACTGGGGGCGGGCACGCCGTTTAATCCCAAGACCACCGTCGAAGGTGCCGCAACCGCGCGCGCCGTAGCCAAGTTGGCGCAAGACGCGGCGCTTGACATGCCTATCACCAATGCCGTTGCGGGATTGCTGGATGACCGGTTAGATGTCGCCAATGCCATGAAGACCCTACTGGCGAGACCCCTAAAGGAAGAATGATATGTTTGTTGCCCTCATCGCCCACGACAAATCCGGCGCCTTGCAGATTCGCAAGGACAACCGTCCCGATCATCTTGCCTATCTGAAATCCACCGAAGTTGTGGCCCAAGCCGGGCCATTGCTGGATGCAGAGGGCGGTATGATCGGATCACTGATCATCCTCGACGTGACCGATATGGCCGCAGCGCAGGATTGGGCCGCCAATGATCCCTACGCCAAGGCGGGGCTATTTGAGACCGTCACCCTGACACATTGGAACCGGGTGATCGGATAATGGCCTATTGGTTGTTCAAATCCGAGCCCAGCACATGGAGTTGGGACGATCAGCGCGCCAAAGGAGACGCGGGCGAAGAGTGGGATGGTGTGCGCAACTACCAGGCACGCAATTTCATGCGCGATATGGCAGTTGGGGACCTGGGCTTCTTTTACCACTCCCAAACCGAAAAGGCCGTGGTCGGCATTGTCGAGGTCATCGCCGCCGCGCACCCGGACAGCACCACTGACGACGACCGGTGGGAGTGTGTGGACATCAAAGCAGTGCGCCCGTTTGACACCCATGTGACCCTGGCGCAGATCAAGGATGATCCCCGTTTGGAAAACATGGCACTCGTCAAAAGTGCGCGCCTGTCCGTGCAGCCCGTGACTGACAACGAATGGAAGATCGTTTGCGCGATGGGAAACACGAAGCCATAGATTTAAAAATGCGATCGCCCCATACTTGCCCCATCTCACAAATTCCGGGAGGGGAAAATGGGGTTTCTAGCAGTAATCGTCGCCGCCGCCGCAGGGTTTGCGGTGGGCGCCGCGTGGTACATGGCGCTGTCCAAGCCCTGGATGCAGGCGGCGGGCATTAAATGCGGACCAGACGGCAAACCCCAGGATTCGTCCGCATTGCCATTCTTACTTTCAGCAGTCGCCATGATTTTGGTGGCCGGCATGATGCGGCATATCTTTGCGTTGTCGGGAATAGACACGGTGGATAAGGGTTTCATCTCTGGGCTTGGTATCGGGTTATTTTTCATCAGTCCGTGGATCATGATCAACAACGCGTATGTCGGCAGGCCATTCAAGCTGACTGTGATTGATGGCGGTTATGCTGTGGTAGGCTGCGCGGTGATCGGTCTGGTCCTGACGCTTTTTTGACAATAAGCGCTTTGAAAATCAGCGTCCCGAAATCAGTCTGTAATGTAAAAAGGGTTCCAGCACCCCGCCAGAACCCTCTCTCACCCCGCGTGCTCCCGTAACCACCACACACGTATCTGAAAATCGGCCCTGGCCATCCTGGCCGGTGAAATAAACATAGATTATTTGGACACTACAGGCAACGATTGAGTAGGTTAAAACCCGTGCAATAAAGAAACGCACGCTTAACCAAGCGCGCGCCTTCGTTGTAAATTTTAACTTAAGATCAAAGCCTTAATCAGCCGTAAACAGATTCTTTGCTGAAATGCTTCGTCAGCATGTAATAGACGACGGCGCGGTATTTGTTGCGCTCTGATTGGCCGTATGTGGCGATCACTTGCTTGATACCGTCCATCAGGTTTGGCCCATCGGAAAGGCCTAGCTTCTTGATGAGGAAGTTGTTCTTGACCAGCTCAAGCTCGCTTTCCTGGCTTGCTGCAATGGTCTGGGCATCTGCATTGTAGATCGCCGGCCCGCAACCAATCGTAACCTTTGTCAGCAGGTCCATGTCCGGCGTCATGCCGCATTTCGTTTTCAAATCTTCCGCGTATTTCGCGATCCATTCGTCACGTTTACCCATTAAAAAGCTCCCATCCTAATAATTGATCAGCGCAATCTGACCCTAAGGCGGAGCCTAATGTCAATTTTCTCGTGGCAAAAGGACTAATTCGGCAGACGCTTGCCGTGGCACCTCTACACGAAAAAAGGAGGCACCCTTGCGGCTGCCCCCTTCAGTGTCATCGGCCAGTGGCGCGATATTACGATGCCGCGTCAAGTGGCACGTCGTCCTCAAGGCTTTCGATGGCGCTTTCATCCAGCTCGGGCTGGGCTTCCAATTTAGCCTTGGTCCACTTGCTGAGCTTCAGTTCGTTATCCGCAGCCATGGAGATTTCTTGCAGCGGCACGGCAACGGTATGTTCGCCCAGACCGAGGAAGCCACCCACGCCGATCACTGCTGCATAGCTGTCGCCTTGCTTGATCACATAGTCGATGTCACCGATGGTTTCACCATCAGCTTCGACTACGGTCAGACCCAGCAGATCACCTACAACCATACCGGAAAAGGCGTTGGTCATGCCGGTGTCTGCACGTGTCACGTCGCTGTCAGTCTCGGCAGACAGATCTGCGTTGGCATCAGCAGTCACGTCAGCCTCGGCATCTACCGCGTCGGTTTCGGCAGTGACGCTGGCATCTGCTTCGGCATCGGTTTCAACAGCCGCATCGGCGCTGTCCGTCATCGAATCCTTTGCTTTCTGGATCGCGTCGGCAGTTTTCTTCGCGGTGTCTTCGACGGCTTCGGTCGTTTCCGTCGCCTGCTTCTTTACGGCATCGCCGCTTTCTTCGGCTGTGTTGCTCAGGCTTTCGCTGGAAACAGTTGCCTCGGCATCTGCCGCCACACCGGCTGCGCCGGTGACGTCATCCGCAAAAGCAGCGCCGGCGGTAAGTGCCAGTGCAGCAACAGTCGATTTCAAAAATATGCGTTTCATGGTGATCTCCTTTCGGTGACTTTGTCGTCTGAAGGGGAAACACGCTAACCGCTGACGATGTTCCAAGGGGCAGCTTCACTACGGCAGGAAAGCGCCAGATGTAATTTTCTATATAAAAACCAATGCGTTATCTTAAAAACGCAAAACACCGCCCCCTTTCAGGGACGGTGCAGCGAAGCGGAACCGGCAAGGTTTCGCCCGTTCTGGTATCAATAGCGGTAGTGTTCCGGCTTGAATGGGCCTTCGGGGCTGACGCCGATATAGGCGGCCTGCTCCGGATTCAGCTTGCTCAGCTTCACGCCGATCCTGTCGAGGTGCAGGCGGGCCACTTTTTCGTCAAGATGCTTGGGCAGGATATAGACGTCGTTTTGATAGTCGTCGCCCTTGGTCCAGAGTTCGATCTGCGCCAGAACCTGATTGGTAAAAGACGCGGACATCACAAAGGACGGGTGGCCTGTGGCGTTACCGAGGTTCAGCAGGCGACCTTCGGAAAGCAGGATCAGGCGATGCCCGTTGGGCATCTCGATCATGTCCACCTGTTCCTTGATGTTGGTCCATTTGTGGTTCTTCAGTGCAGCGACCTGAATTTCGTTGTCGAAGTGGCCGATGTTGCCGACAATCGCCATATCCTTCATCTCGCGCATATGCTCGATGCGGATCACGTCCTTGTTGCCGGTGGTGGTGATAAAGATATCGGCAGTTGAAACCACATCTTCCAGCAGCACGACTTCGAAACCGTCCATCGCGGCCTGAAGCGCGCAGATTGGGTCGACTTCGGTAACCTTGACCCGAGCACCCGCGCCGCGCAGCGATGCGGCAGAACCTTTGCCAACATCACCGTAGCCCATGACAACCGCCACTTTGCCGGCCATCATCGTGTCGGTGGCGCGGCGGATGCCGTCAACCAGCGACTCCTTGCAGCCATATTTGTTGTCGAACTTAGATTTGGTCACAGAGTCGTTTACGTTGATCGCGGGGAAGGGCAGCTGGCCTTGCTTCACCAGATCATAAAGACGGTGCACGCCGGTGGTGGTCTCTTCGGACACGCCAACGATCTGATCGCGCATCTTGGTGAACCAACCGGGGCTGGCCGCCATACGTTTCTTGATCTGAGCAAAAATTGCTTCTTCTTCTTCAGACTTGGGAATTGCGATCAGGTCTTCTTCACCGTTCTCTACGCGCGCACCCAACAGGATGTACAACGTGGCATCGCCACCGTCGTCTAGGATCAGGTTAGGCCCTTCGGGGAACATAAAGGATTTATCAAGGTAATCCCAATGCTCGACCAACGTCTGGCCCTTGATCGCGAACACAGGCGTGCCACCGGCGGCAATCGCGGCAGCGGCATGGTCTTGGGTTGAAAAGATGTTGCAAGACGCCCAGCGCACGTCGGCGCCCAGTTCAACCAGCGTTTCGATAAGGACTGCGGTCTGGATTGTCATATGCAGCGACCCAACGATGCGCGAACCCTTGAGCGGTTTGCTTTCGCCGTATTCTGCACGCAGCGCCATCAGGCCTGGCATTTCTGTTTCAGCGATATCCAGCTCCTTGCGCCCGAAAGCGGCAAGGTTGATGTCTTTCACAATATAATCGTCGGCCATGAGGCACCCCTTTGGTAAAGCGTTGCGCGCGCCCTACCACCTTCGGGGGTTATTCTCAACGACTATAGCGTGTTGGGGTTACCTCGTCGGCCTCCAGCGCGGCGATCTGCTCATCCCCGGTCAGCCCGGCCATCCAGTTGTCGCCCTGCGCGGTGACGCAGGCATTGCCGTCGCCCATGAATTTGACCATGCTCCACGTCCCTGTTGTGGACGAGGCCCAGACCTGACTGCTGCCTTCGCTTTCCCCCGGAACGGGACGTTCGCCGTACCAGTCAATCAGCGCCGCTTTCATTTCGCCTGCTGGCATGCAGACGTCTTCGGCGGCTGCTGTGGTCGCGGCGGCACCAAGTGCGAGTACAAATGTCAGTGTCGAAAAAACGGGTTTCATGATCATCTCCTTCGTGGGATGAACGGCGGGAATCCGCAAAAGTTCCAAACAAGGTTTCACCACATGGCGCAACAACCCCGCGCATGGCAGCGCATGCTTTCGGGTCGCAGGCTCGATCTTCTGGATCCGACCCCGGTGGATATCGAGATCGAAGATATCGCTCACGGCCTTGCCTTTGTCGCCCGCTGGAACGGGCAGACGCGGGGCGATTACGCATATACGGTGGCCGAACATTCCATGCTGGTCGAAACCATCTTTGCCCGGATCGACCCCAACGCACCCGCCAAATGGCGATTGGCCGCCCTGCTGCATGACGCACCGGAATATGTCATCGGCGACATGATTTCGCCCGTCAAAACAGCGGTTGGTCCGGGGTACAAGGCGCTGGACGACCGATTGACCGGGGCAATCCACATCCGCTTTGGCTTGCCCGCCGCGATCCCGCTGCGCGTCAAACGACAGATTAAAAAGGCCGACCGCATCAGCGCCTGGATGGAAGCAACTCAGATCGCGGGCTTTTCCGAAGCGGAAGCCACCCGTTTCTTTGGCCGTCCCGATGCCGCGTTGCTGGAGGGACTTTCAATCGTGCTGCGCCCGCCCGTCGAGACGCGCAATGATTTCACCGGCCGCCACGCCACCCTGTTGGGGCTAATGACATGATCCACATACGCCGCGCTGGGGCGCTGGATGCAGGCGCCATGGCCGACCTCTTGAACGCCATCATTGCCAAAGGCGGGACCACAGCGATGGTAGCGCCGGTCACGGCGCAGAACTTGCGCGACTGGATGTCGGGCGAAAACAGCGCCTGGCATCTCGCAGAGGGCGACAACGGCGAATTGAAGGGATTTCAGTGGATCGAACCGCATCCTGATCTACCCGCAGGCGGCATAGACGTGGCGACATTTGTGCGGCTGGGCGAAACCGGACTTGGCATCGGATCAGCCCTTTTTGAGGCCACCAAAACCGCTGCCCGCCAGATGGGTTTCGCCCACATCCATGCCATTATCCGGGCCGACAATACGGGCGGTCTGGCCTATTATCAAAGCCGTGGATTTGAAGATTTCAAAGCGCTGCCCGACAGCGCCCTATCAGACGGCACCCGCGTCGACCGCATTTGGAAACGCTTCGACCTTTAACATCACCTCGGGGCAGCTTTTGGCCCGCTTAGCGCGGCGACCGCTTTGCCAATATCCGCTGCAACGTCCTGCGGTGCATGTTCAACCGACGCGCGGTTTCACTGACGTTGCGGTCACACAGCTCATAAACCCGCTGTATATGCTCCCAACGCACGCGGTCCGCGCTCATCGGGTTTTCGGGCGGGGCGGGCATGTCACCGCCCGTGGCAAGCAAGGCGTTCACGATGTCGTTGGCGTCAGCAGGTTTTGACAGATAATCGGTCGCGCCGATCTTGACCGCCGCCACGGCAGTGGCAATCGCGCCATAGCCCGTCAGCACCACCACCCGCGCATCGGCACGGCGCGCACGCAGCACTTCAACCACATCAAGGCCGTTACCGTCTTCCAGCCGCAGATCAATCACCGCATAGGCGGGTGGGCGGGCCGTCGCGATCGCCTTGCCGCCGGCAACGGTGCCTGCGGTCTCAACCTCGAAACCGCGTTTTTCCATCGCCTTGGCCAGCCGGCGCAGAAACGGTTCATCGTCATCCACCAACAGCAAGCTGCGATCAGGCCCCAGATTGGATAGGTCTTGCATCATCATCCCCACGCGGCAGTTTCAACGCTTTGCAAAGGCACTATGAAGGCCCTGACCGCTGCGGTCAATTTGGCTGCTTGTCGATGAAACAGCCGATCTTATCAGCCATATCTGTGGGTGTTATTTCGCGGCGGTAGAAGTCGACAACGTCATTTCCTGGCATCACCAGGTAGCTGAACGTCGAATGGTCCACGAGGTATTCGCCGTCTGTTGGCGGATGCGCCTTGTAATAGGTGCGGTACGCTTGGCTGGCGGCTTTGACCTGCTCAGGCGAGCCGGTCAGCCCGACCATGCGGGGGTGCATATTGGCCGCGAAATCGCCCACCACGTCGGGCGTATCACGCGCCGGGTCGACCGTGATGAAAACCGGTACAACGCTTTGACCACGCTCTTCGAGTATCTCAACAGCGGCGGCGTTGCGGTCGACGTCCAGCGGGCAGACATCGGGGCAATACGTATAGCCAAAGTAGATCAGGGCAGGTTCGGTGATCACGTCGGTATCAGTGACGGTTTTGCCCTCACTGTTGACCAGTTCAAACGGCCCGCCCAGATCACCCCCGGCAACCTGACCTGCGCGGCAACTGGCATAGATGTCGCCATCGTCGGCCCGTGTCGTCATCCAGACGGTGCCCAACAGAAATACCGCAGCAACCCCAACTGCGCCCGGTGCAAGGTATTTGTTCATATTAAAATCTCCTGCGCCAATTGGCGCTCTTGCTCAGGTCTTTTGGCAGACCTACGCTAGATCGCGGCCGATGCAAGAACCAACAACCCAAAGGTGCGAACATGACGCAGGCTACGATACGCCCTCTGGGTGCGCGCACGCGGTCCAACTGGATACGGCTGCGGACGATGATCCTGCTGCGCTGGGTTGCCATTATCGGCCAGCTGACCGCCGTGACCGTGGCACAGATTATCTATGGTCTACAGCTTGAATTCAGCCTGTGTTACCTCGCGATAGGTGCGTCGGTAGTGGGCAACCTGCTGGCGGTATTTATCTTTCCTGAGAACAAACGGCTGTCCGAGGTCGAGAACCTGTCGATGGTCCTGTTTGACCTGCTGCAATTGTCATTCCTGCTGTTTCTGACCGGCGGATTGCACAACCCCTTTGCCCTGCTTCTGCTTGGCCCCGTCACGATCTCGGCCACCGCACTTAGCCTGCGGTCGACGCTGGTGTTGTGCGGAACGGCCATTGCCGCCGCCTCCCTGCTTGCACTGGTGCATTTTCCGCTGGTCACCCAGTCGGGCAGCGTTTTGAAGCTGCCTCAGATCTTCGTCTTTGGTCATTGGACGGCGCTGGTGATCGCGATCCTGTTTACAAGCGCCTATTCGCGGCGGGTGACATCAGAAATCCACTCGATGGCCGATGCGCTGGCAGCGACACAGATGGTGCTGGCGCGCGAACAGAAGCTGACCGATCTGGGCGGAGTAGTTGCCGCCGCAGCGCATGAATTGGGCACGCCGCTGGCAACGATCAAATTGGCCAGCAGTGAATTGCTCAACGATTTGCAGGACCGCCCCGACTTGGCCGAAGATGCCGCGCTGATCCGTGATCAGGCCGACCGGTGCCGCGACATCCTGCGTGATATGGGCCGCTCGGGCAAAGACGACCTGCACATGCAGCGCGCGCCACTGACCGCTGTGATCAAAGAAGCTGCCGAGCCCCATATCGGGCGGGGCAAATCGGTTTATTTCTCTGACAACCCAATGGGGGGCGTGCAGATTCGGCAACCGATCATTCCGCGAAAGCCCGAAATCATCCACGGGCTGCGCAATCTGGTGCAGAACGCCGTGGATTTTGCCGCCGCACACGTCTGGATCGAAACAGAATGGGGGCCCGATAGCATATCGGTGCGGATCATTGACGATGGCCCCGGTTTTCCGCCGCAGGACTTGGGCCGCATTGGCGATCCGTTCATGCGACGCCGCTCTGACGCGCCGCAGGCCCGCGAACGCCCCGAATACGAAGGCATGGGGCTGGGCCTCTTTATTGCCAAGACGTTTCTTGAACGCGCCGGCGCCCGCCTGCGCTTTGCCAATGGGATCGACGGCGGATGGCTGCGGGGATTGCCGCCTGCGGGCAGCGGGGCCGTGGTCGAGGTATCCTGGCCACGAAATGCTCTGGAACTGCCGCAATCTGAAGGCGGGCAGGGCGAAAACCAGCATATCACTGCGTGAAACAAGGGCGAGAAAAGCGATGTTAATCTACTGTTAACCTAAAGCGGCAAAACTCGGACGCACCTGATGTGGCCAAAGGGATTTACCATGCTTGCGTTGCCCGAGCTTACCGTCATCCTGACCGCAGCCATTTTGACGGCGACGGGGGCGCTGTGGTGGTTGCGGCAGGACATGTCCAGCGCCGCGCCCGCAGTTGATGCCGAACCTGATGACATGGCGCTGTTGTTTCAGGACGGACAGTTGCAGCATGGCAACGACTTGGCCCTGACGCGGCTGGCACTGGCCCCCGGCTTTCACGATTGGGATGATCTGCGCGACAGCCTGTTGGCACGGTTTCCCGATTTTCCGAAATCTGCCGCTGCTGGCCATGAGGGCAGTATCACGCTGCTGGCCGCCGACGGCGACCAACCACAGGAAATCCAGATCCGTTGGATCGGGTCCAGATGCAGCGTGCATATGCCCGGCACCAGCCAGATGGCGGCCCCTGCCGGGCCGGATGTCACTGACATGCTAAACCTGCTGCGCCGCGCCAGTGACGCCAACCCAAACCCGTCCTGGCAGACCAATGCCGGGGGCAGGATCATCTGGCACAATCAGGCCTATGCGACGCTCAAGAAACTGGCGGCAGACCAGCCAGACAGCGCGGGCACCGACCTGTTCAGCCGCACGGACCCGAACCACCCCGCGCGCGTATCACTCGCGGTGGGAGACAGTGCCGAACCTGATTGGTACGCGCTGAGCCAGACAACCATCGACGACAACACGATCCATCATGCCACCTGCATCAACGCTGTCATTGAAGCGGAGGATGCGAAACGGACCTTTGTGCAAACCCTGGCCAAGACCTTTGCGCATCTGTCCATCGGATTGGCGATTTTTGACCGCAAGGGGCAGTTGGCGCTGTTCAACCCGGCCCTTATGGATTTGACGGGCCTGCCTGCCCCCTTTCTCAGCGCGCGACCGACAATGCTGTCGTTCTTTGACCAATTGCGCGAAACCCGACGCATGCCGGAGCCAAAGAATTACCTGAATTGGCGGCAAGAGATTGCAGATGTCATCGCGGCGGCGACAGATGGGCGGTATCAGGAAACATGGTCGCTCGAATCTGGGCAAACCTACAGCGTCATGGGTCGGCCGCACCCTGATGGCGCGACGGCCTTTTTGATCGAGGATATCAGCGCAGACGTCGCCCTGACGCGCAATTTCCGCGCTGAACTGGAGCTGGGCCAGAACCTGCTGGATCACATTGACGACGGTCTGGCAGTGTTTACCGCATCAGGGGTGCTGACATTCTGCAACGCATCCTATCGTGACCTATGGGGGCAAAGCCCTGACAGCAGTTTCGCAGACATCACCATTACGGATTCCGTCACCTTATGGCGCAGGAATGCCGCGCCCAATCCGATGTGGCCGGACATCGAGGATTTCGTGACCAACCACGGCAACCGCGAGGGGTGGAGCCTGCCAATATGCCCCCACAACGGCGCGCCTTTGACGTGCGACCTGACGCCGATTGCCGCGGGCGCGACTTTGATCCGATTCCGTGCCACCCACATAGGAAATTCCGCCAAATCCGAACCCCTTTCACCTAGCCACAGCACTTGATTTTGACGATAAAACACCCGGATTGAACTTGCGGTTGACCGTGGTCACGGTAAGCATGGCGCCATGGCCGCCCAACGCTTTTCCATCACGCTGACCAGCCCCGACGACACCGCCCAGCGCGCCGCCCAACTGGGTCGGCAGTTGCAGGCCGGCGACGTGATCCTGCTGCACGGTGATGTAGGTGCAGGAAAAACCCACTTTGCCCGCGCGCTGATACAATCTCTGCTCTCTGCCCCCGAAGACGTGCCATCGCCAACCTTTACGCTGGTACAGACCTACCGCGCCGCCGATGTCGATATCTGGCATGCCGATCTGTATCGGCTGACCTCAACCTACGAGGTCGAAGAGCTTGGACTGGTCGATGCCTTCTCAGACGCGATCTGTCTTGTCGAATGGCCCGACAGGCTGGGCGATCTTGCCCCCAAATCCGCGCTGACGCTATATCTCGAGGCCGGCCCTACCGACGACGCGCGCATTCTGACCGCGCGCTGGCAGGTCCCGTCTTGGGAAGGCAAACTGGCGATGTGGCAGATATGACCGACCGCAGCAAACAGATCGACGCATTTTTGCATAGCGCCGGCTGGTCAGGCGCCCAGCGCGCGTTATTGGCAGGGGATGCGTCAAACCGCCGGTACGACAGGCTGCGCCGGGGCAATGGCGATGGCGCAATCCTCATGGATGCCCCGCCCGATCGCGGCGAAGATGTGCGGCCCTTTATCCGCATCGCGCAGCATCTGACAAAATCAGGCTTCAGCGCACCGCAGATTTATCACGCCGATCCCGACACCGGCCTGCTGCTGATCGAAGATCTGGGCGATGGGCTGTTCGCCCGCCTGATGACACAGGCACCTGACCGCACCATCGAATTATACACTGCCGCCGCGGATTTTCTGACAGCGCTGCACCGCGCGCCGACGTTGGCCTTGCCGATCTGCGATGCCAACTGGCTTGCAGAGGCGACCACCCCCGCCTTTGACTGGTACGCCCCAGATGCCGACACGACCCAGATTGAGACGTTCCGCAGCAAATTTCATCCGCTCGCCGCAGGGCTTGATGAGATCGAGAAAGTAATCATCCTGCGCGACTTTCACGCCGAAAACCTGCTCTGGCTCGGTGACCGGAGCGGCACAGCACAGGTCGGCGTCCTTGATTTTCAGGACGCGCTGTTGGGTCATCCGGCCTACGATCTGGTCTCTATCCTGCAAGACGCGCGGCGCGATGTACCACCAGCAATCGAAAGCGCGATGATTGACCACTATCTCGCACAGACAGGACGCGCGCCGCGACAGTTTCGATCCGCCTATGCGCTGCTGGGCGCACAGCGCAACCTGCGCATTCTCGGCATCTTTGCCCGGCTTTGCCTGCGCGACGGCAAGGCGCATTACGTCGATCTTATCCCGCGGGTCTGGGGCTATCTGGTGCGCAATTTGCAACACCCCGACCTGCACGACATCGCGACGCTCATTACCGATATTCTGCCCGCGCCCACCCCCGATTTTCTGGAGCACCTGAAACGCCAATGTCCAAATCCCCCGAGGCCATAATGATGTTCGCGGCCGGGTTTGGCACGCGTATGAAACATCTGACCCAGACGCAGCCAAAGCCGATGATCAAGGTTGCCGGCAGGCCATTGATTGATCACGCCCTGACCCTCGCGCTGGCCGCCCGGCCCGCCCGCATCGTGGCCAACCTACATTACAAACCCGAGGCACTGGCGCGCCACCTCGAAGCGCAGGGCGTCCAGACCATCATTGAACGGCCCGATATTCTGGAAACCGGCGGCGGCCTGCGTAATGCCCTGCCGTTGTTGGGGGCGGGGCCGGTTTATACCATGAACACCGATGCAATCTGGCGCGGGCCCAATCCATTGCACCTGCTGCAAGACGCCTGGCGGAGCGACGACATGGATGCCTTGCTGATTGGTATTCCGCCCGAACATGCCATTGGCCACATGGGCGCCGGCGATTTCACCATTGCCGACGACGGACGGTTGCAGCGCGGTCCGGGCCTCATCTATGGTGGGGTCCAGATTATAAAAACGGACATGTTGACGCAGATCGACGCCGAAAAATTTTCATTAAACCTGTTGTGGGACAAGATGCTGGAACAAAACAGGCTTTATGGGCTGACTTATCCCGGCCAGTGGTGTGATGTCGGCCATCCGGGTGGCATCGCCCAAGCCGAAGCGCTGCTGGCGACACCTGATGTTTGACGCACAGGATCAGGCACGGGTTTTTGGCCTTGCACCGGGCGTTGATTTTCCGCGCGCGCTGGTGCGCGGGCTGCAAGAGCGGCTTGAGGGCCAGCCGCCCGACGCGATGGCGCGGGTCGAGTTGATTGTGAACACCACGCGCATGGCGCGCCGCCTGCGCGACGTATTTGACACTGGCGCGCCGGGGTTTCTGCCACGCATCAGGCTGATCACCGATCTTGACCCGCTATTGCCTGCCGAAACCCTGCCCGCCGCCACGCCGCCCCTGAAACGACGGCTGGAACTCATACAACTGGTATCGTCGCTGTTAGACGCCTCGCCCGACCTTGCGCCGCGCGCCTCGCTTTATGCGCTGTCTGATTCCTTGGCCGCGCTGATCGACGAAATGCAGGGCGAGGGTGTGTCGGCACAGGCCATCGCTGATCTGGATGTCGGTCACCTGTCGGCGCATTGGGACCGGGCAAAGCGGTTCCTGGAAATCGCGCACCACTATCTCGAGCAGACCACAACGCGGCCCGACGCCGAGGCGCGGCGGCGGCGATTGGTGTCACGGATCATCGCAAATTGGCATGAAAATCCACCACAGCATCCTGTGCTTCTGGCCGGCTCTACCGGGTCACGCGGCACAACGTCGCTGCTGATGCAGGCGGTCGCGTGCCTGCCGCAGGGTGCTGCAATTCTGCCCGGTTTCGACTTTGACATGCCCACCGCCGTCTGGGCCGAACTGGATCAGGCGCTGCTGTCCGAAGACCACCCGCAATACCGGTTTCGCCACCTGATGCGCGCGCTTGACCTGCCCCGCAGCGCGGTCACCGAATGGACGACCACGGCGCCCCCGTCGGCGCACCGCAATGCGCTGGTGTCACTGTCGCTGCGCCCTGCCCCCGTCACCCATGCCTGGCTAAGCGATGGTCCCAAACTGCAAGCGCTCGGCGCGGCCACCGCCGACATCACATTGGTCGAAGCACCCACACCCCGCGTCGAAGCCTTGGCCATCGCGCTGCGCCTGCGCAAAGCGGTCGAAGAAGGCAAAAAGGCCGCGTTGATCACCCCGGACCGGATGTTGTCGCGGCAGGTCACCGCCGCATTGGACCGCTGGAACATCTTGCCCGACGACAGTGCGGGTACGCCGCTGCATCTGTCGCCTCCGGGTCGATTCCTGCGCCATGTCGCAGGGCTTTTTGTGCGCAAGTTGGATGCCGAGGCGCTGCTGACACTGCTAAAACACCCGCTCACCCACAGCGGGCAGGACCGCAATCTGCACCAATTGAACACCCAACGGCTAGAAGCACAGATACGTAAACAGGGGTTGCCCTACCCGACGGCCGACGGCGTGTTGAAACTCGCCGCCAAAGCGGCTGCGAAGTTGGAAAACGCCACCCAGTTTCTGGCCTGGGCCGACTGGGTCGCGCTAACATTTACTGGCCGCGATTCTCCCGGTCCGCGCGCCCTTGCTGATTGCGTCCAACGGCATCTCGACCTTGCCAATATGATCGCTATGGGTGCCGTTCCCGCGCCGCTGCACCAACTTTGGCAGCTCAACTCTGGGGCCTCTGCCGAAAAGGTCATGACCGATCTGGCCGAACATGCACCGTCTGGAGGCGAGATGACGGCGTCGGATTACGCCGATCTGATGGGGGCGCTGCTGTCGCAAGGCGAAGTGCGCGACCGCGATGCGCCACGCCCCGATATCATGATATGGGGCACGCTGGAGGCGCGCGTTCAGGGCGCAGATTTGGTCATCCTTGGCGGGCTGAACGAAGGCACCTGGCCCGAGGCGCCGCCGCCCGATCCCTGGCTTAACAGGCAGATGCGGCTGGACGCGGGGCTGCTGTTGCCCGAACGCCGGATCGGTCTGTCGGCACATGATTTTCAGCAGGCCATCGCCAGCCCCGAGGTATGGATGACCCGCGCCATCCGCTCGGACGAGGCGGAACTGGTGCCCTCGCGCTGGTTGAACCGGTTAAGCAACCTGATGAAGGGCCTACCAGACAGCGGCGGGCCGCAAGCCTGGCACCAGATGCAGGCGCGCGGGGATACATGGCTGGCTCAGGTGCGCGCGTTAGAGGCAGTGGAACGCAGCGCCCCTGCCCCGCGTCCCTCTCCTCGGCCCCCTCGGGGCGCACGGCCCCACGCCCTGTCCGTGACCGAGATCAAAACCCTGATCCGCGATCCCTACGCGATCTATGCCAAACACACTCTGAAACTGCGCCCGATCAACCCGCTGGTGCAGTCGCCCGATGCGCCCGTGCGGGGCGTTATCCTGCATCAGATCATGGAGGATTTCGTCAAAGCCGTTGCTGCTGACCCCGATGCCCTGACGCGCGAGGTGCTTATGGCGACCGCCGCCCGCGTGCTCGAAGACGATGCGCCTTGGCCTGCCGCGCGCGCGATCTGGCTCGCACGCATTGAACGCATCGCGGATTGGTTCATCGGACAGGAACAGGCCCGCGCCGCGTTTTCCAGACCGGTGGCCTTTGAAATGGGCGCGCGCGGCGTGCATGTCTTTCCCGACCTTGGCTTCACGCTCAAGGGTTTTGCCGACCGGATCGACCGCAGCGATAGCGGCGATGCGCTGATCTATGACTACAAGACCGGCACGCCCCCCAGCAAGAAACAGCAGCGGCTGTTTGATAAGCAGTTGCTGATCGAGGCGGCGATGGTCGAGGAGGGCGGTTTTACCGAAGTTGGCATTGCCCATGTTGCCCATGCTGCGTTTATCGGACTGGGGGCGAAACCCGTCGAAATTCCCGCCCCCCTGACCGAGGAACCGCCCCAGGACGTTTTGTCCGGGCTGCACGAATTGATCAGCAAATACCTTGACCCCGCGCAGGGATTCACCGCACGGCGGATCGTAGAAACCGACGGGTTCGCAGGCGCATATGACCAATTGGCGCGGTTTGGCGAATGGGATGGCACCACTGACCCCACGCCGGAGGATATGACATGACCCGGCACTTTGACGATGCAACGCGGGCCCAGATCGACGCGGCGCGCCCAGACGCCTCTACTTGGCTGACGGCGAACGCGGGCTCTGGCAAAACACGCGTGCTGACCGACCGGGTCGCGCGGCTGCTACTGGACGACGTGCAACCGCAGCACATTCTTTGCCTGACGTATACCAAGGCCGCCGCGTCAGAGATGCAGAACCGGCTGTTCAAGCGTTTGGGCGAATGGGCCATGCTGAAGGACGAACAGCTACGCAATGCCTTGGCCGATCTGGGGGTCGAGGGCGCGCTGACGCCAGATCACCTGCGCAATGCCCGTACGCTGTTTGCCCGCGCTATCGAAACGCCCGGCGGGCTGAAGATCCAGACCATCCATTCCTTCTGCGCCGCCCTCTTGCGCCGCTTCCCGCTTGAGGCACAGGTCTCTCCTCAATTCACCGAAATCGAAGATCGTGCCGCCGATCTGCTGCGCGCCGAGATCGTGGACAGCATGGCCGAAGATGCCGACGCCCCGCTGATTGCCGATGTCGCGCGGCATTATTCCGGCGAGGATTTTTCCAGTCTTACCCGCAGCATCGTATCCCAGCGCGACGGATTTGCGGCGGAACTGGCGTGGCCTGATATCCTCGCCCTGTTCGATCAACCTGACACCTTGTCAGAAGACGCAATCGAAAAATCCGTCTTTCTGGGCAGTGAGGCGGCAATTCTAGCCGATATCATCCCGCATCTGATCGCCAAGGGCGGCAACGATCAAAAGGCCGGTCTGGCGTTGCAAGCCATTGATAATTTGGACATCTCCGCCCTGCCCCAGCTAGAAAACGTGTTTTTGACGGGCGCCGGCGCGAAACAACCCTTTACCGCGAAAATTGCAAGCTTTCCGACCAAGCCGACGCAGGCAATCATCGCCGACAGGTTGCCCCAGCTTGATCAGTGGATGCAGCGGGTCGAAGACGCCCGCGAGGCACGGCTGGCGCTCAAGGCTGCGCGCAAGACCCATGTCCTGCATCGGTTTTCCCAGATTTTTCTTGCCCGATACGCGCTGGAAAAGCAGAGACGCGGCTGGCTGGATTTTGATGATCTGATCCTCAAGGCACGCGCCCTGCTGACCGACCGCGCGGTGGCGGCCTGGGTTTTGTACCGGATCGACGGCGGCATTGACCACATTCTGGTGGACGAGGCGCAGGACACGTCGCCGCGGCAATGGGATGTGATCGAACGTCTGACCGATGAATTCTACAGCGGCTCTGGCGCGCCGCGCGATGTGGATCGGACGCTGTTTGTCGTCGGGGACAAAAAACAGTCGATCTATTCCTTCCAGGGGGCCGACCCAGAAGAGCTGGATCGCAAGGCGGTGTCCTTTTCGCAAAAGATTTCAGACGCGGGCAAGGCGTTTCAGCGCCGCAGCCTTGAGTATTCCTTCCGGTCGTCCAGCGCTATCCTGCGGGCTGTCGATACGGTGTTTGATCCCCACGTCCGCCCCGGTTTCGACAACGACGCGCAGCACAAGGCGTTCAAGGACCAACTTCCGGGCCGCGTCGATCTGTGGCCTGTCGTCCAAAAAGCGGCCGCTGATGACGAAGGCGACTGGACCGATCCGGTGGACCGGCGCAGCGCGCGGCATCACACTGTGCTGCTGGCCGAACAGATTGCCCAGCGCATCAAGACCCTGACCACCCAAGAACACTTTATCCCCGATGACAGCATCCTGCCGGGCAAAATGGCGAAACGGCGCATACAGCCGGGGGATTTCCTGATCCTAGTTCAGCGCCGATCGTCCCTGTTTTCCGAGATCATTCGCGCCTGCAAGGCGGCCAAGCTGCCAATCGCGGGCGCGGATCGGTTAAAGGTTGGTGCGGAACTGGCAGTGCGCGATCTGGCTGCAATCCTGTCATTTCTTGCCACCCCGGACGACGATCTGTCGCTGGCAACGGCGTTAAAATCACCGCTGATGGGATGGGGCGAACGTGCGCTGTTTGAACTTGCCCATAACCGGACAGAAACTCACCTCTGGCAAGCTTTGCGGCTGCGCGACAAGGATTACCCCGAGACGATCGCCATGCTGCACGATCTGCGCGGGCAGGTCGATTTCCTGCGCCCATTCGACCTGATCGAGCGCATCCTGACGCGCCACGATGGCCGACGCAAACTGTTATCCCGCCTTGGGCCCGAAGCCGAAGACGGCATAAATGCGATGCTGAGCCAAGCGCTTGCCTATGAGCGCGGGGCGGTCCCCAGCCTGACGGGTTTCCTGCAATGGATGCAGACAGACGACCTTGAGATCAAACGTCAGATCGACAGCGCGTCAAACCAGATACGTGTGATGACAGTGCATGGCGCCAAGGGGTTGGAAGCCCCCATCGTGATCCTGCCCGACACCGGGCGGCGCGATGTGACGATCAAGGATGAGATCATCAAGATGGGCGATGTGCCTGTCTGGAAATCCACAGCCGACGAAATGCCCCAGATGATGCGCGAAACCACCGACGCGATGAAGGAGGCCGCGCAGCAGGAACGGCTTCGCCTTTTCTATGTCGCTATGACACGGGCGGAAAAGTGGTTGATCGTGGCTGCCGCGGGGGATCTGTCGAACGATGGCTCTTCCTGGCATCAGATCGCCGGTGCGGCCCTGGGGCACATCAACGCCATACCCATTGACGATGACGGCACGCTAAGGTTCGAAGAAGGTGACTGGGATGCGCCAGAGCAAGCCACTACCACGGAAACTTCGCACGAAATGCCCGCTTTAGAGCCTGTTTTCGTAGCACCCGCACCCCCCTCCCAGCCTGCCGCAAAAACCCTGTCACCCTCTGATCTGGGCGGGGCCAAGGCCTTGCCGGGCGAAGCGGGTGCCGACTTGGAAAGCGCAAAGTCCTACGGCACGTTGGTTCATCTTTTGCTGGAACAACTGCCGGGGCTGAATGACCTCGCACAGCGTCAACGCATTGATCTGATCGGCGCCGAATACCCTCCCGAGGTTCTGGCGCGGGCCGAGATGGAGGCGACAAAGGTCCTTAACGCTCCTGCCCTTACCGAGGTATTTTCCGCCGCAGCACTGGCCGAAGTTCCGGTGTCGGCCCCTTTTGGCGTGCATCGACTGCACGGCACCATCGACCGCCTGTTGATCCGCGAAGATCATATTCTTGCTGTTGATTTTAAGACCAATCGCGTGGTGCCATGTAGCGCCGCCGCCTGCCCCGACGGATTGTTACGGCAGATGGGCGCCTATGCGCATGTACTGGCGCAAATTTATCCGACCCACCGGATCGACACCGCAATCCTGTGGACAGCAACCCAGCAGTTGATGGTGTTGCCCCACGATATCGTGACAAACGCGCTGGACGGCCCGCCATATCTTGACGTTAGCGTCCCGCGTTCCTAGGTTCATACCTCAAACCCTATTCCTGTCAGGAGAGCATCATGGCCACCGTCGCAGTTACCGACGACACTTTCGACGCCGAAGTCAAAAATTCCGATATCCCCGTTCTGGTGGATTTCTGGGCCGAGTGGTGTGGCCCATGCAAGCAGATCGGCCCGTCGCTGGAAGAATTGTCGGCGGAGTACGACGGCAAGGTCAAGATCGTCAAAGTCAATGTTGACGAAAACCCGAATTCACCCGCTCAGGTCGGTGTGCGCGGCATCCCAGCGCTGTTTATCTTTAAGAACGGTCAGGTTGTATCTAACCTTGCGGGCGCGCGTCCCAAGGCGGCACTGGCAAGCTGGATCGAAGAATCTATCTGATACTTCAGTAGCTTACTGAAGCTAAAGGCGTCCAGTTTGGGCGCCTTTTTTCATACCGGCCAACCAAAGCGCCGCAGCCTCGCCGCGATCTTGGCCTGTGCATCCGGGCGCCCGGCGTTGATGGATTGGTCCTGCCAGAACCACCACAAATATGCCGCGAAGTCGGGCCGGTGGGCAGATACGGCGCTAAAACACGCGCTCAGATTGTTCATATCTGCTGTGATGGCGATATGGTGAAAGTCGATGTCGGCAAAAAGCATCGCAGCCTTGCCAAAGAAATACCCGCTGAAGGCAACGGCAGAATTCTGTGTCACGACGAAATCGCAATCTTGCAGCAGCTTCGCCATGCCCCCGGTCTGAATGCTGAGCCTAGGATCACGGCGGGCCAAATGATCTAGCGCGGCCAGTTCCGATGCCGAATAGGTCTCTTTAGGGTGCAGCCCGGCAATAACCTGACGCCCCGCCGCGTGTTCAAGCGTCACCTCAAGCATCCGCAACGGTGAACAGCGTTGAAATGATCGGTGCTGTGCCAGTCGACTTTGTAAGGGAACATAGATGTAGCCGCCGCGTACCGCCTTTGATGGCCCTATGTCGAACAGACGCTTTTGCCAAAATCCATAGAATTGCTGCGCAACGGTCGGGTCCACGGTTTCGGGATCAAAGACCGCCTTTGCGACGTCCCAACGCCAACGCTCTGAAACCGTCTCAATCTGCCAGAAAGGATAGTGATAGACGCGGCGAAATATCAGCCCCTTATCACCTGCGGGCGGTGACATATGAGTCAGGGAAAGGTGAGATTTACCATACCCGCCACCTTCTTCGGGGATATCCGCATATTCGACCCTAAACCCGGCATTTTCTAACACTTCGGCAACCTTGGCGATGAAATTATGCGTTCCCGCCTCGGCGCTTTTGCGCAGATCGGGTTCCAGATAGAAGCACATGCCGGGCTGGTCATTCATACTGGGCAGGCTACCGCGCAGTCCCGCCCCCCACAAGCGGCACTGCCCTTGTACCACTGTCGCATGGGGGCCATATAGGACGCCAAGCGACAGGAGGCCCGGATGGCAAAGAATGACGATTTCCCCGGATGGCACGGGACCACAATCATCGGCGTTAAAAAAGGCGGTGAAGTGGTGATTGCCGGTGATGGGCAGGTCAGCCTGGGCCAGACCGTGATCAAGGGCAGCGCTCGCAAGGTGCGCAAGCTTAGTCCCGGCGGCTATGACGTGGTCGCAGGCTTTGCCGGGTCGACCGCCGATGCCTTTACCCTACTGGAACGGCTTGAGGTCAAGCTGGAGGCGACACCGGGGCAGTTGGCGCGCGCCAGCGTCGAGCTGGCCAAGGACTGGCGCACTGACAAATACCTGCAAAAGCTTGAGGCGATGCTGATTGTCACCGATGGTGCGGATATTTTCGTGATCACCGGAGCGGGCGATGTACTGGAACCTGAACATGATGTCGCAGCGATCGGATCGGGCGGCAACTACGCACTGGCCGCCGCACGCGGCATGATGGACAGCGACCGCGACGCCGAAGCCGTTGCCCGCGCCGCCATGGCGATTGCGGCAGACATCTGCGTCTACACCAACGGCAACCTGACCGTGGAGAAAATCAGCAAATGACCGACCTGACCCCCCGCGAAATCGTATCCGAGTTGGACCGCTATATCATCGGGCAAAAGGACGCAAAACGCGCCGTGGCCGTGGCGCTGCGCAACCGTTGGCGGCGCAAACAGCTAGCCGATGATCTGCGCGATGAGGTCTATCCGAAAAACATCCTCATGATTGGGCCCACCGGCGTCGGCAAGACTGAGATCAGCCGCCGTTTGGCCAAACTGGCCCGTGCGCCGTTTCTCAAGGTCGAGGCGACCAAATTTACCGAAGTCGGCTATGTCGGCCGCGATGTGGAGCAGATCATCCGTGATCTGCTCGATGGCGCCATCGCCATGACCCGCGACTTCATGCGCGAAGACGTCAAGACCAAGGCCCAGCACGCCGCCGAAGAGCGTGTGATCGACGCCATCGCCGGCACTGATGCCCGCGATGGCACCCGCGAAATGTTTCGTAAAAAGCTTCGCTCGGGTGAATTGGACGGTACGATGATCGACGTCGAGATATCCGACACGTCCAACCCGTTGCAAATGATGGATATTCCTGGCCAGCCGGGTGGTGGCATGGGGATGATGAACCTTGGCGACCTGTTCGGCAAAGCCATGGGGGGCCGCAAGACGAAAAAGCGGCTGAGCGTGGCCGACAGCCATGACATTCTGCTGAGCGAAGAGGCCGATAATCTGCTGGATGACGAAGCTGTTCACCGTGCCGCTATTGAAGCGGTCGAACAGAATGGCATCGTGTTTCTGGATGAGATCGACAAAGTCTGCGCCCGGTCCGACGCGCGCGGCGGCGATGTCAGCCGCGAAGGGGTACAGCGCGATTTGCTGCCTTTGATCGAAGGCACCGTGGTGTCGACCAAATATGGCCCGGTTAAAACCGACCACATCCTGTTCATCGCCTCGGGCGCCTTTCACATCGCAAAACCGTCGGACTTGTTGCCGGAATTGCAGGGGCGCTTGCCGATCCGCGTCGAACTGCGCGCCCTGACCGAAGAGGATTTTGTGCGCATTCTGACCGAAACAGACAACGCGCTGACGCTGCAATATACCGCACTGATGGGCACGGAAAACGTCACCGTCACCTTTACAGAAGACGGCATCGCGGCCTTGGCCAAGATCGCGGCAGATGTGAATACATCGGTCGAAAACATCGGCGCTCGGCGGCTTTATACCGTGATGGAACGGGTCTTTGAGGAGTTGTCCTTTTTCGCACCGGACCGGTCGGGCGAGGCAGTCGAGGTTAACGCAGACTTTGTTGAAGCCAATCTGGGCGAACTGACCCGCTCAACAGATTTAAGCCGCTACGTGCTTTAGGGCTTTCCTTTTTCCATGCCCCCGGTGAACTAGGGGCATGGACTATCTCAAGTTTCTGCACCGCAACTGGTTGTTTCTGCTGGCAGGCTTTCTGCTGACCTTTACGTCGTCCTACGGCCAGACCTATTTCATCTCGCTGTTCGCCGGTGAAATCAAAGCAGATTTTGGTCTGAGCGATGGCCAATGGGGTGGGATTTATACGATCGGGACAACGCTGTCTGCGGTAACGATGGTCTGGGCGGGTGTTCTTACCGACAGGTTTCGTGTGCGCGCGCTGGCGTTTGGGGTGATGGTGGCGCTGGCAGTGGCCTGTCTGGCGATGGCCGCCGTGCCAAATTGGATTCTGCTCATTCTTGTTATCTACGCCCTGCGTTTGACGGGGCAGGGCATGATGTCGCAACTTGGGGCTGTTGCCATGGTCCGCTGGTTCGAGGCATCGCGCGGCAAGGCACTTTCGTTGTCGTCGATGGGTTTCGCAGCCGGGCAGGCGTTCTTGCCGGTGATTTTTGTAGCGCTCTTTGCCAGCTTTCATTGGCGCAGCCTCTGGGTGCTGGCGGCGGTGCTGATTGTCCTGACCATTCCCTTTATCCAGTTGCTGCTACGGCAGGAACGTACGCCGCAGTCCATGGCCGACGACGCGCAACTTGTCGGCATGGATGGGCGGCATTGGACGCGGGGGCAAATGCTCCGCTCGGGGTTGTTTTTGCTCATGATCCCTCTGGTTGTTGGTCCGTCGGCCTGGGGCACCGCGCTGTTCTTTCAGCAGGTCCACCTGACCGAGGTCAAGGGATGGGAATTGGTCGCCTTTGTCGCCTTGATGCCAATCTATACGGTGGCCTCGGTGGTCTGCACCTTTGCTTCTGGTTGGGCGATCGACCGGTATGGGGTCAGCCGGGTTGTCCCTGTGCAGATGCTGCCCTTTGCGCTGTCTTTTGCCGTGCTGGCCTATGCCGAAACCCTATGGATGGCGGGGATCGGCCTGATTATTTTCGGCGCCGGGCAGGGGATGCAATCCACCGCACCTGCGGCGTTTTGGGCTGAGTATTTTGGCACGAGGCATCTGGGCGCAATCAAAGCTGTGGCGGCGGCGCTAATGGTTTTTGGGTCGGCCATTGGGCCGGGTATCACAGGGCTTTTCATTGACCTAGGTGTTGATTTTCCACAGCAAATGTTGCCGATCGCCGCGTATTTCGTGCTGGCCGCGCTATCCGCAAGTTATGCGATAAATCGCTATAAACCTCGGTTGGTTTAACGCTGGCGACGCAGGTAGACATAGTAGGCGCCACCGCCGCCATGGCTGATATGCGCCTGACTGATTTGCAGCACCAGCGCCGAAAGCGGCGGCATCGCCAGCCACTGTGGCACTTGATGGCGCAGGATGCCGTGGCGCACCGGAATAGGGCCACCTTCATCGCGGCGCTTGCCCTTGCCGGTGATGACCAGCACCAGACGTTTGCCGCGCGCGTGGGCGTCCATAATAAAACCGGTCAGCGCGGGATGTGCGCGGTCCAATGTCATGCCGTGCAAGTCGATCCGGCCCTCTGGTCGCAACTTGCCACGTTTGAGCCTGCCAAACGCCTTTTGGTCCATCTGAACCGGCGCGTGATTGATCTGGTCGGCCAACGCCGGGGCAAGGTTATGGCCACGCTTTTTCTCGGGCGCATTGGGCTTGCCGGCGATGGCGTTGCGCGCCTTGCGCAGGGCCGGGGCGGCGGGGGTCGGCGCGTCGATCTCAGGCGTAAAGAGGGTTTTCAGATCCAGTTTGTCCGTGCGGTCTGCCACCTTCCGCCACAATGCCAGGTCGTCTTCGTTCAGCCGCCGCCGTTTCACAACGCGCTTTCCGGCAGCATAGCATAGGCCCGCTGAATCGGCAGCAGCACCAGCATCCGGCCGGGATCACGCAGGCGGCCCGCGGCGCGCCCGGCCGCATCGCCCGTGCCGAAAAAAACATCAGCGCGCTGTGCGCCCTTGATCGCTGATCCAGTGTCTTGGGCAATCATCAGCCGTCGCATTGGCCCGTCGCCATCCTTTTCCAGCCACACCGGCGCACCTAGCGGCACATAGGACGGGTCGACCGCGACCGTACGCAAGGCCGTGACCGACCTGTTCATCGCGCCAAGCGGCCCCTTGTCAGCAGGTACTTTGCTGACCTCGCGAAAAAATACATAGGATGGATTGTGATACAGCAGCTCGCGCCCCTCGTCGGGGTTGCGCCGCACCCAGTTCTTGATCACATCGGCGCTGACCTGATGCGCTTCGTACACACCGCGCCGCACCAGTTCGACGCCGATAGAGCGATATTCATGTCCGTTAGCGCCGCGATAGCCTACGCGAATATAGCGACCGTCCGGCAGACGGATGCGTCCGGACCCTTGAATTTGCAGAAAGAAGAGCTCAACCGGGTCATCGACCCAGGCAATTTCCAACCCCCGCCCGTTCAACACATCGCCATCCAGAATCTCGCGGCGGCTCAACCAAGGCGACGCTTCCAGCGCTTCGGGTGGCATTGCGTAGACCGGGTAGCGGTAGCGCGACGAACGGTAGAGATCGCCCTCCAGCTCAGGTTCGAAATACCCAGTGAAAAGCGCGTCTTGTCCATCGTCGATCAACACCGGACGAAAGAAGAGTTCAAAAAACTGGCGTGGCTCGGGATTTTCGCCGGCGAATTTGCACAGCGCACGCCAGTCAATGTCTTTCATGTCGCGGCAGGTGCTTTGGAAAACCGCGAGGGCAGCGGCGTGATCATCCTTGTCCCAGCCATCAAGCTGATCGAATTCCATCACATCGATGTGCACATCTGCCGCAGCCGGAAGAGTCATGCCCATGACCCCCAGCAACGTGGCCGCGAGGGCACGGGTTACCCGTCTGTGGAAACCAACAGCCAATTCGGATCATCCGAGCCCATGATACGGGCAAAGACCCAAGTATCTTTTTGGCGTTTGATTTCTTTTGTGCTGCCTTCCACGATATCGCCACCCTTGTCGCGCACGGCTGATGTCAGCTCTGCCACGAAACGGATGGTGATTTCGGCCTCATTCGTATTGGTATCCATGGTCGCCTCGACCAGTTCCAATTCGCTGACACCGATAAAATTCGCCTCAATGGTCAGGCCCTGATCTTCGCGGGCGGCGACGCCATCAACAAAGCTTTCGTAGATATCGCCGGACAGGAACGGCTGAATCTCGGCCAGATCGCCGCGCTCGTACCCCATCAGGATCATCTCATAAGCGCCGCGGGCGCCTTGCAGGAAATCGCTGACGCCGAAAGAAGGCTCAATCCGCTTCATCTCGGCCAATGCCTTGGCGGATGGGCTGTCTTCGGGAACATGGTCGGTGATATCCAGATCGGGGCCGCCTTCGATCACCTCGAACGCCGGACCGCGCCGCGCGCTGGTCTGATCGGTTACAGGGGGTTTTTCAAAACCTTCGCGTGTACCCAATACGTTTTTCAGGCGCAGGATCAGGAATACGGCGATACCGGCAAGGACCAGAAGCTGTATCATGGGAGAATTCATCGAAACCTCATTCAGGGGAAGCATGGAAACATGCGTGTTAAGCCCTTATGTAGGTGCTTGACCGGGGCAAGTCCACTCTGCCCCAAGCGAAAGGACCCCTGCGCATGTGGCTATTGATCGCATTTATCGCCGTACCTCTGATCGAGATCACGCTTTTTATTCAGGTTGGCGGTGCCATCGGGCTAGGCTGGACCCTTGCTGTGGTGGTTTTGACGGCCATTCTGGGCACCTGGCTGGTGCGGTCGCAAGGGGCGATTGCCCTAGGCCAGTTGCGCACGTCTTTTTCTGACATGCGCGACCCGACAGAGCCGTTGGTGCATGGCGCGATGATCCTTTTTGCGGGCGCGCTGCTGCTGACGCCAGGTTTTTTTACTGACGCGGTTGGATTTGCGCTGCTGGTGCCGCAGTTACGACAGGCCGCGTATCGGGCGATACGCGCGCGGGTGCATGTACAGGGGTTCGGCACGCCCGGCACGCCGCAGGACCGGGCCGGGCCCCGCCCAGACGTAATCGAAGGTGACTATCATGAGGTGTCGCCAGACCAGGCGAAAGACAAAGGCCCATCAGGCTGGACTAAGCATTGAGCGGCGCGCGCCAAACTGCTAAGCCCGGCTGGATTTTATTTCAAGTTTAGGAAACCAGACTATGGCCGAAGCCGAAGCAACACCACCCGTCCAGCCGCAGATGCGCGTTCTGGGCCAGTTCATCCGCGATATGTCGTTCGAAAATATCATGGCACAAAAGGGCGCGCCGGCCGACGTGCAGCCCGACGTGCAGGTACAGGTCAATCTGGACGCCAAAAAGCGCAAAGATGACAACCAGTATGAAACCGCGATCAAACTGAACATTTCGTCCAAGTCCAAGGATGGCGGCACCACGCTGTTTCTTCTGGAAATCGACTATGTCGGCATTTTCCACATCGACAACGTGCCAGAAGAGCAGCTGCACCCCTTTCTGCTGATCGAATGTCCACGGATGATCTTCCCATTCCTGCGCCGCGTGGTCAGCGACGTTACCCGCGATGGCGGCTTCCCGCCACTGAACCTGGAAAATATCGACTTCCTGTCGCTGTACCGGAACGAAATTGCACGTCGTCAGGCGGAAAACCCGCCAAAAGCCGACGCTTAATTATTCCACAATGCGCCGTTGCCCAGTTTGCTGATAAACTCAGCGTGGGCAGCGGCTTCTTGCTCCGACATACGGCTGGGCAGGGGCGCGGGCCGTGGCGGCGGGCTCCATTTCGTGTCGACCTCGCCGGTATTCTGCTGTGGCTGTGTCGACAAGGCAAAATCAGGCTGACGACCGCCGATCAATTCCAGATAAACTTCAGCCAGAATTTCACTGTCGAGCAAGGCGCCGTGCAGGGTACGCGATGCGTTGTCGATGCCAAACCGTCGGCACAGTGCATCCAGCGAGGCCGGCGAGCCCGGAAACCGTTTGCGCGCAATCGCCAGCGTATCAAGTGCCTGTTCCCACGGGATCTGTGGCAACCCCATCCAACCCAACTCAGCATTCAGAAACTTGATATCAAAGGCGGCATTGTGAATGATCAGCTTAGAATCCCCAATAAAATCGACGAAAGCTTGGCCGATTTCCGCAAACTTCGGCTTGTCGCGCAGAAAATCATCGCCCAGTCCATGCACCTGAAACGCCTCGTCAGGCATGCTGCGTTCGGGGTTGATATATTGGTGATAGGTGTTGCCAGTGGCGACATGCCCCATCAATTCTACCGCCCCGATCTCGACAATCCGGTCGCCGCTTTGTGGATCAAAACCTGTCGTTTCGGTATCGAGCACGATTTCACGCATGGCGTAGTTTTTCCCTGATATCCTGGATTACCGCCTGCACTTGGGCGCGGGCATGTTCAAGAGTGTCGGTTTCTATCACGTAATCCGCACGGGCGCATTTCTCTTTTGCGGGCATCTGCTTGGCGCGTATCGCGTCAAACTGCGCCTCGGTCATTGTGCCGCGCGCCAATACGCGGTCGCGCTGCACCTGCGGCGGGATGATCACGCAGGCGACAGCATCCATATGGGCATCACCGCCAGTTTCATACAGCAGCGGGATATCCAGCACGGCGATATCTGCCGTGGCGTTGGCCAGAAAAGCGGCGCGGTCGGCGGCCACCAGTGGATGCACAATGGCCTCGATCTGGGGCAGGGCGGCAGGATCTGCGGCAATGATGGTTTTCAACACATCGCGTAACACTGCCC
This sequence comes from Sulfitobacter sp. KMM 9851, assembly GCF_057178245.1. Classification (NCBI taxonomy): domain Bacteria; kingdom Pseudomonadati; phylum Pseudomonadota; class Alphaproteobacteria; order Rhodobacterales; family Roseobacteraceae; genus Sulfitobacter; species Sulfitobacter sp. KMM 9851. The sequence goes on from NZ_CM169991.1 coordinate 59,516, forward strand.
CGTTAGCCACAGCATTCGGAAAAGCGTCTGACATGGGCAACACAGCCCCGCCGCCCACCGCATAAAGCCTATGAACCGCCGCGTCCGCATCCCATACGGCACAGCCTGCATCCGCGAACATCTGCGCCGTGGTGGATTTACCCATGCCGATCGACCCGGTTAGCCCGAGATGGAACATCACCGCAACGCAGCGGCACGGGTGGCGCGATCGACCTCCGGGCGTTTGCCAAACCAACGCTCAAAAGCCGGCACCGCCTGATGCAGCAACATGCCCAAGCCGTCAACGGTGACACAGCCCATCTGCTCGGCCGTTTCCAGCAGCCGTGTCTTGAGCGGGGCATAAACCAGATCTGTCACCACGGTCTGAGGGCGCAAGCCGTCCAACGGCACCCGCAGTTCTCCTTTGCCGATCATCCCGAGTGATGTGGTGTTCACCACCAGATCAGCATAATCCAGCATATTTCCCGCCTGTACCCAATCGGTGATCTGCACCCGGCTGCCGAAATCGCGTTGCAACCGTTCGGCCCGCACGCGGGTTCTGTTTGACAGGTAAATCTCTGGCACGCCCGCATCCAGCAGCGACGCGATAACAGCCCGCGCTGCACCACCTGCGCCCAACACTGCCGCTGGCCCGGCTTTGGCCCGCCATCCCGGCGCGCCGGCTTTCAGGTTTTCAATAAACCCATAACCATCTGTATTATCGGCATGAATCTTGCCGTCTTTACGAAAGATCAGGGTGTTCGCTGCGCCAATCAACGTCGCGCGATCGGTCACCAGATCGGCAATCTCCAGCACCGCTTCCTTATGGGGAATCGTGATGTTGACCCCGACAAAACCCATCTTTGGCAGGGCACGCAGCACCTCGCGCAGATCGTCAGCCGCAACATCAATCGGAATATAACGCCCCGCAATGCCATAGGTCTTGAGCCAGTGACCGTGCACCTGTGGAGATTTGGAATGTGCAATCGGTGATCCGATCACGCCGGCAAGGGGAATTTTTGGCAGGCTCATGTTTCGAGGTCTCCGCGCAAAGTCAGATAGTTTAACAGCTCAAGAAATGGCATACCCAGCACGTGAAAGTAATCCCCTTCAATACTACTGAACAGACGCACACCCTCTTCCTCTAGTTTATAGCAGCCCACAGCGTGACGGATGCTGTCCCAGTTACGCGCCACATAATCGGCAATATAGCTGTCGCTTGCCTCGCGCATCCGCAAGCGTACCTGCCCCACATGACGCCAGATCGGTTTGCCATCCTCGCAGATCACCGCCGCTGACAGCAGGCTGTGTCGATCACCGCGCAGTTGTGAAAGCTGGGCAATCGCATCTTGCGCGTCAACGGGTTTTGAAAGCAGCGCACCGCGATGCTCCAACACCTGATCACATCCCAGCACCAAGGCACCGGGGTGCTTTTCGCTGATCTTGCGCGCCTTCATTTCTGCCAGCGTATCTGCTATATCGCGGGGCTTGGCAGCCTCGGCCAAAAGCGCTGTTGTGATCATCTCTTCGTCGATACGCGCCACGTCGACCACGTGATCGACGCCCGCCTGCGCCAGCAGTTGCCGACGGATTTCCGAACCAGAAGCAAGGATGAGTGGCTGAGGCATGTGGATAACCCTGTGTGGACCTTAAGGAAATCTTAAGGACTTGTTCTGCAAAATTCGCGTTGACAGCACAAGTCCGCAAAACCGGGCAACTTCCGCCCGGTTGCTCGCGATTCCCACCCCGCTGAACAAGGATAACCACCAAGCCTGTGTAATCGTGACATTGCAAAGCTTATCCACAAAACCATACAGTTTTATCTGCCTAAATTTCATATCTATCTATTTGAAAATATTAGATTTTAAGTCCCGCGCCTTCGAACGTCCCCACGGGCGGTGTAAACTTGTTCACCTGTAGATAACTGAGCTGATAAAACAGTAATCCACAGGAATCCGGGTGCCTACATACAACATCATCTATCTTCTTTTCTTATTTATTATAGAAAGACAGGGATCACCCGGAGCACCTGCATGACCGACCTCTTGGCGCTGGCCTATCCTTGGACCAAAGCCTTTCATATCATTTCTATCATTTCTTGGATGGCTGCGCTTTTCTATTTACCGCGCCTTTTGGTTCACCATACCGAACGTGCCGGAACACACGGCGAGACACATGATCTTTTTTCGATGATGGAAGACAAACTGGCACGATTGATCATGCGGCCTGCCATGATCGCCAGTTGGGTGTTTGGCCTTTGTCTGGTCTTGACCCCAGGCATTGTCGACTGGTCGATGGTGTGGCCCTGGCCCAAGGCCCTCAGCGTCCTTCTCATGACGGCGTTTCACGTTTGGCTGGCGCAGCAGGTAAAAATCATGGCTCGCGGTCAGAACCGCGTTACAGGGCGCCAGTACCGCATCATGAACGAAGTGCCGACCCTGCTGATGATCGTGATCGTGATCTCGGTGGTGGTGAAATTCTGACCGGATTGACTTGGGTCACCCCGCCGCTTATATCTGCGCAACCGCCCCGTCCGGGGATGGTGCTTGCCTGCCACATTCATACCATCGAACAGCCAGCCGTCGTGCTGTGGCTGAACAGGATATTCCATGACAATCGAAACGCTGAACCTCGCTGATCTCAAGGCGCAAACGCCGAAAAACCTGCTGGCCATGGCCGAAGAGCTGGAGATCGAAAACGCATCAACAATGCGCAAGGGCGAGATGATGTTCCAGATTCTGCGTGAACGCGCGGATGAAGGTTGGGAAATATCCGGTGACGGTGTGCTCGAAGTGCTGCAAGACGGCTTCGGCTTCCTGCGTTCGCCCGAAGCGAACTATCTACCGGGCCCCGACGACATCTATGTGTCCCCAGACATGATCCGCAAATGGTCGCTGCGCACCGGTGATACCATTGAGGGTCTGATCAAGGCACCCGATGACACCGAGCGCTACTTTGCCCTGACCGAAGTGACCAAAATCAACTTCGAGGAGCCAGAAAAGGCGCGCCACAAGGTCGCCTTTGAAAACCTCACACCGCTGTATCCCGATGAGCGTCTGACGATGGAGGTCGACGATCCCACGATCAAAGACCGTTCGGCCCGGATCATCGACCTGGTTTCGCCTATCGGCAAAGGCCAGCGTTCCCTGATTGTGGCGCCGCCACGTACCGGTAAAACCGTACTGCTGCAAAATATCGCCAACAGCATCGAAAAAAACCACCCCGAGTGTTACCTGATCGTCCTGCTGATCGACGAACGGCCCGAAGAAGTCACCGACATGCAGCGTTCGGTAAAGGGCGAGGTGGTTTCTTCTACCTTCGACGAACCGGCAACGCGCCACGTGGCTGTCTCTGAAATGGTTATCGAAAAGGCCAAACGTTTGGTCGAACACAAGCGTGACGTGGTAATCCTGCTCGATTCGATCACGCGCCTTGGCCGTGCGTTCAACACCGTGGTGCCGTCGTCTGGTAAGGTTCTGACCGGTGGTGTCGATGCTAACGCCCTGCAACGCCCCAAGCGTTTCTTCGGCGCTGCACGCAACATCGAAGAAGGTGGATCGCTGACCATTATTGCTACCGCGCTGATCGACACCGGCAGCCGGATGGACGAAGTGATTTTTGAAGAATTTAAAGGCACAGGTAACTCCGAGATCGTGCTTGATCGCAAAATCGCCGATAAGCGCGTGTTCCCAGCCATCGACATCCTGAAGTCCGGCACCCGGAAAGAGGACCTGTTGGTCGACAAGATTGATCTGCAGAAAACATTCGTGCTGCGCCGGATTCTGAACCCAATGGGCACGACAGACGCCATTGAATTCCTGATCGGAAAATTGAAGCAAACCAAAACGAATTCGGATTTCTTCGACTCCATGAACACCTAAGTTATTTAACAATAACAGTGGGTTAATGAAATATGGACACGATATTCGCCCAAGCTACGGCACCGGGTAGGGCTGGCGTATCCGTCATTCGGGTCTCCGGGCCTTCTGCATTTGTCATAGCTGGTAAACTCGCTGGAACGCAGATAGCTAATCGCGCGACCACCTTACGCGCACTGCGTGATAACGATGGAGAGGTGATAGACCAGGCTCTGGTTCTGAGTTTTGTCGCACCACACTCCTTTACCGGTGAGGATGTTGTTGAGTTTCATCTGCACGGCAGTATTGCCGTGGTGGGTGCTGTACTAGGCCTCTTGGCTGACTTTCCAGATACACGCCTCGCTGATCCGGGCGAATTCACCCGGCGGGCACTGGAAAATGAAAAGCTAGATCTGGCGCAAGTCGAAGGGCTTGCCGATTTAATTGAATCTGAAACAGAGGCGCAGCGGAAGCAAGCCGTTCGGGTTCTTTCAGGGCACCTTGGTGCGCGAGTCGAGATATGGCGTAGAGATTTAATTCGCGCTGCGGCCTTGCTCGAGGCGACTATTGATTTTGCGGACGAGGATGTTCCTGTCGATGTTACGCCCGAGGTTAAGGCGTTATTGGCCCAAGTCGCCGAGGCTGTGACGAAGGAAATAGCCGGGACCAAAGTGGCGGAGCGGATTCGCGTCGGATTTGAGGTGGCCATTGTTGGTCCGCCAAATGCGGGCAAGTCTACTTTGCTAAATGCTTTGGCAGGGCGCGATGCAGCGATTACATCCGAAGTTGCCGGCACGACCCGCGATGTGATTGAGGTACGCATGAACCTCGGCGGGTTACCTGTAACCCTGCTGGATACAGCAGGCCTGCGCGACAGCAGTGACCGGGTAGAGAGTATCGGCATCGAACGCGCCATTTCACGCGCCGTTCAGGCGGACCTGCGGGTTTTTCTGGCACATCCAGATGAAAAATTGATCGTCGCCCCAGAACCGGACGACATCGTTTTGCGGCCTAAGGCTGATATAGGGGTAGGCGGGGAAAATTCTGTTTCTGGAAAAACAGGCCAGGGCGTTGCCGATCTGATAAACCGAATTCAGACCATTCTCGCGACGCGCAGTGCACAGGTCGGTCTTGCCACACATGAGCGCCATCGCGTCGCGCTGGAAACCGCCGCCTCGTATCTGGCGGAGGTTGATGTTATCCTTCGCAGAGGGCCCGATAACTATGATCTCGCAGCGGCTGAGTTGCACTTTGCGATCCGCGCGCTGGAATCGCTCGTTGGTCGAATAGACGTGGAAAACCTGCTGGACGAAATCTTCTCCAGCTTTTGTGTAGGTAAATGATGGAGTGTTTCACGTGAAACATTTTGATGTGATCGTCATAGGTGGCGGACATGCGGGCGCCGAAGCGGCGCACGCCGCGGCGCGGCTCGGCGCACAGACCGCGCTTGTAACGATGTCCCGCGATGGCATTGGGGTAATGTCGTGCAACCCGGCGATTGGCGGCCTTGGTAAGGGTCACCTCGTACGAGAAATAGACGCCCTGGATGGCGTAATGGCGCGTGTTGCAGATCGCGCTGGAATACAGTTTCGTCTATTGAACCGCCGCAAAGGCCCAGCGGTCCAGGGACCCCGAGCGCAAGCTGACCGAAAAATCTACCGCCAAGAGATGTTGCGCGAGATTGAGCAGCAGGCGAATTTGGAGATTATCGAAGGCGAAGTTGTTGATTTCTTGATGCGGGACGGCGCCCTAACCGGCGTCGAACTTGCCGATGGTCAAAAGATTGCCGCCAACTCGGTTGTGCTTACGACGGGTACGTTTCTGCGCGGCGTCATCCATATTGGGGACGAATCGCGGTCGGGTGGACGGATGGGCGATAAGGCGTCAGTACGTCTGGCCGAGCGAATGGATTCCTTTTCTCTGCCTATGGGCCGGTTGAAAACCGGCACCCCACCGCGATTGGATGGGCGCACTATTAACTGGGACGTCCTCGATAGTCAGCCCGGTGACGAAGATCCTGTGCTGTTTTCCTTCCTTTCTGATACTCCGATTGCCCGCCAAATATCGTGCGGGATCACTCATACTAATGCGGAAACGCATCGGATTATCCAGGAAAACCTTTCACGGTCAGCGATGTACGGAGGTCATATTGATGGTGTCGGGCCTAGGTATTGTCCTTCGATAGAGGACAAAGTCGTGCGTTTTGCAGATAAGGACTCCCATCAGGTATTTCTTGAGCCTGAAGGCATCGACGACCACACGATATATCCAAATGGGATTTCGACCTCTTTGCCTCAGGATGTGCAAGAACAGTATGTTCGATCTATGGTGGGGCTAGAAAACGCGGTTATCTTACAGCCTGGTTATGCCATTGAATACGATTACGTAGATCCACGTGCACTGGGTCTCGACCTTCAAGTGCGATCTGTACCCGGTCTATATCTGGCAGGGCAAATCAATGGTACAACCGGCTACGAAGAAGCGGCCGCGCAGGGGTTGGTCGCGGGGCTCAACGCCGCGCTGGCCGCACAGGGACTGGAGAAAGTCATATTCAGCCGTTCGGACAGTTACATCGGCGTGATGATCGACGATCTAACAACGCGGGGCGTGAGTGAACCCTATCGCATGTTCACATCGCGCGCAGAATTCCGGCTGTCATTGCGTGCTGATAACGCGGATCAGCGGCTGACGCCGATTGGACTGGCATTAGGTTGCGTGTCGCGCACGCGGGAAGCTGTATTTGTAGATAAGATGAGACGCTTGGAGGATGCAAAAGCAGACCTGACTGCGGTATCTTTCACGCCAAAGGATTTGCGACAGGCCGGAATTCAGGTCACTGAAGATGGCAGCCGACGCAATGCATTTCAGATTCTGTCGTTCCCCGACGTGGTATTTGAAGACCTTCTGCCTTTGAACGCCGCCTTTAAGAGTGTTGCAACAGATATTCGGCGACAGCTGGAGCGGGACGCCCTCTACGCAAATTACATTTTGCGGCAACAGAAAGATATTGACCTTCTGAAGAGGGACGAGGCATTGAAGATCCCTGGAGAATTCGATTTTGATGCGCTTGTTGGCCTTTCAAACGAGTTGAAAACCAAGCTTCAGGCAAGCCGACCGGCTACCTTGGCCCAAGCGGGCCGAATTGATGGGATGACGCCAGCCGCGTTGACGCTAATCCTTGCGCGCTTACGCCGTGGCGTTGGGAAAAAATCTGCATGACCAAGTGTGATATCGCAAATGTTTCACGTGAAACATCGGAAAAGCTGCACGCCTTTGCATCACTGGTCGAGAAGTGGAACCCGACCATAAATTTGGTGTCCAAGTCGAGCCTCCCTGACTTGTGGGAACGGCACATTTTGGATTCGGTCCAAGTGTATGATATTGCTTCTGGTGATGGGCATTGGGTTGATATAGGCAGCGGGGGCGGCTTTCCTGGAATAGTTGTCGCCATATTAAATGGCGAAGAATCTAGATTTAAGGTCACGCTGGTGGAAAGCGATCAGCGCAAATGCACATTTCTGAGGACTGCGCTGCGGGAGCTCGACATAGCGGCGACCATCCAAACCGCGCGGATTGAAACTATGGCACCTCAAAAGGCGGATGTGTTGTCGGCGCGCGCTTTGGCGGATCTTTCGAAATTATTGGGCTTCGCGAACCGTCACCTTTTGCCGACAGGCACCGCCTTGTTTTCCAAGGGGGAAAATTGGAAGTCAGAGCAAGAAGAGGCGCAGCGGATGTGGTCATATGAGTGCGAAGCGATTACAAGTAAAACGAACCCTGCTGCCGCTGTGTTGAAGATCAAGGATATCGCGCGTGTCTGACCTTTCCCGCCCATCAGGACCAAAAATAATCGCTATCGCCAATCAGAAGGGTGGTGTGGGCAAGACGACAACAACGATAAATCTCGCTGCTGCTTTGGCGGAGGGCGGAAAGCGCGTTCTTGTTGTGGATCTTGACCCCCAAGGAAATGCGTCAACCGGGCTTGGAATCGAGGTGGAAGACCGCGAGTTTACGACCTATGAGCTTCTTTTAGACGATGTCGAGCTGACTGAGGTTGTGCAGACAACTGCGAACGACGGCTTGTACATCGTGCCAGCCACGGTTGACCTAAGCTCTGCGGATATCGAACTGATTTCGAATGAAAAACGTAGCTTTCTGCTGCATGATGCGCTGCGACAGACGCAGATGGACAGCTATGCATTTGATTTCATTCTAATAGATTGCCCGCCGTCGTTAAATCTTTTGACGGTCAACGCAATGATCGCAGCACATTCCGTTTTGATCCCGCTGCAAAGCGAATTTTTTGCGTTGGAGGGTCTGTCCCAGCTAATGCTAACGATCCGCGAGGTCCGCCAGAGCGGGAATAAATCGCTGCGGATTGAGGGTGTGGTTTTGACAATGTACGATAAGCGCAACAACCTGTCGCAACAGGTGGAACATGATGCGCGTAGCAATCTGGGCGACGTCGTTTTCAAAACGGTCATCCCGCGCAACGTCCGGGTAAGCGAGGCGCCAAGCTTTGCTATGCCAGTCTTGAATTACGATAGCCTGTCCAAGGGCGCGGTGGCGTACCGTGCTTTGGCCAAGGAATTGATCGAAAACAATAGCTAACAGGGTGTTGCAAAATGGCAGATAAACACGATCGCAAGCGTGGGTTGGGGCGCGGGTTGTCAGCATTGATGGCCGACGTTGCCGAGGCAGAAGCACCGAAATCGCAGCCCGACGGCGGCGCAGAGCGGTTTGTGCCGATTGAACGTATCGTCCCGAATCCTGATCAGCCGCGTCGTCGATTCGATCAGGACAACCTTGACGACCTTGCCGCGTCTATTCGGGAAAAGGGCGTGATTCAGCCTCTGATTGTACGTGCGATGCCGGCTGGGAACTTCGAGATTGTTGCTGGTGAACGCCGCTGGCGTGCCGCCCAGATAGCGCAGCTGCACAAGCTACCTGTAATCGTGCGTGAATTTACTGACGTTGAAGTGCTGGAAGTTGCCATAATCGAAAACATTCAGCGCGCGGATCTGAATGCGATTGAAGAGGCGGCCAGCTATCGTCAATTGATGGATAAGTTCGGACACACTCAGGAAAAGATGGCCGAAGCGCTGGGAAAAAGCCGGAGCCATATTGCAAACCTGCTACGACTTTTGAACTTGCCCGAATCCGTGCTGGAGATGATCCGTGCTGGTGAGTTGAGCGCCGGCCATGCGCGCGCTCTTGTCCCGTCCGAAGACCCACTGAAACTTGCGAAGCAGATTGTGAAAGGTGGGCTATCGGTGCGCGCGACTGAGGCTTTGGTCAAGAAAGAGCAGTCGCCTGAGCCAGATAATATGTTTAAAAAGGAGCCTCTCTCGTCGCGCTCAGCTAAGGATGCTGACACTGTGGCGCTTGAGGGCGATCTGTCGGCCAATCTGGGTTTAAAGGTCGTTTTGGACCATAAAACAGGTGAAGAAGCCGGTCGAATGACACTGCATTATACATCACTGGACCAATTGGACGAGATTTGCCGGCTGCTAAGCGGCAGTTAAGGCAAAAGGGTCTCGATTACTGCGTTGAGTACCATAACCCCCTGATCTGTAACGACTAATCTGTTTCCCAAGACCTTTGCCATACCGATATTATCGAGGTGTGACAGAGCGTCGGGGGACAGATTTCTGCCGGTTAGAGCGGTATATCTGTCCATGTCGATCCCTTCGCGCAGGCGTAGGCCCATCAAAAGGAATTCCGTCGCCTGATCATCGCGCGAGAGCTGGGCGCGGGGTTTTTCGCTGGCGCCGGTGCTTACGCCGTCTAGCCAACGCTGCGGATTGCTATAAGCCACGGTTGCCCATTTTTCGTCGTCAATCGTGAGGCGCCCATGAGCGCCCGGCCCGATCCCGATGTAATCGCCGTAACGCCAATAGATCAGATTGTGCCGCGATGATGCGCCGTCGCGGGCGTGGTTCGATACCTCGTAAGCAGGCATGCCCATGTCGTTACAAATGTCTTGGGTCATGCTGAACATGTCCGCACCCAGGTCTTCGTCCGGGAGGCCACGCAGCTTGCCACGGGCATAGCGATCGCCAAATGCGGTGCCGCTTTCTATGGTCAGTTGATAGAGTGATATATGGTCTATAGCTAAGGATAGAGCCTGTTTCAGCTCTGATTTCCACTCGGCGGCTGTCTGGTTCTGACGCCCATAGATTAGATCAAAACTAACCCGTTCAAAGGCATTGCGCGCGACATCAAAGGCCGCCAGAGCTTCGTCAGCTGAATGAATGCGACCCAAGCGTTTGAGGTCGGGATCATTGAGGGCCTGAATGCCCATCGAAACACGTGACACACCAGCCTGACGGTAGGCCGCAAAACGGCCCGCCTCAACCGAGCCGGGGTTTGCTTCGAGCGTGATTTCCAGATCATTCGCTGTGGGCCAATGGCTGCGGATGGCGACGATGACGTCGGCGACGACATCGGGGTCCATCAAGCTGGGCGTGCCGCCGCCAAAGAATACCGCATTGAGCACGCGGCCGGGCGTTTCGGCGGCAGCGCGTTTCAGTTCGATCAGATAGGCATCGCGCCATGCCAATTGATCAATGCTGCGGCTGACATGCGAGTTAAAGTCGCAATAGGGGCATTTTGCCTCGCAAAACGGCCAGTGGATGTAGAGGCCAAAGCCGCCCTGTTGCCAATCCTCAGCCAAAGCAGCCTGCAATCAGTTTGGAAAAGGCATCTGCCCGGTGGCTGATACGGTTTTTCTGATCGGCGTCCATCTGGGCAAACGTGATATCGTGCCCGTCGGGCTGGAACATCGGGTCATAGCCATGCCCCTGCTTGCCGCGCATCGGCCAAACCAGCGTTCCGTTTACTTTGCCGGCAAAAACTTCGTCGTGGCCATCAGGCCAGGCCAGCACCAACGTGGCACAAAATCGGGCGCGGCGGGGGTGTGGCGCGGATTTCTCTTCGAGCAAACTATGGGTCTTGGTCATAGCCATGATAAAATCACGGCCATTTTTAGTTTCTGCCCAATCAGCGGTGTAGACGCCGGGCGCGTTGTCCAGCGCTTCGACTTCGATTCCGGAATCATCGGCAAGGGCAGGCAGGCCGGTGGCGCGTGCCGCTGCATGGGCCTTGATCCGGGCATTACCGATAAATGTGTCTTCGGTTTCATCCGGCTCTGGTAGGCTCATCTCGGCCGCGCCAACTACGGAAACCCCATGGGGTGCGAATAGCTGGCCCATCTCTTCCAGCTTGCCGGCATTATGCGTGGCAATAAGGATGCGGGTTTCCGTGAATTTGCGTGTCATGCGGTGGCGGCCTTTTGGATTTCGACCAGTTCGTTAACGCCTTTTTCAGCGAGATCCATCAATTGGTTCATCTGTGCGCGAGAATAGGTGGACCCTTCGGCGCTCATTTGAACTTCGATCAGTTTGCCCGATCCGGTCATGATGAAATTGCCATCAACGCCCGCTTCTGAATCTTCGGGGTAGTCGAGGTCAAGAACGGCCTGGCCCGCGTAGATGCCACAGCTGACCGCGGCGACCGGATCAACCAGCGGATCAGAAATGACATCGCCGGCTTTCATCAGCTTGTTCACGGCAAGGCGCAGGGCCATCCAGCCGCCAGTGATGGAGGCGCAGCGGGTGCCGCCGTCAGCCTGCAACACGTCACAATCGACGGTGATCTGACGTTCACCCAGCGCCACACGATCAACGCCGGCGCGCAGGGCGCGGCCAATCAGGCGTTGGATTTCAACGGTGCGACCGCCTTGCTTGCCCGAAGCGGCTTCGCGGCGCATGCGGGTATTGGTGGCGCGCGGTAGCATACCGTATTCAGCGGTAACCCAACCCAGACCCGACCCCTTGATAAAGGGAGGCACCCGGTCTTCGATGGTGGCGGTACAAAGCACATGGGTATCGCCCACCTTGATCAGTACCGAGCCTTCGGCATGTTTGGTAAATCCCGTTTCAATCGAAACAGCGCGCATTTCATCGAGTTTCCGGCCAGAGGGACGCATGATAAATCCTTTTTGATGTTGCCCGGGGATACCGCCCTAGCCATCATTGATGCAACCCCGATTGACGTTTGCAGGTGGGGTACCTTTAGTAGGCGTGATACAGGAAGCGCATGAGCAATAAGCCAGATCTGCTGAAAGACATGAATGACCGCTCGCGCGAGGTGTTTCGGCGGGTGGTTGAAGGCTATCTTGCGAATGGTGATCCGGTGGGGTCACGCACGCTGACGCGAGATTTCAGCGAAAAGGTATCGGCAGCGACGATCCGAAATGTGATGCAAGATCTGGAATATCTTGGCCTGCTCGACAGCCCACACGTCAGCGCCGGGCGTATTCCGACGCAATTGGGCCTGCGGATGTTCGTTGACGGCATGATCGAAATTGGCGATCCGTCGGACCTGGATCGCGAAAAGATCGACGCGACACTGGGCGATAATGCCGCGGATGTGGGTGGATTGCTGGATCGGATCGGGTCGGCGCTTTCGGGTGTGACCCACGGCGCATCGCTGGTTTTGACGCCGAAACATGAGGCGCCGATCAAACACATTGAATTTGTGTCACTTTCCCAAGACCGGGCGCTGGTCGTATTGGTGTTTTCGGATGGGCATGTTGAAAACCGCCTGTTTACACCGCCGGCCGGGCAGACACCCAGTTCGATGCGCGAAGCAGCGAATTTTCTGAATGCCCTCGTCGAAGGCAAGACCATCAGCGAGTTGCAGCGCGGTATTGCCCATGAAATTGCCAAGCGGCGTCAGGAAATCGACATTCTGGCACAGCAGCTGGTTGAAAGTGGTCTGGCTCTTTGGGGGGGCAACGACGAAAGCACCGAACGTTTGATTGTGCGGGGACGGTCAAACCTGCTGGGCGGTGAGGGCGAGGCCGAAGATCTGGCGCGCATCCGCAGTCTGTTTGACGATCTGGAGCGTAAGCGGGACATCGCCGAATTCCTCGAACTGGCCGAGGGAGGTGAGGGTGTGCGCATTTTTATTGGCTCTGAGAACAAACTTTTCTCACTTTCGGGTTCCTCTCTGGTGGTTTCCCCTTATATGAACGCTGATCGTAAGGTGATCGGAGCCGTGGGTGTCATTGGCCCGACCCGCCTGAATTATGGACGTATCGTGCCGATTGTGAATTACACGGCACAACTGGTGGGAAAGCTGATTTCCGACCGGAACTAGAGGTGGAAGATGGCAGAGTCTAAGGAAAACGAATTTCTTGACGATATCGACGGCGCCGAAGCCGAAGAATACGCAGAAGAGATGGCAGAGATTGACGATGAGGCGTTGGAGCTGGACGAGTTGCGCGCAGAGCGTGACCAGTTGCGCGACCGCTTCATGCGTGCACTTGCCGATGCTGAGAATGCGCGCAAGCGGTCTGACAAGGATCGTCGCGAGGCCGAGAATTATGGCGGGTCCAAGCTTGCCCGCGATATGTTGCCTGTTTACGACAACATGAAGCGCGCCTTGGAGGCCGCCACCGAAGAGCAGCGCGGCGTTTCCGGCCCGTTGCTAGAGGGTGTCGAGCTGACAATGCGTGAATTGCTGAGCGTGTTCAAAAAACACGGGATTGATGTGATCGCGCCAGAGGTTGGCGACAAGTTCGATCCGCAGCACCATCAAGCCATGTTCGAGGCACCGGTGCCAGGGACCAAAGCCGGCGAGATTATTCAGGTTGCCGCCGAGGGGTTCATGCTGCACGACCGTTTGCTGCGCCCCGCGCAGGTTGGCGTATCGTCCATGCCCGCAAGCTAAGGCGTGCGGCGCTGACGGCGTGAGCCTACGGCGAGAGCCATTTTAGCAAGGTTAAGAAGGGGGCGGTCAGGTTTTGGCCGCCTCTTTTAGTTTATAGATCAGATCGAGCGCTTCGCGTGGAGTCAGCTCGTCGGGGATGATCTCTTTCAGGCGTTCTTCTACCGCCGAGGCTTTGGTGGGTTTTGGTGGGGGCGCTGGACTGACCGAGAACAACGGCAAGTCGTCGATCAGTGTTTTCTGCGTGGCGCCGCCTTCGCGTTCGCCTTTTTCCAGCGCTTCGAGGACCACGCGCGCGCGCGCGATCACGGCAGCGGGCAGGCCGGCGAGTTGGGCGACCTGCACCCCGTATGATCTGTCTGCGGCGCCTTTGCGGACTTCGTGCAGGAACACAACCTCGCCTTCCCATTCCTTGACCGCAACAGTGGCATTGTCGACGCCCGGCAGCTTGCCGGCCAGCGCGGTCATTTCGTGATAATGCGTGGCAAACAGGGCGCGGCTGCGGTTCACGTCGTGCAGATGTTCCAGTGTTGCCCAGGCGATGCTAAGCCCGTCATAGGTCGCTGTCCCGCGGCCAATCTCGTCGAGGATGATCAACGCGCGATCGTCGGCCTGATTGAGAATTGCAGCGGTTTCGACCATTTCGACCATAAATGTAGAGCGGCCCCGTGCCAGATCGTCGGACGCACCAACGCGGCTGAACAACTGGCTGATCATACCGATGTGGGCCGAACTCGCAGGTACGTAGCTGCCGATCTGGGCCATCAAGGCGATCAGAGCGTTCTGGCGTAGGAACGTTGATTTACCGGCCATGTTCGGGCCAGTCAGCAGCCAGATATTGGCGCTTTTTTCGTCCGCACTCAAATCGCAATCGTTGGCGATAAACGGCTCGCCGGATTGTTGTGCCAGCGCGCGTTCGACGACGGGGTGGCGGCCGCCGTGGATCGCAAAGGCGCGGCTGTTGTCGACCCTGGGGCGGACCCAGTTTTCAGTCTGCGCCAGATCGGCGAGTGCGGTGGCCATATCAATCCGTGCAAGCCCGGCAGAGGCAACGCCAATCTCGGCTGCGTGATCGAGTACCGCGCCTTTTAGGCTTTCATAGAGCCGCTTTTCGATCTCTTGCGCGTGGTTGCCTGCATTCAGGATACGCGTTTCCAACTCGGACAGTTCAACTGTGGTAAAGCGCACCTGATTGGCCGTGGTTTGTCGGTGGATGAATGTTTCGGACAGTGGTGGCGACAGCATTTTTTCAGCGTGCGTGGCGGTGGTCTCGATGAAATAGCCCAAGACATTGTTGTGCTTGATCTTGAGCGCGGAAATACCCGTCTGAGTGACAAATTCCTGCTGCATCCGTGCGATCACACTGCGGCCTTCGTCCCGCAATTGTCTCGCACTGTCCAGGTCGTCGTCATAGCCCGGCGCGATAAAGCCTCCGTCGCGTACCAACAGGGCCGGTTCAGCAACAAGCGCATGATCCAGAAGGTCGATCAGCGTGTCATGCCCTTGCAACCCGTCAGCGGCGTCTTTCAGGTAGGGGGGAAGGTCGTGTTGGGTCAGGGCGCCGTGCAAAAGTGCCGCTTCGCTTAGACCGTTGCGGATCGCGGCCAGATCGCGGGGGCCGCCGCGGTCGAGCGATAGGCGCGACAACGCGCGGTCCAGATCGGCAACATTGCGCAGGCGGTCTCGTATATCCTGACGCAAGCGGTTGTTATCAAAAGAAAAAGTAACTGCATCGGCGCGGTCTGTCACGACATCGAGGACGCGAGAGGGACTTGAAATGCTGCGCTCTAGCAGACGTCCGCCGCCGGCGGTAACCGTACGGTCCATGATCGACAGCAAAGATCCGGCGCGCCCGCCGTTGAGGCTGTGGGTCAATTCGAGATTGCGGCGCGTGGCCGCGTCGATTTGCACGGTGCGGGCTTCGGCCTCCTTTTGCGGCGGGCGCAGCAGGGGCAGTTTGCCCTTTTGAGTGATCGTCAGATACTCGATCAGCGCGCCCATGGCCGACACCTCGGCTCGGGTAAACGTGCCAAAAGCCTCAAGTGTTGCGATGTCGAACAGGTCGCAGATGCGTTTCTCTGCGCTGGTGCTGTCAAATGCAGCGCGACCTAGCCCCGTCAAGGCGATGCCAAATTCAGAGACTAACTGGCCTAATTCGGCTTCTTTTGTCTCGGATACGATCAGTTCCGACGGGGCTAGGCGCGCCAGCTCGGGGCCAAGCCGCACCGGCGTCAGAGGCATAACGTGAAAGGCACCAGTTGATATGTCCACCCATGCCAGCGCAGTGGCATCGCGCACGTCAGCAAAGGCAGCGAGGTAGTTGTGGCGGCGCGCGTCAAGCAGCGATTCCTCGGTCAATGTGCCGGGCGTTACAAGGCGGACAACATCGCGTTTGACCACGGATTTATGACCGCGTTTCTTGGCCTCTGCCGGGCTTTCCATCTGTTCGCAAACGGCAACGCGAAACCCCTTGCGGATCAGGGTCAGCAGATAGCCCTCGGCGGCATGTACGGGAACGCCGCACATTGGGATGTCGTCACCTTGGTGCTTGCCGCGTTTGGTCAGGGCAATATCCAGCGCTTCTGCCGCGGCCACGGCATCGTCAAAGAACATCTCGTAAAAATCGCCCATTCGGTAGAACAGCAGGGCGTCTGCATAGTCTGCCTTTAGGTCGAGATATTGCGCCATCATTGGCGTGACTTTTTCTGTCTGCACCGACTGCCCCCTGTTGCAGACCGGACCCTACAAAACCCCCCGCTGCAGGGAAAGGGGTGAACGCAATAGACGGTTTGCCATGATGTGATACAAGTGGGGTAACATCCGTCATCACCACAGGAAAGCGCTGTCACCCTTGCGGAACAAGATTGACCTTTCGCTGCCGCCAGAAGCAGTTTTTCTGAACCCCTGGCAGGATGAGGGTATCGCCCTACTGCGCCGTCCTGAATTCTATTGGCGCCCTATCGCGCCCGCCCTGATCGAAGGGTTCTCCGTCAGCGCACATGTGGCGATCCATGACAAGATAACCAGTTTTCTCGCGGTGACAAAAAAGCACCGGTGCTTTGCGCAAGCGCTTGAATTCAATTCGGTGCCCGTGCTGTTGCACGAGGCCGGTTTTCGCAAGTCCTTTGTGATGGCGCAGGATCGGTTGCTGTTGAGCGGGGCCGCAGGCGTGCGCAGTCTAAACAGCTATCGCTGGGAAAACGAAGGCGAGGGCAAAGACCCCGAGGCGGATCTGGTGGCCTATTTCGAAGCATGCCAGATGGCCAATACCGAAGCTGATCTGCCCTTGGCGGCAGAGCTGTTTGACCCCGATCTGCCCTTTGCGATCGAGTGTCGCAATACGTTCAACTATTTTCATTTCGTGACGGAATCGCTGTCACAACTTTGCTTGCTGGATGATCTGGGTCATCGCGGGCCAATCTTTTTTCATTTTCCCAACGCCGAGGAGAAGCGCAGGCCCTTCGCACGGGCATTTGTCGATGCATTGTTTCCTGATCTGGCGGATCGGGTGGTGTTCGAACGGACGCCGAAAGACTATGAAAAAGTGCTGACCGCTTTTGATTTGTTGGGCGGGATATTTCAGGCACCTGACGCCGTCGTGGCGGGGCTGGATGCGCTGGCCCCATCCAACCACATATGGAAGGGTCGCGAAGCCCGCGTTTCGGCGCAAGGTATGTTGGCGGCAAACGCCGTCAGCAGCAGTCTGATCGCCTTGCGCGAGCGTGGGTTGCGCGCCATCCAAGGGCAGGATTTCACCCATTTGCCCCGCCGCTTTTTCGTTGGGCGCGATACGCGGCATAGTCGGTCGCGGGTGGTGCAGGGCGAGGATTTGCTGTTCGAGCATCTTCAGATGTTCGGGTTTGAATATGTGGTGTTCGAAAGCCTCAGCCCGGCCGAGCAGGTGGCGATCATGGCCAATGCAGAGATGATGGTTTCCTATCATGGGGCCGGCTTTGCCAATATGATCTTCGCCAACCCGGATGCCTATCTGATCGAAGTCGGCACCTTGCAGACTGCGCAGTTTCGCTGGGGAGATTTTTGGCAACACGCCCATGTATCGCAATGTCGATACATCAGTTTTTTTGCGGATTTCAACCAGGCTGACCCGCTGGTCGAGCCGAATTTTTCCAAGGATGGTATTGTGCCGGTTGCGATGTCTGCGGGCGCAGTTGGGCAGATCATGGGATTTGTCGTAACCCTTTTGGGCCATGTGCCGGACCTGCCCCGCGTTGATGATTTGCTGGTTCTCGCGCGCCAATTGTTTCAGGTCCGTGCCTTTGCGCAGGCCGAAGCGCTGTTGGCGCAGCATGATAAATTATGCATGTGGAGCGTCGACCTTTGCCTGCTCAAGGCCGATTGCCACAAGGAACTGGACGAGCCGAAGTCGGAACTGGTGGCGCTGGACCGCGCGTATAAGGCCGACAGGAAGCGCTGGCAGACGCTGATCCGAATGATCTGGTGCGCCAATCGTTGCAAGCGGCCTCAGGTTATCCGCTGGGCGCTGACGCGGTTGCAGGCCGATTTCCCAGAGCGGCACGATGCATTTGTGTCCAACCATGAATGGGTCCGCTACGTCGTGTGATGATCCCGTTGGCCGATTGTACCGCTGCGCGTTCCTAGCTATGACTTGGGCAAACAGCAGGAAGGGCCGCATCCCGTGACGAGAAAGAACCGTATCACCTCTGAAGAGGCGCTTGCCTTTCACCTTGAGCCAACGCCGGGCAAGTTTGAGATTTCCGCAACGGTTCCGATGACCACGCAGCGGGATTTGTCGCTGGCCTATTCGCCCGGTGTGGCCGTCCCGTGCGAGGCGATCGCGGCGAACCCAGAGACAGCTTATGACTACACCAACAAGGGCAATCTGGTTGCGGTAATTTCCAACGGGACCGCGGTGCTGGGCCTGGGCAATTTGGGGGCGCTGGCTTCCAAGCCGGTGATGGAAGGCAAGGCGGTTCTGTTCAAGCGTTTTGCAGATGTGAATTCGATTGATATCGAGTTGGACACAGAAGACACCGAAGCCTTTATCAATGCCGTGAAACTCATGGGCCCGACTTTTGGCGGCATCAACCTTGAGGACATCAAGGCACCGGAATGTTTCATCATCGAACAACGTCTGAAAGAGGAGATGGATATCCCCGTCTTTCACGACGATCAGCACGGTACGGCGGTGATCTGTGCGGCAGGGCTGATCAACGCGCTGCATCTGTCGGGCAAGAAAATTGAAGATGTGCGCATCGTGCTGAACGGTGCCGGGGCGGCAGGCATTGCCTGTCTGGAACTGTTGAAATCCATGGGCGCGCGTCATGACAATTGCATCATGTGTGACACCAAGGGCGTGATTTATCAGGGCCGCACCGAAGGCATGAACCAGTGGAAATCGGCTCATGCTGCCAATACCGAACTGCGTAGCCTCGAAGAGGCGATGCGGGGGGCGGATGTGTTCCTGGGCGTTTCTGCCAAGGGCGCCGTGACGCCTGACATGGTTGTCTCGATGGCTGATAACCCGGTGATCTTTGCGATGGCCAACCCTGATCCAGAAATCACACCCGAAGAAGCCCATGAAGTGCGCGTGGATGCGATTGTCGCTACGGGGCGCAGCGATTATCCCAATCAGGTGAATAATGTTTTGGGCTTTCCCTATCTCTTTCGGGGGGCGCTGGATATCCACGCCCGCGCCATCAACGACGAGATGAAAATCGCCTGCGCTCATGCACTGGCAAAGCTTGCCCGCGAAGACGTGCCGGACGAGGTGGCGCTGGCCTATGGCAAGACACTGACCTTTGGGCGCGATTACATCATTCCGACACCTTTCGACCCGCGTTTGATCCACCGCATCCCGCCGGCCGTGGCGCGCGCGGGGATGGACACTGGTGCGGCGCGGCGCCCCATCATCGACATGGACGCATACGAGTTGAGCCTGAAGTCACGGATGGACCCGACGGCGAACATCCTGCGCGGTATCAACGCCCGCGCGCGGGCCAATCAGGCGCGCATGATATTTGCCGAGGGCGACGACCCCAAGGTACTGCGTGCTGCGGTGATGTATCAGCGCGCCGGTCTGGGAAAGGCGCTGGTTGTGGGCCGCGAAGACGACGTGCGCGCCAAGCTGGAAATCAGCGGCATGGAGGATGCGGTGCGCGAGCTGGAGGTGGTGAACGCCGCCAATACGCAGCACTTGGAGGTGTACAAAGAGTTTTTGTATGAGCGTTTGCAGCGCAAGGGGTTCGACCGGAAGGACATCCACCGCCTTGCTTCGCGGGATCGGCATGTTTTTGCGGCATTGATGCTGGAGCACGGGCACGGCGACGGGTTGGTCACCGGTGCAACACGCAAATCGGCGCATGTGTTGGAGCGGTTGAACCATGTCTTTAACGCCGATGCCGAACATGGCGCGGCGGGCATTACAGCATTGCTTCACAAAGGGCGGATCGTGTTTATCGCGGATACGCTGGTGCATGAATGGCCCGATGAAAATGACCTGGCAAATATCGCAGAAAGCAGCGCACGTGTGGCGCGGCATATGGGGCTCGAGCCGCGGGTCGCCTTTGTCAGCTTTTCGACATTCGGCTATCCAGTGTCGGAGCGGGCAGAAAAGATGCATCTCGCGCCCGAAGTTCTCGACAGGCGCGGCGTCGATTTTGAATACGAAGGCGAGATGACCGTTGACGTGGCATTGAACGCTGCCAGTCAGGCGAACTATCCGTTCTCGCGCCTGACCGGGCCTGCCAATATCCTTGTCGTGCCTGCGCGCCATTCGGCCAGTATTTCCGTCAAACTGATGCAGGAAATGGCGGGGGCAACGGTGATCGGGCCGATTTTGACCGGGCTGGATAAATCTATCCAGATATGTTCATCGACCTCGACGGCGAATGACATCCTAAACATGGCCATTCTTGCAGCCTGCAAGGTGGGCTGATGATCTGGAACCTGGGGTCGATCAACGCGGATAACTTTTATCAATTGTCGCATCTGCCCGGCCCCGGTGAAACCATTTCTGCCTTGGATTTTCGACAGGGGCTGGGTGGTAAGGGGGCCAATATGTCGGTCGCCATCGCACGGGCAGGGGCGCGGGTCATGCACATTGGTGCGCTGGGCGCGGATGGGGCTTGGGGGTTGCAGCGACTGCTGGAATACGGCGTTGAAACGCCGCACATCACGCTGATGGAGGGGCCAACAGGCCACGCAAACATCGCGGTGGATGCTGCGGGTGAAAACAACATCGTGCTGTTTGCCGGGGTGAACCACCAAATCACCGACGAAATGATCGGCGCCGCGATTACAGAGGCGTCACCGGGCGACACGCTTTTGATGCAGAACGAAACCAATGGGCAGGTGTATGCGGCCAAAACGGCCAAGGCGCTGGGCCTGCGGTTGGCCTATGCTGCCGCGCCTTTTGATCCCGATGCGGTCAGTGCCATCATGGACGATATTGATCTGTTGGTTCTGAATGCCATCGAAGCCGAGCAGCTGCGCGCGGCGACGGGGCGAGATTTGGCCGATCTTCCAATTGACGATATCGTTGTGACGCTGGGCGCGGATGGCTGCAAATGGGTCTCTAACACGGGTAAAATCAGCCATGATCTACCGGCCTATACGGTGACACCGGTCGATACCACCGGGGCCGGTGACACCTTCACCGGGTATCTTGTTGCGGGGTTGGATCGCGGGATGCCGATGCTTGATGCCATTGATCTGGCATTGCGTGCCGGGGCGCTGATGGTGACGCGGTTGGGCACGGCAGACGTGATCCCGGACCTCAAGGAAATCCAGGATCATGATTTCACTCAGTGAGCAAAGGGCGCGTCATTGCCCCAAAGCTGTTTCACACGCGCATCGCGACCGCAGCCCTTGCGATAGCGTTTGTACGCCTCTGACTTTTTCACGCCGACACCGACGCTACTAAAGGCCAAACGCTCGTCGCTCTTGTAATAGTCCTGATGATAGGCTTCGGCAGGATAAAAGCGGGTCTTGCCCAGGATTGGGGTCACCACGTTTTGTCCAAGTGCGGTCTGGGCCTCTGCTTTGGCTGTTTCAGCAGCGGATTTTTGGGCCGCGCTACCTGCAAAAATCGCGGTGCGATAGCTGGCGCCACGGTCACAAAACTGCCCGCCCGCGTCGGTAGGGTCTACCGAACGAAAGAACAGGTTAAGCAGGGTATCACGGCTGACCACAGTGGGGTCAAAGCTGATTTGTACGGCCTCAAAATGGCCGGTGCCGCCTGCGGTCACCTGTTTGTAGGTCGGGTTTTTGGTGGTGCCGCCCGCAAAGCCGGATACGGCTTCCTTGACCCCTTTGACAGACTCGAAATCGGATTCGACGCACCAGAAACACCCGCCGGCAACAGTTAGCGTTTCCGTGACACCGGCGCGCGCGGCACTGACCTGCGCCAGCAAACCGATCGCAATCGACAGTGACAGGACAGCAGTCTTAACAGTGGAAAAATGGATCATATGTCGTCCCCCTTGGTGACATTGCTGCCTTGGGAAAGAAGATAGGGCAAGCGGTGTGAGGGCCAAGTCACGTGGTGGTGATGGTAATTTACCACTTGGCATCCCGACTTAACATTCCTAGCGTCCCGCAGAATTTAATAGTCAGGATACCCAAAATGCGCATCGCCATGTGGTCCGGCCCCCGCAATCTGAGCACGGCGATGATGTACAGTTTCGGGGCACGCGCCGATTTTACTGCATTGGATGAACCCTTTTACGCGGCCTATTTGGCCGCTACTGGCCTTGATCACCCAATGCGTGACCAGATCGTCGCCTCGCAAGAGCAAGACCCCGACAAGGTCGCGCAGGGGTTTGTGCAGAGAGGCGCGCGCCACCTTTACATGAAGCATATGGCGCAGCACATGTTGGACGGCTTTCCGCTGGACTGGGCAGAGGACTGTGTGAACATCCACCTGATCCGGCATCCCGCGCGGGTGATCACCAGCTACGCCGCCAAACGCGAAGCGCCGACATTGGAAGATATTGGCTTCGATAAACAGGCGATGCTTTTTGATGTGCTGGGGGGGCATGTGATTGATAGTTCAGACATACGCGCCAATCCCGAAGGGATGCTGCGCAAATTGTGCGCGGCGATTGATCTGCCCTTTGATCCCGCCATGCTGACCTGGCCCGCCGGGCCGCGCGCGGAGGACGGTATATGGGCGGCGCATTGGTATGGCGCGATACACAAAAGCACCGGGATCGCCGGGGCCGAAGGGCCGTTACCCCACCTGGAAGGCGCCAATCAGGCGCTGCTGGACCGCGCGTTGCCATATTACGAAAAGCTGCATCAGCGGCGTCTGAAAATTTAATCTGGTTGATCTGAAACTTCTTGCGGTGCTGCATCGTGTCTTTCCCATCTAACATTCAGGGAGATACGAGATGAAGTTTCTGACAAGCACCGCAATCGCATTAACACTGACGGCCGGTACGGCATTTGCCGATGCCCATGCCATGCCAATGGTCGAAGCGGCCAATCAAGATATGTCCAACGGCGTGGTGAGCGCTGACAAGGTTATGGCTGGTGAAAATGGCTGGCTGGTGGTGCACCGTACCGACGCCGAGATGAAACCGGGCCCCGTTGTGGGCTATGCCCCGCTTCGCGCTGGTGAAAACATGGATGTCGCCGCGATCCTTCAGGAAGAGGTCAAATCCGGCGAAATGCTGATGTTGATGGTTCACGCTGAAGAAGGCGGAATGAAAACAGGTGTGTTCGAATACACTCTGGGCGCCAAGGAAGACGGCCCGATCAAGCCAGACGGAAATCTGGTGATGAAGGTCGTGACTGCCGACTGATATCGGTTTTTCGGTAACGAGTATCAGGCCCGGGGGAATACTTCCGGGCCTTTTTATGTGGGCGGTGATTGGGGCAGGCCGCCGGGGGCGCTGCCCCCGGACCCCCGAGGGTATTTGAGAAAGGATGAAGGAGGGAGTGTGCCCCGAGCTTCAGCCCTTGAGCCGCTTGTCGCGGGCGGCGAGCAGTTTCAGGCGCAGGGCGTTCAACTGAATGAACCCTGCGGCGTCCTTCTGATCGTAGGCGCCGGCGTCATCTTCGAAGGTTACATGCGCTTCGGAATAGAGCGAATGTTCGGACCAACGGCCAACAGTACGGGCATGGCCCTTGTACAATTTCAACCGCACGGTGCCGGTGACATGGGTCTGGCTGGCGTCGATTGCCGCCTGTAGCATCAGGCGTTCAGGGCTGTACCAAAAGCCGTTATAGATCAGTTCCGCGTACTTTGGCATCAGTTCGTCCTTGAGGTGCATCGCACCACGGTCAAGCGTGATGGATTCAATCCCGCGGTGCGCCTCAAGCAGCAGCGTGCCGCCCGGCGTTTCGTAAATACCGCGTGATTTCATGCCGACAAAACGGCCCTCAACCAGATCAAGACGACCACAGCCGTGCTTGCCGCCCAGCTCGTTCAGCTTGGTCAGGATCGTGGCAGGCGACATTGCCTCGCCGTTGATGCTTACGGCATCGCCGCGCTCAAACCCAATTTCCACGTATTCGGGCGTGTCCGGCGCGTCTTCTGGGCTGACGGTGCGCTGATAGACGTAATCTGGGGCATCCACGGCGGGATCTTCCAGCACTTTGCCTTCGGACGAGGTGTGCAGCAGGTTCGCATCAACCGAAAACGGTGCTTCGCCGCGTTTGTCCTTTGCGATCGGGATCTGGTTTTCCTCGGCAAAGGCCAGCAGTTTGGTCCGGCTCGACAGGTCCCATTCGCGCCAGGGCGCGATCACCTTGATGTCGGGGTTCAGCGCGTAGGCAGCCAGTTCAAAACGGACCTGATCGTTGCCCTTGCCTGTGGCACCGTGAGCCACAGCATCAGCGCCGGTTTCTTCTGCGATCTCAACCAGACGTTTGGAAATCAGCGGCCGCGCAATGGATGTGCCCAGCAGGTACAGCCCTTCGTAGACTGCATTGGCGCGGAACATTGGGAAAACGAAATCGCGCACGAATTCCTCGCGCACATCCTCGATATAGATATTCTCGGGGGCAATCCCCATCAGTTCGGCTTTTTTGCGGGCCGGTTCCAGCTCTTCGCCCTGGCCGAGATCAGCAGTAAAGGTCACCACCTCGCAGCCGTATTCGGTTTGCAGCCATTTCAGGATGATCGACGTATCAAGGCCGCCGGAGTAGGCGAGCACAACTTTTTTGGGCGCGGACATGAGGGGTTCCTTTCCAGTTCGTTAAGCGAGGTATCGGGTTTTGTGAACGCGGGCAAGATTAAGCCTGCGTTGACCTGCCGCAGTTGCAGGCCTATCGACGATAAAGCGACAGTGGAGAGCAGAGATGACCGACGAATTTGCGACACAGGCACAGGCGGCGGCGCAGGCGATGCGGGCAGTTTTCCCTGCCACGCCCTTGATGCGAAACGAACATCTGTCGGAACGGTTTGGGGCGGATATCTGGCTCAAGCGCGAGGACCTTAGCCCGGTGCGGTCGTACAAGCTGCGCGGGGCGTTCAACGCCATGCGCAAGGTCATTCCTGGCCAATCGGTGTTTGTCTGCGCCTCGGCGGGCAACCACGCGCAGGGTGTTGCCTTTATGTGCAGTCATTTCGGGGTGCGCGGCGTGATTTTCATGCCGGTGACAACGCCACAGCAGAAAATCCAGAAAACCCGCATCTTTGGCGGTGAAAACATCGAAGTGCGTCTGGTGGGTGACTATTTCGACAAGACCTTGTCGGCAGCGCAGGCGTTTTGCACCACCGAGGGCGCGCATTTCCTGTCGCCCTTTGATGATGACGATGTGATCGAAGGTCAGGCATCGGTCGCAGTTGAGATCGAGGCACAGTTGGGCCGAGTCCCCGACCACGTGATCCTGCCGGTGGGCGGTGGGGGGTTGTCGTCGGGTGTCGTCAGCTACTTCGGCGACCAGTGTCGTTATACCTTTGTCGAACCCTCGGGCGCGCCCAGCCTTGCGCGGGCGTTGGAGGCGGGGGCGCCTGTCGACGTGTCACCGATCAACAGTTTTGTCGACGGTGCGGCAGTCGCCAAGATTGGCGCGCGCACCTTTGCGCGGCTGCGCAATGTGAACCCGTCAGATGTAATCGACCTGTCAGAGGATCGTATCTGTGTCACAATAAACGAGATGCTGAATGTCGAAGGGATCGTGCTGGAACCTGCCGGAGCGCTGTCGATCGACGCGCTGAGCGAGGTGGCCGATCAGATCAAAGGCAAGACGGTTGTCTGCGTCGCCTCGGGTGGGAATTTCGATTTTGAACGGCTGCCAGAGGTCAAAGAGCGCGCGCAGCGCTATTCCGGGATCAAAAAGTATTTCATCTTGCGGATGCCTCAGCGCCCCGGCGCGCTTAAGGAGTTCCTAAATATTCTGGGGCCGGAAGATGATATCTGCCGGTTTGAGTATCTCAAAAAATCGGCCCGCAACTTTGGTTCGGTACTGATCGGTATCGAAACACGCAGCCCCGAGAATTTCGATCCCTTCCTGCGGCAGGTCAAAGACGCGGGGTTTACCTTTACCGACATCACCAATGATGAGACGCTGGCGCAATTCGTTTTGTAGGAGCGCGCGATGAACTTTGCTGACAGGTCGGTCGTAATTACCGGAGGTGCGAGCGGCATTGGCGCGGCCCTGGCGCATGCGGCAGCGGCCAAAGGCGCGCGGGTTTGTATTGCAGACTTGGACGCTAGTCGGGCGCAGGCCGTGGCAGAGGCGATCGGTGGTTGTGCAATTGCCTGCGATGTGCGGCACGAAGACGATATTCAGGCCGCGATCCACTTCGCTGAAAAAGCCAGCGGTCCGGTCGACATATTTGTCTCTAACGCGGGGCTTGGGCGAGGCCAACCGGATCACGCGGCGTCGGCCAGCGATGCGGAGTGGTTGCTTAACTGGCAGGTGCACGTGATGGCCCAGGTCCACGCCGCGCGCGCGTTGCTGCCTGCCATGATCGCGCGCGGGTCAGGGCATCTGGTTAATGTGGCGTCGGCGGCCGGGTTGCTGAACCAGATCGGTGATGCCGCCTATTCTGCGACCAAACACGCCGCGGTCAGTTTTGCGGAATCGCTGGCAATTACCCACGGTGCTGACGGGATCAAGGTTTCGGTGGTTTGTCCGCAGTATGTTGCGACACCCCTATTGGGGCTGAGTGATGCGGATGCACAAGGGTCACTGCTGACAGCGCATCAGGTTGCGCAGGCTATCGTCGAGGGGGTGGAGGCAGACCGTTTTCGCATCTTGTCGCATCTGGCTGTGCACGACTACGCGGTGCAGCGTGCGCAGGACCATGACCGTTGGATCACCGGTATGCAGATGCTGCGGGCAAGGGCGCTTGAAACCCACGGACACGCCCGCGCCGAGGCGTTTTTTCAATTGGTCTGAGCGGCCAGACGCGCGGGGAGGTCGGCCAGGAATTCGGTTTTTGACTGGTGGTAGCAGGCCAGCACGGCTTGCACGTCGACCGCCGTTGCCTGACCGTTGGCAGACAGGGTTTCGCCCGTCTGGCACAGGGCAGAAAAGTCGACAAACCCAAGACTCAATGCGCTGCCTTTCAGAAAATGCAGATCTTCCTCCAGGGTCGTGTGATCGTGCCGGTCGCGCAGTCGGTCGGTTAACTCTTCTACCTCTTCGAGGAACAGAGCGACCACCTCGTCAAAATCCTCTGGCCCCACTTCATCCCGCAGAAGCATCACGCGCGCCCAGTCAATCATCGGCAACCCTCCTTTTATGACAGTCTGACGGCGAAGGTTTAACAAGCGGTGCCCAAAGCTGCTGGCTGGGGGATAATTTTGCAGTTCATGTATCGTTAAGTCGCCAGCCGTAGAAGTGGCGGATGCAAGTGGACTTTATTATCCGATGACCCCCGGACTGCCCGATATTCCCTTGCCCGCCGATCTTGACGCGGGCCCGATCAAGACACCCCTTGTCCTGGTCGTTGACGACAGCCGCTTGCAGCTCCGAATCCTGTCCAAGTCACTGGCGCGATGGGGGTATGACGTGATGGAGGCACTGTCGGGCGAGGCGGCGCTGGCCCTGTGTCGGGACCGTATGCCTGATCTGGTGCTCAGCGACTGGATGATGCCGGGCATGTCGGGACTGGAGTTTTGCCACGCCTTTCGCGCGCTGTCGGAGGGGACGTATGGGTATTTCATCCTCCTGACGTCAAAAAGCGACAAGGCCGAGGTGGCGCGCGGGCTGGATTCGGGGGCGGATGATTTTCTGACTAAACCTGTTAACAGCGACGAATTGCGCGCCCGGATCACGGCGGGGGAACGCATCCTGACCATGCAGCGCGAGTTGACTAAAAAAAACCGGCTGATCAGCGACACGCTGGACGAATTGCAACGGGTCCACGACCTGATTGATAAGGACCTGCGCGAAGCCAAGAAGCTGCAACAATCGTTGATGCGTGAACGCTACAAGGAATTTGACCGTGGCAGCCTGTCGATGATGCTGCGCTCCGCGGGGCATGTGGGGGGCGATCTGGTCGGCTACTTTCCGATCCGCGAGGGGCAGGTAGGGCTTTTTGGCATTGATGTGTCAGGGCATGGGATAAGTTCGGCGCTGATGACAGCGCGATTGGCGGGGTATCTGTCGGCCACAGCGCCAGATCAGAATGTCGCGTTGCAGCCAATGGGTGATGGCACCTATGGCGCTCGACCGCCGGGCGAGGTGATCGAAATGCTGAACGATCTGGTGTTGGATGAGATGGACACCGAACACTATTTCACGCTGATGCTGGCGATTGTCGAATTGGATAGTGGCAAGGTGACGATCGGGCAGGCGGGCCATCCACATCCGGTGATCCTGCGCAAGGACGGACTGGTGGAACAGTCCGGCACCGGTGGCTTTCCCGTGGGCCTGTTATCGGGCATTTCGTTCGATCAGTTCGAGGTGCATCTGGCACCCGGTGACAGGTTGCTGATCCTGTCGGACGGTGTGACGGAATGCCCCGATGCCAATGACACGATGTTAGGAGAAGCGGGTCTGGCGCGGATCATGGGCGAGTTACATAAAATCAGCGGCTCAGCCCTGCTTAGCGCGCTGGTCTGGAAGCTATCCGAATTCGCGGGCAGCACCGAGTTTCCCGACGATGTGTCGGGTATCTTGTTTGAATACGCCGACGTGGTTCAGTCGGCGTAGCGTTGCAGGAACATCCGGTCACCGTCGTTGGCCAGTGTTGCAAGGGCTTCATCGGCGGACAGCACCAGCGTTTCATGATGTGGCTCGGTTGGCTCGGCGATCTGGCGGACCGGGTGCGCGACATAGACATGGCATATTTTCCGTGCCCACAGGTCGTACTCTTCCATATAGACAAAGCGCTGAAATGCCCCCAGCCGGCGGGGTCTTGCGATGCGCCAACCGATTTCTTCCATCACCTCGCGATGTAGCGCCTGAATTGGTGACTCGCCTGGATCAATCCCGCCACCGGGCAATTGCACTTCGGGTTGGTTCGCCATTTCAAGCGTCATCAAAAAGCGCCGACCTAACGGCAGAATGGCATAGGCTCCGGGCCGGGCCGTGTACTTTTGCCCCGCCAGCGGGGGGTGCCCCATGCGTCTGATCATATCTTGCCCCTTTATCCATGGGTTGCTGCGCCTATATAGACGCGGTATGCCAAGCGGCCCCCGGTAAGGAAAGCCTAATGACCCAAGGAAATAAAATCGCGTGGGACGATACCGTTCTGCCCTTCCAGCTAGATCACGCTGACATTCGTGGCCGCGTCGCGCGGCTGGATGGCGTGTTGGAGGGCATTCTGGAACAGCACGATTATCCGCCGCAAGTTGAGGCACTGGTGGCCGAAATGGCTCTGCTGACCGCGCTGATCGGCCAAACGATCAAATTGCGCTGGAAGTTGTCGTTGCAGGTGCAGTCCAAGGGCGCTGTGAGGATGATTGCTACAGATTATTACGGCCCCGAGGCCGATGGAAAATCCGCCCGCATCCGCGCCTATGCCAGTTATGACGCCGAGCGCCTGACCGATGCCGCCCCGTTCGAGCAGGTGGGCGAAGGGTATTTCGCGATCATGATTGATCAGGGCAAGGGCATGACCCCGTATCAGGGCATTACGCCGCTGGCCGGTGGGTCGCTGGCCGCCTGTGCCGAGGCGTATTTTGCCCAGTCCGAACAGTTGCCTACCCGCTTTTCGCTGAGCTTTGGTAAATCCTCCGGCCCGGATGAGCCGGAACATTGGCGCGCGGGTGGGATGATGTTGCAGCATATGCCCAAGGCCTCGCCGTTTGCCGCCAAGGGCGAGGGCTCCGGCGAGGTACTGAGCGCAACAGATTTGGTCGATGGAGAAGAGGGCGAAAATTGGCACCGGGTGAATGTCCTGCTGGATACCGTTGACGATCTTGAATTGATTGGCCCCAGCGTGCCACCCACTGACCTGCTGTTGCGCCTGTTTCACGAGGAACAACCCCGCGTGTTTGACGCTCAGGCTGTGCGGTTCGGCTGTACCTGTTCCGAAGACCGCGTGCGTCAAAGCCTGTCGATCTATTCTGCCCGCGACATCGAAAAGATGACAACGGATGATGGACGTGTAACGGCAGATTGCCAGTTCTGCGGGGCGCATTACGACCTTGATCCTGCCGGCGTCGGTTTCGAGGCCAAAGAGGCATCGGGTGAGTGACCAGGTCCAGTCTTTTCGCGCGGCTTTAGCCCAAACCGGGGTCGAATCCTCAGACTTTGACCTGAATCCCGACGTGGTCTTGCCTGAGGGGCGCGTGCTGCGTCCTGCGGGTGTCCTGGCCCCGATCGTTGACGTTGGTGGTCGGCTGGAGCTGATCTTGACCAAACGGTCTTCCGCGCTCAAACATCATCCGGGGCAGATCGCCTTTCCGGGTGGCAAACAGGATGGCGGTGATGCCGATGTGGTTGCCGCCGCTCTGCGCGAGGCCGAAGAGGAAATCGGCCTGCCGCGCGGGATCGTTGACGTGCTAGGCACATTGGCCGCGCATGAAACGGTCACCGGATTTCAGGTAACACCGGTTATTGCCCATGTGACGCAGCCCTTTACCCTAAAGCCCGAACCGGGCGAGGTTGAAGAGGCGTTTTTTGTGCCTTTGGATCACGTGCTTGATCCACAGAACTATCTTGTTCATTCGCGGCGGTGGCGGGGGCAAAGAAGGTATTATTACGCGGTGCCCTACGGACCCTATTACATCTGGGGGGCAACCGCGCGTATGTTGCGCGCATGGGCAATTCGCATGACACAGTGATCCCGGCCACGACAGGCTGGCTTATCGACCCGGCGGCGCAGCGGGTGTGCGGGCTGATTGCCGAAGGCGGGTACAAGATATTCTTTGTCGGTGGTTGCGTGCGCAATGCCCTGATGGGGCTGGCCGACAGCGATATTGATTTGGCGACCGATGCACCGCCCAACGAGGTGATGGCACTGGCCAAGGCGGCAGGGATCAAGGCGGTGCCTACCGGCATTGACCACGGGACTGTGACACTGGTGATCAAAGGCAAACCGTTCGAAATTACGACATTTCGGCGCGATGTGGCCACCGATGGCCGCCGTGCCGTGGTGGCGTTTTCCAAAGACATCGCAGATGACGCGCGGCGGCGCGATTTCACGATGAATGCGCTATATGCCGATGCGGAAGGGCGGGTAATTGACCCGTTGAACGGCTTGCCAGACCTGCGTGCGCGGCAGGTGCGGTTTATTGAGGATGCCGACGCGCGTATCCGCGAAGACTATCTGCGCACACTGCGATATTTTCGGTTTTGCGCGCTCTATGGTGATCCGCAATATGGCTTTGACCCTGACGCACTGGCTGCGATTTCGGCAAATATCGACGGCTTAGAGACGCTTTCCGCGGAGCGTGTCGGGCAAGAGATGCAAAAACTGCTGAGCGCGCCGGACCCTGCGCCTGTGCTGTCGGTGATGCGCCAGACAGGGGTGTTGCCGGCGATCCTGCCGGGGGCGGATGACCGATTTATCGCGGTCTTGGTACACTTAGAGACGGAAATGAACGTCGGGCCAGACTGGCTGCGTCGGCTTGCGTTGCTGGGCGGGTCGGATGTGGCGGGGCGCCTGCGGTTGAGCAAGGCAAACGCGCGGCAACTGGCGCTGTTGCAAGATGTCGGATTTGCGGGCCCCTCATTGCCTGAAGTGGCGTACCGTCACGGGGAAAGCGTCGCGATTTCAGCGATGCTGCTGCGCGCCAGCATGTCTGAGCAGACGCCGAAACCCGCTGTGTTAGAGACAATTATGCGTGCCAGTCAGGCGCGTTTTCCGGTAAAGGCCGCTGATCTGATGGGGGGTTTCCACGGTCCGGCGCTGGGCAAACAGTTGGCGCTGATTGAACAGCGTTGGATTGCGTCTGGCTTCACTCTGGGCCGGGACGATTTGCTGGGGCGGACATGACGGGTCGACAGATGTGCGAAAGTCGGCTATCCCAACGCCAGGAAAACGGAGGAATGCAAAATGTATCGCGGGATCTGGTTCAGCTAAGGCTGTCATAACCAATGCCCCCCTTGTCGGCCCTGTATATGCAGCGCCGGATCATTTTGTGTATTCATTCCAAGGTTCTAACCATGTTCCGTTTTTTCGAAAACCTCGTCGATCCTTATACCCCTTATTCCGAGCAGAACGATCCGCCGCAAAAGCTGTGGCCGTTTCTGCGCGATTATGCCCAGCCTTTCAAAAATGTATTTATCCTGACCGGAGCAATGTCGATTGTCGTGGCGGCGATCGAGATTGGCCTGATTTATTACATGGGTCGTTTGGTGGACCTGCTAGGCACTGATCCCGCACAGTTGTGGGCGACGTATGGCACCGAATTAATTATTGTCGCCCTTTTAGTGATCTTTTTGCGTCCCGTTTTGCAGGGGCTGGATGTGGCGCTGCTGAACAACACGATCCTGCCGAACTTTGGCACTCTGATCCGTTGGCGCGCACATAGGCAAGTCTTGCGGCAATCGGTGGACTGGTTCGAGAACGATTTTGCCGGGCGTATTGCCAACCGGATCATGCAGACCCCGCCAGCAGCCGGCGAAGTGGTGTTTCAGGTGTTTGATGCGATGTCGTATTCGCTGGCCTACGTCATCGGCGCGGCGATTTTGCTGTCGACCTCGGATTTGCGTTTGTTAGTGCCGCTTTTGGTTTGGCTTTTCCTGTATTCGCTGTTGGTGCGCTGGACGATTCAGCGGGTCGGCCCGGCATCCAAAGCAGCCTCTGATGCGCGGTCGCAGGTGACGGGGCGCGTGGTGGATGCCTATACCAATATCCATTCGGTCAAAATGTTTGCACATCACGACCTTGAAGTCGATTTTGCCCGCGAGGCCATCGAGCACGCGCGGCAGACTTTCCAAGCGGAGATGCGGATTTTCACGATCATGGATGTGGTGCTGGTTGCGCTGAACGGTTTGTTGATCGTCGGGATCGTCGGCTGGGCCATGGCACTGTGGATCGCAGGCGAGGCAAGCGTCGGCGTGGTGGCTGCGGCATCGGCGCTGGCGCTGCGGCTTAACGCTATGACGGCCTGGATCATGTGGGCGCTGTCGTCTTTCTTTCGCGAATTGGGTGTGGTGGCTGAGGGAATGGAGACCATCGCGCAGCCCATTGCGCTGGTGGATGAACCCAAGGCGGTGCCGCTTACCCTGACCGACGGCCGGATCGACGTGAAGGGGCTGACGCATCATTACGGGCGCGCATCCGGCGGGTTGCAATCCGTCGATCTGACGGTCCACCCGGGCGAAAAGATCGGGCTGGTCGGGCGCTCTGGCGCGGGTAAATCGACTTTGGTCAAGCTGTTGTTGCGGTTCTACGATGCCGAAGCGGGTAAAATTCTGATCGACGGTCAGGATATTTCGGGGTTGCGCCAGGACAGTCTGCGCCGCCACATCGGCGTTGTGCAGCAGGACAGTTCGCTGTTGCACAGGTCGGTGCGCGAAAACATTCTATATGGTCGCCCCGACGCCACGGAAGACGAGATGATCGCAGCGGCCAAGCAGGCGCAGGCGCATGAGTTCATTCTTGATCTGACCGATCCCGAGGGCAACCATGGCTATGGTGCGCGGGTGGGCGAACGCGGCGTTAAACTGTCCGGCGGCCAGCGGCAGCGGATCA
Source organism: Sulfitobacter sp. KMM 9851 (assembly GCF_057178245.1). NCBI lineage: Bacteria > Pseudomonadati > Pseudomonadota > Alphaproteobacteria > Rhodobacterales > Roseobacteraceae > Sulfitobacter > Sulfitobacter sp. KMM 9851. The sequence goes on from NZ_CM169991.1 coordinate 93,119, forward strand.
CATTGGCGCGCGTCATTCTGAAAAACGCGCCAATCCTTTTGTTGGACGAAGCGACAAGCGCGCTCGACAGCGAAGTGGAGGCGGCGATTCAGGAAACGCTTTACGGCATGATGGAAGGTAAGACAGTGATCGCTATTGCCCACCGACTGTCGACAATTGCCGAAATGGACCGAATTCTGGTTCTGGATCAGGGACGTATCGTAGAAGAAGGGCCGCATGACGCGCTTTTGCAGCGCGGGGGGCTATATGCAGACTTCTGGGGCCGCCAATCCGGGGGGTTCTTGAAAATGGATGACGATACGTGAAGATTTCTGATTGGATCAACCCCTTTGACCCCGCCGATGGGCCGCCGCCGCAGACATTGGGCGCTTTCATGCGCTGGTGCCTGTCCGGTGCCTGGCCAGTGTTATGGCTGGCGGCGTTTCTGTCGGCTGCGGCCGGCGCGATGGAGGCGGGCACGGCCTGGATTCTGGGTCTGGTGATTGACGCCACTGTCACCGCCGGGCCGGATCAGTTCTTTGATGGGCGCAACATGGCGTTGATCCTGGGGGCGGTGGCGTTTTTCCTGGTGGCGCGGCCGATCCTGTTTGGTCTGTCATCGGCGTCAAACGCGATCATGGTGCAGCCGAACGTGAACCCGCTGGTTCTGTCGCGCCTACACCGCTGGACGCTGGGGCAGAATGTTGGCTTTTTCGACGATGATTTTGCCGGACGCATTGCGCAAAAACAGATGCAGGCCGCGCGGGCGGTGACTGAAGTCGCGTCGGAGATGATCAACGTCGTGGCCTTTGCGCTGGCTTCGCTGATCGGATCAGTTGTGCTGCTCTTGGCGATTGATTGGCGTGTCGCACTTGGGTTTTCAGTGTGGCTGGTGCTTTATATGGCACTGATCAACTGGTTCTTGCCGCGCGTTCGACGTCGCGCTGCCAGCCGCGCGGGTGCGCGGGCGATGGTTTCGGGGCAGGTGGTTGACACGATCACCAACATCAAGACGGTCAAACTTTTTGCCCATGCCGATCACGAAGACCGTGCCGCCCTGTCCGCGATGCAGGCATTTCGCAGCCGCGCGTTGGAATTTGGTTATCTCGCCGCCGGGTTTCGGCTGGCGTTGATGAGCCTTGCGGGACTTTTGCCGGTCCTGCTGATGGGTGGTACGATCATGCTGTGGCAGCGGGGCTTGGCCAGCGAAGGTGATATCGTTGCCTCGGGTGCTATTGCGATCCGTATTGCGCAAATGACGGGGTGGGTCAGCTTCACGCTGATGGCGATTTATTCCAATGTGGGCGAGGTCGAGGATGGGATGCGCACCTTGACCCCGCGCACGCGGTTGGACGATGCCCAAGGGGCGCGCGACCTTGTCGTCGAGCGCGGCGAAATCGCCTTGCGCGATCTTGGCTTTGCCTATGGGCGGCAGTCGGGTGGGATCGACGGCATATCACTGACGATCAAACTGGGTGAAAAACTGGGTATCGTCGGCGCATCTGGTGCCGGGAAATCGACGCTGGTTGCTCTGCTGTTGCGGCTCTACGTGCCTGAACAGGGGCGGATTGAGATTGACGGCGTCGATCTGGCAGATGTCACGCAGGAAAGCCTGCGGCGCAATATTGGCATGGTCACGCAGGAAACTGCGATGTTTAACCGGTCGGCGCGCGACAACATTCTGTATGGCCGCCCGAATGCCAGCCCGTCCGAGGTGATTGCGGCGGCGGAACGGGCCGAGGCGCATGAGTTCATTCTGGATCTTGAGGATCACAAGGGCAGGCGCGGCTATGACGCGCATCTGGGTGAACGGGGCGTTAAACTGTCGGGTGGACAGCGGCAGCGTATCGCCTTGGCGCGCGCCATCCTGAAAGACGCGCCGATCTTGGTGCTGGACGAGGCGACAAGCGCGCTCGATAGCGAAGTTGAGGCGGCGATCCAGACCGCACTTGATCGTGTGATGGAAGGCAAGACCGTACTGGCCATTGCGCACCGCCTATCGACGCTGACCGAAATGGACCGCATCGTTGTGATGGACGCAGGGCGCATCGCGGAAGTGGGCAGTCACGGCGAATTGCTTAAGCTTGATGGGCTTTACGCGCGCTATTGGCGACGGCAGTCGGGGGGCTTTCTGGATATGAAGGCCGCCGAATAGGCTTTCGCCGTGCGTGTTAGCGCGGTAAGGGCTGCCTATGACAGAACATGAAATCCTTCGATTGGGTCACCACGGTGACGGTATTGCCGATGGGCCGCTCTTTGCGCCGCTGACCCTGCCGGGTGAGGTTGTCACCGGCGATGTTGATGGGCAGACCTTACGTAACCTGAGAGTTGTGACCCCGTCAGATCAACGGGTGGCGCCGCCCTGCCGCCATTTCAAATCCTGCGGTGGATGCCAACTACAACACGCTTCCGACGCCTTTGTGGCGGACTGGAAGGTCGATGTTGTTCGCACGGCATTGGCGGCACATGGGTTGGAAACGGAATTTCGCCCGATCCAGACGTCGCCACCGCAGTCACGGCGTCGCGCTACCTTTGCCGCGCGGCGTACAAAAAAGGGCGCTATGGCCGGGTTCCATGGCCGCGCATCGGATGTTGTGATCGAGGTGCCAGGCTGCCAGTTGCTGGACCCCGCCGTGATGCGGGGGTTGCCGATTGCGGAACGGCTGGCCGAGATCGGCACCAGCCGCAAGGCGGCGCTGGCGGTAACGGTAACGTCCGCCGAGGAGGGGCTGGACGTGGCCGTGGCCAATGGCAAGCCGCTGGACGGTCCTTTGCGGCAGGTGCTGGCGCAGCTTTGCGACGAAATGGGGCTGGCGCGTCTGTCATGGGACGATGAGGTGATCGCCATGCGCGCGCCCCCGGTACAGCGGTTTGGTGTGGCCCGCGTCACCCCACCTCCCGGTGCCTTTCTGCAGGCCACCCGCCACGGCGAGGCGGCTTTGCTGGCCGCCGTCCAAGACGCAGTGGGTGGCGCGACCGAGATCGTCGATCTGTTCGCCGGCTGCGGTACGTTTTCGCTGCCACTGGCGCAGCAGGCGCGGGTGCACGCGGTCGAAAGTGATGCCGATATGTTGGCGGCACTACAGGCGGGCTGGCGCATGGCGAAGGGGTTAAAGCCTGTCACCACGGCGGCGCGCGATCTGTTTCGCAGACCGCTTTTGCCCGACGAATTGGCCAAGACGCAGGCCGTTGTGATCGACCCGCCCCGCGCCGGGGCAGAAGCGCAGGTGGCCGAGATCATCGCTGCCAAGGTGCCACGGGTGGCCTATGTCTCGTGCAATCCGGTCAGCTTTGCGCGGGATGCACAGGCGATGGTCGCGGCGGGTTACCGGCTGGACTGGATACAGGTGGTGGACCAGTTCCGCTGGTCTGCGCATGTCGAACTGGCCGCTTGTCTGACTTGGCCAGACGCCTGATGCGCAAAGGATTGCCGGTGCCTCTGGGGCACACGGCATGGTGTTCGCTCACCTCTTTTTGAATGAAAAAATCTGAGCTATGTGCTACGGCCAAACAAAACGGCCGGAACGGCCAGGGCTTTAGGGGCAAAAGTAATGAAACGCAGGACATTGATTCTGGGCGGCACCGCATTGGTTACGCTGGGCGCGTGTGGTGGCGACAGCAAATTCAAGCGCTACACCGGACCGGAAGTGACCTATGTGATCGTCAACAAGGCCGAACGCCGGATGATGCTGCTGCACCACAATCGTGTGCTGGAAGACTATAAGATCAAGCTGGGTTTCGCGCCGATCGGACACAAGACATTCGAGGGCGATGGGCGCACGCCGGAAGGGCTGTACCGGATCGACCGGCGCAATCCAAACAGCAAGTTCCACCTTTCCATCGGTATTTCATACCCGAATGAGAATGACGTCGCGGTGGCCGAGTCGATGGGCAAAAAACCCGGTGGGGATATCTTTATTCATGGCCAGAAAGATCCGCTGAGAAAAGACAGCGGCGATTGGACATGGGGCTGTATTTCGGTGACCAACAAGGAAATCGAAGATGTTTACGCGATGGTACGTGACGGCACGCCCATCGCGATCAATCCCTAAGGGCAGACAGGGCAGCGACCGATCAGGTCAGCTGCCCATCACCATTGTCCACCAGATTTTGCCGCCGGTTTCCTGATACCACGAAAAACCCATTGTGGTCGCTTCGCCTGACATGAGCACGCGGCGGGTATCGGGCTGTTCCATCCACGCGGCCAGCGTCTCAAGTTCTGTCTCGTAGGTTTCCGAAATCACTTCGCCGATAAGGCCACCTGTGTAGCCGACGCGCTGAATGCGGTCGATCGGAGAAGACCCGTCAGAGCCAAAGTGCCAAGGGCGGTTCTGCACCGACATATCGCGCGAATGGGTCGCAGCGGCGGCGTTCAGTTTAGAATCGAGTTGCACCTGAGCAACCCCGGCAGAAGCACGCAGTGCATTGACCGAATCAAGCATACGGAACTGAATTTTCCCGGCGTCGGCGCGGCTGATGCGATACACTTTGCCCTTGGATTTTCCATCGGGGCCAGTCGAGGTCGCGGGCACACAGGCAGAGAGTGCGACCGTCAGGGCCAGCAGGATGGACAGGATACGGATCATGGGGTCGCTCCACGCAATTGAATTTTTCCTGCCTTACATCGGCTGGCGTTGCAGTTCAAACGCACATCGGCGTGAGTCTGCCAGATGACGTCGGTTTGATTTGATACTGCGTCTTTCGAGCCATATATAGTAGAGAAATCACATAACTTGCCCCTTGGAGACATCAGATGTCCGCTAACCGATTCTCGATCAAGAGCCGCCGCGGCTTTCTGGCTGGTAGTGCCGCGATGCTGGCAGTGCCTGCGTTGGCGCAGGATACTTCGTCGGTCAACTCTGCCGCCACCACCGAAAACGAACGCGATCTAACAGAAAGCGTTCGTCGCAACGTATCCAGCTTTCGCACTTTGGATTGGCGGCCTTACTTCAGTAATACGCGCAATGGTGCCGTGCTTGTCGATATCGACAGCCGGGCGGTACACTACTGGTCAGAGGATCAGAGCGTCTACAAACTCTATCCGTCGTCCGTGCCACTGACCGAAGAGTTGACGCGCCGGGGTCGTACCCAGGTCGTTCAAAAGGTCGAAGGGCCAAGCTGGCGCCCGACACCCTCCATGCTCGAGCGCAATCCAGAGTGGCCAGAATACATTGGCCCCGGCCCTGACAACCCGCTTGGCACGCACGCGCTGTACCTCAGCTGGACCTATTATCGCATCCACGGAACCCATGACACACGCAAGATTGGCCGTCGTTCCTCCAACGGCTGCATCGGGCTTTATAATGAACATATTCAAGAGCTGTTTGCGATGACCAAGGTCGGAACCCAAGTGTTGCTAATTTGACGACATCCGGGTGATTGTAGGGCGCAATAGCTGAATCCGGGTTTGCAATCTTCCGCTTATGCTGTTTAGAAAGTTCTACGAGGTAAGTCTTGGGTGCGTGTATGTACATGTTACAGCACGCCTATTCTGGAGGTTATGATATGAAGAAACTAGTTCTCGCCGCTGCTCTGTCAGCTGCCGCATCGACAGCATTTGCAGGTTCGCTTGCAGAGCCAATCGTCGAAGCACCAGTCATCGTAGAAGAAGCTGGTAGCTCGTCCTCGGGCATCCTGCTGCCACTGCTGCTGCTGGCCCTGGTCGCTGCTGCTGTTGCTTCCGATTAATCGGTAACGGCTACTAAAACGAAAAAGGCGGTGTTCTGCACCGCCTTTTTTGTATTCTAAAACATGTTTTTCAACATGCCCCGATTTTTCAACATGCCGGCTTTTTTAACATGACTGGCCGGGGTTTACTCCAGCCAGCCGCGCAGGTTCTCCTGGATCACCGCTGACAGTGCTGCGATATGCGCGTCATCGTCGTTGAGACAGGGAATATAGGTGAAAACCTCTCCGCCCGCGTGTTCAAAGCTCTCTTTGATCTCTTCGTTGATCTCTTCCAGCGTTTCGATGCAGTCGGCGGAAAATGCGGGCGCACAGACCGCGATGTTTTTCTTGCCCGCCTCAGCCAGCCGCGCGACCTCTTCTACGGTGTAGGGCTGTAGCCATTCTTCGGGTCCGAATTTTGACTGGAAGGTGGTGATGATCTCGCTGTCATCCCAGCCCAGCCGCTCTTTCAACAGGCGCGTCGTTTTCTGACAGTGGCAATGATAGGGGTCACCTTCCATCAGATAGCGGATCGGCACGCCGTGATACGAACACACCAGAATGTCGGGCCTTTTGTCGGTCGCGGCATAGCTGCGTTCAATGGATTGGGCGAGGGCGTCGATGTAATCGGGGCGGTCGAAATAGGGCGCGACCGTGCGCGCGGCAGGCTGCCATTTTTCACGGGCCAGCGCGGCAAAGAACGCATCGTTCGCTGTGGCGGACGTGGCGCCAGCATATTGCGGGTAGAGCGGGAAAAACAGGATCTTCTGACAGCCCGCTGCCGTCATTTCCGCGACTTTTGACTGGGTGGATGGGTTGCCATAGCGCATCGCAAAATCGACCATGACATCATCGCCATAACGGGCCTGCATAGCGGTTTTGATCTTGGCCGTCTGCGCCTTGGTTATGGTCATCAGCGGGCTTTCGTTCTCCGCCTCGTTCCAGATGGATTTATAGGCAGCACCGCTGGTGAAGGGCCGTTTTGACAGGATTACCAATTGCAGCAACGGCTGCCATTTCCAAGGGCTATAGTCGATCACGCGGCGGTCCGACAGGAATTCGCTCAGGTATCGGCGCATCGACCAGTAGTCATAGCCGTCTGGCGTGCCGAGATTGGCCAGCAGGATGCCAACCTTGGGCCGCGGCAACTTTGGGTGGTTGGATGGTGCGTTTTCGGGTGTGCTGGCCTGCATGCGGAGCTTCCTTGCAACTGGCGTTCTGGGCGACTGACGTTCAGGCTGAAATAGCGGCTTTGGGTCGGGGGTCAATCAGGCAAACGGGTCTCGTCCGTATTCAACGCGGTCGCCAGACGCTGTTGCGCCGATCCGGGGCGCAGCGGTTTGGGTTGGCTTTCGTCAGGTGCCCAACCCGTCAGAAAGATCAGATCGAAGGTCGCGGTGATGCGGCCACTATCGTTTGAAAAATGGGTCTGGTACAGATCTGCGGCCCGTTCGAAAACGGCGCGTGCGGTGGGACGGCGCAAGCGGGAGCTTAGCGCATTGCCCTCGCCCATATGGCGCAAATCGCGCATCAAGTGCCAGGCATCGGTATATTCCACGGTCAATGGCAGGCTATCCGCAACGGGCAAGGCAAAGCCTGCACGTTGTAGCAAACCACCGAGATCGCGCAGTTCGGCCATGGGTGCGATGCGGGGGGACAGACCCCCGGTGACAGCGACTTCGGCCTGCCCCAGACAGCTGCGCAGTTCGTTCAGCGTCTGCCCGCCAAGTGCGACGGCATGACACAGCCCATCCGGGCGCAGTGCGCGCTTGCATTGGATCAACTGGCCGACCGGATCATTGGCCCAGTGCAGCGCCATGGCGTGGATGATCAGATCGTGAGCGGCGGTATCAAGCGGCAGCACCTCGGTATCGGGAATGATCGTCGCAGCGGGCAGCACGTTGGCCCAGACTTCGGGGAAGGCCGCTACAACGGCGGCTGCGGTAAACGACTTGTTAACCATTGCCAGCCGATCCTGGATCTCATCGGCGGCCGCCTGTTGCAGGAACATGCCCTTGGCGGTCGCGCGGGCGCGGCGCTGGGCCAGGGTGTCGAGATCGGTCAGGGCGGGCTGTGCTGTCATATAGGGACAATAGGATGCTGCGGCAGGGACTTCAAACAGCAGTGTCATTGATTTACCCGGCCCGCTGTCTGACCTGTGGCGGGCTGGTCGATAGTGATTTTGGCCTCTGCGGCCCCTGTTGGCGTGATACGCCGTTTCTGGGCGGTCTGGTCTGTGATGGCTGCGGCACGCCCCTGCCGGGTACGGATGCGGTCGGATCTGCGGAGGGCTCACTGCATTGTGATGCCTGTCTCGCCGCGCCGCGCCCCTGGGTGCAGGGCCGGGCGGCGATTGCCTATCGCGATACCGGACGCAAGCTGGTGCTGGCGCTTAAACACGGCGACCGTCAGGAAATTGCGCGGCCTGCGGCAGTGTGGATGGCGCGGGTGCTCAAGGCCATTGTACCCGAACACACCTTGATCGCGCCGGTGCCGCTGCATTGGCTGCGGTTGCTAAAGCGGCGCTATAATCAGTCTGCCCTGCTGGCCAAGGCCTTGGCAGCCGAGACTGGGCAGCCGTGGTGCCCCGATCTGTTGCAGCGCTATCGGCGCACCCGGTCGCTTGATGGCCTTGGGCGCGAGGACCGCTTTGCGGCGGTAGAGCACGCGATACGCGTGCACCCCAAGCGCAGGCACCGGATCATCGGGCGTCCGGTGTTGCTGGTCGATGATGTGCTGACCTCGGGCGCCACCCTCACCGCCACTACAAATGCCTGTCTTGCGGCGGGATCGGGGCCCGTTCGCGTGGTAACACTGGCGCGCGTCCTCAAAGATACCTAAATCTCTTGCAACAGATCAGTTGAAAGAGGCTATACCATGAAACCTGTCGAAATTTACACCTCCCCCTTGTGCGGGTTCTGCCATGCGGCCAAGCGGCTGCTGACGCAAAAGGGCGTTGTCTTTACCGAAATCGATGTGTTGGCGCAGCCAGAGCGTAAGGCCGAGATGATCCAGCGCGCGGAAGGTGGGCGCACGGTGCCGCAGATTTTCATCGGTGATTTCCATGTCGGGGGGTGTGATGATCTCTTTGCGCTTGACCGGGCGAACAAGCTTGATCCGCTGCTGAGCGCGTGATGAAGACCGCCCTGCTGCAGCTAAACGTGAGCGATGACCCGGTGGCGAACCTGCCGCTGACACTGGATATGTTGCAACAGGCGGTGTCGGGTGGGGCGGAATTTGTGCTGACACCCGAGGTAACCAATTGCGTGTCGACCAGCCGCAGCCACCAGCGTGCCGTGCTGGCCCATGAAGAGGATGATATCACCCTCGATGCCTTGCGCGACGCGGCAGCCGAGGCCGGTATCTGGCTGCTGATTGGATCGCTGGCGCTCAAAACAACGGATGCAGATGGGCGATTTGCCAACCGGTCGTTCCTGATCTCGCCTGCCGGCGAGATCGTGGCACGCTATGACAAGATCCACATGTTCGACGTGGACATCAGCGAGACAGAGACTTATCGCGAATCCGCAGGCTACCGGCCCGGCGCGCAGGCCGTCGTTGCCGATACACCGTTTGGCAAGTTGGGCATGTCAGTGTGCTATGACATGCGCTTTCCGATGCTGTATCAAGCGCTTGCCGGGGCGGGTGCGCGCATCCTGACGGTTCCTGCCGCATTTTCGCCCATCACAGGCGCGGCGCATTGGCACACGCTGCTGCGCGCCCGCGCTATCGAAACCGGGTGTTTTGTGTTGGCCCCCGCGCAGACCGGCACCCACCCCAGCGCTACGAACAAGACCCGCGATACCTATGGTCATTCGCTGATCGTGGCCCCCTGGGGCGAGGTGGAATTGGACGCAGGCACAGCACCCGGCGTTTACTTTTGCGATCTGGACATGGAAAAGGGAGATGCCGCGCGCCGCAAGGTGCCGAGCCTCGCCAATCGCCGCCCTTTTGACGCCCCCGATTCGGAAAACGCATGAATGACGACAAGAACACCCTTGCGATCCTGCTGTTCGGCGAGTTGCTGGCAGCGGATCATTCCGTGCGCAGCCGCCTGACACGGATATTGCCGCGTGGCATGGAGATTTCACATTTTTCCGTGCTCAACAGCCTGTCGTGGCATGGCGGCGAACGGTCGCCTGCGCAACTGGCCGAAACATTCAACGTGACGCGCGGCGCCATGACCAACACGCTGAGCAAACTGGAATGGGCTGGCTATGTCCATATCCGCCCTGACTGGGATGATGCCCGGCGAAAGATGGTCGCGATCAGCCCTGCTGGCCGATTGGCCCGTGATGCCGCTATCAACGCAATCACCCCGATGATCAATGCGGTCGTCGACGATCTGGGCGAGGCGCAGGTCCGTGCAACTTTGCCGATCCTGCGTGCCCTGCGGCGCCAGCTTAGCCAGGGTTAGGCGGGCTTTAGGCTGGCGGTGACGTAGTTCACACTTAGGTCACGGTCTGACAGGCGCCATGACCAGGCGATTGGGTTAAACACGAACCCCTTGCGATCCACTGGATCAAGACCAGCCTGCCGCAGCAGATCGAATAATTCGTCGGGGGTGATGAACTTGGACCAATCATGTGTGCCTTTGGGCAACCAGCGCATAACATGTTCAGCCCCGACAATCGCCATCATAAACGATTTGGGATTGCGGTTGATGGTAGAACAGATGTGCAGCCCGCCGGGTTTCAGCAACGTGCGGCACGCGGTCAGATAGCTGATGGGCGAGGCCACATGTTCGACCACTTCCATGTTCAAAACCGCGTCGAATTGTTCGCCCGCCTCGGCCATCGCTTCGGCGGTGGTGTGGCGATAATCAATGGTCAGTCCAGATTGTTCGGCATGAACCCGCGCCACCGGGATATTGCCCTCGGCGGCATCGGCACCCACGACTTCAGCCCCCAGTCGCGCCATTGGTTCGGCCAACAGGCCACCGCCGCAGCCAATGTCGAGGATACGCAGTCCGGCGAAGGGGGCGGGCGATTTCAGATCGCGGTCGAATTCACCGGCAATCTGCCGGGTGATGTAATCCAAGCGGCAGGGGTTGAGCATATGCAGCGGCTTGAACTTGCCATTCAAATCCCACCACTCGGCTGCCATTGCCTCAAACTTTGCGACTTCGGCAGGGTCCACCGTTGATTGATGCGCTTGCATTCTGATCTCCCTATGCTCTTTTGGGTTCAGTGACTATATAGGCCAGCAATGGACAAGTATCCCGACCAAAAACGCGCAACGCAGTATCTTTATCCTCCGTTTGATCCATTTGATCAGCGGATGCTGTCGGTTGGGCAGGGCCATCAGGTCTATGTTGAGCAATGCGGCAACCCCGATGGCATTCCCGTTGTAGTCTTGCATGGTGGCCCCGGCGGCGGGTGCAGCCCGTCTATGCGGCGCTATTTTGATCCGGCGGTTTACCGTGTGATCCTGTTTGATCAGCGCGGCTGTGGGCGGTCGCGGCCCCATGCCTCGGTGGTGGATAACACGACCTGGCATCTGGTGGCCGATATCGAGCTGATTCGCACCACGCTGAAGATTGACCAATGGATGGTGTTCGGCGGGTCATGGGGTGCAACGCTGGCCCTGATCTATGCCCAAAGCCATCCAGAGGCGGTGCGCCACCTGATCCTGCGCGGTGTATTCCTGATGACGCAATCGGAACTGGATTGGTTTTATGGCGGCGGGGCTGGGCGGTTCTGGCCCGAGGTCTGGGCCCGGTTCGAGGAGTTGATCCCACAAGACGAGCGTGATGATCTGATCGAGGCCTATCACCGGCGGTTGTTTTCCGGCGATCTGGCGGTTGAGCAGAAATACGGCCGCGCTTGGGCCGGGTGGGAAAACGCGCTTGCGTCGATCCATTCGACCGGCGGGTCACACGACGGTCCGGCGGGCTATGCCCGCGCCTTTGCCCGGCTGGAGAATCATTATTTCAGCAATGCGGGCTTTCTTGAATTCGACGGACAGATTCTTGAGCATATGGGGCGTATTGCGCATATTCCGGGCATCATTGTTCAGGGCCGCTATGACATGATCTGCCCCCCTGCCGGGGCGTATGAATTGGCCAAACGCTGGCCCAAAGCTGACCTAAAGATGATCCGCAACGCGGGGCACGCGCTGTCAGAGCCGGGGATCAGTGGTGAATTGGTGCGCTGCATGAACGAATTGGCCAAGGCATGACGCGGCGCAATCCCATTCTCGACCGACGGGCGCTATTTGCCACGGGTGCCGCGGCGGCTCTCCTGGGGGCGACGGGCGTTTCGGCCATGGCGGCACCTCGGCGCGGTGGGCGGTTGCGATTGGCCCTATCGGGAGCGGCGCGCGGGGATGATTGGGGTGCCGGTGACGGCCTGTTCATGCAGGTGGCGCGGCAGGGGCTGATCTTTGACACGCTTACAGAAGTGGCGGCGAACGGCATTTTGAAAGGCGAACTGGCGACCGATTGGCACGGCTCCGCCGATGGGCGTCTGTGGCAATTTGATCTGCGCCCAGGCGTAGCTTTTCACGATGGCCGCCCCTTTGGTGCGGCGGATGTGGCGGAGAGCCTGCAATCGGCGTTGGGCGCGGGGGCCGAGATATCGGCGCGCGGTGGGTTGCAGGTGACTGTGCGTTTGCAGGTGGCCAACCCCGACCTGCCGCTGTTGTTGTCGGGGCCGCAATTCGTGATCCGCCCAGCCCATGCGCCGCTGTCGGGGATCGGCACCGGGCTTTACCGCTTGCGGCGCTTTTCCGCCGGGCAGCAAGTGCTGACGGAACGTGTCGCAAGCCATTACAAGGACGGTAGCGCCGGCTGGTTCGACGAAGTGGAGCTGGTGTCGATCCCGGCAGATACGGTGCGGGCGCAGGCGCTGGGCGAATATATGATAGACGCCGCCGACCTGCCTGCGCAGGCGCCATTGCATGATCGCCGAGATGTGGCTGTGCTCCCCCATAGCGGGGGTGGCATAAATGCTGTGTCGGGTGACATTGCCATGCCGATGACGACAGGCCGCCAGCGCCCCCTGGACAACTTGCGCGCGGCAGAGCGGTGGTGGTTTGCCTGACAGGGGTTGCAGATCGGGCTTTGTGGGCGTATATCCCTTTTCAACAGCGGCGCGTTCGGGTCCACACCAAACGCTCCACCGATCTTGAACACGGGCCGCGCGCCCGTTTTTTTGTGCCTAATCGAACCTTGGGATATTCATGTCAAACGATCTGATTGCCAAAGCCGCCATTGACCGCCGCATGGCCGAGATCATCACTCCGGTGATTGAGGATCTTGGCTTTGAACTGGTGCGCGTGCGTCTGATGTCGGGTAAATCCACGACTTTGCAGATCATGGCCGACCGGCCAGATGGCGGGATCGAAGTCGACGAACTGGCCCTGATCAGCCAGGCCATCAGCGCGACACTTGATGTCGAAGACCCGATCTTGGAAGAATATACGCTTGAGGTTTCAAGCCCCGGCATCGACCGCCCTCTGACGCGGTTGAAAGACTTTGACATGTTCGAAGGCTACGAGGCCAAGATCGAAACCGAAGAGTTGATCGAAGGCCGCCGCCGCTTCAAGGGTGAGTTGGCAGGCATCGAGGGTGACGAAGTGCTGATCAACGTCGAAGAGGGCACTATCGGCCTGAAGTTCGAATGGCTGTCAGACGCCAAGTTGGTTCTGACGGATGATCTGATCAAGGAAATGTTGCGCCAGCGCAAAGCATCGGGCGCGATCGACGAAACCAAATTTGATGATATCGAGACTGAAGAGTCCGTCGAGGGAGACACCTAAATGGCCATTACATCAGCAAACCAGCTAGAGCTTTTGCAGACCGCAGAAGCAGTTGCACGGGAAAAGATGATCGATCCCGGGCTGGTGATCGAAGCAATGGAAGAGTCGCTCGCCCGCGCGGCCAAGTCGCGCTACGGCGCCGAGATGGACATTCGCGTCAGCATCGACCGCAAGACAGGCCGCGCCACCTTTACCCGTGTGCGTACGGTTGTCGCCGATGATGATCTCGAAAACTACCAGGCCGAATTCACCGTCGAGCAGGCCAAGCAGCATATGGACGCGCCCGAGATCGGTCAGCAGCTGGTCGAAGAAGTGCCGCCCGTTGAAATGGGCCGGATCGCGGCGCAGTCGGCCAAGCAGGTGATCCTGCAAAAGGTTCGCGAAGCCGAGCGTGACCGCCAGTACGAAGAATTCAAGGACCGCGCAGGTACGATCATCAATGGTCTGGTCAAGCGTGAAGAGTACGGCAACGTCATCGTCGATGTGGGTGCTGGCGAGGCGATTCTGCGCCGCAACGAAAAGATTGGCCGCGAAAGCTATCGTCCGAATGACCGTATCCGCGTCTATATCAAGGACGTGCGCCGCGAGCAGCGCGGCCCGCAGATTTTCCTGAGCCGTACCGCGCCTGAGTTCATGGCCGAGCTGTTCAAGATGGAAGTGCCGGAAATCTATGATGGCATCATCGAGATCAAGGCGGTTGCCCGCGACCCCGGTTCGCGCGCCAAGATTGCCGTGATCAGCTATGACAGCTCGATCGACCCGGTTGGTGCCTGCGTTGGTATGCGCGGTAGCCGCGTGCAGGCCGTCGTGAACGAACTTCAGGGTGAAAAGATCGACATCATTCCATGGAACGAAGACCAGCCGACCTTCCTTGTGAACGCGTTGCAACCTGCCGAGGTTTCCAAAGTTGTTCTCGACGAAGAAGCGGGCAAAATCGAAGTTGTTGTGCCCGAAGAGCAACTGAGCCTCGCCATTGGCCGTCGCGGTCAGAACGTACGTCTGGCCAGCCAGCTTACCGGTCTGGACATCGACATCATGACCGAAGAGCAGGAAAGCCAGCGCCGTCAGGCGGAATTTGAACTGCGCACCAAGCTGTTCATGGACAACCTCGATCTGGACGAATTCTTTGCCCAGTTGCTGGTGTCTGAAGGCTTCTCCAATCTCGAAGAAGTGGCCTACGTCGAAGTGGACGAACTGCTGGTTATCGACGGCGTTGACGACGATACCGCCAGCGAGTTGCAGGCCCGTGCCCGCGACGTTCTGGAAGCGCAGAACAAGGCGGCGTTGGAAAATGCCCGTTCCTTGGGTGTCGAAGACAGCCTGGTTGAATTCGAAGGCCTGACACCCCAGATGATTGAGGCGCTGGCCAAAGATGACGTCAAGACGCTGGAAGATTTCGCAACCTGCGCCGATTGGGAACTGGCCGGTGGCTGGACGACCGTGAATGGTGAGCGCGTCAAGGATGACGGCACGCTGGAACCGTTCGACATGAGCCTTGAAGATGCGCAGTCGATGATCATGACGGCGCGGGTAATGCTGGGCTGGGTCGATCCATCTGAACTGGAGACGGACGACGCCGAAGGTGACGACGACGAAGCCAGCGAGGAGGCCGAGGCCTGATCGCAGGCCTCGGGGACGCTTATGGGACGCGGTGGCGCCTCGCATGACCAACAAGATGGTCCAGATCGCAAGTGCATTGCCACGGGCGAGGTGCAGCCTAAGTATGGGTTGATCCGCTTTGTGGTTGGCCCGGATGATATGATTTTCCCGGATATTCTGGGTAAATTGCCGGGTCGTGGCATTTATGTTGCGGCGGATCGGGCGGCACTGGAATTGGCGGTCAAAAAGAACGCCTTTTCCCGATCGGCCAAGCAGCCGGTCAAGCTGCCTGAGAACCTGGTCGAAGATGTCGAGCAGCTTTTGGCGCGGCGTGTCGTCGATCTGATTTCGCTTCAACGCAAGGCGGGCAAGGCCGTTGCGGGATACGAAAAGGTCAAAGGCTGGTTGCAGACTGAAGAGGCCGAAGTACTAATACAGGCGGTTGATGGATCGGGCCGCGGGAAAAGCAAACTGAGCACGCCGCATTATGGCCATTACATTGGCTGGTTGACCTCAGATGAATTGGGTTTGGCATTCGGACGTCAAACTGTGATACATGGGGCGCTCGCCTCTGGTGGACTCACGCAACGTGTTGTAGAGGAAGCCCAACGACTAAGAGGCGTGCGCGTAAACGAGGGTGGCAACGGCCGCCCGAAAGGATAGACGAGCTAAATGAGCGATAGTGACGGCAAAAAAACATTGGGTCTGCGAGGCGCGCCTTCGCGCCCTGGCAACGTAAAGCAAAGCTTTAGCCATGGGCGGACCAAAAACGTTGTGGTCGAAACCAAGCGCAAGCGCGTTGTGGTGCCAAAGCCTGGTGCCGCCAAGACAGGTACGATCAACCCAGCATCTTTGGGCGACCCAAAGAAGCGGCCCGCAGGCATCACCGATGCCGAGATGGACCGCCGGCTGAAGGCTGTTCAGGCCGCCAAGGCCCGCGAGACCGAAGAAGCTGCCGCACGTGAAGCCGAGGAAAAAGCGCGCGCTGAAGACCGCGAGCGCCGCCGGGCTGAGATTGAGGCCAAAGAGGCCGAAGAGCGCGAGCGTGAAGAAAGCCTGAAGGCGAAGGCCGAAGAGGATGAGCGCCGCAAGCGTGACGCCGAAGCCGCCGCCGTGGCCGCCGCCGCCCCATCCGAGCCTGTCGTGGCCCGGACGCCCGGCAACAAGCCGCTGCCCGCTGCCACCCCGCGCAAGACGGAGCGTGACCGCGAGGACACCAACAAGCGCAGCAAAGGCAACGATGACCAGCGCCGTTCCGGCAAGCTGACGCTGAACCAGGCGCTGTCTGGCCGCGAAGGTGGTCGCCAGTTGTCAATGGCGCAGATGAAACGCAAACAGGAACGTGCCCGCCAGAAGGCAATGGGCGGTTCGGTTGAGCGTGAAAAGATCGTGCGCAATGTAAATCTGCCACCAGCGATCGTTGTGTCCGAGTTGGCCGCACGGATGGCCGAAAAGATCGGTGCTGTCGTCAAAGCTTTGATGAACAACGGCATGATGGTGACGCAGAATGAAGTCATCGATGCCGACACAGCCGAGCTGATCATCGAAGAATTCGGCCACAAAGTGGTGCGCGTCTCTGACGCCGACGTTGAAGATGTGATCAAGGAAGTCGAAGACGATCCAAAAGATCTGGTCGACCGTCCGCCGGTCATCACCATCATGGGTCACGTTGACCACGGCAAGACATCTTTGCTCGACGCCATTCGCAACGCCAAGGTTGTCGCCGGCGAAGCAGGCGGGATCACGCAGCACATCGGGGCCTATCAGGTGACCACCGATACCGGTGCGGTATTGTCTTTCCTCGATACGCCGGGCCACGCGGCCTTTACCTCCATGCGTTCGCGTGGGGCACAGGTGACTGATATCGTGGTTCTGGTTGTTGCGGCAGACGATGCTGTGATGCCTCAGACAATTGAAGCGATCCACCACGCAAAAGCGGCCAACGTGCCGATGATTGTGGCGATCAACAAATGTGACAAACCATCGGCGAACCCGGATAAGGTGCGTACAGATCTGTTGCAGCACGAAGTCATCGTCGAAAAGATGTCTGGCGAAGTGCAGGATGTCGAAGTGTCGGCAACCACGGGCAAAGGTCTGGATGATCTGCTCGAGGCGATTGCACTGCAGTCCGAACTGCTTGAGCTGAAAGCCAACCCGAACCGCGCTGCTGTTGGTGCTGTGATCGAAGCGCAGCTTGACGTGGGTCGCGGCCCCGTTGCCACGGTTTTGATCCAGAACGGTACACTACGTCAGGGTGATATCTTTGTTGTCGGTGAACAATACGGCAAGGTGCGCGCACTGATCAACGATCAGGGCGAGCGCGTGAAAGAAGCCGGACCATCGGTCCCGGTCGAAGTTCTTGGTCTAAATGGCACACCAGAGGCTGGCGACGTTTTGAACGTAACCAGCACCGAGGCACAGGCCCGCGAGATTGCGGAATACCGTGCCAACGCCGCCAAGGACAAACGCGCCGCTGCCGGTGCTGCCACCACGCTGGAACAGCTGATGGCAAACGCCAAGGCGAGCGAAGACATCAGCGAACTGCCCATCCTGGTCAAGGCCGATGTGCAGGGTTCTGCCGAAGCGATCGTTCAGGCGATGGAGAAGATCGGCAACGATGAGGTGCGCGTGCGCGTGCTGCACTCTGGTGTTGGCGCCATCACCGAAACCGATGTGGGCCTTGCCGAAGCTTCCGGCGCGCCGATCATGGGTTTCAACGTGCGGGCCAATGCCAGCGCACGGAACACAGCCAACCAAAAGGGCGTCGAGATCCGGTACTACTCGGTTATCTATGACCTTGTGGATGACGTGAAAGCCGCCGCTTCCGGTCTGTTGAGCAACGAGATCAAGGAAAACTTCATCGGTTACGCGACCATCAAGGAAGTGTTCAAAGTTACCGGCATCGGCAAAGTTGCTGGCTGTCTGGTGACCGAGGGCATCGCCCGACGCAGCGCTGGTGTGCGCCTGCTGCGTGACAACGTCGTGATCCACGAAGGCACGTTGAAAACACTCAAGCGCTTCAAGGACGAAGTGCCCGAGGTTCAGTCCGGTCAGGAATGCGGTATGGCCTTTGAAAACTACGATGACATTCGTCCTGATGATGTGATCGAAATTTTCGAGCGCGAAGAAGTTACTCGTACTTTGAGCTAAGTTCGTACTCAGTCGATGAAAGTTTGAGAGGCCCGGTCGAACTGCCGGGCCTCTGCTTTTTCGAACTGCCCTTTTGCATCGTCAAAGCCGACGCGCGTGATTGCGATATGGGCCGATGAAATATCAATTACATTGAAATCATTTGGTTCACCGCGCTGCCGTGATGACAGGCTGGTGCCGGCATGAAGTTGAATTGCCGTTTTGTCGCGCGTCGTGCGTGCGCGGTGCGCAAAGGTACCTGCGTGCCAGGTGTGCAAATGTCCCGACAGGATCATATCAGTACCGCAATCCAGCAATTGCCCCAGTGCGCGGCTTGCGCCGGGGATGGGTTTCTTTTTGGTTGTTCGCGGATGGTCCAGCGGGTGATGGGTGATCAGTACCCGTAATTGACCGGTAGTCGCTGTGCCGAAGGCCGCGCAAGCGCGCCGCAGCCCTCTCCATCCAACACGTCCTGTTTGCCATTTGAACCGATCGACTGTGTTCATCCCGACGGCAATGAAATCATCCCCTTGGTAAACCGGCGTCAGATCGCGCGAAATCTGCCGTCGATAATAACGCCAGGGTCTGAAAAATCGTGTAAATGGCCGGTGTACGGGGATATCGTGGTTGCCGGGAACGGACAGCACAGGTGCTGCGATTTGATCAATGAACTGCCGCGCGGCAATGTATTCGCGTTCCCGCGCGCGCTGGGTCAGGTCGCCGGAAATGATCACCAGATCAGCGGAAAACCCATTTACCGCTTGTAGCAGTGGGGCCAGAAGATCGGGGCGGTCCTTGCCAAAGTGCAGGTCTGAGAGATGCACAAGGCGGCTCATCTTAATTCCGGAACCGCGGCTTTCGGGACAATAATCTTGAGCGGGGACGCGCTATTTGCAAGACGGAATGGCCCTGCCATGGTCGAAATCTCGCCATCCCGCGCAACAGACCTCTTTTTGCGACGCATGTGAATGATAATTTCGGAACCGCAGAGCATTTCGTAATCAGTCTCGGGCCGCGCTATCCCCAATGCAAGGGCAGCGGCGTGGCGCAGCAAGCCGAGGCGTGAGGTATCTGGCGCGACAAGCAGCACCATCTTACCAGCCGCGATACAGTCATGCCCGCCCAGTCCCATCTGGCTTAGCTGAAAGGCATTGTTGATCGCAAAGACGAGGGGGGTTCGACGTTGCCGTTGCTCACCGTCGACTTCCAGCTTGAGGTCAAGTGCGGTGCGGAATGCAATCAACGCCTTGATCACTGACCAATAGGCAGCAATCCGGCTACGACCCCAGCGGCGATAAATACCTTCGCGCGTTTTGAGAATTGCGGGATAGGCCCCGATGCTGGCGTTGTTGAGAAATGTGTGACCGTTGATCGTAGCGACGGTAATATCTTGATCGTGACCTCCGGCAATGATGTCGACAGCCCCGCCCATTTCCTGTGGAATGCCCAGAGAGCGCGCGAAATAATTGAAGGTGCCCTGAGGAATGATCCCCAAGGGCCGGTTTTGCGAGACCATCACCGATGTCACACCAGAAATTGTTCCGTCACCACCCGCAACGCAGATCGTGCCTTCGCCCATGCCCAATGCTTTTCGGGTGGCGGCCGCAACGCTGGTACGACGTCCGATATGGACGAAATCGACGGCGATGCCGTGGGCCTCGAATGCGGTTTGAATGCCGTCTTCCTTGGCCTGACCGTCCTGGTTGCCCGACGCCCGGTTGATTATGACGATGGCGCGACGATGTGACATGTTGGTTCCTGCCTGATGCAGTGAACAAACGTGCTGTTGTGCAAAAAGTTCAGGAAATCAGAAAAGAAATCAGAAACTTCGGCTGCCCACCGGCTTGCCTTCAAACACTTTCCCATCGACCTGCACTGCGATACGCTCGTCAGAGATCATTTTGACAAAAATGCCCTGCACCGACACACAGCTTCCAATTGTAATTGTTCGCAGCAACGTCATTTCCTCCCAGAAGACATAGCTCATTCTAGGCAACATTCCGCCAAAACCAACACAATTGTTCACGCTGCGTTAACTATTTGTGAAATTGCTACAAGTTTACCGTGATGGTCCTCAGAGCCAATCACGGAGCGTCGCGATCAGCGGCACGTCAGCGGCGGGCATTGGATATTGTCGCATGTCATTTGGGCGGACCCACTTCAGGGCCTGACCTTCGCGTGACATCGGTGTCCCGTCCCATTTGCGACAGGCAAACAATGGCATCATCAGGTGGAAATCGTCATAGCTGTGGCTGGCAAATGTCAGCGGCGCGAGGCAGGACGCCCATGTGTCGATGCCCAGTTCTTCGTGCAGTTCGCGGATCAGCGCCGCCTCGGGGGTTTCGCCCGCCTCGACCTTGCCGCCGGGGAATTCCCATAGGCCCGCCATAGATTTGCCTTCAGGGCGCTGCGCCAGCAGCACCCTGCCGTCAGGATCTATCAGGGCGACGGCCGAAACGAGCAATATTTTCATGTGGCTGTCACGACCTGTAGTCGGCATTAATGTCGATGTAGCCATGAGTCAGATCGCAGGTCCATACGGTTGCCGCGCCGTTGCCCAGCCCCAAATCAACGCCGATGACAATGTTCTGGCCCTTCATATGCGCCGCCGCTGCCGCTTCGGAATAGTCCGGGCTGCGCCAGCCGTCTTTGGCCACCTCTACATCACCAAACCGGATCGACAGACGGTCACGATCAGCAGCAGCGCCCGATTTGCCAATCGCCATTACGACGCGGCCCCAGTTGGGGTCTTGTCCGGCAATGGCGGTTTTGATCAGCGGCGAATTTGCGATTGCCATGGCGTGTACCCGTGCGTCCTTGTCGTTCAGCGCACCTGTCACGGCGACCTCGACAAACTTCGTCGCACCCTCGCCGTCTTTCACCACTTGATGCGCAAGATTCAGCATCAGGTCATGCAAGGCGGCGCTAAAGGCATCGCTTTCGCTGGCGTCCACACCCGATGCGCCGGTTGCAGCCATGATCAGACTATCCGACGTCGATGTGTCGCTATCGACGGTGATGCAGTTGAACGTGGCATCGGTATGCGCCGACAACATCGCTTGAAGCGCTGATTGTTCGACCAACGCATCCGTAAAGATATAGACCAGCATCGTCGCCATATCCGGCGCGATCATGCCCGATCCTTTGGCGATCCCAGAGATTGAAACGGTTTTGCCATCGACCGTGACATCAGCGCGCGCGCCTTTGGGAAAGGTATCCGTTGTCATGATGGCGCGTGCGGCGTCGGCAATGCCGCCAGCGTCCAGTTTCGTCACCAGATCCGACAGGGCCGAGGTGATGCGATCATGCGGCAGCGGTTCGCCAATCACCCCCGTCGACGAGGTAAAGACACGTGACTGAGGAATGTCGCAGACATCGGCCACGGCCTTGGTAATCGCTTCGACCGCTTCGACACCGCCGCGCCCGGTAAAGGCGTTGGCATTGCCGGAATTCACGACGATGGCAGCACCCGCGTCCGAACTGCCGCCGATCTTGGCCTGACAGTCCAGCACCGGGGCGGCACGCGTTGCGGAGCGTGTGAAGGCGCCAGCAACACTGCTGCCCGGCGCCAAGAGCGCGAGCATCAGATCAGTCCGGCCCTGATAGCGCACACCGGCCGCTGCGGTGGCAAAGGTCACCCCGTCGATGACCGGCAGCTCAGGAAAGTCGGCCGGAGCCAGAGGCGAAACAGCGAGCGATTTTCCCATGGGTTACTCCAGCAATTCGATTTTGCGCAGCAGGGTCGGGTCAATGCCCTCGGCAGCACTACGGTCCACGTCAGCGCTTTTGGTGACCTTTTCAATCGCGGCCTGAACGCGGGCTTGGCGCAGTTCCAGTTCCAGTTCTTCGCGTACGTCGTCCAGCGCTGGGGCATCAGCCACGCGCACTTCGTTCAGCTTGATAACGTGCCAGCCAAACTGCGTTTCCACCGGATCGGAAATAGCACCGGGTTCCATATCGGTGACTGCTGCCTCGAATGCGGGAACCATCATCCCCTTGCCAAACCAGCCCAGCGATCCGCCGCTTGGCCCCGATGGCCCGGTGGATTTCTCGCGTGCGACTTCGGCAAAATCGGCCCCGCCTTCCAATTCTTCCTTAATCGCCTTGGCCTCTTCTTCGGTCTCGACCAGGATATGCGCCGCGTTGAATTCCTGCTCCGGCTCGGCGCTGGCGTATTCTTCGTCGTAGGCGGCTTGCAGATCGGCTTCGCTGACCTCATCCGCCATGACTTTTTCAACGACTTCACCCGCTGTCAGCGACCGCGTTTCGTTTTCCAAGGCCAGCGTGATGCGCGACGGCAGATCGCCGGTATGGGTGTCGGCCAGCGCTGTCTGTTGCACCAACTGGTCCAGAATGCCCTTAAAGAGCACTTCATCGGGCAACTGCTGATATTGCTCTGGCAGGCTGGCAAGGGCGACGATCATATGGCCCACGGTGATGTTCGTGCCGTTCACGGTGGCGACGACCGTATCGATCCCGGCCTCGTCCTGAGCGGCAACAGGCAGGGCCATGCTGACTGCGATGGCCAGTGAAGACAGAAAAATGAGGGGTTTTTGCATGGATAGGTCCAATCGCTTCGTTCGTAGCGGGCTGCTACATTGACAGTGTATGGCGCGCCCCTTACATCGCCCTATGGGCGCGACAAAAGGCGCGGGTTCAGTCATCTATCTATGAGGTGACATGGCGCTGGGCAAGCAGATCGGCGCAAGACACCATAACTTCGGCGGGAGATTACATGCTGGGTATCGGAACAATCGCCAAAAAGGTCTTTGGCACGCCAAACGACCGCAAGATCAAGTCGACCCGCCCGCTGGTGGCGCAGATCAACGCGCTGGAGCCAGAATTTGAAAAGCTGAGCGATGCTGGCCTGAAGGACAAGACCAAGGAATTGGCAAAACGCGCGAACGATGGCGAAAGCCTGGATGCGCTGCTGCCAGAAGCCTTTGCCAACTGCCGCGAGGCTGCGCGCCGCACCTTGGGCCTGCGCGCCTTTGATACGCAGTTGCTGGGCGGTATATTCCTGCACCAAGGCAACATCGCCGAACAGAAAACAGGCGAGGGCAAGACCCTGACCGCCACCTTTGCCGCCTATTTGAACGGCCTGACCGGCAAAGGCGTGCACATCGTTACCGTCAACGAATACCTCGCCCAGCGTGACGCTGAATGGATGAGCAAGGTATTCGGCGCGCTGGGGCTGACGACTGGCGTCGCCTATTCCGGCATGGCAGAGGACCAGAAACGCGCCGCCTATGCGTGCGATGTCACCTATGCCACCAATAACGAGCTGGGTTTTGACTATCTGCGCGACAACATGAAGGCAAATCTCGCCGAAATGCTGCAACGCGAGCATAACTTCGCGATCGTGGATGAAGTCGACAGTATTCTGATCGACGAGGCGCGTACGCCGCTGATCATTTCCGGCCCGTCGCAGGATCGTTCAGAGTTGTATCAGTTGATTGATGCACTGATCCCGTCGCTGCGTGAAGAGCATTATGAACTCGATGAAAAGACCCGTAATGTCACCTTCACTGACGAAGGCAATGAATTCCTTGAAGAACAGTTGCGCGCCCGCGACCTTCTTGAAGAAGGGATGACCCTTTACGATCCCGAAAGCACGACGATCGTGCACCACGTCAACCAAGGTCTGCGCGCACACAAGTTGTTTCAGCGCGACAAGGATTACATCGTGCGCGATGGTGCGGTTACCTTGATTGATGAATTCACCGGCCGGATGATGCCGGGCCGCCGTCTGTCCGACGGTCTGCACCAGGCTATCGAGGCCAAGGAGGGTGCGGACATCCAGCCCGAAAACGTGACGCTGGCCTCGGTCACTTTTCAAAACTATTTCCGCCTGTACAATAAACTGGCCGGGATGACTGGCACCGCCCTGACCGAAGCCGAAGAATTTTCCGAAATTTACGGCCTTGGCGTGGTTGAAGTGCCGACAAACGTGCCAATCGCGCGGATTGACGAGGACGATGCCGTTTACCGCACCGCCCGCGAAAAATACGAGGCGATGATCGAAAAGGTGAAGGAAGCCAATGCCAAGGGGCAACCTTGTCTTGTTGGCACCACCTCGATCGAGAAATCCGAACAGTTGAGCGTCATGCTCAAGGATGCGGGGATCGAACACAATGTATTGAACGCGCGCCAGCACGAGCAGGAGGCGCAAATCATCGCCGACGCCGGCAAATTCAGCGCGGTGACGATTGCGACCAACATGGCCGGACGCGGCACCGACATTCAGTTGGGCGGCAACGTCGAGCTAAAGGTGCTCGAAGCGCTGGACAAAGACCCCGAGGCGGAACCAGAAGCCATTCGCGCCCAGATCGAAGCGGAACACGCAGACGAGAAGAAAAAAGTGCTGGAGGCGGGGGGCCTTTATGTGCTGGCGTCCGAGCGCCATGAAAGCCGCCGCATCGACAACCAGTTGCGCGGCCGTTCTGGCCGTCAGGGTGATCCGGGGCGCACGTCATTCTTTCTCTCGCTCGAAGACGACCTGATGCGCATCTTCGGCTCTGAGCGGTTGGAAAAAGTACTGACCACGCTGGGCCTCAAGGAAGGCGAGGCGATCATTCACCCTTGGGTCAACAAATCGCTCGAACGGGCGCAGGCCAAGGTTGAAGGCCGCAACTTTGACATTCGCAAGCAGTTGCTGAAATTCGATGACGTGATGAACGAACAGCGCAAGGTCATCTTTGGCCAGCGCCGTGACATCATGAAGGCCGATGATCTGAACGAGATCGTGACGGATATGCGCGAACAGGTGATCGACGATCTGATCGACACCTACATGCCGCCAAAAACCTACGCCGATCAGTGGGACACCCACGGCTTCTATGCTGCCGTTATCGAACAGCTGAACATTGACGTGCCGGTGATCGCATGGTGCGAAGAGGACGGCGTAGACGACGAGGTGATCCGCGAACGTCTGATGGATGCGAGCGCTAAGATGATGGCCGACAAAGCCGAGGTTTTTGGCGACGAAAACATGCGCAACATCGAAAAGCAGCTGTTGTTGCAGTCAATCGACGCCAAGTGGCGCGATCACTTGCTGACGTTGGAACACCTTCGGTCGGTCGTTGGTTTCCGCAGCTATGCGCAGCGCGATCCATTGAACGAATACAAGAACGAAGCCTTTCAGTTGTTTGAAGTGATGCTGGACAGTCTGCGTCAGGATGTGACCCAGAAACTGGGCCAGATCCAGCCGATGTCAGAGGACCAGCGCCGCGAGATGTTGCAAGAAATGGCCGCCCGTCAGGCCGCCATGCAGGATGCCACAACGCAAGCGACCGAAGCCGATGCATCCGATGCCGCACCCAGCGGGACAGCCGCGCAAGGGTTCGACGAAAGCGATCCGTCGACCTGGGGCAACCCGGGGCGCAACGATGATTGCCCTTGCGGATCGGGTAAGAAGTTCAAGCATTGCCATGGTCGGGTCGCCTAACGGCCTGCCATGGTTTCGCCCAAAACTTCCCTTTCCTCGGCCACATCCCGGCCCTGATCCTGCGCAATAAAGGTCCCGAACGATTCCGTTGAAAGGGACTTGGCATCATGCGCACCAGAGAAATTCTGACCGCTGTCGGGACATTGGCTTGTGCCGTGGGCATCGGCTTTATCATGCAGAATTCAGACACGGCTGAAAAACGCTATGGCAAGGCCGTTGCACCGAAAGGAGCCTCTCTTGTCCAGAAGTTGGGGCCAAAAAGTGCCAGCAATGCCCTGCTTGAAGTCGAAGGGATCACGCTGACCTCTGCTGAATTTGACAGGCAGATCGACATCCCCGCGACCGATCCGCAGGTCGCCAAGGCCTCTGCTCCGCAAAGCACGCTGCCCACACCCGGTATGCCTGGTGGCGCGGTAACCCCGACTTGCGAAATTACAGCAAATGCGCGCGCCGTTGCGGCCGCGATGGTGAACCTCACGCTCGACGCACCCTGCCTGCCGAACGAACGGATGGCAGTCCACCACAACGGTATGATCTTTACCGAAACCACATCGGCCACTGGCCAGATCGATCTGACCGTGCCTGCATTGGCCCAAGAGGCAGTGTTTATCCTCGCTTTCACCAACGGTGACGGTGCGGTCGCGCAGACCACGGTGGAAGAACTGGCCACCTACAACCGCGTTGTGTTGCAGTGGAAAGGCCAGACCGGTTTTGAAATCCACGCCCGTGAATTTGGTGCGGACTATGGCGATGATGGCCATGTATGGTCCGGTGCGCCACGCGACATGGCTGCGGCGGTCACCGGGCAGGGCGGCTTTATCAGTCGGCTGGGCGACACTGCAGCAGCAGAGCCGTTGATGGCCGAAGTCTACAGCTTTCCCATCAGCGCAATCGAGCGCAGCGGCGACGTGGCGCTGAGCGTCGAAGCAGAGGTGACACAGGCCAACTGCGGCATAGAGATCGAGGCGCAATCGCTGGAGCTGGTTGACGGTGGCAAGGTCAAAACCCAGAACCTTACGCTGGCCGTGCCGGAGTGTGATGCGATTGGTAACTTTCTGGTGTTGAATAATCTGCTCCAAGACCTGAAGGTTGCGCATAACTAACGCAATCGTTTGGGGTTCTATGAACAGCTTGAAACGTGCGGCGGTCTGCGCCGCACTTTTGCTATTTGCGCCGCTGATTGCCTCGGCGCAGGATGTCACGCTCACCTCGCGCGATGGCAAGGTCGAGTTGAGCGGCATGTTGCTGGGTTTCGACGGTGAGTTTTACCGTGTTGAAACGGACTATGGTCAGCTCACGGTCGATGGCTCGGGCGTTTCCTGTGCCGGGCCGGGATGCCCCAATCTGGATGATTTCGTAGCCGAGGTTCAGATGTCAGGCTCTGCGACCATGGGGGCCGTCTTGATGCCCGCCCTGATCGAAGCTTTTGCCCAAAAGAACGGCTATAGCGTGAGCCGCGAGCAACAGAGCGCCACGCGGTTTACCCTGCTGTTGGCCCAAAATGATACCGGCAAGCTGGCCGCGCGGTTTGGCTTTAGTGCGACCAATACGGACGAAGGTTTTGCCGATCTTCTGGCAGATGAGGCAGACGTTGTGCTGGCCTTGCGAGAGGTGCGGCGGGACGAACGGATTAATGCGCGTGAGGCCGGCATGGGTGATCTGACCGGGGCGAACCGAAGCCGCGTGCTTGCGCTGGATGCCGTTGTCCCTGTGGTGTCGCCTGCGAACCCGGTAAAACAGATTTCGCCGCTCATGCTGGCCCGCGTATTTTCCGGCGAGATTGATAATTGGCAAGAGTTGGGCGGTCCTGATGGGCCGATTGTACTGCACCTGCCCGACGCGCGCAGCGGGTTGAGCCAAGCTATTGTGGATCAGGTTATGGGGCCGGCCAAACTTGAACTAACTCAGATCATCACGCGCCATGGCTTGCCCGTCGACTTGGCAGAGGCGGTGGCAAAGGATTTGTTTGCCATTGGCATCACGAGCTATGCCGAACAGCGCAACACCCAGGTTCTGACGCTGGGGGGCAAATGTGGGTTTTTGCTGGATGCGTCGCGGCGCACCATCAAAACTGAAGATTACCCGCTGACCGCGCCGATGTTTTTGTATTTCCCGGCGCGCCGTCTGCCCTTGATCGCGCGGGAGTTTCTGGCCTTTACCAGAGGGCCTGCCGCGCAATTGGTGATCCGTCGGGCGGGGTTTGTCGATCAGACCCCCGAAGAGATCGCCGTCGAGGATCAGGGCAACCGTTTTGCCAACGCGATAACTGTCGCCGGGCCTGAAACCTCGCTGGGAGAACTGCAGCGGATGACAGCGACCCTGACGCCGATGGCGCGGCTGACGACCTCGTTCCGGTTCGAGGCGGGGTCTATCCGCTTGGACGCGCAATCGCGGTCCAATGTGCAGCAACTGGCGCGGGCGTTGGAACAGGGCCAGTACGATGCGCGGCAATTGGTGTTTGTCGGCTTTAGCGATGGTGACGGGGCGGCTAAGGCCAACCGCGACATTGCCCTGCGCCGGGCCGAGGCAGTGCGGCGCGCGGTGGGTGCAGCAGCCGTGACGGCAAATCTTGAGCGCGTGACACTGGGCGTTGACGCCTTTGGCGAGGCGATGCCGATGGCCTGTGATGACAGTGAATGGGGCCGTCAGGCCAACCGACGGGTAGAGGTATGGGTACGCTAACCGATCCCGTTAGATGAACCCCTCGGACCGAAAGCTCAGCTCGCGGGATTTACCGATGATAAGGTGGTCGTGCAGCGACAGCCCCAGGGCGTCGCAGGCGGCAATCACCTGATTGGTCATGTCGATGTCTGACCGTGATGGCGTGGGGTCACCAGACGGATGATTATGTACCAATATCAAGGCGCTGGCATTTAATTCCAACGCGCGCTTGGCGATCTCTCGGGGGTAGACCGGCACATGATCCACGGTGCCCCTTGCCTGTTCCTCATCCGCGATCAGCACGTTTTTCCTGTCAAGGTAAAGCACGCGAAACTGTTCGACTTCGCGGTGGGCCATGGCGGTGTGGCAATAGTCGATCAGCGCGTCCCAACTGGACACCACAGGCTGTTTCAGTACGCGCGATCGCGCCAGCCGTTGCGACGCGGCCTCAATGATTTTCAGCTCAACGATCACGGCCTCACCCACGCCCGATACATCGCGCAGGCGGGCTTCGGGTGCGGTGATCACGCGATTGAAATCGCCGAACTGGTCCATCAGGTTTCGCGCGAGCGGTTTAACATCGCGGCGCGGGATCGCGCGGAAGAGCACCAATTCCAACAATTCGTAATCGGGCATCGCGGCCGGTCCACCCACCATGAAACGGTCACGCAGACGTTGGCGGTGATCGGCGATGTAGGAGGGCTGTTTACCCATGTTCGAAGGTGCTTTGCGAACCTCATCCATGAGGAATGGCAGGGGTAGGTCCGAAAATGTTTTGGGTGCATTCGACATGCAGCCAGCCTGCGCAGACATGGTTAGGATTCGGTTAACCGCGACGGAATATTTAGGAATTGGAAAGGCCCTGAACGACAAACCGGATGCGCAGGACCCTACCGTTGCGGCGCAGAACAACCTTGTTCATAATGACCTAAGTAGTCCGATGGGACTGCGAATTCCGGGCCAATGGCCCGGACGCAGGCTTAGCCCTTCATCGAATCCCAAAAGGACTTCACTGACGAAAAGAAGTTGCTGCTTTCAGGGTTGTTGTTCTGGGCCTCACCCTCGAACTCTCGCAGCAATTCCTTTTGGCGGCTGGTCAGGTTCACCGGGGTTTCCACCGCAAGTTCGATGATCATATCACCAACACCGCCGCCGCGCAGGGGTGGCATGCCCTTGCCACGCAGACGCATCTGGCGACCTGACTGGCTGCCTGCAGGGATTTGCACGCGGCCACGACCCCCGTCGATTGTCGGCACCTCGATGTTACCACCCAATGCGGCAGTGCTCATCGAAACTGGTACGCGGCAGAACAGGTTGGCACCGTCCCGCTCGAACAGGTCATGTTCGGCCACTTCGATGAATATATAGAGATCACCCGACGGCCCACCGCGCATCCCGGCCTCGCCCTCGCCAGCAAGGCGAATGCGGGTGCCGGTTTCGACACCGGCGGGGATATTGACGGACAGTGTGCGTTCTTTCTCCACGCGTCCTGCACCACGGCAGGACTTGCAGGGGTTCTTGACGATCTGACCCATGCCCGAACAGGTCGGGCAAGTGCGTTCAACGGTGAAAAAGCCTTGCTGCGCGCGGACCTTGCCCATGCCAGAGCAGGTTGGACAGGTCGTTGGCTCTGACCCGCCTTCGGCGCCGGTGCCATTACACGCGCCACAATGCACAGCGGCAGGCACGTTAATAGATTTTTGCAGTCCGGAAAACGCATCTTCGAGAGAGATGCTAAGATTATAGCGCAGGTCGGCGCCACGCGCGGCACGGCGGCCGCCACCGCCACCACCCCCGCGTTGACCCATGAAATCGCCGAACAGATCGTCGAAAACATCGGAAAAGGCTGAGGAAAAATCGCCATGCCCGCCACCGGGGCGTCCGCCGGCACCCATGCCGCCTTCAAATGCAGCATGGCCATAGCGGTCATAGGCGGCTTTCTTGTCGCCGTCCTTAAGAACATCATAGGCTTCGCCGACTTCCTTGAACTGGGATTCGGCTTTGGGGTTGTCGTTGTTCCGGTCGGGATGAAGCTCCTTCACCTTGGTCCGGTACGCTTTCTTTAGCTCGTCGGCAGAGGCCCCTTTGGCAACGCCAAGCACCTCGTAATAGTCACGTTTTGCCATGGGTTTTCAGCTCCTGCGCTGGAACATGATGGGCCAGCCCGTCATACGGACCGGCCCTGTCATAGTTTCCGTCACACGCTTACGCGCGCTTGTCGTTGTCCAGATCTTCGAACTCGGCGTCGACGATATCATCGTCCCCACCGGGCGCGGAATCTGCGGCTGCGGCCATATCATCATCGCCGTCATCCTGCGCGGCTTTATAGATGGCTTCGCCCAGTTTCATGGCGGCTTCGGTGACGTTCTGGATGCCGGACTTGATCTTATCGGCGTTGTCAGTTTCCAGTTCGTCCTTGAGCGCAGCAATAGCCAGTTCGATCGCCTCAACCGTGGTTGGATCAACCTTGTCGGAATGTTCTTCAACCGACTTCTCAGTCGAGTGGATCAACGATTCCGCCTGGTTTTTAGCTTCGATCAGGGTGCGGCGTTCCTTATCGGATTCCGCATTCTCTTCGGCGTCCTTCACCATCTTTTCGATATCCGCATCGGACAGACCACCAGATGCCTGGATCGTGATCTTCTGCTCTTTCATGGTCCCTTTGTCGAGCGCGCCGACCGACACGATGCCGTTGGCATCAATGTCAAAGGTCACTTCGATCTGGGGCATGCCACGTGGTGCAGGCGGGATGTTTTCAAGGTTAAAGGCACCGAGGATCTTGTTGTCGGCGGCCATTTCACGTTCACCCTGGAACACCCGGATGGTCACGGCATTCTGATTGTCTTCGGCGGTAGAAAACACCTGGGACTTTTTGGTCGGGATCGTTGTGTTGCGGTCGATCAGACGGGTGAACACGCCACCCAGCGTTTCGATACCCAAGGACAGCGGAGTAACGTCGAGCAGAACAACGTCTTTTACGTCGCCTTGCAGAACACCGGCCTGAATAGCGGCGCCAAGGGCAACCACCTCGTCAGGGTTTACGCCTTTGTGCGGCTCTTTACCGAAGAACTTGGTCACCTCTTCGACCACTTTCGGCATCCGGGTCATCCCGCCAACCAAAACAACTTCATCGATATCCTTGGCTGTCAGACCGGCATCCTTCAACGCCGCAGCACAGGGTTTCATCGACGCCTTGATCAGGTCGCCCACGAGGCTTTCCAGCTTGGCGCGGGTCAGTTTCATGACCATGTGCAGCGGCGAACCATCCTTGCCCATCGAGATGAAGGGCTGGTTGATTTCGGTCTGGCTGGAAGAGGACAGTTCGATCTTGGCCTTTTCGGCAGCTTCCTTCAGGCGCTGCAGCGCCATCTTGTCTTTGGTCAGGTCAACGCCATTGGTCTTTTTAAACTCATCGGCAAGGTAGTTGACGATGCGCATGTCAAAGTCTTCACCACCGAGGAAGGTATCGCCGTTGGTGGATTTCACTTCGAACAGACCATCGTCGATTTCCAGAATGGTCACGTCGAACGTACCGCCACCAAGGTCATAGACCGCGATGGTTTGGGTGTTCTCTTTGTCCAGACCATAGGCCAGCGCCGCAGCCGTCGGTTCGTTGATGATCCGCAGCACTTCGAGACCGGCGATCTTGCCCGCGTCCTTGGTCGCCTGACGCTGGGCGTCGTTGAAATAGGCAGGTACGGTGATGACCGCTTGGGTCACTTCTTCGCCAAGGTAGCTTTCGGCGGTTTCTTTCATCTTGCCCAGAATGAACGCAGAGATTTGGCTTGGGGAGTATTTCTCACCCTTGGCTTCGACCCATGCGTCGCCATTGCCGCCATCAATCACGTTGAAGGGCAGGTTTTTCTTGTCTTTGGCCAGATCGGCATCGTCGTTGCGACGGCCAACCAGACGTTTGACGCCGAAAATTGTATTTTCGGGGTTGGTGACGGCCTGACGTTTTGCAGGCTGACCCACGAGGCGTTCGTCGTCGGTAAACGCGACGATCGACGGGGTTGTGCGCGCGCCTTCGGCGTTTTCGATCACGCGGGGTTGGCTGCCGTCCATGATGGCGATGCAGCTGTTTGTTGTT
This sequence comes from Sulfitobacter sp. KMM 9851, assembly GCF_057178245.1. NCBI lineage: Bacteria > Pseudomonadati > Pseudomonadota > Alphaproteobacteria > Rhodobacterales > Roseobacteraceae > Sulfitobacter > Sulfitobacter sp. KMM 9851. The sequence continues at coordinate 125,452 of NZ_CM169991.1, forward strand.
CCAAGGTCAATACCAATTACTTTGGCCATGTTTTCGATCCCTTTTTAAGTCTAAGGCGATGACACGAGGCAAGGACCCGTTTTGGCATCCTGCCCCGATCTGTGGACATCGAAGGCGCAGGTGCCCTCGACGGTTCGGAGCGTATATAAGGAGGGTATTTCCACCCTGCAACCATTGCAGAGGGTAGGAAGGCGGGATTCTATGATGATTTTTGTGAATGTGGCGGAGAACGAGACATAAATGACGGTATTGCGGCTGCGGGGCTTTGATATTCACAAGGGATTTCTAGACCGCGACGCACAGCGCGCGGTATTGGAGGACGTGCGTGGTGTGGTACGTGTAGCCCCGTTTTTTCGGCCAGAAGTGCCGCGTGGCGGGCGCATGTCGGTGCGAATGACTGCTGCGGGACAGTATGGCTGGTTTTCAGACCGGCGTGGGTATCGTTACGTCACGCAGCATCCAGAGGGCCAGCAGTGGCCCGCCATCCCCACATCTGTTCTGGCGATCTGGGATCAGGCGACCGGACTTGCACGCCAACCCGAATGTTGTCTGATAAACTATTATGATGCCGAGGCGCGCATGGGTCTGCATCAGGACCGCGACGAGGCGGATTTTCAATGGCCCGTGGTATCCGTATCGCTGGGCGACGAGGGGCTGTTTCGCATCGGGAACACCGCACGCGGCGGCAAGACGGAATCGATCTGGCTGCAATCGGGGGATGTGGTGGTGATGGGCGGTGACGCGCGGCTGACCTATCACGGTGTTGATCGAATCAGGCCGGGGTCATCGGCATTGCTGCCCAAGGGCGGGCGGATCAATCTGACGCTGCGGGTGGTGGAGTAGGCGTTTTCTTTTGAAGAAAACGGGCCGGACTTTTTAAAAAAGTCCGGGGGGGTGCTACGGACTGAGGGAGCAGCAGCCGGTCAGGTGTTGCCACTGGTCCGTGCCTTGCAGGAACAGATCGACCGACAGGCCAAAGTCGTGGTCAGACATGCCGTCGTTGCACGCTTGCATGGTGATGGCCGCAATGGCGGTGCCCGAGGGGCCGCTGCCGATCAGGTTGTAACGATCACGGCGATTCTGGGCCGAGCCGGACTGAGTAATGGAATAGGACTGCGCATCAAATGCGAGACCGCTGAAGGTCATGCGCTGTCCGTTAACTTTAATCCCCCAGAACGGTTCCGTCCCAGCACAACTGGCCACTGGTGGCATTTTGCCCAGCCATTGTTCCTGCTGGCGTTTCAGAAACTTGAGCGAAACCCACCCCGATCCTTCACGCGTGTTCACCAATGCCCATGTTTGGCGGTCGTTGGGGCGGATCAGTTCAACATTTCTGGCGGCGGGCGACAGCACCCCGACGATAGGGGCGCTTGAGTTGGGTCTTTCGCGGATGTTCAGTACGTCACTGGCAGCGACGCCTGTCACATCATACAATGCGGGCCATGCGTCCTGTGTGGCAGCAGCCGGCAGGGATAGCAGGCACAGCAAGGCGATCAAAAGCCCCCTCATCGCCGCGCATTCCAACTAAGTGAGGCGTGTTTTCGTGTGTAGAATTCGCCCATCAACCCGATCACCAGAAACACCAGCCCGACCCACATCGGATACTCCCAATTGCTGTAGCGCGGGTTGTAATTGATAAAGGCAAAGCCGCGCGCCTGATCAATTGTGTGAAACAGCGGATTCCAGTCGAACATAGAGATCATGAATCCTGGCAGCGAGTTGGCCAGGAACATCTTTCCCGAGGCAATCATGTTGGCGCGTTGATACACAGTGGTAAAAAGCGCCACAACCGACGGAAACCACGGCTTCATCGCGAGCATCACAAGCCCAAGCGCACATCCGGTAAACCATGCGATCAGCAACATGCCAAAGGCCGCAATGGGCTGACTGATATCCAGCGGCGTAAAGCCAACGTGGTAAACGAAAAGAATGACGAAAAGTGACAGCACCTGAACGTAAAGCGCGCCCATAGCCGCCGAGGCGATAGAGATGAACGTGGTCATCGGGGCGTGCTGCATCATCGGGCTGGCCGGTCCTTCGGACCCTGCAACGGCACCCAACGCCTTTACATGCGTGAGATATAGGAAAATCCCGGTCATCAGATAGACCAGAAAATCCCCGCGTACGGCCGAACTGCGCATGCCCAGTATGGAAAACATGATATAAAAGGCCATCACGAACATCACGGCCTGCATCATGTTCATGGCAATCGCGACAAAGGCATTGTTATGCTGCTTGCGGACGTTGCGCACGACCGAATGGTAAATCAGCTCAGCCATGGCAAGGGCCGATCCGATGCCCGTTGTCGGCTTGCGTGAAGATTGGAACATGCGTTGTGTCCTTGGGAAGGCCTGAGCGTAGAACGGATTTCTTGCTGTTCCGTTAGCTCGGCATCATAAGGGGAGACGAAAAACTAATCAACGAAAGCCGAAAGGGCGGACGGAATGGAATATGATAAACTGGTCACGGTGATGCGGCAGTTGGCACTGCAAGCCGGCGACAAGATCATGGAGATTTACGGGCAGGACGACTTTGAGGTGAAAACCAAAATCGACGAAAGTCCGGTTACCGTTGCGGACGAGGCTGCCGATGAAATCATTTCCGCCGGGCTGCGCGCGGCGTTCCCCGATGTGATGCTTGTGACCGAAGAACAGTCCGCCACCCACAGCGCGCGGGGCGATACGTTTTTGATCGTCGATCCTCTGGATGGCACCAAAGAGTTCGTGCACCGGCGGGGCGATTTTACGGTGAATATCGCATTGGTCGAAGGCGGTGTGCCAACCCGTGGTGTGGTCTATGCCCCAGCCAAATCGCGGATGTTCTTTACACTCGCGGATGGTCAATCAGTCGAGGAAACCGGAGATTTTGCCAAGGATCAGGTCGGGCCTACGCAGGCAATATCAGTCTCTGACCCTGACAATTCGGCCCTGATGGTCGTCGCGTCAAAATCACATCGGGATCAGGCAACTGATGACTATATTGGCAAATACGGCGTGCGGGACATGACCAGCGCGGGGTCGTCGTTAAAGTTCTGTCTGGTGGCGACGGGTGAGGCCGACCTATATCCCCGGCTGGGTCGCACGATGGAATGGGACACAGCCGCGGGTCATGCGGTGCTGAACGGGGCCGGGGGTTCGGTGGTGCGCTTTGACGATCTGACGCCGCTGACCTACGGCAAGCCTGATTTCGCCAATCCGTTTTTCATTGCCCACGCGCCGGGTGTTGAATTGAAGAGCGCCTGATGTCTGTTCTTATTGTCATCCCAGCCCGCTACTCCTCGACCCGCTATCCCGGCAAGCCTTTGGTGGAATTGAAAGGCGCAAGTGGCGTGTCGCGCAGCCTGATCGAACGCAGTTGGCGCGCGGCCTGTGCTGTCGGCGGTGTAGACCGTGTTGTTGTTGCCACCGACGACACCCGTATCGAACAGGCGGCTAAAGGTTTTGGCGCAGAGGTCGTGATGACATCCGTCGATTGCGCCAATGGCACGGAACGCTGCGCCGAGGCCCATGCGGCGCTGGGCGGTGGGTATGACATCGTGGTTAACCTGCAAGGGGATGCCCCGCTGACCCCGCATTGGTTTGTCGAAAGCCTTGTGCAGGGTCTGATCGCGGCCCCGCAGGCCGAGATCGCAACTCCGGTTTTGCGCTGCGACGGGACCACGCTCAATAGTTTGTTGGCAGACCGAAAGGCCGGGCGCGTTGGCGGCACCACTGCGGTATTTGCCGCCGATAACACCGCCCTTTATTTCTCAAAAGAGGTCGTTCCGTTCACGTCAAAGACCTATTTAGAGACTGATATGACCCCGGTGTTCCACCACGTCGGTGTCTATGCCTACCGACCCGACGCGCTGGCGAACTACCCCTCTTGGCCCACCGGCCCGCTTGAGCAATTGGAGGGTCTGGAGCAGTTGCGTTTTCTCGAAAACGGTCGTTCGGTGCTCTGTGCCGAGGTCGAGGCTCAGGGTCGTGAGTTCTGGGAGCTGAACAATCCCGAAGACGTCGCAAAGATCGAGTCCATGATGGCGAAAATGGGATTGGAGTGATGCACAGCCCCGTTAGTGTCGTGATCGTCAGCCGGAACAGGCCAGACGCATTGCGGCGCTGCTTGGCGGGATTGGCGCAGGTGCAGTATGATCCTTTTGAGGTGGTGGTCGTGGCTGATCCTGCAGGGATCGCTGCGGCGCGCGCGATGCCATTTGCGAGCGACCTCAAGCTTCTGCCCTTTGATGAGGCGAATATTTCGGCAGCGCGCAATCTGGGCATCACCCATGCGGCCGGCGAGGTGCTGGCCTTTATCGACGATGATGCCGTGCCAGAGCCGCAGTGGTTGCGGCATCTGGTGGCCCCTTTCGCGCAGGCAAACGTTGCAGCGACGGGTGGTTTCGTGCGCGGGCGTAATGGCATTTCGTTTCAGTGGTGCGCGCGATCGCTGGACTGCAAGGGCGGGGCAGAGCGCCTAGTGGTTGATGGCACACGACCCACGGTGCTGCATCCGCCAAAGGGGCGCGCGATCAAGACAGAAGGCACTAACATGGCGTTTCGGCGCGATATTCTGGTGCAATTGGGGGGCTTTGACCCGGCGTTTCACTATTTTCTGGACGAAACCGATTTGAACATGCGGCTGGCACGGGCGGGCCACGCCACTGCGATTGTCCCGCTGGCCGAGGTGCATCACGGATTTGCCGGCAACCGGGTGCGCAGGGACGACCGCGTGCCGCGCGATTTGTACGATATCGGGGCCAGTTGGGCAGTATTTCAGCGCAAGCACATTCCGCAACCTGAGTGGGCAACCCATTGGACGCAATTGCGAAAAGGCGAGCGTAAACGATTGCTGCGTCACATGATCAGCGGCGGGCTAGAGCCGCGTGGCGTGCGACATCTACTGGCCCGTTTGGATCAGGGTTATGCCGAGGGGGCGTTGCGCACGTTTGGCGCAGGGACGCTGGCAGCCCATCCGGCGGCAGCCTTTCAGCTCTTTCCTGTGTCCCGTCGCGACAGCGTGGTCATGGCCACCCGCCCCTGGCGTCTAGGTCGGGACCGCAAAATCGCTGCGGCGCGGGTGTCAGCGGGCGAGATTGTCACTTTGATCTGTCTGTCGCCCACGGCGATGTTCCATCGGGTGGAATTTGGGCGGCAAGATGGCGTTTGGCTGCAACGTGGTGGAATATTTGGGAAATCCATGCGCGGGGAACCGCTGTTTTCGTTGATTTCACGCAGGCGCCGACTGCAAAACGAACGCGCACGCGTTGCCACGCAGCGCGGATTGAGCGAAGAGTGATTTAGCGGTACCCTGCCAAAAACGTCAGCGCAGGGTTTGACCGACCTGCACAGAGCAGCCGGTCGGAATGAGTTTGTTAGGATTGAAATGCGTAAGAAAGTAACGAAAGCGATTTTTCCGGTGGCCGGCATGGGCACACGGTTCCTGCCAGCGACGAAATCGGTCCCCAAAGAGATTATGACCTTGGTTGACCGCCCGTTGATCCAATATGCGATCGACGAAGCGCGCGCGGCGGGGATCAAGGAATTCATCTTTGTCACCTCGCGGGGCAAAGGGGCGTTGGAGGACTATTTCGACCACGCGCCGCAGCTGGAACAGGAACTGCGCCGCAAGAAAAAGAAGGATCTGCTGAAGATCCTGAACAACACCAATATGGAAAGCGGCGCGATCGCCTATATTCGCCAGCATCGTGCGCTGGGCCTGGGCCATGCGGTGTGGTGCGCACGGCGACTGATTGCGAATGAACCTTTTGCCGTGATCCTGCCGGATGATGTGATCGCCGCCGAGAAACCCTGCTTGCAACAGATGGTTGAGGCCTATGCCGAAACCGGCGGCAATATGGTCGCCGCGATGGAAGTGGAGCCAGAGCGCGCGTCATCCTACGGGATGTTGGATGTATCCGACGACATGGGCCAGCTGGTTAAGGTCAAGGGCATGGTTGAAAAGCCAGATGCAGGCAAGGCGCCGTCCAACCTTGCGGTGATCGGGCGTTACATTTTGGCGCCAACGGTCTTGCAGAACCTCAATCAGCTCAAGACCGGGTCGGGTGGTGAGATACAGCTGACCGATGCGATTGCCAAAGAGATCGAGCATGACCGCGATGTTTACGGCTTCCGTTTCCGGGGGCAGCGGTTTGATTGTGGCTCTAAATCAGGATTTTTGCAGGCAACAGTGGCCTTTGGTCTGGCGCGCGAAGAGCTGCGCGATGATCTGCGCGCATATCTGCATTCCATTATGCAGGTGGACAAGGCGGCCCAGTAACGGCAGCGTGGGAAGAGCAGTATGAGCAATGTTTTGGTCACTGGGGGTGCGGGCTATATCGGGTCGCACGCCTGCAAAGCGCTGAAGGCTGCAGGTTTTACCCCCGTCACATATGACAATCTGATCACCGGATGGCGTGATGCAGTCAAATTCGGCCCGTTCGAGCAGGGTGATCTGCTGGACCGGGCGCGGCTGGACGCGGTTTTTGCCAAGTATCGGCCTGTTGCACTGATGCATTTTGCGGCACTGAGCCAAGTGGGCGAAAGCATGTCCGAGCCTGGCCTCTATTGGCGTAACAACGTCAGCGGGTCGCTAAATTTGATCGAGGCTGCGGTGGCGAGTGGCTGCGAAAATTTCGTGTTTTCGTCGACCTGCGCCACTTATGGCGATCAGGATAATGTCGTTCTAAATGAGGACAGCGCGCAGCATCCGATCAATGCTTACGGCGCGTCGAAACGCGCAATCGAAGATATCCTGCGCGATTTCGAGGTCGCGCACGGGCTTAAGCACGTGATATTCCGATATTTCAACGTGGCCGGGGCAGACCCCGACGGCGAAGTGGGCGAGTTTCACCAGCCGGAAACCCACCTAATTCCGCTGATGTTAGATGCGATTGATGGCAAGCGGGATGGGTTGACCGTGTTTGGCGATGATTACGATACCCCCGACGGCACCTGCATCCGCGACTATGTGCATGTCTGCGATCTGGTCGATGCCCATGTCCTGGGGATCAAGTGGTTACAGGATGCCAAGGGCAGTCGTGTGTTCAACCTAGGCACCGGTACCGGATTTTCAGTGCGCGAGGTGATCGAGCACAGCCGCGCCGTGACGAACAAGGCCGTGCCGCACCGTATCGGTGGGCGCCGTGCGGGCGACTGCACCAAGTTGGTGTCGGGGTCCACCCGCGCAGAGACTGAATTAGGGTGGAAACCCCAGCGTTCGACCCTAAAGCAGATGATTACAGATGCCTGGAGATGGCATCAGAGCGGCCACTACGATGGCTGATCCCCCTGCGCGTCTGTTGGATATGACGCGCAGTTTGCGCCGGGCCGCGCGGATGGCAACGGGTGTTGACCGGGTTGAGCGTGCCTATCTGGACCATTTACTGCAGCAGGACGCCCCCATTTTTGGGCTTGCACGGACCGCTTTGGGGTATGTGCTTCTGGACCGCGACGGTATGCGCGCGTTTCTCGACCGGCTGGATGGGCGGGCGCCTTGGGGGCCAAGTGACGTGCTGTCACGGTTGCCAAGGCGCCGAAATGCGACCCTAACAAGGGCCGAAAGCGATCTACGCCGGTTTGCCATTGCGCGCTGTTTGCCTTTTGGTTTGCTACGGGTATTGCGCCGTCACCTGCCGCAGGGGTTTAGCTATCTGAATGTCGGGCATAGCAATCTGACTGACCGCGTCTTGGGCGCAGTGAAACGTGCCGGCGGACGGGTCACCGTGCTGGTGCATGATGTGATTCCGCTGGAACATCCAGAATTTCAACGCACGGGTACGGTTGTGCCGTTCAAGGGTAAAATCGACCGTATCAGCGCTATGGCTGATCTGGTTATCTATAATTCGCATGATACCAAGATGCGCAGCGAAGCGCAGATGCCGGGCAGGGTGCCGACCGCAGTGGTGGCACATCTAGGCGTCACGCCGCCGCAGCCTGATACGGGCCAATTGCCTCCGGGGCTGCCCCCCGCCGCGCCTTATTTCGTGACGGTCGGCACTATTGAGCCGCGCAAGAACCATAGTTTTCTATTGGACGTCTGGCATGGCCTTGGGCCGCAGGCACCCCCATTGTTGATTTGCGGCAGCCGCGGCTGGAACAATGAGACGGTTTTTGACCAGCTGGACAGGTTGCCGCCGGGTGGCCCCGTACGCGAGGTGCCGGGACTATCCGACCCAGCGCTGGCCGCGCTGGTTCAGGGGGCGGCGGGACTGGTTTTTCCAAGCCATTCAGAGGGCTTTGGCCTGCCCCCCGTCGAGGCGCTCACCCTGGGAACGCGTGTTTTGTGCAACGATCTGCAGGTATTGAAAGAGATTTTAGGGAATAAAGCCGTTTACGCCTCGGTCTCGGACACGTATTTGTGGATAAAGACAATCGAAAGTTGGGCAAAAAACCCGCCGGATGCGCGCGATGCACGGAAATTTGTGGCCCCCACCTGGGCGGATCACTTCAATACCGTGTTAAGGTTAACGTGATAGCGCATCAAAAGAGCGGTTTGGTTCCGAAGGTGAAGGGCGGTTTTGGGTGTAATTCAGTCATATCGGCTGAGGCTTCAGCGCAAGCGTTGGCGGATTCGCGCGTTTCGTAAACGCCGCGAGCTAAAGCGCATTGCCATTCGTACAGGTCAGATCAAGCCTGACGATCTGCTGCTGTTCTGCACACAGCGCAACGAACGTATCCGCTTGCCCTATTTCCTGGACTACTACCGCGAGATGGGCGTGGGGCATTTCTTTTTCGTGGATAACGACAGTGACGACGGGTCACTGGACTATTTGGCGGATCAGCCCGATGTGTCTGTATGGAGCACGAAGCACAGCTATAAACGATCCCGCTTTGGCGTGGATTGGCTGAACTGGTTGCAGATGAAGCATGCCCATGGCCATTGGACGCTGACCGTCGATCCCGATGAATTCCTCGTCTACCCCTTTTGCGACACGCGGCCCCTGCGCGCGCTGACCGACTGGTTGGATGCGTCGTCGATCAAATCGTTCTCTGCAATGTTGTTGGATATGTACCCTAAGGGGCGGCTGGATGAGCAGCCCTATCAAGCGGGGCAAAACCCGATTGAAATTGCGTCGTGGTTTGACAGCGGAAATTACACGATCGCGCGCAATCACAAGTTTACGAACCTGTGGATACAGGGCGGACCGCGCGCGCGCGTCTTCTTTCCAGATACCCCTGAAAAGGCACCGGCGCTGAACAAGGTGCCGCTGGTCAAATGGGACAAACGCTATGCTTACGTCAGTTCGACCCATATGCTGCTGCCGCGCGGGTTGAATCAGGTCTATGATGAATGGGGCGGCGAAAAAGCCTCCGGTGTGCTGTTGCACGCCAAGTTCCTCGACACCTTCAGCGCCAAGGCGGCGGAGGAGCTGGAGCGCAGCCAGCACTATGCCGCATCGGTGGAATACAAGGCTTATGCCGAACGGCTGAAAGATGATCCGCAGCTTTGGTGCAAATGGTCCGAACGCTACATCAACTGGCGACAACTAGAGATTCTCGGCCTTATGTCCAAGGGGAACTGGGCGTGAGCGTTGGCATCGTCATGTTGGTGCACACGGCTCTCGGTCGGGCCGAACAGGTGGCGCGGCATTGGGCGGCGGCGGGTTGTCCGGTGGTGATCCATATCGACAAATCCGTGCCACGCCGCACGCATGATGCCTTTGTGTCTACGCTGGGCGATTTGCCCGATGTGCGGTTCAGCCCGCGCTATCGTTGCGAATGGGGCACTTGGGGCATTGTCGCCGCATCGCAAGGCGCGTCAGAGATGATGTTAGCCAATTTTCCGCAGGTGCGGCACGTCTATCTGGCATCGGGGTCCTGCTTGCCGCTGCGCCCGGTGCAGGAATTGATTGACTACCTCGAACAGCGGCCGCGCACCGACTTTATCGAAAGCGCAACCACCTCTGACGTGCCCTGGACGGTGGGCGGGCTGGACGAAGAGCGGTTCACCATGCGGTTTCCATTTTCATGGAAGAAGAACCGATTTCTATTCGACCGGGCGGTGGATTGGCAGCGTCGGCTAAACCTCAAGCGGAAGATGCCAAATGGAATCGTGCCGCATATGGGGTCGCAGTGGTGGTGCCTGACGCGCCGTACCCTGTCGGCCATTCTACAAGACCCCGAGCGGTCCACCTATGACCGCTATTTCCGCCAAGTCTGGATCCCGGACGAGAGCTATTTTCAGACGTTGGCGCGCCAGTATTCGACCAGCATCGAAAGCCGGTCTCTGACGCTGTCAAAGTTCGATTTCCAGGGCAAGCCTCACATTTTTTACGACGATCACTTGCAGTTGCTGCGCCGATCCGACTGCTTTGTCGCGCGCAAGATCTGGCCCTACGCCGATCGCCTGTACGAGGCGTTTCTGACCGATATCGCGGGCGCGATGAAAAAGACCGAACCGAACCCCGGTAAGATCGACCGCATTTTCGCTAAAGCGGTCGAGCGGCGGACGCGCGGCCGGTCGGGCCTGTATATGCAAAGCCGTTTTCCAAACGAGGATTGGGAAAATGGCGTGACGGCGGCCCCCTATTCGATGTTTCAGGGGTTTACCGAATTGTTCGAGAATTTTGAACCATGGCTGGCCAAGGCCACTGGTGCGCGGGTGCATGGGCATCTGTTTGCACCGGACCGGGTGCATTATTCGGATGGACAATCGGCCATCAATGGCGCGCTGTCCGATAACGCCATCCTGCGCGATTACAACAACAAGGGTTTCCTGACGAATCTGATCTGGAATACACGGGGCGAGCGGCAGTGTTTTCAGTTTGGTCCGCTCGACAATCAAGACGTGATTTGGCGGATCGCAAAAGACCCGAACGCGCAGGTATCTGTGATTACGGGCGCATGGGCGGTGCCACTGTTTCGCTCGAACCTCGATTTTGCTGAAATCCGGGGATTGGCAGCACGTCTGCAACGGGTGGAGAGCGACCATATGGATGTGCTGCGCTCCCCCTTTACCAAGGCGCGGGTGCGCATCTGGTCAATGGCCGAATTTATCGAGGCCCCGATGGAGCCGTTGCAGGGTATTCTAGACGAAATCGGTCGAACCAAGCTGCGCCGCCTGTCAGAGGCGCCCAAGATGGTGGACCTCAGCGGGTTTGGCCAGTTTCTCCAGAATCTCAAGAACCAGGGTATGCACCCCTATTTGATGGGGGATTTTCCGGTTGAACGGGGTGTCGCCGCCAGTCCGAAACCCCCGCGCAAGCCATATTTGGTGCAATAGATGACAGACAGGTTCGACAGTTTTGTGGTCTTTGCTGAAATGCGCACAGGCTCAAATTTTCTCGAGGCGAACCTGAATGCCTTTGAGGGGATCACCTGCCACGGAGAGGCATTTAACCCATTCTTTATGGGCTACCCCAAAAGTGATCCAATTCTGGGGGTCGATCAGGCGGCCCGCGATGCCGATCCGATGGTGTTGCTACAGGCGATCCGGGGTCAGCACGGCATACTGGGCGGGTTTCGATATTTTCACGACCACGATCCGCGGATTTTTGACACGATCATTGCCGACGAACGCTGCGCAAAAATAGTGCTGACGCGAAACCCGGTCGAAAGCTATGTCAGCTGGAAGATCGCGCAGGCAACGGGCCAGTGGAAGCTAACGGATGTTAAGGCGCAAAAGGTCGCGCAGGCGGTGTTCGACGAGGCGGAATTTGGTGCGCATCTGGATGCCTTGCAGGCGTTTCAGATCACGTTGCTGAACCGGCTTCAGATATCTGGGCAGGCGGCCTATTACGTGGCTTACGAAGACCTGCAAAGTCTTGAGGTCATGAACGGGCTGGCGCGTTATCTGGGGGTGGTTGAACAGCTTGAGGGGCTGGACAAGAACCTAAAGAAGCAGAATCCCAGTCCGATTTCAGCCAAGGTCAGCAATTATGATGACATGCTTCAGGCGCTGTCGCGGCTGGACCGTTTCGATCTGACGCGCACCCCGAATTTCGAACCGCGGCGCGGGCCTGTAGTGCCGTCGTATATCGCCGCAGCGAAAAGCGGGTTGCTGTACCTGCCGATCAAATCCGGGCCGGAAAGTCAGGTTATGGATTGGCTGGCGGCGCTTGACGGCGTTGCGCGGTCAGACTTGCACAGCAAGATGTCGCAAAAGGATTTGCGCCAATGGAAGCGCAAACATACCGGGCACCGTAGTTTTACGGTGGTGCGCCATCCCGTGCTGCGCGCGCATGATGCATTTTGCCGACGTATTCTGCCGACGGGTAAGGGCAGTTACCTGCAACTGCGCAACACCTTGGTCAGGCGGTACAAGTTGCCCCTGCCCGCAGACGGCCCCGGTGCGGACTATGACGCGACCGCACATCGCGCGGCCTTTTTGGCGTTCCTGAAGTTCCTGAAGGGTAATCTGGCCGGACAGACCGCGATCCGGGTTGATGCCGCATGGTGTAGCCAGGGGCAGGCCATCGCCGGATTCGGTGATTTCTGTCTTCCGGATCGTATCATCCGAGAAGAGGATTTGACCAAGGAGCTTGGCGATTTAGCCGCGACTGTCGGTCAACGCGCTGTGCCTCCGTTGGGCGGTGCGCAGGGGCATGAGCCCTTTGATCTTGGTCAGATTTACGATGATGAAATCGAGAAATGCGCATCCGACGCATACCAGCGTGACTACATGATGTTTGGATTCGGGCGCTGGCGCTAGTCTTCAGAAATTTGTTGAGTCTTTTTATAGGGTATGGTTTCTAGCCGCACGGCAGCCAGTGATTCCCTCTCACAGCCACCCTGATTTCCATCAAATAGGTGTTGTGCCGTGACCAAATACTTGCTGATTGCTGTTCTGCTATCAGGTTTTGCTGCCCTTCCGCTGCGCGCCGATGACACGGGTGATGGCAAGCTTGGCATCGAGCTGAATACCGCGGACACACAGGACACCAGTTGCACGCTGACCTTTTTGGTCGACAACGGCCTCCCGCATGATCTGGATAAACTTGTGCTCGAAGCTGTGCTTTTCACCCGTGATGGGCAGGTAGAACGCCTGACCCTGTTTGATTTCGGAGAGCTTCCAGCCGGGCGATCACGGGTGCGCCAGTTCGTTCTGCATGACGCGCCCTGTGCCAGTCTTGGCCGAATATTGTTTAACAGTGCCAGCACCTGCGAGGGGGCGGGGCTGCCGATGGATAGCTGTATGAAAAACATCGCACCATCATCGCGCATTGGTATCGAGGTGCTGGGATGATGAACGGTCTGCAAGCGTGGTTTGAGCCGCTACGTGAGATTGCCGAGGTCGGTGGCCCGGTTGTGATTGTGCTGCTGGGCGTTGGGGTGCTGACGCTGGCGGTGGTACTTTATAAGCTGTGGCAGTTTGCCGTGGCAGGCGTGGGTCGGCACGCCGCGTTGCGGCAGGCCGTGGCGGCATGGGATCGCGGCGACAGGGACACGGCGCGGGTATTTCTTGGACAATCCAAAAGCTATCTAGCGCCGTTGATCGACATGGCTTTTGCCCGGGATGGTGCTGCGACCGATCGGCTGCAAGCCGATGCAGAGCAACGGTTTTCCCAGTTGGAGCGTGGCCTCAGGCTGCTGGATTCCGTGGCGCAGCTGGCTCCTCTGCTGGGTCTGTTCGGCACCGTTTTGGGGATGATTGACGCGTTTCAGTCGTTGCAGTCGGCTGGCGCACAGGTTGATCCGTCGGTCCTGGCCGGGGGGATCTGGGTGGCGTTGCTGACCACGGCGGTCGGGCTTGTCGTGGCGATGCCGACGGCGCTGGCGCTCAGTTGGTTCGAGGGGCGGATGGAGGCCGAGCGTGTCATCGCTGATGCGGCAATTCTGACCGTCCTCGCGCCGACGGGCAGCGGTGCCGAGGTGGCCCGGACCCATGGCTAAGGCGCGCAGCAGGCGGCGGCGATTGTCGTTGACGTCGTTAATCGACGTCATATTCCTGCTGCTGCTGTTCTTTATGCTGACGTCCACTTTTACCCGTTTTTCCGAGGTCGAACTGGCGGCGGGTGCCGGCGGCGCAGGGGAAAGTGCGCTGCGGCCTGTCTTTATGCAGCTTGCGCCGGATGAGTTGCGCGTGAACGGCGAAATCGTTGCGCTGGATGAAATCGGTCAGGCGCAACTGCTGCGCGCGGCGGAGCGCGGGACGCCGCTGTTGGTAAGCCTGCTACCGGACGTTGATGCCCAGCGGTTGACCGACCTGCTGGTTGCCTTGCGCGCGCTTCCCGATCTGCGCGTGACGGTCCTGGAGGGGTAGATCATGCGGCGAATGGCCCCGGCTAAATCACAGCGTGAACCAACTATCGCGTTGATAAACATAGTCTTTTTGATGTTGATCTTCTTCATGGTGGCGGGCAGTTTGGCGCGACCGATTGATCAGTCACTGACACTGGTCAACACCCGTGATCTGGACGGGCGCGCGCCGATGGATGCACTGGTAATTCACGCCGACGGCACACTGTCCTATCGCGGCGATCGTTTGGAAGACGCGGCTGCCTTTGTAGATGCCTTGCCGGTAGAAGACCGCGAGGTTTTGCGGATTATGCCGGACCGCACGCTGCCCGCCGAACGTCTCGTGGCGCTGACCAGTGATCTACGCCGTGCGGGGGCGTCGCGGATACTGCTGGTAACGGAACGGGGGATGCAATGATAGTACGTTCCACATGGGCCAAGGCGGCGGCACTCGTGGTGGCGGCGTCGATGGTGATTGGTGGCTCCAATTTCGTTGTGGCCCCGGCGCGGGTTGAAGTAGAGGGCGGCGGACAGGCCGCACCTGCACGTATCGGATCACGGTTCGAGGATATGGTCGCGGGAACATTGACAGCCGATAAGGGCGAGGTGATGTCGGCAGCCACGCCGCCCGAACCGCCCGCTATAAAAGCACAGTCGGCGCAGTCAGGGGCGCAGCCCCCCCCGACATCCGCCGTCGCCGCTACGCCAACCGCGCGGCACGCTGCGTCGGCCCCGACAGAGGTGGTGATTGCAGCACCGGAGTCACCCGTTGTGACAGCAGCGATTGCGGCGTCGGCACGCGCTGTGGTGACCACACATGTCCCTAGCACCACCGCGCCACGGTTGTCACAGCGGCCCGAACCGCGCGATCCACAGCGTATGGCGCAGGCTGCACGTGTGAAAAAACCTGTCAAAAAGGCCACGACACCGAAAAAGCGCGGTACCGCCAAGCGGGACAACGCCAAGGGTGCTGCGACTGGACAGGTCAAAGCGAAGGCAGCGCAGCAGGGCAACAGCGGCTCTCAGGCGGTGCAAAGCGGAACGGCGGCCAAAAGCAACTATCCCGGTCAGGTGATGCGCCAAATCGCGCGGGTGCCAAAGCCAAACGTCAGCAGCCGAGGCGAAGCTGTTGTCACCTTTGCAGTATCGGCCAGCGGCGGCCTGTCGCAGGTCGCCGTCGCGCGCAGTTCGGGGTCTGCGGCGCTGGATCGGGCGGCCCTTGCTGTGATCCGCAAGGCCGCCCCCTTTCCAGCACCCCCAGCCGGGGCGCAGCGACAATTTTTGATCAAGATCAAGGGCCGCTAGCGCGCCGAGATTGAAACGTGACGCTAGCGCGAAATCAGATCAAAGATCGGGGCGCTTTGTCGGTTTACCACGGCGCGAATGTCTTCTGCGGTGCGGGTTTCACTGCGGATAAAGTCGATGAAATTCATGTTCACATTATTGAACAGCAGCTCGCCGATCGGTTCAAAAGGAACGTCCTCGCGGATGTGTTGCGTCTTTTGCATCACTTGGACAAAGCGGCAGCATTGCTTGGATAGTCGATTGTCCATTTCGGTATAGCGTTGGGAAAATTCGGAGCCCGGGTCGAGCATGGATTGAGAGACTGCGATGCGCCAAAGCGAGCGCGGCGTCTTGGTGAAAGAGGTGGTAAAGTAGGTCACGACCAGTGCATCGAAACCGGCGGCAGCGCTGTCGTGGCCACGATCAATGCAGCGATCGGCCTCGGCCAACACGATTTCGGTTTCCGCAGAGACACTGGAAAGCAAAATGTCGGCCTTGGACCGGAAGTAGTTATAGAAGGTCGCCGCAGACAGATCGGCGCGTGCGGCAACGTCTTCGATGCGGGTGTTTTCATAGCCTTCCTGCTGAAACATACGCGACGCCTCTTGGATAATGCGCTGCGCAGTCGCTGCTTTTTTTCGCTCTCTCAGTCCCATGGTCCGCCTGCATTTTTATAGTGTCTCAAAGTTTAGATTGACACAAAGTTTAACGTATATCTATGTTTAAGTTAATGCCGAGAAACGGAACTAAATAACAGGGGACGAACATGCAATTGGTGAAATACTCTGGAATGGGTGGGGTCACGGCTTTGATGCTTTCGACCTCCATGGCGCAGGCAGCGGACGAGCTGAACGCTTTGGTCTGGTGCGATCACACGGACCCAGCACTGCTAGAGCCATTTGAGAAGGCCCATGGCGTTCGCGTCAACGTCAAGGAATATGAGGGTACCGCTGCCGGTCTCGCCATTCTTAGCCAGTCCCGGCCAGGTGATTGGGATGTGATGGTGATTGATACTGTTGACGTTGGCCGTGCGGTCGATGAGGGGCTGTTGTCCCCATTGCCTGCCGATGCGCTGTCGACGTCGACCTATTTCCCCGAAGTTGTCATGGCCGACAATAATGCGCGTGATGGGGTGACCTATGCCGTGACGGAGAAGTTTGGCTATAACACCATTGCGTTCAATTCCGCCAAGGTCGACGCCGCTGACATGCAGGATATGAGCAGTCTGTGGTCGGGAAAGTATGATGGCCGCATTGCCGTTTACGACTATTACCTGCCGGTGCTTGGTCTGATCGGGCTGGAACAGGGCGTGGCAACCGCTGACCTGGACAGTGCGGCCGTTGAAGGGTTGCGCGATCGCGCCTATGCGCTCAAGGCGGCGGCCCTGCAGGTCAGCGATGTGGTTGCGAGCCAAACCGCACTAGCCACGGGCGAAGTCGATATTCTGATCGGCGGTGGCGAATGGGTGACTGCCGTGCTCAGCGCGGAAAACCCCGAGCTTGACTGGTCGGTGCCCAGTCAGGGCGCGCTGCGGTGGTCGCAGTCGATCGCCGTACTCGACGGGTCCGAAAACAAGGATCTGGCCGTGGAATTCATCAAGTATATCAGCAGCCCGGAGGGTCAGGCGCGGCTTGCCACATCATCCTGTTATTGGGGGATGCCCGCGAACAAAGCAGCGGGTGATGTGTTGACTGATGATCAGAAAGGCGCGCTGCGCTGGGATGAACAGGCTGACTACCTGGCCCGGACACAGCTGTACCCCGTGCCAGACGCCGATCTGGATCTTGCCATGCAGGATCTGTGGACGGACATGCTGCAACAATAATGCAAATGCGGGACGGGCGTTTGCGCCCGTCCCGCCGTGCCGCCAACGACGGAGCAGATAATGACCATGGAGCGACAGGAACGGCGGCGCAGCTTTGGCTTTGTCGTGCCGGCGTTGATCTGGACCTGCGCGTTTTTTGTCGTGCCTTTTGTGGTGATGCTGGTGCTCAGCCTGGCGCATCTGGAAGGGCGCGAAATCATCCAGAGTTTCGATCTGGGAAACTACGTCAAGATTTTCACCGAACCCTCGCTGTTCAAGGGGATCGTCGTTTCGATCGAGATCACGCTGACCGTCACAGTGATATCCGTGTTGCTGGCATGGCCGCTGGCATGGATCATCGCAACGCAGGTGCCGGAACGCTATCAGCGGTTGGCGATCATGCTGGCAGTTCTGCCGTTCTGGACGTCTTATGTCGTGCGGTCATATGCCTGGGCGCTGGTGCTGGGGCAGAATGGCGTGGTCATGCAATCGCTGATCGGTATTGGTATACTGGATGAGCCGATACAGATTATGGCGACACGCGCTGCCACGGTCATCGGCTTTGTGCATTTCTTTGTGATGCTGCTGACGCTCACCATCTATTCCAATCTGGTACAGCTTTCGCCCAACTATGCACGCGCCGCTGCCGATTTGGGCGCGAACGGCTGGAACACGTTTCGGCTGGTGATCCTGCCGCTGACGCTGCCCGGCATTATGACGGGTGCGTTTCTGACCTTTGTACTGTGCATCGGCGATTACATTACGCCGCAGATATTGGGCGGAAATAACGAATTGAGCATGCCGCAACTGATCATGCTGCAACTGGGACGGCGCGGCGATTTTCCGATGGCATCAGCACTTTCGGTTGTCCTGATGGTCATCGTGACGTTGGCCTATGCGGCATCGTCGCGCTGGCTCAAGATGGAGCGTGTCTAATGCGGACGCTGGGCTGGCTCTATATGGCCGCGATTTTCATCTTCATCTTTCTGCCGGTCATCGTTCTGGTGCTGTTTTCTTTCCAGGACAGCCGCCTGCCGGTGCCGCCTTTCGACGGGCCGACGTTGAAATGGTATGTGCAGGTCCTTTCGGATCGCGGCATGATGGCGGCGCTGCGCAATTCCTTGGCGGTGGCAATGATTTCGGCCGCCATCGCGCTTTTGCTGGGATTCTTTGCGGCGCAGGGGTTGGCGCGGGTCCGGTTGCCGGGTTCGGTGCTGATGCGTGGGCTCTTGATCGCGCCGATGACGGTCAGCTATCTGATTATCGCGCTGGGCCTGCTGACGGTGTTCAACACCCTTGGGTTCCGCCCCTCGCTCTGGACCACGGGGATCGGCCATGTGGTCATCAACCTGCCGCTGTGCTTTGCAATCTTGTTCGCCGCGATGGGCGATCATCAGAAAAACGCCGAACGTGCAGCGCGCGATCTTGGCGCCTCTGACATGCAGGTGCTGTTCTTGGTGACCGCGCCGATGCTGAAGCCGGCGCTGTTGGCCGCGTTTTTCCTTTCTGTCACCTTCAGTTGGGATGAGTTCATCATCGCCTTCCTGCTGACCCGCTTTGACGTCACCCTGCCGGTTGAAATCTGGTCGATGCTGCGTTCGGGCCTGTCGCCTGCAACCAATGCGATTGGGTCGTTGGTGTTCCTTGTGTCGATCGCGATCCTGATCCTGCTGGAACTGACCGTATTCAGAAAGTCGAAAACATGACCGCCAATGTCTCATTGCACGCAGTGTCCCATCACTTTGGGGCGTTTCAGGCGCTGGACGATATCAACCTGGAATTTGCTGCCGGCGAATTCGTGGTGCTGTTGGGGCCGTCGGGCTGCGGCAAGTCTACCTTGCTGTTCATCCTTGGAGGGTTTCTGACGCCGACCCGCGGTGAGGTGTTGATCGGCGGCAAGGATATGTCGCGTGTGGCGGCCAAGGATCGCCCGACCACAACGATGTTTCAGGACTATGCGTTGTTCCCGCATATGACATTGCGTGACAACGTCGCCTTTGGCTTGCGGATGCGCGGGCAGGGCAAGGCACAGCGAAACGCGAAGGCGGATGAGATGTTGGATCTGGTCGGGCTTGTCGACAAGGCGGGCCGCAAACCTCACGAACTGTCCGGCGGTCAACGGCAACGCGTCGCCCTGGCGCGTGCCTTGGCTGTCGAGCCGGAGGTACTGCTGCTCGACGAACCGCTGGGCGCGCTTGACCTGAAACTGCGGCGACAGATGCAGGAAGAGCTGAAGGCCATTCAGCGCAAGGTCGGCACGACCTTTGTTCACGTGACCCACGATCAGGAGGAGGCGATGGCGATTGCCGACCGGATCGCGGTGATGAACCACGGCAAGGTCGAACACGCGGGATCACCAGAGGAGGTCTATTTGCGGCCCAAGACGCTGTTTTCCGCCAACTTCATGGGCGATCTTAACATGATACCCGACAACGTTATGGGCCGCGCGGCAGGGGCAAACATGGTCTATGCGGCACGGCCCGAAAATGTTGGGCCATCGGGGGAGATCAGCCTGGGCGATGCGACGCTTGAAGAGGTATCGTTCTTTGGCACATATCACCGCTGCCATTTTCGCGCGGGCGATGGCACGGTCTATCTGGCGCACCTACCGGTTGGTGGACTGCCTGAAAAGGGGCAGATGGTGCCGCTGTTTGCCGCTAACCCGATGACGCTGAGCGCAGGCGCATGAAACATGCCCGGCCAGAAGATTGGTATCGTATCCGCAAGCTGTCTGATGGCGTCACATGGATAGATGAGCCGCATATCAAGGAATTTTACCGCTGCAACATTTGGCATGTGCGCGGGCGCGACAAGGATATGCTGGTGGACAGCGGTATGGGGGTCTTGTCGTTGCGCGAATGGGTGCCCTTGGTCACCGAACGGCCGCTGGACGCAGTGGCAAGCCATACGCATTTTGATCACGTCGGCACGCACCATGAATTTGACTGCCGCCTGTGCCACGCTGCCGAAGCTGACATCCTCGCTGCCCCCACGCGTGAAAATACATGGGCGGCGGATTATGTCACCGACGATATATTCACCGCACTGCCGCCTGCGCCCTATCAGTCCAGCACATACACCGTCAAAGCGGCGCCGGCGACGCGGATACTTCACGACGGCAGTATGATCGACCTGGGCGACCGAGCGTTCGAGGTGATCCACACGCCCGGTCACAGTCCGGGTGGCATCGCGCTGTGGGAGGCTGCGACCGGCATGCTGATCTCGGGGGATATCCTGTATGATGGCCCGCTGATCGAAAGCGATGATGAGGCGGAGATGGCGCAATATGTCGAGAGCATGAAACGTCTGCTGACCTTGCCCGTCCGCGTGGCACACGGCGGCCATTTCAAATCATTTTCCGGCGAGAGGCATCGTGAACTGATCACCGCCTGGCTTCGGGAAAAAGACGTCTAGCTGGAATATTCCCGACTTTGATCCGGCGCACCGACACAGCTTCATCTGCTCTTCGCTCAATAATATGGATTGCTCACGTACCCGGGCCGAGTTGTGAAGCTTGAAAAAAGAGGGCATGGCAACATCAATTCCGCCCCCGATTGGCCTATTGGCTTTCACAATGACACCAGAGGCATTAGGCATCAGCATCTTGGCAGCTAAGGGGCATGTTGTGGCGCAAAAATCCACCATCTATAAAGTTGAACTTTCCGTCTCTGATATGGACCGTCATTATTACGAGACCCATAAGTTGACCGTCGCCAAACACCCCTCCGAGACGGATGAACGTTTGATGGTGCGCCTTCTCGCTTTTGCCCTCAATGCCAATGAGCAGTTGGAGATGACCAAGGGGCTTTCAACGGATGACGAGCCAGACATCTGGCAAAAAAGCCTGAGCGGCGAGCTTGAACTTTGGGTCGCCTTGGGTCTGCCCAGCGAGAAGGTCATGCGCCAGTCTTGCGGCAAAGCGGAGAAAGTGATCGTTTATCCCTACGGCGGCAAGACGGCCGAAGTGTGGTGGGATAAAATTAAAAACAGCACGACCCGCTTTGACAACCTTCAGGTGACAGCTTTTTCGGAAAACGACACGGCGGAGCTGGCAAAACTGGCAAGTCGCGCGATGAAGCTGCAGGTCAATATCCAAGATGGCGAGGTGATGGTCAGCGTTGATGATAAGATCGTTTATGTTGCGCCGAACGAATGGAACCGCACTGGTCGTTGATAATCTGCCGTCCGAAGTAATCCGGCAAATTCGACCAGCGCGTTAAGACCCAATCAAAAGTCCAAGTTTGCAACATTCAGCGCGTTTTGCTGGATGAACTCGCGGCGTGGTTCAACCACATCGCCCATCAGTTTGGTGAACAGATCATCCGCCTCGGCCATGTCTTCAACGCGGACCTGCAATAGCGTGCGGGCATCCGGGTCAAGAGTGGTTTCCCACAACTGATCTGGGTTCATTTCGCCCAAGCCCTTGTAGCGTTGCAGGGAAAGGCCCTTTTCGCCCTCGGTCAAGATTGCCTCCAGCAGGTCAACGGGGCCGTGAATCAACTGGTTGCGGTCCTTGCGTACCAATGTCGCAGGCAGGTCGTAGACCTCTTGCAGGTGTTGGGTAAAGCTGCCTGAGCGCTTTGCCTCGCCAGAGCGCAGCATGCGGCCATCGAGGGTGCGCACCTCTTCGACACCGCGCAGGATGCGGGCCAGACGAATGCCGTGGTCTTGGGTGATGCGCCCCTGCCAGCCGCGCTCGTATTCCAACGCAATAAGGTTCAGTCGCATCGCAACCTTGTCGGCCACGCCCTGCAAATCGGAATCTACGGCGCCGGGTACAAAGGCCCCGGCGATGGCGGCCTGTTCAAGGATGTGACGGGGGTAATGGGTTGGGAAGGCTTCGAGCACGCGGCGCATCTGGCGGGCCATGTCGACCACGCGGGTCAAATCCTGGCCACTGATCTCTTCGCCATTGCCTTGGCGCAGCATCGCGCCTTCGACGCCTTGCTGGATCAGGTACTCTTCCATCGCGGCCTGATCCTTGAGGTAAACCTCGGACTTGCCGCGTGACACTTTGTACAACGGCGGCTGCGCGATATAGAGGTGGCCGTTTTCGATCAGCTGCGGCATCTGACGGTAGAAAAAGGTCAGCAAGAGGGTGCGGATGTGCGCCCCATCGACGTCCGCATCCGTCATGATGACGATCTTGTGGTAGCGCAGTTTGTCGATGTTGAATTCGTCGCGACCGATCCCGGTGCCAAGTGCCATCACAAGGTTGCCGATTTCCTGACTGCCCAGCATCCGGTCAAAGCGGGCGCGCTCTACGTTCAGGATCTTACCCTTTAGCGGCAATATCGCCTGAGTCTGTCGGTCGCGGCCGGTTTGGGCAGAGCCGCCGGCGCTGTCACCCTCGACGAGGAAGACTTCGGTTTTGGACGGGTCTTTTTCAGAGCAATCCTTGAGCTTACCTGCGAGGAAGTTCACGTCCATCGCTGACTTGCGCCGGGTCAGTTCACGCGCCTTGCGTGCCGCTTCGCGGGCTTGGGCCGCTTCGACGATCTTGCCCACGATGATGCGCGCTTCGGTGGGATTTTCTTCAAACCACTCGGATAGTTTTTCGTTTACCAGGCCTTCGACGGCTGGACGCACTTCAGAAGAGACCAGCTTGTCTTTGGTCTGGGACGAGAACTTTGGATCGGGCACTTTGACAGACAGGACACAGGTCAGGCCCTCGCGCGCGTCGTCACCGGTAAAGTTGATCTTTTCGCGTTTTGCGATGCCGCTGGTCTGGGCGTAGTTGTTGATTGTCCGGGTCAGCGCCCCCCGGAAACCGGCCATATGCGTGCCGCCATCGCGCTGCGGGATGTTGTTGGTAAAGGGCAGCACGTTTTCGTGGTAGCTGTCGTTCCACCACATCGCGACTTCAACGCCGATGTCGTCTTTTTCACCAGTAATAAAGATCGGTTCGGGCATCACGGATGATTTGTGCCGGTCGAGGTATTTCACAAACTCTTTCACGCCGCCTTCGTAGAACAGTTCGGTCTTGAGCGGTTCGACAGGGCGTTCGTCGGTCAGGATGATGCGCACGCCGGAGTTCAGGAAGGCCAGTTCGCGCAGGCGCTTTTCCAGTATCTCAAAGCTGTATTCGAGGTTCGAGAATGTATTGGTGGAGGCCATGAAGCGGACTTCGGTCCCGGTACGGTCGGTCGGGCCGACAACGCTGAGATGTTCCTTGGTGAACCCGCCCTCGAAACGCGCGACATGTTCTTTGCCTTCGCGCCAGATGCGCAGCTCAAGCCAGTCAGACAGGGCGTTCACCACGGACACACCCACGCCGTGCAGACCGCCGGACACCTTGTAGGAGTTGCTGTCGAACTTACCGCCCGCGTGCAACTGGGTCATGATGACTTCGGCGGCAGAGACGCCTTCTTCTTCGTGAATGCCAACCGGGATTCCGCGGCCGTTGTCGCTGACGGAAACCGAAGAATCCTCGTGAATGGTGACGTTCACGGCATCGGCATGACCGGCTAGGGCTTCGTCAATGCCGTTGTCCACGACTTCATAGACCATATGGTGCAGGCCAGAGCCGTCATCGGTGTCGCCGATGTACATGCCGGGGCGCTTGCGAACAGCCTCCAAGCCTTTGAGAACCTTGATGGAATCAGCGCCGTATTCCTGTGGTGCCTGCTCATTCTCGGACATGCGGATATAACCCTTTTCTTTTGCCCGATTTATAGTGTTTCCGGGGGGGGATGTCACGCGAATGACACAAGATTTTGTGTCAGGTAAGCGGGATCACGAGGCCTACGAAGATCAGCAACCCACCAGAGACATAATTGATCCGGCGCAGCGTGCGGGGTGCTGTCAGGAAACCGCGCACATGCCCTACCAAAAGCGCCAGTGCGAGGTTGCCCATCAACGGTATGGCGACGGAAACCGCGAGTATCGCCCAGACGTCGGGCGCGGTGACGGCGCGCAGATCGAAAAAGCCCGGTAAAACACCGATATAGAACAGCACCGCCTTGGGATTGCCGAGGATCGCGATGATACCGGCCAGAAACCCTGACACCATGCCGGGGCGCGTCAGGCGGCTGTCGGCGCTGATTTTTGCACCCGCTTGTCGGATCAGCGCCACCCCCATAAGGATGAAAACCCCGCAGGCGATCCAGCGCATCACCGCCATGAATGTATCAAAGACCGACAATATCCACGTGATCCCCAGCACTGCCACAAGCGGCCAGAGGATATCGCCGAGCGCGACACCCAGTGCCAGCGGCCAAGCAGAGCGGAAACCACCTGACAGCGCACGCGCCATCATCGCCAGCCAAACCGGACCGGGCGTGAGGAACAAGATCACCAGCGCCCCGCAGTAAAGCAGCAGATCAGGGATTGATATCGTCATCTGATGGCACCCACGGCGGATAGGCCTTCGTTTTCGGTAACTTCAGTATATTGCGCCCGATCCCCAAGATCGTCGAAGAGTTCGGGCCCGGTGCCTGTCATCCACGCCTGCGCACCCAGCGCGGTAATTTCGTCATATAACGCGGCACGGCGGGAGGCATCCAAATGGGCGGCGACCTCGTCCAGCAGCAGCAGTGGCGGTGCACCGAAATCTGCCGCGATGGCGCGTGCATTGGCAAGGATCAACGACACCAGCAGCGCTTTTTGTTCCCCGGTGGAGCAATCCCGTGCGGCAACGCCTTTGGCGGCGTAGGTGCCCGCCAGATCGGCGCGGTGCGGCCCGATCAGCGTGCGCCCGGCGGCCAGATCGCGCATGCGGTTATCCGACAGCGCGCGGCGCAGCGCTTCGGCGGTTGTGGGCATGTCGCATATCAGGTCCAACGTGGCGATCGGAAAGGCGGTTTGCGCCTGCGCCTGTGCAGCATCCAGTGCCGCCAGCGCCTGCACGCGGTTGGCATGTATCTGCGCCCCGGTTTCTGCCATGCGCATTTCCAGCGCGGTGTACCAGGACGGCTCACGTACCATGTCTTTGAGCAGCCGGTTGCGTTCGCGCATCGCCTTGTCATAGCTGAGTGATAATTCGGCGTGGTCGGGCAGCATGCTGAGCGTGACACGATCCAGAAATCGCCGCCGCCCCTCGGCGCCCTCAATCCAAAGCCTGTCCATTGCGGGGATCAGCCACAGTACCCTGGCGATCCGACCCAATGCGGTCTGCGCGGCGGCTTTGCCATCTATGCGGGTCTGGCGTGCGCTGCCGTTTTCAGACCAGACCTCGATCTCGTGCACCGAATTGGGTGCATGTAGCAGCGCCGTCAGCTTCCAACCCAAAGCTTCTGGCCTGCGGGTCATATCTTCGGCGCTGGCGCGGCGCAGGCCGCGGCCAGGGGACAGCAGGGAAATGGCTTCGATGATATTGGTCTTGCCGGCGCCATTGGGGCCATAAAGTGCGACAGGGCGCGCATCCACGTCGATCACCGCACGCTTGTGCGAGCGGTAATGTGACAGGGTAAGTTGAGATAGATGCAGATGCGGCATGTCAGACTCCGTTTTCTTTTAAAGAAAACGGGCCGGAATTTTCAAAAAATTCCGGTTCCGTCACACACGCATCGGCATAACGACGTACACCGCCGAGGTGTCATTGCCTTCGCGCATCAACGTCGGATCACCAGAGGAATTGAAGAGAAACACAGCATTTTCGCGGTCCACCTGGCTGGCAATTTCCAGCAGGTATTTCGCGTTAAAGCCGATTTCCAACCGCTCGTCCGAATAGGCCACGGCAAGCTCTTCCTCTGCCGCGCCGCTGTCAGGGGCGTTCACGGACAGGATCAGACGGTCTTCGTCCAGTTGCAGTTTCACGGCGCGCGAACGCTCGGAGCTGACGGTGGCAACCCGGTCCACCGCGCGGGCAAAATCCGCGGCGTCGACTTCCATCTTGCGCGTGTTCCCTTGTGGGATCACCCGGGTGTAGTCGGGGAAGGTGCCGTCGATCACCTTGGAGGTCAGGGTGATTTCCGGTGTGGCAAAGCGGATCTTGGTTTCCGACACGGACACGGCAATTTTCATATCATCGTCGTCCAGCAGTTTGCGCAACTCGCCTACGGTCTTGCGCGGCACGATCACGCCGGGCATCTCGCCTGCGCCCTCGGGCATCTCGGCGTCGATGCGGGCCAGGCGGTGGCCATCGGTGGCGACACAGCGCAACACCTTGCCACCTTCGGCGTCAGAGATGTGCATGTAGACGCCATTAAGGTAATAGCGCGTTTCCTCGGTCGAGATGGCGAATTTGGATTTGTCGAACAGGCGCCGCAGGACGGGCGCAGGCGCGGAGAAGTTGGACGCGTATTCGGACGACGCCATAACGGGGAAATCTTCGCGGGGCAGTGTTGCGAGGCTGAAGTTGGAACGCCCCGCCTCGACCGTCAGGCGACCGGCGGCTGCGTCTGCGGTCAGGTTGATCAGCGCGCCGTCGGGCAGCTTGCGCACGATTTCGTGCAGCATCGTGGCCGACACGGTTGTGGCGCCGGCCCGTTCGACCTGGGCCGCAACCTTGTCCACCACTTCGATGTCCAGATCGGTGGCGCGGAAGGACACGTCGCTGCCTTCGGCTTCGATCAACACGTTCGCGAGGATCGGAATAGTGTTGCGCCGCTCAACGACTGACTGTGCTTGTGACACAGCCTTGAGCAATGCCGCGCGTTCGATGCTGAATTTCATGTGCCTTCTCCCCTACGGATTGCCGGGAGAGGCAAACTACCCGGTTCCCATGCTTTAACAAGACTTTTGTTGATTTGTTGGTGTGAATGCAAGGGGGGCGCACCCTGCGCCCCCGATCATCCGTCGAACCGTGTCCTTGGCATCACCCTGCGCTTAGGATTCCAGCGCGCGACGCAGCAATTCGAGGTCTTCGGCGATCTGATCATCGGAATGCTTGAGCTCTTCGATGCGGCGCACACCGTGCATGACGGTGGTGTGATCGCGCCCGCCAAAGCGGCGACCGATTTCCGGCAGCGACCGGCTGGTCATCTGTTTACACAGGTACATTGCAACCTGACGCGGGCGCGCATAGCTGCGAAGACGTTTTGGGCCGATCATGTCGCTCAGGCGGATGTTGTAGTGATCGGACACTTTGCGCTGAATCTCCTCGACCGACACCTTGCGTTCAGAGGCGCGCAGCACATCGGCAAGACAATCCTGGGTCAATACCATGTCGATCTCGCGCCCGACCAGCGAGGCAAAGGCAAACAGGCGGGTCAATGCCCCTTCCAGCACACGCACGTTGGTGGTGATGCGGTGGGCGAGAAATTCAAGGACGCCATCAGCTACTTCCAAACCCGGATAGGTCTTGCGCTGAACTTCGACTTTGCTTTGCAGGATGCCCAGACGCAGTTCGTAATCGGTAGGGTGCAAATCGACAACCAGGCCACATTGCAGGCGCGATTTTACGCGGTCCTCAAGGTCCTTGATCTCGCCTGGTGCGCGGTCGGCGGAAATGATGATTTGCTTGTGCTGATCGACCAGCGCGTTGAAGGTGTGAAAGAATTCCTCCTGTGTTGAATCCTTGCCTGCAATGAATTGCACATCATCGACCATCAGCACATCGACCGAGCGGAAAATTTCTTTGAAATCCATCATCTTGCGGTCGCGCAGCGCCTGAACGAAACGGTACATGAATTGCTCTGCCGAGAGGTAAAGTACATTCATTTCGGGTTTGCGTTGCTGCAACTCCAGCGCAATCGCATGCATCAGGTGGGTTTTGCCGAGCCCAACGCCACCATAAAGGAACAGGGGGTTGAACGTGACCGGCCCGCCTTCGGCGACGCGGCGTGCGGCGGCATGGGCCAACTCGTTCGGCTTGCCCACGACGAAATTGTCAAAGCTGAACCGCGGGTCCAGCGGGGCGGTGTTCAGCACGTTGTTCCCGGCAGGTTTCACCGCAGCAGTGGTGTGGCGCGCGGCGGGGGCGGGACGCTCGGCCGTGTTGGCCGGCTGCTTGCCAAGTGCGAAATTCAAGCGTTCAGCCGCGGTGCCGCTGGCTTTGATCTCGTGCAGGATCAGGTCCGAGAAATTCTGGCTGACATAGTTACCGAAGAAATTGGTGGGCACCTGTAAAGTAACGATGCCATCTGCCACGTCGCCCGGCACAAGAGGCTCGATCCAAGTTGTGTAGTTGTTCTGTCCGACAGTCTTCAAAAGACGCTGCTTGATCTCGCCCCATTGGTCGTGTGTCATAGTGCCCTAGTCCCGCTTTATTCTTGCGCCCGGACCGTGAGCATAACCCCGATCCATAAATATCTTCTCGTACGGCAACAGGTCATCCACCCGGTCCCACCTGGATGACCGACCTGCGTCCTTTGGACTTTTCAGAATGGCCTGCCCTTTAGTTTCGTCTGCCGGAACATGGCGATACGAAAGTAAAGAACGAAACCGTCCACGTATAAAACGACAGGGCAAATGTGCTGGCAGCAGCATCCGCAATGCGCCCGATGGTCCATCAAAAAATGACCGCCCGACCCCTCCCTGAATGACCAGCCGGAACCATGCGATTCTAGCCTGTATTCAGGGCCTGTCCCCCCATGCGATGTGAATCGCTGGTCTTTGGTAGCAAGGAGAACGGGTGCGCTTCAACATAACTTCAAACTTGACTCGTAGATTGTTGGAAAAGAATCTCTGAGCTCGATTTCAATGCCGCAGGCGCACAAAAAAGGCGCCGCAATGCGGCGCCTTTTCTTAACAACTAATTAGGTGAGTCGGACGGATCAGGACAGCGCTTTGACCCGCGATGCCAGACGCGACATTTTCCGCGATGCGGTATTTTTGTGGAAAACACCCTTAGTAACGCCGCGCATCAATTCAGGCTGTGCGGCCTGCAGGGCGGTTGCCGCCACTTCCTTGTCGCCGGATGCAATTGCTTCTTCTACCTTGCGCAGGTAGGTGCGGATCCGCGAGCGACGTGCCTTATTTACCGCAAAACGCTTTTCGTTCTGACGGGCGCGTTTTTTGGATTGTGGTGTATTTGCCATGAGTCTCAGCCTTTGGGGTCAATTCGTTACGTTTCATAGCGTGACGCCAACCCTACCGGAAATTCCGGGCCCGAATATCGGGCAGGTGATTCTAGCCAAAGCGGGCTGCACGCGCATGTATTGGGGCCGCTATAGTCCAGCGGGCCTGCCATTGCAAGTCGGGCGGGGATTCGGGTGATTTTGGGAGAAAACGATTGCGCTGCGACCTACTGGCCGCAGCGCGGGGGCGTTATTTGTCGCGAAACTGGGCTTCACGCTTTTCAAGGAAGGCGGACATGCCCTCTTTCTGGTCTTCGGTGGCGAACAGCGAATGGAACATCCGGCGTTCAAACAGCAGACCTTCGCGCAGCGGTACCTCATAGGCGCGGTTCACCGCCTCTTTGACAACCATCACCGTGATCATTGATTTTTCGGCGATTTTGCCAGCGGCACTCAGGGCCTCTTCCATCAGTTTCTTGACGGGAACGACACGCGATACCAAGCCCGAGCGTTCGGCCTCTGCCGCATCCATAAAACGACCGGTCAGGTTCATGTCCATTGCCTTGGATTTACCGACAAGGCGCGTCAGACGTTGGGTGCCGCCGATCCCCGCCACGACCCCAAGATTGATCTCGGGTTGGCCAAACTTGGCTGATTCTGAGCAGATGATAAAATCGCACATCATCGCCAGTTCGCATCCACCGCCCAGCGCGTAGCCTGACACAGCCGCGATGATGGGTTTGCGGATGCGCAAGATCTGGTCCGTTTCGGGCGTGAACAGATCACCAGCAAAGACATCGACAAAGCTCTTGTCGCGCATCATTGAAATATCGGCTCCGGCGGCAAAGGCCTTTTCCGACCCGGTGATCACGATGCAGCGCACTTTTTCGTTGTCCTGCGCATTTTTCAGCGCATCGGCCAGCTCGCCCAGCAATTCATCGTTCAGCGCATTCAGCGCATCCGGACGGTTCAGGGTGATCAGGGCCACATGGTTGTCCACGTCCACAGTGATCGTTTCGTAAGCCATCAAGAATGCTCTTTGTTGTTGCGCTCAGAAGCATGGCATATCATGCGGTCTGCGCGTTTCAAGCTATCTTTGGCATTGCGCGCAATAGAAGGAGGACCGCCCGGCCTGCACGATTCGCGCCACCGTGCCGCCGCACCCGGGCCTGCGACAGGGCGCGTTTTCGCGGCCATAAACGTCAAACCGGTGTTGGAAATAGCCCAGTTCGCCATCCGCCTGCCTGAAATCTTTTAACGACGATCCTCCGGCCTCAATCGCTTCTGCCAGCACCTGCCGAATGATCGGGACCAGCCCCGCTACCCGTGCCGCGGATATGCGCCCGGCCTTGCGCGCGGGATGAATGCCCGCCCGGTAAAGCGCCTCGCAGACATAGATATTTCCTAAACCCGCGACGATGCGTTGGTCCAGCAGCGCGGATTTTATGGGTGTGTTGCGCCCCGCCAGCGCGGCCACAAGATGGGCCTCGTGGAAATCATTGCCCAGCGGTTCGGGACCAAGCGCAGCCAACAATTTGTGTTGTTCCGCCGTTGCCGTCGGCAGCAAATCCATCGCGCCGAAACGCCGGGGGTCATTAAAGGTGATGCGTGCGCCATTGGCCATGTGGAATACCACGTGATCATGCTTTTCCGGGGTCGGATGATTGTGTTGAAATTGTCCCAGTGGATCGCCAGAAACCAACATGCGCCCCGACATCCCCAAGTGAATCAGCAGTGATTCCCCGCCGTCCATATCTGCCAGAATGTACTTTGACCGGCGCCGCAGTAGCAGCACCTTTTGCCCGGTCAGTCGTTCTGCCATCCGGTCGGGAAAGGGCCAGCGCAGATCGGGGCGATTCACATCGGCGCGGGCAATCACCTGTCCCTCCATCGCGGGCCCCAACCCCCGGCGCACGGTTTCTACCTCTGGCAATTCTGGCATTATCGTTCCCCTCGGTTGCCGCCTGTGACAAATGGCACGCATTGTACCTGCCCCCCGGCGCTCTATAACAAGGACGACAGACAAAGGACCACAAGAGCAGATGACCCAAGACGCCGATAAAACCACCCATTTCGGGTTTGAAACCGTGGCCGAAGGGGAAAAGGCCGGACGCGTGCAGGGTGTGTTCAACTCTGTCGCCAGCAAATATGACATCATGAACGATGTCATGAGCATGGGCATCCACCGCATTTGGAAAGAAGCGATGATGGATTGGCTGGCCCCTAGACCCGGTCAGCGCCTGCTGGACGTGGCGGGCGGCACTGGTGATGTGGCGTTCAAGTTCCTCAAACGGGCCGGCCACGGCCACGCCACGGTGCTTGACCTGACCGAGCCGATGTTGATCGCGGGGCGCAAGCGTGCCGAGGCCGACAGTCTGATTGAAAGCCTTGATTGGGTGGTGGGCGACGCAATGGCGCTGCCGTTCCCCGACAACAGCTTTGATGTCTATACGATCAGCTTTGGCATCCGCAACGTGACCCGCCCCCAAGAGGCGCTGAACGAAGCCTTCCGCGTGCTGCGGCCCGGCGGGCGTCTGATGGTGCTGGAGTTCAGCCAACTGCCTAACCCCGCGATGCAGAAAGCCTACGATCTTTACAGTTTCAACGTAATACCGCGTATGGGCCAGATGATTGCAAATGACCGCGACAGTTATCAGTATCTGGTCGAATCGATCCGCAATTTTCCGGATCAAGAGACTTTTCTGGCAATGGTGCGAAGTGCCGGGTTCG
Source organism: Sulfitobacter sp. KMM 9851 (assembly GCF_057178245.1). NCBI lineage: Bacteria > Pseudomonadati > Pseudomonadota > Alphaproteobacteria > Rhodobacterales > Roseobacteraceae > Sulfitobacter > Sulfitobacter sp. KMM 9851. Next base: position 157,326 of record NZ_CM169991.1, read on the forward strand.
AACAGGCGAAATACCGTAACCTGACAATGGGTGTGGCCGCACTGCACTCCGGCTGGAAGTTGTAAGATGCGTGGACCACATAACATCTGGCGGCTGATCCGTACCGGCGCAACCCTGGAGAGGGCGGGCGCCATGAATGTGGTGCTCGATGCCTTCGAGGCGACGCCAGCCTTGCGTTTCGTCGCCCGCGCACTGGGGTTGCCGTTCAAGTTTCTTGGCTACAAGGGTGATCCGACGATGCCCCCCGCCACCCGCGCACTGACAGCGCTGGGGCCTGCCTATATTAAATTTGGTCAGGTCCTGTCGACGCGTCCCGACGTGGTGGGCGATGATCTGGCTGTGCAATTGCGGGTGTTGCAGGATAAACTGCCCCCCTTCGACACCGCACTCGCCAAGGCCGAGGTGGTCAAGGAACTTGGGCGCCCGCTTGATCAGATGTTCTCCGAATTCAGCGAACCAGTTGCTGCCGCCTCCATCGCACAGGTGCATCATGCACGCATGGCAGACAGTGGCGAAGAGGTGGCGGTCAAGGTCCTGCGTCCTGGCATCGAAAAGGCGTTTCGCAAGGATATCGACGCTTTCTATCTCGCCGCCCGAGTGATCGAGACCTTCTCGCCCGGCTCTCGTCGGCTGCGCCCGGTCGAGGTGATCGACCATTTTGACGGTGTGGTGCGGGGCGAGCTGGATCTGCGGCTCGAAAGCGCTGCGGCCTCTGAATTTGCCGCCAATACCAAGGATGATGCGGGCTTTCAGCTTCCTGAAATCAAATGGAACTACTCCGCCCGCCGCGTGATGACACTGGGTTGGGCCGACGGCACGCCGCTGGGTGATAACGCCGCGCTTGATGCCGCGGGTCATGACCGCGTGAAGCTGTCCGAACGGGTGCTTGAGCTGTTTTTGAATCACGCCCTGCGGGACGGTTTCTTTCACGCCGACATGCATCAGGGCAACCTCAAGGTCGCGGCGAACGGTGATATCATCGCTTATGATTTTGGGATCATGGGCCATATTGATGCCTATACCCGCCGGGTCTATGCCGAAATCCTCTATGGTTTCATCCGCCGCGATTACATGCGTGTCGCCAAGGTCCACTTCGAGGCGGGCTATGTCCCCGCCGATAAGGACGTCGATGAATTTGCCCGCGCCCTGCGCGCGGTGGGCGAACCGATTTTCGGCATGGACGCGACCGGCATTTCGATGGCGCGGCTGCTGGCCTATCTGTTCGAGGTAACCGAACGCTTTGGCATGGAAACCCGCACCGAACTGATCTTGTTGCAACGGACGATGGTAGTGGTCGAAGGCGTTGCGCGGTCATTGAACCCGCATATCAACATCTGGCAGGTCGCCAGCCCGATCGTGACCAGCTACATCACCAAATCCCTTGGCCCACGCGCCATGTTCGCTGACCTGCGCGACACGGCAATGGTCTTGGCCCGCTTTGGCCCGCGCCTGCCAGGACTTGTCGAACAGGCGCTTAACCGACAGGGCCATGAGCCAGTGCAGCGCCGCCCACGATTCTGGCGCTGGATCGTGCTGACGGCGCTGCTGTCCGGGGTAACCGGGGCCATGACCTTGGCCGTGATCGACGCCCTTCTTTAACTTTCTTTCTGGTTGAAATATTCCTGCGGGGGTCTGGGGGCGCAAGGCCCCCAGCGCGCGCCTCAGGCGATGCGCTCAATGGCCAGCGCGATCCCTTGGCCGCCGCCAATACACATCGTAATCAACGCTTTGCGGCCCTGGATGCGCTCCAGCTCATACAGCGCTTTGACGGTGATGATCGCCCCTGTGGCCCCCACCGGATGACCCAGCGCAATCGCGCCGCCATTGATGTTGACGCGCGCAGCGTCAAAGCCCAGCACCTTGCTGACGGCAAGCGCCTGACTGGCAAAGGCTTCGTTGCTTTCGATGACGTCGAAATCGTCCACCGTCAGACCTGTGCGCGCCAGAAGGTTTTGCACCGCCGGCACTGGGCCTATGCCCATAACTTCTGGGCGCACGCCGGCGTGGGCGTAGCCGATGATCCGCGCCCGGGGGCGCAGGCCCGCGCCCTGCGCCGCCTCGGCGGTGGCCAGCACAAGCGCTGCCGCACCGTCGTTGATCCCGCTGGCGTTTCCGGCAGTTACACTGCCGTCTTTCTGAAACACCGGGCGTAGCCCGGCGAGGGCGTCGGCGGTGGTGGCTTTGGGGTGTTCGTCGGTGTCGAAGGCAACCATGTCACGCTTCACGCGCACGTCGACCGACACGATCTGGTCGGTAAAGTGGCCTGCGGAAATAGCCGCTGCCGCGCGCTGCTGGCTCAGCAAAGCAAAGGCGTCCTGAGCATCCCGGCTAATCCCATGTTCTGACGCGACATTTTCGGCGGTGACCCCCATGTGCCCGGTGCCAAACGGACAGTTGAGCGTGCCAAGCAGCATGTCCAAGCTGCGGGTATCGCCCATTTTTTGGCCCCAGCGGGCGTCGGGCAGGATGTAGGGTGCGCGCGACATGCTTTCGGCACCGCCCGCGAGGGCAAAGTCTGCATCGCCCAGCATCAGGCTTTGGGCAGCCGAAACAAGCGCTTGGACCCCGGAGCCGCAAAGGCGATTCACATTCATCGCGGGCACTTCGTCTGGGATGCCCGCATCGCGCGCGGCGACGCGGCTAAGATACATATCACGCGGTTCAGTGTTGATAACATTGCCGAAAACCACGTTACCGATCTGGCCCGGTTCGACCCCTGCGCGCTGCATGGCCTCGCGCGCGACGATGGTGCCAAGGGCGCTGGGCGGCGTGGCGGCCAGCGCGCCGCCGAAGGTGCCGATGGCGGTGCGTGCGCCGCCGAGGATGACGATATCTTTGGACATGGGATGGCTCCTGTTGCGTTTCGGTTAGTATGGAATGCGGGTGCAGAAAAGTCAGCGGGAACGTCCCGTCACAGGCTGTGCACAAATTGTACACCAACTGTACACCGCCGCAGCGCAGCATCCTTGACTTGTAGCGCCGGGCGGGCGATCTATCCGTCATGACGGAAAACGCTGACAAGATACTGACGCAGCTGCCCGCCCGCCTAAAAGAGGCGCGGCAAGGGCAGGGGTTGTCGCTGGACGCGGTGGCGAAACTGTCAGGCGTGTCGCGGTCGATGGTCAGCCAGATCGAGCGTGGTGAATCCAGCCCGACGATTGCGACGCTGTGGAACCTCACGCGTGCGCTTCAAGTGGATTTCGCGGGGCTGCTGGATGGCGCCACCGCGCCCGCGCAAATCGAGGTGCTGCGCGGGGCTGCGGTGCCGACCATTAGCAATCTGGGCAGCGGGTGCCGGATTAAAATCCTGTCGCCCCCCGAAGAGGCGGGCAAGCACGAGGTTTACGAGCTGCTGATCAGCGATGGTGGTATGCTGGAGAGCGCCCCGCATACCCGCGGTGCGCGTGAACATCTTAGTGTCTTTGAAGGTGCTGTCGAGGTGACAAGCGGGGGCAGCGTCGAGGTATTACACGCTGGTGACACGGCGCGCTATGCGGCTGACGTGCCCCACGCGATTCGCGTCGTGAACGGCCCGGCGCGCGCATTCCTGGTCGTGCAAGACGCCTAATTTCCGAAAAATCGGAAATTTTCCGCTATCTTGGATTTCCCCTATTTCGGAATCAAATCCGCTATGGTAGATTTGGTCCGAGAAGGAGATATCGCAATGACCCAAGCCTTTCTGGACCACATCAGTGCCACCCTTGCCGAGATTGACGCCGACGGGATGACCAAGCGTGAACGCATGATCACCACGCCACAGGGCGGACGGATCAATGTGGGCGAACGTGAGGTGATCAACCTGTGCGCCAACAATTACCTGGGGTTGGCGGATCACCCGGACCTGATCGCCACGGCCAAGGCAGCAATGGACGAACGCGGCTATGGCATGGCGTCCGTGCGGTTCATCTGTGGGACCCAGGACATTCACCGCGAGTTGGAGCAGAAGCTGGCGGCCTTTCTGGGTAAGGACGACACGATCCTCTTTGCCGCTTGCTTTGACGCGAATGGCGGGCTGTTTGAGCCGCTGTTGGGACCAGAAGATGCCGTTGTATCGGACGCGCTGAACCATGCGTCGATCATTGACGGTATCCGCCTGTGTAAGGCCAAGCGTTATCGCTATGCCAACAGCGACATGACCGATCTGGAAGGGCAGTTGAAACAGGCGCGCGAGGATGGCGCGCGGTTTATCATGATCGCTACAGATGGCGTGTTCAGCATGGATGGCTATCTGGCCAAACTGCCCGAGATCGTGGCGCTGGCGCAGAAATACGACGCCTTGGTGATGGTCGATGATTGCCACTCCACCGGGTTCATGGGGCCAAAGGGTGAAGGGACGCCTGCGCATCACGGTGTTGAAGTGGATATTCTGACAGGGACGCTGGGCAAAGCGCTGGGCGGCGCGATCGGCGGCTATATCGCCGGTCCGCAGGCGGTGATTGATCTGCTGCGGCAGCGCGCACGCCCCTATTTGTTTTCCAACTCTCTGCCCTCTGCCATCGTGATGGCGGGCATCCGGGCGCTGGAACTGGTCGAACAGGGCGACGAGCTGCGCGCGCGTTTGTTCGAGAACACGGCCTATTGGCGTGCTGGACTGGAAAAGCTGGGATTTGATCTGCTGCCGGGCGAACACCCCATCGTGCCGGTGATGCTGGGTGAGGCACAGCTGGCTCAAGACATGGCGGCGCGGCTGTTTGATGAAGGGGTCTATGTATCGGGCTTCTTTTTCCCGGTCGTGCCACGCGGGCAGGCGCGGATACGTACACAGATGTCGGCCGCACTGACGCGGGATGATCTGGACCGCGCGCTGGCGGCTTTCGAAGTCGCGGGCCGTGCCTGTGGGGTGTTGAAATGACCACAAATGAAATGAAGGCGCTGAGCAAGCTGCACCCCCGCGAGGGGCTGTGGATGACCCATGCCCCGGTGCCGGAGATCGGCCCCGATGATGTGCTGATCAAGATCAACAAAACCGGGATCTGCGGTACGGATATCCATATCTGGAACTGGGATGACTGGGCGTCCAAGACCGTTCCGGTGCCGATGATTACGGGCCATGAATTTGCCGGGCAGATTGTCGAGCTGGGCCGCAATGTCGAGGGTCTTGAGATCGGGCAGCGTTGCTCTGGTGAGGGGCATCTGATTGGCAAGCAGTCGCGGCAAAGCCGGGCGGGCAAATTTCATCTCGACCCGGCGACGCGCGGTATCGGGGTGAATGAACAGGGCGCCTTTGCGCAGTATCTCAAACTGCCTGCGTTTAATGTGGTGCCCTTGCCTGATGAAATCTCGGACGACATCGGCGCGATCCTCGACCCATTAGGCAATGCGGTCCACACGGCGCTTAGCTTTGATCTGGTGGGCGAGGATGTTTTGATCACGGGGGCGGGGCCGATCGGGATCATGGCCGCCGCCGTGGCGCGCCATGTGGGCGCGCGGCATGTAGTGATCACGGATGTAAATCCGGACCGTCTGGCGCTGGCCCAAAAGGTTGCTGATGTGGTGACGGTGAATGTGGCCGAGGAAGAATTGGCCGATGTGATCCCGCGGCTAAAGATGAAACAGGGCTTTGACGTCGGGTTGGAAATGTCGGGCAATCAACAGGCGCTGGACCAGATGATCGAGGCGATGACAATGGGCGGGCGCATTGCGATGCTGGGCATCCCGCCGGGCAAGTCGCCGGTGGACTGGAGCCGGATCGTTTTCAAGGCGATCACCATCAAGGGTGTTTACGGGCGCGAGATTTTCGAGACCTGGTACAAGATGATCGCCATGCTGGAAAATGGTTTGGACGTGTCTGCCATCATCACCCATCGGTTCAAGGTCGACGATTTTGAAACCGGGTTCGCCGCGATGAAATCGGGCCAGTCGGGCAAGGTTGTGCTGGACTGGACGTAAGTTGACGCAAAATCAGGGCCGCAGGCGATTGCGGCCCTGGGCGGTCAGGACCCAGCAATCGGTGGCTTCGAACACAGCGGCGGTCAGCGGTTTGCCATAGCCTGCCCCGGTGTCGAGGTTGATGCGATTGCCGTGGTGGCTGGCGGATTTGACCGGGGTGTGCCCGTGTACGATCAGTTTCGGATGCGGCGCGGTGACGGCGTGAAATTCGTCGCGAATCCACAGCAGGTCATGTTCGGATTGGTCGGCCAGCGCTACGCCGGGGCGGATACCGGCATGGGCAAAGAACAAGTGTTCAATCTCATGGTTGAGTTTGAGACCCCGCATGAATGTGACATGAGAAGAGGGGATGGCACTGCGGGCCTCGGCGTGGATGTCGCTTAGGCGACGTTTGTCGGTGACTTTCAGGCCGTAGGACCGCAGGGTTGTGTCGCCGCCGAGCCGTTCGTGCAACCAGTATAGCGCAACAGGCAGGTGGGCGTCGTGGCGCGGGCTGTCCTCAAGAAACCAATTGAACATGCGGTCGTGATTTCCCATCAGGAAGGACCAGTTGCGCCCCTGCAACTGGCCATTCGCTAGCGTATCAAGCACGCCGCAGCTGTCAGGACCCCGGTCGGTGTAATCGCCTAGGAACACGACGCGCGCATCTGGGCCACCGTCGCTTTCGATCAGATCAAGTACGCGGGAAAGTTCGGCTGCTTGGCCGTGGATGTCGCCAATGGCGTAGATGGGACTGGTCATGGGGACTTTCTGTTCTGCTTGGGTCTGGTCATGTCGCAAAATGGAAGGACTGAAAAGGGGGGAGCTCAGCCTCGGGCAGTCAACTTTGGTTCGCCCGCGTTTAGCGGAGCCATCAGCGCCGTGATTTGTTCGCGCAGCCAGCGGTGGGCCGGGGCTTGGGTGGCGCGCTTGTGCCAGATCATCGTGATCAGGGGGGTCGGCATGGCAAAGGGCGTTTCGTAGACTGCAATGTTGAGTTTTGTGGCCATCTGGTGCGCCATTTGCTGCGGGACAAAGGCGACGTGATCGCTGCCGGCCACGGCGCTGAAGACGCCGTAGAATACCGGCAGCGTCATCACCACGCGGCGGGTACGCCCCACTGCGGCAAGCGCGCGGTCGCCCATGGCGGCGGTCTGGCCCTCGGGTGAAAACAAGATGTGGCCCAGGTCGCATAGCAGGTCGAGCGGGATTGCGTCGCCGGGGACAAGGCTGGCACGCGTGAGGTCGGGGTGATCCTTGCGTGCGATGACGGCAAAGCTGGAGTTGAACAGCGGCTGCCAGTCGATCCAGCCGGGGCAGTCCATCTGGGGGATCAAGGCCAGGTCGACTTCGTGCGTCTTGAGCGGCCCGGCGTGATCATCGGGGACCAGATCGACCAGTTGCAGCAAGATGCCCGGTGCCAACCGTGCGAGGTGGTCGCCAAGACGGGGCATCAACATTTCGGCAAAGAAATCGCTGCCGGAGATCACAAAGCGGTCCGTGGCGTTGGTCGGATCAAACTTTGGCGGGCCGGACAGCAGCGCCTCAACATCGTCGAGGGCGATCCGCAGGGGATCAGCTAGACTGTGAGCGTAGTCTGTAGGCTCTAGCCGCTGGCCCACGCGCACGAAAAGCGGATCGCCAAGTGCAGCACGCAACCGTCCCAGCGCGGCCGAGACTGCCGGCTGCGAAAGACCGATGCGGCGGCCGGCGGCGACAGTGGAATTCTCGCGCAGAAGCGCGTCCAACACCCGCAACAAGTTGAGGTCGAAGCTGGATAAATTCATGCCGTCAATAATAGGAATAATAACTATGAGTTTCTACAATTAATGCCGGTATGAGACGATGGGGCCATAGAAAGAAGGATTTTCAGGGAGGCCGATTTGAGTACCCAATCATTTTCCGGTCCCGAGTCAGTGGACTGGCTCGGGACACAATATGAGATCATCCTTTCCAAGCAGGCCAGCGGCGGGGCCATGTCTATCGTCAGCGCGGAGGCACCGGTTGATTCTGGCCCACCCCTGCATGTTCACATGGACGCGGACGAAACGTTTGTCATGCTGACGGGCCGCGCCGAATTTATGCTGCACGGCGCGCGATCGGTCGTCAGCGCGGGAGAGACTGTATTTGTGCCGCGCGGTCATGAACATACCTTTCGGGTGCTGGGGCCAAAGCCAAGCCGCCAGTTGGTGATCCTAACGCCGGGCGGGTTCGAGGGTTTCTTTATGGAGATGGGGCGCGATCAGTTGGCGATCCCCGCCGATATGGAAGAAATCACCCGGCGCGCAGCGCGGTACCATCTGACATTCACTGGCCCGCCCCTGTCGGCGGCATAAATACGGAAAGGTTGCCTGCCTATGCGCGGTATTTCATTTACGTTTTTGGTATGCGGCACGGTTGCCGTATTAATCGGTATGGCATGGGGCATCCAGATGGCCGCGAGCGGCGATCATGGTCTGTCACCTGCACATGCGCACCTGAACCTGCTGGGCTGGGTCAGTTTTGCGATATTCGGGTTCTACTATCATCTGGTGCCCACAGCCGCGCAAAGCCGTCTGGCAATGGTGCATCTGGGGCTGGCGCTGGCGGGGTTGGTGGTGATCGTGCCCGGTATTGCCATCGCACTGACCGGTGGCGGGGAGGCAATGGCCAAGATCGGGTCGATCCTTAGCCTGCTGTCAGGCGTTACCTTTCTGGTGGTGGTCTTGCGCAGCAGGGCTGCGACAGCCTGATGTGAAAAGCGCCCCGATTTGGGGCGCTTTTCGGTTCTCAAAGCCGTGGCTTAGGCCACGTCGAATTGCAGCGGTTTGATTTGGCGGAACATGCCTGTCGCCTTGAGTTTGGCGATCACCGGTGCGGGCACTTCATCGTCGACATAGAGCAGGGCAATCGCTTCGCCCTTGGCAGCGGAACGGCCAAGGGTGAAGTTGGCGATGTTCACGCCATTTTCGCCCATGGTCTGACCCAGGGTGCCGATGATGCCCGGCACATCTTCGTTGGTGGTGTAGAGCATGTGTTCGCCCACTTCGGCGTCGATCTGGATGCCCTTGATCTGGATGAAGCGCGGCTTGCCGTCCGAAAACACCGTACCCGCGATGGAGCGTTCACGCTTTTCGGTCACCACTGTCACTTTGACATAGCCGTCAAAGACGCCGGATTTGTCCTGATTGGTGGTGCTGATCTGGATGCCCTTTTCGCGGGCGACCACGGGGGCCGAGACCATGTTCACATCCGGATTGGCGCGTTTCATGATGCCCGCCACAACGCCACAGTTCAGCGCCTTGAGGTTCATCTGCGCGACCGAACCGTCGTAAAGGATGTTAATTGCCTTGATCGGTTCATCCGTCATCTGACCGATGAATGCCCCCAAGTGGCCCGCCAGTTTGACCCATGGGCCCATGACCTTGGCTTCTTCTGCCGTGACCGACGGCATGTTTAGCGCGTTGGTCACCGCACCCGTCAGCAGGTAGTCCGACATCTGTTCTGCCACTTGCAGGGCCACGTTTTCCTGTGCCTCGGTGGTGGCGGCGCCAAGGTGTGGGGTGCAGACCACGTTGGGCAGGTTGAACAGGACGTTTTCCTTGGCGGGTTCTTCGGCGAAGACGTCAAAGGCGGCCCCGGCAACGTGGCCGGATTTCAGCAGTTCTGCCAGTGCTTCTTCGTCCACCAGACCGCCACGGGCGCAGTTGATGATGCGCACGCCGGGTTTGGTTTTGGCGAGGTTTTCACGGCCAAGGATATTGGCGGTTTGATCGGTGTAAGGCACGTGCAGGGTGATGAAATCGGCGCGGGCCAGCAGATCGTCAAGCTCGACCTTCTCGACGCCCATTTCTTCGGCTTTTTCTTCGCCAAGGAAGGGGTCGTAGGCGATGACCTTCATCTTCAATGCGCGGGCGCGGTCGCAGACGATGCCACCGATGTTGCCTGCACCGATCACGCCGAGGGTCTTTCCTGTCAGCTCAACCCCCATGAATTTGGACTTTTCCCATTTGCCTGCGTGGGTGGAGGCCGATGCCTCGGGGATTTGGCGGGCGACGGCGAACATCATCGCGATGGCGTGTTCGGCGGTGGTGATCATGTTGCCAAAGGGCGTGTTCATCACGATCACGCCCTGTTTGGAGGCGGCGTCCTTGTCGATGTTATCGGTGCCGATCCCGGCGCGGCCGATGACCTTGAGATTGGGTGCGGCGGCGAGGATTTTTTCCGTTACCTTGGTGGCAGACCGAATGGCGAGGCCATCGTAGTTGCCGATGACGGCGGCCAGTTTGTCCTTGTCCTTGCCCAGATCAGGCTGGAAATCGACGTCGATGCCACGGTCGCGAAAGATTTGAACGGCGGCTTCCGACAGGCTGTCGGAGATGAGTACTTTGGGAGCCATGTTGGTGGTCCTTTATTGAATATTATAGGGAGGCGAGGGCCGAGGCCCGCGACAATTATGCGTTGATTTCAGCCTCAAACGCCCAAGAAAGCCACGGCAGCATGGCCTCTACATCGGATGTTTCCACCGTGCCGCCACACCATATCCGCAGACCCGCAGGGGCGTCGCGGTAGGCCCCGACATCCAGTGCCACATCTTCATCGGCCAGACGTTTGGCGACCGCTTTGGCAAACGCGGCACCGTCTTTGATGCGTGTGTCCGTAAAGCGTAGGCAGACGGATGTGTTCGACCGTGTTGCGGGATCACTGGCGAGGAAATCAATCCAGTCATGGTTTGCGACGAAATCGCTGATCGCCTTGGTATTGGCATCGGCGCGGGCGATCAGCCCCTTGAGGCCACCCACGGATTTCGCCCAGTCGAGCGCCAGCAGGTAATCCTCGACACAGAGCATCGACGGCGTGTTGATGGTTTCACCCTTGAAGATACCCTCAATCAGCTTGCCGCCCTTGGTCAGGCGAAAGATTTTCGGCAGGGGCCAGGCTGGGGTGTAGGATTCGAGCCGCTCCACCGCGCGGGGTGACAGGATCAGCATGCCGTGGGCTGCTTCGCCGCCCAGCACTTTCTGCCAGCTGAAGGTCGTTACATCGAGCTTGTCCCACGGCAGGTCCATCGCGAAGGCGGCAGAGGTGGCATCGCAGAGCGTCAGGCCGGCGCGGTCCGCAGGGATCGCATCGCCGTTTGGCATCCGCACGCCGGATGTGGTGCCGTTCCATGTAAAGCAGACATCGTTGTCATAGTTCAGCGCGGCCATGTCGACGATCTCGCCATACTCAGCGGTATGCACTTGCGCGTCGATTTTCAGCTGTTTGACCACATCGGTGACCCAGCCCGCGCCGAAGGATTCCCAAGCGACCATTTCGGCAGGGCGTTGCCCTAGCAGGGACCACATGGCCATTTCGAACGCGCCGGTGTCGGAGGCGGGCACGATGCCGATGCGGTAGTCGGCAGGCACGCCGAGGATCTCGCGCGTGGTTTCGATCGCGTCCAGCAGTTTCGCCTTGCCGGGGGCGGCACGGTGGCTGCGACCCAGCGGTGCGCCGCTGAGTTTGGACAGATCAAATGTGGGGATTTTGGCACAAGGGCCGGATGAAAAACGCGGGTTCATCGGCCGCGTGGCCGGTTGTTCTATGGTCATGTCTGCTATCCTTACAGATAAATGCCCTTCGTTGGGGAAGGGTGTCCCGCCTCGTGGCTTATGGGGTGGCGTGGGCTGGCACAAGTCGCAAAATGAGACTAGGACGCCGCCTAAGACGCATTTTGCGGCACCCTCTGGCGCGGATCGGAAACTTTTGAATGTATACTGCTGTTTTGCTGACCTCCCCCACCACACCCACGCTGGACCCGGCGCTGGTGGAAAGCCTGCGCAATGCTTGGGGTGGGGGCGATGCGGTTTGGCTGGCGCCCGATGTGGCGGCGGAATTTGCGCTGGGGGCAATGCCCGGGAACCGTTGGGAGGTCTGGCAGAGCTGTCAGGCGCTGGGCGTTGATCTGGTGGTGGTGCCGACGGAGGGGCGGCGCAAGCAGATGTTGCTGGCAGATATGGACAGCACAATGATCGAACAGGAATGCATTGACGAGCTGGCCGAAGAGGCGGGTGTAGGTGCGCGGGTCAAAGAGATCACGGCGCGGGCGATGAATGGGGAATTGGATTTTGACGGCGCGTTGAAGGAACGGGTGGCGCTGCTCAAGGGGTTGCACGTGAGTGTGATCGACAAGGTGCTGGCCGAGCGCATCACCCTGATGCCCGGCGGACGCACCCTGTTGGCGACGATGAAGCGCGACGGGGCCTATGCGGGACTGGTGTCTGGCGGGTTTACCGCATTCACGGCCAAAGTGGCGGGGTTGCTGGGCTTTGATGAAAACCGCGCCAATACGTTGCTGGTGCAGGATGACGTGCTGGTGGGTGAGGTCGGCATGCCAATATTGGGGCGCGAGGCCAAGGTGACGGCGCTGGAGGAAATTACCGCCCGGCTTGGGTTGGCCGAGGATCAGGTGATTGCCGTGGGCGACGGGGCCAATGATCTGGGCATGTTGCAGCGTGCGGGTATGGGCGTGGCGTTGCACGCAAAACCGGCGGTGGCAGCGCAATGTGATCTGCGGATCAACTTTGGCGATCTGACCGCGCTGTTATATATTCAGGGATATGCCCGCGACGATTTTGCGACCTGAAATATTTAGCACCTTGATTAATTAACCACATTGTTAAATAGTGGGGGCATGAATCATCTTGCCCCCATCTTTGCCGCACTTTCCGATGAGACCCGCCTTGCAGTGGTCGAACGCCTGATGCGTCAGGGTGCTGCGCCGGCAGGGGTGCTGGTCAATCACGTGGGTAAATCCGGGCCAGCCGTATCGCGCCACCTGAAAGTCTTGCGCCAGGCGGGCATCGTGACACAGCGGGTCGATGGCACCAGCCGCGTCTATGCCATAGCCCCGGAGGCGATCCAGGCCGTGGCAGACTGGACCATTTCGCATCGCGCCTTTTGGGAGGCTGGTCTGGACCGGCTCGAAGCGGTGTTAGCAGAAACGGTCGGGGGCGATGATGACTGATATCCGATTAGCGCGCGACTTTGCGGTGACGCCTGCGCGCCTGTTCAAGGCACTTTCGACCCACGCGTTACTGATGCAATGGTGGGGCCATGACGGGATGCAGATTCCCGACGAACGACTTGATTTCAGCCGCCTTGGCCCGTGGCACGCGGTGATGATCAGCGACGAAGGCAACCGTTTCAAAATGTCCGGGCAGGTGACACATGTCGACCCGCCGCACAGCATCGGCTTTACTTGGGGGTGGCATGATCCCGATGATCAGCGCGGCCCGGAAAGCCATGTGATGTTTACGGTCGAGAAGACACCGACGGGCGCGCGGCTGACGATTGATCACCGTGCATTGCCAAATGACGACGTGGCGCGCCAGCATGAAAAAGGCTGGGGTGGACCCCTGAACAGGCTGGAACGCCTGCTTGCCGAATAACCAACCAAGGAGGAAAGAACGATGCCTGATTTCATGTTTGCCTACCATGGCGGCAAAATGCCCGAGAGCGAAGAAGAAGGCGCGCGGATGATGGCCGCCTGGGAGGCGTGGTATACCGAGTTGGGCGATAATGTCGTTCACCCCGGAAATCCGGTGGGCATGTCCAAAACGGTCAGCGCCAAGTCTGTGACGGACGACGGTGGGCCCAATCCATTGTCCGGTTTCACTATTGTGCGCGCTGCCGACATTGACGCGGCCTGCAAGATGGCGGCGCGGTGTCCAATGGTCGCCGATGGTTCCGGCACCGCCGAGGTCGCGCCCATCGTCGAGATGTAGCGCGACCCTATTTTCACTTTTTTGGACTAAAAATACCTTCTGTCGGTGGCTGCAGGCGCCACCGATGAATGGGTCAGGCCAGCCCGGCCGCCGGTTTCAGCATACCCGTTTCAACGCCGCGCCAGTTTTTGATCGGCGCGTTCATGCGCTTTAGGGCGGCGGGGTGGTTTGCATCCAGCGCGCCCAACCGCACCAGCAGTGCCGTGATGGCGCATTCGGCGGCGCGGGTGGTGCCGCAGGCGGCCTTGAGCGCGATACCCAATTTGCGGTCCGGCAGAATCGCGATGAAGAAGCCCTCTGCCCCGGTTTTTAGCGCCACCTTGCCGTCCATCGCGCGCATCAGCTCTGTGCAGGCCCGGCCCTCGCCAGCGACCAGTTCCGGGTGTAGACGCATCGCCTGCTGCAGGCGGGCCTCGGCCGATCCATCGGGTGCTGCGGCAAAACGCGCCATGGCGCGGGCCATGCCGTGCAAGGTGCTGGCGTGGTTCGGGGCGGAACAGCCGTCGATGCCATACCCGGCCGAGGTTTCGCCAACCGCATCCTCAAACGCGTCGAGGCAGGCGCGCTGAACCGGGTGGTCAAGGTCGATATATTCAGGGCCCGCGCCCAGATGTTTGCTGAGGGTCAGAAAACCTGCGTGTTTGCCGGAGCAGTTGTTATGTATTTGGCATGGGCTTTCATGAGCGCGGATCAGGGATTCGCGGGCGTCGCGGTCGTTGGGTTCTTGTGGGCCGCAACGAAAGGCACTGTCATCCAGACCCAGTGTATCCAGCCAGACGCCAACACGGTCGGTATGGATCGCCGCCCCCTGATGTGACGCACAGGCCAGTGCGAGTTGTTCGGTGCTCAGCCCGGCGGCATCGGCGGCCCCCGAGGTGATCAGCGGCAAGGCTTGCAGCATCTTTGATGACGAGCGTGGCAGGATCACGGCCTCGGGATTCCCCCATGCCTCGACGATCTGGCCGCTGTCATCGCAGATCACCGCATGGCCGGAATGTACGCTTTCGAGGAAGGGACCGCGCCATATTTCAGCAAAGGGAGCCGGGTTCACCATCAATTCATCCTTTTAGTGGGCGAAAACCTGCCAATCAGGCTTTCGTCTGTCGCGTGTTTGACGTTATTATGATTGTTGTCGAGAAGATAACAGGCGCTGGCAAGAGAGCAACCCACGCAAGGGGGGCCAAGGGGCGGTTGGTAGATGATTGAGGTCAAGGACGGCTGGAGGCTGGACAGATGGGAATGATGAAAGCATGTGGTCTTGCGTTGGGGGTTACGGCCCTGATGGCAAGCAGTGCATGGGCACAAGATCAAAGCACAAACCGGGTGGCGGCGAAAACCGACTGGAGCGTGTTTGTCGAAGATAACCCGACCGAATGCTGGGGCGTGTCGACGCCAAAGGAAATGGTGAACTCGCGCGATGGTCGTGTGGTTGCGGTGAACCGCGGCCAGACCTTGCTGATGGTGTTTTATCGTCCTTCGGCAGGTGCCAAGGGGCAGGTGGCCTTTACCGGTGGCTATCCCTTTGCATCGGGGTCGACCGTCAATATGAACGTCTCGGGCACGCAGTTCGAGCTGTTTACTGAGGGCGAGTGGGCTTGGCCTGCGACGACAGAGGACGACAACAAGATCATCACGGCGATGAAACGCGGTGCTGATGCGGTGCTAACCGGCAAGTCCGGGCGTGGCACCCAAACTCAGGACACCTTTTCCTTGCTGGGCTTTACCGCTGCTGTCGAGGATGCGGAAAAGCGCTGCGGCGGGTAAGTCACGCAGCACTGATCGACGTGACAGCCCTGCACACTGCGGGGCTGTTTTGTTTTGTGCCGGTATCGCGGCAGCCCTTGGGCCGACTCCTTTTGCAAATGGCGCGGAACCTTATATAGAGGCCCATCTACTCTGATCGGAGATTCTTCCATGTCTGTATCTGACACGCCATCCGCGCCCATCACCCAAGATGTGATGACAATTCCGCGTAAATTGCCGGAGGGGCCAATCAATCTGGTGGGTCTGACCCGCGAGGCCATGCGTGCCGCGTTGATCGCCCATGGCACGCCAGAAAAGCAGGCCAAGATGCGGGTTGGGCAGATCTGGCAGTGGATCTATCAGTGGGGTGTGCGCGACTTTGACAGTATGACCAACCTGTCGAAAGCGTTTCGCGCCGAACTGGCTGAGGCCTTTGTAATCGCGGTGCCGGAAGTTGTAACCAAGCAGCTCAGCGAAGACGGCACGCGGAAATATCTGGTGCGGATCGCTGGCGGGCATGAGGTTGAGGTCGTCTACATCCCCGAAGAAGGCCGCGGCACGCTATGCGTATCGAGCCAGGTGGGCTGCACACTAACGTGTTCGTTCTGTCACACTGGTACGCAGAAGTTGGTGCGCAACCTGACCGCCGCCGAGATTATTGGTCAGGTCATGGTGGCACGGGATGATCTGGGTGAATGGCCGGAGCAGGGACCGCTGAAAGAGGGGCCGCGCCTGTTGTCCAATATCGTTCTGATGGGCATGGGCGAGCCGCTGTATAACTTTGAGAACGTGCGCGACGCGATGAAAATCGCCATGGACGCCGAAGGCATCCAGTTGTCGCGCCGCCGGATCACCCTTTCGACCTCTGGCGTAGTGCCGGAAATTCACCGTACTGCGGCCGAGATCGGCTGCCAGTTGGCGGTGTCATTTCACGCCACCACGGATGAGGTGCGCAACAAGCTGGTGCCGATCAATAAACGCTGGAACATCGCCGAACTGCTAGGGGCACTGCGGGAATACCCCAAGGTCAGCAATTCCGAACGGATCACCTTTGAATATGTGATGCTGGAGGGGGTAAATGACAGCGACGCCGATGCGCATCGGCTGGTCGAGCTGATCCGTGGCATCCCCGCCAAGATCAACCTGATCCCCTTTAATGAATGGCCCGGCGCACCTTACAAGCGGTCCTCGAACAACCGCATCCGCGCCTTCTCGGAGATCGTATATCAGGCCGGTTATGCCAGCCCGGTACGTAAGCCGCGCGGCGAGGATATTATGGCGGCCTGCGGTCAGTTGAAATCGGCGACTGAGCGGGCGCGCAAGTCGCGCAAGGAAATCGCGGCTGAGGCCGGTTTGGACAGCTAAGTATTTCGTACCGTCCGCGCGATCAAACCGGCCCCGGGGGGCCAGCCCCCCGAGGGTATTTTTGGTCGAAAAAAGCCAAGCCAGCCTAGCGCGGTTCCGAGAGACCTTTGCGTTCGCGGGCGAGGGCGCTGATGGTAACGCCTTGGGCGGCGATATCGTCTGGGATATCCTGATGCATCACCAGCGCGGCGGCCGTGCGGGCCATGGCGGGCGCGGTTTGGATGCCATAACCGCCTTGACCAGCGAGCCAGAAAAAGCCTTCGGCTTGGGGGTCATATCCGACCACGGGATCGCCGTCGGGCAGGAAGCTTCGCAGCCCGGCCCATTTGTTTTCGATCCGCCGCATGGGCAAGTTAAAGGCGTTTTGAATACGGTCGACGCAGATGGCGATATCCAGTTCTTCTGGCTGGGCATCGCAGGGCGCGCTGGGCGCTTCATCGGCGGGCGAAATCAATAGCTTACCGGCGTCGGGTTTGAGATAAAACTCTTCTTCGACGTCCACAACCATGGGCCAGTCATCTACGTTCATGCCGTCTGGGCCCGCCACGATCAGCACGGTGCGGCGTTTCGGCGTCAAGCCCGCAGGGCGCACGCCGGCCAGTTCGGCCAGTTCGTCGGCCCAGGCTCCGGCGGCATTGATGACCACGGGCGCAGCAAAGTTTCCCGCCTTGGTTTCGATCTGCCACGCCCCATTTTTTCGCTGAACCGCGCGCACTTCGGCATCAAGGCAAAGCGTGCCACCCGCAGCGCGAAAGCTGCGCAGGTAGTGCTGGTGCAGGGCATTTACGTCGATGTCGGCTGCGGTGACATCGCGCAGGCCCGCGGCGGCATGGCCGCGTCGAAGCAGGGGCACTTCGGCCTCGATCTCGCGCACTGTCATGAGTTCGACGTGGGGTTGTAGCGCGACATATTGATCCGAAAGCACATCCATCTGATCGTCGCGGGCGACGAAGACCACGCTTCGGGGGCGCAGCAGCGGATGATCCACGTGTGGGCTATCCGGGGTGTGGAAAAAACTGGCAGAGGCGCGCGACATTGCCCGTATTACCGGAGGGCCATAGGTTTCGGTGAACAACGCGGCAGACCGCCCCGTTGAATGGCGGCCCGGCATGGTTTCACGCTCGACCAACAACACGCGGCGATGCGCGGCCAGTTCTGCGGCCACCGAGGCGCCGGCGATGCCCGCCCCGACCACAATGCAATCAAAGGTCGCTGCCGTATCACCCATTGTCAGCTCTCCTTTGGGTGGAATGCTAACACCGGGTTTCAACACGTAAAAGGTATAACTTTCTAGTTTTAAACCGGGAAGGTGCGGCCGATGCGCGCCTGTTGCCGGTTGAAGGTGTTGCACGGGAATCCAATCCAGGCAGCGTGTGGCGTTACCCTGTGGTGTGCAAATGGGGCTGTGACGTTGTGGTTCAAGGGGGGTGATTGGGTCGATCAAACGCCGGGGGACTGTTTCCAATGCGGTGGGTCGATCGGGCGTATCTATACCAAAGTCGGGGGATTCGGATGCGAGGATTGGTGTGGGTATGTTAAGTGCGCAACACGCGGCTTTTCTACTATGGCGGGAGCTAAGTTGCCGATTTGTAAAGGATTTGCGAAATTTCTGGGCGGTGGTGCAAAGGCGTTGACCCCTCGGCGGTAGGCGCGCAATCTATAGGGGGCAAAGGCGGCTGATCTGGTCGTGGCTGCCTCATGCCACAAGGAGGTCTGCTCATGTACCGTTTGCCCCAACCCACCGTTTTTCCCGTTCTGGCGCTTGGTCTCGGATTTGGTCTGATGGCCGGTGCGGCCCAGGCTGCCGATCTGGTGATCGGATTGCAGCAAGAGCCCACGTCGTTAGACCCGACAGCGGATGCCACGGCGTCGATTGATGGCATGATGACGCAGAACGTATTCGAATCGCTGACAATCGTCGCCGAAAACGGTGAGGTACAGCCGAACCTTGCCGAAAGCTGGGAGGTGTCGGAAGACGGTCTGACCTACACATTCCATCTGGTCGAAGGGGTGACGTTTCACGACGGTACGGCGCTGGATGCAGCAGACGTGGTGTTTTCGTTTGACCGCGCCATGGGCGACGGCAGCGTGAACCCGTCAAAGGATATTTTCGAGCCGATCGAAAGCGTTAGCGCGGTCGATCCGCAGACTGTTGAGATCAAGCTAAGTGGCAAGGATGCGTTTTTCCTGTTCAATATGGGGCAGGGTGACAGTGCGATCATTGCCGCCGAAAGCGTCGAGACAAATAATACCGCACCCGTGGGCACCGGGCCTTTCAGGTTTGACAACTGGACGCGGGGGGATCGGCTGACGCTGGTCAAGAACCCCGATTACCGCGATGCGGGCGATGTGGCGCTGGATAAGGTGACGTTCCGGTTCATCTCCGACCCGGCGGCCGCAACCGCCGCTATGTTGGCCGAAGAGTTGGACGCATTTCCCGGTTTCCCCGCGCCCGAGCTGTTGCCACAATTCCAATCCGATCCGCGGTTTCGCGTGAATGTCGGGTCGACAGAGGGTGAGGTCATTCTGGCGATGAACAACGCCAAGGCACCGTTTGATAATGTCGAGGTACGTCGCGCCGTGGCCACGGCAATCGACCGCGAAGAGATCATCGACGGGGCGATGTACGGTCAAGCCGTGCCCATCGGCAGCTTTTATCCGCCCCATGGCACCGCCTATGTCGATCTGACGGGGGCCTATCCACACGACACCGAGGAGGCCAAGGCGATGTTTGAGGCAGCAGGTGTTGCGGGCCAGACCATGACATTGCGCGTGCCGCCGTTTCCTTATGCCACCCGGTCCGCCGAGATCATTCAGGCGGAACTGGCTGCTGCCGGGATTGATGCCAAGGTCGAGAATGTGGAATGGGGGTTCTGGATCGACGAAGTCTATAAGAAAAAGAATTACGATATGACGATCATCGCCCATACGAGCCCCAACGATATGGGAAATTTTGCGCGCGGGCCGGACTATTTCTATGGCTACGATGACGCCGACTTTACCGCCCTTTGGAACAGTATCCAAACCGAGGTGGACGCAGCCAAACGTGACGAATTGCTCAAGCAGGGCCAGCAGATGTTGTCGGATCAGTCGGTGCATGCCTTCTTGTTTCAGATGCCGCTGCTGAGTGTTTTCCGCAAAGAGGTCGAAGGCTATTGGGCATCTTCGCCAGTGCTTTACATGCCTTTGAAGGGTGTCAGTATCGCCAATTAATCGGTGTGGCTGCGGCGGCCTTGTGCTGTTGCGGCCTCTGGACCTGACGCATGGTATATTTCCTTTTTCGCCGCACGCTGGGGTTTGTACTGACGCTGCTTGCGGTGTCGGTGGTTGTTTTTGCTGTGATGAATGTACTGCCGGGCGATCCGGCGCTGACCATTCTGGGTATGGACGCGACCGAGGATGCACTGGCTGCATTGCGCGACCAGTTGGGGCTGAATGAACCGTTGGTCACGCGGTATTTCTCTTGGATCTGGCAGGCGCTGCAGGGCGATTTTGGCATCAGCCATTCGTTTCGGGTGCCCGTGGCCACGCTGATCGCAGAGCGGTTGCCGATGACCGTTTCACTGGCTGTAGCAGGGATGGTGGTGACGCTGGTTCTGGCACTGTCGCTGGGGGTTGGTGCCGCGGCACAGCACGGCAGATTTGGGGATTGGGGCGTGATGTTCCTCAGCCAGTTGGGCATTGCGGTGCCGGCGTTCTGGCTGTCGATCCTGCTGGTCATGCTGTTTGCGGTGAAATTGCGCTGGCTGCCGCCGGGGGGGTTTTCTGGGTGGTCTGATCCGATTGCCGCGATACGGTCGCTGGCGCTGCCCACGGCCGCACTTGCGCTGGTGCAGTCGGCAGTGCTGGCGCGGGTGACACGGTCATCGGCGCTTGAGGTGATGCGGCAGGATTTTGTGCGGACGGCGCGGGCGAGTGGTCTGTCGCAACGGCGTATATTGTGGCGGCACGTGTTGCCCAACGCGCTGGTGCCGATTGTCACAATCGTTGGTATGCAATTTGCCGCCTTGGTCACAGGCACAATCGTGATCGAGAACGTGTTTTACCTGCCGGGGCTGGGGCGGTTAATCTTTCAATCCATCGCCAACCGCGATCTGCCGACGGTACAGGCGCTGGTAATGCTGTTTGCGGCCATCGTGGTGACCGCAAATTTCGTGGTCGATCTGCTTTATGTCGTGATTGACCCCCGGCTCAAGGCGCGGGCATGACGCGGCTGCCTGCAAACTTCATTTTGGGCGCGGTGCTGGTCAGCGTCGTGGTGGCCATCGCTGCGTTGTCGCTGGTCTGGACGCCGCATGATCCCACGCTGATGACGATCAAGGACAAGTTTGCAGCGCCCACGGCGACCCATTGGCTGGGCACCGACCAGTTGGGCCGCGATGTGGTGGCACAATTGATGGCGGCGGCGCGCAATTCAATGACGGTGGCGCTGATTGCCGTGTTGCTGGGCGGGTCAATCGGCGTATCTCTGGGGCTGCTGGCGTCCGCGCTGGGTGGATGGGTCGAGGATGGGGTGATGCGACTGGCCGATCTTGGCTTTGCCTTTCCGGCCTTGTTGTTTGCCATCATGCTGGCGGCGGTGTTCGGGCCATCGCTGACCAATGCGGTGCTGGCGATTTCGTTCATCAATATCCCGATTTTTGCCCGTGTCACGCGCGCCTCGGCCAACCAAGTTTGGACGCGCGATTACGTGGCGGCGGCGCGGGCGGCAGGCATGGGGCGGTTTGCCATCAGCCGCGACCATATCCTGCCCAATGTCGCCGCCGCGATCATCGTGCAGGCCACGATCGAATTTGCCGTGGCGATTCTGGCCGAGGCGGCGCTGAGCTATCTTGGCCTTGGGGCGCAACCGCCGGCGTCGAGCTGGGGGCGGATGTTGTCAGAGGCGCAGACGTTGATGTATCTCGCACCACAACTGGCGGTCTATCCGGGGCTGTGCATTGTGACGGCGGTGCTGGGGTTTGGCCTGCTGGGCGACGGGCTTCGCGACATCACCGATCCCCGGCTGGTGCGGGAGCGTTGAATGATTGAGCTGGATCACCTTTCAGCCCATTTCGGACAGGCGACGGCGCTGCGGAATGCGATGTTGGTGATCCGTCGGGGTGACCGGCTGGGCGTTGTCGGCGAAAGCGGGTCGGGCAAGACCTTGTTGGCGTTGTGTCTGATGGGAATGGCCCCCGACAGCGCACATCTAACTGGCAAGTTGCGCATCGACGGGCGGGACATGTCCAACGCGCGTGAGGCCGAATGGCAGGCGCTGCGGGCGCGGCGGGTCGCTATGATCTTCCAAGAGCCGATGGCGGCGCTGAACCCGCTGCGGCGGGTTGGCGATACGGTTATCGAACCGATGATGCTGCATGATGGGTTGAGCCGAAAACAGGCACTAAACAAGGCGCTTGCCCTGTTTGATGAGGTGGGCATCCCCGATCCAGCCGCACGGCTGCGTCAGTTTCCGCATGAGCTGTCGGGCGGGCAGCGGCAGCGGGTGCTGATCGCGCTGGCACTGGCCTGCGACCCGGCATTGCTGATCGCTGACGAACCGACCACTGCGCTGGATGCGAATGTGGCGCTGCGGATTACGGATTTGCTGGTGCGGCTGGCCCAAGAGCGCGACATGGCGTTGGTGTTCATCAGTCACGACTTGGCCGCCGTGTCCCGCGCCACGCGCGATATCGTGGTGATGTACGGCGGCGATATGGTTGAGCATGGACCGACGGATCAAGTGCTCTCTGCACCGTTGCATCCCTATACACAGGGCCTGTTGGGCGCGCGGCCTGACCCGACTGTATTGGCACGGGACGCAGCGGGCAAGCGGCGGCGGTTGCCGACAATCCCGGGCAGTGTGCCGCCCTTGGATCAACTGCCGGAGGGGTGCCGTTTTGCCGGGCGATGCCCCGTCGAGTTACCACACTGCGCCTCACAGAAACCGGAAATGCGTGAGACTGATCAGCATCGCAGAGCAGCATGTTTTCTGATGGAGGAGGCCCGTAATGTCTGACGTGCCTTTGCTAGAGGTCTGCAATCTGACCCGTCGCTACCACCTGCCGCGCAAATCTTTGCTGCGCCGACCCCCGGTGCTGACCGCGGTTGAGAATGCCAGTTTTACTTTGCGCGCTGGCGAAACGCTTGGGGTGGTAGGCGAAAGCGGATCGGGTAAATCGACGCTGGCCCGGATGATCATGGCGTTCGAGCGGCCAGACGCGGGTGACGTGCTGTTTCAGGGGCAGAACCTCAACACCACGTCTGCCAGTGGATTGCGAAAGCTGCGGCAGCAGTTCCAGATGGTGTTTCAGGACCCGTTTGGCTCGCTCGACCCACGCCGCCGGGTGGGGTGGTCGATTGCCGAACCCCTGCGCGCCATCGGCGCGGATGCCAATACGCCGCGCCGTGTGGCCGACGTGCTGGATCAGGTCGGGCTGCACCCCGGTGATGCGGGCAAGTATCCGCACGAGTTTTCCGGCGGGCAACGCCAGCGTATCGCAATTGCGCGGGCCATCGTGACGCGCCCTGCATTGCTGGTGGCAGACGAGGCGGTATCGGCGTTGGATGTGTCAGTGCAGGCGCAAATCCTGAACCTGTTGATGGATCTGCAAGACGATCTGGGGCTGGGGATATTGTTCATCAGCCATGATCTCGCTGTGGTGGCGTCGATCTGTGATCATTTGCTCGTTTTGCAGCATGGCAGGACCCTCGAGACGGGCACGGCTATCGAGGTATTGCGCGCACCAAAGCACCCTTATACCAAAACCCTGCTGAAGGCCGCAGGAGTACGCCCATGACCCGCTTTGTCCATCTGACCGACCTGCATGTTTCGCACCCCGACGCCGATGATGCGCATTTGCAGTCGGACACGCCCGAAACGCTGAGGCGTGTGGTGGCGGTGATCAACGACATGACCCCGCAGCCCGATTTCGTGGTGGCCAGCGGTGATCTGACCAACCAGGGCGATGTACAAAGCTATGAGTTGGTGCGCGATACATTCGCCAGGCTACGTGTGCCGCTGATACTCGCGCTGGGGAATCACGACAAACGGGCAGCGTTCAATGCGGTATTTAGTCCGGGCGTGGGCGACGCCCCCTATTTTCATGATTCGTCCCACGGCGATCTGCATGTCATCACACTAGACAGCAGCGTGCCGGGGCGGGTGGCCGGCGCGATTGATGCGGCGCAGTTCGACTATCTTGCGGCGGCTTTAGGTCGGCATCCAGAGATGGCAAAGCTGATCGTTATGCACCACCCGCCGCGCGTTGATCCTGATGCTTTGGTCTGGGGCAGTCTGGACACGGATAGTTCAGAACGACTGGCGGATCTGTTGCGCGGGCGCGATGTGGCAGGCATCCTGTCGGGGCATGTGCATATCAACCAGGTAAGCCATTGGCACGGCATCCCGGTGGTTATTTCAAACGGCCTACATTCCACGGTGGACCTGATGGAGACCACCGATCTGCGTATCGTCGAAGGCACCGGTTTCGGGCTTGGCGATTGGCGACCCTCCGGTTTGTCGGTGTCCTTTGTGCCGCTCAGCCCAGCGGGGCGAGAATTGGGATTGATTGATCGGACACGGCTTGCTGCCTTTCGGTAAATGATCGGTTCAGGTGCAAGTCCGGCCAATCCTGGCTGAGGCGGCATAGGTAAAAAAATTATTGTTGACCCTAAGCGATTTTACTTTCACACAATGGTGAAAAATAAATGGTCACCTCCGGCGACAAGATCGGACAGGCCACAGGGAGAAGATATTTGCCGCCTGCAAAGCGCGATAGCGTGACCGAACTGGGCCCGCGGATTCGCAAACAGCGACATCGTTTATCCATGACGCTTCAGCAATTGGGCGCGGCATCGGGCGTGTCCGTTGGGTATCTGAGCCAGGTGGAGCGCGGGTTGGCGACGCCGTCTCTTGGCACCCTGTCGCAGGTCGCGGCGGCGATGCAGGTCGAGGTCAGTTTCTTTATCCACACCCCACGCACACAGGACAGCCTGACACGAGGCGGCCAGCGAGCGCGGTTTTCGCTGGATGGGTCATCAATGGAATACGAACAGATCGGCGCAGACTTCCCCGGCCATGAACTAACGTCGTATATCATGATCGTGCCGCCGGGTTATGCGTCTGAGCAGGTGGTCCATGAAGGTGAAGAGATAGTTTATATTCTGGACGGCGAAATTGCTCAGGTCGTTGATGGCAGCGAATATGTTATGACGCAGGGCGATAGCATGCATTTTCTTGGAACCAGTCCGCATTCGTGGTCAAACAAGGCCGACCGACAGGCGCGGTTACTGTGGGTAGGGCTTATGCACTACGACCAATCCGGTGAGCTTCAGCAGATACGGCCAGACGTGGGTGCAATGACACCCCGGCTTGTGCCGTTGCGCCCATAACGGGCGCACAACCCCGCGGCGAGGATATCCGCCGCCACGAACAATCGATAAATCAGGAGAGAGAGAAAAACATGTCTTTTACAACCAAACTGGCCACTGGCGCCTTGCTTGCCGCGCTGGGTGCGTCGGCTGCATCGGCCCAATCGCTGGTCTACTGCTCCGAAGGCTCCCCCGAGGGGTTTGACCCGGCGCTGTACACCGCCGGCACCACCTTTGATGCCTCCAGCCACCCGATCTACAACCGTCTGGCGGAATTCAAGGTCGGCACAACTGAGACCATCCCGGCCCTGGCCGAAAGCTGGGAAGTCTCTGAGGATGGCAAGACCATCACCTTCAAGCTGCGTCAGGGGGTCAAGTTTCACTCCAACGACCAGTTCACGCCAACGCGCGATTTCAACGCGGATGACGTGATTTTCAGCTTTGACCGTCAGGGCAACCCCGAGAACCCCTACAATCAGGTTTCCGGCGGCACATGGGAATACTTTGGTTCCATGTCGATGCCAGAGCTGATCGAGAGCATTGAGAAGGTCGATGATTATACTGTCGTCTTCAACCTGACCCGCGCCGAGGCACCAATCATCGCCAACATGGCGATGGATTTTGCTTCGATCGTGTCCAAAGAATATGCCGATGCAATGCTCGAAGCTGGCACACCTGAGATGGTGAACCAAGCGCCGATCGGCACCGGCCCATTCACGTTCCAAGCGTACCAGAAAGATGCGGTCATTCGCTATCTGCGTAACGATGAGTACTGGGGCGACAAAGCCAAGGTCGAAAGCCTGATCTTCGCGATCACGCCGGATGCATCGGTTCGCTACCAGAAGGTTCAGGCGGGCGAATGTCACGTGACTGCCTATCCAAACCCTGCTGATGTTCAGGCAATGAAAGACGCCGAAGACATCGTAGTGATGGAGCAAGAAGGTCTGAACGTGGGCTATCTGGCCTATAACACCAAGGTCGCGCCATTCGACAACGCCAAGGTGCGCAAAGCGCTGAACATGGCGATCGACAAGCAGTCGATCATCGACGTGGTGTTCCAAGGCTCCGGCGAAATCGCCAAGAACCCGATCCCACCGACCATGTGGTCCTACAACGCTGCAGTTGAAGACGACAGCTATGACCCGGAAGCAGCCAAGGCGATGTTGGAAGCTGAAGGCGTGTCCGATCTGACCCTGAAGATCTGGGCCATGCCCGTACAGCGTCCTTACAACCCGAACGCCCGCCGTATGGCAGAACTGATGCAGGAAGATTTTGCAAAGGTCGGCGTGACAGTTGAGATCGTGTCCTACGAGTGGGGCGAGTACCTTGAGCGGTCGAAAGCAGAGGACCGTGACGGTGCCGTGCTGCTGGGTTGGACTGGTGACAATGGCGATCCAGACAACTTCCTGGCCGTTTTGCTGGGCTGTGACGGTGTTGGCCGTTCGAACCGCGCCCAGTGGTGCAACGAAGAGTTTGATGCACTGATCCAGAAAGCCAAGGTTCTGCCAACGCAGGAAGAGCGTGCGAAACTTTACGAAGAGGCACAGGTTATCTTCAAGGATCAGGCCCCTTGGGCGACCATCGCGCATTCGGTTGTCTACATGACCATGCGTCCCGAAGTTGAAGGCTATGTTGTTCACCCGCTGGGTGGCCACATCTTCAACCAGGTTGGTCTGTCGCAGTAACTCTGCATAGAAAATGAGTTGGGGGGTGGCATGTCGTGCCGCCCCCTCCTTTTAATGCGATTACCTACGGGAACCGATACCTTGTCAAACGCTCTGAACGATCGCCTGTCCGACTATGCGGCTATCGCCACTGATTTGGGCGTGGATGCCGTGGCGCTGGTGCCTGGCCCGAATTTCACACGTGCGGTGCAGCACAGTTTCATGAGCCACGAACGCCCGTTTCTGCTGGTAATTCCTGCAAATGCTCCCGCTGCGGCACTGGTGCCGAACCTCGAGTTGGGCAGCTGGGAGCTGGTCGGGTTCGATGGCGCAGTTTTTGATTGGCGTGATCAGACAGGCTACAAGGATGCCTTTGCCGCGTTGATGACGCATCTTAAGATTTCGTCACTCGCGGTCGAAGGCCAGGTGATGCGGGTCTTTGTGCATCATGCGCTGAAACAGGCCCAACCAGATTTGAAGATCATCGACGCCGAGCGCGAAATTTCCGCGCCGCGCATGGTCAAAACGCCGCAGGATGTGGCCGCGATGCGCGCCGCGATTGAAATTTCTGAACGTGCGCTGCACCGCACCATCGACAGCATCAAACTGGGCCAGTCCGAAAAAGACATTGAACAAAAGCTCGTACAGATGCTCTTTGCCGAAGGGGCAGACGATCTGGCGTTTCACCCGATTGTGGCCGCCGGCGATGGATCGGCACGTCCGCACGCCAAGGCGCGCAGCGATTACAAGGTCAAGGCGGGCGATGCGCTACTGTTTGATTTTGGTGCCCGCAAAAACGGCTTTGCCGCCGACATTACGCGCACGATCTTTCTGTCACATGTCAGCGATGAAGGGCGCGCGGTCTATGACACCGTTTTGCGCGCCAACCTTGCCGGGCTGGCTATGACCCGCGCTGGCGTGACGGCGCATGACATTGATGACACAGTGACGTCGGTACTCGAAGCGTCGCCCTATGCGGACCGCATCCGAACCAAGACCGGGCACGGTCTGGGCCGCGAGGTGCACGAGGCTCCTTATATCATGCGGGGCAACCACATGATTTTACCTGCTGGAACTGTGTACACCAATGAACCGGGCCTTTATGAGATCGGAAATTTCGGCGTGCGCATCGAAGATGACGTGCTGATTACCGACGATGGCTGCGAAGTCCTAACCCAATTTCCGAAGGAACTGATGGTGCACCCGTGCTGAAATATATTCTGAGCCGCCTGGCCACATTCGTGCCGACGTTTATCGGCGTTACATTGATATCCTTTGCGTTCATCCGGGTGTTGCCCGGTGATCCAATCGTCGTGATGGCCGGAGAGCGCGGCATCTCTGACGAACGCTATCAAGAGTTGTCGCAGCAGTTAGGCTTTGACCGGCCCATATACACGCAGTTCTGGGACTATCTGCTGGGCGTGATGCAAGGGGATCTGGGCAATTCATTCGTCACCAAACGCCCGGTCTGGGATGAATTTTTCGCGCTCTTCCCCGCCACCTTGGAACTGTCACTCTGCGCCATGATATTTGCCATCGCGCTGGGTCTGCCTGCCGGGGTGATTGCAGCCGTGAACCGCGGCAAGTTCTTTGATCGCGCGCTGATGTCGACCGCTCTGGTGGGCTATTCGATGCCGATCTTCTGGTGGGCACTGCTGCTGATCATCGTGTTCTCGGGGAATCTGCAATGGACGCCGGTGTCGGGTCGGATTGACCTGCTTTATTACTTCCCCAATGCCACCGGGTTCATGCTGTATGATAGTATCGCGTCGGGTCAAAAAGGGGCGTTCCTGTCCGCTGTGCGGCATCTGATACTGCCGACGATCGTCTTGGGCACCATCCCCTTGGCCGTTATTGCGCGGCAGACCCGCTCTGCCATGCTTGAGGTTCTGGGCGAAGATTATATCCGCACTGCGCGCGCCAAGGGCATGTCGGCCGGGCGGATCAATGGTATCCACGCACTGCGCAACGCGCTGATCCCGGTCATCACCGTGATCGGTCTGTCGGTGGGCACATTGCTGGCGGGCGCCATTCTAACCGAAACGATCTTTAGCTGGCCGGGCATCGGCAAGTGGATGGTCGACAGCATCTTCCGCCGCGATTATCCGGTCGTGCAGGGCGGGCTGTTGCTGATTGCCGTGATGGTGATGATCGTGAACCTTACCGTTGATATGCTCTATGGCATCATCAACCCCAAGATCAGGAAACGTTGATGACTGATACAACTTCAGCCGAAGCCGAAATGGTCGTGGATCGTCCCGGCCGTTTGCGCGAATTCTGGTTCTACTTCCGTGAAAACCGCGGTGCGGTGATCGGGCTCTGGATCTTTGCCGTCTTTGCGTTTCTCGCGGTCTTTGGCCCCTGGATCGCCCCACATGATGCCACTGCACAGTACCGTGCGGCGACCCTGCAACCCCCCGTTTGGCAAGATGGCGGTAGCTGGACCCATATTCTGGGCACCGATCCGCTGGGCCGGGACATGCTGTCGCGGCTGATTGTTGGCGCCCGGTATTCGTTTTTTGTCGGGATCGTCGTTGTGTCCATCGCGGCCTCAGGCGGGATCATCATCGGATTGATCGCCGGCTTTGCGCCAAGGTGGTTGGACAGCATCATCATGCGGGTGATGGATATCATCCTGGCCTTTCCATCGCTGTTGCTGGCGCTCGTGCTGGTTGCCATCCTCGGCCCATCACTGACCAACGCGATGATCGCCATCGCGATTGTGTTGCAACCGCATTACGTGCGCCTGACGCGTGCAAGCGTGATGTCGGAACGGCAAAAAGATTACGTAACCTCGGCGCGGGTCGTGGGGGCGGGGACACTGCGGTTGATGTTCATCACCGTGCTGCCCAATTGTCTGGCCCCGATCATCGTGCAAGCGGCACTGTCGTTCTCCACGGCGATTCTGGATGCAGCGGCTCTTGGCTTCCTTGGGATGGGGGCGCAGCCGCCCACGCCAGAGTGGGGTACAATGCTGGCCGAAGCACGCGAATTTATCCTGCGGGCCTGGTGGGTCGTAACGTTCCCCGGCCTTGCCATTCTTGTGACGGTTCTGGCCATCAACCTTATGGGCGACGGGCTGCGCGACGCCCTTGACCCCAAACTGAAGCGGAGCTGATTTATGTCTTTGCTACGTATTCGCAATCTTTCTGTCGATTTTGCCACTGCAACGGGCAAGTTTCGCGCGGTGGACAGGGTCGACCAGGATGTCGACACGGGTGAAATTCTTGCCATCGTCGGCGAAAGTGGGTCGGGAAAATCGGTGTCGATGTTGGCGCTGATGGGATTGCTGCCCTGGACCGCGACGGTGACCGCCGACGAGCTCAGCTTTGACGGGCATGATCTGCTGAACATGTCCAGCCGCGCGCGGCGGCGGATCGTTGGCAACGATCTGGCGATGATTTTCCAAGAACCGATGTCGTCGCTGAACCCTTGTTTCACGGTTGGCTGGCAGATCAAGGAATCGCTGCGGTTCCACCTGAAGATGAACCGGGCAGACCGCCATAAACGCGCGATCGAGCTGTTCGAGCAGGTCGGCATCCCGGACCCCGAAAAGCGGCTGTCGGTCTATCCGCACCAAATGTCGGGCGGGATGAACCAGCGGGTCATGATCGCCATGGCGATTGCGTGCAAACCCAAGTTGCTCATCGCGGATGAACCAACGACGGCACTGGATGTGACCATTCAAGCGCAGATTCTTGACCTGCTGGCGTCCCTGCGGGACGAAACCGGCATGGGGCTCGTGCTGATCACTCATGATATGGGTGTGGTCGCCGAAACCGCCGAACGCGTCAGCGTGCAATACGCGGGCCAAAAGATCGAAGAACAACCGGTTCTGCCCTTGTTCCGCACGCCGCATCACCCCTACACTTCGGCCTTGCTGGACGCACTGCCAGAGCGGGCAACGGAAAAACGACTGCCGACAATTCCTGGCGTGGTGCCGGGCCAGTTCGACCGGCCTGCGGGGTGCCTGTTTTCGCCGCGCTGCAAGTTCGCCAACGCCAAGTGCAAGTCTGAAAATCCTCCGCCGCTGAGCGAGGATCTGGGCCATGCGCGCTGTTTCTATCCGCTTAATACCGATGAAAGGGTCGCATCATGACCGCCCCTGTAATGTCTGCCGAGGCGCTAGAGCGTCACTATCAGGTTGGCGTTGGCCTGCTGCGTAAACCGCAAACACTCAAGGCCGTTGCCGGGCTGAATTTCGCGTTATATCCCGGCAAGACGCTGGCTGTCGTGGGCGAAAGCGGCTGTGGCAAGTCCACGTTGGCGCGCATGGTCACGATGATCGAAGAGCCCACCGCCGGGTCGCTGACGCTGGACGGCAAGGCCGTCACGCCTGATGACTGGGCCGACCTGCGCCAGCATGTGCAGATCGTTTTTCAGGACCCTTACGGATCGTTGAACCCGCGCCAGCAGATCGGGACGATCCTGCAAGAGCCGCTTGTGATCAACCGCAAGGATATGTCACGCAAGGACCGCGAGGAAAAAGCCCGCGAGATGCTGCGCCTTGTCGGGCTGCGGCCTGAACATTACGACCGCTATCCGCATATGTTTTCCGGCGGGCAGCGCCAGCGGATCGCGGTGGCCCGTGCGCTGATGCTAGACCCAAAGGTCCTGGTGCTTGACGAACCGGTTTCCGCGCTTGATTTGTCGATCCAGTCGGCCATTTTGAACCTGCTGGTTGATCTCCAAGAACGGCTCCAGCTTGCTTATCTGTTCATCAGCCACGACCTAAGCGTGGTGCGCCATGTGGCCGATGATGTGATCGTGATGTATCTGGGCCGAGCGGTGGAAAAGGGACCCAAGGACGAGGTGTTCAACAGCCCTCGTCATCCTTACACGCAGGCGTTGCTGTCTGCGACACCGCGCGCCGATCCCGAAGGCGGCAAGGAACGGATCAAGCTGGTGGGCGAATTGCCGTCACCGCTGGCGATCCCGGATGGCTGCCCGTTTGCGCCGCGCTGCTGGAAGGTGCAGGACGTCTGCCGGGGTGAACGGCCCCGGCTGGAAGGCACGCCGCATGGCGCCGCCTGCTATTTCCCCGATAACGTCTGAGCCTTAAACCTTCTGCGCGACCACGCCAATGCAATCGCCCATCTTGACCAGCCCCGGCACATGCCGGGCGGTCAAGATGCCGCTAAGGTTTGCATGGGCGGTAGTCGCAGCTTGACCGCTGCGGTCAGTGGGCCACAGCCGCGCGATGGGCTGGCCCTGTGTAACCTCATCGCCAAGATCGACCAGCGGCTCCAACAGGGCGCTTTCCTCACTGAAGGTGAAGCAACGCCCGTCAGGCATGTCGAGCGTGACGCTGGGCGCTCGCTCGGGTTCCCCTTGCAGTATCCCAGCATGAATCAACAGGTTCCGTGCGCCTTTGCGGGCAACGGCGACACTGGCGGCGGTCGACGTGCCTGCACCCCCCAGTTCGGTGGTGACCAGCACCTTGCCCTGTTCCTCTACTTCGGTGTCGAACATGCCGACACTGTCGATCTCAAGCATTTTCATCGAATATGGCGCGTTAAATGCGTCCATCGCAGCCATACAAGCCGCTTCGAGCTTTTTGTCCGGCAGGATATGTGCGGCGGCGAAAGGCAGGAAATCGAGCGTGCGCCCGCCCGAGTGGTAATCCAGCACGATATCGGCCAGCGGTACCAGTTCCGTGGCAATGAAATGCGCGATCTTTTGCGTCACGGTACCATCTGGGCGGCCCGGAAAGCTGCGGTTCATATTGCCACCGTCGATCGGTGAACAGCGCCGTCCAGCGGCAAAGGCGGGTTGGTTCATCATCGGCAGGATGATCACCCGCCCGGTCAGTTGCGCCGGGTCCAGCGTGGCGGCCAGCTCCTGCAACACAATCGGGCCTTCGTATTCGTCACCGTGGTTTCCCCCGGTCAGCAGGGCCGTCGGCCCCTCGCCGCCTGCAATCACGCTGATGGGTACCATGACCGACCCCCACGCGCTGTCATCGCGGCTGTAAGGCAGGCGCAGGAAGCCGTGATGCGCACCTTTGGCGTCCAGTGGGATGGTTGGGGTGATTGGGTTCTGGGTCATGCTGAGACAAACAACTTTCTGGGGGTGGTGCAGAAACACTCATAGCCGTCTTCAGTGATGCGGATCGGCTCGGTGATCTCAAGCCCGCCATCATCAAGCCAAAGTGCCGGCATGAAGTGGAACGTCATGCCAGGTTCAAGGATCGTGCTGTCGCCCCGTCGGAACGAGATCGTGCGTTCGCCCCAATCGGGGGGATAGCTGATGCCGATAGCATACCCGCAGCGGCTGTCTTTTTCAAAGCCGGCCTTGTTGAGTGTCTTGTTAAAGGCGTTTGCAATGTCTTCGGCACGGTTGCCGGGCTTGGCCTGTTCAAGCCCGGCGTCCATTGCATCCAGCACCGCCTGTTCGGCATCGCGGTATTTTTGCGGGACGTCGCCAAAGAACAGTGTGCGGGACTGCGGGCATTGATAACGTCGATGCGCACCCGCAATTTCGAAAAATGTCGCTTCGTTGGGCTGCATCGGGCGGTCATCCCATGTCAGGTGCGGCGCAGTTGCATCCATGCCGGACGGGGCCATCGGTACGATGGCGGGGTAGTCGCCCCAGAACCCGTGCGCGCCACGGATGCCGGTGGCGTAAATCTCGGCCACGAGATCGTTCTTGCGCATACCGGGCACCGCCACTTCGAGAATGCGCAGGTGCATTTCCTCGACGATGCGCGCGGCGCGTTCCATATATTCGATTTCGCGTTCGGATTTGACGGCCCGCTGCCAGTTAACCAAGGCGGTGGCATCCAAGAACGTGGCATCGGGCAGTTTGCGCAGCAGCGTGGCATGGGCGGCAGCGGAGTAGTAGTAGTTGTCCATCTCGACGCCGATGCGTGCTTTTTCAAGCCCTAGTTCACCTAGCAGGCCCGACAGATCCTCCATCGGGTGTTTTTCGGGGTTTTGCACATAGGTGTCATCATATCCACGGATGCGGTCGTCTTCCATGAACACGGTGCGCCGGGCACCTAGGGCATCCATGCCCCGGCCCCACCATGTCGGTTCACCTTCCTGTGTCAGGATGACAGTCTGAAAGACATAAAAGGACCAGCCATCATAGCCCGATAGCCAAGACATGTTGGACGGGTCGCTGACGACGACAGCGTCCATGCCGCGGTCAGCCATGACCTTGCGGGTTTTGTCGATGCGGCGCTGGTATTCGCTGTTGGTAAAATTCGCCTCATAGGTAGTCATTTGCCTGCCCCGTTCCCTATCTGAATGCCCTAATCAAGAATGCCTCTGGCGTGGTCTTCGGGCATCTCGCAATCGAACAGGCGGCCATACCCGCTCGGCCTTCCGGTCACGCCGCCCATACGGGCAAGCGCCCAGCACAAGGCCTGATTTGATGTCACGACGGGTTTGCCCAATTGCGCCTCGATCCTGTCTATCACATCGACGCCACGCATCGCCGTGCAGGACAAGAAGAACGCGTCGACCTGCGGCGTGTCTAATGCGATAGCGGCGTTGATCATGCTGTCTGCGTCAACGCGTGCCATATCGCGGTCATCTTCAAGCCCGAAAGCGCCGTTGCGAATGACGTTTAGGCCTTTCTCCTCAAAATAGCTGGCCAGCGGTGCGGCAGTGTCAGCCAGATAGGGAGTGATCATTGCAACACGGTGCAACCCCAGCGCGGCAAAGCCTGCGATGGCGGCAGAGGCGGGTGTGATAACCGGCACGCCGGGCAGGCCGTCGGCGATGGCACGTCGTACCGTGGGGTTGCCAATGGCCACGGCAGCCGACGTGCAGCAGAATGCCACCGCAGAAAGCTGTACACCCGGCACGAGCAACCCGGCGGTGCGCGCCAGATCGGGGACTATGGCACGCAAGCGAACCTGCGTTATCGGGTTTTCAAAGGCGATACGTGCCACGTGCAGTGATGCTTGTTCCTTGTCGATCAGTCGCGCGGCATCCCGTTCTAATGTCAGATCGGTCGATAACAATATCGCGCCCAACCGCGTTGGCCCGTCACTTGGAGCGCTTAAACGACAGTCAAGCGTTTCGCTAAGAGCGGCCTGGGTCATTGGCGCAGTTCCTTCCTGTTAGACGACGAAAATGCGGGCATCGCGTCAGCCCCGTGATTTGATGTGAGACCGATCCTAGCAGGAATCAGTCCCCGGTGGCACCCAGCGCGCGGTCGGCGTTCTTTGATCTGTCGTAGGGGGGCAAGCACATGGGTGAACATGGGGACGATCCGGGCCTAGATTATTTGGCAAAGGCAAGATCACGTAGGAACAGCGCAATCTGCGGACAAAAAATCAGCGTCACAGACAGGCTGAGCAGCATCAATATGAACGGCGGCGTGCCACGGATCACCTCCATGTAGGGGCGTTTAAACACGGCGATGGCAGTGAATATATCACAACCGAAGGGAGGCGTGGCAGAGCCGATGGCGACCTGCAACGTGATCACCGTGCCAACCAGCACTGGGTCAAGGCCCACGGATTTTACCACCGGGGCAAAGATCGGCACCAAAACGAGGATTACGACAATGGGGTCCACGAACATGCAGCCGATGAAAAATGCAATTGAGATGACAAACAGCACGCCAATTGGCCCCATGGTGTCAATTCCGATACCCGACAGCAGCGCCTGCGGGATCTGGGCAAAGGATATAACCCATGAAAACGCGGCCCCAGCGGCGACGAGGATAAACACCACAGCGGTGATCAACCCGGTGGATTTCGCAGTGGCATAGATGCCCGCCATGTCAATTTCGCGAAACACCACCATTTCGAGGAAGATGGCGTAAAGCACGCAGGCCGCCGCCGCTTCGGTCGGGGAAAAAACGCCGCCATAGATACCGCCAATGATGATGGCCGGAAAGCCGAGCGGCCAGAGCGCCTTTTGCACTGCTAGGGTGCGTTCGCCCCAGGTCGCCTTGTCCTCGGTCGGCACGTCATGGCGATAAGCGTAGATCACTGAATAGATCGAAAACATAACGAGTATCAGCAGCCCCGGGCCGATGCCCGCGATGAACAGTTCGGCGATCGAGGTGTTTGATACGACGCCATAGATGATCATCCCGATCGATGGCGGGATCAGAAAGGCGATGTCGGAGGAATTGACGATCAGAGCCAGCACGAAGCTGTCCTTATACCCGGCCTTGAGCATACGAGGCCGCAGCGGCGAGCCGACGGCCACGACGGTGGCCTGTGTCGATCCGGATACCGCGCCGAACATCGTGCAGGCGGCAGCGGTGGTGATGGCCAGCCCGCCTTTCATATGGCCGACAAAAGCCATGACCATATCAATCAACCGCCCTGCTGACTGCCCTCGCGTCATGATATCGGCCGCGAAAATGAACATCGGCACTGCGATCAGGGATGCGGGCCGGACGCCGGCCATCATCTGCTGGATCATGGTTTCAAGCTGCCCAAAGCCACCAAACAGCGTGTAGAACCCGACGAACGCCCCGACGATGAGCGGGATCATCATGGGAAAACCCAGCAGCAAAAGAACGATCATAATGGAAAAGATGGTAGTGGCGATCGCTCAGACCTCCCGCTGGGTTTCGTCATAACCTTCCAACACGTTGGTCGACAGGTAGATGTCCGGTTCGATCATGTTCTTGATGCCGGTCAGCAGGTATTGCAGGCCCGTCATGAAGAAACCCACGGGTACCCAGACCAGCGTCCACCACACCGGCACCTGCAGCGCAGGCAGCAACCGACCGCGCCCGGCCTGGGTCTGAATGTATTGCAGCGCATACCAGGCCAGCCCGAACATAACGACGGCGGTGGTAAGGGCGATGATAATCATCAGCGCCTTGCGCGGGCGCGGGGGAACAGCATCGAAAAACGCGGACATACGAATGTGACGCCCGTGCCGCGCGGCATAGGAAATACCGGCAAATGTGATCAGAATGATCAGGATGCTGTTCAGCTCTTCGGAAAAGAAGATTGACCTTTGAAACACGAACCGTCCGACGACATTCGCGCTGGTGTTGGCCACCATCAGTAACACCCCGATCGCCAACATTACGGATTCCACACGGCTGAGCGCAGTGTCGAGCGTGCCGAGTAGACCCGGTAAGCTGGACTTGTACGGTCCGATGGGCGCGTTGTCGGTGCCGGTCGTCTCCGTCTGCGATTGCAGTCGCGAGTTGTGTTTATCGTCCGTCACCGGCGTGATCCCGTAACTGATGTAGCAATGCACATTAGGTGGAATGGCCCCCCCGAGCGATAGGTGCCGGGGGGGAAGGAGGCTATTTCACCGCTTCAAGATCAGCTTTGAACTGTTTTAGAAGTTTTTTTCCGCTGTCGCCGGTCATCTCGATGAAAGCGGCTTCGACTTGGGCGGCCTTGTCTTTGAACGGCTGGCGCTCTTCCTCGGACAGGATGTTGATCTGCATTTCCGGCTTGGCTTCGGCGATGTTTTTCAACGATGCCTCCTGAAGGCCTGACTGATAATCGAGGATATACTCGAACGCGGCATTAGACGCGTCGCGAACCAGTTTCTGATCGTCATTAGACAGACCATCAAAGAAATCCTTGTTGGCCATCACGGCAGAGGTGAAATTGTTGTGACCAATACAGGTGATGACCTCGGTCACCTCATACATCTTGGTGGATTCCAGATAGAAACCGGGGTTTTCCTGACCTTGAATGATGCCCGTCTGCATCGCCCCATAAACCTCACCCCAAGGCAGGGGGGTGGGTGTTGCGCCAAAGGCTTTGTAGCTTTCAACCAGCAGAGGGTTGGTCATCACGCGGAATTTGACCTCGTTCAGGTCTTGGGGGGTTTTGACCGGTTCCTGTGTGGTCATGCAAACGTCACCCTCGGGGAACATGTTGAGAAGTTCGAGACCCTGTCCGGCATATAGGGCGGGAAACATCTCATTAATCGCTTTCGAACTGCGGAAGAATTCGAACAATTTTTCGTCGTCTTGTGGCAGCAGATAGGGAACAAAGAATACCTGCGCTTCTGGGATCAGCGCGCCGGTAAAGCCGGGTGACTGGTCGACGAATTGCAGAATACCGGCCTGGGCCTGCTCCATCGTGTCGACGGATTCGCCCAAGGTTCCATAGGGGAACAACTGCACGTCGTGGTCGGAATTCGCCTCGATCTCTTGCTTGAATTTCTGCGCATACTTGCCCTGCACCTCGTCCAGGGACTCTTCGAAGGCATAGCGCCAGGTTTCGGCAGTGGCGGCACCGGCCAAGGTGGACGCAGCAGCTAGGACTCCGCCGGTAAGGATGGTTTTGAAGGTTCGCATGAAACTCCCTTTCATTCTTTGGAACGCACAACCGAACGGCAGCGGCGCAGCGATTGTCTTGATCGGGCGATCATTGAAAGGGAAGGTAATCATGTCAATGCGATTATTGAACCATGACAATTTGCGCCGCTCGGCACGTCACCTTCCACTCCAGATATCGCGGGCGATCCGGTCAATGGTGCGAATCCCGCGGGCAAAATCGGGAAAAGGCAGCCCGCCAAGGGCAACACGAATCCCGGCGTGGCGGTCATGCGGGCCGATGGCAAAGCTGGTGCCGGGCGCAACCGCCACCCGCGCGCTGCGCAAGGATTGCACCAGCTGGCTTTCCTCCTGAGCGTCGCGGCAGCAGACCCAAAGGTGCAGCCCATTCGGGCTTGTACGATATGGCAAATCGCGCAGAACTGTGGCGGCGTAGTCCGCGCGGTCACGCAGGGCCAGCCGCTGACGAAGAAGCAGGGCCTCGGCTGTGCCATCGTCAATCCAGCGCGCGGCGATTTCTGTCATCAGGCTTGTCGCCATCCAGTTGGTCATCAGATGCCGGTTTGCTGCCGCCGATCCCAAGTGGTCTGGCACCACCAGATAGCCTGCGCGCAGGCCGGGCAGCAGGCATTTGGTGAAACTGGTAAAGTACAGCACCTGTCGCGGCGCAAGCGCAGCGAGTGGTGGTGGCGGGGCGTCTTGTAACGGGCCCCAGGCCTGATTTTCGATGATCATCACGTCATGCTGCCGGGCCACGTCGATGACATCTCTTCTGCGCCGTTCCGACATGGTAAACCCCAGCGGGTTGGCCCCGTTTGGCATGACACAAAGCGCTTTGACCGGTTCGGTCCTGCACGTACGCTCCAGCGCTTCGGGGCAAATCCCGTCCTCGTCCACCGTAACGCCCTGCAACTGAAGCCCTAGGAACCGGGTAAGCGGGCGCAGGGTATGGTGCCCGATGTATTCGGCTAGGATCAGATCGCCGGGACGCGCGACGGTCATCAAGGCGACATTCATCGCGCTGGTGCTGCCGTTGGTTGGGATCACGATGCTGGTGTCAGGATTCAGGCCGCACAGGGACAGCCATTTGTGCGTTGTCTCTGCCGTGTCGGCGGTCAGCGCATCCTGTCTGAAACTGTCCATGACGGTGGCAGGTATTGACCGGGCCAGGCTGCGCAGCACCTTTTGCATCGCCTCTTCGTGGGCGTGATCGGTGACCGGTTTCAGGATCGACATATCCAGCAATTGCCCGGATATCTTCGTGCTGACAAAGGGCATTGAAATGTTGTCCGTGGCGGCACGCACAAATGTGCCGCGCCCCACTTCGCCGATAATCTTGCCGCCCTCGATCAGTTTGTCGTAGGCCCGGCTGACGGTTTGCACGCTGAGCGACAGGTCAAAGGCCAACTGCCGTTGGGTGGGCATTCGGTCACCAGGTTTCAGAGTGCCGTTCTGTATCGCCGCCTCAACCGCCTGGGTCAAAGAACGGTAAGCCGGACGTTTCAGGGCGGTGGGGTCGGGGCGCCAATTTGTCATGACTGTAATGATCATCGCAATCATCACAATTGACAAGCCGACGTGCCGTACCCATGACTGCGATATGGGATTTCTAAAGTTGGATAAGCGCGATGTCGCCTTGTTGTCGATCCTGTCCCGAGAGGGACGGATTGCCAAGGCCGCGCTTGCTGCCCAGGTCAATCTGAGCGCCACTGCTTGTGGCGATCGGTTGGCCCGACTGGAATCTGCCGGGATCATTTCAGGTTATCGTGCCGACGTGGCGCTGCGCCACCTTGCGTCGCATGTGACGGTTTTCGTGCAGGTCGAACTGGGCAGTCACCGCGCCGAGGCGTTTCAGCGGTTCGAATCCGTGATCGCCCAGCACGACGAAATCGTGAACTGCTGGGCGCTTGGGGGCGGGTTCGATTACCTGATGCAGGTGATCAGCTGCGACATCGACAGCTATCAACGCCTGATGGACGCGCTGCTGGAACAGCAGGCGGGCGTGGCGCGGTATTTCACCTATATCGTGACGAAATCCGTGAAATCGGCGCCGCCGCCATTTGACGTTTTGCTTTCCGGGACGACAGAGCGACCGTGACCGAAGATTCTGCGGTGTTTGGCGGGTAACTCCGCAGAAGGTGCGGAAATTTTCGGGCAATTCGCTCAAACCCCAGTCGCATTCGCATTTAGCCTATCGGCAGTTATTCCCCCATGTTTCGGAGGCTGCCCCATGACCAAGATGACCCCAACCCCTGCCGACGGCCTGCCCGCCTTGGACCGTGCCGAGTTGGCCCGCCACTTTGCCTATGTGGGCGGTGCCTGGGTGGCCGGGGAAAGTAATGATCTGATCAAGGTAACCGACCCTGCGAGTGACAACGTGCTCGGTTCTGTTGCGCGGTTGACGGGCAATGACAGCCGCAAGGCGGTAGACGCCGCCCACGCGGCCTTTGCGGGCTGGGCCGGGCTGTTGCCGCAGGAAAGGGGCGTCATCCTGCGTCGCTGGCGCGATCTGATGCTGGAAAATAGCGAGGATTTGGCGCGCATTATGACTGCTGAACAGGGCAAACCCATCTCTGAATCGCGCGGCGAGATTGAGTATGCGGCGTCCTTTCTGGAGTTTTACGCCGAAGAGGCGCGCCGCCCGAATATCGAGGGTGTCACGTCGCATTTGCCAGATGCGGAAGTTGAGATTTGGCGAGAACCCGTTGGTGTGGCAGGCCTCATTACGCCGTGGAACTTCCCTTCGGCGATGTTGACGCGCAAGGCCGGTGCGGCGCTGGCGGCGGGCTGCACCGTTGTGGCGCATCCCGCGGCGGAAACGCCTTTTTCTGCCTTGGCGTTGGCCGAACTGGGTGAAAAAGCAGGGTTGCCTGCCGGTGTGTTCAATGTCGTCACCGGCCACGCGCCAGAGATTGTCGGCGCTTGGATGGCAGATACGCGCGTGCGTGCTGTGTCATTCACCGGCTCTACCGACGTTGGGCGACTGCTTTATGGGCAGGCGGCAGAAACGATCAAACGGCTGGTACTCGAGCTTGGCGGACACGCGCCGTTCATCGTCTTTGATGATGCTGATATGGGAAGCGCAGTGACCGAAGCAATAAAGGCAAAATTTGCCACATCGGGGCAGGACTGTCTGGGCGCTAACCGCTTTTTCGTCGAGCGAGATAGCTATGATGCATTTTGCGCCCACTTTGCAGAAGCGACCCAATCGCTGACGGTTGGGCCGGGCAACACCGACCCTGATATCGGCCCGCTGATAAATGAAAAAGCGGTGGCCAAGCAGGAAGAGCATGTCAAAGATGCGCTTGATCGTGGCGCGCGGCTGTTGTGTGGCGGCAAACGCCACGCAGCGGGGCCGTTGTTTTACGAGCCGACCGTGCTGGTCGATGTGCCCCCGGATGCCAAGATTATGTACGAAGAGACATTCGGCCCCGTGGCCGCCATCGCCGCCTTTGACAGCGAGGAAGAGGTGATCGCGCGGGCCAATGACACCGAATACGGGCTGGTGGCCTATTTGCACAGTCAGGACCCCCGCCGAATTTACCGCGCCTGCCGGGCGCTGAGTTTCGGCATGGTCGCGGTGAACCGTACCAAGGTGACCGGCGCGCCGATCCCCTTTGGCGGGATGAAGCAATCGGGCATTGGCCGCGAGGGATCGCGCCTTGGCCTCGAAGCCTTTACAGAGGTGAAATATGTTTGCCGTGACTGGGCCTAAGACGAGAACAGCCGGGGTGCAGACCAGCGCCCAAAGAAAGGAAAACCTATGCTGAAGAACGACATTCTTGACCAATGGGACCGCGAAAACTTTTTTCATCCTTCTACCCATTTGGCCCAACACGCGCGGGGTGACACACCGACCCGCGTGATCAGAACTGCCAAAGGCTGTCACATCACTGACCGCGACGGTAATCAGTCGCTAGACGCTTTTGCCGGGCTATATTGTGTGAACGTCGGCTATGGCCGCACAGAAATTGCCGAGGCGATCGCGGCGCAGGCGCATGAACTGGCTTATTATCACTCTTATGTCGGCCACGGCACGGAGGCCAGCATCACCCTGTCCAAGATGATCCTCGATCGCGCGCCTGCGGGGATGAGCAAGGTCTATTTCGGCCAGTCAGGGTCCGACGCCAATGAGACGAACGTCAAGTTGATCTGGTACTACAACAACATCTTGGGTCGGCCCGAGAAAAAGAAGATTATCAGCCGCTGGCGGGGTTACCACGGCTCGGGTCTGATGACGGGGTCGCTGACCGGGTTGGAGCTGTTCCACAAGAAGTTTGACCTGCCGCTGAGCCAAGTGGTCCACACCGACGCGCCCTACTACTTCCGTCGCGCCGACGCCGAGATGAGCGAAGCCGACTTTACCGCGCATCTGGTGGCCGAGCTAGAAGCGCTGATCGAACGTGAGGGCGCCGACACGATCGCGGCGTTTATCGGGGAGCCTGTTCTGGGCACAGGGGGAATTGTGCCGCCACCTGAAGGCTATTGGCCTGCGATCCAGAAGGTGCTGGATAAGCACGACATTCTGCTGGTGGCCGATGAGGTCGTGACCGGTTTTGGCCGTCTTGGTACAATGTTCGGTTCCGACCATTACGGCATGCGCCCGGATTTGATCACCATCGCCAAGGGTCTGACATCGGCCTATGCGCCGCTCTCAGGTTCCATCGTGGGGGATCGCATGTGGAAGGTGCTGGAGCAGGGAACCGACGAAAATGGCCCGATTGGTCACGGCTGGACCTACTCTGCCCATCCGATTGGTGCGGCGGCCGGGATTGCCAACCTTAAACTGATTGATGATCTCAAGTTGATTGACAACGCGGCAGACGTGGGTGGCTATTTGAATGCGCAGATGCGCGCGGCCGTTGGTGATCACCCCAATGTGGGTGACGTGCGCGGCGAAGGTATGCTTTGTGCTGTTGAGTTGGTCGAAGACCGCGGCGCCCGCCAATTCTATGACCCGTCGCGCAAAGTGGGCCCGGCGGTTGCCGCAGAAATGGTGAAATCGGGGGTGATCGCGCGGGCCATGCCGCAGGGCGACATCATCGGTTATGCGCCGCCGTTCTGTCTGAGCAAGGAGGAGGCAGATACCATCGTGTCGACGACCGCGGCGGCATTGAAAACCGTCTTGGGATAGACTGGACCAGAGCCAAATCAAAAACGGTCCGCGGGCATCCCCGGGCCGTTTTTGGTGCAGTTCATTGTCGGAATCTGCGGAGGGGCGCTGATGTTCTGATGCTGGCGGACGAGACAGGCCCGCTAGTGTGGGGGGGGGCGCCGCAGACATAATCGCGAAATTCCCTGACGTTAGCCAAGGTGTAGTCGCGTTGGCCGCGACGTGAAGACGACGGGTTTCAGGTAATCGCACGATCCGCGCCGTATTTTTGCCCTACTCCGCCGGTAAGAATTAACGAACTGATATTTCTGCCGGAGCATGCCCCATGCATCTATCTATCGTAATCCCCTGCATGAACGAAGAATTGGCCATTCCCGCTTTGGCCAAACGGGTCGGCGATGCAATTGCACCCTGGGCGGATCGTGCCGAGATCATTTTGGTGGATGATGGGTCAACAGACGGTACTTGGTCTGCGATTGAATCCGCAACAGCCCGCCATCCGCAGATTGTAGGGCTAAAGCTGTCAGCGAACCGGGGTCATCAAGTGGCTTTGACGGCAGGGCTCGAGGCGGCAAAGGGCGCGCGCATATTCATGCTGGACGCCGATTTGCAGGACCCGCCGGAATTGCTGGGCGACATGATGCATATGATGGATCGTGGCTTTGACGTGGTTTATGGCCGTCGTGCCGAACGTCAGGGTGAAACCATATTTAAACGGTTTTCGGCTTGGGGTTTTTACCGCGTGTTAAACGCAATGTCCGATGTGCCGATCCCCAAGGATACGGGCGACTTCAGACTGGTCAACCGCAAGACACTGGATGCGGTCCTTGCCATGCCGGAACGCGCGCGATTTGTGCGCGGCATGTTTGCCTGGGCCGGGTTCAAACAGGTCGGTATCGAATACGTCCGCGCGCCCCGCGTTACTGGCGAAACCAAATATCCGCTGCGCAAGATGCTGCGCTTTGCGATGGATGCCGTAACGGCCTATTCCACCAAACCCCTGAAAATCGCCACACGGCTGTCATTTGCCAGTCTCGGGGTTGCGGCGTTTATGGGGTTCTATGTGATGCGTTCGTTGATCTTGTATCAGACCGCACCGGGTTGGGCGTCGGTCGTATTGGCGATCAGTTTCTTTTCGGGTGCTCAACTGCTGACCTTGGGGATCCTGGGTGAATATATTGGCAGGCTTTATATCGAGGCCAAAAATCGTCCGCTGTATTTCGTCAGTGAAGAGACACGCTTTTCAACTCCGGTCGCGTTGAAGAAGACTGCCTAATGCAGAGGTCTCGTGACACTATCTTGCGGTTTGCGCTTGTGGGTGGCCTTGTCGCTGTAAGCTATGTGCTGCTGTACCTGACATTCCTCGCAATTGGTCTGA
Source organism: Sulfitobacter sp. KMM 9851 (assembly GCF_057178245.1). NCBI lineage: Bacteria > Pseudomonadati > Pseudomonadota > Alphaproteobacteria > Rhodobacterales > Roseobacteraceae > Sulfitobacter > Sulfitobacter sp. KMM 9851. The sequence goes on from NZ_CM169991.1 coordinate 201,783, forward strand.
CGCAGGTGGTGGCGAATGCCGCAGCGTTCCTGCTCGCGGTGGTGCTGCAATATGCCGGGCAGGCTGCTTTTACCTTTGAGCGCCGTCTGCTGGATCGTGCACAGATGCTGCGCTTTGCGGTGATGATCGGGTTGGGTTTTGTCACATCGGCAGTGATCACCGGTATAATCGGGCCTCAAATTGGCTTGGCGCCTTGGGCTGCCGCCAGTGCTGTCACGATCCTGTTGCCGGTTCAAAATTATGTTTTCATGACCCTTTGGGTCTTTGCCGCGCCCAGGGCGCAGGGATAATCCACCATGTCACATATCTATACCGACACATTTTTCGATTACATCAACCAAAGCGCGCGCGCCTCGGCCAAGCCGTTGATTGCGCAGCTTTACCCCTACCTGAAACCGCAGAGCGTGCTTGACCTTGGCGCCGGGCGCGGTGTCTGGCTGGTCGAGTGGCAGCGCGCGGGTGCCGGCGCTGTGCTGGGTCTCGATGGCGCCTATGTCGAGCGGCGGAACCTTGTGATCGCCGAGGATGATTTTTTAGCAGCGGACCTGACAGTTCCTGTTGATACGGGTCGGCGATTTGACCTGGCGCAAAGCCTTGAAGTCGGTGAGCATTTACCGACATCTGCTTCGGAAACTCTGGTGGACAGCCTGATACGGGGATCTGACCGCGTGCTGTTTTCGGCAGCCGTGCCGGGGCAGGGCGGCGAGTTTCATGTAAATGAGCAGCCACTATCCTTCTGGCAGTATCTATTCGCTGCGCGGGGGTATCGTGCCTATGATTGCCTGCGCCCACTGTTGAAGAACAACCGCAACATCGCGCCGTGGTATCGTTACAACGCCGTGCTTTACGTGAATGATGCGGGGCGCGCGGGGTTGCCCGAGGCTGTGCTGAACAGCCTTGTTCCGCAAGGACAGGACCTGTCAGAAGGCGGTGATCTGATGTGGCGGCTGCGCCGCGCGGTGGTGTCAAATCTGCCACGCAAAAGCGTGACGAAGATTGCACAGGTTCGTGCCGCGACGCTGGCCGCCGTGGCGCAGCGTCGGTGCAGGCAGGGTTAAGTTATGACCGCCATTGACCAACATGCAGGGCATATCCCAAGTGATGTGGCCGCGACCCGGACGATGCAAATCTGGCCGACCCTGTGGCTGACGCTGGTGGCCGTTCTGGTGATTTCCCTGCCTAACCTCGCGGACCCCATGATCCGCCACGATGATTTCCCGGCCTTTTTCGCCGACGCTGAGGGGTTTTGGTACAAGACCCTGCACGAAGGCCGCTGGGTCAGCTATTTTTGGCATCTGCGCGGGTTTCAGACACCTGCATGGTTGAATTTTGCCGTCTATCAGGCCTGTTGGGCGCTCTTGGCAGCCGCCATCGCTACGCTGTCATTGGGTCGCAGCGGGCTGACGTGGTTTTCAGGTGCCTTGGCCTTGATGATCCTGGCGTCACCGTCGGCTGCGCTGATCTCTCTGTGGTTCAATACTTTGCTGCCCGGTCTGGCGCTTGTCGCGCTTTTTGCTGCGCTGGGCTGCCGCCTGTCGAATCGCCAGATGCGCCTATTGTTGCCACCCTTTGTGGCGCTGACATTCATGTCCTACACGACCTACCCATTGATCTTGCTGTGCATCTGCCTGCTGCGCACTGAACGGCGTTCGCTGCTGGATCTGATCAGCCTGTTGGCACTTTTTGCCGTCAGTTTCGCAGGTGCGGTCCTTTTGACTTATGCGATCAATTGGCAGGTGCATGGTGTCTTTGGTGTTCCACTTGCGCCTTGGCGCGATGCAACCCCGGCCGCGGATGTGGCCGGCATGTTGGCCAACCTGCCAAAGCTGGGCGAATCGCTGGTCGATTTTGCGATGAAGACGAGCTATGAATTTGTGCCGGCATTGTTCTATCATATCCTTTTGTTGATCGGGGCAACGGTTGTGATAGCGCGCCGTAATGCACTGGAAGCGCTGTATCTTCATGCGGGGCTGTTCGCAGGCTTGGCTCTGGTCGCCGTTCAGGTGATGAAAGTCGGCGCGATCGCCCCACCCCGCGCGTTTATCTTTGTGTGGATTTTCTATGCCGTGCTTGCGGTTCGCGCGGCATGTATTTTGACCGCTCAGTCCGGCTTGGCCGGTCGCATGGGGCGCAACGCCGTGGCACTGGTGATCCTTAGCTATCTTTTGCAGGTTGGTGTGCAGTATGCGGATTACCGACCTTGGCAGCATGAAACCCGCGCGATCAGCCGTGCAGTAATAGCGCACCACGGCGACATCTATGTCTTTGGTGACCCGGCACGTGGCCCTGCCGCACAGCAGGCGTTCCTGCAAACTGGCGAGGCGTTGAATTACAGGATGCAGCAGCTTGCCCAACGGCACGTGATTTTCTGCGCTCGGACCCCGGCAGACTGCGTGGAGGCTGACGGTCTGCGCACCCGCAATCCAAAGGTTGTGCCGCATGTTGAGGGGCATCAGTTGGGCGTCTTTGTCAGCTATGATTAGGCCAAGTGATGCGATACTGCGCCGCTGTTCAACCTAGGCAGAACCTGCCAAGCTTGGCAGGTATTTAGACGAGGATCACCAATGGCTTGGATCAAGACAATTCCCTACGATGCAGCAACCGGCAAGCTCAAGCTGCTCTATGACCGGATCAAGGGGCCAGATAACAACGTCGACAACATCATGATGGTGCACAGCCTGCGGCCCCATTCGATGGAAGGCCATATGGCGATTTACAAATATGTGCTGCACCACTCTGGTAATACGATACCGAAATGGTTCCTTGAGGTGCTGGGCGTGTGGGTGTCGTCCCTGAACGAATGTACCTACTGCGTCGAACACCACTTTGCCGGGATGAAGCGTCTGTTGCAGGACGACATCCGCGCCGATGCGATCCGCGTGGCGATCACGGCCCGCGATCTGGACGCGGCGCCGCTGGATGCTGCGCAGATATGCGCAATGCGCTATGCCCGCCAGTTGACGCGCGATCCCGCAGGCGTGACGGCCAGTCAGATCGACGAATTGCGCGCGTCGGGCTTTGATGATGGCGAGATTCTGGAGATAAATCAGGTCAGCGCCTATTTCAGCTATGCCAATCGTACGGTTCTTGGGTTGGGCTGTTCGACCAAAGGTGACATCTTGGGCCTGTCACCTAACAAATCAGATAAGCCAGATGATTGGGCCCATAGCTGACGTGCAACATACGTGGCTCGGGGGATGTAAAATCCGGGCCAATCCGTGCTGAAATTCAACAATTGGAAACAGTTATCCGATTTTCCCGTCATTTTTTACAGATTCGCCCAAATTACGCCATGATTTCCCGTAAAGTTGTTAATAAGTTTGTCGGCACAGGGTGTCGTTTAAAATTAATTTGACTATCTTGGAGTAGCGCAATGAAAATCCTGGCTGTGGATGACGATCCAATCATCCTGGAATTGCTGGTCCAGTTCGTTGATGCCATGGGGGCGCACGAACTGATGACAGCAAGCTCTGGGGGTGCAGCGGTTGATCTGCTGGGCAAGCCTGGTGTCGGCCCGTTTGATTGCTTCATGCTTGATATCCAGATGCCCGGCATGGACGGGATAGAGCTGACCCGCAGAATACGCGATACGGCACGTTATGCCGATACCCCGATCCTTATGTTGACCGCCATGTCAGACAAACGCTATATCGACGCGGCATTTGCTGCGGGTGCCACCGACTATGTCACCAAGCCGTTTGAAGTGTCGGAATTGAAAGCGCGCATCGGCCTCGTCGAAGGTTTGGTGCAGGCGCGCAAATCGCGCACTAAGAAGATTTTCGCGGCGAAATCCGTTAGCGGCCAGTCCAATGCGATTGAGCTGCATGAGCCGATCTCGATCTACGACGTCGACAATGTGATCGAATATACCGCGATGGAAAACTATGTGGCGCAACTGTCGCGCAGCGCATTGTTTGGCTCCACCACATTTGCCTTCACCATCCGCGAGATCGAAGCCTTTCATGATGCGATGTCGCCATTTGAGTTCTACAGCCTCGTGTCTGATGTGTCTGAAGTGATCTCGGACACTTTGGAAGGTCACCAGTTCCTCATGTCCTATGCGGGCAACGGAACCTTTGTCTGTATCACGGAAAGCGGCTGGCGCCCGGATATGACGGCGTTGATGGATGCTGCCAACTTGTCACTGTCGCGGACAGAACTGTTCGATAACGACGGTCAACGGGTCCATCCACGGGTCAGTGCAGGCGATGCCGTGCGGCTCATCTGGAAGACCGGCAATTCGGTGATGGATGCCCTCGCAGAGGCCCATTCAAGCGCTGAGGCAGCCAGTGCTGCGCACACCAGATCACTTACCGACTTTTGGTATACGGCGGATCAGAGAGCATGAAAGACATGGTAGCTGAACTTCCTGGTCTCGACCGCATTCGCAAGCGCTTCATCGAGATGTTGGGCGAACGTCAGGCGCAGATCGCAAACCATGGGTTAGCGGCCTGGGATGGCGTAACCCTCGAAGATATCAACGGCAATCTGGCGGCGGCGCAAGCTATCCTGCACCAAATTGCAGGCAGCGCCGGGTCGCTTGGCTTTCACGAGCTGGGTCAGGCCGCGCGCGCCTGCGAGGCCGAGATATTGGAACATCTGGATGGGCCGGATGCCGATCTGGCAATCTGTCCAGGTGAGATGATCTTTCATCTTGATAGCTTTGTGGCCCAGTGCCGCACAGAAATCGAAAACAATAGTTAAGAGGGGCGTGCCCTCTTAGCGGTGTTTCCAATCGTCCTATTTGCAGCGGGCTCGGCCCGTTTTAGCTGTGCTTCATCGCAGTTTTGACCTGATCGGCCAGGGCGATGGGGTCGAACGGCTTGCTGATCACATCGGCCGCACCCAGTTCACGCAGTTCTTCGACTTCGTTATGTTGCGCGCGCGCAGTCATGAAAATAGCCGGTATATCCCGCAGGCTGTCCATTTCGCGCATCGCTTCTAGCGTCTGGCGGCCTGTCATACCAGGCATCATCATATCCAGCAGGATCACGTCGGGGGTATAGCCCTGAACCTGTTTCAATGCGGCCTCGCCTGACTCGCATTGGATAACGTCGAATTCGCCGCTCAACTCGAGCGCCATCAGGGCAATTTCACGGATATCCGCATCATCTTCGACGTGCAGCAGCTTGATCATGACATTCTCTTTCTAGGAAGCCACGCGCAATTGCGCAGCCGTTTCCTGCTGCGCCACCTTCGCAATGGTTTTGGGCAGGGTAAAGAAGAATGTCGTACCAAATCCTTCGCGGCTGTCAAAACCTATTTTACCGCCGAGGTTCTCGACGATAGCTTTGCAAACGCTGAGCCCGAGGCCGGTGCCACCTTTTCCGTTGCGGTCAGAGTTGGACATATCCGCAAAGCGCTGGAATACCTTGTCCTGATCGCCCATGGGAATGCCGGGGCCTTTGTCGGTGACAGATATCCTTATCTCTTCAACAGCGTCTTCGACCTTGATGATAATCCGGTCGTTGGGCTTTGAAAACTTGGCGGCATTTGACAAAAGGTTTGTCAGAACCTGAATAATCCGGTTTGGGTCCGTTGTGATGGATATTGCGTTTTCGGGTAACTGCGTCTCGAGGCGCACGCCAAAACGCTGCTCGAGCGCCGCGTTCGCTTGGCGGGTCTCGGCCAAAAGCTCGCCGATATCGGTTTCGTCCAGGTTGAATTCCAGACGCCCGTTGGCGATTTTTTCGAGATCAAGGATGTCGTTGATGATCAGAACCAGACGGTCCGCATTGCGGTGAGAGATTTCGAGCAACGCCCGCGCCTTTTCAGGTAGATCCCCCGCGGCGCGCGACAGCAGCAAACCCATTGACCCTTTGATCGAGGTCAGCGGTGAACGCAGCTCGTGGCTGACCATCGAAATAAACTCGGACTTCATCCGCTCTTGATCGACGATCTCGGAGATATCCTGAAGCATCACCAAAAAGCGGCCGCCGCTGCCATTGATGTCCAGCAGTTTGATGGTCACTTTGAAATGGCAATCGCCCAGCATCGTTTCGATGTGGGTCATGTTGGACTTGCTGTGAACAAGCGCTCGACAGGCTGTCGTGATATCGTCGCAACCCAGATGCGTGGCGATGTCGGATATGGTTTTCTGAGAATATGTTTCCGTGCTCCAACCACATCGGCGCATGGCGCTGCGGTTCATGTACGCAAAACCCTCGGTCTGGGCGTCGATGATCCAGATGTCATCGCGCAGTTCGTATAGCGTTTCGGTGATGTCATGTTCGGCTTGCAGTTCGTTGGCTCGCGTCACATCAGTACGCGCAGAGATCGAACCGACCCATTTCCCGTCGCAATCCACGAGAGGCATGACTGTTGTCTGGGTGTAAACGATTCTGCCGTCGGCGCAGCGCAACGGCGTTTCGCCTTGCCATGACTGTCCCTGAACCAGTTTTTCGCGGATGCTTGCCGCGAGGACCTGGAATTCCTGATCATACAGTTTCGAGACAGGCTGACCGATCAAATCGTCGCGGGAGTATCCGGTGAGTTGCAGAAGGTGGTCATTCACCTCGGTAAGCAAGCTGTGCGAATCCACAATATTTACGATGGCATGGGTGTTGAACGCCTGAAGCCGCTGCAACAAGGACAGATTATCAGACTGCGCGTCGCGTCGTATTCGGTTCTTGACCATCAAGATCGGTGTGATCCCTGACACGGCAATCGCGCCAATGATCGAAATAGCTTGCGCGGCGGAGCCAGAAAAAATGGCTGATGTGCCCGCGTACCAGCTGCCTGCTAATGCACTGCCCAACAATAGAGCTGTGCTGGTTCGTCTGTTGAAAAAATCTGACGACACTCGAATTCCTCGTACGTAAACTGGCGCTGCCCGCAGGTTTAAAAAGCGAAGTGCGGGGCACCTTTGCAATACATGCAAGGTTGCAAAGCAACTTGGCAATAATATGGCATGGCGCAATTTAGCGTCAGATTTATGAAATTGGTAATGATTAGGATGCTTTAGCTGTTTCCCCAGTGATGGAACGAAGGATTGTATCTAGCTCGGTACGCGACTTTACCAGATTAACTCCCACGCGGGAATCCCTTGCGCGATCACTGTCGGCTGACAGGCCAATAATTTTTGCCTGTGGTTGCATTTTTGACAGATCGTCAAGTAGACAGCGGGCATCGCCATCGGGCAGCGACCAGTCGACGATCACGACATCCAATTCGCCCCGGGCGATCATGATGCGGGCCTGTGCGAGGCTGGTGACGTTCACGACGTCTGCAACTCGCCCCAGCCCGGTACGAATGACTTCGGCAAAGTCGAGATCATCTTCGACGTGGAGCACTTTGATCTTCGACTGGGTTTTGCGGGCGGCTGGGGTGCTGAATTTTCCGGGCTGCACTGTGCCGGGCGCCGCCAGGGGACAGGTGAACCAGAACACGGTTACACCGTCCGGAATGCTTTCAAATCCGATGGTGCCGCCCTGACGTTTGACGATCTGGCGCGTGATGTTCAGGCCCAGACCAGTGCCGCCCTTTGCTCGGGTGTCTGAACTGTCAGCCTGGGAAAATGCTTGGAAAATCCGCGGCCTGAAGGCCTCTGGCACGCCGGGTCCGCTGTTCTGAATAAAGACAATTACAACCTCGCCCAACTGTTCTGCACGCACTGTTACCTCAGTGTTGGCGGACGAATACTTGCACGCGTTCGAGATAAGATTGGCCAAGACTTGACGCGTGCGCCCCTGATCCACGTGCACAAGCAGCGGTGAGTCTGGCACATCTACCCGCAAGGTGTTGTCGTGCGTCGTAGCAAAGGGCGACATTTCTTGAACAGCGCCTGCAATGACGTCTGACAGGCTCAGGTCTTCGAAGTGAAAATCCACCTCGCCCGATGATATTTTTTCAAGGTCCAAGATATCGTTCACGATATCAGACAGGCGATCGGCATTGCTTTTGGCAATCTCAATCAACCGGGTCGACGCGGGGGTTAGCGGCTTGCCATTGCTGGTGTCAATCAGGCCCAGCGCGCCCTTGATAGACGTCAGCGGGGTGCGCAGTTCGTGACTGACGGTCGAGACAAATTCACTTTTTATCTGTTCCAGTTTCTTCTGGTCGGTAATGTCGTTGATCTGCGCGATGAACACATCAGCGCGGCCGTTTTTGTCATAGGTCCAAGAGACATTGAAAAGGCCCCAGCGTTCGAATCCCAATTTATGGGTAAGCCTGTATTCGGCCTGATAGGTATCGGATGACTTGGCTTTCACCAGTGTCATCACCTCTTGGAACATCTTCTTGATGTCTTCTGCCGGCATGAGGTCGGAAATGCGCCCCTCCGAAATCAACTCGGTTTCGCTGAAGCCGGACAGTTGGCACAGCGCCTGATTGACGCTGGTAAACTCGCCCTTATCGTTGGTCAGCGCCATACCCACCGGCGCCGCAGCGATCACCTGGCGGAACCGGTTTTCACTGGCTTCAAGCGCAAAGCGCGCATGTACGAGGTCGTTCACGTCGGTTTGGGTTCCGATCATACGCAAGGCGGTGCCATCTTTGGCGCGTTCGATCACTACGGCATCGGACCGCATCCAGCGCCATTCGTCTTCGCCAAAACGCATGCGAAACTCAGTAATGGACCTTGGTGTCAGGCCGCTGGCGCAGGCTTCGTCCGCGGCGCTCACCAGAGGAAGGTCTTCGGGATGGATGCGCGCCATGAAGGCAGTCTGGGTGTCTAAATCGGCGTCGTCAGGGAATCCCATGATTTTCCGCCAAGTATCGGACACCTCTGATTTTCCGGTGGTTAAGTCCAGATCGAACACCCCGATCTGCGCGCCTTGTAGAGCCAGATCAAACACTGCCTTGTTCTTGCGCATTTCATCCTGCGCGGCGATCTGAGACGTCAGATCCCGGACAATCGCGGTGACCCGAGTTTCGCCTGTATAGGTCTTCCAATCATTGCGCTGAAGGTCCAACATCAGTGTGCCACCCGTCTTAGTGCGGCCGATTGCGTTGTACTGGTCGTCAGAATGACTTTCTGGAGCAATCGCGATCACATCGTCGAAATCCAGCCAGTCCATTTCCGATGTTGAATAACCAAAACAGATCAAGGCGGCCTGGTTGGCAAAAAGGATGCGGTTCTTTTGGTTCAGAATGAACATCGCCGTCACCGCGTTTTCGACGATGGAACGATTTTCGGCCTCATGGGCGTCGATCTGGCGCTCGCGCAGGCTTGCTATTTCGCGCAGTGCCACGCTTCGGGCGCGGATGCTGCGCAGGACAAGCACCAAAAGGCCGGTAAGCAAGCTCCCTACGATCAGCAAGATCAACGGCACTGGCGTGCTGGCAAGGGCATCAAATGCCAGGGTGCTGGAATAGACGATTGTCCAAGGTCGGCCAAACTGTTCGATGGTGTGGGAAACCTGATAGCGCCCAAGGTCAGAGGCATCGGTTGCGCTCTCATAGATCAACGCGGCAGGATCGGCGGTGGCGCCATCAAAAACGCTGATGTTATAGCTGTACCCTTGGCTCGGGCTGAGGTTGTTCAGCAGATTTGCCCCGATGAAAGGCGCGTAAACCCAGCCTTGTAACGCTTTGGTCTGATCGGTGCCCTGTGCGCCGAATACCGGGCGAAGCAAGAGAAAGCCGGGCTGTTTGGTCGCGTCCTGCACCAACAGAATGCGCTGGGTCAGTTGCGGTTCGCCGGTGTCGCGGGCCTTTGTTGCGGCGGCCCTGCGGCCCTGCTCAAAGCTGATATCAAGCCCGCGCGCCTTTAAATTCGGCGCAGAAGGAGAGATGTATTTGATGACGAACTTTTCGGCGTGGCCTGTATCTGGATAAATGGCGAAATCGCTGTTGCCCTGACGACGCATTTCATCAACGAATTGCGCTTCGCGTTCCGCTTGGACGGGTACGATCAAGCCGATGCCACTGATGCCGGGCAGAAAGGTGTCGATCTCGAGCGTTTCAACGAAGTTGGCAAAGTCTGCTTCCGTCACGTCATCAGAAGCATTCATAAAGGCCGCAGCGCCGTTGAGGCTTTGCAGATAGGTTTGCATCCGCGATACCAGACTCTGCAGCCCATCGTCGGAGATACGTTGGAACTCCATATTCGCGGCAACGGCGTGTTTGCGTGAACTGTTAAAGAACAGGCCGAGGGTTACCGCGAGGCAGCATAGGATCAACAGAAATTCTGGTCGCCTCAACAAAATTTTTTTACCTTCCCAAATACCCATGGAAGCAGTACAAACGGCGGCCTCAGCATACGATAGTTAGCGCCATTTAACTAAACGTCCAATGCGCAATATTCCCTTTATGGTGGAAAAAATCAACTAAACCAGTAGGAAGCTGTTAACTATTCCCGACCTGTGGCTAATCGGCAAGTCCCAGGTCTCAGGCGGCTTAGGCGCCGCTAACCGGTCCGGTATGCGCAGCTCGTGCTGCACGATCTGCGGGACGTCGATGCCGATCATGAATTATATGGATTATGACGTGCGATAGCTCATCGGGCGGTGCGATCCCTACGCCGATCCCTCTGACTATTGCAATGACTGGGTCGGCGCGGGGATTGCCGCAGGCGTCTTTGCTGATTACCAAAGCAGGGTCGGCGCGATGGCGCACCCGGCATGGCAGTGCCAGGCGAAGGCAGGCTATGATCGGCGCAAGCCGCTGTTTAACGATCCGGGCGGCCGGATGTAGTACGATTGGAAGGCTTTGGCATGAGCGACGAAACCCGGCTGGACGGCACCTATGATTACATCATCATCGGGGCCGGTACGGCGGGCTGTGTGCTGGCCAACCGGCTGAGTGCCGACCCCAAGAATCGCGTGCTGTTGCTGGAGGCTGGGGGTAACGATAATTATCACTGGGTTAAAATCCCGGTGGGGTATCTCTATTGCATCGGAAATCCGCGCACCGACTGGATGATGAAAACTGCCCCCGATCCGGGGTTGAACGGGCGCACATTGGCCTATCCGCGGGGTAAGGTGCTGGGTGGCTGCACCTCGGTCAATGGTATGATCTATATGCGCGGGCAGGCGGCGGACTATGACCATTGGCGCCAACTGGGCAACACCGGGTGGAGTTGGGAGGACGTGCTGCCCTATTTCCTGAAATCCGAGGATCACCACGCCGGTCCCTCTCAGATGCACAGTTCAGGGGGCGAATGGAAGGTGAGCAAGCAACGGCTGCGCTGGGACATTCTGGAAGCGGTGCAGGAGGGCGCGCGCGAGTTCGGCATCGAGCCACGCGCCGACTTCAACGATGGCGATAATGAAGGATCAGGGTTTTTCGAGGTCAATCAAAAGAATGGGGTCCGGTGGAACACCGCGCGCGGTTTCCTGCGCCCGGCGATGAAGCGCGATAATCTGCGGGTGCTGACCCATGCCCATACCGATGGGCTGATTCTTCAGGGCAAGCGCATCACGGGTGTACGCTTTACACACAAGGGCCGTGCCCTGCGTGCCAAAGCTGGTGCAGAGGTCTTACTGGCGGCGGGCGCCATCAATTCCCCCAAGATACTCGAGGCGTCAGGCATCGGTCGCGTCGATGTGTTGCGCGATCTGGGCATCGAGGCCCGACATGAGTTGCCCGGCGTTGGGGAAAACTTGCAGGACCATTTGCAAATCCGGACGGTCTATAAGGTAAAGAATGCCAAGACGCTGAATACCATGGCCAATTCATTGATCGGCAAGGGGCGGATGGGGCTTGAATACCTTTGGCGTCAAAGCGGGCCGCTGGCGATGGCGCCAAGTCAGTTTGGTATGTTCACCAAATCCGACCCGGCCTTGGCCACACCAGATCTAGAGTATCATGTACAGCCTCTTTCGACTGACAAACTGGGCGACCCGTTGCACGACTTTCCCGCGATCACCGTATCCGTATGTAACCTGCGTCCCGACAGTATTGGTACCTGCCACATCACCAGCCGCGACACCCAAGTGCAGCCCGATATCCGATTGAATTACCTGTCGTCGGGTACCGATCAACGTGTTGCGGTCAAGGCGCTCAAGCAGGCGCGACGGATCATGACTGCCAAGGCCCTGCACCCTTACGCGCCCCAAGAAATCCTGCCTGGACCGTCGGTGCAGGGGGATGATGAATTGCTGGCCAAGGCCCGTGACATCGCCACGACGATCTTTCATCCGGTCGGCACCTGCAAGATGGGATCAGATCCTCTGGCGGTGGTTGATACCGATCTTCGTGTGCATGGGCTAAGCGGGCTACGGGTGGTTGATGCCTCTATCATGCCGCGGATCGTGTCAGGCAACACGGCATCACCTACGGTGATGATTGCAGAGAAAACGGCTGACGCGATTCTCCGGGCGCGGTAGCCTCTGATCTCGGCACAATTTGATCTCAGCTTCTGCCTGCCACCTGGCCTGCGATGGGTCTGGCTGTGACGGCGCTGGACAAGTGCCCTGCAACGACCTTTGTTGTAATTGATGAGGTTGCGGCGGAAGATCGGCGGGTCGGGTGGTTCGCGGATTGCCGATGACCAAGAGCAGACCAAAGTCTGACGATACCGGCATTAAGGGATAGCAGATGATCAGCACACGATTGACCAAACGATTGGGTATCACACACCCCATCATTCAGGCGCCGATGGCCTATTCTGCCGGCGGAAAGCTGGCATCGGCGGTGACGTCGGCCGGGGGGCTGGGGCTGATCGGGGGCGCCTACGACGACGGCGCTTGGATCGAGGCGCAGTATGACATTGCAGGCAACCGCGCGGTTGGGTGTGGATTTATCACCTGGGCGCTGCATGATCATCCCACTGCATTGGATCAGGTTCTGCGACGTGACCCGCCTGCGGTCTTTCTTTCGTTTGGCGATCCGGCCCCCTTTGTGTCGCAGATCCACGACGCCGGTGTGCCAGTGATCTGTCAGGTGCAGACCCTGCGTGACGCCAAACATGCGATTTCTCTGGGAGTCGAGATTATCGTTGCTCAAGGGGCAGAGGCCGGGGGCCATGGCGAGGGCCGCGCGACATTTACCCTCGTGCCGGAAATTGCCGACGTTATCGCCAAGACGTCGCCCGATACCTTGCTCTGTGCGGCGGGTGGCGTGGGCGACGGGCGCGGTTTGGCCGCGGCGCTGATGCTCGGGGCGGACGGTGTTGTGGTCGGGTCGCGGTTCTGGGCATCAGAAGAAGCCTTGGTGCATCCGGCAATGTTAAAGGCGGCAGTGGCTGCGACGGGGGACGACACGCTGCGCACGCAGGTGACGGATATCGTGCGCAAGATTGATTGGCCCAGTCGCTATTCAGGCCGCGTGCTGCGTAATAAATTTACGGATAAATGGCATCAGGTGCCGGAGGTGCTGCGACGCAGCTTAGACAGCGAAGCGCCGCGCTGGCAGGCCGCACTGGCCGACGGCGATGCGGCGAATGCAAATGTGTTCATCGGCGAGGTGGCTGGGCTAATCAAGGGGGCCAAACCTGCGGCAGAGATTGTTGAGGATATCGTGCGCGGCGCTGAAATCGCCATGAACAGGCGCTTTGACTAGCGTCAGAACGGTTTTACCACCGCCAGAAATGCCACCCCGATCAGCCCTGCGACGACAATGATGGATTGGATTTGAACGCCCATCGGGCCTGCCGGATTGTTGCGGCGTAAACGTCCCGACAACATGCCGTGCAGCGCGCTGAGTACAACTACCAGCACCAGTTTAAGCTGAAGCCACGGGGCCGAGAATGCCCCCGACTGGACGGCGATCCAGATGCCAAAAACCCAAGCCAGCAGCAAAGCGGGGCTTGTGATCCGGCGATCCCATCGTAAAACGCCTTTTTGCAGCGATGAGGTGCTGCCGGGTGTCGCGGCTGCGGTGATCCGGTTGGTGACCAGCAGCAACACCAAACCGCCCACAAATACCAGCACGCTGGCGACATGCGCCGCCTTGAGAAAGTCATAGCTCATCGTTAGCCCCTGATCCCTTGAGTGCGGGTGGCTGCACCTTGTCCGGCAGGTGCCACTTAAACAATGGGCTTTGTTGCCGCAGGGGAAAATCGCCTTGTTATTCCCGGATAATTCCCGATCAATGGCGGCAATTCAATCGGGTGCCGGGGACGATCATGCAGAACAATTGGGCAGGCTTATTGCAGCAGCACTGGGGAATCTCAGCCAAGCTGGAGCAGTTGGATGGCGAATACGATCTGAACTTTCGCGCCGTTGCCGAGGACGGTCGTACCTATGTGATGAAGGTGATGCGTGCAGGGTGTGATCCGGTACTGATTGATATGCAGGTGGCTGCCCTGGCCCATGTGGCGACCCATGCGCCGGATATCCCGATGCCGCGCGTGATCCCAGCACATGATGGTGCGCTGATGGTGACCGCGCAGGACGAAACAGGTGCGCCGCGACTGATCTGGGTGCAGTCGGCCTTGCCGGGCATGTGCTATGCTAAATTCCGTCCACATTCCGAAGCTTTGGTAGAGGCATTAGGACGCGAAGCCGGGGCGTTGTCTGATGCGCTGGCAGGGTTTGAGCACCCCGGTCTTGCGCGCGATTTCAAATGGGACCTGATGCAGGCAAGTTGGGTGAGGCCCCAGCTTGACGTGATACAAAACAGTGTACGGCGGGCGCTGCTGTCCGACGTCTGCGCGGGTTTTGATGCGATCAGTCCGGTTCTTGAGACCCTGCCAAAACAGGCGACGCACAACGACCTGAACGATTATAATATCCTTGTCGATCTGATGCCTGAAGGCGCGCGCGTTTCGGGGCTGATTGATTTGGGTGATATGTGTGCCGCGCCGCGGGTCTGTGATCTGGCGATTGCAGCGGCCTACGTCGTGCTTGACCATCCAGAGCCCGAGGCGGCGCTTGTTGCACTGGTGCGCGGCTACCACGCCGCCACTCCGCTGAGCGGTTCCGAGATTGATCTGATCTATCCTTTGCTGCGGATGCGGCTGGCCCTGAGTGTGGTCAATTCAACGCTGATGGCGCGCGAGGTGCCGGATGATCCGTATGTAACGATATCGCAGGCGCCGGCATGGCGCTTTCTTGAAGGGGTTGATCTGGACGCGCCCCTGTTGCGGTGCCGGTTGCGGGCGGCCTGTGGATTGCCACTGGATGATGCGACCGCCCGGATTGCTGCCTGGATCAACAGCGCAAGTGGCGGGTTCTCTCCGGTGATTGGCGTACCGCTGGACGCGGCGCCGACTGGCGCGCTGTCGGTCGAAGCCACGAGCACGCCGCGCAATCCGTTTGAAATGAGCCATGCGGAGGCCGCAGCGCTGGGGGCTGATACGTTTGGGCCGGACGACATCTGGCTGGGTTTCTACGGCGAGCCGCGACTGATCTACACCGCCCCGGCGTTTCGCAAAGGGCCGTGGAAATCGTCAAACCGCCGCACCATTCATCTGGGGGTAGATATCTTTGCCCCTGCGGGTACGCCGGTAAGCGCGCCACTGGCCGCCACGGTCGCCTTTACCGAAGACCGCCGGGGCGCGCTGGACTATGGCGGTATGGTGATCCTGCGGCACGAAACACCCGGCGGCGATGTTTTTCATACGCTTTACGGTCACCTTGATCCCGGTAGCATTTCCAACCTGAAAGAGGGGCAGAAAATCGCTTCTGGCGCGGTGTTTGCCTGCTTTGGCGCTGATGACTGCAATGGCGGTTGGGCGCCGCATCTGCATTTCCAATTGGCCTATACGCTGGCGGGGATGGGCACGGATTGGCCCGGTGTGGCGGATGTGGACGAGATGTATCTGTGGGGTGCCATCTGCCCAAACCCGGCGGCGTTGCTGAACCTCAGCGATGACCATGTCGCCCATAAACCAACGGACAAAAACCACGTTGCCCGGATGCGGCAAGATCACTTTGGCGGCAATCTAAAGCTGACGTATAATGATCCGGTCATGCTGCTGCGGGGCTGGCGGCACCATATGTTCGATGAATGGGGGCGGCCCTATCTGGATGCTTACAACAACGTGCCGCATGTCGGTCACGCCCATCCGCGCCTGCAATCCGTCGTGGCGGACCAGTTAACGCGCATGAACTCCAACACCCGCTATCTGCACCCAGCACAGGCGGCATTTGCCGACAAGCTGCTGTCGAAACTGCCGCCAGAACTGTCGGTGTGCTGGTTCGTGAACTCGGGCAGCGAAGCAAACGAACTGGCCCTGCGGCTGGCCCGCGCGGCCAGTGGTGGCCGGGCGATCATCACGCCCGATCATGGCTATCACGGCAACACGACCGGCGCGATGGACATGTCGGCCTATAAATTCAATGCCGAGGGGGGTGCGGGCCAACCCGATTGGGTTGAACTCATCGACCTGCCCGACGATTACCGAGGCACTTTTTGCCGCGATAGGCCTGATGCCGGGGCCGCCTATGCGGCGCAGGTCGACGGGGCGCTGGCCCGGCTTGAGGCCAAGGGCCACAAATTAGCGGGGTTCATCGCTGAAACATTTCCGTCCGTCGGGGGGCAAATTATCCCGCCGGCAGGCTATCTGGAAGGCGTCTATCGCCGTATCCGCGCGGCTGGTGGGGTCTGTATCGCGGACGAGGTACAAACCGGGTTGGGCCGTCTGGGGTCACATTACTTTGCGTTCGAAGCGCAGGGTGTTCTGCCGGATATCGTGGTACTGGGCAAGCCGATCGGCAATGGCCACCCCATCGGTGTGGTAATCACCACGCCAGAGGTCGCCGCCGCTTTTGCCCAAGGCCCCGAATTTTTCTCGACGTTCGGCGGATCGACCCTGTCTTGCCGGGTGGGAAAAACCGTGCTGGATATCGTCGATGACGAAGGTCTGATGCAGAACGCCGACGCTATGGGAAAACGGTTGATGGTCGGGCTTGAAACGCTGGCAGACAAACACGCGCTGATCGGTGATCTGCGCGGCATGGGCCTGTTTATAGGCGTGGAGTTGGTCAATGACCGGAATGCACGTACCCCTGCAACCCGCCAGACCGCGCATATCCTGAACCGGATGCGCGACGAACGCATCTTGATCGGCTGTGAGGGGCCGGACAACAACATCCTGAAAATCAGGCCGCCGCTGACGATCGAAGCGGACGATATCGATCTGCTTCTGGATCGGCTGGACACCATCCTGTCCGAAACCGCCAGCGCGCCGGGGGGTTAACCCCCCAGCTTTTCGCGGCCCGGCACGTGGTCGCGGGCGGGCGCTGTTTCCCAATTCTCGATCAGGTGCATGGCGTCCTGCGCCGTTTCGACAAAACGGAACAGGCCCAGATCTTCGGCAGAGATCGTGCCGGCGTCGGCCAGGGCATCCCAGTTGATGATTTTTTCCCAAAAGGCGCGCCCGAACAGCAGGAACGGCACCCGGTTCATGCGGCCGGTCTGGATCAGCGTCAGCGCCTCAAACAATTCGTCCATGGTGCCAAAGCCGCCCGGAAAGACGCAGATCGCGCGGGCGCGCATCAGAAAATGCATCTTTCGGATCGCGAAGTAGTGAAAATTGAAACACAGCTCGGGGGTGACATATTCATTGGGCGCCTGTTCGAATGGCAGCACGATGTTCAGCCCGATGGAATGGCCGCCTGCGTCAATCGCGCCGCGGTTGCCCGCTTCCATCACGCCGGGGCCGCCGCCGGTGACAATGACGTTTTCGGTGCCGTCGCTTTCCATAGACTTCAGCGTCATCAGTCGGGCAAATTCGCGGGTCTCGTCGTAAAACCGAGACAGTTCTGCCAGCGTTTCCGTCCGGGCAGTGTGTTTCAGGGCGGGGGCCGGTATGCGCGCGCCGCCGAACAATACGATCGTAGATTTGATGCCATGCGCATCCAAAAGCAGCTCAGGCTTGAGCAGTTCCAGTTGCAGCCGCACCGGGCGCAACTCGTCGCGGCACATGAAGTCATCGTCGGTAAAGGCGAGACGATACGCGGGCGCACGCGTCTGGGGTGTATCTGGGGCATCCTCGGCCTGCGCGCGGTCAGTATGGGCGTCGCGCAGCGGGTGGCGTTTAGGGTTGGTCATCGGTGTCTCCGGTCATGAATTCGCGTCGGGCGTACCCGCTTGGGATTAACATGCAGTGTCTTGTAAGGATTGACCACGCCGTTCTAGCGATGCCGGGTGTCGCGCGTGGCAATTGCACCCAAGGCTTAGCCCCGGTATAGCGCGACAAAGCCTTTTGCAGCACCGGAGAGCACGTCCATGTCCAACGCCCAACTTGAAACCGCCATCGAAGCCGCTTGGGATACCCGCGATAAGATCACCTCTGCCACCGGTGGGGAAACCCGCGCCGCAATCGAAGAGACACTGAACGCCCTCGACAGTGGCAAGCTGCGGGTGGCGGAAAAGCAGGACGATGGCAGCTGGCACGTCAATCAATGGGCCAAGAAAGCTGTGCTTTTGGGGTTTCGGATCAAGGACATGGAACATCAGGAAGGTGGCCCGCAGGGCGCCGGCTGGTGGGACAAGGTCGACAGCAAGTTCAAAGGCTGGGGTGGCGCGGAATGGAAAGAAGCGGGGTTTCGTGCGGTGCCGAACTGTGTCGTGCGCCGGTCAGCCTATATCGCGCCAGGCGTGGTGTTGATGCCATCCTTTGTGAACATCGGCGCCTATGTCGATAGCGGCACCATGGTAGATACTTGGGCCACGGTGGGTAGCTGCGCGCAGATCGGCAAGAACGTGCACCTCTCTGGCGGCGTTGGCATTGGTGGCGTGTTGGAGCCAATGCAGGCCGGTCCGACCATCATCGAGGATAATTGCTTTATCGGCGCACGGTCAGAAGTTGTCGAAGGCTGCATCGTGCGGGAAGGGTCCGTTCTAGGGATGGGTGTCTTTATTGGTCAGTCGACCAAGATCGTAGATCGCGAGACCGGCGAGATCATGTATGGCGAAGTGCCAGCAGGCTCTGTCGTGGTCGCGGGAACGATGCCTTCCAAGAATAACGTGAACCTTTACTGCGCTGTCATCGTCAAGCGGGTGGATGCGCGGACGCGCTCCAAGACGTCGATTAACGAATTGTTGCGCGACTGATTGGAACCAAATCGCCCTTACTGAGTTAATGTCGAGAAATCTCAGGAGGGAATACGTATGGAAGGTCTTGGTTGGTTTGCAGCGATTATCGTTGGCGGCTTGGCTGGTTGGATTGCTGAAAAGATCATGAAGTCCGATATGGGGCTGCTCATGAATATCATCTTGGGCATCATCGGTGCATTGGTGGCAAACTTCTTGTTGGTCACCATCATCGGTTCGACCCTTGGTGGTTGGATTGGTCAGTTGATCGTCGGTGTCATCGGGGCATGTCTGCTTATCTGGGTTACCCGGATGGTGCGTGGACGCGCCTGACAGTGAAGGTCTGACCTTTTCAAGGTCAATTGAACAAGGTAGGGCTGCTGGATAACAACCAGCGGCCCTAATCATGTCTGATCTAAAGAAACCCAAGAAGCCGTCCCGCCAGCAGGTCTATACGCTGTTGGTAGAGATTGGCCGCAAAGACGGCGATGGTCTGCCAGACAAGGCGACGGGTGCGGCCTTGATGTGTTTCGCCTCCGGGGTTGATGAGGCCGAGGCTGTGCGTGAGACAGTGGCAATCCTGAAGCAGGCTGATACCAATCCGCTGGACGTTACGGGTTATGGCACCTTGGCCGAGCGTGAGGCCGAAGGTCACGAGATTGACGACGAAGAACGCGCGCTGATGCAGCGCGCGCTGGAAGAAAATTCTGTCATCGTGGCGCAGATGACGCCATTTTTCGACTGAAAGACCATCTGACAGGGTGATCGGGGCGTCGCATCGCGTATTGCCCAAGCAGTACACTGCCCAGCACCACTGCCATGCCGACCAATTGCAGTGCGTTCAGGCTTTCACGCAGGATGAGCCAGCCCAGCAAGCTTGCCGTTAGCGGGCTGAGCAGGCCAAGAATGGCAACCGCTGCTGAGGGAAGCTTTGAAATGCCATTCAGCCAAATGACATAGGTTACCGCCGCACCGATTAAGCCCAGATAGGCCAGCCCCAATAGATTGGTGCCGCTGATTGTCGACCAATCTGTGCCGCTGAACATCGCCATCGGAATCAACAGGATGCCACCTGCCGTTAATTGCCAGGCAGTGAAGGTGAGGGCGGACACCGGAGGTTGCCATTTCCGACTGAGCACGGTGCCAAATGCCATCGAGGCCGATCCGGCGATGCCTGCTATCACGCCAAGTAGATCCAGCTTTGCGGCGGGCGTCAGGATCAAGAGCGCTACGCCGAGAATGCCAGCGGCTGCGGCAACCAAGGATAGTGGTTTGATGGTCTGTCCCAAAAGCCCGCGCGCGGCAAAGATCACGATAAAGGGTTGCAGGGCGCCCAGCACGGCAGCAATCCCGCCGGGTAGGCGGTAAGCGGCGAGAAACAAAAGGGACCAGAAGATCGAAAAGTTTAACGCTCCAAGCACGAACATACGCCAAATCCACGCGCCTTGGGGCAGTTGGCGCACGAATAACAACAACAGCAGTCCCGCGGGCAGGGCCCGCAGGACAGATACGCTAAGAGGGTCGAGATTGGGCAGAAATTGTGTGGTTACGATGTAGCTGCTGCCCCAGATCGCCGGCGCAAGGGCAGTCAACAGCAGGGTCTGATTATGTGACATCCACGATTCCTTGTATATATCTTGACGTCAAGATACATGTATAAATCTTGACGTCAAGATACTTGCGTGCAAGGTAACGGGGATGGATGATATCGACCGGATCAAAGCGCAGTGGGCGGCCCAACGCCCCGATCTTAACACCGACCCAATGGCGTTGATCGGGCGCTTGGGACGATTGCGGGCCCATGTGGCCGATGAAATGGGCAAGACTTTTGCCAAGCACGGGTTAACCAGCGCAAGTTTCGACGTATTGGCAACGCTGTTACGTGCTGGTCCGCCGCATGCGCTGACGCCGAACCAACTGCTTGATACGATGATGATAACGTCGGGTACGATGACAAACCGCATTGATCAGCTGGTGCGCGCGGGGCTGGTTAGACGGGTGCCAAACCCGGACGACAAACGCAGCGTGAGTGTGGCGCTGACGGATGTGGGTCGCGCGCTGATTGGCCGCGCGGTGACCGAACATGTGGCGACGCAAGAACGCATCGTATCAGTGCTAAGCCCGGATGAGCAGACGCAGTTGAACGCGCTGCTCAAGACGTTTCTGGCAAAGGCTCAGGCGGCGCGTTGACGTGCGAGATGGATCGCTTCGAACCAGCGCAAAACCTGATGGCCCGGCCGCCCGTGTTCCGGCAGGCCCGCCCGATCCAAGCCGCGCAAGACACTGCTTTCCAATTGTGCGGCGTTGCGGCGTAGGCGTCCGATGTAAAGGCTTTCTGCTGCGGTGCCGGCGGCCAGCATTGTATCATGCCCCGGCAAGAGCAACTGGGCGTATTGAATCACAGGTCCGCAGGGTTCGTTCAGCGCCGCAAACCCGTTGACCAGATGCCGTGCAGGCACCAATACGGCCTCTTGGTTGAACAGATACTCTACCTCCGGCCCGTCGATCTTTATCCTTTGATCCGGGGCGACGATGATGTCTTGCTGCAAGCCAAAGTAGGGCGCGCGCAGGCGCACGGGACGATAGCTGCCCCGCGCGGGCACGGTACGACTGACCTGATGCAGCACCGGTACAACGCCCGAGGTTTCTGTCATCACCGTGTCGCCACGGCGCAGTTTTGCCAATGGGCGATATCCCCATGGCGTCGCCACAGGAGTGTCCGCCGTCATTGTAGGCATCGGGCCGACGGGTTCGATTTGATCAGAAAGGGCGGCAAAGATCATGTCAGGGCCGAAACTTTGTCCGCCGCGGCCCAGCATGAGATTGCGAATGTCATCCAGTGATAGAGGCCGGGGGTGGGGCACGACCACGCTTGTCACTTTGGTCTCTTCGGGTTTTTCAAGCGTCAGGCGGCCCCATTTTGCCGTTGAATCCCAAGAATAGCTGATACGCATGACATCGGTACGGCCCGCGTCCTTGTGTTGGATCGCTGCATGGGTAATCGCATCGCCTTGCACTTGAACCATCGCGATACCGCCGCCGGGAATTGCCTGAAACGTCAGACTGCGCAAAACGGGATGGGGTGTCTTGTAGCCAAACAAGACGCGAGGGCGCTCGTCCGGCATCATGTGAGTTTCAAACAAGATTGTACCGCGCGTGAGCAGGTGTCGGGGGTCATCTGCCAGCAAAGGCGCCGCGCGTTTGTCGACGCCTAAACCGCGCAGTGACAATCGGCGGTCGTCGTGGTCGCACAGGGCAAGCCATGTCATATCAAGCAGCCTTTGCCGCACGCAGCAGATCGGCTTCGAACCGTTTGAGCATCCGCCGTGCAGCCGGGGGATAACCTTGGCCGGTTTCGGTACAGATTTCGGGGAAAATCGTGCGGATTTCCTCCACGATCTCGCGTTCAAAGCTTTTGGCGGTTTGCGGTCCGGGAAGATAGCTTTCCGTCGCCAGACCTTCGGAAAACACGACTTGATGGCGGTCAAACATCAGATGGACATAAGTGACGTTTCCGCCGGTTAGTCGGGTAACCGACCGGTCGTTAATCAGATCTCGGGCGGCGATCAACACTTCGGATTCACCGAACAGCAATTCAGCAAGGTTGTCGCGGATCAGCACCCGGTGCAGGGGCGAAACAAGCAGATCACGGTGCGTGCCGAATGTATTTGCGCGGATGTGGATCGGGGCGAAATCACCGATGGCGGCGACCGAACGGGTGCCGATCCAGCGCAGCGGTTGCGGCCCGTCGTCCTGCGTTAAAACCAGATCGCCCGCACACAGGGTTTCCGCCGCCCGTTCGCCATCAGGCGTGGCAATCAGGGTACCGGCCACAAAGCAGGGCACCGAGGTGGCGTTCACAAAGCCAACATCAGCGTTGACGCCGTTGTCGACCGTATAGGTAAAGTTGAAATTCTCGGTGTCGCCATCGCCAGCGACGGTAAAGGTGCCATTGGCGTTCAGTGTCACCTGTTGCCCCGTAGGCAGTGTGATCGTGGTGCCGGCACTTACCGCTTGGCCGTTGACATGTGTGATCGTCAGCGTGCCGTTGCCATTATTGATGTCATTGGACAGCACATCGACGGTCGTGACGCCCTCGGGGTAGACATCGACATTGTCGGTGACGGCGACCAGATTGGTCTGCACCGAATTGCCCGCAATCAGCAGGTTGGAATCATAATTGCTGTCGGACACGTCGGCGATGGCGATACGCATGGAGTTCACAACGCCAGGATTGACCGGCATCGTCAGCGTCATTGTGATGGTGAACCCGTCCATCTCGGTGTTGAACTGGTCGTTCTGGTTGTTGACGTACATGTTGATGTTGTTGGTGGTGTTGATGTTGCCAGGATCGGTATCACCATTGCCCACCTCCAGCGGCACCAGCGTGCCGTTGATCCATACGCCCACGAAATCCTGATAAATGGAGTTTTCGAACTCGGGGTATTCCTCCGACGAGAACACGAACTGCATTGTCATCACGTCGGAGTCCGGGATGAAATCAATGTCTAGAGTAGCCGCATCATAGGTGCGCGCGCCGGCAGCCGCGTTGTACTGTCCGTGCCCATTGGTCCCTGATGTATTGGTCGACGTGCTGGCGCTTTGGTTGGACTGTCCCGATGAGTTCGTGAAATCCTGCGCGTTGCCTGTCGACAGGATCACGCCCGTGTCACTGGGGGTCACCCCCGGTGCCGTCGCCGTGCCGCCTGTGTAAATCCCGGCGCTGTCATTGTCGCCGTAGTAGGTGGCCCCTGTTACGGTGACGCCATCGCCAAAGATCGTCTGCGCCATATCTGTGGCCGACGTGCCTTCACGCACTGTTTCAATCGGAAGTTCCGACGCTGCTACCATGTCACTGCCTCATACCCGGTTCGAGACAGAACAGATCAGCGCGGCACGGATTTATCCCGTACCCTGAGTTAACCGTTTTGATACGGGTGGCCCTGTTTTCAGGTGCCTATACTGCTGATGCCCTGCCTCGGGTCATATTATTGCCTTAATCTAACACGGAAAACTCGGTTCTGTTAAGCAATTCGTTCATATCGGCCCTTGGCACCGCGCTCTTTTGGCCACAAATGTGGGGGAACCGCCGAGAAACTGCTGAAAAGGATCTACTATGCCCGGTCTCGACCCTGTCGACTTGACTGCAAAATTGGTGCGCTGCGCCTCTGTAACTCCTGCGGACGACGGCGCATTGGGCCTGTTGGAACGCGTGTTGACCGACGCGGGGTTCGAATGCCACTGGGCAGACCGTGGCGGTATCCGCAATTTGTTTGCGCGCTGGGGGACCAAGGGCAACAGGCGGTCTTTCGGGTTTAATGGTCATACCGACGTTGTCCCCATCGGGAACGAGGCGGATTGGTCTATGCCCCCGTTCGGGGCCGAGGTGAAGGACGGTGTCATGTTTGGCCGAGGCACCACCGACATGAAGTCCGGCGTTGCCGCATTTGTCGCGGCGGCCGTCGACTTTGTGGCCCAGACGCCCCCGGATGGGTCCATTGTGATTGCTATCACCGGGGATGAAGAAGGCGACGCGCTGGACGGCACGACCGCGCTGCTGGATTACATGGCTGAAAATGGCGAACGCATGGATGTATGTCTGGTGGGGGAACCAACCTGCCCGGAAACGATGGGCGAGATGATCAAGATCGGTCGGCGCGGGTCGATGAATGCGCATTTCCGTGTGGTCGGCAAACAGGGCCATGCTGCCTATCCTCACCGCGCTAACAACCCCTTGCCTGCGATGGTGCGACTGATGGACACGCTGGCCAGTCACGAACTGGACCAAGGGACCGACCACTTCGATCCCTCCACGTTGGCGGTGGTAACTGTCGACACGGGCAACCCCGCGACCAATGTCATCCCCGCGCAGTGTCGGGCAGCGGTAAACATCAGGTTTAACGATCTGCATTCCGGCGCCAGCCTGAGCGATTGGTTGCGGCAAGAGGCGGAAAAGGCCGCCACAGAGTTTGGCGTGCAGATCGGCGTTGATATCAAAATCTCGGGCGAGAGTTTTATCACGCCCCCCGGCCCGCTATCCGATATGGTTTCGGCCGCGGTGCGGGCGGAAACCGGGGTCGATCCTGTGCTATCCACAAGTGGTGGCACCTCGGATGCGCGATTTGTAAAGGCGCATTGCCCAGTGGTCGAATTTGGGTTGGTCGGCCAGTCGATGCATCAGGTCGATGAACATGTGCGGGTGGATCATATTCACCAGCTCAAAGGTATCTACGGCCGCATCTTGCAGGATTATTTTGCATGACAGTGACGATCGCCGAGACCGACGACATTACCACCTGCCTGGAAATCCGTCGCAAGGTGTTTATTGACGAACAGGGTGTGCCCGAGGCTGACGAGGTTGATGCGCTTGATCCTAAGTGCCTGCACTTGCTGGCAACCGACGCAGGAGCGGCAGTTGGCACAGCGCGTGTTTACATGAAGAATGGCACGGCAAAGATCGGGCGTGTTTGCGTGCTGCCGTCACATCGTGGCACCGGTCTGGGCGCGGCACTGATCCGCGCCGCACTGGTCGCCGCCCGGCAGAACGGCGGCATCCACCAGGCCAAGCTGGGCGCGCAGGTCCATGCCTTGGGGTTCTACGAGAAGCTGGGATTTACGGCCGTGGGGCCAGTTTTTGACGATGCCGGAATTGATCACCGGATGATGGTGGCCCCATTGTGAGGGCGACACTGATCGTGATGGTGAAAGAGCCGAAGCCTGGGCGGGTGAAAACGCGACTGGGACGCGACATCGGGATGGTCGGTGCCGCGTGGTGGTTTCGCCACCAGACGCGCCGTCTGATCCGCCGAATCCACGACCCCCGGTGGCAAGTGGTGCTGGCGGTGGCCCCCGACGTTGCCGGACTGCAAAGCCGCGTCTGGCCCGCGCATCTGCCACGCTGGCCGCAAGGGCGCGGGCATCTGGGTGATAGGATGGGGCGGATGTTGGCACAGGTGCCATTCGGGCCCGCCTGCGTTATAGGTGCCGATATTCCGGGGATCACGCGGATGCATCTGGCGCAGGCATTTCGCGCGCTGGGCGATCACGATGCGGTCTTTGGTCCGGCGCCCGATGGGGGGTATTGGCTGGTGGGGTTAAAGCACCCCCGCCGTCAGCCCGCTGGTCTGTTTCAAAACGTAAGGTGGTCCGGGCCGCACGCGCTGGCCGACAGTCGCGCAACCCTTCCGCGCCACCGCATCGCCGAGGTCGCCGGCCTGCATGACGTGGACGAAATTGACGATTTGCCATGACGACAGCGGGGTCGCGTGCTACCTGCAAGAACATGAGCAATATACCCAGCAAAGCCGAAATCCTCGAGTGGATTGAACAGAACCCGACCCTGACCGCCAAGCGTGACATCGCCAAGGCGTTCGGCATCAAGGGCGCAGCCAGGATCGACCTGAAACGCATCCTCAAAGAGCTTGAAGCCGACGGCCATCTGGAAAAGCGCAAGCGTAGCTATCAGGACCCGGATCGCCTGCCGCCTGTGTCGGTGCTGCTGGTGACCGGTGCCGATAAGGATGGCGATCTGTTTGCCAAGCCGATGGAATGGCAGGGCGAGGGCAAGGAACCCACCGTGCTGCTCATTCCCCGCGCCTCTGATCCGGCTTTGGGAGAGGGTGACCGTATTCTGGCCCGGCTCACCTTGGTCAAAGGCGAAGATCACCACTACGAGGCGCGCCTGATCCGGCGCATCGGAACAAATCCACGCCGCGTGCTGGGTGTCTTTCGCAAAGCCACAGAGGGCGGGCGTATCCTGCCCATCGACAAAGGCGCGGACCGTGAATGGGTCGTTGCAGCGGATCACACCCATGGCGCCAAGGATGGTGAATTGGTCGAGGCGGAATTGGCCGGGCCAAAATCCCGCATGGGGCTGCCGCGCGCCCGCATTGTTGAGCGGCTGGGCGATCCATCTGCCCCGCGTGCGGTGTCGCTTATCGCGATCCATCAGCACGGTATCCCGGACGAATTTCCCGACGACGTGATTGAACAAGCCGATGCCGCCAAACCGATGGGCCTGAAAGGCCGAGAGGATCTGCGAGATCTGCCGCTGATCACGATCGACCCGTCGGATGCACGCGACCATGACGATGCTTGCTATGCCCACGCTGACGAGGACCCAAAGAACGAAGGCGGGCATGTCGTCTGGGTCGCCATCGCGGATGTTGCGGCCTATGTCACACCGGGGTCCGCGCTTGACCGTGAGGCACGCAAGCGGGGCAATTCCACCTATTTCCCCGACCGCGTCGTGCCGATGCTGCCGGACCGTCTGTCCGGTGATCTGTGTTCGCTGCACGAAGGGGTGCCGCGCGCCTGTTTGGCTGTCCGGATGGTGCTGGATTCCAAAGGACAAAAGGTCGGCCACAGTTTTCACCGCGGGCTGATGCGCTCGCCCGCCTCGCTGCACTACGAAGAAGTGCAGGATGCCATTGATGGCCGCCCGAATGACCGAACTGGCCCGTTGGTCGACCCGGTGCTCAAGCCACTTTATGCCGCCTATGCCGCACTGAAAGAGGCACGCAAGCTTCGCCAGCCGCTGGATCTGGATCTGCCCGAGCGGCGGATCGAACTGGGCGAGGATGGCAAGGTATCCTCGGTGAACTTCAAGGATCGGTTGGATGCCCACCGGCTGATCGAGGAATTCATGGTGTTGGCCAACGTCGCTGCCGCCGAAACCTTGCTGCAGAAAAAGGTGCCGCTGCTGTTCCGCATTCACGAAGAACCTTCACCTGAGAAACTCGAAGCACTGCGTGAAACGGCGCAGGCAGCCGGGTTTACCTTGGCCAAGGGGCAGGTTCTGCAAACCGCTCATCTGAACAAGTTGCTGAATGACGCAGCGGGTACCGATGACGCGGAACTGATCAACCTCAGCACGTTGCGGTCGATGACACAGGCCTATTACGGTCCCGCGCATATTGGTCACTTCGGGCTCGCCTTGCGATCTTATGCGCATTTTACCTCGCCGATCCGGCGCTACGCTGACCTTATCGTACACCGCGCACTTATCACCGCGCATGGGTGGGGCAAAGACGGGCTCCAACCCGAAGAAATCGACGCGCTGGAGCAGACTGGCGCGCATATTTCGGATACTGAACGGCGTTCGATGGTGGCGGAGCGGGACACGACCGACCGCTATCTGGCGGCGTTCCTGTCGGAACGGGTGGGCAATGAATTCACCGGTCGGATCAGCGGCATCGCGCGCTTTGGCGCATTCGTAAAGCTGGATGAAACCGGGGCCGACGGGTTGCTGCCGATGCGCAGCCTTGGGCGCGAGTATTTCCACCACGACGCCGAGGCGCAGACGCTGATGGGGTCGGATACCGGCATGATGATCAGCATCGGCCAGCGCGTCACGGTTCGGCTGGCCGAAGCCGTGCCCGTAACGGGCGGGATCGCGCTGGAGCTGCTCGAAATTGAAGACCAAAAAGTGCAGCAAGGCAGCCGCAGCCCCGCAGGTCGCAGCCCCCGGCGCAAGGGCGCAAAAGCCAAACAGAAGAAAGACAAGATCAAGCGCAAAGTCTCTCGGACGCGGCGCTGAGAGGTGCCGCCATCGCCCGTTTGGTCCGGGCGATGTAGCTGCTTAGAACCTCGTCCTTGGTGATACGCTCTTTCAGAGGTGATGCACCCGGCGTTGCGCAAACAGCCGCGAGCATCGCCGCGACAGAGGTGTCCGCCGCGGTTGGGTGATCCGCGAACAAGAACTTTCCCTGCCAGAGCCGAATGGTGATCGCCTGCAAGTCTGGCTCTATCCGGTCTTGCCTTTCCACTGGGGTAAGTCGGCCCAGCCCCTGTGTGCGCATACCCTGAAGCACATCCCTGCGGATTTTGCCGGTGATGAATTTGCGCAGCGGTTTAGGGATGCTAGCAAAATAGGTTTCACGAATGAGAGGCCAGCGTTCGTCGTCTGCCCAGCGGTCCAGCATGATGTGGAAATACAAGTGTTCTTCTGCCATTCGAATAAAGGCACGTGACGTGGATTTTTCGATGTCGGTCAGCCCCGCATCGAACACCGCGCCTTGCTGTTCAAGATAGCAGCGGATGTTGTCGCTGTCCCCAATGATCCTGCCATCCACACCAATGGCGGGCAGTTTCTGGTTTGGGAAACTGCGCGGATCGTTGGTGTCTTTGCGCTGCCAGGGCAACCCGGATAGGTTCAATAGCCAAGCGGCTTTGACGCAGAAAGGGCTGGCGCTGAATTCACCAAAGGCGGGGGCGTACGTGAAAAGGGTTATCATCAAATTCTCCTGAGGTTGCAGGCGTTGGAATAGCAGGCAATACTGTCAATTCCTGTCAGTATTGGGTGCGTCAATTAAATGAGCCGGACACATAGATTATTCCAGGTGATGACGGCATTGCGCCGACTGCCCGCTCCGGTGCGGGCCGCGCAGTTGGCCGACGAAATGGCTGTGTCACTGCGCACGGTCTACCGGGATATCGACACGCTGCGCGAGTTGGGCGCGGTGATCGATGGCGAGGCGGGATTTGGGTACACTCTGATCGAAGACGCGGCACTGCCGCCGCTGGGTTTCGAAGATGACGAGTTGGAGGCGTTGGTTTTAGGGCTGCGCGATGTGGCCGTAATTGGCGATCCGGCATTGGCACGCGCGGCGAAATCGGCGCTGGCCAAACTGACGGCGCGGGTGCCTCCGCGGCAGGCGCATCGGTTGCAGCATGCGGTGCTGGATGCACGCCGTTTCACACGCCCTGAACCGCCGCGCATAGATGTAGCGGCGCTGCGCGCAGCAACCTGGGACGAGGAAACCGTTGAGTTTGCCTATCAAGATGCAAAGGGGGCCGCGACCGAACGGATGGTTGACCCGCTGGGCATTATCTATTTGCAAAACACCAACGTCCTGATGGCATGGTGCCATCTGCGCCAGGATTACCGGACCTTTCGATTGGACCGAATGGACAACCTTCACCGCGCTGGCCAAAGCTTTCGGCCGCGCCGGGTGTCGATGTTGCGCGAACATATGGCTCGGATTCGAGCGGAAATTACGGCACACGCGGAGCACCGCGCACCAGAAGGCTGAGCCCTTTCAAGTGGTGCCAAGGCCGCATAGGCTGTTGCGCGACAGCATGATGTGAGGCGCAACATGATCCGACAGTACACAGTTTTTGCAGGGTTTTTCGTGGGGTTGAGCGCGATAGGGTTCGCCTTGGCCGCCGAGACACAAGAATCGGTGCGCCCGGTGTCGCGCGCCCCGCAGACCACGCTTGTTTCTGCCGTACCGCCCCAAGACGCGGATGCTGATGCAGCGGTGCCTTCACAGGGCGATGACGCCGGGTTGCGCGACTGGATCGCAGCGTTCCGTCCACGTGCGCAGGACCATGGCATCACAGCAGAGGTTGTTGACCGCGCGCTGGCAGGTGTCCGCTATGACCCCGAGGTTATCCGGCGCGATAGGAACCAGTCCGAGTTCACCAAGACGATCTGGGATTACCTCGACACTGCGACATCGGACCTGCGTATTCAAAACGGTCAGAAGGCCCTGGCGCAGTGGCAACGCACGTTGGAAAGCATCGAAGCCGACTATGGTGTTGAGAAGGAGGTGATCACGGCAATTTGGGGGCTCGAAAGTGCCTATGGCACCTTTCGCGGCAGTGACAGTGTGATGAATTCGCTGGCCACGTTGGCCTACGATGCCCGCCGCGCCGAATTTTTCGAGGCCGAGTTGATCAATGCCCTGCGTATCTTGCAAAGTGGCGACACCACGCCGGATCAGATGCGCGGCAGTTGGGCGGGAGCGATGGGGCATACTCAGTTCATGCCGTCGTCTTTCTTGTCACATGCGGTGGATCGCGACGGCGATGGCAAACGCAATATTTGGGGCGCCGACCCGACCGATGCGCTGGCATCGACAGCGGCCTATCTCAAGAACTTTGGCTGGACCAAGGGACAGCCATGGGGCGTGGAGGTTTCGCTGCCCAAGGATTTTGACTACCTTCTGGCGGATCGGGACGTTGCAAAAACTACTGCTGACTGGGCCGAGCTCGGGGTAATGGGTCTGAATGGCAAGCCGGTGGCTGATCACGGTCCCGCCTCTGTTCTGTTGCCGGGGGGCGCAGAGGGCGCCGCGTTTCTGATCTTCTCGAATTTTGAAGTTATTGAGCATTATAATACTGCCGATGCCTATGTCATCGGTGTGGGGCATCTGAGCGATCGCATTGCGGGACGGGCAGCAATTCAGCACGAATGGCCCCGCGAGGACCGCGCGCTAAGCTTTGACGAGCGGATAGAGATGCAAACTCGCCTGACGGCAGCGGGATATGACACCCAGAAGATCGACGCCAAAATCGGCCCTTTGACGATCAACGCAGTGCGCCGTTTCCAGCAGGCGCAGGGGGTGGTGCCTGACGGCTATGCCTCCCTGCGCCTGCTGGATCGGTTGCGTGGCCTTTAGGCCGATTAGCCCAGCGGCGATGGATCGTCGTGGTGTGCCGGGGCAGGCGACAGCATGTCTTTGCTCTTGAGGTCGGCATAGGTGGCATCCAATGCCTGTTTTGCGCGGGCGCCAAATATTTTGATCTCTTCGGGGGTGATCACCAGCGGCGGCGAGATGATCATGCGGTCACCGACATGGCGCATCACCAGATTGTTGGCAAAGCAATGTTCGCGACAGATGTAGCCAACGGTGCCCTGATCGCCGACAAAACGCGACCGGCTTTCCTTGTCCGGTGAAAGCGGCAGCGAGGCCATCAGCCCCGATACGTTGACGCCACCCACCAGCGGGTGCTCGCCCAATGCGTCAAGCGCCTCTTTTAAGGCAGGGGCGGCGACATCGCGCACGTGGTCGATGATATTCTCTTCACGCATGATGCGCAGGTTTTCCAGCGCCACTGCGGCACAGACCGGGTGACCTGAGTAGGTATAGCCATGGTTGAACTCGCAGGCACCGATCACCTCGGCCACTTCGTCACAGACGATGGACCCGCCGATCGGCGCGTAGCCAGAGCTGAGGCCCTTGGCGATGGTCATAATATGTGGGCGAATGCCCATGGTCTGCGAACCAAACCAATTGCCCGTACGCCCAAAGCCGCAAATCACCTCATCTGCGATAAGCAACAGACCATATTTGTCGCAGATGCGCTGGATTTCGGGCCAGTAGGTGCTGGGTGGAATAATCACCCCGCCGGCGCCCTGAATGGGTTCGGCGATGAATGCCGCAACCTTCTCTGCGCCAAGTTGGAGGATTTTCGTCTCAAGTTCCTGTGCGCGGGCAAGGCCAAATGCCTCGGGCGTCTGATCGCCGCCTTCGGTCCACCAATCAGGCTGGCCGATGTGGTGAATGCCGGGAATGGGCATGCCGCCCTGCGCGTGAATATATGTCATGCCACCCAAGCTGCCCGACCCGACAGAAGAGCCGTGATAAGCGTTCTTGCGGCTGATGATATGGGTACGCTCCGGCTGGCCTTTTTCGGCCCAGTAGGTCCGCACCATTCTCAGGTTCGTGTCGTTGGCCTCTGACCCGGAACCGGCAAAAAAGACGTGGTTCAGATCGCCGGGGGCAAGGTCGGCCAGTTCCTTGGCCAAGGCGATGGCGGGTACGTGAGTGGTCTGGAAAAACGTGTTGTAGAACGGCAGTTCGTTCATCTGGCGCGCGGCCACCTGGCCCATTTCCTCGCGGCCATAGCCCAGATTGACGCACCAAAGGCCCGCCATAGCGTCAAGGATTTCGTTGCCTTCGCTGTCGGTCAGATAGATGCCTTTTGCGCGCGTGATCACGCGTGCGCCCTTGGCCGCCAATTCGTCATTTGTCGTGAAAGGGTGCATGTGATGCGCGGCATCCAATGCCTGAAGTTCAGCGGTTGGCAGGTGATTGGTGATCGACGACATGGGAAACGGACCTCGTGACTGAGAGTGAAAAATTGGTTCGCCCCAGAATATGATCAAATTATGCAGAGTCAATCGAATCAGTTGCAGGCGGGCTGGCCTTCCGATGCGGCGTAGATCAAATTCATACCTTGATCCACATCCTCTGCCATGGCCGCGGCGGCCAACGCCACGTCACCAGATGACAGCGCGTTCAAGAGTTCGGCATGTTTGTCGGGCAGGTTGCTCGTACCGAAGCGCCCACAGACCACGCGCAACGATGGCCCGAAACGCAGCCACAGCCGGTCGACGGTAGCGGCCATGATCGGGGCGTCGGCGATCGAGTAGATCAGCGTGTGAAACTGGTAATTGTGGGTAAGATAGCCGCCGATATCACCCCTACCAATTGCATGGTTCAACGCGGTGTCACATGCGCGCAAGGCTTCCAGCCCCTCTGCGGTCATGCGTTCGGCGGCGCGTTTTGTCAGTTCGGGTTCGAGTGATTTGCGCATGAAACCCAATTCGTCCACGCAATCTGGCGAGAGGACCGGCACCGTGACACGGCGATTGCCCAGATGCGTCAGCGCGCCTTCGGCGATCAGCCGACGCAACGCTTCGCGGACCGGTGTCATCCCCGCATCCAGTGCCGTGGTTAGCCCCTGGATTGTGACCGCCTGCCCTGGGGCAAGATCGCCAAACAGAATCAACGTCCTAAGGCGTTCGTAAACGTGCTGATGTGCCGGCGTTTTGACCTCTGGGGTCGCATCGGAAGATTTCGCGGTGCCGGCTGTTTCTGCATCCATCACGGGGGCTCTTTCTGTCCAATTTTCAGGCAGGTTGCACCATTGCATCCTGCATGAAAGCATAAATCATCTTGCCGCAAGAGGCAAAACTTGATCAAATTAGCGAAAGGTCGGGATCAACCCAACCTATCTAACGGGAGTAGACTATGAAATACGGAATTCTCAGCGGCGTTGCCGCAACGGCACTCATTGCCACCGTCGCCTCTGCCGAAAGTGTTCGGGTTTACAACTGGTCCGACTATATCGACGAGTCCCTGCTTGAAAAATTCGAAACCGAAACCGGCATTGATCTGATCTATGACGTTTTTGACAGCAACGAAGTGCTTGAGACGAAACTGCTTGCCGGCGGGTCTGGCTATGACGTTGTGGTGCCATCGGGAACGTTCCTGCAACGTCAGATCACCGCAGGCGCATTCCAGAAACTGGATCAAAGCAAACTGAGCAATAGCGAAAACATGTGGGACGTGATCAACGACCGCGTGTCGAAATATGACCCGGGTAACGAATATGCTATCAACTACATGTGGGGCACCACCGGGCTGGGCGTGAACATCAACAAGGTCAAAGAAGTCCTGGGTGATGATGCGCCGGTCGATTCGCTGGCGTTGATCCTCGATCCGGCCAACATGGAGAAACTGGCGAACTGTGGTGTGCATTTCCTGGATGCGCCGGTTGAGCTAATCCCGGCAGCGCTGGCCTATATTGGTGAAGACCCAGATAGCCAGGACACCGATGTGATCGCAAAGGCCGAGCCGGTGCTGACAGCCGTTGCGCCGCATGTGCAGAAATTCCACAGCTCAGAATACATCAATGCGCTGGCGAACGGCGACATTTGCGTGGCGTTTGGTTGGTCCGGTGACATTCTGCAAGCGCGCGACCGTGCCGCAGAGGCCAATAACGGTGTCGAAATTGAATATGCCGCCCCCAAGGAAGGGGCGCTGATGTGGTTCGACAACATGGCGATCCCGGTTGATGCGCCCAACCCAGACGGTGCGCATAAATTCCTGAATTTCATCATGGACGCGCAGAACATGGCGGCGGCGTCGAACTATGTCTATTACGCCAACGGCAACCTTGCGAGCCAAGAGTTTCTTGAGGAGGACGTGATCGGCGATCCCGCGATTTACCCGACACCGGAAACTCTCGAGAAACTCTACACCACCAGTCCTTATAACCCAAAGGTGCAGCGGGTCGTGACCCGGATGTGGACCAAGATCAAGTCTGGTACCTGATCCAAACGGGCGCGGTCATCATGATCGCGCCCATTTTTTCCTCTACCAGCCCGATTTAAGGATGCCATGCCCGTGAGCCAGAGTGTTTTCGCCCCTTGGGATGATCCGGAACAAAAGCCGTTAATCCGCTTTCAGAACGTTACCAAGAAATTCGGTGAATTTGTCGCTATCGACGATCTGTCGCTCGACATCTACGAGCAGGAATTCTTTGCCCTTCTGGGGCCGTCGGGCTGCGGCAAGACCACTATGATGCGGATGTTGGCCGGGTTTGAAAACCCCACGCAGGGCCAGATAGAACTGGCTGGGCAAGATATCGTACCCGTGCCGCCCAACAAACGGGCCGTGAACATGATGTTCCAATCCTACGCCTTGTTTCCACATCTGAGCATTTGGGACAATATCGCCTTTGGGCTGCGCCGCGACCGGATGAGCAAGGATGCCATCGCCGCGCGGGTTGACGAGATGCTCAAGCTGACGCGCCTCGAAAAGTTTGCGCGCCGCAAGCCTCATCAGATTTCCGGCGGTCAACGGCAACGTGTCGCGCTCGCGCGCAGTCTGGCCAAGGCGCCCAAACTTCTGTTGCTTGACGAACCTTTGGGCGCGCTGGACAAAAAGCTGCGCCAGGATACCCAGTTTGAGCTGATGGACATTCAGGAAACCACTGGAACAACCTTTGTTATCGTGACGCACGACCAAGAAGAAGCGATGACCGTGGCGTCGCGTGTGGCGGTGATGGACGAGGGACGTATCATTCAGGTGGCGACACCCGCGGTGATCTACGAGGCACCCAATTCGGTTTATGTGGCTGATTTCATTGGTGATGTGAACATTATAGAAGCACCGGTGAAGGCGGCGGGCAAAGGTCAGTACCATCTGCATTGGTCCGAAACACAAACGCCGTTGATTGCGGCGTCCGAGGTGCAGTTTAGCGACGGACAGGCCGGGCATCTGGCGATCCGTCCCGAAAAAATCGGCATTTCTACGGACCGCCCTGCCGATGCGGCGAATGCATTACAGGGCAAGGTGTTGGACATTGCCTATCTGGGCAACCTCAGCACCTATCACGTGCAATTGCCGGACGGTCAGATCATCAAGGCGCAAACCGCAAACACGCGGCGCATCGCGCGGCGTGACATCACGTGGGAAGACCCGGTTTGGGTGTCGTGGAGCGCCACAGCCGGCGTTTTGTTGGCGCAATGAATATGCGCCGCTTTGCCCTGATCGCAGTGCCGTATGTTTGGCTGGTGGCGTTGTTCCTGGTGCCCTTCCTGATCGTGTTCAAGATTTCGCTGTCCGATGCGGCGCTGGCTATTCCACCCTATACGCCAAATCTGCGCGACGGGCTATCGGCACTGATCGCAGAGCTGGATTTCGAGAATTTCGCCTTTCTGGCTTCGGATGACCTGTATTGGAAGGCTTACTTGAGTTCGCTGCGCATCGCGCTGATCTCAACCCTGCTGACCCTGATGGTGGGGTATCCAATTGCCTATGCCATGGCCCGCGCCCCCGAAGAATGGCGACCAACCTTGATGATGCTGGTGATCTTGCCGTTTTGGACCAGCTTCCTGATCCGAGTTTATGCGTGGATGGGTATTCTCAGCAACGAGGGGCTGTTGAACCAGTTGCTCATGTGGCTGGGGGCTATCAGTGAACCGCTGACCATTCTGAATACCACCACAGCCGTCTATATCGGGATCGTTTATACCTACCTGCCATTCATGATCCTCCCGATTTATGCGGCGCTGGATCGGCTGGACGAATCCCTGAACGAGGCAGCCGAAGATCTGGGCTGTTCGCGGACACAGGCGTTTTGGCTGGTGACGATTCCATTGTCGAAAAATGGTATTATCGCGGGTAGTTTCCTTGTCTTTATCCCGGCCTTGGGCGAGTTCGTGATCCCCTCCCTGCTGGGCGGGTCTGGCACGCTGATGATCGGCAAGGTCCTGTGGGAAGAGTTCTTTAACAACCGCGACTGGCCGGTGGCCTCTGCGGTTGCGGTGATCTTGTTGCTACTACTCGTGATTCCGATCGTCCTGTTTCAACGCAACCAGCAAAAACAGGCGGAGGCAGAGACATGAAACGTATGTCATGGTTCAACGCAACCTCGCTGACTTTGGGGTTTGCATTCCTCTACCTTCCGATGATCATTCTGGTGATCTACAGCTTCAACTCGTCGAAACTGGTCACCGTCTGGGCGGGGTTTTCGACCCGCTGGTACGGCATATTGTTCCAGAACGAAGCCTTTCTGAATGCTGCGTGGGTGACTCTGAAAGTGGCAGTGATCTCCTCTAGCATGGCCACGGTCCTTGGTACGATGGCGGCCTATGTGCTGGTGCGTGGCGGGCGGTTCATGGGGCGCACGCTGTTTTCCGGTATGATCTACGCACCACTGGTGATGCCCGAAGTGATCACTGGCTTGTCCTTGCTGCTGCTTTTCATCGGTATCGGGCTGGACCGCGGCGTGTTGACCATCGTGTTGGCGCATACGACCTTTTCGATGTGTTATGTGTCGGTCGTCGTATCCTCTCGTCTGGTGTCTTTTGATCGCTCGCTAGAGGAAGCGGCGCTCGATCTGGGGTCTTCCCCTTGGGAAGCGTTCCGTCTGGTGACCCTGCCGATCATCGCGCCAGCTGTCATTTCGGGCTGGTTGCTGGCGTTCACTCTGTCGCTTGACGATCTGGTGATCGCGTCGTTTACCTCTGGCCCCTCTGCGACGACCCTGCCCATCAAGATTTTCAGTGCTGTGCGGTTGGGCGTGTCACCTGAGATCAACGCCCTGTCGACGATCATGATTGCAATCGTCACGGTCGGTGTGATCAGTGCGTCATTGGTCAGCAAGCGTAGCAGTCTAAAGGCGCAGAAAGACGCACAGGCGGCCGAGCGTGCCACGGGATGAAACGCATCTACCCTGCGTTTGCCTATAGCGATCTACCGCGCGAGAATTGCTGGTGGGATCAAACCTGTGGTGCGGTGCCCAGGCCACCTCTTGCGGGGGATCACCGCTGCGACGTTGCGATTGTGGGCGGAGGATTTACCGGCCTGTCGGCAGCGTTGCACCTTGGGCGGGCTGGTGTTTCAACCACGGTTCTGGAGGCACGCCACGTCGGCTGGGGGGCATCCGGGCGCAATGGTGGTTTTTGCTGTTTGGGTGGCGGCATGTTGTCGGATGCGGCGCTTGACAAGCAGTTTGGCCGCGACGGGCGAGACGCATGGCGCCAGGCGGAATTGGCTTCGGTCAATCTAGTCGATGATTTTGTCACCCTAAACGCCATTGATGTCGATCGCCACTCCGAAGGAGAAACCCAATTTGCACACCGTCCTCGTGATTCTGCGCAGATGGGTGGGCTGGTTGAATACTACCGTGAAAACTACGGCGTTGAGGCCTTCCTGACTGAAGGGCGTGACCTGCCCGCACAGGGACAAAACGCCGGTTTCCACGGTGCAATTACGGTGCCGATCGGCTTTGGATTGAACCCATTAAAGTATGTCACGGCGCTGGCGTCTGCGGTAGAGAACGCAGGCGCGGTGATTGCAGACGATAGCCCGGTGACGCAGATCACCCGGCAAAACGGCTGCTTTATCGTACAGACGCCGACAGCCAGACTGACAGCGGACAAGGTGATTATCGCGACCAATGGCTATTCTTCGGAGAATATTCCTGATTGGCTGGCCGCGCGATACATGCCGACACAATCGAGCGTGATCGTTACGCGCCCGCTGACCCAATCCGAATTGGACGCGCAGGGCTGGACCAGCCGACAAGCCTCTTACGATAGCCGCCACCTGCTGCACTATTTCCGCCTGATGCCTGACAACCGGATGCTGTTTGGTGTGCGCGGTGGGCTTTTGTCGACAGCGGGTTCGGAGCGGCGGGCCATTGCTCGGGCCCGTGCAGATTTTGAGGCAATGTTTCCTGTCTGGCGTAAAGTGGAAACGCCGCATGCATGGTCTGGAATGGTGTGTATCGCGCGGAATCGGATGCCCTTTGTCGGCGGGGTGCCAGGGGAGGCGGGGATGTTCGCGGGATTGTGTTATCATGGCAATGGCGTCGCAATGGGCAGCTATTCCGGTGCTCTGCTGGCGGATCTGGTTCAAGGAAAAACGCCCGCGCGGCCTTACCCAACAGCGATGCAGCGCCCCTTGGCACGCTTTGAGCTAGGGCGGTTTCGGCGCGCCATCATGCCCTTTGCCTATGCGGGGTTCGCACTGTCAGACCGATGATTGGTTCAAGCAAGAGTTGACAGAATAGTCCGGTTGCCGCATCCGAACACGAAGAGCACGAAGGGTGAGCAGATGAAGATTGCGATGATTGGCACGGGCTACGTTGGACTGGTGTCGGGCGTATGTTTTTCGGATTTCGGACACGATGTCATCTGCGTGGACAAAGATCCGGCCAAAGTCGAACAGCTTGAGCAGGGCATCGTCCCGATTTACGAACCCGGTCTAGAGGAGTTGATGGCCAAGAACGTTGCCGCGGGGCGGCTTTCTTTCACCGGCGATCTGGCCCGTGCGGTTGATGGTGCTGACGCAGTGTTTATCGCCGTCGGAACGCCGACGCGCCGCGGTGACGGCCATGCTGATCTAACCTATGTCATGACGGCGGCGGAAGAAATTGCACAGGCGCTGACCAGCTATGCCGTGGTGGTCACCAAGTCTACCGTGCCGGTGGGGACCAATAGGCAGGTGAAGCAAGTAATCGCAAAGGCAAACCCCAAAGCGGAGTTTGACGTGGCCTCGAACCCTGAATTCTTGCGGGAAGGGGCAGCGATTGATGACTTCATGCGCCCGGATCGGGTTGTCGTGGGTGTTCAAA
Organism: Sulfitobacter sp. KMM 9851; assembly: GCF_057178245.1. Taxonomy (NCBI): domain Bacteria; kingdom Pseudomonadati; phylum Pseudomonadota; class Alphaproteobacteria; order Rhodobacterales; family Roseobacteraceae; genus Sulfitobacter; species Sulfitobacter sp. KMM 9851. Next base: position 241,308 of record NZ_CM169991.1, read on the forward strand.
ATGACCGCGCTGCCGATGTGATGAGCGATATCTACCGCCCTTTGTATCTGCGCGATTTCCCGATCATGGTGACAGATTTGGAAAGCGCCGAGATGATAAAGTACGCCGCCAACGCATTTCTGGCGACCAAGATTACCTTTATCAACGAGATCGCGTCGCTGTGTGAACGTGTCGGCGCCGATGTTAAAATGGTGTCAAAGGGCATGGGGATGGATGGGCGGATCGGGTCCAAGTTCCTGCATGCAGGGCCGGGTTACGGCGGTAGCTGCTTTCCTAAGGATACGAAGGCGTTGGCGCGTATTGGGCAGGAAAACGGCGTGCCGATGCAGCTGACGGAGACGGTGATCAAAGTCAACGATGAGGTGAAGCGCCGGATGACCGACAAGGTCTTGGACATTTGCGGGGGCAGCGTGAATGGCAAAGTTATTGCCGTGCTCGGCGTCACATTCAAACCCAATACTGACGACATGCGTGACGCACCATCGCTTACGATCATTCCCGCGCTTGTCGGTAACGGAGCCAAGGTGCGTGTTGTTGACCCCCAGGGCCAGCGTGAAGGTGAGGCGCTGTTGCCAGGCGTGAACTGGGTCGACGACGCCTATAAGGCGGCACAAAACGCCGATGCGATTGTCATCCTGACGGAATGGAACGAATTTCGCGCTCTAGACCTCAAGAGATTGGCCAAAAAAATGAACCACCCCGCGATGGCGGATCTTCGCAATATCTATTCTCCCAAAGATGCCAGGCGGGCTGGATTTTCCGCCTATGTATCAATCGGGCGCGTTGGCTACGGCGTTTGATCAAGCGTCATGGGGGCTGAAAACGGAGTGTAAACTTAGCTCTGCGCCTCACGCAGTCCGTTAACGTCCGACGTCAACACCGCCGACCCACCGGCTAGGATCAGCACCGTCTGACCTGCCTGAGTACGTGCCTCGGTAATACGGCCATAAGCTTCGGCGGCATCTGAAAACAACAGTTCGCCGTTGGCATGGCTTTCAACACCAAAACTGTATGTGCCTTGAGGGAAGGGGTTGCCGTCATTGTCTATACCCTCCCATTGGATAGGCTCGGCAGAAACCGGGATTGACGTTCTTTGGATTTCCGCGCCGTTGCTGTCATATGCAACCAAGTACACCTCGTCTGAAATAGCTGCGGGGTTAGGCGCGATGGTGATTGGGGCCCCGTCAAATAGAACCGGTGCGGTGGTACGTGCTTCCATCCCGATCCAGCCTGCCATTTGCGCCATATTTCCCGATCCAAGCTGGGCCGTGAGCGCCGCTAGAAGGTCGTTTGACAGGACCTGTTGTTCCACCATCGAAAATTGCGCCAGTTGTGCGGCATATTCGGAGGAATCGATCGGCTCCAGAGGGTCCTGGTATCGGGCCTGCGCCGTGAGCATCTGCAGGAATGTCTCAAAATCAGATGACAAGACCGGATTTGCCGCGCCTGCCGCGCTTGCTGTGGGCGATGCGGCCGAATATGCGGCGGGGGGAATGTTCATGACAAATCCTTTCGTTACAGGCGCAGATCGAGCCCGGTCAGGCGGCCTGCGTTAAGATGTACCTGATGAATCGGGGCTTCTGCGGGACTGGCTTCGACGGATGGTGTTCGCGATTTTGATGCGTTCCGGTTTGGATCCTGATCCGGCGCGGCTCGCTCTCCTCCCGCGAAGGAAAAGGCGATATTCTGGTACCCAATGGCGTTGAATTCTTGTGCCAGCTGATCGATGTGACGCCGCAGTAAATCCAGCGTCTCGGGCCGCTCGGCCACGACATTCATGATGATACCTGCATCGGACGCGGTGACAGACAGCCTCACACGCCCCAACTCTTCGGGGCTGAGTGTAATCTCAACCGGGCGGGCGGGCATCTGCCGTAAGATGTCGGCCATCTGTGCAGCGATCTGCGTCGCAAGCGGTGCGCGGGGCGTTGCGCCAGCCTGTGTGGCGGGCTGAGGTGTCGTTGGGTCCCAAGTTTGTAGAACTTCCGGTTCCGACGCCGATAATTGAAAATCAATCGCCTGCGCCGGATGCGAAACTGCCGCAGTCGAGCGCACCACAGGTGTCGGTGGCATGGCGGCGATGCCACTTTTAGTAAAGCCTGCAACACCGCTGGGGGCCGATGCTGTGTTTTCCGGTTGAAGGGGTGCAAGATCCCGACGTGCCACACTGGGAATAAATGCCGCTTTGACTTCCGTCCCCGATGATGTCGGTGATGCCTCTTCCACGGGGATCATACCGTCCGCTATTGGCGAAAGTGCTCGGGTGTGATGCGAACCGTTTGTAGGATTCGGAAGGGATGGAGCGGCAAAGATGGGCGCGGTCACGGCAGCGGATGCGGCCGGTATTGCCGATCCTTGCGGAGAGATTGAGGGGCCCCGGTCGGTTGCAGTGGCCGTGGAAAACCCGATAGCAGTTTCGAGCAATAAGGGGTCTGCACGCTGGGCGGCATGATTGCCGGGTCGCTGCAGGGGCAAAGGATCGCGGCCTGAGTTGACGGGCACAGCATCCACCGACGCGGTTTCCGACACCCTCTGTGCCGCCGGGATTGGCACACTGGACCTTTCAGCAGGGCCCAGCGGCAGCAGATCATCGTACGCCACGTCTGGTGACCCGTTACGGCCAGCATGCGTCAAAGGAGTTGCGCCCGCTTCGACTGCGTCATCCACATTTGTCGTCGGTGCAGCATGTTCTACGGTCAGAGCGCCTTCATCAGGTGCGGGGCTGTCATCATCATGTTCCGCTGGCTTTTTAAGCTCGCCAGCGACGCCCAATTCTATTTTTACCGGAACGTCCGGCGCAAACCCGTTGAAAATGTCACCAAATGGATCCCGCCCGCCCAGATCGACGGTTGTATGCACCTGTGAAAGCGCCTCTTCCGAAGTGAGATTAGATTGCCGCGGCATGGCTGCAGGCGTGTTTGATGACAGTATTGTATTCACATGACGTCTCCGGGAGTTCTTCTCCGATTTCGTCAATATGGGTGATGATCCTTACCGGTTTGTTTACCGATTTGCGTGCAAGATCGGGAAAGTAGGATGCAATTTAAGGATTTGAGTGATGACGACCATATCCGATTTAGGGCGAAGGCCCCAGATGACGCTAGAGAACACGGCGCTGATGGAGGCAGCACAAAAGCTCGAGGCGGGATTTTTGGCTGAAATGTTGAAGTCCGCGGGCCTCGGCGCCACCAGCACAGATTTTGGCGGTGGCCCCGGCGAGGATCAATTCAGTTCGTTCCTGATACACGAACAGGCGATGCAAATAGTGCGGGCCGGGGGAATCGGGCTGAGCGAATCAATCTATGATGCATTGAAGGAGCAACAGGATGGATAGTGACATCACTTCCGAAAAGCTCTCCGCACTTGATGTCCTTTTGGATGCCGAACGCACGGCCCTTTTGAAAGGCGACCTCGAAGCGCTGAGCGGAATGCTGGAGTCTAAAGAGGCGTTAATTGACGCAGTGAACGCCGGGGTGCACACGGATATCGACACATTGCAACAGTTGAACCGCAAAGTGCAGCGTAACCAACTTCTGCTCGATGGGGCGCTTGAAGGCATTCGTAACGTGGCCCGGCGCATGGCTGCACTGCGGCGGATCCGCAGCAATATGGAAACCTACGATTCCAGCGGCAAGAAACGGAATATTGATATCGACAACGATCACTCCGTGGAAAAGCGCGCCTGAGCGTTTGAATAAAAAGCACGGTATTCCAGCAGATCGGTTTAGGACAACGTTAAGCCAGAAATGGGCAATGTGGCGATGCATCCGAGGTCGGGTGGCACATCGTTTAAAACACAAGCGATTGTACAAGTCAGAACGACATTTTCGTCCGCCCCAGGGGGGTGGGACAATCACGGACGCAAAGCGTCAATGACTGAAGGAACATGCTTATGTCGAGCATTATCACAAACAACTCCGCTATGGTTGCCCTGCAAACTTTGAAATCCATCAACAAGGATCTTGCCAGCACGCAGAATGCGATTTCAACTGGTAAGGACATCTCCTCTGCGAAGGACAACTCGACGGTCTGAATCACCTTGGCGTTGGATGAATATGCGCGCTGCGTCTGGATCATTGAGGTCAGTTCGCCTGCCACATCGGTCGCAGATTCCTCAAGAGCGAAGGCTACGATATCACCGGTTGGTCCATCGCTGGCGTCCCACAGAAAGAACGATCCACTGTCGACGGACGGTTGATATGTCTGGTGATCAAGCGCCACCATGCCGTTAGGATTGGGCAGGTCGACCAGTGGCACCTGATAGATGGTGCGTGTAATCCCAGTGTCGAAATAGGCATGGACATAGCCGTTTGCATCGACCTCAACCGAAGTCATGTTGCCAACGGGCGAGCCGTCCTTGGAAATGGACACGGGCGCGAAGTTGTCTGACAGCTGAGTAATGCCGTCACTTTGCCCGATGATGCCGATATCGATTTCAATGGGGCCGCCGGCGACGTTGACGATCAGATTGCCGGTGGCGGGGTCGTAGGCGCCGCCGCTCACGGTGCTGACCGATGCCAGCGTGCCGCCAGCCGTCCGGCTGTCGTCAAACGTCATCACGTATTCACCAATCACCGTGCCCGGGTTGACTGAATCTATCATGGTCATCGTCCATTCGTTTGATGAACCAGAGCCGGGCACCGTCGGCGTGAAAGTGATGTTGATATTCTCGGACGTGCCAAGGTTGCCGTAATATTCCACCGACAGTTCTTGAATGTCGCCGGCGCTGCCCGCATCGGTTTCGGTGGCGGGCAAGTTGACGCCCAATGTCATGCTCGTGGTCGGTTCACCCGAGAACTGGTTCACGTTGATCTGAACGGGCTCCAGCCCATCTGCTGTGTCGCGTGGGAAGCTGGGAATCGATCCATCTGGCAAGGCAGGCCAGCCCAGCAACACCAACCCGGACGTAGAGCGCAGATAACCCTCGGCGTCGGTGCGGAAAGACCCGGTTGAGGTCAGCAGCATGGTACTGTCGCCATTTGCGACTTCGATATCAGTGGCCTGTGCAACGGGTAGAAATCCACGCCCACGCACGGCAAGGTCGGTCGCGTTTGAGGTCGACACGAGAGGTCCGCGCTGATCGATCAGTCGTTCCGTCGTCGCCCGAACGCCGCCCGCGGAATATGTGCCACCACGGGATGAAATGACCATTGAATGAAAATCAGTCACGACACGTTTGTAACCAAAGGTCGACGAGTTCGCGATATTGTCAGAGATCGAGGCAAGCCGTGTCGCATTGGCCTGAAGCCCCGCCACCCCTGCGTTAAGCGAAGATGAAATTGTCATAGACACGCCTTTCTGCTGTATCAATCAAAGTTGACCAACAAATAGACGTGTCCGACTTAACACCGCGCTAACAGATAAAATCTGCGATATTCGGAGGTGCGTTTACTTACCCGCCCGCAAGAGCACAATTTCCAAGCGGTTGTTGCGTCGCGCCATTGTGTCCCGCAGCACCGGTTCGCGGTCGGCATGGCCTGTGACCCGCTGGAACCGCGCCGGGTCGATGCTGGCCTCTTGCAGCAGCAGCCGCATCTGTGTGGCGCGGCGGGCCGACATCTCCCAAACTGGATTGTCCACAACCACGACAGGGGTTGCACGCATGTGGCCCCCGATCGCAATACCGTTGGTCACAGCCTTGGCAACCTGAGAGATCACGACCGCCAAGTCACGCAGCAGTTGAGTCGGCTCATCTGTGCCATCCCTGAACAGTGGAATGTCGTCGAGTTCAAACAACTCGATCACCAGGCCTTCATCGGTGATGCGGGTCACAATATGGCGCAGCGCGTTTTCCATCACCATGGTTTCGCCACCGCGTCCCATCAGCATCGCCTCGAGTTGCTTGAATTCTTCTTCTTGCGCTTCTTTCTCGCCGTCGCTCAGGGCCGTGCCGCTCTGGCCGCGGGCTTTTTCCTCGATTGTGGCATGATCCGACGTCGCGCCTGTGCCGTTCTTGGGCAGAGTCATTTCCGAGAATATACTGTCACCGCCAAAGGCGCCATTGCCGCCCCCCGAGACCCGATTGATAGGGATCGTCGGCGAAAAATAATCGGCAATCCCTTTGCGTTGCTGTTCTGTTGTTGCGTTCAGCAGCCACATCAACATGAAAAAAGCCATCATCGCAGTCACGAAGTCCGCATAAGCGACTTTCCAGGCTCCACCATGGTGCCCGCCGCCTTTGATAATTTTTTTACGTTTGATGATGACTGGTGCCGCATTGCCTTGCGCACTCATCACATCCACCTTTATTCACCCAACGACGGGTATAACGGATCATGGCTTACCGGCGGCTTAACATATCCAACTGTCGCTAAATCGCGCTGTGCCTTGCAACTTTCCCGTCATTGCAGCCAGATGCGCCAAAGCTTGGAGGGCCGCAGATGGCGAGTGAAGAGACAGACAGCAGATATTCATGGCTGCGCCTGGGTCTGACCCTGCTGATCGCCATGACCGTGAATGCAGGAATGTGGGCGATCATCGTGATCATGCCCGCCGTCGAGTCCGAGTTTGGTACCAATCGCGCTGATACCGCGTTGCCCTACACGCTGACGATGATCGGTTTCGGTCTGGGTAACTTTCTGATTGGGCACGCGGTGGATCGCTACGGTGTAACGCGGACCCTGATTGCTGCGGCGGTAGGGACAGCGGCCGGTTTTGGTCTTGCCACGCTTTCGCATAGCATTGCGATGCTCTCGGTCGCGCAACTGCTGGTGGGGTTTGCGTCGGCCGTTGGGTTCGGGCCGCTTATTGCGGATATCTCGCATTGGTTCGTGCGCAGGCGCGGCATCGCCGTCGCCATCGCCGCCAGCGGCAATTATCTGTCGGGGGCGATCTGGCCGATGTTGCTGGCGGGTGTCCTCGCTGAAAACGGTTGGCGGTCGGTCTATCTGGTGATGGCGGTGGTGACGTTGGTAGGTGTTGTCCCGCTCTCGTTCCTGCTGCGCCGCAAGGTGTCCGAACACACGCAAAGCGCTGCACATATAGCCGCGACCCAGCACGCACAATCCTCTGGGCTGAGCCCGCGAGCGCTGCAATACCTGCTGGGATTGGCCGGGATCGGCTGTTGCGTGGCGATGTCGATGCCGCAGGTGCATATTGTGTCTTATTGCGTGGATCTGGGCTTTGGCCCCGCAGTGGGCGCTGAAATGCTGTCGCTGATGCTGCTGGGTGGGGTCGGCTCTCGGATCTTGTCCGGGCTGTTGGCAGACAAACTTGGCGGCGTGCGCACGCTGCTGATCGGCTCTGCGCTGCAATGTCTGGCGCTGTTCTTGTACCTGCCCAGTGGCGGGCTGACGTCGCTGTACGTCGTCAGCCTTGTATTTGGTCTGAGCCAGGGCGGGATCGTTCCTAGTTACGCCTTGATCGTGCGTGAATACATGCCCGCACGTGAAGCAGGCGCGCGGGTCGGTTTTGTGATGATGGCGACCATCCTCGGCATGGCGCTGGGCGGGTGGCTGTCGGGTCAGATTTATGATCTCAGCGGGTCATACGCATTGGCGTTCGTCAACGGCATTATCTGGAACGGACTAAACATCCTCATCATGCTGTGGCTGTTGTGGCGCAGCACCCCGCGCAAACCCCGCAGACCTATTGATCAGATGCCGCCGCTGCACGCGCCTGTATGATCTGGCGTTGCCGCTCCCGAAAGCGGGCCTTGTCATCGTCTGACGTTTCATCAACGCAGTGGTGACAGCTTACCCCGGCTTCATATCCGGGATGCGCTGTATCGCCAGGCAAGATCGGGCGGCGGCAGCCGTGGCACAGCATATGCGGCCCTTCGCGCAACCCGTGGCCCACGCTGACGCGGTTATCAAAGACGAAACATTCGCCTTTCCACGTGCTGTCTTGTTCCGGCACTTCCTCTAGATACTTCAGGATGCCACCCTTGAGGTGGAACACGTCCTCGACACCCTGCCCCAACAGGTAGTTGGTGGATTTCTCGCAGCGGATGCCGCCGGTGCAGAACATCGCGATTCGCTTGTTGTGGAAACGCGCCTTGTTGGCCTCCCACCATTCGGGGAATTCGCCAAAGCTGTTGGTCTCTGGGTCTACCGCGCCGTCGAAGGTGCCGATCGCAACCTCATAGGCGTTGCGGGTGTCGATCACGGCGACGTCGGGGGCCTCGATCAGGGCGTTCCAATCCTGCGGGTCGACGTAGTGCCCCACCCGCGCCAGTGGATCGACATCGGGCTGGCCCATTGTCACGATTTCGCGCTTTATCCGCACCTTCATCTTGCCAAAAGGTGGCGTTTCACTGGTGGCTTGCTTCCATTCCAACTCGGCGCAGCCGGGCAGGGCGCGTAGATGGGTGATCACGGCATCAATCCCTGCGCGTGCCCCGGCGATGGTGCCGTTCACCCCTTCGGGAGCCAGCAGTAGCGTGCCTTTGACAGCCTGCGCCTCGCACAGCGCCAGCAACGCGGGTTTCAGCGCGGCGGGGTCGGCAAAGCGGGTAAAGTGATAAAGGGCGGCGATGGTATACATGGGCGATCAAATACGACCCCTGGGGGCTGTTCCGCAAGGGGGCGGTGGGTTAAAACCCACCTACGCCCCATATCTGAGCCAAAGGAACTGCCATGCATGCGCTGATCGTGATCGACGTCCAGAATGATTTCTGTCCGGAAGGTGCCTTGGCAGTGCCGGAAGGGGACGAGATCGTGCGCGGTATCAATGCCCTGTTGCCAGATTTTGACGCGGTGATCCTGACGCAGGATTGGCACCCGGCGGGGCATTCGTCATTTGCCTCAGCACATGACGATCACGCGCCCTATGAGGTGATCCAGATGCCTTATGGGTCGCAGGTGCTGTGGCCGGACCATTGCATCCAAGGGAGCATCGGCGCGAAGTTTCATACCGAGCTACAGGTGGACCGGGCCGATCTGATCATCCGCAAAGGATATGACCCCGATATCGACAGCTATTCCGCGTTTTTCGAGAACGATCACCAGACGCCCACAGGGCTAGAGGGATACCTGCGCACGCGTGGCATTACGCGGCTGACGATGGTCGGGCTGGCGCTGGATTTCTGCGTGAACTTTTCAGCGGTGGACGCGGCCAAGTTGGGGTTTGACGTGACCGTTCACGAGGACCTGTGCCGCGCGATTGATCTGGACGGATCGCTGGCGCAGGCGCGCAGCGGTATGCAAGATGCAGGCGTGAGACTGGCTTAATTCAACACGCTTTCGGTCTGTTCGCTTAGTTGTAGCAGGCCAAGTGTTTGCAGGCCGCCAAGGGTCGCGTCGACCGCGACGGTGGCCAGCACAATTCCCATCACCCGGCTGATCACGCTTGAGCCGGTGGTGCCGATCAGCTTGCCAATTCTGGAAGCCATCAACAACAAAGCCAGCGTAATCAACAATACAATGAGCAAAAGACCTGCGGTCAGTAACTGATCGCTGACGGGGTTGGTGTGGTTGTCGGTCAGGATGACGATCGCCAGCATGGCACCGGGTGACGCGATCGACGGCATCGCAAGCGGGAAGACGGCCCCTGCCAGATGATCACGCTCAGCGCTTTCGATTTCCTGCTCGGCCTTGGACCCGCCAAAAATCATTGTCAGGGCAAACAGGAATAGGATCAGGCCGCCCGCCACCTGGAATGACCCAAGCCGCAGGCCAAGGGATTCCAGCAGGAACTGGCCGCCGACGAGGAATGCCAGCAGCACCAGCCCCGCCACCAGAACGGCCCGAATAGCAAAGCGGCGGTGCAGCGCCTTGGGCACCCCGGCCGTGGCAAAGAGAAACACAGGCAGGCTGCCGATTGGGTCGATTACCACGATCAAGGTAATGAATTCCCGTGTGAGGTTCTGCCAGTCCATGATGCCATATTTCCTGTTGAATTTTGGGGTGTTAGCATAGTTGCCGAATGCTGTCAGGGGCGAACGCCCTTGCCCGCCGCAACAGCTTGCGCCACAAGTTACCGCAAGAAGGAGCCTATCCATGGTCGATATCGCCAGCCGCGTCTATAATCACAAGTGGAAGATCGACCCCATTGTGCGGTCGCTGATCGACACGGACTTTTATAAATTGTTGATGTGCCAATCGGTTTTCCGCAACAAGCCGGACACGCAGGTGACGTTCAGCCTGATCAACCGGTCCACCCATATCCCGCTGGCTGACCTGATTGACGAAGGCGAATTGCGCGAGCAGTTGGACCATATTAGGTCTCTCAGCCTGAGCCGTGGGGAGAGCACCTGGCTGCGCGGCAATACGTTTTATGGCAAGCGCCAGATGTTCCGGCCTGATTTCATGGAATGGTTCGAGGGGTTGCGTCTGCCGCCCTACCATCTGGAACGCAAGGGCGATCAGTATGAGTTGACGTTTGAGGGCAGTTGGCCCGAGGTGATGCTGTGGGAAATCCCCGCCCTTGCAGTGCTGATGGAGCTGCGCGGGCGGGCGGTGCTGAACCGTATGGATCGCTTTGAATTACAAGTACTTTATGCTCGCGCCATGACCCGCGTCTGGGAAAAGATCGAAACCCTGCGCGAGGTGCCGGGGGTGTCGATTGCCGACTTTGGCACGCGGCGGCGCCATTCCTACCTCTGGCAGGATTGGTGCGTTCAGGCGATGCGCGAAGGGTTGGGGGCGGCCTTTACTGGGACATCCAACTGCAAGATCGCAATGAGCCGGGAATTGGAAGCCATCGGTACAAATGCGCATGAATTACCAATGGTTTACGCTGCATTGGCAGAAGATGATGCAGCGTTGGCGCAGGCGCCTTACGATGTTTTGCAAGACTGGCAGGACGAACATGATGGCAACCTGCGGATCATTCTGCCCGACACCTATGGCACTCAGGGTTTTCTGGACAATGCACCCGATTGGCTGGCTGGGTGGACGGGCATCCGGGTGGACAGTGGCGACCCGGTAACAGCAGCACAGGTGGCAATTGACTGGTGGCGCGCGCGGGGCGAAGACCCAAGCGAAAAGCGGGTCATCTTCAGTGATGGTCTCGACGTGGACAAGATACGCGAACTGCACGCGACATTCTCGGACAAGGTAAAAGTTTCGTTTGGTTGGGGCACATTGTTGACCAATGACTTCCGCGGGCTGGTGCCGGGTGACGCACTGGCGCCGTTCAGCCTTGTCTGCAAGGCGGTAGAGGCAAATGGCCGACCGACGGTCAAACTGTCGGACAACCCCAACAAGGCGATGGGACCGGCGGATCAGATCGCGCGATACAAACGTGTGTTTGGCGTCGGCGAACAGGCCACCCAAAAGGTTGTCGTCTGAACCGGCGCACAACCGCGCGACACCGCCATGGCGGCGAATCGATGAGTCAGTTCATTCTGCTATGTTAAATGCCGGTCTGCACAATCTGTGCGGCGTTCCTACAGCAGCCCTAATTCCCAAAGCCGACCAGAACCCGCAATTTGACGGGTCGAGCCCTCTTGCTCTGCCTTGCTGCAATCAAATCCCTTGCCAGAAGCCTGTTTTATCAGCCAAGTAGGGGTACGGGTCGGCGATGGCGTCGCCAGCACGGATGTGCACGCCCGCATTCACCTTCCTGAACGCCGGGATTTTTCTTTGCCGCTTGCGCGGTTGGGGGAGATCGGCTCCTCACACCAAGCAGCGGCATTGGGCAGAGGAGCCAAATTATGGACCGTCCAGAATTCTACCGTTTGCACCAAGGGGAGCGGACCCTTCCTTTTGCGCCTCAGGAGTATGAGGCACGCCTAAGCCATCTGCGCGCAGAGATGCGCACGCTTGGTGTGGATGCCTGTGTTTTCACCTCGATGCACAATGTCGCCTATTTCTCGGGCTTCCTGTACTGCGCCTTTGGCCGCCCATACGCGTTGGTGGTCACCGCGTCTGATGCGGTGACTATGAGCGCAGGCATTGATGCCGCGCAGCCCTGGCGGCGGGGGCATGGCGATAATATCACCTATACCGATTGGCAGCGGAACAACTACTGGCGCGCGATCCTGTCGGTGACGGGCACGGGCGCGGTGATCGGCTATGAGGGGGATCATATGTCGATGGCGCAGTTTGCCCTTCTTAAGACCTTTCTTGCACCCAAGGACACTGTGGATATCGCGCCTGTCACCATGCGGCAGCGGATGCACAAATCCGACGCCGAGATTGCACTGATCCGCGCGGGCGCACAGGTGGCCGATGTCGGCGGCTATGCCATACGCGATGCCGTCAAAGCTGGGGTGCGCGAGATCGACGTGGCGATGGCCGGGCGCGACGCGATGGAGTTGGAAATTGCGAAACGCTTTCCCGATGCCGAATATCGCGACACTTGGGTCTGGTTTCAGTCGGGTATCAACACCGACGGCGCCCATAATCCAGTGACCAGCCGTATGCTGCGTAAAGGCGATATCCTGAGCCTGAACACCTTTCCGATGATCAGCGGGTATTACACGGCGCTGGAACGCACGATGTTCGTCGAAACGGTGGATGCAGACAGCTTAAAGGTCTGGGAGGCCAATGTTGCCGCCCATGAATTCGGAATGAGCCTACTGAAGCCCGGCGCGACCTGTGCCGAGGTGACAGAGCAGATCAACGGCTTTTTCGCGGAGCGCGATTTGTTGCAGTATCGCAGCTTTGGCTACGGGCATTCCTTTGGCATCCTGTCGCATTATTATGGCCGCGAAGCGGGGCTTGAGCTGCGCGAAGATATCGACACGGTGCTGGAACCCGGCATGGTGATTTCGATGGAGCCGATGTTGACCATTCCAGAAGGCACGCCGGGTGCGGGCGGCTACCGCGAGCATGATATTCTGGTCATCAAGGAAGACGGCAACGAGAATATCACGGGCTATCCCTACGGCCCGGACTTTAACGTGGTCGGTTAATATTACGCGGGTGCAGAGGGATGATAATTCTGCACCCGCGTTAAGGCCGTAGGATCGGCCTTTTATCGCAGGCGTTGCGCGTAGACCTGCAATTGATCCACAACGGTGCCCCAGCCGTCAAAGAACCCCATGTCTTCGTGCGTCTGGCGTGCCTCGGGCGAACGGTGGCGCGCAATCGCGGTGTATTTTGTCGCACCATCCGGCGCGTCTTCGAACAGGATAATCGCAGTCATGAAGGGGTCTGCGGCGGGTTTCCAGCCTTCGGAGTACGCATCCGTAAAGACCAGCTTTTCCTGCGGCGTGATGTCGAGGTAGACACCAACATTTTTCATTTCATTGCCGTCGACGTTGAACGTGGTGTTAAAACGTCCGCCGACCCGCAGGTCGATTTCGCAGTCAGTGACCTTATGTGGCTGGGGCACGAAGAAATGTTTGATGTGTTCTGGCATCGTCCAGCAGTCCCAGATCAACGCGCGAGGGGCGTTGATCATGCGCGTCAGGGTCAGGTCGGTCTTTGGGTCAAGGTTCATTTTTCCGATCTTTCATTAGGGCGGTGACATAGACGTCTAGGCGGTTCAGGCGCCCTTGCCACAGGGCCTGCTGTTCGCTGAGCCAGTCTTGAGCGGGCAGGAATGCGTCCTGCGACAGAGTGCAGGTGCGTATGCGTCCCTGTTTGACCGACATGACCAATCCAGCGTCTTCAAGTTTGTTCAGATGGCCAAGGAAGGAGGGCAACGCCATATCATGCGGTTCGGCAAGCTCGCTGACCGTTGCCGGGCCACGGGCAAGCCGCGACAGGATCGCACGCCGCGTCGGATCACCGAGGGCGGTGAATAATTGGTTCAGATGAGATTCATACTTAGCCATGTCCCTAAGTTTTATGAATGGCCGTCATCCGTTAAGGAAAAACTTAGGGGTCTGGCTAAGTATCGGCGATTTAGCTGAATACCGCCAAGGGGAACTTCGCCGTCGCGATCAGCCCTTCTGGGTGCCAATCATAGGTCAGCGCCCCACCCGCAGCCTTGGTCAGCGATTGGATGATCTTTGAACCACTGCTGCGTTCCGGCACAACGACCTTGGGCCCATCCTTTTCGCGCCAGACGATATGGAGTTCGGAAAACGCCTTTTGCAGCGAGACATGAAGAATCACCTGTCCCTCAGTCCTGCCAAGCGCCCCGTGTTTGACGGCATTGGTGGCCAGTTCATGCAGGGCAAGTGTGAGGGGTGATACCAGCGCACGCGGCACGGCGGGGTCAAAGCCGCCTAGAATGATCTGATCCTCGCCGCCCGGTGTATAGGCCCGCAAGATCGGGCGCACGAGCGTGGAAAACTGCAGGTCTTTATCACCTAGATGGCCGATGGTGTCGAAATGCGCCTGCCCCAGCGCCGACAGACGTTCGATGACCTTTTCGGCAAAGACCGTTGGGTTCGATTCTTCGCGGGCGGTCATGCGGACCATCGCGGTCATGACATTTACGATGTTGCGCAGGCGGTGCAGCAACTCACTATCTGCCAGGTCGCGGGCTTCTTTTTCTTTTTGGCGCCGTGCCGATATATCGAGCTGTGATCCAAAGAAATAGGCCAATTTGCCGTTTCCATCCGTGATCGGACCGATTTGCAACGCATTGAGAAATGGACTGCCGTCCTTGCGGTAGTTCAAGATTTCGACGGTATCCACGCGGCCATCTGCGATGATACGGCGGACCGTATCAACGCTTTCCGGGCTGGTGTCAGCGCCTTGCAGAAAGCGGCAATTCCTGCCGACGATTTCTTCCGCTGAATAGCCCGTCAGTTCGGTGAACGCAGCATTGGCGTATACGATCGGGTTGTCCGGTTTTTTGGGGTCGGTAATGCACAGAGGCAGGCGGGCATGACGAACGGCTTTTCCCAGTATGTCGTCGAATCGCACCGTATCGACGGCATGGGGGCTTTGAGTGGTCATGGTATTGTTGGTTCGCCTAATTATTACGCAGATGGTGCAATTTGCCCTTGGTACCTGGTGAAGGTCAAGCCGACGGTTATTTCTGCAAATATGCGCGGAAATACTGCGGACTCCGGTGGTGGAGCGCCAAGTGTCGCAAATCCGCCTTGCGTTTGAAGAGATGAGATGCGTAATTAAGGGCGCTTGGTGTTCCGAAAAGCACCGTTTGGTGTGGAGCCGAAAAGGGAATTCAGTAAGGGGATCGAATAATCCCCGAAGCCGAAGCCGCCCCCGCGACTGTAAGCGGTGAGCCGATGCCCCTCATGCCACTTGTCCTTCGGGACGGGGAAGGCGGGCAAAGGTCACGACCCGCGAGCCAGGAGACCTGCCAGGCAAGTGAAACGCAATATGCCGTCGGGTGTGACGGTAAGGAGAACGACAATGACGACGATGACCAACACAGCCGGTATTGCCCGCGCGAAATTTGCCCCGGCGCTGTTTGCGGCCGTTCTGGGTGTGGCGCTGATGGCGCTGACCGGCCATGTGCAGGCTGCTGCCTTGCATGACGCCGCCCATGATGTGCGCCACGCGACAGGGTTTCCCTGCCACTAAGCGTCTAGCCGGGGGATTGGCCGGGGCTGCGCAGTGGCGTGGCCTGATGTGCCATGACCACCTTTTTTCATGCTGGCGGCGTTATTGCCCCTGATATTGCCTGACCGCATGCGCCGCTGAGCTTTCAGCGGCCTGTTGGCATTTTGGGGTGAAGGTATGCGGGCGATTGTGGTGCCGGTGCCGGGTTTGCTGCGCCTGCCACATGTACATCGACGAGGGTTTTTCCGATGTTTTCACGTTTTCTGACATCTGCGCTGTTTGCCGGCGCTGCTGCGGGTCTGTTGGCCGGGCTTTTGCAGCTGTATTTCGTTCAGCCGGTTCTGCTGCATGCCGAGCTATATGAAACCGGGGCGCTGGTGCATTTTGGGGCCGATCCGGTCGGCGCGCATCCCGATTTGCCCGGGCTGGACCCTGTCCGCGATGGGTTGAGCCTGATTTTCACGATGCTGACCTACACCGGTTATGCGCTGATCCTGCTGGCCGCGATGAGCCTAGCCGAGGAACGGGGGGCAAAGATTGATGGCCGCTGGGGGATCATCTGGGGCATCGCCGGATTTGTCGCCTTTCATCTGGCCCCCGGTTTCACGCTGGCCCCCGAAGTGCCCGGTGTGGCGGCGGCTGATGTATCTGCGCGGCAGATTTGGTGGTTTGCCACGGCGGGAGCAGCGGTTCTGGCCTTGTGGTTGCTGGCCTTTGGCGGTGGCTGGATGGGCTGGGGCGCGGCGGTGGTGTTGTTGATGGCGCCACATGTAATTGGCGCGCCCGAGCCAGACGCCTTTAGCGGGCCGGTGCCGACGGAGATTGGCGCGTTGTTCGCGGCACGTGCCTTTGGCGTTGGGTTGGCGGCATGGGTGTTGCTGGGCAGTTTCGCGGGCTATTTCTGGCAGCGCGAAGGGGCGCGGCTGTGATGGACAGATCGCTGGCTTTGTTTGCCATTGGGTTGGTCTTTGGCGGTGGCATCGGTTTTGCCATCGCCGCCAGCAACGGCGTGACGTTTGATGGCCATGATCACGGCGATCCTGCGGCCCATGGCGGTATGGATCATGGTGGGGCAGATCACGCGATGATGCACGATCAGCCGCTTGACCTGCCACCCGATGCGGCCCCGCAGATCAGCATGACAATAGCGCGGGACCCGATGGCGGGATATAACCTGCATGTGATGGTGCAGGATTTTGCGTTTTCGCCGCAGAACGCCAGTGGTGAGAATACCCCCGGCGAGGGGCATGCCCACGTCTATATCAACGGTGAAAAGCTGGGGCGGCTGTACGCCCCTTGGCTGCATATTGCCGAGCTGCCCAAGGGCGAGGTGACGGTTGAGGTGACGCTGAACAGCAATGACCACCGCCCGCTTGCGGTGGCTGGTGTGCCGATCACGGCCCGCGAGGTGCTGAGAGTTGAATAGGGCCATGCTTGCCCGACCCCTTATCATGCGCTAGGCCGCAAGGCGTGGCGCGGACAATCAAACTGGACCAAACCAATGACTGTAATCCTTCACGTATGTATGACCTGCCGCGCGGGCGAGGTGCTCGAAGAAGATGCGCCGCGCCCCGGTGCGCAACTGCATGCCGCCCTGACCGATGCAGGCGCGCCTGAGGGCGTGACCATTGTACCTGTCGACTGCCTGTCGGCCTGTTCGCAAGGCGCGTCGGTGGCGCTGTCGGCCCCCGGCAAATGGTCATATGTTTATGGCCGCCTGACCAAAGCTGACGCCGCCGATATCCTGGCCGGTGCCGCCGCCTATGCCGCGACCGATGATGGTCTGGTGCCATGGCGAGAACGCCCTGTTATTTTCCGCAAGCAAAGCCTTGCCCGTATTCCCCCATTGACCCTGCCGTTGGAGCCAACACCATGACCGATCTTGCAAAAATTCCTGTGACCGTGATCACCGGCTTTCTCGGTGCGGGTAAAACCACGCTGATCCGGCATTTGATGATGAACGCGGGCGGTCGGCGCTTGGCCGTTTTGGTCAATGAATTTGGCACCGTGGGCGTGGATGGCGATATCCTGAAATCCTGTGCGATCGACGATTGCCCGGCAGAGAATATCGTGGAGTTGGCCAATGGCTGTATCTGCTGCACCGTGGCCGATGATTTCATTCCGACGATTGAGGCGCTGATGGCGCTGCCGACACGGCCCGACCACATCCTTATCGAAACTTCGGGCTTAGCGCTGCCGAAACCGTTGCTCAAGGCGTTTGACTGGCCTGCGATCCGGTCGAAAATCACTGTGGATGGTGTGATTGCGCTGGCCGATGCCGAAGCCGTAGCGGCGGGCCGGTTTGCTGCTGATGTCGCGGCGGTGGATGCACAGCGTTTGGCGGATGACAGTATTGACCACGAAACGCCGCTGTCCGAGGTCTTTGAAGATCAAATTTCATGTGCTGATATCATTCTGCTGTCCAAGGCCGATTTGGCCGGGTCCGATGGTCTGGCCAAGGCCCGCGCGGTGATCGAAGCCGAAAGCCCGCGCAAGGTGCCGATTCTTGAGATGACAGAGGGTGTGATTGACGCCAATGTGGTGTTGGGTCTGAATGCGGCGGCAGAGGACGATCTGGCGGCGCGGCCGTCACACCATGATGGCCATGACGACCATGAACATGACGATTTTGAAACCGTCGTGATCGCCATGCCGGAAATCACAGATATTGCCGCGCTGGTCGCGTCGATTGAAACCCTTGCACGCGAGCAGGATATCCTACGGGTAAAAGGCTATGTCGCCGTCGAAGGTAAACCGATGCGCCTGTTGGTACAGGCCGTTGGCGCGCGGGTGCGCCAGCAGTTTGACCGCCCGTGGGGCAGCGATATGCGCGCCGGGCATCTTGTGGTGATTGCGGAACATGACCACGTTGATCTGGCCAAAATTCGCGCGACATTGGGGGCCTGACACGCCATGCACGTCGTCTTTCGCGAAAGCCACGGGTTGGAGGATACCGACACCCCCTATGATCCGGGGCAGACGCCCGCGGATCTGGTGGTGCTGTCGTTTTCCGACAGTGACCTGGGTGCTTTTGCGGCGGGGTGGCATCGTGCGGGCGGGATCGAGGGCAAGCTGCCCAGTCTTCGGTTGTGCAATCTGGTGGCACTGCGCCATCCCGCGTCGGTGGACAATTACATCGAACAGACGCTGACCGGGGCCAAGGGTATTTTGATCCGGCTGATCGGTGGCGAAAATTACTGGCCTTACGGCGTGATGCAGGTGCAGGATTTTGCCAGACGTCACGACATTGCGCTGGCTATATTGCCCGCGGACGGGCGCGAAGACGCTGCACTGGATGCGCATTCGACATTGCCGGTCTCGACCCTCCGGCGGCTGGCGCATCTGTGTGATGCGGGCGGGCCGGTGGCCGCACAGGCCGCGCTAGCACAGATGGCACTGGCGGCGGGTTTCTATGCCGGGCCGGTTCCGGGGGCCAAAGGCGTGCCGGAATGTGGTTATTACGACCCCGATCAGGGGGTCGTGGCTCAGGCTGATGTTGGCGGTGACGTGGTGGCGGTGACGTTTTATCGTAGCTACCTAATGGCCGCCGATACTGCGCCGATTGATGCGCTGATCCGGGCGTTGCGCGCGGCGGGGTTTAACGCGCTGGGTGTGTTCGTGCCGTCGCTAAAAGCCGACGCGGCGCGGGATTTTCTGGGCCACGTACTAGGCAACATGGCCCCGGTGGCGATTGTGAACGCAACGGCATTTTCCGGGCGTGGCGACGATGGCACCACGCCGCTGGACGCCCCTGGTTGCCCGGTGTTTCAGGTGGCGCTGTCGACCGCGCGGCGGCGTGACTGGAAAGGCAGCGAGCGGGGGTTGTCGCCTGCTGATCTCGCGATGCATGTAGTGTTGCCCGAGGTCGATGGGCGGATATTTACCGGGGTGGTGAGTTTCAAGGCACCGCAAAAGAAAGACCCACATCTGCAATACTCCCGCTTTGCCCATGCCGCCGAGGATGCGCGCATTGCGGCGGTGGTGGCACGGGTTGCGGGCTGGCATCGGCTGGCGCGGTCCGATGTGGCGGATCGCAAACTGGCACTGGTCTTGTCGACCTATCCTGGGCGCGATGATCAATTGGCCCATGCGGTCGGATTGGATGCGCTGGCCAGTGTCGAGGATATGTTGATGACGCTGGCAGCCGATGGTTATGCCGTGACGCCGGACATTGGATTTGGCCGCAGCCTGAGCGAGCGGCGGATCGCGTGGTCGGTCGCCGAGTACCGCGCGGCACTGGCGGCGTTGCCGCAGGCATTGCGCGATGATCTGACGGCGGCATGGGGTGCGGTGGAGGATGATCCGTTGGTACGCGACGGTGCGTTTCAGTTTGCCGCGCAGGCCTGTGGCAAGGCGCTGGTGGCACTGCAACCCGAACGCGGTGATGTGGGCGACCGCGAGGACAGCTATCACGATCTGGCACGTACGCCGCGCCATTCCTATGTGGCGTTTTACCTATGGCTGCGCGCGCAGGGCCATCACGCGCTGGTGCATATCGGTGCGCATGGCACGCTGGAATGGTTGCCGGGCAAGGCGGTGGCGCTGTCGGATGAGTGTTGGCCCGAGGCGCTTATTGGCGATCTGCCGGTGATCTATCCGTTTATCGTGAACGATCCGGGCGAGGCGGCACAGGCGAAACGCCGCATCGGTGCGGTGACGCTGGGCCATCTACCACCGCCGTTAAAAGACAGCGAAACGCCCGAGGGGCTCTTGCGGCTGGAGCGGCTGTTGGATGAATACTCGACTGCGGATGGGCTGGACCCTGGCCGCCGCGACCGGCTGGTTGAGACAATCCGTAGTGAGGCCCAGGCGGCGGGCGTTGAAGCCGATCTGGGGCTGGACGCGGCAAGCTCCGCCGCCGAGGCATTGACCCGCATCGACCGGTTTGTCTGCGACATTAAGGAAAGCCAATACGGCGATGGCCTGCATGTCTTTGGCGGTGGCGCAGGCGAATGGGAAGGGCTGCTGTGCGCTTTGGCGGGGCGCCGGGTTACGGCGGGGCCGTCGGGGTCTCCTTATCGCGGCCGCTCTGATGTATTGCCTACGGGGCGCAACCTTTATGCTATTGACCCGCGCAGCGTGCCGTCACGTGCGGCGCATGCGCAGGGGGTAAAGCTGGCCGAGGAACTGCTGCGGCGGCATTTGCAGGACCACGGCGATTGGCCGCGCGGATTGGTGATTGATCTTTGGGGGTCTGCCACCATGCGCACGGCGGGCGAAGAACTGGCGATGGCGCTGCATCTGGCGGGGTTGGCCCCCAAATGGGACGAGGGCAGCGAGCGGGTTTCCGGCTTTGAAGTCGTGCCGCTGACGCTGCTGGATCGGCCGCGTATTGATGTGACGTTGCGGGTGTCGGGGCTGTTTCGGGATGTGTTTCCGGGGCTGGGGCAGTTGTTCGAGGCCGGGGCGGCGGCGCTGGCCGACCGCGAGGAAGCGGCGGATATGAACCCTTACCGCACGCGCACGCCACGGGTTTTTGGGCCCAAGCCGGGGTCGTATGGTGTGAACATGGACGCGGCCTTGCACGACTATTCCGACGCCGGGCGTGCGGCGGCGGGGCAGGCGTGGTTAAGCGGGTCGGAATGGGCGATCAACGCGCAGGGTGAGGCACACCGGGACCGCGCGGCGCTGGAGGCGCAGTTGCAGCGCGCCGATGGCTTTGCCCATGTGCAGGATCTGGCGGAGAGCGACATCTTGTTGGCCTCGGATTACGCCAGTCATGAGGGTGGATTTGCCGCTGCGATGGCGCATCTGGGTGCGGCGAAACCGGCGATGTATCACATGGATCATACGCGTGCAGGCAGCCCGCGCGCCCGCACCATGCCCGAGGAAATTGCCCGCGTGGTGCGGGCACGTGCAGCGAACCCCGGCTGGGCAAGCGGCATGATGCGCCATGGTTTCCGCGGGGCAGCAGAGGTGGCCGCGACGTTGGATAATCTTGCCGCTTTTGCGCATCTGACGCGGGAAGTTCCGGCGCATTTGTTTGATCTGTACTATGACGTGACCCTAGGACGCGACGACCTGGTGGATTTCATGGCGGCTGAAAACCCCGCCGCCTTGCAAGCGATGCGCGACCGATTTGCGGCGCTGCGCGACGCGGGGCTGTGGATGACCCGGCGCAACTCGATCTCAGCCGCACTGGGTGTGGCGCAGTGAGGGGCGCGCCGATGGTAAAAGGCTGGTGCCCTGGTGCGCTGCGCCCGATGGTGTCTGGTGATGGGTTGATTGTGCGGTTGCGCGCGCCGATGGGCCGACTGACGCAGGCGCAGGCGGCGGGTGTGGCGGCGCTGGCCGGGCGGTACGGCAATGGGGTGATTGATCTGTCCAACCGCGCCAATGTGCAACTGCGTGGCATTGAAGAGGCAGGCTACGACGGGTTGATCGCGGAGCTGCGCGATCTGGGTTTGATCGACGCGGACGCAGATGCAGAAAAGCGGCGCAATATCGTCGTCACGCCGTTTTGGGGGGCTTGCGATGACAGCGCGGTTCTGGCGCAGGCTTTAGCCGACGCAGCGGCAAACCATACGATGCCGTATGTGTCGAGCAAGTTCGGCTATGCGGTTGATGCGGGCAAGGTCCCGGTGCTGCAATCTGCCCCTGCGGATATCCGATTTGAACGTGCGGCGGATGGGGCTCTGCTCTTATGCGCCGAAGGCGCCGCGCTGGGTAAGGGCGTCGCACTTGAAAGTGCCATAGCCGAGGCAACAGCGCTCGCCGAATGGGCGCGGATGCAGGGCGCTGGGCGCATGGCACGCTTGCTGGAAAGCGACGTGCCGCTACCCGACGGTTTTGATATGCCACGACAAATGTTGAATTCCCAAGCAGTGCCGGGACCGCATGATGCGGGAGTGATGGTGGCCTGCGCTTTTGGGCAGTTAGACAGCGAAACTCTGACGGCGCTGGCCACGCTTGGAACACTACGGCTGACCCCGTGGCGTATGGTTTTGATAGAGGGCGCAAATCATATGCCCGATTTGCCCGGGATCATCACCTCGCCCGCCGATCCGATGCTGCGGGTGGTCGCGTGTGTGGGTGCGCCGGGTTGCGGACAGGCATTGGGCAATACACGAGGTCTTGCGCGCGCCTTGGCAGCCGATGTGCCAGTGGGCCAACGCCTGCATGTATCCGGCTGTGCCAAGGGCTGCGCCACGCCGCAGCAATGCGACATTACCCTGACCGCACAGGCCGACGGTTATGATCTGATCCGAGCTGGAAAAGCTGATGCGCCCCCAATTGCGCGCGCCCTCATGCACGACGACATTATCCCCTATCTGAAAGAACCCGCCGATGCCCCATAGCTATATCACCGACGGTGCCGAGATTTACCGTCAGTCCTTTGCCACAATCCGCGCCGAGGCGGCGCTGGAACGCTTTACCCCAGAGGAAGAGATCGTCGCGGTGCGTATGATCCATGCCGCCGGGATGGTCGGGATGGAAGACCATGTGCGCTTTTCCTCTGGCATGGCGATAGCGGCGCGCGCAGCGCTGGAGGATGGCGCGCCGATCCTCTGTGACGCCTATATGGTCAGCGAGGGGATCACCCGCAAACGCCTGCCCCGCGAAAACGAGGTTATTTGTACGCTACGTGATCCGTCGGTGCCCGGATTAGCGGCCAAGATGGGCAACACGCGGTCGGCGGCCGCGCTGGAGTTGTGGCGGCCAAATTTGGCGGGCGCGGTGGTGGCTATCGGCAATGCGCCAACGGCGCTTTTCCATCTGCTGAACATGTTGCAAGACCCCGATTGCCCGCGCCCAGCGGCGATCATCGGCTGCCCGGTGGGGTTCATCGGCGCGGCGGAATCAAAAGAGGCACTGATGCAGGACTTGCCAGTGCCGTCCATGATCGTGCAGGGGCGTCTGGGCGGGTCTGCCATTACGGTGGCGGCAGTTAACGCGTTGGCGAGCAGGGTAGAATGACAATGGGCAAAGTAATCTGTGCGGGCCTTGGCCCCGGCGACCCGGACCTGATGAGCGTGAAATCAGATCGCGCCATTCGCGGGGCGCAACATCTGGCCTATTTTCGAAAAAAAGGCCGGGCAGGCCAGGCGCGGCGCATCGTCGAAGGTATGTTGCGCGATGATGTGGTGGAATACGCAATGGAGTATCCCGTTACTACAGAGTTGCATTTTGGCTCGGATGGTTACCGCGACTTGATGGTGGCCTTTTATGCCGACTGGGCAGACCGTCTGGCAGCGCTGGCGCAGGATCACGACGTCGTAGTGTTGTGTGAAGGGGATCCGTTTTTCTATGGCTCGTTTATGCATCTGCACACGCGGTTGCAGGGGCGTGTGCCGGTCGAAGTACTGCCTGCGATCCCCGGCATGGTGGGCTGTTGGAACGCGTTGGATACGCCGTTCACCTGGGGTGACGATGTAATGACGGTGTTAATGGGAACCTTGCCCGAGGATGAATTGATCGACCATATGCAGCGCGCTGATGCCTTGGTGGTGATGAAAACAGGGCGCAACCTGCCTGCGGTGCGCCGCGCATTGGCGGCGGTCGGGCGGTTGGATGATGCGTGGCTGGTAGAGCGTGGCACGATGCCTGATCAGCGTGTCGCCAAGCTGGCGGAAGTTGCCGACGATGACTGCCCCTATTTTGCGATTGTATTGGTGCATGGACAGGGTCGCAGGCCAGAGGCGGCGGCATGAGCGGGACGCTTTATATCGCGGGTCTGGGGCCGGGAGACGACGCCTTGGTGACGCCCGAAGTGACTGACGCATTGGCGCAGGCCACCGACGTGATTGGCTATATTCCATACGTAGCGCGCGTGGCGGCGCGAGAGGGGCTGACGCTGCACCCCAGTGACAATAGGGTGGAATTGGACCGGGCCGAGCATGCATTGCAACTGGCGCAAGCGGGCGCGCGGGTGGTGGTGGTGTCGTCGGGTGATCCGGGGGTGTTTGCCATGGCGTCAGCGGTTTTTGAGGCGGTGGAGCGCACCCCGGCGTTTGAAAGTGTGGATATCCGCGTGTTGCCGGGGATCACGGCGATGTTGGCGGCGGCGGCGCGGTTAGGGGCACCGCTGGGACATGATTTTTGTGCGATTAATCTAAGCGATAACCTCAAGCCATGGACGGTGGTCGAACACCGTCTGCGTATGGCAGCACGCGGCGATTTTGCCATGGCGTTCTACAACCCACGCAGCAAATCGCGACCGCATCAGTTTGCGGCGGCGCTCGAGATTTTGCGCGCGGAATGTGGGCCGGATCGGTTGATCAGTTTCGCCCGCGCGGTAAGCACGCCCGATGAGGCGTTCAACACCGTGACATTGGGCGAAGCGACGCCGGAAATGGCGGATATGCGCACGGTAGTTATTGTCGGTAATTCCGCAACGCGGCGGTTGGGGCGGTATGTCTATACACCGCGCAGTGCGCAATGATGCAGCCAGTGCAACACCTGCGTCAGATCGCTGGCGATCGTGTCGTCGGGCAGTCTGGGGCGTGCGGCCATGATAACGGGCAGGCCGAGGGCGCGGGCAGCGTCGAGTTTGGCGCGCGCGCCGCTGCCGCCGGCATTTTTCGCGACCACATGGGTGATGTGGTGTTCGCGCATAAGGGCGGTGTCAGCGGCCACATCGAACGGGCCGCGCGCCAGCACAATAGTGCAGCGCGGCAGGGGCAGCGGTTCGGTGGGGGCATCGACGAGCCGCAGCAGGTATCGGTGATGGGGTTTGACAGAGAACAGGGCGAGGCTCTGTTTGCCGATGGCCAGAAAAATGCAGGCCGGGCTATCGGGCAGGGCGGCGGGAAGGGCAGCGATGTCCGCCACTTCGGTCCAATCATCGCCGGGCTGGGGTTGCCAAGCGGGGCGTTCAAAACGGATCAGCGGGGTGTTGTTTTCGATGCAGGCGGTATGGGCGTTATTGCTCATGCCGACCGCAAAGGGATGTGTGGCGTCGATGACATGAGTGATACCCTCCAGCCGCAGAAAATCGGCCAGGCCCGCAGCACCCCCAAACCCGCCAACGCGTGTCGGCAAGGGCTGAGGCACCGGTCGGTCGGTCCGGCCCGCGTAGGAAAATATCGCGTCGATGCTCAGGCGCGCCAGTTCACGTGCCATCGCGCTGGCCTCGGTTGTACCCCCCAAGAGAAGGACGCGCATGATGGGTGATCCTTGGCTGAACATCATCGGAATGCCGGACGATAGCGCAGATGCGCTGCCTGCTGCAAGCCAAGCGGTACTGGCTGGGGCTGAGGTGATTTTCGGCGGGCCACGGCATTTGGAGCGTGTGGGCGCGGGGGCGCGAGGGCAGGCGTGGCCACTGCCGTTTTCGCTTGATCCGGTGTTGGCGGAGCGCGGGCGACCTGTTGTCATTCTGGCCTCGGGCGATCCGTTCTGGTTTGGGGCGGGCGGCAGTATCGTGGGGCATTTGGGTGCGGATGAATGGCGCAGCCTGCCTGCGCCATCGACATTTTCGCTGGTGGCAAACGCGCTCGGCTGGCGGTTGGAGGAGGTGACGTGCCATGGGTTGCACGCGGCATCTCTTGCGCAGTTGCGCGGCGTATTGGCGCCGCGGGGACGGATGATCTGCTTGCTGCGTGATGGCGATGGGCCGGCAGAGCTGGCGCGTTTTTTGTGTGAAAATGGCGCAGGGGCGGCGCAACTGCATGTGGCTGAACGGATGGGTGGTCCTGATGCACGGCTGCGCCATACGGCAGCGAATGGTTTTGATTTATCAGATGTGATGGCGCCGGTGGCAGTGGCTGTTGAATTGCCCGCCGACGTAGGACTGCCGCGCAGCGCTGGGTTGCCAGACGACAGTTTTGCCCATGACGGGCAAATCACCAAGGCGCCGGTGCGGGCGCTGACAGTTTCGGCGCTGGCCCCACGCACGGGGGACTTGCTGTGGGACATAGGGGCTGGGTCCGGCTCGGTTTCGGTTGAGTATTGTTTAGCAGGGGGGCGTGCGCTGGCCTTTGAACAGCACGAAAGCCGGGCAGCGAACGTGCGGAAGAACTGTGAGGATTTCGGGCTGGCGCACCGTATGATGGTGGTGCAAGGGCGCGCGCCAGAGGTTTTGATGGAAGAACCTATACCGGATGTGGTGTTTGTCGGCGGCGGTGGCAATGCTGCGCTCTATGACGATCTGTTTACGCGTCTGCCCGTGGGTACACGGCTGGTGGCGAACGGGGTGACGCTGGAAACCGAAGCGCTATTGGCGCAACTCCATGCGACGCGTGGTGGTAGCTTGCTTCGGATCGAATTGGCGCAGGCGGGGCCGCTGGGCAACATGCGCGGCTGGCAGTCGCTGCGCCCTGTTGTACAATGGAGCGTGACGCTATGAGGTTCGCAGGCATAGGGTTTCGTGGCGCGGCAACGCTGGCATCGTTGCGCAATGCGCTGGTGCGGGCGAACCCGGAGGGTAGCAAGATTGACGCGCTTGTGACCGAAGCGGCCAAGGCCCGCGCGCCGGTGTTTCGTGCATTCGCGCAGGAGCTGGGTGTGCCGGGCCTTGGCATCACGACCGAAGATCTGGCCGCGATGATCACGCCTACACAATCAGCGCGGATCACGGACAAGTTCGGTACCGGATCACTTTCTGAGGCCGCAGCACTGGCCGCTGGCGGACCCGGTGCGGTGTTGATTGCGGTGCGTGCTGTGTCAGACGATGCTATGGCCACGGCGGCCATCGCAGAAACGAAAGGAAATACCCCGTGACAGTCCACTTTATCGGCGCCGGGCCGGGCGCGCCTGATTTGATCACCGTGCGCGGGCGCGATTTTATCGCCGCTTGCCCCGTTTGCCTTTACGCCGGATCGCTGGTGCCAGAGGCGTTGCTGAGCCATTGCCCTGAGGGGGCCAAGATCGTGAACACCGCGCGGATGTCGCTGGATGAAATCATGGCGGAAATTGCAGCGGCTGATGCGGCGGGCCACGATGTCGCGCGCCTGCATTCAGGTGATCTGTCGGTGTGGTCCGCTATGGGCGAACAGTTGCGGCGCCTGCGAGCGATGGGAATTGCCTATGACGTGACCCCGGGAGTGCCGTCCTTTGCGGCCGCGGCGGCGGAACTGGGCGCGGAACTGACCCTGCCTGGGGTAGTGCAGTCGGTCATCCTGACACGCACATCGGGCCGCGCCACGGCGATGCCCGAGGGTGAGACACTGGAAAATTTTGCGCGCACGGGCGCGACCTTAGCGATCCACCTGTCGGTGCATGTGTTGGATAAGGTGGTTGCGGAATTGTCGCCGTATTATGGCGGCGATTGCCCCGTTGCCGTGGTGTGGAGGGCAAGCTGGCCGGACCAGCGGATCGTAAAAGCAACACTGGCGACACTGCGCACCGCGATTGGCGCCGAGATGGAACGCACGGCGTTGATACTCGTGGGCCATGCGATCGGGGCCGAGGAATTTGATGAAAGTCGGCTGTACGCAGGCGACTATGACCGCCGGTTTCGGCCTGTCGGCACTGACCCACGGTTCCCGGAGACATCATCATGATCCCCCCCGGCCTGTTGATTTCTGCCCCGGCCTCCGGCACCGGCAAAACCACGTTGATGTTGGGCCTTCTGGCGGCGTTGCGCGCTCAGGGGATCGCTGTGCAGCCATTCAAAAGCGGGCCGGATTATATTGATCCTGCATTCCATACGGCGGCGTCTGGTCGGGCGTCGTTCAACCTTGATAGTTGGTCGATGGCGCGTGCGCGGATCGACGGGCTGGTGGGCAACGCAGATGGGGCCGAGTTGATCCTGGCAGAAGGATCGATGGGTCTGTTCGACGGGGTGGCGATACCCGGGGCCTGTGGCAACGGGGCCAGTGCCGATATCGCGGCATTGATGGGCTGGCCTGTGGTTCTGGTGCTGGATGTGTCCGGCGCGGCGCAATCAGTGGCAGCCACGGCGCTGGGATTTCGGGAAATGCGGCCTGATGTGACATTGGCCGGTGTGGTCTTGAACCGGGTGGCATCACCGCGCCATGAAACGCTGGTGCGCGCGGGCATGGACGCTGTCGGCATTAAGGTGCTGGGCGCGCTGCCGCGGCGCCCCGAGATTGAAATGCCTGAGCGGCACCTGGGTTTGGTACAGGCAGGAGAGCAGGAAAACCTGCCAGAGCTACTGGCCGAGGCGGCGGCATTTGTTGCGGCACATGTCGATATCACGGCGCTGCGCGCGGCGGCGCGTGGCACGTTGCAGAACCCGCCCGCGCCCGCCCACATCGTCCCGCCCGGCCAACGCATCGCATTGGCGCAGGACAATGCGTTTGCCTTTGTCTATCCGCATTTGTTGGCAGGTTGGCGTGCGGCCGGGGCCGAGGTGTTACCGTTCTCGCCATTGGCCGATGACGTGCCCGATGACAGCGCTGATTGCTGCTGGTTGCCGGGGGGATACCCTGAATTGTATGCAGGTAAATTGGCTGCAGCAGGCCAGTTTCGCGCAGGGATGCAGACCTTTGCGCAAACCCGTCCCGTTCATGGCGAGTGTGGAGGCTATATGGCGATGGGCGCGGGGATTGTCGACAAGGAGGGCGCGCGGCATGAGATGGTCGGACTGCTGGGGCTGGAGACCTCCTTTGCCAAGCGCAAGATGCATCTGGGTTACCGGCAGGCAGACCTTAACGCGCGGATTCCTGGGTATTCAGCGCGTGCGGCGCTGCGCGGGCACGAGTTTCACTACGCTACGATCCTTGCGGAACCGGATGCGCCGCTGGCGCGCATCACTGACAGCAACGATCTGCTGGTGCCCGAAACCGGATCGGTACGAGAATTCGCGGGTGGCGGTCGGGCAACGGGGACATTTTTCCATATGATTGCGGCGATGTAATGGGCGGGTTTGTTTCCTTCGTGTCTTCTGGGCCAGGCGATCCTGAATTGCTGACCGTAAAGGCGGTGGCGCGGTTGCAGGCTGCCGATGTGGTGCTCTTTGACGACTTAAGCGCGGGCCCGATTTTGGAACACGCGCGGGTTGATGCGGATTTGATCGGTGTCGGTAAACGTGCCGGGCGCGCGTCGCCCAAACAGGATCATGTCAGCCGCGTCCTGGTGGACCATGCGCAGGCTGGCTTGCAGGTTGTGCGGTTGAAATCTGGCGACAGCGGCATGTTCGGCCGGCTGGAGGAGGAAATCGTGGCGCTGCGGGCCGCGGGTATTCCTTACGAAATTGTGCCGGGCGTCACCGCCGCATCGGCAGCGGCAGCAGCGGCCGGGATACCACTGACCCGACGGCTGACGGCGCGGCGGGTACAGTTTATTACCGGGGCGGATGTCACCGGTGACCTGCCTGCTGATGTGAACATGGCCGCACTGGCTGACGCTGGCGCGACGACAGTCGTCTATATGGGCAAGCGCACATTTACCGGGCTGGCGGCCCGGTTGATGGAACATGGGTTGCCGGGGGACACGCCTGCCCTTTTGGCAGAGGCGGTGTCGACCCCGGCAGAGAAAGTCACCCGTTTTACCATCGCGTCACTGGCGACCCATCTGGAAAGCGCGACAAGCACGACGCCCGCGTTGATTTTTTACGGGCCGCTGGCGGACTTCGAGGCGTGAAGGTGTTTGTATGTACCTCCTGTACCGCTGACGGCGGATTTCTGGACGTGATGCGCGCAGGGCTGGACGACGTTGATGTCAGCGGCGTCGACTGCATGTCGGGCTGCAGGCGGGCGCAGACCGTGGCCTTTCGTGCGCCGGGCAAGGTGGCTTATTTGTTTGGCGACATCACGGCGGATGACATGGATGATCTGCGTCGATTTGTGACGCTTTATGGCGCATCCCCGGATGGCACATTTTCTGATGCGCGGGTGCTGGGCGGGCTGCGCGACAAGGCCATGGCGAGGATACCGGGATGACCACGCTGGAGCTGACCTTGATCGGGATTGGCACGGGCAACCCTGAGCATTTGACCCTGCAGGCGGTGCGCGCGATCAATGCCCAAGACCTGATCCTGATCCCGCATAAGGGCGCGGGAAAGGATGATCTGGCAGGGTTGCGGCAGGCAATCTGCGATGACCTGCTGACCAATAATGCGACCCAGATCGTAGAGTTTGACCTGCCTGTGCGCGATCCGGCGATTGCCGATTACCCTACGCGGGTGGATCAATGGCACGATGCGATCGCAGACGCGTGGCGCGCGGCGATTGCGCAGTACCCGAAGGCCCAGCGGGTAGCGTTGTTAGTATGGGGCGATCCGTCGCTATATGATAGCACCTTGCGGATTGCCTCGCGGTTGCGGCCCCCACCGCAGATGCGGGTCATCCCCGGGATCACCTCGATGCAAGCGCTGACAGCATCACATGCAATTCCGGTAAATGAGATCGGCGCGCCGTTTATAGTGACCACGGGGCGGCGGCTGCGCGATCATGGCTGGCCGGATGGCGTTGATACGCTGGTGGTCATGCTGGACGGCGATTGCGCGTTTCAGACGCTCGATCCGGCGGGAATACATATCTGGTGGGGGGCTTACGTGGGGATGAAAGAAGAAATCATCCGGCAAGGTGCGCTGGCTGATTTGGCGGATGAGATCATGGCAGTGCGCACAGCGGCGCGGGCAGCGCATGGCTGGATCATGGATATCTATATTCTGCGCAAAAGCTAGGTTCGGGCGTTAGGTATCGGGATCGACCTTGCCCCGCATGGATTTGACCTCGCCGCGTACTTTCTTGGCTTTCAGCCGACGCTTTTTTGACCCCAGGGTCGGGCGTGTAGCGATACGGCGTTTGGGCGGCGTCAGTGCGGTGCGGATCAACTCCGCCAGCCGTTCGCGCACCAGATCGCGGTTGCGTGCCTGGCTGCGGGTTTCGTCACATTGTAAGACCAGTGCGCCCTCGGTTGTCCAGCGGCGGCCTGCCAGACGACGCAGGCGGTTTTTGACCGGAGTGCTCAGTGAGGGCGAGGTGGCGGCTTCGAAACGCAATTCGACGGCGGACGAGACCTTGTTCACGTTCTGCCCGCCGGGGCCGGAGGCGCGCATGAAGCTTTCGGTCAGCTCCCAGTCTTGTATCGCGATGTCGTCTTTGATGTGCAGCATGAGCTCTCCTTGTCCGGCAACATGCCAGTCTGCGGGGCAAGGGTGAAGGGGATAGATGCGAAATGGGCCGCCCCGGTAAGGAGCGGCCCAATCGAATGGTTTCAGGAGGGGGATCGGTTAGATCGGTGATCCACCTGGGTGGCTGCGTCTGCCAAGGGCTGCCTTAGCAGGAAACCTCCCAAGCTGTTCCGACACCTCGCTCCAATACCTTTCTTGACACTGGATCACCTCCTTTACATTTGTTGAACTCACTTGAATCGTTGCACAAGTTTCGCAAAACGCAAAATGTTTTTTTCGTGAGACGCCAGGTGGTGTGGCTTTTGCGCCGGTTGGATTGAGGGGGCGTTCCGCCCCCTCAAACTCCCCCTGAGGAATATTATGACCAAAAAGAAGGGGGTCAGGGGGTGGTGGTCAGCCGGGCCGTGATTAGTCGAAAGGGGATCAAAGCGATCAATGCGATCGCAAGTTTGACCGACCAATCTGCAATGGCAAGCGACACCCAAAGTGGCGCGACGGGACCTGCGCCCAGCAGCGGAAGCGCCTCGGTGGCCCAAGCCACGTCGGTGCCGGGGTGCAGAAAGCTGAGAGCGCCGGAAAAGGCGATAGAGAAGAACAGTGCGGTGTCGATCGCGCTGCTGATTAAGGTGCTAATCAGGGGTGCGCGCCACCATGCGCCGGCACGCAGCCTGTTAAAGACCGTGATGTCGAGCAGTTGTGCCACGAGAAACGCGGTGGCGGAGCCGATTGCGATACGAATGGTCACCAGCGGGCCAAATTCACCCATGATCTGTGTTCCGATCAGCGAGCAAATCAGCCCAACGCCAAAGCCGACCAATACCACGCGGCGCGCAGCGGGGGCGCCGTAGACGCGGTTCATCACGTCGGTGACGAGAAAGGCGAGCGGGTAGGTGAAGGCGCCCCAGGTCAGCCATTGGCCGAAAAGAAACTGGACGAGGATATTTGAGGCCACGACGATGGCGGCCATGGCAAGGATGCCGGGAAGGTATGTGCGTGTCATATGTAAACCGTTTTGTACAAGGGTGCGGCGACTTGGCCTGCGAGGATCGCAGACGGGCTGGCTTTAGTCTGGCTGGGGGCTGGGCGCAAGGGTAAGCTCGACAACCTGAGTTTGCTGTATGGCAAAGAAGTTGTCGTCAGAAATCAGCGACAGGCGCGTTTGGTCGTTGCTGTCACGCCAAATGCTGAGCGATTCGAGGTTGTCAAACTGGCCGGGTCTGCTTGTGAACAGTGCGACTTCGCCCAGGTCAGGCGCGTCCAGAGTGAAGCGGCGGATGCGGCTGCGAAAGCCCAGAGGCGTAATAGCGCGTTCCAGCACGTACAGATCACCGTTGTCGGCAAAATCGGCGCCGACCGGCAGGAAGGGGCCGCGCCGTGGGATATGAGCATTGATGACCCATGTTCTGCCGTTAAAGACGTAAACGGGAAAAGGCTGGTTTTGCCCGCCTGAGCGTTCTGGCAGGGCAAAGAGGCTACCATCGGGGTGAATCGCAAGCGCCTCGAGCCCGGAGTTGGGTTGCAGCTTGGCGAAGTCTGGGTGCGCCCGCAGCGGGGTGCTGAGCCCTGTGCGAGGATGCAGGCGCACGACGCGGTGGTCATGTTCGAAGGAGGCGTAAAGCTGACCGTCTGCGCCCTTGGCAAGCCCTTCGGCATCACTATAGCCCAGCCCGAGCACACGCCCATCAGGCGATTTCAGGCTGGCGCTATGGCTAATGTCGATACCAGCCAGTTCGCCATCCTTGCGGATCATTTGGCCCTGCGCCACACGACCGCGATCGGTTACGATTGTGATCTCGGTGCCATCGCTGCTGACCTCGGCGCCGGACAGGCCACCGAACCACGGTGCGGCATGATGCCAGACAAATACGCTGTCCAACCGCAGTGCAGGACCCTCCTGCGCACCAACAGGGGCGCAGGAGGTGAGGCAGAGCAGCAAGAAAAGCGGGATCAATCTGTGTGCAGGACGGCGTTGCATTGTGCAGGCAGGTCCGCCAGCACCAATTCGCGCCGCGGCTTGGATTTTGGCGGGTTCGGGTTTGGTGGCGGTGGGTTCAGGATATTGCGCTGCCACTGGCGCGCGTCTTCGCAGCCGTCACCTGCGGGAGGCGCCGCCTGATCGACGCAGCCGCGTGCGCCTTTGGGGCAGGATAGCCGGACGTGAAAGTGATAGTGGTGGCCGTACCATGGGCGAATTTTGCGCAGATAGCTGCGGTCGCCTTTTTCATCGTCACACATCTGCACCTTGGCGCCGGGAAAAATGAAGATACGTGCAGTACGGGGATCCTGGGCGGCGGCCTTGACGATTTCGTGGTGCGCGCGCGTCCACGAAGAATTTACATAAGCCCCGTTGGACCGACGCATCGAGATGGACGAGATGCTTTCGCGTTGTGCCCGGCTAAGGGTCAGGGACTTGGGCGGCAGCATCCAGATGTCGGCGTCCAGGCCGATCTGGTGGCTGCTATGACCGGTTAGCATCGGCCCGCCACGTGCCTGGCTCATATCGCCGACGTAGATTCCAGCCCAGCCCGGTTGCTGCGCGGCCTTGGCGCTAAGCTTTTTAACCATATCGATCGTTTCAGGATGCGCCCAATTGCGGTTGCGTGACAGGCGCATCGCCTGCCATGTTGGCCCCGTTTCGGGCAGTTGCGCGCCACCAGCAAGGCAGCCCTTGGCATAGCTGCCATAGGGTGCTGCACCCTGACGCGATGGCGTGCCTTTGGCGCCAAACAGGTTTTTCGCCTGCACATTGCTAAGCGCCCCGCCAGACGAGCCTATGGTAGGCAACACCACGGATTTACCGCTGATGTCGGTCTCGGTCTTGTTTCCCCCACAGGAGCCGAGAACGAGGGCAAGAGCGGCGCAGGCCACAAGCCGGTGCAGGATCATTTTGCGAAATCTCCCTTTGGTTTCACCCATGCTAGCAGGATCAACCCGATGATGAACAGCCCCACAACTGGGGTAATGCCAAGCCGCTGACTGCCAGTAACATCGCTGGCGATACCGATCAGCGCCGGGGCTAGGAACGACGTAGCTTTGCCGGACAGCGCGTAAAGGCCAAAAGCTTCTGTCATGCGATCGGGATTGCCTTGGCGGGTCAGCATGTTGCGCGATGACGCCTGCAAAGCGCCGCCCGCTGCGCCGATCAGCGCGCCGGAGATGTAGAAAAGGATATCAGGCAAGGCAGAGCCGGTCGGCAAGGATATGCCCAAGACCGATGACGGGGTCAGCGAGATGATCAGGCAGGCCGTAAAGATCAGGATCACGCAGCAAGCCACGATAACGGGCATCGGGCCGATGGCGCGATCAACCCGCCCGCCGATCACACAGAAGATTGCGCCAGATACTGCCGCGAGGATGCCAAATATTCCGATCTCTTGGATAGACCATTCAAGCACGCCGAGCGCGTAGATGCCGCCAAAAGTATACATGCCGTTCAATGCGTCACGGTAGAACATCGACGATCCAAGATAGGCCAGCAACGAAGGATGATTTGGAAGCTGGCGTAGGGTGCGCCACAGGTCAGACAGGCCCTTGCCGATGCGGTAAGTTTCCGCCGCGGCCTTGGGTGTGTCGCGGACATAAAGAAAGAAGGGCAGCATGAAAACGACGTACCAGATCGCAGTTAGGGGACCAACGATGCGGGTATCCGCCTTGGTTGCGGTATCGAGGCCAAAGAGCGGTGCGATCCCGGCCATCGTCTTGCCGCTTGTTCCGCTTTGGAATAGGGCGATCATGGCGATCAGGGCCAGCACCCCACCGGCATATCCAAACGCCCAGCCGTCGCCGGAGATACGCCCGCGCTCATTTGCGTCGGGGTGCAGTTCGGGCAGATAGGCATTGGTGAAAATGGTGGCAAATTCCATCCCGATCAAGCCGATGCCAAAAAAGAACAGCGCCCAGAGGACTGAAAAGTCTTGTGGCGCCGTGTACCACAGGGCCGCCGCCCCCACGACATACATCGCCGAGAACAGCCATATCCAAGGCAAACGTTTGCCGGAGGAATCCGCAACGGCACCGAGGATCGGGGCGAGAATGGCAATCGCGATACCGGCGATGGCCAGCCCATACCCCCAATAGGCCTGCGCCTGCGCCTTGGCGGCAGACAGGTCCATTCCGCCACTCACAAGAGACGCGGTGGCCGTCTGGGCGAAGTATGGGCCAAAGATGAAGGTCAGCAACAGCGTGTTGTATGGCTGGCTGGCCCAATCGAAAAAGTACCAGCCCCAGATGCGCTTGCGCGGTGTGATTATTGCCATATGCCCCATCCCGTTGTTGGGGAATGGTAGAGCAGGCGGCGCGGTGTTTCGCAAGATAAGGTTTTGCGATGGGGGGCTGGCTCTTGCCCTTTGGGCGGGGCAGGCTTAACTGGTTTGCAACCAAGCAAGGGGTATTCCATGACGTCGCTGTTCCAGATTTTGATGCTGTTGTTGAACATCGTGTGGTTCATTGTGATCGCGCATGTTGTCATGTCGTGGCTGATCAATTTCCAAGTGCTGAATCTGCGGCAACCTCTTGTGGCACAGATATGGGATGGGCTGAACCGGCTGCTTGAACCTGTGTATAGCCGCGTGCGCAGCGTCATTCCCCCTATGGGTGGGCTTGATTTGGCCCCGCTGATCGTGCTGATCGCCGTCGCGATCTTGCGCATCGTATTGATCAACAATGCGGCGGCGTTTTACTAAACCAGCCGCGCTTCGGCATATTGACTGAACAGCCAAACGGGACTTGTTCACGATTTGTTAGTGTGGGAGTCTGCATGAAAAGAGCAGACAATTTGACAGGTTTCCCATGACAGGCGCTGCCACGCTTCTTCGTGATGTATTTGGTTTCGATGGGTTCCGGCCCGGCCAACAAGAGATCGTCGAGGCGGTTGTTGCTGGCGAGAACGTGCTGGCCATCATGCCAACAGGTGGCGGTAAATCCCTGTGTTTCCAGTTGCCTGCTCTCTTGCGCGAGGGGGTGACCGTTGTCATCAGTCCGCTGATCGCGCTGATGCGCGATCAAGTGCGCAGCCTGCAAGAGGCGGGTGTCGCGGCGGGTGCGCTGACCTCTGGCAATACCCCCGAAGAAACCGATGCGGTCTGGGAGGCATTGGAGGCGGGAACGCTAAAGCTGCTTTACATGGCGCCGGAACGGTTGGCGGCGGGATCGGCCATCGGAATGTTGCGCCGCATCGGCGTCAACATGATCGCGGTGGACGAGGCGCATTGCGTCAGCCAGTGGGGCCATGATTTCCGGCCTGACTACCTGCGCATCGGCGAACTGCGGCGGACCTTGGGCGTGCCCTTGGCCGCCTTTACCGCCACGGCGGATGCTGAGACGCAGATCGAGATTGTGCAAAAGCTGTTTGACGGCGAACCGCCACGCGCCTTCCTGCGGGGGTTTGATCGGCCCAACATCCACCTGGCCTTTGCCGCAAAGAACAAACCGCGCGACCAGATCTTGAATTTCGCCGCCGCGCGCAAGGGTCAGTCGGGTATTGTCTATTGCGGAACGCGCGCCAAGACCGAAGGGCTGGCCAAGGCGCTGCGCGATCAGGGTCAGATGGCTTTGCATTACCATGGCGGGATGGAAGCGGAGGACCGCCGCATCGCCGAGCGCCGTTTTCAGCAAGAGGATGGGCTGATCGTCGTGGCCACGGTGGCCTTTGGCATGGGGATCGACAAACCTGACATCCGCTGGGTCGCTCATGCCGATTTGCCCAAGAGCATTGAGGCCTATTATCAGGAAATCGGCCGCGCCGGCCGTGATGGCGCGCCTGCCGAAACCCTGACGTTATTCGGGGCCGATGACATTCGCCTGCGCCGCAGTCAGATTGACGAAGGGCTGGCCCCGCCAGAGCGGCGGGCGGCGGATCACGCGCGGCTGAACGCCTTGCTGGGCCTTGCCGAAGCGCTGGAGTGTCGGCGCAAGACCTTGCTTGGGTATTTCGACGAGAGCGAGGTCACTTGTGGCCGCTGCGATCTGTGTGACACCCCGGCGGATGTGTTCGACGGCACCACGGCGGTGCGCAAGGCGCTGTCGGCGATGTTGCGCACCGACGAATGGTTCGGCGCGGGGCATCTTATCGACATTCTGCTGGGAAATGAGACCGACAAAGTAAAACAGCGCGGCCACCAATCGCTGCCGACCTATGGCGTGGGTGGCGAATACAACCGCAACGAATGGCAAGCTGTATTTCGCCAGATGATGGGCCACGATCTGGTGCGCCAGGACGGCGAACGCCACGGTGCGCTGCGCATGACCGATGCGGCGCTGCCGATCCTGCGCGGCGAGGCGCAGATCAGCCTGCGGCGAGATAGCATCAAGGCCGCGGCAAGCAACCGGCGGCCTGCAGTCAAGGAAATGGTCAGCGACGAAGACGCGCCGCTGCTCAGCGCGCTCAAGGCCAAGCGGCGCGCGCTGGCCGAAGGTGCCCGCGTGCCCGCCTATATTATCTTCACCGATCGTACGTTGATCGAAATGGCCGAAACCCGGCCCGAAAACCTGGACGGCATGGCGCGGATCGGTGGGGTGGGGGCGAAAAAACTCGAAACCTACGGCTCTGCGTTTCTAGAAGTAATCAACGGCGAGGCGCGCCCGATGCATAAGGCGCGGCGCAAATTGGCTGGGCGTGAGGCGGGCAATGTTTATGACCAGTTGCTTCAGGTGCAGGCTAATCTGGCCCGCGGCGAGGCGGGCACCGACAAACCGATGAGCTGCTCGGCGTCGCTGTTGGCCAAAGTCGCGCAGATGCGTAGCGCGGACAGCAATGCGATGGAACGTCTGCTGGGCGACAAGCGCGCCGAGCGATTTGGCCCGGCCTTTCTGGACGTTTTGCGGGACGCAGGTTAGACCTGCGCGAGCATACAAAAGGGGAACGCGATGTTGGTGGTGATTTCGCCGGCCAAACGGCTGGATTGGGCAGAACGCGATGTCGCGGTGACCCAACCCGACTTTCAGGACGATGCGATGCGGCTGGCGACAACCGCTCGCAATCTGACACTGGGAAAGCTGAAAAGCTTGATGGATCTGAGCGATGATCTGGCGCGGTTGAACCGGGATCGTTTCCAGGCGTTTGAAGCAGAGCCAGCGGCAGACGTGACGCGCCCTGC
This sequence comes from Sulfitobacter sp. KMM 9851, assembly GCF_057178245.1. Taxonomy (NCBI): domain Bacteria; kingdom Pseudomonadati; phylum Pseudomonadota; class Alphaproteobacteria; order Rhodobacterales; family Roseobacteraceae; genus Sulfitobacter; species Sulfitobacter sp. KMM 9851. The sequence continues at coordinate 279,695 of NZ_CM169991.1, forward strand.
GGCCCTGGCGTTTGCCGGGGATACCTATCAAGGGTTGGAAGCGGCAAGCCTTGATACCGATGAAATGGCCTGGGCGCAGGAACATCTACGCATCCTGTCAGGGCTATACGGTGTGCTGCGACCGTTGGATGCGATCCAGCCTTATCGGTTGGAAATGGGCAGCCGATTGAAAACGCGGCGCGGGTCCAATCTTTATGATTATTGGCGCGATGATCTGTCCAAGGCGCTGAATGCGCAGGGCGCGGCGGTTGGCAGTAATGTCTTGATCAACTGTGCGAGCCAGGAATATTTCGGTGCTGTGGCGCCGAAGGCGCTGACGCTGCGGGTGATCACACCACAGTTCATGGAAGACAAGGGCGACGGCAAGGGCCCAAAGATCGTCAGCTTTTTCGCCAAGAAAGCGCGGGGCGCGATGGCGCGGTTCATCGTGCAAAAGCGTTTGACCGACCCGGAGGCGCTGCGCGATTTTGACAGCGGCGGATATGCATGGCAGGCCAATCTGTCGACGCCCGAGCGTCCGGTGTTTATCCGGCCCTATTCAGCAGCCTGAGCCGCACTTCAGGCGGTTGCCGGCGGGAGGGGCGGACGCATGTCAGGCGTCCGCGACTGCACAATCCTTTCTAAAATCAGCGGCTTGCGCAGCGGTTTTGTGAGATAATGATCCAGCCCGGCGGCGAGGATGACAGCGTCGTCGCCATCCATCGCATGCGCGGTCAGCGCCACGATGGTTACATGGCCCCCGGTTGCGACTTCCAGCGCGCGGATCGCATTGGTGGCTTGCTTTCCGTCCATCTTGGGCATCGAGATGTCCATGAAAATCAGATCGGGTTTAACTGCGCTGAATTTCTCAACCGCTTCTTCTCCGTTGTTGGCAAATGTCAGTTCAATGTCGAGCTCTTTGACCATCTTGCGAAACACCAATTGATTTGTCTTGTTGTCCTCGGCGGCCAGAATGCGCATCTGACGTAGAATGGGTTCAGCCGTCGCTGTGGGGGCGGGCGGGGGCGCGGGTACGTCATCCGTCCCGGCAACCTCCATGTTTAGCGCGCCCAGGCGGATCATCAGTTCCTGCCGTGGAACAGGCTTTTGTAGAAGGCCTAGCAGGTGATCACGGGCTGGATCGCCTTGTGCCAAGCCGGGGTTCGAACTCAGTAGGATGATCGGGGTCTCATTGCCGTTGCGGTGCAGCTGATCGACCAGTTCCAGCCCCGTCATACCGGGCATAATATGATCGGTCAGGATCAGATCAACGCTGTCGTCGAGTTGCGCCAAGGCTTCGGCGCCACTGGCGCAACAGGTAACCGCGATGCCGAGATGTGCCAATTGCCGCTGAAGGATGGTGCGGTTGGCATCCAGATCATCCACCACCATGATGTGACGCAACCCATCGGGTAGCACGGGGCGCGGCCGTGGCGCTGCGCCGCAATCGGCCAGATCAATGCGAAAACCGAAACAGGTGCCTTCACCTTCGGTGGAGGTGACCCAGATTTCACCGCCCATCATGTCGATCAACCGCTGCGAGATGGCAAGCCCCAGCCCGGTGCCGTCAAACTGGCGGTTGCGTTCGTTTTCGACCTGGTTGAATTCACCAAAGATGTGGTCGACCATATCGGCCGGAATGCCGATGCCGGTGTCTTCGATGCTGACGTGAACCGCGGTGTTACCGTCGGGATTGCCCGGCACACCGGTGACGCGCACAAGCACATGCCCTTCGGCAGTAAATTTGACGGCATTGCCGATCAGATTTGTCATCACCTGCCGTATGCGCCCCGGATCGCCGACCAGTTGCGTCGGCAGGAACAGATCGTAATCCAGCAGTAAATCCAGCCCCTTGGTCCGGGCCGAGGGCTGTAGCAGCAACAAGATTTCCTGAATGGCGCGTTCCAGATCAAAAGGTTCGGGATATAGATCAAGCTTTTTGGCCTCAATCTTGGAATAATCCAGCACGTCATTGATGATGACCAGCAGCGCCTCGCCTGAATTCTTGATGGTGTCGACATAAAGCTGTTGTTCCGAGGTCAGGTTAGTGTCCGTCAGAATGTCGGCCATGCCGACCACGCCATTCATTGGCGTTCTGATTTCGTGGCTCATATTGGCAAGGAAAGCAGATTTTGCGCGGTTGGCGCTTTCGGCGACGGTGCGCGCTTCTTCCAACTGTTGCTCGTACTTCACCGTTGACGTGATATCGAGGCAAAGCGACACCATGTCACCGCCCGAGCCGCGCTGATCAACCAGCCGCACATAGTTGTCATTCCAAAGGCGGATGATGGTCGATTCCGGCCGGTGCTGTTGCAGGCGTTTGGTCATCACCTGACGCCAGGCGCGTGCCGACATATCACCCGTGTCCACGATACCCTCGTCTGTCATCAGTTGCAGGATGGTGACAAAGTTAACGCCGGGTTTGATCACTTCGAGACCGTCAAAAACATGCAGATAGGCACGGTTTGCCATGATCAGATTGTTGTCCGAGTTGAACAGGGCAAAGCCGTCCTTGATAGCGTCAATGGATTGCCAAAGCCGCCGCTCGGTGATCGCAATCTTTTGGTTGGCGGCAGTCAGGTCGGATTTTACGCGTTGATTCTCGCCGCGGATGGTTTCCACCTCGGCGCGGGTTTCGACAATTTCCTCGCTCAGTTGCTGTGCGTGCTGCCCCAATTTGCGGTTCGCGGCGAAAAGCTCCGCCTTTTTGAGTTCGAGCATACGTTCAGCCGCGAGTCGGCTGCGCCGCTCCTCCGTCAGCTTTTGGGCAAGGCTCATCTGTGCTCCGGCGTGGCGAATGGGTCTTTGGGGGCAAACTGCGTGATCTTGGTAAATATCTAATTAAGCGTTGGAGGCTTTATCTTGCCCGTCAACGGGGGGCATGGCACGATGGGGGCATTTGAAATTGGAGATTGTCATGTCCGTCCGCACCCTGATTTGCGCGCCGTTTGTTTTGTTCGCCATATTGACCGGGGGGGCTTGGGCGCAGGACACAATGCCGGATCACCGCTATGTCTACAGCCGCGACGTAGATTTCTTTGGTGCGGATTTGACCAATCTTTTCAATACCACGCAGCAGTCATGTGAAAGGGCCTGTAGCGCGCAGGCAGGCTGTATTGCCTTTACGTTCAATACGAAATCGAACGCCTGTTTTCCCAAATCGGCCATCACGGATCGCAAGGAATATACCGGGGCGCTTTCAGCGGTCCGTCGTGCAACAGCGCCCGAGGCGCTGGAGCAGTCTGCCACGCGGCAGGATGATTTGGGGTTTCTCAATGCGGATGACGTAACCCAGGCGCATGCCATGGTGATGCAGAACGCGCGGCGGTTTGCGGTGGACGACATGCCGCTGGACGATCTGACCGCTGCGATGGTGCGGGCCGAACAGAACGGCGAAATTCTGGTGGCCCTGCGCTGGGCGGGCAAGGCCGTGTCAGCAACGGACCGTGCCGATCTGTGGGCGCGCTATGCCCGGATCAGCCTGCGTGACAATGATGACCTGCGCAGCGCCGATCGCCGCCGTATTCGGCGCGAAGCGGTGCCTGCCGCTGTGAACGCCTATCTGCGTGCCGAGGATGTTGGCACCCGCATTGACGCGCTGGATGCACTTGCCACCGCCTTGGAGGCCAACGGCAGGGGGCGCGATATGATACCGGCATTGCGACTGGCCTTAACGCTGGCCCCGCGCGAAGATATGCAAGACGCGCTGGATGATGCTGTCGGCAAATATGGCTTTCGCATCGTGGAGCATCGCGTCGACAATGACAGTGCCGCACCGCGCATCTGCGCCGAGTTCTCCGAGCAACTGGTGCAGGCGGGGGTGGATTACGAACCTTTCGTGCGGATCGAAGGCAAAGGTCTGGCAGTGCAGGCCGACGAAAGCCAATTGTGCATCGACGGTGTTGATCATGGCGCGCGGTATGATGTGACGTTCCGGCAGGGCCTGCCCTCGGCCAGTGGCGAGACATTGCACAAGGACACACGCCTGCAGCTCTATGTCCGCGACCGCACGCCCCTGGTGCGCTTCCCGGGCCGGGCCTATGTGCTGCCGCGCAGCGCGGACGCCGCCCTGCCGGTCGAGACGGTGAATGTTGATACGCTTGATCTGACCCTGCGCAGGGTCAGCGACCGAAACCTTGTGCGCGCCATTCGTGAAAGCTATTTCGGGCGCCCGCTAAGCGCCTATGAAGAAGAAAACTTTGCCACTGATCTGGCGCAGGATATCTGGCACGGCAAGGGCGATGTGCACAATACGCTCAACGCCGATATGACGACACGCCTGCCAATGGGTGACGCGCTGGCCGGGCAGGGGCCGGGGATATATTCGCTCAGCGCTTCGGTGCCAGGGCAAGACCCCTATGATTATCCCGCGGCGTCACAGTGGTTTGTATTGTCTGATCTGGGTCTTAGTACATGGTCTGGCGTGGATGGGCTAAGCGTGGCGGTGCGTGGATTAGCGGACGCGCAGGCGCGGGAGGGTGTTGTTCTAACGCTGGTCTCGCGGTCCAACGCTGTGCTGGGCAAGGTGACCAGTGACGTCGATGGCTTTGCACAGTTCCCCGCTGGTGTGACGCGCGGCAACGGCGCGTTCGCGCCCGCGTTGTTGATGGCCGAAGACGGTACCCAAGACATCGCGTTTCTGCCGCTCACCGATCCTGCCTTTGACCTGTCTGACCGCGGTGTCGAAGGGCGCCCCCCCGCACCACCGATTGATACATTCCTGACCACTGACCGTGGGGCCTACCGTGTCGGTGAAACGATCCACGCCACCGCACTGACGCGCGATGACCGCGCGGCGGCGCTAAAGGATCTGCCCGTGACCGCAATACTGCGCCGGCCGGATGGCGTGGAATACAGCCGCCAGTTGAGCCAGAAAAGCGTGGCTGGCGGGCATGTCTTTGCCCTGCCACTGGGCGCCGATGTGCCACGCGGTGCTTGGCGGTTGGACGTCTTGTCTGACTTGGATGCGCCCGCCTTAGCCAGCCAGACCGTACTGGTCGAGGATTTCTTGCCCGAGCGGATCGACTTTGACATCACGCTACCGCAGGTCGCGCTCCGCCTGACGGATACGCCGCCGGCCACGGTGGATGTGAAATATCTGTTTGGGGCGCCGGGGGCCAATTTGCAGGTAGAGGGCGACCTGAGGTTGCGGGCGACGCGTGAGATGCCGGGCTGGGCGGGCTATCAATTTGGCCGACACGATACCCGTTTCGACACACGCACGGCTGTCATCGACAGTGCCGTGACCGATGCCACCGGCCGGGCGGTATTGGACGTGCAGATGCCCGAGCTTGAGGAAAGTCCGGGTCTGCCGCTGACCGCTGAATTGATACTGCGCGTGTCGGAAGGGTCGGGACGCGCGGTTGAGCGTCGCCTGCGTAAAGCGATCGCCGCCGATACGCCACTGATCGGGATCAAACCTGCCTTTGACGATGTACTGGGCGAGGGCCAGGACGCCGGATTCGAGATTGTCGCTGTCGGTCCGCAAGGCGACGCGCAGGCGATGCCGGTGCGTTGGACCCTGAACAAGGTTGAGCGGCGATATCAGTGGTATCAGCTTTATGGCAATTGGGAGTGGGAGCCCACCGTGCGCCGTAAACGGATCGACACCGGCGAGGTCACGCTAGCGGTCACGCCCACAGCGCTAAGCCTGCCGACCGAATGGGGCGAGTACGAATTGATCGTGGAGCAGATGGACGGGGGTTATGCCGCAAGTTCGGTAAGCTTTTCTTCGGGTTGGTACGGCGGAGACGGATCAACCGACACGCCGGACCGACTGGAAATGTCGTTGAATGCCACAGAATTTGACAGGGGCGACACCGCGAAATTGCGACTGGTGCCAGAGTCCGATGGCGTTGCATTGATCAGCGTACTGTCCAACCGCGTGGTAGAACGCCGGGTTGTCGTGGTCAGCGCGGGTGAAAACATTGTACCGCTCGAGGTGACCGAGGATTGGGGCGCGGGGGCTTATGTGACCGCGTCGGTGCTGCGCCCGATGGACGTGGCGGCGGGGCAAAACCCGGCCCGCGCGATGGGCCTCGCCCATGCCGCCGTGCGCCCTGCTGCGCGTGAACTGACAGTCAGCTTTGATACGCCTGATGTGGTGGACGGGCAGGCGGGCATTCTGCGCGCCGCTGTGGTGGTCGATGGCGTCGCCCCGGGCGAAACGGCCTATGTCACATTGTCAGCCGTGGATGTGGGTATCTTGAACCTCACGGGGTTTGCGGCGCCAGACGCAAGCGATCATTACTTTGGCCAGCGCCGACTGGGTGTTGAAATCCGTGACATTTACGGTCGATTGATTGACGGGATGAATGGCGCGATGGGTGCCGTCAGGTCGGGCGGCGATGCCGCGGCGAGCGCGCAATTGCAGTCACCCCCGCCCACCGAGGAACTGATGGCATATTTTAGCGGTCCGGTGCAGGTCGGCCCTGATGGCCGTGCAGAAGTTGAGATCATCCGCCCCGCCTTCAACGGGACGGTCAAACTAATGGCGGTGGCGTGGTCTGACTCTGCTGTAGGCGATGCGGAACGCGACGTGATCGCGCGCGACCCAGTGGTGGTGACCGCTTCTTTGCCCCGGTTCCTTTCGCCGGGGGATCAAAGCCGTTTGCTGCTGGAACTGGTTCATGCCGAAGGGGATGCGGGCCAGATGAACCTAGCGGTGCGCGCTGATGATGATCTACGTCTAGGCGATGTGCCTGCGGTGGTAACACTGGCCACCAATGGCACGCAAAAGCTGGAGATACCGGTGACTGCGCAGGCCATCGGCGATCCGCTGATCACCGTTATCCTGACGACGCCGGAGGGAAAAGAGTTGCGCAAGGTGCTTACGATGCCGGTGCGCAGCAACGACCCCGAAGTGGCCGAGACACGCCAGTTTGCACTGGGGGTCGGGGAAAGTTTTACCTTTGACGGCAATGTCTTTGCCGGGCTGAAATCCGGCACCGCCAGCGCCACACTAACCGCCGGGCCGCTGGCGCGTTTCGATGTTCCGGGGCTGCTGAACCAGCTTGATCGTTATCCATATGGCTGCACCGAACAGGTGACATCAGCAGCGATGCCACTGCTTTACCTGAGTTCTGTGGCACAGGCCGCAGGTCTGGGCGAACCCGAGCAGATTGAGGACAAGATATCGACTGCCATTGCACAGGTTCTGACGCGTCAGGCCAGCAACGGGGCCTTTGGTCTCTGGCGTGCGGATTCGGGGGAGTTCTGGCTAGATGCGTATGTCAGCGATTTCCTCAGTCGGGCGCGGCGCGAGGGGCATGAGGTGCCCGATCTGGCCTTTGGCCTTGCCATGGACAACCTGCGAAACCGGATCAGTTATGCCCCCGATTTCGACAGCGGGGGCGAGGATGTTGCCTATGCCCTGCTGGTGCTGGCACAGGAGGGCGCGGCGAGCATGGGCGATTTGCGCTATTACGCCGATACCAAGGGCGACGATTTCGGCACGCCCCTGGCCGCTGCTCAATTGGGGGCGGCGCTGGCGGCTTATGGTGATCCGCTGCGTGCTGACGTGATGTTCCGCCGGGCGGGCGCGATGCTGTTGACCGAGCGGCAGAGGCGAGACTGGCGGTCCGATTTTGGCTCTCCGCTGCGCGACACGGCCGCGGTGCTGAAGCTGTCGGCGGAGGCAGGCAGCAATGCGGTTGATACCGCCGTGCTGGCCAGTTGGATCGGACGCGATAACAACCGGCTGTCGACGCAAGAAGCTGCACAGGTGGTGATGGCCGCCCATGCCCTTGCCTCTCCGGATGCCGTGCCGGGGCTGCGGGTGAACGGGCAACCCGCCGCTGGCCCCGTCGTGCGCCGGTTGACCGACGGCGATGCGGCGGCGTCTGTAATCGAGAATATCTCGTCTGCGGCGATGGATGTCACCTTGACCACCTACGGCGTGCCACAAGTGCCGCCTGAGGCTGGCGGCTATGGCTATGCGATCACCCGCGCCTATTTCACGATGGACGGTGCGCCTGTTACGGATCTGTTCGCCAGCGGTGATCGGATGGTTGTGGTGCTTACGATCACCCCGTTCGAGGACATCGGCGCGCGGTTGATTGTGGATGATCCGCTGCCCGCGGGGTTCGAGATCGACAACCCCAACCTGTTGCGCAGCGGCGAGGTGGGTGCGATGGAATGGCTAAAGACCGCCGAGGCCGAAAACGCTGAATTCCGTAGTGATCGCTTTGTCGCTGCGGTGAACCATCGCGAGGCCGAGGCCTTCAACCTAGCCTATGTCGTGCGCGCAGTCAGCCCTGGTCACTATCACCACCCGGCGGCCACAGTCAGTGACATGTACCGCCCTGAATACCGTGCCTATACCGGCACAGGGGCGGTGACGGTCGCCCCATGATACGCCACGCGCTGCTCGCACTGGTCATAGTGTCGGGTACCGGCGCAGCTTTGCGTGACGCTGTGGATGATTGGGTCGGGGCGACTGTTCTGCCGCCCGTATTGGTCGAAACATCGGTCGAGATGCGCGACCGCAACGGCGCGCTGATGCGCGTGTTTCCGGTGGAGGACGGGCGCATTCGTCTGCCGCTATCACTGGCGCAGGTGGATGCCGATTTTCTGGCGATGCTGGTCACCTATGAGGACAAGCGTTTTTACGATCACGCAGGCGTCGATCCTGTCGCGATGCTGCGTGCAGCCGGTCAGGCACTGTGGCGCGGCGAGGTCGTTTCAGGCGGTTCCACCCTGACGATGCAAGTGGCGCGGCTGTTGGAAAACTCCGGCACCGGGCGTTGGCACGGCAAGCTGCGCCAGGTCCGCGTCGCCCTCGCGCTGGAACGCAAGCTGAGCAAAGAGCAGATATTGGAGCTATACCTTGCCCATGCTCCGTATGGCGGCGCGGTCGAAGGGCTCCGCGCCGGGGCTCTGGCATGGTTTGGCAAGGAGCCCGCGCGACTGACCTTGGCAGAGGCCGCTCTGCTGGTGGCGCTGCCCCAATCGCCCGAAAGCCGCCGCCCGGACCGTCACCCCCGCGCGGCCGAAGCGGCGCGTGATCGGGTGCTCGTGCGGGTAGGTGCCCCGGCCCTCGCGCGTGCGAACCCGGTGCCTCGGCGGATGAAGCCGTTTGTGCGCCTTGCGCCACATTTGGCCGATCACTTGCGCTGGGCCGATCCATTGGCGGGGCGCCATGATGTCACTCTGGACGCGGCGCTGCAGGCACAGATCGAAGACCTTGTGCAGCGGGCTGTCCAGGGACATGCGGCTGGCGTATCAGCGGCGATCGTGGTGGCGGACCACCGCAGTGGCGCGGTTATGGCCACTGCGGGGTCGTCTGATTATTCGTCCCAGAATGGCTCTCTGGGATTTGTTGACATGACCCGCGCTGTTCGCTCACCCGGATCGACACTAAAGCCTTTCATATACGGCTTGGCCTTTGATCAGGGCCTTGCGCACCCGGACACCCTTATCAACGACGTGCCAATCGCCTTTGGCCGCTATGCGCCGCAGAATTTCGATGGCCAGTTTCGCGGTGAGGTGACGGTGCGCGAGGCGCTGCAACTGTCGCTGAACATTCCGCCGATCCTGTTAACCCACGAACTTGGGCCGTCACGGTTGCTGGCCGCGCTTCGGGCTGGCGGGGCAGACCCGCAGGTACCTGGCGGTAAGCCGGGGCTGGCTGTTGCACTGGGTGGAGTCGGGTTGACGCTGAATGATCTGGTGCAGCTCTATGCCGGACTGGCACAGGGCGGGGCTGCGCGCCCGTTGTACTGGCGTTCCGGTGGCGACGCGACACGACGTCAGCCGATGATGTCGCGGGCGGCTGCATGGCAGATCGGACATATCCTCGCCGGGTTGGTCCCGCCTGCCGGTGCCGCTGCGCGCGATGGGCAGGTCGCGTATAAGACCGGCACGTCATATGGGCACCGCGACGCCTGGGCCTTGGGTTTTGATGGCGCGCATGTGATCGGTGTCTGGCTGGGGCGGCCTGATGGGACGCCGGTGCCGGGGGCCTTTGGTGGTGATCTGGCCGCACCAATCCTGTTCGAGGCGTTTGGCCGTCTCAAGCCGCGGCCCGACCCCATGCCAGCGCCACCGCCGGAAACGCTGATCCTTTCTACCGCGTCCCTGCCGGTACCCTTGCAGAGGTTCCGCAGCCGCGATGCAGTTTTCGTGCGCGATATCAATGCGCCGACAGTCAGTTTTCCCCCTGATGGCGCGGTGCTGCGCCACAACGCTGCGGGCATTCCGCTGAAACTGCGCGCCGGGATGTTGCCGCTGACGGTACTGGTAGATGGAACGCCCCTTTTGACCGGGGTGCGGCAGCGCGATATGATACTGCCGCTGACGGGGCAGGGGTTTGCGCAGATTGCGGTGGTCGATGCTAGGGGCCGTTCGGCGCAGGTTCAGATCCAGATCAAATGATCCGGCCATCCGTCGCCGACGCACGCGCACCAATTGCCGACGCCCGCCAAGGCCGCTAAAGATAGTGGTATGAAACGCTGTGCTGCGCATCTTTTATGTCTGCTTGTTGCCGCCCCTCTGGGAGCGCATCCGCATATATTTGTCGAAACTGGTGTCGATGCCATTGTGGATGACATCGGAAACCTGACCCATGTGAGGGTGACTTGGGTATATGACGAATTTTATTCCCTGTTGATTACCGAAGACCGTGCGTTGGACCCGGATTATGATGGCGTGCTGACGCCCGAGGAACTGGCTCAACTTAACGGTTTTGACATGCAATGGGTCGATGGGTTCAACGGCGATCTGGTGGTGACGGATGGCGCGCGCGACGTGCCCCTGTCCGGTCCGCAGGACATAATCACGCGATTCTCCGAAGGTCGCATCACCACGGTGCATACACGCGCGGTCACCGGATCGCCGCAACTGGCGGACGGGGTGGTGATCAAGCCCTACGACCCAACCTATTACACGGCCTACGAGGTGAACCGCCCGGTAAAGATCACGGGCAATGACGGCTGCCGGGGCCGCGTTAAAATGCCGGACATGACGGCGGGGCTGAAAGCGGTGCAAGAGCAGCTCAGCACCCTTGATATGGAGTCAGACCCCGAGGACGTCGGTCTGCCCGATATCGGTGCCGCCCTGGCCAACGAAGTGATCCTCTCATGCGCAGTGCCGTGACCCTAGCCGCAGTGGCGGCGACACTGGCGCTGCTGGGTATTTGGGCCACGGGTGGCTTTGATGTCCTGTCATCCTGGGCAGCAGGGCAACAACGCGGTTTCCAAAATACCATCGCAACCGGGTTGCGTGCCGCGCGCGGGGGTGAGGCAGGCGCCCTGGCGACTGTCCTGACGGCTTGTTTCCTGTACGGCTTGGCACATGCAGCGGGCCCAGGCCACGGTAAGGTTCTGATAGGCGGTTATGGGCTTGCGCGCCGGGTCCCGATGCTGCGGCTGTCATTGATCGCACTAACAGCGTCGCTGGGGCAAGCCGTGACGGCGGTGGTTTTGGTCTATACCGGTGTGATGGTGCTAAACCTCAGCCGCGAGGCGCTGGTGGGGGTGACAGAGGGCATCATGGCCCCGGCAAGCTATGGCGCGATCATGCTGATCGGGCTTTGGTTGATCTGGCGCGGCCTGAGGCATCTGCGCGGAGCTGGCCCTCACAACTTAGAAATGTCGCACAATCACGAAGCCTGCCCAAGCTGTGGTCACGCGCACGGCCCATCGCTGCGCGAGGTGGATGACGCGGTTACCCTGCGCGATGCCCTTGTCCTCATCGCCGGGATCGCCATCCGCCCCTGCACCGGGGCGCTGTTTGTGCTGATCATCACCTGGCATATGGGCATTGGCGGTGCGGGTGTGCTGGGGGCTTTTGCGATGGCCCTGGGCACCGCCTTGGTCACCATTGCGGTGGGCCTTGCCGCAGGGGGATTGCGGGGAGGGCTGCTGGCCGGGTTGGGAGGCTCGCCGCGCATGGCACAGGTGGCTGCGGTGGTGGAACTGACAGCAGGCGCGCTGGTGGCGGTGCTCGCGGGTGGGCTCCTGTTCCGGGCGGTGTGACGCGTTAGCCGGTTAACGTTTATATTTCAGCCAGATAGCCGATGCACAATCCGTACAGCACCTGTACAGCAGCCGTACAGCGGACGCTTTACAGATCGCCATTGCGCGAGAGGTTAACACCCCTCGGTCTTCCTACTTTTTTGAGTCAAAAATACCCTCGGGGGTCTGGGGGCTGGCCCCCAGCCAACAGCAGCAACTACCGCCGCCCCTCGCGCAGCCAAGCGCCCGTGATCAACAGCGCCGACATGAGCAACACCAACCACCCCGGCAAGATCGGCGTCTGCCGCACATCACGGGTTTCATAGGCACCACGCGGGGTCAGGCCCAGCCACCCGCGCCCGGCAGCAGGGCGGCCAACCCGCACGTCTCGCAGACGCGGCAGCCCGTCTTGCAACCGCGCGACGCCGCCGCGCATGCCGTCGATCACCGCGCGCAGGGCTGCGTCACTCGCGATCGTTTCAACAAATTCGCGCGGGGCAGCAGGGCCAAGCCCGATGACGCTGGTCTGGTCGCCATTTTCCAAACGATACAGCCCGATCTCTGGCCCGCTATAGACGCCTTCGAATTGGCCCGGACCTGCGGGGGTCAATGCCAATTCATGCACGCTGCCATCGGGGGCGGTGATGGTCACGGGCGGCACGGTTTCGCCCAGTGTACGGCGCGTGATGCGCATGGTCTGGCCCTCGGCGATGGCGGTCAGAGCTTCTTCTTCCAGCTCGGGTTCCTTCATCATCCAATGGGCAAGGCGGCGCAGCAGTTCCAACTGTGGGCCACCGCCCTCGTAACCCCGGCTCCAGAGCCATGCGTGATCGGATGCCAACAGCGCCACGCGGCCCTGATCAACCCGATCCAGAACCAGCAGGGGACGGTCGTCTATGCCGCTCATGACCACGGTGCCTTTTGGCGCGGTGACATCAATCTGGCGCAGCCAGCGGCCCCAGTCGCCGTTTCCGGGCATGTCGGCGGTCACCGGATGACGCTGGCCAAGTTCGGTGATGGCGGGAAGGTAGGGTTGTTCGATCACCCGCGCCGTCGGTGTCGCGGGCAGCACCAGCCCCAGTGGAGAGCGATAGAGACTGTCGGCGCTGGCAAAATCTGGCCCGGCCGCGACCAGCACTGCCCCGCCTTTGCGCACATAATTGGCCACGTTTTCGAGGTACAGCGCAGGCAGAATTCCGCGGCGCTGATATCGGTCAAAGATGATCAGGTCAAAGTCGTCTATCTTGTCCATGAACAATTCGCGGGTCGGAAAGGCGATCAGCGACAGTTCGTTCACCGGCACGCCGTCTTGTTTTTCCGGCGGGCGCAGAATGGTGAAATGTACCAGATCGACGGAACTGTCTGATTTCAGCAGGTTACGCCATGTGCGGCCGCCGGGGTGTGGCTCCCCCGACACCAGCAAGACGCGCAACCGGTCGCGCACGCCGTTCATCTGGATCAGCGCGGCATTGTTGCGGTCGGTCAATTCGCCCGGGCTTTCGGGTAGCGAAAAGCGGATCACGTTGCGTCCGCCGTGCGGCAGGGTCACAGGCAGGTCGATGTCTTCGCCCACGGGCACGCGAAAACGCTGCGGTTCTTCGCCATCGACAGAGATATCCAGCAGCGCCAGCCCGTCGTTTTCAGGGGCCGCACCCAGATCGTCAATGCGCAGGGTCAGGGTGACGGGTTCGCCGATGATGGCAAAGGCGGGCGCATTGCGCACAGACAGGCGGCGGTCCCAGTCGGTGTCCAGCCCGGTTTGCAGCAGGTGCAGCGGCGCGGGCAGGTCCAGCGGCAGGTCGGCGTCATGCACGCGCCCGTCGCTGATGGCGAGGATACCTGCGATGCGCGAACGCGGTTCATCGGCCAGCGCGTCGGCCAGTGTGGTCATCAATTGGGTGCCAGCATCGCCCGCCCCGTCGGGCACGGATATGCGGCGCAGGTCGGTGTTGGGCCGCGCGGTGATGCGCGCGGCGAGGGCATCGCCAGCGCTGCTGCTTTGGGCCGGGCGGTCACCGAGTTTCTGGCTGGCGCTGTTGTCTTCGAGCAGCAGGACAATGTCGCTGAGCGGGGCGCGGTCCTCTTGCTGATAAGACGGGCCAGCCAGCGCGCCAAGCACCACCAAAGCGGCCAATCCGCGCAAGGCCCAGCCTGACAGCCCACGCCAAGCGGCCAGCGCCACGCCGAGGGCGGCGAGCACGGCAATCACTGCCAGCAGGGCCAGCGGGATCAGCGGGTCAAAGACTATGGTGGCGGTCATTGGCCCAACCTATCAAGCAGCGCAGGCACATGCACCTGATCAGATTTGTAGTTGCCGGTCAGCACATGCATCACAAGGTTTACCCCAAAGCGGTAGGCCAGTTCGCGCTGCCGCTCGCCGGAAAACCCACGCCCGATAGGCAGCAGCGGCGCACCATCTGAGCGCACGGCCCATGCCGCGGCCCAATCATTACCGCCGATGACCACAGGTGTGACACCATCGTTGAGGTTGCGAAACGGCATACCGTCGATTTTTTCAGCATTAGGAGGCGCCGCTTCGACCCATAGGTCGCGGCTGGCGTGGCGTCCTGGGTAATCTTGAAGCAGATAAAACGTGCGGGTTAGGACGTGGTCACCCGGCAGTGGTTCCAATGGCGGAATGTCCAGCGGAGCTGCGAGCGATTGCAGTTTGCGGCCATTGGGGCTGGCGGCGCCGTACCGCGCGGTATCGCCATCACGGGTGTCAAACAGGATCAGCCCCCCCGACCGTAGGTACGCGTTTAGCTTGGCATAGGCTTCTTCGGATGGGCGTGGCTGATCGGGGGTGATGGGCCAGTAAAGGATCGGGAAAAACGCCAGTTCGTCGCGCTCCAGATCGACGCCTGTGGGTGGAGCGGGCTCGATGGAGGTGCGAAAGAATAATGTATCGGACAGGCCCATCAGCCCCGCCTGTGCAATTTCATCAACACCCGCATCGCCGGTAATCACATGGGCCAGCGACACCTCGCCGGTCGATTGGATGGCGAAGTTATCGGCTTCGGTCATGTCTTGGGCATGGCCGGGGACGGGGTGGTGCAGGCCAATCGCGACACCAAGCACCAGTGCCGCGTTTACGCCGCGTAGCAATCGCCCCGATAGCGCCAGCGAAGCGGCCACATCGGCGACCAGCAGCATAATCGCGAGGCTGAGCAACGCGCCGGTGACGGGCTGTTCAGGTGCGGTGGCAAAGCCGCGCAGGGGTACGTCGGCAGGCCATGTAGCGGGGGCAAGGGTACTGTCGGCGCGAAAAGTGTTGCGCGCGATGCGGCGATCATCGGAACCATAGATGCCGGGGCGCAGCGCGGGTCCAGCGGCGGCACTGATCAGGTCCGGCCCGGTGACGCCCGGCAGGTTGTCGGCATCCGACAGTGCGCCAAAGCCATCCATCACCCGCAAGGGGGTCCATGTGGTGCCTTCGAGGTTTTGCGCCTCCGGTGTGGCGGCACCTGAGGACACGGCGAGCCGCTCCAGCATCTGCACAAACAGACCTGACAGAGGCAGGGTTGACCATTCGGCAGTGGCGGTGACGTGAAACAGCACAATCTGGCCTTGGCCCACGGTTTTGCGGGTGACCAGTGGTGTGCCATCGCTAAGTGATGCAATCACTCGGTCGGCCAATGTGGGATCGGGTTGCGCAACCACCTGCGACGAGACAACAACATCACCCGGCACGGGCAGGCCGAAGAACGGCGAGGCGCTGCGAAATGGGGCCAGCGACTTAGGTTCGCCCCATGACATCGCGCCACCGACGCTGCGCCCGCCGGCGCGCAGGCGCACGGGCATCAGCGGGTCTTCGTCGATGCGGCTGACGTCGCTGGCGGCGATGCGCGGCCCGGCAAAGCGGATCAGCATGCCGCCCTCGTTGATCCACTCAAGCAGCGGGGTGGTTTCGGCATCTGACAGGGTGGCGATATCGGCCAGCACGATCACATCGGGGTTGGCGGGCAGCACATCGGCCAGCGATCCGTCGATCAGGTCGGCGCTGGGGGCCAGCGCCTGTTCGATATAGTGCAGCGGCGACAGCAGTTGCAGCCCTTCGCGGGTGCCGCGCCCACCGATCAGCGCCACTTCGCGGCGGCGCAGCCCATCGTCCACCAGCGTGGTGGCCCCAGCCGAGCGCTGCCCGGCGATGTTGAACGAGGTCAACCGCGCGCGCAGTTCGGCCGGTAGGGCCAGCGCGGTGGTGGCCTGTGTTGCACCCTGATCAAAGGTGGCATTGGCGGTGGCGAGGATGCGGGCGTTGCCCGCCGGATCGCGGCCCCGGGCCTCAACCACAACGTCGCGTTCTAAACCGGCCGCGGCGCGGTGCAGGGTCAGGTTGATCTCGCCGTCGTCATAGGTGGCAGGGGCGATGGCCAGCACATTGGCGGCGGTTTGGTAAACCTCGACCTGTCCGCGTGATTGCAAGGTTTGCAGCAGGGCATCGCGGCCGTCAAAATCCAGACCATCGCTGAACCACAGGGTGTCGGCGGCAGGCACTTCGGCCAGTATTTCTGTGGCGCGGGTGATGTTGGCGGGGGCGGGTTGCCAAGCCTCTGGCGCGAGGCCCGCCAGACGGCTGCGCCAGACATCGGCGGATTGAAAAGTGGGCATATCAGGGCGGGTGAGGCTGAGCAGGCCAACGGTGCGGCCTGCGCGCCCGGCGCGGGTAAGCTGCGCCTCCAGCGCCTCCATCTGCTGGGGCCAGCGGGCGGCCCCGGCCCATGAGCCATCCAGCACAATCAGCAGCGGGCCATCGCCCTGCGCCTGATCGGTTTGCGGGTTCAGCACGGGACCGGCCAGCCCGATGATGATCGCCGCCACCGCCAGCATGCGCAGCAGCAAGAGCCACCACGGGGTGCGGTCAGACACGCTTTCGTCGTCTTTCAGGCCCAAGAGCAGCGCCACACCGGGAAAGCGGCGGCGGATCGGTGCGGGGGGCACGGCGCGCAGGATCAGCCAGAGGATTGGCAGGGCCAGCAAGGCCAGCAGGAGCCAAGGCGCGGTAAAGCCGATGCCGCCAAAGACACTCATGCTGCGACCCCGGCGCGGGCGTCGAGCGCGCCGTACAGCCAAAGCAGCGCGGATTGCGCGGAGGCATTTGTATGGTGCAGCCCGTATTGCCAGCCGGTGACGGCGCAAAGCTGTTGCAGCTCGGCCTTGCGGGTGGCGAGGCGGTCAAGATAGCGGTCGCGCAGGTCGTTTGCCTTGAGCGTTTCATGACGCAGGGTGCCACCGACGCTCTCAAAAATGGTGCGGCCGGAAAAGGGGAAAGCCTCCTCGGACGGGTCGAGGACATGGTAGAGGATGCCGCGCACGCCACGGTCGGCGGCTTTGGTCAGGGCCGATTGCACGTCCGCCAGATCACCCATGAAATCAGAGATGAACACGGCGCGGGCATGGGGGATCATGGCGCGGTGTTCGGGGGGGCTGTAATCGCTGTCGTCGTCGCGGCAGAACGCCTCGGCCAGACGCAACACTTGGGGGTTGCCGCGCCGGGGCGGCAGGGTGGTGCCGGTCAGCCCCACGCGTTCGCCGCCGCGCAGCAACAAGATCGCCAGAGACAGGCCCAGCAGGCGGGCGCGGTCGGCCTTTTGTGGCAGGTCGCGCCCGGAGGTAAAGCGCATCGAGGCGCCCTGATCGACCCAGAGCATGATGGATTGGGCAATCTGCCATTCGCGTTCGCGCACAAATTCAAGGTCGCCGCGCGCGCTGCGGCGGTGGTCGATCATGCGGCGGCTGTCGCCCATTTGTGCCGGGCGGTATTGCCAGAAATCATCCCCCAGCCCCGCCCGCCTGCGGCCATGCGCGCCCAGCAGGACGGCGCCGGCCAGATGTTCGGCACGGGCCAGCAGGGCAGGCAGGCGCGCGGCCTGATCCTCGGCCAAGGCACGTAGGGAATGTGGGGTTTGGGTCACGCGGCGGCCTTTGATCCGGTCAGGCGGGTGGCGGTTTCGCTGATCAGGTTGGGCAGGCTATCGCCACGGGCGCGGGCGGCAAAATTCAGCGCCATGCGGTGGCTTAGCACCGGGCGGGCCATGGCGATCACATCCTCAGCCGAGGGGGCAAGGCGCCCTTGCAAAAGCGCCCGTGCGCGCACTGTCAGCATCAGGGCTTGGGCGGCGCGTGGGCCGGGGCCCCAAGCCACGGTTTCGCGCACCAAGGCGCTGGCATCGGGATCATCGGGGCGGAAGGAGCGGACCAGATCAAGGATCATTTCGACCACGCTGTCGCCCACCGGCATGCGGCGCAGCAGGGTTTGCGCGGCCAGCAGATTGGCAGAGGTGAAGACCGCATGGGCCTGTCCTTCAGCCTCGCCCGTGGTGGCGATTAGGATGTCGCGTTCGGTGGCGCGGTCGGGATAGTTGACGTCGATCTGCACCAGAAAACGGTCAAGCTGTGCCTCTGGCAAGGGGTAGGTGCCTTCTTGTTCAATCGGGTTCTGGGTGGCGAGCACGTGGAAGGGATTGCCCAACGGGCGGTCTTGGCCAGCGACGGTCACGGTCTTTTCCTGCATCGCCTGTAGCAGCGCCGATTGGGTGCGCGGGCTGGCGCGGTTAATCTCATCTGCCATCAAAAGCTGGCAGAAAATCGGTCCCTCAACAAATCGAAAGGCACGAGAGCCATCCGCGGCGGTATCCAGCACTTCCGACCCCAGAATATCGGCTGGCATCAGATCGGGGGTAAATTGAACACGGTTGCCGTTGAGGCCCATCACAGTGCCCAGTGTTTCGACCAGACGGGTTTTGCCAAGGCCCGGCAGGCCGATCAGCAGCCCGTGCCCACCGCAGAGGAGTGCCGTCAACGTCAGGTCAACCACTTGTTCCTGACCGATAAACCGCTGGGTGATCGACTGCTTTGCCAGCGCCAGTTTTTCGGCCAGTACCTCGATATGGGCGATCAGATCATCCGCTTGGGTCATGACATTTACTCTCTTAGGGTTATATCGTTCAGTGTAAGTGTATCGCGATGACAGGGAATGGCAAAAGCAATGAGTGGACAAAAAACCGTGACCCCAACCGCTGACAGCCTGATTGCATCGGCCAAAGCGGCCAAAACACGCGGTTTGCCGCCGCTGGAAAAGTGGAACCCGCCGTTTTGTGGGGATCTGGACATGCAGATCAAGCGGGACGGGACGTGGTTCTATCAAGGCACGCCGATTGGGCGGATCGAATTGGTCAAATTGTTCGCGACGATTCTGTGGCGGGAGGGGGATGATTATTTCCTTGTGACCCCGGTGGAGAAGGTGGGCATCACGGTAGAGGATGCGCCGTTTATCGCGGTGGATTTTGAGGCGGAAGGAGAGGTCGATAACCAGCGCCTAAGCTTTGTCACCAACCTGGGCGACGTGGCCGTGGCCGGGGCAGATCATCCGATCCGGGTGGAGCGGGACGACGAAACCGGAGAGCCGGCGCCATATGTGTTGGTGCGACGCAATCTTGAGGCGCTGATCGACCGCAAGAGCTTTTACCGCTTGGTTGAGTTGGCGACACACCATGACGGCTGGTTTGGCGTCTGGTCGTCCGGAGAATTCTTTGGCATTATTCCATCGGACGAACTGCCGAAAGACGCTTGAATGTCCTTGAAATATGCCGCGAACCTTTCCCTGCTTTGGCCCGATCTACCCTATCTGGACCGGTTCGATGCGGCGGCGGAGGCTGGGTTTTCGGCGGTCGAAATCTTGTTTCCCTACGATCTGCCTGCCAAGGAAACTCAACGCGCTCTGTTGCGCAATGGGTTGGAACTGGTGCTGATCAACGCGCCGCCGCCAAATTATACCGGGGGGGAGCGGGGCTTTGCCGCCGTGCCGGAACTGGCGGGGCGGTTCGCCTATGACATGCGGCGGGTGTACCGCTATGTCGATGTTTTGAAACCGAAAATGATCCATGTGATGGCGGGCGAGGCTGTCGGGGATGCGGCGAAGGCGGTGTTTGTCGAGAACCTGAAGCGCGCGGCAGATGACGCCCCTGCGGGACTGACCCTGATGATTGAACCGCTGAACCCGGTTGCGATGCCGGGGTATTTCCTAAACGACTACGCGCTGGCGGCAGAGGTTTTGGCGGCGGTGGATGCGCCGAATGTGGCGCTGCAATATGACAGCTATCATGCGCAAATGATCCACGGCGATGCGGTGGCGGTGTTTGATCAGTATCGCGATCTGATCCGCCACGTGCAGATCGGTGACTGCCCAGAACGCAGCGCGCCGGGAACAGGTGATGTGGATTTCGCCATGTTATTTGGGCGTCTGCGTGACAGTGGCTATGACGGTTGGATCAGCGGGGAGTATCATCCCGGAGGGCCGACGGAAGAAACCTTGGGTTGGATGCAGCTTGATGCCGGCAATCTAACGACGCTGCGCTGACACTGGAAAATCTATTGGCACGTCGCCCGGCTGCCATTGCGGATACTTTTGCATAATCGCGCCAAAGCGAGGGCTGATCAGAAACGCGTCGAGCCATGCGCGAAGGTCGGGCCACGACTGCGCGTCAAACCACTCGCGGTCGATATAGGCGAATTGGCGGACGAAGGGCAGGATCGCGTAATCCGCCAGCGTCGGCCGATCGAATATCCAGGTGGTGATGGTGTCGTCGAGTTCGTGCAGAAAGGCGGCGGCGATGGCGCGGTGGTTGGCAGCGTCCTCATCGGGATAGCGGCTGGCGTATTTCGTGCGGTCCAGCGCTTGCTTGAACGGGCCATCGGCACGGGTGATCAGGGCGTGGCCTGCATCTGGCATGTCGAGCCAGCCTTCGGGATCGTTCTGGGCCAGCGCCCATTTCATGATGTCGAGGCTTTCGTCGATGGGACCGGTTTTGATGACAAGGCAGGGCACCGTGGCGCTGGGCGAGGCGGTTAGGAATTCGGCGGGTTTGTCGCGCAGGACAACTTCGCGCAGATGTACAAGCCTGCCGGCGGAAGCCAACGCCAGACGCGCACGCATCGCATAAGGGCAGCGGCGAAAGGAATAGAGGATCGGGGTCATGGGATAAGAGGTAGCGGAATTTGGGTGGCAGTGCCAAGGGCGGCGTTAAAAGAAGGCGCGCTGCGACGTTGCTTCGTGCCCGGGGGTAGTTACCCATCTGGCGGCATGTCTGGCATTGTGGCTATTGTGGTGCTTTCAAAAGATGGAACTGCAGATGAACCAATCACTTTCCCTCGTTGCTGTCGTGGTGCGCGATTATGACGACGCGATTGCCTTTTATACTGAAAAGCTGGGGTTTGAGCTGATTGATGATACGTATCAGCCGGAGCAGGACAAACGCTGGGTTGTTGTGCGGCCGCGTGGGGAAGGGCAGGCCGGGGTGCTGTTAGCGCGTGCCTCGAATACCCATCAGGGGGGGTACATCGGTGATCAATGTGGTGGGCGGGTTTTTCTATTTTTACAGACGGATGATTTTGAGCGCGACTATAATGCCTATCTGAACCGCGGCGTGAAGTTTGTCAGGCCACCCAAACACGCCGATTATGGCACCGTGGCGGTGTTTGAGGACTTATACGGCAACCTGTGGGATTTGGTGCAGTTCAAATAGACGATATTGGGCTATCTTTCCGAGCGAAGCCCTGAAGTTTGATCGCACCTAATACGACGCGCGATGCGCCAGGTTTCGGACCGTGAGATCACAGTGTGTCACTGAAACGGCGTGGGCGGCATGCCTTTGCCAGCAAAGCGCGCCACATCATCCACCCGTTTTGAACGTGCCGCCGTGGTGCGCGCGCTGTCGATCCATTCCAGGGCATCTGCGCGCATTTCGTCACTATATGCATCCCACCCTGCCTGCGCGCCTGTTTCATCCAGCGCCTGCATCAGATCATCGGGCAGTGGCGCCTTTGGATCAAGGTTTTCCATCAATGTGCCTCCGCCCAATTGGCACCCTGACCGGCATCCACAGTCAGTTTCACATCCAGCTTTACCACCGGATCATTGGCGTTCTCCATGACCTCGCGCGCGGCAGAGATGAGTGCGTCCTCGGCGCCCTGCTCGACCTCGAACAGCAGTTCATCGTGCACCTGCAACAGCATCGTCGCGGGCAGATCGGCGATGGCGGCGGGCATGCGGATCATGGCGCGGCGGATCACATCGGCGGCAGTGCCTTGGATCGGGGCGTTGATCGCGGCGCGCGCAGCAAACCCGGCATGCGGCCCTTTGGCACCGATGTTGGGCGTGTGAATTTTACGGCCAAACAGGGTTTGCACAAATCCATGTTCCTTGGCGAAAGCTTTGGTGTCGTCCATGTAAGTACGGATGCCGGGGAAGCGTTCGAAATAACGGTCGATAAATCCCTGCGCCTCGGCCCGCGGGATGCGCAGGTTGCGCGCGAGGCCAAAGCCGGAAATGCCGTAGATCACGCCAAAGTTGATCGCCTTGGCCTGACGCCGGATCTCGGGCGTCATGTCGTCAAGCGCGACGTTGAACATTTCCGACGCAGTCAGCGCGTGAATGTCGATACCGTCAGCAAAGGCCTGCTTTAGTTCGGGGATATCAGCGATATGCGCCAGGATGCGCAATTCGATCTGCGAGTAATCGAGCGCTACCAGCGTCTTGCCCTTCTCTGCCACAAATGCCTCGCGGATGCGGCGGCCTTCCTCAGAGCGGATGGGGATGTTCTGCAGGTTTGGATCAGTCGACGCCAACCGCCCGGTCGAGGCCCCAGCAATGGAATATGACGTATGCACCCGCCCCGTGTCAGGATTGATGTGTTCCTGCAGCGCGTCGGTGTAGGTGGATTTGAGTTTGCTGAGCTGCCGCCAATCAAGAATGCGGCGCGGCAGTTCGTGTTCAGTGGCGAGGTCTTCCAGTACGTCCGCGCCAGTGGCATAGGCGCCGGTTTTGCCCTTCTTGCCGCCCTCTAGCGCCATTTCGTCAAACAGGATCTCACCTAGCTGCTTGGGTGAACCGACGTTGAACTTGCGGCCTGCCAGTTCGTAAATCTCGTCCTCCAGCCCTGCCATTTTCTGGGCAAAGGCGTTGGACATGCGCGACAGCGTATCACGGTCAACCTTGATACCAGAGCGTTCCATCGCGGCCAGCACTGGCACCAGCGGGCGCTCTAGCGTTTCATAGACCTTGGTGACCTGCGCGCGGTGCAGTTGTGGCTTGAACAACTGCCACAGACGCAGCGTGATGTCGGCGTCTTCGGCGGCATAGGCCACCGCGTCTTCCAACGGCACCTTGTCGAAGGTCACGGCAGATTTACCTGACCCCAACAGCGGTTTGATAGGGAGCGGCGTATGCGCAAGGTAGCGTTCGCAAAGCGTGTCCATTCCGTGATTATGCAGGCCCGCGTGCATCGCGTAGGACATCAGCATAGTGTCGTCGATCGGGGCAACCGTGATGCCGATCTGGGCAAAAATCTTGCTGTCATATTTCATGTTTTGCCCGATCTTGAGGATCGCAGGATCCTCCAGCATCGGGGTGAGCATTTTCAGTACCTCTTCGGTGGGCATCTGGCCGGGTGCCAGATCGTCAGAGCCGAACAAATCATCGTCCCGGCTGGCTTTATGAATCAGCGGGATATAGCAGGCTTCGCCCGCCGTGACAGACAGCGAAATGCCGACAAGATCTGCCACCATTTCATCAAGTCCAGTGGTTTCAGTATCGACCGCGACATGGCCCGCTTCGTAAATCTGGTCGAGCCATTTCTGCAGGGCGGCGGCGTCGCTGACCTGTTCATACTTGCTGGTGTCAAACGGTATATCGGCAGCCTGCGGTGCAGTGCTGTCAGGGGCCGGTGCCTCGGTGATAACCGGGGCCTCACGGCCTAAAACATCGGCCACGCGTTTGGACAGGGTGCGAAACTCCATCTCTGACAGGAATCCCAGCAGTGTGTCCGGGTCTGGGTCGCGCACCTCAAGATCGTCGATGGTGAAATCAAGCGGGGTGTTTTCGTCAAGCAGGACCAGTCGGCGGCTCAGGCGGATCTGGTCGGCATGGTCAATCAGGGTTTGCCGCCGCTTGGGCTGTTTGATCTCGCCCGCGCGGTCCAGCAGGGCGTCCAGATCACCATATTCATTGATCAGCAGCGCCGCGGTCTTGATCCCGATGCCAGGTGCCCCCGGGACGTTATCAACCGAATCGCCAGCAAGCGCCTGCACGTCGACCACGCGTTCTGGATAGACGCCGAACTTCTCGAACACGCCGTCGCGGTCGATGGTCCTGTTCTTCATCGCATCGAGCATTTCAACGCCGTCACCGACAAGCTGCATCAGGTCCTTGTCGGAACTGATGATGGTACAACGCCCTCCCGCTGCGCGGGCTTGTACGGCAAGCGTGGCAATAATGTCGTCGGCTTCAAAACCCTCTTTTTCCTTACAGGCGATGTTAAACGCCTCAGTCGCGGTGCGGGTCAGCGGGATCTGCGGGCGCAGGTCTTCGGGCATCGCCTCGCGGTTGGCTTTGTAGAGGTTGTACATGTCATTGCGAAACGTATGGCTCCCCTTGTCAAAGATCACGGCCACATGGGTAGGTGCATCGGGGCCGGTGTTGCCCTCAACATAGCGGTGCAGCATGTTGCAAAACCCAGCCACGGCGCCAATCGGCAACCCATCTGATTTGCGTGTCAGTGGCGGCAGCGCGTGATAGGCACGAAAGATGAAGGCCGAGCCGTCGATCAGATGCAGGTGGTGGCCTTTGCCGAATGTCATGGTGATGCTCCTGTCGCGTTGGCGTCCCTTTTGCCACGAAGATCAGGGTTGGGCCAGCGGTCATTGCCACGGCACCCCGCGTGCATATTGCCCGATAGACCTTTCGCCGGAGGCTCCCCCGTGTGGCATCAGGCACTGCCGGTTGTGGTTCAGACTTTGCCTTCGAAATCCACGTGCACGAACTTGCAGTCGCAATATCCACATTCGACCCAGCCGCGATCCTGTGGGATTTGCAGCCAGACGCGCGGATGGCCCAACGCGCCTTCGCTGCCGTCACAGGCCACACGCCAAGTGTTTACAATGCGGGTTTCGGGCGCTTGCAGGGTCATGGTCTGGTCCTTAATCGGGGCGAAATTTGCCCCTTGTTATGACCAAAGCGGGCAGGCGGGGCAAGGGCCGAGCGCGTGAATGAGGTGGAACACAGGAAAGTGGTTCACGTCCCTGCCTACAAAGGGTAAAAGGCGCAAAACAAGTCCCCAAGCGGAGCAGAGCCAGAATGAATGCCCCTAAACCTGTCGTATTGTGCATCCTTGACGGCTGGGGCCTGCGGGCGGAGCGGGAGGGGAATGCGCCGCTGCTTGCTCATACGCCAAATTTTGACCGCCTCATGCGCGATTTTCCCCATGCCAGCCTAATCACCCATGGTCCCGACGTTGGTCTGCCACGGGGGCAGATGGGCAATTCCGAGGTGGGTCACACCAATATCGGCGCGGGGCGGGTCGTCGCGATGGATCTGGGGCAGATTGATCTGGCGATCGAGGACGGCAGTTTTGCGCAGAACGCCCCTTTGTTGGATTTCATCGCGCGATTGAAAGCAACTGGCGGCACAGCACATTTGCTGGGGGTCGTTTCAGACGGCGGCGTGCATGGTCACCTGAACCACATGATAGCGGCGGCGCGGGCGATTGACGCGGCGGGCGTGCCGGTGGTGATCCATACCATGACCGACGGGCGCGATGTGGCCCCGCAATCGGCGCTGGGATATTTGGACAGCTTGCAGGCCAAGCTGCCAAAGGGGGTTCGGATTGCCACCGTCACAGGGCGCTATTTTGCGATGGACCGCGACAATCGCTGGGATCGGGTGGCCAAGGCCGTGGCGGCCATTCTGCGCGGCGAGGGCCATGCCGAACCCGATGCCATTGCGGCGGTAAACGCTGCCTATGAGCGTGGCGAAACTGATGAATTTATCCCTGCCAGCGTGATCGGCGGCTATACGGGGGCACGGGACGGCGACGCGATGCTCTGCCTGAACTTTCGCGCAGATCGCGCGCGAGAGATCATGGCGGCGCTGGCGGGTCCGGGTTTTGATACGTTTGATGTTGGTCCGCGCCCGGATTGGGCGGCGGTGATGGGGATGGCCGAATATTCCAAGATGCACGGCACGTACATGACGACGATGTACCCAAAACCTGACATCGTGAACACGTTGGGCGATTGGGTGGCGCAGCATGGGTTGCGTCAGTTCCGGCTGGCCGAGACCGAAAAATATCCGCATGTGACGTTTTTCTTGAACGGCGGGGTAGAGATTCCGGCCACGGGCGAGGACCGCGCAATGCCCAAATCCCCCGATGTGGCGACCTATGATTTGCAGCCGGAAATGTCGTCGGGCGAGGTGACGGAGAAATTTGTGGCGGCGATTGAGGCAGGTTATGACCTGATCGTGGTGAACTATGCCAATCCCGATATGGTCGGTCATACTGGCGATCTGGATGCCGCCATTGCCGCCTGCGAAGCGGTGGATGCCGGGCTGGGCAAGGTTCTGGCGGCGCTGGAAAAAGCCGGGGGCGCGATGATCGTCACTGCCGATCACGGCAATTGCGAGGTGATGATCGACCCCGAAACCGGTGGGCCGCATACGGCGCATACGCTGAACCTTGTGCCGGTGGCGGTGGTAGGTGCGCAGCAGGGGGTCGTGTTGCGCGACGGGCGCTTGGCCGATCTGGCGCCGACGGTGCTGCATCTGATGGGCTTGCCGCAACCGGACGAGATGACGGGGCGGTGCCTGCTGACATGATACGGTTTTTCATCTCGGTACTGCTGGTGGTCTGGCCGCTGGCGGGTATAGCGCAGAACGATGCAGCCTTGCAGGCGCGTCTGGCGGCAGAGGAGCTTGAGGTCGCTTCGGAGCGTTTGCGACAGGCTGATGGTGCGCGTGACCGGGTTCAGGCGCTGACTGAAACCATACAGGCGTTTGAGAATGGACTGGCGGCGATGCGGGCCGGGCTGCGGCAGGCAGCGATCAACGAAGCACAGCTCAGCCAAAAATTGCAGGCCCGCGAGGGCGAGGTGGCCCAGTTTCTGGGTGTCTTGCAGACCATTGGCGGCGATCCCACCCCGGTGGTGTTTCTTCACCCCGATGGCCCCACCGGCACCGCTCGCGCAGGCATGTTGCTGGCCGAGTTGACGCCTGCATTGAATGCCCGCGCCGATGCGCTGCGGCGGGACTATGAAAATGTGCAGACCCTGCGCGCCTTACAGGTTGATGCCGCGCAGCGGGTGCAGGAGGGGCTGACCGAGGTGCAGCGTGCGCGGACTGAGCTGAATCAGGCGATGGCAAATCGCACCGATCTGCCGCTGCGATTTACCGAAGATCCGGTGCGCACGGGCATCCTGATCGCATCGACCGAAACATTGGACGGTTTCGCCAGCGGCCTATCTGAAATCGCAGCAGGCGAAGTCGAACCGGCCCCGGTCAATCTGGATGGACAAGTGGGCGACTTGCCCCTGCCCGCGCAGGGGCTGACCCTGCGCGAGGCGGGCGAAACCGATGCCGCAGGTGTCACCCGACCCGGTATGATACTTGCCACGCGCCCGCGGGCCATCGTCACCACCCCCACAGCCGCGACGATCCGCTATGTCGGGCCATTGCTGGATTTGGGCAATGTCGTGATCTTGGAACCACAGGTTGATACGCTATTTGTTCTGGCGGGTCTGGACGTTGTTTATGGCCAGGCCGGGCAGGTGATTGCCGGTGGCACACCAATCGGGTTGATGGGTGGGACGGAAAACGGCACTAACTCGGCAATGTCACCAAATGGTGATGGCACTGGCACTGACCGCACAGAAACGCTCTATATAGAAGTCAGACAAGACAACATACCTCAGGACCCGGCAGACTGGTTCCGCACCGACAAGGATGGATAACAGATGAAGAAATTCGTGATGGCCGCCGTGGCAGGCACCGTGGCAGGTGTTGTGGCAACGACGCAGATTGCCGGTCCGCTGCTGGCGCAGGAGGCGGCAAAGACCAGCAACGTCTACGAGCAGCTGGACCTGTTTGGCGACATTTTCGAACGTATCCGCGCGCAATATGTTGAAGAAGTCGACCCCGGTGACCTGATCGAAGCAGCGATCAACGGTATGTTGACTTCGCTTGATCCACACTCAAGCTATCTGTCGCCCAAGGATGCATCCAAGATGCGCGAACAGACGCGCGGCGAGTTTGGTGGTCTGGGGATCGAGGTCACGCAGGAAGAAGGTTTCGTCAAGGTCGTATCGCCGATTGACGGCACACCCGCCGCCGAGGCCGGGATCGAAGCCGGAGATTTCATCACCCATGTGGATGGCGAGAGCCTGCTGGGGCTATTGCTGGACGACGCGGTTGAGTTGATGCGCGGGCCGGTGGGATCGGAAATCGTGATTACCGTGGTCCGCGAGGGCGAGGCAGAACCATTCGACGTGTCGATCGTGCGCGACACCATCCAGCTGACCGCCGTCAAAGCGCGCACCGAAGGCCAGACTGCCGTCTTGCGACTGACCACGTTCAACGAACAGACCTATCCCAAGATGAAGGAAGGCCTGGAAGAGCAGATTAAGAACGCCGGCGGCATCGACAACATCAACGGCATCGTCATCGACCTGCGCAACAACCCCGGCGGCTTGCTGAATCAGGCAATTTCGGTGTCGGATGCCTTTCTCGAAGAAGGTGAGATCGTCAGCACACGGGGCCGCGACCCAGCCGATGGTGACCGTGTGAATGCGACGCCGGGTGATCTGTCGATGGGCAAGCCGATCGTGGTCTTGATAAACGGTGGCTCTGCGTCCGCATCCGAGATTGTTGCAGGCGCCTTGCAGGACCATCGCCGTGCCATTGTGATCGGGACTAAAAGCTTTGGCAAAGGGTCGGTTCAGACGGTGATGCCGCTACGGGGCGAGGGTGCGATGCGCCTGACCACTGCCCGCTATTACACACCTTCGGGCCGGTCGATCCAGGCGCTGGGCGTGTCACCGGACATCATCGTGGCGCAGCCGCCGACCAAACCGAAAACCGACGAAGAAGACGGCGCGCTGTCGACCAATCCGCTGCGGTCAGAGGCTGATCTGCGCGGTCGCCTGAACAATGACAGCTTGACCGATGACCAGATCAAACAGATCGAAGAGGACCGCGAGCGCACCCGCAAAGCGGCAGAACTGCGCGAAGAAGATTATCAGCTGGCCTATGCCATTGATATTCTCAAGGGTCTGTCGGCGCTGGGTCCAAAAGAATAACCGAAGTCTAATCGGTTACTGCGGGCCTCGCTGGCGACAGTGGGGCCTTTTTTGTCAGAGCGCCTGTAGTTGGGGCTGGATGTCCCGCTCTGCAGGGTCATTGCTTAGCAGCATATGCGCCTCTTTTAGGGTGAGGATGGGCCGTGCAGCTGTTTTATGCTGCACAGCGGTGTCGAGCGCGAAATGTGGCGCCGCGTCGTCGAAAGCGCCCACGGACAGTGATTTGCGTGCCTCTGTTCCCAGCAGCAGACTTTCGCACTGCGCCCCTTCGGCAAAGAGGATTTCGTGGTTTTCAAGCAGAAGATGCACGTAGCACATGCGCGAACAGGCTATGAGGCGAATGTTTAAACCATTGATCAAGGCCTTGGCGGGGGCAAGGGCCTCGGGGACACCAAATAATAGTTCCACGGCTGGTGATCTGACCAGAACACGGTGATTTTGCGATAGGCGCAGGGTCTGGCTGTTCCCGATGCTGCCTGGGTCAAAAACGACCGGCGCGGCGTTTCCGGTGCCGGGGCCGATGCGTTGGCCTGTCCAGACCAGCTTTGCAGGGCCTTTGTCGCTGGTGATAACGGTGTCGCCCGCAGTTAATTGCTGGGCGCGGGTGTGGCCATCGGGTGTCTGGATGCGGGTGGCCCCAGCGAAACAGACATAGGTATGGTCGTAGGACGCTTGCATGTCCTGCGTGTAAAACTGCGGTTCTTCAGACGGGTTGGTGTTGGCGTTGTACCACCCTTCGAGATCATAGCCCGGCGTCCAGATGATCTGCGCGATGTCGCCGTTCTGATCCGTGCCCTCCAGCACGATGATGCCACCGCCGCTGCCCCCGTCGGGCGCCGCGTCAGAGCGTACGACCACGGCATTGATGATCGACCCGCCGCCACCCGCACCGCCCCAGGTCACATCATAGCTGTCGCCGACTTCGAACAGGCGGGGGTCGTTATCGCCTTCGTGTGCGGTGATCACCAAATCGCTGGAGCCGTAGGG
This sequence comes from Sulfitobacter sp. KMM 9851, assembly GCF_057178245.1. Taxonomy (NCBI): domain Bacteria; kingdom Pseudomonadati; phylum Pseudomonadota; class Alphaproteobacteria; order Rhodobacterales; family Roseobacteraceae; genus Sulfitobacter; species Sulfitobacter sp. KMM 9851. Next base: position 309,739 of record NZ_CM169991.1, read on the forward strand.
CGGATTGTCAAAGGTGGACGAATTCGGCGTCGTGCCAACATTGGTGCCAGTCGCGGCAGCGAATTCGTTGTCTATTCCATAAAAGGTAAGTGGCATGGCAGTCCCTCTGTGACTGCCGCAGATTGCGCAAAACTGGTTTACCGCAGGTTCAACCGCGCGAAATCTATACCGCTAAATTTACGCGAATTAGTCGGTTTCCAGACAATGCCGTCGAAAGGCGCGTTTGAGCATATCAAGCTCGGCGCGCAGAAGATCCATCTCGGCGCGGATGTCATCGCCCAAAGCCTCGCCCGCCAGTATGGTGACATGACCCAGTTTTTCACCGCTGGACTGGTCGGCGATGATCAGGGTCTGGATACCATCGGCAATCGCCTCGGGCGGAATCGGGATGGCAATCTGCCAGTGCCCCGCCTTTTCGTCGTGTGTGACCGTCACGCGCTCAATAGGCTCGCCCTGGTGGGTGACCACAATCAGTGGCATTTCCGTATTGTCATCATTGCGGGTCACGATGCCGCGCCACACCCCTTGCTGCATATCGGTTTTGGTCAGTTCCAGCGTGGTCATGGTCAGTTCCTAGATTTGCGCGCGGGGGCGGCGAGAGAAGGTGAGGTCGCGCACGATGACCTGATTCATCTGCGGCCCTTCAAAAATCAGGTCGATCCACGCGCGTTCGACACGTTTTTCATTGAGATTAGAATAGGCGAGGTCAAATTCGACGCGTATGTTTTCCTCGTTCAGGGGCATTTCACGTACGATCTGTTCGGTGTTGGGACCGTTGCGGATGTTGAGGCGGGCAAAGATCTCCAGCGGCTTTTCCAGCTCGATGATGGCATCCATACGGATCAGGTGGCTGCGTTTCAGACCTTTAACGCCGTCTTCGGGCAGATCAACGACCAGCGACAGGAATGAACCGTCAAATTTAAAAACATCCAGCCTTAGCCCATAGGGAGCGAGGTCTTCTTCGCGCAGGTTGCGCAATTGGCGCAGGGTCAATTCCGAGTAGTCGCAATCGTGAAACAGCGTCACTTCACTGCCCAGCTTGGATTTTGTCTGGACCGAGCTGAGACCGGGTGTGGGCAACGGGCCGCGCCATAATTCGGGCCGCCACGCCCAATCGGCATTATGGGGTTTGGAAAAGCTGGTGGAGCCGACCACGGGTAGGGCCAGCCGTTCGTCGGCAGTGTGAATCAGGCGGTCCAGGTGCGCCTTGAGCAAACGCGCGCGCAGGCGTTGGCGGCGCAGCAGCGGCAGTTCAGTTACGGCCGAGCGCCGGGCAATGCGCGCCCAATGGCGCATCGTACGCGTGTAGATCCCGCTATCCAGAAAGCCGAAACCGAATTTGCCCATGGGTGTGACTGCGCCTCTTGTTTCGGGTCAGTCTATCCAGACCAAAGGTTTCATTCAAATAAATTGCCCGGCGATTGTTTCCACCGCTGGTCAGTGTTGCCAAATTGGAAACAGTGGGTGTTAGTTCGTGGCCGGGGAATTGGCGACGCTGCGTTGGATCAGGTTTGCGACAACCGCGCGCCCTTCGCCCGAAATTGCGCGGCTTTGTGGTGGCCCGTAGAAGGTGACGCTGGCCGTTTGACCGCCGATCAGCGCGGTGCCGCGCCATTGACGCGCTGACATGCCTTCGATTGGAACCGGCCCGTCGGCGGCAAAGATCGTCGCACCATCCCGCGTTGATGGGTCCATGACCCGGGTGAGTTTGGCTGCCTTGGCGACCTGTGTCGGCGTGGGTAGTGGAGCCCCAGGTTTGCTGTCAACGAGAGAGACGGTCAGGATGCCCAGCGGTGCATCAGTGATCACATCAGGCACGCCAAGCGCATCGCATCGGGCCATGAGGGCAAAGCGGGGCTTTAGGCTTTTGCGGTCGATGCAATAGCCCTGCGGCGGCAACAGATGAACCGCTCCCCCCGCCATCTTTGTCTGCAACAGTGGCTTTTCTGGCGCGGCCGGGCCGCCAAGGGTCAGGCCCTGACCGCCCTCGCAAGCGGTCAGCGCCGACAGCGCCAGCAGAGCAATCGCTGCCCGGAAAGGTTCAGAGATCCATGTAATCATGGGTTTCTGCCTTGCCACCGGGATGTGTTACGGCACCAAGGTAAGTTGGACCGACCAGTTGCGCGTATTTCCACAGCGCACCGCTTTGATAGTTGGTCTTGCGGGCACCGGGCCATGCCCTGCGGCGGGCGTCCATTTCGTCATCGGTCAGATTAACGCTGATACTGCCTTCAATCGCGTTCAGCGTGATCATGTCGCCATTCTTGAGCAGGGCAATTGGCCCGCCATGTGCTGCTTCTGGCCCGACGTGACCGACGCAGAAACCGCGTGTGGCACCCGAGAAGCGGCCATCGGTGATCAGCGCGACCTTTTTTCCCATGCCTTGGCCCGAGAGCGCCGCCGTGGTGGCCAGCATCTCGCGCATGCCGGGGCCACCTGCGGGGCCTTCGTTGCGGATGACAAAGACGTCACCTTCGGAATAGGCGCGGTTTTGCACCGCTTCAAAGGCATCTTGTTCGCATTCAAAGACCAGCGCCGGACCGGTAAACACGATGTCTTCGTCTGACATACCCGCGATCTTTACGATGGCACCTTCAGGAGCCAAATTGCCCTTCAGGCCAACCACACCGCCGGTCTTGCTGATCGGGTTGGCGACCGAGTGGATCACCTTGCCGTCTGCTTCGCGGGTCACTTGATCGAGCACTTCGCCCATGGAGTAGCCGGTGGCGGTCATGCAGTCTTCGTGGATGAGGCCCGCTTTGCGCAGCTCGTTCATCACGACAGGCACGCCGCCCGCGTCGTAGAGGTCTTTGGCGACATAGGCGCCGCCGGGTTTCATATCGACGAAATAGGGCGTGTCGCGGAAAATCTCGCAGACATCTTCAAGGTAGAATTCGATGCCCGCCTCATGCGCCATCGCCGGCAGGTGCAGGCCCGCATTGGTCGAGCCCCCCGTGCAGGCGACGATACGCGCTGCGTTTTCAAAGGCTTCGCGGGTACAGATGTCGCGGGCGCGGATGTTTTTCTCAATCAGGTGCATGACGGCAGCACCGGAGGCTTTGCCGTATTCATCGCGGTCCAAGTAGGGCGCGGGCATGCCGGAGGAGTTGGGCAGCGCAAGGCCAATGGCCTCGGACACGCATGCCATGGTGTTGGCGGTGAACTGGCCACCGCAGGCACCGGCAGAGGGGCAGGCGACGCGTTCAAGGATTTCCAGTTCGGCCTCGGTCATGGTGCCGGACTGGAAGTTGCCAACGGCCTCAAACATGTCCTGCACCGTAAGGTCGCGATCGGCAAAGCTTGCGGGCACGGCGGCACCCTTGGGCGCTTTGCCCGGCAGGATCGATCCGCCGTAGAGGAAAACCGATGGCACATTGAGGCGAATCATCGCCATCATCATGCCCGGCAAAGATTTGTCGCACCCAGCAAGACCTACGATGGCGTCATAGCAGTGACCGCGCATCGTCAGTTCGACGGTATCGGCAATCGCTTCGCGCGAAGCGAGCGAAGAACGCATACCCTCGTGGCCCATGGCAATACCGTCGGTGACGGTGATGGTGGTAAATTCGCGGGGGGTGCCCTGTTCGGATTTTACACCCAGTTTCACCGCTTGGGCCTGACGGTTGAGCGCGATGTTGCAAGGGGCGGCTTCATTCCAGCAGGTGGCAACGCCGACGAGGGGCTGGTGAATTTCCTCTTCCGTCATGCCCATCGCATAATAGTAAGACCGGTGCGGCGCGCGGGCCGGGCCTTCGGTCACGTGGCGGCTGGGCAATTTGGATTTGTCAAAGCGTTGGTTGGTGGACATCGGCGAGGCTCCTTGAAACGGTTGCATTCGGAATAGTCCTGCGCGGGCTGTGCTGCAAGGCTCCTGCCGAAATTCGCATCTGGCATTCCGCGGTTTAGCGGGCGCGCAGTTGTATTGACTGCGACGGGCGCATAAGTTTGCGCAATTCACGCGGCGTCGTTTTCAGGCCCGATCCCCAATTGCGAAAGACCGGTGCATGGAGCGTAGTCTCTTTTCCTTTATCTGGAAGTATTCGCGCCGCGAGCAGCTTGGGTTGCTGGCCTTCACGCTTTTTACGTTTCCGTTTCTTTACGCCACGCTGGAACTACCCAAGCGGATCATCAACGACGCCATAGGCTCTGACACAGCCATGGTGCAGGTGTTTGATATCGAAATGACGCAGGTGCAATTTCTGTTTGCACTTTGCCTTGCCTACCTCGTGGCGGTCATTGCGCATGGCGTGTTGAAAATGCGGCTAAACACCCTGAAAGGGGTGCTGGCAGAGCGGTTGTTGCGGCGGTTCCGGTATCAGTTGATCAGCCGGATCATGCGGTTTCCGCGCAGCTATTTCCAGACCACCAGCCAGGGTGAGCTGGTGGCAATGGTGACATCTGAGGCCGAACCGATGGGCGGGCTTATGGGCGATGCCGTGGCGCAGCCGGTTTTTCAGGCCGGGCAGATGCTGATCATCGTTGTATTCCTGTTCTTGCAGTCGTTTTGGTTCGGGCTGGCGGGTGTAGCGCTGATCCCGTTGCAGGCTTGGTTGATTCCGATGTTGCAACGACAGATTAACCAGCTCAACAAAGAGCGCATTCAGGAGGTGCGCTACCTGGCCGCCGAGATTGGCGAAACCGCAGCGGGCATTACCGATCTGCGCACCAATGGTGGTTGGCGTTTCCGGCTGGCGGAGTTCACCGCGCGGCTGGGGCGGCTGTTCGATATTCGTTTCCGCATCTACCAAAAGAAATACTTCATGAAGTTTCTGAACAACTTCATAACGCAGTTGACGCCGTTCTTCTTCTACCTCGTGGGGGGGTACCTGGCGATCAAGGGACAGATTACCGTGGGGGCGCTGGTGGCGGCGCTTGCGGCCTACAAAGACCTGAGCAGTCCTTGGCGCGAACTATTGACCTATTACAACCAGACGCAGGACATGTCGTTGCGTTGGGATGTGGTGGTAGAGCGGTTCGCCCCGCGCAACATGATTGACGAGGCACTGTTTGAAGGTGCCCCAGCGGTGATCCCGCGCCTGCGGGGCGACATCACGCTGGAGGGGGTTTCGGTCCGCAGTGGCGATGGCAACATGGTGTTGGAAGACCTGAACCTGCATATCCCGGCAGGCAGCCGCGTGGCGATCACAGTGCCGAACCAGTCGGAACGACTGGCACTGGCCGAAGTGCTGGTACGCGAGGCGCTGCCCAGTCGGGGCAAGATCACCATCGCGGGTCATGATCTGTCTGCTCTGCACCAATCGGTCATCGCGGCGCGGATCGGGTATGCCCGCGCCGAACCCTATCTGTTTCAGGGTACAGTGGGGGACAACCTGTTGATGCCGCTGCGCAGCGCCCCGAAAATCTCTGGTTGGGACAAGGCGACTAGCAACCGTGAAACTATCGAGGCGGTACGGGCAGGCAACAGTCCCGATAGCCTGCTTCCCGATTGGTTCGATCCGGCCCTCGCGGCCCTGGAGACACCACAACACGTAGATGCGTGGTGGTATCAGATCACCGAAGCGCTAGGCACGGCGGATATCCTTTTTGCCCGCATGCTGAATTCCCGGATGGACCCGGACCGGCACCCGGAACTCGCCCGCCGTATTGTGGGGCTGCGCGACGAGGTGCATACGCGGCTCAAGGCCAAGGGATTGGACCGCGCGGTGTACCGGTTTGATCCAGAGCGGTTTAACCCGACGATCCCCTTGGGCGGCAATCTGATGTTCGCCGCCCCTTCCCGAGAGATCACCCAGCAAGAGATGGCAGGTGAGCGTGGCTTTCTGTCGATGGTGATCGAACAAGGTCTGGCCGAACAGGGCATCGCAATCTCGCAGACTTTGGTGGAAACGCTACACCAGACCTTTGGCCGGGACGGGACAGGGCACCCCTTGTTTACCGCTCTGGGAATCGAAGAGACGCTTTATGAACAGCTGGTAGATATCGCTGCGCGTCGGCGCGATAAGGGCGATGCGGCGTTGAGTCAGGATGAATTTGCCCTGCTGCTCACGGTGCCATTTGCCTTTACCGCCGAACAATTTGGCCCCACCTTTCCCGAGAGTTTCAAGCAGGAAATCCTGCATATCCGGCGCACCAACGGGGCCGAACTGCGCGATAAGGCGAAGGCGATGTTCGTGGCGGTCGAGCCGCAGAACTATTTGCCCCGCCTGACGGTGCTGGAGAACCTCTTGTATGGCCGCATCGGTGCGATGGCCGGTTTGCAGGGCGATCTGATCCAAGACGAGGTGACAGACGTTCTCAAGGCTCATGGGTTACAGGAGATGATTTCAGGCACATTGTTTGACATCCCTACGGTGATTGGCGGCACCAACCTGCCTGCTGTTTTCCAGCAGCGCGCGGCCTTCGGGCGGGCGGTGATCAAGCGCCCTGATATCATCGTCTTTAACCAGGCGCTGGCAGGGCAGGACCGGAACATTCGTGAACAGGTCCGCAACCGCTTGCGCGATATGCTGCCCGAAACGACGCAGATCTATCTGGACGACAAATTTTTGCGGCCCGAGGATTTCGACATGCATATCGAAATCCGCAATGGCCATATTGACGGGGTGGCGCAGCCGGAAGAGGCAGAGGCAGATCAGGGGGTGGCGGGCGATTTGCGCCGTAAGCTACGCATCATCGCCCGCAACGAGCTTTTTTCGGGGCTGGACGCGCGCAGCCAGCGCCTGTTGGCTTTTGCCGCCCAGTGGTACACAGCCGAACCAGGTCAGCGCATATTCGAGATGGGCGACCGGCCCGATGCGGCCTATCTGTGCCTGTCCGGCAGGGCAGAAATGGCTTGGCACGAACCTGACGGTCAGGCGCATCACGTCACGGACGTCGAACCGGGCCGTTTGATTGGTGATCTGGCAGTCATCCTGAACGAGCCCCGGCAGTTGGACCTGACGGCGGTGGAAACGGTGGAGTTCCTGCGATTTGACGCGGATCAGTTCCGCGCGGTGGTTGAGAGCGACCGCAGTGTCCTGCTGATTTTGCTGCGCACCGTTGCCGGGCATCTGACCGGGGTCGCGGATTTGCTGCGTAGTGCAAAGATCGACATACCACGCGAATCCGGCCCGCCAGCGCCGCCGCTTGACCCGTCGGAGGACAAGCCATGAGGTGGCTGCCGGATTATCGCGCCCACGAGAGTTTCATCGCCCCCGCCCGCCCGGCGTCAGCGCTCTGGCGGTTTGCGCTGGGGTTTGCCTTGGCGCTTTTTGGTTATTTCGCCCTTAACGAGCTCTATTTCCAGATCGTTTACGGTTTGGTCGGGGACGCCGGGGGCGGGTTCTATGCCAACCTGCTCAGTGGATCGACAGCACAGGCAATGTACGTACTGCTGTTCAGCTTTGGGCTGATGTCGGTGGCGGTTGGTCTGTCCGTGCGGATGATCCATCGCCGTCCGGCACACAGCCTGCTGGGACCGCTGCCGCGTCTGTGGCCGCAGTTCCGTGCGGTGTCGGCGATGCTCATTGCCTTGGGCGCTGTGGTGTTGATCCTGCCGCCTTGGGATATGGGGGGGGATTTTGTTTCTAACATGGGATTGGGTCGCTGGCTGATACTCTTGCCGCTGTCCCTGCTGGCAGTTCTAGTCCAAGTCAGTGCCGAAGAGGTCGTGTTTCGTGGCTATGTTCAGCAACAGCTTGCGGCGCGGTTCCGTTCGCCGCTGATGTGGATGGTGCTGCCGTCCGCCCTGTTCGCACTGGGCCACTACCTGCCTGAATCTGCCGGCGAAAATGCGCTGATGGTGGCGCTTTGGGCGGGCCTATTCGGCATCCTGATGGCAGACCTCACGGCGCGGTCGGGCAGTTTGGGTCCGGCGATTGCGGTGCATTTCTGGAACAACGTCTCGGCGATCCTGATCGTGTCGTTGCCCGATGATCTGTCGGGGCTGGCGCTGTTCCTGACACCATTTTCGATGGCCGACACTGGGGCGATGCGCGATTGGTTGCCGGTGGATTTCGCACTGATGTTGGTATCCTGGCTTGCCGCGCGGCTGGCGATACGCCGTTGATTGCATTTTCCCAACTTGGGGCTTATCTGGGGTCTAAAGATGCCAGCAGGGGTTGCTCATGAATTGGATCACAAACTACGTCCGTCCGCGGATCAACTCGATCTTTTCGCGCCGCGAAACACCGGACAACCTGTGGACCAAATGTGATGAATGCGGCACCATGTTGTTCCACCGCGAGGTGTCGGACAACCTGAACGTCTGCACCAGCTGTGGCCACCACATGCACATCAGCCCGCGCGCCCGCTTTGATGCGCTGTTCGATGGCGGGGTGTTTACCGAGGTAAAGGTACCAGCGCCAACACCCGATCCCCTGCATTTCCGCGACCAAAAACGCTATCCTGACCGGATGAAAGCCGCGCAAAAGCAAACCGGCGAACCAGAGGCGATGCTGGTGGTCACCGGCGAAATGGGCCGCACCCCTATCGTTGCCGCGGCGCAGGATTTTTCCTTTATGGGCGGTTCCATGGGCATGTATGTCGGCAATGCGATCATCGCAGCGGCCGAACAGGCGGTAAAGCTCAAGCGGCCGCTGATCTTGTTCTCCGCTGCGGGTGGCGCGCGCATGCAAGAAGGTATCCTGAGCTTGATGCAGATGCCGCGCACGACGGTTGCGGTGCAGATGCTGAAAGAGGCAGGCCTGCCCTATATTGTTGTCCTGACACACCCCACCACCGGCGGCGTTACCGCCAGCTATGCCATGCTGGGTGATGTGCAGATCGCCGAACCCAATGCGCTGATCTGCTTTGCAGGACCGCGCGTTATCGAACAGACAATCCGCGAAAAACTGCCCGAAGGGTTTCAGCGCGCCGAATACCTTCTGGATCACGGGATGCTTGACCGCGTGACGCGCCGGACCGACATGCGTGAGGAACTCATCACCATCACGCGCATGCTGATGGGTATGCCACCCGTAGTGCGGGGCGATCTGCCGCCGCCGAATACGGGAGCGGCAGAGGCCGCCGATGCCGCCGCTGCGGTCACGGTAGGCGCCGAAACCGTGCCTGCGAACGCCAAGACGAAATGAGTGCGGCCACGTCGGATGTCATCCTGGAACGGATGATGGCCCTGCACCCCAAGGTGATGGATCTGGTGCTGGATCGGGTCTGGCGTCTGCTGGCCGCCCTGGGCAATCCACAAAATGATCTGCCGCCAGTGATTCACATCGCTGGCACAAATGGCAAAGGGTCGACACAGGCGATGATCCGTGCGGGGCTTGAGGCGTCAGGCAAGCGCGTGCACGCCTATACCTCCCCGCATCTGGCCCGGTTTCACGAGCGTATTCGCGTGGCTGGTTCGCTGATCTCCGAAGCAGAACTGACCGCCGTTCTCGATGAGTGTTACGCCGCCAATAACGGCGAGATGATCACCTATTTTGAAATCACAACCTGCGCTGCCATTCTGGCCTTTGCGCGCACCCCTGCGGATTACACCCTGCTCGAAGTGGGGCTTGGCGGGCGGTTGGACGCGACGAACGTCGTGGACAAACCGGCGCTGTGCGTGATCACCCCGGTGTCGGTCGACCACCAGCAATACCTAGGTGATACATTGGCCGAGATCGCAGGTGAAAAAGCCGGGATCATCAAGCGCGGCGTGCCCTGCGTGGTGGGCCCACAGGAAGACGCCGGGATGGACGTAATCGAAGCACGCGCCGCCAAACTGGGCGCGCCGCTGCTGGCTTATGGTCAACAGTGGCATGTGGGGCCAGAGGCCGATCGCATGGTGTACCAAGACGAGACAGGCCTGCTGGATCTGCCGCGCCCGAACTTGCCCGGCGCGCATCAGATTATGAACGCAGGCGCGGCATTGGCGGCGCTTCGGCATTTGGGGGCGGAGCCCGACGCCTGCGAGGCGGCAGTCACGCGCGCCGACTGGCCCGCACGGATGCAACGGCTGACCAAAGGCCCCTTGGCTGATATCGCCGCACAGGCAGAGCTCTGGTTGGATGGTGGCCACAACCCGGCGGCCGGCGAGGCGATTGCGGTTCTGCTGACTGAAATGCCCACGCGCCCGACCCATCTGATTTGCGGGATGCTGAACACCAAGGACATCGCAGGCTATCTGCGCCCGCTTGCAAAACATGTCAAAAGCCTGAGTGCGGTGTCGATTCCCGGAGAGGCAAATACCCTGCCTGCAGAGGTGACAGCCCGCGTCGCGCACGATGTCGGCATGCAGGCGCATGAGTCGGACAGCGTCGGCGTTGCACTGGCGGCAATCGTGGCCGCAGACCCCACGGCGCGTGTCCTGATTTGCGGGTCGCTGTACCTCGCCGGGGGCGTGTTGCGCGAAAACAGCTAAGCCACGATATTTTGCGGACCACCCTGCGGCGTTAAGCAAATGTGGTAATATCGGTGTCACACAAGGGGCCAAACTCTGGACCGACCGAGGATGAGAAAATGGGCAATGAATTTCGGAAAACTGCACCGATCAATGACGCCGATGCGCGGAAGTACCAGATTCTTTTCATGAGCGTAGGTTTGGCCATTATCACGGCTGGATTGTGGTGGCTCTACGAGGTCAACGCGCCCTATCACCCTGAACTACAGGGCAGCGATATGCATCAACAGGACTATACTGATTCCTGAGTGATGATCCGTCAGGCGCCCCAATCCGTGGCCTGCATCTCGCGTAGGCGCGAGGCGGTGCGTTCAAATTCAAAATGCCCTTCGCCTTCGACATAAAGCATTTCAGGATGCGCTGCGGCCGAGCAGATCAGTCGGACTTTCGCTTCGTAAAGTGCATCTATCAGCGTGACAAAACGCTTGGCCTCGTTGAAGTTTGACCGGCTCAGGCGCGGGATATCATCCAACAGCAATACGCGCACGGCCTCGGCCAACGCCAAATAGTCTGCGGCCCCCAGCGGACGACCACACAGATCATGAAACCCGGCGCGCGCCATGGCGTTGTGGAAGGCAGGGATCACGACCTCACGACCCTTGACGTGCAGGGTCAGGGGCGCGCCCGGCGTGCCTGCCAGATCATCCCAGACCGCGTTCATGGCCGCCCGGCTATCAGCATTGACAGGGGTGAAATATACCTTTGACCCGGCCAGACGATCCTGACGGTAATCCGTGGGGCTGGCCAGTTCATGCACCACCATGTGATCCTTGATCAGGGCGATGAACGGCACGAAAACCTCGCGGTTGATGCCATTCTTGTACAGATCATCTGGCACCCGGTTTGACGTGGTCACGACCACGACCCCGGCTGCAAAGAGCGCCTGAAACAGCCTTCCGACGATCATTGCATCGGCGATATCGCTGATCTGCATCTCGTCGAAGGCCAACAGGCGCAGATTCTGGGCCACCTCAGCCGCGACGGGGGCTATGGCATCGTCCACGCCGGTCTTGCGTGCCTCGTGCATCTTGGCATGAATTTCTTGCATGAAGGCGTGAAAGTGGACCCGGCGCGCCGGAATGTCCGCCAGCCCGGCGACGAACATATCCATTAACATGGACTTGCCGCGCCCGACACCGCCCCACAGGTACAGCCCCTTGGGCGGCGCAGGCGGTTTGCGGAACAGGCGCTTCTTTACGGGCTCTGCCAAGGCATCGCGGATGCGGTCAAACTCAGCCATTACGGTTTCTTGCGCCGGGTCGCGGCGCAGCTTTCCGGCCGAGACCATCTGTTCGTAGGTATCACGCATGTTCTTCATGGCTCACAGATAACCCGCTCTATGCGAATAGGAAAGCAACGCCGCAGCGATATCTCATTGCTTTTTTGGGTCATAAATACCCTCGGGGGGCGGCGCGGCAGGCGCCGGGGGGCTGGCCCCCCTTGCAACCCCAGTTCAACACGCGCTCATCACATATACTTACACGCGGCGCACAAATTCTGATTTGACCCTGTCCGTCCAAAATCTACTGTGGCGGCAACACTTGGCCGGAGGTTTCATGCCACATCGTACGCCCTTTTTCACCCCGGTCCTGATCGTCGGCTGCGTCATTATCATGGTCAGCTTTGCCATCCGCGCATCCTTTGGCGTATTTCAAATCCCCATCGCCGAAGAGTTCGCATGGCTGCGCAGCGAATTTTCCCTCGCCATTGCCATTCAGAACCTGGCCTGGGGCATCGGCCAGCCGCTGTTCGGCGCGCTGGCGGAAAAGATCGGGGACAAGCGCGCGATCGTGATGGGGGCCATGGTCTATGCACTGGGCCTGTTGCTGTCGGCCAACGCCACCACCCCGATCGAGATGCAATCTTATGCGTGGTTGGTCGGCTTTGGCATCGCCGGCACCGGGTTCGGCGTCATCCTCGCGGTCGTTGGGCGCGCGTCTTCGGATGAAAATCGGTCCATGTCACTGGCGGTGGCCACCGCAGCCGGCAGCGCGGGTCAGGTCTTTGGCGCGCCGGTGGCGGAATGGATGCTGGGCTTTCTCAGTTGGCAAATGACTTTTGGAGTCTTTGCCGCCGTGATCTTGTCGATGATCCTGACCTTGCCCTTAATGCGTGCCCCGGCATTGGCCGGGCGGGCCGAGCTTGAAGAGACCATGGGCCAGATACTTGGCAAGGCATTCCGCGACCCATCGTTTACGCTGATCTTTCTGGGTTTCTTTTCCTGTGGCTATCAGTTGGCGTTTATCACCGCGCATTTCCCCGCCTTCGTAACCGAGATGTGCGGCCCGATCCTCGCGGGGGGCGTGCTGCACAACATTGGTATCACAACCACGTCTGCGCTGGGGGCGGTCGCGATTTCGCTGATCGGGCTCGCGAATATCGCGGGCACCTTGCTGGCGGGCTGGGCGGGCAAGCGGTATTCAAAGAAGTATCTGCTGGCGGGAATCTATGTGGGCCGTACCGTGGTCGCGGCGCTGTTTATCCTGCTGCCGATGACCCCGCTGACGGTGATTGTGTTTTCGGTCGCCATGGGCGCACTTTGGCTTGCGACAGTGCCGCTGACCTCTGGCCTCGTCGCCCATATCTATGGGCTGCGCTACATGGGCACGCTTTATGGCATCGTATTTTTCAGCCATCAGTTGGGCAGCTTTCTGGGCGTCTGGCTGGGCGGGCGCCTTTATGACCTGTATGGCAATTACACTGCGGTCTGGTGGGTTGGCGTCGCGGTCGGCGCTTTCAGCGCCGTGGTGCACCTGCCGATCCGCGAACGCCGCCTTGAGGGGCTGGTGACCGCCTAGCCCTGCGCCCGCCAGCGGTCGAGGATGTAACGGCTGGTCATCAAATCCAGATGTGCACCGCCACCGTTTTTGAACAGCGTGATGTCATCGTGGCTGTTCCGGACAAAGCGATTCAGATCGTAGTAATCTGCGACCAGATCATCGCGGGTGATCGCGCCTGCCTCAAGCGGGATGTTGATTTCGCCGATGTGTCCGATGGTGGTATCGAAACTGTCGACAAATATACGGGCACGGCTCAGGGCTTCATCATCTACTTCGCGCATGTCAGGACGGTAGGCGCCGATCAGGTCGATATGTTGACCCGGTTGCAGCCAAGCACCCTTGATCAGTGGATCAGTGGACATCGTGGCGCTTGTGACGACACAGGCGGCGCGCACGGCGCTTTCCAGATCGTCCGCCACCCGTAATCCCGGCACCTCTGCCGCCATGGCTTCGGCATTTTTGCGGGTGCGGTTCCAGACGGTGAACTGCGCGTCGGGGAAGATCGCAGAATAGGCGGCATGCAGCGCCCGGCCCTGGGTGCCTGCGCCGACGATCAGGATGTGACGGCTGTCCGGGCGGGCCAGCTTTCGCGCAGCCAGCAGACTATCGCCCGCCGTCTTCCACTTTGTGACGAGGTGGAAATCGACAATCGCCTGCAAGGTACCGCTGGTGTCGTCATAAAGCGTGACACCGCCGTTAACCATCGGCTCCCCCCGCCCGGGATTGCCGGGGAAAATGGTGGCAGATTTCACCGCGATACCAAGCCCATCAATCCACGCCGCACGGCTGAGCAATGTGTCCTTCCCGCGATAGAGGAACGTATCGCCGATCTCTGCCTTGGGCAGCGAATGGCCAGCGGCCAGTGCGTCGGTCAGGCCGACCCAGTCCAGCAGCGCCTCGCCAGCAGCAAAGGGGATGTTCGGGATGTCGGTCATGCAGCTTCCTTTTGTGTGAGCAGCCCTTCGGCTACCAGTCGTTCGGCCCAGCCTTCCGGCCCGGTAAATTGATGCGTCTGCCAGCCTCGCGCGGCGGCGGCAGTGATGTTGTCGGTACGGTCGTCGGTGAAGAGCAGGGCACTGGGGGCGATGCCGCTGACTTGTTCGACAGTTTCGTAAATGCGTGGGTTCGGTTTGATCATGCCCAGGTGGCCTGAGATGAAATCGCGGTCAAAGTCGCGTAGGAAGGGATAGTGGGTGGCGGCGTGATCATAGCTTTGGATGCCGAAGTTGGTGAGCGAAAACACCGGGACGCCGCGCCGCTGCAATGCCGCCATCAGGCGCACGGAATGGTCGATCACGGGGGCTGCCATTTCGATCCAGCGGTCATGCCACATACGAATTTCGTCGCCCCAATCAGCGTAGTCGTCTGCAGCGGCATAGATCGTCTTGCGAAAATCCTCGCCCATATCAACCCGGTCATTCATCGCGTGCAGGTCAACGGCGGCAAACATCGCGCGGCGGCGATCTATGCCGATGACACTGTCGTAAAAACGCTCAGGCTGCCATTCGATCAGCACATTGCCGATGTCGAAAACCACGGCTTGTGGTGTCATGGATCGTCCTCTTCGATGCGCGCTGGACTACTAAAAAACCCGCGCCGTTGTATGTTGAAAAATAACGGTTACCCGCGCACTGCGGCGCGCAATTCCCGTTCCAACGCCTCCAGAAAACGGGAGCGGTCGGCCTTTGTAAACCCCTTGCCGCCCCCTTGGCGAAAAGGATCAGCGGCGCGCAGATCGGCCATCAGGTCGCGGGTCGCCAGGACGTTGCCAATGTTGGCCGCGGTCAACGCCTCGCCGTTGTGTTTCAACACCCGCGCGCCGGCTTCGACACAGCGTGCAGCGAGGGGGATATCGCCGGTTACGACCACATCGCCCGGGCCGCAGCGTTCGGCAATCCAGATGTCTGCTATATCTGGCCCGTCCGGTACGATTATGTTTTCCACCAGCGGATTGCGCGACAAGCGCAGCCCGCCGTTCGAAACCAAGTACATGCGTATCTTGTGGCGGGTGGCCACGCGTTCGGCCTCGTCTTTTACCGGGCAGGCGTCGGCGTCAATGTAGAGCGCTGTCATGATTTTGCCTTTGCCTTGTACTCTGCCGGGATCGGCATGCGGTTGAACGCATCAAGTCCCGCGATCTTGTAGGCTTCGGCCAGCGTGGGGTAGTTGAACGTGTTTTGCACGAAGTAGTCTACTGTGCCTTTCAGGTTCAATACGGCCTGAGCGATGTGGATCAGTTCAGTGGCCCCCTCACCGACGATCTGCACCCCCAGCACGCGGCGGGTTTTTAGGCTGACGAGCATCTTCAGCAACCCGTGCTCCAGGCCCATAATGTGCCCGCGCGAGGTTTCGCGAAACCGGGCCACGCCGATCTCGTAGGGGATGCCCCGGTCCTGCATTTCCTCTTCGGACATGCCGCAGGTGGAGATTTCGGGCACAGAATAGATGCCATAAGGGAACCACGGGCTTTCGGGCAATGTAGGCACCTCAAGCGCATGGCAGGCGGCAATGCGCCCCTGTTGCAGCGACGTAGAGGCGAGCGATGGATGACCGATCACATCTCCTGCGGCATAGATATGAGGCACCGTGGTCTGATAAGTTTTGCGGTTCACGTCTAGACGGCCGCGATGATCAGCCGTCAGGCCTGCGGCGTCGATGTTCAGGCGGTCCGTCGCACCGATACGTCCGGCAGCAAACAACAGCATCTCGGACCGTACATGGCGGCCATTGGCGAGCGTTGTCTCGATGTGGTCACCGCTGTCTTCGATCTTTTCGATTTCGGAGCCGAGGCGCAGATCGACACCATTTTCGCGAATTTGATGAGTGAAATCCTGAATGATCGCGCTGTCGATGAAATCGAGGAATGTGTCGCGTGGTTCAATCAGAGTCACCCGCACATCTAGCGCCGAGAACATCGTGGCGTATTCCACACCGATCACGCCGGCGCCGACCACCACCAGGGATCGCGGAATCTGTGCCATGTCGAGGAATTCATCACTGTCCAGCACCGTGGTGCCGTTGAAAGGTACCCAATCTGGGCGGTAGGTTTTTGTCCCGGTCGCGATTAGAAAACGATCCGCTGTCAGGGTGGTCGTCTCACCCGCTTCGGTTGCTACCTCCAAGGTCTTGGCGTCAAGGAAGCGCGCGATCCCGTTAAGCGTGTCGACATGATTGCGGTTGAACTGATGTTCCAGCACGTCGACCTCGTGGTCCAGCGTTTTGTGCAAACGTCCCTTCAGGTCGTCGGCGGCGATTTCCTGTTTCACGCGGTAGGCGCGGCCATAAAAGCTGCGTTCGCGCCAGCCGGTCAGGTTCAGCACCGTTTCGCGCAGTGTCTTGGACGGGATCGTGCCGGTATGGACCGACACCCCGCCCAGACGGTCCTTGCGGTCGATCACCAGCAGCCGGCGTTTCAGCTTGCCCGCCTGAATCGCGGCAGAGCGGCCCGCCGGGCCAGAGCCGATGATGATCAGATCAAAATGCGACATCGCGGTTATCCTGCGTAAAGCGCGTCGGCATGGAAAGCCACGTGATCTTCGATGAAGGTGGCGACGAAGAAATAGCTGTGGTCGTAACCTGGCTGCATCCGGAAAGTGCCGTGCTGCCGCCGTGCTGCCATCGCTTCGGCCAATACCTCGGGTTTGAGCAGGTCAAGAAATTGATCCTGCGTGCCTTGGTCGATCAAGATCGGCCCGTCAAAGCCGACGTCGCGCATCAGCAGGGTCGCGTCATGTGCGGCCCAGGTGGTTTCCTCCGCGCCTAGATATGCGCCCAACTGCTTGCGCCCCCAATCGCTGTTGGTCGGATGCGTGATGGGAGCAAAGGCCGATACAGACAAAAACCGCCCCGGTAGCCGCATCGCCAGCGTCAGTGCACCGTGCCCACCCATGGAGTGTCCGGTGATTCCCTGACGCGTCATGTCGAGGGCAAAGTTGTCTGCCAGCAGAGCGGGCAGTTCATCCGCGAGGTAGTCCCACATTTGAAAGTGTGGCTTCCAGGGGTCTTGGGTGGCGTTGACATAGAAACCGGCGCCCTGTCCCAGATCGTAGGCATCATCGTCTGCCACGCCTTCGCCCCGTGGCGAGGTGTCAGGAAAGACCAGCGCAATGCCATGTTCAGCCGCCCAAGTCTGCGCGCCCGCCTTGGTCATGGCGTTTTCGTGGGTGCAGGTCAGGCCCGACAGATACCACAACACGGGAACCGGCCCATCCTGCGCTTCGGCGGGCAGGAAAAGGCCGAATGTCATGTCACAATTACAAGCGTCGGAATGGTGCGAGTAGACGCCTTGGGTGCCGCCAAAGCAGGCATTTTCGGACAGAGTTTTCACGGTCGATGTTCCTTTCAAATAACGATGCGCAGGTCTTCACCCCACGAGGGTCAAAGACCGGTGACCCAGGCCACCACCAAGCTGACTGTAACAATGCTGAACGCCGTGGATACAAGGATTGCGGCGGACACGCGTTGCGGTGCGGCACCGTAGTGCTGCGCCAGCATATAGACGTTTCCTGCAACGGGTAAGGCAGCGGCGCAGATGATAACCCCCGCCTTGAACGGATCGACGCCAAACAGAAACAGCGCCGCAAAAGCCACGCAAAGTGGGTGCAGCACCAGCTTGCAAAAGCTCAGCCAGCCCGCGATTTCAATGCGTTCCGTCGATTTCGACGCCAGCGATGCCCCGATGGCAAAAAGCGCGCCGGGTGTTGCGGCCCCGCCCAGGATTGCCAAAAACTCATTCATCGGATTGGGAATGGGAATGTGCAGACCGGACCAGACAAACCCCAGCGTGATGGCCACGATCATCGGGTTCTTGATCAGGCCCATGCCGATGGTGCGCAGCATCCGAAAGCTGATCTGCCCGTCGCGTGATCCGGTGATCAGGATCACGATGAGGCTGGCAAAGATCACCAGATCAACCGCCAGCGCCAGCAGGACCGGGCCAATCGCCTCTGGCCCCAGCAACAGCGTCAACATCGGCACGCCTAGAAAACCGGTGTTTCCGATCACGGCGCATTGCGCTTCGATCGCGTTGGTCGGCACGTCCAGCCCCCGCAAAAAACCCACGAGACTGGCAATGCCATATACAAAGGCTGTGCCCCACAGATATGCGATAACAAGGCGCGTGTCCCATACCTCGGCCAGCGACAGGTTTGCGGAGAAGCGGAACAGCATCGCCGACAGGGCAAAGTAGAATACGAACTTGGTCAGGTATGCGGTCGCCTCGGCCGAAAAGAACCGCGTACGCCCTGCCCAGTAGCCAAGGCCAATAAGGGCGAAGAACGGTAAGGTTTTCAGGAAGATCGCGAGCATGGGTACAGGGATATCCAGCCTGTCGCAGCGGCGCAACTGTTCTGGTCAGCAGGACGGCCATCGGCCACGACTGCGGTATGATTGACACGATCGCCGGTGCCGAAACCGAACCGCGTGATGAAGACGCGTTTTAACGCAAGAGCATGACCTAGCCCGATCCGATCAGCACCCCTGCGGCAAATACCAGCGCCCCACCCAGAACGACCTGAAACGCGGCGCGCAAAAACGGGGTTTCCATAAATTTGTTTTGGATCCAGGCAATTGCCCAAAGTTCAACAAACACCACGATGATTGCAATGACCGTGGCAGTCCAAAAATCAGTGATCAAATAGGGCAAAGCGTGGCCCAAACCGCCGACAGTGGTCATGATGCCCGAGGCAAATCCGCGCTTGATCGGCGAGCCCCGCCCCGACAATTCCCCATCGTCAGACGCCGCTTCGGTAAAGCCCATTGAGATGCCGGCACCAACCGATGCGGCCAAGCCAACCAGAAAAGTGGTCCATGTATTATGGGTGGCAAATGCAACGGCAAAGATCGGCGCGAGCGTCGACACCGACCCATCCATCAACCCGGCAAGCCCCGGTTGTACCCAAGTTAGGACGAATTGACGATGCGCGCGGCGGTCTTCGTCGTCGCGGCTGTCCGGTGGCAGATGGGTTTGCTCTAGATCATCTGCTGTAGCCTGATGGCCGGCCTCGGCAGCGGCCAGATCGCCCAGCAACTTGCGGGTGTCGGCATCTGTCGTGCGCGCGGCGGCTGCCAGATAAAACTTTTCGGCGTCCTGTTCCATTGCCGCGGCTTCGGCGCGGATACGTTCGACGCCGAGGTTCTGGATCAGCCAAACCGGGCGGCGCGCGTAATAGCCCGACACATGCTCACGTCGGATCAGCGGGATAACGTCGCCAAAGCGTTTCTGATGCAGATCAATCAGGCGTTTGCGGTGGTCGTCCTCTTCGGCTGCCATGCCATCGAACACCGCGGCGCTGTCGGGGAATTCGTTGCGCAGGGTCTCGGCATAGCCGCGATAGATCCGCGCATCGTCTTCCTCGGACGAGATGGCAAGGGCCAGCACCTCCTGTTCGGAGAGATCTTTGAAACGCTTTCGGTTCAGAGCGAGAGGCATGGGTAAGTCCAACTTGTTTAGAACAATTCTAATTGTAGGTACGGCAAACGGCAACAGGCTAACGCGAGGTCCAACACATTTAGCCCTTGGAACTGAACGATCCGGTTTATATCCTGTATGTCAGTCAATCGGAGCAACCATGAACGCCACAGCCCCAACCATACGCAAAGGCCGTAAGTACGATCAGGTGCTGGACGGGGCGCGCAGCGTGTTCATGGCTGATGGTTTCGAAGGCGCAAGCGTGGATGAAATAGCCCGTGTCGCAGCGGTGTCAAAGGCGACGCTTTACAGTTATTTTCCAGACAAGCGGTTGCTTTTCATGGAGGTGGCGAACTGCGAATGCCGCCGTCAATCCTGCGATGCCCTCGACAGTCTCGATATGGCGGCACCGCCGCGCGAGGTGCTGACGCAAGCCGGGATACACTTCCTGCGCTTCATCACGTCAAAGCTGGGCCAGCAAGTGTTTCGCATCTGCGTGGCCGAATCCGACCGTTTCCCAGAGTTGGGGCGGCAGTTCTATAATTCCGGCCCGGCGATCATGCGGACAGAAATGGCCCATTATTTCGAACAGGCCGAGGCGCGTGGCGAATTAAAGATCGACGATCGCGTATTGGCGGCGGATCAATTTGGCGAGTTATGCAAGGCGGATTTATGGCCGCGCCTGATGTTCGGCGTCAGCAAAAGCGTCACCGAAGAAGAAATCGCCCGCGTGGTCCACAGCGCGGTGGACATGTTTATGGCGAGGTATGGCACATGAGATTTATCGTTTTGGCATCACTGCTTCTGACTGGTTGCGCTGACGTAACCGCGACACCGCCCCCGCCCTCACCATCAGAATGCAATGCTCAGGCCTGGGTCAGGCTCGTCGGGCAACCGGCCACGGCGGCACTTGTTGTGCCCGAACCAAAGCGGCTGTACCGGCTTGGCGATCCGGTCACGATGGATTTTCGGCCGGACCGCGTGAATGTTGTGCTCAGCGATACAGACACGATCATCGACGTGAAATGCGGATGACCTGAAGCCAGGGACTGCGCTCCCTCAGCGTTTAGGCAGGCGCAAATGCCGCCTGCCTGACCTTTCAAGCTTTGCCGCGCAGATCCAGAATACGCACCGCCTTGCCCTCTGACCGCGCAACGCTGCCCGCATCGCTGACGTCGACCGCCACGGAAAGCCCGACTGTCTGTTTGATTTGCGCCGAAAGCGTCTTGGCCGCGCGCGCGCGTGCTTGGTCAGTTACACTGGCATCGGCACACTCACATAGGACCCGCATCTGATCCATACGGCCTGGACGGCTGAGTTCGATCTGGAAGTGCGGCGCCAGATCAGGGGTCGCCATGAGCGCTTCTTCGATCTGTGTGGGAAACACATTTACGCCGCGCAGGATGATCATATCGTCGCTACGTCCCGTTACCTTTTCCATCCGGCGCATGGATCGCGCGGTGCCCGCCAATAGGCGCGTCAGGTCGCGGGTGCGGTAGCGGATAATCGGAAAGGCCTGTTTGGTCAGTGACGTAAAGACCAACTCGCCGATTTCACCGTCCTCCACGGGCTGGCCGGTGTCGGGGTTGATGATTTCGGGGTAAAAGTGGTCTTCCCATATGTGCAGCCCGTCTTTCGTCTCGACACACTCCATCGACACGCCAGGGCCCATGACCTCGCTCAACCCATAGATGTCGACTGCGTGCATATCGAAGGCCTGCTCAATCTCAAGCCGCATGGCATTCGTCCAAGGTTCTGCGCCAAAAATGCCAACTTGCAGGGACGTTGCACGCGGGTCGATCCCCTGAGCTGCAAATTCGTCGAGGATCGACAATGCGTAGGACGGGGTGACAGTGATGCCCTTGGGCTGAAAATCCTCAATCAGACGGACTTGGCGTGGTGTCATGCCGCCGGAAATCGGCGTGGTCGTCAGCCCTAGCGCATCTGCGCCCAGATGGATGCCCAGCCCGCCGGTAAACAGTCCATAACCATAGGCATTATGTAGCATGTCACCCGGCCGCATCCCTGCGGCACGAAGCGAGCGCGCGACGACGTTGCCCCAATTGACGAGATCGTCCTTAGTATAGCCCACCACTGTTGGCTGCCCGGTTGTGCCCGAAGACGCATGAATGCGCGCCACCTGTTCGCGCGGCACGGCGAACATACCAAAGGGATAGTTATCACGCAGATCGCTTTTCACTGTGAACGGAAAGCGCGCCAGATCGGCCAGATCATGCAGGTCGTCCGGGTGTACCCCTGCGGCGTCAAAACTTTGTTTGTAGAAGGGAACATTATCGTAAGCATGGCGCAGCGACCATTTTAGACGACTGACCTGCAGCGCAGAGATTTCGTCACGGCTGGCGATTTCGATCGGGTCCAGCGTATTTCTGGCAGGGGTAAGATCTTGCATCAGGACGGTGCCTCCTCTGAGAAAAGCTGGCCTTGGATGGTGCGGGACAGGCCCCGGAAAAGGGCGATCGTGCGGCCGTCAGACCCGGACACCGTCACGTCATAGACGCCGGAACGGCCGCTGCGCGACACTTCGGTCGCTGTTGCAGTCAGACGTTCACCCGATTTTCCAGGTGTCAGATATGTAATCTGGTTCTGCTGGGCCACGGTGATCTGATTGTAGCTGTTACAAGCAAAGGCAAAGGCACTATCGGCCAGCGAAAAAATGAAACCGCCATGACAAATGCCATGCCCGTTTAGCATGTCTGGCCGCACATCCATGGATAGTACGGCCTGTCCGGGTGCAATCTGGTCGATCGTCATTCCCAAACCGGCAGAGGCGGAATCCTGTGCGAACATCAGTTCGGCGCACCTCTGTGCGCGGGCCTCTGGTGTCATGGTTGCGCTCCATCATGTTTCATATTTTTTATTGCTGGCATAATCCTGTAACGCTTTCAACAGGTTTGATCTGGTCGATCTGGGCTTGATTTGGCGCGCGAAGGGCGCAACTGTCAAATTATGACGATGCAGATCCCCCCGTCGGTCACGCCGTTCGAGCGTCCAGCAGAGCAAGTTTCATTCCACCGCACGGAACTGTCGGCGATTTTGTCGCTCTATGGACAGATGGTCGCCGCTGGGGAATGGCGGGACTATGGAATTTCCTGTCTGCGTGAGGTGGCTGTGTTTTCAGTGTTTCGCCGTACCGCTGAAATCCCGCTTTACCGCATCGAGAAACGGCCCAAGCTGCGCAGTCGGCAGGGGATTTATGCAGTTGTCGGACCCGGTGGGCAGATCTTGCGGCGCGGACATGACCTAAAACAAGTGCTGCGCGTGCTGGAGCGCAAGTTGATCCGTGCGGTGAAGTAGGACGAGCTGAAAGAGCTAAAGCCGACGGTGTGATGTTAGCGGCCCATCACCGGCTTTTTCGATGCGAGAGATGGCATCGTTGATCGTCTCAGAGGTCACGGACATGGCATGGGCATTGGCGTGGATCATCGTATTGTCATCACTCACCAAAGCAACATGGCCTTTCCAGAACAACAGGTCGTTGCGCCGATACGGCCCTGTCACCGCTGTTCCGAGGCTGGCTTCCTGTTGATCGCTGTCACCGGGGGAGGGTACGCCGCAGGCCAGCAGCGCGGCCTGCACCAAGCCAGAACAATCAATTCCCCATCGACTGTTGCCGCCCCAAAGATAGGGTGTTCCGAGGAATAATGCAGCGACTGTTGCGGGGTCATCGTGTTGATGGTCTGCCGGGGCAAGATGTGTCAGCGGGACAAATCCGTGCGGGGTTTTCGCAAAAGAACCCTCGGCTGCGGTCACGGTGACTTCAGAACCGTAGCTGAGACTTAAAAGGTCAGGTGATTTCAGATTGGCGGATGTGTAGGCATGGGTGGCAGGCACGCTGACGCGGTGGGTTGGTACACTATCGGTGTCCGTTAGGGCCGCTGTCGATACATAACCGCAGTAGCCATCCTTGACCGCCTGTACATAGGCCCATCCATCAGCCTCGTTCAATTTGATAACCGCGGCACCCAAGAGCAACTGGCGGTCGCGGGGGCCATCGGGGCGGCGGCACAGGTTGACGACCGGCTGACAGACCCGGACGGGCAAGGCGGTTTTGACCAATTTTGGGTCCGGTGTCAGGCGCGCGTCCGTCATAGGTCGAACAACGGTGTAAGTGCCGCATGCAGGGCGCGGGTGGCTTGGCCGACGCCGCCTTTCGGCCGGGCCGGGGCATCGCTGGGTTGCCAGCCGTAGATGTCAAAGTGCGCATATTTGCTGTCGGTGACGAAACGGCGCAGGAACAGCGCAGCGGTAATACAACCGGCAAAGCCACCCTTGGGCGCATTGTCGAGATCGGCAATGCCAGGTTCGATCATTGCCTCATAGGGCGCGTGAAACGGCATCCGCCAGACCGGATCGGCATGGCTTGCCGCTTGCGTTTCCAAGGCGTCGACAAAGACGGGATCGTCGCTGAAGTAGGGGGCGAGGTCGGGGCCAACGGCCACACGCGCAGCACCTGTCAGGGTGGCCATCGAGATGATTTGATCGGGCTTTTCCTCATCCGCGAGAGCCAGTGCATCGGCCAGAACAAGACGGCCTTCGGCATCGGTGTTATTGATTTCGACAGTCAGACCCTTGCGCGATGTCAGGATGTCCTGCGGGCGGAAGGCATTGCCTGAAACTGAATTCTCCACCGCCGGGATCAGCACGCGTAACTGTACCCCCAGTCTTGTGGCCATGATCATGTGGGCCAGACCCAGCACGGCAGCCGCCCCGCCCATGTCCTTTTTCATCAGCCCCATTGACGCGCCGGGCTTTAGGTTGAGACCGCCGGTATCAAAACAGACGCCCTTGCCTACAAGCGTGAGCTTGGGTCCTTTCGTCCCCCAACGCATGTCGATCAGCCGTGGTGCGCGGTCGGCGGCGCGGCCAACGGTGTGGATCATCGGCAGGTTCTGCGCCAGTAGGTCGTCACCGGTTATAACGGTGATCGTGGCGTCATGTTCATCGGCCAGCCGACGTGCAGCGGCCTCGAGGTCGGGTGGTCCCATATCTGAGGCCGGCGTGTTGATCAGATCACGTGTCAGCGCCTCGCCGGTGGCGAGCGCCGTGATATGCTGCGCATCGACCCCGGCAGGCGCGACCATGCGGGCCAGTAGGGGCGGCTGCGTGTGGTAGCGATCAAAGCGATAGCCAGCCAAGAGCCAGCCCAACGCCTCGTTTGCTAATTGAACATCTGGTATGCCCGATGCGATCTGGTAATCCCCCTTGGGCAGTTTCGAGACCGCTGCCGCGAGGTGAAAGCGCGCGCGCGCGCGGCTTGGCTCGGTGCCATACCCCGCAAGTGCCATCATCGGCGCGCCATCGGCCCCCGCAATGGCCAGCGCCTGCCCCAGTGCGCCTGTAAACCCATTGGCGGTGACCCACGCCTGAACGGGGGCCGATTGGCGCGCCTGCCACTCTTCAAACTGGTCCTCTGCCAGAACGTGCAGGGGCAGGGCGCTATCGGAAGGCGTGGCAAATGCGAGTGTCATGTAAGACCTTTAAGGGATTGGAATTGCCCCGCAGCCTAATCATTCTTGACCTGCCCGCAAGCAGTCAGATGGTGATGTCCTGCAAATCCCAGATTGCGGTCAAAGACCGTTCTCCGATGCGGATCAGCCGCGACAACGTGGCGGCGAGGCCCACGGCATCGCTGGTGTCGATACATAGAATCACGTCCTGCGCCACCGGCGACAGGGCCTGCATCCCGACCTGATCAGCGATGGCGATCAAGGTATGGGTCGCCTTGCGCAAACCCACCCAATCCTGTGCCCGGTAAAGTCTGTCACAGCTGGACATCCGCAGCGCCAGTTCTTCCATCGCGCGGCAGACGACATCTTCGGCTCCGACCTCACCCAATTGCGCGTATAGCGCGCCAAGGCGATCCTGATCGACGGAGACATGCTCCGTTGGTCGAATTTTCAAAAGTTGCATTGTTTTCACCCCAAACTCAGCCCCCACGGCCCTGTAGCAACATGACCCCTACAGGTGTGCAAATGGTTGAGACGCAAACGCATTTTCCCTCGAATTCGTTAGGAATTTGGGATATCTGCGTATGAGCATATTCCGAGGGAGCTAAGCACGTGGATAAGGCCAAGGCACTGCCATCGTATCTTTTGCAACGTTACCATGGCTGGAAAGCCACCAGCTATACCGAGAACCAGGCCTGGTATCGAAGGCTGGCGGCCGAAGGGCAACGCCCACGGGCGATGGTGATCTCGTGCTGTGATAGCCGCGTGCATGTTACTTCGATCTTTGGGGCGGACCAGGGTGAGTTCTTTATCCACCGCAACATTGCGAATTTGGTGCCGCCCTATCAACCTGACGGCGACCACCACGGGACATCTGCAGCGGTGGAATATGCGGTGCGGGTGCTGAAAGTGGCGCATCTGATCGTGCTGGGCCATTCCAATTGCGGTGGCGTGCAGGGGTGTATTCACATGTGCCAAGGAAAGGCCCCCGAGCTGGAGGCGAAAGACAGTTTTGTCGGCCGTTGGATGGACATTCTACGCCCCAAATACGATCTGGTTGCCGATCTGGAAGATCCGATGCACCAGCAGCGGCAGTTGGAAAAGCACGCAGTGATGATTTCGCTGGAAAACCTGATGACCTTCCCGTGGATCAACGAAAAGGTCGATAGCGGCGAATTGAGCCTGCACGGGCTTTGGACCGATATCGGCGAAGGTGGGCTGGAGTATTACAGTACCGACAAAGAGAGCTTTCAGCCGGTGTAAGGCAGCGATCCAGACATGAAAAAGGGGGCCGAATTGGCCCCCTTTTGTTATCAGACTGGTCGGTGCGGTCAGCCCTTTTTCAGAACTTCACGCCCCAGCAGCTCAGCAATCTGCACGGCGTTCAGCGCGGCCCCCTTGCGAAGGTTGTCGCTGACGCACCACAGGTTCAGACCGTTATCGATCGTGCTGTCCTGGCGGATGCGGCTGATAAAGGTAGCGAAATCGCCAACGCATTCAACCGGGGTGACATAGCCACCGTCTTCGCGCTTGTCGATCACCATGATGCCGGGGGATTCGCGCAGAATGTCGCGGGCCTCAGCTTCGTCGAGGTGGTCTTCAAATTCGATATTGATCGCTTCGGAATGGCCAACAAAGACCGGCACACGCACGCAGGTGGCTGTGACCTTGATCTTGGAATCGATGATTTTCTTGGTCTCGGCCACCATCTTCCATTCTTCCTTGGTCGAACCGTCTTCGAGGAAGACGTCGATGTGGGGAATGACATTGAAAGCGATCTGCTTGGTGAATTTGCGCGGCGGCTTGTTGTCCGTGGGGTTATAAATGCTCTTGGTCTGATCCCAAAGCTCATCAATGCCTTCCTTGCCCGAGCCGGACACGGATTGATACGTGCTGACCACGACCCGCTTGATCGTTGCTCGGTCGTGCAGCGGCTTCAACGCGACAACCATCTGCGCGGTCGAGCAGTTGGGGTTGGCGATGATGTTCTTTTTGGAATAGCCGTGGATTGCCTCTGGGTTCACTTCTGGAACGATCAGCGGCACGTCGACATCATAGCGATAGAGCGACGAGTTATCGATCACAACGCAACCAGCCTTAGCGGCGGCGGGGGCGTATTTCTTGGTCGCCTCGGAACCGACGGCAAAAAGAGCGATGTCCCAGCCCGTGAAGTCAAATGTATCAAGGTCCTTGGACTTAAGCGTTCGGTCCCCAAAGCTGACTTCGGAACCCATGGATTTTCGGCTGGCCAAGGCCACGATTTCGTCCACGGGGAACTGGCGCTCGGCCAGGATGTTCAGCATTTCGCGGCCCACATTGCCTGTGGCGCCCACGACGGCGACGCGATAACCCATCTGATTACTCCAATATGTCTGTGTGATGGTCGCAGCCGTTTAACGCGCCTGAACAGCAAAGGCCAGCGCATGTTGGGGGCTTTGCCCCCGCCGCGCTTAATGCATCGCCCGAGGACGAGTTGCAGCTAAAAAGAAATGGCGTCAGAGAACTTTGATTACGTCCTTGTCGATAGCCAGCATATAGCCCCGCCGTGCGATATTCTTGACCAGAAGCTCCGAGACAAGCTGATTGCCCAGCGTGTCGCGCAGGCGTTTGATGCGGGTGGCGCCCGCGGCTTCGTCACAGTCAGCGGCGTTGCGGCCTGAAATCATGCCTTCGATCTCCGACCCGGACAGCACATCGTCGTCCATCCGCGCCTCGGCCAGTATCGACATAGTCTCCATCGCGGCGGCGGTCAGCTTGAAACCAAGGTTGTTGAGGTAGACGGTGTTTTCCTCGCGGCTGATCAGCAGGGAATTCACCTGAATCCCCGTGCGTTCGATCTGGGCCATGCGGCGGTTAAAGCTGATCAGCATGATCAGAAACACAACGGCAGCGATCAACATGGCGGTGGCAAAAATCAGCAGGACAATGATCACCACCCGGTAGCCCGAC
This sequence comes from Sulfitobacter sp. KMM 9851, assembly GCF_057178245.1. Lineage (NCBI taxonomy): Bacteria > Pseudomonadati > Pseudomonadota > Alphaproteobacteria > Rhodobacterales > Roseobacteraceae > Sulfitobacter > Sulfitobacter sp. KMM 9851. The sequence continues at coordinate 337,687 of NZ_CM169991.1, forward strand.
AACGTATCGGAAAAGGCGGTTCCGGACTGCGCGAGGATTTCCAGCAGCTTGATTTCGGCCTGGGTGGTCAGATCATCGTTTTCGATGAAAATCCGTTCGACGCGGGCATTAAAGGCGTTGGCATCGGGCAGCGCCCAAAGCAGCAGCAGAGCACCTGCCAGCAACACGGCCACGATGGCGGCAATGCCGCCCCCTACGAAACGTCCACCGACGCGCCGCATATCAGAAGCGGAGGTAGTATGTTCCTGCACTGTCTTTCCTTTGTGCCAAGCCGTCATCGCCAAACACAGACAGTATATTCAGCAATGTCCAGCCCTGAGACGCAAGACGTGCCGAGAGTTCTGCCTGTGCGCTGCCTGCATCGCAGGCCCCAGAGATCTGCGCCACACCATAATGCAGGCGCAGAGGATTGTCTTGCTTTGCCTTGTAATCGGCATAGCAGCCGGCTGCTGCCGCAGCGGGCAGTGCCAGTGTGACCATCAAGACGGTCATGAGGGAAAGACATGTGTTTTTCATATGTTTTTAATGCGCTTTTGCGCGCTGATATTCAATATCCAATGCGGTTGGCTCGCGTTGTTATCGGATAACAGGGGGCTGTTATTGCCTGTCTTGGCCGACACACCCAATTTGATTTCACAACAGTTCATTCGGCCCAAGCGCACGACCTATCCGTGCTGATAACAAGAAAGGATCAAACCCATGTACCGCAAAGTCATTGCAACGATCGCCGCTGCTTCCATCGCTTTAACCGCGCTCGGTTCTGTCCCAGCCTATGCGGGTGACAAGGACGTTGCACGCGCCCTCGCGGCGATTCTAGGTGTCGCGGTTGTGGGTAAGATCATTCACGACAAAAAGAAGGACAGGGAACGTGAAGAGGCTGCGGCACGTGAGCGGCATATCCCCGTCTACGAAGCCCCGCGTCGCCACCGCCCCTATGTCGACCCACGACCTGCACCGCGCCGCCTCGACCCCAAGCCGCTGCCGCGCCGTGTCGATCGCAAGCTGTTGCCCGCCAACTGTTTCCGCAGCTTCGACACCCGTCGCGGCAAGGTGCAGATGTTCGGGCAGCGCTGCTTAGAGAATAATTACCGCTATGCCGACAGGTTGCCGTCTTTCTGCGCTCAGCGCATCCAGACCAACCGTGGGCTGCGCCACGGGTATGATGCCCGCTGTCTGCGCGATGCGGGATACCGCTTGGCCCGTGGGTAACCACGTGCCTTGACCGGGTGGCGCGTCCCTGCTGCCTGGTATCGGAAAGGGGAGATGTTCGGGCATCTCCCCTTTCTTTTTTGTTGCACTACCGCGCCTCATGCGGTTTTCCCGGTCGCATGACACCTGATTATGAATTTGAGCGCGCGGCCATCGCGCAGGGCTTTGCCACCATTGCTGGTGTTGATGAGGTCGGGCGCGGGCCGCTGGCCGGGCCAGTCACCGCCGCCGCCGTTGTCTTGTCGCCTGACCGCATCCCCAAGGGGTTGAACGATTCCAAAGCGCTCACCGCCAAGGCGCGCGAACGGTTATATGACGAGATCATGACCTGCGCCGACGTCTGCATTGCCCACGCCAGTGTCCAGGAAATAGAAGATCTGAATATTTTGCGCGCCAGTCACCTTGCGATGACACGGGCGCTGGCAGGGCTTGGCAAACCCGCGGACTATGCGCTGATCGACGGGAACATGATCCCGCGTGATTTGACCCTCCCGGCACAGACAATCGTGAAGGGAGACGCGCGATCTGTGTCTATTTCAGCGGCCTCAATTGTGGCAAAAACATGTCGCGACAGGATCATGGTGGATTTGGCGCAACAGCATCCCGGCTATGGCTGGGAGACCAACATGGGATATGGATCAAAAAGACACATCGCCGCGCTGCAAAATCTTGGTGTGACCCCACACCATAGACGTTTGTTCAAGCCAGTGCACAATATCTTGTATCAAGGTAATTTCTTAACTGATTGATTCAAAAAAGAAATTGACCGCGAATCGCCTATGACTCATTCTGTACCCAACCAATGAGCGCACAAGCGCCGGGACAGAGGCAGAGATATGAAAACCATGACAAAGGGTGCTGCGGCACTTCCCTTGAACACGATTATTGCGGGTGATTGCATTGAGGCGATGAACGCCTTGCCGGAGGAGTCGGTCGATCTGATCTTCGCCGATCCGCCATATAACCTGCAGCTGCGGGGCGATTTGCATCGGCCGGATAATTCCAAGGTCGATGCAGTCGATGATGAATGGGATCAATTCGCCAGCTTCAAGGTCTATGACCAGTTCACCCGCGCATGGCTCAAGGCCGCACGGCGCCTTTTGAAACCCAATGGCGCGATTTGGGTTATTGGCAGCTATCACAACATTTTCCGCGTAGGGTCCGCGTTGCAGGATCAGGGGTTCTGGATTTTGAATGATGTGGTTTGGCGCAAGTCGAACCCGATGCCGAATTTCCGTGGCAAACGGTTTACCAATGCCCATGAGACAATGATCTGGGCGGGCAAGTCCGAGGCCAGCAAATATACCTTTAACTACGAGGCGCTGAAAGCGCTGAACGAAGGTATCCAGATGCGCAGCGATTGGGTCCTGCCGATCTGTACCGGGCATGAGCGCCTGAAGGACGAGGCCGGCGATAAGGCCCATCCGACACAGAAACCTGAAAGCCTGCTGCACCGTATCCTGGTAGGGTCGACCAATCCGGGCGACGTGATCTTGGACCCGTTTTTTGGCACAGGAACTACCGGGGCCGTGGCCAAGATGCTGGGCCGCGATTTTATCGGGATCGAACGCGAGGAAGCATACCGCAAGGTCGCTTTGAAGCGCATCTCGATGGTCCGCAAGTTCGACAACGAAGCGCTTCAGACCACCACATCGAAACGCGCAGAACCACGTGTGCCCTTTGGTCAGTTGGTCGAACGCGGCATGTTGCGCCCCGGCGAGCAGCTTTATTCAATGAATGGCCGCCACAAAGCCAAGGTGCGCGCCGATGGCACATTGATCGGCAGCGATGTCAAAGGGTCAATTCACCAAGTTGGAGCAGCCTATGAAAAGGCGCCTAGCTGCAATGGGTGGACCTATTGGTGCTATAAAAAGGACGGAAAGAATGTCCCCATCGACATTCTGCGTCAGCAGATCAGGGCCGAAATGGCCAACTGATCGCCCTCAAGTTTTCTGAACACCGCCGGTGCCCTGCGATCTTTGAATAAGGTACGCCACTAAGGGCACTCACCTTGACCCTGCCCTTGTGGCGGGGTTTTTTTGGTCTCACGCTAGCTTAACCGCCTTTTTTGCCCTCGCAGCTGTTTCAGCGCCGCTTCGACATAGCGGGCGTCGAATTCGGCCTTGTTGACCACATAAAGCACACCGGCAGAGGCCGCTTTTTCCCACATAAAGGGCGATGGCCAATCGCTGACCATGATCACCGGGGTTTCGGCATGATGCTTGTCCGTCGCCAATTCCATTGCAAAATGCGCGCCCAGCCCATCGGGCAGGTTGTTATCCAGCAAGATCAGAGCCTTTCTGCCCGTTGCCAACGCGCGACGTGCAGCCCCAAGGCTGGTTGCCACCTCAATCCGCAATCCCTGATGGGATTGGTGCAGGATGCGGCGCAGTTTTTCCTGATCAAATTCGCTGTCTTCGACGATCAGGCATACGCCATCGCGTCCCGGCTTAACGGTACTCGTCTCAAAACGCATAAATCCCACTCCACTGGTTGCGCCCCAACAGAGGTGCCATGGAATGTTTAATATTGCGTGTGTCCGCTCAGCGCGGCAGCGGCGTTGTGCCTTTGTTGTAATCCGACCAATCGGTGATCTCGGGGTAATACATGTCGCGCCATTTGCGCACCCTTGGGTTCATGATGCGCCGCCACAGCGGTGGTACCATCGCGGCCATGGTCATTACCGGATAGCCATAGGGCAGTTGCGGTGCATCGCCCGCGCCGTAGGTTTGAAGCACCGGAAAGCGCCGGTCGGGTTTATAGTGGTGATCAGAATGCCGTTGCAGGTTGATCAGCAGCCAGTTCGATGCACGATGTGCGGCATTCCATGAATGACGCGGTTGCACGTGCTCATATTTGCCATCCCCCAGATGTTTGCGAGTCAGCCCATAGTGTTCGATGTAATTAACCAGCTCCAACTGCCAGATCGCTACACCTGCTTGGACGAGGAAGAGCCCGACACCACCCCAGCCCCCCAACACGAGTGCCAGCAGCAAGAAAGCCCCCTGAAGCGCCCAGTATTTGAAAAACGGGTTGCTGGGATCAGTCCAGGGAAGGTCCTTGCGGGCCAGCATTTTTTGTTCCGCGCGAAATGCCGACTTCAGCGATTGCCGCAGGACGCGCGGATAAAAGCGGTGAAAGCCCTCGTTATAATGTGCTGTCACCGGATCGCGTGGCGTGGCGACATAGCGGTGGTGAACCAGTAGGTGCTCAGAGCGGAAGTGCGAATACATCACCATGGCCAGCAGGAAATCAGCCAGGAACCTTTCGGTCTTGTTCTTCTGGTGCATCAATTCGTGGCTGTAGTTGATGCCGATGGTCCCGGTAATCACACCCACGCCGAAGAAAAGAAAAATTCGTTCGGCTATGCCCAGATGCGCGGCGCGCGTGGCATAAAAGATCAGGCCGAATACGGTGATGAATTGCAGCGGCACCCAGACCAGCGTGACAACGCGATACCAAAATAGGTCCTCTTCGGTGGCATCCAGATCGGCGTTATCAAGGTTCAAGCCCAGAACGGCGTCAAGTAACGAAAAAAGGTACCAGGTGACCAACGGTAGCAACGCAATGCTCCACCCGCCCTGCACGGCGCAGAACCATGCCAGCGGGACGAGCAGCAACGACATCCAGAAAGGCAGCGCGCGGGATAGGCGGGCAAGGTCTGCGGGCGCGATGGTGCGGCTGGTCATTTTGGTCACCTTTGTTGGATCGTGGCAGATATAACGCATTCCACGCAGGGCACAAAGCCTGACGCAGCGCTCATCGTGCCAGATCGAAGGCTTTGCGCATGACCGTTGGCAGATCGGTCGGGCTGAACTGGTTTGGCGGGATGAATTGCCCCGCCTGTGGCGTCGCGTTCGCCGGCACTTGGGCGTGCTGCACGGTCAACATTAAATGGAAATGGGTAAAGGTATGGCGCACTTCGCCGGTAACCTTCTTCCAGTCAGCCGAAATTGGTGGCAGGCCTTGCGGGCGTGGCTCTGTCGCGTCCAACCAGTCAGAGCCTGGCCAGCCTAGCATGCCCCCCAGCAGGCCCTTGTCGGGGCGGGTTTCCAGCAGCCATGCGCCATCGACGCGTCGCGCCAGATAAACGGTGCCGTGGCGGATGGGTTTTGGCTTTTTCGGAGTTTTGCGCGGCAGGGATGCGGCGGTGCCTTCACGCCGGGCGGCGCAGGGGTCACGCCAGGGGCAGATGCCGCAGGCCGGAGATTTCGGTGTGCAGATCGTGGCACCCAGATCCATCACCGCCTGAGCATAATCGCCGGGGCGATGTGCGGGCGTCAGCGCTTCGGCGCGCGCCATCAGTTCCGGCTTGGCCCCGGGCAGGGGTGTGTGGATGTCAGACAGTCGTGACATCACCCGTTCCACATTGCCGTCCAGCACGGCAAAAGGCAGATCGAAAGCGATGGATGAAATGGCCGCCGCAGTGTACGGACCAATCCCCGGCAAGGCCAGAAGTGCGGCGTGATCCGCAGGAAAGACGCCGCCGTGATCCGCCACCACCGCGCGTGCGCATTTCAACAGATTGCGGGCGCGTGCGTAGTAGCCAAGCCCCGCCCATTCAGCCATGACATCTGCATCGGCAGCCGTGGCGAGGGCGTGCACATCGGGCCAACGTGCGGTAAAGCGGGAAAAATAGTCGCGAACTGTTGCAACGGTGGTTTGCTGCAACATGATTTCGCTCAGCCACACACGATAGGGATCGGGCGCTAAGCCCGACTGCCGCGCACCGGGTGGCACGCGCCATGGCAGCATGCGGGCATGGGTGTCGTACCACTCCAGCAGGATCGGCGGCAGATCGCTGGTATCTGGGGTTTCACGCAATGTTTATGGCCTTTCGGGCTGCTTTGGCTGGTGATGCACGGGCAAACCTTTATGTATGTGATGACATCCGGGAAACATAGTCATGCCGCCACGTCGTACCAGTACAAAAGGGTTCAAACGGACCGACAGCCTGTTATCGGGCCAAATTCGCAAGGCGAGCGAAACCCGTGGCTTTGCGCAATCACGCCTGTTGACCCATTGGGCCGAGATTGCAGGCGAAGACACTGCCGCCGTCGCGCAACCTGTCGAAGTCAGCTATGGCCGGGGTGGCATGGGCGCGACCCTGACTTTGCTGACGACCGGCGCAAATGCACCAATGCTTGAAATGCAAAAGGAGCAGTTGCGCACGCGGGTGAACGCCGTCTACGGCTATAATGCCATTGCCCGGGTGCGGATCACCCAGACCGCTGCCACAGGATTTGCCGAAGGCCAGGTGGCCTTTGCCCACAAGCGCCCCAAAGCCAAAGTTGCAGCGTCAGACCCCGTCTTACGGCAAAAAGCTGTTGAGGCTGCGCGCCCAGTAGTCGACGAAGGGTTGCGCGACGCCCTTGCACGTCTGGGCGAGAACATATTGAACAAGACCAACACCTGACGAAGACGACAAAGGAATATCCAATGAATCGAAGAAATGTAATCCTCGGCGGTATCGCTGTTCTTGGCGTCGGCGGCTGGTTCGCGGCCAACCAGTTCGGCACCAATCCTGCCAACAGCACCGCAATCACACCTCTTGCCGGGGCCGCGAACGCCCAAACTGCGGATGTGGATACATCCGGCATCACCGATATGGTGATGGGCGATGCTGATGCGCCGGTGACGATGGTGGAATATGCATCCTTCACCTGTCCGCATTGTGCGACGTTTCACACCACCGCTTTCAAGCAGCTCAAGGCCGATTATATCGACACCGGTAAGGTGAAATTCATCTACCGCGAGGTCTATTTTGATCGCTTTGGTCTTTGGGCGTCGATGGTGGCGCGTTGTGGTGGCGAACAGAAGTTCTTTGGCATTACCGATCTAATTTACAAATCCCAGTCCGAATGGACGCGCGCAGGTGAACCTGCCGCCATCGTAGAGGAATTGCGCAAGATCGGACGTCTGGCCGGGCTGGATAACGAGAAGTTGGATGAATGCCTGCAAGACGCCGAACAAGCAGAGGCATTGGTGGCTTGGTTTACCAAGAACTCTGAAGAGGACGAGATCACGAGCACGCCAAGCTTCATCATCGACGGTAAGAAACAATCTAATATGTCCTATGACGAGATGAAGGGAATCCTCGACGAGGCGCTGGCGGGCTGATGACTGCACCACTGGCGGGATTGAAAGTTGTCGAACTGGCACGGATTCTGGCTGGCCCTTGGGCTGGCCAAACCCTGTCAGATCTCGGCTGCGAGGTCATCAAGGTTGAAAGCCCCGCAGGGGATGACACCCGCCAATGGGGCCCACCCTTTGTCACGCGGGACGACGATGTGTCGGCGTCCTATTTCCATTCGACCAATAGGGGCAAAGCGTCGGTAACCATCGACTTTCGAACCGACGAAGGACAGGCGCAGCTCAAGGCGCTGTTGGCCGATGCTGATATCCTGATCGAAAATTTCAAGACTGGCGGTCTGGCGAAATACGGGCTGGATTACGCCAGTCTCGCGCCGCAGTTTCCCAAGCTGATCTATTGTTCGATCACCGGGTTCGGCCAGACCGGCCCCTATGCCCACCGTGCGGGATACGATTTCATCATCCAGGGCATGTCGGGCCTGATGTCGATCACCGGAGAGCCGGACCGGCAGCCGCAGAAGTCCGGAATGGCGATCACCGATATTTTTACCGGCGTCTATGCCAGCACTGCCATTCTTGCCGCCCTACACCAGCGCAGCCAGACGGGCGTGGGTCAGCATATTGACATGGCTTTGCTGGATTGTGCCGTAGCGATCACGGGCAATCAGGCAATGAACTATCTGACGACAGGCGTCGCCCCGACGCGCATGGGCAATGCCCACCCTAATCTGACGCCTTACGAGGTGTTCGAATGCTCTGATGGTCACCTGATCATCGCCACCGGCAACGATGGCCAATATCAGCGCCTGTGCCGGTTGTTGGGGCTGGACGACATGGCGGCATCGCCAGATTACGCCCGCAATGCTGACCGGGTTGCGAACCGGCCAGAGATGATCCGGCGTCTGACGGGCGCGACGCGTCTGCGCACGCGCGATGATCTGCTGGCGGCCTGCGAGGCCGATGGTGTACCTGCCGGGCCTATCAACGACATGGCAGACGTGATGGCCGATCCGCAGGTGGTGGCACGTGGCATGCAGGTGGAACTTGACGGGGTGCCCGGCCTACGGTCGCCGTTCACCTTTTCGGGTGCCGACTTGGCGTTGCATCGCCCTGCGCCAAAACTCGGTGAAGATAACTAGCCCAGCTTAGGCAGTTGCTTCAACGCGTCATGTAATGGGTTTTCCGCAGGCAGGCTCAGGCGTACAGGCAATGTGATTACCTTGGTCCGAAAGGCAGGCGGCAGGCGCACTGCGTCTTTTTCCGTGGTCACCAATTGCGCGCCGCGCATCGTGGCTTCGGCCTCTAGCCGGGCCATCAGCCGGGGCGTCAGCGGCTGGTGATCATCCAGCGCTTCGGCATGCAGGATAGTCGCCCCCAACCCACGCAGCGTCGCAAAGAATTTTTCCGGGTGGCCGATACCGGCAAAGGCCAGCACACGGGCGTCTGACCAGTCCATCCCGGTTATCAGCGGTACCAATTCCGCGCGCGCATGGGGCAGGGCCGCAGGCAGTGGCGAGGCGTCGAACATGCTTTGCGCTTCGGCGTCCCCAATCGACAGCAACAGATCGGCGCGTGCCAGCCCCACCGCCACAGGTTCGCGCAGCGGCCCGGCCGGCAAACATAACCCATTGCCAAACCCCTTGGCGGCGTCGACGACGACGATGCTTAGGTCTTTGACAAGGGCGGGGTTCTGAAAACCGTCGTCTAGGACCACGACACTGGCCCCTGCTGCCTGCGCCGCGCGCGCGCCCGCGGCCCGGTCCTTGGCGACCCAAACCTCCGCAAAGGCGGCCAGCAGCAGCGGTTCATCCCCCACCTGTGCCGCGCTGTGGCGCGAAGGGTCGACTCGCAGCGGCCCCTCGACCGTGCCGCCATAGCCACGCGACACGACGTGTGGCTCGTGAAACTGATCGCGCAGGTGTTCAACAACTGCGATGACTGTTGGTGTCTTGCCGGTGCCGCCTGCGTTGATATTGCCAACGCAGATAACGGGTATGTCCAGCTTGGCCGGTTCTCCGCTTGCCAGTCTGCGCGCTGTGGCCGCCGCATATAACGCGCCCAGCGGTTGCAGCGCCCGCGCGCGCCAGTCGGGCCGGGGCAGGTGCCAGAAGGCGGGCGCGCGCATCATGACGCCCCCGCGCGCACGTCAAGCGTGTCTTGAACCAGGTCAATCACGCGGTCTGCCAGCTCGGCGCCCTGGCTGATCACGTCCCACCCCGCATGGGCCATGGTCGCCGCTTGATCCGGGGCAATCAGGCGCGACACCGCGGTGCCGAGAGCGGCGGCATCATTGACGATCCGCGCGGCACCAGCGGTGGCAAGCCGACCGTAGGAGGGCAAAAAATGCCGCACTTTTGGGCCATAAAGCACGGCGGAGCCAAGGGCTGCTGCCTCGAAAGGATCACAGCCGCCATGGCCCGCAACCAAGGAGGAACCCAGGAACGACACTGGCGCGATGCGGAAAAACAATCCCCGATCTGCCGCGTCATCAGCGATCAGAACCTGGGTCGTATCATCAGGATATTGCGCACCTCCCCATTGAAGCGCGTTAAAATCGCGCGCTTGGGCTTTTTCGAGTGCGAATGTTGCATCTGTCGGATCCTGAATGTGCAGGATCAACAGCAGCCGATGCGATAGCCGCATGGCTTGTCGGTGGGCGGATAGAACGACAGGAATTTCTTCGGTCAGCACTTGGGTCGCGAACCACGCTGGCCGCCCTACCAGAATGCGCGACATATCGGCCAGATCGGAATCGGCACAGCCAAGCGCCTGCCCCCCGGCCAACAGGGGTGAGGTCGCCTGGCCCTTGCTTGGCGGCAGGCCAAGCTGGATCAACCGCCGCAGGGCCGCATCTGAACGGGTAAGGGCCACTTCAAACAGGGACAGCATCCGTCGCGTAAGTTCGGGCATCCACCGGTCTCGTCGGCCGTCAAACCCGGCGGTGTCAGCGTCGATCATCATCAGCGGGCATTTGCGCGCCGCCGTTTCCAGTATCAGGTTCGGCCGTAACGCACCCCACGTCCAGATGCACAGATCCGGCTTCCAGTGATCCAGAAAAGCCGCGACGCTTGTTGGGTGTTCGCTCGGCACCGGGCAGGCGATCAGATCGGCGCTGTCACATTGGGGGAAATCGGCTACTTGGGTCGCTTCGGGCAGGGTGATCAGCAGGTTCAGACGCTGACGGGTGGCGCAAAGGCGGCTGGCCAGATCAAGGATTGCGATCATATTGCCGGCATCGGCGGCATGAATCCACACCAGTTCACCCTTGGGGCGGGCGGGCAGATCGGGGGTGGCGCTGACCTCCCCGCGTCGTGCAAGCGCACGGTATGCCGCCAGCCCCAGTGACCGCGCCATCGGTGCCTTAGCCCAGCTCTTCGGTTGAAGAGGCGGCTTTTTCTTCGTCCCGCAGGCGGTGTAGATGCGCGATGAAATAGCGCATATGGGCGTTATCTACGGTCCGGTGCGCTTCGGCTTTCCATGCGTTATAGGCGCCGGCGTAATCCGGGAAAATGCCGACGATGTGGATGTCATCGACATTTTTGAAGGCGTTTTTCGTCGGATCGACAAGTTCGCCACCAAATACAAGGTGCAGGCGCTGGGTCATGGTTCTGTCCTTTGTTTCGTCAGATTTGCTTTGAAGCCTGACACGTGGGTACCCAGATGGGCGCGGTCACGCAAGGGCGTCAATCAGGGCCCTCTGTACGGCAGTGCCGCCCGATACAATTCCGTCAACGCGCGGATCGGCATTGTTGAAACGCAGCGGTGCGCCGGAGGTCGTGGTGCTGGCCCCGCCCGCTTCCGCGACGATCAACGTGCCAGCGGCAATGTCCCATTCCCAAGTCCGTCGCAGAGTGACCATGGCGTCGAAACGGCCCTGTGCCACTAATGCCATGCGATAGGCCAGTGAGGGGCGATAGCTGCGCCGGAACGCAGGCGCCGCGCCGCCGTGCCAACGCTCGGCCACCAGCGCAGGCCGCGCGGCCAGAACGGTGGCCTGCGCCAGATCGTTGAGGCCCGTTGTTTTGATCGGTTTGCCGTTCAATGTGGCGCCCTGACCCTTGGCCGCTGCAAACAATCTGTCGCGCAACGGTAGATAGACAACAGCGGCGGTGACTTCTCCTGCGGTGGCGATGGCCAGCGAATGTGCCCAAGTCGTTTCGCCCGCGACAAAGCTACGCGTTCCGTCGATGGGATCAATGATGAACACCTGATCATGCGCCAGCCGGGCTTCGGTGTCTTCGCTTTCCTCTGACAGCCAGCCATAGTTGGGCCGTGCCGGGCGCAGCGTCGCCAGCAATTGTTCATTAACAGCCAGATCTGCCTCGGTCACGGGCCCTGCGTCGTCAGGTTTGTCCCAGCGTTTCGCGGTCGGACCCGCAAATCTGCTGGCCACGCGACCCGCCTGACGCGCCGCTTCGATCAGAAGCGAAAGATCATCATGCGCCTGCAAGGGTCATTCCCGTCACCAGCAAGGACGGCACCACCTGGCTGAGATGGGTGCGGGCATCGTTGGCGGGGATCACGCTGCGCAGCATGTCGCGCAGATTGCCCGCGATGGTGCAGCCGCTGACCGCATGGGTGATTTCACCGTTCTCGATCCAAAGCCCCGCTGCCCCGCGTGAATAGTCGCCGGTGTTGGGATTGATCGTGCTGCCGATCATCGAGGTCACCAGCAGGCCGGTGCCCATGTCACGGATCAGATCCTCGCGACTGGCGCTGCCCTGGGTCAGCGCGATGTTCCAGTTTGACGGCTGCGGGCCAGACCCGGTGCCGCGCGCCGCGTTCCCGGTAGAGGCCAGTCCCAGCTTGCGCGCGGTTGCCAGATCAAGGGTCCAGCCCTGCAAAACCCCGTTTTCCACGATGGCGCGGCGCGCGGTGGGCAACCCTTCGCCATCAAATGGGCGCGATCCCGAAGCGCGGGGGCGGTGTGGGTCTTCGACCAGGGATATTCCTTCGGGCAGGACACTGTCACCCAATGCACCGCGCAGCCAGGATGCGCCACGCGAGATAGCGCTGCCATTGCTGGCTGCCAGCAGATGCCCGATCAGCGACGAGGACACACGTTCATCAAACAGCACCGGATAGCTGCCTGTCGGCGGTTTGATCGCCCCTTGCCGTGCCAAGGCGCGGGTGGCGGCGCTGGTGCCAATGTCCTCGGGGTCGCGCATATCTGCCTGAAAGATGCGGCTGTCGCCATCGTAGTCCCGTTCCATCGCGGTTCCACTGCCGACGATAGCAACGCAGGACGTGCCACGGTTGGTCCGGGCATAGCCGCCCTCAAAGCCGTTGGTCGCCGCGAGATATACTTGCTGCGCGCCGTACCCGGCACTGGCCGATTGCACCTGTGACACGCCCTTCACAGCAAGCGCCGCCGCTTCGGCGCGCGCTGCGTCGTCTTGCAAACTTGCTGCCGCTGGTTCGGCATCGGGGTCATGCAATTCCAGTGCCTGCACGTTCCAATTGGTTGCCAGTTGATCCGCCATCGCGAGGCCCGCATGGGGGTCTTCTGGCGCTTCGCGGGCCATGGCCACAGCGCGGGCGGCCATTTCGTCGATCGTGCGTTGCGATATGTCTGAGGCAGACACATGCGCCGACCGCTGGCCGACAAAGACCCGCAGGCCGATGTCGACCCCTTCAGAGCGTTCGGCCTGCTCTAACGCGCCGCCGCGAACGTCGATGGAAACCGAACGCGCACTGATTGCCATGGCGTCAGCGGCATCCGCCCCGGCGGCCTCGGCGGCTTTGAGCAAGGATTTGGTCAGGGCATCAAGTGGCTGCGTCATGCAAAGGCTCCGATTGGTTGTCCAGAGGGGTAGCCCCCTGCCGGAGGAGGGGCAAGGGCAGCGGCAATTTTTCCCGCTCCAGCATGGTCGCAAATGAAAATGGGCGCACCCGCAGGCACGCCCATCCTGGTCATCCGGGCGGAAATTACTTGATCCGCTGACCGTTGGCGAGGATCTGCCCCTCGTCCGTAAATTCGATCTTGGATTTCAGCGTGTCTTCGCCATCACCCGGAACCGCAAAGAGACCCATCATCATCCGCGCGCCCATTGCCTGCTCTTCTGGCAAAAGGCCCATGGCGACCAGTTTGTCGAGCAACCCATTGCCTCCAACCAACGACAGATCAACTGCACCTACCGGCTTGGGCATTCCGTCAAAGGTGACCTTGTCACTGTTGTCGAAGGTGAAATCGCCCGACCCGTCGAATTTGGCCCCTACTGCATCCAGCGCCAGCTTGTTCACCGTCAACGCCTGAAGTTCGCCAGGTTCAGCTTCGCCCATCTTGGCCGCTGAATCGGGGTCCATCAGGTCAAACAGCAGTTTCGCCTTGCCCGACAGATCGACAACCAGTGTCGCAGGATCGCGGGGTAATTGGCCGGTTGGGTCAAAAATACCCCAGATCATGTCCGACATTTTGAACTGGTCCAGCGTGAAGCCAAGCGCAAAATCCTGTGGGTCGTCGGACTTGGAAACCGGCATCTTCAGGTTGAACCCACCTTCGGCCATGCTTATGGCAATCGGAAATGGCATAGCGGTGGCGGTGATGTTGACGTCGATGTCTTTTTGCCCGCCGGCATAGGCCAGCCCCTCGGCACCCATTTCAACGCTCAGATTGCCCCCGGACGACGACGAGGTCAGCGCGAAGTCGCCGTTTTCCGGGTCAGATACATTCATTTCCGTGTTACCGGCGCCCAAGGTGACGTTGCCATCAACGGAAAAACCCGCCGCCAGCATCGCGGCCATATCGCTGGCATCGACCAATGTCATAGGGATCTTGCCAATACCGTCAAAGTTCAGGCCAGACAAACCACCCTTGATGGCGACCGCCACCGGATCTTCGGGGTTCTTGATGGCTATGTCGTATTGCACGCTGTCGACCTGACCTGTCTGGGTGTACTCACGCAGGTCGCCAATGATCATGTCGGTGCTGCTGCTGACGCCCGTCGCAATCACATTTATCTTGGCATTTTCCTCGCCAAAGGTATCCGGACCCACCTGCACGCGATCCAATGTAACCGAGATGGTGTCGGCATTGTAATCGTACTTCAACTCGTCCGACGATCCGCTCGCCGTCATGGCGTGGCCAGTTTGGGCGTAGTTCAACACCAGTTCGACAGGTTTCGCATCGTCGCCTTCGGGCGTAATGTTGATGGTCATCGGCATCGCCTCTGGCATCACGATCGCCACGGAGCCGTCGCTGTTCTGCGTAAAGGTCAGGGTGCCCAACGACATCGACATGGAGCCTTCGTCTTCGGGTAGTTCCATCTGAAGTGCGATGTCGCTGACAATCAGATTGTCGCCATCCGGGGCCTCTTTTGCGTCAATCTTGTACCCCATCCCCTCCATATACTGACGCCAGTCGCCCCACACCTCGGCGGGGGTAAGATCGGCAAATGCGGCTTGGGATAGCAGGGTGACGGGCAGAGCCAGAGCAAAGCTTGGAAGGGTAAATCGGGACATGATGAAATTCCTTGTGGCAATTGATCGAGGCAACGTCTGCCAATCGCCTCGCAGCGTCAAGGCTGCACAGGACTGGACCATACCCCTTCGGCAGATTACCACAGGGCAGGAAAAATGTACAAAAGACCCTTCAGAGGAATGATGCGATGGATATGACAGGCAAGACGATACTGATCACCGGTGCAAGCCGCGGTATCGGCGCTGAAACCGCGCGGGTTTTCGCCAATGCCGGGGCCAATGTGGCGCTGCTGGCGCGCTCGCAGGACGCTATTGCCGATCTCGCGGGTGAGATCGGCAGCCGTGCCATCGCCATCCCCTGCAACGTTGCCCGATTCGGCGAAGTCGACTCGGCCGTTGAAACGACGATCCGGGCGTTTGGGGGGCTCGACGTGTTGGTCAACAATGCGGGCGTGATCGACCCGATCTCGCATCTGGCTGAGGCCAATCCAAATGATTGGGGTCAGGTGATCGACATCAATGTCAAAGGCGTATTTAACGGCATGCGCGCGGCGCTTCCGGTCATGAAAGCCGCCGGGGGAGGGTCCATTCTGACTATCTCGTCGGGTGCCGCCCACAGCCCGATCGAAGCCTGGAGCCACTACTGCGCCTCCAAGGCCGCGGCGAACATGATGACGCGCTGCCTGCATCTGGAAGAAGCCAACAATGGCATTCGCGCAATTGGCCTGTCGCCCGGCACCGTCGCCACGCAAATGCAGCGCGAGATCAAGGCCAGTGGGATCAACCCTGTCAGCCAGCTCGATTGGGAGGTGCATGTCCCTGCCGATTGGCCTGCGCGGACATTGCTATGGATGTGCAGCCCCGAGGCGGACCGCTTTCTAGGCGAGGAAATCTCGCTGCGTGACGAGGACGTACGCCGCGCTGTCGGGCTGACATGATAGAGCTCACCCGCGCCGCTGACGTCTGGACGGTCACCCTGAACCGCCCCGAAAAGGCCAATTCGCTGACCCATGCGATGCTGGTAGAGCTGGCCGAAATCATGGAGCAGGCGCAAACAGCGCGTGCTGTTATTCTGACCGGGCAAGGCAAGGTGTTCAGCGCCGGGGCCGATCTGGACGAAGCCCGCGCCGGGCTTGCGAAATCCGATGTTTGGGAACGTCTGTCTGGCGCCATCGCGGCGCTGCCGGGGCTTAGCATTGCGGCGCTGAACGGCACGATCGCCGGTGGCGCGATGGGGATGGCTCTGGCCTGTGATCTGCGGATCGCGGTGCCAGAGGCGCGGTTTTTCTACCCGGTGATGAAACTCGGGTTCCTGCCGCAAGCTTCAGACCCGGCGCGCATGGCAGCGCTGATTGGCCCCGCACGAACCAAGTTGATTTTGATGGCTGGACAAAAGATCACCGCAGATGAGGCCCTGAGCTTTGGCTTGATCGATCGGATCGTGCCTGCGGATCGGCTGATTGACCAGACCACGGACCTATTGGCCGATACCCTTGCCGCGTCCGCCGAGGTTGCCGGCGGCATCAAAGCGATGTGCGCCAGTGAGACGGAGCGCGCAGCCCCACCAACGCGCCGATGACACGCGCGCTGGTCATCGGCGGTGGTCCGGCAGGGCTTATGGCGGCCGAAATGTTGGCTAAGGCCGGCTGCACTGTCACCCTGTGCGAGGCAAAGCCGTCAGTTGGGCGCAAGTTTTTGATGGCTGGTAAATCGGGGTTGAACCTGACCAAGGCAGAAGCGCAAGAACCGTTTATGGCTGCATATGCCGAGGCCACCGGCCCGCTGCGCCAGATGCTTGGCACCTTTGACAACACGACCGTGCAGGCCTGGGCCGAAGGGCTTGGGCAGGATGTGTTCACAGGATCAACCGGACGGGTATTTCCACGCGCGATGAAAGCATCGCCGTTGCTGCGGGCATGGTTGAAGCGGCTGGCAGATCATGGGGTGCAGATCAACACCCGGTGGCGCTGGACAGGTTGGCAGGATGAGGAGCTGTCATTTGAAACGCCTCAGGGCGTTCAGGTGATTGCTGCCGATGTGACCGTTTTGGCACTGGGCGGGGCAAGCTGGGCGCGTCTGGGGGCCACGGGTGAATGGGCCACCCTGCTCGCCGCGCGGGGCGTGCCATTGGCCGATTTTGCCCCTGCCAACGCCGGCGTTTCGGTGAATTGGTCCGATCACATGGCACAACATTTTGGCGCGGCGTTGAAAGGTATTGCGCTGTCCGCCGGGGTATTCGCATCGCGCGGCGAGGCAGTGATCTCGCGTCATGGGCTGGAAGGCGGCGGGGTCTACTCGGTGTCGCGTGGTCTGCGCGAGGGGAAGGCGCTGTTGATTGACCTGCTGCCCGATCTGACGGTTGAACAGGTGGCGGAACGCCTGGCGCGCCACCGTGGCAAGGCGAGCATGGCCAACCATCTGCGTAAAATGCTGAAACTCAGCCCGGCGCAGATCGCGTTGGCGCAGGAGATGGCGCGGCCGTTGCCGCAGGACCTTTCGGCGCTTGCCAAGCTGCTCAAGTCGCTGCCGATCACGCATTCAGGGTTGCGCCCGATGGATCAGGCGATTTCAACGGCTGGCGGCGTGCGCTTTGACGCGCTGGACGATGGGCTGATGTTGCGCGATCTGCCGGGGGTGTTTGTGGCTGGTGAGATGCTGGATTGGGAAGCCCCTACCGGGGGCTACCTGATCAACGGATGTTTGGCGACGGGGCGTTGGGCCGGACTGCGCGCAGCAGAGTGGGCGGCCAACCCCTAGCCGTTTTCCTTGGCCATAGCGGCCTGAAAAGCCGGGCGGTCCCGCATGGATTTGGCCCAGAGGTTCAGCTTGTCATCCACGCGCGGAAAATTCGCCCCAATCGACCAGTTGATGCAATGTACTGCCAGCAAATCCGGCAGGCTGATCTGATCGCCCATCAGAAACGGCCCGTCCAGCCTGTCAGACAGAGTGGCCGCGGCGCGTTCGAACTCGGCTCTCAGGCTCTCCTTGATCGCAGGCACGCGTGCCTCTTCGGGAAAGACAAAGCTGTGCTTGGCTGCCGCCCAGAGGATCGCGTCAAATTCGTCGATCAGCCAGAGCGTCATGGCATCCTGCCGCGCCCGGTCGGGTGTGCCTGCGGGGGCGGTCAGTTGGCCGTGCTTATCAGCCAGGTAGGTCATGATCGCCACGGAATCGGTTAACACGTCTGCGCCGTCAACCAGTGCGGGTATCTTGCCCGACGGGTTGAATTTCTTGGCCTCATCCGACCGCGCGGCAGCGGGGTTCAGATCGTAGGGCTGACCGATTTCTTCAAGCATCCACATAACGCGGAAGGCACGGGATTTGGTGGCGCCGATGACAGTGTACATGGCAGGTCCTTTCAAGGTCAGCGTTGAGCGCCCAGCATGGCGAGGCGGATAAAGGTGCGTTCGACCAATGCCAGTGCCGGGGCGTGCTGGCCCGCCGATCGCAACGTCAGATCGGTGTCGGTCAACTCGGCCAATGCGGTTTCCAGCTTGGCGGCGCCCCATTGCTTGGCCTGCCGCATCGCGCGGTCGCGGTCGCGCACGCCGTAGATCGGCGCGCCGGGGCTGGCCGCAATGCGGTAAAGCGTGCGGAAGTGTCGAATCGCCATGATGCACAGGGTCACCGCGTTTACGCCCTGGCCTTGCAGCTTGCTCATCACCGGTCCGATGTCAGCCGCTCGGGCCTCGGCCACCACATGCAGGATGTCGTCCACCTCAGCCTCAGTCGAGGTGGGCGCGCAGGCGGCGATGTCATTCAGGGAAACCGGGCTGGGGTCGCTAAGCTTGTACAGGGTGATCTTTTCAAGCGTCTGGCGGAAATCACCGGGGTCCAGCACGCGTGCCAGATCGCTAAGCGCGGCCATCGTATCGTCCTGAGGCGTCAGACCCGCGTCTTTGAGCAACTGTTCAATCTCTGCACGGTCGGGCGGGTTGTCATAGATCGCGGCGGCGTAGGCATTCTTGTGAGTTTCAAACGCCTTGAGAACCTTCGACGTTTTCTTGAGGTCGCCGCCGGTCACCACGATCTGCGCGTCACCTGTCTGCCAGTCCGCCAGCGTGTTGATCAGGATCTGGGCGATATTGTCATTGGCGTCTTCGACCAGTGCGGCGCGCGGGCCGGGGAAAAATCCAACCGCTTTGATTGCATCCAGCAGCAACGCCGGGTCGCGGCGCAACTCGGCGGCGGGCATGCGGGTCAGGCGCATTTCCTCTTCGGCGTTCGGACCTAACAGGTTTTTCAGGAATTCCTGCCGTTTCAGCGCAACGCGCATGGCATCGCCGCCGTAGATCAACAGCCCTGTTCGCCCGTTTTCGGGGCGCGCGAACAGACCCTTGGCATCGCGCGGTGACAGTTTCATTGTGTCAGGTCGGTGGCGTGCAGACGGGTGACGATCTGATCGGCCAGAATGGTCATCAGCCGTTTCTGCGCATCCTGCTCCGCCGCCAATGTCGCGACCGTGGTGCCGGTTGCGGAATAGCCGGTAAAACTTTCGACTTTGCCGGATGTCACGATCTGCCCGGTGGTCAGGTCGCGCAGGGCGAAATCGGCGGTGCCAAGGATGTTGTAACGGGTGGTCGTGCCCGTGCTGTCAATTGCCAACCCGTCTTCTTGGGTGGTGATGGTCAAGCCAAGGCCATAAGCAGGTGCATTTGTACGGCCCAGCCGGGTTTCCAGTTCGCGGACCAGGAAATAGCCAAAGCGGTCGTCAGGCGTGTCCACCAAGACCCGGTTTTGCAGGGCCGCACCTGTCCCGCCCGGCCCATAGACCGGTTGAAACCCGCAGGCGCTTAGGGCCAGCAGGGGCAGGATCAGCAGAAAACGGCGATTAAACCGAGGTGTTCTACGCAACGACATTCACAATCCGTCCCGGCACGACGATGACCTTTTTCGGAGCGGCCCCGTCAAGTGTTCGAATGACAGCTTCGTGCGCCAGCGCGATTTTTTCAACCTCTTCCTTAGGCATGTCGGCAGGCACCTGTATTTCGGCGCGGCGTTTGCCGTTGATCTGGATCGGCAGGGTGACGGTGTCGTCTACCAACATTGCCTCGTCGGCCTGTGGCCAAGGCGCTTTGACAATCAATCCCTCGCCGCCTTGATGCGCCCAGATGTCTTCTGACAGGTGCGGCGTCATGGGTGACATCAACTGCGCCAGCGTCATGATGGCCTGCCGCTGTGCATCGTACCCGGCCTTGGATTTCTGCAAAGTTGCGGTAAAGGCGTAAAGTTTTGCAATCGCGGCGTTAAACCCAAAGGATTCGATGCCCATTGTCACGTCATGGATCGTCTTGTGCATGGCGCGCAGCAGATCGTCGTCGCCTTCACCCTTGGCGGCGCGGTCCATTTCGCCCACCCGATCACAGATGTTCCAGACCCGGTTGAGGTGCTTGAACGCTGCATCGGCGCCCGAGGCCGTCCATTCCACATCCCGTTCGGGGGGCGAATCGGACAGAACGAACCAGCGCGCCGTGTCGGCCCCATAGGCCGAGATAATGCTAAGCGGGTCGACCACGTTTTTCTTGGACTTCGACATTTTCGCAGAGGGAATGATCTCCACCTCGGTGCCGTCGGCCAACTTACCATCGGTCACATCTTCGGGCAGGTGATATACCGGGCGGTCGTTTTCACCGCGAGTCTGATAGATCTCATGCGTGACCATGCCCTGCGTAAACAGCGCGTCAAACGGTTCAATAGCGCTTTCGGGCAGGTGGCCGGTGATCTGCATCGCACGTGCAAAGAACCGGGAATACAGCAGGTGCAGGATCGCGTGTTCAATGCCGCCGATGTATTGATCGACATTCATCCAGTATTGCGCGTCTTCCATCACTGTGGGCGTGTCGGCGCGCGGGGCGGTGAAGCGGGCAAAGTACCACGACGAATCGACAAATGTGTCCATCGTATCGGTTTCGCGCTTGGCCGCGGCTCCGCAGGCCGGGCAGGCGCAGTCGCGCCATGTCGGGTGCCGGTCCAGCGGGTTACCGGGCGTGGAAAAATCCACGTCATAGGGCAATTCGATGGGCAGGTTTTCTTTCTTTTCCGGCACCACGCCGCAGGCATCGCAATGCACCACGGGAATCGGGCAGCCCCAATAGCGCTGCCGAGACAGGCCCCAGTCGCGCAGCCGGTACTTGGTCACGCCCTGGCCGATGCCGTTTTCCTCGCAAAAGGCGATGGCGGCGTCGATGGCTTCCAATCCGGTCTGCCATGCGTCGCCCGCAAACCCGGAGTTGTAAAAGACCTTTTCGGTCTTGGGGGGCACATAGGCTTCGGACAGTTTCGGGCTGGTGTCTTCGCTTGGCAGATAGGTCGATATGATGGGCAGACCGTATTTGGTCGCGAATTCGAAATCGCGCTGATCGTGGGCCGGGCAGCCAAAGATGGCGCCGGTGCCGTAATCCATCAGGATGAAGTTGGCGATATAGACGGGCAGTTCGTGTGCCGTATCGAACGGATGGCGGACGCGAATACCAGTATCCAACCCCAGCTTTTCGGCCGTCTCAATGGCTTCTTCGGTGGTGCCACCCTTACGGCATTCAGCGCAAAATTCTGCCACAGCCGCATCATCGCGTTCCAGCGCCTTGGCCAGCGGATGATCGGGTGAGACGCCAACAAAGGCTGCGCCCAGCAGCGTGTCCGGCCTTGTGGTGTAAACCTCGATCCGGTCATGACCTTCGGGGGCATCGATAGTCGAGAACGCAAATTGCAGCCCGCGCGATTTGCCGATCCAATTGGCCTGCATCAGTTTGACCTTGGCTGGCCAGTTATCAAGACTGTCCAGCGCGGCCAGCAGTTCTTCGGAGTGGTCCGAGATCTTGAAGAACCACTGTGTCAACTCGCGCCGCTCAACCAAGGCACCAGAGCGCCAGCCGCGTCCGGCTTCGACCTGTTCGTTGGCCAAAACGGTCATATCCACCGGATCCCAGTTCACCACAGCATTCTTGCGATAAACCAGTCCGCTATCAAGGAAGTCGAGGAACAGCGCCTGTTGCTGCCCGTAGTAGCCCGGATGGCAGGTGGCGATCTCGCGGGACCAGTCGATCGACAGGCCCAGCGGCTTCATCTGCTTTTTCATCTCGGCAATGTTGGCATAGGTCCAGTCTGCGGGGTGACCGCCGATGGCCATTGCGGCATTTTCGGCAGGCATCCCAAAGGCATCCCAGCCCATCGGGTGCAGCACGTTATGGCCCGTCGCGATCTTGTAACGCGCGATGACGTCGCCCATCGTATAGTTGCGCACATGGCCCATATGGATGCGCCCCGACGGGTAGGGAAACATCTCAAGCACGTAGTACTTGGGCTTGTCCGCGGAACGGACGGCCTGAAAAATGCCATCCTTTTCCCAGGCCTGCTGCCAGCGGGTTTCGATTTCTGCGGGGGTATAGCGGGGCATCGGGCGGACCTTATGACATGAAAAACGCCGGGCTGCTGCTTTCACAAAGGCCCGGCGTTGACGTGGTTTGATGATATGGCGGGCTTAGAACTTGTTATCGGCGATGCGCATTTCGCGCGCCCGGCTGAGAATCGCATCTTCGACAGCGCGCGATGTTGCCGTGCTGACGGGGCGGCCGCCGCTGGTTTGCAGGGCCACGTTCAGCGAACGGGCATCAAGCGCCGGATCGTCGATCAACACGGTGGCACGGTAGGCGCGGCCACCGCCGGGCGGTGTGCCATACCCGGTGACAATTACACCAGTGAACGGATCAACTGATTGTACGGGTAGAAAATTCAGCACTTCTAAGGACGCGGACCACAGGTATTTGTTCACCGAGACATTGGTGTCATTGCTCTTGCGGTTGAAGATCGACCAAATCGTGTTGTTTGGATTAGTCTCAATGTTATTGGGATTATTGGCATTGGTATACTGCGCTGGGCGCTCAGTGGCAGGGCTGCCAAGGATACGGCCTCCACCGCAGGCGCTAAGGGCCGCCAGTGCCAAGAGAGAGATTGCGATTCTGCAAACGGTACGACGCGCCATTCCAGCTATCCTTTGCCTGTTTGGCCACTGGTCTACCCAAGCAGACCCCCATCGGCAAGGTCTATGTCGCTCGTAACGGGCGCAGGGTCTATGTCGCTCGTAACGTGCGCAGGGTCTATGTCGCTCGTAACGTGCGCAGGGTCTATGTCGCTCGTAACGTGCGCAGGGTCTATGTCGTGCGTAACGGGCGCAGGTCAGTTCGGAATGCGGCGCTCTATATGTATGTAGCCGCCGTTGGGTCAGGGCCGAGCGACAAAACTGTGGCAAAGCTGCACCATCCACCGCGACATTGCAGCGAACCGATGCGCGATCCTTGCCAAGACCGGGGCATTGGATGCAAACACCCTCCATACCCTTACCGGATTCCCCGGTTTGGGCATGTGAATTCAAACCGAGGGAAAACTCATGAAAAAAGTTCTCTTCGCTACAACGGCTCTGGTTGCGACCGCCGGCGTTGCAGCAGCAGACGTTACTTTCGGCGGCTACGGTCGTTTTGGTGTGATGTACACCGATCCAGCAGGCGCTGGCGCTTCCACAACAAACGTGACTTCGCGTTTCCGCCTGCAGATCGACGCGACAGCAGAATCTGACGCTGGCGTCACTTTCGGTGCCCGCGTTCGCATCCAGCAGAACAACACCGACAGCACAGGTGGCATTTCCGATCCCGATGGCATCCCAGCAAGCGGTGACGAAACCCTGACGTCGAACGGTCCTGCCGGTACCGGCATCAACGGTGTGCGCTTCTTCGCTCGCTCCGGTGGTCTGGAAGTTGGCGTTGGCAACATCTACGGCGCTCTGGAATTCATGCCTGGCATGTACCCAATCGACCTCGGCCTGACCGGTCTGGGCTATGACTACACCGCGTACAACTTCCGCGGCGATGCATACTCCTCCGGTGGCGCTGGCGCAGCTGGCAACAACGGCGTTGAAGTCATGTACTCCGCAGGCGACCTGTCGGTGCACGTGTCGGCTTCCGACGTAAACGACCGCATCGCCGGTTACGTTGCGTACACATGGAGCGGCTGGACATTTGCTCTGGGCGCACAGGACTCCAACAACGCAGCTGACACCGAGTTGGCCGCTTCGGTTGGTGGTTCCTTCGGCATGGCCGACGTGACACTGGCATATGCCGACAACGGCACAGCTGGCGATCGCATCGTTCTGGCCGGTCGCTTTGACGTTGGCGCAGCAACAGACGTAGAAGTCTACGTTGTTGACCAAGATTTCGCAGCCAACACAGGCTACGGTATCGACTTCAACCACGACCTGGGCGGCGGTACATCGCTGCGCGGTGGTGTTGCGAAGCGTCTGTCCGGTGCGACAGTTGCCGACCTGGGTGTTCGCTTCAACTTCTAAGTTGAACGACATACTCTGAATATTGGGGCAGGCCATTGGTCTGCCCCTTTTCTTTTGCGCGCCGCTGTTGTTCTGTGCACCCCGTATCAGGAGGGCCAAAACATGAGCTTGCAAGACATTCAGAACCGGATCGCGAAAGCCGAAAAAGATGCTGGGCGCGTTCCGGGATCGGTGACGTTGATCGCGGTCAGCAAGGTTCAGCCTGATTCCCGCGTGCGCGAGGTGCTGGAACAAGGGCATCGCTGTTTTGGCGAAAACAAGGTGCAGGAAGCGGCAGGCAAATGGCCCGATTTTCGCAAGGATTTCGACGGTGTTGACCTACATCTGATCGGTCCGCTGCAAAGCAACAAGGTCCGTCAGGCGATGGAACTGGCCAACGCGATCCACACGCTGGACCGTCCAAAGCTGGCGAATGCCTTGGCGCGGTTGGCGCAAGACCTTGGCCGTTGCCCCGACCTGTTCGTTCAAGTCAACACTGGCGAAGAGCCACAAAAGGCAGGCGTCCTGCCTGCCGATGCCGATGCGTTCATCGCAGAATGTTGTGCGCTGGACCTACCCCTGCGTGGTCTGATGTGCATCCCTCCGGTTGACGAAGAACCCAGCCTGCATTTCGCACTGTTGGCCAAGATTGCGGCCCGCAACGATTTGACAGGCCTGTCGATGGGCATGAGCGGTGATTTCGAACGCGCCATCGCACTGGGTGCGACCCATGTGCGTGTCGGCTCTGCGATCTTTGGCGAACGCGTTACCGGATAATCAGCCGCGTTTGCGGGGTTATCTGCCGGGCGATATGATGCAGATGCGGTCGTGAAACGGCAGCGCATCCCGCTGTAGGCGCGCCGCGCCGCCGCCATTGGTGGATGAAAATCGCAGATCCACGCCCCGGCTCTGCATCGGGCCAGTTCCAGTCTGTCAGGATAACCAAATCATACATCGGATCAGCGCGGCGCAAGGACTCGGACCTGCCGTCATAGGGTGCGCGCACCAAATGATTGTAATCGGGCATCGCAGCATCGTCTGACCACAGGTCGCCGGGGCCGATCGGCCGCGCCCAGGCGGTCGGGGCTGCCATGCGGTCAGCACGATAAAGCATGCCAACAAGCTGCAGCACCCCCCGTGGCGTTGCCCCGTCGCCTTCGCGTTTGGAATTCGTCCGCCCGCCGCTGCCAATGCTGCAAGGATACCGCCGACCCTGAAACCGAAGGCCGGTCGGGGTCAGTACCAGATCGTCGAGCGTCACAGCAGATGGCCCGACTTTGCGGCTTTGGTCGCCAGATATGCGTGATTATGGCTGTTCTCGCCGACCTTCAGGGGAACGCGCTCGCTGACCGTGATCCCGCTCTGTTCCATCATATCTACCTTGCGGGGGTTGTTCGTCAGCAGCCGAACGGCGGAAAAGCCCATAGATTTCAGAATATCCGAACCGATACGAAAATCGCGTTCGTCGTCCTCGAATCCCAGCCGGTGATTCGCTTCGACCGTGTCAAAACCCTGATCTTGCAAGGAATAGGCGCGCATCTTATTCGCCAGGCCAATGCCGCGCCCCTCTTGGTTCAGATACAGCAGCACACCGTTACCTTCGGCCCCCATCTGCGCCAGCGCCGCGCGCAGCTGTGGGCCGCAGTCGCATTTCAGGCTGCCCATCAGATCGCCCGTAAAGCAGGCCGAATGCAGGCGCGCCAACACGGGGCTGGCGCGATCGGGGCGGCCGATTTCGATGGCGTAATGTTCCTCGGCGCCGTCATCGGGGCGAAAGATATGCAGCCGTCCGGCGTCGGAGACCTCCATCGGCAGGCGGGCATGGATGACCGGGTGCAGCGGGCTGCGTTCGGCCAGAACCGTTTTGGCGGCGGCGAGGTCTATGACTGTCAGACCGTTTTGCCGGGCAAAGGTCGACCCATCGGACAAGTCCAACACCACAGCGGCAGGCAGCAGCCGCGCGGCCTTGATCAGGTGCAGCGCAGCGCGATGTGCCGCTGCATCCCCATCTCGGGCGCTGCGCAATGGGCCTTTCATCGGTGCGCGGAGGTCATCGGCGGGGTCGGCAACGCTTTGGACCCAGGCAGATGTCGCGTCGTCGGGCAGCACGATCCGTGCCAGATCGCCATCATAGGCCCGCGCCTTGAGCGTTTCTGCACGCCGCGCTGTGATGGCCAGCACAGGTGCCCCGCCCAAGGCCAGCACATCTGCGAGCCGCTGTGCGCTGAGCGTTTCGGCAGCCAGTACCAGCACGGCCTGCTCGCCCGTAAACACCACAGGCACGCCCATCCGCAGATCGGCCCGCGCACGCGCCAGTTGTTCGGTGATATCGGGGGCAAAGCTCATGGTTTGGTGCTACTCCGCAGGGGACAGATGATATCTAGGATACTTGGCGCAGGATTGAAACATTTGACCCTATTTCGACACGAGGCTGTGAAAGATTTGCAGCAAACCTTGTCGTGGGGCCCCACAAGGCGCATCTGTAGTGTCACCGCAGACGGAGAACCCCATGGCCCAGCTAAAGAAAATCCTGCTTGTTGACGACGACGACGATCTGCGCGAGGCGCTGAGCGAGCAGTTGATCATGACCGAGGATTTTGATGTCTTCGAAGCGGCCAATGGCGCCGATGCGATGACCCGCGTGAAAGAGGCGCTTTATGATCTGGTCATTCTCGACGTCGGCCTGCCTGATACAGACGGGCGCGAGCTGTGCCGCCTGATGCGCAAGCAGGGGGTCAAAAGCCCGATTGTGATGCTAACAGGCCATGACACCGATGCCGATACCATTCTGGGCCTTGATGCAGGCGCCAATGACTACGTCAGCAAGCCGTTCAAATTTCCCGTGCTCTTGGCGCGCATCCGCGCCCAACTGCGTCAGCACGAGCAATCTGAAGACGCAGTTTTTCAGCTTGGGCCATATACGTTCAAACCTTCTATGAAAGTCTTGGTCACCGAAGACGACAAGAAGGTGCGTTTGACCGAAAAAGAAACCAATATACTCAAGTACCTCTACCGCTCGAACGATGGGGTGGTGCCGCGCGACGTGTTGCTGCACGAGGTTTGGGGGTACAATGCCGGTGTGACCACACACACGCTTGAGACCCATATTTACCGCCTGCGCCAAAAGATCGAACCCGATCCGTCAAACGCGCGCCTGTTGGTTACCGAATCCGGCGGCTATCGTCTGATGGCCTGACACCGGGAACCTTTCCAGCCCGAGTTGGTTGGAAACCCGAGAGGCGGGGTTTTCATGACCTGCCGATCGGTTTGAACCCGACTTTTATGCCCGGGCATAGGCATATTCCTCCCTGTTGGACTGGTCGGGCCACTGTGCCCGACCTTTTTTTTGCCTGATGGCCACAGGGGATGACGTAGCGGCGCGGGGCTGGTCAGCAGCCTGTACCGCAGGCAGAATGGCCCCAACAAAAAGGATCACATAATGAAACAGGTAATCTACGAACGCTTTGGCAACCCGGCAGAGGTGCTGCAAGTTGTCGAGGTAGCACAACAGGCGTTGGAGCAGGGGCAGGTGCGGGTACAGGTGCTGCGCGCGCCGATTAACCCGTCAGACCTGATTCAGGTTACCGGAAACTACGGCGTTAAACCCCCGCTGCCAGCGGTGGCGGGCAACGAGGGCTTGGGCCGCATCGTCGAAGGCGAGGGTGCGGGGCAGCTTGTGCTGTTGCCAGCAGGGCAGGGGACTTGGGTCAGCGAGTTGGTTTGCGACCCGCGTCACCTCGTGCCATTGCCGGATGGTGATCTCGATCAGCTTTCGATGTTGATGGTCAACCCGGCCACCGCGCATTTGCTCCTGAGTGAATACGTCGATTTGCAGCCGGGCGATTGGGTGATCCAGTCTGCCGCGAATTCTGCGGTAGGGAGCTATCTTGTTCAGCTCGCACGGGAACGCGGAATAAACGTCGTCAATGTCGTGCGCCGCGAAAGCGCGATTGCCGGGCTGAAAGAGCTGGGCGCCGATGTGGTGTTGGTCGATGGGCCCGACCTCGTGCGCGACGTCAAGGCCGCGACCGGGGCCAAGATGAAATTGGCCGTCGATGCGGTGGGCGGTACGACATTCGGTAGATTGGGGGCCTGTCTGGAAAGCGGTGGCACGCTGGTCAGCTATGGCGGAATGTCCAACGAGGCATGCGCCATCGACGTCAGTGCCTTGATCTTCAACGACATCCATATCCACGGTTTCTGGCTGGTGAAATGGTTTGAGCGGGCGGACAAGGCGGCGCGCACATCGGTCTATCAATCGCTGACGCGCGCGGTTGCGGCGGGTACGTTGCACGCCCCCATCGACCGGCATTTTACTTTGGATCAGATCGCCGACGCCGCCAAATATTCTTGGGCGGGGGCGCGTAACGGCAAGGTGATGTTGGCGCCAAACGGCGTCTGATTTCGCCATGGCACCGGGCGGCGGCACGCGTTAGGGTGCCGCCGTACCCAAAGCCCGGAGCCAGCACCATGTCCTTTTCCCTTGCCACCTGGAACATCAATTCGGTGCGCCTGCGCGAACCTCTGGTACTGAAACTATTGGCAGAACATGGGCCTGACGTTCTGTGTTTGCAGGAATGCAAAAGCCCGGTCGACAAGATCCCCGTAGAGGCCTTTCGCGCGGCGGGCTACACTCACATGGTGGCGCGGGGCCAGAAGGGGTACAATGGCGTTGCGATCCTGTCCAAGCTGCCGTTGGTCGATGCGGGTGATCAGGATTTCGCCACGCTGGGCCATGCGCGCCACGTCGCCGCGACGCTAGACAACGGCACAACCGTTCACAACTTTTACGTCCCGGCCGGGGGCGACAAGCCGGACCGAAGCATCAATGAGAAATTTGGCCAAAAGCTTGATTACCTTGCAGAAATGCGGGACTGGTTTCATGCAGAAAAGCCCGAGAAATCAATTCTGGTGGGCGATCTGAATATTGCGCCGCGCGAAGATGACGTCTGGGATCACAAAAAGCTACTAAAGGTGGTCAGCCATACCCCGGTCGAAGTCGAAGCGCTGGGAGCTGCGCAGGATGCGGGCGGTTGGGTCGACATCACGCGCAAGGATGTGCCCGAGGGAAATCTTTACAGTTGGTGGTCCTATCGCGCTGCCGATTGGGATGCGGCGGACAAGGGCCGCAGGCTTGATCACATTTGGGCGACATCCGACATTGCACAGGCCGGTCATTCCAGCCACATCGTGCGCGCCGCGCGCGGTTGGCAGCAACCAAGCGACCACGCGCCGGTATTTGCTACTTTTGATCTTTGAATCACGGTGGCGCACGTCCATATAAAGTTAAATGCGACCAAGCGAGGATGACAACATGATGGATCTAAACCTTTCACCAGCCCCGGCAGATGACCTGATCAAGGACACGACTGAGGCGACATTCATGGCCGATGTGGTCGAAGCATCGCAAACCACCCCGATAATCGTTGATTTCTGGGCGCCGTGGTGTGGCCCTTGCAAGACGCTCGGCCCGATGTTGGAGGACGCCGTGCGCGGCGCCAAAGGCGCCGTCAAAATGGTCAAGATCAATGTGGACGAGGCGCAGGGAATTGCGGGCCAGTTACAGATTCAGTCGATCCCGACCGTTTATGCCTTTCACAAGGGCCAGCCGATTGATGGATTTCAGGGCGCGCTGCCGCAGTCCGAGATTTTGGCGTTCATTGACAAGGTGATCAAGGCAAGCGGTGGCGAAGCACCCGGCGATACGCTGGCCGATGCCGTCGAGGCTGCGGATGAAATGCTGGCCGAAGGCGCGACAGCGGATGCGGCCCAGACCTTTGCCGCCATTCTGGACGAGGACGGTAAACATGCCGGAGCTTACGGCGGGTTGGTGCGTGCCCATATTGCGATGGGTGATCTGGACCAGGCCGAGGCATTGTTGAACGGTGCGCCGATTGAAATTTCCAAGGCGCCAGAGCTGGAAGCGGCCCATGCACAACTCGTCCTTGCGCGGCAGGCCGCTGATGCAGGCCCCGTTGCAGAATTGACCGAACAGGTCGAGGCCAATCCGCAAGACCATCAGGCACGGTTTGATCTGGCGCAGGCACTCTATGCCAATGGTGATGCCGAAGGTGCGGTAACCCATCTGCTGACGCTGTTTGGCAAGGATCGCGACTGGAACGACGGGGCCGCCAAAGCGCAGCTTTTCACGATCTTTGAAGCCCTTAAGCCAAATGATCCGGTTGTGCTGAATGGTCGTCGCAAACTGTCGTCGATGATATTTGCCTGAGGAGTTGGGCGCACTACGTCCCATGTCATGATCAAGCCCGCAGAATTGCCAGACACCATCGCGATTTTCCCCTTGGCTGGGGCGTTGCTGTTGCCGCGCTCGCGCCTCCCGCTCCATATATTTGAGCCGCGTTATCTGCAGATGGTCGAAGATGCGTTGAAGACCGATGCGCGTCTGATCGGCATGGTGCAGCCCAACCCGGTTCCGGGGCGCGACGGGCCTGGCTTGCATACCATCGGCTGTGCCGGACGGATCACCCAGTTTTCCGAAACCGAAGATGGCCGTTATATGATCACCCTCGGCGGTGTTTCGCGCTTTCGCGTGGTGAGCGAAATTGAAGGTTTTTGCCCCTACCGCCGCTGCGATGTGAACTGGGACGGCTTTGATCGTGATTTGGGCAAAGACGAGGCTGATAATACCTTTGATCGTGAGTGCTTTCTTGATCTGCTTGGCAGGTATTTTGACGCGCGCGGTCTGTCGGCGGATTGGGATACTTTGAAAGAGGCGGACGACGAGCTGTTGATCAATTCCCTTTCGATGATGCTGGATTTCGAAGCCGAGGATAAACAGGCGCTGCTCGAGGCGCCTTCGCTTGAGACGCGGCGGGAAACATTGGTTACGCTGATCGAATTTTCGATGCGCGGCGGGCAAGAAGAAGGGCTGATGCAATGAGTGAAACAACGGTTCAATTTGATCGCCGTATGCTGGAAGCGCTTATCTGTCCGCGCACGCAGACGACGCTGAGCTATGACGCCGACAAGCAGGAGCTTGTGTCGAAAGCCGCCGGTTTGGCCTATCCGATCCGCAACGGCATCC
Source organism: Sulfitobacter sp. KMM 9851 (assembly GCF_057178245.1). NCBI lineage: Bacteria > Pseudomonadati > Pseudomonadota > Alphaproteobacteria > Rhodobacterales > Roseobacteraceae > Sulfitobacter > Sulfitobacter sp. KMM 9851. The sequence goes on from NZ_CM169991.1 coordinate 368,766, forward strand.
CCATAATGCTGGTGGACGAGGCCCGACCGCTTTAAAGGGGTTCACCCTGCATCAAGCGCGGCAGTTCCCCGGTCAGGCCAGCGGCCTCGCGGATAAAGTTCCGGCGCAGGCCGGGCAATGCGTTGACGGCCGCCATGCCGATATCTCGCGCCAAGCGGATCATGGGGTTATCGTTTGAAAACAGCCTGTTGAAACTGTCTGTCGCCAGTGCAAGCGCGGTGTTGTCAAAGCGCCGCCATTCCTGATACCGCGCAAGTGCCGCGTCGCTGCCGGGGTCTTCGCCCCGCCGAGTGGCATCTGCGATGACCTCCGCCAGTGCAGCAACGTCGCGCAGGCCCGCGTTCAATCCCTGACCCGCAATCGGATGCACGCCATGCGCGGCGTCCCCGACAAGGGCCACACGGGGCGCGATCATGGTATGCGCCAGCGACAGACCCAGAGGATAGGTAAACCGCGCACCCGTCAGTGAGATGTCGCCCAGAAAGCTGCCGAAACGGGGTCGCAATACGTCGATGTATTCAGCGTCCGGCAGGGCGTGGATAGATGCGGCATTGGCCGTGGTCTCGCTCCAGACGATAGACGATCTGTTGCCGGTCAGGGGCAGGATTGCCAGTGGTCCGGGGGGCATAAAAAACTGATGCGCAATTCCGTGGTGGGGCAATTCGTGTTCCAGCGCGCAAACCAAAGCGGTCTGGCCATAGTCCCAGCCGATCCGTTTGATGCCAGCCCGTTGTCCGGTCCCTGTGGCACGCCCATCCGCCCCGATTGCCAATTTCGTGCGCAGTGTTTGACCGCTTTCCAAAGTCAGCGTGACGCCGGTGGCATCGACCTGTTGCGCGGTGACCGCCTGACCGTTCAATGAGGTCACCTCGGGCGTGGCTTTGACGGCGTCCAGTAAGGCGCGGCGCAGATGGCGGTCTTCGACCATGTGGCCCATCGGACCTTCTTCGATCTCGGCGTGGTCGAAATGCATGAACATCGGCGACGGGCCTTCGCCCGCGCGCCCGTCCGTCACCTTGATTTCCAGCATCGGTTGGGCGTGGTCGACAATAGCATCCCACAGGCCGAGGCCATGCAACAAACGCACTGAGGTCAGCGCCAGCGCGTAGGACCGGCCATCGAAGGCGGCGTTCTTGCGGGTTTTCACCTCTAGCGCGTCGATAAGCGTCACGCGCAGCCCCACCTTTGCGAGGGCCAAAGCCAAGGCGGGCCCGTTCAACCCGCCGCCGATGATCGCTATGTCGCTGTCAAAATCCATGCCCCTTGATATGACTGCCCGGCAGGGATTGTCCATGCGCGGAACGGTCGCTACCTTCCGACCAAATTACCAAGGGGACGTTCGATGCAGGATTGGTTGAAAATGACGGCGGCGGATCTGGGGCGCGGGATCGCATCGGGGGAAATTGACCCGGTGAACCTCTGCCAGACCTATCTGGATGCCATCGACGCGCATCCGATGCGCGACCGCATCTATGCCCGCGTGACCCCCGACCGCGCATTGGCCGAAGCGCGCGCTTCGGCGGAACGGGCTGCCGCTGGGCATCGCCTGTCGCTACTCGACGGCGTGCCAATCAGCTGGAAAGACCTATTTGATACTGCCGGAACGGCCACCGAAGCTGGGTCAAAGCTGCTTGAGGGTCGGGTGCCTGATGCCGATGCCGAGGTGCTGGTAAATGCCACCGCGATGGGGCTGGTTTGCCTGGGCAAAACCCATATGAGCGAACTGGCCTTCTCTGGCCTGGGACATAACCCTAGCACGGCCACATCGCCGTGCATCAATGATGAAACGGCAGTGTCCGGTGGGTCGTCTTCTGGCGCGGCGGCCTCTGTGGCTTTTGGTCTGGCTGCGGCGGCAATCGGCTCTGACACTGGCGGTTCGGTGCGTATTCCGGCGGCATGGAACGATCTTGTTGGGCTGAAAACCACTGCGGGCCGACTGTCGCTTCAGGGCGTGGTGCCACTGGCGGCAAAATTTGATACGGTCGGCCCGATCTGCCGCTCAGTCGAGGATGCGGGCCTGCTTTTGGCGATGCTGGAAGGCAGCAAACCTGCGGACCTGCAAGACACCCATCTGGAAGGCCGACACTTTGCCGTTCTGCGCAGCGTCGTGATGGAAAACATCGCGGATGACCCCGCCGAGGCCTTTCGAGGCGCGGTCGAGCGTATTCAGGACGCCGGCGCCACCGTCGACTATATCGACGTGGCAGAGGTGGACGAGGCGATGCCGCTGAGTTCGTGTCTTTATACCGTCGAGGCTTACGGCCTTTGGCGCGACATCATCGAAGCCAGCCCCGATGCGATGTTTGCTGAAATTCTTGAGCGGTTTCGGCTGGGTAAGGGATTTTCCGGGCCGGATTATGTCGCGGCTTGGGCCAAGCTGGATCTGGCGCGCGCAGGATATGACCGGGCCGTGGCAGGCTATGACGCGGTGCTGGTGCCCACCGCAGCGATGTTGCCGCCAAATTTGCAGCGCCTGAGCGATGATCATGACTACTATCTTGCGCAGAACCTTATGGCGCTGCGCAATACGCGGATAGCGAACCTGATGGGCCTATGCGCGCTGACCCTGCCAACTGATGTGGCATCTTGCGGTCTTTCACTGATGTGCGCCCCCAACATGGAGGAACAACTGTTGCGCCTGGGCGTCGCTGTAGAGGAAGCCCTGCGCTAAGCCGTTGTAAATGGGCGCGAAGCACCACGACCAAAAAGCCACAAGTGCAGCATCATCGCCCGGTTTTTCTGGACGAAAGCGCTGGCCTTAGGTAGCTTGAAACAAACGGGGCGATAATGATCCCGACCTGAGGCAGTTTAAATGATGTTTCCTGAGCGGTTTTCGAACCTTCCGGCCCATGCATGGCCGCGCCTGCGCGCATTGTTGGATGCGCACGAGGGTGGCGGTGTGCCGGTTCACATGACCATTGGTGAACCCAAGCATGAATTTCCTGCTTGGGTCACGGATGAGATCGTCCAGAACGCTGCGGGCTTTAACAGCTATCCACCGAACGAAGGGTCGCCCGAACTGCGCCGGGCCATTTCCGGCTGGATCAAACGCCGCTACGCGGTCGATATGGACCCCGATACCGAAGTAATGGCCCTGAACGGGACGCGCGAAGGGCTGTATAACGCTGTCATGGCGTTGTGTTCGGAGACAAAGAATGGTGAACAACCTGCCATTCTGATGCCGAACCCTTTTTACCAGGTCTATATGATCGGGGCGATTTCTGGCGGTGCCGAGCCGGTGATGGTGCCAGCCACCGCAGAAACGGGGCATCTGCCCGATTTTGCCAACCTGCCCGAAGAAGTATTGCGCCGCACCACAGCCGCCTATCTGTGTTCGCCTGCGAACCCGCAAGGCGTTGTGGCAACGGCAGAATACTGGGCCGACCTGATCGCGCTGGCCGAGAAATACGATTTCCTGATTTTTGCCGACGAATGCTATTCAGAAATCTACCGCGACACGGCGCCGACGGGCGCGCTGGAGGTGGTCAAGGATCTGGGCACCGACCGTAACCGCGTGGTGATCTTTCACTCTCTGTCGAAGCGTTCGAACCTTCCAGGCCTGCGTTCTGGCTTTGTTGCCAGTGGCCCCGGTACGATCCGCGAGATGAAGCAGTTGCGCAACTACGCCGGCGCGCCCTTGCCCTTGCCGCTGCAACAGGCTGCCGCAGCCGTGTGGTCTGACGAAGAGCACGTGCGCGAAAACCGCGACCTGTACCGCGAGAAATACGAGATCGCGGACCGTATTCTGGGCAATGTGCCGGGCTACAGCAGCCCGCAGGCCGGCTTCTTTTTGTGGCTTCCGGTCGAGAATGACGAGGCAGCAGCGCTGAAGCTGTGGCGCGAAACCGGCGTGCGGGTGCTACCCGGCAGCTATCTGGCGCAGGATGTGAACGGGGAAAACCCCGGCAAGACATATATCAGGGTCGCGTTAGTGGCCCCAAAAGACGAAACGACGCGCGGGTTGGAAGCGATCCGTGACTGTCTGTATTCGACATAAACGAGGGACGACGCATGGCATATCAGACACGGGGACGCGATCCATTGCTGGACAGCAACATGGCCGAGGCGATTGAAAAGCGCGGCAAGGAGTTGCTGGGCCTGGCGCTGATCATGCTGGGTGTGATGGCCGCGATGATGATCGGTAGCTACACGCCCGATGACCCCAACTGGATGGTGTCCACAGATGCGCCGGTGCAGAACTGGATGGGCCGGATGGGTGCGTCGATTGCCGCGCCTCTGTTTATGATTGTGGGTTGGGGCGCTTGGGGCATTGCCGTGGTTCTGCTGGTCTGGGGTGTGCGTTTTGCATTGCACAGAGGCGAAGACCGCGCCATCGCGCGCCTGATATTTGCGCCGATTGCTGTGGCCCTGGGGGCCATCTATGCCGCGACGTTGACGCCAGATTCGCAGTGGCTTCAGACGCATAGTTTTGGTCTGGGCGGTCTGTTTGGCGATACCGTGATGGGGGCGATGCTCACGATCCTACCAATTGGTTCGACCTTTACGGTCAAGCTGATGTCGCTGTTGATGGGCGTCGCTATCCTTGCATTGGGCGCATTCGTGCTGGGCTTTACCAAGGTTGAGCTGGGCCGCATCCTGCGGTTTTTGCTGATTGGCGTCATCATGGCCTACGCTGGGTTGATGAACCTGTTGGGCCGCGGTGCCAACGGTGCCGTGATGGCCGCGCAGAACATGTCAGCACGCCATGCCGACCGTCGCGAACGCCTTCGCCAAGAGGCCGAAGATGCGACAGACTTTGCCGCAAGCCAGCCCGAATACAATTGGTCCGAAAACAACTATGGGCAGGCAGCGCCGATGCCCATCGAACAGGCGATCCCAAAAACCAGTCTTCTTGGCCGGATGCCAGGTTTGATCAAACGCCCCGATGCGATGCCCGAACCGGAACTGATCGAAACCTATAGCGATGCCGTGGTCGATGAAGCGCCCGGCGAGGAACGGATCAAAAGCAAGATTGCCGACGTGATCAAGAACCGTGTGCGCAGCACCACAGCGCTCCACACCCCCACCACTGCGCCGCTGACCCGCGGGCGGGGCAGGGGGCCTGATCCATTGGTGCTGAGCACTGCGCCCGGTGCGCGGTTGCGGGCAGAACCGCCATTGACCGGCGGCGCGCGCGCAGAACCACCGCTGACTGCAACACCGCAGCTGCAACAGCAACCGATTACCACAATGATCGAACCGGAAATGCCGGACGAAGTGTTGCCATTGCAAGAGACCCCCGTGGCCGAGACGATCCAAATTCCGATCGCTGAGCCGCGCAAGGTCGTGCAGCAGCCGGTACGCAAGCCTGTCCAGCCATCACGCCAAGCGCGGGCAGAGGCACAGCCGACCCTTACCTTTGAAGACACGCATCCCGGTTTCGAGTTGCCACCGCTCAACCTCTTGGAAAGCCCGGAAACCGTGCAGCGCCTGCACCTCAGCGATGAGGCATTGGAAGAAAATGCGCGGATGCTGGAAACCGTGTTGGATGATTATGGCGTCAAGGGTGAGATCGTCGCCGTGCGCCCTGGCCCCGTTGTCACCATGTACGAGCTTGAACCAGCGCCGGGTCTCAAGGCCAGCCGTGTGATTGGTCTGGCCGACGACATCGCACGCTCGATGGCGGCGTTGTCGGCGCGGGTATCGACCGTGCCGGGCCGCAGCGTGATCGGCATTGAACTGCCCAATGAACACCGCGAAAAAGTCGTGCTGCGCGAAATTCTCGCAGCGCGTGACTTTGGCGACAGCAATATGCGCCTGCCGCTGGCCCTGGGTAAGGACATCGGTGGCGACCCCGTCGTTGCCAACCTTGCCAAGATGCCGCACCTTCTGATCGCGGGGACCACCGGGTCGGGTAAATCCGTGGCGATCAACACGATGATCCTGTCGCTGCTCTATAAACTGACGCCCGAAGAATGCCGCATGATCATGATCGACCCAAAGATGCTGGAACTCAGCGTCTATGACGGCATCCCGCACCTGCTGTCCCCAGTTGTGACCGACCCGAAAAAGGCGGTTGTGGCGCTGAAATGGACTGTGGGCGAGATGGAAGAGCGCTATCGCAAGATGTCCAAAATGGGCGTGCGCAACATTGAAGGCTATAATGGCCGTGTGCGCGAAGCGCTGGCCAAGGGCGAAATGTTCAGCCGCACCGTACAGACAGGGTTTGACGAAGACACCGGCGAGCCGATCTTTGAGACAGATGAGTTCAAGCCCGAAACACTGCCATATATTGTCGTGATCGTGGACGAGATGGCCGATCTGATGATGGTCGCTGGTAAAGAGATCGAAGCTTGCATCCAGCGTCTCGCACAGATGGCGCGGGCATCGGGCATTCATTTGATCATGGCCACACAACGTCCTTCGGTGGATGTTATCACCGGGACGATCAAGGCCAACTTCCCGACCCGGATTTCGTTTCAGGTGACGTCTAAAATCGACAGCCGTACGATCTTGGGTGAAATGGGGGCCGAACAGCTGCTGGGCATGGGTGACATGCTGTATATGGCGGGCGGCGCCAAGATTATCCGCTGCCACGGACCCTTTGTCAGCGACGAAGAAGTCGAAGAGATCGTCAATCACCTCAAGGCATTTGGTGAACCCGATTACATCGGCGGCGTGGTCGAAGGCCCGTCCGAGGAGAACGAAAGCAGCATCGACGCGGTGCTCGGCCTTGGCGGCAATACCGACGGCGAAGATGCGCTGTATGATACTGCCGTGCAGGTAGTGATCAAGGATCGGAAATGTTCCACCTCCTACATTCAGCGCAAGCTGGCGATCGGGTATAACAAGGCCGCGCGTCTGGTAGAGCAGATGGAAGATCAAGGCCTTGTGTCGCCCGCCAACCATGTCGGCAAACGTGAAATTCTGGTGCCAGAACAGGGATAGGCTTACCTCCTCCTCCCCTTGTGATCTGAGCATGCCAAAACACCGGCGGGCCCCTAGTCCCGGCGGTGTTTTTTTGTGAGATGGTCAAGGGGCAGGCGAAAATCTGCCCTATGATATCGCATATCACCGCGCCGCGCCCTATGTCTGAGCATGAGGCAAAACCCAAGGAAACAAATATGCGTATTCTGAATTCTGTGATCCTGGCGATCGGTATGGCTGTCACCGCCCCCCTTGCGGCGATGGCGCAGCAACTGTCGCTTGGCGAAATTTCGGGTTATCTGAACCAGTTGCAAACGGCTAAAGGTGATTTCACCCAGATCAACGACGATGGGTCTATCAGCACCGGGACGATCTATATCAAACGGCCCGGTAAGGTCCGATTTGAGTATAACCCGCCCGAATCCGCACTGGTCGTCGCAGGTAGCAATACCGTTGTTATCTATGATAAAAAGTCGAACCAGCCGGCTGAAACCTACCCGCTTTCGAAAACACCGCTGTCGATCATCCTTGCTGAAAAGGTTGATCTTGGCCGTGCCAAGATGGTGACGAACCATACTTATGACGGCACGGCGACAATTGTCACGGCTCAGGACCCCGCACATCCCGAGTATGGCAACATCCAGTTGAAGTTCACGGGCAACCCGGTCCAACTGCGCCAGTGGATCATCAACGACGGCAATGGCAGCAAAACAACGGTTGTGCTGGGCGATCTGAATGTTGGGGGCGCGCTACCCAACAGCCTGTTCGATGTCAGCAAGCCAAAACAGTCTCGCTGAATGTTTAGTTAAATTGCATAATAAGCAAAAAGCCCCAGCCATGATTGCCGGGGCTTTTTGATATTTGGTCAGCCGCGTAGACGACAGCCCGCGATCTGGGCCTGGTACATCTGCGCGCGGGCGTCCACCTTGCCCGCAACACCGACCAGCCACGCCTTACTGTTATAACTTTGCCGGGCAAAGCCTGTGTGGCCCTCGTGATAGGCCAGATACTGATTGCGTGCATCATGCAACGCGATACCGTTACGATCCCGGCTTTGGTTCATGTACCAGCCCATAAAATCGGTGGCGTCGCGGATATGATCCCGCTTGGCCCGGTTGCGGCCTTCGGCAACTTGATACTCTGCCCAGGTGGCATCCAGCGCTTGCGAATAGCCAAAGGCGCTGGACTGACGCCCCATCGGGAGGACGCCCAGCACGTATTTGAATGGCGTGCGCGCGTCAGCGACAAATTTGCTTTCCTGATGGATAGTGGCCATCTGCACATGCACCGGCACTCCCCACCTGCGTTCTGTGGCGCGGAAAGCCTTGTAGTATTCGGGGCGCTCTTTGAGAATCGTGCATGCGTCGTCTAGATTACGGGGCGTTGACGTATCTCCGCCACCGCAGGATGACACCAGCAGCACAATTATCAATGCGCGAAGGGTTTTGCTCATTTGCCTCTCGCTTTTTTGTCGTTTCTTGCTTTTTACAGCAGTTTACCCGATTCTGCGCTGGCATCACATCACTATTTTTACAGCAATGCGAACCGCAACAGCGGCATTGTGCCGAAAGCCATCAACTTGGATATCACCAGCCTGCCGACGACAGGTTGGGCATTGGCGGCACTTTTTCAGCTGGCAGCAACACCAATACCTAATCGTTGCGCGACGCAGCGCGGCGAAGGCGTAGCGTCCGGAGTGGATTTTAAGGCGTATAGGGCCACGATTAGGCGCACTGTCACTGTCAAGTTCACAGTCTGTTTCCCCGGCATGGTGCCGGAGGATTGGACAAATGCCTCTTGAAACGACTACTAACGAAAGGTAGGGGCTGCAATGTTATGATACGTACGCGCGCAAAATATCACCTCGGGCAGATTGTCCGTCACAAGAAACATCCCTTCCGAGGGGTGATCTTTGACGTGGACCCTGAATTTGCCAATACAGAGGAATGGTACGAGGCGATCCCCGAAGAGAACCGGCCGACCAAGGGGCAGCCGTTTTATCATCTTCTGGCTGAGAATGACCAAAGCTACTATGTGGCCTATGTGTCTGAACAGAACCTTGTTGCCGATTATTCCGGGGAACCTGTGGATCACCCGGACATCCCCGATCTGTTCGGCCCCTTCACCGATGGGGCCTATCCGCTGCATTTTCAGCTGAACTAAACGCGCAGGCGGGCAGTGCGCCTACCTGCGGTTTTACCTTAGTACCCCAGCGCGCAACCATCCTTGCGTGGATCGCTTGCGCCCTCAAGCACGCCGTCATCGCGAATACGAATGGCCTGCGCCCCACCAATCGGTGTTTCCGGGATTTCGATCTTGTGGCCCATGTCGGCCAGTGCCTGCACGACATCGGGTGCATACCCGCGTTCAATCTTCAAGATATCGCCATCGGCAAAGGCGCGGGGCGCATCTATTGCCGTCTGAGCGTCCATGCCGAAATCCGTTAGATTCGACGCAAATCGCGCATGACCACAGCACTGATACGCACCACCCATCACTCCAAAGGGCATGGTGACCTTGCCATTTTGGCAGATCATACCGGGGATGATCGTGTGCATCGGTCGCTTGCCGCCCTGCAATTCATTGGGGTGACCCTTCTCAAGGCTAAAGCCTGCCCCCCGGTTCTGCATCAGGATGCCAAATTTGTCCGATGCGATGCCGGAACCGAAGCCGTGAAAGATAGAATAGATCAATGAAACGGCCATGCCGTCACCGTCCACCACAGTGATATAGATTGTGTCCTTGTGCACCGCTTCGCTGATCCTCGTGGCCGAGGCCATCGCCTTGGCGGGGTCGATCAGCCCCGCCAGCGAACGCGCAGTTTCGGGCGCCAGCATATGCTCTAGCCGTGTGGTATGCTCGGGGTCAGCCAAGAACCTGTTGCGAGCGTCATAGGCCAGCTTTGTCGCTTCGGCTTCGATGTGCAGCCGCTCTGCGCCCAATGGCGCCATCCCGGCAAGGTCGAAATGGCCCAAGATATTAAGCAGCAACAATGCCGTTGCCCCCTGACCGTTGGGCGGATGCTCCACCACTTCGATGTCTTTGTAGGGACCACGGACCGGGATGGTTTCGGTACAGACCGCATCGGCAAAATCCGCCGCCGTGTGGGTGCCACCCATCGCCTGCAGGCTGGCGATCATGTCGTCGGCGATTTCCCCTTTATAAAACGCATCCCGACCCTGTTTGGCGATCCGGCGCAACACTTCCGCCTGCCCGGGGGCGCGGAAGATATCGCCGACGCGGGGAACATTGCCGTTGATCAGGTAGTGATTGCGCGCCTTGCCTTGCAGTGTGCCCGCATCAGTCGCCCAGTCATGGGCGACGCGGGGTGCGACCGGCACACCGGTTTCTGCATAATGAATCGCAGGTGCCAACAGTGCGTCCAGCCCCAGTTTTCCAACACTGTCAGACAAGTGGCAAAAAGCGTCGATCGCGGTGGGAATGGTGACCGCATGGGCAGACCTCAACGGCACCGCCGTTTCACCCTTTGCGCGCAACATCTCAGCGCTTAGGCCGGCAGGCGCGCGCCCGGACCCATTTAGTGCCTGAATGTCATTGCTGCCCGCAGGGGACCAAAGCACAAAGCAGTCGCCCCCAATCCCGGTCATTTGAGGTTCGCAAAGGCCCAACAGGACAGCGCCGGCGATAGCGGCGTCCATTGCGTTGCCACCCCGCGCCAAAATATCGACTGCGACCCGCGCGGCCAGTGGATGGGACGTGGCGCACATGCCATTTGTCGCTAGGACGGGTGACCGTCCGGGGAGGTGAAAGTCGCGCATATATTGCCCCTGTCGCTGAAACTTGGCAGAGTCTAGCCTGCCTTTGCAGGGCTGCCAATCATGATAGGGGGAAAGTAGTTCCTCGGCACCGCGCACTGGGTGGGGGCTATTAAACGCGATGCCGAGGGAAGCCATATGCAGCTACAAGTGCAGGTATGCAGCCCAACCAAGGCGGAAATGTGATCGAGGTGAGGCCGTTTCTTGATTTACACTGGCGGGAATGCGGCAGGGTTAACGCCTTTCCCCATGATTCATGAGTTAATGCCGTGCCTCAAAACACAGGACGCCCTCCGCAGGTTGGGGTGTGGCCGTGTGATTTATTTGGGGGTGCTGACGCCTGGCGCTGACACTAGGCTATGCCGGGGCTGGAATGGCCACCGCAAGTCGCAGATCTAGCTGATTTTGTTTGCCAACCCGATGATAGCAGACGTCCTTCGCCAAATCCCTGATCAAGAACCATCCAAAACCACCTTCGGGCAATTCGCTGTCTGGCACATCCAAGTTCTGGGCCATACCGAGAGGCGCCTGACCATCCGGCATCGCATAGCCTTCATCATTGATGCGAATGTGCAGTCCGTCTGCGCTGTGCAGGCAGTGGATGTGAATCAGCCCTGCTGCCTGCGGGTCGGGATAGGCGTGTTCGTTAATGTTGTTCAACGCTTCTGCGAGCACCAGTTCCACGGTGCTGGCTTCTTCCAAGTCAAGGCCCAGCGGATCAAGGCCATCCAGCACCTTGCGCAGCGCCTCGCGCACGGCAAATTCACTGCTTTCAATGTAGACGTCGAAAGGCAACAGCGTGGCAGAGTGCCTAGTGGAACATCCCGGCCTGTGCATGCTCAGACGCTCTGCGCCGACAGTGCCGCGTCCAATGTGTTGAAAACACTGAATACGGAATCCATCCGCGTCAGTTTGAACACCTTTTCAACTGCCGGCGTCAGGCCGGCCAGAACCAGCGACCGTTGCGGTGCAAGGTGCTTCATCGTCGCGACAATCGCACCCAGCCCGCTGGAATCTATGAAATCAACCCGGTGTAGATCTAGGATTACGACATTAGGGGCATCTGCGGTGGTTTGGCGCATCGCCTCTTTAAACTCAAGCGCTGCTGCGGCATCAATACGCTGATGCATGACGCTGACAACGCAAAAGCGGTCTTCAGTTTTTGCAGAAACTTCCATAGACAAATCCCGTGACCCATAAGTTATCAGACCTGATAGCCGCAAATCCTTACCAATTGATGAGCGGCTTTGACCAAGGAGACCATGATGCGCAATGTAGTAATTGCTGGTGCGGCCAGAACGCCAATGGGCGGATTTCAGGGCGTTTTTGAAACGCTCACCGCTGCCGACCTTGGCGGCATGGCGATCAAGGCGGCCTTGGACGGGGCAGGGAACGCACAGGTCCAGGAGGTGCTGATGGGCTGCGTCTTGCCTGCGGGGCAGGGCCAGGCACCGGCGCGTCAGGCCGGGTTCAAGGCCGGCTTGGGCGAAGACGTGCCCGCCACCACCCTGAACAAGATGTGCGGATCGGGCATGAAGGCGGCGATGATCGCCTTCGATCAGATCGCGCTGGGTCAGACAGATGTCATTGTAGCGGGCGGCATGGAAAGCATGACCAACGCGCCCTATGTCCTGCCGAAAATGCGCGGTGGCGCGCGGCTGGGGCACGGGCAGGTGATTGACCACATGTTCCTCGACGGGTTGGAAGACGCCTATGACAAGGGCCGCCTTATGGGCACCTTTGCCGAGGATTGCGCCGAACGCTTTCAATTCACCCGCGAGGTGCAGGACGATTACGCGCTTGCCTCCCTGTCCCGCGCGCTCGACGCGCAGTCGGGCGGCGCATTTGCCGACGAAATCGCGCCGGTCGAGGTTACCTCGCGCAAGGGCAGCGCCACCATCACCGCCGATGAACAGCCCGCCAGCGCCCGGCCGGAAAAAATTCCACAACTCAAACCCGCCTTTCGTGAGGGCGGAACTGTGACAGCGGCCAATTCTTCGTCCATATCAGACGGTGCGGCGGCGCTGGTGCTGGCGAGCGAAGACATCGCCAAAGCCCAAGGTCTGAATATCCGGGCCCGCATCGTAGGCCACGCCAGCCATGCGCAGGCCCCCGGTCTGTTCACAACCGCCCCCGTGCCTGCCGCACAAAAGCTGCTCGACAGGATCGGTTGGCGCAAGGAAGACGTGGACTTGTGGGAGGTGAACGAAGCCTTTGCCGTGGTTCCCCTGGCTTTCATGCATGAAATGGGTCTGTCGCATGACATCGTAAACGTCAACGGCGGTGCCTGCGCCTTGGGTCATCCTATCGGTGCATCGGGCGCACGGATCATGGTTACACTGCTGAACGCGCTTGAAAAGCGTGGCCTGAAACGCGGTGTTGCAGCAATCTGCATCGGCGGTGGTGAAGGCACGGCAATCGCCATCGAACGCCTCTGACCCTTTCTTTCAGGCCATAAACAATCCTCGGAGCGCTGGGGGGGGGCAGGCAGCCCTCCGGTGGTTCCCTTACCCCCCCAGGCACATCATGCACGTTGATTACACTACCCTAGCAAAAAACATTGCCGCCCTTACCGAAGGCGAAGATGACGCGGTGGCACTGATGGCGACAGTTGCCTGCGAAGTGCACCACGCAGATGATCGTTTTGACTGGACCGGCTTTTACCGTGTGACCGCACCAGCACTGCTCAAGATCGGTCCCTATCAGGGCGGCCACGGTTGTCTGGTGATCCCGTTTTCGCGCGGTGTCTGCGGGGCGGCGGCCCGTACGGAGCAGGTGCAACTTGTGGCTGATGTCGATGCCTTTCCGGGTCATATCGCCTGCGCCAGCTCCACGCGATCTGAACTCGTTTTGCCTGTATGGAACGGGCAGGGCACGCTGCTGGGCGTGTTCGATATCGACAGCAACCAACCAGACGCCTTTACGCAGAACGATGCCGACGCTCTTGGTGCAATTCTGAAAACAAGCTTCGCGTCCGTGAAATAGTTCTGGATTTTTTCACGCGAGTCGGTCAACGTGAAATTATATATCCAATTTTCACGAGCCGACATGCAGCACAGCACGCCCGACATCTCCGAAACTTTAGGCGCTGACCTGCGTGCCTTGCGCAAGGCACGTGGGCTGACCTTGAGCGACATGGCCGAAACACTTGGCCGTTCCGTTGGTTGGCTCAGCCAGGTTGAACGCGACAAATCCGAACCCTCAATTACCGATCTGCGCCATATCGCGGCCTGTCTGGGGGTCTCTGTGTCCATGCTGTTCCGTCACGCCGCCGCTCCGGCGCATGAGGCAGGCTATATCGTGCGCGCGGGCGCACGGCGGCGCATTGGGTCGGCCATTGCCGGTCTGGTAGAAGAACTGCTGTCCCCGGACCTGACCGATGATTTCGAGATGGTGCATTCCACCTTTCAGCCCCATAGCCGCATCAAGGCCGCCGTAACACGCCCTACCCAAGAGGTCGGCTACCTGCTCTCCGGTGCGCTCCAGATCGAGATCGCAGGCACCACACATGACATCGCCCCCGGTGACAGCTTTCGCATACGGGGCGAGCCGTTCCGCTGGGCCAATCCCGGTGCAGAACCCGCTGTGGCCATCTGGGTCATCGCGCCACCGGTGTATTGAGCCATGACATTTGACGCATGGATCATCTTTGCCTTGTTCTGGCTGGTTTTCGTCACCACGCCCGGGCCAAATGCGGTGAACTGTATCACCAACGGCATGACCCTGGGCTTTCGCCGTGCCCTGATCGGCGTGCTGGCGATTCTGACGCAGGCAACGCTGTTTTTGCTGCTTTCGGCGGTTGGGGTCACTGCGTTGATCGCCGCCTCGCCCGAGGCATTTCTGGTGGCCAAGCTGATTGGCGCGGGGTTTCTGATCTTTCTGGGGCTGCGCGGCTGGTTGACGGCGCGCAACCCGCCAATGGTGCAAGATCGCCCTGCGGCATCGGTCTATTTGCGCGCCTTTGCTATCGCCACGATCAACCCCAAGTCAGTCGCGGGTTACCTCGCTGCCTTTTCGCAACTCGTGCAGCCGGACGTGCCAATTTGGCAGCAGATGGGGGTGATCATGCCGACCGCGCTGACACTCACCGCGCTTAGCTATGTCGGGTTTACTGCGCTGGGGGCAGGTATTGGCCGCGCGGCGCTGGGGGCTGTGTTCAACGTCTGGTTTCGCCGGGTGATGGCGGTCTGTTTCATCATCTACGGGGTACTCTTGGGTGTCGCGACGCCCCTATCTGAAAGGACATGACATGTTGAAAGGCAGTTGCCTGTGTGGGGCGATCACATTCACCTCCGCTGCGGTTTCGCGTGATCCCGCCGCCTGTCACTGCGGCCAGTGCCGCAAGCAATCTGGCCACTACTGGGCCTCGGTGCAGGTCATGGACGATGGGCTGGCAATTTCGGGTACGCCCACTTGGTACGCCGCATCCGACGGCGCCAAGCGTGGCTTTTGCCCCACCTGCGGATCATTCTTGTTCTGGAAACGCAACGGTGATCCTGACACCGCCGTCGCGCTGGGTGCAGTTGACGGCGCCACCGGCCTTCGCCTGACGCGGCATATCTATACCTCCGACAAAGGCGATTACTACGAGTTGCCGCACGACGAAGGGACTAAGGATGTCTGATTTTCCCACCACCGCACGCGTGGTTATCATCGGCGGCGGCGTTGTCGGTGTTTCGTCGCTTTATCACCTGGCCAAGGCGGGCTGGACCGATTGCGTTTTGCTGGAAAAGAACGAATTGACCGCCGGCAGCACATGGCACGCCGCCGGCAATTGCCCCAGTTTCAGCACCTCCTGGGCTGTGATGAACATGCAGCGTTACTCGCTGGACCTCTACAAACGGCTCGGGGGCGAAGTCGGCTATCCGATGAACTACCATGTTACCGGCTCCGTCCGGCTGGCCCATGGCAAAAACCGGATGATGGAGTTTGAACGCGCCTGTTCGATGGGCAACTATCAGGGTCTGAACCTCGAAATGATGGACCTCGCGATGATCCGCGAGAAGTATCCGTTCATCGAAACGCATGACTTGGCCGGGGGGCTGTACGACCCCGACGATGGCGATATCGACCCGGCGCAACTGACACAAGCGCTGGCCAAGGGTGCACGTGACATGGGCGCGCGGATCGAACGGTTCTGTCCCGCGACAGGCGTCAGCCGCGATGGCGACGAATGGATCGTACACACCGACAAGGGCGATATCCGGTGCGAGAAGGTGGTTAACGCTGCCGGGTACTACGCGCAGCGGGTCGGGGAATGGTTCAAACCCCACGGCGGGCGCACCGTTCCCATGACCGTCATGTCACATCAATACTTCCTGACCGAAGAGATACCGGAGCTGAAGGACTGGACACAAAAGCAGGGCCACAAGGTGCCATTGCTGCGCGACGTCGACAGCTCCTACTATCTTCGGCAGGACAAATACGGGCTGAACCTCGGTCCATATGAACGCAACTGCCGTGCGCATTGGGTCACCCCGGACGATCCGATGCCCGATGATTTCTCGTTCCAACTTTATCCCGACGATCTGGAGCGGCTGGAGTGGTACATTGAAGATGCAATGGCACGGGTGCCGATTCTAGGCACCGCTGGCGTGGGCCGCGTGATCAACGGGCCAATCCCCTATGCCCCTGACGGCCTGCCGCTGATTGGCCCGATGCCGGGCGTGCCAAACGCATACGAAGCCTGCGTATTCACCTTTGGCATCACCCAAGGCGGTGGTGCGGGCAAGGTGCTGGCGGAATGGATCACCGAAGGGCAAACCGAATGGGACATGTGGGCGGTCGACCCGCGCCGTTACACCAATTACGCCGATCAAGCCTATTGCGATGCCAAGGCAGTCGAGACTTACGGCCACGAATACGCGATGCACTTCCCACGTCACCGCTGGGCTGCCGGGGGGGATAAACGTCAGTCGCCGCTGCATGCGCGCCTGCAAGACGCGGGCGCCGTTTTTGGCGCCTATAACGGCTGGGAGCGTGCCAACTGGTTTGCCAAACCGGGTGATGACACCAGCGAGGCCGCAACTCAAACCTGGGACCGCGAAGGGCCTTGGACCAAACGCGTGCAAAGCGAATGCGAGGCCGTGCGCGATGGCTGTGGCATCCTGCCGATTTCGGGGTTCACCCGGATCAAAGTCGCCGGGCCGGGCGCCCGCGATTTTGTCGACAGGCTGAGCTGTTCCGCCCTGCCAAAACCCGGGCGCATCGGCCTGGCCTATTTTCCCGACGACCGCGGCCGCGTCGTGACGGAAATGTCGGTGATGGTGCACGGCGATGATGATGTGGCGCTGATCACCGCCGGGACGGCGCAGTGGCACGATGCCGAGCATCTGTCGCGCCAGGCGCCCCCCGGCATCACCGTTACCGACCATTCCGACGAGGTGGAATGCGTGCTCGTCACTGGCCCGACATCGCGCGAGCTGCTCGCCCCGTTGACAGATCACGACCTGACCGCCCCATGGCTTTCGGTCAGCCTGCAGGGGCAGGTCGCAGGGCATGATTGCGCGCTGATCCGTGTCTCCTTTGCGGGTGAACTGGGTTGGGAGGTACATTGCGCCCCGGCGTCGGCCCCGGCGATATGGGACGCGCTGACGGATGCCGGTGCCGTACCCTTTGGCATGTGGGCACTCAATTCGCTGCGCATTGAAAAAGGGTATCGCGCGTGGAAGGGCGATCTTTCCACCGATTACAGTGTGCTTCAGGCGGGGCTGGACCGTTTTGTTAAACTGGACAAACCCAACGATTTCACAGGCAAGGCGGCGATGCTGCGCGAGAGGCAACAGGGTGTGACCAAGCGGTTCGCCACTTTGCTGGTCGATGCAGGCGATCAGGACGCGCCTTATATGTCGACGGTTTGGCATGACGGCGACATTGTGGGGGAAACCACCTCTGGCGAGTGGGGCTACCGCGTTGGCAGGTCCATCGCGCTGGCGATGCTGCGCAGTGACGTGGCCGTTCCGGGCACTGAAGTGCACATCAACATCTTTGGCAAGATGTGCCGCGCTGTCGTGCAACCTGACGCCCCGCTTTGGGACCCACATAACGAACGGCTGCGCGCTTAGCCGCTTTCTCGAATAGAAAACGTACCGGAGTTTTTGAAAACTTCGCCACCGCAGATTGGAGTTCTAAGCGATGTCCAGCGTCCCCTCCCAAGCCCGCGTCGTCATCATTGGCGGTGGCGTGATCGGCTGTTCAGTGGCCTACCACCTGACCCAACTGGGCTGGCAGGACGTGGTGCTGCTGGAACGCAAACAACTGACATCAGGAACCACATGGCATGCGGCGGGGCTGATCGCGCAGTTGCGCGCCAGCGCCAATATGACCAAACTCGCAAAATACTCTCAGGAACTGTACGGCAACCTAGAGGCCGAAACCGGTGTCGCCACCGGCTTCAAACGCTGCGGTTCTATCACCGTGGCGCTGACCGATGAACGCCGCGAGGAGATTTACCGGCAGGCGGCGATGGCCCGCGCATTTGGCGTGAGCGTCGAGGAAATCAGCCCGGCAGAGGTGAAAGACCGATACAGCCACCTCAATATCGATGGGGTGAAAGGGGCGGTCTATCTCGACAAGGACGGGCAGGGCGACCCTGCCAATATCGCGCTGGCGCTAGCCAAAGGGGCGCGGCAACGCGGCGGGCAGGTGTTTGAACGCACCGCCGTCACCGGCGTCACCCGGGTGGGCCGACGCATCACCGGCGTCGACTGGCAGCGCGGCGAGGAAACCGGCCACATCGTTTGCGATGCGGTGGTGAACTGCGCGGGGATGTGGGGGCACGGCGTGGGCCGGATGCTGGGTGCGAACGTCCCGCTGCACGCCTGCGAACATTTCTATATCGTGACCGAGGCAATTGCAGGGCTGACGCAACTGCCGGTACTGCGCGTGCCCGATGAATGTGCCTACTACAAGGAAGACGCGGGCAAAGTCCTGCTGGGCGCGTTTGAACCTAACGCGAAGCCTTGGCGGCTCGATATCCCTGCGGACTTCGAATTTGACCAGCTGCCCGAGGATTTCGATCATTTCGAACCGATCCTGGAGCGCGCTGTTCACCGGATGCCGATGCTGGCCGAGGCGGGGATACACACGTTTTTTAACGGCCCCGAAAGCTTTACCCCCGATGACGCCTACCACCTTGGTCAAGCGCCCGAGATGGACAATGTTTGGGTTGCCGCGGGTTTCAACTCCATCGGCATTCAGTCGGCGGGCGGCGCGGGTATGGCGCTGGCACAGTGGATGGACGCCGGTCAGAAACCCTTTGATCTGGGCGATGTGGATATCGCCCGGATGCAGCCGTTTCAGGGCAATCGGCGCTATCTGTTTGAACGGTCCAAGGAGACATTGGGCCTGCTTTATGCGGATCATTACCCCTACCGGCAAAAGGCCACGGCGCGCGGTGTGCGGCGCACGCCCTTTCACCATCAGTTGCTGGAAAACGGTGCAGTCATGGGCGAATTGGCTGGATGGGAGCGTGCAAACTGGTTTGCACGTCCGGAGCAAGACCCTGTCTATGAATACTCGTGGAAACGGCAGAACTTCTTTGACAACGTCGGGGATGAATTGCGGGCGGTGCGGAACAATGTCGGGATTTATGACATGTCGAGCTTCGGTAAAATTCGAGTCGAAGGGCGTGACGCCTGTGACTTCCTCAATCACGTGGGCGGCGGGCAATTCGACGTGCCGGTGGGCAAGATTGTCTATACCCAGTTTCTCAATCCGCGCGGCGGAATCGAAGCAGATGTCACCGTGACCCGTCTGTCAGAGACAGCCTATCTTGTCGTCACGCCTGCCGCGACGCGGCTGGCAGATGAAACATGGCTGCGCCGTCATGTCGACAATTTCAACGTGGTGATCACCGACGTGACCGCGGGCGAGGGCGTCTTGGCGGTCATGGGGCCTAATGCGCGCAAGCTCATGCAAATGGTATCGCCCGACGACTTTTCAAATGCAGCCAACCCATTTGGCACAGCACAAGACATCGAACTGGGCATGGGCCTCGCCCGCGTGCACCGGGTGACCTATGTTGGGGAACTGGGGTGGGAAGTTTACATCAGCACTGACATGGCGTCCCATGCGTTTGAGGTGCTGCACGCTGCCGGGCAGGAAATCGGCGCAAAACTTTGTGGGATGCACATGATGGATTGCGCCCGGATTGAAAAAGCGTTTCGCCACTTTGGCCATGATATCACGAGTGAGGATCACGTGCTCGAAGCCGGGCTTGGCTTTGCCGTGAAGACAGACAAACCCGATTTCATTGGCCGTGATGCGGTTCTACGCAAAAAGGACGCGGGGCTGAAACGGCGTCTGGTTCAGTTTCGCCTGCGCGACCCCGAACCGCTGCTTTATCATAACGAACCAATCCTGCGCGACGGGCAGATCGTTGGCTATCTGTCATCGGGCGCATACGGTCATCACCTTGGCGGGGCCATCGGGCTTGGCTATGTACCCTGCGCGGGTGAAACCGCACCCGAGGTTCTGGCCTCAAATTACGAAATTGACGTAGCGGGTGCGCGGTATGCGGCGGATGTATCGCTCAAACCGCTTTACGACCCCGCGTCAGAGCGGGCGAAAGTCTAGGATCAGCTTAGCGCATCTTTGAACGCGAGGAATGCGGGGTCTTTCATCACCCGCGCGTTCATCGCGTCACGCAACGCACCAACAGACTTATGCGGGCGCATGACGACCTCGAATGTCGCGATAAGCCCCTCATTGTCCAGCGTTATCAGGTCCACGCCTACAGCATCGAACGCCCCAATCTTGCACTGAAATTCCAGCGCCCAATCCTTGTCTGCGCCCATCACACGGCGATAGTGAAAATCACTGAACACCTGCCCAACGTGGCCAAGTACTGCGGCCACCGGCGCGCGGCCGGTCCAGGTTTTCCAATAGGTGGGCGGCAGGAACTTCACATTCTCGGCCAGCAGCGGCGCAATGGCGTCAGCATCGCCCTTGGCGACGACGGCTTGCATCTGTTCAATGGTGCTATGCATGGGCGGCCTTTGCGATCTGGTGGGTTGATCCCCCACTCTACATCTGGGAAGGGAAGGGATGGAAACGGAATATACGCCACCGCAGGACCCGCTGGTCGTCCTGCACGAAGATGCCGAAGTGCTGCTGGTCGACAAACCCGCCGGACTGCTGAGCGTGCCGGGCAAGGGGTCACATTTGGCCGATTGCCTTCTGGCACGGGTGCAGGCGGTATTCCCAGATGCGCTGCTGGTGCACCGGCTGGACCGCGACACATCGGGCGTGATGATCTTTGCCCTTACGCCCTATGCACAGCGCCATCTTGGGCTTCAGTTTGAAAAGCGTATGACGCGCAAGACCTATGTCGCGCGGGTTTGGGGCGTTCCGTCGGACAAGACGGGTACGATCGACCTGCCGTTGATCGTTGACTGGCCGAACCGCCCGTTGCAGATGGTCTGCCACGAAACCGGCAAAGCGGCACAAACGGATTGGCGCGTGCTGAAGGACGAAGGCGAGACATCTCGCATCCGACTGATGCCCAAAACCGGGCGCAGTCACCAGTTGCGGGTGCATATGCTGGCCTTGGGTCACCCGATCCTCGGTGATCCCTTCTATGCTACCGGACCCGCGCGCGATTTCCCGCGCCTGATGCTGCATTCCGAAGAGCTCAGGTTCAACCATCCTCAGGGCGGCACCTCGACCAAGGTGCGCGCCAAAGTGCCGTTCTAGATCCTGATCCAGTCGGCAGGCAGGATGTCGGGGTTATGCTGATGGTCATTGGCAAACCAGCGGGCCGGGGCGGCGACACGTTTGTTCGGATTCTGGTTCAGCCAGGCCGACCACCAACTGAAGGTGGAATTGGCAATGACATTGTGCTGACACAGGGACATCAGACGCATGTCCTCATGCGCGGTGTCGCGTCCATTCAGATCGACCACAACCTTGTCAAAAGGGACGGCCAGATTGTCGCGCGCCCAAGCGGGCTCGTCGGAGAATACAAAGACGGTCGGCGCTTTTGCCAAACCGTTGGTGACGGCATTGAGCGCCGCATCATAAAAGGCCTGATCACACACCGCTGTCGCGCCAAGGGCCACATAATCGCCGCGTCGCACATGCAGCGCGACCGACGGCCCTGCGGCAATCCGGGCCGCCATATCGGCGTTTTCCGGGGACATTGGCGGGGTCATCACAAACACCTTGCGCAGGTGGTCGGTGATGTCGTGAAAGTAACGCTCGCTTTGCCAATAACCGTGCAGATAGCTGTCATCGCCCCAAGTCGTAAATCCGGTATTATAGCCCAAACCGCGCTCGCGCCGTAGGTGTGGATGCCGACCCAGAACCCGCCATAGACCGTACGCCAGAGGACGCTTGTCCTGATCCGGAGGCAGTTTTTCCGGCGCCACAACAGGCAGATTAAATATATCGTTAAGGTCGCCCTGACCTGCTGCCGCCGCCCGACGTGTGTCGAGGGCCAGCGGCACATTCAGGCGCGTCGCCAAAGCCGCGCCTGCCGCGTATTGAAACATCTGGTTGCCGAGAAAGCCGTGCAGGCGGGAATAGATCATGCGCTTGGCTACCTTTTTCGTATGTCTTGGGCGGTATTACCTGAACGCGCCCTTATCAACCAGCGCAAATGAAACTGGCGATGAGCGTCGAAAGAGATCTTCACTTAGTTTAAAAACGCCCAAGCACCTTTGTGTAACGCGTCACTGCGCGACCGCTCGGCTGGTCGACATATGACAGGCGAGCGCGCTGTGGCGTATAAGAAAGGCCGCACAGTGGCGGCCTTACTCGTTAATTTATTGGGTGTGGTTATTCAGCGGCCCAGCCTGAGACCGCCTTGACCTCAAGGAACTCCTCAAGCCCGTACACCCCGCCTTCGCGGCCATTGCCCGACTGCTTGTAGCCGCCAAAAGGCGAACCTTGGGCAAATCCTTTGCCATTTGTTTCGACCATACCCGAACGCACCCGGCGCGCCACCCGGCGGCGTTTTTCCTGATCTTCGGTCTGGATGTAGTTGGTCAGCCCGTAGGGCGTGTCATTGGCGATGGCGATCGCTTCTTCTTCGCTCTCGAACGGGATGATCGACAGGACCGGGCCAAACACCTCTTCGCGGGCGATGGTCATGTCATTGTTCACATCTGCAAAGACCGTTGGTTTGACATAGTAGCCACGGTTCAACCCGTCGGGGCGGCCCAGACCACCGGCAACCAGACGTGCCTCCGCCATGCCTTTTTCGATCAGACCCTGAATCTTGTTGAACTGGGTCTCGCTCACGACGGGGCCGATGTGTTTGCCTGCGTCCGATGCGGGACCGACGTGGGTGTTATTAGCGACTTCCGCCGCCATTTCCACGGCTTCGTCATAGCGCGATTTGTGTACCAGCATCCGCGTGGGTGCGTTGCAAGACTGGCCGGAGTTGCCAAAACATTTAATCGCCCCCATTTTCGCAGCCTTCGGGTGCGCATCTTCAAAGATGATGTTGGCACCCTTGCCGCCCAATTCCAGCGAGACACGTTTCAGCGTGTCGGCGGCGGCCTTGGAAATGGCGATGCCCGCGCGGGTGGAGCCGGTGAAGCTGACCATATCGACATCGGGGTGCGCCGAAAGCTGGCTGCCCACGCCGGGGCCGTCGCCATTCACAAGGTTGAATACGCCGGCAGGAAAACCGGCCTCATGCACAAATTCGGCAAACAACAGCGCGCTGAGTGGGGCGATCTCTGACGGTTTGAGAACCATGGTGCATCCCGTCGCAATGGCGGGCACGGCCTTGAGCACGATCTGGTTCATTGGCCAGTTCCAAGGTGTGATCAGCGCGCAGACGCCAATCGGCTCCAACAGCGTCTTTTCAGTGCTGGTAAAATCACGCTCAAAGTTGAAATCTTCAAACGCCTTGAGGAAGCCTTCCATGTGCCAGCTGCCCGCGCCAACCTGGCTGCTGCGGCTCATGTCTATCGGGGCGCCCATTTCCATCGACATGGCCTGCGCCATTTCCTCGGATCGTGCATTGTAGATATCGAGCAGCTTCTTGATCAGCTTGGTGCGCTCTTCTTTTGAGGTCTGCGACCAGCCGTCAAAGGCGGCACGAGCGGCGGCCACGGCGGCGTTTGTGTCGGCCTCAGAACCAAGCGAGATGACGGCGCATTGCTCCTCGGTCGACGGGTCAATCACGGCGAGGTCATTGGCCTTGGCAGGGGCAACCCATTTACCGTTGATATAGAATTCGCGTTTCTCCAGCATGGTAAAACTCCTTTTATACATGCGGGCCTGTGGCAATGCCCGGGCCGAATTGGCGTCACTGTGTCACTGCCTAGATGGGGCCGCAAGAGAGGGGATGTAACCCGTCGCAATAAATACTACGTAAGAGATATCCGTTCAGACATTCACCCAGGAGGACATTATGGGCTTGCGTATTAACGATACTATTCCAGATATGACGGTCGAGACTGACCAAGGCACTATCAGCCTGCATGAATTCGTCGGCGACAAATGGGCGATCCTTTTCTCACATCCCAAGGATTTCACCCCCGTTTGCACCACTGAATTCGGCGCTGTGGCGCAACTGGCCGATGAATGGGCCAAACGCGACACAAAGGTCATCGGCATCAGCGTTGACGGCGTCGAGGATCACAAGAAATGGAAAGGCGACATTGAAAAAGTCGCCGGCGCCAAGGCCACATTCCCGATCATCGCCGACGCCGAGCTCGCGGTGTCCAAGGCCTTTGATATGCTGCCTGCCGAAGCTTATATGCCCGACGGTCGCACCCCCAATGACAGCGCGACCGTACGGTCGGTTTTCATCATCGGGCCAGACAAAAAGCTAAAGCTGTCGATGACGTACCCGATGAATGTGGGCCGCAACTTTGCCGAGGTGCTGCGCGCGCTGGATGGCTTGCAGACGGCCAACGGCAAGGGCGTGGCGACACCGGCGAATTGGAACGTCGGTGATGACGTGATCATCCCTACCACCGTTTCCGATGCGGATGCCAAGGCTAAGTTTGGCGATTTCACCACCGTGCTGCCCTACCTGCGCACCACCAAAGCGCCCAAGTAACTACGCCTTTTGGGGGCGCATCCTGACCTGCGCGCGATACCATGCGCGCCGTATTTCCCGCATCAGTTTGCCGCTGGTGCGGGTTTTTTTCTGAATGGTCGAACCACCGGTTTCCGCTGTCAATTCACGCACGCCATTGGGAATGACCGTCAGCATCCGCTGCCCCGTGACCCAGTGCATTTGCAGAAACGTGTCGACCGGGCGGTCAATGCGTGCGGATGCGGCGAGCAGCCGTTTTGCGGCGTTGCGCCCGACCACCTGACAGACAGTCTGCAATCCAACGACAGGGGGCTGGAACAACACAGCCTCGCCCTGCTGGGCAATAATCTTTCCCGGTGCTTCGCGCCTTTTCGCGGGCAGACGTATAAAACGATCCGGGCCCGCATGTGCCGTGATCAGCGCCAGCGCGTCGTTCCAAACTTTCGCGTCCAATCCCAGATCATCCTCGGCGATCAGCGCGTAATCTTCACCACTGTCGACGATCATCTGCCAGCATTTGCGGTGGCTGAGAAAACACCCAACTTCGCCGGGTGACAGGGCAAAGGGGTAGGCGGGGCTGTGCAGGTCGCCGGGGCGCAGGGTCATGCCCTCGGTCTGACTGGGGGCGCGGCCATTCACTGCGTCGATGACCCAAGCATCTGGCAACGCCTCAAGAAGACGCGCGACATTCTGCTGTCTCGCGTCGGTGCCGGGCATATGGATAATCAGCGATTTCATACCGTCTTCTTAGCGGCAATCGCGCGGCGGTCCAACGCCTCTGTTCGGCTCTACGTCTGGTCCGCACATAAAAAAGCCCCGGCGTTTCCACCGGGGCTTTGATCTGTCAGGTCGCGAAGGATTTACTCCTCTGCGCCTTCCTCTTTCTTCACTTCTTCGCCGGTTTCCTGATCGACGACTTTCATCGACAGGCGCACCTTGCCGCGATCGTCAAAGCCCAAAAGCTTCACTTTCACTTCCTGGCCTTCCTTCAGAACGTCCGAAGGGTGATTCAGGCGGCGGTTTTCGATCTGAGACACGTGGACCAGGCCGTCGCGCTTGCCAAAGAAGTTCACGAACGCACCGAAATCGACGATTTTCACAACCGTACCGGTGTAAACTGCGCCTTCTTCTGGCTCTGCGACGATCGAGTAGATCATCTCATAGGCCTTCTTGATCGCTTCGCCATTGGCGCTTGCAATCTTGATGATGCCTTCGTCGTTAATGTCGACTTTGGCGCCGGACACTTCGACGATCTCGCGGATCACTTTACCGCCGGACCCGATAACTTCACGGATCTTGTCGGTTGGAATCTGCATGGTTTCAATGCGTGGCGCGTGTTCGGAGAATTCTCCGGCACCCGACAACGCTTTGTTCATTTCGCCCAGAATGTGGATACGACCCGCTTTGGCTTGTGCCAGGGCTTTCTCCATGATCTCGGGCGTGATGCCTGCGATCTTGATGTCCATCTGCAAGGAGGTGATCCCCGCTTCGGTACCCGCAACCTTGAAATCCATGTCGCCAAGGTGGTCTTCGTCACCCAGGATGTCCGACAGGATCGCGTAAGACCCATCTTCTTCCAGGATCAGACCCATAGCCACACCGGCAACAGCCGATTTCAGCGGAACGCCTGCGTCCATCATGGACAAGGAGCCACCGCAGACGGACGCCATCGAGGAAGAGCCGTTGGATTCTGTAATCTCGGACACCAAGCGGATGGTGTAGGGGAAATCAGTCGACGCCGGCAGAACCGCCTGCAACGCGCGCCATGCCAGTTTACCGTGACCGATTTCACGACGACCGGGAGGGCCCACGCGCCCAACTTCGCCAACCGAATAGGGAGGGAAGTTATAGTGCAGCAGGAAGTTAGATTTGAAGTTGCCGTGCAGCGCGTCGATGAACTGTTCGTCATCGCCGGTGCCCAGAGTGGTCACAACCAGACCCTGCGTTTCACCACGGGTGAACAGCGCCGAACCGTGGGTGCGTGGCAGGATGCCGGTTTCGCAGACGATATCGCGGATTTCGTCGGTCTTGCGGCCGTCGATACGCTTGCCTGTTTTTACCACATCGCCGCGCAGGATGCTGGCTTCGAGCTTTTTGAGGGCGGAGCCGAGGTTGGCATCGTCCAGTTGCTCGTCGGTCAGCGATGCCTTGATCGTGTCGCGTGCAGCAGCAACAGCGGCGGTGCGCTCTTGCTTGTCAGCGATGGCAAAAGCAGCGCGCATGGCTGTCTCGCCAGCCGCTTTAACAGCAGCGGAAAGATCAGAGTAATCAACCGGCTGGAAATCAAACGGTTCTTTCGCGGCGTCTTCGGCCAGATCGACGATCAGGTCGATGACGGGCTGAATGTTGTCGTGGGCGAACTTAACGGCACCCAGCATTTCTTCTTCCGACAGCTCATAGGCTTCGGATTCAACCATCATCACCGCGTCTTTGGTGCCGGCAACAACCAGGTCAAGGCGCTGTTCGGGGTTCAGGCGCAGGTCCTGCATGTCGTCGACGGTGGGGTTCAGGATGTATTCGCCATCCTCAAAACCAACGCGGCATGCAGCGATCGGGCCCATGAATGGCGCGCCAGAGATAGTCAGCGCGGCAGAGGCGGCGATCATTGCAACCATGTCGGGGTCATTGACCAGATCGTGGCTCAACACGGTGCACATCACCAGAACTTCGTTTTTGAAGCCGGGGACGAACAGCGGGCGGATTGGGCGGTCAATCAGACGGCTTGTCAGCGTCTCTTTTTCCGTCGGGCGCGCCTCGCGCTTGAAGAAACCGCCGGGAATTTTACCCGCGGCATAGTATTTCTCATTGTAGTGCACGGTCAGCGGAAAGAAGTCCTGCCCCGGCTTTTGTTGGCGTGCAAAGGTGACGTTTGCCATGACGGACGTCTCGCCATAGGTGGCAATCACTGAACCGTCCGCCTGACGGGCAACTTTGCCGGTTTCCAGTGTCAGCGTCTCTTCGCCCCACTGGATCGATTTTTTCGTTACATTAAACATCTACGTTTCCTGTTTCGGCCCATTGGCCATTTCATAGGGGCCGTATTGCCCCTGACTCCGGTATCTTTTTTTCGGGCGCTGGAGTCCGGGCGCCGGATTTCAGATTGCGCGGGCATACATGTTTTTATGGTAGATGGGAAGGGCGCAGTGCGCTGCAGGGCCGCGGCGCGGTGCCACGAAAGCTCAGTCGGGCAGGCAGATGCGGAATGTCGCACCAACGCCGACCTCGCCGGTAGCGATCAAATGCCATCCGAAACGATCGCAGATGCGGCGGCACGTGGCCAGACCGACGCCGCTGCCTTCGATATTGCTGTCGGCATGCAAGCGTTTGAAAGGTTCAAACATCCGTTCCGCCAATGTGTTGTCAAAGCCGAGGCCATTGTCGCGTAATTCGATCGCACTGCCCTTTACGCCCGTAGTGCAACGGCTGATGCGGATATGCGGCGCACGGATCGGATCGCGGTATTTGATGGCATTGCCGATCAGGTTTTCAAACAGTTGGTGCAGTAACACAGGATCAGCCTGGACCATGCCAAGATCACCCACCACCGCAATGCTGCCCTGCGACGTGGCAATGACCTGCCCCAGGTTTTCTTGCACCGTTTCTACAACATGTCTGACCTCAACCATCTGCGTTTCGACAGCACCCTTTCCGGCGCGGGCAAATCCCAGCAGGCGGGAAATCAGCCGGGACAGCCGATCTGCCGCCGCATTGGCAAGCAGCATCATCTCGCGCGCTTCGAGCGGGAGCGCATCACCATGATCTTCTTCGATAAATTGCAGCAGCATAGAAATATTGCGCAATGGCGCCTTGAGGTCATGGGCCGCGATTGCGCTGAATTGCTCAAGCTCATCGACGGTACTTTTCAACAGAAAGCTTTGTTCGCGCGCGCGCGCGGCGGTCGAGTTGGTCGCGCGCAATTCGCCGGTCAGCTTGGTAAAGGTGCTGTGCATTTTTGTTGTCTCGCGGTGCATCAGGAGGAAGCTGTCCGGCCTGCGCCGCGTCTCATGGCATAGTGGTACAACCTTGAACCGCAACTTGGCCCATGGCGTGCCCTGATCGTTGCGTAGGGGCAGAGTGACGGACCCGCTGCTTGCGCCGACAACGATATCTTTCATCACCCGCGCGGTGCCTTGCGCAAAGACATCCGAAACCTGAATGTCCTCGCGACCGGATTTTCCTGACAGCGTGTGGAAGAACGCGCGGGCCTGGTTATTGACCACTTCGATACAGCCGTCGCGTGACACGATCAGCATGATCTGGGGCAGATGCTCAAGCGTCAGGGACAACAGTGCTTTGGAGGTACCCAGATCAGCTGTAATACTCACGTCCCTCCCCGTCAGGATCGAAATAGACGGTGACCCGGCACCCGTCGTCGCCTCTGGCAATCGTCCGGTCAAGCGATACACGCGCATAGCCGAGGTTGTTGGCCGCGATGCGCCCAAAGACATTCGATGTCATCATGCATAGTGATTCCCGTTCTTTGACGTAGGCGCCAAAGGGGCAGGCAGTGTTCACGAGTACGATCTTGTCGGCGTCCATCGATTCGATCGAGAAGCCCCCGTCGATCCGCGCCTTAAGGTCTACCAAAGCGGCGGCGACCTGTGCCAGATCAAGTGTGTCGGTGCCTGCTGCTGCGAGGTATTCATCATTCATCAACTCGCCAATGCGATTGCCGACGACCGAAATGAACCCCTCTGCCTCTTCCAAGCCTATGGTCTCTTCCAGCGTACCGGAAAGTTCGCGCAGCAGCTCGCGCAGGAATTGATCCCGGTCGCGCGGGGGCGCTTTAGAAGTGAATTGTGAGACCGGATTGTTCAACATTACCTCCAAAATCAGAGGCAGAATGACCCTTTCAGGCTTAAAATACCTTTAATGGCAGCCCCTCACGGCGATATAATCTGGTCGTAACCGTCCCCCGAGCATAAAAAAACCTCCCGGTGCGGACCGGGAGGTTTCGATGTCTTACAACAACCGGACGGGCCGGTGATGCGGATCTGGCTTAGCGGCGCAGGCCCAGACGTTTGATCAGGTCCTGGTAACGGGCCTCATCCTTGGTCTTGACGTAGTCCAGCAGCTTGCGGCGTGTCGCGACCATTTTCAAAAGGCCACGGCGACCGTGGTTGTCTTTCTTGTGGGTCTTGAAGTGCTCGGTCAGCGTGGCAATGCGCGACGACAGAATGGCAACTTGTACTTCGGGCGAACCGGTGTCGCCTTCTTTGTTGCCGAAATCTTTCATGACTTTGGCTTTTTCTTCAGCGGTAATCGACATCGGGGTCTCCTTTCGGGAAAATGTTGATATGAATGGCGCAGGCCGGGATGTCGTCCAGCACAGGCCCATGGAGAAATCACCCACCGATGGGAATCAGCAGGCGATGGGGGCGTATAGGGGGAATTGCCGCGATTGGCAAAGGCATATTGCACAGACGGGCGGCCGAGGGCGTCCTTATGCCGCTGCGAGACCCAGTTCAAATGCCGCGCTTAGCGGGATCAGCGCGATGTCAGAGCCGTCAATGCTATCCCCTGCCACTGTGGCCACCACAATGTCGCCCATCAGAATCAGCGATTGATTGGCATCCTCTGAGTTCTGCACCACGGATACTGGCGGCTCGGCACTATCTTCGCTGCGGTCATCCCAGACAAACAGCAGCGAATCATTGCCGGATTCAAAGTCCATGATCGTGATCCCGTGGCCTGCGCTGATCCAATCCCCCATCACGATCTGATCGGCGCCCGTGCCAGCCGTCACAATATCGTCCTGACCGGCAATGATCACGTCATCGCCGCCGCCACCGTTGAGGAAATCGCTTTCATCACTGTCTGTGATGCCCGCCTCGTCGGGGTCGTCTTCAATGCCACTGAGCGTGTCATTGCCCCATCCGCCGAACAGGCTGTCATTGCCCTGTCCGCCGTACAACACGTCGTCATGCAACCCGCCTTGCAGCGCGTCGTTGCCATCATCGCCAAACAGCAGGTCGTCCCCGGCAGAGCCTTGCAGGTGGTCGTCACCGCCGCCGCCATGCAAGGTATCGCGATCGTTGTGGCCTACCAGCATATCGTCGTCGTCCCCGCCAAAGATGGCGTCCTCGCCATCCTGGCCGTGAACTGTGTCCTGTCCGATTCCGCCGAACAGGGTGTCGTTGCCTAGGTCACCGTGCAGGTCGTCGTTGCCCGCGCCGCCGTTAACCAGATCATTGCCTTCGTAGCCGCCAAGCTGATCATCTCCGGTGCCACCGGTCAAAATGTCATCATCCGCAGTCCCTACGATGATGGCACCCGTATCGGGGATGGTTTGGCCAGTCTCGCCATCTGCCAGTAACTCGTCTTCGTCAGCGGTGCCGATTTCAACGTAGGCCACTGCACCAACGGCCATCAGACCCATCATTCCCGCTAACCACAACATATGTTGATCCCACCAGTTAAATCACGGGTACCCCACACACCCATCCGATGATGATACAACCACAAGATGTCGACAAATGCGAAAGCTTATGACCGCGATGGTTAACCACGTCTTACCCTTGTCGGGTCGGCGCCTCCCAGATGACCGGCAACTGTCGATACGGCAGATAAAGCGGATGCTTGGGATGGCCTGCCTTGGACAGACCCAGATGAAAAAGCGGCGTGGACCCGCTGTGCAGCATCTGCGTCACCGTTTCACCCCGGCCCAGGTGGGCGCCGTGCACGCCCCAGGCCGCGATGATCTGGTCTGCCCAATCGGCACCGTCGGTCAGAACATCATCATTGGCCGGGCCGATCGGATCGGCGGCAGCGCGCATATCGCGCGGGTCGGTGGCGCGCCAAGCAAAGATATTGGTCACCCGAAACCCGCCAAACCCCAGCACGCGCGCACGTCGTTCACAGCGCTCGACTGTGGGGTCGTTCTGCACTTCTGTGGCGGTCGAGGGGTTGAGCATCACGAACATCACCCGCGGTGCTGCGTCGCTCCAGACCCGTGTCAGGCTGTAACGGTACTGCTCGCACCCCGAATAGACGGCGGTTGATGGGGCGTCGCCCTTGGTATGCGTGCGGGTAATCATGCGGGCCTTAGCCCGCGTCAGGTACAGATGGCAGGTTAAACACCCGGCTGGGGTGCAATTCACCGGCCTTGAACCGGCCGACCGCGACAGGCACGCCATCGAAAGATGCCCAGCATTCATCGCCGTATTCTACATCATGGGCGATGACCATGCCGGGGTTTCCGTTGCGCAGACGGGTGGCGCCTTCGGCCGTTGCCTTTACCTGTGGCAATTCGGACAGGCCCTGCTCCAGCGGCAGCAGATAGCTGTCCAGTTCCGGTGTGCGCGCCATGGCCTCGATCTGATCGAGCGTCAGCGCCTGTGAGGCCTCGAATGGTCCCGACCAGATGCGGCGCAATTCGCGGACGTGGCCCAGACAGCCCAGTTTTTCACCCAAATCGCGTGCGATGGAACGGACATAGCCGCCCTTGCCGCAGACCATTTCCAACGTGACGTGATCCGCATCGGGGCGATCGGTCAACAGGAGGCTTTCGACCCAAAGCGGGCGCGCGGCGAGGTCCATTGCCTCGCCCTCGCGGGCCAGTTTATACGCACGCTGACCGTCGATCTTGACCGCCGAGAACTGCGGCGGAACCTGCTGGATGTCCCCGATGAAAGCGGCCAGTGCATCCTTGATCGCGGCATCGTCCGGGCGCAAGTCAGAGGTACCCAGCACCTCGCCTTCGGCATCATCCGTATTGGTAGAAATGCCCAGCCGCACGGTAAATTCATACGCTTTCAGCGCGTCGGTGATATAGGGCACGGTCTTGGTCGCCTCGCCCAGTGCGATGGCCAGAACGCCGGTCGCATCAGGGTCTAGCGTCCCGGCATGACCTGCTTTTTTCGCCTCAAGCGCCCAGCGGACCTTGTTTACCACGGTGGTCGAGGTCGGCCCGGCGGGCTTGTCCACCACCAGCCAGCCTGAGATATCGCGGCCTTTGCGTTTGCGTGCCATGTCTTGCTCTTTCATCAAATCCGGTGGTGTCGTCTAACGGCTCTGCGCGGGTCTGCCCAGCCCGGAGGCGGCGAAAAATGTCATTTTGCCCTGAAAGCAGGTCAGTTCGCGGGCTTTACGACGCCAATGATCGGCCCCAGCCGGGTAAACCCGGCCCCGTCCCGGCGCAGATCGGGTGCGCGCAGCCGCGAAATATTACCATCGAAATACAGCGCGTTGGGCAGTTTCAGATGATCCCGAAACAGCCGCCCGAAACTATGAAACGTCACGATATCGTTGGAAATCACGAATACCGCGCGTTTGCCATCCGCGCTGGTGCCCACACCGTTACGAATATAGCGTGACGTGCTGTCGGGCAGGAAGCGCGGGTGCAGCGCGCCATCAATCACCAACATGGGACCGGATTGCGTGGCAAATCGGCAGGTGGGATTTTGCCTGACAAAGCGCTTCGTCTCAAACACATCGGCGCGGCCCTTGCGCAGGCACAATACCCCATTGGGCAGCAAGCCGAAGTTACCTGGCCCGGCGTTACTGATCACGCGCTTGGCCTCGCGGCCTTCTTCGACATAATGACCAACAGGGGATCGGTCTTCGTGGTACATGCCCGCGTTCATGGCAAAGCCCAGCCGCAGCCCGCGCCTGTTCAAATCTGCATCCAGCGTGCCAAAATAGCCATAGGGTTGACCGTCAGCATTGTTCAGAAACAGCCGCAGATCTTCGCGGGTCAGATCGACGTCGCAGATCGTGTAGGACGTGCCATCATAACTGGTATTGGAACACGTCGCCGCCCCGGCAGAGGTGACATTCAGTGCGACAAGCGCCAGCGCGATCAAAGCGACCCGGATCACGCGTCTGGCATATCGTCTGGATTGGTATCGGGTGCCTCCGCGTCACGGCGCACCACGTCCTGCGCCAGCATCCGGCGCGTGTCATCCATCCGGTCGAATGTCTCGTCCAACTGAAACCGCAGATCGGGTGCGAACTTCAATGTCAGCTTCTTGGATAACAACCGCCGCAATTCGCCTTTGTTGCGCGACAAAAGTTTCAGCACCTCATCCTTGCCCTGTCCACCCAGCGGCAGCACATAGGCCGTGGCGATCTTGAGGTCGGTGGAAACGCGCACCTCGCCAACGGTGATCGACATGCGGTTCAGGTCAGTGTCATGCACATCGCCACGCTGTAGCACCTCGGACAGGGCCCGGCGGATGGTTTCACCCACCCGAAGCTGACGTTGCGTTGGGCCTGCGCCCTCGGAAAAATTGTTCTTAGCCATGGGTGTCATCTAAGGCTTTGCATCCGCTTTGCCAAGCGCTGCGCGAGCAGTTACACCGGGCAAGCAATTCGATGCCAAGCCGCGCAGGAGACGAGCGATGACCAAGACCCCCGGCATAGCCGTGACAGGTGCCTCAGGCCGTATGGGCCAGATGCTGATCCGCGAAATCGCGGCCAGTGAAAAGATGCACCTTGCTGCAGCGATAGAAAGGTCTGGCCATGATTGGGTCGGGCAGGATGTGGGCGTCGCGATGGGCGGCGGCACGACAGGCGTGATCGTCACTGATGATGCCGCCGCTGGCTTTGCGCAGGCACAGGCGGTAATCGATTTTACCGCGCCGCAGGCCACGGTCGCTTTTGCAAGGCACGCGTCAGAGGCGGGGATCGTGCATGTGATCGGCACAACCGGGATGAGCGATGATGAAATCGCCTCATTGGCCCCGTCGGCGCAAGGCGCGGTGATCATCCGCGCGGGCAATATGAGCCTTGGGGTCAACCTGCTGACGCAACTGACCAAACGCGTCGCGGCGGCGCTGGACACCGATTACGATATCGAAATCATCGAATCACATCACAACATGAAGGTCGACGCGCCCTCTGGCACCGCGCTGATGCTCGGCGAAGCTGCCGCCGAAGGACGCGGTGTGAAATTGGCCGACGTCTCTGACCGGGGCCGTGACGGCATCACCGGCGCGCGCAAAACTGGCGACATCGGGTTCACAGCGATCCGGGGCGGCGACATCGTGGGCGAGCACGACGTGATGTTTGCAGCGGCCGGCGAACGGATCATCCTGCGCCACATCGCCTCTGATCGGGCGCTGTTTGCGCGTGGCGCGCTCAAGGCGGCGCTTTGGGGGCAGGGACGTGCGCCGGGTGAATACGACATGCTGGATGTGCTTGGGCTGAAAGATTAACCCTCGACGTATGACTGCACCGCGACCAGCGGCGGTTTTCAGCGCAGGCGTTTGTCGGTAAAACTGAACCAATTGACAGATCGCCACGTATCCTTCCCATAGCCAATAGCCTGGGAGAGACCGATGAAACCTGTTTACGCCGTATTTTTCGCCGCGCTGACGGGGCTGGCAGCCAGCCCCGCCTTGGCCGAGTTTGCTAAGGTCGCCAGCGAGCAAGAGTTCATCGCCCTGATTTCAGGAAAGAAACTGACCCGCCCGTTGGTCAAGATCGAAGTCAGCCCCAGCGGTCAGATTTCTGGCACCGGCGCGTCCTGGGCTGTCACTGGCCAGTGGCAGTGGCAGGGCAGCTATTTCTGCCGCAGTCTCGAGTGGGGCGGCGATGACATGGGCTACAACTGTCAGGAAGTCGCATCCGACGGTGGCCGCATCCGCTTTACGTCGGACCAAGGCGCTGGGGACGCGGCGATATTCGCTTTGAAATAGGCTCAGAAGTCGACCGCGATCCCTTTGTTTTCCCAGTCTCCGTATCGTACTGGCTCTGGCCCCTCGCGGCCCCCCAATTCCGTTGGGCGCACCACGTCGGCCGCCTGCCTGCGGCGGTCCTCAGCCTCGGCCAATGCGCGCTGTGCAGCGGCAGGTAAATCGGGGCCCGGCGCAGGCTTGGGGCCGTTTGGCGTGTCGGGAATTGGCGCAGGCGCGGGTTTTGGATGAGGCGGCAGATCGGGGGCAGGCGTGGGATGGGGGCGTGGATCGGGCATATCAGGACCTCTTGAGGCAAGTTCATCCTTGATATACGCCGCCCTATGGCCCAGACAACCCGGCAACCCCGATTGACCGACCCCAGACAGGAAAAGACGAATGGCAGACACAGGCGTTCAGGCCCGCAGAAGCGCGGTTTATCTGTTGGACCACATCCTTGATGAGGACGAGCCGCGCCTGATGTCGGAATTGCTCGCGGGTGGCGCGCTGGACAAATTACCCCCCGATGACCGCGCGCGCGCGCAGCGCTTGGCGCTTGATACCCTGCGCGGGATGGAACGGGCCGATCGCCTGTTGCAGAAACATCTGCAGAAATCGCCGCCGCTGACCGTGCGCAATGTGTTGCGCGTCGGCACGGTCGAGCTGTGTCAGGGCGGCGCTGCGCATGGGGTTGTGAATGCAATGGTTACGCTGGTGTCGCAACATCGAACGCTGAGCCACCTCAAGGGGCTGACCAATGCCGTGCTGCGCAAAATAGCGGCACAGGGGCCCGAGGCCTGGGGTGCCTTGCGCCCGCCGCGCCTGCCAAAATGGTTGCGCGGGCCGCTGCTGGAAGCCTGGGGCAGCGATGCGATCGCGGCGATGGAGGCCGCACATTTTGCCGGTGCGCCGCTCGATCTTACCGCCAAGGGTGACACCGCTGCATTGGCCGAAGCCGTAGGCGGCACGTTGCTGCCGACAGGGTCGGTTCGGGTTGTCGATGCGGGCCAGGTCTCGGCCATGCCGGGTTTTGCCGACGGCGACTGGTGGGTGCAGGACGCTGCCGCCGCGATCCCCGTGCGCGTGCTGGCGCCGCAGCCCGGCGAAACTGTGCTTGATCTCTGCGCCGCTCCAGGGGGCAAGACCATGCAGCTGGCCGCCGCGGGTGCCAAAGTAACCGCAGTCGACAGTTCGTCGCCGCGTATGCAGCGGGTGGGTGAAAACCTGACGCGCGTGGGGCTCAAGGCCAAAACGCTGACGATGGATGCCCGCGCCGTGACCGGGGAATACGACGCGATCCTGCTTGACGCGCCCTGTTCTGCCACAGGCACCATGCGGCGGCATCCTGATCTGCCCTATGCCAAGGACGGGTCTGAGTTCGGCACGTTGATTGAATTGCAGTCCGAGCTGATCGACCACGCCTGGAGCCTGCTAAAACCCGGGGGGCGTCTGGTTTTTTGTACGTGCAGCCTATTGCCCGACGAGGGCGAGGTGCAGGTAGACGAAGCGCTGGAACGCCACGGCGATATGACAGTGGACCGCGCGGCGCTGGCGTTGCCCGGTGTGGACAATGCTTGGGTCACGTCCGAGGGCGGATTGCGGCTGCGGCCGGATTACTGGGCTGAGCGTGGCGGCATGGACGGGTTTTACATCGCCTGTTTACGCAAGGCGTAGGGACGTGCCGGGGGGCCAGCCCCCCGAAGTCCCCCGGGAATATAAAGACCAAAAAGAAAGACAAGAGCGGCATTAGCAGCGCTTTCGGGGTTCAGGCGCCCTGAGGCGGATTGGCGATGCTGAGGTAGTCGGCTTTGGGGAGGTCGATCAGAGCCCTGATGCCGAGCGCGGCTGTATCCGCAGGTGTGAGTGCCGCAATGGCGTCGCTGATCGCGGCGAATGTGTCTGCGCGATTGGCAGTAGCGGCAGCGATATAGGGAAGGCCAGGCGTGGGCGGCGTGGTGTCGAGCACGCGTAGGGTTTTTGCAAAGCTGTCGTGCTGCTGTATCAACCGCCAGGAGACGGCATCAAGCGCCGCAATGTCGGCGCGGTTCTCGGCGATGGCGCGGGCCGAGGCGCGGTGGCCGTCGCTTTGGCTGCGGTTCTGAAACCAGAACCCCTGCCTCATGGTGTGGGCGTAGGGTGCTGCATAGCCGGATTGCGAGAAGGTCTGGTTGTACGTGAAGCGGGCGGTTTCATAGTCAGGCAGCGTCCTGCGCGCATCGTCAGCGCGGGTGATAAAGACGCTGTTGTAGTACCCGGGCGGGCAGTTCGGGACGCCGAAATCGGGGGTGCCGACAAGTGTGACGTGATCGTGCAGCCACAACCGATAAGGCATGCCGCAGGTCTGGCTAAGGACAAGATCGGGCGCATTCCAGACCTCAAACTCATCAGCATCGTTGCTGAGGGTTTCGGGCGCGTCGATGCCCCGGCTGGCGAGGGCCTGACGGATCAGTGCCCAGTAGCGCGCGTTGGCGTCCGCCAGTTCGGGGCGCAGGTACATCATCAGGCTGGCGATCATCGTGGTGCTCCGGCAGGGTAGGACATGTGTAGGGGTGTGCATTGCGCCAAGGCAAGCGTTGGAAAAGCGCCTGCGCGGTCAGCAAACGGTCAACCACGGGCCTTGGACCGCACCAAACCCGCTCATTCCCCGCCCGCCCCGAAAAAGCGGTGACTCACTGTCGCGTGGCGGGTATGCTGCATTCAAACGCCATCAGAGCGTCAAGGGCAGCATAGATATGATTAACACAACCAGCGTGATGGCGCGCACGGCGCGGCTTCTGAACCGGTGGCATGCTTGGGCGGCGACGCGCAGGCGGGCGCAGGCGATCGGCTTTGTGTCCTCGCCCGAACCGCGCACCATCGGGTCTTATGCACGCGGGCGCCAGCTGGTCGCGGGGAATTACCTGTTTGCGGGCACCCTGTTGTCCGAGCCGGACAGGTCGTTGTGGGATATTACCCCTCCGGATGCATCGTTTGCGGCCGAGCTTCATGGCTTTGCATGGATGGATGACCTCGCCGCTGTCGGCGATGTGGCGGCGCGCGGCGCGGCGCAGCGTTGGCTTTGGGGGTGGATCGAGACATATGGCAAGGGAAATGGCCCGGGCTGGACGCCGGACCTGACCGGGCGGCGGTTGATCCGTTGGATCAACCATGCGCTGTTTATGCTGCGCGGGACCGAAGCCGAGCAAAGCGATGTGTTCTACCGATCGCTGGTACAGCAAACGCATTTCCTGTCGAAACGCTGGCGCGGTGCGGCGCCGGGACTGCCGCGGTTCGAGGCGCTGACCGGGCTGATTTATGCCGGGTTGTCACTGGAGGGGCAGGAGGGGCTGGCTGATCCCGCAATCAAGGCATTGGCGCGCGAATGCACGGCGCAGATCGACGCACAGGGTGGGCTGCCCACACGCAACCCCGAAGAATTGCTGGCGGTCTTTACCCTGCTGACATGGGCCGCAGCGGCGCTGAGCGATGCCGGGCGCAGCACCCCCAAAGAGCATCTGACCGCGATTGAACGGATTGCCCCCACGCTGCGCAGTCTGCGCCATGCCGATGGCGCGCTGGCGCGGTTTCACGGTGGCGGGCGCGGCGCCGAAGGCTGGCTGGATCACGCACTGGCAGCGGCCAAGGCCAAGACGCGGCACGCGGATGGGCTCGCGATGGGGTATGCGCGGCTGTCGGCGGGGCGCACCAGCGTCATTGTCGATGCCGCGACGCCGCCGCGCGGGGCGGCGTCATATAACGCCCATGCCTCGACCCTCGCGTTTGAGCTGACATCGGGGCGGCGGCCCTTGGTGGTGAACTGCGGGTCGGGGGCGTCTTTCGGGCTGGAATGGCGGCGGGCGGGGCGCGCGACGCCGTCGCATTCCGCGATGTCACTGGTGGGCCATTCTACTGCGCGTCTGGCAGAACCGGACCGCGACACGGGTCTGGAGGCGTTGATTGACGGCCCCAGCCATGTGCCGGTGGAAATCGGACAAGCCTCGGACGGGCTGCGGTTTCAGGGCGGGCATGACGGCTATCTGTGCAGCCACGGATTGACCCATGCGCGCATGTTAGAGCTGACACTCGATGGTCGGGGGCTGGCCGGTGAGGACATGCTGCTGGTGCTCGAGGACAGCGAAAAGCGCCGCTTTGACCGGGCGCTCGACGCGACCAAGCTTAAGGGCATCGCCTTTGACATCCGGTTTCACCTGCACCCGGATGTGGACGCAACGGTCGATCTGGGCGGAGCGGCAATTTCGATGGCGCTAAAAAGCGGGGAAATCTGGGTGTTTCGACATGATGGCACCCATAATCTGTCTTTGGAGCCGGGGGTTTACCTGGAAACCACCCGCTTGAAACCACGCGCGGCGCAGCAGATCGTGCTGTCGGGTTTTGCAATGAACTATGCCACGCGGGTCAGGTGGTCCTTGTCCAAAGCGCAGGAAACTGCGATTGGCGTGCGGGATCTGTCAATCGACGATCCCTATGTTGACGAAGCCTGACCCAGAGGACCAGCCCCATGCCCGATCTGCACCCCATCAAACGCGCCCTGCTATCTGTTTCCGACAAAACCGGATTGATTGATCTGGGCAAGGCACTGGCGGCGCGCGGGGTTGAACTGCTCAGCACCGGAGGCACGGCAAAGGCGCTGCGCGAGGCGGGACTTGACGTGCGCGACGTGGCCGATGTGACCGGCTTTCCCGAAATGATGGATGGCCGGGTGAAAACCCTGCATCCGGTGGTGCATGGCGGATTGCTGGCGCTGCGCGACAATGACGAACATATGGCCGCGATGACGGAACATGGCATTGGCGAAATTGATCTGGTCGTGGTCAACCTTTATCCGTTTGAGGAAACTGTCGCCAAAGGTGCGGAATATGCCGAGGTGATCGAAAACATCGATATTGGCGGCCCCGCAATGATCCGCTCTGCCGCGAAGAACCACGGTTTTGTGAATGTGGTCGTGGATGTCGAAGATTACGCCGAAGTCATCGCCGAGATGGAGGCAAACGACGGCCAGACGACCTATGCCCTGCGGCAGCGGTTGGCGCAGACGGCCTATGCCCGTACGGCGGCCTATGACACGGCAGTCAGCACATGGATGGCGGCGCAGGTTGGCGGCACGCCACGGCGACGCAGCTTTGCCGGGACACTGACACAGACCCTGCGGTACGGCGAAAACCCACATCAGCAGGCGGCGTTTTATACCGATGGCAGCACCGCCCCCAGCTTGGCCACCGCCCAGCAGCATCAGGGCAAGGAGCTGTCGTATAACAATATCAACGACACCGATGCGGCCTTTGCCTTGGTCAGTGAATTTGACCCCGCAGATGGCCCGGCCTGTGCGATCATCAAACACGCCAACCCCTGCGGCGTGGCGCGCGGTGCCACGATGCTTGAGGCTTACACGCGGGCCTTCGATTGCGACCGCACGTCGGCGTTTGGCGGGATTATCGCGCTGAACCAGCCGCTCGATGGACCCACAGCCGAAGCGATTGCAGCGATTTTCACTGAAGTGGTGATCGCCCCCGGGGCCGACGCCGACGCGCGGGCAGTTTTTGCCGCCAAGAAAAACCTGCGCCTGCTGACCACTGACGGTCTGGCCGATCCGGCGGCGGCGGCACTTGCCGTGCGGCAGGTCGCGGGCGGGTTTCTGGTGCAGGACAAGGATGTGGGTCGGATCACCCGTGACGATCTGAAGGTCGTGACCAAACGCGCGCCGTCGGATCAGGAACTGGATGACATGCTGTTTGCCTGGACCGTCGCGAAACACGTCAAATCGAATGCCATCATCTATGTGAAAAATGGCGCAACCGTGGGGGTCGGCGCGGGCCAGATGAGCCGGGTCGACAGCACCCGCATCGCCGCACGCAAATCACAGGACATGGCCGAGGCGATGGGGATGGCCGCGCCGCTGACCCAGGGGTCTGTCGTGGCGTCCGATGCGTTCTTCCCCTTCGCTGACGGCCTGATCACGGCGGCAGAAGCCGGGGCGACCGCACTGATCCAGCCGGGTGGGTCGATGCGCGACGACGAAGTGATCGCGGCGGCAGATGAAGCCGGGCTCGCGATGGTGTTCACCAACATGCGCCACTTCCGGCACTGAGCGGGGCGATCAACATGCGGAATTTCGGCATCGCGGCCTTTGCGGCCTTCATGATCGACCAGATCAGCAAATACGTGGTCATCCATATGATGGAACTGGCACGCATACGCTCGATTGATGTGCTGCCACCGGTGCTGAATTTCCGCTATGGCGAAAACCGGGGAATCAACTTTGGCCTTGGCGGCGACATGAGCCAATGGGTGCTGATTGCCCTGGCACTGGTGATCTGCGTCGGCGTCACCGCTTGGCTCTGGCGGGCGCCGCAGGGGCGCTGGGGCATGATCAGCGGTGGTTTGCTGGTCGGTGGTGCCTTGGCCAACGTGGCGGATCGGCTGATCTACGGCTACGTGCTCGATTTCCTGAACAACAGTTGCTGCGGTATCACCAACCCATTTGTGTATAACATCGCAGATGTGTTCATCTTTGCCGGCGCGCTGGGGTTGATCCTGTTCACGGGTGACGCAAAAGCCGCGCGTCAGGTACGCAATAAAAAAGGTCAGTGACATTGCCTGCCTGCCTGCGATATTGAAGGGCAGACCCCGAAAGGAGACACCATGCGCCTCACCGCTGTATTTTGCCTGATCACGCTGGCTTTGTCGGCCTGTTCCAATCAGGGGTTGCGCGACCTGCGCTCGAACGCGGCCGGGCCGGATGAATTCATGATCCAGCCGGTGAAACCGCTCGAAGCGCCGACAGACTTTTCCGCACTGCCCACACCCACCCCCGGACAAGCGAACCTTGCTGACCGTTCTGCGGTTGCCGAGGGAGCTGCTGCCTTTGGCGGGCGGCTGGATACCGGTGGCGCGGTGCCTGCCAGCGATGGCGCACTGGTGCAGCATGCCGGGCGTATGGGTGTCGCGCCCAACATTCGTGGCACATTGGCCGAAACCGACGCGCAGTTCCGCAAACGCAAGGCGCGGTTCACGCAATTCCGCATTGTGCCGGTAGATCGCTACGACCAAGCCTACAAGCGTCAGGCGCTGGACGCCAACAGCGAGGCCGCCCGCTGGCGCCGGGCCGGTGCGCGCACGCCATCTTCACCACCACAGTCCACACGTTTCCGTTGATCCGCTTGAAACTGGCCTGAGGCCACGTAAGTAAGGTGGCGACGGACAGTTTTAAGGATACCTCATGATCCGATTGCCGATGTTTGCTGCCCTGTGCACCTTGATGGCGCAGGTGGGGCCCGCGCAGGCCCGCGACAACGAAGCGGTAACGCATTTCACCCTGGATAATGGCATGGATGTGGTGGTCGTCGAGAACCACCGCGCGCCGGTGGTGCAACAGATGGTCTGGTACCGCGCCGGATCAGCGGATGAGCCGAAGGGATCGTCTGGCGTTGCGCATTTTCTGGAACATCTGCTGTTCAAAGCCACTGATAAGCTGGACGCGGGCGAGTTTTCCGCCACCGTCGCCGCCAATGGTGGGCGCGACAATGCCTTTACCAGCTATGATTACACCGCCTATCACCAGCGTATCGCCGCAGACCGTCTGGGCCTGATGATGGAGATGGAATCGGATCGGATGAAAAACATCCGCCTGACACCCGACAATATCCGCACCGAACGCGATGTGATCCTCGAAGAACGCAACCAGCGCACCGAAAATAACCCCGGCGCCCTGTTCAACGAACAGATGAACGCCGCACAGTATCTCAACCAC
Organism: Sulfitobacter sp. KMM 9851; assembly: GCF_057178245.1. Classification (NCBI taxonomy): domain Bacteria; kingdom Pseudomonadati; phylum Pseudomonadota; class Alphaproteobacteria; order Rhodobacterales; family Roseobacteraceae; genus Sulfitobacter; species Sulfitobacter sp. KMM 9851. Next base: position 411,771 of record NZ_CM169991.1, read on the forward strand.
CGCTATGGCACCCCGATCATCGGCTGGAAACATGAGATGCAGCAGCTTGATCTGGACGATGCACTGTCGTTCTACAAAACCTATTATTCGCCTAATAATGCCATCCTTGTGGTGTCCGGTGACGTCACCCCCGACGCCGTGCGCACATTGGCCGAGGCCACTTATGGTGCGATCCCGGCCAATGCCGACCTCCCCGAACGCCTGCGCACCGAAGAGCCGCCCCAAACCGCCGAGCGGCGGCTGATCTTCCGGGACGCGCGGGTGGCGCAGCCCTATGTCAGCCGATCTTATCTGGCACAGGAACGTGACAGTGGCGCGCAGGAAAAAGCGGCGGCGCTGACCATGCTCAGCCAGATCCTTGGCGGTGGCACCACGTCATTCCTGACCGAAAAACTGCAATTCGACAGCCAGACCGCGACCTATACCGGCGCGTTCTACAACGCCAATACGCTGGACGACACGACCTTTGATCTGGTTGTCGTTCCCGCCGCCGGCGTCACGCTGCAAGAGGCCGAAGATGCGCTGGACGCGGCCCTGACCAGTTTCATGGAAACAGGCGTGGATGCGCAGCAGCTAGACCGCATCAAGCTGCAAATTCGTGCCGATCAAATCTATGCCCGCGACGATGCCGACCGTGTCGCCAGCCGCTATGGCAGCGCGCTGGCCATCGGGCTGACGGTAGAGGATGTGCAGGCTTGGCCCGATGTGCTTGAGGCCGTGACCGCCGAAGACATCATGCAGGCCGCGGCCGAAGTTTTTGACAGGCGTGCCTCTGTCACCGGATGGCTGATGAAGGAGGACGCGAAATGAAGTTTGTCTTTGCCCTGATCGTCACGGTTTTTGCCGCGCTGCCCCTGCGGGCAGAGGTGGATATCAAATCGGTCACCAGCCCTGGCGGCATCACCGCTTGGCTTGTTGAGGAACATTCGATCCCCTTTGCCGCGCTGGAAATTCGCTTTCGCGGGGGGGCGTCGTTGGACGCAGCGGGCAAACGCGGCGCGATCAACCTGATGACCGGATTGCTGGAGGAAGGCGCCGCCGACATGGATGCCCGCGCCTTTAGCCGCGCCACAGAAGAGTTGGCGACCTCGCTGGGGTTTGACGTGTCAGACGATTCACTGTCGATCTCGGCGCGCTTTCTGACCGAAAACCGCGACGCTTCGGTCGCACTGCTGCGCGCGGCCCTGCTGGAGCCCAGGTTTGACCCGCAGGCCATCGAACGGGTGCGCGGACAGGTCCTGTCGATCATCCAGTCCGATGAAAAAGATCCCGACGACATCGCAGGCCGGACCTTTGACCGCATTGCCTACGGTGATCACCCTTACGGGTCGTCCCTGAATGGTACGCAGGACAGCGTCGCGGCGCTGACTCGCGATGATCTGCTGGCGGCACACAAGGCCGTGTTGGCTCGCGACCGGATCTATGTCGGTGCCGTGGGCGATATTTCACCCGAGGAACTGGGTGCCTTGCTGGATGACCTGCTGGGCGATCTGCCCGCAACAGGTGCGCCGATGCCACCGCGCGTCGAGGTCGATATTCCCGGCGGTGTCACCGTGGTGGATTTTGCCACGCCGCAGTCCGTGGCCGTGTTCGGCCATGGTGGCATGGCGCAGGAAGACCCCGATTTCTTTGCCGCGACCGTGCTGAACCAGGTGTTGGGCGGTGGGTCATTCGAATCGCGTCTGATGAACGAGGTCCGCGAGAAACGCGGGCTGACTTACGGGGTCTATTCCTATCTGGTGCCGCGCGATCTGGCCGAAACCTATATGGGGTCTGTCAGTTCGGCCAACGACCGTATCGCCGAAGCAATCGCCGTGATCCGCGATGAATGGGCCAAGGCAGCGACCGAGGGCATCACCCAGCAAGAGCTGGACGACGCAAAGACCTATATCACCGGGGCCTATCCGCTACGCTTTGATGGCAATGCGCCGATTGCGAATATCCTTGTGGGGATGCAGATGTTGGGCCTGCCGATCGATTACATTGCCACCCGCAACGACAAGGTCGAAGCGGTGACGCTGGCCGATGTAAAACGTGTGGCAGGTGAACTACTGGACCCGGATGGGCTGCATTTCGTGGTCGTGGGTCAGCCCGTAGGGTTGCAGACAACCGCGCCACAGCAGAATTGACGCACTGACAGGCTGCGGTTTTGCGCCTGTCCCCCGAGGGGGGGCAGGCAGCGCCTCCGGCGGGAGGTTTATTTGGCCGGATAAAGCTGGGGGGGTGTGGTGCCTTACTCCCCGTAGGGCACCCAGATGTTCTTGACCTCGGTGGCGGCGCTCAGGAATGCGCGGCCTTCGCCATCGGCCCCCATCCAGTCACGTGCCATGCCATGATTGACCCATGTGCGTTTGATGTTGCTGGCGGCCGCTTTTTCGACAACCGCTGACAACGCCGCTGCGCCGAAGGACCATACCGCGTCAATATCCATGTGGCCTGCCATTGGATCAGCCAGATCAGCCTGTGGGCCGGTCAGAATGTTGACGACGCCGCCCGGCACGTCAGAGGTTTCCAACACCTGCACGAAATCGGTGGCGGCGAGCGGGAACGCCTCGCTGGCCGACAGGATCACGCGGTTGCCCATGGCAATGGCTGGGGCCATCAGGCTGATCAGGCCCAGCAGCGGGGCCTCTGTCGCGCAAAGCGCGCCGATGACGCCGACAGGTTCCTTCATCGCCAGCGCCACGCCCCGGATCGGGACGCCGTGCACCTGACCATCATATTTGTCGGCCCAGGCGGCATAGGTGAACAGGCGGTTAACGCAGGCGTCGACCTCTTTACGGCCTGTCTTGCCGCCCTGCATGGCATCAAGGCGGGCGGCAAATTCATCGCCGCGCGCCGCAAGGTTTTCGGCGATGTAGTAAAGAATCTGCGCGCGCAGGTGGCCGGTGGTTTTCGACCAACCCTTTGCGGCATGGGCGGCCTCGACCGCGTTGCGCACATCCTTGCGGTTGGCAATACTGGCGTGTCCCAGCAATGCGCCGGATTTCCCCCAGACAGGCATGGAATAGCCGCCGTCGGGGCGCACCTGTTTGCCACCGATATAGAGTTTCGCCGTGCGGTCGATGCTGTCGGCGGGGGCCCCGTCACCGGTGAAGGGTTCGATTGATTTCAGCTTGTTGGCGCTGCCTTTGGGCTGGGTGTAACTGGCCAGCCCTTCCCAACCGCCTTCGCGGCCAAAGCCGCTTTCGCGCACACCGCCAAAACCAGCGGCAGCATCCATCAGATTGGTGCCATTGACCCAGACAATGCCTGCGGCCAATTGCGGCGCGATATCCAGCGCCAGATTGACGTTCTCGGACCAGATCGTCGCGGCAAGGCCATAACGGGTGTTATTGGCCAACTGCACCGCCTCGGCGGGGGTGCGAAAGGTGGTAGAGACCAACACAGGGCCAAAGATTTCTTCCTGCATCAGCGTGTCGGCAGGGTTTAGCCCGGTGATCAGTGTGGGTGGGTAGAAACAGCCGCTCTCAGGCATTTCTGTCTGCGCGACAAAGCGTTCGCCGGCGCTGTTGGCATCCACCATGTCACTGACGCGTTTAAGCTGGACCGGATCGACCAGCGCGCCCACGTCGATGCTTTTGTCCAGCGGGTTGCCGATGCGCAGTTTCTCCATGCGCGCGCGCAGTTTGGTGTAGAAACGATCGGCAACGGGTTCATGCACCAACAGGCGCGACCCGGCGCAGCAGACCTGACCCTGATTGAACCAAATGGCGTCAACCAACCCTTCGACGGCTGAATCCAGATCGGCATCGTCGAACACGATATAGGGCGATTTGCCGCCCAGTTCGAGGCTCAGCGCCTTGCCAGATCCGGCGGTGGCCTGGCGGATTTTGCGGCCCACGGGGGTGGAGCCGGTAAAGGCGATTTTGTCGATGTCGGGATGGTTCACGATCATCTCACCCACAGCCCCATCGCCGGTCACGATGTTCACGACACCCTTTGGCAGGCCGGCCTGACGGCAGATATCGGCGAACAGCATCGCGGTCAGCGATGTATACTCCGCCGGTTTCAGCACCACGGTATTGCCCATCGCCAGCGCTGGCGCGATTTTCCATGCCAGCATCAGCAGCGGGAAATTCCACGGGATGATCTGGCCGCAGACCCCCAAAGCGCGGGCGTCGGGCAGTTCTGTTTCCATCAGTTGCGCCATGCCGGCGTGATAGTAAAAATGCCGCTGGGCCAGCGGCACGTCGATATCGCGCGCTTCGCGGATGGGTTTGCCGTTGTCCAGCACTTCGAGCACGGCAAACAGGCGGGCGTGTTTTTGCAGCAGCCGGGCGAGGGCATAGATATGGCGCGCGCGGGCGTGGCCGCCGATTTTCTCCCACTTTGGCTGGGCTTTTCGCGCCGCGCGTACAGCGGCATCCACATCGCCTTGGGTGGCTTGGGTCAGGGTGGCCAGCACCTCACCGGTGGCGGGGTTGACGCTGTCAAAACCGTCGCCGGGGGCCGTGAATGCCCCGTCGATGAAATGGCCAAAACGATCGCCTTGGTCGACCAACCACGCCAGCGCGTCCGCAGGCGATTCCGGGGCCTGACCGTAATCCATGGTTTCGAATATCTCAGACACGCTCATGCCTTCATCCTTTTACAAATACCTTCCCGCGGCCTGCCGCAGGCTCAGGAAGTCGCGTGGCGGTAACCCGCCGAATAATTGCCCGTCAGGTGGTGTTCCAGCTGCCGCTCAATATCGCCCAGCAGCGACGACGCCCCAAAGCGGAACAGATCAGGCTGTAACCAGCGGTCGCCCAGTTCTTCTTTCATCATGGCCAGATAGGTGATGGCGTCCTTGGCCTTCGATATGCCGCCTGCGGGTTTATAGCCGACGCGGATGCCGGTCCGGTCGTAATAGTCGCGGATGGCGCGGATCATGGTCAGGCTGACGGGTAGGGTGGCGTTCACGCTTTCCTTGCCGGTCGAGGTTTTGATGAAATCGGCACCGGCCATCATGCAGACCAGGCTGGCGCGCGCGACATTTCGCAGGCTGCCCAACTCGCCAGTGGCAAGGATCGCTTTGACATGGGCATCACCACAGGCCGCGCGAAAGGCGCGCATTTCATCATAAAGCGCCTGCCAGTCGCCGCTCAGCACGTGGCGGCGCGAAATCACGATGTCGATCTCGGCAGCGCCTTCGGCCACGCTCATTTCAATCTCGCGGATGCGCAGCTCAAACGGGGACAGGCCCGCTGGGAAGCCCGTGGAGACAGCGGCGATGGGGATGGCGGTGCCTGCGAGGGCGGCGCGGGCGGCAGGGATCATCTCGTGGTAAACGCAGACCGCGCCCACGGTGATCGGCGCCATGCCCAGTGCCTCGAGCAGGGCGGGGGCAACGGGCTGGCGCGCCTTGGCGCAGAGCCGTTCAACCCGGCGGGCGGTGTCGTCGCCCGACAGTGTGGTCAGGTCGATACAGGTGATGGCGCGCAGCAACCATGCAGCCTGATGGGCTTTTTTCACGGACCGGCGGGCGGGCAGCGACGCGGCGCGCCGTTCAATGGCCGAGGTATTGGCCTGTACCGAGCGCACCCAGTTCATATCAAGCGCCATACCATCGTTGCGCGGTTCGGTGACCTGCGGCAGGTGGCCCGACGTGGTGGTCGCGTCGGTTGTTGTAGGGGTCGTGAGGGTGCTGGCCATCGCGCGTCTCCGGGATTTCGTCAAGGGTTCAGGGTGCCATGACGGCGGGGCCGTGGCAAGCGGCGCTAACCCACCGTCATCTGCGCAAGAACTGCACAATTGCCACGCGGGGGCTGCACCCGTGAATGGCACAAGGGCACAAAGAAACTGAGATGAGGACAGGCAGGATGAAGACATATCTGATACGCGGTGTGCCGCTGGCAATGCAGCAGGATGGCTGGTGGTTAAACGGCGCGATTTCGCCGCCGCGCGTACCGGGGCAAACGCAGCATCAAATGCCGACCGGCATGGGGCGTCTGGCGGTGTTGGCGGGGTTGATCCTGCTGGGCGATCTGCTGGTGTGGCAGGTGGTGCCGGGGCTGTCGCTGGCTGTTTTCGGCGCGGCAATGATTTTGGCGGCGCTTTGGGTGGCGCGGCAGCGGGTGACGCGGCAGCGGGCCTCGCTGGTGGGTGGCGGCGCGGTGCTGGTGCTGTTGCCCTTGGTGGAATTGGTGCAGCCGCTGTCGGTGTTGATCGCGGTGGCAGGTCTGTCGGTGGTGCTGGCGCTCTTGGCGGGGTTGCGAACGGGGCAATTGTGGCGCGGGGCGCTGCGGCTGTGGCCGGTGGGCGTGGGGCAGGGGCTGCGTGATCTGCGCGGCGCGGTTCAGGGCCATGATGGGCGCGATACCCAAACGGTGGTGCGGCGGCTAATGATGGGCTGGCTGTTGCCGCTGGCGCTGGGGGCGGTGTTTATTGCCCTATTGCTCGATGCCAACCCAATTGCGCAGCGTTGGGTCGATGGGCTGTGGCAAGTCGATGTGCGACTGCCTTCGGTCTGGCGGATGGTGCTTTGGGGGGTGATTGCAGGGATCGCGTGGACTGCGCTGTCGGTCAGGGGCATGGTCGAGCGGCTGATCCGCACCCCGGTGCCGCGCGCCTTTGGCCCGGCCCGCGAGGGGCTGGTCAACGCCGCCTCTGTGCGCCGGGCGCTGGTGTTGTTCAACGGGGTCTTTGCCCTGCAAACCGCGATGGATGTGATGTACCTTTATGGCGGTGTCGGGCTGCCCGAGGGGATCAGCTATGCCCAATACGCCCATCGCGGGGCCTATCCTTTGGTGGTGACGGCGTTGATGGCGGGGGCCTTTGCGATGGTGACGCGGCGCTGGACAGACGGGGACCGCATGATGCGGGTGCAGTTGATGCTGTGGGTGGCGCAGAATCTGGCCTTGGTGGTCAGCGCGCTGGTGCGGTTGGACCTGTATGTCGGCGTCTACGGGCTGACCCATCTGCGTATGGCGGCGGCAATCTGGATGGCGTTGGTGGCCGTCGGGCTGGGGCTGATCCTGTGGCAGTTGCGCCAGCGGCACGGTAACGATTGGCTGGTGCGGCGTGGCGGGCTTTTGGGGGCGGCGGTGCTATATGGCTGTACCTGGATCAGTTTTGACGCCACCATTGCGCGCTATAATCTGGGCAATCCGGTACAGCGGGATTGGGGCTATCTGTGTTGGCTCGGGGATGTGGGACAGTTGGTGATTGCCCAGGCCGAGGCCGAACGCGGGTACGCGATTTGCCAATATCGCCGCGATGTAGATGTGCCGGATGACTGGCGCGAATGGGGCTTTCGCAACTGGCGCGCGCGCAATAGCCTAAGTACGATCCAAGCCGAGGCCACACCGTGACATTGAACATCTTGATCGTTGATGATGATCCACACATCCGCAGCGTGCTGCGCATCGCGTTGCGCCAGGCGGGGATGGAGGCGGCCGAAGCGGGCGATGGGGCCGAAGGGCTGGCCAAGGCGCGCTCGGGGCGGTTTGACCTGATCGTGCTGGATATTGGCCTGCCGGAAATGGACGGGCTTGAGGTTTGCCGGGCCTTGCGGGTCAGTGACGATACGCCCGTGCTGTTTCTGACCGCGCGCGATGACGAGATCGACCGCGTGCTGGGCTTTGAGCTGGGCGGCGACGACTATGTGACCAAGCCGTTTTCCCCGCGCGAATTGGTGGCGCGGATCAAGGCGATTGTGAAGCGCAATGGCGGTGCACCGGCGGCCCGTGGCTCGGATGCAGGCACGTTGGCGCATGGGGTGGTTCAGATTGACCCCAGTCGTCACGCCTGCACCGTTGCGGGCGCGCCCGTTACCTTGACCGCACGCGAGATGGGAATTCTGGCGCATCTTATGGCGCGTCCTGATCAGGTGGTGCCGCGCCCGGCGCTGACCGACGCCGTCTATGGCGCGCATCTGCATGTGTCGGACCGTACGGTCGACAGCCACCTGCGCAATCTGCGCGCCAAACTGGCGGCTGTGGGATGCGTGGATGCCATCGAAACCTTGCACGGCGTTGGGATCAGGATGGGCGCATGCCGCAGCACCGCGTAGCGCGCAAATGGCGCCCGCCCTTGGCGCTGGTCATCGGCGGCACGCTGGCGGCGGTGCTGGTCTTGCCGGTGGTCGGTATCGGATATTTCAAACTCGCGGGCAGTGTAATGGGCTGGGGCGAGGCGGCGTGGTTGATCGGTGGCATGGCCTTGGTGGCCACCGCGATCCTTGCCTTCCTGCTGTGGCGGCTGGTTCTGCGCCCGGTCTATGCGCTGACGGCCCATGCCCGCGCGATGAAGGCCGGGCGCATCGACGCGCCGCTGCCCCAGCATTTCGGCACACCAGAGTTCAGCGATCTGGGGCAAAGCGTGATCGACATGGGCGAGACCTTGCACAACCGCGCGGCGAGAATGCGCGCTTATGCTGATCACGTGACACACGAACTGAAATCGCCGCTTACGGCCATTACGGGGGCGGCGGAACTGCTGGGTGAGGACCTGCCAGCGGATGACTGCGCCGCGCTGGCCGTCACGATCCGCGACGCCGCCGCGCGGATGGAGCTGTTGCTCAGCGATCTGCGCCGCCATGCCGCTGCGGGGCAATCGCAGGCCAGGGGCAGCGCCGATCTGGTCGACGCGGCCAAAGGCGTGACCGGGATCGCGGTAACCGTCGTGCAAGGCGGGCAGGTGCCGATGCCTGCCGGGCCACTGACCGCTGTTCTGGCGCAGCTTGCGCAGAACGCAGCAGCGCATGGGGCGGACCGTATGCAATTGCACTGGCAGGCGGATGTGCTGCGGATAGACGACAACGGAACTGGCATCGCGCCCGGCAACCGTGCCCATGTGTTCGAGCCGTTTTTTACCACGCGACGCGAAAGTGGCGGCACCGGTATGGGGCTGAGCATCGTACAGGCGCTGCTGGGCGCGCATGGCGGGCAGATCGCGTTGATGTCCGACGGTGGCGGCAGCGATAGTGGACGCGGCGCGCGGTTCGAGGTGACATTCTGACGGGATATTTCGTCACAGCCGCAGGCTCTGGCAATTCCGACTGAAATGATCGAAATAGGGGCATGAATAGCAGCACACCCCCTCTGGTCAGCCCCGCCGCCCGCCCTGCGCGGGATGGATTGCGCGCGCTGAGCGGTGTTGCGCTGCTGGTGGCGGGGTTTTGTGCGCTGCCGATGCTGGCGGTGCTGATTGCCGCCCTCAGTGGCGGGACCGAGACCGTTCAGCACCTCGTGTCGACGGTGCTGGGGCGCTATGCGGTCACGACGCTGGTTCTGGTGCTGCTGGTATCGGCAGGGACATTTTCCATCGGGGTCGGGGCGGCGTGGCTGGTCACGATGACGCGGTTTCCCGGCGCACGCGTGCTGGAAATTGCGCTGGTGCTGCCGTTGGCCTTTCCGGCCTATGTGCTGGCCTATGCCTATACCCATGTTCTGGATCACCCCGGTGTGGTTCAGGCGCTGCTGCGCGATGTGACGGGGTGGGGACCGCGCGACTATTGGTTCCCTGAAATCCGATCCTTGGGCGGGGCGGCGGCGATGCTGGTTCTGGTGCTGTACCCTTATGTCTATCTGCTGGCGCGGGCCGCATTCCTGCAGCAAAGCGGCACGACCTTTCTGGCGGCGCGCGCGCTAGGGTCGAGCGCCTGGGCGGCGTTTTTCAAGGTGAGCCTGCCGCTGGCACGCCCGGCCATTGCCGGCGGTGTGCTGCTGACGGTGATGGAGACGATCGCCGATTTCGGTACGGTGGCCTATTTCGGTGTGCAGACCTTTGCCACCGGTATCTATACCAGTTGGTTTTCCCTGTTCGACCGCTCGGCGGCGGCGCAGCTTGCGCTGTGCCTGCTGAGCTTTGCCTTGTTGCTGGCCATGCTGGAGCGTTTGCAGCGGGGGCGGGCCCAATATCACGATCCGGCGCGGCGCACGCAGGGTATGCCGCCATCGCAACTCAAAGGTTGGCAGGCCGGGGCGGCAATGGTGCTTTGTGGGGTGCCGGTGCTGTTTGGGGCGATTGTACCGATAGTCATCCTGCTGGTCATGGGGCTGAGTTCTGAGCAGAACCTGTTCAGCCCGCGCTATCTGGGTTTTATCCGCAATTCCGCGACGCTGGCCGGGGCGGCGGCGGTGCTGACCGTGCTGGCGGCAATTTCTGTCGGCTTCTTTCGGCGGCAGCGGCCCGGTCGTTTGTCTGCCGTGGCTGCTTATGTGGCGCGGTTGGGCTATGCGGTGCCGGGCGGCGTGATTGCGGTGGGGTTGCTGGTGCCCTTTGCGGCCTTTGACAATGCGTTGGACGCCTGGATGCGCGCGACGTTCGATATCTCGACCGGGCTTTTGATCACCGGGTCAATATGGCTGCTGGTGCTGGCCTATCTGGTGCGGTTTCTGGCGGCCGCGCTGGGGGCCTATGAGGGCGGGCAGGCGATGGTGCATGACAATATGGATGCGGCGTCGCGATCACTGGGGCAGACGCCGCTCGGGACATTGCGGCGGGTGCATCTGCCGATCCTGGCCCCCAGTCTGTTGACGGCGCTGTTGATCGTATTTGTCGATGTGATGAAAGAACTGCCAGCGACGCTGATTATGCGCCCGTTTAATTATGATACTCTGGCCGTGCAGGCATACCGGCTGGCCAGTGACGAGCGGTTGAACGGAGCGGCGGTGCCGAGCCTGGTGATCGTGGCGATGGGGCTGTTGCCGGTGATCCTGATCTGCCGACAGGTGGGGCGGCAGCGGTAAGCAAAGGGGGCCGCCACCCGGCCTTGGCAGACAATGATCGAAACCAGAAGGGGCGGGCCATGACAGCCCGCCCCTTGGCGTTCATATGGTAGGGATTATTCCCAGCCGACGGTGTCGAAGATCTTTTGCGCGGTGGGCAGGTTTTCAGCCACTTCCGACAGGTTGATCGTGTCCGCTTTGAAGTCGCCCAGTTTCTTGACCGAAGGGGCCAGTTCAACACCCTCTACGGCTGGGAACTCGTCATTGCCCGCCGAGAAATATTCCTGCGCACTGTCAGAGGCGAGATATTCGAGGAACTTGACCGCATTGTCGCGGTTTGGAGCGTTCACGGCCACGCCGCCGCCCGACAGGTTCATGTGTGCGCCATTGCCGTCCTGATCGGGCCAGATCAGACCGATCTTGCCGATATCGGCGCTGACGCCGTCCACGTCCGTGCGCAGCGCACGGGCGAAGTAATAGCTGTTGGACACGGCGATATCGCATTCGCCCGACACGATGCCGCGCAGTTGGTCGGTGTCGCCACCCTGGGGTGAGCGGGCCATGTTATCGACGATGCCTTGCGCCCAATTGGTCGCCGCTTCCTCGCCGTCGTGGGTGATGATCGCGGCCAGCAGGGTCTGGTTGTAGGTGTTGGTCGAAGACCGGATGCAAACCTGACCTTTGTAGGCAGGATCGGCCAGATCCATGTAGGTGGCAGGCGGTGTGTCGACCGTTTCGGTATTGTAAAAGATGATCCGGGCACGCTGGGACAGGCCAAACCACTGGTTGTCGTCATCCTGCAGATTGGAGGGGATGCGGGATTCGAGCGTGTCGCTGTCGACGGTTTGCAGCAGGCCCATGTCCTTGGCGTATTTCAGGCGGCTGGTGTCGACGGTCAGCAGCACATCAGCGGGCGAATTGGCGCCCTCGGCCTGCATGCGGGCCATCAGTTCGTCTGCTTTGCCCTCGATGCGGTTGATGGTGATGCCTGTCTGTTCGGTAAAATCGGTATAGAGCCGTTCATCGGTGTCATAGTGGCGTGCCGAATAGAGGTTCAGTTCACCTTCGGCAAGTGCGGGCAGCGCCAGCGACATGAGGGCGGCGGCGGCGGTCGATGTTTTTATAGCGGTCATTTTGGGGTCCGTTTCATTGAGGATACTTACCTGACTGAAAGAGTAAGAAACAGATTCCGGCGCGGGGTGCAACCAATTCCTGATCGAAATACTAGGAAATTCACGGTGCCCCCAATCCTTGCTTCCGAAGGATGATAGACCCGGGGGGAGCAGTCCCCCCGGACCCCACTGAGGTATTTTTGACCCAGAAAAGCCAAAGAGGCGCGCAGCGAAGGGTGCGCGCCAAGTTGAATCAGCTGTTTTGGTCGACCTTGTCTTGGGTTTTCGTGTCGAAGTCCGACGCGTCATGGCGTTCATGCAGTTGCAGTGACAGGTCATCACCAAAGGCGCGGTTGACCATGCGGCCCCGGGTCACAGCAGGGCGGTCGTCAATGGCCTTGGCCCAGCGCTGCACGTTTTTATATGATTCGATATCAAGGAATTCTGCCGCTGAGTAGAGCCGCCCGAGCGCCAGTTGGCCGTACCAGGCCCAGATCGCCATGTCGGCGATGCTGTATTCATCGGCGAAATAGTCGTGATCGGCCAGATGGCGGTCCATCACGTCAAGCTGGCGTTTCGTTTCCATCGTGAAGCGGTTGATCGGGTATTCGTACTTTTCCGGCGCGTAGGCGTAAAAATGGCCGAACCCGCCGCCGAGATAGGGCGCACTGCCCATTTGCCAAAATAGCCATGACAGCGCTTCTGTGCGCCGCGCGGGGGATTTTGGCAGGAAGGCGCCAAATTTTTCGGCAAGGTGCAGCAGGATTGCACCCGATTCAAATACCCGCTGCGGTGTGTCACCTGAGCGGTCCATCAGGGCGGGGATTTTGGAGTTTGGGTTCACCTCGACGAAGCCGGAGCCGAATTGATCACCTTCGGAGATGTCGATGATCCAGGCATCGTATTCCGCGCCCGAATGCCCTGCGGCCAGCAACTCTTCAAGCATCACGGTGACTTTGACGCCATTGGGCGTTGCCAGTGAATAGAGCTGCAACGGGTGTTTACCGACGGGCAGTTCCTTGTCACTGGTAGCGCCCGCGATAGGGCGGTTGATGCTGGCGAATTTTCCGCCGCTTTCGGCGTCCCATTTCCAGACTTTGGGTGGGGTGTAGGTGATATCGCTCATGTCAAGTGTCCTTGCTGGGGATGCGTTGCGGGGCAGAGTGGCAAATGCGCGGGGGGATTGCCACCTCGGCTGTGGGAAAATTGTCGTGATTGACGGCGCAACGTGCCGCGCTACTTTGTCTTGCGAATAATTCGCAACTGGTTGACTTAGTTGCGAATGGATCGCATATAGAGGGCATGGAACATATGAAACATAGCACTGACTTAACGCGCCGCGCTGCTTTGATTGGCGGGTTGAGCGGGATTGCATTGCTTGGCTCGGCCCCCTTTGCCGATGCGGCGGATCAAATGAGCATTGTTGCCACCACCGGGATGATTGCCGATGCTGCGCGCCGGATCGGGGGGGAGCTGGTGACGGTCAAGGGGTTGATGGGCTCGGGCGTTGATCCGCACGGCTATCGTCAGACCCGCAGCGACATTGTGGCGATGACGCGCGCCGATCTGGTGTTGTGGCATGGGCTTTACCTTGAGGCGCAGATGGAGGGCTTTTTTGAAGAGCTGGCCGACAAGCGCACGGTGGTCGCAGTCGCCCAGGCGCTGCCAGAGGATATCCTGCTGAGCCATCCGAGCTATGACGGGCGCTATGATCCGCATGTTTGGATGGATCCGACGACATGGATTGGTGTTGTGTCTGAAATCGAACGCGCGCTGAGTGCCGCGCGCCCGGACCATGCCGCCACCTTTGCTGCGAATGCGGAGGTCTATCGCGGCGAATTGGCAGCGCTGGCGACCTATGCGGCCGATACCCTCGCGCAGGTGCCCGAGGATCAGCGCGTGCTGGTCACGGCGCATGATGCCTTTGGTTACTTTGGGCGCGCCTTTGGGTTTGAAGTGATTGGCATTCAGGGCATTTCCACTAACAGTGAGGCCGGGCTGAACCGGATTAGCGCGCTGGTGGATGAACTGGTGCAGCGTCAAATCGGCGCGGTGTTTGTCGAGACATCGGTATCGGACCGCAACATGCGCGCGCTTGTCGAAGGGGCCGCCGCACAGGGGCATGAGGTTGCCATCGGGGGATCGCTGTATAGCGACGCCATGGGTGAGCCGGACAGCTATGAGGGCACCTATGTCGGCATGATAGATCACAACGTCACCACGATCGCCCGTGCGCTGGGCGCGCCGGTGGATGCGGGTGGTATGTTGGGCCAATTGGCCGGACGGAGCTGAGCCATGACCCTTGATCTGGCCCATGACAGCGGCACGGCCGTGTTACAGACCTCTCGACCTGACAGTCCGCTGGCCATCCGTGGCATGACCGTTTCATACGGGCAGAAACCGGCGGTGTTTTCGGTCGACATGACTGTGGCACCCGGCAAGATGACTGCGATCATCGGGCCAAACGGTGCGGGCAAATCGACCCTGCTCAAGGCTGCGCTGGGCATTTTGCAACCCTTGGCCGGTACGGTGACGGTTTATGGCAAACCGGTGGCGCAGCAGCGCCATCGCATCGCCTATGTGCCGCAGCGCGCATCGGTCGATTGGGATTTCCCGACGCGGGTGATCGACGTGGTGCTGATGGGGCTTTACCCGCAACTGGGCCTGCTGGGCCGTGTGCGTCCGGTACACCGCGCGCGGGCGGCTGATTGTCTGGCGCGCGTCGGTATGGAAGATTTCGCCACCCGCCAGATTGGCCAGCTTTCGGGTGGCCAGCAGCAGCGGGTGTTTCTGGCGCGGGCGCTGGCGCAGGAGGCGGACCTGTATCTGCTGGATGAACCCTTTGCCGGGGTTGATGCAGCAACGGAAAAGGCGATTATCGCCGTGCTGAAATCGCTGCGCGACGCGGGCAAGACGGTGGTGGCGGTGCATCATGACCTGTCCACAGTGACCGAGTATTTCGACAATGTGTTCCTGATCAACACGCACCGCGTGGCCGAAGGCCCGGTGGCTGATGTGTTCCGCGCGTCGATGTTGCAGGATGCCTATGGCGGACGTCTGGCCGGGGCGCAGATGGATGCGCTGCGCCTGTCATGATCCGCGAGGCGCTGCTGCTGCAACTGGGCTATAACGCCACATTGGTCACATTGGGGGCCGCCCTGCTGGGCATGGCTGCCGGGGTTGGCGGTACGTTTTTGTTTCTGCGCAAACGGGCGCTGGTCAGCGATGCGATTTCGCACGCGACGCTGCCGGGGGTGGCGCTGGCGTTTATGGTGATGGTCGCGCTGGGCGGCGAGGGGCGCAATCTGATCGGATTGCTGGGTGGTGCTGCGGTATCGGCGGCGGCCGGGCTGCTTTTGGTGTCCTGGCTCAGCACGCGCACGCGGCTGGCTGAAGATGCGGCGATTGGGTCGGTGCTGTCGGTGTTCTTTGGATTTGGCATCGTTTTGTTGACCATCGTGCAGACGATGAGCGCGGGGCGGCAGGCGGGCCTTGAGGGGTTCCTGCTGGGATCCACGGCCGGGATGCTGCGCAGTGATGCGCTGGTGATCGCGGTGTCGGCGGCGCTGGTGCTGGCGCTCGTGCTGCTGCTGCGCCGACCGCTGACACTGGCGTCCTTTGATCCGGAATATGGCACGTCCATCGGGCAGAACGTGCGGCGCACCGATTTGGCGATGATGGGGATCGTGCTGGCGGTAACGGTGGTCGGGCTCAAGATCGTGGGGCTGATCCTGATCGTCGCCTTGCTGATCATCCCGCCCGTCACCGCCCGGTTCTGGAGCGATCGGACCGATCATGTGGTGCTGATTGCGGGCGCCCTGGGCGGCATATCGGCCTATATCGGGGCGGCGCTGTCGGCGGCACTGCCGAACCTGCCGACCGGGCCGATCATCGTGCTGGTCGGGTTTGGCCTTTTTGCGCTGTCGCTGCTGCTGGCTCCGGGGCGCGGGGCGCTGTCGGCGCTGCTGCGCCATCGCGGGTATCAGCGCCGGGTGCATCTGCGGCAAGGGTTGCTGGCGCTGGCCCACGGTCAACCGATCTATGAGAACCTGACCCTGCGCCTGCTGCGCGCCGAAGGGCTGGCACGGCCTGACGGTGTGGCCACGCGCGAGGGCCGGGGCCGCGCGAGCAAGGCGTTGCGGGACGAAACCCGCTGGCAGTTGATCCGCCGCGACCCGGCCTATGAGGCGGCGGCGGAGCAATATGACGGGCTGACCCCGATTGAAACCGTGCTGACCGCAGATCAGATCCGCGACATCGACAGGCGCATCGACCAGACCAAGGAGGTCACCCAATGACCGGTACCGAATTTGTACCCCTGTCACTGGTGCCGATGCTGACAGGCATATTTGTCGCCGTGGCCTGCGCGCTGCCCGGCAATTTTCTGGTGCTGCGGCGTCAGGCGTTGATCGGGGATGCTATCAGCCATGTGGTGTTGCCCGGCATTGTGGTCGCGTTTCTGATCACCGGGACGGTCAGCACTTGGCCCATGCTGCTGGGGGCGGCGGGCGCTGCAATTGTTGCCGTTGTCGCAATCGAGGCCGTGCGCCGCCTGGGCCAGATCGAATCCGGGGCGGCGATGGGCGTGATCTTTACCGCGATGTTCGCGGGCGGTGTGCTGCTGCTGGAACAATCTGACACCAGCTCTGTGCATCTGGATGTCGAACACGCACTTTATGGCAATTTGGAAAGCCTGATCTGGCTGGATGCGACCGGTTGGTCGTCGCTGCTGGACCCTGTCGCACTGGCGGGGCTGCCGGTGGAGTTGCCGCGTATGGCGCTGACGCTGCTGGGGGTTTCGGCGTTTATCGCGCTGTTCTGGCGACCGTTGAAGATCAGCACTTTTGACGAAGGATTTGCCCGCACCATCGGCATGCCGACCCGCCCGCTGGGTCTGGCCTTGGTGATCGTGGCGGCCATCGCGGCGGTCGCGGCCTTTGACGCGGTGGGCAGTATCATCGTGATTGCAATGTTCATCTGTCCGCCTGCCGCCGCGCGGATGATGACCAATCGGCTGGAACATCAGATCGCATGGTCCGTGGGGTTCGGTACACTGGCCGCCATTCTGGGGTATGTGATTGCAGGCTACGGGCCGCTGTGGATCGGTTTGCAGGATTCAGTTTCTGCCGCGGGTATGATCGCGACGGTATCGGGTGTCATTCTGGGGCTTGCGGCACTCTTTGGCCCCCACCGGCAACGCGGCGCTGCGGCCTCTGTGGGGTAATGCCGCTGAGCGGCATTTTGGGGCCGAAAATTACCTCAACGGTCCGGGCTGCCAGTGCCGGGGGGCTGTGCCGCCGAACACAAAAGAAGCGGCCAGCGAAATTTTTCTGCCAAAGTGATTCGTTTTCCTTTGACCCGCGAATCATCCTTTGGCTATATGAGTGCAGTTTCGGCAGGCAAGCGACAACCAGACCGGCCCACCACTGATAACCGAGACATAAAAAACACAGTGCGCAGCGCAGCCAGTCTGCAACGGACCACCCAAAGTCAGGGTGGTCCGTTGGCCGTTTACCCCCATCGCAAGATGCCGCCGCAGGGTCACGAGCGATAGATTCGCGGCTGGCAGAATCGCAAGGTGACATGCTAGGTTTTGCGTTATGGCTATCCCAAACCCCAATATAAGCGAAAATCGCCCGGTTATCCGCCAATTGGACGAAGGCGCAATCAACCGCATCGCCGCTGGCGAAGTGCTTGAGCGTCCGGCCTCTGCTGTGAAGGAACTGGTCGAAAACGCCATCGACGCGGGTGCGCGACGCATCACGGTCGAATATGCCGACGGCGGCAAGACGATGATCCGCGTCACAGATGATGGCTGTGGCATCGCACCCGAGGATTTGCCGCTGGCCATGTCACGCCACGCCACGTCTAAAATCGACGGATCTGACCTGTTGAACATCCACACCTTCGGCTTTCGGGGGGAGGCGCTACCGTCATTGGGGGCGGTCGGGCGACTGACGATCACCAGCCGCGCACCGGGCCATGCGGGCGCCGAGGTGAGCGTTGATGGCGGCCAGATCGGGCGGGTACGGCCCGCCGCGCTGAACAGTGGCACCATCGTGACCCTGCGCGACATGTTTTTCGCCACACCCGCGCGGCTGAAATTTCTGCGCACGGACCGGGCTGAGGCGCAGGCGATTGGTGATGTCATCAAACGGTTGGCGATGGCCGAACCTTTTGTGCGTTTTGTGCTGCGCGATGTATCGGGTGATGGGGCGGGGCGTGATAGTGGTGGGCGCGATGTGTTTCGCGCCGAGGCAGAACAGGGCGATCTGTTCGACGCGCTGCATGGCCGTCTGGCACAGGTGCTGGGCCGCGAATTCGCCGAAAATGCGCTGCCGATTGATGCCACGCGCGACGGTCTGCACCTGACGGGCTTTGCCGCGCTTCCGACCTATTCGCGCGGCTCTGCCGTGGCGCAGTATCTTTTTGTGAACGGCCGCCCGGTGCGCGACAAGCTGTTGGTCGGGGCGTTGCGTGGGGCCTATTTTGATTTTCTCAGCCGTGACCGTCATCCGGCGGCGGCGCTGTTCCTCGACTGCGAACCGACGCTGGTCGACGTGAACGTGCATCCCGCCAAATCCGAGGTCCGGTTTCGTGATCCGGGATTGGCGCGCGGGCTGATCGTTTCCGCCCTGCGGCACGCGCTGGCCGAAGCAGGGCACCGCGCATCAACCACTGTGGCGCAGGCAACTTTGGGCGCGATGCAGCCGGAGCCTGTGGGCGCGCGGGTGTATCAGATGGACCGACCCAGCGCTGGCGCGCGTTTTGCCGCACATCAGGCGCAGGCGCCGGGGTTTGCCGAAACTGCTGGCATGTGGGGGCGTGTTGAGGGCACACCCACACCGCAGGCAGAACCCGAAGCCGACGCCCCCGATTACCCGCTGGGCACCGCGCGGGGCCAAGTGCACGAGAATTATATCATCGCACAGACCGCGACTGGCATGGTGATCGTTGATCAGCACGCCGCGCATGAGCGTTTGGTTTACGAAAAGCTCAAACGCCAGATGGCTGACACCGGGATTGCCGCGCAGGCGTTGCTGATCCCCGAGATTGTTGATCTGTCGGCGGGCGACTGTGCGCGGCTGCTGGATGTGGCCGACGATCTGGCGCGGCTGGGGCTGAGCATCGAAGCCTTTGGCGGCAGCGCCGTGGCGGTGCGCGAAACCCCGGCAATCCTTGGCACGGTCAACGCGCGCGCGCTGCTGCTGGACGTGCTGGACGAACTGGCCGATCAGAACAGCAGCAACATTGTGCAGGCCAAGATCGAGGCGATCCTGAGCCGTGTGGCCTGCCATGGCTCGATCCGGTCAGGCCGCTGGATGCGTGCCGAAGAGATGAACGCCCTGCTGCGCGAAATGGAGGCAACGCCCCATTCCGGCCAATGCAACCATGGGCGGCCCACATATGTAGAACTCAAATTGGCCGATATTGAACGGCTGTTCGGACGCACTTAATGCTCATTGATGGTACGGTTTACGATCTCAGCAACCCTTGGGTGCTGGCGGGCCTCGCGGCTGCGCTGGTGCTTTTGTTGTTTTTCATTCTGCTGATCATGGCCGTGCGCGCGGCGGGCCGTTCGGCGCGGATGGCCGCCCCGTTGGCGCAGCAGATGCAGATATTGGGCGGCCATGTGCAGCAGTTGGGCGCAGGCCAAGAGCAGTTGCGCGGGGGATTGCAGACCGTATCAGACACCCAGTCCAACGCGCAGGCCCAGATGATCCAGAGCATGGAAACGCGTCTGGCCCATGTGCAGCAGCAAATGCAGGACCGTCTGGCGGATAACGCGGCGCGCTCTGCCCGGTCGCTGTCCGACATGCAGGAACGTATGACGGAAACCCTGCACGGATCATCCAAGCAGACCACCACCAGCCTGACCCAGTTGCAGGAACGGCTGGCGTCGATCGACAAGGCGCAGGACAACATCACCAAACTGTCGAGCGACGTGTTGTCGTTGCAGGACATCCTGAGCAACAAACAAACGCGCGGGTCATTTGGCGAAATTCAGCTGCGAGATATCGTGTCAAAGGCGCTGCCGAGCGACAGCTATTCGTTGCAGGCGACGCTGACCAACGGCAAACGGCCCGATTGCCTGATCCATCTGCCCAATCCCCCCGGCCCCATTGTCATCGACAGTAAATTCCCGCTGGAGGCCTACGAGGCGCTGCGCCGCGCCAAGACGGATTTTGAGATCAAAGCCGCCGCGGCGCAGATGAAAGTGGCGGTGCGGGTGCATATCAATGCGATTTCAGAGAAATACATCATCGAAGGCGAAACCGCCGATGGGGCGCTGATGTTCCTGCCGTCCGAGGCCGTCTATGCCGAGTTGCATGCGAATTTCCCTGAACTGGTGCGCGAGGGGTTCGACAAACGGGTCTGGATCGTCAGCCCAACCACCTGCATGGCAACGCTGAACACCATGCGTGCCATCCTCAAGGACGCGCGGATGCGCGAACAGGCGGGGGCAATCCGTAAGGAATTGGGAAACTTGAACAAAGACGTGGAACGTCTGGTCGTGCGGGTGGGCAATCTGGACCGGCACTTTAACCAGGCCCGCAAGGACGTCGAGGAAATCAAAGTCAGTAGTGAAAAAGCGGCAAAGCGTGCTGGTAGATTACATAATTTTGATTTCGAAGAACTGGCAGAAGACAAAACCGACGCTATTGTTCCTATAGGGAAGCCCGAAGGGAATGGCTGAGATGAGGGACGTAGACATCACCGGCATGACGCTGGAAGCGATGCGCGAACGTCTGGCGGAACTGCGGGGTGATCTGGTGCACACACCTGTCGTCGCGCTGCAATCGCCGGTCGTAGAGGCCGCACTTGAGGGCGCGCGTGTATCCCTGAAACTAGAGTGTTTTCAGCATAGCGGCACCTTCAAGGCGCGTGGTGCGCTGTCGGTTGTGCGTCATCTAGACGCCTCGCAGCGCGAACGCGGGATCACGGCGGCAAGTGCGGGCAACCATGCCATTGCGGCAGGCTGGGCAGCGGCCAAGCTGGGGGTTTCCGCGAAGGTCGTGATGCAGTCCAACGCGAGCCCTTACCGCGTCACGCTGGCCCGCGCGACCGGGGCCGATGTCATTATGAAACCGCCGGGCGCCGAAACCTTTGCCGAAGCAGAGCGTCTGGTGCGCGACGAAGGCCGCGCCTTTGTGCATCCTTTCGAGGGGTTGAACACCTCGCTGGGCACGGCGGGTATAGGGCTGGAATTTCTGGCTCAGGTGCCGGAACTTGAAGCGGTGGTCGTCTCGGTCGGCGGTGGTGGTCTGATCAGCGGCATCGCCGCCGCGGTCAAGTCGATCAACCCAAGCTGCCTTGTCTACGGGGTCGAGCCGGAGGGGGCTGACAGCATGTCGCAAAGTCTGGCCGCAGGAGCACCCGTGACGATTTCGCAGGTGAATACCGTGGCCGACAGTTTGGGACCGCCGATGGCGCTGCCTTTCGGACATGCGTTGTGCTATGCGTATGTCGATGATGTGGTCACGATCAGCGATGATCTGATTTGCGCCGGCATGGTGGTCTTGCAGCAAGAGGGCAAGTTGGCAGTGGAACCTGCTGCCGGCGCCGCAATGGCGGGTGCCTTGGGCCCGCTCAGGGCGCGTCTGGCCGGGCGCTGTGTGGGCGTCGTGGTCTGCGGGGCCAATATCGACACGCAAACCTATCTGAAATTGCTTACACGCGGGCAGGGAGCGCTGCCCGCCTTGATCGGCGGTTAGATCCGCACGAATTTCTGCACCAGCCGGGGCAGCCAGCCCTGAAACCGCAGGGGCGCGTCGGTGACGGCAAGGCAGATGCAATCCTGCCCCGGTGCGGCGGTGGGGGTGTGCGTCACGCTGGCGTCGGCCGTCTCGATATCGCCACGGGCAAAGTGGTCGTCCTCATCCATGAATGCCCCCTGAAGGACCAGCGTCAGTTCCATGCCGCCGTGGCTGTGGTCGGGCATCGCCACGCCTGCCGGAATATACAGCAACCGCGCAGAGGCATCGCGCGATGTGGGAAGGATCGCCTGTTTCACGCCCATGCCGACGGGCCGCCAGCGCACGGCGTCAAGATCGCCACCGACGTAATGCTGCACCGGGCCGGGCAGTACACCGCGTGGTCTGGACGATGGCGTGGTATCTTTGGGGAGGCGCTCTAGCTTGGCGAGGGTCCGTGCAAGGCTGTCGTCGTCCATCGGGGCGGTGGCAACGTCGTCGAGCAGCGCACCGCCAACAGCCTCAAAGCTGTGCAGCCCGGCGCGGCAGGCATCACAAAGCGAGACATGTGCCGCGATTATCAGGTTAAACGCCTCAGGCAGGCTGCCTGCGGCATAGGCCATCAGCGTGGCATCATCGAGGTGGTGTTTGATGGTCATAGCTGGCCCTTCATGGCGTGGCGCAGACGGTCAAGCGCCAACCGGATACGAGATTTTATAGTGCCAAGGGGCAGGCCGGTGATCTGGGAAATCTCGGCCTGGGTCAAACCACCAAAATAGGCCTGTTCTATCAGGCGGCGCTGCTTTTCCGGCAAGGCGGCGAGGGCTGCGGTCAATTGGTCGCTTTCTTGTTGCAGGCCCAGCACATCCGCCTGATCCGGTTCCGGCTCGGGGCCCCAGGGCAGGTCTTCGGGTTCGGGGCGGCGCTGGCGGCGGATCATGTCGATGCGGCGGTTGCGCGCGATGGTGAAAATCCAGGTCGCGACCGAGGCGCGGGTGGGGTCAAACTGCGCCGCCTTTTGCCAGACTGTTGCCATGACATCCTGCGCGCATTCCTCGGCGCTGGTGGCATCGGTGCCTGAATTGATCAGGAAACCTTTGATCCGCGGCGCGAAATGGCCGAAGAGCGCGGCAAAGGCGGTACGGTCACTGCTGTCGCGTACCTTTACCATCATCTGCGCCCAGTCTGGGTCACTGCTCTTGCCGCTTTGTGTCACGTGCTGCTGCCCCGATACGACCTTTAGACGCGGGGCCGATGCCCGCGTCAGGCATAACGTGCCGGGGGCGGGGCGGGAATGCAATGTGGCAATCAAGCTGTTCATGCAGGTCATACGTGGCGGGGCACGCGATGGATCACTAATTTTCTGAAACTCTTTTTGGTCCATTTGCGTGGTTGCCGCGTATTCACTGCAACAAGAGCAATGACGGGAACATCTTTTACCATGCCAATCGAAACTTTGCCGCAGCGACCTGCCGTCAATATCCCGTCAAATCCCGAACAACGCCGTGTTGCGGTTATTGGCGGCGGGATATCTGGTATGGGGGCGGCGCATATGCTCGCACCCACGCATCAGGTGACGGTGTTCGAGGCTGGCGCGAAGTTGGGCGGCCATGCGCGCACAGTGATTGCGGGCAAGAATGGGGATCAGCCCGTAGATACCGGGTTCATCGTGTTCAACTATGCAAATTATCCACATCTTGCGGCGCTTTTTGCCGAGTTGGACGTGCCGGTGGTGCCGTCTAACATGAGTTTTGGTGCGTCGATTGATGGCGGGCGTCTGGAATACGCCCTTACCAACTTTAACGCGGTCTTTGCCCAGCGGCGCAACATGTTCAGCCCGCCGTTCATTCGGATGCTGCGCGACATCGTGCATTTCAACAAAAACGCGCTGAACGTGGCGCGCGACCCGTCGCTGACCATCGGCGAATTCCTCAAGGTATTGGGAACCGGCAGCTATTTCCGCGATTTCTATCTGTCGCCCCTGTCGGGTGCAATCTGGTCTACGCCGACGGAAAAGATCATGGATTTCCCGGCCCATGCGATGGTCAATTTCTTTGAAAACCATGCCTTGTTAAATTATTCGGGCCAGCATCAGTGGTACACCGTCAAGGGCGGGTCACGGCAGTATGTTGACCGGGTCGAGGCAGCGTTGGTCGGTGCGGGGGTGACCCTGCGCGTCAATGCGCCGGTGCAGGCGGTTCGGCGCACGGCACTGGGGGTAGAGGTGCGCGCCTGGGGAGGGGAATGGGAAACCTTTGACGAGGTGATCTTTGCCACCCATTCCGACGACACACTGGCGCTGCTGGCCGATGCCTCCCCACAGGAACAGCGCGCATTGGGGGCGATCAATTACCAGCCCAACGACATCACGCTGCATGCCGACACAAGCATCATGCCCAAGCGCCGAGCGACCTGGGCGTCTTGGGTCTATACCGAGGATCGTGATAACAAATCCGACCGGATCGACCTGACCTATTGGATGAATTCACTGCAACCAATACCGCAGGACGATCTGCATTTTGTGACACTGAACAGCAAACGCTCGATACGCGAGGAATTGATCTATGATCAAGTTACGCTGCGCCACCCGGTCTACGATCTGGGTGCGCTGGCGGCGCAGGAGGAGATCAAGGTGTTTAACGGAGACCGCAACACATGGTTCTGTGGCGCGTGGATGCGCAACGGTTTCCACGAGGACGGGCTGGCAAGTGCCGTTGATGTGGTCCGGGGGCTGACCGGCGCGCGCGGGCTGGCCCTGGCGGCGGAGTGACGGCGGGCATTGATCATATTCGCGGCCAGACCTTTCATGGCCGCAAGGGCGCGGTGCAGAACAAGTTTCGCTATTCGGTAGACTATGTGCTGTGCGATGCCGAGGCGCTAGTGAGAGGCAAGGCCCTGTTTGGTCGCAACCGGGCGGGCCTAACATCATTACACGACAGCGATCATGGTGGCGCGCCTGGGCAGGGGCGTGGGGCGGCGTGGGTGCGTGACGTACTGGCGGCGCATCACATCACGGGCGTGGCCAAGATCGAGCTTTTGGCGCAACCGCGTGTTCTGGGCTATGTGTTCAACCCTGTCAGTTTCTGGTTGTGTCGGCGCGATGATGCGGCGCTGATCGCGGTGATTGCCGAGGTGACAAATACCTATGGCGACCGACATTCCTATTTGTGCCACCATCCCGATCTGCGTGAAATCACACCGCAGGACCGGCTGACGGCGGCTAAGGTAATGCATGTCTCGCCGTTTCAGGATGTGGCAGGCAGCTATGTGTTTCGGTTCGATATCAGCGCCGAACGGGTCGGCATCTGGATTGATTTTACCCATGGGCAAGACGGTGTAATCGCGACACTGACGGGTCCGCGCGTGCCGTTGACCAATCGCGGCATCCTCTGGGCGATGCTGCGCCGCCCCTTGGGGGCGCGGCGGGTGATGGCATTGATCCATTGGCAGGCGTTCAAGCTGTGGCTGAAACGCGCTGCATTTCGGACGCGGCCTGTGCCGCCCGCACAGGACGTATCGGGCGGATGACCGGGGCTGCCCGACTTCCGGCTTATGCGCTTTTTGCGGCGCTTTTGGCGGCGGCAGGGCTGCCGATCTACATTCATGCGCCGAAATTTTATGTCGATGAATACGGCGTGTCGCTGGCGGCGCTTGGGTCCGTGCTGTTCGGGCTGCGGCTGCTGGATGTGGTGCAGGACCCGTTGCTGGGCCGCTTGGCCGAAGCCTTGCGGACCGTGCGGGGTTTGGCGGTCGGGGTCGCGGCAACGGTGATGGCTTTTGCTATGTTGGGGCTGTTCGCGGTAGCCCCGCCGGTTGCGCCGGTGGTTTGGTTTGCGACGATGCTCGCGCTGGTATTTTCAGGGTTCAGTTTTCTGACCATCTGCTTCTACGCTCAAGGTGTGGCCAAGGCGGATAGACTGCCGGGTGGCGCGGGGCATCTGCGCGTGGCGCGCTGGCGCGAAACCGGGGCGCTGTTGGGTGTCTGTGTGGCATCGGTGGCGCCGGTGCTGCTGGGCCTGTGGATGGGCGCGCCCTTTGCCGGTTTTGCGGTTGGTTTTGCCGCACTGACGTTGGGCGCAACGGCGGCGATGGCGGGCGAGTGGCGCGATGCGGGCCTGCCAGCGGCCACAGGATTTGGCACCGTCTTGCGCGATGCTCAGGCGCGGCAGTTGCTGCTGATCGCGTTGGTCAACGCCGCCCCTGTCGCCGTCAGTTCGACGCTGTTTCTGTTCTATGTCGACATCGCGCTGGAGGCGCCGGGCTGGGAAGGGCCACTGTTGTTGCTGTTCTTTCTGTCCGCGGCGGGGGCGGCGCCTGTCTGGGGCGCGCTGGCGGAACGGCATGGCCCGCGCCCTGTGCTGCTGGTGGCGATGTGTCTTGGGATCGTGGCTTTTGGCGGTGCGCTGTTTCTTGGTGCTGGGGATGCGTGGCTGTTCGCGGTGGTCTGTGTCGCATCGGGGGCCGTACTGGGCGCGGACCTGACTTTGCTGCCCGCGATGTTTGCCGCACGTATGGCAAAAATCGCGCCCACAGCGGCCGAAGGTTTCGGGCTTTGGTCCTTCGTTTCTAAAATGACATTGGCTTTGGCGGCAATCGTCCTACTTCCTGCATTGGAACGCGCGGGGTTACAAAGCGCGCCCGAAGCCAGCGCAACAGATGCTGTGATACTGTTGATCTGGTTCTACGCCGGTTTACCCTGTGTGCTGAAACTTCTGGCAATTGCCTTGCTCTTACGGGCGAGGGACGGGGGGACGACGTGACAGAACAGATTATTTTAATTGCAATTGGCTTTGTCATCGCCGTGCTGCTGATGGTGGCGCGGCGGCGGCTGGCCGAATTTCATGGCCAAAAGCCCGAAGACTACATCGACGCCTTCCCGCAACTCGATCTGCAAGAGCGGTTGCGTGGCAAGATGGTGTGCGAAGGTGTCATCTTTGGCCCGGTGGGGCGGGTCACCAGCACCTTTGTCGCGCAATTCAATGTGGCCTGGGACGACAGGACCGCCGTTATCGACGAAGAGTTTCGGTACAACAACGGTACGCGCCAAACCCGGCAGTGGACGGTTGTCATGGGCCGGGAGGGGCATTTCACATGCACCGCGCCCGATGTTGTGGGCAAAGGCATGGGCGTGCAGGCCGGGCCGACCGTGCAACTGCGCTACCGGATAAGGCTGCCCAAGGAATTGGGCGGGCATGTGCTGGACACCGTGGACTGGATGTACCTGACGCCGGACGGGACAATCGTGAACCGCAGTCAGTTTCGCAAGTTCGGTTTCAAGGTGGCAGAGTTGGTGGCAACAATCAGGCCGAAGGATACGATGTGAAAGAGTGGTCAGGTAAACGGTATTGGTTAATCGGGGCCAGCGATGGGCTGGGTGCGGCATTGGCCGCCCGGTTAAGCGCGGCGGGGGCAGAGGTGATCCTATCGGCGCGGTCCGAGGACAAGCTGGCCGCGGTGGTCGCAGGGTTGCCGGGGCGGGCCAAGTATCATGTTCTGGATGTTCAGGACGACGCCAGCGTTGCCGCCGCAGCCGAGGCGGTGGGGCAGGTTGATGGTATCGTCTATCTGGCCGGGGCCTATTGGCCGTTTGGTGCAGCGGATTGGCAGCCGGGGCATGCGGTGACGATGGCCGACGTGAACTTTACCGGGTTGGTGCGGGTCCTTGGGCAGGTCGTGCCAACGATGGTGGCGCGTGACGCGGGGCACATCGTTATTACCTCTAGCCTGACCGCCTATCGCGGGTTGCCACGCTCTATCGGCTATACGGCGTCCAAGGCGGCGACGCTGTCGCTGGCGGAATGCATGTACGCCGATCTACGCAAGACGGGTGTGCAGGTCCAGGTGATCAATCCGGGCTTTATCAAGACTCAGCTGACCGACAAAAATGATTTCAAGATGCCTTTTCTGATGACGCCGGAAAAGGCCGCGCAGTTGGTGTTTGAACATATGTCCGGGGACGGGTTCAAACGGAACTTCCCCTGGGGATTTTCGCTGTTGTTCCGCGCGGCGCAGTTTCTGCCGGATTGGGCGTACTACCGGCTGTTCGGCTAGGTCAAACCTGCGCCACATGCTGTTGGAACAGCGCGCGGGCGCGTTTCCATACATCACTGTCCTTTGGCAGATCGCGCAGGGTCGGCAGCAGTTGCCCAGCAAAATCAAGCGAGCTTTCGAGCGGCAGCATTGAGGGCAGATTGTCGATGGCGGTCAGGTCCAGCACCGGGTCGTCATGCACCCGCAGGGCAGGGGCGGCCCAGGTGGTGGTTTGGTCATAAATCTGCACGGGATTGAAATCGCTGTCAGGATCGCAGGCGATATCACCGACCACGCGCAGGGCGCGGGGTGCTGTGGGGGCGTCGGGGCGCACGAAGGCGGGGGTGGTTGGCCCGGCCAGAATGCAGTTGAAGAAATAGGTGTGAGCAAGGATTTCCGGGAAGGGGCCGCCATGCGCGGTTTCGGCCATGTCCCAGCCGGTGACGGGAATGTTCATCGCACGGCAGAGGTCACCCGCCCCGGTGCCAACGCGCCCAAGCGCGCCGATGATCAGCGCGGTGTCCTGAGCGGCATCCACCTGTGCCAGTTCGGCCATCAGTTCCGCCTTGAGCGCCTCGGCGTTTTTGTAGGGGTGCAGCGGGCCGCAAATCTCGCCGCGCAGCTGTGCGATGCGGCATTTCAGCGCCACGGCGGCCCCGGCGAACCCAGCCCAATAGCCAAAGGCCGCAACACGCCGACCCTCGGCATTGGTCAGGTATTCGAGGTCGAGCAAGCTGCCGCCGCCCGCCTTGAATCGCTTGAGCAGGATTTGCCCGGCGGATTGGCCCTTGAACGCGTGACCGAACATGATGTGGGTATGCGGCAGCGCCGTGCCGTTGTCGGGAAGTTCCTTTAGGCCAAAGATCACGGCATCACGTGGCGCGTCCGGCCAGCTGTGCTCCGGGACAATGGTACAGCCCGCATCGGCGTAATCGGAGATGGCAATGGCGCGGGTATCGCTTTCTTCGACGGTGACCGCAATGTCGGCAGCAATCAGCCGCGCGGCCCCTTCGGGTGTCAGCCCGGTACGGGATTCATTGTCGCGTTGTTCGGCGCGCAGCCACAGGTGGGTCATGTCACAACATTCCTTTTTCGCGGATCGCCTTGACGCTGGGGCGTTGCTCCATACGGTTCAGAAAGGCGTCGATGGCGGGGAAATCGGCGCGCGGCACGCCGTCGCCTTCGATCCAGTTGCAGACCACAAAGAGATAGGGGTCAGCCAGCGAAAACGCGTCGCCCAGCGCATAGTCGCCACGCAGGCAGTTGCTGGACACGTAAGTTGCGCAGGCCGCGACGGTTTGCGGCACCTTGGCTTTCATGTCATCATAGCTGGATTGTTGATCGGCCCAGCGGTGGCCGCGCATCTTGTGGGCGTGGGCCACATGCATGGTGGAGGCAAGATAATACATCACGCCGCGCATATGGGCGGCCGCGTCGGGGTTGGCCGGGATCAGGCCGGCCTGTGGCGCCAGCGCCGCGATGTAATCGAGCAGCGCGCCGGTTTCGGTCAGGACATTGCCTGCCTCGGTCACCAGCGCGGGCACACGGCCCTTGGGGTTGATGGCGAGATACTCGGGCTTGGTCTGGGCGGCGTTGGCGAAATCGACCTTGATTGGATCATAAGGCAGACCGGCTTCTTCCAGGGTCAGGGCGACAGCGACGGAGATGGTGCCGGGAGCGTAGTAAAGTTTCAGCATGGCGGGGGCCTTTTGCAAAGATTACATGTGAGTCTGGGCAGGGCGCCGGTCAGGCGTGTCAAGGTGCGGGACCGCGTTGAACAGCACCGGCGACCAATGGCCGTCGATGGGAAAAAGCCGGTGCATTGAGGTATGCACAATCGCCAGCGCCAGGCGGGACATCGCAGGAATGCCCAGCCCCATCGCCTGCGCCATCACCATCGAAATCAGACCACCAGAGGTCACAACCAGCGCCGGACCATCGCCATCCGCAATCTCGTGCAGGGCGGATTGCACGCGATCCTCAAACTGCGTGTAGCTTTCAGGCGTGTCGGTGATCTTGCCCGCTTTCCAATAGTCGAAGACCTGCGGCAGGTGCTGGGCAAAGCCGCCGGGCTGGGGGAAAGGGATGCGGTGTTGCTGTTCAAGCAGCCCTGCGAGGGTGAAATATTCCAGTTCGTTCAGCCGCGCGTCACGTATCGGGGTCAGGCCGGTGTCCATCCCTTCTGCGGTCTCGATATGGCGGGTCAGCGTGCCGGTATAAAGCCGTGTATGATGGGTTTCGCTGTGGCGCAGATGCTCGCCCAGCCAGGCAGCTTGATCGTGGCCCAGCGGGCTGAGCCGGTCATAACTGAGTTCGTCCTTGGCGGTGGAGTTCGCTTGGCCGTGGCGGATAAGGGTAATGTGGGACATGAGCGCGCTTTTGTTGGTTGACCAAGTGATAGGGCAGGACGGCTGCGCATTCAAACCCCTATCCGATGATGGGTCCGCCGCGTCACCGTTTGGGGCGGCCCTTGGGGCTCTGCGGGGGGACGATTATTTGACAAGGTGAATTAGGATGCGGTGATTGGTTGGCGGGGGCGCAAATTCTTGGCAGGGTGTCGGGAATGAGCAGCCTGACAGGGGCCGCGATTGGGTATAGCATGGGCAATGCGATGCAGGAGGCAAGAGATGGCAGACAAGATCACATTCACGCTGAACGGCGAAACCGTTGAGGCAGAGGCGGGTCTGACCATTTGGGAGGTCGCCAACGGGCGCGGCCTGAAAATCCCACATCTGTGTCATAAACCTGCCCCCGGCTATCGCCCTGACGGCAATTGCCGCGCCTGCATGGTCGAGATCGAGGGCGAACGTGTTTTGGCCGCATCGTGTATTCGCGAACCCGCCGAGGGCATGGTGGTGACGACGAACAACGCACGCGCTGAAAATGCCCGCAAAATGGTGGTGGAGCTGTTGCTTGCCGATCAGCCCGCGCAGGACATTGCGCATGATAAATCGAGCCATATGTGGGACATGGCCGCACTGAGCGGTGTTGACGCCAGCCGGTTTCCGAAGCTGGAAGAGGGCCGCATTCCGTTGCTGGATGACAGCCATGTGGCGATGTCGGTGAACCTGGATGCTTGTATCCAATGTGGACTTTGTGTGCGGGCCTGTCGTGAAGTGCAGGTCAATGATGTGATCGGCATGTCGGGGCGGGGCCATGATGCCTATCCGACCTTTGACATGGCCGACCCGATGGGCGCATCGTCTTGCGTGGCCTGCGGCGAATGTGTGCAGGCTTGCCCGACCGGGGCGTTGATGCCCGCCACCGTGGTGGACGCGGCGCAGGTTGGGGACAGCGCCGATTTTGACAGTGAAGTTGACAGCATCTGCCCGTTCTGCGGCGTTGGTTGTCAGATTTCGCTGAAGGTGAAAGACGGCAAGGTCAAATATGTCGAGGGCATCAATGGCCCGGCGAACGAAGGGCGGCTGTGCGTCAAAGGGCGCTTTGGCTTTGACTATATCCATCACGAACACCGCCTGACCAAGCCGTTGATCCGGCGTGACGATGCGCCGGCAAAGGGGTTAAACGTGGACCCGGGCAACTGGCAGGAAGTATTCCGCGAGGCGTCATGGGACGAGGCGCTGGATTTTGCAGCCAAAGGTCTGAAGGGTCGGGGGCGCGAGGTGGCGGGCTTTGGCAGTGCGAAATGCACCAATGAAGAGGCCTATCTGTTTCAAAAGATGATCCGGCAGGGCTTTGGTCATAACAACGTCGACCACTGCACGCGACTGTGCCATGCGTCGTCGGTGGCGGCGTTGATGGAGAACGTGGGCAGTGGTGCTGTGACAGCCACGTTTAACGAGATCGAAAACGCTGATGTGGCGATTGTGATCGGGGCCAACCCGGTGGAAAATCACCCCGTTGCCGCGACCTATTTCAAACAATTCACCAAACGCGGTGGCAAATTGATCGTGATGGACCCGCGTGGCGTGGGGCTGCGGCGGTTTTCCAGCCATATGTTGCAGTTCCGCCCCGGCACGGATGTATCCATGCTGAACGCGATCATGCATGTGATCGTCGAAGAGAAGCTTTATGATGCGCAGTATATCGCGGGCTATACCGAGAATTGGGAAGCTGAAAAGGAACATCTGAAGGATTTCAGCCCTGAGAAGATGGCGGCGGTTTGCGGCATCGAGGCGGATGTGCTGCGCGATGTGGCGCGGACCTTTGCCGGTGCCAAGGCGGCGATGATTTTCTGGGGTATGGGCATTTCGCAGCATATTCACGGCACAGATAATTCGCGTTGTCTGATCTCATTGGCGCTGATGACGGGCCAAGTGGGGCGACCCGGTGCGGGGCTGCATCCGTTGCGCGGGCAGAACAACGTGCAGGGTGCCTCGGACGCCGGGTTGGTGCCGATGTTCCTGCCCGACTATCAAAGCGTAATGGATGATGGCGTGCGGTCGGCGTTCACCGACGTCTGGGGGTCAGGAGATTTCAGCAATGAAAAGGGTCTGACCGTAACCGAGATCATGGACGCGGTGCATGATGGGGACATCAAGGCGATGTATGTGTTGGGAGAAAACCCGGCGATGTCGGACCCGGATGTGGAGCATGCGCGCGATGCGTTGGCCAAGTTGGATCATCTGGTCGTGCAGGATATCTTTATCACTGAAACGGCAAATTATGCCGATGTGATCCTGCCTGCGTCGGCCTTTGCCGAGAAATCAGGGACGGTGACCAATACCAACCGTCAGGTCCAGATGGGCCGCGCAGCGGTGTCACCGCCGGGCGAGGCGCGTGAGGATTGGTGGATCGAGGTGGAACTGGCCAAGCGGCTGGGGCTAGGGTGGAGCTATACCAGCCCCGCGGAAGTGTTTGCCGAAATGAAGTTGAATATGAAGTCTCTGGACAATATCAGTTGGAACCGGCTGGAACGTGAGAACGCGGTGACCTATCCGTCGCTGAGCGAAAGCGATCCGGGGCAGGCAATTGTCTTTGGCGATGGGTTTCCGCGAGCGAATGGGCGGGCGAAGTTTACGCCGGCGTCGATCATCGCGCCCGACGATGTGCCGGACGCGGAATACCCGATGATCCTGACCACGGGGCGGCAGTTGGAGCATTGGCACACAGGGTCGATGACCCGGCGGTCTAAAGTGTTGGACGGGCTGGAGCCGGAGGCGAATTGCTCGCTACATCCTTCCACCCTGCGCAAGCTGGGGGTGGCACCGGGAGAGCATGTGCGATTGACCACCAAGCGCGGCACGATCGAGATCATGGCGCGCGAGGACCGTGCGGTATCGCCTGATATGGTGTTCCTGCCCTTTGCCTATGTTGAGGCGGCAGCGAATATTCTGACCAACCCGGCGGTGGACCCCTATGGAAAAATTCCTGAGTTCAAGTTCTCGGCTGTGAAGGTTGAGGCGGCAAAGGGCGCGCTGGCTGCTGAGTGAGGCAGCGGTGCGCCTGCGGCGCGTTTTTCTGATTGGAATGAGGGACTTTGTCCCTCAAACTCCCTAGGAATATTAAATCCAGAAAGAGATGGGGAGTGGCATGCAAATAGATGCGGCGCGGTTCTTGGCAGACTTGCATATGTTGCGCAGCTTTGGGGCTGCGGGTGTGGGCAAGGGCGTCGTGCGTCCGGCCTATTCTGCGGCTGATGTGGCGGCGCGTCAGTGGTTGGCGGATCGGATGCGCGCGGCGGGGCTGCGTGTTGAGGTTGATCCAATGGGCAACCTGTTTGGGTTGGCCGAGGGGCCGTCTGTCCTGTTGGGATCGCATTCTGACAGCCAGCCCGAGGGGGGATGGTTGGACGGAGCCTTGGGCGTGATTGCGGCGCTGGAGGTGGCGCGCGCGGCGACTGAGGCGGGCGGGCCTGCTGTTTCAGTTGTGTCGTTTCAAGACGAGGAGGGGCGGTTCGGCGTCACCACCGGATCTGAGGTGTGGTCAGGGCATTTGGACCAAGGCACGGCCGATACCTTGACTGATCATGCAGGGGTCACGCTGGGCGAGGCGCGGCAGGCCGTGGGGCAGATGGTCACCGGGGAGGTTGATCCGGGGCTATTCACCGGCTTTGTCGAGATGCATATCGAACAGGGGCCGACGCTGGACCAGAGCGGGGAAAAGATTGGTGTGGTGACTGATATTGTTGGCATCCGCGATATGAATGTCACCTTTGAGGGGCAGCAAAATCATGCGGGCACCACGCCGATGCATCTGCGCCGAGACGCGTTTCAGGCAGTGTCAGAGTTTAATGCGCTGTTGAACGAACGGCTGCGCAATGTGGTCACGCCGAGCAGCGTTTGGACCATCGGGCATCTGTCGCTGCACCCAAATGCGTCATCCATCGTGCCGGGGCGTGCTGTGTTTTCGATGCAGTGGCGTGATGGGGATGCGGACCGGCTGGCGCGGATGGAGATGATCATTCGTGACACCGCCGCCGAGGTGGCGCAGACGCGGGGGATGGCGCTGTCTTATGGGCCGCTGTCGGGGCTGGAGCCGGTGGCGATGGACGCCCGGTTGCGCGACGCATTGGCCGAGGCGGCCGAGGCCGTGGCACCCGCCGATTGGCGCAAGATGCCATCGGGTGCGCTGCATGACGCCACGAATGTGTCGCGGCTGATGCCAGTGGCGATGCTGTTCGTGCCGTCGATCGGTGGGATCAGCCATGCCTTTGACGAAGATACCGCCGAGGATGATCTGGTGGCGGGGGTGCAGGTGTTGGCGCGTGCGGTTGGCGCGCTCTAGCTGCGCAGGTAACCGCGTTTCAGGGCGCGGTTTCTGAAACGGTCGGCGGCCTGTGATGCCTCGCGCAGATTGCCAAAGCAGTTGACCACGACGCGCGGTTTGGTCCCGCAGGAGCCCCATTCCCGCATGACCGACACCTCTGAAAATAGGTTCATCGCGATCTCGACGCGGTAAAAAGCCGGGCGTCGGGCAGGGGACAAACGGTATAGAAGGCATTCTAGCATGGGGTGATTATTGCACCTTTGCGCGCAACCTCAAGTGGCGATTCGGCCCGGCGTGATGTTTTTGGGAAATCGCGCTATCCCCAGATTACATCGCCTAAAAAGATATATCCCGCGCCGTAGATCGTCTTGATCAATTGTGGGTTTTTGGGGTCTTCGTTGAGCTTCGTGCGAAGGCGCGAAATGCGTACATCCATCGCCCGGTCAAAGCTTTCCGAAGCGACGCCGCCCAGGCTTTCCTGCATCTGGGCCCGGCTGATCAGGCGTTTCGGCGCGTCGAGGAAAAGACGCAGGACCTCGCCCTCGGCATGAGAAAACGGCACCTCTGTTCCGGTTGCGTCCTGCAACGTGTAGCGGTCGAAATGCGCGGTCCAGCCTGCAAAGCGGGCGGTCTGTCCGGCGGGGACCGTGGGTTTGGCGCTGCGCAGGCGGGCGCGGATGCGGGCGACGACCTCAGCCGGGTCGAAGGGTTTGATGATGTAATCATCTGCCCCCAGTTCAAGCCCGGTTACGCGGTCCTGCACCTGGGCGCGGCCCGAGATGATGATCACGATGGCGCCCTGTTCGAGTGCCAGGCGGTGCACCAACGTCAGCCCGTCGGTATCAGGCAGGCTGAGGTCGACAAGGCAGACATCAGGGGTGTGTTTGGCCAGTGCCGCCTCGAACGCGCGGGCGCGGCCAAAGCTGAGCGTGTCGAACCCGGCCTCTTGCAGTACATCCGACAGCATGGTGCGGATTTCGGGTTCGTCGTCCAGAATGGTGACAAGTGGGCGGGCATTTTTGCTGCGAGCGGTCATTGGGCGGCGACTTTCAAAGGGGCGATCAGCGCCGTCAGGTCGGTCTGGGCAAAGGGTTTGCGCAGTACCGGGGCCGTGGCCTGTGCCTGTAGGAACAGCGGGTCATCTACGGGCAGTGACGTCATCAGCAATAGCGGCAGGGCGCCGCCTATTCGGGTGGCAAGGTCAATGCCCGTCGCCTCGCCGGTCAATTGGATGTCAGAAACAACCAGTGCGATGTCAGGCAGATCGGCGATCAGGGCCGTGGCTTCGTCCGCGCTGGTGGCTTCGATAACGGAATGGCCGAGTTCCATCAGCATATCGCGCACCACGGCGCGAATGTCGGTGGCGTCTTCGACCAGCAGCACCAGTCCGGTCGTCGCAGGTACAGCGGCGCGGTACGGCAGACGCAGGCTGATTATTGCGCCACCTTCTGGGGCGTTTGACAGGCGCAGCGTGCCGCCGGCCGATTTGGTCATGTCATAGACCATCGACAGGCCCAAGCCCGACCCTTCGCTGCCTTTGGTCGAAAAGAACGGTTCGATCCCGCGCTCGAGCGCGGAGGCGGAAAAGCCCGGGCCGCTGTCGTGCAGCACCCATTCGATCCAGGTCTTATGCAGCAGGCGCTGCGTTAGCCTGATCTGGCCGGTCGCGCCGCAGGCATCGCGGGCGTTGAGGATGAGGTTCAGCAGGCAATCCTGCACCATCCCCTTGTCGAGCAAGACCGTGGCTTCTGATACATCATCCTCGACGATTAACATGCAGTTCTGAGGCAAGGAAGGAGCCGCCAGTGTCGTCAGTTCGCGCAGCAGTGCACCCAGATCGGTTGCCATCGGGCGCAGGGGGCGCGGGCCGGTGACGTCAGCGATGGAACTAAGCAGCGTGCCACCACGCCGCGCGGCGGCGAGCGTGCCGTCAATCAGATCGACGGCGCCTGCGGGCAGGTCGGGCTGGCGCGCCAATTTCGATTGCATGCCTAGAATGATCGTCAGCAGGTTGGAAAAATCATGCGCCAGCCCGGATATCATACGCGCCGCCAACTCGCGTTTCAGGGTCTGTTGCAGGGCTTCGCGGGTTTGGGTTTCCTCGGTGATGTCCATCGACAGAATATATACCCCGCCCCTTCCATCCGGGGTAAAAGCGGCGCGTATGCGGCGGGCGGAGGGGTCATCGGTAAATTCCAGCACCGCCGGGGTGCCGTCGTAGGCCTGCTGTAGTGACGCCGAGATGCGCGCGTAGGATGGTTGGCCAAGCGCCGCGCTGATGCGCAGCCCATAGATATTGCTGGGGCGGCCCGGAATGACGCTGCTAAGGCGGCGGTTGGAGTAGGTGTAATGGCCGCCGGGGTCGACATGCGCGATATGGGCCGGCATCATTTCGGTGGTCAGCCGGGTGCGCGCCTCGCTTTCGGTTAGCTGGCGTTTGGCCTCTTCCAGTGCTGTGATCATCGCGGCCAATTTACGGTTGCTGGCGGATAGCTGTTCGGCGTGGGCAAGCACCTGATCGCTAAGCGCATCTGAACGCGCGCGCAGCAGGCTTTCCTGGCGTTTTGTGTTGGTAATGTCGGTATAGACAGTCACCCAGCCCCCTTGGGGCAGGGGCGATCCTTCGACACTGATCGTGCGGCCATTGGCGCGGGTGCGTTCCATATAGTGCGGGGCAAAGGCACGGGCCTGATCCACGCGTTCGGTGACAAATGCATCGACGTCCGTCACCTCGCCATATTCGCCGGTCTGGGCGAGGTGGCGAATGGTATCCTCAAACGGGGCACCGGGGGTCACGAGCGCATCTGGCAGGTCGAACATTTGCTGAAACGGGGCGTTGCATACGGCCAGGCGCAGATTGGAATCGTAGATCGACAGCGCTTGGGCAATCAGGTTCAGTCCTGCCGCCGTCAGCGCCTTTGTTTGTTCATCCGTGATATGCATCGTGCTACGCCTCCCCCGCGCAGGGCTAGCACCAAGCCATGAAAACACAAGGGGCCACGGGGCAATTCCTGCTTGACCTTCTTGCGCTGGAACCTTGCACAACGCAGCGAAACCATAGCCCAAGGAACCGAAAGATAATGCAAAAAGTAACGATTATCGTGGCCATCGGGCTGCTGCTGGGCGCGACGTATATCTTCTGGCCAGCAGGCGAGGACCCCACTGGCGCGCCTTTGGCAGAGGTTGCCGTACCAGGCACCCTGAGCGCCGAGGCGGCAGAGGGCAAAGGCATTTTCGATACCAAATGCGCCGCCTGCCATGGCGAGAGCGCGGCGGGGCGTGATGGGGTGGGGCCGCCACTGGTCCACAAGATTTACGAACCCGGCCACCACGGCGACCGTGCGTTTCTGGCGGCGGCAACGACGGGCGTGCGACAGCACCATTGGCCCTTTGGCAACATGCCCCCAGTAGAGGGGATCACACTCGAAGAGGTCGCCAAAATAGTCGTCTATGTGCGAGAGTTGCAGCGCGCCAACGGGATCGAATAGCCCTTAGGGCCATCTTGTAACAATTCGAAAGGATTGCGAAAACTTCAGGTAAAAGTTGACCTCCACACCAAAGAGAACATCCTTGTGCAACATGGGAATCGCACAAGCGATCGAACCTGCCGGAAAAATGGCAGGAATGGGAGGAAGACAATTTGGCCAAGCCGCTGACGCGCGCTGACGGACCGCAGTCCGTCCCGGCGCTGTTGCATCGCAACGCACGTGAATTCACCAATGCGCCCGCGTATCGGGAAAAGGAATATGGGATCTGGCAAAGCTGGACCTGGTCCCAGACCCGCGACGAGGTCGAGGCGCTGGCGCTGGGCCTGTTGGAACTGGGCATCAACGAAGGCGATTTTGTCGCTGTGATCGGGCGCAACCGACCCTATCTGTACTGGGCGATGATGGCCACGCAGATGGCGGGCGGCGTGCCGGTGCCGCTGTATCAGGACGCCAACGCCGAAGAGATGGCCTATGTCATGGCCCATTGCGGCGCGCGTTTTGCCGTAGTCGGCGATCAGGAGCAGGTCGACAAGATCATCGACGTGCAGGACCAACTGCCCGAATTCGAACGCATGATTTACCTCGATCCACGCGGTTTGCGTAAATACGACCACAGAGCGCTGGATCAATATACCGCCGTGCAGGACATGGGCCGTGCGAACCGCGAAAAACACATCGCCGAGTTGGAGGCGCGTCAGGCCAAGCTGGACTACGATTCAACCGGTGTGATGCTCTATACCTCCGGTACAACGGGTAAACCCAAAGGCGTGGTGCTGAGCAATCGCAACGTGATCGAGACCGCCAAATCCTCGTCCGCCTTTGATAATCTGCAACGTGATGATGACATCCTGGCCTATTTGCCAATGGCGTGGGTCGGGGATTTCATATTCTCGGTGGGTCAGGCGCTGTGGGTCGGTTTCTGCACCAACTGCCCTGAAAGCGCGGATACGATGCATGTCGATCTGCGCGAAATCGGGCCGACCTACTACTTTGCCCCGCCGCGTGTTTTTGAAACGCAGTTGACCAGCGTGATGATCCGCATGGAGGATGCCAGCCGTTTCAAGAAATGGCTGTTTGATGTGTTCATGGCCCATGCCCGCAAGGTGGGTCCGGCCATTCTGGATGGTAAGCAAGTGTCGTTCTGGGACCGGGCTAAATATGCGCTGGGCGAGATGATGATCTACGGCCCGCTGAAAAACACGCTGGGGTTCAGCCGTGTGCGCGTCGGCTATACGGCGGGCGAGGCGATCGGGCCTGAGATTTTTGATTTCTATCGCAGTTTGGGCATCAACCTTAAACAGCTTTACGGTCAGACCGAGGCGACGGTGTTCATCACGGCGCAGCCTGATGGCGAGGTGCGCAGCGATACTGTCGGTGTGACCTGCCCCGGTGTGGAGTTGAAGATCGCCGAGAATGGTGAGGTGTTTTACCGCTCGCCCGGTGTTTTTGTCGAATACTACAAGAACCCCGAAAGCACAGCCGACACTAAAGATGCGGAAGGCTGGGTGGCAACGGGGGACGCGGGTTTCATCGAGGAAAGCAGTGGTCATCTGCGCATCATCGACCGCGCCAAAGATGTGGGTCAGATGGCAGACGGGCGGTTGTTTGCGCCTAAATATGTTGAAAACAAACTGAAATTCTTTCCCAACATTCTTGAGGTGGTTGTTTTTGGCAATACCCGCACGGAATGCACCGCCTTTATCAACATCGACCTGACTGCGGTGGGTAATTGGGCAGAACGGAACAACATCGGCTATGCGTCCTATCAGGAATTGGCCCGTCATCCACAGGTAATGGACACGATCCAGAGCCATGTGGAAGAGGTGAACCGATCTGTTGCCGAGGACGAAATGTTGTCGGGCTGTCAGGTGCATCGCTTTGTGGTGCTGCACAAGGAATTGGACGCCGATGACGGTGAATTGACACGCACGCGCAAGGTGCGCCGCAAGATCATCGAAGAGAAATATGCCGACATCATCGCAGCGCTTTATGACGGGTCCAAAAGCATCAGCACAGAGACCGAAGTGACCTATGAAGATGGCCGCAAGGGCAGCATCAAAGCCACGCTGGAAATCCGCACCGCGGCGGTGCAGCCGACAGCGGCACGGATGGCGGCGGAATGAGTGTGGCCATAAATACAAGGGGTTTCGCGCTGTGAAAGATCAGGCTGACAGCTATACCACCGCAGATGGCCGCACGATTGGGCCCGTGGTGATGGAGATGAAGAACATCACCCTGCGCTTTGGCGGGGTGGAGGCGATCAAGGATATTTCGTTTGATATCCGCGAGGGCGAAATTCGTGCGATTATCGGGCCGAACGGCGCGGGAAAATCTTCAATGTTGAATGTTATCAGTGGGTTCTATGTGCCCCAAGAGGGCGAAGTTTGGTATAAAGGCGCGCGCCGTCCGCCGATGAAGCCCTTTGAGGTGGCCCAGCAGGGGATCGCGCGGACGTTCCAGAACATCGCCTTGTTCGAGGGAATGAGCGTGCTGGACAACGTGATGACGGGCCGCCTGACCCATATGAAAACCGGGATGCTGGCGCAGTCGATCTGGAAGGGTAAGGCCGAGCGGGAAGAAACAGCCAACCGCGAACTTGCCGAGAAAGTCATTGATTTCCTTGAGATTCAGGCCATCCGCAAGACACCGGTTTCGCGTCTGCCCTATGGGTTGAAGAAACGCGTCGAACTGGCGCGCGCGCTGGCGGCGGAGCCGACGATCCTGCTGCTGGACGAGCCGATGGCGGGGATGAACGTCGAGGAAAAAGAGGACATGAGCCGCTTTATCCTGGACGTAAACGACGAGTTTGGCACCACGATTGCGCTGATTGAACATGACATGGGCGTGGTGATGGACCTGTCCGACCGGGTGGTTGTGATGGATTATGGCCGCAAGATTGGTGACGGCACGCCACATGACGTGCGCAACAATCAAGAGGTGATCGACGCCTATTTGGGGGTGGCCCATGACTGAGTTTCTTAACGCCAGGTTAAATGTCACACGACGTACACTGGGCGTGCACCGGGCGTACACTGCCGCAGTGCCGCACAACCATTCCACCAGACTGACTTTGAGAGGGACATCCGATGCCTGAGCAACTGGCGTTTACAATCGAGGTCTTCCTCAACGGGTTGATGGCGGGGGTGTTATACGCGCTGGTCGCGCTGGGGTTCGTGCTGATCTACAAGGCGAGCGGCATTTTCAATTACGCCCAAGGGGTGATGGCGCTTTTTGCGGCGCTGACACTGGTGGGGATCATCGACGGGCAGGTGCCGTTTTCGCATCTGATCAACGCAATCTTTGGCACCAACCTGCACCACTTTGGCTGGCATGTACCGGCGCTGCTGGCGATTTTCCTGACGATGGTGGTGATGATATTCCTAGCCTGGTGCGTGCAGCGGTTCGTGTTCCGGCATCTGGTGGGGCAAGAGCCGATCATCCTGTTCATGGCGACCATTGGTCTGGCCTATTTCCTCGAAGGGGTGGGCGACCTGATGTGGGGGTCTGAGATCAAGACGCTGGACGTGGGCCTGCCGCAGGGCATCAACGTCTGGCTAGACGAGTTCACCTTCAACGCGATCGGTTACGGGTTCTTTATCGACAACCTTGATATCGTGGCGTCGATCGTCGCCGCCATCCTTGTGTTGGGGTTGGTGATGTTTGCCCAATACACCAAACAGGGCCGCGCGATGCGGGCCGTCGCAGACGACCATCAGGCGGCGCTATCGGTGGGCGTGTCGCTGAATTTCATCTGGATACTGGTCTGGTCGCTGGCGGGTTTTGTCGCGCTGGTGGCGGGGATCATGTGGGGCGCAAAATCGGGGGTGCAGTTTTCGCTGTCACTGATCGCGCTCAAGGCGTTGCCGGTGTTGATGCTGGGCGGGTTCACGTCGATCCCCGGTGCGATTGTGGGCGGGTTGATCATCGGCGTGGGTGAGAAATTGTTCGAATTCCTGATTGGTGCGCCGTTCCTTGGCGGGGCCACCGAAAACTGGTTTGCCTATATGTTGGCGCTGCTGTTCCTCGTGTTTCGTCCGCAGGGCCTGTTTGGGGAGAAGATCATTGAGCGCGTTTGATCTGAACCCCCCAAACATAATGGCGGGGCGTGGGCCCGTGGCGAAGGTGGACTGGGGCCAGCCCCAGACCCCGGGAATATTTAAGACCAAAAAGAAAGAAGAGGACGTCTAATGTTTTACCGTGAAGCAGGTGATTTCAACACGTCCTATCCGCAGGACCAGCAGACATTCCCGATCAAGTTCGATCGCTATCGGTACTATCTGGTATTGTTCATTGCGGTGGTGGTTATTCCTTTCATGGTCAACGACTATTGGGTGAACTCGTTGTTCATGCCTTTCCTGATTTATGCCATCGCGGCGATTGGACTGAATATTCTGGTGGGCTATTGCGGGCAGGTGTCGCTGGGGACCGGGGGGTTCATGGCTGTGGGCGCTTATGCCTGTTACAAGCTGATGACCGCGATGCCCGATGTCAGCATGTTCATTCATGTGTTGCTGGCGGGCGCGATTACCGCGGCTGTGGGTGTCTTGTTTGGTTTGCCCAGTTTGCGGATCAAGGGATTCTATCTGGCGGTGGCGACGCTGGCGGCGCAGTTTTTCCTGGTGTGGCTGTTCAACCGGGTGCCGTGGTTTTACAACTATTCCGCCTCGGGTCAGATTTCGGCGCCCGAAAGGGATGTGTTTGGCATCTTTGTGACCGGGCCAAATACTGAGGCCTGGGCAACCTATATGTTCTGCCTGATCTTCACGATCTTTTCCGCCGTGGTGGCCCGCAATCTGACGCGCGGGTCGGTGGGGCGCAAGTGGATGGCGATCCGCGATATGGATATCGCCGCCGAGATCATCGGGGTGAACCCGCTGCGCGCCAAACTGACGGCCTTTGCGGTATCGTCGTTTTTCATCGGCATTTCTGGGGCGTTGTTTTTTGCGATCTATCTGGGTGCCGTGGAAGTGGGGGAAGCCTTTGGCATCACCAAGTCGTTCCTTGTGCTTTTCATGATCATCATCGGCGGGCTGGGGTCGATATTCGGGTCCTTCGCGGGGGCGGCGTTTCTGGTGCTGTTGCCGGTGCTGCTGAAGATCGTCGGCGTCGACTGGCTGGGCTGGCCCACGGACATCGTGGCGCATTTGCAGTTGGTGATCGTCGGCGCGCTGATCATCATTTTCCTTGTGGCAGAGCCGCATGGCATTGCGCAGCTGTGGCGTGTCGCCAAGGAAAAGCTGAGATTGTGGCCCTTCCCGCACTAGCGGGACAGGTCGCGAAAAGAAGGTGGGGGGGTGAACCCCATCCTGTGAAACCAAATCGGACACATCCAGGGAGGAAAAACCGATGAAATATAAACTAGGAACACTGGCAGTTGCAGGCCTGATGGCTGCAAGCCCCGTCATGGCGGATCTCGTATTCCCATCGCTGAGCTATCGCACCGGGCCTTATGCGGCGGGGGGCATCCCCTTTGCCGATGGCTATGCGGATTATTTCACCATGCTGAACGAACGTGACGGCGGTATCGGTGGTGTGATGACGCAGGTGCCGGAATGCGAAACCGCGTATAACACCGAAAAGGGTGTGGAATGCTACGAGTCACTGAAGGACAGCGGCGGGTTAGTGTATCAGCCGTTGTCGACCGGCATCACCTATCAGCTGATCCCCAAGACCACGGCGGATGACATTCCGATGCACACGATGGGTTATGGCCGGACGTCTGCCGCGAATGGCGACGTATTCAGCCATACGTTCAACTATCCAGCGAACTATTGGAACGGCGCGTCCGGTGCGATCAACTATTTGCTGGCCGAAAACGGCGGTGATCTGAAGGGCAAGAAAATCTCGCTCGTCTATCACAACTCTGCCTATGGCAAGGAGCCGATCCGCACCTTGCAGGAACTGGCGGAAAAGCACGGTTTCGAGTTTACCGAAGTGCCGGTGGATCACCCCGGTCAGGAGCAGAAATCGCAGTGGCTGCAAATTCGCCGCGACAAGCCTGATTATGTGATCATGTACGGTTGGGGCGTGATGAACCAGGTTGCGGTTCAGGAAGCGGCCAACATCCGGTTCCCGATGGAGAACTTTATCGGCATCTGGTGGTCCGGGTCGGAAAACGACGTGCTGGCAGCGGGCGACGCGGCCAACGGGTACAAGGCGTTGACGTTCCACGGTGTGGGCGATGACTTCCCTGTGTTCGATGATATCAAGACGCATGTTGTCGACAAGGGTAAAGCGGCGGGCAACGGCGACCAGATCGGTACGGTTCTGTATAACCGTGGGCTTTATGCCGCGATGCTGGCGGCCGAGGCGGCCAAAACCGCGCAGGAAATCCACGGCACGATGGACATCACCGCAGCCCAGATGCGTGATGGCATGGAAGCGCTGGAGATCACCGAAGAGAAGATGGCGGCGCTTGGCCTGCCGGGCTTTGGTCCATCGTTCAAAGTGTCCTGTGCGAACCACGGTGGCACCGGTCTGGTTGGCGTGACCCAGTGGGATGCGGCGGCCAAGGAATGGAACCTGATTTCCGAATTTGGCGCGACCGACATGGATGTGATCCAGCCGTTGATTGATGAGGATTCCGCAGCCTATGCGGCGGAAAACAAAATCGAAAGCAGCTGCAAGTAAGCGGCACTTCCCCGGCTGCGCCAATCGCGGCGTGGCCGGGGAATTTTACGAATTTTGCAAAGGGTGAAGCCAGATGCTGGATGCCGCCAATACCAATGATGTGGCCGTTGAAAACCTGCTTGAGGTCAACAACATCGAGGTGATTTATAATCACGTGATCCTCGTGTTGAAGGGCGTCAGCCTGAATGTGCCCAAGGGCGGAATCACCGCCCTGTTGGGGGGCAATGGCGCGGGCAAGACCACGACGCTGAAGGCGATATCGGGGTTGCTGGCGTCTGAGCGCGGGGAGGTCACCAAAGGGTCGATCAAGTATCGCGGTGGTGACATTCAACATCAGGACCCTGCCGAAACCGTCAAGCGCGGAGTCGTGCAGGTGATGGAAGGCCGC
Source organism: Sulfitobacter sp. KMM 9851 (assembly GCF_057178245.1). NCBI lineage: Bacteria > Pseudomonadati > Pseudomonadota > Alphaproteobacteria > Rhodobacterales > Roseobacteraceae > Sulfitobacter > Sulfitobacter sp. KMM 9851. The sequence goes on from NZ_CM169991.1 coordinate 456,438, forward strand.
CATTGTTTTGAGCATCTGACGATTGAGGAAAACCTGCTGACCGGTGCCTATACCCGCACGGATGGCAAGGGCGCGACGGCGGCGGATTTGGAAATGGTTTATGAGTATTTCCCGCGCCTGCGCGAGCGGCGCAAAAGCCAGGCGGGCTATACCTCGGGTGGGGAGCAGCAGATGTGTGCCATCGGGCGCGCGTTGATGAGCCGCCCCGAGACCATCCTGTTGGACGAGCCGTCGATGGGGCTGGCGCCGCAACTGGTCGAACAGATTTTCGAGATCGTGAAATCGGTGAATGAAAAGGAAGGTGTGACCTTTCTGTTGGCCGAGCAGAACACCAATGTGGCGCTGCGGTTTGCGCATTATGGTTATATTCTGGAATCGGGCCGTGTGGTGATGGATGGCCCGGCCAAGGACCTGCGCGAAAATCAGGACGTTAAGGAATTTTACCTTGGGATGTCGGACGAGGGGCGTAAATCGTTCCGCGATGTGCGCAGCTATCGGCGGCGCAAGCGTTGGCTGAGCTAAGCGTACGACGACAAACCCCACAGACGAAATGCGATGTAAGAAAGTGACGGGATGCTGATGAAGCCCTTTTTTGACGATCTCGAAACCCGCAGTGGCGATGCGCGGGCAGTGGCATTGGCCAAAGCCTTGCCAGTCCAGATCGCGCGTGCGCAGGGGTTGCCGGGTTACGCGGGGGCGCTGGATGGGGTTGATCCTGACGCGATTACCGATGCGGCGGCGCTGGCGGCACTGCCGGTGCTGCGCAAGTCCGAGTTGGGCAAGGCACAAGCCGCATCTGCGCCCTTTGGCGGGTTCACGACGCGCCCCGCGCATGGGTTCAGCCATGTGTTTCAATCGCCCGGGCCGATCTATGAGCCGTCCAGCAATGACCCCGACTGGTGGCGCATGGGGCGGTTTTTGCATGCGGCGGGGATTGGCGCGGGAGATATCATCCAGAACTGCTTTGGCTATCATCTGACCCCTGCGGGCATGATTTTTGAATCCGGGGCGCGGGCGGTGGGGGCCACTGTGCTGCCTGCCGGAACCGGGCAGACAGAATTGCAGGTGATCGCGGCACGTGATGTGGGCAGCACGGCCTATGCCGGCACGCCGGATTACCTCAAGGTGATTTTGGACAAGGCCGACGAGATGGGCGTGACCTTGGGCATCACCAAGGCGGCGGTGGGCGGCGGCGCGCTGTTCCCGTCCTTGCGGGCATATTACGCGGAGCGGGGGATTACCTGCCTGCAATCCTATGCCACCGCCGATCTGGGCAATATCGCCTATGAGACCCCGGCGATGGAGGGGTTGATCGTTGATGAACATGTGATCGTCGAGATTGTGACCCCCGGCACGGGTGATCCTGTGGCACCGGGCGAGGTGGGCGAGGTTGTGGTGACGACGCTGAACCCCGATTACCCGCTGATCCGCTTTGCCACGGGTGATCTGTCTGCGGTGCTGGAAGGCGTGTCGCCCTGTGGGCGGACCAATATGCGCATCAAGGGCTGGATGGGCCGCGCAGACCAGACGGCCAAGATCAAGGGCATGTTTGTGCGTCCTGAACAGGTGGCGGCGCTGGTGGCGCACCACGATGAAATCGCGAAGGCGCGGGTGATCGTGGCGCGTGCGGGTGAGCAGGACGTGATGACGGTGCAAATTGAGGCATCGGGCGGCGATGCTGAGGTGTTCGCGCAGACGGTAGCGCAGGTGTTGAAATTGAAGGGCAAGGTTGAGGTGGTGGCACCGGGCAGCTTGGCCAAGGACGGTGTGGTGATCGAGGATCAGCGGAGTTACGATTGAGGGTGAGGGCCCGGCGCGTTTAATGTGGGGCTGAAGTGGCGAAAGAACCCTTGGTGTTGTGGGGTGCAACCGAATTCGAACTGTGATCCGGTTTGAGCGCACGACGACCGATCACAGTTTCGGTTTCATATAGGCGGCCATCATTAAACGAAAGCGCACAGCGCGCCTTCTCTTGCACAAGCCTGCCCCTATAAATCCGCGCTGAGCAACGCCAAGGCGGCGCTCTCTCCTATCGCTAGAGCCCCTTCGATTAGACCGGGGCTACGCTCGGACGCCTCAGACACAGCAAACCGAACGCGACCATCAAGATGCGGTTGCCTTAGATGGGCTGGACCGATGTCGGGATGGGTTGCGGGGTGCAAGGTATCCAGTTCGGTCACGATGCGCGGGTTCATCGCCCAGTCTTGGATCACCAGTTCAAGGGGCTGCGCAGCAGCATTTCCAAAGCAATCTGAAAGCTGGTCCAAGATTGCCTGCCTCAGACGCGCTGGCTCTGCGCGTCTTTGTTCCGGTGTCCAGCTTACAAAGCCGAACAGCGCGGCAGGCGTTTTGTTTACACCTGTGTGGTCATGCACTTCGGCAAGCGGTCCGGTACGACTGGCGATCCTGCCGGATAGTCCATCGTTGCGCCAAAATGGCCTATGGTAGAGCGCAACGGCTTTGGCGTGGGTGCTCATCCATGTCGGCATTCTACGCATGGTATCAATCAGAGTGGATGACGCCCATGGGAGGTGCATGGTTGTGGCTGCAACGCGAAGTGGCACCGAGATAATCACTTTTTTGGCGGTGATAACGTCGCCTGAACTAAGATGGACGGCCATCTGGCCCGGCCCATCTTCGGAGACCTCAGTTACAGGCGCTGACGTTCGGATGTTTTCTTGGCCAATGCGGTTGGCAAGGATGTCGATGAGCGTCGTTGGTCCGCCCGCGATGCGAACCATACCGTCCTGTCCTGGCAGCGGCTGGCGAACCGGGTTAGGCCCGTACCCGACGACAACAGCATCACCTTGATTAAATTGCTCAAAGGTTGTTGCACCAAGCGTGTTCAGCCAGCGCGCGACCACAGGTTGGTGCCTTGGCCAAACCCAAGTCGGGCCGAGATCGGCAACTGCATCACCACTGATCGGATCACGTAGGGCGCGAATACGACCTCCGATATGCGCATCCGCTTCGAGAAGTTGCACTTGTGCGCCTGCTTCGCGCAACACTGCTGCGGCTGTTAGCCCAGACAGCCCTGCGCCAATAATGACCACGTCCATAAATTTACCTCGACATCAGTAGCCGAAGCGCAAAACGGCTCCAACGATGGTGGGATGCAATATTCGAGATGCCTTTGCAAACCCTGCGTACACCCCGTGGTGGCACGGGGTTTTCAAATGCGGTGATTCCACCCCAGCAAAAACAAAACCCCCGCCGCCATCAGGCCACGGGGGTTTCGTAATTCTGTCGCGTTACGCGGGTATGATTTACATCATGCCTTCGCGTTGCAATTTCTTGCGCGCCAGCTTGCGGGCACGGCGGATGGCCTCGGCCTTCTCGCGCGCTTTTTTCTCGGAGGGTTTCTCGAAATGTTGCTTGAGCTTCATTTCACGGAAAACGCCTTCGCGCTGGAGCTTTTTCTTCAAGGCCCGGAGGGCTTGATCGACGTTGTTGTCGCGAACACTAACCTGCATGTGGTTGTCACCACCTTTCTAGGATAAAGTTGCAATGATTTGCAGGAAATGGCGCTATAGCAAGCTATGTGCGCTTTGTCCACCCTGCCGTTGCACCGCTAGAGGAGCTTGCCATGACCGATCCCAAGGCCCAACTGCTTGACGCAGCACTGCCCCATGTCGCCTTTGACGGCTGGACGGGGGCGACATTCGATGCAGCCATAAAAGACTGCGGCATGGACGAGGGCCTGGCCCGCGCCACCTGTCCGCGCGGGGCGGTTGATTTGGCTGTGACCTATCATCGGCGCGGTGATGCGCAGATGCTGGCGGCACTGGCCGAGGCCGATCTGGAGGGGATGCGGTTTCGTGACAAGATCGCCAAGGCGGTGCAGGTGCGATTCGAGGTGTCGGGCGACCGCGAGGTGGTGCGCCGGGGGACGACATTGTTTGCCCTGCCGCACCACGCGCCCGAAGGGGCCAAGCTGGTGTGGGACACCGTCGATGCCATCTGGACGGCGCTGGGGGACACATCGGATGATGTGAACTGGTACACCAAGCGGGCGACGCTGGCCGGGGTCTATTCCGCAACATTGCTGTTCTGGCTGGGTGATATCAGCGAGGGGCACGGCGCGACATGGCGGTTTCTGGATCGGCGGATCGACAATGTGATGCAGATCGAAAAGTTCAAGGCGCAGGTGCGCGAGAGCCCGACGCTGAGCCGGCTGATGGCGGGGCCAAACTGGTTGCTGGGCAAGGTCAAGGCGCCGGGCAAGGCGGTGGACCCGAACCTGCCGGGGCGCTGGACGCCGCCGCAGTAGGCTTTTCCACTGCCGCCACAAGTGTTAGGGCAGGGCCACCAGACCCAAGACAGGCCCCGCCGATGACTAGCCCGACTGCCCCCCTGATCAGCGTTGAGGCCGTGCAGTACGCCCCCGGTGGGGTGGATGTGCTGCGCGATGTCGCTTTGCAATCAGATGCGCGGCGCATCGGTATTGTGGGGCGCAACGGGTCGGGCAAAACGTCGCTGGCGCGGGTGATTGCGGGGCTGGTGGCCCCGGACGCGGGCAAGGTGCGGCTGGCAGGCATTGACGTGGCCCGCGACCGCAAGGCGGCGCTGGGGATCGTCGGCATCCTGTTTCAGAACCCGGACCATCAGATCATTTTTCCCACGGTGGAAGAGGAAATCGGCTTTGGCCTGCGCCAGTTGGGGCAGTCCAAAGCCGAGGCGGCGCGGGGCGTTGCGGCCATTTTGGCGCGCTTTGACAAGGGGCATTGGGCGCAGGCGGCAATTCATCAGTTGTCGCAGGGCCAGCGGCAGTTGGTTTGCCTGATGGCTGTGCTGGCGATGCAGCCGCGGGTGATCATCCTGGATGAACCCTTTGCCGGGCTTGATATCCCCACTGCGATGCATCTGGCGCGCGTGCTCGATGGGGTGGAGGCTGTGTTGATCCACATCACCCATGATCCGGCGGTTTTGCGCATTTATGACCATGTGCTGTGGCTGGAGCAGGGCCGAGTGGCCGAGCAGGGCAGGCCCGACAGCGTTTTGCGCGCCTTCAGTCACCGGATGCAGAAATTGGGGGCTGACGATGATCTCTCTGACCTCGCCGGTTGAGACCCGCGCCCATGGTTGGGCGGCGGGGGGTAAACTGGGCGCGCTTTGTGGTGCGACGTTGGTTTTGTTTGCAGTGGACGCGCCGGGGGCGCATCTGGCCTTTCTGGCGGGCACGCTTGCGCTCTATGCGCTGCCGGGTCGGGCGTTTCTGCGCGCCGGTTTGGGGCGGCTTTGGCTGCTGTGGCCATTTGTCGGGCTGATTGTCTTGTGGCATTTGTTCACCGCCGATCTGGCCGCCGGTTTGGTCATCGCAATGCGGATGCTGACGGCCGTGGGGCTGGCCAATCTGGTCACCATGACCACACGGCTAACCGATATGATGGGGGTGGTGCGCTGGCTGCTGACGCCGCTGCGCCGCTTTGGCGTGAATACCCGCGCGGTGGAACTGGCGATGGCGATGGTGATCCGTTTCACCCCGGTTCTGGGGCAGAAAGGGCATCTGCTGGCGCTGGCATGGCGGGCGCGGGCGCGGCGACGGCTGAGTTGGCGCATTGTCACGCCCTTTGCCGTGCTGGCGATAGACGATGCGGAACATCTGGCCGAGGCGTTGCGGGCGCGCGGCGGCATCTGATGGCTTGACCGTGGCCGGGGGCGGTCCTACCAATCGCCAACGGAAACAAAAGGACCGCGCCAATGGAACGCAACCTGACCATGATCGCCCTCTTTGCTGCGTTGATCGCCGCACTGGGCCTGATCCCGAAATTTACCCTTGGGTTCGGCGTGCCGATCACGGCGCAGACGCTGGGCGTGATGCTGTGCGGGACCGTGCTGGGTGCCCGGCGCGGGGCGCTGGCGGTTCTCTTGTTCGTGGCGTTGGTGGCCTTGGGGCTGCCGCTGCTGGCTGGCGGTCGGGGCGGCTTGGGCGTCTTTGCCTCGCCTACCGTGGGCTTTCTTGTCGGGTTTCCTGTTGCGGCATTTGTCACAGGCTGGATCATGGGCCAATGGCGGAGCGCGCCTGTGGGCCTTGTCGCCGGTGTGGCGTCGGTCATCGGTGGGGTGCTGGTGCTCTATGTCTTTGGCATCTTCGGCATGATGATGACGCTGAACAAAACCGCGCCCGAGGCAGCACTGCTCGTCACCGCCTTTATTCCCGGTGATCTGATCAAGGCCGTTCTGGCCGGGTTCATCACCGCCGGTCTGGCCAAGGCCCGGCCTGCCAGCCTGCTGTCGCGGGCCTGACGTCTGCCACTGTCCCCAAAGGTTCGCGCATGTGGACCTTTGGGGATCAGGCGCGCAGGATCAGCGCTGAGCCGATCCCCCCCGCTGCCGCAATCGCGGCCAGCCCGGTGCCCTGCCCGCGCGCGCGCAATTCATGCCAGAGCCGCACGGCGTTGATTGCGCCTGACGCGCCAATCGGGTGCCCCGCGCAAGCGCACCGCCGCCGGGATTCACAATCTTTGGGTCGATCTGTGCGCCCTGCACGCAGGCGATCGCCTGCACGGCATAGGCTTCCATAACCTCGGCCACGGACAGATCAGCGATGGTCACATTGGCCTGCGCAAGGACGGCGCGGATGGCCACCAGCGGTGCCAGCCCCGGCATATCCGGCGTGCTGCCTTTGGTTGCGGCGGACAGTACCTCAATCCGCGGGACCCCCAGGCGCGCTGCGACCTTTTCGGACACCACAACGCAGTAGGCGGCGGCATCGGCTGCCACGGCCGCGTTGGCGGCGGTGATGTCGCCACTGATTGGCGCGGCGCGGCGGCAAAGTGCAAGGCTGAGGCGGCGGGTAAAAGCATCACGGTCAAGGCCCGCCAGCGGCACCAGTTCTTGTTTTGAAACGGGGTGCGCGCAGGCCTTGGCATGGCTGTGGACGGCCCAATCGTCCTGCGCTGCACGGCTGATGTGATGGCTGCGGGCCAAGGCGTCGGCGGCATCGGCCATGTCGGGGTCGCGGTCGGGCCAGGGGGTAAAGGGGGCCTGCTCGTAAGGTTCTGGCGGGCGGCCATCGGCAAAGGTACGCAGCCGCAGCGGCTGGCGCGAATAACTTTCCGCGCCGCCGGCGATCACCACATCTGCCGCGCCGCTGATGATCATCTGCCGCGCCAGTGCCAATGCATCCAGGCCGCCTGCGCATTGTCGATCAATGCTAAGCCCCGCGACATGGTCAGACAGCCCCGCCGCCAGTGCGATGCTGCGCGCGGGGTTGCCGCCGGGGCCAAGGGCGGTGCTGCTGATCACCTCATCCACCTGCGCCGGGTCAAGGTTCGCCTGCGCCAGAGTTGCACGCAGGATCGGGGCGGCAAGCTGCGGCAGGTCCAGATGCGCCAGCGCGCCACCGCGCGGGGCCACCGGGCTGCGGCAGGCGGAGATGATATAGGCGCGGGTCATGGGCGATCCTTAAGCCAACGGGCAAGGGCCGTGAGGTCGATCTTGCCCGAGGGGAGCAGCGGCAAGCTGGGATGAAAGAAAACCTGCTTTGGGGTGGCGAGGGGCCCAAATCTGGCGCGGCAGGCATCGGTGATCTGTGTGGCGATCTGATCGGCGATGGCGCCATCGGGCGTGGCGTCGACAATGGCAACCAGATGCTGCCCGCGCATCGGGTCGGGCCGGGGCAGAACGGCGCAAGCGCGCCCCAGATGCGCGGTGATCAGCGCTTCGATGGTTTCGGGAAAGACGTTCTGATCGGCGACCGTGATCATCCGACTGCGCCGCCCCTTAAGCCACAGATTGCCATCTTCGTCCAACTGGCCCATCTCGCCCACCGTGACAAAACCGTCGCGCCACCGGGTCTCTGTGCTATGGCCCAGGGCGTAGCCGTCGAATAAATAGGGGCTGCGCACCCAGACAGTGCCGATCCCCTGCGTCGGTTTGCCATCATCGGTCAGGATGCGCAGCGTGACACCGGGATAGGCCCGCCCGACAGCGCCCGCAGGCGTGGTGGCATCGGACAGGGTGATAAAACTGGTTTCAGCAGCGCCGTAAAATTCATGGATCGCCGCCTGCGGGGCCAACGTAGCAGCCGCGCGGCGGGCGTCAGCATCCAGCGCGCCCCCACCGCAGAGGATAAGCCGCAGAGCGCTGAGCGGCTGCCCTGCCGCGCCCCGCGCCAGCAGCCGCAATTGGGTTGGGGTGGTATACAGGATGCTGACCTCGGCTGCTGCCATCCGCGCCGCCTGGGCGCCGGGCCCCAGGTCGGACAGCACATGGGCATCGAGCCCCAGATGAAGCGCCTCAAGCACGCCGTATAGAGCCAGAGAATGGCCAAGCTGACCCAGCACCGCAATGCTGTCGGCCGGACCATAGGTAAACTGGGCGGCGTTGGCGGTGAAACTGGCGATCCAGGAGGCCTGGCTTCGGCGCACCGCCTTGGGCTGGCCCGCGCTGCCCCCGGTGAGCGTCAGTATCTGCCCCGGAGCGCAGGTGACGTTGGCAGGCAAGGCGGAATCGGCAAGGCAGAATGGGGCGCGTGCCAGAAGTGCCGCGCCAAGCCCGTCGAGGGCGGCGGATGCGGGTGTGGCCGGGATCTGGCGAAATTCGGTGCTGTCCGCCGCCACCACACGGATGCGATGCGCCCCGGCATACAGCCCTGCGTCTGCTGCCCAGCTAAAACTGTCCGCTGCCGCCATCCCAAGGGCCCTTCCGTCTGGTCCGGTCTGTCTAGCAAACTGCGCAGGCCTTGGCCAAGCGGCGATTATCGGGGTGCATGGGGCAGGGCTGCCGCATATGGTGCGGGAAAATCTCAGTTTGAAGGAGCCTGATATGACCGAGATGATGCGCGCAGTTGAAATTACGGAGCCCGGCGGGCCGGAGGTTTTAAAACTGGTCGAGCGTCCGCGCCCGGTGGCGGGGCATGGGCAGGTTGTGATCAAGGTGGCCTATGCCGGGGTCAACCGCCCCGATGCGCTGCAACGTGCGGGGAAATATGCGCCGCCCCCCACGGCGAGTGATCTGCCAGGGTTGGAGGCGGCCGGCGAAGTCGTCGAGGTTGGACCGGGGGTGCAGAACGTCGCGGTTGGCGATCTGGTCTGCGCGTTGCTGCCCGGTGGCGGCTATGCCGACTATGTCGCGACACCTGCGGCACATTGCCTACCGGTGCCCGAGGGGATGGGGCTGAAAGAGGCCGCCTGCCTGCCAGAGACGTTTTTCACCGTCTGGTCCAACCTGTTTGTGCGCGGCGGGCTGAAGGCAGGCGAACGGGTGCTGATCCACGGCGGGTCATCGGGCATTGGCACAACGGCAATCCAGCTTGCTCATGCTTTTGGCGCGCGGGTGTTCGTGACGGCGGGAACAGACAGCAAATGCGCGGCCTGCATGAAGCTGGGCGCAGAGGCGGCGATCAATTATCGCGATATGGATTTTGTCGATGTGTTGCAGGCCGAGGGCGGCGCGGATGTCATCCTTGATATGGTCGGCGGCAGTTACATCGACCGCAACCTCAAGGCGCTGGCCGAGGATGGGCGTCTGGTGCAGATCGCGTTCCTGCAGGGGGCGAAGCAGGAGATCAATTTCGCCACGCTGATGACGCGGCGGCTGACGATGACGGGCTCTACGTTGCGGCCCCAAAGTGATCTTGCCAAGGCGCGCATCGCCTCGGCGTTGCTGGAAACGGTCTGGCCGTTGCTGGAGGCAGGACGGGTGGCGCCGGTGATGGATAGCGAATACGACCTTGATGCTGCGAGCGCTGCGCACGCGCGCATGGAAGCCAGCGGCCATATTGGCAAGATCGTGCTGAAGGTCGGCGGCTGAAAGTGACGCACGGACCGCAGGAGTCCTTGTTGGGTTTGCCAGTGGCAAACCTGTGCCTCCGGCGGGGAATATAAGACCAAAAAGAGTAAGGAATTATTAACCCGAAGTGGGTTTCAATACCACCGCGGTACAGGCGTGGAAGCCGATGACCGTACCAGAAAGAGAGCGAAAGCTTTCGCGGGGAGGGGGGAGACTTCCTCCTCTTTTTGGTCTTATATATTCCCCGCCGGAGGCTCCGCCGCACGCCACGGGCGGTGCCAGTTGGCGCGTTAGCGCAGCGGCGTGAACAGGGCATCTTTCATCGTGCAGTCGCGCGATACATCGCGCCCGCAGGGGGTGAACTCCAGCGCGCGGGTCAGGCAGATGCGGGCTTCTTGAATGTGTCGCTGTTTGCAGGTGATAGTCAGCCCCGCGCGCGTCAGGCCGGGGTTGGCTTTCACAAACGCCTCCTCGACAACGTGAGCGGGAAGTTTCACTGCGCGGTCAAGTTTGCGAAAGATCGCGGGGCGGACGACGCGGGCGTAGGCTTTGCGCGACAGAGCGTAGTAGTCGGCGGGGTCAAGCCCGGTGCAGGAGCCGTGTTTCTTCCACTGATGCCAAGCCAGCCCGCTGGTGCCCATGATGTCAGCCATGGCGGTGGTCATGGCGCGGTTCGGCGGTGCCTTGCCGCTTTGGCAAAAGCTGGGGTACCCGCGCGTGTTCTGGGGCCAGAGCCCGTGCAGGATCCAGCCGTGGCCGCTGTTCTCGTCGCATTGCGGCGAACGGCGCGCGTCGCCGGTTAGGGCACACCAGTTGGGTGACCAGCTGAGGGCCAGTACGTAGTAGTCGAACTGGCCCGTACGACTGCCGTCAGCGCCGACGGTGGCCGGGGGGCACAGGAGGCTCAGGGCCAGCAGGCAGGTGCGCATCATATGCATTGGGTCTTTCCTTATTGCGTGGTCCTGAGTATATAGGCCTGAAGTTCCCCGACAATGGAGACCGTTCTGCCAGACAGGACAGCCTTTCAGGCGACGGGAAAGTTGCGTTTTAAGGAGAGAGCCACATGGCAAAACCAATCATGGCAAAGGCCACCGCCGTTTGGCTGGTGGATAACACCACCATCAGTTTCAAGCAGATCGCCGATTTCGTCGGCATGCACGAGCTGGAAGTCCAGGGTATCGCGGACGGCGATGTGGCACAGGGCGTCAAGGGCTTTGACCCTATTGCCAACAACCAGTTGACCGAAGAAGAAATCGAGGCGGCCCAGGCCGATCCGTTGCACAAGATTGCGCTGAAGTTCAACGCCGCAGCCCAAGGCGAAGAAAAACGCCGTGGCCCGCGCTACACCCCGCTCAGCAAACGCCAGGACCGCCCAGCGTCGATCCTCTGGCTGGTGAAGTTTCACCCCGAGTTGAGTGATGGTCAGGTCAGCAAGTTGGTCGGCACCACCAAGCCGACCATTCAGGCAATCCGCGAGCGGACCCATTGGAATATCTCGAATATCCAGCCGATTGATCCGGTTGCCCTGGGTCTGTGCAAACAGTCCGAACTGGACGCCGCGGTGCAAAAGGCCGCAGCCAAGAAGCTGGCCGCTGGTGAAGTGATGAATGATGACGAGCGTCGCAAGCTGGTCAGCACCGAGCAAAGCCTCGGCATGGACGCAGAGCCGAAGATGCCGACCGCCATTGAGGGGCTCGAAACCTTTACCCTTTCCGGCAACCCTCTTGATGAGGATGACGAACACAAACCCAAGGGCGACTACTCTGACGCGGACAGTTTCTTCAACATCCGTGATGGTGGGGAAGACGACGAAGAAGACGACGAAAAATCCTGAAACGAGGTGTCGGCGGAACATTTCCGCTGCACTGTGTGTTATGACAACAGGGCGTCGGGGAACCGGCGCCCTGTTTCAATTTACCCCCACTGGCGTGTTGCGCCTGAAAGGCATCATGGAGACCTCGCTGACCATCGTAATCTGGGGACTGGCGGTTCTGTTGGTCGTGGCGACCCTGCTGCCGCTCAGCAAGGTGCCGTTTGGGGCCATTCGGGGCCTCGCCTTTCCGCGCGAACAGATGGTGGCGTTGGCCTTGGTGCTGGTTCTGGTCCTACCTTGGGTACATGGTGGCACCTTGGGTGCCGCGGGGGCCGTCGTGATGGTGGCGATGGCGGCGATACAGGCCGCTTATATTATCAAGTTCACCCCGATCTGGCGGCGACAATCGGTGAACGCTGGGGCATCGCTGCGCGCCGACACCGACCGGCACGTCAGCCTGCTGGCCGCCAATGTCAAAAAATCCAACCGCGCCTATGACCGCTTGATCGCGCTGATCAGCGCCCGGTCACCCGATATCGTCATGGCCATCGAGGTGGACGATGATTGGATCAAGGCGCTGGAAGACGGTGTGGGTGACGACTACGAACACTGGGTCAAAGTGCCCAAAGACAACGGTTATGGCATGTGTGTCATGTCGAAGCTGCCATTGTCAGAGATCGAGATCAGCGAACTCGTTACCGAGGGTGTGCCATCGGTCAGTGCGCGGGTACGCCTGCGGATCGGTGAGGATTTCCGGCTTTATGTTGTGCACCCCGAGCCGCCTGTCATCAACCATGATACCGTCGGCCGCGACAGCGAGATCGCGTTGATTGGCATGTTGGCAGAAAAAGATCCTCTGCCTGCTGTTGTTTCGGGCGATCTGAATGACGTTGCTTGGTCCAGCACCACCCGACGGTTTCAGCGCCTTTCAGGTCTGCTGGATCCAAGGGTCGGTCGTGGCATGTACAACACCTTTAGCGCCACGATGCCGTGGATGCGCTGGCCGTTGGACCATCTATTTCATGACCCGCAGTTCCGCCTGCTGGAAATGGATCGATTAGGCAAGATCGGGTCGGACCATTTTCCGATGTGGTTCATCATTGCCTTGGCCGAAACCGAAGCAGCGGAAACAGAGCCTGAAGATATGGACGATCAAGAGCGCCGCGAGGTGTCTCAGATGATCCAAGAAGAACGTGGACGTAACCGGGATGCGATTGGCAGCGATTGGGAAGATGAATGACGGTGGTTGGCGGCGGTGCGATAACGCCTTGATTTAAAACAATTATATGTCTTTTTGGTCTTGGCGCACCGAAGCGTGTGATGCAATGACGACACAGTGACTTGCGGCGTCGAACAATTCTGAAACATGCTGATTTTCCCACTTGTACGAATCTGAAAAGGGCGTAAATGCGCCTCTACAGACGCCAACGCACGCGCCTCGGGCGGCTCAGTTTTCCAAGCTGACTGCCTTGTGACTTTGCAGCGACGGTAACGTCTCTTGAAACGACTCTTGGGGTACTCCCGCCCCACCTGCTCTTTGGAGATGCATATGACTTCTACCGCACAACGTACCGTTTTTTCCGATGCCGCGTCGAACTACGATGAAGTGGCGGAATATATCGCCGAAAACACATTCGACCGCCCGACGCTGGTCATCAGCCGTGACCGGGTTGCGGCGAAATACGACGCCTTGCACGACGGGCTGGGGCGCGCGCATATCCACTATGCGGTAAAAGCCAATCCGGCGCCCGAGATCATCCGTATGCTGGTCGAGAAGGGCTGCGGTTTCGATGCGGCCTCACGCCAGGAAATCGAACTCTGTCTGTCGCAGGGTGTGGATACCACCAAGGTATCTTTCGGCAACACCATCAAACGCGGTGTCGACATTGCTTTTGCGCATTCCGTGGGCGTGACCCTGTTCGCCGCCGATTGCGAAAGCGAATTGGACAAGATCGCGGAACATGCGCCCGGTGCACGTGTCTATATCCGGGTGATCGTGGAAAATTCGCTGGCCGACTGGCCGCTGACCCGCAAATTCGGCTGCGCGGATTCGCTGCTGCCGTCGCTGCTGGACCATGCAAAATCCGTGGGTCTGGTGCCCTATGGGCTGTCTTTTCACGTCGGGTCGCAAACCCGCAAGGCAGAATTCTGGCACCCGGTTCTGGATCAGGTCGCACCGCTGTGGCACGCCGCAAACGCCGCCGGGCACGATTTGCAATTGCTGAACATTGGCGGTGGTTTCCCGGCGTTTCACGGTGAGGCGATTGACGCGCCACGCGCCTATGCCTCAGCGATCATGAAGGCGGTCGAAGATCGCTTTGGACATGTGCCACATGTGATGGCAGAGCCGGGCCGTGGCCTCGTGGCCGAGGCGGGGCACATCGCCGCCGAAGTCCTGCTGGTGTCGACAAAATCGAAAGACGCGCAGCGCCGCTGGGTCTACCTGGACATCGGCCGCTTTTCGGGGCTGGCCGAAACCGAAGGCGAAGCGATCCGCTATCAGTTCGATACACCACATGACGGCGGCCCGGTTGGGCCGTGTGTTCTGGCTGGTCCGTCGTGCGACTCTGCCGATATCCTGTACGAAAAGAACCCGATTGATCTGCCTCTCGCGCTGCGTGATGGTGACAAGATCATGATCCGCAACTGTGGCGCCTATACCAGCTCTTACAGTTCGGTTGGGTTCAACGGGTTTCCGCCGCTGGATGTGGTCGTCCTGTAACCGGGACCGATCTGCCATGCCGGAAAGGGCCGCCTGCTTTGGGAGGAGCAGGCGGCCCGATTTGCTTTCACAGGCTGAAACTGCCCGCTGCCTTATCTCTTTTTGGTCAAAAATATTCCCGGGGGAATCGCCGCAGGCGATGGGGGCTGGCCCCCTTACCTCACACAGCCTTGCCTCACACCGCCTTGCGCGCGCGCATAGCGGCAGTGATGGTGCCATCGTCGAGGTAATCCAACTCGCCCCCTATCGGCACGCCCTGTGCCAGCGACGTCAGTTGCACCTGCCCGTCCAATTGATCGGCGATGTAATGTGCCGTCGTCTGGCCGTCGATCGTCGCATTCAGTGCGAGGATGACCTCGCTGATGCCTTCGGTCGCGACCCGGTCGATCAGGCGCGGGATGCGCAGTTCCTGCGGGCCGATGGCGTCCAGCGCGCTCAGGGTACCGCCGAGCACGTGGTAGCGCCCCTTGAACACGCCCGAGCGTTCCATCGCCCAGAGGTCTGCGACATCCTCGACCACACAAAGTTCGCCATTGCCGCGTTTTTCACTGGTACAGATATCGCAGACATCGGTGGTGCCGACATTACCGCAGTTCAAACACTCCCGCGCTGTGACGGCCACGGTCTGCATCAGGTCAGACAGGGGCGTCAGCAGCAGGGCCCGTTTGCGGATCAGGTGCAGTACCGCGCGCCGGGCCGAGCGGGGACCGAGGCCGGGTAGCTTGGCCATCAGTTCGATCAGGGCGTCGATGTCGCGGGTTGAACTCAAGGAATAGCACCTGTGGCAGAGGGTGGGTCGAGTTTATTTGGCAAAATAAAACAGAGGGGCGCGTCGCGCGAAGCACGGGGCGGGAAGCCGGATGCGATGGAAATCCGTTGCCGCCCGCCGAGCCGTGCCTTTGGTGAAAACACAGATTAGAAAGGCAGCTTCATGCCAGCGGGCAGGCCCATACCTTCGGTAAGCTTGGCCATTTCGGACTGCGCGCGCTCGCTTGCCTTGGACTGGGCATCTTTGATGGCAGCGAGGATCAGGTCTTCGACCACTTCCTTGTCGTCGCCATTAAAGATCGAGGGGTCGATATCGAGAGAGGTCAACTCGCCCTTAGCGGTGCACGTGGCTTTGACCAGGCCCGCACCGGATTCGCCGGTGACAGTGATATTCGCCATCTCCTCTTGCATCTGGGCCATCTTGCCCTGCATTTCCTGCGCTTTTTTCATCATTCCGGCCATATCGCCGAGGCCGCCTAGTCCTTTGAGCATCTCGTTCTCCTTGAATTGCGTGTCGTTTATATGTGGGGTCGGCGCGCAGGGATCAACCGTCTTCGAAGGGGTCCCATTCGTCTTCGACTTCGGGCAGCGCTTCGCTGATGGCGGCGGCGGCGCGTTGTTCGGGGGTATGGATCGCGGTGATGCGGGCTTTGGGAAAGCGCGCGAGAACCGCCTGCATCAGGGGGTGGTCCTGCGCCTTGGCGCGCAAGTCGTTTTCCTTTGCATCGCGGATTTCGGCGATGGTTTCAGCGTCGCCGGTATTGACCAGCGAGACAGCCCAGCGGTTGCCTGTCCATTGCTGAAGCCTTGTGCCAAGCCGGTGCGCGAGGTCAGGCGGGGCATTGGCGGCGGGGGTAAACTCGATGCGGCCCGGCTGATAGGCGGCGAGGCGCACGCCCGATTCCACGTCGACCAACAGCTTGACGTCACGGTTGGCGCGGATCAGTTCGACCACATGTTCGAAGGTGGGAAAGCGCGCCAAGGCGGCATCGACTTCGGTGGCGAGGGCTGCGACCGCCCCGCCGCCGCTGCGGGCAGTTGGCGCGCCGCCTGTGGTGCCGGAGGCGGGTGTGCTGTGGCTCGACTGCGCCGATGTGTTGCCACCTGTCACGCCGCCGCCAGTTCCGCCGCCGCTTGGGGGCGGGGCGGGGGGCGGTGGGGTGGCATTGAGTTTGCGCACCAGTTCCTCGGGTGTGGGCAGGTCCGCGACATGGGTTAGGCGGATGATGGCCATTTCGGCGGCCATCATCGCGTTGGGGGCTGCGGCGACCTCGTCCAGCGACTTTAGCAGCATCTGCCAAAGCCGTGCCAGCACCCGCATCGGCAATGCCTCGGCCATTTCCTGGCCTCGTTCGCGTTCCTCGGGTGACACTGTGGGGTCTTCGGCGGCGTCAGGCGTGATTTTGACCACGGACACCCAATGGGTGATTTCGGCCAGGTCGCGCATCACTGCCATCGGGTCTGCGCCATCGGCGTATTGCCCGCTGAGTTCGGTCAACGCACCTGCCGCATCGCCGCGCAGCACCATATCGAACAGGTCAAGCACGCGGCCCCGGTCGGCCAGGCCCAGCATGGCGCGGACCTGTACGGCAGTGGTTTCGCCCGCGCCGTGGCTGATGGCCTGATCAAGCAGCGATGTGGCATCGCGCGCAGAACCTTCGGCGGCGCGCGTGATGAGGGCCAGTGCGTCATCAGCGATCTCGGCCCCCTCTGACGTCGCGATCTTGCGCAGCAGGGCGATCATCACTTCGGGTTCAATCCGGCGCAGGTCGAACCGTTGACAGCGCGACAGCACGGTTACCGGCACCTTGCGGATTTCGGTGGTGGCAAAGATGAATTTGACGTGTTCGGGCGGTTCCTCGAGGGTTTTCAACAGGGCGTTGAAGGCCCCGGTCGAGAGCATGTGCACTTCGTCCACGATATAGACTTTGTAGCGGGCCGAGGCCGCGCGATAGTGAACGCTGTCAATAATTTCGCGGATGTTGGCGACGCCGGTATTGGATGCGGCGTCCATCTCCATCACGTCGACATGGCGCCCCTCCATGATCGCGGTGCAGTGTTCGCACTGCCCGCAAGGTTCGGTGGTGGGGCCGCCGGTGCCATCGGGTCCGATGCAGTTCATGCCTTTGGCGATGATCCGTGCGGTGGTGGTTTTACCGGTGCCGCGGATGCCCGTCATGATAAAAGCCTGCGCGATGCGGTCAGCCTCGAACGCGTTTTTGAGGGTGCGCACCATGGCATCCTGCCCAACGAGATCGGCAAAGGTTTCGGGCCTATATTTGCGGGCCAGCACGCGGTAGGCGGATGTGTCTGTCATGGTGCCCCAGATCGGATTCGGTCAGGTTGGTAAGCTAAGCTGTCCGGGCGGCGGCGTCCACCGCAGTCAGAGCATCCACAGGATGGCGCCCACGGCCACCGATGCAGCGCTGAAAATCACCGCGAGTGTTTTCATCCGGGAGTTGGGTTGCGCGTTGGCGTGGTGGTCCTCAAGCCGTTCCAGCGTTTTGGTCGCCGTGTCATGGGCGGCCCAAAAGATATAGACGGCCGCGACGACGAAGACGCTGGCAACCGCTTTTGCGGCCCAAGTCGGTTCAAAATCACCAAACACGGCCTTGAGGCCCACGGCCACCGCAAGAGCGGCCATGCCGGTCCGCATCCAACCCGCGAAGGTGCGTTCATTGGCGAGGATCGTGCGGTCCTCGGCCCAGTTGGTGCGGTGTTCGGCCAAATCATTTTTGTCAGTCATTGAACCATTGTGCGCGGTGTGCGTTCGCCTGACAATAGTCAGTGACATTCAGGGGGAGAGACACATGCGTTTGCGAGGGATCAATCGAAGCCGAAACGTCGAGGTGCGGCGTGGTGGCGGCGGGGGCGGCGGGCGTGCCGGTGGGCTTGGGCTTGTCGGTGTCGTGGCGGTTTTGGCAATCGGGTATTTCACCGGGATCGACGTAACGCCGCTGCTGACCGGGCAGGGCGGTGGCGGCGGTCAGGTGCAACAATCGCAGCCTGTGTCCGAGAGTGACGACCCCCAGACCCAGTTCGTCGCACAGGTGTTGACCACGACAGAGCAGGTCTGGACCCGTGTGTTTCAGGAACAGGTCGGCGAAACCTACCGCGCCCCCAAGGTTGTGGTGTTTGATAACGTGACTCAAAGCGCTTGTGGGGGGGCATCGGGCGCCACCGGTCCGTTTTATTGTCCGGCGGATCGCAAGGCGTATCTAGATACGAGTTTCTTTACCATGCTGGACCGTCAGATGGGTGCGGGCGGCGATTTTGCCGCGGCGTATGTGATCGCCCATGAGGTCGCGCACCACGTGCAGAACGAGCTGGGCATCCTGCCACAGGTTGATGCCGCGCGCAGGCAGGCATCGAAAACCGAGGCAAACGCCCTGACCGTAAAGCTGGAACTGATGGCGGATTGCTTTTCCGGGATATGGGCCGCGAATGTACAGGGTTTGATGGAAAAAGGTGATCTGGACGAGGCGCTGAACGCGGCGCGCAAGATCGGTGATGACCATCTGCAACGTCAGGCCGGGCGCGTGCCGCAGCCGCATACCTTTACCCACGGCACATCGGAACAGCGCGCACGCTGGTTCGGGCGCGGCTATGACAGCGGATCGCTTGATCAGTGCGACACCTTCGCCGCCAAGCAGCTTTAGTCAGCCTTCGGCGCGTTCAACACCGGCGGTGATCGCCTCGCGTAGGCGGCTTTCGAGTGAACGTTGTTTGGCCTCGGAATAGTATTTGAGGCCGAACATATCCTTTACATAGAAGGTATCGACCACTTGTTCGCCGTATGTCGCGATGACGGCATTGGCGATATAGACGTTGGCAGATGCCAGTGTCCGCGCCAGATCATAGAGCAGGCCGGGGCGGTCACGGGTATCGACCTCGATAATCGTGTAGATTTCTGATCCTTCGTTGTCGAAGGTAATATGGGTCGGCACGCGAAATGCCTTTTCGCGTTTCTTGACTTTGTCGCGAGATTTCAACGCATCGCGGGCCACGATTTCGCCGCGCAATGTCTTTTCGATCATCTGGCGCAGGCGAGGCAGGCGGTCGGTCTCAAAGGCGTTGCCGTCAGCGTCCTGTATCCAGAAGGCATCGGTCACGATCCCGTCCTTAGTGGTATAGCTGCGGGCGTCGACGACATTGGCGCCGACCAATGCCAGCGCGCCTGCCAGCCGTGAAAAGATGCCGGGGTGATCGGCCATGACAAAACAGGCACGGGTGGCGTCGCGGTCTTCGTCGGGGTGCAGGTCTATGCGCACATCTCCGTCCTGCACGTCGCGCAGCATTTCGGCAAAGGCGATATGGGCGGTGACATGCAGCCCCTGCCAGTACGGTGGATAATGTCGGGCGGTTTCCGTCTGCAATACCTTGCGCGGCCAATGCGACAGGGACTCGCGCAGGGCCTTCTTGGCCTCGGTGCCGCGATTTTCACGGTTGAGATCCTCAAGCCCGGTTTCCAGCGCGCGTTCGGTCTGGCGGTACAGGGCGCGGATCAGCACGGCCTTCCAGTTGTTCCAGGTGTTAGGGCCGACGCCACGAATATCGCAGACCGTTAGCACGCAAAGCATATCAAGCCGTTTGACCGTCTGCACCGCCTTGGCAAAGTCGCGCACCGTGCGGGGATCGGCAATATCGCGTTTCTGAGCCATGTCGGACATCAGCAAGTGATAGCGCACCAGCCATTCCACCGTGTCGACTTCGTCCTGTTTCAGACCCAGACGAGGACCGATTTTGCGCACCATTTTGGCGCCCAGTATCGAATGGTCTTCGGGGCGGCCCTTGCCGATGTCATGCAGCAGCAGCGCCACATAGAGCACCTTGCGGTTCACGCCGCGTTTCAGGATTGACGAGGCGACGGGCAGCTCTTCCTCCAGCTCGCCCTTTTCGATCCGGGCAAGGTTGGCGACACACTGGATGATATGTTCGTCCACGGTATAGCTGTGGTACATATTGAACTGCATCATTGCGACGATGGGTTCAAATTCGGGGATGAAGGCGCCCAGCACGCCCAGCTCGTTCATCCGGCGCAGAGCGCGCTCTGGGTTGCCATGTTTCAGCAGCAGGTCGAGGAAGATGCGCTGCGCCTCGCTGTTCTGACGCATGTCGTCGTCGATCAGCTCTAGGTTCGCCTTGATCAGGCGCATGGCTTCGGGGTGTATCAACATACCGGTGCGCAGTGCTTCTTCGAAGATGCGCAGCAGGTTTAATTTGTCGGACAGGAAATTCACGTCGTCGGCGACGGCGATACGGTTGTGCACCACCTCATAGCCGGCGCGGATTTTGGGACGTCGGCGGAAGATGCGTTCGAGCAGTGGTTCGGCCTTGACGTGCATCGCTTCCAGCCCGGTCACAAAGATGCGGGTAAGGTCGCCCACGGCGGTGGCCTGGCGGAAATAGGCTTGCATGAACACTTCGACCCCGCGCCGCCCGCCGGTGTCTTCGTAGCCCATGGCCTGCGCGACAGAGACCTGCATGTCGAAGGTCAGTTGTTCGGTGGCGCGGCCCGTTAGCAGGTGCAGATGGCCCCGCACGGCCCAGAGAAATTCCTCTGCTTCGCGGAAGGTTTCATATTCGTCGGCGCGGAACACTCCCTTGTCCACCAAATCGGCGACGCGGTCGACATTATGGATGAACTTCGCGATCCAGAACAGCGAATGCAGGTCCCGCAAGCCGCCTTTGCCTTCCTTCACGTTCGGCTCCACGACATAGCGTTCGCCCTGTTTCAGGTGACGGTTGTCGCGCTCTTCCAGCTTGGCTTCGATAAAGTCGCGCCCTGAGCCGGAGAAAAGATCGTTGCGCAGGGTGCTGTCCAGTTTTTTGGCCAGTGCGACGTCCCCAGCGATGAAGCGGTGTTCGAGAAGCGCTGTCTGAATCGTGTAATCATTGGCGCCCAAGCGGATACATTCACGGATCGTGCGGGTGGCATGGCCGACCTTGAGCTTGAGATCCCAGAGCACGTAAAGCATGGATTCGATCACGCTTTCGGACCAGGCGGTGGCCTTGTAGGGGATCAGAAACAGCAGATCGACATCAGAAAACGGTGCCATCTCGCCCCGGCCATAGCCGCCGACGCCGATCACCGACAGCCGTTCGCCATTGGTCGGGTTAGGGTTCGGATGCAGAATCTTGGCCGCAACATCAAGCGCCGTGCGCACCAGATGGTCTGTCAAATATGTATAGGCCGATGTCATGGCGCGGGCATCAAACGGGGTGGCGGCAAAAGCACGGGCAATTTCGGCGCGGCCTTGGTCCTGCGCGCGGCGCAGGATGGTCACCACCTCGGCGCGCTGGGCGGTGGCATCGCCACTGCTGTCCAGTTGCGCGAGCGCACTTTGTACCGCCTGGGTATCAAAGATCAGGTCCGGGGGGCAGATCAGGCGTGGCCGGGGGGCCACGCCTGTTGATGTGTCTGGCTGTGCGAGGTCCAACTCAGAACCCGGCCCCGCCAAAGGCACGCGGCGCCGCATCAATCACGACAACCTTGTTGTTGCGGATAGTGGCAACGGCCAAACCGCGTTCGTTCGTGCCGTTGGGACGCAGGCGGAAAATGCCGCTGGCGCCCTTAAAGCCCGCGCCTTGGGTAAGTGCCGCACCGGTCAAGGCGTTGGATTTACCCGATTTCACCAGTGCGCCCACAGCGGCGATGCCGTCGAAGGCGAGACCGGCCAGTGGGTGTGGTTCGCTGCCGTAGGCGGCACTGTAGCGCTGTGCGAAGGCTGCTGAGGCCGACGGATCAGGCAAGGCAAACCAGCCGCCCTGCACGCCAGGCAACTCCAGGGTTTGGCGCGGGATATCCCAACGTGTCAGGCCGATATACTGGGTGGTGGCGACCTGAAGACCTGCCTCTGGCAGCAATTGCGCAAAGAGTGGCAAGGCGCTGGCGGACGATGTGGTCAGGAACAGCGCGTTGGCCCCGGAAGCGTCGACCGTCGCCTTGACCCGCGGTACGGCGGCAATCACCGATTCCTGGCTGAGCGCATAGTCGACATTGCCTGCCAGCGTGGCACCATTGGCGCGGATGGCCTGTTCGATGGCGCTGCGGCCCAACTGACCAGCAACATCTTGCCCAGACACGATGACGATGCGGTCTTTGCCGGTCTTTTTGGCATAGCCAACCAAGCGGTTCGCGGTGTTGTCAAAGGTCGGCCCAAGGACAAAAACGTTGCCGCCCGCGATCGTTGGATTGTTGGAAAAGGACAAAACATTGATGCCCTTGGACGCAGCGGCGACGCCGGCTGCATTGGCGGCTTCGCCGTAGACCGGGCCAATGATGATCTTGGCACCCTCGTTCACCGCCTGAGTGGCCACAGCGGCGGCCGTGTCGGCACGGCCGGCGGTGGCATAGACACGCAGGTCAATTGTAACGCCGTCCAGGTCGCGCATCGCCAAACGCGCAGCGTTTTCTAGGTTTTTTGCCAACAGCTCGTCACTGCTGGACCCGCCGCGCGGGATCAGAAGTGCGACTGGAACAGGGGCAGATGTGTCAATCTTGGGCCCGCCGGAACTGGCCAGACCGCCCATCGCGGCCGGATCGCAGGCGGCCAGAATCAGGGCGAAAAGTGGCAACAGCAACAGTCGCATCCGCTTGCAGCTGGCGTGGAAAAAGGCAATCATCGTCAGTTCACTCCCCGGGTGGTGGCGCGGCACAAATCGCCGCAGAATATGTGCCGCGATCATAGTGTCTGCGAAAGGCGGGTCTAGCGTTGAATTTTCAGAAGGTGGCGCTAGCGCCCGGACTTTATTTTGTCGGGGTGCCAATTGGCACCGCACGCGACATCACGTTGCGGGCGCTCGACGTCTTGGCATCGGCGGATGTGCTGGCGGCAGAGGACACGCGCAGCCTGCGGCGGTTGATGGAGATTCACGGTGTGCCGCTGGCCGGTCGGCAGGTTCAGGCGCTTCATGATCACAGCGGCACAGGCGTGCAGGAGCGGCTGATTGCGGCCATGGCCGAGGGCAAATCCGTGGCCTACGCATCGGAAGCAGGTATGCCGCTGATTGCCGATCCGGGGTTCGAACTGTCGCGGGCGGTGGCGAAGGCCGGGCTGATGATGACTTGTGCGCCGGGGCCGTCTGCCGTGCTGACGGCGCTGGCATTGGGCGGCCTGCCGACAGATGCGTTTTTCTTTGCCGGTTTTTTGCCAAACAGCAAAGCTGCGCGGCTGGCGGCACTGGAACGGCTGCGCGATATACCCGGGACGCTGGTGTTTTACGAATCGCCCAAGCGCCTTGGGGCGATGCTGCGGGATGCGGCCCAGGCGCTGGGTGCCGAAAGACAGGCGGCGATGTGCCGCGAATTGACCAAGAAATTCGAGGAAATTCAACGCGGTAGTCTTAAAGATCTGGCGGAAATGTACCAAGGTGCCGCGCCAAAAGGCGAGGTCGTGGTGCTGGTCGATCGGGGGCGTTTGGAATCTGTTAAGCAAATTGATCTAGAATCTGACCTGTCGCGGGCCTTGGCTGATATGTCGATGCGCGACGCTGTTGATCTGGTGGCGCAGGCCCATGGCCTGCCCCGTCGGCAGGTGTATCAGGCCGCCTTGGCTTTGGGGCAGAACAAGGACTAGATGACGATGGATAAATTGAAATCGAACAGCATCCGTCATCAGCGCGGGCAGATCGCTTATCAGGCTGGTTTGGCCGCCGAAAACCGGATTGCACAGGATTACGAAAGACGGGGCTTTGCCGTTGCAAGTCGCCGCTGGCGTGGTCGGTCCGGCGAGATTGATCTGATCCTGCGCGACGGCAGCGGATTGATCTTTGTCGAAGTAAAACAAAGCCGGGATTTCGCGCGCGCGGCCGAAAGCCTGTCGCGGCGACAGATGCAACGGATATATCGCTCTGCCGAGGAATTCATGGGCCATGAACCGCTTGGCAGCCTGACAGAGGCGCGGTTTGACGTCGCACTGGTCGATGGTCAGGGCGCGATGGAAATCATCGAAAACGCGTTTGGCCACGGCTGACCCATTGCGCAGCGGCCCGTGCTGCGCCATCTAGGATAGAGTGCTTTTTGCCAGAGTTGCTGGCCGAATGGCGCTGAACTAGTGTACAGCAGCAGGGACAGCCCAATGAAAATCGCCTTTCAGATGGACCCGATCGGGGACGTGAACATCAATGCCGACAGCAGCTTTCGTTTGGCGGAGGAAGCGCAGGCGCGCGGGCATGATCTGTTCTTTTATACGCCCGACCACCTCGCCTATCAGGAGGGACGGATCACGGCGCGCGGGCATGATTTCACTGTTCAGCGGGTGCAGGGCGATCATGCCCAGCTTGGCCCGGAGAGAGAGGTGGATCTTGCCGATTACGACGTGGTCTGGCTGCGTCAGGACCCGCCCTTTGACATGCACTACATCACCTCGACGCACCTGCTGGACCGGCTGAAAGACACGACGCTGGTGGTGAACGACCCATTTTGGGTCCGCAACTACCCCGAAAAACTGATGGTGCTGGATTTCCCCGACCTGACGCCGCCAACGACCATCGCCCGCGATCTGGCGACCATCAAAGCGTTCAAGGCAAAGCACGGCGATGTTATACTCAAGCCGCTTTACGGCAACGGTGGCGCCGGCGTGTTTCGGCTTGATGCCAACGACCGCAACCTGTCGTCGCTGCATGAACTTTTCACAGGCTTCTCGCGCGAGCCCCTGATCGTGCAGAAATTCCTGCCTGCTGTTGCCAAGGGTGACAAACGGGTAATTCTTGTCGATGGTGAACCGGTGGGCGCCATCAACCGCGTGCCTGCAGAGGGTGAAACCCGATCCAATATGCATGTCGGCGGGCGGCCTGAGAAGATCGGACTCACCGAGCGCGACCTCGAAATTTGCGCCGCCATCGGCCCGCTGCTCAAGGAAAAGGGCCAGGTTTTTGTCGGCATCGACGTGATCGGCGATTACCTGACAGAAATCAACGTGACGTCGCCGACCGGCATTCAGGAATTGGAGCGGTTTGACAATGTCAACATTGCTGCCCGGATCTGGGAGGCGATTGAGCGTCGCCGCGGATGAGCCTGCGCCGACAAATACTCAATCGTTTGTTGCGCTGGACGGAACGACCCGTAATCGCAAGGGCAACGCCCGCGGGGCTCCGCCGCTCGCTTGCCGTAAAGGCGCGGTTGTTTTTCCATGGACCGCGTGGCGTGCACGAGGAATGGCGGCGCGCGGGCAAGACCGAGGCGCTTTGGCTTACGCCAGCCGCGCAAACGCGTAAGTTGGTGATCTTTTACATCCATGGCGGAGGCTTTGTTTTTGGCAGCCCCGATACCCACAAGGCCATGATCGCGCGGCTTGCGACATCCTTGGGCGCGCGCGCTGTTCTGCCCCGCTATGCGCTTTCGCCCGAAGTTGCCTTTCCGGGGGCTGCGGATGACGTGCGTTCAGCTTGGGATGATCTGATTGCAAGCGGTGTCGCACCAGGTGACGTGGTCGTCGGCGGTGACAGTGCTGGTGGGGCGCTGGCCTTTGATTTGCTGGCGCAGATTTGTCGCGAAGGGCGCGGCGTGCCAGCGGGGCTGTTTGCGCTCTCGCCCTTGGTGGATCTCACGTTCTCCGGCGCCAGCTTTCGCGAAAACCTGCATTGCGATGTCGTGCTGCCTGGCGAAAGGGCGGCAGAGTTGGCCCAAATGTATCTGCGTGGCCACGCCGCCAGTGATCCGCGCGCGAGTCCGCTGTTTGCAGACTTTCCCGGCGCGCCACCCGTTTGGTTAACGGTCGGTGATACCGAAATTCTACGCGATGACAGCCGTCGCATGGCGGCGCATTTGAACGCCACTGGCATCGATGTGACGCTAGAGGAAAGGCACGATCTGCCGCATGTCTGGCCGATTTTTCATAACGTCCTGCCCGAGGCACGCAACAGCATTGATGCCTTGGCCGCGTGGATCACCGCGATGGAGCGATAGAGTTTTGCATTCTTTTTGGTCTTAAATATTCCCCGCCGGAGGCTCCCTCATGCGCCTCGGGCGCTTTGGGTTAGGAAGTGTCAGCCGCCGCCTGGCGATGGCAATCGAAAGCTGATGGCCTCGGCGACATGGGGTTTGCGCACCTGCTCGGCCCCGGCAAGGTCTGCAATGGTACGTGCGACGCGCATCACCCGGTGATAACCCCGCGCCGAAAGGTGAAACCTGGCTGCCGCACGGCTCAGCAGTTCGCGTGCTTCGGGGTCAGGGCTGGCGATTGTCTCCAGCATGTCTCCGATGGCGTCTGCATTTGCTGACATGTCGGGCGTGTCGGCAAAACGTTCGGATTGGACCTGTCGCGCGGCGGCGACGCGCGTGGCGACCTCGGCGGAGCTTTCACCATTTGCGGGCAGGTCAAGGTCGGTGTAGGCGACGGGGGGCACGTCGACGCGCAGATCAAAGCGGTCCATCAACGGGCCGGAAATACGTCCCATGTAATCCTCGCCACATTGCGGGACGCGGGCACAGGCCCGCGCGGGATCGGGCAGATAGCCACATTTACAGGGGTTAGCGGCGGCGATCAGCATGAACTTGCAGGGGTAGGTGACATGGGCATTGGCGCGCGCAATCATCACTTCGCCGGTTTCGATGGGCTGGCGCAGGGTTTCCAAAACAGTGCGGGGGAATTCGGGGAATTCGTCCATGAACAGCACGCCATTATGGGCCAGCGAGACTTCGCCGGGACGCGCGCGCCGCCCGCCTCCGATGATTGCAGCCATCGACGCGGTGTGGTGCGGCTCACGAAACGGGCGGCTGCGCGAAATGCCCCCTTCGTCCAGCAATCCGGCGAGCGAGTGGATCATCGAGGTTTCTAGCGCCTCGGTCGGGGTGAGTGGTGGCAGGATTGTGGGTAGGCGCGCGGCGAGCATGGATTTGCCTGACCCCGGTGTGCCCACCAACATCAGGTGGTGACGTCCTGCCGCCGCTATTTCCAATGCGCGTTTGGCGCGTTCCTGGCCTTTGACCTCGCGCAGATCGCGGCCCTGCGGAGTAAGGGGCACCTCACCTGGTTCGGCGGGGCTGAGAGGCACTTGTCCGGTATAATGGCGCACGACGTCGCCGAGGGTTGCCGCCGCGATGACCTGTGCGGAGCCGACCCAGGCTGCTTCGGCCCCGGATGACGCGGGGCAAAGCAGCCCGAGGTTGCGCGAGGCCGCAGCCATCGCAGCGGGAAGTGCGCCGACAACAGGCATCAAGGTGCCATCAAGCGATAATTCCCCGAGAGCAACGACTGTCCGTGTCACATCATCGGGAAGGATGTCGAGCGCGGCCAGCAGAGCCAGCGCAATCGGCAGGTCGAAATGGCTGCCTTCCTTGGGCAGGTCGGCGGGGGAGAGGTTGATGGTGATGCGGCGTGACGGCAGGGCGATGGCCATAGCAGTAAGGGCGGTGCGCACACGGTCGCGGGCCTCTGACACGGCTTTGTCCGGCAGGCCGACGATGGAGAACGCAGGCAATCCCGCCGTTACCGCGCATTGGACCTCGACGATGCGTGCGTCGATGCCTTGGAATGCGACTGTGTAGGCGTGCGATACCATGCTGACCCTTCTCTCCGGATATGGTTAATCGGTAGGTAAGGGATGTTTAAGAATAGTTAACGCACGCGCTAAGTGCGTCGTTTTTTTAGTTTATTTGGCGGGGTGAAATTGAACAGCGCTTATGCGTCGGGCCACGCGCGGCGTTCGGTAGTGATTGGGTAAGGGAAGGGGTCGTAGGTCGTTTTCAACCCTTCGGTGCGCCATGCCTTAAACGCGGGGTCACTGATGGTAGCGTCGCAATAGTCGCGCGCAGCAGTTGAGACCGGCAGGTCGTATCCCACGATCCGCGCGGCAACAGGGGCATAAAAGGCGTCCGCGAGGCTGTAGCGGCCAAAAAGCCAGGGGCCGTCGTCCGTTGCCATGCTGCGGGCGTGCGACCAGAGGGTTTCAATGCGCGCAAGATCGGCTTTGACCGCGTCGGTGGGGGCAAACCCGGCGGCCACGTGATCAAGCTGCATCGGGCAGGCCGAACGGAGAGCAGAGAACCCGGATGCCATTGCGGCGGCCAGCCATCGCGCGGTGGCGCGGGCTTTGGCATCGTCGGGCCACAGACCTGCATCGGGATGCCGCTCTGCGAGGGTTTCGGCCATCGCCATTGTTTCCCCGACCACGGTGCCATCGGGCATACGTAGGGCCGGTACCAGCGTGGCGGGGACCAGCGGGGCCAGATCGGCGGCCATTGTGCCGCTGTAGAGACCGACCAGATGGGTCCGGTAGGGCAGGTTGAATTTTTCCAACATCAGCCAGCCGCGCAGGGACCAGCTCGAGAAGGTGCGATCGCCGATATAGAGGTCATACGTCATGTGTTCATGAATAGGTCGGCGTTGGCGGCGCGGCAAATGCTGGTTTGTGCGCCGTTCCATCACGGGCAGTGATTGATCCCCAGAACATGCCAATCGCCATCGCTGTGGCACATGTGCGTGACGGACAGGTTGTCGATCTTATGTGCCATGGCGGTGGTGGCATCCGCGCCGAGGGCTTGCTGAATTTGGGTCAGGATTACACCAAAATGCGCCACCGCGATGATATGAGCCGTAGGATGCGCGGCATTGAGGCGCGCCACGACCCGGTCGACGCGCGCCTTTGTCTGGTTCCAGCTTTCGCCGTCGGGCGGGGCGATATCGCCGGGCGTTTCCCAATAGGCGCGGCTGAGTGCCGGATCGCGCGTGGCAACATCGCTGAAATGCATTCCGTCCCAGACCCCAAAGTGCAGTTCGCGGAGGTCTCGTTCGTGTGCCAATCGGTGGCGGCCCTGCTGTGCGAGGGCATCAGCGGTGGCGCTGGCACGCGTCAGATCAGAAGAGACCAGCAGCGCGGCATCCGGCAGATGGGCGTTCAGCCGGGCGATTTGCGCGTGATCAGATAGGTCAGCCGGCACATCGCGCCATCCGACAAAGGTCTTTTCATGGGTTGGGCCGTGGCGCACCCAGTGCCATGTGGTCATGGCATCTGTCCTTTCAGCACCTGAGGCAGTCCCGCGATCACTTGCACGGCGAGGGTCGCCTCGGCTGCCAAAGCGATGTTTAGTCGGCCCTGCGCTTCGCGGAATTGTCGCCCCAGCGCGTTGTCGGGTACAATGCCGTTCCCCACTTCGTTCGAGACGATGACCCACGGTGCGGGGCACGCACGCAGCGAACAGAGCAATGCCGCTTGGGCGCGCGCAAGATCGGTGCCATCCATCAGGTGATTGCTAAGCCACATTGTCGCGCAGTCGATCAATACGACGCTGTCGGAGGTCAATTCTGCGAGTTCTGGCGCGAGGTCGAGCGGAGTTTCGATGGTTTTCCAGCTGCTGTCACGCCGGGCGCGGTGCGTGTTCACGCGAAGTTGAACCTCTGCATCCCAGATCCGGCCGGTGGCGAGGTAAACCTTTTGTAACCCACAGGATTCCACGAATTTTTCGGCCCATTGCGACTTGCCTGATGCGGCGCCGCCTAGGGCAAATGTACCTTTTGGCAACATGTTTTTCACCAAATATTTGAACCAAACACCTTGTCTCTGCGTATCTCTCACAATGGTTCATCACAAGATGCGCCGTGGATCAGGGGGATTTAAACATGTCATTGCAAACAGCGCGAGAATTTTCGCTCACCCGCACGGCAATGAAGGCAGAGCTGCTAGATGCCGACACCGAACTGGCATTGGCCTATGCTTGGCGCGACCAGCGCGATGAGGCGGCGCTGCACCGGTTAATCACCGCCTATATGCGTCTGGCCATTTCCATGGCGGGCAAATTCAAGCGCTACGGCGCGCCGATGAATGACCTGATTCAAGAGGCTGGTCTGGGCCTGATGAAGGCGGCAGACAAGTTTGATCCCGACCGGGGCGTACGGTTTTCCACCTACGCGGTCTGGTGGATCAAGGCGAGCATTCAGGATCACGTGATGCGCAATTGGTCGATGGTGCGCACCGGGTCCACCTCAAGCCAAAAATCGTTGTTTTTCAACATGCGCCGGGTACAGGCGCGGTTGGAGCGCGAGGCAACAGCTCAAGGCGAAACGCTGGATCGGCACCAGCTACGGCAGATGATCTCGACCGAGATTGGCGTGCCATTGCATGATGTGGAGATGATGGAGGGGCGGTTGTCCGGGTCGGATTATTCTCTGAATGCGACCCAGTCCGCAGAGGATGAAGGACGCGAATGGATCGATGCCTTGGCCGACGACGGTATCCAGGCGGCAGAACGGGTGGAAGAGTCGCATGACACTGCGCAATTGCGGCGCTGGCTGGTGGCCGCGATGCAGGGGCTGACCGAGCGCGAGCAGTTCATCGTGCGTGAACGCAAGCTGCGCGAACCTTCGCGGACCCTGGAAAGCCTTGGCGATGAATTGAGCCTGAGCAAGGAGCGTGTGCGCCAGCTAGAGGCGGCGGCCTTTGGCAAGATGCGCAAATCCCTGCAGGAGCAATCGCGTGAGGTTATGGCCTTTTTGGTCTGAAACGTCTCGCTGAGCAAACGGATGTACCTGGGGGGCAGCCCCCCAGCCCCCCCGAGGGTATTTATTGTCCAAAAAAGCATAGCGTGTACAGTTGCTGGCCTCTTGGCGGGGCTGGCAGATCGGGGTGTGTCGGACTATGGTTTGCCCAGCGGCAGATCATAAGGGGCGCATCATGCTGGAGGGCAAACATATTCTGCTGATTATCGGGGGCGGTATTGCGGCGTTTAAATCGCTGGATCTGATCCGGCGCTTGCGTGAACGTGGCGCCACTGTGACCCCGGTATTGACGCGCGCGGGGGAGGAATTTGTCACGCCGCTTTCCGTGTCTGCATTGGCGGGAAAGAAGGTTTTTCGCGATCTATTTGATTTGGGGGATGAGGCCGAGATGGGCCATATCCAGCTCAGCCGTGTGGCCGATCTGCTGGTTGTTGCCCCGGCGACGGCGGATTTGATGGCCAAGATGGCACAGGGTCTGGCCAATGATCTGGCGTCGACACTGCTGTTGGCAACCGACACGCCGGTGTTGCTGGCGCCTGCGATGAATGTGCGGATGTGGGAGCACGCCGCGACCCAGCGCAACGTTGAAACACTGCGCGGTGATGGCATCACATTGGTAGGTCCGAACGATGGCGACATGGCCTGCGGCGAGTTTGGCCCTGGACGCATGGCTGAGCCGCTGGAGATTGTTGCGGCTGTCGAGGCGCGGCTTGCGGATGGGCCGTTGAAGGGCAAGCGGGTGCTGGTGACGTCCGGGCCGACGCATGAACCCATTGATCCGGTGCGCTATATCGCCAACCGCTCGTCTGGTGCGCAAGGTACCGCGATCGCGCGGGCGCTGTCGGCGTTGGGCGCGCATGTGGTGTTTGTAACCGGGCCTGCCGATGTGCCGCCGCCTGAGGGTGTTGAGGTGATCCGGGTGCAGACGGCACAGCAGATGCTGGCGGCGGTCGAGGGCGTGCTGCCTGTCGATGCGGGGGTTTTTGCCGCCGCAGTTGCCGACTGGCGGGTTGAGGGCGCGAGTGGACGCAAGTTGAAAAAGTCCAAGGATGGCCTGCCACGTTTGGAGTTTGCCGAAAATCCCGACATTCTGAAAACCGTCAGTCGGATGGACAAGGACCGGCCAAAGCTCGTCGTTGGATTTGCCGCCGAGACCGACGATGTATTGGCCAATGCAACAGCCAAGCGGGTTCGTAAGGGATGTGATTGGATTGTCGCCAATGATGTGTCCGAAGGAACCGGCATCATGGGCGGACATGAGAATGCCGTGACGTTGATCAGCGATGACGGGGCCGAGGATTGGCCGCGTATGGGCAAGGATATGGTGGCGTCCAAGCTGGCGGCGCGGATCGCTGCGGCGCTGGCCTGAGGGGACGGATGTGGTTGTGATCAAGCTGACTTGGGCCGATGCGGCGGACGCAGCACTGGGCTTGCCTGCGTATCAGACACCGGGTGCGGCGGGGGCCGATCTGCGGGCCAATCTGCCGGGTGGCGCGATTGTCTTGGCTGCCGGTGCGCGTGCGCTTGTGTCTACGGGGTTGCACATGGAGATCCCGCAGGGGTTTGAGGTGCAGGTGCGCCCCCGGTCGGGGCTGGCGCTGAAACACGGGATCACCCTGATCAATAGTCCCGGCACGATCGACGCTGATTATCGTGGTGTCGTGGGGGTGATCCTGGGCAACACCGGGGATGCGCCGTTTGAGGTGACGCATGGGATGCGGATTGCACAGATGGTCGTGGCACCGGTGGTGCAGGCACGGTTTGAACTGGCCGACAGGTTGAGCGTGACCGCGCGCGGCGCGTCTGGCTTTGGCTCAACTGGGGCGGATTGATGCTGCTGGTATTGGTTATTGCCGGTGCGCTTTGGTTCGGCAGCGGCTGGATGGGCGCACCGCGTGCGATGCGTCTGGGGCTGGTGGCGTTGTTGTTTCTGGCGGTTTTGGGTATTCAGTTGATCTTTCCTGACGGGCACCCGCTGCGCGAGGCGACTGGGCAAAGTGGAGCGCTATGGCTCATCCTGGCGGGGTTCGCGGCCTTGGCGGCGGGATATCGCGTGGTGTTGCTGCGGTTGCGCGCACGCGCCGTGGCACCAACAGCGGAGCCCGTCGGCGGCACGTTTTCCGAGAGTGAACTTGGGCGCTATGCACGCCATATCGTGCTGCGTGAAGTCGGTGGTGCGGGGCAGAAGGCGCTGAAAAACGCCAAGGTTCTGGTGATCGGTGCCGGGGGCCTAGGGGCACCGGTGTTGCAATATCTTGCGGCGGCGGGGGTCGGCACCATCGGCGTGATCGACGACGATGTTGTGGAAAGCGCCAATTTACAGCGGCAGGTGATCCACAAGGATGCGGCGATCGGCACCCCAAAGGTTTTTTCGGCGCAGGCGGAAATGCTGGCGCAGAACCCCTTTGTGACCGTGCGCCCCTATCATCGCCGCCTGACCGCTGACATCGCAGCGGATTTGGTGGCGGAATATGATCTGGTTCTGGATGGCTGCGATAACTTTGATACCCGCTATCTGGTCAACGCCGCCTGTGTCGCGGCGGGCGTGCCGATGATTTCGGGCGCATTGAGCCAGTGGGAGGGGCAGTTGACCGTTTTTGACCCCGCACGCGGCGCGCCGTGCTATCGCTGTATCTTTGCGCAGCCGCCGACCGATGGGCTGGCGCCCAGTTGCGCCGAGGCGGGGGTAATAGGGCCGCTGCCCGGTGTCATTGGTGCGATGATGGCGCAGGAGGCGATCAAGCTGATTACGGGCGCGGGTAGTGTGCTGCGCGGGCAAATGGTGATCTATGACGGGCTTTATGGTGAAAGCCGCACCATTGGCGTGACCCGGCGCGAAGGCTGCGAAACCTGCGGCGGGTGATTGTAACTGCTGCCCCTGCGCCCCTATGTTGAGGCAAAGGAGATCCGCATGAACAACCCGCTGCTGCAAGACTGGAATACGCCCTTTGGGCTGGCCCCCTTCGATCAAATTACCGACGAGGATTTTACCCCCGCGCTGGAGGCCGCGCTGGCAGCGCATCTGGCCGAGATTGATGCGATCGCCGCCAATCCCGCCCCACCGGACTTTGCCAATGTGATCGAGGCAATGGAAGCATCGGGCAAGGAATTGGACAAGGTGCTGAGCGTCTTCTTTACAGTGGCCGGGGCCGACAGCAATCCGGCGCGAGAGGCATTGCAGCGCGATTTTTCGCCGTTGTTGGCCACACACCAGTCCGAAATTTCGGGCAATGCCGCGCTGTTTGCGCGTGTTGCGGCAGTCTGGGACGCGCGGGAGAACCTGAGTTTGAGCGATGAGCAGGCGCGGGTGCTGATGCTGACGCACCGTGGCTTTGTGCGCGCGGGTGCTGCGCTGACCGGGGACAGCGCTGCGCGGATGAAAGAGATCAAGGCGCGGTTGGCGGTCTTGGGAACGCAGTTTACCCAGAACCTGCTGGCGGATGAGCGTAGCTGGTTCATGGCGTTGAGCGAGGACGATCTGGACGGTCTGCCTGATTTTGTGATCGACACGGCCCGTGCGGCGGGCGTGGAAAAAGGTGCGGATGGTCCGGTGGTTACGCTGTCGCGGTCCCTGATCGTGCCGTTCCTTCAATTTTCGCCGCGTCGCGATCTGCGCGAAAAGGCATTTCGCGCCTGGGAAGCACGGGGTGCCAATGGCGGCGACACGGACAACCGCGCGATTGCGGCCGAAACGCTGGCGTTGCGGGCCGAACGGGCGTCGCTGCTTGGCTATGACAACTTTGCCACTTACAAGCTGGAAACCGAGATGGCCAAGACCCCGGCGGCGGTGCGTGATCTGCTTATGGCCGTCTGGCAACCGGCCAAGGCGCAGGCGGATGCGGATGCGCAGGTGCTCACGGCAATGATGCAGGAAGACGGCGTGAACGGCCCGTTAGAGCCGTGGGACTGGCGCTATTATGCGCAAATGCGGCGCACGGCAGAGCATGATTTGGACGAAGCCGCGATGAAACCGTATTTTCAGTTGAACCAGATGATCGACGCGGCCTTTGACTGCGCCACCCGGCTGTTCGGATTGGAATTTGCGCCTCTTGATGTGCCGCTCTACCACCCCGATTGCCGGGCGTGGGAGGTGACGCGCGGCGGCAAGCATGTGGCGGTGTTCATCGGCGATTATTTCGCGCGCGGATCGAAACGGTCGGGTGCCTGGTGCTCGGCGATGCGGGCGCAGGCAAAGTTCCCGGACACGCAGGCGCCGGTCGTCATCAACGTGTGCAACTTTGCCAAGGGTGATCCGGCGCTACTGTCCTATGACGATGCACGAACGCTGTTTCATGAATTTGGCCATGCCTTGCACCAAATGCTGTCGGATGTGACCTACGAATCCGTTTCAGGCACATCGGTCGCACGTGACTTCGTGGAATTGCCCAGCCAGCTTTATGAACACTGGCTTGAGGTGCCAGAGGTGCTGGCAAAGTTTGCGATCCACGCCAAGACCGGCCAGCCGATGCCGCGCGAGATGCTGGATAAGGTGCTGGGGGCCGCGACCTTTGACATGGGATTTCAGACGGTGGAATACGTCGCCTCGGCGCTGGTCGATCTAGACTTTCACGACGGTGCGCCGCCTGCTGACGCAATGGCGCGGCAGGCTGAGGTTCTGGCAGGGCTCGGGATGCCTGCCGCGATCCGCATGCGTCATGCCACACCGCAGTTTGCCCATGTCTTTGCCGGAGATGGCTATTCCAGCGCCTACTATAGCTATATGTGGTCCGAGGTAATGGACGCCGATGCGTTTGAAGCCTTTGAAGAGGCGGGTGGCGGATTCGATGCCGAGCGCGCCAAGGCTTTGGAGACCCATATCCTGTCGACCGGTGGCAGCCGCGACCCGGCAGAATTGTACACCGCGTTTCGGGGACGTCTGCCGGGTGTGGCGGCCTTGCTCAAGGGGCGGGGGTTGGCGGCCTGATCTAATAGCCTAGGGCGCGGTCCACCAGATGCAGGAAGGGCGCGCCCGTCTCGCCGCGACGGATGTTTTCCACGATCACCTCTGACGCAGTGTCGGCGCGGGTTTCGGCGGCGATATGCGGCGTAACGGTCACCTTCGGATCGGCCCAATAGGGGTGATCCGAAGGCAGCGGCTCTACCCGGAAAACGTCCAGCGTGGCGTGCGCAATCTGGCCGTCGTCGAGCGCCCCCAAAAGCGCGTCATCGTCAATCAGCGGCCCCCGTCCGGGATTGATGATAAAGGCGCCGCGCGGCATTTGGGCCAGGGTGTCGGCGTTGATGACATTGTTGGTGGCCGGGGTGTCGGGCATCAGCAGAACGGCGATTTCGGCCCGCGACAGCGCCTCTGACAGCCCGTCCTCGCCGTGTAGGCAACGCACACCTGCCACGTCTTTTTCGCTGCGCGACCAGCCGCTGATGTCAAAGCCAAGACCGACCAGCGTCCGTGCCACGGCCTGTCCCAGCGCGCCGAGGCCAAAGATCACGACGCCGCGTTCATGCGCCAGAGGCGGGGTGCGTTGCACCCAGTCAGTGCTGCGGTTCAGGATGTCGATGTCCAGTCCCAGATGATACCGCATGACATGGCCGGTGACCCATTCCACCATGCCCTTGGTCAGTCCCGGATCGACCATGCGGGCCAGCGGGATCGTAAGGGTCTGATTGCCTGTGATGTTTTCGACCCCTGCCCAGAGGTTCAGCACTGCCTTGGCGCGGGTGTAGGGGGTGAAATCCTGTAGCGCGCTGTTGGGCGCATAGACAATGTAATCGACGTCAGCAGGCGCGATGTCCTGTGCCAGATGGGCGTCGATCCCAGCTTTGGCCAAGGCAGCGCGCAGCGGTGCTTCGTAGATTATCCAGCGTTCGGGGCGGGCGGCAAATAGGATATTGAGGGGCATAGGCTACCTTGGTCTGTGAACATGGGCCGATTGCACCAGCCCAAAGGCCAGCAGCAGGACAAGCATCGCAGAGCCGCCATAGCTGACCAGCGGCAACGGCACGCCGACAACCGGGGCCAGCCCCATGACCATCGACATATTGACGGCAAAGAACAAAAAGAAATTAAGCGCAATGGAGAGCGTCAGCAGGGATGAAAACCGGTCCTTGTTTTTGAGCGCGGTCGCGACGCAGAACACGATGATCAGGGCATAAAGCCCAAGCAGGGAGAACCCGCCAACAAAACCGAACTCTTCGGCGAGGGTGGTAAAGATGAAGTCGGTGTGTTTTTCGGGCAGGAAGTTCAGCCGCGATTGTGTGCCCTGCATATACCCACGCCCGGCCCAGCCGCCAGACCCCAGCGCGATCTTGGACTGGGTGATGTGATAGCCTGCCCCCAGCGGGTCGGAACTGGGATCGAGAAACGTATCAATGCGGCGGTATTGGTAGTCTTTCAACAGTTGCCACGGCGTGCCGCGCGACTGGAAGACGGTTGTAACCAGCCCGATGGCCGCCGCGACCACGGCGGTGAAATACGCCCAGTGAACACCGGCCAGAAACATCACGCCACCGCCCGCCGCCAGCAGCAGGATCGCCGTGCCAAGGTCGGGCTGTTTGAGCACCAGCGCGGTCGGAACGATAATGATCATCAGCGGGAGCAACACCCAGAAGGGGCGCGAGGTCTTGCGTGCGGGCAGCCAGTCGTAATAGGCGGCGAGGAACATCACCAAAGTGATCTTCATCAGCTCTGACGGTTGCAGCCGCATGAAGCCTAAATCGATCCAGCGTTGCGCGCCCATGCCAACGGACCCGAAAAGTTCAACCGCCACAAGCAGCAGCAGCGTACCGCCATAGGCCACCCCGGCCAGGTTGCGCCACAACCAGATCGGCACCATCGCCACCCCGATCATCAACGCCATTCCAAGGCCAAAGCGTTTCATCTGAGGTTCGGCCCATGGGTCAAAACTGCCGCCTGCCACCGAGTAGAGCATCAAAAAACCGATGCCGCTGACACTGGACAGCAAAATCGCAAGCGGCCAGTTCAGGTACAGCACCTTGCGCAGACCTGTGGGGACGGATTTGACGGTATGTTCAAGATAGCTCACGCCTGATCGTTCCCGTGGATTGCCGCCTCGGGACGGACATCGCGCAGGCGTTCCTGCTGGGCGGCAATACGGGCGCGGTCGGCGGTCGGATAGGCCTCAAGCGGGGGTTCACCGCCAGCCATCGCTTGCAATAGAACGTCACGCGCAATGGGTGCTGCAGCGGTCGAACCACCGCCGCCGTGTTCCACCAGCACCGCTACCGCATAGCGCGGGGCATCATAGGGGGCAAAACTAACGAAAAGCGCGTGGTCACGCCGTTCCCAAGGCAGATCGGCGTTGCTGATCACGCCGCGGGCGCGTTCGGCGGCGGTAATGTTGCGCACCTGGCTGGTGCCACTTTTCCCGGCCATGCGCATGGCATCGTCGATGATGCGGCTGCGATAGCCAGTCCCGCGGCGGTCGTTTACCACATCGTACATGGCGCGGCGCATTTTGCGCAGGTTGTTTTCGTTCATGTTCAGCGATCCGCCCGCCCCGGTGGGCTGTTCAACGCCGTCGATGGACTTGATCAGCCGCGGCGCGATTTCGCGTCCGGTGGCAAGGCGTGCTGTCATCACCGCGAGCTGCAGCGGCGACGAAAGTGTAAAGCCCTGACCGATAGAGGCGTTCACCGTATCGCCAATCACCCAATCGGCATCTCTGTTGGCTTTTTTCCATTCCTTCGTTGGGGTCAGCCCCGCAGCGACAGACGACAGCGCCAATTCATGTTTCACCCCAAGGCCAAAGCGGTTGGCCATGGCCGAAATCTTTTCGATCCCGACCTTCAGTGCCAGGTCGTAATAATAAACATCGCAGGATTGTTTCAGCGAATTCTGCAAATCAACCCAGCCGTGGCCCGCCCGTTTCCAGCAGTGAAAGCGGCGGCCAGCGACCTCTAGATGGCCGGGGCAGTAGACGGTTTCATCGGGGCCTATGATGCCTTCTTCGATGGCGGCCATGGCCACGACCATCTTGAACGTCGATCCAGGCGGATAGGTGCCCTGCACAGTTTTGTTTACCAGCGGTCGGTATTTCGAATTCAGCAGCGGGTCATAGTCAGCCGACGATATGCCGCCGATGAACAGGTTTGGATCATAGCTGGGCGACGAGGCGAGCGCGGCCAGGTCACCGTTTTCGCAATCGATCATTACTACGGCGGCGCTTTCGTCCCCCAGACGGGCCTGCACATAGCCTTGCAGCTTGGCGTCCACCGTCAACTGAATATCGGCCCCGGCCTGGCCTTCGCGGCGGGCCAGTTCGCGCATCACGCGCCCGGTTGCGTTGACCTCGACCTGTTTGGTGCCGGCGCTGCCGCGCAGCGCGCTTTCGGCGCGGGCTTCGACGTTGATCTTGCCGATCTGGAAACGTGGGATGCGCAGCACCTGATCGGGATCTTCCAAGGCATCAAGATCCGCTTGGCTGACGCGGCCGACGCGGCCCACCACATGGGCAAAGTCGGACCCGCGTGGGTAGACCCGTGTCAGGCCCACCTCGGGTGTGACGCCAGGCAAGGCCGGGGCATTGACGCTGACACGGCTGACGTCGTCCCAACTGACATCGTCCACAATGGTCACGGGCAGAAACGGCGCCGAGCGGTTGATCTCGGCCATGGCGCGGGCGCGGACCTCAGGATCAATCTGGATCACCTGAGCAAGTTTGGCCATGACGGCATCGACATCACCGGCATCCTCGCGCACCAGTACGATCCGGTAGGACGGCACGTTCTGCGCCAACCGCATGCCGTTGCGGTCAAAAATTTCGCCCCGCGCGGGGGGGATCAGGCGGATGTTGATACGGTTCTCTTCGGCCAGCAGGCGAAACTGGTCTGCCTGATCGACCTGAAGATAGCGCATCCGCGCTGCCAGCCCGCCCATGAACAGCAGTTGCGCCCCGCCGAGCAAGGCCGCGCGGCGGGTCAGTTTGGAATGACTGGCGTCATTGTCGGCACGGTTGCGTCTCATGGCTTTGTGGCTTTCATCATACCCGCTGGCCTCACACCCTCTGGCCTAGGGCATCAAGATCGCCGGGCGCGGATTTTCGCACCCCCATCAGCCCGTGGGTGACCAGTACGATCAGGGGGTAGAATAGCACGGTCATCATCAGTTCTGAAAGGGTCAGCGCCAGGGCGGGAGGCTCGATCAGGACCAGGGCAAGGATGATCCGGTTCGCGAAGGTGATCACCGTCAGAACCAGCCCGACGGTCAGCCACTCGGCGACAAAGCTGGCATCGCGCAGGTTTCGCCCGCGCGACTTCAGGTTCTCGCAGCCCAGCAGTGCCAGCAGTGACCACAAGCCGGGGGGGCGTTGCAGCAGCAAATCGGCCAGCAGAAATGTCAGGGCAAGGAACAGCGCAGGCACGTATTCAGGCCGTCGTAGGCACCACGCAAAGGCAAAGCTGAGCAAGAGGTCCGGCCCCGCCCAACTGCGCGGCGTGGTTTCCAGCGGTAGCAGGTGAAAGAACAGGATCAAGAGCGCCAGAAAGACGAAACCGACCCGCATCAGCCATAGCCGGGTTTGTGACAGGTCGGTCACTGTTGCACCTCTTCCGGCTGCACAGTGATGTCTGCCAGCGGCCCGTTCGGGGTGATGACCTGCGCCGTGTCAGATACCTTTTCATTGCCATGGTGGCGCAGCACGCGCAGAAATTCCAGCCGTTCGTAATCGGCAGCCAGCCGCACACGAAGCCGGCCACCGGGGTCTGCAGCGACCTGACCGATCAGAAGCCCGGCAGGAAATACACCACCATCGCCCGAACTGATCACCCGGTCGCCGGGGCGCACCAGATCGGGGCTTTCAAGGAAATCAATCGGCGGCGCCGCAGAATTGTCTCCCGCGACAATGGCGCGTTGCCCGGAGGGCTGGATCGTGGCGGGGATGCGGCTGCTGGCGTCAGTTAGCAGGATCACCCGCGACGTGTTTTTAGCGACGCCCGAAATACGCCCGACAAGGCCGATACCGTCCATCGTTGCCCAGCCTTCGACGATGCCGTCACGCGCGCCGACATTCAACAGCACCGACTGCCGAAAGGGCGAGCCGGAATCGGCCAGCACCACGCCAGAGATCACGGTCAGCCGCGGGTCCAGCCGCACGTTGTTCAGATCGAGCAGGCGGGCGTTTTCCTGTTCGAGTTGCACTGCGGCTTCTTTCCAAGCCTGCATCTTGCGCAATTCCGAGCGCAGCTCGCGGTTCTGGGCCTCAAGCCGCTGATAACTTTGGTAATCGCGCAGCATGTTGATGGTGCCGGTCACCGGGGCCATGGCCCAATCGAGGTTAGGCACAAAACGGTCCGTGATTTGCGCGCGAAAGCGTTCAACGCGCGGGCTGTCGATGCGCCACAACAAAAATACGGCAGTGAGCACCAATACCAGCACAGCCAGCAGCAACCGGCGCAAAGGGCCGGTAAAATCATTGGAGCTTGATCTATCTCTGGCCATATTCCCTGAAACTCCCGCCCGGGGAGGCCGGGCATCTGCGCCGCAATCCGGGTTTGGCTATTTTGCCAGCCTTAGCTGTCGTAGTCGATGGCGTGGCGCAGTTGTTTTTCGTATTCCAGCGCCTTGCCGGTGCCAAGCGCCA
Organism: Sulfitobacter sp. KMM 9851; assembly: GCF_057178245.1. Lineage (NCBI taxonomy): Bacteria > Pseudomonadati > Pseudomonadota > Alphaproteobacteria > Rhodobacterales > Roseobacteraceae > Sulfitobacter > Sulfitobacter sp. KMM 9851. The sequence continues at coordinate 497,469 of NZ_CM169991.1, forward strand.
CACAGTTGAGCGGTTCATCGGCCACCGAAATCGCCAGCCCTGTCTGTTCTCGCAGCGCCAGGTCCAAATCGCCCAGCAACGCGCCACCGCCGGTCAGCATCACACCGCGGTCGACAATGTCGGCGGCCAGATCGGGTGGGGTGGTTTCCAGCGCGGTCATCACCGCTTCGCAAATCTGCTGTACGGGTTCGGCCAGCGCTTCGGCGATCTGCGCCTGTGTGACCTCGATTTCCTTTGGGACACCGTTGAGCAGGTCGCGGCCACGGATCTGCATTGATGTGCCGCGCCCGTCGTCGGGCATCCGCGCCGTCCCGATGGACGTTTTCACACGTTCGGCTGTGGTTTCCCCGATCAGCAGGTTCTGCTGGCGGCGCAGATAGCTGATGATTGCCTCATCCATGCGGTCACCCCCAACGCGCACCGACCGGGCGTAGACAATATCGCCAAGCGACAGAACGGCAACTTCCGTGGTGCCGCCGCCGATATCGACAACCATGTTACCAGTTGGATCAGTGATGGGCATACCTGCACCGATGGCTGCGGCAATGGGTTCTGCGATCAGTCCGGCGCGACGCGCGCCTGCGCTTAGCACTGAGGTGCGGATCGCACGTTTTTCAACCGGGGTCGCGCCGTGGGGCACGCAGACGATGATCTTGGGTTTGGAAAAGGTTGAGCGTTTGTGAACCTTGCGGATGAAGTGTTTGATCATCTCTTCGGCAGTGTCGAAATCGGCGATCACCCCTTCGCGCATCGGGCGGATCGCCTCGATGCTGCCCGGTGTGCGGCCCAGCATCAGCTTGGCGTCTTCGCCCACGGCCAGCACCTTTTTGACGCCGTCCTTGACGTGGTAGGCCACGACAGAGGGTTCAGACAATACGATCCCCTTGCCCTTGACGTAAACCAGCGTGTTTGCGGTGCCTAGGTCAATCGCCATGTCGGAGGAGAAAAGACCGCGAAATTGATCAAATATGGACATGGGCAGTGTGACCTTGCAAAAATTCGTATTGGCCCGACGACTCTATCTGAGGCGGGCTAGAGGCCCTTATAGGCTGGGGTGTCTCTGGGTGGAAGGGGGATCACCGGAAAGCTGGCACGATATCGCCGCTGCGCTATGCTAAACAGGGATCACGCAAGAAGTCAGGAAAATAGCATGCAGAAAATTCAGGTTCTTGGGGTGCACCACATCACCTTGACGGGGGCGGATCGGCAAAGCTCGATCGACTTTTGGGAGGGGGTTTTGGGTATGCCTTTCATCTTTGACCAGCCCAATCTGGACGACCCCGACGAGGGACATTTGTACTTTGATCCCGGCGACGGCCGGTTGATCACGATTTTCACTAATGAGGCGCGCAAGCCTGTGCATCGCCGCACGCCCACCGATCCGGGTTGTGTGCACCATCTCGCGTTCGAAGTGGACAGGGCAATGTTTGATCAGGCAATCGAGCGGTTAGAGGCGCGGGGCATTGGACATTCGGGGGTTAAGGACCGGGGCTTCATGTTCTCGATCTATTTCAAAGACCCGCTGGGGCTGCTCATCGAACTGGCTTGTTACACCTTTATCCCGCCGCGTGGCGCCAGCCATGCACAGGTGATGATTGAGGCGCATAAACTGCGGGTGGCGGCGGGGGATGATCATATTCAGCGCCAGCATCTGGCGGATGCCAGCGTAAAGATCGTGGAGCGTAGCCAAGCGTCACTGAGCGAAGATCGCGGGCCACAGAACCCATATCAGGGCTGAGCATCGACATCACATATTCGAATACGTAGTTGCTTTTCACGCGGAGTTGGCCGACGCTTTTGCTTTGGGAGAGAGGAACAAGCGATGAAATATCTGATATTGGCCATGTTCGTTGCAATGGCGCCTGTCATGGCGTTGGCTGAGGGCAAATCGCATAAGGTCGCGATCCATGTCGACGAAAATGATCCGCAGGTCATGAATATGGCGCTCAACAACGTCTCGAACGTGATCAGCTATTACGAATCCGTCGGTGATACGGTCGAGGTAGAGGTGGTGACCTATGGTCCCGGTCTGAACATGCTGGTTGCGGGCAAAAGCCCTGTCGAGGACCGGATCAGCGTCATGTCGCTGGAGATGGATAACGTGACCTTTGCGGCCTGCGGCAATACCCATCGTGCCATGCAGGAAAACGCCGGCAAAGACGTCCCGTTGATGTCAGAAGCCACAGTTGTGCCGTCAGGTGTGGTTCGCCTGATCGAGTTGCAAGAAGATGGATATGCCTACGTGCGACCCTGAAAATCAATGGGGCGACCCTGGAAAGGGCCGCCCCGTGATTGGTATTAACCAACGTCTTTGTAGTGGATTTCTCGTCGGTCCGTGCCGCCCTTTTCACGGCGCACAAGCAGGCGGTTCAGGGCATGGATATAGGCGCGTACCGAAGCGACAACCGTGTCAGTATCTGCTGACTGTCCGGTCACGATCCGGCCTTCTTCTTCCATCCGCACTGACACTGTGGCCTGCGCGTCGGTGCCTTCGGTCACTGCATGCACCTGATAAAGTTGCAGGCGCGCGGTGTGAGGCACCAGCACCTTGATGCAGTTGAACGCGGCATCAACCGGGCCGTCCCCGGTCTGAGAGGTCGTGTGTTCAAGCCCATCAACCGTCAGCACCATATCGGCCTTCTGCGGACCTTCGGTGCCGCAGACAACGGTCATTGATTTCAGGCGTACGCGATCTTCCTCGGGGTCGGTCGCGGTGCGCATGAGGGCGATCAGGTCTTCTTCGTAGATTTCCTTTTTGCGGTCGGCCAATTCCTTGAACCGCACAAAGACATCCTTGAGCTGGTTATCCCCCAACTCAAACCCGAGATCCTCAAGCTTGGAACGCAGTGCGGCGCGGCCCGAATGCTTGCCCATGACGATATTTGTCTCGGTCAGGCCCACGTCCTCTGGTCGCATGATTTCAAAGGTTTCAGCGTTTTTCAGCATGCCGTCTTGGTGAATGCCGGATTCGTGCGCAAATGCGTTCTTGCCGACGATCGCCTTGTTGTACTGCACTGCAAAGCCCGAAACAGCCGCGACCCGGCGCGATATGTTCATAAGCTTGGTGCTGTCGATCTGCGTGCGGTAGGGCATGATGTCATTGCGCACCTTCAGCGCCATCACAACCTCTTCAAGCGCGGTGTTGCCCGCGCGTTCGCCCAAGCCGTTGATGGTACATTCGACCTGCCGCGCACCAGCTTCGACCGCAGCAAGGCTGTTGGCCGTCGCCATGCCAAGGTCATTGTGGCAGTGCGTGGCGAAAATGATCTCATCCGCGCCCGGTACGTTTTCGAGCAGCTTACGGATCAGCTCAGCGCTTTCGCGCGGGGCGGTATAGCCGACGGTATCGGGGATGTTGATCGTCGTCGCCCCGGCCTTGATCGCGATTTCGACGGTCCGGTAAAGATAATCAAGCTCCGTCCTTGTCGCATCCATCGGGGACCACTGCACGTTCTCGCACAGATTGCGCGCATGGGTTACGGTTTCGTGGATGCGGTCGGCCATTTCGTCCTTTGTCAGGTTCGGGATGGCGCGGTGCAGCGGCGAGGTGCCGATAAAGGTATGAATGCGCGGCTGGCGGGCATGTTTTACCGCCTCCCAACAGCGGTCGATATCGCCAAGCTGGGCGCGGGCGAGACCACAGATCACGGCATTCTGGCTCTGGCGGGCGATCTCGCTTACGGCGTTGAAGTCACCTTCGGAGGCGATGGGGAAACCTGCCTCGATGATATCGACGCCCATTTCATCCAGCAGCGCTGCGATCTCAATCTTTTCGGCATGGGTCATTGTTGCGCCGGGGGATTGTTCGCCATCACGCAAAGTGGTGTCAAAAATCAAGACGCGGTCTTGTTTTGCTGTATCGGTCATTCTTGGATTCTTTCGTTTGCTAAATTCCGTGGCGCGCGCGCATGTCCCTCTGAGCGGGCGCGCCGAATGGCACGCTCAGAGGCGGATTAGCAGCAGTAGGTTGGCACGCAGCAGGCCCGCGCAGGGGCGCGGCAGGGTCGCATTATGGACGGCCTGTGTCATGGCGACTGTTATACCGGGCGTTTTTCAAATGGAAAGGGGGCAGCATGGTTTTGTTTGCCAGTTCCAGCGCGTGGCCTAGTTCGTGAGCCCAAGGAGTGACGCATGAGCCGGATTTTAATCATTGGGGCGACGGGTGGCATCGGGGCGGCGCTGGCGGCAGCCTATGGCGCGCGCGGTGATGATGTTGTTACGCTGTCGCGGTCTGCGGATGGGCTGGACCTGACGGATGACGTGTCGGTGCGCCGTCTCTTGGGCATGCTGACGGGACCGTTTGACGCGATCATAATTGCAACCGGGGCCTTGGAGATTGCCGGAGCGGTGCCCGAGAAAACCATCCGCGATGTTACACAACAGGCGATGCTGGATCAGTTCGCGCTCAATGCTGTGGGGCCAGCGTTGGTTTTGTCTCATGCGGCGGGGCTATTGCCGCGCACAGGGCGCTGCGTTTTTGCCGTGCTATCGGCCCGGGTTGGGTCCATCGGGGACAACAGGATCGGCGGGTGGATCAGTTATCGTGCGGCCAAGGCTGCGGTGAATCAGATCGTTCATACCGCCGCAATTGAACTAAGCCGCAGCCATCCGCAAAGTATTTGCGTGGCGCTGCATCCCGGCACGGTACAGACGCCCTTTACCGAAAAATATCTGGGCCGCCATCCGTCTGTCCCAGCTGCCGAGGCGGCGGAAAACCTGATTGGGGTGATGGACGGGCTGACCGCAGCGGACAGCGGCGGATTTTTTGATTGGGCTGGCAAGGCCGTTGTCTGGTGACACGGCTGATTTTAATACTGGGTGATCAGCTCAGCCTTGATCTGACCACGCTGCGTGGGGCGGACCGAAACACCGATGTCATCGTGATGGCAGAGGTGCGCGATGAGGCAGAATACGTCCGGCACCATCCCAAGAAGATCGCGCTGGTCTTTGCCGCCATGCGCAAGTTTGCAGCGCAACTGCGGCAAGACGGCTGGGAGCTGCGGTATACCGAATTGGATGACCCTGAGAACGCAGGGTCCATTGTTGGCGAATTGTTGCGCCGCGCCGAAGAAACAGGCGCTAAGGCAGTGATGGTGACAGAGCCGGGCGAGTGGCGGCTGATCGACAAGCTGACTTATGCCCCGATCAAGACCCATATCCTGCCGGATGACCGTTTTCTGGCCAGCCATGACGAATTTGATCAATGGGCAAAGGGCAGGAAGGCCTTGCGGATGGAGTATTTCTACCGCGAGATGCGCCGTAAAACGGGGCTGATGATGGAGGGCGATGACCCGGCAGGGGGCAAGTGGAACTATGACCACGACAACCGCAAACCGGCGCGCGAGGACCTCGACCTGCCGCAGCCTGTGAATTTTGAACCAGACAAGACCACGCGTGCGGTGCTGGATCTGGTAGGCAAACACTACGGCGACAACTTTGGTGATCTGGAGCCATTCGGATTTGCCACCACGCGCGACGAGGCGCTGAGGGTGCTGGACCATTTCATCAAGAACGCCCTGCCGCGGTTCGGCGATTACCAAGATGCCATGCTACAGGGCGAGGCGCATTTGTTTCACGCGCTCATATCTCCCTATCTCAACCTGGGTTTGCTGGGGGTGATGGAGGTCTGCAAGGCCGCCGAAAAAGCGTGGCAGGACGGCGATGTACCGATCAACGCGGCCGAAGGGTTCATTCGTCAGATCATCGGCTGGCGCGAATACATGCGTGGCATCTATTTTCACGAGGGGCGCGACTACACCGCGCGCAATGTGCTGGATCACCAGCGGGATCTGCCGGGATTTTACTGGGGTGGTGAAACCAAGATGAACTGTATTGCGCAGGTGGTTGGCCAGACCCAGACCCATGCCTATGCGCATCATATTCAGCGGCTGATGGTCACCGGGAACTTTGCCTTGTTGGCTGGGATCGACCCGGCGCAGGTGCATGAATGGTATCTTGAGGTCTATGCCGACGCCTATGAATGGGTCGAGGCGCCCAATACCCTGGGCATGAGCCAGTTTGCTGATGGCGGGGTGATTGCCTCAAAACCTTACGTGTCATCGGGGGCGTATATCAACCGGATGTCAGACCACTGCAAACATTGTAGCTATAGCGTGACGGCGAAAACCGGCGATAGGGCCTGCCCTTTCAACCTGCTGTACTGGCATTTTCTGGATCGGCACCGCGACCGTTTTGCGGGCAATCCGCGGATGACCAACATGTATGCCACCTGGGACAGGATGGACGCAGACCGCCGCGCCACGGTTTTGCAGGACGCCGGGGAGTGGCTGGCGCGGCTTGATAGAGGTGATGTGGTGTGAACGCCTGCGTTCGCGTTGTTAGCCATGGCTTTCACGGCTGTCGTCGGGAGCTTCGTCACGATCGAACATGCCGTAATCGCGGATCACATGGGCGATGCGCAGATGGTAATCGGTGAAAATTCCCCCGCGCCCGGCCTGTTGCGCGCCACGGTGCGCTGTCAATTGACGCCATTTTGCAACCGCCTCCTCATCGCGGAAGAAGGACAGCGATAACAGCTTTTCGGGGTTGGTCAGGCTTTGAAACCGCTCGACCGAGACGAAACCGTCCACCTGTTCCAACAGCGGGCGCATCTTGGCGGCGATGGCAAGGTATTCCTCACGGCGCGCAGGGTCAGGATAAACTTCGAAAATTACGGCAATCATTCGGGCGCTCCATGTGGCGATGACACCAGCTTAAGAAATGTGCGGTCCTCGCGCAGCAGAAACTTTTCCGATTGAGCAAAGTCGTAGTTTTCGCGACCCAAAGGATCGTCGCGCAGCCGCGCGCGGTAGGTTTCATACGCAGCCAGATCGGCGACATTGTAGATGCCATAGGCCAGCGTTGATGATCCTTCATGCGGGGCATAATAGCCGATCAGATCAGCGCCGCAGCGTGGGATTGCCTGACCCCAATTGCGCGCATACTGGGCGAACTCTGCGTGTTTGGTGGGGTCGATTTGATAGCGGATGATACAGGTCAGCATGGTTTTTCCTTTCGTGCTGTCCCTTTGATAGATGATTGCGCGGCGTCAATGCTTCGGCTAGCGTCGAAGTATGAAGGAAGGCCCAGACATATCCCGCATTGCGGCGTTGATCGGTGATCCGGCACGCGCCAATATCCTGACCGCGCTGATGAGTGGCAAGGCCCTGACAGCCACTGAACTGGCGGGCGAAGCGGGTGTAACGTTGCAAACCACCAGCGCGCATCTGGCCAAGCTGGACGCAGGCGGCATGATTAGCTGTCGAAAATCCGGGCGGCACAAGTATTTCACCCTCGCGGGGGCCGAGGTCGGTCATGCGCTTGAGGCGCTGATGGGGCTGGCGGCGGGCGCGGGGCATCTGCGCAACCGCACCGGACCGCGCGATGCGGCGCTGCGGGAGGCACGGGTGTGCTACAACCATTTGGCAGGGGAAAAAGGGATCGCGCTGTATCAAGGGCTGCTGTCGCGCGGACATCTAAAGGAAGATGGCACAGAGGTGACCCTGACCGACAGCGGCGCGGCGTTTCTTGATAGCTTCGGTATTGATCTTGCCACGCTCAGGCGCAGCAAAACGCCGCTTTGTCGGTCCTGTCTGGACTGGAGCGCGCGGCGCAATCACTTGGCCGGGTCGGTCGGGCGCGCGCTGCTGACGCAGATGCAGGCGTTGGGCTGGGCTGAGCGGGTTGCGGACACGCGGGTGGTGGCGTTTACGGCTGTGGGCGCGGCGGCGTTTCAGCGGCAGTTTGGCTGACGGTTTTCGCGGAGGTGTTACCGCCGCATGATCACATATCGGCTGCCAACCTCAAGCGTACCTTCAATCACGCTGACCGTGCCATCTGGCCAGCGCAGGTCGAGCCGTGTTGCGTGGGTTTCATTCCCCAATCCGAAATGTGCCTGCGGCGCGTCGAAGGACATGAAGCCACCGCCAAGCTGCACTTCGCGGGACTGCTGGCGACCGCTGGCATCCGATAGGGTCAGCGTCGCGCCGATCCCATCACGGTTTCCCGCCAGATCGTTCAGAACAAAGACAATGCCGGGGGTCTGGCCGTTGTTGCGAAATAGTGTGATCGGCCCGTTGACCGGGTGCGTGACCATATCCAGATCACCGTCGCCGTCCATATCGAACGCGGTGCCTGTGGCGGTCATCAGGTAATCTTCAACGCCAAAGGGGCCCGACGCTTCGACAAAGGTACCGTCGCCCTGATTGTGAAAAAACATGTTCGACGGGGATACTTCATTGGGTACCCAGGTACCGTTCATGATATAGACATCAAGCCAGCCGTCATGATCAAAATCTGCCAGCTTGGTGTCCCAGCTCCAGCCGCCGACATCCAGCCCCTGTGCCTCGGCAGTGTCTTGATAGGCGCTGCCATCCCAGTTCAGCAACACGTTCGAGCGCAGAATTTGCGGGTGGGTCAAGGCAATTTCATCAGCCTGCGGGCTGCGGGCGGGCAGAAAGTGGTTATCGCAATAAGCCCGGGCAATCGGCTGGCCTGCCGGGATCAGGGCGCAGACCGCTGGGTCGCGCTTTTGGATTGCCAAATCTTTGACCAGCATCGCGCGACATTCATCACGGTAGCGTCCCTCCAGCGCCTGACAGCGGCTGGCATAGCCCGGATCAAAATTGTTGCCGGACTTGTACCACGTCTTGATCTGCATGTTCTGCTGGCAAGTCGCGCGCGCGTCCGGGTTCTGAATCCCGGCGCAGTACTGCGCCAGCGGCTGCATCTTGAGCGTTTTTGACACGCCTGATGACCGCCCCGCGATCTGCGCAAGGTAGATCGCCAAGGTGCCATCGTTTGCCAGATCGCCGGTTTTCACAGCCATCGTGGTGGTGGTGGTGTGCGGAATCAGCCCGCTGTCATGGTCGATCATGGCAAAACCGCCTGCGCCATCGCCGCGATAAAAGTAATCGGGAATGTCGAAATCATTGCCTTCGATCAGGTCTGCATCGCCATCGCCGTCGATGTCGGAAAACAGGATGCTGAGTGTTTCGCCGGGCAGGCCGGGCAGGTCGGTGAATTTGTCGCCGGTCAATTGGCCATCATCGTTCCAGACGATGCGATTGCGCGCCTCTTCGCCGGGGATGCGGCGGTACCAACCGGCGGCCCAGTTGCCCAAGGCAAGATCCAGGTCCCCGTCGCGGTCGGGGTCGGCCAACGCAAAGGCCAGCGTCATCACAGCATCCGGGCGGTTCTTGATCGAGCGCGGCGGCTCTGGGCCGAACTGGCCCTTTACGTTCCGCCAAAGGTAATTGCCCTGCATATAGGTGCCCAGCACGAGATCAGGCCAGCCGTCGTTGTCGATATCCGCCAGGACGGCATGAAATACCGGGGCATCGCCAAGCGGCCCCAGATCGGTGGCGACGCGGGTGAACCGGCCAGTGCCATCATTTTCGTAAAGGTATAGTCCCACCTCGGTTGAGGCGATGACCAGATCCAGGTCGCCGTCGCGGTCGAAATCGCCCGACGAAATGCCGCGGCCTTCCCAGAACGGTGGCCACATGTCGCGAAAAGAGAACTCAATCGGTTTGTCGATGCCGATCTGGTCGGCCTCCATCCGGGTGAAAGGCTGATCGGCGGCGGGTGACAGAGGCCGCAGCGGTTCAGCGCTGACCGTAACGCGGTCGGCGTCGCCGCTGGTGATTTGCCACGGCGTTACCTCATCTGCATGGGCGGCCCAGAACAGCGGGGCGGGGCGCGCGTCGCCTTGCAGCAGGATGTCCAGCGCGCGATTGCTTTGCCATTGGTAATAGCTTTGCGTGGCGACCCCGGCGAGGATGCCCAATGCCGCCACCGCCCCCGCCAGCATCCACGCCGCGCGTGCGCCGATGGCCTGGTAGACGATAAAGAACGAATAGATCGAAAACGTCCCCAGCGTGAACAGCAGCCCCATAACATAGCCCTGCGCCAAGCCTGCACTCAGCAGGGCACCGCAGACCACCACATCAAAGGCGATGGGCACGGGCAAGAACAGTCCGACCAGCGCAATCAGCACCAGCGCGATGAGGGAGTACGACAGCCCGGTGATCAGTGATTGTGGCAGCAGCGTAGCGACCGCTGCCCCCAGCACCCCGGCAAGCAGCATCAGCGGCAGGGTCATCTTAACGATGTACCACAGGTTGCGCAGGTATTCGGAGGCGATGGCTACGACCGAATGCAGCGGATTTTCCCGACGCGGCAGGCTGCCGGGAGGTGCGGGAGGCGTTTCCGGCAGGGCGCATACGATCTCTTCAGGGGGCAGTTCGACCTGGGACAGATAGCGGCAGATCAGCGGAATGATCACGAGAATGATCAACAGGCTCAGCGCGATCTTGGTCAGCGCCATGTACAGTGGCAGCAGCGAGAACAGCATCGTCAGAACCACGATGTTTAGCGTCGGCGACGCAATCATCGCCGATAGGGTGGTTTCCGCCCGCATCCCCGCCGAATACATCCCACGCGCAATTGGCGCGGCACAGTTCACGCAGACACCCAGCGGCGCCCCGATCACCATCCCAAGCATCGAATTGGCAAATCCCCCGCGAAAACTGCGTCTTTTGAGGTAGGGTGTTACGGTCAGGAAACCGGCAGCAAAGAGCAAGCCAAAGGTCATGCCCTTTTTGTTGGTATTGATCCAGTTAAGCGTGGTCCAGAATATCCGCTCCGGCAGGGCCATGTCGGCGGTCAGGGCGTATTTAGCCTCAAATCCCAGTGGATCCTCAAGCTGGATCGCGCCCGACATCATTGCCTTTTCATCCAACGCGGGATAGCGCGAACCGGTCCAGAACAGATAGGTTAAAGTGATAAGTATCAGCGCGGCGAGGATGAAGCGCAGGCTGTAGGGTGATTTAATATAGCTAACAAACATACGGGCTTTTCCAAAGAGTATGGTGGCGCTCTGCGCTGAAAGTAAAATGGATTTCCTAGCTAGATTGGTATTTGCCAGTCTTGCCGATAATATGCCATTCGGGTCAGGAAACAAACCTAGAAGATGTATGCGGCAGAGGACACGATATGAAACTGGTCATGACCATGATCGTGCGCGATGAGGACGACATCATCGCTGACAATCTTCGATTTCATTTCGAAGGCGGTATTGATGGAGCTATTGTGTTAGATAACAATTCAAAAGATGGGACACGCGACATCCTGTCAGATTTGGCCAAAGTGTATCCCATCAAAATTATGGATGAACCGGGCAGAGACCATTCTCAGGGGCGGTGGATGTCACAGTTGGCGGGTATTGCCCGAGAGGAGATACAAGCGGATTGGATTTTGCCAAATGATGCGGATGAATTCTGGTGGTTTGGCGGCCAATCATTAAAGACAGCAATCGCGAATGTGGAAAATCGGCGAGATGCGGATATCAGTCTGATCAGATGTAAAAGGTACAATATGGTATGTGGGCATGATGCCCCTGAGGACGCGCTTTGGGCATCGCGGATCCTTTACCGGGTGGTTGACCCACAGCCACTGCCTAAATTGCAAAACCCCGTGCAAGATTTTCGACCTGACCCACATTTTTATTCCGCCTTGCCAGGCAAAGTACTGATCCGTGCCGAAAACATGATTTCAATCAGCCAGGGCAATCATAATGCCGAAGTCTCTGCCGGGGCGGATGATTCCGACAGTGGTATCGTCGTCTATCATTTCCCTGTGCGGTCAAAGCAGCAGTTTATAATCAAGTCCTGCAACGGTGGAGAGGCTTATGCGCGTAACGAACATCTGCCCAAAAGTGCGGGTTGGCACAAACGTCGCTGGTATTGGTTGTTGAACAACCGAGGAATAGAGCCCGCAATTAATGACGCGATACCCTCTGCTCAGCGGGTCGAAGCGGATGTCGAAGGGGGTATCCTGACAAGGGATGATACAATCATGCGCGCCCTTGCCGGTTACGCCGCTGGCAAATCATAACCCAATTTTCGCAAAAGGTCCCCGGCAATGGCATGAAATTGTGTCAGATCAGGTGCTGACATATCTGTGCGCCACTTGTTGATCCTGCTTGTTGTTGGGGGTTGGGACGCGAGAGTGAACATTTCACGGCGCTCTTTGGCGCTGATCATTCTGTGGTGTTCAAAATCCTTAAGCTCTTTCAGCCGATCGTCAGCGCGTGTGTGAAAAGCCGATTGCGCGGGATGCATATCGAGATCAATGAAGTCGCAGACTTTTTGCAGCACAACCTTGGGGTCGGTCACCAGTTGTTCATAGCGGATTTCAAGGTAATGCGACAGTTTGGGTGCGTCTTGTTGGGCCTGCAATATTTGCGTTTTCCAGTATCTGGCCATTGCTACGACATTTGATTGTTCTCCCGTCCAGACAGACAGACGGCTCAGCGCCACATCGCGCCCGTCCCGGATGATGTGGATGAACCGGGCCTCAGGAAGGACCTGTTGCAGCCACGGCATACGCAGCAGGTTCTTTGGTGTCTTGTCACCATATCTGGGTTTGTCAAAGCGATCGGCATAGCGGCGATATAGCTGGCGCAGAAAGCTCTGTGCCAAGGGGGGCGGGCTGGTCTGCAACAGGTGGCCCAACTCGGCGCGGGATATGTCGAGGTCTGGCCAGGACTGCGTTTTGGCAATCTTGTCTGCCAGCGCTTGGAGGTCTGGTTCTGTGGCGTCGAAATCCTGCATCGTCGCTTCCAGCCAGTTCAGTTCGGGCGGGATGGCCATTTCAGGATGTGCATCCAACATCATCCTGAGCAGGGTTGTGCCGGACCTGCCAACACCAACGATAAACGGCATGGGAGCGAGAGATGACTTGGATGGTTCGAAATGCATGTTCGCAATACCCTCTTTTGAACTGCGGCTGGCGCATGTCTGACTAGGGTATAGAAAAGAAACAAGCGCAGCCATGGCAGACTGCGCTTGTTAATTGTATCGGTTCGCCGGAAAAGCGAATTAGCCGTCTTGCTGTTCCAGAACGGACAGGCGCGTGTGCAGCTGTTCGATATAGATATGCGCTTTTTCCAGCTCGTTGAGCATCCGCAACATTTTGACGGTCATATCAATGGGCGTCTCAGCATTTGTCGGACCAACCGCAGGCAAATGTTTATTGGCCCACATGTCGCGCGCATGATCGTCGATGCTGGGAACAGTATATTTCTCAGGGTCAAATACCGCATCGCAAGGGTCAACCGCCGTACAGGCGCCGCCGCCGCCTGTGGTGATCAGGCTACCGGTCAGTGTCATGTTGCCTGCCTGTGAAACGGTGACAGCATTTGTTCCGGAAGAGTGGTTGCGGATCAGGAATTCGTCACCGGGCGAGCTGAGGCCGATATGCCATTCACCCACCCCTGCGGTTGCAGAGTTGTCAAATACAGCCCGTGGTGCACCGTTGTTGAGCAGCTTGAGCATCTGGGTAAAGCCAGCACCGGTTTCTTCGATCAGAAGCTGAACAGAGTTATCGCTGCGTTTGATGTGCAGGGCCGCTGATGGGTTTGTGCCCGCGCCGATACCAACCTCGGAACTGCCATCAATCACCAGAGCTTGGCTGGCCGCACCCGGCAGGATGCGGAAGGGCAGTGTGCTGCCATTTGTGGCGTCGCGCACGAAAAAGCCCGCTTCGTTCCCTGCCACATCCCAAGTCTGAGCTGTAAAGCCGGACGAGCCATCTTGCTCAAGGCGCATCGTGGGCGTGTTGCCGTCTTTCATGTGAACGCGCATCACAGGTGTCGCGGTACCGACGCCAACGCGCCCGGCATCGTCGACATAGAGCGAATTGGTGCGCGCACTAGCTTCGATGGTGAAGGGCGTCCGGCCGCTGTCAATATCATCGATAGAAAACTTGTTTTGGCCACCGTTGCTGGTGTCGTTGAACGTGATCTGCCAATCAACGCTCGGAAAACTAGCCGAAGTGGAGGTATCCTGCGCTTTGATGCGCAAGTTGTTCTCTTTCAAGCGCAGTGTGTCAAATCCGAAAGATTCGCCATTCACGCAGTCAAACCCGGCGCAGATGGACCCATCGACGATCAGATCGTCAAGGATCACCTGATCCGCCAATGCGCCGCTTGCCATGATGGCCAGGCTTGCGGTTGTCAGTGCGAAACCCCGCATCTGACGTTTTTTCAAAAGTGTCATAAATCCCCCCTTGAGGTGTTTTGCTTCGGATGTTGGCAACCGCGTCACCCGAAATTGATTGGTTATTCTTCTTTGATGTCTTCGGGCGTCACGATGACCCCACGAGAGACGGTGAAATGTCCGTTCAGAAAATATGGCATCGCTTGGCTGTCTTTTTGTGCGTCGCCGCGGCCGTTGTCGATCGGGTTTACGATCTTGACAGTTTCCTTGGTCGCAGCAGTCAGTTCATAGCGATAAATGCCATCTTGCACCTCGCCACCTTCCAACTGGAAAACGGGCGTGCCGCTATCGGCGATGATCGTGGTAACCTTTCCATCCGGGCTGGCGATGATCATCGAAGCATTGCTTAAGCCAGTCCAGTTTTCAAACCAGACGGCGTTGGAGTTGTGCTGCTGAACCGGTTTTGGCGTTTCTTGCGCAGCGGCAGGCAAAGCTGACAAAACCGCACAAAGACCGAGGCTCATCCATTGGGTTTTCATCTTGGCATCCTGAAGAAGTGGCAGGTTAAAGAAAGCGGGCATGAAAAGTGTAAATCAAATTCAACTGGTGCATACCATAAAAGGCGGCATCTGGGCAATAAAATGTTAAATTTGTGGCGCGAGGCTGTCAGCTAGTCTTTGTTTTTAAGTGTTTTTCCGAACAGATGCGCGGCGAGCAAGATTTAATGCTCTACCTGTGATTGAAGTCGAGATCCGTGTTCATCTGCGGCGCGCGCCTGGGCGTTGTTGATCTGTGCCGAAGTCATGCGCGCGCTGTAAATGTTGCTGAGTGTTTTGGCGGTTTCCACACCTGCAGATGCGGCGCGCAGGAGCCACATCTGCCCCAATTCGTAATCCTGCGGCAGGCCGGTACCCTGAAAATATAACACGCCCAGATTTGCCATTGATGGACCATGGCCCAGATCAGCCCCGCGTTGGAACAGCTCGGCCGCCCAGCGGTGGTCATCAAAGTGCGCATCTGGCGCGGTGGTTAACAGCCAAGCCATCTGGAACTGGGCCACTGGGTCGCCGAGTTGCGCGGCGGTTTGAAGGGCGCCGAGGCCCGGTGCGCTGGTATCTGGTGGCAACAGACGGGGGTCATATATCGGGCCGAGGCCGTCTTGGGGGGCGCTCGGGTCGGCACTGTTGCCGCGCCCGGCCTGACGATAGAGATCTGCGGCGCGCGCTTCGTCTACCGGCACGCCAAATCCGTTTTCATAAAGAACGCCAAGGTTGGCTAGTGCTTCGGTTAGGCCCTGGTTCGCAGCGGCGGTGAAATATTCGGCGGCGCGGACATAATCCTGCGGGACGCCGTTTCCACGCACGTGCAATGCCCCCAGATTGTTGAGCGCGCGGGGGTGGTTCCGCTCTGCCGGGGCCTGATATAGTGCGGCAGCGCGGGCGAAATCCTGTGCCACGCCCATGCCATTCTGGTAAAGTACGCCAAGATTGACGGGTGCATCTGGGTGCCCGGCTTCGACTGCCTGTGCATAGAGCTCCGCCGCCCGCGCAACGGTCGCTGCGTCCTTCTCCAGCACAAGCGCCAAATCAAAGAGGTGTTGCGCCGTGCCGTCGGATGCCGCTTGCTCAAGAAGTTGCAGGGCTTTGGCACGGTCCTGCGCAACGCCCAGACCTTCAAAGTAATAGCGGGCAAGGTGGTTCTGAGCCCCAGTATGGCCCTGTTGCGCCGCCTGACTGAACAGTTCGGCGGCCTTGGCGTAGTCAGCCAGAACGCCGTCGCCATTATGATATTTCACGCCCAGTTCGTACAGGGCGCCCGGCGTGCCCGCGACGGCATTTCCGTGCTGTTGTGGGGCGGTCATGGCGGGCGGCGGCGCGGTGTCTTGCGCCACGGTAGCTTGGGGAAGCAGGGTTATCAGCGCGAGACCTAGGACGCCTCCACCGCATGCAATGCGCCGCGTTCTCATTGGTCTTGCGGGGCAGTTTGAACGACCTGCGACGTCTGCGGAGCGCGCGCTGTTGCGCCGTCGAAATAGTCGCGAGCGGCAGTTTGGGCGTCAGCGATCTGTTCAGGGGTCATCAGGTCATTTATCGTCGACCGGGTTGCGGCAGCGGCGTCGTGGCCGCTGGCTGCGGCGATGTTCAGCCATTTATGGGCCAGAACATAGTCGAGCGACCCTGCGGCACCTGTCGTGTACAGTATACCAAGATGATATTGCGCGCTTACATCGCCAGCCGTGGCAGCGGCATCTAGCAGTTCATGCGCCTCGTCTGGGTTGGTCTGCCGATCCACATACCACAGGCCAAGCGCAGTCTGCGCCGGGCGCACCTGTGCCGTGGCCTGTTTTTGCAGCCAGTCGACGGCTAATTCATCGCCAGTTTCGGTCAGCAGTACCTTCACCCAGCGCACAGCATCATGCGGGGCAACGATGCCATCCAGTTCACCACTGACTGCGAGCTGGCCCAGCCGCTGTGCTGCTGGGCGATCCCCCTGACGAAAGGCAAGGTCATAAAGGCCGACTGCCTTGACCAGATCAGCGGGGACGCCGCGCCCTGCGTGATACATCTGCGCCAGACCCCGACTGGCGCGCGCCAGTCCTTTATCCGAGGCAATCTCGTACCATCGCAGGGCTTTTGCATCATCTTGAGCAAGAACGTCACCCTTGGCATAGGCAATGGCGAGGTTGTTCATCGCGCCGGGGTCGCCCGCCTGCGCAGCGGCCTCCAGCCACCTTTCGGCCTCGTCTGCATCGGGGTGATGACCATCTGCGCCGCCTAGGTATTTGGTGCCAAGGGCGCGTTGCGCCAACACGTGTCCTGTCTCTGCCGCGCGGCGGTACCAATCAAGCGCCTCTGCCGCAGACTGGGTTGCGCCTTGACCGGTATCAAGTGCAAAGGCCAAAAAGTACTGCGCATCGGCATGGCCGCCCTCGGCGGCGGCACGTAACCACCGCAGCGCCTCGCCGCTGTCGCCCGGCGTGCCTTCACCGCGCGAATAGGCGCGGCTAAGCTCGTATTGTGCCGCGACATTCTGGGCCTCGCTGGCCGCCAGAAACCAATTGAATGCGGTGGTTAAATCCTGCTCAACGCCTGTGCCATTGCGGTAGAGTAACCCAAGGTAGTATTGCGCTTCGGCCTCGCCTCGTGCGGCGGCATTGGCAAATAGGGCCGCCGCGCGTTCGGGATCGCGCGTGCCGGGGTCCGATAGCAATACACGGCCCAATAGTGTTGCAGCGGCGGCGTGGTTCTGTGCCACTGCCTGTTCCAGCGCCGTAATCCCGGCTTGCGGTTCACGGGGGCCACCCAGTCCTTCCAGCAGAACGCGGCCATAACGATAGAGTGCCAGTGCACTTTTTTCCTGTTCCGCCAACGTCTTTAGCCCTTGGCGGACAAAGACGTAATCTCCGCGCTGCCACGCTTGTTCAACTGCGGCCATGTCGACCGGCGCGATAACTGGCGGCGCGGCTGGTGTTGTCTCTTGTGCAGTGATGGTGGTGCCGGCGCCAATCAGCAGCAGCGCCAAAATCGCAGTAAATTGAGGGGAAGATGCGGACATATTGCTCTCTTTTGTGGCGGTGGGGCAGGCCGGGGTGCTGATCATGTCTTGGGTTTTGGTCGCAACAAAAGAGCAGGGCAAGGCAAGATTGAAGCATAAAGGCACCGAATATGAAGTCAATTGATCAGCCATAGCAGCGCCGCAGCAGCGCAGAGCGATGCGCCGAAAGGCAGGGGGTGGTCCGCCTGCACCCCTTGCCCTGAGCCGCGCTGGTACGCCAACGCCAGACCCAGTGCCAGCAGCGCGGCCAGCAGGACCAGCAGCGCGATATCCCAAGGCCCCGCAAAGGCGCCCAGCCCCGCCATCAGTTTGACGTCGCCCAGCCCCAGCCCTTCGCGCCCGCGCAGGACTTGATAGGCCCACCTGATGACCGCAAAGCTTCCGGCGCCGATTGCAGCACCTAGCATTGCAGTGCTCAGCCCCATGCCGTCTGGCATTGTGGCCATCAACAGGGCTATCCCGGCAAGGGTGGCGGTCAGTGCGTCGGGCAGGCGAAACCAGATCAGGTCACAGGCGCCAAGCGCGATAAGCAGCCACAGGAACAGGGCCGACAACGCAATGCTGTGCATACCGCCCCCGGCGATCACCGCCAGTACTGCCGCGCCCAGCGCGAGGATTTCAAGGTAGAGCGTCCAAGCCGGGATCTGGGTGGCGCAGGACTTGCAAGTGCCGCGCTGCTGAATGAACGACAGGATCGGAACCAACTGACCGGACCGTAGCCGCACACCGCATCCCCGACAGGCAGAGGGTTTGCTGATCACATTCTCTCCGCGTGGCAAGCGGTCCACCAGCACGGCCAGAAAGGACCCCACGGCAGGGCTGATCAGCAGCAAAAACAGAACGAGCGGGACTGAAACGGGCATTCGCGGCCTTTTGAGGCTAAGGCAAGCCGCCGAAATGGGGTGCCTGCGTTGCGTATAATCATGACGCAGGAAAACTGCGCATGGACAAGAAGCGTCGCGTTCATATGATATGCGCAATTGACAAGGACGTTGCAATGCACACTACCCTCTTCTGCCACCCCCCCCGGCCTGATCGCCACCAACGCGACGGCGCGCCTTGCCGCGACGCCGGATTTTCCTTGTTAGAGCTGATGGTCGTGGTGGTGATCCTATCCATTCTGGCGCTGGTGATCGTGCCGCGCGTGATCGACCGTCCTGATCAGGCGCGTGTCGTACGCGCCCAATCCGACATCGCCGCAATCTCAAGCGCCGTGCAGTTTTACCGCTTGGACAACTTTCAGTATCCCACCACTGAACAAGGGTTGGCCGCATTGGTTAATCGCCCGTCAAGTGATCCGCAGCCCCAAAACTGGGCCACGAATGGTTATATGGAACGCCTGCCGATCGACCCTTGGGGCAACCCATATCTTTATCTGTCGCCGGGCGTGCATGGTGACTTTGATATCTTTACCTATGCTGCCGACGGGGTCGCGGGCGGTAGTGGCGTAGATGCGGATATCGGGTCATGGACCCAGAATTAACCAAGGCTGCGACCAAAGCTGCGTCAGGCTCTGACGACGGTGTGACCTTGGTTGAATTGCTGGTTGTGGTTGCCGTCCTGGCGGTGCTGGCCGTGGGGACAAGCGTTCTCGCACTGCGCAGCGGCACGGATCGGGCAGAAACGGATCTGGCTTTGTTTCGCAGCAGTTATGACACAGCCCGCACCCTGGCCATCGAAGGCCGCAGCCCGCAGGGGCTGAATGTCGCCGCGCAGGGCATAGCGCGGCTGCGGCACGGCGCGGATGGCTGGCACGCGCCGGATAGCTTGCGGCGGTGGCAGGGGCGTGTGACCTTGGCCATGTCCGGCCCGCCGCCCCCGTTCGACGCGCCCGACATCATCCTGCTGGCAACCGGGCAGACGTCGACCTTTAGCATAGTTTTTGATCCCGGTAACGCAGCCCCTCGCCGTTGCCAGAGCGATGGCTGGACGGGTTTGACATGTTCGGGGGATTGAGGCGGCAGGGCACGCGCGTGCGGCGCGATCGGGGTTTGACGCTTGTCGAACTGACCGTGGCCATTTTGGTTTTGGCTATTGGTAGCGTTGCGGCGCTGCGTGCCGCCGATCAGTCGCGCCTGGCCATCGGAGGGGGGCAGGACCGCGTGCTGGCGCAGCTTGCCGCACGCAACCGGGCCGAGGAGTTGCGTGTGTTGGGAGGCAGCGGCGGCGGCGCTTTGCCCGGCGTCGTGGTGCAGGCCGGGCGGAATTTCACCCTGACCACCACCACCGCGCGCACTGCTTCTGGATTGGTCGAGGCGACAATCACTGCCCGCGCGCCGGGTGGCGGGGGTGCGGTGCAGGTCGTCTATCTGCCGGTGTCGCCATGACCCGACAGACTGGGCGTGGCGACAGGGGGCTGACGCTGATCGAACTGGTGGTGGCGATGGCGATTTTTGCGCTCGTGGCGATCATGGGCCTGCAAAGCCTGACGGCGATGTTGCGGATGCGCGACCGGCTGACGGAGATGGACGCGCAGACGGCAGCGCTTAGCCGCGGGATCAGCATGATGCGCAACGATCTGACGGCGGTGCTGCCGCTGTTGTTCTATCCGCCTGACCGGGCCCTGCCGCGATCGGCCTTGCATGTCAGTGGCGGTGGCGAGGTGTTTTCGATGTCTCTGGGCGGGCAGCCCGAATTGTCCGGGCGTATCGCGATGCACCGCGTCGACTGGCGACTTGATACGACATCCGGCGTGCTGCACCGGCGGGTTTGGTCCACATTGACCCCCGCTGACAGCAGCGCAATGCAGCAGGAGACGATCGTGCTGGACGGGATCGACGGGTTGCGCTTGCGCAGCTATTGGGCCGGGCAGGGTTGGGTCGATGGCCTGTCGTCACCGCTTGCCATATCGGGCGGGTTTGCGCGGCCTTTGGATGGCGACATCGCGGGGGGGGCGGCCGAGGTTTATTCCGACATATTACCTGACGCGATCGAGGTGACGCTGCTGCGCGGCGCACAGGGTGACATCACCCTGATCGAGAGTTTGCAATGAGCCGGGACCGGGGATTTGTTCTGGTGAACGCGCTGCTGATTGTTGCGGCCTTGGCGGCGGCGGCGGTGTTTTTGCTGGCACGGGCGGATTCCGGTCGGGTGCGTCTGGAAGCGCGTCAAGGTGCGGCGCAACTGGGGGCCTATCTGGATGCCTTCGAGGCGCTTGCGATCACTCAATTAAACCGCGATGCCCGCACTGGGGCGGTGGATCATGCGGGGGAGGATTGGGCGCGCCCTGTTCAGGATGTCACGTTGGACCGTGGCAGGGTGACTGGGCGGCTGCGGGATGAACAGGCGTTGTTCAACCTCAACTGGCTGGCCGATCAGGGCAACACCCAAGCCTCGGAAGCTTTTGATGCCCTGGCCAGCCGTATCGGCATTGCCCCCAGTACCGGCGATGCCATCCGTGCGTTTCTGCGTCCCGGCGGGCCAGAGCAACGGGCGCTGTTTCGCCGCCAGACGCCGCCGCTTGATCCAGTGGGCGGCGCGCTGCTGATGTTTGATCAACTGGCTGATGTGCCTGGCATTCCTGCGCGCGACATGCAGCGGTTGCGCCAGTTCACAACCGTGCTGCCGGGCGATAGCGCAATCAATGTCAACACGGTGTCGGTTGAGGTACTTGCCGGGTTTCTGCCCGCGCTGCGCCCTGCCATGTTGGACGGCGTTCTGCGCCGTCGCAGGCAGGCGCCTTTCACCTCGGCGGATGATTTCGTGCTGGTGGTAGAGGCCGCGATGGGGGCCGCGCTGGACGAGACCGTGGATGTTGCACGCTTTGCAGTGGGCAGCGATTGGTTCCGCGTTCAGGCGCAGGCCGAGTTGGAGGGGCAGACGGCCACAAGAACCGCGCTTTTGATGCGTCAATCCGCGCCGCGGGGCGCATTGGTGCGCTGGCGGGTCAGCACATATGACTGATAGGTCAGGGTTGAAGGGCCAGCAGGAGGCATTTGGTCGAACAGGCAGTGGCCTGCTTGCCATTGATCAATGGCGTCGCAGGCTGCATCTTGCAAACGCGGGCAAGCCCCGTGGCATTGCACAGGATACCGGTGTGAACGATCTGATAGATCATGGCTTTGGCGCGGACTTTATTCGGCTGGTCGACGGTGGCCCGCCGCCGGACGCGCGGCAGGTGGCGCTGGTCCCGGGGGCAGAAATACCAATTTTGGCGCTCGACCTGCCCAAGGGGCTGCGCGGTCAGGCGCGCGAACAGGTGGCCAGACGACAATTGCGCGACCGGACCAGCCTGACAGGCGATGTGATTGAAATGCGGCCATTTGCGCCATCGGCGCAGGCAGATAGTTGGCATCGCGTACTGTTGGCCGATGCCGGTCGGCTGGGAGAATGGCGGCGCAATGCCGGTCCGCTTTGCCGTGCCCTGTTGCCCGATTATCTAGCACTGCCAACCTGTCCGGCGCTCTGGACGGTAGGGCAGGTCGATGGGCAAATTCTGGTACGTCTTGGCCCCGATGATGGGTTTTCTGCAATACCGCCAGTGGCATTGGCACTCCTGTCCAAACAAATTCAACAGTCGGAGGCGAAGCCTAGCGCGATACTCTGCCTGAGCGATGACATGCCCGAGGTCGAGGCGTTGGCCGTGGCAAATGACATCGCTATTGTTCGGGATGCACAGGCGCTCAAGCCGCTTGGCCTGCCGATGCCAAAGGTGCTGGGCCATGGTGAATTGGCCTTTGATCTGCGCCGTAACCCGCAACTGGCGCGCGCCCGTTTGCGCGCGGCACTGGCGCCCTGGCGCTGGCCGCTGCTGGTGGGACTGGGGGCAGCGGCGGTCTGGGCTGCGGCGATGACGATCGAAACCGCGCGGATTGAGACCGAAATCGACGCCCTGCGTCAGCAAACTGAAATCCTTGCGCGGACGCATTTTGTTCCTAGCGGGCCGTTGCTGGATCTGCGCGTGCAAGTTGCGCAGGCGCTGGCGCAGCACCACAAGGCCGCCGCAGGAGGTGGAGCGCCGGACATGAGTGCGCTTGATCTCTTTGCCCGTGCTGCGGCCGTGATTGCGCGGACGAATGCGCAGACAGACAGCGCGGTATCCGGCTCGCCTGATGCGCTGACCCTTGTAATGCGTGTCACCGATTTTGCGGCGGCTGACGCATTGGCCGAGGCGCTGCGCGACGCAGGGTTACAGGTGGATGTAGTCGAGACACGCGTAACCGATGCTGCCGCAGAAGTGCGCAGCGAATTACGCATCACTGGCGATGCGAGGGTTGCAAAATGATGGATCGCTTGGTCGACACCTTGGTGAAGCGCACGGCGCGGGAACGGCGGATGCTGGGGCTGACGGTGCTGGTTGGCGTGCCCTTGGCCGTGGCGTTCGGGATCATGCTGCCGTTGCAGACGGCCTTACAGGCCGCGCGGCACGATCACATTGATGCGCTGGCGTTGCAGCTGTGGGTGGCGCAGCGCGCCGGCGAAGCGGCGATGCTGGCGCCCGCCAGTGTGCCCGAGAGCCAGGCGCCCGTCGGGTCGAGCGGGCTGGAGCGCGGGCTGATTGACGTCGGCTTGCGGGGAGATGTGTCTGATCTGGGGGTGGGCGACAACGGTGTGATCGAGTTACGATTTGATGAGGTCGGATTTACTGCGCTGGCCAATTGGGTGTCAGCCGCGCAGCCTTTCTGGGGCTATGACATCACCCGTTTTCGGTTCGAAGCGACCGAGGTTTCGGGCAAGGTCAGCGCGACCCTGACCCTCACACCGCGAAGTTAAGGCATCCCCTTGAGGCGTGCCGCGATGGTCGCCCGGCGACCCGCCAGTGATCCCAGCGGATCAAATTCGGGGTTGCTGGCCAGCAACTCGGTCAGGGCCTGTTCGGCCTGCATCAGATGGGTCTTGCCTGTCTTTGCGTCGCCATCGGCGAGCGCTGCGATACCCAGTTCATGATCAGCGGTCGCCTGAACCGAAAGCGCTGCGGCCCGACCCGCGCCAGATTGGCTTTGGGCCAGTTTGCCGGCCTCGGCGGCGGCGGCTTTGAAGTTGCCCGATCGTAAATAACTGTGCGACAGCTCCAATCGTACACGCGGTTGCAGCGCGCCCGCATCCGGTGCCAGCCGCAAATACATGCGGTTTGCGCTGTCGAAGTCACCTTTTTCCAAGGCATTGCGCGCCGTGGCATATTGCGACTGAAAAGAAGTTTTGCCTTTGCTGCTGCCCTCGGTGCAACTTGCCAACGCGAGAAAAGACAGGCCGATGACCCCGGCCCGGGTTATTTGGATTGCCTGCATTGTCCTGCTCATTTTTATTGTTTTGTTTTGATAGACCCTATCACGCGGCGGGCATTTCGTCCACAAAAGCAAGCGATGATGGGTGTGGGAGCAATATAATGCGGCTGATTGCTGCGATAATGACACTGCTTGCATTGGCAGCCCTCGGGCTGGCGGCACAGCGGCTGCACGCCACGATCACCATGCCGTTGGCGTCTGCTGATCTGGCGGAGCCGGTCGTCTTGATAGGGGCGGAGCCGCAGCCACCAATCCCCGGTCGTAAACCGCCACACTGGCCCGCATTGTTTGGCGAACCGCAGCCCCCGGCCCCACCACCCGAACCGCAGCCGCCCGTACAGAATACGCCGGAGCCGCAACCACCCGCCCCACCGATCGAGAGCCTTGGGTACAGGCTCAAGGGGCTGGTGCGCGCCAACGATACGGTCTGGGCACTGGTATCTCATCCTACCGGCGAGCGTATCATGCGGGTCGGGGACAGCCTTACCGACGGGATCGTCATCGAAAAGATCGACGACACCGGGATATGGCTTGATACGGGCGGTGGCGATCTGGTGCTGCTCGGGTTTGTCGAGGAATAGCGGCAAGAGAGTCACAGGCACATAATTTGCAGAAGCAACAGGTGCCAAGCGGCGCGAACTGCGCTAGGATTCATACAATCACATGGCACATACCCCAAAATCGGTCATCAGAACCGGATAGGGACGGCAGGCAGAGAGCAGTCTTGAAACAGAAATTTTCCCTTCGGGCGGCGATGCTGGCCCTTGTTCTGGCGTTGACGCAAGGTGCGTTGCTGTCGGTCCTTGTGCCGACACAAGTAAGTGCGCAGGTGCGTCTGGATCTGCGCGACGCTGACCTGCGTAGTTTCGCCGAAATTGTATCCGAGGCGACGGGCAAAAGCTTTGTTCTCGATCCTGCAGTGCGGGGCACTGTCACCGTGCTGGCCCCCGACGCGCTGAGTGCTGCCGAGCTTTATGAAGTATTCCTCAACGTGTTGGAGCTGAACCGCCTGACGCTGATCGAGGGGGGCAATGTCTCGCGGATCGTGCCGATGAACGTGGCCCGCGAGCTGTCTTCTGGTCCGGCGGGCACACTGGCCAAGGGTTTTGAGACGCGGGTGATCGAGGTAAAGAATATTCCGCTGAGCGAAGTTATCGAGGTGATCCGTCCGTTGATCCCGGCCGAAGCAGTGCTGACGCCGCTGCCGGGGTCCAACCTGATGATCCTGTCTGATCGCGGCCAGAACCACGCGCGGATTGAGGCGTTGGTGCGGCGGTTGGATACCTCGCGCGAACAGCCGATCGAAATGATCCGCCTGCGCAATGCTAATGCCGCCGAAGTTCTGCAGGTAATTGAATCTATGGGTATTCTGCCGCCAGACGCCGCGGTGTCGGTGGATCGGCGTTCCAATGCGCTGGTCGTTTCCGGGTCGGACGATTTGCGTATGCAGATGCGCACGCTGGCATCGCGGTTGGACACCCAGCGCGATAATGTAACGTCGCTGGCGGTGGAGCTTAACTATGCTGATGCGGTGGCTGTTGCCGACGTTATCCTGCGCGCCATTACCAATGAAAGCCCGACTGAAACCGCTGCCGCTATTCGCATCATTCCAGAACCGCAAACCAACAGCCTGCTGATCAGCGCGCCCGAAGACCGTATCCAAGACATCACCCAGATGATTCATTTCCTTGACCGCCGCCCGACGCAGGTGCTGGTCGAAGCGGTGATTTTCGAGATGTCGATCGAAGGTTTTGCCGATCTGTCAGCACAGTTTGGTGCGGTGCTGAACAACGCCGTTGTGGGCGGGGTGGAATTTGCCCTGCAAGGGCGGCCCAGCCTGACCTCGCTGGTTTCGTCAATCTTGAACAATCCAAACCAGCCAACGTCTCCGGGGGCTGGTGGCAGTGTCGGCATTCGTGCGGGCAACTCGGAAAACGGAATCGCCGGGCTGTTGTCTGCCATTGCATCCACCACCTCGACACGGCTGTTGTCCACACCGTCGATTATGACGCTGAACAATCAGGAAGCCGAAATCGTAGTGGCGAAGAACGTGCCTTTTGTCACAGGGTCGTTTTCGCAAGTGGGCGAAAGCAACCAGCCCGATAATCCGTTTCAGACCATCGAGCGTCAGGATGTGGGCCTGACACTGAATGTCACGCCGCAGATCAATGCCGACCGTACTGTGCGCATGGTGATCAAGCAGGAAGTGTCGAGCCTGACCAACACGTCCTCGGCGGCAGGGGGCGAGATTACAGCCCGCCGCGCGCTGTCGACTACCGTGCTGGTGCGCGACGGCAATGTGATCATGCTGGGCGGTTTGCTGGAAGACGGCTCGGGCTCGGTGTCGCAAGAGGTGCCGGGGTTGAGCAAACTGCCTTTTGTCGGTGGCCTGTTCAGAGGTAAAAATTCAAGCCAGAACCAGCGGGTTCTTTTGGTTTTGCTGCGCCCGCGTGTGGTAAATTCCGATGCCGAAGCAAAGCAGTTGACCACGCATGTGACGCAGGAGGCCAAAAAGGCAAGCCTTGCCTTGCAGCCCCCCAATGATGGACAGTATCCGCCAACACCGCAGGGAACATTGCCGTTTGATGGCGCTGATCTCAACCAACCCTTTGATGCCGGATTTGTTGATGACTTTGCCCAAAGCCGAAACTACCCGCCCCTCCCCAGCAGGCTCCGGTTCCGCAGCTCGAACTAGGCTGCCGTTTGCTTTTGCCCGGGATCAGCAGGTGATCCTGGACGGGTCGCGGATGATCGTCGGTCCCGGTGTCACCGACTTTGGCCTGCGCGAGGCGCAGCGGCGTGCGGCACATGTGCAAGGGCTGCATTTGATAAGCGAGAGCGCCGACATGTTCGAGGCGACACTGGCGCGGATTTATCAGGCCAAGGACGAGACCGCAGAGGGTAACTCGCCATTGCTCTTTGATCTGGAGGATACGGGCAACAGTGGCGGTCCGGCGCGCCAGCGTGATCTGCTAGAGGACGCGGGCGAGGCGCCCGTTATCCAACTGGTCAATCAATTGCTGATGCGTGCCGTGACGGCCGGGGCATCGGATCTTCATATCGAACCCTATGAGGGCGGTTTGCGGGCGCGGATGCGGGTGGACGGCTTTCTACAACAGATCATGGACCGCGCGGACGTTCCGGTGCGGCGCGTTGTGTCCCGATTAAAGGTGATGGCTGGACTGGATATCGCGGAAACCCGACTGCCGCAGGACGGGCGTATTCCGCTGTCGCTGGGCGGGCGGATGATCGACACGCGGGTGTCATCCTTGCCGGGCAACTACGGTGAACGCATCGTGCTGCGGATACTGGACCGGTCGGCGGGGCTGATGGAATTGCCGCAGCTGGGTCTGTCGCGCAATCAGATCGTGCTGCTGGAGCGGCTGGCGGCTCTGCCCAATGGTATCATCCTTGCCACCGGGCCCACAGGCGCGGGCAAGACGACAACGCTTTATTCCCTGCTGAAACTTGCCAACCGCGACGAACGCAACATTGTGACGGTCGAAGACCCCATCGAATACGATCTTCCCGGCATTTCGCAAAGCCAGATCAACGCCGAAATCGGTATGACCTTTGCAAACGGCCTGCGCGCCACCTTGCGCCAAGATCCTGACGTGATCCTTGTGGGTGAAATTCGGGACGGTGAGACATCAAGCGTGGCGGCACAGGCGGCGCTGACCGGGCATCTGGTTTTTTCGTCACTGCACGCCAATGGGTCGGTGGGCGCGGTCGTGCGACTGCGTGACCTCGGGCTCGACGATTTCCTGATCGCTGCCACCCTACGCGGCGTTATCGCGCAAAGGCTGCTGCGCAGGCTGTGTGGTCAGTGCCGCGCTGCCGCTGCCCCGGATGCCACAGAAGCTGCGCATTTCACTCGCCACGGCCTTGAGGCACCAGACACAATTTTTCACGCCAAGGGCTGCGATGTCTGCGGTGGGTCGGGTTATGCCGGGCGTCTCGGCATATTCGAGATGATTGAGGTTGGCGCTGCGCTGCGTGCGGCGATTGACCGGGGCGCGAGCGAGGCGGAAATGCGTGACCTCGCGCTGGAAGGGCGCGAAACACTGATCGGACAGGGGCTGGCCGAAGTTGCCGCCGGACGCACCAGTCTGGCAGAGACCCTGCGGGTCGTGGGGGATGTCGCGTGAGGGCTTATGCCTACGTCGCGTTTACCGAAGGCGGCAAACGCCGCAGTGGCACAGTCGTGGCCGAGACCGAAGCCCACGCCGCAGCACAGCTGAGTGAAAAGGGTCTCTATGTCTCGGACTTGACGGCGCGTGAGAATGACGCCGGCACTGGCTTTTTCACAGGTGCGCGGCGGATAAGTCTGAACCCCGACCTGCAAGCGGTGTTCACGCGCCAGATGGCGGTGTTGCTCAGTGCCGATCTAGCGGTCGATGCGGCCTTGGAGGCGGTGCGACAGGGTGGCCATTCCGCATTGGATGCGGTTGCCGCGCGGGCGCGGGCACGTTTGCTGGATGGGGCCAGCTTGTCGGACGCACTGGGGCGCAGCAATGCAGGGTTTGCGCCCTATTATCTCGCTTCGGTCCGGGCGGGGGAAACGGCGGGCAATCTGGCAGGGGTCTTTGCCGAACTGGCGGACCATATGGAAGGGCAGGGGCAGGACAAGGCGCAGATTGCTACGGCGCTGATCTATCCCGGTTTCGTCGCGGTCGTGGCGTTGCTCGTCTGCGGAATACTGATGGTGAATGTGGCCCCCGAAATCGTCGCGATGTTTGAACTGTCGGGGCGTCCTTTGCCGCAGATCACTCTGGTGGTGATGGCGATAAGCGATTGGATCAAGGCGAATTTCCTTCTGTTGTGCCTGGGTGCTTTTCTGCTGGTGGCTTTTGCCATTGCCGCTGCGCGCATTCCGGCCTGGCGGGCGCGTCGCGACCGGGTGTTTCTGCACCTGCCGCTGGTGGGGCGATTCATGCGCCTGTCGGCGGCGGTGCAATACCTGCGGACACTGGCCTTGGTGCTTGGAAGCCGTAATACGGTACCGGTGGCAATCCAGAATGCCGCAGAAGTCCTGACCGTCGCGAGATTTCGCACCGAGGGTGACGAGGTATCAGAAGCGATCCGACGGGGAGAGACCATGTCGCAGGCCTTGACCCATCTGTCGATCATCCCCCCAGTCGCACGACAATTGGTGCAGGCCGGAGAGGCATCGGTGCGATTGGCCGGCATGACCGAACGCGCAGCGGTACTGGTTGAAAACGGGTTGTCGACCGAGCGCAAACGTATCGCAGCCTTACTGGAGCCGGCGTTGATGATGCTGGTGGGCGCCTTGGTGTTGGTCATTGTACTGGCGGTATTACTGCCGATTTTTGACCTGCAGGCAGTTGTGGCGGGTTAACCATTTTTGAACGAATAACGGGTTCCCGCCGGTGGTGGCAACTGAGCCGTTGGGCCCCGTAGATGCAGCGCGTCGGCGCAAGAGTGCAACAGCCCGGATCAAACGCCAAAGCAGTTGTGCGCTGGGTTGTTTTCTAACCCCCCTCATGCGTTACTGGCGAAAATACGCCGATATAGCCCATTAGGCAAAAAGCCGCTTCGGCGTTTCAAAAGATACAACAGGCAGGGGAGATACCATGCAAACTCTATGTGCAATAAAGTCGCGCGTCCTGAGCGGATTTTTGGTGTTTCTCGCGGCTTTTGCGATTACCGGTTCCGCCAGCGCATTGAGCCCAGGACCTTCTTTCTCTGCCGCATACGCCCCCGACGCTATGGCCGAGGGCGAAGTGAGCGTCCTCACCTACACCATCACAAATTCGACGGCCAATGCCGCTACCGGACTGGCGTTTACACATACCTTGCCCGCAGCGTTGGAACTGGCAGCAGGTGAGGCCAGCACGAATTGTGGGCCTGCCGCGCTCTCCGCGCCCGCAGGATCGGGTACTATAGAACTTAGCGGTGGTACTATCGGGTCGGAGGCGAGCTGCACGGTATCGGTTACCGTGACAAGTGGCACCGCAGGTAGCTATCAGAATGCCACCGGCGATCTGACGTCATCCCTGGGCAACAGTGGCAGCGCGAGCACAAATCAACTGACGGTCAATGCCCCCAGCGGCGCACCGGTTTTGAGCCAGGCATTTTCACCGTCCTCGGTGACCCTTGGGGCCAAGTCGACGCTGACGTTTTCAATCGACAACACGGCCAATACCAATGGTCTTGCCACGATTTCGTTTTCCGATTCCTTACCCGCGGGGATCGAGATTGACCCATCCGTGGCGGCCACCAATACCTGCGGCAATCCCAATTTCGGCGCGACTTTCACCGTCGACACGGCGGCACAGTCATTTTCACTGTTTGCAAATGGATTCAATCCATCGTTCCCCGCTTTAGCGGCCGGCGCAAGCTGCGAAATAATCCTGCCGATTGTGACGCCGGCATTGGGCCGCTTCACCAATCAATCAGGTGGTGTGAGCTATGACAGCTCCACAACCGGCAATTCCGTGGCAACCCTGAACGTCACCGGTGCGCCCGCTGGCAGCCCGCTGCTGACCAAATCCTTCACCAATGATCCGGTCGATCCCGGAGCAAGCGTTTCCGTCGTCTATAACATTCGTAACACGGCGCGCAGTTCTGGTGCCACCGCGCTGACCTTCTCGGACGATCTTGATGCGGCGCTCTCGGGGCTGACCTTTGACGCCCTGACCAGCAATGGCTGCGGCGGTTCGGTTTCCGGTGTGGGCACCGGTGTCCTGACCCTGTCTGGCGGTTCGCTGTCTGTAGGTGACAGTTGCACCATCCAAGCCGCGCTCGCCGTGCCGACAGGGGCTGCTGGCGGCAGCTTTGTTGCGCCGACCAGCGTCGTTTCGGCCAACGTCGACGGCGCTACTGTGACCGGCAATAGCGCGTCGGACACGTTGCTGGTGCGGACGGCCCCAGCCCCGACCGGGACGGTATCCTTTAGCGACAGCGTCGCGGGTGGAAGCACCACGATGACGCTCGAAATTACCAATCAAAGCAGCACTGAGACCGCCACCGACGTCGCTTATAGCACTGTTTTCAGTGAGTTTCCGGTGACAACTCTAAATGGCGCGCCCACTGACGGCGACTGCGGGGCGGGCAGCAGCTTTGTGTTTTCAGCCGCCACTGGCGCTGGTGGCGGACAGCCTGCCAGCCTAAGTATGTCCGGCGGAACACTGAGCGCGGGGGCGTCCTGCACGCTGATCTGGGATTTGGCGGTCAGCCCAAGTGCGGCTGGCGGTACCTATTCCAACACATCCGCCCCGCTGTCGGCCAGCATTGGCGGCGGCAGCGTCACTGGCGGCCGGGTCAGCGGATCCATGGTGGTCGGCGGTAACCTAAAGCTTTCGATCAGCAAAGCCTTTTCGTCCTCGGCCGTCGCGGGGGGTAGCACCACGCTGACTTTCACCATCCGCAACGGCGCGGAATCGCCAGTTGCTGCGACTGACATCGGTTTTGTCGATAATCTGGACGGGATGCTGGTTGGGGCGACCGTAGATTTGGGCGCTGCGGTAAATGGCTGTGGTGGTTCGCTTGCAGGGACGAACGCCAACAAGGAATTGACGTTCTCGGGCGGGGCGCTGGCCGCGGGTGCAAATTGTACGATTCAAGTTGGTGTGGATATTCCGGCCAACGCCGCTGACGGCAGTTACACAAACACCACCAGCGCACTGTCGGCGACACCCGACGGCGGCGCGCCAACGTCGTTCGGCCCTGCCATTGCGGATTTGCAGGTTGCCTCCCTCTCGGTCAGCGGCACCTTTGTGCCTGACAGGATTTTGGCGGGGCAAACTACCAACCTGCGTTATGTCTTTACCAATCCAGGCAGTCAGAACGCCACTGATCTGTCATTCTTTTTTGAGACAAACCCCATCGGCACCGGAACAGTGCTGTCGCCCACACCCGTAACCGACACCTGCGGCGGCAGCTTCTCAAGGCCGTCATCCACATTAGGGTTCTATTCCAGTGGGACCGTCGCGGCAGGAAGCAGTTGCACGCTTGAAGTGGCCGTAACCTCACCCGTTTCGGCGACTCAAGACCGCAAAACCGTGACAACGAACACGATAACTTCGCAGGTCGGCGGCAACGCGGCCACGACCCCGCCGGTTCTGGCAAGTCTGACAATCGACAACTCGCAATTGCTGTTCTCCAAAGCATTTGCGGCAAACTCTGCCATTGACGGAAGCGCTGTCGATCTGACGTTCACTCTGGAAAACACCAACACCAGTTCAGCGGTTTCGTCGATGGCATTTGTCGATAATATGGATGATGATTTTATCCGTGGCGCGACAGTGCTGTCGGTTGGAACCAATACCTGCGGTGGCACAGTAGGCGGCGTTGGAACTGGCGCCCTTAACCTAACTGGCGCCAGTCTGGCTGCAGCGAGCAGCTGTAACATCTCAGCGAGTATTCAACTCCCCGCCGGGGCGGCATTGGGCGAGCATACAAATACGACCTCGAAACTGACCGGCGACGTTTCTGGGCTTACCGTCTCTGGCGACAGTGCCGTGGCAAAATTGACCATCCTGCGCTCGGATGCGCCGACCTTGGCGAAGTCTTTCGTGCCTGACAGCGCGTCGGCATCTGGCACTACCATCGCGCGCTATACGATCACCAACCCTGCAGGCGGCACGGCATTCGCCAATCTTCAATTCTCCGATCCCATCGGGACCGATATCCCGGGTGCGACGCTGACCATCGCGAGTGCGTCTGGCGTCTGCGGCGGCGCGGCTCGTCTTTCGGGAACGTCGACGCTGGCGATGACCGGCGGCAGTCTTGATGTTGGCACGTCCTGCAGCTTTGACGTCGCGGTGAATTTGCCGTTGGTTGCGGCCAATAGCTTCACCTCAAACACAAGTGATCTGTCCGACAATGGTATCAAGGTCGCTGATGGGGGCAGTGCGACGCTGACCATCACGTCCCCTTTGCCCACATTTGCGCAGGCGACCAGCCCGACGAGTATCGCCCAGGGTGACACCAGCACATTGACCTACTCGGTGGACAACACCGCCAGCGCGGACGCGCTGACGGGTCTTAGCTTTACCGGGGCGTTGCCCGCTGGGTTGAGAGTTGCGGCTACGCCTGCAGCAGCGTCGGGGTGTAGTGGCACACTGACAGCGGTTGCCGGTGACAGTAGCATCGCCTTTGTGGGAGGTACTCTTGCGGCCGGGGCCACCTGCACCGTACAGGTCGACGTCACCTCACGGACGATTGGGACTGCCAGTATTGCGGCAGTGACGCTGTCCAGTTCCGCAGGCGGCGCGACGGCGACAAGCACTTCGCTGACGGTCACCGCCGCATCGCCCCCGTCGTTTGCCAAAGCGTTTGCACCCGCAGCCATTGTTCAGGGCGCAACGTCGACCGTCACACTGACCATTGATAACACTGCTGCTGGAATTGAGGCCACCGCGCTGGACGTGACCGATAACCTGCCTGCCGGGATGACGATCGCCGCCACACCTGCGGCCACCAACACATGTACCGGCGGAACACTAACCGCCGCAGCGGGCGGCAACACCGTTGGCCTTTCTGGCGCCAGCATTGCTGCGGGCGAAAGCTGCGTCGTGTCTTTTGATGTCACTTCGGAAACGCCGGGCCTGTCGACCAACACCGCGGGTGATCTTACATCATCGTTGGGCAATAGTGGCACGGCATCGGCCGGTTTGACAATCAATGCCGCCCCTCCGCCTGCGTTCACCGCAGATTTTGCACCAGCCGCCATCGCGCAGGGCGCAACATCGACCTTGACCTTCAGCATTGACAGTTCGACCGCACTGGTGAGTGTCACCGCCTTGGATTTCACCAATAACCTGCCCGCAGGCGTGGTCTTGGCCGATACCCCGAACGCTTCTACCACCTGTACCGGCGGCACCCTGACTGCCGTGGCAGGCAGCGGAACCATTAGTTATTCCGGCGGCAGCGTTGCGGCAGGAGGGTCGTGCGCCATTGTGGCTGACGTTACCTCTGTTACCGTCGGTGCGGCGTTCAATACGTCGGGTGATCTGACCTCTTCTCAGGGTAACAGTGGCACTGCGTCGTCTACGCTGACAGTTACGGCAGCGCCTGCGCCAGATTTTGCCATGACCGTGTTGCCCGATACGATTGTCCAAGGGGGCGTGACAACAGTCCGGTTCACCGTCGACAACTCAGGCTCGCTGGTAGATGCTGAAACTCTGGCATTCGACTTTGTCCTGCCAAGCGGTGTCAATCTGGCGCCGACCCTGAATTTCTCTTCTGATTGTAGCGGTGGTGCTGCGACGCCGATTGTGGGAGGGGCGCGTCTGACGGCCACGACTCTTGCGGCCGGTGCATCGTGTTTTGCGCAGTTTGACGTGACTGCCACCGATGTAGGTGCCACGGTCTTTACCACGGGTGATCTGATTACATCGCTGGGCAATAGCGGCACGGCGATGGCGACACTGACCGTGCAGGGCGCTGATGTGCCCGCGTTCACCACCAGCTTTACCCCTGACAGCATCGTACAGGGTGCCGTATCGACCCTCGCGTTTAGCATCGACAACAGCGCGGCCTTGGTCGCGGCGGAAAACGTGGCATTTACCAATGCGCTCCCGAGCGGGGTCACCATCGCGGCCACGCCGAATTTTGTCGGCAGTTGCACCGGTACATCGACGGTTGGAACGACAACCTTTGCCGCCGGTGGGTCCAGCTTTGAGCTGGCCGGTGCCGAAGTGGGGGCCGGGGCGATCTGTAGCTATGCTGTTGATGTCACGAGTGTGACTGTCGGGGCGCAGCCCAATACGACGGGTGATCTGACGTCCTCGCTGGGCAATAGCGGCACCGCTGCTGCGATACTGACGGTGACCAGCGCCGCAGTCCCAGACTTTACCAGTGCCTATGTGCCCGACACCGTCGAACAGGGCGGGGTTTCGATCCTTACCTATAGCATCGACAATAGCGCAGGGTTGATTGACGTGACGGGCCTTGGGTTCAACGAACGGTTCCCGGCAGGGGTTCTCGTCGCGGACACACCAAATGCTGCCACCGATTGTGGACCGGGCGGTGTGACCGCAATTGCTGGGGCCACAGGGGTGGCCTTTAGCGGCGGTACCGTTGCCGCAGGCGCAATCTGTACCGTAGAAATCGACGTAACCTCGGCCGGTGTAGGCGGTTTCACTGGGACCAGTTCGGTGCTTGCGTCGTCGCAAGGCGACAGCGCGGCTGGCGCATCGGCTACGCTCACAGTGACGGGGGCAACACCTCCGAGCTTTGCAGCGGCCTATGTCCCGGACAGTATCGCGCAAGGCGACGTCAGCACGCTGACCTTCACCATTTCCAACACGGTAGCGCTGGTCGAGGCGAACGCGTTGTCCTTTGCGCAAACGCTGCCTGCGGGTGTGACGATTGCCGACAGTCCCAACGCGGCAACAACCTGTAACGGCACGGTGACTGCCGCAGCGGGCGATAGCGCGTTCAGCTTTGCCAGTGGTCTTGTGGCAGTTGGGGCCGAGTGCAGTGTTTCGGTCGATGTAACCTCGGCCACGATCGGCACGGTGTCCGCCACATCGGACAGCCTGACATCATCACTGGGCGACAGCGGAACGGCCACGGCGGGACTGACCGTCACTGGCGCGACCCCGCCCAGCTTTGCCAAGGCATTCGCACCTGACACTATCGTACAGGGCGCGGTATCGACACTGACTTTCACCGTCGACAATGCCGCCGCACTTGTTACTGCAGAGAGCCTCGCCTTTGTTGATACGATGCCCAGCGACATGGTGGTCGCCACGTCGCCGAACGCCACCACCACCTGCGGCAGCGGAACGGTGACAGCGGCTGCGAACACAGGCACGATCAGCCTCGCAGGCGGTGACGTCGCAGCAGCAGGAACCTGTACCGTCAGCGTTGATGTGACACTTTTGACTGTAGGCGTCTCTAACAACGTATCGGGCGATCTGACGTCGTCACTAGGCAACAGCGGCCCGGCGACTGCTTCGCTGACAGCTACGCCTGCGGATGCGCCGGGCTTTGCCAAATCTTTTGGCCCGTCTGCCATCACGCAGGGTGAAATCAGCACCTTGCAGTTTGACATCGACAACAGCAGCGTCGGTGTTGCAGCCACCGGTCTGGCCTTTGGCGATACTTTCCCGTCGGGGATGACAGTGGCGGCCGTGCCAAACGCGACCAACAGCTGTAGCGGCGGCGCGGTCATTGCGGCCGCAGGGTCGACCACAATGAACTATGCCGGTGGCAGTGTGGGCGCTGGGGCCAGTTGTTCGATCACTGTCGATGTAACCTCGGTCACCGTGGGAAGCTATGCCAATACCTCGGGCGATCTGACATCTTCGTTGGGTAACAGCGGAGCGGCAACGGCAACGCTGACGGTGTCGGCCCCTGCCGCGCCCGGCTTTACCAGCAGTTACTCACCGGCGACGATCGGGCAGCGCGGCACCACAACATTGGTACTGCGTATCGACAATAGCGGTGCCAGTATCGCTGTAACCGGCCTCGGATTTGCCGTCACGCTGCCGTCGGGCTTGACGATCGACGGCACACCGGTCTCGACCTGCGGGGGTAGCGTCAGCGCCTCAGGTGACAACGTAACCCTGATTGGTGGCACCGCCGCAGCAGGCGCGACCTGCACAGTCAGCGTGGACGTCACCGCAACCGCCATCGGGAGCTACGGACCCGCAACCGGCGCATTGTCTTCGTCGCTGGGTACATCGACGGTCAGCGGCGGCAGCGCTCCAACGCTTGAAGTGGTTGTAAGACAACCGGCACAGGTAACCTTTGTACAAACAGCGTCCGAAGATGGCACCTATCAGTTCAGCTCTGCCGAACCGAACCTCAACTTTGCCATCTCCACCAGCGGTGGCACGGGCACCTTTGGCCCGATCGACGTGGACGATGGCACCTATATGGTCACCCAGACCCGGCCCGCCGGAGTGGGCAATTCGACGGTCAGTTGTAACGATAGCGATAGTTTGGCGGATGCTGCCACGGGGACACTGACACTGGTTCTGGCAGAAGCCGAATCTGTTACCTGTACCTACAGCAGCATCAGCACGGCGCAGAAAACTAGTGAGGTCATTAATTCCTTCCTCAACCGCCGCAACAACCTGATCCTGAGCAATGGTCCTACCCGGGCGCGGCGCATGGCGCGGTTGTCGCAGGGCATTGGTCGCAGCGAAACGCTGAGCTTTCAGAACGGTGATATCAAATCCTTCCTGCCAGCGAACATTAATCTGCTGTCAGCGGGATCGGGTAACTACCAGATATCAACCTCGCTCTATCAAGTTGAGCGCGCGGCGCTGATGTTCCAACTGGCGCACGATGGCATCGCTGGGTCCACGGCTACATTTGAGCCGCGCCGTTTCGACATCTGGTTCGAGGCACATTACAACGAGTTTAAGGCCAGCCAGGGTTCAAGCGGTCACTTTGGTATCGCTTATCTGGGGGCGGATTACCTGGTCACGCCAGACTTGCTGGCAGGTGCGATGCTGCAATTCGACAGCCTCGACGACAGTTCGCCCATTACCAATTCGTCGATCAGTGGTCGCGGCTGGATGGTGGGGCCATATGTCACTGCGCGCCTGGCCCCGAACCTGATTTTCGACGGGCGTCTGGCCTATGGCAAATCGGTGAACGAAGTAAGTCCGTTCAACACCTACACCGATACGTTCGACACCGACCGCTTCTTGATCGACGCTTCTTTGTCAGGCAACTTTGACTGGGACGATTGGGTCGTCTCACCCGTTGTCAGCATCAGCTATATCGAAGAACGCCAACATGGTTATGTTGATACGCTGAACGTGGCGATCCCCGAACAGACGGTTTCGCTAGGCCAGATCAAATTCGGTCCGACGTTCTCGACCCGGTTCGACGGGGCCAACCATACGGTGATCGAACCTTCGTTCACGCTGAATGGCATCTATAACTTCGGCAATCGCAATGGGCCGCTGATCACTAACAACACGGCAGATGAAACGGACGGGCTGCGCGCTCGCATCGAGGCTGCCGTACGGATCACGAACCGCTATGGCACAAAGCTTGAGATGGGCGCGAATTATGACGGTATCGGCAAATCCGACTACGAAAGCTGGGGCGCAAACTTTAAGCTGTCTATCCCGCTTCAATAAACGAGGGGCGGCAGGGGCGTGACCCTGCCGCCGTCGACATCCGGCCCACAAGGCGAAAGCCAGTTCATCCTGTCATTTGAACCCTATCCGTTTTACGCCTGCGCCCCGCGCGATAGCATCATAGCCGCCCGGCGGCGCGTAATCGGTCTAATCCATAGCGCAGATATTCGGTTCGGAACGAATGACCGCCGGGAAACAGGCAGAACTCAAGGATTGCGCCCCCTGGATTGACCTTGTTTTCGCAGGTCAGATCATCGTTGCGGCGGGCGGTGGCGGGGCCAAAGCCACCAAATGCGCTGTACATTGCCAGCGCAGCGGATACTTCGCCCTGCCGCGTCGGGCCGATGGCGCGACCCTCCAGCGGAACAGTGCCGTCTGCGTTGCCGTGGATATGTACGATACTGGCCGTCGGTGCGGCGCAGGTGTCGGGCGGCGCTTGCCAAAAGGTGCCCGCGATCGGGACAAAGCCTGCAAACAAGTCAGGCCGCGCGCAGGCGAGGTTCCACACCATCATGCCGCCCGCGCTAAAACCCGCCGCGATCACGCGGCTGCGGTCGATGCCATAGCGGTTGGCAGCATCGTCGAGCACGGCTTCGAAATAGGCAAATTCCGAAGCGCCGCTGCTGTGCATATCGCGCGGCGCGCCGGGGATGTCCCACCCCCCTTCGCCGGATTTTACCGCAATTAGGGCCAGACCCGCGCCGGATACCATTCGCCGTAGGCTGTTATTCTGCATGACGCCCGCCGCCGTTCCGCGATAGCCGTGCGCCCAGACAACCGCCCCCACATCGCTGGTGCCATCATGCCCGACTGGCAGCGCAATCCGGTAGTGGCGCGCGCCAATCATGCAGTTGCTATCCGGGCCACAAGCCAAAGCTGGAGAGGCGAGCCAGCAAAGAAGGAATATTAAACCGCGCATGTCGTTTTCCCCGGTGTCTTGATCCGACTTTGGCGGGCGGGGCGGCTATTGGCAATTCACGTTGTGCTCGTCAGCAGACTGGCAGGAACAGAAAAAGGCCCGGAGAAAACTCCGGGCCCCGCTTTTAGATGGTAGGATGCTTAACGCACGACGCCAACGATGACGTTTGTCTTGGCGTCCACCAGTACGGTCTGGCCGTTCACGTTCAGATAGCGGTACTCTGTCTGTGGCACTTCGTAGGTCACGATTTCGGTTGGCACGCCGGCGCCCACGACAACTTCACCGTCAAGATACACTGTCTCGACTGGGTTGGATTTGACGTAAGTGACGGTTTCTTCGGCTGGTTCAGCAGCGGCAGAACCCGCAGCGCCCCCGATGATGCCTCCGGCTATGATGCCGCCAATCGGGCCGCCAACGGCGTAGGCTGTCAGTGCGCCCAACGTGGCCCCAGCAGTTGCGCCCGCTTTTTGGTTGCTGGCGGTGCCTTCGGGGTCTGCGTAGGTCACAGTTTCAACTTCGACGGTCGCGGGGCGTGTTGTCAGGGCGACAGCCTGCTTGTCAACTTCGACGGCAAGGTAATCCGAATAGGCCCAGCCCATCGTGTCGCCGAATTTGACCTGGCACCAAGATGCGCCATCAAGGCAGCCTTCGACAACGGCCGCTTTGCCACCGGGGATCACGCCGACGACTTCGTACTGAGGACCAGGCCCCATACGGATGTTGAGGTCTGTCGCGGCATAGGCCTCGGCAGATTGAGCGTAAACAGGTGCTGCGACGCCAAGGGCAAGTGCAGATACCATTCCAAGTTTCACGAGTTTCATTTCGACATCCTTTCTGACTGGCAGGCGTTCACATCTACGATGCGGCACCTACGCTGTGTTGGTAGTGGATGAACAACTTCAAGGCGGATGGAATGTTCCTGTGCGCTTTATCAAAAAGCACGCAAGCTACTGTTTTTGAGCGGGTTCTTGCCCGGGCTGTGCAATACATCGCCGAATTGGTGGCGGCCTGAAAAACTGCTGTGTGGCCGGGAACTTTTCGCGTCAGGACGGGTCGCGCCAGCGGTTAACAATAGGATAACGCCGATCAAGCCAAAACGCGCCCTTGGTCAGACGCGGACCGGGGGCGGATTGAAAACGCTTGTATTCGCTAATGTAGATAAGGTGTTCCACCTTCTTGGCGACAGCGCGGTCAAATCCCGCGTCAACGCAATCCGCGACAGAGCCATCATCATCCACCAGGATCTCAAGGATCGCGTCCAGCACCGGATAATCCGGCAGGCTGTCGCTGTCTCTTTGATCGTCACGCAGCTCGGCGGTGGGGGGCTTGGCGATGATATTGGGTACGATGACTTCGCCTGCTGGCCCCATCATCCAGTCGCGGTGATTGTCATTGCGCCAGCGGCAGGTTTCAAACACGCGGGTCTTATACAGGTCCTTGATCGGATTATAGCCGCCGGCCATGTCGCCATAGATCGTGGCATAGCCCACCGCGACCTCGGATTTGTTGCCGGTGGTCAGCAGCATCTCGCCAAATTTGTTCGACATTGCCATCAACAGCAACCCGCGCAGGCGCGACTGGATGTTTTCCTCGGTCAGATCTGGGGCGAAGCCCTGAAACAGGGGGGCAAGCGTGTCGGTGATAGCCCCGCGCGCCTGTTTGATCGTGACATAGTCATAGTGGCACCCCAGTGCCTTGGCCACGGCTTCGGCATCATCCAGCGAGGCTTGCGAGGTGTATTCAGATGGCAGCATCACGCATCGCACGTTCTGCGGCCCGAGTGCATCGGCGGCGATTGTGGCAACAATGGCGGAATCGATGCCGCCCGACAGGCCCAGCAGAACTTTTTTGAAGCCGGTCTTGCGCATGTAATCGCGCAGGCCCTCAACCATGACGCGGTAGTCTTTCTCGTATTCATCTGGCTGGTGTGCGATTTCGCCAGGCAGCACGCGCCAGCCTTCGGGCCCGCGGTCCAGATCAACATGGGCGATGGTGCTGTCAAAGGCGGGCAATTGCTGCACCAACTTGCCGCCGGGGTTCAGCGCAAAGGACGCGCCGTCGAAAATCTGGTCGTCCTGTCCGCCGACCATGTTCAGATAGATCAGCGGCAGACCGGTTTCGACAACGCGCGCAACCATGTGATTGAAGCGGGTATCCATCTTGTCGCGGTAGTAGGGCGATCCGTTTGGGACCAGCAGGAATTCGGCACCGGTCTCGGCCAAGGTCTCTGCGACATCCGGGTGCCAGGCATCCTCGCAGATTGGGCTGCCGATGCGCGTGTTGCCGACGGAATAGGGGCCGCCCAGCGGGCCAGCATCGAAAATCCGAACCTCGTCGAACACGGTTTCATTGGGCAGATTGTGTTTCAGAACCCGGCTGGCGATCTTGCCATCCTTGAGGATCAGATAGGCGTTATAAAGCTTGGTTCCTTCGACCCACGGCGCGCCGATGCCAAGAGCGGGGCCATCGACACAATCAGCGGCCAGCGCCTCGATATGGGCGAGGGTGTCGAGCTGAAAAGCCTGCTTCATCACAAGGTCTTGGGCGTTGTAGCCGGTGATGAACATCTCGGGGAGCGCCACCATCTGCGCGCCCGCCGCCTTGCCCGCAGCCCAGGCATCCCGGGCCAGAGCCGCGTTGCCGGCGAGGTCGCCAACGGTGGGGTTCAATTGCCCCAAAGTGATGCGAAAACGCTCTGCCATGTGATGTCTCCGGGCCTGTTCAGGCGATGATGTAGCAGATCAGGCGCGGGGCGAAACCCCCCTCATGGTGGCGTGCGGGTGGCATGCCTTCGCCAAAACGGGCACTGCTTGAGTGCAAACCCGTTGCCACTGGGGCGCATCACCCTTAACCTCTTGGCGAAACTCCAACTACGTGATCGGGATTCCTGCCCATGTTGCATCGCAGCTTGTCCATCTGCCTACTCGCCCTTCTGGCCACGCCCTTGTCGGCTCAGGATGGGCAGGTGCTGACCAAAGAATACGATGATGGCGGGGTCTATGAGGGCAAGTTTCAGGGCGGGTTGCAGCATGGCATCGGCTCTTACAAGCTGCCCAACGGCTATGAATACACCGGCGAATGGGTCGAGGGCGAGATCAAGGGCGAAGGTGTCGCGCGTTTTCCCAACGGGTCGGTCTATGAAGGTAGTTTTGCCAAGGGCAAGCCGGACGGTCTGGGCAAGATCACCTTTGCCGATGGTGGCACATACGAAGGCGAATGGCAGGCCGGCGCGATCATGGGGCAAGGCGTCGCCCTTTATGCGAACGGGGTCCGTTACGAGGGTGCGTTTCGCAATGCCAAACACCATGGCAAGGGCGTGATGCAAAGCCCCGGCGGCTATGAATACAAAGGCGACTGGGTTGACGGCGTCAAGCAGGGCGCGGGAACGATCACCTATCCAGATGGTGCTGTCTACGAAGGCAGTATCGCTGATGGCAAACGCAGCGGCGAGGGCAAGCTGACGATGCCCG
This sequence comes from Sulfitobacter sp. KMM 9851, assembly GCF_057178245.1. Classification (NCBI taxonomy): domain Bacteria; kingdom Pseudomonadati; phylum Pseudomonadota; class Alphaproteobacteria; order Rhodobacterales; family Roseobacteraceae; genus Sulfitobacter; species Sulfitobacter sp. KMM 9851. The sequence goes on from NZ_CM169991.1 coordinate 539,709, forward strand.
ACGGGCTGGTATATGTAGGCCTTTGGAAAGATGGGCAGATCGACGGCACGGGCAAGCTGACCCAGCCCAACGGCGATATTTACGAGGGCACGCTGGTGGCGGGCCGCCGTGAGGGCAAAGGCAAGGTGACCTATGAAAATGGCGACGTCTACGAAGGCGACTTCAAGGACGATCGCCGCGATGGGCAGGGTATTTTCACCGGGACCGATGGCTATATTTACAATGGCTCTTGGGTAGCGGGGCAGATCGAGGGCGAGGGCACGGTGACCTATCCGGACGGATCGGTTTATGTCGGATCTTTCCGTGATGATCTGGCAGATGGCATGGGCAAGATCACCTACCCCGATGGTTCTACCTACGAAGGCAATTGGGCCGCAGGTGTAATCGAAGGCGAGGGCATCGCGACCTATACCAACGGTGTGGTCTATGAGGGCGGTTTCAAGAACGCCCGCAACGATGGGCAGGGGGTTATGACCTATGCCGACGGCTATCGCTACGAGGGGGGCTGGAAAGATGGACAGCGGCACGGGCAGGGCAAGGCGACCTACCCGGATGGCACTGTTTACGAAGGACAGTTTGCAGAGGGGCAGCGCCAGGGCAACGGCAAGATCACCATGGCCAGCGGCTTTGTCTACGAGGGCGACTGGGCCGATGGCGAGATTGAGGGCGAAGGCCGCGCGACCTATGCCAACGGCGACGCTTATGAAGGTACCTTCAAGGCGGGCAAGCGACAGGGCAAGGGCACCATGCGCTATGCCAGTGGCGAAGAGGCCAGCGGCGACTGGGACAACGGGGCGCTGAAGGAAGGCGGCTGAAAGTGTGTCATCTCGCACATGCTTTAAACGCCGCTCCTTATATCCCCGTTTACGGCGTTTCAAACGTTGGCGATGCTGACAAGCGAGCTTGCGCGGCAAGTGCCGCGAATTCTAATCTGGGCATGCGTTGAGCGAATGGTTGATTGCGAACCAATTTCGTGAGGACGCTTGGCTCGGAATTGGTCTCATAGCGACACTCAAGTTTCCGAGAAGGAACGCTCAGAATGATTGCCTACGTCACCGTTGGTGCTGATGATATCACGCGTGCAAGACGGTTTTACTCTGCGTTCCTTCCGGCGCTTGATTACGGGCTGGAGGAGGGGGCCGAGGGTCTTAGCTACGCGCTGCCTGTGCAGCCGGGGCAATCACCTGCCTCGCCCGATTTCTATGTAAAGCCAACCTTTGACGGACGTCCGGCCACGGCAGGAAACGGTGTAATGGTTGCATTCGAGGCGCGCAGCCAAAGCCAAGTACGTGATCTCCACGCCGCAGCGCTTGCCGCAGGCGGTTTTAACGAAGGCGAGCCGGGCTTTCGGGCGTCTTATGGGCCGCATTTTTATGTCGGCTACCTTCGCGATCCTCAGGGGAACAAGATTGCATTGTTCTCCTGCAATCCGAACGAGCCTGGGCGAGACGGGTAGGACGTTTTTTGCGAGTGGCAAGATCGCCTGGCTCGCCTGAGCGGAATGAGCGCGGGCCGTCTCCCTCACCCAGCATAACTGGACAATACCTGCGCCTTGTGGCAAGCCCGCGCGCAACAGGAGTATGCCCGATGTCCAATTCCACCATCACCCGATTTGCCCCGTCGCCCACCGGTTTCATCCATGTGGGCAACCTGCGCACGGCGCTAATGAACTTTCTCATCGCGCGCAAAAACGGCGGCACCTTCATTCTGCGCATCGACGACACCGACCCTGAGCGCAGCAAGGAAGAGTATGTCGACGGCATCAAGGAAGACCTGACATGGCTGGGGCTGCATTGGGACCGAGTCGAGCGCCAGTCAGAACGTCTGGAGCAGTATCACGCCGCTGCGGAAGACCTGCGTGCCAAGGGCCGGTTTTATGAGGCATTCGAGACCCCGACCGAACTGGATCTGAAGCGCAAGAAACAGCTGAACATGGGCAAGCCGCCGGTCTATGACCGCGCCGCACTGGCACTGTCCGAGACAGAGAAAGACACATTGCGCGCCGAGAGGGGCGACGGGGTGTGGCGGTTCAAGCTGGACCAGCAACGCATTGAATGGGCCGACGGCATACTGGGCGACATTTCGATTGATGCGGCATCGGTCAGTGACCCCGTTCTGATACGGGGCGACGGGCAAATCCTGTACACGCTCGCGTCGGTCGTCGACGACACTGAAATGGGCGTGACCCATGTGGTGCGTGGGTCGGACCACGTGACCAATACGGCAACACAGATTCAGATAATGCAGGCGCTGGGCAATGGCGCTGTGCCATCCTTCGCGCATCATTCGCTGTTGACCGGACCACAGGGTGAGGCGCTGAGCAAGCGGTTGGGGACGCTGGCGTTGCGCGACCTGCGCGCGCAGGGCGTACAGCCTTTTGCCCTGCTCAGCCTGATGGCGCGGCTCGGGTCGTCCGATCCGGTTGAATTGCGCACCCAGATGGCGGAGCTGATCGACGGATTTGACATCAACCGTTTTGGCTCTGCCCCTACGAAATTCGATGTGGCGGACCTTTTTCCACTGACCGGGCGCTATTTGCAGCTATTGCCGCTGGCCGATGTAGCCGGACAGATTGCCGACCTTGGCGTGCCAGACGACAAGGCGGCGCTGTTCTGGGACGTGACGCGCGAAAACATAACCACGCTGAAAGATCTAGAAGGCTGGTGGGCGATGTTCCGCGAAGGGGCGGAGCCAGTGATCGAGCCGGACGATAAAGACTTTATCGTGCAGGCGATGGCGATGCTGCCCGAGATGCCGTTTGACACTGAGACCTGGGGAAGCTGGACCGCCGCCGTCAAAGAAGCGACGGGACGCAAGGGGCGCGGTTTGTTCCGGCCCTTGCGGTTGGCGCTGACAGGGCAGGAACACGGGCCGGAGATGGCCAAGGTGATGCCACTGCTGCAGGTCGTGAAGGCGCGGGAGTGAGGGCCCGGCGCGATCACTCGGTTGCGCCGCTACCGTTCCATATTTTCGGACACTTAAGATGCGCGGTGCCGCGCCATGGCTGAGGCGCGCGCCCCCAAGTTTCTGACGGGCAACTTGTTTGGCCACGTCACGGTGATGTCGCTGACCGCCTCGGTCGGGTTGATGGCGGTGTTTCTGGTCGATTTCGTCGACATGATCTTCATTTCCATGCTGGGCAAAGCCGAACTGGCGGCGGCGGTGGGCTATGCCGGTGCCATACTGTTTTTCACCACGTCATTTGGAATCGGGTTGAGCATTGCGGCAGGCGCATTGGTTTCGCGGGCGCTGGGGGCCGGTGAGGCGGCGCTGGCGCGTGAACGGACAACCCATGCACTGACCTATGGCGTGGTGTTCGGTGTCATCTTTTCCGTGGCTATTTGGCTGGCGCTGCCGGTGCTGGTTTCGCTGTTGGGGGCCACGGGCGAGACAGCGGATCTGGCGGTGCATTTCTTGCAGATTGTGGTGCCGTCGGTGCCGTTTTTGATGTTGGGGATGATGGGGGGCGCGGTGTTGCGCGCCCATGGCGATGCGCGGCGGGCGATGTTTGCCACGATTTCGGGTGGGGTGGTGAATGCCATTCTGGACCCGATCCTGATCTTTGGTTTTGACCTAGAGCTGACAGGGGCGGCACTGGCGTCTTTTGTGGCGCGTGTGGTGATTGCGGTGATGGCAATGCTACCGCTGATCCGCCATTACGGCGGCATTGCGCGGCCTCGGATGGCGGGGATGATGCGCGATCTCCGGCCCGTACTGGCCATCGCTTTCCCTGCCATTCTTGCACAGATCGCCACACCGGTGGGGCAGGCCTATGTCACCCGCGCGATGGCGGGCTATGGCGAGGCGGCGGTGGCGGGGATGGCGATTGTCATGCGGATGATGCCAGTGGCCTTTGGCGTGATCTTCGCCTTATCGGGCGCGGTGGGGCCGATCATCGGGCAGAATTTCGGCGCGGGCGACATGGACCGGGTGCGGCGCGGATTCAATGCGGCGGTGGTCTTTGTCGCTGTAGTGGTCGTCGTGGTATCGGCAATTCTGTTCGGACTGCGCGGCCAGATCGCGGCGCTGTTTGCCGCCGAAGGCATCACGCGCGAGTTGATTTATCTCTTTTGCGGTCCGCTGGCGCTGGCGTTTTTCTTTCCCGGTGTTATGTTTGTCGCCAATGCGGCCTTTAACAACATGGGCCGCCCCTTCCTGTCGACCTTCACCAACTGGGGGCGCAACGCGTTGGCGCTGATTCCGATGGTTTGGCTGGGGTCCACGCTGTTTGGCGCGCCGGGCGTGCTGATTGGCCAATTTGCCGCGGGCGTGCTGTTTGGCATTGTGGCTTGGGCCCTGGCCTTGCGCACGATTTCCCAAGGCGGCAAGCCGGGCGGCGGTTCCGGGTCAGAAATTTTTGGCCGTGAGGGTCGACTGATGGCCCTCTTTCACGCGCGCCGATAGGCGGATGAGGTGGTCATCGACCACGGATTTTTCCTCGGCGGTCAGCACTTGATGGCGCGGATAATGCGGCGCGTTGCGGTCGTTCAGGATCGGCGTATCCCAGCCATCGGTCGTGTCGAAAAAGCGCTGCGCACCTTCCTCGCCGAATTCGCGCAGGAAGCCTTGGACGACCACATCAAGATAGCTGAGCAGGATAACGTGTTCGCCGTCTTTACCACATGTCTCAGGTGGAATGGCGTAATGCGCGATGTCGGGGGATGGGATCAGATCATGCGCCACAGCGCCGCCTGATGCATGTCGCTGGTAGCCGCGTTCGCGCGCGTCCAATGCCACCCAATCGGCACCCGGTACCGCAGCGATGAGACCGTCAACAGTGGTAGGGCCGTGCGGCACGACTGTCAAAAATACGATATCGCGCCCACCGGTGCGGACCCATTTGCGCCGCCATCCTGCCAACTGTGCTGGCCGCGCATCGGGGTAGGCATGGGTGTTGCGATTCACAAGGCTGCCGTAGCCAAAGAAATAAGGGGTCATCAGGAGGGCCTTCCGATTATCGTGTCGTGCGCACCAAATCATGTGTCGCATCCGGTCACAAGCACGCTTGACGTGGAGGTATGCGGCAGCATACCTAAGTGCCAATCGTCACGGGAGAATCGGCACCACGCCGATGCCGAAGGAGCAACCGCCCCGGAAACTCTCAGGCCCAAGGACCGTGATGTGACCAAAAACTCTGGAGAGTGGCGCAGACGCGCCCGCCGAAGGGATAACGATCTCAGGCGGAAGGACAGAGGGGGCATCGGGCGCGGCGGTATGCCGTGCGGGGTGCCGGTATGGTCATTGGGACATCCGGAGCGACAAAAGGGGCGACCGGATGAGTGATTTGAAACGCACGGCATTGTACGATCTGCATGTTGAGCTTGGGGCCAAGATGGTGCCTTTTGCGGGCTATGACATGCCGGTTCAATACCCGATGGGGGTATTGAAAGAGCATCTGCACACCCGGGCCGAAGCCGGGCTCTTCGACGTCAGCCATATGGGGCAAGTCGTGGTGCGGGCCAAATCCGGGACATACGCCGATGCGGCGCTGGCAATGGAAACATTGGTGCCGGTTGATGTGCTGGGCCTGAGCGAGATGCGTCAGCGCTATGCAATGTTCACCAACGAGCAGGGCGGCATTCTGGACGATTTGATGCTGGCCAATCTGGGTGATCACTTGTTCGTCGTGGTTAACGCAGGCTGCAAGGATGCGGACATCGCACATATGAAAGCGGCATTGTCTGACACGTGCGATATCGAAGTTCTGGAAGACCGCGCATTGCTGGCTTTGCAGGGCCCAAAGGCCGCAGCGGCGTTGTCGCGGTTGCAGCCAGCCGTCGCAGACATGAAATTCATGGATGTAGCGCGCGATGTCGAAATCGCGGGCGTCAAGGTTGTCATGTCGCGGTCGGGTTATACCGGCGAAGATGGATATGAAATTTCAGTCGCAAATGGCGATGCGGTCACCCTCGCACGGGCGTTGCTGGCGCTGGACGAAGTCGCGCCGATTGGTCTGGGGGCGCGCGACAGTCTGCGTCTGGAGGGCGGTCTGTGCCTCTATGGCCATGACATTGATGAGGGTACGACCCCGGTTGAGGCTGCGCTGAACTGGGCAATCCAGAAGGTGCGTCGCACGGATGGTGACCGCGCGGGCGGTTTCCCCGGTGCCGATGTGGTGTTGGCGCAGCTGGCGGAGGGTGCCGGGCGCAAGCGGGTTGGGCTGTTGCCGGAAGGCCGCGCGCCGATGCGTGAAGGCGTGGTCCTTTTCGATGCCGCAGAGGGCGGCACCGAGGTGGGAAAAATTACGTCCGGTGGTTTTGGTCCGACAGCTGGTGGACCCATTGCCATGGGCTATGTCGCGGCGGGCAAGAGTGCTGTCGGCACGCCGCTGTGGGGTGAACTTCGCGGCAAACGCATGCCGCTTACAATTGCAAAGCTGCCGTTTGTTGCGGCAAACTTCAAAAGATAAACCAAGCATAGGGAAGACGACATGAAATTTACTGAAGAACACGAGTGGCTGCGCGTTGAGGGTGACGAAGTGGTGGTGGGCATCACGTCCCATGCCGCCGAGCAATTGGGCGACGTGGTTTTTGTCGAGTTGCCCGGCGAGGGCACAACCGTCAGCAAGGACGACGAAGTTGTGGTGATCGAAAGCGTTAAGGCAGCGTCAGATATTCTGGCCCCGATCGACGGCCAGATCACCGAAGTTAACACCCCGCTGACCGACAACCCCAGCATGGTGAATGACGACCCACAGGGCGAAGCATGGTTTTTCAAGATGAAGCCGAGCGATCCAAGCCAGATGGATGAGTTCATGGACGAGGCCGCCTACCAGAAGTTTATCGGGTAACGCCCGCAGCCCCCGCCGGAGCCTCCGGCGGGAGTTTATTCAGCAAAGTGAAACAAGGGGCCTGCGCCATGGTTTTCAAACCGACCGACTATTTGCCATATGATTTTGCCAACCGCCGTCACATTGGCCCATCGCCTGCCGAAATGGCGAAGATGTTGGAGACTGTGGGCGCAGACACCCTTGATGGTTTGATTGATGACACGCTGCCAAAGGCAATCCGGGCAAAAGAGCCCTTGGATTTCGGCAAGGCGATGTCGGAGCGTGAGGTGCTGGAGCACATGCGCGTTGTGGCGGGCAAGAACAAGGTTCTGACCTCGCTGATCGGGCAGGGTTATCACGGCACGGTGACGCCGCCTGCGATCCAGCGCAACATTCTGGAGAACCCTGCGTGGTACACGGCCTACACCCCGTATCAGCCTGAGATTTCACAAGGACGTCTTGAGGCGCTGCTGAACTTTCAGACCATGGTCAGTGATCTGACCGGGCTTGAGGTGGCCAATGCATCCCTGCTGGACGAGGCCACGGCCTGTGCCGAGGCGATGACCATGGCGCAGCGGGTTTCCAAGTCAAAGGCGACGGCATTTTTCGTCGACCGCGATTGCCACCCCCAGAACATCGCGGTGATGAAGACCCGCGCGGAACCTCTGGGGATCGAAGTTGTGGTGGGTGACCCTGACAAAATGGACGCCGAGACAGTCTTTGGCGCTATTTTCCAATATCCGGGCACGTACGGCCACGTGCGCGACTTTACCAAACATATTGCGGCGCTGCATGCTGCCAATGCCATTGGTGTCATTTCGGCTGATCCTCTGTCGCTGACGCTGTTGAAAGAGCCAGGCGAAATGGGAGCGGATATCGCCGTGGGCTCGACCCAGCGCTTTGGCGTACCCGAAGGTTACGGTGGGCCGCATGCGGCCTATATGGCGTGCAAAGAGGCGATGAAGCGCAATATGCCGGGGCGGATTGTGGGTGTGTCTATTGATGCCCATGGCAACCGCGCCTATCGGTTGAGCCTACAGACCCGCGAGCAGCACATCCGCCGCGAAAAGGCGACATCCAACGTCTGTACAGCGCAGGCGTTGCTGGCTGTTATGGCGTCGATGTATGCTGTGTTCCACGGGCCAGAGGGGCTCAAGGCGATTGCGCAGCGCATTCACCGCAAGGCGGTACGTTTGGCAAAAGGGCTGGAGGCCGCGGGCTTCAAAGTTGATCCGCAGGCGTTTTTCGACACGATCACAGTGGATGTCGGCCCCTTGCAGGCAGCGGTGATGAAATCGGCCGTGGATGAGGGCATCAACCTGCGCCGCGTGGGTGAGACCCGCGTGGGTATCTCTGTGGACGAGCGCACGCGGCCTGCCACGGTGGAGGCAGTTTGGCGGGCCTTTGGCATTGTGCAGGCAGACGATGACTTTACCCCAGATTACCGTGTGCCGGACAACATGCTGCGCACCAGTGCGTATCTGACCCATCCGATTTTCCACATGAACCGGGCCGAGACCGAGATGATGCGCTATATGCGTCGTCTTGCGGACCGTGATCTGGCGCTGGACCGTGCGATGATCCCGCTGGGGTCTTGCACGATGAAGCTGAACTCGGCCGCCGAGATGATGCCAGTGACTTGGCGCGAGTTTTCGTTGATCCACCCATATGTGCCTGCGGATCAGGCATTGGGGTACAAGGAAATGATCGACGATCTGTCGTCGAAACTGTGTGACATCACAGGCTATGATGCGATTTCGATGCAGCCAAATTCGGGCGCGCAGGGGGAGTATGCGGGGCTTTTGACCATTGCCGCCTATCACCGGGCGCAAGGCCAGGGGCATCGCAACATCTGCCTAATCCCGATGAGCGCGCATGGTACAAACCCCGCATCGGCGCAGATGGTGGGCTGGAAGGTTGTGGTGATCAAGACGGCGGCCAATGGGGACATTGATCTGGACGATTTCCGCGCCAAGGCCGAGCACCACAGCGAGAACCTTGCGGGCTGTATGATTACCTATCCGTCGACCCACGGTGTGTTTGAAGAAACCGTGCATGATGTAACGCGCATCACCCATGAACATGGTGGGCAGGTCTATATCGACGGGGCCAATATGAACGCGATGGTGGGGCTAAGCCGCCCCGGTGATCTGGGCGGCGACGTCAGCCACCTGAACCTGCACAAGACGTTTTGCATTCCGCATGGCGGCGGTGGCCCCGGCATGGGGCCGATCGGTGTGAAGTCTCACCTGATCCCGCATCTGCCGGGCCATCCGAACGATGAGGGTGCTGCCGTCTCTGCGGCGCCTTATGGCTCGCCATCGCTGTTGCCGATTTCGTGGTCTTACTGCCTGATGATGGGCGGTGACGGGCTGACGCAGGCGACGCGGGTGGCGATCTTGAATGCCAACTACATCGCCAAGCGGTTGGAGGGTGCGTTTGACGTTCTCTACAAGGGGCCGACGGGACGTGTGGCGCATGAATGTATCGTCGATGTGCGCCCGTTTGAGGACAGCGCTGGTGTGACCGTTGAGGATATTGCCAAGCGGCTAATCGACTGCGGATTCCATGCGCCAACGATGTCCTGGCCAGTTGCGGGTACGCTGATGGTCGAGCCGACGGAGAGCGAAACCAAGGCCGAGCTGGACCGGTTCTGTGATGCTATGCTGGCGATCCGGGCCGAGATTGCAGCGATTGAAGATGGCAAGATGGACCGCGACAACAACCCGCTCAAGAACGCGCCACATACTGTGGAGGATCTGGTTCTGGAGTGGGGCGATCGGCCCTATAGCCGCGAGCAGGGTTGTTTCCCTCCCGGTGCGTTCCGGGTCGACAAGTATTGGCCACCTGTGAACCGTGTTGACAACGTGCACGGGGACCGGAACCTGATCTGTACCTGTCCACCGATGGAAGACTACGCCGAAGCGGCGGAGTAAGGCGAAGCGGCGGAACTGGGGGGCCAGCCCCCCAAGGCCCCCCGAGGGTATTTAAGACTCAAAAAAGTTAGAAGGGCGCGGGGTTATTCCTGCGCCCTTAGCACGCCGGCGGGGCGGGTGTTGAGGGCTTGGATGGCAAAGCCGAGGCCAGCGAGGATCGTGGCCGCGACGCCGCCCAAGATGATCAGCAGGGCGTTTGGCCAGATCACGGTGAAGGAGGTCTCCATCACGTAATGGCTGACGGCCCAGCCGCCCGCGATCCCTGCAAGCAGCGCCACGCTGCCCGCAAACAGCCCCAGCAGGGCGGCGCGCAGAATGAAGCTGGCGGCGATCATCCGGCGGGACGCGCCGAGCGTTTTAAGCACGGCAGCCTCGTAGGTGCGGGCGTTTGCGCCAGCGGCGGCAGCACCGATCAGAACCAGGAAGCCAGTGAGCAGGGTGGCCATCGCGCCGTAGGAGGTGGCGGCGGCGAGGCCTGCCAGCACGGTGGCGACGCGGTCAATCGCATCGCGCACGCGGATGGCGGTGATGTTAGGGTACGCGCTGGCGAGGTCACGCAAGATGGCGACTTCGGCCTTTGGCTCGGCGTAGACGGTTGAGATGAAGGTATGCGGCGCGCCTTGAAGGGCGGCGGGGTTCATCGTGAGGACAAAGCCGATGCCAGCGGTGGAAAAATCGACCTCTTGAAAGCTGGTGATGGTGCCGGTGATGTCGCGGCCCAGCACGTTGATGGTGAGCGTGTCGCCAAGTGAGAGGCCAATCTCTTCGGCTTCTTCAGCGGCAAAGCTGATCTGGGGTGGCCCGGCGTAGTCTTTGGGCCACCATTCACCTTGGGTCAGCACCGTGCCATCACCCGGTAAGGCGGCATAGGTCACACCGCGGTCGCCGCGCACAACCCAGTGGTCGCCGGCCACCTCGCGCGCCGGTTTGTCGTTTATCGTGGTGATGACGCCGCGCAGCATTGGGGCGCTGTCAACCCGGGTGACGGCGGGGTCATCTGCCAGGCGCGCAGTATAGCCGGGCATTTGGTCTTTCTGAATATCGACAAAGAAATAAGAAGGCGCAACGTCGGGCAAGTTTCCAGAAATCGCCTGACGCAGATTGCCGTCGATCTGGCCGACGGCGGCGAGGACCGACAGGCCAAGGCCAAGCGACAGGACAACGGCACCTGCGCCTTCGCCGGGGCCCCCGATGGCGGCAAGCGCCCATCGCAGCCGGGGGTGCCCCCGCGCGCGCCGGGCTGCCACGCGCGAGAGCCAGCGCAGCAGTGTTGCTGCCAATGCCAGTAGCATCAGTGCGCCCGCGATGCCGCCGAGGGTGGATATGGTCAGCCACCATGAGCCGTTGAACCAGCCTGCGCTGCCGACCAGCGCCGCCACCAGCAGCGCCATTGTGATCAGATAGCGTGGCGCAGGCCAGCGCGGCGTGCCTTGCCATGCGTCGCGAAACAGGGTTGCGGCGCGAACTTCGGCGCTGCGGGCGAGGGGCCACAGAGTAAAGATAAGCGCGGTCAGAACGCCGTAGAGAGCCGCTTCGATTAGGGGAGCCGGGTAGAGCGTGAAACTCGCCGGTAGCGGCAGGCGAGACGTAATCAGCGGGGCAAGCAGGAGCGGCAGCCCCGCGCCGAGGATGAGGCCCAGCGCGATGCCGACCAGCGACAGAAGGCCAATCTGGATGAAATAGGTCTGAAAGATCGTGGCGCGGGTCGCCCCGAGCGCGCGTAGGGTGGCGATGACGCCAGTCTTGCCTTGTAGGTAGGCACGTACGGCGGCAGCAACCCCAACACCGCCTACGGCCAGACCGGACAGGCCGACAAGCACCAAAAACGCGCTGAGCCGTTCGACAAAACGCGCCACGCCGGGGGCGCCGTTGCGGGCGTCTGTCCAGCGCATCCCGGCGTCAGCGAATCGTTTCTGGGCCGCAGATTTCATCGGCGCAAGGGCCGTGTCGGGCGGAAGGTCGAGCCGGTATTTGCTGTTAAAGAGTGTACCGGGTGCCAGCAGGCCCGAGCCATCGAGAGCGGCGCGCAGCACCAAGGTGCGTGGGCCGAGGGCGAAGCCGCTGGCGGCGCTGTCGGGTTCACGCAAAATCAGGGCGGCGAGGCGAAAGCGCTGATCGCCAAGGGCAAACTCGTCACCGGGGGCCAAGCCAAGGCGGTCTGACAGGGCGCGTTCCATCACGGCGCCGGGTAGGCCATTCTGGTTTGCAAGCGCGGTGTCCAGCGGCATCGCCGGGTCCAGTACCATTTGGCCGATCAGGGGATAGGCACTGTCGACGGCTTTGACCTGCGTCAGGGCGCGGTCGGCGGTGTCCCCAGCGCCGACCACGGCCATGGACCGGAATTCGACCACTTCGGATAGTGCGTCGGCACGGATTTCCATCCACTCGCGCTCTTCCTGGGTGGCAAAGCGGTAGGTGAAATCAAGTTCGGCATCACCGCCCAAAAGCGCAGCACCCTCTTGTTTCAGCCCTGCATCAATCGCGGCGCGCACTGAACCGACAGCGGCAATTGCGGCGACGCCGAGGGCAAGGCACGCCAGCAAAAGACGGAAACCGTGCAGGCCGCCGCGCATTTCGCGTCGGGCAAAGCGGGCGGCGAGCCGAAGGCTCATGCAAGCCGCCCGTCGGCCAGACCCACCACACGATCACAGCGCGCTGCCAGTTCATCGGCGTGGGTGACCAGCACCAGCGTCGCGCCGTGACGATCGCGCAGGCCAAAGAGCAAATCCATAATCGCGGCGCCGTTAACGCTATCGAGATTACCTGTGGGTTCATCGGCGAGCAGGATCGCAGGACGCGGGGCGCAGGCGCGGGCCAGTGCCACACGCTGTTGTTCGCCCCCAGACATCTGCGCAGGGTAATGGTGGGTGCGGTGGCCAAGACCCACGGCCTCAAGTTCTTCGCGGGCGCGGTCAAAGGCATCAGTGTCGCCTGCCAGTTCCAGTGGCGTCGCGACGTTTTCAAGCGCGGTCATGGTGGGGATCAGGTGAAAGGATTGAAATACGATACCCATGCGCCCTTGGCGAAAGCGCGCCAGTGCATCCTCGTCCATTGTGCTGAGATCGTGGCCAAGTGCGGTGACAGTGCCGCCGGTGGCACGCTCGAGCCCGCCCATGACCATCAGCAGTGACGACTTGCCCGATCCCGATGGGCCGGTCAGGGCGAGGGTCTCGCCCGGCTCGACCTGTAACGATATGCCGCGCAAAATATCTACGGGTCCGGCATTGCCCTTGAGGCTTAGCATCACATCTTTGAGGTGGTAGACAGGATCAGTCACAGGGCCGCCTTTGGCTGGGGTCTTTGTTCGATATGGAGGTTGGCAGGCAATGCGCAAGGTATTGATCTCATTTGTTATGGTGTTCGCAGGGGCCGCGCAGGCGGATGAGGTCGTTATTGCGGCGCTTGGGGACAGCCTGACTCAGGGCTACGGCCTTCCGGCGGAAGACGGATTTGTACCGCAGTTGCAAGCCTGGCTGGATGCGCAGGGGACCGATGTGCGCCTGATCAACGCGGGGGTGTCGGGTGACACGACAGCAGGGGGGCTGGCGCGGGTCGATTGGACGCTGACGCCGGATGTGGAGGGAATGATCGTAACCTTGGGGGGGAATGATCTGTTGCGCGGGTTGTCACCCGCGCAGGCACGCGCAAACCTGAACGGGATATTGGATGCAGCAGATCGCGCCAAGGTCGACGTATTATTGGTGGGAATGACCGCCCCGACTAACTTTGGTGCCGGGTACAAAACGGGATTTGATGCGCTCTATCCAGACCTGGCTGACAACCACGGTGCCGCACTCTATCCAGATTTCTTTTCCGGGTTGCTGGCCGGCGATGTAGCGCGCGCTGATGCCTTGCGCCTGTACTTTCAGCCCGATGGCATTCACCCAAATGCGGTTGGGGTGGCACGGATCGTCGCGGACATTGGTCCTGCGGTGGCCGAACTGGCCCAGCGGATCGCTGCGCAAACAGACAACTGAAACGAAAACGGACGCCGTGGCGTCCGTCTAAAATTCTTATGCTGTGCCGGGCTTATGCCAGCGACAGGTTGCTTGCGCTTTCGCGGCCATCCCGGCCTGCTTCTACGTCAAAAGTCACCTTTTGATTGTCTGCAAGACCGGTCAGCCCTGCGCGTTCGACTGCGGAAATATGGACAAAAATGTCCTTTCCGCCGCCGTCAGGCGCGATAAAGCCGAAGCCTTTTGTTGTGTTGAACCATTTTACGGTGCCAGATGCCATGACCCATATCTCCGTTACTTGTTCTGCCCGCAGGATGCGGCAGCGTGGCTCTGTCGAATTCTTGATCGGACCAAAGCCATAGGGCAACCGGGTCGATATTTCTTCGCGTCGCAGCTCTGATATTGGAATCTTATTCACCAAAATCAAGGAAATTTGGCAGAGCGCAGGTGACAGGCGGGTGTTTGCCCATGAAATTTCACATCCCTGAAATAATTTTACCAGTTGATAAAAAAATGATTCCGTGAGAGCGTTTTGCAACAGCACAAGAAACGCAGGGGAGTTTATAATGGCACGTGATGTCTTTGAGCCGGGGATCGTACCGGGGCGGCTTGATCCGCAAAGCTATGAAACCGGGTTTTCGGACCTGCACCCGCCTTTGGGAGAACACGAGGCGTTGGTGGCTGCGGATCGGTGCTACTTTTGCCATGATGCACCCTGTATTACGGCCTGTCCGACGGATATCGACATTCCACTTTTCATTCGTCAAATCGCGACCGGCACGCCAGATGCGGCGGCCAAAACGATCCTGAGCCAGAACATTCTGGGCGGCATGTGCGCGCGAGTCTGTCCTACCGAAACGCTGTGCGAGCAGGCCTGTGTACGTGAATTGGCCGAGGGCAAGCCGGTGTTGATCGGTCAGTTGCAGCGCTATGCCACGGATCACCTGCAGGCGCAGGGCAAGCACCCGTTTGTTCGGGCGGAACCGACGGGCAAGCGCGTGGCGGTTGTCGGGGCCGGGCCGTCGGGCTTGTCCTGTGCACACCGTTTGGCGATGCTGGGACATGATGTGGTGATCCACGATGCGCGACCAAAACCCGGTGGGCTGAACGAATACGGCATCGCGGCCTACAAAACGCCTGATGGCTTTGCGCAGGGCGAGGTTGATTGGCTGATGCAGATCGGTGGGATCACCATCAAGAACAATACGGCATTAGGGCGGGACGTGACGCTTGATGCGCTGACGTCTGACTTTGACGCGGTTTTCCTTGGGCTTGGCCTTGTTGGGGTCAATGCACTGGGAGCCGAGGGCGAGGACAAGGTGGGGGTCGCCAATGCGGTGGATTTCATCGCAGACCTGCGCCAGGCAGGCGACATGGGCACGGTTCCCATCGGCCGTGATGTGGTGGTGATCGGCGGCGGAATGACTGCAGTGGATGCGGCAGTGCAAGCCAAGCTGTTGGGCGCGCTGAACGTGACACTTGTGTACCGTCGCGGCCGGGACAGGATGAACGCAAGCCCGTTCGAGCAGGATCTGGCTGCCAGCAATGGGGTGCGGATCGTGACACATGCGGTGCCTGTGGCGGTGCATGGCAACGGTGCGGTGCGCGAGATTGAATTTGAATATGTCGATGAGGCGATGAAAGGCACTGGGCAGATGCTGCGACTTGCGGCGGATCAGGTGTTCAAAGCCATCGGGCAAACGCTGATGGGCGACGGGCTGCCCGCGCTTGAGGGTCGCAAGATCAAGGTCGACGCGGCAGGGAGGACATCAATCAAGGGTGTCTGGGCCGGTGGTGATTGCGCCAGCGGCGGTGACGATTTGACGGTGACAGGCGTGGCCGAGGGCCGCGATGCGGCAATGGATATTCACAAGGCGTTGGTGGGCTAAGCCCAGTTCGACGGGAGGAACGAAAATGGCAGATCTGAGAAGCGACTTTATCGGGATCAAATCCCCCAACCCGTTCTGGCTGGCTTCTGCGCCGCCAACGGACAAGGAATACAACGTGCGCCGCGCCTTTGAGGCAGGCTGGGGCGGCGTCGTGTGGAAGACACTGGGCATGGAGGGCCCGCCGGTGGTGAACGTCAACGGTCCGCGCTACGGTGCAATCTACGGCGCCGACCGTCGGCTTTTGGGGCTGAACAACATTGAGTTGATCACTGACCGCCCGCTCGAGGTCAACCTGCAAGAGATGAAGGTGGTCAAACGTGACTATCCTGACAGGGCGCTGATCGCGTCCATCATGGTGCCTTGCGAAGAGGAGGAATGGAAGGCGATCCTGCCGCGCGTTGAGGAAACCGGCGTTGACGGGATCGAACTGAATTTTGGCTGCCCGCATGGTATGGCCGAACGCGGTATGGGCAGTGCCGTGGGGCAAGTGCCGGAATATATCGAGATGGTCACCCGCTGGTGCAAGATGTACTCGCGGATGCCGGTGATCGTAAAGCTGACGCCCAACATCACCAATGTTCTTTATCCGGCAGAGGCTGCGAAACGTGGCGGGGCGGATGCGGTGAGCCTGATCAACACGATCAATTCGATCACATCCGTCGATCTGGACTGTTTCGCACCGGAACCAATGATTGATGGCAAGGGCACCCATGGTGGCTATTGTGGCCCAGCGGTGAAACCGATCGCGCTGAACATGGTCGCCGAGATTGCGCGCAACCCGGCGACTGCGGATCTGCCGATTTCGGGCATCGGCGGGGTGACCACATGGCGTGACGCGGCTGAGTTTTTGGCGCTGGGTGCAGGGAACGTACAGGTTTGTACGGCGGCGATGACCTATGGCTTCAAGGTGGTGCAGGAAATGATTTCGGGCCTCAGCGATTATATGGACGAGAAGGGGCTGACCTCGGTCGACCAGATCGTGCGCCGCGCCGTGCCGAATGTGACCGACTGGAATCAGCTAAACCTGAACTACATCGCCAAGGCAGAGATCAATCAGGACCTTTGCATTTCTTGCGGCCGGTGCTTTGCCGCTTGTGAGGACACAAGCCATCAGGCAATCGCCATGTCCGAAGACCGCGTGTTCAGCGTGATCGACGATGAATGTGTCGCCTGTAACCTTTGCGTGAATGTCTGCCCGGTCGAAGATTGTATCTCGATGGTGCCGATGGCCGCAGGGCAAACGGACCCGCGCACGGGCAAGGTGGTCCAGTCAGATTATGCCAACTGGACCACGCATCCGAATAACCCGAGTGCAACCGCAGCAGAGTGACGCAACCGGTCTGATCACTGCCTCCTGAGATAGGGCGAGGTCGGCAACGGGTCAGGCATCTGATTGGCGGCCTCGCGCACCTCTTGGCTGGTGTTGATCACTTCGGGCACCGCGGGGCGCCCGTCAGATACCGCGTTCTGGCGTTTGGCCTCTATCAGGGCAAGCGCGCCGTCACGCGCCATCTGTTCCGTTCGCGCCGCGGCATTCGCCGTGGCCTGTGCCGTAACCACAGAGCGTGGCGTGGCATCTGATCGGCGGATGGCGGACGCGGGTTGTCGTGCCCCTTCGCCCCCGGCACCGCTGCCGGAACCGGAGTAGCTTGTTGAATTGCCGGATGTTTGGCTGTCTGGAGACGTTCGCGCGGGGGGCACGGCATCTGGCCCGGCGCTTTCGCTGGAGGCGTGCCCTGATTGCGCGCCGTCTGCTTGGGTTGGAGGCGGCTGTTGTGCCGCCCACGGATTCGTCAAAAGAATAGCACTCATGTCTGCTCCTCATGCTGCTGAAGGAGCCCTCACCCGCGTCGAATCTGCGCCTTTGAGGTTAACAAACGCTAAATGGGTGGGATGTTCTGGCATCGTGGTAAATGGTTTGGGGGGTCAGGACTGGTCCTTAACACCCAATAGCCCGCCGAACATCGCTTGAAGATGGGCCGCAGCGCGATCATGGGACGCGCCGCCGTCCAGAAGAACTTGCACCTGCACCTCGAAATCCGCATAGTGCTGTGTGGTCGCCCAGATCGAAAAGATCAGGTGCTGCGGGTCCAGCAGGGGCAGTTTTCCCGCAGTTACCCAGCCCGCGATAACGGCACATTTTTCGTCGAACAGGGGTTTGAGATGACTGTGCAGTTGCGGCGCTATTCGCGGCGCGCCTTGCAGGATTTCATTGGCGAACAAGCGGCTTTCGCGGGGCAGATCACGGGCCATGTCGAGCTTGCGCTGGACGTAATCGAGTATCTCAGTGCGCGGATCGCCGGCCGGATCTAGTTCGACAAGCGGGTCAAGCCAGGTCTCCATCAGATGCGACAACAGGGTCACGTGGATGTCTTCCTTGCCGCTGAAATAATACAGGATATTCGGTTTGCTCAGCCCCGCCTCTTCGGCAATCTGATCCAGAGTGGCGCCGCGAAAGCCGTGTCGCGAGAACACTTCGAGGGCGGCATCCAGAATCATCCGGCGGTTACGACGTTGGATGCGGCTGGGTTTCTTGATCGTGCCATCGTGCAAGGGAGCGCTCCTAAGAGTTGTGCCGCGAAAAGAGGCGGTTGGCCAATCTGCGGCGGCTTGTTTCAAACCAGTTCTTGACAGAACCTAGCCTAGCCGCAATCGTGGATTTACCAAATGGTAAAAAAATATGACGGCAAATGCCGCTGACGGAGGAGTAAACAATGCCCGCACCCGGAGAGAACCTGAAGATCAATCCTGACCGTTTGTGGGATACTCTGATGGAGATGGCCAAGATCGGTCCCGGTGTTGCAGGTGGCAACAACCGCCAGACGCTGACAGACGCCGATGGCGAGGGTCGCGCGTTGTTCCAAAGGTGGTGCGAGGATGCCGGTTGCGAGATGGGGCTGGATCAGATGGGCAACATGTTCGCTCGTCGTGAAGGCACGGACCCTGATGCCCTGCCGGTATATGTGGGGTCGCATCTGGACACACAGCCGACGGGCGGGAAATATGATGGGGTGCTGGGCGTTCTCGGCGGGTTGGAGATTATCCGCACGCTGAGCGATCTGGGGATCAAGACGAAGCACCCGATCGTCGCGACCAATTTCACCAACGAAGAAGGCACGCGCTATGCACCTGCGATGTTGTCGTCTGGTGTCTTTGCCGGGATTCATACGCAGGATTGGGCTTATGGCCGCGTTGATGCCGAGGGTAAGTCCTTTGGTGATGAGTTGAAGCGGATCGGCTGGCGCGGTGAAGAAGAGGTCGGCGCGCGCAAGATGCATGCATTCTTTGAGCTGCATATCGAGCAAGGGCCGATACTGGAGGCCGAGGGCAAGGATATCGGCGTGGTCACCCATGGGCAGGGGTTGAGCTGGACGCAGATCACCGTGACCGGCAAGGACAGCCACACCGGCAGCACGCCGATGCCGATGCGGTACGACGCGGGGCTGGGTATGGCGCGGATATTGGAAAAGGTGAATGAGATTGCGCTCAGCCATGCGCCCCACGCAGTTGGTGCCGCGGGGCATATTGATGTCTACCCCAACTCGCGCAACGTGATCCCCGGCAAGGTGGTGTTCACGGTTGATTTCCGATCCCCAGAACTGGCTGTGATCGAAGACATGGAGGCACGGTTGCGCGACGCAGGGCAGAAGATTGCTGATGACATGGGGTTGGGCATTGAGTTTGAAAAAGTTGGCGGGTTTGATCCGGTCGCCTTTGACGAGAGCTGTGTGTCGGCTGTACGTAGCGCGGCGGAGCGGCTGGGTTACAGTCACATGGACCTGATTTCGGGCGCCGGGCATGATGCGTGCTGGATCAACCGTGTGGCGCCGACTGCGATGGTGATGTGTCCTTGTGTGGATGGGTTGAGCCACAATGAGGCGGAAGAGATATCCAAGGAATGGGCGATGGCGGGCGCGGACGTGCTGCTGCATGCGGTTTTAGAAACGGCGCAAGTTGTGAGCTGATCTGTCTGGATTGGCCAAGGGTCAACCTCCAAAGGTAAGGGAATTGCGGGCCAGCCTCCGACCCCTCCGGAATAATTAAGGCTAAAAAGAACAAGGGAGAGTTGTGATGAGCAAAGTCATTAAGGGCGGCACAGTCTGTACGGCGGACAGAACGTGGAAGGCGGATGTGCTGATCGAGGGCGAGAAGATCGTGCGGATAGGCGAGGACCTGGTGGGGGATGAATACATCGACGCCGAAGGCGCCTATGTGATCCCGGGTGGCATTGACCCGCATACGCATCTTGAGATGCCCTTTATGGGGACCACAGCGGCAGAAACCTTTGAGAGCGGCACCTGGGCGGCGGCGGCGGGGGGCACCACGATGGTGGTGGATTTCTGCCTGCCGGGGGCTGATGGGTCGATCAAAAACGCGATCAACGAATGGCACCGCAAGAGCGCGCCGCAGATTTGCAGCGACATCGGTTATCATATGGCGATCACCGGCTGGAACGAGAGCGTTTTCAACGAGATGAAAGATGCTGTCGACATGGGGGTAAACTCGTTCAAGCACTTCATGGCCTACAAGGGCGCCTTGATGATCGAGGACGATGAGATGTTCGCCTCTTTCAAGCGCTGTGCCGAACTGGGCGCTTTGCCGATGGTACATGCCGAGAACGGTGATCTGGTGGCCGAGTTGCAGCAGAAATATTTCGATCTGGGCATTACCGGGCCAGAGGGTCATGCGTACAGCCGTCCTCCGGAATTAGAAGGCGAGGCAGCGAACCGAGCGATCACCATTGCCGATACCGCAGGTGTGCCGCTGTACATCGTGCATGTGTCTTGTGAACAGACCCACGAGGCGATCCGGCGGGCGCGGCAAAAGGGGATGCGGGTGTACGGCGAGCCGCTGATCCAGTTCCTTACCTTGGACGAGAGCGAGTATTTCAACAAGGATTGGGACCACGCGGCACGCCGAGTGATGAGCCCGCCGTTCCGCAGCAAGGATCACCAGGACAGCCTTTGGGCTGGGTTGCAGTCGGGGTCGTTGCAGGTGGTGGCGACCGATCATGCGGCATTCAACACCGAGCAAAAGCGCGCGGGCCGCAATGATTTTAGGATTATTCCAAACGGTTCCAATGGGTTAGAGGAACGTCTGGCCGTGCTCTGGACCGAGGGTGTGGAAACGGGGCGTCTGACGCCGAATGAATTTGTCGCGGCGACCAGCACCAATGTGGCAAAGATTCTGAACATCTATCCTCGTAAAGGCGCTATTGTTGAAGGCGCAGATGCCGACATCGTGGTCTGGGACCCAAAGATCAGCAAGACAATCAGCCCCGCGAACCATCATTCGGTGCTGGATTACAATGTATTCGAAGGTTTCGAGGTCAAGGCTCAGAGCCGTTACACCCTAAGCCGCGGTGAGGTGATCTGGGCATGGGGGCAGAACAGCCAGCCGCAGCCGGGGCGTGGCAAGTTTATCCCACGGCCTGCCTTCCCCAGCGCCAATGTGGCGCTGAGCAAGTGGAAGGAACTGAACAGCCCGAAGATGATCAAGCGTGATCCGCTGAATATACCTGCGGGGATATAACCGCCAAACAGCGCCAATACTGAAACGGTAAAGTGCCGCGCCAAAAGCGGCCTGCCAATGGGGAAGTGAACTTCGTGAATGACAGCCAGAGCGTAATAAGCGCCAGCAATCTAGACCTGACCTTTCAAACCAATGATGGGCCAATCCATGCGTTGAAGGACGTGAACCTAGAGATCAACAAGGGTGATTTTGTCAGCTTTATCGGGCCGTCGGGCTGTGGCAAGACCACGTTCCTGCGGGTGATGGCCGATCTTGAACAGCCCACCGGCGGCACTGTTCTGATCAATGGGGTAACGCCGGAGCAGGCGCGTAAATCGCGGGCCTACGGTTACGTGTTCCAGGCTGCGGGGCTCTATCCGTGGCGCACCATCGGGGGCAATATCCGCCTGCCGCTCGAGATTATGGGCATTCCCAAAGCCGAACAGGCCGAGCGGGTGAAGCGGGTACTGGAGCTGGTTGAGCTGGACGGGTTTGAAAAGAAGTTCCCCTGGCAATTATCGGGCGGCATGCAGCAGCGGGCAAGCATCGCCCGCGCGCTGAGCTTTGATGCCGACATCCTGCTGATGGACGAACCCTTTGGTGCGCTGGACGAGATCGTGCGTGACCATTTGAACGAACAATTGTTGAGGCTGTGGGCGCGGACCGAAAAGACCATCGCCTTTGTCACACATTCGATCCCCGAAGCGGTCTATCTCAGCACCAAGATCGTCGTGATGAGCCCGCGACCGGGGCGTATCACCGATGTGATCGACAGCCCTCTGCCCAAGGAACGGCCGTTGGACATTCGTGATACGCAGGCTTTTCTGGACGTGGCGCATCGGGTGCGCGAAGGGTTGCGGGCGGGGCATGGCGATGTTTGACAGTATATGCGCGTCCGTCGGGGTCGTGAGTTTTTCTGGCGGGATAAAACCGGGGGGCAGGGCATGAGGCGTAGCATACTGCCTGTTCTGACCGTCGTGAGCGCGTTGTTTGTCCTGTGGTATGCCGCCGCTATCTGGCTGAACACGCCATGGGCGCAGGACCGGGCTGCGCGGGCGGGAGAAACACTGAGCATGCAGGCGCTGGTGGCTGATACCTGGGCGCAGGATAAACCCAAGTTACCGGCCCCGCATCAGGTGGCGATTGAGCTGTGGCAGACCGTGGCGGAAAAGAAAATCACGTCGAAGCGGTCTTTGGTTTACCATTCCTGGGTGACGTTAAGCGCAACGTTGTTGGGGTTTGTAATGGGCACAGTGCT
The DNA here is from genome assembly GCF_057178245.1 of Sulfitobacter sp. KMM 9851. NCBI lineage: Bacteria > Pseudomonadati > Pseudomonadota > Alphaproteobacteria > Rhodobacterales > Roseobacteraceae > Sulfitobacter > Sulfitobacter sp. KMM 9851. Next base: position 562,028 of record NZ_CM169991.1, read on the forward strand.
GGGCACGTTATTAGCCGTTGGCATCGTGTTTAACCGCACGATGGATATGTCACTGATGCCTTGGGTTATTGCCAGCCAGACCATCCCGATCCTGGCGATTGCGCCGATGATCATCGTCGTCTTGAACGCCGTGGGTGTGTCGGGCCTGCTTCCCAAGGCGATGATCAGCATGTATCTATCGTTTTTCCCCGTCGTCGTGGGCATGGTCAAAGGGTTGCGCAGCCCGGATCAGATGCAGCTAGACCAGATGCGCACCTGGCATGCCAGCGGCGCGCAGACATTCTGGAACCTGCGCTTGCCGGCGTCGATGCCGTACTTCTTTACATCGCTCAAGATCGGCATGGCTGCGTCCTTGGTGGGGGCGATTGTCGGTGAATTGCCAACGGGTGCTGTGGCCGGATTGGGCGCGCGACTGCTTGCGGGCAGTTATTACGGGCAGACCATTCAAATCTGGAGCGCGCTGATCATGGCCGCTGCCTTGGCCGCGGCGCTGGTGGGTACGATCGGAATTATCCAGCGCGTCACGTTGAAACGGATGGGGATGGCATGATGGGCTGGTTGTTTTTCGCACTTGGTGCCTGGGTGCTGGGTTGGTGGGTAAACCATCTGCTGGCGCGATATCCGCACCAGCGCTGGGCGCAGTTGGCCGCGCCGATTGTTTTTGGCCTGACCCTGATCGCCATCTGGGAAGGCGTGGTGCACGGGTTGGACATCAACCAGGTGCTTCTGCCTGCACCGTCGGTGATCGCCGCGCGCTTTGCTGTGTCGTTGGATATCCTGTGGGTGGATTTTGTGCAGACGGTAATCAAGGGCGCGCTGTCGGGGTATGCAATCGGCTGTGGCGCGGCGTTTTTGATTGCAGTAGCAATTGACCGCTATCCGTTTTTGCAGCGCGGTCTGTTGCCGGTCGGCAATTTTGTCGCCGCTTTACCGGTGATTGGCATGGCCCCGATTCTGGTGATGTGGTTCGGTTTTGACTGGCAGTCCAAAGCGGCTGTTGTCGTTGTCATGGTATTTTTTCCAATGCTGGTGAACACTGTACAGGGGTTGCAGGCCAGCGATGCAATGCAGCGCGATCTGATGCGGACCTATGCGGCAGGCTATTGGCGCACGTTGTTCAAGCTACGCCTGCCCGCGGCGATGCCTTTTGTCTTTAACGGGCTTAAGATCGCGTCGACGCTGGCATTGATCGGGGCGATTGTTGCCGAATTTTTCGGCTCTCCGATCAAGGGCATGGGGTTTCGCATCTCGACATCGGTCGGGCAGCTTGCGCTTGATCTGGTCTGGGCCGAGATTGTTGTGGCGGCAATTGCCGGATCGGCGTTTTATGGCATCATGGCGTTGATCGAGGGCCGGGTAACATTCTGGCACCCGAGCCAGCGAAGCTAAATACAAGAAGACGACCAACCAAGAGGGAGAATAACAAATGAAAAATATCACCAAGATTACAGCAGGGGCGGCCGTGGGCCTTTGGGGAAGCATGGCGCAGGCAGCGGATGATCTGACCTTGCAGTTGAAATGGGTCACACAGGCGCAGTTCGGCGGGTATTACGTGGCGCTGGACAAAGGTTTCTACGAAGAAGAGGGTCTAAACGTCACGATCAAACCGGGTGGGCCGGATATTGCGCCGGTTCAGGTTCTGCTGGGTGGCGGGGCCGATGTCATGGTGGATTGGCTGCCCTCCGCGCTGGCCGCGCGCGAAAAGGGCGCCCCGATCGTGAACATCGCGCAGCCCTTTGCCAAATCCGGGCTGATGCTGACCTGTCTTAAGGAACACGGGATTGAAAAGCCGGAAGATTTCCCGGGCCACACGCTGGGGACATGGTTTTTCGGTAACGAAATCCCACTGCTGAGCTGGATGGGGAAATTGGGTTATTCGACCGATGGATCGGACGGTGGAGTGACTATTCAAAAGATCAACTTTAACGTCGACCCGCTGCTGCAAAAGCAGGTCGAATGCGCAACCACCATGACCTACAACGAATATTGGCAGGTCATTGATGCCGGGCTAACGCCAGAAGATCTGGTCGTCTTTAAATACGAAGACGAGGGCATCTCGACGCTCGAGGATGGCCTGTATACCACCGAAGAAAATCTGGCCGATCCTGAAATGCAGGACAAGTTGGTGCGCTTTGTGCGGGCGTCGATGAAGGGCTGGAAGTACGCCGAGGAAAACACGGACGAGGCGGCGGAGATCGTGCTGGAAAACGATCAGACAGGCGCACAGACCGAAGAGCATCAGAAGCGTATGATGGGTGAGATTGCCAAGCTGACGGCTGGCAGTAACGGGGCGCTGGACGAGGCCGCGTTTGAGCGCAGTGCGACCATCACCATGGAGGGTGGCATGATTACCAAAGCGCCAGAAGGGGCCTGGACACATGATATCACTGACAAAGCGTTGAACTAAACCTTATGAGATAGAGCGTGAAAGGCCGGGAGCGATCCCGGCCTTTTGCATTTGGGGGCTGATAAGATCGGTTCAGCGCCACACCGGACCGCAAGTATTGTGCGCCGAAAGGCTTGGGCCAGATATTTTTATTGAATTTCCTAATTTTCTGCTAAGTTTGTTTCCCTAATGGGAGCTTGTGAATGGGGTCGTGATGGAAACGAGTCGGCTTGCCAGTTTGCAACTAGAAGTGCCGCGGCTCGAAGACGCGGCGGACCGTGTGCTCGATCAATTGAGCGCGGCTGTCTATACAACGGACAGTGCGGGCGTGATCACCTACTACAATCGTGCCGCCGCCGAGCTTTGGGGAGATAAGCCTGTTATCGGGTCGGCCCATTGGTGTGGGTCATTTCGGATTTACGAACAGGACGGGCGTGTTTTGCCCCATGATGCCTGTCCAATGGCGATATGTTTGAAATCGGGGAAAGGTATCGCGAGCGCCGAAATTGTTGTTGAGCGACCAAACGGTGAAATGCGTAATGTGATGGTGTCGCCGCAGCCTATCTTTAACGAGGCTGGCACCTTGATCGGCGCGGTTAATACACTGACGGATGTCACCGCGCTGCGCACCACGCAAGAGCAGCAACATAGCAGTGCATCGCTGGTTGGCTCCATCCTCGACTTCAGCAATGACTGCATCAAGATCCTAGCGCTAGATGGCAGTCTGAAGTCTATCAACCCCTGTGGCTGTCGCAGCCTTGAGGTGGACGACCCCGGGCAGGCACTGGGTCTCAGTTATTTTGACTTCTGGCAGCGCGAGGACGGAAAACTGGCGCGCAAAGCTGCGGCCGAAGCGTTAAAGTCCGGTGAGAGCGCATTTGTCGGCACCTACACAAGCAGTTCTGGCAAGGTCACGATCTGGGACGAGAGGATATCGGTGATCAACGATGCGGCTGGCGCGCCGAAAGGGTTTGTCGTGATCTCGCGCGACGTGACCGGCGAGCTTCGGGAAGCCGAGCGCAAATCCAAGCAATTAAAACAGCAAAAATCACTGACCGAAATTGGCGCACTGGCCCTGCGAAATGACCCGTTCGAGGATTTTATGGCGGCAACGGTGGCGCTGATGGCCGATGCATTGGCGGTGCCGATGGTCAAAATCCTAGGGTTTTCGGATCAAGCAGATCATCTGGTGTTGCTGGCTGGGGTTGGCTGGCACGATGGACTGGTTGGCGCAGCACAGGTCGGCATAGATCAGGAATCGCAGGCGGGCTATACGTTGTTGGCCGATGCACCTGTGGTCGTCACCGATCTATCAACTGAAACGCGGTTCAGTGGGCCACCCCTGTTATTCGAACACGGTGTCGTCAGTGGATTAAGTGTATCTATTCCGGGCATCAAAAGCCGCGCCTTTGGTGTGCTAGGTGTGCACGATGCAGTAGCGCATGAATTTACAGAAAGTGACGTGGATTATGTCGTGTCGGTGGCGAACCTCATCGCCAGTTGCCACCGCCTGCAAGACGCTACCCAGAACCAATTCTTGCTGACGCGTGAGATTGCTCATCGGGCGGGCAATCTGCTGCAAATGGTAAATTCGATCTTTAATCACACGGTACGTGCCTCTGCCGACTTGGGCGAGGCCAAAAGCAAGTTTGAAAAGCGCTTGGCGCATATGTCACGGTCCAACATGCTGGTCAGCGGTGACGGTTGGACCAAGACACAGGTGAGGGCGCTGGTCGAAACGACGCTGGAACCGTTCATGGCGATACTGGATATGGCCGGGCGCGATGTGTTGCTATCTGCTGACCTGAGCTTTGATTTGGGGCTGGTACTGCATGAATTGGCGACGAATTCGGCCAAATATGGTGCATTTACCGGCGATAGTGGGCGGGTTGCTGTCAGCTGGACGGTGACCAAGGGCTCAAATGGCGATCGCGAGTTCTGCCTGATTTGGTGCGATCATAAACAAGTTGAAACGACCAAATGTGCCGGAACCGGCTTTGGTACGAAACTCATTCATCAATTGATCGAGCGTAAATGGTCGGGCCACATCGAAACTGTGCTCGAGCCGAACTTCACCTGCACCATTAGGCTGCCGTTGCAGGATGGCTAACCACACGCGATTGCGTTTGGCATAAAAAAGGGGGCCGACGTTCCCGTCGACCCCTTTAGATCCAGCAATCTGGATCGGTTCAGAGAACGGTCACGACAGTACCAATCGGCACACGATTATAAAGGTCGATCACATGTTCGTTCAGCATTCGGATGCAACCGCTGGATACTGATCGACCGATTGAATTCGGCTGCGTCGTTCCGTGAATTCGGTAATACGTGTCGCGCCCGTTCTGGAACAGGTACAATGCACGTGCGCCCAGTGGATTGCCGGGGCCGCCGGGTTGGGCTTCGGTATTGCCAATAAAGCGTTTGTAGGCGCTTGGATCACGTTCGATCATCTCGTCCGTAGGACGCCACGTGGGCCATTCTTTCTTGACGCGGATGTTTGCAGTTCCGGTGAATTCCAGACCTGCTTTGCCCACGCCGACACCGTAGCGCATGGCTTGGCCCGGGGCGGTCACGAAATACAGGTAGTGGCTGCGCGGCAGGACAAGCAACTGGCCGGGCGAATACTGTGCCTTGATTGGGACCACTTGGGGTTTCGGATCATAGGCGGCTGTCTGGGCAATGCCCACGGCAGGTAGGGCTGTCGCGGCGAAGGTGCTGGCAAGAAAAGTACGGCGGCGCATAGCATGCTCCAATAAATTAGTTGAGTTAGAGATATTGTGGCACGGGCACTGATTTTGGCAACCCTGAGCCATAAAAAAACCGACCAACCGTTGCCGGTTGGTCGGTAAAATCTGCGTGTGGGGCCATGGCCCCGCTGACCCTTAGGCCAGTGCGATGTTAGTCGCGGATTCGCGACCGTCACGGCCGGCTTCGATGTCGAAAGTCACTTTCTGGTTGTCGGCCAGGCCTGTGAGGCCAGCGCGCTCAACAGCAGAGATGTGCACGAACACGTCTTTGCTGCCGCCATCGGGTGCGATAAAGCCGAAGCCTTTAGTTGTATTGAACCATTTTACGGTGCCAGTGGCCATATCCGTAGTCTCCATTTTAAACGCCATCCGCGGTGTGCGATGGCCCGGCGTGGTTGGTCTGGATCGATAGACTGAGCGCCGTGTAAGGGAGACAGTGGGTCGAAAAAGATAACGTTTGCGGAGGTTGTATCGCACTTATCAGAGATTCGTTCAAGGGGGCACGCATTTGGTGCCATTTGGGCACCCAAAGCATGGCGCGAAATGGCAAGTTGCCGCCACAAATCAGCGCGATTCCTTTTGTTTCATTGGCGTGGTCAAAACCGGCTGCGCCTAAAGATTGTCTAAAAGGCACCGCAATGATGCCCGCTATACGTGTTTTTCTGCAAGGAACAGCCACAACTGCGCCTGACGAAGGTGCATCCCTTGGAGAATGAACATGATGCGTATCCTAGCGGTTGATGACGATCCGGTGATCCTTGATCTCTTGACCGGGTGTCTGACTGAAAACGACCAATTTGAACTGGTGTGTTGCGAAAGTTCGGAAGAGGCACTGGAAATGATCAAGACGGCCAAGCAGCCGTTTGATTCCTTCCTGCTTGATATCATGTTGCCGGGGGTCAGTGGCATTGAGCTGTGCAAAATCGTTCGCGGCAAGCCCGAGCATCGCACGACACCTGTCATTATGATCACCGCCAGCAAGGAACCCGAGCTGATGCAGCGCGCGTTCGATGCGGGGGCGACCGATTTTATCAGCAAACCGCTGGATGGTATGGAGCTGGGCGCGCGGATCAACTCGGCGAGCATGTTGAACGCGTCGCTATTGCGCGAACGCGAAACCCAGCACACCTTGTCTGAATTGACCGAGCTGATGAAAATCCGCTTTGATGAGGATTTTGACCTGAATGTCGATGGGGTCAGCGATTTTCTTGAACTGGAAAATCACCTGCTGCGCCTGCCCGCGGGATGTTTTTCGATGAACCTGTTCTCCATCGCCGTCGAAGGCGCGCGGGGCATTTACCGGGCGGTGAAAGCGCCGGCATTTCGCCAGCAGATGGAGCAGGTCGGCGCCGCGTCCGTTCATGCCTTGGAGGGCATGCCGTTTCATCTGGCCTATGCCGGCAGCGGTCGGTTCGTCGGTGTCGTGATGAGCCGAACGCGGTTGAACTGTGGCGATCTGGCCGAGCGCATGCATGGGCATTTGTCCCAATTCTGGGAAGCGCGCGGAATGGCGGTGTCCATGGCCCCAACGCTTCGGGTGGCCGCAGTGACTGAGCAGCGGTTGTGGTCGGGTCTGTCAGCGAGCAACAAACTGCGGGAGTTCTTGCAGACATGGGACCCTCTGCATGGGTTGGCCAGGTCGGATGAGGACAATCTTTTTGCCCGTCTGGACAGCGTGTTCGACGACGAACGGTAACCGATCGGAAATACGCGAAAAGGCCGGGGAAACCCGGCCTTTTTTGTTTGTATAATAGGGGTTTAGGCGATGGCTGCGTTGTCGCCTTGGGGCGTTTCACGCGGCGCCGTGTGGCGCGCAAAAGCGATCAGGGCGAAGAGGGCGGTGACGGCAGTGCCCGCGGCAAAGTAGATGCCCAGAGCGGTGACAAAGCCGGTGCCTAAAATCAGCCAAGCCGTCACGAAGCTGACAAATCCTGCCAAGCTGCCAATCATGATCCCTGCAAGTGCCATTTGTTCATCCCTTTCGTTTCGATCGTATTAGTGCGCGGGAATGGGGCGATTTTGGGGCAGGCGGGGAAAATTTTGGAAGGGAATGGTTAACAGATGGCGCGGTGAGGGGGGCGGCCGGGCAACGGCGGGGCCGGAAGGGGCAGGTTAACAAGGGGAATCGGGGCGATTTTCGGGGGACACAACCCGTACAGCACCTGTACAGCGGGCGGACACAAAGGGCTGGATTAACGGGGCGTGCGGTGGGGAAAGGTTAATTTTGGAGTTTTTGGGGAGAGGATGGGCGGGGTTGGAGTGGGCTGTGGGTGGGTTGGTGTTCGATGTTTGAGCGATGGCTCAGAGTGTCGCGCAGCCCGGAACAAGCCGCAGGCCGCAACGGTGATGCGGTCACCAGAGCCCGGAACAAGCCGCAGGCGCCGGGCCATCGCCTGCGCGTGTCACGGCAAAGGCGTGCTTTAAGAGTGGCGCACCGTTGGTGCGACGGGCGGGTGATGGCCCAGCTTTCGCGGGTGTTGGAAAATTGGTACTTCGCGGAAACGCCTCGCGTTTTCGCCGCGCCCGACCGCCCCTCTGGGCGGGCGCGTTTCACGCCCCCGAGGCTTGTCAGCCTTCGAAACCCTCAATCGCTCCACTGGAGCGATTGCAAGACTGGTTTCGACCCGCGGTCGGGCGCTGGGTTAGCAAGGTTTTCGTTTCAGTTCACTGTGAAGATTATGCGAGATGTGCAATGCCCTATCAGAAAGTTTTGCTGCCAATGGCTTTTGTAACGTGTTGGAGATTTTTTCTTCGCCAACGCGAAAGTCAGTCCCATAATCTGATCTCTCGATTAGCTCAGCTTGCTGAGCCTCGGTGAGGTTTTCTACCCAGCTTGGGCGAAAATAGGTGTTTTCGATATGAACTAACGCAGCCCTTAAGGCGCAATCAGCTAATGTTTGCTTCGGTTGCGCTAGCAAAGAAGCCAAAAGTTGAAGCGTGGCTTTTGAATTTTGATCATTCATGCCAGAAATTACGAAACACCACCTATTCTCGGCATGCTGAACCACAGAAATCTGCGCGTAGCTGAAGCGTTGAGATACGGAAAATTCCTGAATTGTATTACCATCGAAATCTAGTTCGATGCAGAAATTTCCAGCGCTCGTAAAGTTGAGATTTCCTTCAAATTCAATTGCAACGAAGAAGAGCTTTCGATGGGATTTTCTCTCGATTACTTTTCCAAAGCGCCTTACTTGAGCCCAGTTATACCCTGAAAAGTATCGCATATTTTCGATTTCAGGTAGCATTTCGTCAGTGTGGAACGGGAATTCGAATTTAGGAACTGTCGAGAGCCATTGGAGCCACATGGTCGCTTTGGTATGTTCCAGTGCTTCATAAAGGACTGATCGATAGGCTAACCCAAGAAAAGTTCGATAAGAAAGAGCTAGGGGAAAATTTTCGATTTCGGCAAAAATTTCATTGTCATGAGCCGCACACAAACCTCTGAAAGTTGATGCGGTCCTTGTGCCGACGAGTACTAACCCAGATTTGAGGCGAAGAGATTTGGTCTGACCATATTTGTTGCTAGAAAAGGTGTAGACATGGTGAGCCTCAGCAATGGATCGCAAAGTGCCGTTCCGTTGGATCGAATGAGATGAAATTATTGGGTTTTCGCATTTATTCCCATCTTCTAGGACGCCACAGTTGGGCCACCATTTATTGAATTTCAAATGGTCTACAGAAATTTCATTCAAGTGACGATATCGTTTGAGTTTATGACAATCCGAATATTTACGCTGGCTTCCACAAAAGCAGGGTTCGTCTTCACCAAACCAATCACGAGGGCTAGGCTGTAACTTCATCTCAAAAGTCTTTCATAATTCAACCGCTCCGGCCTTCACCCCCGGCACTCAAACACCACCGAGTGCGAACGCGCCCGCAAGAGCGGACGCTGCCTCGCACCCGTTGAATTTGCTACGCAAAGTTCAACGTTAACGAACGAACTTCTTATGCTTCAACCGCTTCGGCTCAAGCGCATCGGCGCCCAAGCGGCGCTTTTTGTCTTCTTCGTAATCTTCAAAGTTGCCTTCGAACCATTCCACATGCGCTTCGCCTTCAAACGCCATGATGTGGGTACAGATCCGGTCAAGGAAGAAACGGTCGTGGGAGATGACCACGGCGCAGCCGGCGAAATCGACAAGGGCGTCTTCCAAAGCGCGTAGGGTTTCGACGTCAAGGTCGTTGGTCGGTTCATCGAGCAGCAGCACGTTGCCGCCGGCCTTCAAAAGCCGCGCCATGTGGACGCGGTTGCGTTCACCGCCTGACAGCAGGCCGACTTTTTTCTGCTGATCGCCACCTTTGAAGTTGAAGGAGGAGCAATAGGCGCGGGAGTTTACCTCGGCGTCGCCAAGCTGGATGATCTCGGCCCCGCCGGTGATGGCCTGCCAGACGGTATCGTCGTGGTTGAGGTCGTCGCGGGACTGGTCGACATAGGACAGATCAACGGTATCGCCGTATTCGATGGTGCCTGAGTCGGGTTTTTCCTGCCCCGTCAGCATTTTGAACAGGGTCGATTTACCCGCGCCGTTGGGGCCGATCACGCCAACGATGCCACCGGGCGGCAGCGAGAAGTCGAGGTTTTCGACCAACAGCTTGTCGCCCATGTGTTTGGTCAGGCCCGCCACTTCGATCACCTTGTTGCCAAGGCGGGGGCCGTTGGGGATGACGATCTGGGCGCGGGACAGTTTTTCGCGCTCGGACACTTCGGCCATTTCGTTATAGGATTTGATCCGGGCCTTGGATTTGGCTTGGCGGGCCTTGGCCCCCTGGCGCATCCATTCAAGTTCGCGTTCCAGCGTTTTCTGTTTGGATTTGTCTTCGCGGGCTTCTTGGCTCAGGCGTTTTGCCTTTTGTTCCAACCAGTCGGAATAGTTGCCTTCGTTCGGGATGCCCTTGCCGCGGTCGAGTTCGAGAATCCACGATGTGATGTCATCGAGGAAGTAACGGTCGTGGGTGACGATCAGGATTGTGCCTTTGTAATCAATCAGGTGCTGTTGCAGCCAAGCGATTGTTTCGGCGTCCAGGTGGTTGGTCGGTTCATCGAGCAGCAGCATATCGGGCGCTTCGAGCAGCAGTTTGCACAGGGCAACGCGGCGCGCTTCGCCGCCTGAGAGGTCGGCGATATTGGCGTCATCGGCGGGGCAGCGCAGGGCCTCCATTGAGACGTCGATCTGGCTGTCGAGATCCCAGAGGTCTTCGGCGTCGATCTGGTCTTGGAGCTTTGCCATTTCGTCGGCGGTTTCGTCCGAGTAGTTCATCGCCAGCTCGTTGTAGCGGTCGAGTATGGCCTTTTTCTTGGCCACGCCCAGCATGACGTTTTCACGCACGGTCAGGGTTTCATCCAGTTTCGGTTCCTGCGGCAGATAGCCGACGCGCGCGCCTTCGGCCGCCCATGCTTCGCCGGTGAAATCCTTGTCGAGGCCGGCCATGATTTTCAGCAGGGTGGATTTACCCGCGCCGTTGACGCCGACGACACCGATTTTTACGCCGGGGAGGAAGTTGAGGTGGATGTTTTCGAAAGTCTTTTTACCGCCCGGATAGGTCTTGGAAACGCCGGACATGTGATAGACGTATTGATAGGCGGCCATGAGAGACTCCTTAGAACGGGTGATTGGGCTTTGGCATGCAATATCGCCCAGAGGGGGCAAGATCAAACACTCAATCGGAGCGCAGGCGGTGCGGGGGGATTGGCCCCGGCTGGGTCGTTACACAGGACGTTTGGGCAGGGGGTGGTCTGCATTTTGGGGATTGGTTTTCGATCTGCACAATAATTAGTCGACGTGTGGTTAATACTTTTGTTACATTCATTACAACCTGTGATGGGTCGCATCAGAACGGCGGATCGCGGGTAGAGGAAACCGGGTGGGCGTATCATCGGTTCTGGTGTGCGCGATAATCGGTGCAGCAACAGGAAAATACTCATGTCAAAAACCACAATTGTTGTGGGTCTGGACGGGTCAGAGGCTGGCGCGCGTGCGCTGGCGTTTGCCAAGGCTCAGGCCAAACAGATCGGAGATTGTGCGATTTCGATTTGCTACGTGATCGAGTGGTCGCCTTTCAGCTTTCAAACCCCCGAGGAAAATGAGCAACGCCACAAGCGGCGTGAAGAAGAGCTGGCACTGGCCCGTGAGCGTGTCTTGGACCCAGCGGTAAAGGACACCGAAAGCGCAGGTGTGACGGTGGAAGGCATCGTTCGGCACGGGGACGTGGCCGATATTTTGCATGACGTCGCTAAGAAAAAGGGCGCGATACAGATCGTGGTGGGCCGGGTTGGCGTGCGCGGGCTGAAAGATCGTCTGTTTGGCGGTGTTACAGGCCGACTGGTGGCAGCATCCAGCGTGCCTGTCACGATTATCCCCTGAATTTGAGGTGAGCACATGAAACGTTTTATCACATCCGGGGTGGCCGCCGCAGCGGCGCTAAGCCATCCCAGCATGGTCGCGGCCCAAGAGGCTATGACCATGGACGAAAAGATTAACCAGACCTTTGCCAGTTCGACAGGCTGGTTCGTGAACCTAATTTTCGCGCCACTTCCCGGCACGGCATTTCCGTGGATCGTGTTGTGGTTGGTGGTCGCGGCGTCGGTCTTTACCATCTATTTCGGCTTTATCCAGTTTCGGGCCTTTGGCCATGCGATCAGCCTTGTGAAGGGTGATTATTCTGATCCCAACGACGCGGGTGAGGTGAGCCACTTTCAGGCGCTGACAACGGCGTTGTCGGGCACGGTGGGTTTGGGCAACATCGCGGGTGTGGCCGTGGCCGTGGGCATTGGTGGCCCCGGTGCGACCTTCTGGATGATTTTGGCGGGCCTGTTGGGCATGGCGTCAAAATTCACCGAATGTACGCTGGGTGTGAAGTACCGCAATGAATATCCTGACGGCACGGTATCGGGTGGCCCGATGTACTATATGTCCAAGGGCTTCACCGAACGCGGTCTGCCGGGTGGCAAGGCGCTGGCGGTGCTCTTTTCGGTCTTTTGTATTCTGGGTGCGCTGGGCGGGGGCAATATGTTCCAGGCCAATCAGGCGCATGCACAGATTTCCGGCATCGTGGGGGATTTCCCCGGATGGATTACGGGCGTGATTTTTGCCGGTGTGGTGTTTGCCGTGATCGTGGGCGGTATCAAATCCATCGCGCAGGTCACTGAAAAGGTCGTGCCGTTCATGGGCGTCTTGTATGTGGTCACGGCGCTGATCATTCTGATCATGAATGCGGGCCAGATCGGGTGGGCCTTTGGTCAGATCTGGGCCGGTGCCTTTACCGGGCTTGGTGTTGCGGGCGGCTTTGTCGGGGCGTTGATCCAAGGGTTCAAACGGGCGGCGTTTTCGAACGAAGCGGGTGTTGGGTCTGCGGCGATTGCGCACTCTGCCGTGCGGACCAAGGAGCCTGTGACCGAAGGCGTGGTTTCACTGCTTGAGCCGTTCATTGATACGGTTGTGATCTGCACCATGACGGCGCTTGTCATCACCATTTCTGGTGTTTTGGTGATGGACCCTGCCACCGGCAACTTTGTCTTGAACGAAGCTGGCACAGCGATCCAGACCATTGACGGTTCCAGCGGCGTTGGCCTGACATCGGCGGCCTTTGCCTCCGGGTTTAGCTGGTTCCCCTATGTGCTGGCGATTGCGGTGGTGCTGTTTGCGTTCTCCACCATGATCAGCTGGTCCTACTATGGGCTGAAGGCTTGGACCTATCTGTTTGGTGAAGGCAAGAACAAGGAATTGGTGTTCAAGCTGATTTTCTGCGTCTTCATCATCATTGGTGCGGCGGCGAGCCTTGGTCCGGTCATCGACTTTTCGGATGCGGCGATCTTTGCCATGGCGGTTGTGAACATCACGGCGCTGTATTTCCTGATGCCGATCGTGAAGCGCGAAACAGCCAGCTATTTCCGCCGGTTGAAGTCGGGTGAGATCGTCAAGCACGTGCCGTAATATTACCGTCACATGATTGACAATGGGCGCTTTAGCCCCTTCTTTCGGCCTCTGATACATCATCAGGGGCCGATTGCGTTGCGACATACCATTCCATATGCGGCCCGCGGTCAGGTCATCGGTCTGTTGGGGGGGTCATTTGACCCCGCGCATGAGGGTCATGCGCATATAACGCGCGAGGCGATCAAGCGGTTCGCGCTGGATCGGGTATGGTGGCTGGTCAGTCCTGGTAATCCCCTGAAATCTCACGGGCCGGCACCGCTGTCGCAGCGGTTGGAACGGGCTGGCGAGGTCATGCGGCATCCGCGTGTGGAGGTCACGGACATCGAGGCGCAGCTTGGCACGCGCTATACCGCGCAGACGTTGCGGGCGATGCAGGCGCGCTATCCCGGCGTGCGGTTTGTCTGGCTGATGGGGGCTGATAACTTGGCACAGTTTCACCTCTGGCAGGATTGGCGGCAGATCATGCAAAGTGTTCCCGTGGGCGTGTTGGCACGACCCGGACAACGCATTTCAGCCCGGATGAGCCGCGCCGCGGCCCTATATGCGCCCTACCGCATTGCCGGAAGGCAAAGCCAACTACTGGGTCGCGCAGAGGCACCTGCGTGGTGCTTCGTAAATGTGCCGATGGTCGATCTATCATCGAGCGCGATCCGGGCGGCGGGGGTCTGGACCTCGGCGGCGAAGGCCGATTAACGCAGCCGAGCGGACGTGATGCCTGCGGTGATGATCACGGCAAGTCCAACCCATGTCAGAGTGTCGGGCAGAGTGTTGAACAGCATCAGCCCCAGAAGAACCGCAGCGATCAGTTGAAAATAGACCAGCGGGGCGAGCCGCGTGGCGGGGGCTATTCTATAGGCGTAAAGCAACAGCAGGTTTCCGAGCATCGAAAATAGCGCACTGATTCCGGCCAGGGCAGCGATGGGTGCTGTGGCGGGGGGGAGGTTGATCAGCCCCAGTGGCAAGAGCAGCAGCGCGCTTATGGCCAGCTGCGTAAATGTCATGGCCAAGGGCGTAGCGACGGCTGACAGCCAGCGCGACATCGTCAGAAATACACCGTAAAACAGCCCCGCCGCCACCGCAAAGATCAATCTGCCACCGCCGCCGCCAGTATCCATACCGGGGCGCACCACCAACAGTACGCCGATAAACCCCAGTAAAATCAGCGCGCTGCGCAGCACTGTAATGCGTTCGCGCAGGAAAAGGGTGGCAAGGACATAGCTGAACATCGGGCCGATGAAGAAGGCGGCAAAGACGGTTGCGATGGCTTCGGTTTGCAGGGCGATCTGGATGCAAGTGATGCCACAGGCGAGTGTTGCTGCGCGCAGCCAGAGCCGCCAGTCGCGAAACAGCGCCCAAGTGCCGCGCGGCACAAATGGCAGTAATAAACCCGCGCCAATGATAAAGCGTGACCATGCCACAAAGACCGGGGCAACACCGAGACTGCCGCTCAGCAGTTTGCCGGCGCTGTCCCCGGCTGGGATCATCGACATGGCGACGAACATGATCAGGACCGCGCGTTGCATGACAGTCGATTATCAGGTCGGCGGTTTTGTGCAACCGCGAAAGAAAAGGGGGGGGAGGGGTGCTTGTGGCCGAGCGCGGCTTGCGGTTTATATCAGCGATATGAGCAAGAATATAACAAGACAGATTTCGCGGCGGTTTTTCCTGGGTAGCGCGGTTGCGGCAGTGGCCGGGTTGCCCGCCTTGGCGGCCCCGCCCACGGCATCGCTGCGCCCCGTGTTGCGCGGCGACGACCTGTTCAAGCGCAGCATCCCGGATGCCGCCGGAATCATTTCCGATGTCGGGCTCACGGGGGATGTGGCATTCGCCCTCGCGGATGTGGAGACTGGCGTCTGGCTGGAATGTGCCAGTGAACAGATGGGCATCCCCCCGGCCAGTGTCGCCAAGGCAATTACCGCACTCTACGCGCTGGATGTGTTGGGGGCGGATCATCGTTTCGAGACCCGTCTGCTGGCCACCGGCGGTGTAGAGGGGGGCGAAGTTCAGGGTGATCTGATCCTGGTCGGAGGTGGTGACCCGACGCTGGATACTGATGCGCTGGCGACGATGGCTGCCAACCTCAAAGCGGCCGGGGTCATTGGTGTTAAAGGCGCGTTCAAAGTCCATGAGGCGACACTGCCTGTATTGCGCCAGATCGACCCCGAACAGCCCGATCATCTGGGCTATAACCCCGGTGTGTCGGGGGTCGCGCTGAACTATAACCGTGTACATTTTGAGTGGAAGCGCGGCGGCAATGGCTATGGCGTGACGATGGAAGGGCGGACCCAGAAGTACCGCCCCGCCGTTGCGATGGCGTCGATGCAGATCGCAGACCGTTCGGCACCCGTCTATACTTACGAAGATCGCGGCGGGCGCGACAACTGGACCGTAGCGAAGGGCGCATTGGGCGGTGGCGGCGCGCGGTGGCTGCCGGTGCGCAAGCCTGGACTGTATGCAGGCGATGTCTTTGCCACATTGGCAGGCGCGCAGGGGATCAGGCTGGGCAGACCCGAGATGATTGACGCGCTGCCGGTGGCCGAGGTGCTGGTGACGCAGCACAGCGGCGATTTGCGCGGAATTCTGAAGGACATGCTGAAGTATTCGACAAACCTGACGGCAGAAATGGTCGGCTTGTCGGCCAGCCAGAAACGGTTGGGCGCGGTCAGCGATCTGCGTACCTCGGCGGCGGAAATGAACCGCTGGGCGATTGATACCCTGGGCATGGTCGGGCCCAAGATGGTTGATCACTCTGGCCTGGGTGATGACAGCCGGATGATGGCGCTGGACATGGCAGGCGCTTTGATGCGGATGAAGGACAGCGGGCTGCGGCCGATCCTCAAAGAAATCGTGCTGCGCGACGCCAAAGGCCGCCCCGACAAATCGCATCCGGTAAAGGTGGAGGCCAAGACCGGCACGTTAAATTTTGTCTCGGCGCTGGCAGGCTATGTCACCACGCCGAAGGGGCGCGTGCTGGCCTTTGCGATCTTCACGGCAGACCCGGATAAACGTGCCAAGGTCAGCAGAGAAGAGCGCGAGAGCCCGCCCGGCGCGTCAGGTTGGAACAGCCGCGCCAAGAAGGTTCAGCAAGGGCTGCTGGAACGCTGGGGAATGCTCTACGACGTCTGAGCGTTTAAGTCAGGTGTCGCGCCCGTGCGCCGCGTTCGATCGCGGCGGCATGCAAGCGGTCGATGTTTAACTCATACCGGACTTCTTCGAGCAGGCGGAGTTCGGCTTCGTCCAGTTTGCCATCTGCCGCCGCCACATCGCAGGCCAGTGCATAGGCCGTTTCGTGAAGGCGGTCCGGCAGGGCCTCGCGGATCAGCCCGAACAGGGCATCAAGCCCGTCTTCCTGTTCAAACAGGTCAAATACGGTTTTGCTCATGATGCCGACGCGGTCGTTGTCATAGCCGGAAAACACCGGGAGCAGGTTCAACGCGGACTCGATCTTGATCAATTCGGCGGTGCGGATGTTCTCATCCGAGGCTGAGACGGCGATCATCAGGGCCACCAGACAATCCTGAGCGCTGAGGGAAAGGGAGCTGTCGTCGGTCATGGGGGCCGTCCTTTGAAAGGGTTTGTTGCGGTGCAGAATATTGACCCGCCACCGGGGACGCAATAGGAACACACGACCCCCGCGCATTGGGTGCGGGGCAAGATTGATGGATGATCAGACATGTCCGAGACCCGCGACGCGGCAATGACCAGCAAAGCATGGCCCTTTGAAGAAGCGCGCCGGGTGCTCAAACGGTATGCCAAGGGCGCGCCGGAAAAGGGCTATGTGCTGTTTGAAACCGGCTATGGCCCCAGCGGTTTGCCGCACATCGGCACCTTTGGCGAGGTGGCACGTACCACGATGATCCGCCGCGCGTTTGAGGAAATCAGCGACATCCCGACGCGCCTGATTTGTTTCTCCGACGATCTGGACGGGATGCGCAAGGTGCCGGGCAATGTGCCGAACCCCGAAGCGCTGGCCGAGCATTTGCAGCGTCCGCTGACGTCTGTACCGGACCCGTTTGGCACCCACGAAAGTTTTGGCCATCACAACAACGCCATGTTGCGCCGGTTCCTCGACACGTTTGGTTTTGAGTACGAGTTTTATTCGGCGACGGAATTTTACGGGTCGGGCCAGTTCGATAAGATCCTGCTGCGGGCCTGTGAAAAGTACGATGAGATCATGGCCGTTATGCTAAAGTCGCTGCGCGAAGAGCGGCGCCAGACCTATTCGATCTTTCTGCCGATCCACCCTGAAACGGGTCGGGTGCTTTATGTGCCGATGAAAGAAGTGAACGCCAAAGAAGGCACGATCACCTTTGATACCGAAGAAGGCGAAGAAATGACCCTGCCGGTGACCGGCGGCAATGTGAAGCTACAATGGAAGCCCGATTTCGGCGCCCGTTGGGCGGCGCTGGGTGTCGACTTTGAGATGTATGGCAAGGATCATTCTACCAATACGCCGATCTATGACAGCATCTGCCGTATCCTTGGGGAAAAGGCGCCCGAGCATTTCACCTATGAGCTGTTCCTGGATCAGGATGGTCACAAGATTTCCAAATCATCGGGCAATGGCCTGACGATTGACGAATGGCTGACCTATGCCAGCGCCGAGTCCCTTTCGTATTTCATGTATCAAAAGCCAAAGACCGCCAAGCGGATGTATTTTGACGTGATCCCTAAGGCGGTAGATGAATACCATCAACAGTTGCGCGCCTATGAAGGCCAGGACATCAAGGCACGGTTGAACAACCCGGTCTGGCACATCCACGGCGGCGATGTGCCGACCTCGGATATGGTGGTGCCATATTCGATGCTTTTGAATCTGGCGTCTGTGTCTTCTGCCGAGGATTCCACGCAGTTGTGGGGCTTTATCCAGCGCTACGCGCCCGATGCCACGCCGGAAAACAACCCCGGCATGGATGCGGCGGCAGGCCATGCGGTGCGCTACTACAACGACTTCGTGAAGCCGCAGCGGGTGTTCCGCGCGCCCAGCGATCTGGAACGCGAAGCGCTGGAAGACCTTCGCGACCAGCTCAAGGTCTGGGAGGGCGGGCTGGATGCAGAAGCCTTGCAAACCATGGTCTTTGCCGTGGGCAAGGAACGGTTTGACCCGCTGCGCGACTGGTTTACGGCACTTTACGAAGTGCTGCTGGGTGCGAGCCAAGGGCCGCGATTTGGCGGATTTATCGCCCTTTACGGTGTGGATGAAACAATTGCGCTAATTGATCAGGCACTGGCGGGAAAACTGACCACCGTGTGAAACTTTTGCCCCTTTCGCCACGTGACTTAGATTAAGGCATCATGGCACGCGGGGGAAAGACAATGCGCAACGGCATCTTATCACTCTTCGGGGGGCTGATCCTGTCAGCCCTCCTGAACTTTGGCGCGGCGGCCCAGGACGCTGAGATTCAAAGCACGATCAAGCAGCAGTTTGAGGCCTTCAAGGCGGATGATTTCGCCGCCGCGTTTGAATTTGCTACGCCGCGTCTGCAAGGGCTCTTCCAGAACCCTGAAAATTTCCGCCGTATGGTCACAACCGGTTATCCGATGGTGATGCTCCCTGCTGAAGTGCGGTTCTTGGATCGCCGAGCGCAAGGCGAAGCGATCTGGCAGAAGGTGCAGATAACCGACGCAAAGGGTTTTACGCATCTGCTTGCCTATCTGATGGAGCAAACCGACGAGGGTTGGCGCATCGGCGCGGTGCAGATTCTTGACGCTCCGGGGGCGACTGTCTGAAGCATGCCCCGCGCGCGCCACTCCGTTCTCTTTTCTGCGACGTAAATACGTTGCACCGTGCGGGCGATACGCCTTGGCAACCCTTGTCCGCGTACCCCGTTCACTATGTGGGTGTTGCGTCGCACAGCGTTCGCAGCCCTCAGTCTGGTTTAACACTTCGTTGATATTTCCATGACTTCGCGGTCCGACAGCTTCGGATCACAGTCACAGTTCGGCACGCCACCGGTCCGGGGGGCATGTGTCGGCCCGGGGAAAGGAAATGCGATGAACAAGGCAATTACCGAGGGTGTGGTGCT
This sequence comes from Sulfitobacter sp. KMM 9851, assembly GCF_057178245.1. Classification (NCBI taxonomy): domain Bacteria; kingdom Pseudomonadati; phylum Pseudomonadota; class Alphaproteobacteria; order Rhodobacterales; family Roseobacteraceae; genus Sulfitobacter; species Sulfitobacter sp. KMM 9851. The sequence goes on from NZ_CM169991.1 coordinate 581,118, forward strand.
GATGCCAACGCCGTTCGCGGCGGGGTTGGATGTGTATTCTAGCGGCGATGGGACGCCGGGGTCGGATACCTATGAAAGTGCCGCAAATGCCGCATTTGTCCCAGCGGACCAGGATTTTGGCGGCGCGTTGGAATTGCAGAAGATCACGTCGACGACCAAGGTGCGCTACATGGGGCAGACACCGTTGTTGCCGGGCTGCTATCTGCGGGTAACGGCGCGGATCAAGGCCGTTAGTGGCAATCTGCCCTCAGTGCGCATCGCCGCCTATCCGGCGACAGCGGGCGGGGCAAAAGTATCGGGTGTACCCGAATTCGGGCCCGCCACGGTTTTGCAGACCTATGGCGACGTTGTCGAAGTGTCGGCGATCATCGGGGCTGGCGCGCGTGGCGGGGTCGATATGGTTTGGGGAACAGCGCCGATCTATGCGCATGTCGGGCTCGACCTGACTGGGCCGAATGGTGGTGTGGTGCGGATTGACGATCTGGTGGTGGAAGACATCACATCTGTTTTCCTGCGCGACATGCTGGCCCAGATTGACGTGCGCGATTACGGTGCCATCGGAAATGGTGTGACAGATGACACAGCGGCCTTTGAGGCGGCGAATGCGGCAGCAGACGGGCGCACCGTGTTGGTACCTGCAGGGAATTTCCTGCTGAACGGTGACGTCACCTTTGATACCCCGGTCAAGTTTGAGGGCAGGGTGACGATGCCAGCCGCGGCCGTGTTGCTGCTGCGCCGGAATTTCGATCTGCCAAACTATGTCGAGGCATTCGAAAATGAAGAAACTGCCTTTCTGAAGGCGTTTCAGGCCCTACTGAATAACGCCGATCATGAATCGCTTGATATGGGAGGGCGCAAGGTCACGGTGACGCAGCCATTGAATATGCAGGCCGCCGTGCCGGACCGGACGGTCTATGCGACGCGCCGTGTGATCCGCAACGGCCAATTGGAGGCGGCGGCCAGCTCTGCCTGGGACACCCAGGTGGTGACATCGCAGGCGACGTATTCCGCATCCAACAATCGGACGCTGACGAACGTGACAAATGTGTCCAATATTCCCGTGGGGTCATTGGTCGAAGGCACCGGCGTGGGGCGCGAGATTTACGTGCGGTCCAAGAACGTGGCGACACAGGAAATCACGTTGAACGCGTCACTGTTTGACGCGGCCGGCACGCAGACTTTCACCTTTCGGAAATTCCAATATCTGATGGATTTCAGCGGGTTTTCTGCGCTGAGCAAGTTCACCATGTCTGACATCGAATTCCAGTGTAACAACCGATGCAGCGGCATCAATCTGGCGCCGTCGGGCATTACCTTTAACCTGCGGGACTGCTTTATCAGCCGTCCTATGGACCGGGGCATCACCTCGATCCGGGGCGGGTGCCAAGGGATGTTCCTTGACCGCTGTCAGTTCCTGTCGTCCGAAGACGCGCTGAACGTGCCGCAGCGCAAGACCATCGGGTTCAACACCAATGCGAATGATCTCAAGCTGCGCAACTGCAGGGCAACGCGCTTTCGCCACTTCGGGCTGATCGCGGGGGGCAACAGCATCATCACGGGCAACCATTTCTTTCAGGGTGATGCGGTGGCCAACGGTATACGCTCTGCCGGTTTGATCCTGGCTGCCCAGCACACCAGTTCGATCGTGTCAGGTAACTACGTCGATAACTGTTTCATCGAGTGGACAAACGAACAAGATCCGGCCCCGGAATACAGTAATGAATTTTCTTTTAGCGCGCTGAGTATCACTGATAACATTTTCCTGTCAGGGGACGTGGCGCCTTGGTTCAGCTATATTGTGGTCAAGCCGCATGGCACGGGGCATTTTCTGACGGGGGTCAGCATCACGGGTAACAAATTCCGTAGCATCAACGGCGGTATTGATCGGGCAGAACGGGTCGATACGACATATGCAGATCTGGATTTGTCGCGCTGCAAGGATGTGGTGATGGTCGGAAACTCCTTTCACAATGTCACCAATCAGGTGCACAACCTTGCCGAGATCGAACATACGGAATCGACACCAAGCGACACGTGGGTGATCGACACCAGTGGCAAGTTGCCCTTTGGCGGGCAGGCGCTGAACGTCGATACCGTGGTGGCCCACGGGGCGTTGCGGAACGGCGGGAATGTCACGCAGTTCGTGGTGCCCTATGTCAAGAATGCACAAGGGCCCGACAAGGATCAGGTGCATCTGATCTGGCCGTCAGATGTGAAGGGAAAGGTGTTGATTACCGTGCGGATGGACAACCGCTAGACCTGCACAGATCAACGAATTTTGGCCCCGGGGGAGCGATCCTACCGGGGCTTTTACCATCAGAAACTGCGCCAGAGACCAATTTTTATGGCTGTGCCGCGGGGGCTGCCCAGCGGGGTTTCGGTCCCGACCTGAAAGCGGAATTTGCTGAAACTAGGCGAAATCACGACAGAAGGGGCCAGTTTGGCATTGGCCCCGGCAGGATCGTGCGTGACGAATAGTTGTAGCATCCCGGTGGTGACGGGGGTGAAATCAATCCCAATGGTGCTGTCGATCTTGGTTACCGTCGTGTCGATGCCGATATCTCGGCGCACCGAGGCATCAACCGCCATCCAGCCAGAGTGGTCGTTCCATTTGACACTGCGCCCCCACGAGAGGCCCGCCCTGACATGCGGGTAATAGAACTCACCCGCCCAGGTGGCCCCGATCCCCAGTTCGTAGGCCCAGCGATTATCGCTATCGGTGGCCCCTATGGGCATCCTTAGGAACAGAGTGGCGTGACCTGACTGCTGGCCAAGGCGGCTGTTATAGAAATTTATATCGGCGCCCAGGGTCAGATTATCGCGCAATCCGAATTCGATATAGGTCGATTGGCTGGTATCAAGGAAATAGCTGCCGCTAAAGCTGGTGGCGGAAAAGCTGCTTCCCTTTTCGCGCAGCCATGCCCCAGCGCTTGCGCCTGTGGCAAACAGATGTGTCGCGAAAAGGATGATACCAAAACTAGGTCGCACTGCGTTCTCCCGGTCCGATATTGGTTAATGGGAGTTAACAAATTGTTAGGATTGGGGGACGCAGCGGCTCCAACAGCAAAAAACCCAGTGCGCGTGGCACCGGGTTTTAATGATCTGCTTTGATCGTTTCGGTTCTGACCCTGCGTCAGACGTGTGCGTGCTTTCCGCGTGGGCCAGCGACCAGCCATGCGATAAAGCCGAGGACGGGCAGGATCAGGATGGCAAGCACCCAGACGATCTTGGCCGCGCCGGAGCTGCCGGACGTCAGCACTTGGTAGATGGCGTAAAGGTCGGCGATCAGGATGATTAGTCCCAGAAGTCCATATTCCATTGTCATTCTCCGAGATAAAATTGTTGTTCCATTGCCAGTTCAACCCCTTGTCACCGGATTTTGTTCCCTGATCAGTAAATGGCGGAACCACGCGTGTTTCCCGCCTGTTGGTTAAACATCGAGAAATGCAACAATAGGAACGACACCCATGCCAGCCCAATCCAAATCACAACAGCGTGCCGCCGGTGCGGCGCTGTCCGCAAAACGTGGTGAGACCAAAGTGTCTGATCTTCAGGGCGCTTCAAAGGACATGTACGACGGCATGACCGAGGAGGAGTTAGGGGATTTTGCCAGTACCGATCACGATAACCTGCCCGAAAAGGTGGGCGAGAGTTGAGGGCGGATGAGGGGAGATGGGCCAAAATTTGCCGGCAATTCGCGCTCGGCGGAACAGGGCCATCGACGCGGCGTTTAATGTGCATCACCCCCACCATGAAAGGAATGCGCTATGAATGATTTGTCTGCACCTTCAACACTGGTTTCCTCCGACGATGTAAACGGTACGGCTGTCTACGGCTCCGCTGGTACGGAAATCGGACACATCGACCACCTCATGATCGACAAGAAATCTGGCAATGTCGCCTACGCCGTCATGGGGTTTGGCGGTTTTCTAGGGCTGGGTGAAGAACATTACCCGGTGCCTTGGAACGCGTTGCGCTATGATGTCGATCGCGATGGCTTTGTCACCAATATCGACGAGGCCACTGTCAAAGGCGCGCCGGACCGTCACGACGGATGGCACAGCGACCGAGACTGGCAACAGCGCACATTCGATCACTACGGTGTGCCGTACTATTGGCTGTAATTGCCAGTAAATAATTGCCAGTAAATTGATTGGGCAGGGAGGGCGGTTTCGCCCTCCTTTTTATGCCCGTCTTCCTATGCCTGTCGGCGTCAACCAAGTGGCTGGCCCGAACCATCCATCCTAACGCCGACCGCCATACCGCGACTTGCCGCCGCGCATGCCTCCTCGGCCGCCGGTGCTGCGACCCGACGCTTTCTGAGCGTCGCCGACAGCCTTTTCCACGGCGTATTGCCGCGCCATCGGATCGTCGGAGATTGCCATATCCACCGCTTCAAGGCGTTTGACCTCATCGCGCAGGCGGGCGGCTTCTTCGAACTCGAGGTTCTCTGCGGCCTTGCGCATGTCGGTGCGCAGACCGTCCAGCACGGTTTGCAGATTGCCACCGGCCAGCGGGTTGTCGACCTTGGCGGTGACGCGGTTCATGTCGACATCGCCTTTGTAGAGGCCTGCCAGAATATCCTCGACGTTCTTTTTCACCGTCTGCGGGGTGATGCCGTGTTCTTCGTTATAGGCGATCTGCTTGGCCCGGCGGCGGTCGGTTTCGCCCATCGCGCGTTCCATGCTGCCAGTGATGCGGTCGGCATACATGATCACGCGGCCTTTTTCGTTGCGCGCGGCACGGCCAATCGTCTGGATTAATGAGGTTTCAGAGCGCAGGAACCCTTCTTTATCCGCATCCAATATGGCCACCAGACCACATTCGGGAATGTCCAACCCCTCGCGCAGCAGGTTGATGCCGATCAGCACGTCAAAGGCCCCCAGCCGCAGGTCGCGCAGGATTTCGATACGTTCAATCGTGTCGATATCGCTGTGCATATAGCGCACGCGAATACCCTGTTCGTGCATGTATTCGGTCAGATCTTCGGCCATGCGTTTGGTCAGCGTGGTACACAGAGTGCGGAACCCATCGGCGGCGACGCGGCGCACCTCGTCTAGCAGATCATCGACCTGCATTTCCACAGGGCGGATTTCGATCATCGGGTCCAGCAGGCCGGTGGGGCGGATAACCTGTTCGGTGAACACACCGCCAGTTTGTTCGATTTCCCATTTCGCAGGGGTGGCCGAGACAAAGACCGATTGCGGGCGCATGGCGTCCCATTCCTCAAACTTCAGGGGGCGGTTGTCCATGCAGGACGGCAGGCGAAACCCATGTTCGGCCAGCGTCATTTTGCGCCTAAAGTCACCTTTGTACATGCCGCCGATCTGCGGGACGGACACGTGGGATTCATCTGCAAAAACAATGGCGTTGTCGGGGATAAATTCAAACAGGGTGGGGGGTGGCTCGCCCGGGGCGCGGCCTGTGAGGTAACGCGAATAATTCTCAATGCCGTTGCAGACCCCGGTGGCCTCCAACATTTCCAGATCAAAGTTTGTGCGTTGTTCCAGCCGCTGCGCCTCAAGCAGTTTGCCATCGCCGACCAGTTGATCCAGCCGCATCCGCAGCTCTTTCTTGATGCCGATGATGGCCTGGGACATCGTCGGTTTAGGGGTCACATAGTGGCTGTTGGCATAGACGCGGATCTGGTCGAAATTGTCGGTCTTTTCCCCGGTCAGCGGGTCAAATTCCGTGATGCTTTCCAGTTCCTCACCGAAAAATGACAGCCGCCAAGCGCGGTCATCAAGGTGGGCAGGGAAAATCTCAAGACTGTCGCCGCGCACCCGGAACGACCCGCGTTGGAAGGCCGCATCGTTGCGTTTATATTGCTGCGCCACAAGGTCTGCGATCACCTGCCGCTGATCGTAGTGTTCGCCCACTTTGATGTCCTGCGTCATCGCGCCGTAGGTTTCGACGGACCCAATGCCGTAGATGCACGACACCGACGCCACGATGATCACATCGTCACGCTCCAGCAGCGCCCGCGTGGCCGAGTGGCGCATGCGGTCGATCTGTTCGTTGATCTGCGATTCCTTCTCGATAAAGGTATCAGACCGCGCAACATAGGCTTCGGGCTGATAGTAATCGTAGTAGGAAACAAAGTATTCCACGGCGTTGTCGGGAAAGAAGCCTTTGAATTCGCCGTAAAGCTGTGCCGCCAAAGTTTTGTTCGGGGCCAGAATGATGGCGGGGCGCTGGGTCTCTTCGATCACCTTGGCCATGGTGAACGTCTTGCCAGTGCCGGTCGCCCCCAGCAGCACCTGATCACGCTCTCCCGCATTCACCCCTGCGGTTAACTCCTTGATCGCGGTTGGCTGGTCACCCGCGGGCTCAAATTCCGTCACCAGCTTGAACGCCCGCCCGCCCTCAAGCTTTGGCCGGGTCCGCACATCGGGTGCGGGGTTTGCCAGCACAGGCATCACGTCTGATTTGTCGGAATGGGCATAGGGCATCGGCGGCATCCTTGGGTGGGCAGCCCCATAGGTGCGCTCTTTTGCCTGAGGTTCAAGGGGGCGGGGCGTTATGCTGACAGAAACTGACAGCAAACGCTGCCACGGTCACGTCATCAGACGCTTGCGATTCTTGCGAACCTTGCTGGCCAGGGGGGTGAGCGTGGCGCTGAGCACCTGATCGGGGCTTTTGCCAGCCAAGGCGGCGCGGGTGCCGGCGCTCATGGCCTTTGCCATGGCGGGGCCCTTTTCGTTGATCATGCGCGCGTTTTCACCGGGGCGGGCGGGGATCGCCCCGGCCATGGCCATCAGCCGCAGTGACATGACGATCTGGGTCTCGACCGCCAGCGTCGCAAATTGTGCTTGCATGGCGAAAAACGAAAATGGGTTCATGATAGCCTCCAAAAGCTCTGCCGAGATATAGCGCTGCGTTGCAGCATTGTAATGGCGCGCGCGAATATGTTTGCATTCTCTTGCCCCTTTGGGCGGAATATCGGATAAGCTGTCACCATCCAAAAGCGAAAGATCACACAATGCGCGCACGTATCTACCAACCCGCCCGCACCGCGATGTCATCGGGCACCGCCAAGACACGTGTCTGGCTGCTGGAATTTGCCCCGTCCGAGGCGCGCGAAGTTGATCCGTTGATGGGTTGGACATCGTCCAACGACACACAGGCGCAGGTACGTTTGCAGTTCGACACCCGCGAAGCGGCGGTCGAATATGCCCGCGAGAATGGCATCGACGCGCAGGTGCAGGACCCGCAAAAGCGCAAACCCAATATCCGTGCCGGCGGCTATGGCGAGAACTTTGCCACTGGACGCCGAGGGGCCTGGACCCACTGAGGCATTATTAATCCCGTGACCATTACCCAACTTGTCACCCATTCCGGCGGGTTTCATGCGGATGAACTGCTGTCATCCGTCATTCTGACCCGGCTGTATCCTGACGCCACACTGCTGCGCACCCGCGACGAGAGTTGGATCGCCCCGGCGCAAAGCCGGATCGTTTACGACGTGGGCCGGGATTACGATGCCGACGCGCAGATTTTCGACCACCATCAACGCCCGACACCGCTGCGTGACGATGGCCAGCCCTACAGCTCCTTCGGACTGATCTGGAGGCATTACGGCCCTGCCTATCTGCGTGCGCTCGACCTGCCGGAGACCGACATCCCGGACATACACGCAAGTTTTGACGCCGACTTCGTATTGCCGATCGACCTGATGGATAACGGCGCCCTGGACCCGTCGGCGGCAGGGCCCCTGCTGTCCGGGCTGACCTTGCCGATGCTGCTTGAAAGCCTAAAGCCGGTGTTCGACAACCGCAGTGCGCAGGCGGATGATGAGGCGTTTGCAAACGCGCTGCCCATCGCCCGCGCCTTTGTCGAGGCGGCCATCGCGCGCAAAGCCGCCAAGCGCCGCGCATATTCCATCGTAATGCAGGCAATAACAAAGGCAGGCACCGCGCGGGTGTTGGAGCTGCCCATGGGCATGCCGTTTAGATCAGCCATTGACGCGGCTGGGGCCGATCACCTGCTGTTCGTCGTTCATCCGCGTGACAGTGACTGGGCCATCACAGGCATACGGGTGCGTGAAGACAGTTTTGACCAACGCGCCGATCTACCTGCTTCCTGGGCGGGCCTGACCGATGATGCGCTCGAAGCAGTCTCTGGTGTGGCCGGTGCCAAGTTTTGTCACAATGCCCGCTTTATCGCCGTGGCCAGTACCCATGAGGCGGCCCTGCGCATGGCATTCCTGGCGGTAGAGGCGGCGATGGCACAGCGCGAAATCGTCAGTTGATCCAGTCGACTTCCCCTTGATGCGCGGCGGGGCTTCCCCCTATAAGCGCAGGCGTGCTCCCTTAGCTCAGCTGGATAGAGCAGCCGACTTCTAATCGGCAGGTCGAGGGTTCGAATCCTTCAGGGAGCGCCACCAGACACCGACATTGGGCGCATGGCCTGTGACAACTGCCGCGCGGCCGCCTGCAAATCGGCGCTGAAACGGGCAGTCGCCCGTTCCTTTGCGACCGGATCGGGTAGCCGCAGCAGATACGACGGATGCATTGTGATCAGCACAGGGTGACCTGACGGTGTGCGTTCCATCGCGCCGCACCGGGCAAGAATATCTTTGCCCGTACCGGTCAACGCTTCGGCCGCCGTCGCGCCCATCGCAAGGATCAATTTCGGTTTCACCTGCGCAATTTCTGCATCCAGCCACCAGCGGCAATGACTGATTTCCGAGCTGTTGGGCCGCTGGTGCAACCGGCGTTTGCCGCGAGGTGTAAACTTGAAGTGTTTGACCGCGTTGGTCACATAGGCTTGCCCCCGGTCCAGCCCGACAGATCCCGCGATCTTGTCAAAAAGCTGTCCGGCGGGGCCAACAAAGGGCCGCCCGGTCAAATCCTCCATGTCGCCGGGTTGTTCGCCAACGATCATCAGGTCGGCGTCGACAGGCCCTTCGCCGGGCACGGCTTGGGTTGCGGACCTGTGAAGAGGGCAGCGGGTACAGGCCGAAACCGCCGCAGACAGCGCGCTGCGGTCGCCCTCCCAGGCGGAATGGCAGGCTTCCAACTGTGCCTGAACCTTGGCCAGCCGGGCAGGCGGTAGGGTCGGGGCCGCTTCAGCCATCTGGCGCGCGCGGGCAGGGGCGCCTGCGATCAGATCAGGTATCGCGACGGCTTCGGGCATGTTTTTCCAATACTTTTTGGGCATCTCTGATTGCATTGCTTTTACCTTCAACCGGGCAGGATTGAAGATATTGCGGAAATAGGTAACCCAAAGCTGTTCGTTCGCATCCTCAGGCAAAGTCGGTTTGTCCTGGCCCTGATGAAAGGACAGATCACCGTTTACAAAGGTTGCCGTGACATCCGGTGTCATGATCCGCCAGTCCATATCGCTGAACCGTCCGACAAAGAAATCCGCCGTCGGCTCAACGGTATGATGCGTGGGTTCAAACCAGGCGGCAAATGATCGGCGGGCGGCGTCTGCCTCGCCGATGTCGCGAAACCGCACGAACGCCTTCATCTTGTGCTGGCAACGGCGCACGTTTTTCTCCATTTGTCGCAGGCGGGCCAGATCGGCATCCCCCCGGTCCGTCATCAAATGAGGGGCGTCCTTTACCCGCCACAAAAAGGCGTAGAGCCGCGCAAACCGTTCCGGATCATTATGCCAGACAACCGTCTGCGCCATCGCGACGAAGCTGCGCGGCACAGTCATCTTTGTACCGGCTGGCAAAGGTGTCTCGCGTGCGAACAGGTCCAGTGCCGTCGATGCCTCGCCCCAAATGATCTGGTCAGGTGACACGCCCGCTGTCAAAAATTGCCGCGCCAGATCGCGCCATGCCTGTGCGGCCCCGATGCGGGGTACAACCGCCCGGTGCATTACAGCAGGATCAACTGTTGCGGGGGCGGCGTGAAACGCGCGCGCAAATCAATGCTGTCGATCAACCCGCGCGGCGACCAACCGACCGCCGTGATAAAGGCACGCGCTTTTTTGATCGACGCACCCATCCGCGCGAGGTCTTCATAGCGCAACGTGCGGTGGCGGCGGGTCGACAGGATGCGATTGACGGTCTTGATCCCAAACCCCGGCACACGCAGCAGCATTTCCCGGCTGGCGCGGTTCACGTCCATCGGAAAAACCTCGCGATGGATGAGGGCCCAGGCCAGCTTGGGGTCCACTTCGAGATCAAGATTGCCATCCGGTGCGACAGACGTGATTTCATCGAGTTTGAAATCGTAAAACCGTAGCAGCCAATCGGCCTGATACAGACGGTGCTCACGCTGCAACGGTGGCCGCACCAGCGGCAATTTCGACGACGAATCCGGGATCGGGGAAAAAGCCGAGTAGTACACCCGCTTTAGTTTATAGCTGGAATATAGCCGGGTAGACTGGCCCAAAACAGTGGCGTCGTTCGATCCATCCGCGCCGATGATCATCTGGGTCGACTGCCCAGCCGGCGCAAATCGCGGCGGGCGTTTGCCAGTGAATGACATCTCCTTGCCCGCTTCCTTGCGTAGACGGACATCGGCCATCGCCTTGCGAATTTGTTCGGGTTTCTTCTCGGGGGCATATTGCTTGACCGCGTCATCGGTCGGCAGCTCCACGTTGATTGACAGCCGGTCTGCCAGCAATCCGGCCTCGGCGATCAGTTCCGGTGCGGCATCCGGGATCGTCTTGAGGTGAATATAGCCGCGAAAACTCTCTTCGTGCCGCAGTTTGCGGGCGATCTGAACCATGTCGGACATCGTGGCATCAGGCGATCGGATCACCCCTGAGGATAAAAACAGCCCCTCAATATAATTGCGGCGATAAAATTCGATCGTCAGCTTGACCACTTCGTCCACACTGAACCGGGCGCGGGCCACGTTCGACGACACCCGGTTGATACAATAGCTGCAATCGTAGATGCAGAAATTGGTCATCAGGATTTTTAACAGACTGATGCAGCGCCCATCCGGCGCGTAGGCATGGCAGATGCCACTGCCTTCGTTCGATCCCAGCCCCTTGCCATCGCGCGAGTCGCGTTTTGTCGACCCCGAAGAGGCACAGGAGGCATCATATTTCGCGGCATCACTGAGAATCGCGAGCTTTTGTTCAAGTGTTTGCTTTGCCATGCGTTCACTATATGTTCTCGCGTCTCCGTCGGCAATTCCATTTGGGTCATGTCGTGGCGGCAGGCGATCAAACACGCGTTACCGGGCGTGAGGACAGTAGTGATCCTCATCGTGTACGACGCTGGAAATTTGTCAGGCTGAATGGTGCTGCTACAGAGAATCGAACTCTGGACCTCTCCCTTACCAAGGGAGTGCTCTACCTCTGAGCTACAGCAGCATCGTGGCGGGTGATTAGCGGCATTCCGAATACGGTGCAACCCTAATCTGGACCCTACCGGCACCCTGCGCTAGATAGGCATCATGGCAAAGGATACCGCCCCCAAAAAGCCCGCGAAACCGGCATCAAGCCGTGAGGCACGGCTCAAAGCTGCGCTCAAGGCCAATATGGGTCGGCGCAAGGCCCAGGCGCGCGCCCGGGCCATTGATGTGGCGGATGATACAGGCAATGGCCCGCAGGGGCCGGAAAAGGAAAGCTGAACGATGGATTCCATTCTGGTCAGGGGCGGTGGCGCCCTTCACGGGCAAATTCCGATTGCAGGCGCGAAAAACGCCTGCCTTGCCTTGATGCCTGCAACACTGCTCAGCGAAGAACCGCTGACACTGACCAATGCGCCACGGCTCAGCGACATCCGTACGATGACCGAACTTTTGCGCTCGCTCGGGGCCGAGGTCACGTCGTTGCAGGAGGGCAAAGTGATCGCCATGGCCAGCCACGGGCCGATTAACACCCGCGCCGAATATGATATTGTGCGCAAGATGCGCGCCTCCAACCTTGTGTTGGGTCCGCTTTTGGCCCGCGAAGGCCATGCCGAAGTGTCGCTGCCCGGGGGCTGCGCGATTGGCGCACGTCCGATGGACATTCACACCGATGGTCTGGCCAAAATGGGGGCCGAGATCGAATTGCGCGATGGCTATCTGCACGCCAAGGCGCAGGGCGGCAAGCTCAAGGGCGCGGTGATTGATTTCCCCTTCGCCTCGGTTGGCGCCACCGAAAACATCCTGATGGCCGCGACCTTGGCCAAGGGCACGACCGTAATCAACAATGCCGCGCGCGAGCCTGAAATCGTCGACCTGGCCAATTGCCTGCGGGCCATGGGCGCCCAGATCGACGGCGACGGCACCGCGAGCATCACAATTCAGGGCGTCGACAGCCTGCACGGTGCAACCCACCGCGTGGTGACGGACCGAATCGAACTTGGCACCTATATGCTGGCCCCGGCCTTTTGCGGCGGCGAAGTCGAACTGCTGGGCGGGCGGATCGACCTGCTGGCGGCGTTCTGTGAAAAGCTGGACGCGGCAGGCATTGATGTGTCTGAGACCGAGGCAGGGCTTAAAGTCGCGCGGCGCAATGGGCGCATTGGAGCCGTGGATATCACCACCGAACCTTTCCCCGGTTTTCCCACTGACCTTCAGGCGCAGATGATGGCGCTGCTATGTACCGCAGACGGAACATCAGTGCTGGAAGAAAAGATTTTTGAAAACCGCTTCATGCACGCGCCTGAACTTATTCGCATGGGGGCCAAGATTGACGTGCACGGCGGTCATGCCACCGTGACCGGCGTTGACAAACTAAAAGGCGCGCCGGTGATGGCCACCGATCTGCGCGCCTCGATCTCGTTGATCCTCGCGGGTCTGGCAGCCAGCGGCGAAACCACGGTCAGCCGCGTCTACCACCTTGATCGCGGCTACGAACATGTGGTCGCCAAATTGCGCGGCGTCGGCGCCGATATTGAACGGGTGCACGGCACATGACAGAAGACGCACGTTTCCAAGACGGCCGCGAGGCTCCTCTGAACCTGGGCGCGCTGGATGACGCCGACCTCGGCATCGTCGCGGCCTTGGCACAGGATGCCGTCTTTCCGGCGTCCGAAATGCGCTGGCACCGCAAGGGCGCGCGCTTTGCCCTCTTGCTCAACCGGCTGCGCCGCGAAGATGGCGACACATCGCGCCACGCGCCGGAACGGGTGCAATCGGTGCTGATGTTCAACAACGTGCAAAAGGTCGCCAGCCAGGGCGTACCCAAGGGCGACGCCGACACCATCCTGTCGCTGCTCGACATCACATTTGATGCCACTGACGCCCCCTCCGGCCAGATCACCCTGATCCTCGCAGGTGACGGCGCGATCCGGCTTGATGTCGAAGCGCTCGAAGTGACCCTCAAGGACGTGACGCGCCCCTATGTTGCGCCGTCAAAGAAGCGTCCGTCCCACCCCGAATAACCCGCACCGCGGTATCTCAGGATTAATCCAATGTCTGATCTCAAACCTGCAAAATATATCAGGGGCCGCACCGTTGCCCTTGTCCTCGAAGTGTTCGGTTGGGCCTTGATCCTGCTGGGGCTGGCGATGGCGGTTAACCTGCTGTTGCAGGGCCTGCAAGTGCTCGCCCTGCTGCCCGCGCTCTCAGCGGCGTCGGGCGGGCTGTTTGCCATTCTTGCAGCCCATGCGGCGCGTGCGCTTTTCGATCTGGCCCAGGACACCCGCGCACAGCGTCTGGCCCAGCGATCCAGCCCCGCCACGACTGGTGCCAACGCCCCCACCAAACCCGCCGCCACCAGCTTGCGCGCCGAGCCCAGCATCCGCCGCCCGGCCCCCCAATAACCGCGTCTTTGGACGTTAAATACCCTCCGCTGGAGGCATACTTCTCTTTTTGGAGCCTGATCCGCCATGCCCGTGACCCTTGACGCTACCGCCCCAGATTTCGAAGCCGCCTTCGACAAGCTGTTGAACGCCAAACGCGAAGACAGCCCCGACGTGGACGCGGTGGTCGCCGAGATCATCGCAGATGTACGCAATCGCGGCGACGCAGCGCTGATCGCATTGACCGAGAAGTTTGACCACGTCACCCTCACGCCCGATACGCTGCGCATCTCGGCGGATGAAATCGCAGCGGCCGCCGCCCAAGTCTCGGCCGAAGACCGACACGCGCTGGAATTGGCTGCCCACCGCATCCGCGCGTACCACGTGCGCCAGCTGCCCCAAGACGCTGAATGGACCGACCCCGACGGCGCAACCCTGGGCTGGCGCTGGACCCCGGTTTCTGCGGCGGGTCTCTACGTGCCGGGAGGGTTGGCCAGCTATCCTTCCTCTGTCTTGATGAACGCCGTCCCGGCCAAGGTCGCCGGAGTCGCGCGCCTGGCCATGGTCGTGCCAACCCCGGGGGGCGTGCTGAACCCGCTTGTGCTGCTGGCCGCTCAGATCGCGGGCGTGGACGAAATTTACCGCGTCGGTGGCGCGCAGGCGGTGGCGGCACTTGCCTATGGCACCGCCACCATCCCACCGGTGGACAAGATTACCGGCCCCGGCAACGCCTTTGTTGCCGCCGCCAAACGGCGCGTTTTCGGCAAAGTCGGCATCGACATGATCGCCGGGCCGTCGGAAATTCTGGTCATTGCGGACGCCGACAACGATCCCGACTGGATCGCGCTTGACCTGCTCAGCCAGGCCGAACACGACGAAAGCGCACAAAGCATCTTGATCACCACCGATCCCGCTTTTGGCCGCGCGGTGGCAGATGCGGTGCACAAACGGCTCGAAACCCTTGAACGCCGTGCGATTGCCGGGGTCAGTTGGCGCGACAATGGCGCAATCATCACCGTGCCCGACCTCGCGACGGCGGCCAGGCTTAGCAACCGTATCGCGCCCGAACACCTTGAACTATGTGTTGCTGACCCGGACGCGCTGAGTGCGCAGATTACGCACGCAGGTGCGATATTCCTGGGGCAATGGACACCCGAAGCCATCGGGGATTACGTCGGCGGGCCAAACCACGTCTTGCCCACCGCCCGCTCGGCACGGTTCTCGTCGGGGCTGTCGGTGCTTGATTTCATGAAGCGCACCACGCTGGCGCGGATGTCGCCCGACGCGCTGCGTGCGATTGGGCCTGCGGCGGAACGGCTGGCCCGCTCAGAGAGCCTTGAGGCGCATGGTCTGTCTGTGACGGCGCGGTTGCGCAAGTTGAACGGGTAGGGCGCGTTGCGCGCGATTGGGCGTAAACCAATTACGCAAAAATAATCACCCCCCGAGGGTGTTCTGGACCCGGAAAAGAATGTGGTAAGCGAAGATGCGTCCCCCGAGTAAAGCGCTCGGGGAACGCCGCTTTGGTTTATTGCTTGGGCAGCAGAACGCCGTCGATCACGTGGATCACGCCGTTTGACTGCTTGACGTCAGCGATCGTCACGTTGGCTTTGTTGCCGTTTTCATCGGTCAAGATCATTGCGCCATCGGCGTAGGTCGCTTGCAGAGTGCAGCCGCCCAATGTCGGTACAGGGTGGGTGCCACCATCATCGGCGATCATGCCTTGCAGTGCCTTGGCCATCACTTCCTTGCCAACCACGTGGCAGGTCAGGATCTGGGTCAGGGTTTCCTTGTTCTCAGGCTTTACCAGTGTCTCCACGGTGCCGGCGGGCAGCTTGTCAAAAGCGGCGTTGGTTGGGGCGAACACGGTAAAGGGGCCTTCACCCGACAGTGTTTCGACCAGACCGGCGGCTTTCACAGCGGCGACGAGCGTGGTGTGGTCCTTGGAGTTCACGGCGTTTTCCACGATGGTCTTGTCTTCGTACATCGCGGCGCCGCCGACGATGGGGCTGCCTGCAAAGGCGGTGCTGCCCACAAGGGCGAGGGCGGCGGTGGTCATCAGTGTTTGGGTAAAGGTCATTTCGGGTCTCCCGTTCATTATTCGCGATCGTCTTGCGATCCGGTTGAACCCACGCAGGGCACCGACCAAAGTTTCAACAAATGGCAGAATTATTTTTGGAAGGGGGCAAGGTGGCCAATGCGCCGCCATCTAATTGCAGTGGCAACCGGCCCAATCGGGTTTTCGCCCTTGACGGCGGTGCATGGCTGGCTTAGTCCACGCGCCGATGGCGTTATAGCTCAGTTGGTTAGAGCGAACGACTCATAATCGTTAGGTCCCTGGTTCAAATCCAGGTAACGCCACCATCTTTCCTCCAAAAACCAAGGCCTCTAGGCCCGCCTGCAGCCCGGAAATATTCGCGCATTGCGTGCAGTGTTTGCATTTTACTGCGAAATTTTCTCGGGCCTGTTGACTGTCACCTGATAACTTTGCCTAGATGTGCAAGAAATTGCGTTGGGGGCGCGGGATTTACTTCGGGGGGCAGGATTTACCTTGGTGACATCCAACATGCACTCACTTAGCGTTGCTTAACAAAACAACTGCATTGCATCCACTTGGGATGCGAGCGGGTTATCAGGGAGGATACGATGACCATCACGCGGAAAACATTTCTGAACATGGCCGGTGCGGCCGCGCTGGCCTTTGGCTTTGGCGCGACATCTGCCGCAGCGCAGGACGTCACGCTGCGCCTGCACCAGTTCCTGCCGCCTCAGGCCAACGTGCCAAAGCTGGTGCTGGACGTCTGGGCAGACAAAGTCGAGGCCGACAGCGAGGGCCGCATCAAGATTGAACGGTATCCGTCGATGCAGCTTGGCGGCACCCCGCCAGAGTTGATGGACCAGGCCATTGATGGCGTGGCCGACATCGTCTGGACCGTGGTCGGGTATACGCCGGGCCGCTATCCGTCGACCGAGGTGTTCGAACTGCCCTTCATGATGACCAATGCCCGCGCTGCCAGTTCGGCCTATTGGCAGATGTTTGAAAAGCACATGAAGGACACCGAATTTAAAGACGTCCATATCCTTGGCACTTGGGTCCATGGCCCCGGCATGTTGCACACCAACAAGGAAATCCGCACGCCCGCTGACATGCAGGGCATGAAGATCCGCGGCGGGTCGCGTCTGGCCAATGCGCTGCTGGAAAAGGTCGGCGCGACACCTGTCGGCATGCCGGTTCCGGCGATCCCCGAGGGGCTGTCCAAGGGTGTGATCGACGGGGCGACGATCCCGTGGGAAGTGACACCGGCGCTGAAAGTGTCGGAACTGGTCAAGAACCATACCGAGTACACAGGCAACGCGCTGTATGTGCTGACCTTTGTTCTGGCGATGAACAAGGACAAGTATGAAAGCCTGCCTGACGACCTGAAAAAGGTGGTCGACGATAACTCCGGTCTGGAATTCTCGATCTTTGCGGGTGGCACACAGGAGGATGCGGATGTTGGTGCGCGTCAGATCGCGGTTGATCTGGGCAACAACATCGTGACCCTGAACGAAGAAGAAACCGCCGTTTGGAAAGAGGCCGCGCAGCCGATCTATGCGGAATGGATTGCGGATATGGACAGCAAGGGCATCGACGGTCAGGCGCTGATCGACGAAGCCCGCGAATTGATGGACGCCTACGACAAGTAAGCGTACCACCAAGGGCCATGGTCTGCGGCGGCATTGCCCGCCGCAGACCTTTTTTAACCCCCAAGAGGTTTTCCAGATGCACAGAGCGATCCAGACCCTTGCCCGTGTCACGGCCATTGCCGGTGGCGTGGTGTTGTTGGTGTTGATCGTGATCACCACGCTGTCGATCGTCGGGCGGGCGCTGAACAAGCTGATGCACGGAGATTTCTTTCGCGAGAACATGACCGGGCTGGCGCAGTTTGTGCTGGATCTGGGGGTGGGGGAGATCAACGGCAATTACGAGATACTGGAGGCCGGTGTCGCCTTTGCGATCTTTTCCTTTTTGCCGATCTGCCAATTGTATGGTGCCCATGCGAGTGTCGATATTTTCACATCCTTCCTGCCTGCGCGGGTGAACCGCTGGATTGTGGCGTTCTGGGAGGTGGTGCTGACGCTGGTGATCTTGTTGATCATCTGGCGGTTGTACGAGGGGATGCAGCGTTATCTGGGCAATGGCGAGACGACATTTTTCCTGCAATTTCCGGTCTGGTGGTCCTATGCCGCCAGTTTTGCCGCCGGGATCGTGGCCTGTATCATCGCCGTCTATTGCGTGGTGATGCGTGTGGGCGAAGCGATGATTGGCCGTCCTTTGCTGCCATCAGAACACGGGGGCCACTGACGTGACCAATCTTGAGATGGGCTTTTGGTCCTTTCCTATTCTGCTGCTTATGGTGTTTTTGCGCGCACCGATTGGGTTGGCGATGCTGCTGTGTGGGTTTGGCGGCTGGTATATGGCGATGGGCGGCAACCCGACGCCGCTGTTGGCCAAGCTGAAGTCCGAAACCTACACCACCTTTTCAAGCTATTCGCTGAGCATCATCCCGTTGTTTTTGCTGATGGGCCAGTTTGCCACGCTGTCGGGCATGTCCTCGGCGTTGTTCAAGGCCGCCGAAAGTTTCCTTGGCCACCGCCGTGGGGGCGTCGCCATGGCCGCTGTGGGGGCCTGTGCGGGCTTTGGTGCGATCTGCGGGTCGTCACTGGCCACCGCCGCCACCATGAGCCGTGTGGCCCTGCCTGAGCTGCGGCGCTATGGCTATTCCGGTGGGTTTTCCACCGCGACGCTGGCGGCGGGGGGGACATTGGGGATTTTGATCCCGCCTTCGGTCATTTTGGTGATCTATGCGATCCTGACGGAGCAGAATATCGCCAAGCTGTTTTTGGCGGCCTTTATCCCCGGCATCCTTGCGGCGCTGGGCTATATCGCGACGATTTCGGTTTATGTGCGGCTGCATCCGGATGCGGCGGGCACGCGGCCCCCGGTGCCGATGGGCGAACGGTTTCGCGCGCTGGCGGACACATGGCCGGTGCTGGTGATCTTTTTCGTCGTGGTGGGCGGCATCTATCTGGGCTGGTTCACCCCAACCGAAGGGTCGGCCATCGGCGCGGCCGGCACCGGGCTGGTGGCGCTGATGTCCGGCTCTCTGAACTGGGCAGTGCTGCGCGAGAGTCTGCTGGGCACTGCACGCACCACAGCGATGATCTTTTTCATCGTGCTGGGGGCGGCGTTTTATAACGGGTTCCTCGCCCTGTCTGGCGTGCCTCAGTACATGGCGGAATGGGTCACGACCCAGGGCTATGCGCCGCTGACCGTTCTGATCGTGATCTTGGTGTTCTATCTGATCTTTGGCTGCCTGATGGATAGCCTGTCGATGATATTGCTGACGGTGCCGATCTTCTTCCCTGTCATCTCGGCGATGGATTTCGGGATGAGCCCGGAACATCTGGCGATCTGGTTCGGCATCTTGGTGCTGATCGTGGTTGAGGTTGGGCTGATCACGCCACCGGTGGGGATGAACCTGTTCATCATCAATTCAATGGACCGCGAGACACCGATTACCGACACTTACAAAGCGGTCATGTACTTTGTCGCCTCTGACATCGTCCGCGTCGTGATCCTTGTCGCCTTTCCTGCAATCACCCTGTTTCTCTTGCCCTGACGGCGGTTGATTGCACTAAAGTGCAGCTTTGCCACGGATTGCTTGCGGTATCCGCACTAAGATGCACAGATTGCCCCACATAAGGGGGATCATATGCTATCAGTCCATGCCAACGCCGCGACGTATTTTGTCGACCGTCACTGTGACGAAGGGCGCGGCGACGCCTGCGCCTACCGCGAGGTCGAAAACGGCCGAACGCTGAGTTTTGCGGCGTTGGCTGACGGGTCTGGTGCCGTGGCGGGGGCGCTGGGGCTGGCCGGGGTGCGGGCCGAGGAGCGTGCCGCGATGCTGGTGCTGGACCAGATTGAATTCCCACAGATTTTCTGGGGCGCGCTCAAGGCCGGGGTCGTGCCGGTGCCGCTCAACACGCTTTTGGGCGGTGATGTCTACGATGCGATCCTACGCGATTGCCGGGCGCCGATTTTGTTTGTCTCTGCCCCCCTTTGGGCGACAGTTGCCCCAGTGATCAAGGACAATCCCTATCTGCGGCAGGTGGTGGTGATTGGCGATGCCGTGCCCGGCACGACCCGCTATGAAGATTTCATCAAAGACGCCCCGGTTGTCGCCGCGCGACCGGCAAAAAGCGATGAGGTGGCGTTCTGGCTTTACTCATCTGGTTCGACCGGGCAGCCCAAGGGGGTGGCGCATGTGCATTCAGCGCTGCGCGCCACCGCTGATACCTACGGCGCGCAGGTACTGGGCATTGCCCAAAATGATTTGGTGCTGTCCGCGGCGAAACTGTTTTTCGCCTATGGGTTGGGCAATGCGATGACATTTCCACTGTCGGTGGGGGCTTGCACGCTGCTGTTTGCCGGGCGGCCCACGCCGCAGGGGATGATCGACGCGATTGCCACACATCAGCCGACAGTCTTTTGCGGTGTGCCGACGCTCTATGCCGCAATGGTTGCCCAGATGGATAAATCCGGCGCACCCAAGGCGCCGCTGCGGCGCTGCCTGTCGGCGGGCGAGGCACTGCCCGAGGATATTGGTCGCCGTTGGGAGGCGCATATGGGGGTCGGCATCCTTGATGGGGTCGGATCAACCGAGATGCTGCATATCTTTCTTTCAAATCAATCGGGCGATATCGCCTATGGCACCTCCGGCATTGCGGTGCCGGGCTATGCGCTGCGGCTGGTGGATGAACATGGCGAAGACGTGTTGGATGGCGAGGTCGGCGAGCTGCTGGTGAACGGCGCCTCTGCCGCGAGCTGCTATTGGAACCAGCGCGACAAAAGCCGCGAGACGTTTCAGGGCGTCTGGACGCGCACCGGTGATAAATACACGCGCCGCGCCGATGGGCGACTGGTTTACTGCGGGCGCACAGACGACATGTTCAAGGTGTCGGGCATCTGGCTGTCCCCGTTCGAGGTGGAGGGCGCGCTGATCAGCCACCCTGCCGTGTTGGAGGCCGCCGTGGTGGCCGCAAGGGACGAAGACGGACTTGAGAAACCCCGTGCCTATGTCGTTTTGCAGTCGGGCGCAGGAAACGACGCGCTGCGCGCCGAGTTGCAAGAGCACGTGAAGACCAAGGTGGGCAAATGGAAATATCCGCGCTGGATCGAATTTGTCGAAGACCTGCCCAAGACGGCAACCGGCAAGATCCAGCGCTTCAAACTACGACAGGGAGAAAACTAATGGTCGAATGGACACATGCAGCGGGCGCAAGGATCACCGTGGACGGAACCGCGCTGGAATATGGCTGCTGGGGGCCCGCCCCCGATCAGGCACCGACATTGGTGCTGTTGCACGAAGGTTTGGGTTCTGTGGCGCAGTGGCGAGATGTGCCCCAGCGTCTGGCTGAAATGACAGGCTTTGGCGTTCTGGCCTATTCGCGCGCTGGCTACGGCGGTTCTGATCCGGCGACACTGCCGCGCCCGCTGGATTACATGACCCGCGAGGCAGAGGATGTGTTGGGCGCCGTGTTGGACGGATTTGGCGTGCAGCACGCGGTGCTGATGGGCCATTCCGACGGGGCCAGCATCGCCGCGATTTACGGCGGATCGGTGTCGGACATGCGGGTGCGCGCGCTGGTGCTGATCGCGCCACATTTCTTTACCGAAAGCGCCGGTCTGGCGGCGATTGCGCAGGCGGGTGAACAGTTTGCCACCGGCGATCTGCGCGACCGGCTGGCGAAATATCATGCAGATGTCGACAGCGCCTTTAACGGCTGGCATGGGGTCTGGACCGATCCTGGGTTTGCGACCTGGAACGTGGCAGACGCGATTGACCACTGGCGCATTCCGGTGCTTGCGGTGCAAGGGGCGGATGACCCCTATGGCAGCATTGCCCAGATCGACGAAATCGCCGAGCGGATATATTCGCCGTTGGAGACGTGGATCCTGCCTGACTGCGGCCATGCCCCGCATCTGGAAAAGCCGGACGAAACACTGGCCGCAATTGCTGCGTTCTGCGCGCGTCTGCACCGTCTGGAGCAGGCCCATGTTGTCGCCGCCTGACGTCTTAACCGGGGTGATGCCGCCACATGCCCATGTGCCGGGCGTCACCCCGCGCCACCCCGAAGACTTTTTCGACGCCCTTAAGGCAACCGTGCGCGAGGACACGCCGCTTGCGGCGTTGCAGGACACACAGGCTTTCATCACCGGGCGCGCCTATTTCGATGCGGGCTATTACTGGGAATGTCACGAATTGCTCGAGGCCGTATGGCTGCGCACCCCCGAAGGTTCGCCCGAGCGCGATATGGTGCAGGCCGTGATCCAATTGGCCAATGCCCGGTTGAAGCTGTTGATGCAACGCCCGCGCGCCGCGTGGCGGCTGTGCGACATGGTCCTGGCGCATCTGGCGCGCTGCCCGAGGGACCACGCGATTCTGGGGCTGAGGGTCGCCCAGGTGAAGATCTGGGTAAAGCAAACGCAATCCCGTGTGAGGTAGTCGCTTTGTGCAATATTTTGCAAATTATGGGCGAAATATAGCATCTCAGCCCCGTTTACCCGCGCGGCTTGTGAACTATAATACATTCAAAGCCCAGCAGGCAAAGGACGCTTAGATGAACAAAGTTATTGATTTTCAAACCGACCCCTCACGCTACCGCCACTGGCGGGTGGAGTATGATGGCGCAGTTGCCAACCTGTTCATGGATGTGGACGAAAAGGGCGGGCTGTTTGACGGTTATGAGTTGAAGCTGAACAGCTATGATCTGGGCGTCGACATCGAACTCGCCGACATCGTGCAGCGGATGCGGTTCGAGCACCCCGAGGTCAAGGTGGTCGTGATGCAGTCGGCCAAGGACAAGGTATTCTGTGCCGGGGCAAATATTCGCATGCTGGGCGGTGCGGCCCATGCCCACAAGGTGAATTTTTGTAAATTCACCAATGAAACCCGCAACACCTATGAAGCAGCGCTGGCG
Source organism: Sulfitobacter sp. KMM 9851 (assembly GCF_057178245.1). Classification (NCBI taxonomy): domain Bacteria; kingdom Pseudomonadati; phylum Pseudomonadota; class Alphaproteobacteria; order Rhodobacterales; family Roseobacteraceae; genus Sulfitobacter; species Sulfitobacter sp. KMM 9851. The sequence goes on from NZ_CM169991.1 coordinate 603,787, forward strand.
GACAGCGGGCAGAACTACATCTGTGCCATCAAGGGCGCCTGTGCCGGCGGTGGGTATGAGCTGGCGTTGGCCTGTAACCATCTGATGCTGACCGACGACAGCACGTCATCGGTGGCGCTGCCCGAAGTGCCGCTATTGGCGGTGCTGCCGGGCACCGGCGGTCTGACCCGGGTGACGGACAAACGCAAAGTGCGGCGCGATCTGGCCGATGTGTTCTGTGCCATCGAAGAAGGTGTCAAAGGCAAGCGCGCGCTGGAATGGCGGCTGGTGGATGAGGTGATCCCCAACTCGAAATTCGACGAAACGGTTGTGGCGCGGGCGCGCGAAATGGCGGCGGCGTCGGACAAGGCGGATGTGGCGGCGGGGATTGAACTGACGCCCTTGGCACGCGAAATCACCGACGATAGCGTGCGTTATTCCACCGTTGATGTGGTGCTGCACCGGACGGGGCGGCGTGCGACGATCACCATCACCGGACCGGATGCGGCGGCCCCTGCGGATATGGATGCCTTTACCGCTGAGGGGGCGCAGGCTTGGATGTTGCGCGCGGCGCGGGAGTTGGACGATGCGATTTTGCACCTGCGCAACAATGAAAAAGAGCTGGGCCTGATTGAGTTTCAGACCCAAGGCGACCCCGATACCCTGATTGCACATGAAGCGCTGCTGCTCGACAATGCCGATCATTGGTTGGCGGGCGAGGTGCTTCAATATTGGAAACGCCTGCTGAAACGGATCGACGTGACCTCGCGGTCGCTGGTGGCGATTGTCGAACACGGGTCGTGCTATGCCGGGGTTCTGGCTGAACTGCTCTGGGCCGTGGACCGCAGCTATATGATGCTGGAAGAATTTGACGATGACGACCGCGCACTGGCGGCGATCACGCTGAGCGAAGCCAACTTTGGCCGCTACCCGATGGGCAATGATCTGACACGGCTTGAAACCCGTTTTCTGGGCACACCGGAGCATGTCGAGGCCCTGCGCGCCCAGATCGGCACCCCGCTGGAGGCCAAGGCCGCCGATGAGCTGGGTCTGGTAACCTATGTCTATGACGACATCGATTGGGAAGACGAAGTGCGCCTGTTCATGGAGGAGCGCGCCAGTTTTAGCCCCGATGCGATGACGGGGATGGAAGCGAACCTGCGCTTTGCCGGACCGGAAACCATGGAAACACGGATTTTTGGCCGCTTGACCGCTTGGCAAAACTGGATCTTCCAGCGTCCGAACGCGGTCGGCGAAGAAGGCGCGCTGCAACGCTACGGCAGCGGCGTACGCGGCAAATACAACATGGAACGTGTGTAACCGGGATGGGCTGCGCGCCGATCTTGCAGAGATGAATTGTTAGGGGGGCGCATGGCCCACCGCCACAGGAGGAACACCAAAATGATGGACCTGATCAACGTCAGCTACGACACGCAAATCCCAAATAACGTGGGGCTGAGCGAAGACAAAAAGGTGCTCAAAGCGCTCGAAAAATGGCACCCCGGTTACATCAACTGGTGGAACGACCTGATCCCGCAGAACTTTCAGGAAAGCATGGTTTACCTGCGCACCGCCGTGAGCGTGGACCCCAAAGGTTGGGCCAAGTTCGACTATGTGAAGATGCCCGAATACCGTTGGGGCGTGTTGCTGGCCCCGGCTGTCGAGGACCGCAAGATCCCGATGGGCGAACATCTGGGTGAACCCGCCTGGCAGGAAGTGCCGGGCGAATACCGCAACATGCTGAAACGTCTGATCGTCATTCAGGGCGACACCGAGCCGGGCAGTGTGGAACAGCAGAAGTTTCTGGGCCTGACCGCGCCGTCGCTCTATGACCTGCGCAACCTGTTTCAAGTGAACGTCGAAGAGGGCCGCCACCTCTGGGCGATGGTGTATTTGCTGCAAAAGTACTTTGGCCGCGATGGGCGCGAAGAGGCGAACGATCTGCTGGTGCGCTCGTCGGGCAGCGACGAGGCGCCGCGCATGTTGGGGGCGTTCAACGAGGAAACGCCCGACTGGCTGTCGTTCTTCATGTTCACGTACTTCACTGACCGTGATGGCAAAATGCAGTTGGAATCCCTCGCGCAATCGGGTTTTGACCCGCTCAGCCGCACCTGTCGTTTCATGCTGACCGAAGAGGCGCACCACATGTTTGTGGGTGAAACCGGGGTGGGCCGGGTTATTCAAGCGACGCTGGAGGCGATGGCCAAGGCGGGCATTACCGATCCGACGGATGTGGGTAAAATCCGTGATCTCGGCGTGATTGACCTGCCGACGATCCAGAAAAAGCTGAACCTGCACTATACGCTCAGCCTTGATCTGTTTGGTCAGGAGGTCAGCACCAATGCCGCCAATGCCTTTAACTCGGGCGTCAAGGGGCGCTACATGGAGCAGCGCATCGACGATGATCACAAGCTGACCAACGACACCTATCCGGTGACCTCGCTCAAGGAAGGCAAGATCGTCACCGAGGACGTGCCTGCCCTGACGGCGATCAACATGCGGCTGCGCGATGACTATGTGCGCGATGCGGCGGGCGGTGTAGGCCGCTGGAACAAGCAGATTGCCAAGGCCGGGGTCGAATTTGAACTCAAGCTGCCACACGAAGGGTTCCATCGGCAAATCGGGGTGTTTTCATCCGTTGCGGTGGACCCGGCGGGCAATATGATCAGCAGTGATGAATGGCACAAACGCCGCGATGAATGGCTGCCGACCAAGGCGGATGGCGATTTCATCCAGTCGCTAATGGTGCCGTGTTACGAGCCGGGCAAATACGCCAGCTGGATCGCCGCGCCCAAGGTCGGGATCGACAACAAGCCCGGCGATTTCGAATATGTGCAACTGCACATGGCATGAATGGTAGGGTGGGTTTGAAACCCACCCTACCTGCCCACCGAACCGGAGGCATGATGAACCAGCCCGTCAAACAACACCTGATCGACCCGGAAATCTGTATCCGCTGCTACACTTGCGAGATGACCTGCCCGATCAATGCGATCACCCATGACGATAATAATGTCGTGGTGGATGCGGATATCTGTAACTTCTGCATGGATTGCATTCCGGTTTGCCCGACGGGGTCGATCGACGAATGGCGCGTGGTGCAGGAACCCTATTCGCTGGAACAGCAGTACGAATTCGAAGAACTGCCCGAACAGGCACAGATCGAAGCCGCCCCCGCAACGGGCGATGATATCGCCGCAGACCCGATTGCGGCGCTGTTGGCCGAGGCGCACAAGGGCGCGGGCGGCAAGGCGCGCGCGCCGGTGACAGCCGCAAAACCTGCGTCGAACATGTATAATCTGGGCAAGCCTGCGCGCATGACGGTACAGGGCAATTACCCGCTGACCGATGATCCCGAACATGACGTGCGCCACATCATCCTCGACCCTGGCGCGCTGCGCTTTCCGGTGCTCGAGGGGCAATCGGTCGGAATCATTCCGCCTGGTATGGATGCCGACGGCAAGCCGCATCTGCCGCGGCTTTATTCCGTCTCAAGCCCCCGCGATGGTGAACGCCCCGGCTATCACAATATTTCGCTGACCGTGAAACGTGAGGGCGGCGGGCTGGCGTCAAATTACCTATGTGATCTTGCGCAGGGGGCAACGGTCGACGTGACCGGACCGTTTGGCACGACATTCTTGATGCCCAACCACCCGGACGCGCATATGCTGTTGATCTGCACCGGAACGGGGTCGGCCCCAATGCGGGCCTTTACCATGCAACGCCAGCGCAGTGGGGCGACGGGGGGCATGACCATGTACTTTGGCGCGCGCGCGCCCGAAAGCCTGCCCTATTTCGGACCGCTGAAAAAGGTGCCGACATCGGTGTTGCAACAGAACCTTGTGTTCAGCCGTTTGCCCGACAGCCCGCGTGAATATGTGCAGGATCGGATATTGGCACAGGGCGATGATCTGGCGCCGCTGCTGCGTGATGACCGCACCCATATCTACATCTGCGGGTTGCGCGGGATGGAGGAGGGGGTAGAACGGGCGCTCACCTCCGTTGCCGAAAGCATCGGCGAGCAATGGGCCGCTTTGCGCGACAAGATGCGTGAAGAGGGCCGCTATCACGTGGAAACCTACTGATGACCAAGACCAACTTCGTCCATGAAATCAACGTCACGTGGGGCGACTGTGACCCGGCACGCATCGCTTATACCGCGCGGCTGCCCTATTTTGCGCTGGATGCGATCAACGCTTGGTGGGAAGCGCACTTTGATGGCGATGGCTGGTTTCAACTTGAGATTGACCGCAACATCGGCACGCCGTTTGTGCATCTGTCGCTGGATTTTCGCAGCCCTGTCACCCCGCGCCACAAGCTGCTGTGCGAGACCTATCCGACACGGCTGGGCGATAAATCCATCACCTTTGGCATGAAGGCGCGGCAGAATGATGTGCTGTGTTTCGAAGGCACGTTCACCTGCGTCTTTACTATTGCAGACCAGTTCAAAAGCCAGTCCGCCCCGCCAGAACTACGCAAAGTGATCGAGCCGCTGATCCGGTCTGTGTGATTTTGCGCTTTAGTGCAAATCCTCCGTTTAAAAGCGGCGTGATCTGCGCTATTCATGCATTATCTTACATGAATTGAGCGCCATGACCCCACAAACTCCGCCCGCTGATCCCGGTATGCAATTGATCGCACGGCTTGCTACACGGGTGGGGGACGCGCGCCGAGCGCGCGGGTTGCCGCGTCGGGTGTTGTCGGAAATGTCGGGCGTGTCGCCGCGCTATCTGGCGCAGTTGGAGGCCGGGGAGGGCAATATTTCGGTCCTGCTGTTGCAGCGGGTGGCGGCGGCGCTCGATCTCAAGGTTGAGGACCTGCTGGCCGAAACCGCGCCGATGGACCACGACGCGGGCCGGGTGGCCACGTTGTTCCGTGATGCCCCTTTGGCGGTGCAGCACAAGGTGCGCGGCCTGCTGGCGCCACAGAACCCGCATGCGCTGCGTGCCGGGCGTATTGCGCTGATCGGGCTGCGCGGGGCCGGTAAATCCACCCTGGGGCGCATGGCAGGCGAGGCGCTGAACATTCCGTTTGTCGAGTTGAACCGCGAGATCGAGGCCGAGGCCGACATGCCGCTGGCCGAGGTCATGGCGTTCTACGGCCAGGATGGATATCGCCGGATGGAGGCCGACGCGCTGGAACGGGTCTGTACCCGGCATGACCGCGTCATCCTGGCGGTGGCGGGTGGCATCGTGGCCGACAGCGACACCTACGCGCATCTGTTGGAGCGGTTTCACTCTGTCTGGATACGCACCAGCCCGGCAGAGCACATGCAGCGGGTGCGCGCGCAAGGCGATGTGCGCCCGATGCAGGGCAACCCGGCGGCAATGGCCCAGCTTCGGCAATTGCTGACCGACCGCACGCCGCTGTATAATCAGGCCGAGGCGATGATGAATACATCGAACAAGGCGGTGCGGTCGTCACTGAACGATCTGATGACGATCATCGCCAAGGGCCGTTTTCTGGAGGCGGAGTGATCGCCCCCGATGTTACCGCCGATCTGCAAGACAGGTTCTGGCAGGCGGCCGAACGGATGCTGCTGCATCACACCAACCCTTGGGAGCTGGACGAGGCGCTGTGCGACTGGGGTTATGGCCTTGGACCCTGTGCCGCGCAGGATTTGCTGGGGCTGGACCGGGTGCTGGCGCGCCTCGCGCGGCCGCACAACCCGATCCTGCCGCGCATGGTGGCAGAGGGGCGGATGGGCAAGAGCGGCAGTGTTGGATACTACCGCTATCCCGGTGGGGGCGGGGCGGTGATTGATCCGCTGATCGAAGACCTGATCCGCGAAGAGGCGTGGTTTGCCAAGGTTGCGCGCAGCGAACTGGGGGATACAGAACTGGTAACGGCGATGAATGACGCGGTGGCGCAGGGGCGGGCGGCGTTGATCGCGGCAGGGGCGGACCGGGCGGCAGTTGCGGATGCTATCGTGGACGGGCTGCATTTTCCGCGTGACCGATTGAGCGAGATTTAGTGCGGCATCAAGGGGCGGCTACGTCCTACTTCATCACAAAAAAAGGGCCGCAGCGATGCGGCCCCTTCGATGTTGGTTGATCAGACGATCATTCAGTCCATGCCATCCGGGCCGGGTGGTATTCGAACCCGATGTGATGCTCTGCGCCAACCAGACCAAGCCTGGTGTGGTTATATAGTGACCGCCAGTAAGGCTGGATCGTGACGCCATCGTCTTGCAGCATCTTTTCGCCCTTCGCCATCAGCGCGCGGCGTTTTTCCACGTCGGCGGTGGCCAACGCTTGGGTCAGCAGGGCGTCGAACTCGGCGTTGGAATAGCCAAATTCGTTCCATGCTTCGCCCGAGCGATAGGCCAGTGCCCAGATCTGGACGCCCAAGGGGCGCGCGTTCCAGTTGGTCGAGGAGAAGGGATATTTTGTCCAGTCGTTCCAGAAGGTCGAGCCGGGCAGGATCGTCCGCTTTACCTTGATGCCTGCATCGCGCAACTGTGCCGCGACCGCATCGTTGGTGTCCTTGAGCCAGGCATCGTCGATCGAAATCAGCTCATGCTCGAAATCGCCAAAGCCTGCTTCGTCCATCAGGGCTTTGGCCGCTGCCGGATCAGCCTTGAGCGGTTCAATCTCGGCGTACTCGGGGTGCATTGGGCCGACGTGGTGGTTTTGCGCCACAAGTCCGCGTCCGCCATAGCCAAGCTCGAGCAATACTTCGTTGTCGACAGCCATCGCAATGGCCCGACGCACGCGGGCGTCTTCGTAGGGTTTCTTGCCATCGACTTCGGCCAGCTGGTTGGGGCGGATCACAACGGTTGCTGCGGTGGCAATGTTGTTTTCGTTCCATCCGTCCAGCGTGCTCATGACGTCGACGTATTCGCCCTCCATGGAATAGAAGGCGTCGACCTCTTCGGCCTCGGCGGCAGCGATCCATGCGGAGGGGTCGGTGCCGTAGTCGATGTATTCAAGCCGGTCGATGTAAGGCCCGCCGTAAACTTCGGTGCCCCACCAGGTGTGATCCTCGTTCTTTACCAGAACGCATTTCACACCGACCTCAAAGCTTTCGGGCAGGTAGGCGCCGGTGCCGACGGGATTGTCGAACATGGTGTCGGCGTTAAATCCTTCTGGCACAATTGCGGCGGGATAGTCGGCCATGCCGGGGATCAGCGTGATGTCAGAGACCGGAAGCGTTAGCTTGACGGTATGATCGTCGACGACCTGAATGGCGCCCTCGATGGCCTTGCCCGTGCCTTCGTCGATCAACGACGCGAAACGGCCAGCCATGGAGTTGCCCTCGACCGACTTGTCGCACCAGCCTTCGATGTTGCGGGCAACATCATTGGCGGTGAAGTCAGACCCGTCATTCCACGTGACGCCCTTGCGGACATTCAGCGTGTATTCGGTGGCGTCGTCGTTGATTTCCCAGCTTTCCAGCAGGGCGGGGGTGAATGTGCCGTCATTTTCCCAGATGGCCAGATATTCCAGCCACCCGCGCGATACGTTGCCCATCTCGGACCAGTCATAGGTGCGTGGGTCCTTGAGCGGTTTCAACAGCATCTGCATGCGGACGGTGCCGCCTTGCTTCATATTGGCGTGGGCGTCGGCGCGGGCTGGGGTCGCCATGCCAAGCATCGCGTAGGCGGTGGCGGATGTCGCGCCAAAGGCTGAAGCGATCGCCAGGAATTCGCGGCGGTTGACGGGGCTCTTTTTCGCGCTTTCGGCAGAATCCAGAACGGACTGTGGCAGCGGTTTACCGGTGCGTGTCAGAAATTTCATGATCTTCCTCTCTGTTGTCATGGACGGCCCGGGGGGCTGCCATGCGAAACGCCGCCAGATGTGCGCGGCTTCAGGTGTTGCAGTTGTCCTGCTTTTGGCACTCCCGAACGGGTGCACTGCGATAGTCAAACACTCCGGTGCGTTGCGTCAAGCCCATCACCGTAAGTTGTCCAAGGAACTAGGTCGCCAGCGGGGACCGGCAAGCGGTTGTTTTGAAAGGTATCGGGGGGACTTGTCGGTTTTGTGACAGGTGCCGCTTTCGGGCCTTGCAGGCAGGGTTTTCCCGGCAGCGCCATCTTTGGGCCCGTAGATGTCGCTGACAAACTATCGGGCGTAGATCGCGCCGCGTCTTTTTGCGCGGATCGGGCGGCATGAGGGGACGTGCGGAAACGGTTTTGGCTAACTGCCGCTGGCCGAGGCTGCATTGAAGAGACGGTTGGGCATTCGTGCCACCTCGCACGCTATCGGCAGTATTTTGGCCTGTTGCACGAATCCCCCCTGGCGTTCCCTTGGCGGCGGTTTACGCCTGTGGCTGCGCGGCTTGCAGCAGGGTCATCAGGCGGGGCAGGTCGCCGATGTCATTGGCGAGTATCAACACCAAGCGCGCGTTGAGTGCATGGCTTTGCGCATCGGTCAGGCCGCTGTGGGCGTCCATCAGGGCATTGTAAAACGCATCGCCATCGGGGCCCAGATTGTCGTCGAGGATCATGGCCGGGGTCCTTTTGCGCGCGTCAGGGCCGCCGTGATGGCGGCAGTGTCGGCCGGGTGTTCAAACGCGGCGCAGACATGGCCGTCGGGGCGCAGCAGGTACAGGTAATCGGTGCCGTAGCGCGCGCGGGCGTGGCCTGTCGTGTCGTTGAAACAGGGATAGTCGGCGTGGCTGTGACCAATGCCAATACGCGCGACGTCCTTGACTGCTGGCAGGGGGGCATCGCCCAGCCCCAGCAGGGTAAATTGCCCCTGCGCCTCGTGGATCAGCCAGGTGTCGCCCATCGGGCCGGTGAGAGGGGCATCAAGCAAGGCGCTGCCGGGGGGCAATGGTGCGTTACCAGGGGTTTGCAGCGCCTCGCCGTTCAGAGCGCAGGGCTGCGACAGGCGGCCCGAATTGATCAGTTTGCGCGCGAAGGGGTGTTTGGTCGCAAGGTGCAGCACCTCGTCCCGGAACAGTGCCTCCATGGGGGATTTTGGGGTCATGAAATTGGTGGCGCGGGAGGAATTGAGGATGTTTTCAGCCGAAGCGCGGCTGCGTTCTGCGGTGTAGGTTTCGATCAGGCCGGGTGCGGCATTGCCGTGCAGCAGCGCGGCAAGTTTCCAGCCCAGATTGTCGACATCCTGAATGCCGCCATTGCCGCCGCGCGCGCCAAAGGGGCTGACCACATGGGCGCTGTCGCCGACAAAGATTACGCGGTTGTGGATGAAACGATCAAGTTTGGCGCAGCGGAATTTATACACGCTCATCCAGTCGAGGCGAAATTCAGCATCGCCCAGCATGGCGCGCAGGCGCGGGATGACTTTTTCCTCGGTTGCCTCAAGCTTTGGGTCGGTGTCGGGGCCGAGCTGCAGGTCGATCCGGTAGATGTTGTCGGGCTGCTTGTGCAGCAGCGCAGATTGGCCGGCGTGGAAGGGCGGCGCGAACCAGAACCAGCGTTCGGGCGTGTCATGGTTACCAAAGGGCGAGGTTTGCATTTCCACATCGACGATCAGGAAATGTTCGTCGAATGTCTGGCCTTCGAACGGCAATTCCATCCGGGTGCGGGTGGCAGAGGCGGCACCGTCACAGGCGAGATACCATTCGGATTCGAGTGTGTAGGTGCCGTCTGGGGTGTCGATGGTGAGGGTCACGTGATCGCCGTGGTCTGTGTGATCCGTGACCTTGTTGAGAAAACGCAGATCGATGAGATCGGGAAAGTCGTGGGCGCGTTCAACGAGGTATTGTTCGACGTAGTATTGTTGCAGGTTCACGAAGGCGGGGTATTTGTGGCCGGGTTCGGGCAGCAGATCAAAGCTATAGACTTCGTTGGCGCCAAAGAATTGCCGCCCAACTTGCCATGTGACGCCTTTGGCGAGCATCCGGTCCCCGACCCCGAGACGGTCAAAGATTTCGAGTGTGCGTTTGGACCAGCAGATCGCGCGCGATCCGACGGACACCACGTTGTTGTCGTCCAGCACCACAGATTTGATGCCGCGCAGGGCCAGGTCCACCGCCATGGCCAACCCGATGGGCCCCGCGCCCACGATCACCACCGGATGACGCGGTTCGGGCGCTGTCAGGCCGGGTGGCGGGGTGTAGGGGAACGGGGCGTAATCATAGGCCATGGGTGACGTCCCTTGCTGGTGTCAGTCGCTTTGCAGCGCGTCCCACATTGCGATGTCGCGCTCTGCGGTCCAGATGCGCGGGGTGTCGATGTCGCGGGCTTCGTCATAGGCGCGGGCGACGTTGAAGGGCAGGCAGTGTTCGTAGATCGCGTAATCACCGAATTTGGGGTCACATTCGGCGCGCACGGCATCCCATGCTTCCTTGAGCGTACCGCCGCGCAGGGCAACGCGGGCCGCCGGGCTGTAGGTCGAGCGCACGAAATCCTTGGTGTTGTCGATGGCGGCGTTGACCATATCGCGTCCCACCAGCGCATCACCGCGCCCCGGCGCGATGGCATCGAGATTGAAGTTTCGGATACGGTCCAGCGTGCCGGGCCAATCGTGAAAATGGCCATCCCCGCAATAGCAGGCGGAGTGGTATTCAACGATGTCACCGGTGAACATAACGTTCTGATCGGGCACATAGACCACCGCATCGCCCGCCGTATGGGCGCGGCCAAGGTGCATGATGTCGACGCGGCGGTTGCCCAGATACACTGTCATGCGGTCATTGAAGGTGGTGGTGGGGTAGGTCAGGCCGGGGATGGATTCGTGGCCTTCAAACAGACGGGGGAAGCGTTGAAATTCGCTGTCCCAATCCTCTTGGCCGCGCTCAACAACCATGGCGCGGGCCTTTTCGGACATGATGATTTGGGTCGCACCAAAGGCCGATGCGCCCAGCACGCGCACGGCGTGATAGTGGGTAAGCACCACGTGGCTAATCGGTTTGTCGGTGACCGACCGTACACATTCGATGACCTTGTTGGCCAGTCGTGGGGTGGCTTGGGCTTCGATGATCATCACGCTGTCATCGCCGATGATCACGCCAGAGTTTGGATCTCCTTCGGCGGTGAAGGCGTAGAGGCCATCGCCCACTTCGGTGAAGGAGATTTTCTTTTCGGTCATGTCATCTTGGGAGGCGAATTTCTTGGCCATGGGGGATCCTTTGTCAACGTCGCGCTAGGTGCGGGGGCGGTGGGGCATATTTGGGGAACATTGAAATCAGGGGAATTTGACCGCCGGTTGGATGGTGCCGCTACAGGCGCCAAAGCCGATGCGGTAGCCATCGCCCTGGGCGTGGCCGGTGAGGATCATGGTGTCGCCGTCCTCGATAAAGCTGCGGGTGGAGCCGTCGGCGAGGGTGATCGGTTCCTTGCCGCCCCAGCTGAGCTCCAAGAGGCTGCCGCGTTGCGATTTTTCGGGGCCGGAGATGGTGCCGGAGCCCAGAGATCCCCTGCGTTCATGGCGCAGCCGGAGGAGGCGTGGTGGGTGAGTTGCTGCGCGGCGGAGTAGTACATTTCGCTGTAGTTGGTGCGCGCGATGACCTCTTGGTCACCGCCTTGGGGCTGGATGATTACCGACAGGTTGATGTCGTACAATCCCGGCTTTTCCTCCTTGAGGTAAGGCAACAATTCATGTTCGCGCGTGGGGGTCGACGTACGGAACGGTTCAAGTGCGGCGCGCGTCACGATCCACGGGCTGATCGAGGTGGCAAAGGCTTTGGCCTGAAAGGGGCCAAGCGGCTGATATTCCCATGCCTGAATGTCGCGTGCCGACCAGTCGTTCAGCAGCACGTAGCCAAAGATCATCTCGTCCGCCTGCGCCACGCTGACAGGTTGGCCCATATCGGTGGAGGTGCCAACAATCGCGCCCATTTCCAATTCGATATCGAGCCGTTTGCAGGGGCCGAAATGCGGCATATCGGCGTCCGGCGCCTTGAGCTGTCCATTGGGGCGGGTGATGTCGGTGCCAGAGACAACCACGGTGGAGGCGCGGCCGTTGTAGCCGATGGGTATGTGCAGCCAGTTCGGTGGCAGGGCGTTTTCGGCCCCGCGGAACATGGTGCCGACGTTGGTGGCGTGGTGCCGCCCGGCGTAGAAATCGGTATATTCCGACACAACCATCGGTATGTGCAGGCGCACGTCAGCCATCGGTATCAGATGCGGTGCGACCTTTGCCTGATCGGGGCTGGTCGCGCTGAGCAGTTCGAACAGCCGCGCGCGCAGAGTGGCCCAGGCGTCAGGCCCGAGATCCATCACGTCGTTCCAGTAAGGCACGTCAAAGACCGGTTCAAAATGCAGCAGGATCAGGTCTTCTTCTTCCATCGCGACCATATCGAGGATCATGTCACCGATGGCGACGCCGCAGCGTGGTTCAAGGCTGTTGGTGGAAAACACGCCGTAGGGCAGATTGTTGAGCGGGAAATCGGTGGCGGCTGAATTGGCGCTTTCCACCCAGGAGGTCATCAGGGTCATGTATGTTCTTTCTGTATCGGGACGGTGGGCTTTGCGCCCATCTTAGGCAAGGTGCAGGGATGCTGCACCTTCGCAATGATGCGGGGGTCACTTTTTGCCGGGGGTACCGTCGAATTTCTTTTCAAGGCTTTCCCAACAGTCGATGTAATCGTCCTGTAACGGGGCCTCTTTTGCGGCGAATTCCGTGAGGTGCTGCGGGAAGCGGGTTTCGAACATGAAGGACATGGTATTGTCGAGCTTGTGCGGTTGCAGATCGGCGTTCGAGGCCCCTTCAAAGGCGTTCCGGTCGGGCCCGTGCGGCAGCATCATATTGTGCAGCGACATGCCACCGGGGATGAAGCCCTTGGGCTTGGCATCGTATTGACCGTAAATATTGCCCATCAGCTCTGACATGATGTTCTTGTGATACCACGGCGGGCGGAAGGTGTCTTCGGCGACCATCCAGCGTTCGCGGAAGAGCACAAAGTCGATATTCGCGGTGCCCTCAACCCCCGACGGGGCGGTAAGCACGGTAAAGATCGACGGATCGGGGTGATCAAACAGGATCGACCCGACGGGGCAATAGGTGGTCAGGTCATATTTCACCGGGCAGTAGTTGCCGTGCCATGCGACCACATCCAGCGGTGAGTGGCCGATGTGGGTTTCGTGGAATTGGCCGCACCATTTGATCGTGACGGTCGAAGGCACCTCGCGGTCCTCAAACGCGGCCACGGGGGTTTTGAAATCGCGGCGGTTGGCCATGCAGTTGGCCCCGATCGGGCCGCGACCGGGCAGGTGGAATTTCTGGCCGTAGTTTTCACAGACAAAGCCGCGCGCGGGGCCTTCGACAACTTCGACACGATAGACCAACCCGCGCGGGATGATCGCGATTTCCTGTGGGGCTAGATCAATCACACCCAATTCCGTGCAAAAGCGCAGTCGGCCTTCCTGGGGGACGATCAACAATTCGGAATCGGCGGAGTAGAAGTAACTGTCTACCATGCTGTCGGTGACCAGATAGATGTGGCTGGCCATGCCGACCTGGGTGTTCACATCACCCGCCGTGGTCATGGTGCGCATGCCGGTGAGCCAAGTGAGGTTTTCGCCGGAATGCGGGACCGGGTCCCAGCGGTATTGTCCCAAGCTGGTGACGTCTTCTGGGATGTGGGGCGCGGATTTCCAGTAGGGCAGATCAATCTTTTCATAGCGGTGCGAATGTTTCACCGACGGGCGGATGCGGTAACACCAAGTACGTTCATTCGCATGGCTTGGGGCGGTAAATGCCGTGCCAGAGAGCTGTTCACCATAAAGCCCGTAATTGCATTTTTGCGGGCTGTTCATGCCCTGCGGCAGCGCACCGGGCAGGGCTTCGGTTTCGAAATCATTGCCGAAACCGGGCATATAGCCGGGGTGTGTGCCCATGGATGTGGCGGCTGTTGTCATCGCGGTCGGTTTGGTCTGACGGTTCATGGTGGCCCCCTTGCAGAATCTGTTGCATCTGTAATAGTTGTTTTTGTAACTAACAACCGGTCTGACCTGATGAATGACGATTTCGATCTAGAGAGTTTTCTGCCGTACTTGCTGAACCAGGCGGCGGAGGCGTCTTCGTTAGAGTTTCAGCGGATTTATAAAGACCGCTATGGGATGCTGCGCACGGAATGGCGGGTGCTGTTTCATCTGGGACTATATGGCCAGCTGACGGCGAGCGATATCGCGACGCGGGCCAAAATGCACAAGACCAAGATCAGCCGGGCGGTGTATCGGTTGAACGAGCGGCGGTTTGTGACCCGTGCGCGTGACGATGGGGATCGAAGGGTGGAGCATCTGACGCTGACGGCGCGGGGCCGCGCGGCCTATGACGACCTGCGTGCCGTCGCACGCCGCTATGACGCAGCGCTGACAGACGCGCTTGACCCCGCCGAAGAGGCCGCGCTGCGACGCGCTTTGCAAAAACTAAAGTCGATGGGGCCTGTGCCGTTTGCTTAGGCTGTGAATCCCGCCACCGATGCCCCGATATAAGACCAAATCAAAGGCCTTTCGATAACCCTTATTGCCGACCTATCGGCGGTGCCAGCGGCGTTGGCCATCTCACCGCCGCGCTGGTTTTGCTGCTCTGGGCACGGCCATTTGATGGGCCTTTAGAAATCTGCCGTTACGCCGGGCAGGTTCAATGCCTTGATCAGATCGCGCAACTCCTGACGTGCGGCGATATTCGAGATATTTAGCTGTTTGACGCCAATATCCTTGAGATCGAGTAAGGTCAGCCCGCGCGGGAATAGCTCGCGGAAGATGACGCGTTCGTTGAACCCCGGCGCAATTCGGAAACCGATGCGTTTGCTGAGGTTCTCAATCGCGCGCTCCATCTTTTCCTTGTTGACCATGCGCTGCGCACCCATACGGTTGCGCACGACAACCCAGTCGATTGCAGACAGCCCGGCCTGCGCACGCAACTGGCGCGCGTTCCAGACCATCTCGGAATAGACTGACGGACCGGTGATCTTGTCACCGCTGGAATCGGTATGGGCAAGCAGGTCAAAGTCGATGAAACTGTCGTTCAGCGGTGTGATCAGCGTGTCTGCCAACGAGTGGGCAACCTGGCTCAGCCGGGTATGCGAGCCGGGACAGTCGATCAGGATGAAGTCGTTGTGAGCCTCAAGCGAGGCCACGGCAGCACTAAGTCGGTGATCATAGATGTTTTCGCCAGGCCGCAGGCTGCCCGCTTCGACGTCTGGCAATTCGCACAGGCTTGGGCTGGCCAGCGACAGGCCCGCATCTTTTAGAAAGCCCTGCCGGTTCTCGACATAGCGCCCGAAAGTGCGCTGGCGCAGATCAAGGTCGAGCCCGCTGACCCTGTGGCCCAGACGCGCCAGTGCCGTCGCCACATGCATCGAGACAGTTGATTTACCCGCCCCGCCCTTTTCGTTTCCGACGACGATAATATGCGCCATACTGCTGTCCCTTCGTCCCTGCTGTTCATGCAGGATATTGTTGATAACCACTATATGTGGGGTTGGCAGCTTTGGGAAGTGGTACCGGCCTTGCCGCTGCAATGCAGGTGTCAAATGTAACCAAATAGTGTCCTGCGCAGCGCCGATATGGGGAACTTTGCGCGCGGTCAATCCGTTAGTCCGTCACCGTGGCACACAAGCTACACGACTTAGATATCGGAGCATTTGGCCGTTCATGGCGACACCCCTGACCCCACTCTCATCCTCGCACACCTCCGGCGCGCCCGGGCTCAGTACCACTGGGCGCAGGGTTCTGGCCCTTCTGACGGAAGCCTTGATGCTGGTGCTTGCCCTCGCCGCGGTGCCGGTTGTGGTGTTGCTGGACACGACGGTATTGGGCGTCCATATGTCGGAACATTCACTGACGGAGCTGTTGCAGGGAATGCTGATCGGCCTGTCGGCGCTTGCCTTTGGCTGGTCGGCGGCACGGATTGCGTCGTCGCGCGGCTACCTTGCGCTGGTAGCGGGGCTGTTTGGCTGGATGTTCCTGCGCGAGAATGACGCGGTTTTTGACATGATCGTACATGGGTTCTGGCAGGTACCGGCGACGGCGGTTCTGCTGACAGGTATTGGCATTGCCTGGCTGCATCGGCACCGCGTGTTGCCTGCGTTCCTGGCCCACGCCGAAACGCGGCAGTCGACCTATGTTTTTGTCGGCGTCATCCTGTTGGTGGTGTTCAGCCGGCTGTTTGGCACGGGCTCGTTATGGCAGGGCGTGATGGGCGACGCCTACCACCCGACGCTCAAATCCGCGATCCAGGAAGGGCTTGAACTGATGTCATATGTCCTGATCGCCTACGGCGCATTAGCATCTTACCGGACCGATTATGGCACGTCGCGCCAAGATGCGCACTGAGCCGTAGCGCATAACACAAAAGGCGCGACCCGTTGAGGGGCCGCGCCTTTCAATACCTGCAGGGTCGGGGTGCTTAGAAGCCCAGACCGGCGTATTTGTTCTTGAACTTCGACACGCGGCCGCCGGTGTCCATCAAACGGCTGGTGCCGCCGGTCCACGCGGGGTGCACAGAGGGGTCGATGTCGAGCGACAGTTGGTCGCCTTCCTTGCCCCAGGTCGATTTCATTTCCACGATCGTGCCGTCGGTCATCTTGACGTTGATCGTGTGGTATTCTGGATGTGTATCGGCTTTCATCGACCTGTCCTTTATGCGTTCGCGCCGGAAAGCGGCTTGTAGTGAGCGTTTTCGACAATCCGTGCGGATTTGCCGCGACGGCTGCGCAGGTAGTACAGTTTCGCGCGGCGCACACGGCCACGGCGGACAACTGTGATGCTGTCGATGTTTGTCGAGTGCAGTGGGAACACACGTTCCACGCCTTCGCCAAAGGAAATCTTGCGTACGGTGAACGACCCGGCGATGCCTTTGCCGTTGTTGCGCGCGATGCACACACCTTCGTAGTTCTGTACACGGGTGCGGGTGCCTTCGGTGACTTTAAAGCCAACGCGAATGGTGTCACCGGCACGGAAATCTGGGATTTCTTTGCCCAGTTCGGCGATTTGTTCCGCCTCGATCTCTGCGATCAGGTTCATCTGACCTATCTCCTATGATGTTCGCGGTATTCCACGAAATTATGACGCGACCCAGAGCTTCGGGTTCTATCGGGACGACACGTATGTGGCCCGCCGGAGGTATCATCGACATTACTTATAGCCTTGCGTCAAAAACGCAAAACACCGGAGCCGCCACAAAGCGATTCCAGTTGGCCGGGGTATAGGGGGCTTGTGCCGTGGGATCAAGGGGGCAGATTGCCTGCCCCCAAGTCCGAAATTAGGCCAAAAAAATTAGGCCACAATCAGGCCAGCGCGATAATGCCCAGAACCACCAGCAAGAACAACACCAGCACCACGCCGATCAGGAACTTTGCACCCGTCAGGGCGGCACCGGAAACGCGGCCAAAGCCCAACAAGGCAGCCACCGCACCAACGATCAGCAGAACAAGAATAATCTGTAGCATGTTTCTTCTCCCAAAAATGTGAGAGACCAACGCCCTGTGCCGCCTGCCGGTTCCAGAGGCACAGAAACCATGCTTTTACGTCCGCTTTTCTGAGTCCTAAATACCTATCCGGCCCATCGTCCGGGTGGTGTCAGCAGCGTTCAATCCTGCCCGCCGCCCTGCCGCGCCGCCCACATGTCAGGTCTGCGTTCCTGGGTGATCCGCTCGGCCTCGGCCTGGCGCCACTTGGCGATCTCGCCGTGGTTGCCCGACATTAGAACCGGGGGTATCTCGCGGCCTTCCCACACGGCGGGGCGGGTATACTGCGGGTGTTCGAGCAGGCCACTGGCGTGGCTTTCTTCCTCGATACTGTCGGCATTGCCCAGCACACCGGGCAGCAGACGCACGGTGGCGTCGATCATTGCCTGCGCCGCCAATTCGCCACCCGTCATGACAAAATCACCCAAGGAGACCTCGGTGATGCCGAAATGCTCGATCACGCGCTCGTCCACACCCTCAAATCGTCCACAGAGCATTGTCACCCCAGCGCAGTCCGCCAGATCGCGGGCCATGGCCTGATCAAACCGCTGTCCGCGTGGCGACATATACAGGATCGGCCAGCGGCCATGGCGCGATGCATGGCCCTGCGCTTCGGCCAACGCGGGGCCAACCACATCGGCGCGCATGACCATGCCGGCACCACCTCCCGCTGGGGTGTCATCGACGTTGCGGTGCTTGCCGATGCCAAAGCCGCGCAAATCATGGGTGTGCAACTGCCAGCGCCCGTCCTGCAGCGCCTTGCCGGTCAGGCTGGCGCCCAGCACCCCGGGAAAAAGTTCAGGAAACAGGGTCACGATGCGCGCCTGCCAGACATCGGCGTAATCGGGGTTGTCGCGCATCAACTCGCGCGGTTGCAGCGTGGCCTTCACGCTTTGGCGGCCGTGGGAGCGAGGTGAATTCATGTCGGTCTTGCCTGTTTTAGGATGTCCGCCTTGGCGGCACGGCGGGTGTCGGGGTCGCCCAGATTGCGGTTGGCGTCCAGCAGGGCCAGCAGGACGTCGGCGGGCAGTCGCGTGTTCGCAGGTGGCGGAACAGTCATCCCGGCCAGCACATCGTCTGGCACGCCGCAAAGGTCAAGCAATGGCGACGCGGGGCCAAGCGGCAGACCGCAGCTGTCGTCAAGCGCGCTGTGATGCACCGGGCAGGGCACGCGGCTGGCAATCTCGGCCACCATTTCGTCCAGTGCGGCCGCTGCGTGATAGCGTTCGACAAAGGCGTCTAGGTCCAGCGTCATCGACGAGGCTTTGACATGTTCCCAATAGGCTGACGTCAACCAGTCATCCGGCGCGCGGGTGGACAGATGGATCACGATTTCGGCCTGTGGATAGCGGCGGTGCAGAATTTCCCACATGGCATAAAGCAAAACCGGTGCGGCGGAATAATCGGCCAGATCACCGCGCCCCGGCATATGGCCAGACAGTTCTTCGGACGAGATGATCAGCGTGCGGCGGGGCATGCCCGGCACGCCGTCGAGCAGTGTTTCAAAACGATCCTGCACCTTGATCAGCGTCAGCGGATCGCGCCATGTGGAATAGCCCCGGGTGGCCTGGACCAGCTCCCTGAGCTGCCAATGCAGGCGCAGCGCCGCAAAGGGTTTCAGCGCCACACGGTTTTCGCGGAGCAGGTGCTGGATGCTGCTGGTGCCGGTCTTGTGGAAACCGGGGTGTAGGACGATCCGGCGTGGCATCAGCGGCGTCCTCGGTTGATCGCCTTACGCGCGCGGGCCGCGTCATCGTCGCTGATGGCAGAGAGGTTGATCGCCAGCAGATCGGACAGGGCCGTGGCCGAAAGTGCTCGGTTGGCGCGCGGCGCAGGTGTAAGGCGGCGTCGCAGGGCATCGGGGATTTCGGCGTGGTTCAACATCAGGTCCAACGCGCCAAGTGGACTATCGCCTGCAGTTTCTACAGCTACCTGCTGCACATCGACATCCGGCAGCGCCGCGGCTACGGCGGCGACAGCTGCGGGCAGATCGGATCCGCACCGAATTTCTGCACATAGTCGTCGCGTGTCAGGCACATGCGGGTGTGGCGCAGGTGATGTGCATGGCAGCTGTTCACCCAATCGACAGCGGTGCGGGTGGTAAACACAACGCTCAGCGGCGTGTCGGGCAGCACGGCGCGCAGGGCGTCCGCGATCAGCCGCATGAGTTTTGGCGTGTCGTCATATCCCGGCTTGCCATCCCGACCGGGGATCAGGCCCGACAGATCCTCAGCGCTGATCAGTACCGCGCCATCGTGGTCTTGCAGGTTCTGCGCCAACGTCAGGGCATCATCGGCAATCCTCGCCAGATCCAGCGGGTCGCCAAAACGCGAAAAGCGCCGGGTGGCGGCGCAAAGTGGTCTGATATCTTCGATCAGCAGAATCTTTAGCCTCGGCGCCAGAATGGCGCGGTTGTTGCGCAGCGTGTTTTGCAAGGTGGTCGTCCCCGTCTTGTGAAAACCGGGATGAAGGATGACCCTGCGCGGCATCAGTCGGTGTCTGCGCCCGGCAATATGCCCAGGGGCGGGTCCGCCACAATGCGCCGCGCTGCCAGATCGACGGTGGGCACGGCCGCCTTGGTAAACGGCAGAAAAGTGGTGGCGGAGTTGCCGGCAAGCTGCAGTTCCAGCAGGTCGTCCGCGCCGTGGTTTTGTACTGTCTTGACGCGGCCCAACAACACGCCGCCGGTGTCATATACCTCAAGCCCGATCAGGTCTGCGTGGTAAAATTCGTCGTCCGGCAATGAGGGCAGACTGTCACGCGCAGCATAAAGCGCTGTACCGCGCAGGGCGTCGCCGTCCTCTTTCGTGGTGATTTCAGCGATGCGGGCTGCAAAGCCATGTTTGACGGGGTGCAGCAGTGCCAGGGTGAACTGGCGGCTGCCGTCCTCAGACAGCAATGGGCCGTAGGTCTCGATGTCTTCGGGAGTGGCGCAATAGCTTTTTACGCGCACTTCGCCACGCACACCGTAAGAACCGGCGATAGCGCCCACACAAATCATGTCTGTCATTGCAGCAAATCCGAATTGAGGCAGATCGTGCCTGTCCATTGTCCGACGCCCGCCTTGCATTCGCCCTTCATCAGGTTGCGATCATACCAGATGCCGATGCCAAAGCCGATCACGAGCGCAGCAAGGAGGGTTAGCAAGCGTATCATCAGCGGCTCTCGATATTCAGGCGGGGGGCGCGTGCCTCCCAGCCTTTGGTTTCCAGTTCGGGCGTCAGGGTGTTTTCAAGTGGCCATCCCAGGCAAAGATAGCCCACCAGCGTCCAGTCCTGCGATACCCCAAGATCACGGTTCAGGCGGTCGGGGTCAAGCACCGACACCCAACCCAACCCCAAACCGTGCGCGCGCAGCGCAAGCCAGAACAAAGAGATCGCGCCAACCACGGAATAGCGGCGCATTTCGGGCATCGTTGCAGCGCCAAGGCCCGCGCCCTTGTCGGTGCTGTCGTCACAATAAACCGCCAATTGTTCCGGCGCGTCCTGCATACCGGACAGTTTTAGCCCGGCATAAAGCGCGGCCTGATCGCCGGCATACCCCGCAAGGGCCTCGGCGTTGGCTGATTGAAAGTTTTCAAGCGCAGCAGCGCGCGCGGTGTCAGAGGTGACGCGGATAATGCGCCAAGGTTCTGACAGGCCCACGGATGGGGCAAGGTTGAAGGTGTCGAGGCATTGGCTGAGCAATGCCTCATCCACCGGATCGCTGCGAAAGTGGCGCACATCGCGCCGCCATCGCATCAGATCGTGCAGCCCGGCACGGAAGTCGTCTGAGAACTGTTCCATGCCGGGCCTTTGCGCAATTATTCCGCGGCTGCGTCGTCAGCGGCAGGCGCTTCGGCTGGGGCTGCGGCAGCTTCGGCTGCGGCGGCTGCCTTGGCGGCTTTCTCTTCGACACGTGCGACGGCTTTCTTGCCTGGGGTGCCTTTTTTCGGGTTCTTGCGCTCGGTCTTGGGCAGGGCGCCCGCAGCTTCGAGCATACGTGCCACGCGGTCTGTTGGCTGCGCGCCTTTGGCGATCCATGCCTGGACCTTTTCGATGTCCATGTTCACACGGTCTTCGCTGTCTTTTGGCAGCAGTGGGTTATAGGTGCCCAGCTTTTCGATGAAACGGCCATCGCGTGGCATACGGCTGTCGGCAGCAACGATCCGGTAAAACGGGCGTTTCTTGGAGCCACCACGGGCGAGACGGATTTTCATGGACATGATTTTGTTTCCTTTAAGTTTTTTCAGTGAGGGCGGTGGGTTTCACGCACCCTAGCTTTGGTGGTTTTTGTGGTGCTGAATGACTTCAGCGATGATGAAGTTCAGGAACTTCTTGGCGAATTCGGGATCGAGGTCAGCCTCTTTCGCCAAATCTTCGAGCCGCGCAATCTGGTCCGCTTCGCGGGCCGGATCGGACGGGGGAAGGTCGTGGGTGGCCTTGAGTATCCCCACGGCCTGGGTGTGTTTGAACCGCTCGCCCAGCGTGTAAACGAGGATCGCGTCGAGGCGGTCGATCGAGGCGCGGTGGCCCTTTAGAATGTCGGCGGCACGAGTTACGTCATTCATGTAAGAGCCCCCTTATGATGCCGCCAGATGTTCACCAGCGGCATGTCGTCACCGTGAAAATCGCCGCCCGGTGCATTGGCGATTTTCGTTTCCTCGGCGTCAAAGGTGGCCCCGAGTGCCTTGGCGACAGCGACAGAAGGTTCGTTGCCTTCGTTGATATGCGATTGTGCCGTGTTGAGGCCAATCACGTCCCACGCCCATGGAATGATCCTGCGCATCGCTTCGGTGACAAAACCCTTCCCTTCGGAGGCGCCGTCATAAAGGGTCCAGCCAAATTCCGGCTCTGCCTGTGTCAGGGGATGAAAGATGCCAAAACCGCCAATGGGTGTGTCGGTGCTATCCTTGCGCACTGCCATGAACAGGCCATAACCGCGCAGACCCCATTGGCCCGCGATGCTGAAGAAATTCCTAGCAGCCTGTGCCCGGTCAATCTGCCCGCCCGTAAACCTGGACCGTTCAGAGCCTTTGAACGCGATATAGGCTTCTGCATCCGACAGGCGCGGGGCGCGTAGGATCAACCTGTTGGTTTCAAGTGTGGGGATGTCGACGGTGGTGGACATCATTTCTTTTTCCCGAAACCGGATAGGCCGGGGGGCAGGCCCATGCCGCCACCCATGCCACCCAGACCACCGGGCAGTTTGCCACCCATTTGCTTGGCGGCGGCTTCCAATGCGGCGGGGTCCATCTGGGACGGGTCCATGCCGCCTTTGCCCATCATGCCCTTCATGGCCTGCTTGAGCAAGCCGCCCTTACCCATCTTGCCCATCTTTTTCATCATGTCGGACATCTGACGGTGCATTTTCATCAGCTTATTAAGGTCGGACACTTCCATGCCCGCGCCGCGCGCGATGCGCTTTTTGCGCGAGGCTTGCAGCAGGGCGGGATTGGCGCGTTCTTTCTTGGTCATCGATTGGATCAGCGCGATTTGCTGTTTCAGGATGCGGTCATCAAGGCCCGCGTCTTCGACCTGTTTGGCCATCTTGCCCATGCCGGGCATCATACCCATCATGCCTTGCATGCCGCCCATCTTGATCATTTGCTCAAGCTGCATCTTGAGGTCGTTCATGTTGAACTGACCCTTGGCCATGCGCTTCATCATGCGCTCGGCTTGTTCGGCCTCGATGGTCTGCTGGGCCTTCTCGACCAATGCAACAATGTCGCCCATACCAAGGATGCGGCCCGCGATCCGCTCCGGCTCAAACGTCTCAAGCGCGTCCATCTTTTCGCCAAGCCCGACGAACTTGATCGGTTTGCCGGTCACGGCGCGCATCGACAGCGCCGCACCGCCGCGCCCGTCGCCGTCCATCCGCGTCAGCACCACGCCGGTGATGCCGATACGTTCGTCAAAGTTTTCCGCCGTGTGCACCGCGTCTTGACCGGTCAGGCCATCGACCACCAGCAGCGTTTCGCGCGGGTTGGCGACATCGCGCACCGCTTTGACCTGTTGCATCAGTTCTTCGTCGATGGACAGGCGGCCCGCGGTATCGAGCATATAGACGTCGTAGCCGCCCAAGCCCGCCTGCGTTTTGGCGCGTTTCG
The DNA here is from genome assembly GCF_057178245.1 of Sulfitobacter sp. KMM 9851. NCBI lineage: Bacteria > Pseudomonadati > Pseudomonadota > Alphaproteobacteria > Rhodobacterales > Roseobacteraceae > Sulfitobacter > Sulfitobacter sp. KMM 9851. The sequence continues at coordinate 627,179 of NZ_CM169991.1, forward strand.
CGATCTGGACCGGGGTTTCGCCCTTGACGATCGGCAGGGTGTCGACGCCGATCTGCACGCCGAGGATCGCCAACTGTTCCATCGCGGCGGGGCGGTTGACGTCGAGCGACGCCATCAACACGCGCTTGCCGTCGCGTTCTTTCAGACGTTTGGCCAGTTTTGCGGTGGTGGTGGTTTTACCGCCACCTTGCAGACCAACCATCAGGATCGGCGCAGGCGGGTTGTCAATTTTCAGCGCGCCCGGTTCGCCTTCACCCTTGAGCACGTCGATCAGCGCGTCATGCACGATTTTGACGACTTGCTGGCCGGGGGTGATGGATCTGGTGACGGCTTGGCCGGTGGCCTTGTCTTGCACCGCTTTGACGAAATCGCGGGCGACGGGCAGGGAAACGTCGGCCTCAAGCAGGGCGACGCGCACCTCGCGCAGGGCGGTTTTTACGTCTTCGTCGCTGAGGGCACCTTGTTTGGTCAGGCGGTCAAAGACACCAGAGAGGCGTTCGCTGAGATTCTCAAACATGGGGCGCGGGGCCTTTCGAAACGGTTGCGGGATGCACCTGATGTAGGGGCGCCGCGATAAATGCACAATTACCCCCACGGGCGTAACACGCTGGTGGGGGGCGATCCCCGCCACAGGCAGGGACCGGAAGTCAGAGCTTCCGGGAGTTGCGCCAGCGTTTAGGCGCTTGGCGCGGCGGAGTCAAGCCGGGCGGCGTCGAGCCAGCGGTTGATGGCTTTGGCCGCGCGGTCGGCCCCGCCGCCGGAGGAATAGACGATGGTGATCGGATGGGTGCCTGCATCCATGCCGCCGGTAAAAACCAGCGCGGTGCGGTACGTCATGCTACCGTCGGATCGTCCTCGTTCGACGATGGCGCGGTCAAGGTCGGCCAAATCCCAGTCGCGGCGGCGATAGCCCGTGACAGACTTGCGGCGCATCTCGACGCGGCCGGTGGAGCGGTCAAAAATCACTTGGCTGCGGCGGATGAAGGCCGCCAGAAACACGCCGCCGAACACCATCCCGCCCAAGATGAAGCCAAGTCCGAGGCTGGTGTCATCCCCGAGGCTGAACATGCCGATACCGACGAACCCCAGAGCAAACAGGCCCAGCAGGATCGCCAGCAAGACCGGATTGTTTTCGATGATCAGTTGATCCGGGGTATCGCGGGTAATTTTCATCGCCGCATGTTACTGCGCCGATGAAACCTGTCAAAGCCCGCGTTTGTCACGCGGCAAGGGGCAGCGCGTCGATCTGGGCGTTGGCGCGGGCCAGTGTACCCTGGGCATCCTTCGCAAGCGCATCTGCGGCCACAAAGGTGACGTCAGTGATGCCGAGAAAGCCTAGTACGAAGCGCAGGTAGTTGCTGGCAAAGTCAGCGTCGGAGCCAAGGCCGGTGCCGCCCGATGCCATGGCGATGATCACGCGCTTGCCCTCAAGCAGACCTTCGGGGCCGTTTTCGGTATAGCGAAAGGTTACGCCCGCGCGGGCGATCTGATCGATCCACGTTTTCAGCGAGGCAGGAATAGAGAAATTGTAAACGGGCACGCCGATAATGATGGTGTCTGCCGCCTGGACTTCGGCAACCAGTGTATCGGACAGGGCCAGCGCGGCCTTGTGATCGGCGTTGCGGTCGTCTTCGGGGATAACGCGGGCGGTGGCCCAGGCGGCGTCGATCTGGGGCAGGGGGTCTGCTGCCAGATCGCGGGTCGTGACCACGCTGTCGTTCAGGGTCTCTACGATGCGGTCAGCCAGTTTGCGGGTCACCGAGTTTTCGGTGTTCAAAGATGTGTCGATGCGCAGGGTGGCCATTGGGGGCTTCCTTTAATGTGGTTGCGGGTATGTTGTTAATTTGGTTATTGCGCTCACGAACGCAACGGTCAAAATAGCGCAGTTGATGTTCATTTTCGCACAGGAGCCGACGTTGGATAACTGGGATGAAATCAAGACCGCCTATCAGGTGGCACAGATGGGAACGGTGAGCGGTGCGGCTGATGTGCTGGGGGTTCATCATGCCACGGTGATCCGCCATATCGACGCGCTCGAAAAGCGGTTGGGCGTCAAACTGTTCCAGCGTCACGCGCGCGGGTACACCGCGACCGAGGCCGGGCGGGACCTGTTGCAAGTTGCGCGGGCGACCGACGACCAGTTCAACCTGCTGGCCGGGCGTATCCGCGGGCAGGGCAGTGCCGTATCGGGTGATCTGGTGATCACGTCGCTGGCGTTTCTGGCGCCCAGTGTGGCGCCCCTGCTGACCGGTTTTCAAAAGCTGCACCCCGATGTGGTGGTGCGCTATCTGATTGGTGATCGGCTGTTCCGTCTGGAATACGGCGAGGCACATGTGGCGATCCGCGCAGGCAGCGCGCCTGATCAGCCGGACAACGTCGTGCAACCCTATGTGCAGATGGAGATGGCCGCCTTTGCCAGCCGCGCCTATGTCGCTGAACGCGGCATACCTGCGGGGCCGGATGACTATATCAACCACCGGTTTGTCGGGGCCGACAACCGCGACAGCCGCGCGCCCTGCTATCAGTGGCTGCGGGCCAATGTTCCGGATGCCAATGTGACGTGGCGCAGTTCTGATGGCCTGGCGATGGAATTCGCGGTCAAGGCGGGGGCTGGCATTGGGTTTCTGCCGCTGGCACATGGGCAGGCAGAGCCCGATCTGGTCGAGATGCTGCCTACGCGGCCGGAATGGACGAGCCCTTTGTGGCTGGTGACCCATGTCGACATGCACCGTACCTCAAAGGTGCAGGCGGCGCTGGCATTCCTGAAAAAGCATGCCGCCGCTGCGGCGACCTGCCCAACATGAGCCCGTCTGCGCAGGGGCATCTGGCGATGCTGACGTTTTCGGCGCTGGTGGCGGGGTCTTTCTCGCTGGGCAGCCAAGTGGCGAACGAGATGACACCGACGGCGCTGAACGCGGTCCGGTTCCTGTTTGCTACGGTTCTGGTCGGGCTGATGGCATGGCAGCGGGGCGATATCACGCGCCGCGGCTTTGACGCGCCGTGGCGCTATGTCGTACTGGCGGGTTTCTTTACCCTGTATTTCGTGTTGATGTTTGAGGGGTTGAAAACCGCGCCGCCCGTTTCTGCGGCAGCGGTGTTCACGTTGGTGCCGGTGATGGCGGCGGGCTTTGCCTGGTTGCTGATGCGGCAGGTGCTGACGCCGCGCATGGCGCTGGCGCTGGGCATTGGCGGCGTTGGCGCGCTTTGGGTGATCTTTCGCGGCGATCTGGGGGCCTTGGTGGCGTTTGACTTGGGGCGGGGCGAGGTGATCTATTTCATCGGCTGCATTTCGCACGCCATCTATGCGCCACTGGTGCGACGGCTGAACCGGGGCGAAAGTGCGGTGATGTTCACCTTTGGCACCCTGCTGGCCGGGAGCGTGCTGTTGGTCGCTTATGGCTGGAACGATCTGCGTTCGACGGATTGGGCCGGGCTGCGGCCGCTGGTCTGGATCACGATCCTTTATGTTGCGGTGTTTGCCACGGCGGTGACCATCGTTCTGCTGCAATTTGCGGCACTGCGTCTGCCGTCGGCCAAGGTGATGGCCTATACCTATCTGACGCCAAGCTGGGTGATATTGTGGGAAATTGCGCTGGGCAATGGTATCCCCGGCCCGCTGGTTCTGGGCGGGATCGCGCTGACCATTCTGGCGCTTTACCTGCTGCTGCGCGACGACGATGCGGCGGCCCAAATGACCCCTGCAAAGGGGGCGCAAAAAAAATTGGAACCAAATCGGTAGACACTGCGTTAGGGCATGAGGGAACTTAATAAGGACATACCCATGCGTAGCATTATTTATCTCATTGGCTTGATTGTCGTCGTTCTGGCCATCCTGAGGTTCGCATTCGGCGTCATTTGATCGCCGGTTGATCCCTCCCTTGTCTTATTTTACCTCGTGGCAAGGGAGGATCACTCTCCTAATTCCCGCCGCTCCCCGTTTTGGGTCGAGGGCAACTCGCTTTCCAAAAATCTTTCGAATGCATCTAGGTTGACCGGTTCAAACTGGCCAAACCCCTGCATCCAGACGGACGCTGCGCGCAACGCGTCCGGCTCCAGTTTGCACCACTTTACGCGGCCCCGCTTTTCCTGACTGATCAGCCCGGCAGCACTCAGCACACCTAGATGCTTAGATATCGCCGCCAATGACATGTCGAAGGGATCGGCCACATCGGTCACGGCCATATCATCCTCCAGCAGCATCCCAAGGATGGCGCGGCGGGTGGGGTCGGCAAGGGCGGCGAAAGCCTGATCTAGATCGCGTGTCATGATGCCAGCCATAGCGCGCAGGGGGGCGCGAGGGAAGTGGCCTGCACTTCATAGTCAACCGCGAGGTTGAATAAGCAATTTATCCTGCTGAGGTGCGAAAAGCTGTGAGTGTGGCCGGGGTGGCCCCATATAGAGGGGCTCAACGCACTGAATTTATTGCGATAATTGCGCCGCGCATCGCAGTTGACTCTGACCCCTCTGGCCATTAGCACCGCAGCAGATAATCCAATGGGGATTTTGGTGTGACCAGCCCGGACCAGCAGCAGCAACTGCAGCAGCTAGAGGCCAAGCTGGCCGCCGCGAAAAAACGCGGTGAGCCAAAGCCCCGCGCGGATGAACATTATTCGCAGGCCAATCTGGCATGGCGCATGGTGATTGAATTGGTGGCCGGTCTTGGGATCGGTTTTGGCATCGGATACGGGTTGGACCTGCTGTTTGGCACCCTTCCCATTTTCATGGTGCTGTTTGTGATGCTGGGCCTTGCGGCGGGGGTAAAGACGATGCTCCGCTCTGCTAAGGAAATCCAGGAAAAGCAGTTGGCCGAAGAGGCTGCAAAGAATTCGCCCGAAATGGGCGGCAAGGACGAGGGAGCCTGAAATGGCAACAGAGACACAAGGTGCAGAAGAAGGCGGTCTGGTCTTCCACCCGATGGACCAGTTCATCGTTGAGCCCCTGTTTGGCGAAAACGGCATCGTTGCGTGGTACACAATCACCAACGCGACCTTCTGGATGGCGCTGGCTGTGCTGGCGACATTTGCCCTGTTGGTTCTGGGCAGTTCGCGCCGCGCCATCGTGCCGGGCCGGATGCAGTCCATCGCGGAAATGGCCTACGGCTTTGTCTATAAGATGGTCGAAGACATCTGCGGCAAGGAAGGGCTCAAGTTTTTCCCCTACATCATGACCCTGTTCATGTTCATCGTCTGCGCCAACTTCCTCGGTCTGATCCCCACGGCCTTTACCCCCACGTCGCATTTTGCCGTGACCGTGGTGCTGGCGCTGGCCGTGTTCCTGACCGTGACCATCCTGGGTTTTGTCAAGAATGGCACCGCGTTTCTGGGTCTGTTCTGGGTCGCCTCCGCGCCATTGGCGCTGCGTCCGGTGCTGGCAATCATCGAATTGATCAGCTATTTCGTGCGCCCTGTCAGCCACTCCATTCGTTTGGCGGGCAACGTGATGGCGGGCCACGCGGTGATCAAAGTGTTCGCGGGTTTTGCCGCAATCACGCTTATTTCCCCGGCTTCGGTCGTCGCCATCACCGCGATGTACGGCCTCGAAGTGCTGGTGTCTTTCATCCAGGCATATGTCTTTACCATCCTGACATGCGTCTACCTGAAAGATGCGCTGCATCCGGGTCACTAACAACCAACAACGTGGGTTTCTCCCACATACTTTAAACTTCCAACGCATAGGAGATTTCTCATGGAAGGCGAACTCGCACATATCGGCGCAGGTCTGGCAGCAATTGGTTCCGGCGCAGCCGCAATCGGTGTTGGCAACGTGGCAGGCAACTTCTTGTCCGGCGCTCTGCGCAACCCATCGGCAGCCGCCGGTCAGACCGCAACACTGTTCATCGGCATCGCCTTTGCAGAAGCCCTGGGGATCTTCTCGTTCCTCGTTGCTCTGCTGCTGATGTTCGCCGTCTAAGCTCTCGGAACTGATATCCTTACGAGCGGGCAGGCGCGGTTCACGTGTCTGCCCGGCTGTAACGGCAAAGTTTCCAAGGAGAAGCCACGATGGCAACTGAAACAACAAGCGACGGACTGGCCGATGCGACCGGCGTTGCGACCCATGCTGCCGACACACCGGGCATGCCGCAACTGAACTTCGACCACTGGGGCAACCAGATCTTCTGGCTGATCTTGGCGTTGATCGCGACCTATCTGATCCTGTCGCGCGTGGCTCTGCCGCGCATTGGTGCCATTCTGGCCGAACGCCAAGGCACCATCACAAACGACATCGCCGCTGCCGAAGATCTCAAGGCAAAGGCGTTGGAGGCGGAAGCCGCTTATGACAAGGCGCTGGTTGATGCCCGCGCCGAGGCTCACACGATTGTGGCACAGGCCAAGGCTGACATGCAGGCCGATCTTGACGTAGAGATCGCCAGGGCAGATGCCGAGATTGCAGCGCAGGTTGCGGAATCGGAAAAAGCCATTGCAGAAATCCGCGACGGGGCAATGGACAGCGTGAAAATCGTTGCCAAGGACACCGCCAAGGAATTGATCACGGCGCTCGGCGGTAAGGCCGATGCCAAAACTGTAACCGCAGCCGTCACCGCACGGATGAAAGGATAAGCCATGAAGAATTCCATGCGTCTGAGCCTTTCGACCACGCTGGCTGCTGTTATGGCGTCGCCCGCCCTCGCGGCAAGCGGCCCGTTCTTTTCGCTCAAAAACACCGATTTCGTGGTGTTGCTGGCGTTCATTCTGTTCATCGCGGTCTTGTTCTATTTCAAGGTGCCGTCGCTGGTCGGTGGGATGCTGGACAAACGCGCCGATGGCATCAAGACCGAGCTGGAAGAAGCCCGCGCCCTGCGTGAAGAAGCGCAATCGCTGCTGGCCAGCTACGAGCGTAAGCAGAAAGAAGTGCAGGATCAGGCAGACCGGATTGTCAGCGCCGCCAAGGAAGAGGCCCGTGTGGCCGCTGAACAGGCGCGTGTTGATCTGGGCAAATCCTTGGAGCGCCGCATGGCGAGTGCCAAGGAACAGATCGGCTCGGCCCAAACGGCTGCCGTGAAGGAAGTGCGTGATCAGGCGGTGATGATTGCCGTGGCAGCCGCCCGCGACGTGATCGCCAAGCAGATGACCGCTGCGGACAGCAACAAGCTGATCGAAGACGGTATTGCACAGGTTGACGCCAAGCTGCACTGAGCGGCACTGGCAGAGATATCAAAAGGCCCCGGTTTTTATCGGGGCCTTTTGTGTTTGTGGGGCGGGCGACCGCGACGGGGCCGCTTGCCTTTGGCCGTCGTTTGTATGGTGGGCAAGCTGCGAAATTGTTGCTAGCCTTGTCGCGCGCCAATAACAGGGGATGTCACATGCCCATTTCGATACGTCCCGCCGACACCCGCGATATTCGCGTAATGGTCCCCCTCTTGCTGCAAGATGCCGCCGCGCGGGAGGCCCAGAACAACCAGCTGTGGGCCGTTGACCCCCACGCCGCCGCCCGACTGGGCGCCACTCTCACCGCCACTCTGCAAAACGAAACCCTGCCCTTTCGCCAGCAATGGTTGATTGCCGAGGACGCCGGGCGCGTCGTTGGGTTGGCCCACTCCATACTGCTGCCCGTGCCACCGATCTATGCCGGTGAATTCGGCCCGCCTGGGTTGATCATGGAGGATTGCTGTATCGCGCCGGGCGCGCCCGTTGGTACGCTTGCTGACCTTGTGCAGGCGGCGCAGGACGATCTGGTGGCCGCAGGTGCCCGTATCGTTATCGGCGCGTCGGTGCCGGATGGTGTGTTTGCCGCTGAGTACACGGCAAGGGGGTATGAGCCCCTGACACTGTATCTGACGAAATCTGATCTGCCCAGGGCGGCCCCACAAAGTGACATGCGCGCGGCACAAGCGGCGGATGTGCCGCAGATCGTCGCCGCCAGTGCACGGCACCGCCAGATAATCGCGGATCTGGACGACTTTTGGAAAACCCACCCAGACGCAGATGCGCGATTTGGCAGTTGGATGCACAAGAGCCTGACACTGCAAGATCGCGACATGGTCGTGGCCGAGGCCGAAGGCCAGTTGGAAGGCTATGCCATCGCTCAACCCGCCAGCGCGCTACATATTCCGCCCGCCCATGACCCCGCCAAGATCGGGTTTATCGACGATTTTTACCACGACGACTATGCCGATCCGGCGGTGCTGGAGGCAGATAGTGCAGGCGCGTCCGGCTTGTTGGCCGCAGCCGAGGGCGCATTGGCCGCCCGCGGCGATGTCGCGGCACTGATTGTCTGCCCTGCCGCGTGGGACTCCAAGGTCGCTCTGTTGGCACGGAACGGGTACAGCGTCGGGCAGACTTGGTTCATCCGTCGCTAGTGGCGTTCGGTTTCGTGCTGTAGCCGCTGACGGGCGACGACTTCGTTCCGTTCGGATTGCTGCTGTCCGTGCAGGGCGGCACCGACATAATCAAGGTGCGTTTCCACAGCGTCCCGCGCGGCGGCAGGATCGCGGGCCAACAGCGCCGCCATAATGCTGCGGTGCTGATCCAGCAGGCTGCTGCGGGTGGTCTTTTGCTTGAACATCACCCGGCGATTGTAAAACACCCCGTCCCGCAGCAGATCGTACATTGATCGCATCATGTGCAACATCACGACGTTATGGCTCGCCTCGAAGATCGCCATGTGAAATTGCGCGTCCAACTGCCCTTCTTCGTCGGCATCCTTGGCGATATGGGCCTTTTCCATCTTGGCAAAGATCGTGGCAATTACCGCCAGATCAGTGTCCGACCCAAGACGCGCCGCGCGTTCGGCGGCCAGCCCTTCCATATCGCGGCGAAACGACAGGTAATCAAAGACGGCCTCGTCGTGGCGGGCGAACAGATCGGTCAGCGCCGGTGAAAAGGCCGACCCAAGGACGTCAGCGACATAGACACCGGCACCGGGGCGCGCGGCGAGCAGCCCGGCCTCTTGCAACTGCGACAACGCATCGCGCAGCGACGGGCGAGACACCGCAAGCCGTTCGGCCAGTTCACGTTCTGCGGGCAGCCGCTCACCGGGCCGAAGGATGCCGCGCAGGATCAGTTCCTCGATCTGGCGGACCACAGCGTGGGACAGTTTTTCAGGTGCGACAGGGCGAAAGGGCATGGGGTTTCCTTGAATTGGTCAAACAATATGACCGCAGGCCCGGCGCCGCAAACGGTTTTTCCCAAGCAAGGGCGGAAGCCCGCGCCGCGCGCTGCGCGGTCCCCTTGAGGTTTGTCTGGCAAGGTGAAGGGCAAGTAAGGTTTTGTTAACCATGCCGACGCAGGATGATGGGATGTGGCGGTTTGTTGTGATCATGGCTGTGGTTAGTGCGGGCGCGGGGTGTAACACGCCCGGCCCCCATTTTCGCGGTTTGCCTGCAACGCGTGTCACGGTCGAGGGGTCGACCTTTGATGTGCGGGTGCGGGGTGACTTGGCCGAAGCGATGCGTGTGAACATGCAGTATGCGCCCCGGTTCGGCCCGATACGGGCGCGCGCGGGCAAGGCGATGGCGTTGGTCAGCGGCTGCGAGGTCAGCGAAGTGCGCGGCGATCAGGCCCTGGCCCTTGGGCTGCTGGATTGCGGCACCGGCGCGGCAAAGGCACGGCGGGCGCCTGTGGCCATAGACTGCGCCCCCGTGCCTGGCTCGGCCTATCGCTCGCCGCTGGGGCTGGAGGTCGATATTGACTGCTACACCCAGTAATTCGACAATATGTTGTGGATAACCCAGCCTCAGCCCCTTCCCCTTGTGGCTTTTGATTGACTTGAGGGCTATTGGCCCGGCAGGTTTGTGTTCAATCAGGAATCACCGGAGCACTGCGGGTTTTGCGCTTTTCCAAACTCAGACTGACAGGCTTTAAAAGTTTTGTGGACCCCACCGATCTGATCATCGCCGATGGTCTGACCGGCGTTGTGGGGCCAAACGGCTGTGGAAAGTCCAATCTGCTGGAGGCGCTGCGCTGGGTCATGGGTGAAAACCGCCCCACGGCAATGCGCGGCGGCGGCATGGAGGACGTAATCTTTGCCGGGGCGGCAACGCGGCCGGCGCGCAATTTTGCCGAAGTGTCGTTGCATCTGGACAATTCTGAGCGCCTGGCCCCGGCGGGCTTCAACGATCATGACGCTCTGGAGATCGTGCGCCGAATAACCCGCGATGTCGGCAGCGCCTACAAGGTCGGCGGTAAGGACGTGCGCGCGCGCGATGTGCAGATGCTGTTTGCCGATGCCTCCACCGGGGCGCACAGCCCGGCGTTGGTACGTCAGGGCCAGATTGCCGAGTTGATCAATGCCAAGCCAAAGAGCCGACGGCGTATTCTGGAAGAAGCGGCGGGTATTTCCGGGCTCTATCAGCGGCGCCATGAGGCCGAGCTGAAGCTGAACGGCGCCGAGGCCAATCTGGCGCGGGTCGATGATGTCGTAGAGCAGCTTGCGGCGCAATTGGCGCAGCTTGCGCGGCAGGCCCGGCAGGCGGCGCGCTACCGCGAAATCGGCGATGCGCTGCGCCGGGGCGAAGGCATGTTGCTGTATCGTCGTTGGCGCGAGGCCGATGAGGCGCGGGCCAGGGCCGAGGATGATCTGCGCGGACGGGTGACGGCTGCGGCGCAGGCCGAAGGTGTGGTGCGCCACGTTGCAAAGGGGCGGGCCGAAGCCGAAGATGCGCTGCCTGCGCTGCGCGAGGAAGAGGCGATTGCCGCGGCGGTGTTGCAGCGCCTGACGGTGCAGCGCGACACGCTGAGCGACCAAGAGGCGCGGGCGCAGGCGTTGATCGACACGCTGACCGGGCGGATTGCCCAACTGGCGCGCGACATCGACCGCGAAGGCGGGCTTAACCGGGACGCCGGCGAAACCATCGAGCGGTTGGAATGGGAAGCGCGCGAACTGGCCAAGGCGGGGGATGGCCACGGTGCGGCACTGGAAGCCGCGGCGGAGGCGGCGCGCGAGGCGGCAGCGGTATTGCAAGCGCGCGAGGGTGATCTGGCGCAGCAGACCGAAGATGTGGCCCGACTGGCGGCGCGGCACGGCTCGGCAGAGCGGCTGCTGCTGGACAGCCGTAAGACGATGGAAAAGTCCGAGGCCGAGGCACAGCGCGCACGCGATGCGGTGGCGCAGAGCCGCGCCACGCTTGAGCGCGCGGGTGTCGATTTTGCGCAGGCGCAAAAGGCCGAAGCAGACGCGGTCACGGCAGCGGCCGCAGCAGATACGGCGCTACTGGCGGCAGAAGAAACCCGGGCCGAGACCCAGACCCGCGAGGCCGATGCCCGCGGTGAACGGTCCGAGGCCGAGGGCGAGATGAATGCGTTGCGTGCCGAGGCTGGTGCGCTGGCCAAGCTGGTGGAACGTGACACAGCAGAAGGCGGCCAGATCCTTGATCGGCTTCAGGTGGAACACGGGTTTGAAAAGGCGCTGGGGGCCGCATTGGCCGATGACCTGCGCGCGCCGGAAGTGGCAGCGGATGGGCCATCCGGCTGGGCGGTGTTGCCCGGCTATGATGTGCCACAGGGCTTGCCTGCCGGTGTCACACCGTTGACACAGCATGTGTCGGTGCCCGAGGTCTTGGAACGCCGAATGAGCCAAATTGGTCTGGTCGACCCGGACGATGGTGGGCGGTTGCAGGCGTTGCTTTTGCCGGGGCAGCGGCTTGTGTCACTTGAGGGTGATCTGTGGCGCTGGGACGGCTTTCGCGCCTGGGCCGAAGATGCGCCATCGGCGGCGGCCTTGCGATTGCAACAGTTGAACCGGCTAGAAGTGTTGAAGCAATCGTTGGAGCAGGCCACGCAGCGAGCAGATGGTGCGCGGGATGCGCATGACAGCTTGCAACGGTTGCTGACCGAGCAGGGCGAGGCCGACAAACGTGCCCGCGAGGCGCGGCGTATGGCAGACCGTCAGGTCGCGGATGCCGGTCGGGCGCTGAGCCGGGCAGAGGCAGATCGTAACCTCGCCGAGGGGCGGCTGGAATCGCTAGGGCTTGCGGTAAAGCGTCACGAAGAAGAGGCGATTGCCGCACGCGCGCAAGTGCTGGATGCGGAACGGACCCTTGCGGGCTTGGGCGATCTGGCGGCGGCGCGGGCAGCGGTGGACGATATCCGCATGACCGTCGAGGCGTCGCGCATCACGATGATGTCGCGGCGGTCGGGCCATGACGAGTTGCGCCGAGAGGGCGAGGCCAGGACCAAACGGGCGCAGGAGGTCACCAAGGAGATCAGCGGCTGGCGGCACCGGTTGGAAACCGCTGAAAAGCGCAGCGCGGAACTGGTGGAGCGCAAGGCGGCATCAGAAGCGGAGCTGAAAGAGGCCAGCGCCGCCCCGGCAGAGATCGCGGCAAAGCGGGACGAATTGAACGGGGCGATCACCACAGCCGAGGCACGCCGCGCGCAGGCGTCCGATGCGCTGTCGGCGGCCGAAGGCGCCCTGCGTGCCGCCACAGATGCAGAACGAGACGCAGAGCGGCAGGCGTCAGAGGCGCGTGAGGCGCGCGCGCGGGCCGAGGCGCGCAGCGATGCAGCCCGCGAAACTGTGGCCTATGCCGCCGAACGCATCGCCGATGATCAGCAGATGACGCCGAATCAGTTGCTGACGGCCTTGGACATCAACCCCGATCAGATGCCTGCCGCCGACACGTTGGAAGCGGATGTGAACCGTTATAAGCGCCAGCGCGATGCCCTGGGTGCCGTGAACCTGCGTGCCGAGGAAGACGCCAAGGAAGTGCAGGCGGAGCACGATAACCTGACGGCTGAAAAAGCCGATCTGGAAGAGGCGATTAAGACCCTGCGCAGCGGTATTGCCAGTCTGAACCGCGAGGGACGCGAACGGCTGCTGACGGCGTTTGAGCAGGTGAATTCCAATTTCTCTATGCTGTTCAAACATCTGTTTGGCGGCGGCGAGGCTAATCTGGTGATGGTGGAAAGCGATGACCCGCTTGAGGCCGGGCTTGAGATCATGTGTCAGCCGCCGGGCAAAAAGCTCAGCACGCTGAGCCTGCTGTCGGGGGGGGAGCAGACGCTGACGGCTATGGCGTTGATTTTTGCCGTGTTCCTGGCGAATCCGGCGCCGATCTGTGTGCTGGACGAGGTCGATGCGCCACTGGATGATGCCAACGTGACGCGGTTCTGTGACCTGCTTGATGAAATGTGCCGCCAGACCGACACCCGTTTCCTGATCATCACCCACCATGCTGTCACCATGGCCCGCATGGATCGGCTGTTTGGGGTAACGATGGCAGAACAGGGTGTCAGTCAGTTGGTATCGGTGGATCTGAAAAAAGCGGAAACGCTAGTCGCCTAGGGTCCTGACTTTGTGGTGCATCCCCCATTCCTGCTCCGCCGGCCCAATAATGCAGGCCTCCCCCGGTGGGGCAGGAATGAGGGAGCATCAGACCTGCCGGGCGACCGTCATACCAGATACATCTTCGATGAATGTGACGATGCGGGTTTTGACCGCGTCATCCTTGATTGCGGCGAGGGCGGTAACGATTTCCATGCCTGGGTCATTCTTTGGCGGTGTGTTGGTGTTGTCGTGCAGACCTTCAAAGAAATAAGAGGGCGGCACCTCTAGTATTTGCGCCAATTCGAACAGCCGGCTGGCAGCAACGCGATTCGACCCGATCTCGTATTTCTGGATCTGTTGAAACGACAGTGCCAGTTTGCGCGCGACATCGGTCTGGGACAAACGGCGTAAGGTTCGGATCTGCTTTAGTTTTCGGCCAACGTGGATATCTACTGGATGTGACATTGTAACAAACCTCTGGTTGAATATACCTCATTCAGCCCCAACAAGCCCTTTCCAATCAATTGGATAGATATTTTCGTTTTTAGGTAATCTATCATCGGTTGCAGTGTGATTTTTGTTGCAATGGTGGGTGATATATTTACCAATATGGGTATATGAATAAACATATGACGCCAGAGAGTTCAGAACACCCTGTTCGTGAGTCCAAAAATGAAGCGCCGCCTGCGCTTCTTTTCGAGATGATGCGCTCTTTCACAACTTTGGCACGCACACTGAATTTGAGTCACGCAGTCAAGGAGCTGGGCAGCACGCGCCAGACCCTGCGACGGCACATTGCCCATCTGGAAGACCTGCGCGGCGCGCCGCTGTTTCACATTGTCGACCGGCACTACCAGTTGACCGACGAGGGGCATCGCGCGTTACCCGATGCCAAAGAACTGATCGCATTGGCCACAGTCTGGCTGCGCGGGCAAAGCGGCACTGTTGGTCAACTGCAAATCCTGAATGCCCGCGTCGGCGATTGGGCCTTTTTTCAGCAGCAAAAACCGATTGGCAGTCTGTGGAACGACGACGCCATCCTGATGCGCGAGACATACCGCGCCTGGTCAATGGCATCCGGGCAGATCGAAAGCCCCCTGATGGCGCATGTCAGGCCGTTTTTGATCGTCTACCGCCATACCGATGCGGGATGGGTCTGTGTCGAATTTGGCGAAAAATCGGTCTATGTGCATTGGTTCGGGTTGGATTTTGCACGGTCGAGCATAGGGCGACCTATCGCAAGACTGCCCGCGGGTGAAGAATTTGGCCTGCTGATGGACCGGTCATTTCACGAAGTTGAAAGCAATCAATCCGCCCGGCTGGACCATATCTTTACGCGGATGCCGCTGCGCGAATCGGATCGCCTGGTGCCGGTTGCTTACCAAAGGCTAATTCTGGGCGGCTCCTTTCCAGATGGATCGCCTGCCATCCTGTCGCTGATCCAACCCTTGCAACATGTCGATATCGCTGGGGTCACGGCGAACATGATCCAAGACGCAGAATCCGTTCCACCCTCTGATTTTGACCCAATAAGTGCGATTTTCGAGAGCATCGGCAAGGAAGGTATCTAGGGCAAATGCAGTTTTTGCGCTTCTGATTCAATTTTAGAGCGTTTTTTTTGAGAATGGATTAACCTTGTGCCAGGCCAGGCACAGGAGACAGCTTCATGACTATTCAATTCCCAAGGGATGCGGCACCATTTATTGCGACCAGCCGCGACATCTTGCGGGCACACGGTATCGAGGTAATTATAGGCAGCGATTTCGATGAATATCGCGAGATCATTGCCGATGAACGAAAGGTTCAGCAGCTCGGATCACCGTTCAACAGTCAGATGCATGAGCTTTCGAGTGCCAATGCGTTTTGGCTGATCGGGCGGAACGCGGACGGCGAGTTGATCCATACGCAGGCCGCCAAGGGAATCAATCTGGGGGGCAAGAATTTAAGCGGGTATCTGCTGCGGCAGTATAAGGCGTTTCCGCCGCCGCTTGCCGGCGTTAATCTAGAAAAATCGCGCTATCGTGCGACACCTGGCGCACATAGAATTCGCGGCCATGTGATCTACCATGGCGAAGTCTGGATGGCGCCAGACGAGAGCCGCTATCGCGGCGTCGGGTTGTCGACCGTGCTGGCCCGAACCGGATTGCTTGAAATCCTGCGCCGCTGGGACCCCGATTATATCTACGGTTTCATGCTGCGCAGTGTCGCCTTTAAAGGCTTTGCCGAGCGGATGGGCTATATGCATAACGAGCCCGGTGCCCTGTTGTGGTCAGTCGATGGCCGCGACGCGCAGATCGAAGCTTTTTTGACCTATCTCAGCCGGGAAGATGCACGGTTCTTGCTTGATATTCCCGTAGAAGATCTTGTGGCCCAAGCGGCGTGATACAAAAAGGGCCGCAGAATACTGCGGCCCTTTTTGCGTAACTCCGGTGCCTTAGCCGATCGCGGCGGCCCTAACGTCGTCGTCGATGAACGGCAGGTACTGCTCAAAGTTGTCCGAGAACATCGTGACCAGCTTGGCCGCCTGGCGGTCGTAGGACTGTGGATTGTCCCAGGTGCGGCGCGGGTCAAGCAGGATGTCAGCGACACCGTTCACTGAGACAGGCACATCAAAGCCGAAGTTCGAGTCTTTGCGATATTCTACATCTGCCAGACGTCCTTCGAGTGCGGCAGTCAGCAAGGCGCGGGTTGCCTTGATCGGCATCCGCGACCCGGTGCCGTGGGCCCCGCCGGTCCAGCCCGTGTTAACCAGCCAGCAGGTCGCGCCATGCTGGGCGATCTTTTCACGCAGCAGGTTGCCATAGACTTCGGGGCGGCGCGGCATGAAAGGCGCACCAAAGCAGGTGGAGAACGTAGGCTCAGGCTCTGTTACGCCGCGTTCTGTACCCGCCACCTTGGAGGTGAAACCGGACAGGAAGTGATACATAGCCTGCGCCGGGCTGAGACGTGCAATCGGGGGCAGCACGCCAAAGGCATCGCAGGTCAGCATGATGATGTTCTTAGGGTGGCCGCCGACGGCCTTGGCCGATGCGTTCGAGATATAGTGCAGCGGATAGGCCGCACGCATGTTGGCTGTCAGAGAATCATCGTCGAAATCCAGCTCGAAAGTGTCTGGATCAAAGACCATGTTTTCGATCACGGTGCCAAATTTGGACGTGGTGGCATAGATCTCTGGCTCGGCCTCGGGCGACAGGTTGATCGTTTTGGCATAGCAGCCACCCTCAAAGTTGAAGGTGCCGTTGTTGGACCAGCCGTGTTCATCATCGCCAATCAGCGTGCGTTCAGGATCAGCCGATAGCGTTGTCTTGCCGGTGCCCGACAGGCCAAAGAACACGGCTGTGTCGACTGGGTTGCCGGTGGCATGATTGGCCGAGCAATGCATCGGCATGATGCCTTTTTCGGGCAGCAGGTAGTTCAGCAGGGTAAAGACCGATTTCTTGTTCTCGCCCGCGTATTCCGTGCCGCCGATCAGGATCATCTTACGGTCAAAGTTCATCGCGATAACGGTGTCAGACCGGCAATCGTGTTTCTTTGGGTCCGCCTTGAAGCTGGGGCAGTTAATAACCGTGAAGTCGGCGGTAAAGTCGTCCAGTGCGTCCTGATCAGGGCGGCGCAGCATGGTGCGGATGAACAGCCCATGCCAGGCCAGTTCGGTGACCATACGCACGTTAATCGCATGTTTGGGGTCGGCGCCGCCCACCAGATCTTGCACGAAATAGTCGCGGCCCTGCATGTGGGCGATCATATCGGTATAGAGCGCGTCAAACCCTTCGGGTGACATCGCGGCGTTGTTTTCCCACCAGATCGTGTCGGCAACGCTGTCGGTCTTGACCACGTGCTTGTCCTTGGGCGACCGCCCGGTGAACTTTCCCGTGGTGACGAGGAAAGCCCCGCCACGCCCCAGGGTGCCTTCGCCACGGGCCAGAGCGGCCTGAACCAGCGCAGGTTCCATCTGGTTGTAATAGACATCGCCCAGCCCGGTGATCTGCTGATCTTCTAGGCGGAACTGCGGGTTTACCCGTCCAAATGTCATGTAATGTCTCCTGTAGCTGCGCGTCAGGTGGCGCAAATCTTGCTTGACCGGGCTTAACATACCCTGGGCTGCGAAGGCCTTGCTTGGCCTCTTAACACGATGTTTTCCCTGATGAACAGGCAGCTTTGTCGCAGTTAGCGCCACCATCGACATGTTTGCGCCGAAGGTTCGAAAACCCGCCGAGAAGTTGTGCGCCCTTCACGCAGGCGCTGCAGCGAAAGTGCGGCAATTTAGCCATTCCTAACCAAATTGTGGCGAAATTGGAGCGCCGAGGTGGCCTGATTCGCAGTTAAGGATTGATTCGTTTGGCGAAATTGTTGATCACTGTCCCTAAAAACTAGCAATGTTTTGAGCAGCATAAGGAAACAGGCAATGTCGAAGATCGCATTGGTAGACGATGACAGGAACATCCTGACATCCGTCTCGATGACCCTCGAAGCCGAAGGTTTCGAAGTGGAAACCTATAATGACGGGCAGGCCGCACTGGACGCCTTTAACAAGAAACTCCCCGATATGGCCGTGCTGGACATCAAGATGCCGCGCATGGACGGGATGGACCTGTTGCAGCGTCTGCGCCAGAAATCGGCGATGCCGGTGATCTTTCTGACCTCCAAGGATGACGAGATCGACGAGGTGTTGGGCCTGCGCATGGGGGCGGACGACTACGTCAAGAAACCCTTTAGCCAGCGCCTGCTGGTCGAACGCATCCGCGCGCTGTTGCGCCGTCAGGATGCGGTCGCCACGGACGAGGTCGGCGATACCGAAGAAACCAAGGTGATGGAGCGCGGCGAGTTGCGGATGGACCCGCTGCGCCATGCGGTCAGCTGGAAGGGCAAGGACGTGTCACTTACCGTGACCGAATTCCTGCTGCTTCAGGCGCTGGCGCAACGCCCCGGTTTCGTAAAGTCGCGCGATCAGCTGATGGACGTCGCCTATGACGATCAGGTCTATGTCGATGACCGCACGATCGACAGCCACATCAAACGTCTGCGCAAGAAGATGCGTACCGCCGATGACGAATTCTCGGCGATTGAGACGCTTTATGGTATTGGTTACAGATATAACGAAGAGTGATCTAAGGCTCACGGCCTTGGCCGAAAGGAACTTTGTGCGGGATATGGCCTCTTCCAGTCGTGATGGGGATGTGGTGCTGGGCGACGATTGGGTCGCACCGGACAGCGCCGCGCCAGATGAAATCAGGGTGCACCGGGAACGGCGCGGCCTGTTTTCTTTGCGCGCATCGCCGCTGACCCGCAAGATCATCACCTTCAACCTGATTGCGTTGAATGTGCTGGTTGCCGGCATCTTGTACCTCAATTCCTCGCGCGACAGCCTTGCGGTGCAACGCGCCGCATCGCTGGTGTCAGAGGCCGAGCTGATTGCAGATGTCATCGAAGCGCAGTTGCCGTCGGGTGCGCCGGTCAATCTGGCCACTGGCGACGGTGTGGATGTCGCCGAAACGCTGCTAGGGCTGGACCTGCGCAGCGGTATCGAAGTGTATGTCTACGATCCGGCAGAAACGCTGGTGGGGCGATCGGTCGGCAATCTGAGCCTGCAAAACACCCTGACACCGCAGTCGGATGGCGGTCGCACCCTTTTGACCGACGGGTTGAATTGGGTCTGGGGCAAGGTATCGTCGCCCTTTGGTGCCTCTGACACTTTGCCCTCGCTGCCGGTCGAAGAGCAGTTGCGCGCCCTTGTGGCCCAAAGCCTGAGCAGTGGCACCCAGATCGAAGACAATCTGGACGCCGATGGCGGCACCTTGTTCAGTGTTGTGACGCCGATCATGCAGGGCGGCACCGCCGTGGGCGCTGTGGCCATCGCCAGTGCCGCAGGCGAGATCGACAAATTGGTGCGCAGCGAACGTGAACGCGTCTTGCAGATGTTCGTCATTGCTACGCTGGTCTCCATCGGGCTCAGCCTTGTTCTGGCCTCTACCATCGCCAACCCGCTGGCCGATCTATCTGCCGCTGCCGAGCTGGGCCGCGACAAGGACGCCCGCAAGATGAACCCCGGCCGCATCCGCATCCCCGATCTGACCGCGCGGCCTGACGAAATTGGCCGCCTCTCCGGCGCGCTGCGCGGTATGGTATCGGCGCTTTACAACCGTATTGACGGCAACGAACAATTTGCCGCGGACGTCGCGCATGAGATCAAGAATCCACTGGCGTCACTGCGGTCTGCGGTTGGTACTTTGCGGATGATCAAACGCGAAGACCAGCGTGACAAGCTGCTTGACGTGATCGAACATGACGTACGGCGGTTGGACCGTCTGGTCAGCGATATCTCCAACGCCTCACGTCTGGATTCCGAGCTGGTCAAAGAGGAAGAAGAACCCTTCGATCTGCTGCAAATGCTGGGCAACCTGGGGCAGTACCTGGGCGAAGATGCCAAATCCAAGGGCATAGATTTCATCACGGATCTGCCGGCCAATCCAATCACCGTTCACGGGCTAGAGGCGCGGCTGGCGCAGGTGTTCGTCAACCTGATTACCAATGCGATTTCCTTTTGCGAAGATGGCGACGCCATCCGGGTCTGGGCGCGAAAGCGGGCCAACCGCGTTCTGATCGTCGTCGAAGACACCGGTCCGGGCATTCCCGAACAGGCGCTTGGCAAGATTTTCAAACGCTTTTACTCGCAACGCCCGGACGAACATTTCGGCAATAACTCTGGCCTGGGGCTGGCGATTTCCAAACAGATCGTCGAGGCGCATGGCGGGGTGATATGGGCCGAGAACATTCGCCCGACCGAGGCCGATATCACGTCCGAGCCGCTGGGTGCGCGCTTTGTCGTCGGCCTGCCGACCTGAGGTGCGCCGCCGAGCCGCGCAATGACGTCGAACGCTGAAATAGTGCATGCCAGTTGCGTGGCCATCGCCGGTCGCGGCGTGCTGATCCTCGGACCCTCCGGTGCCGGAAAATCGACCTTGGCGTTGCAGCTGATTGCCCTTGGGGCGACGTTGGTGGCCGATGACCGCACCGAGGTGACGCGACAGGCTGGCGCGGTGATCGCCACCGTCCCAAGCGCGATCAAGGGCCTGATCGAAGCGCGCGGCGTCGGGCTGATCAAGCTACCGGATCACGGCGCTGTGCAACTGGCATTGGTGGTGGACCTAAGCCAGACCGAAACGCAGCGTTTGCCGGACCCGCATGTGCACCTGCTTCAAGGCGTGGCGTTGCCGTGTCTTCACAAATGCGATACCGCTCATTTTCCATCGACGATCACTCTCTACATGTCTAACGACATGGGCGTACAAAAATGACAGACACCGCACTTCCGATCGACAGCGCGCGCCGCCGCTTTGTCTTTGTCACCGGCCCATCGGGCGCCGGACGGTCTTCTGCGCTTAATGTGCTGGAGGATGCAGGGTTCGAAACTATTGACAACCTGCCGTTGCGGCTGATCCCCGCGCTGCTGGCCAGCCCCGGCACGATGCGTCCGCTGGCTTTGGGCATCGACGCGCGCAACCGTGACTTTACCACCAACGCGGTGTTGGATTTGTTGGGCCAATTGTCTGCCGATCCGACAATGCAGGTCGAACTGCTGTATCTTGACTGCTCGACCGACGTGCTGCTGCGGCGGTTTTCGGAAACGCGGCGACGTCACCCGCTGGCCCCGGCGGACCGCGCTGCCGAAGGCATCCGCCTCGAGCAGGATTTGCTGCTCCCGATCCGCGCCCGCGCGGACGTGCTGATCGACACATCAAGCCTGAACGTCCACGAATTGCGCGCCGAGGTCGACCAATGGTTCGCGCCCGGCGGACAACGGCAGCTCAGCGTCTCGGTGCAAAGCTTTTCCTACAAACGCGGCCTGCCGCGCAGCGTGGACATCGTGCACGACTGCCGCTTCCTGCGAAATCCCTATTGGGAACCGAGCCTGCGGGCCCTCAACGGCCGCGATGCCGCGGTAGCGGCCCATGTGGCCGGCGACCCGCGGTTCGCCGATTTTGCGCAAAAGGTGCTGGAACTGAGCCTGCTGCTGCTGCCAGCCTTCCGCGAAGAGGGTAAATCGTACATTTCAATCGCCTTTGGCTGTACCGGCGGACAACACCGTTCGGTGACGCTGGCGGAACATCATGCTTTGCGCCTTGCAGAGCAGGGGTGGCAGGTGTCAATTAGGCACCGGGAGCTGGATCGCCAGCAGTCTGTAGAGGCAAAGACGTGATTGGAATTGTGATCGTTGCACATGGTGGGTTGGCGCAAGAGTATCTTGCCGCCATCGAACATGTCGTGGGGTCGCAGTTTGGCGTGCGCGCCATCGCCATCGAGGCCAATCACGACCGCGCTGCCAAGGAACGCGAGATTTGCTTGGCCGCCAATGAGGTGGACCAGGGCGCGGGTGTTGTGGTTGTGACCGATCTGTTCGGCGGCTCGCCCTCGAACCTCAGCTTGCTGGCCTGCCTGCCCGAGAATCGCCGCATCATCTATGGTGCCAACTTGCCCATGCTGATCAAACTGGCCAAATCCCGCCAGATGGATGTCCCGGATGCCGTGCGTGCGGCGCTGGAAGCGGGTAAAAAGTATATCGACAGCCAGAACGTCAGTGCCGGTTAAGGAAATCCCAGACACATGCCCGAATTTTCTCTTAAGATCGTAAACGAAAAAGGTCTGCACGCCCGCGCTTCGGCCAAACTGGTCGAGGTCGTCGAAGCATTTGACGCCCGCGCCGAGGTCAGCAAAGGTGGGATGTCGGCATCTGGCGACAGCATCATGGGGCTTTTGATGTTGGCCGCCGCGCGGGGGAGCACGATCGACGTGCAGACCTCCGGGCCCGACGCCGATGCACTGGCTGCCGCCTTGACCGCCCTGGTGGCGGACAAGTTCGGTGAAGGCTTCTGAGGTTAGGACCTTCTAGAATAAGGGATTGGCCATCAAAATGGATGACGCACAGCATATGACAGCACCGCAAACGGCACAGGATGAAGGCACGGTAAGCTTCACCAAATACGACCGTAGCAGCCTGTCCTATGCCTCGACTTTTGATGATCCGGTGAAGGCCGGGATCATCAGCGCGATGGAGCTGTTCACTGGCAAGCTGACCATCCTGCGGTTGATCCGCAAGTTTGAGCGCCGCGGCGCGCCGTCCGGGCAAGCGTTCTGGCGCGCGGCGCTGGATACGATGGGCATAGATCTGACCACCCCGCAGTCCCAGCTTGACCGCATACCCAAAGAGGGTCCAGTCGTGGTTGTGGCGAACCATCCGCACGGCATGGTCGACGGCATGATCTTTGCCGACCTGATTGGCCGTGTGCGCCCCGATTACCGCATCTTGACGCGGTCCCTGCTGACCTCAATCGACGAGGTCGCGGGCAGTTACATGATCCCGGTGCCGTTTCCGCATGATCCCGATGCGCAGCGCAAAGGCGTTGAAATGCGGGCCAACGCGATGGGGCACCTCAAAAACGGCGGCGTTGTGGCGCTGTTCCCCTCGGGTGTGGTGGCTACGTCTGAGACCTATTTCGGCCCCGCCGTCGAAGCGGAGTGGAACGTATTTACCGCCAAGATGATCCGCCGCTCAGGCGCCACAGTGGTGCCGATGAAATTCCCCGGCCAGAACAGCCGCGCCTATCAGATCGCCAACAAACTCAGTCCGATGTTGCGCCAAGGGTTGCTCCTGCATGAGATCGTGCACGCCTGTAACAAGCCACAGGGGCCGATCGTAGGCAATCCGCTGGACCAGGCCGAGATTGACAAATGGGCCGATGATCCGCGCGGTTTCATGGCCTGGCTGCGCGCGCATACGCTGGCGCTGTCAGACTAGTCGGGACGCACAAGAGCTAATCCCTTCATCCTTTTACAAATACCCTCGGGGGGATCGCGCCGTGGCGCGATGGGGGCAGCGCCCCCATTGGTCAGGTAGGACAGCCCGATCGCCTAGCGTGTCGGCACAGGGGTTTCGCCCCGGTAATCATAGAATCCGCGTTGCGTCTTGCGGCCCAGCCACCCGGCCTCGACGTATTTGGTCAATAGCGGGCAGGGGCGGTATTTCGTATCGGCCAGCCCGTCGTGCAACACGTTCATGATCGCCAGACAGGTGTCTAGCCCAATGAAATCCGCCAACTCTAACGGTCCCATCGGATGATTGGCACCCAGCTTGAGCGAGCTGTCGATGGACTGCACGTTACCCACCCCTTCATAGAGCGTATAGACCGCCTCGTTGATCATGGGCATCAGGATGCGGTTCACGATGAAGGCGGGAAAATCTTCGGCCGATGCGGCAGTCTTGCCCAGACGGTCGACCACGATCTTGCAGGCATTATAGGTTTCCTTGTCCGTGGCGATGCCTCGGATCAGTTCGACCAGTTGCATCACAGGCACCGGGTTCATGAAATGGAACCCCATGAATTTTTCGGGTCGGTCCGTGCGGCTGGCCAATCGCGTGATCGAGATGGACGAGGTGTTTGACGTCAGGATCGTCGTGGGCTTGAGGTGCGGTATCAGGTCTTCAAAAATTGCCTGCTTGACCGTCTCGCGTTCGGTCGCGGCCTCGATCACCAGATCGCTCTGACCCAGATCGGTCAGCGTTTGCGTCGTGGTGATCCGCGCCAAGGCGGCATCACGTTCGTCCGACGTAATCTTTTCGCGGCTGACCTGGCGGTCCATGTTGCCGGTCACGATATCGACAGCCCGTTGCAGGGCGTCGGCACTGACATCCGTCAACAACACGTCATAGCCTGCCAATGCCATCACATGGGCGATGCCGTTGCCCATTTGGCCCGCGCCAACGATGCCGATTGTCTGGATGTCCATGGCCTGTCCTTTGCTGCTGTTCGGCGCACAATAGGGCGCGCGGGGGCGGGGCTGCAAGGGCCGGAGTTTATGAAATCTGTCGTCAAATTGGCGCATTAAGCGAATCGCAGCATGGAACATGCATTCTGCCCATGGGTGAATAAAATGAGGTGGGTGTATGACCTATGATGTAATGGGGCCGGGGGCCCT
Organism: Sulfitobacter sp. KMM 9851; assembly: GCF_057178245.1. NCBI lineage: Bacteria > Pseudomonadati > Pseudomonadota > Alphaproteobacteria > Rhodobacterales > Roseobacteraceae > Sulfitobacter > Sulfitobacter sp. KMM 9851. Next base: position 651,353 of record NZ_CM169991.1, read on the forward strand.
AGACTATCTTCCGTGCCGATATGGCACGTCCAAGCTGCTGTTCCGCGGACCGCGCCGCGATCTTGACAGACCTTACGTCGCCTTTGTCGGCGGGACAGAGACATACGGTAAATTCATCGAAGACCCCTATCCGGCACTGACGGAAACCCGGCTGGGCATGACATGTGCCAACTTTGGCTTTCCCAATGCGGGCATTGATGCCTTTGCGAATGATCCCTTTGTCGTGCAGGCCTGCAACGATGCCGAGGTGACCGTGGTTCAGGTGATGGGGGCGCAAAACATGACCAATCGGTTCTACTCTGTGCATCCGCGTCGCAATGATCGGTTTGTGTCGGCCTCTGCCCTGCTCAGCACGATCTATCGCGAGGTCGATTTTCCTGATTTCCATTTCAACAAACATATGTTGAGCCATCTGCTGAAAGTGTCACCAGAGCGTTTTATCGCGGTGCGCGCCGAGTTACAGCAGGCGTGGACGGCCCGCATGAAACTGCTGTTGGGGCAAATCAGGGGCAAGACCCTGCTGCTGTGGCTGGCAGACCACGCGCCGCATCCCGAAACCCGGCAAGAAGGATTTGATTTGGGCAGCGACCCCTTGTTCATCACGCAGCAGATGATGGAACACGTCGCGGAATTTGCCACCGAAACTCAGATCGTGGTGAGCAGCAAACAGGCCGCCGCCAAAGGCACGGAGGGCATGATTTTTGGCGAGATGGAGGAAATGGCCGCGTCAGAGATGCTGGGCACCGACGCCCACGCAGAAGCGGCCGAGGTGGTAGCGGACAGGCTAAAGACGATGCTGTGACCGCCGGGTGCGTCCGCATGAGATGCAAAAAGGCCCGCCATTTCTGGCGGGCCTTTCGCGTGTATAACAGGGTTTGCGCCCCGAATTACAGTTTGTCGATCAACTCAGGCACAGCTTCGAACAGGTCAGCGACCAGACCGAAATCAGCCACCTGGAAAATCGGTGCTTCTTCGTCCTTGTTGATCGCGACGATGATCTTGCTGTCCTTCATGCCCGCAAGGTGCTGAATCGCACCAGAGATGCCGACAGCAACATAGAGACCCGGCGCCACAACCTTGCCCGTCTGGCCAACTTGCCAGTCGTTCGGGGCATAGCCACTGTCAACCGCCGCGCGCGAGGCGCCAACAGCGGCACCCAATTTGTCGGCCAGTTTCTCGATCAGCGCAAAGTCTTCTTCAGAGCCGACACCGCGACCACCGGACACAACCACGCCTGCACTTGTCAGTTCGGGGCGGTCAGATTCGGCAACCTTGTCTTCGACCCATTCGGACAGGCCGGGGTTTTCAGCAGCCGAAATAGTTTCAACGCTGGCAGACCCACCGGTCCCGGCGGCATCGAATGTTGATGTCCGGAAGGTGATGACCTTTTTCGCGTCGGTCGATTTCACAGTCTGGACCGCGTTGCCTGCATAGATCGGGCGCTCGAATGTGTCGGCATCCACAACACCTGAGGCGTCAGAGATGATCATCACATCCAGCAATGCCGCCACGCGGGGCATCACGTTTTTCGCGTCTGTCGTGGCCGGGGCGACGATGTGATCATAGTCGCCTGCCAGCGACACGATCAGCGCTGCCGTGGCTTCGGCCAGACGGTGACCCAGCATCGGGTCTTCGGCAACCAGCACCTTGGACACGCCGTCGATCTTGGAGGCCGCGTCGCCTGCCGCTGCGGCAGAGCTGCCGGCGGCCAGAACAGTCACGTCACCCAGCGATTTAGCAGCGGTCACGGTCTTGGCGGTCGCGTCCATGGACAATTCGCCATCGGTGATTTCTGCAATCAGAAGAACAGCCATTATACAGCCCCCACTTCTTTGAGTTTCGCCACAAGCTCGTCTACGGAGCCGACCTTGATCCCCGCAGCGCGGGTTTCAGGCTCGATCGTTTTCACGATTTCCAGGCGATTTGCGACGTCGACGCCATAGTCGGCGGCTGTCTTTTCATCCAAAGGCTTTTTCTTGGCCTTCATGATGTTGGGCAGCGACGCATAACGTGGCTCGTTCAACCGCAGATCTACGGTCACGACGGTTGGCATCTTGACCTTGATGGTCTGCAAACCACCATCGACTTCGCGGGTCACCGCAGCATGATCACCGTCGATTTCGACTTTGGACGCAAATGTCGCCTGGCTCCAGCCCAGCAAGGCCGACAGCATCTGGCCGGTGGCGTTCATATCGTTGTCGATCGCCTGTTTACCGCAGAGCACGAGGCCCGGCTGTTCTTCGTCGACGATCGCCTTGAGGATCTTGGCAACCGCCAATGGTTCGATGTCCTGATGCACATCATCGGTGGCCACGACAAGAATGGCGCGGTCCGCGCCCATTGCCAGCGCCGTGCGCAGGGTTTCCTGCGATTGCTTGACGCCGATGGACACGACGACGATCTCGTCCGCCTGGCCAGCTTCCTTGAGCCGGATGGCCTGTTCGACGGAAATTTCGTCAAACGGGTTCATCGACATTTTCACGTTGGCAAGATCAACTCCCGATCCGTCCGCTTTGACGCGCACTTTCACGTTGTAGTCGATCACGCGTTTGACAGGCACCAGTACCTTCATGGGCGTTCTCTCTCCTCAGTTTGCGACACGGGCAATTGCTGGCCCGGTCTCCATATTCTCCAGACGGGTGTAACGAAGCACGCGGCGGCAAAACAGGCCAAAATCGGCAATATTAGTGATTTGAACGCCGCGTTCTTAGGCTTTTGTCCCGTTAGCGCCAACGATACGCGCGCTTTCTCCCCCCCTGATCCCGCGATCGACCGCTAGACGCGGTTGGCGCCGGGCACCCAGAGTACATCTTCCTTGCCGCCATTGTTGGCCATGCGTGCCGCGACAAAAAACCAATCGCTAAGCCGGTTCAGGTAGGTCACCGTCGTAGGGTTGATTGTCTCTTGTTCGGCCAGACGCACCGCCAGCCGTTCAGCCCGCCGCGCCACAGTGCGGCAGACATGCAGGTGCGCCGCCAGCGCTCGCCCACCGGGCAGGATAAAGCTGCGCAGCGGCTCCAGCTCGGCATTCATGATGTCGATTTCCTGTTCCAGCCGTTTGACCTGTGCATCGGTCATCCGCAGGGGCGGGTATTCGGCGTCGCGGTCGGCCGCCATATCCGGGCGGCACAGATCAGCACCCAGATCGAACAGATCGTTTTGGATGCGCGACAGCGCCTCGTCCGTGTCCTGCGTCGCCTCAAGCCGGGCAATACCGACAAAACAGTTGAGTTCGTCACTGGTGCCGTAGGCTTCGACGCGGGCATCGTATTTCGTCACGCGTGTGCCGTTGCCAAGCGCCGTGGTGCCCTTGTCGCCGGTGCGGGTGTAAATCTTGTTCAGCACGACCATCAGACAGACCCCTTGCGCAGATAGACATAGAGCAGGATCAGCAGCACGGCGACGAATTGCGCGATGATGCGCCAGCGCATGATTTTGTTGGCGTTGCGTTTGTTAAAGGCGCCGCCGCGGGCAAAGCCACCAAGCCCCAGCAGCAGAACGCCGGCGGTGATGGCGACGGCGATCACAACGATGATGAACAGCGGATCACTTGGCATGGTTTATCCTTTTCAATGCCCCGAGATGTAGCGGCCCATGCCCCGTGCGCAAGTAATATCAGCGCCCCGTCACCCAATCCAGCGCCCGGGTGGGCAGGATGCGGCGCAATATCCCCGCAATATGCGTGGGGGTTGTGACGAAATAACGCGGGCGGGGGCGGGGTGATTCGACGGCATGCACCAGTTTTTCCAGCACTGCTTCGGGGGGCAGTTCAAACCGGTCGGGGCCGCTGCTTTCGTACAGGCGGGGGCGTAGTTTGTTTTCGTAGTCGTCAGCGCGGGCTGAGGATTTCCAGTCGATCCAGCGTTCAAAATGCGGGATCGCCTTGACCCGTAGGCGCGATGTGACAGGCCCCGGTTCGATCAGGATCAGCCGGATGTCGGTGTCGCGCATTTCCAGCCGCTGGGTGTCGGTCAGTCCCTCAAGTGCAAATTTGGTGGCGTTGTATGCGCCGCGCCACGGCATAGCGACCATGCCAAGCACGGATGAACACTGCACGATCCGACCGTGCCCCTGCACGCGCATTACCTTGGTCACGGCGCGGGTCAGCGTGTGCCAGCCAAAAAAGTTGGCCTCGAAAATCTCGCGCAGGGCTTGGGTCGGCAGGTCTTCTACCAGACCGGGGGTCGCGTGGGCGCCATTGTTGAACACGGCGTCCAGCGTGCCGCCGGTTTCAGCCAGCACATGATCCAGCGCTGCGGTGATACTGGCCTCGTCGGTGTAATCAAGCTGGGGGGCGTCAAAGCCTTCGGCGCGCAGGCGATCGCAGTCGGCCTCGGCGCGGCAGGCCGCAAAGACGCGCCAGCCGCGGTCGCGCATACCGTGGGCAGCGGCATAGCCGATCCCGCTGGAACAACCGGTGATCAGGATTGATTTGCCAGACATGCAGCACCTTTCATTCAAAGGCACTTCATCACCCGCCGCCGTGGGAATGGCAACGGGTGATGGTTACATCATCGGCAGGGGATTAGTCGCTGGCGAGCAGGAAATCGGCCATCCAGCCTTCTGCGCCACCATCCAGCGGGCGCATTTTTACCCAGCCGGACCCATCGTCGAGCAGCACTTCGACTGCGTCACCCTGCACCAGTTTGCCAACCACGCCATGATCTGTGCCCGGCCCGCCGCGCACGTTAACGCGGTTGCCGCTGACAGTGCGCAGGTCAGTCCCTGTGTTGTCGTTGGAATAGGTGGTCTGGGTTGCGACGGCGCCATTGTCTGACGGGTCAATCAGGCTGGGGATGATGGCGGGGGTCGTTGCCGAAGACAGAATCACACCGGCGTTCTGCGGCACTGGTGCGGCGAACGCGTTCTGTGGCTTGGCCGGCGCGGCCACGTCTCGCAGGGTGGTCAGGTTCAGTGAAACGCGGGTTACTTCGTTATCCTGTGCCAGATTATCCTGCGCCAATTGCGGCGCGGGGTTCAGCGCCGGCGGTGCTGTGTCAACGACCGCTTTGACGGTGATAGGCTGGGGAAGCGGGTCATTCATGACGGTGGCGGCGTCGGCGGATGCAACCAGAGCCGACCCTTTGTCGGCTTCGGCTGTCGGGGTGTTTCGCGCCATGCGCACGCTGGCTGGTTCAAAGTCGGCACCGCCGCTCATCTCATAGAAAGCCCAGCCCAAAAAACCAAATGTCAGTAGGATGAATTTCGTCATCGTACACCCCCGAAATCAAAAAAATAAGCAGCTAGTGAGGGCACAACGCAGAACTCCCCTATTAGTTTCATACCAAAGAACTGTTTTCGGCGGCAGTGCAAAAAGCAGAAAGTTTTGGCAGTTGCTGCGCTGCCGCACCTTTGACGGTCATCTTGGGCAGGGTGCAATCTCGCGCTTGCCCGCCTGCCGCCGCTTGACTACAAGAGCCTGCATGTCAGACGTAATCCCCCCCCCTGAAACGGACCCCAACGACCTTTCCGAGCCGCTGCGCCGCGCGCTGGGGGACCGGTATCTGACCTATGCGCTGTCGACGATTATGCACCGCGCACTGCCCGATGCCCGCGACGGACTAAAACCGGTTCACCGCCGGATTCTCTTTGCGATGCGCGAGTTGAAACTGGCGTCGAACGGCGGTTTCCGTAAATCCGCCAAGATTTCGGGCGACGTGATGGGTAACTATCACCCGCACGGCGATGCCGCGATCTATGACGCGATGGCGCGTCTGGCGCAGGATTTCAACGTCCGCTACCCGCTTGTTGACGGGCAGGGTAACTTTGGCAACATCGACGGCGATAACCCCGCCGCCAGCCGCTATACCGAAGCGCGGATGACTGCCGTTGCCGAGGCGATGCTTGAAGGGCTGAACGAAAACGCCGTTGATTTCCGCGAGAACTATGACGGCACGCTAACCGAACCCGTTGTTCTGCCTGCGCAATTCCCGAACCTGCTGGCAAACGGATCGTCCGGGATTGCCGTTGGCATGGCAACGAATATTCCGCCGCACAACATTGCCGAGCTCTGCGACGCCTGCGTGCATCTGATCAAGACGCCGGATGCCCGCGACGACACGCTGCTTAACTATGTGCCAGGCCCCGATTTCCCCACCGGCGGTGTCATTGTCGAACCGCCCGAGAATATCGCCAACGCCTATCGCACCGGACGCGGATCGTTCCGCTTGCGCTGCCGTTGGGAGGTCGAAGATCTGGGCCGGGGGCTGTGGCAGATCGTGATCACGGAAATTCCTTATCAGGTGCCAAAATCGCGTCTGATCGAAAAGATCGCCGAACTGATCCAGACCAAGAAGATCCCAATTCTGGGCGACGTGCGCGACGAATTTGCCGAAGACGTGCGGATGATCATTGAACCCCGATCCAAGAACGTCGATCCGGCGGTTCTGATGGGCATGTTGTTCCGCAATTCCGATCTTGAGATTCGCTTCTCGCTCAACATGAACGTGTTGATCAACGGCGTGACGCCAAAGGTCTGTTCGCTCAAAGAAGTGCTGCGCGCCTTTCTCGATCACCGCCGTGAGGTGTTGCAGCGCCGCTCGACCCACCGGATGGAAAAAATTGACCACCGGCTTGAGGTGCTCGAAGGCTTTATCATTGCCTTTCTGAACCTCGACCGTGTGATCGACATCATCCGGTACGACGACGACCCCAAGGCAGCGCTGATGCGCGAGGACTGGGGCCGCGACCATGTGCGCGCCCGCGACGAGGCGGATTATGTCTCGCCACTGCCGTCGGCCGAAAATTCGCTGAGCGAAGTGCAGGCTGATGCGATCCTGAACATGCGCCTGCGGTCCTTGCGGCGTCTGGAAGAACTGGAACTGCTGCGCGAACAATCTGCCCTGATGGAAGAGCGCGCCGGCCTCGAAGACCTGCTGGAAAGCGAAGACCTGCAGTGGTCGACCATTGCCGATCAACTGCGTGAGACCAAAAAGAAGTTTGGCAAGGACTGGGTGATTGATGGCGTTAATCGCGGTCAGCGTCTGACCACATTCGAGGTCGCAGGCGAAGTCGAGGATGTGCCGATCGAGGCGATGATCGACCGCGAACCGATCACCGTGGTTTGTAGCCAGATGGGCTGGATCAGGGCGATGACGGGCCATATCGACCTGAACCGCGAATTAAAGTTCAAGGACGGCGATGCCCCGCGCTTTACCTTCCACGCTGAAACGACCGACCGCCTGCTGGTCTTTGGGTCGAACGGCCGTTTCTACACAATTTCTGCCGCCAGCCTGCCCGGCGGGCGCGGCATGGGCGAACCGCTGCGGCTGATGGTTGACCTGCCGAATGAGGCGCAGATCGTGGCGCTATTCATCCACCAGCCTGACCGCAAGCTGCTGGTTGCTTCCAGCGCGGGCGACGGCTTTGTCGTGCCTGAGAATGATGTGCTGGCCCAGACCCGCAGCGGCAAACAGGTGCTGAACGTGCGCGGCGACGTGTCGGCGCTGGTGTGTCGGCCAGTGACGGGTGACAGCGTGGCGACCGTCGGTGAAAACCGCAAAGTGCTGGTCTTTGGCCTGGATGAACTGCCCGAGATGGGCCGGGGCAAGGGCGTGCGTCTGCAAAAGTACAAAGACGGCGGGCTGTCCGATGCGGCCACCTTTGACCGGGCGCTGGGGTTGACATGGCTTGACCCCGCCGGCCGCACCCGGAGCGAAGTCGATCTGGCCGAATGGACCGGCAAACGCGCCAGCGCCGGGCGCATGGCGCCACGCGGTTTCCCGCGGGATAACAAATTTACCTGATCCGGGGGCCGCGCTGCCATGAGCGACATCAGCACTGCAAACGGCCCGTGGGACAGCGTTGCAGGGTCGCGGGGAATGGCCGCGCCTGACGCTCGGCCACCGGCACCGCACCCCGCCGCCCAAGGGATGATGGTGCACTTCAACGGGCGGCGCGGGGCGCTGTTCTGGTTGGCGCTGCGCACAGGGTTCTACACCATCCTGACGCTGGGCTTTTATCGGTTCTGGATGAAAACACGTCTTAGGCGCTGGTACTGGTCGGCGATCCGTCCGGGGGGGCATCCGCTGGAATATGTGGGCGACCCGTGGGAAAAGCTACTGGGGTTCTTCATCGCGGTGGTGATCCTGACGTTTTATATCGGCATCGTGAACCTGCTGCTGATGTTCGTCAGCTTCTCGGTATTCAACTCGTCCATGCTGGGCTATCTGGCCAGTTTCGCGGGTATTGTGCCGCTGTGGTTCTACGCCCAGTACCGCGCGCGGCGCTATGTGCTGGGGCGCACGCGCTGGTGCGGGGTGCGGTTCGGGCTTGAACCCGGCGCCTGGGGCTATGCCGGGCGGGCGTTGATGCACTGGGCGATCACGATTGTCAGCTTGGGTTTGCTGTGGCCGCGCATGACCTTTGCGCTTGAAAAATACCGCACTGACCGCACCTTCTTTGGGTCGGCCCGGTTGGTGCAGGGCGGTCGGTGGCAGATGCTGTACCGCGCGTCGGGACCCTTTGCCATCGCCGCGCTGGCCAGTGCCGCCACGGGGCTATGGCTCCTGTGGTGGGGTCCGGTCGTGCCCTCCGGGGCATTTGATTTGAATGAGATACTGACGGGGTCTGCGACGGCCTTCGACATCGACCTGAAAGGCATGCGGCTCCAAGATCCGATGCGCCTGTGGTTGGTGCCGCTATGTCTGGCTGCGCTCGTCTATGGTGCAGTTCATTACCGCTGGGTGGCCAAGCGTCTGATGGCCAATGAAAAGTCTGCGCCCGGTCTGCGCTTTGCCTCGCGGCTCAGCGGGCCTCGGGTTGGGGTGATCTATGTTCTGGGGACGTTCATCGCCTATCTGGTGCTGGTACTGGGGATCGCGCTGATCGTTTTCATGGGGGTGATGATGTTTGGTTTTGGCAGCACGCTGAACCCCGAGTTGGCGCTGGTCATGGCCGGGTGGCCGCAGTGGCTGTCGGTTGTGCTGCTCGCCGTGGTCTATATCTCGGTGCTGCTGATGTGGGGCGTGATGTGGAATGCTTTCGTTGTCTTTCCGCTGATGCGACACATGGCGCTGACGACCTCGCTGCCCGATGTTTCTGGCCTGCCTGCGGTCAGCCAGCGCGCCCGCGATGAATTTGCCGAGGCCGAAGGCTTTGCCGAGGCGCTTGATCTGGGGGCCGCGATATGAGGCGGCCTGCCATGCCTGATGCCACGGACCGCAGCGCGTCAGGGTATTTCGACGGCGACCGCCCGGTGCCGCAGCAGGTCGAGGTCAGCATCAATGCCGCTGCGGGCCTGCTAGAACTGACCCTGCCGGATGACCGCGTGATCGGATGGCCGCTCCGCGAGGTGCGCCGCCTGCCCGATACCGCAGGGGGGGACATTGCGCTGCTGCGCTGGCTGGGCGATCCGGTGGCGCGGCTGGAATTGGGGGACCGGTCCGTGTTGCGCGCCTTGCCGCGCGCGCATCGCAGCGCCCCGCCCAAGGGGCGCGGGCGGCTTGCGGGCTGGGCCGTGGCCGCCGTGGCTGCTGTGGCGTTGCAGATCGGTGTGCTGGTGCCGCTCTTGGCTGACAATCTGGCGCGGTTCATCCCGCCTGCCGGGGAACGCGCCCTGGGCGAGGCGACCTTTGGCCATATCCGGTCAGCGCTGGACCAAAGCGGGCTGAACCCGGTGCCGCTTTGCGACGCAGCGGCAGGGACCGCTGCGCTGCACCGCCTTGCTGACACGCTGACCGCCGGGCTGGAGGTGCCGCAGGACATCACCGTGTCGGTACTGGACCACGAGATGGTCAATGCCTTTGCCCTGCCGGGCGGCTTTGTCGTGCTGTTTCGCGGGCTGATCGACAAGGCGCAGAGCCCCGATGAGGTGGCCGCTGTGCTCGCCCATGAGATCGGCCACGTTGCCAGCCGCGACCCCACCCGCCACGCGTTGCGCTCTGCCGGGTCGATTGGGGTGTTGGGGCTGTTGCTGGGCGATTTTGCCGGCGGCGCGGCGGTGCTGTTCATGGCAGAGCGGTTGATTTCCGCACAGTATTCGCAAGGGGCCGAGGCCGGGGCAGATGAATTTGCCCATGTCGCACTGGCCGAGGCCGGGATCAGCCCGGCGGCCTTGGGCGATATGTTTGAACATATGCGTGATGACGGCGGCGATCACGATGGGGTGGTGGCGCATTTCCTGAGCCATCCGACCCTGGGCGCGCGGATTGACGCAGCGCGGGCGGCGGTCAACCCGTCGACACGTTATGAAGCAGCGCTATCCGCCGATGATTGGACGGCGTTGCGCGCCATTTGCAAGTAGCGCAGCCCATCGGGATTTTTTGAAAATCCCGGCCCGTTTTCTTTTAAAGAAAACGGATGCTAAGCGAGCGGCTCTGCCGTCATCCATACACCGCCTTCGGGGCGCAGGGTGAGAATCATGACCGGCTCGGGGTCTTTGCCCGGCACCGGGGTGAACTTGAACCGCCCCAGCAGCGTGGCAAGGATGATCACCGCCTCTTGTAGCGCGAAACTAGCCCCGATGCAGATGCGCGGCCCGTCGCCAAAGGGCAGGTAGGCATAGCGGTCGATCGCCTTGCGGTCGGCAAATCGCTCGGGGTGAAAGGCGTCCGGATCGTTCCACAGCAGCTCGTGCCGCCCCAGCGCGTAGATCGGGATCATCACCGTATCGCCTGGCAGGATCTGGCGGTCGCACAGGGTATCTTTCTTGAGCGCCGTGCGCGAGATGATCCCGGCAGCGGGATAGAGGCGCAGGGCCTCGTCGATGATCATGCGGACATAGGGCAGGTTTTCGACATCGTCGCCCGTACAGGGCCGGTCCCCCAGCACCGAGCGCACTTCGGCGCGGGCGCGGTCCTGAATGTCCTGATCAAACCCCAGCAAATACATGGACCAGGCCAGTGTCAGGGCCGTTGTCTCATGGCCCGCCACGATAAAGGTCAACAGGTTGTCGCGCAGCTCGGCGGTGTTCATCTTGCGCTGGGTCTTGGGGTCAACGCCGTCCAGCAGCAGGTCCAGCAGGTCTGGCACCCCGTCATGGCCGCGCTGCACACGTGCCTCAATGGCGCTGTCGGCCATCGTCTTCATCTCTTTCAGGGCGGCACCCGACATGACCCTGCCGGGGCGCGGCACCCAGTCGGGAAAGCCGAGGATGTCGAACAGGCTGATCTTGCCCGCCTCGGCAATATAGTCGTCAATCGCCCCATGTACCTTGTCGCGGTCAAAGGTATCGCCGCCGGAAAAGGTGACGTCGCCAATCACGTCAAAGGTGGTGGTGACCATTTCATCAAGCATGTTCACCGCGCGGGGCCCGGCCGTGGCAATACGGTCCGCGGCGCGGGTGGCGGCGGCGGTCATGATCGGTGACAGGTTCATCACGTTGCGGTGCGAAAATACCGGCGCGGCCGCCCGTCGTTGCCAGCGCCAATGCGCGCCCTCGGCGATGAACAGCGATTCCCCGATGGCGGGTTTCAGCAGATTCTTGGTAACCGTCGACTTTGGGTAATCGTCCAGTCGGTCCAGCAGGATATGCCGGATCGCTTGCGGGTCCATCACCATATGCCAGCGCTTGCCGGTCTTGCCCGACACCATCGGTTGCTTGGTGGCGATGGCGGGAATGATACTCAGGACATTGCGCCGCGCCTGTTGCAGGCTTTTCCAGATGCCCCAAGGCTCTGTCACGAGCGGGACGCGGACGGGGTGGCGGATGGGACTGGTCATTGGGTTTCCTTCGTGCCTGACCTCAAGATAGGGTCGCGGCCCGGTCTTGCCAACGCGGCAAATGATTGCACCGCTTGTCGGCATGGGGTATCGCGGAGCGGACTTTAACGCCTTTGGGGGGTGTCTTGATGATCCGTGTACTTGCCGTGTTGATGACCGTTGCCATGCTGGCTGCCTGCAATGGGGCGGCGGATCTGAACAAACCGGCGGTGCCGCTGGGCGATTTCAGCCTTCACCATAATATCGCTGTGGCGCCCAAGGCGGTCAAAGGCCCGCTGAGCCGCGAGGTCAGCAAAGAGGTGCTGGCCAAGGCGCTGAGCGACGCCACAGCCGAGCGGTTCAGCCGCTACAATGGCAGCCGCAAGTACCACTTTGGCATGAGCGTCGAGGGATACGTCCTTGCCCAGCCCGGTATCCCGCTGGTGTTTGCGCCTAAATCGATTCTGATCATCAATCTGACGGTCTGGGATGATGCCAAAAATAAGAAGCTGACGGAAAAACCGCACCAGATCACGGTGCTGGAATCATTTGACCAGGGTCCGGTTGTCGGATCGGGCTATACCAAATCCGCCGAAGAGCAGCTGAAAAACCTCAGCCAGAATGTCGCCAAGTCGATCGAGAATTATCTGGTCAAGATGAACAAGGAAGAGGGTTGGTTCAGCGGGCAGGCAGATGCCACGACGCAGGCGGTTGTCGCGGCGGAGTGACAACCGTGCAACTTCTGCCAACTCGCGCTTGATTTTACCGGCCAGACCCAATACATCGCCCGCCAGATAAGGTTCGGGTCCCGTCGGGGCCCCTCAATACAAAGGGCGCCACCATGGCAAAGGCAAAGTTTGAACGTAACAAACCACACGTCAACATCGGCACAATTGGCCACGTTGACCACGGCAAGACCACGCTGACCGCGGCGATCACCAAGTATTTTGGCGACTTCCGCGCCTATGACCAGATCGACGGCGCGCCCGAAGAAAAGGCACGCGGCATCACCATCTCGACCGCACACGTCGAGTATGAGACCGAAGCCCGTCACTATGCCCACGTCGACTGCCCCGGCCACGCTGACTATGTGAAGAACATGATCACCGGTGCCGCACAGATGGACGGCGCGATCCTGGTTGTGAACGCCGCTGACGGCCCGATGCCACAGACCCGCGAGCACATCCTGCTGGGCCGCCAGGTGGGCATCCCCACGATGGTTGTCTACATGAACAAAGTTGACCAGGTAGACGACGACGAGCTGCTGGAACTGGTGGAAATGGAAATCCGCGAGTTGCTGTCTTCTTACGACTACCCCGGCGACGACATGCCAGTGATCCCTGGTTCGGCTCTGCACGCGATGAACGGCACCCAGCCTGAAATCGGCGAAGAATCGATCCGCAAGCTGATGGCTGCCGTTGACGAATACATCCCGACACCGGCCCGCGCCATCGACCAGCCGTTCCTGATGCCCGTCGAAGACGTGTTCTCGATCTCTGGCCGTGGTACTGTTGTGACCGGCCGTGTTGAGCGTGGCGTGATCAACGTTGGCGACGAAATTGAAATCGTCGGCATCCGCGACACCAAGAAAACCACCTGTACCGGTGTGGAAATGTTCCGCAAGCTGCTGGACCGTGGTGAAGCTGGCGACAACATCGGCGCCCTGCTGCGCGGTGTGGAACGTGAGGGCGTTGAGCGCGGTCAGGTTCTGTGTAAGCCAGGTTCGGTGAACCCGCACACCAAGTTCGAAGCCGAAGCCTATATTCTGACCAAAGAAGAAGGTGGCCGTCACACGCCATTCTTCGCCAACTACCGTCCACAGTTCTACTTCCGCACCACGGATGTGACCGGGACAGTTCAGCTGGCCGAAGGTACAGAAATGGTGATGCCAGGCGATAACGTGTCGTTCGGCGTAGAGCTGATCGCCCCGATCGCCATGGAACAGGGTCTGCGCTTTGCGATCCGCGAAGGTGGCCGCACTGTTGGCGCCGGCGTGGTTTCCAAAATCACTGATTGATCACGGGGGTAGGGGCGCAAGCCCCTGCGCCGGGTTGGTGACAGTCGCTCCTCTTGGGGAGCGATGAGAACCAACTCAGTGGTTATGATGCGCAGCACACGGCTGTTATGAAATACAAAAGGCCGCAGCACACGCTGCGGCCTTTTTGCGTGACCGCCAACATGACCACCCCGCCCGGGACAAGCCGCAGGCGCCGGGCCATCGCCTGCCCGCCGTTCGATCTAATGCGCACCTGCGGTGCGACGGGAAAGCGATTTGGTGAGGCATGGTTCTAGTTTGATAGGGTGCGCTATGGTTGCGGCATAAATCGGGACAGATCACCCGAGAGCATCGCCACCCGTCACGCCGAAGGCGTGCCGCTGACATGATGGCGCACCTTTGGTGCGACGGGCAGGCGATGGCCCTTCACCAAAAACGATTAGGCTGTTTTCCCCGCTCCGTGCTACTTTCCCCCTCTCACAACCGGAAAGACACGCCATGTCGATTGCCCAGGGAGGCTGCCTTTGCGGCGGCATCAGATACTCGGCGGCGGCAGCGCCGGGCCGGGTTACCATCTGCCATTGCACCTTTTGCCAGCGCGCCACGGGCAGCGCCTTTATGGTCGAGCCGATCTTTGACGCGGGCGATATCTCCGTCACGGCGGGCACCCCCAAGACCTATACCCATGTTTCAACCGGCAGCGGCAAAGAGGTGTATGTGCATTTTTGTGATACCTGCGGCACGAAGCTCTTCCTGACGTTTGAACGCTTTGTCGGGGTTATTGGCGTCTATGCGGGCACATTTGACGATCCGAACTGGTTTGACGTGAGCCCCGGAAATGCCAAGCACATCTTTCTCGGCGTGGCGCAGCGTGGCACTATCGTTCCTGCCGGGATCAACACATTTACGGAACACGCGACCCAGAATGACGGCACGCCGATTGACCCGCAGGTATTTGGCACTCCGCATGTCATCGGTGCGCCTCGACACAAAACCATTTAACCCCGCAGGCCGCTGCGCTAAACTGCTGCCAACCAATGGAGGGTGCCATGAACAAGTCCTGATCAAAGCCAACACCAACTTTGACCATAGGATTTATCATGCCCGATTCCGCTACATTCCCCACACCCGATACCCGGTTCCCGATCACGCTGTCCGATGGCACGGCGCATCGCGGCACGGTGTTCCTCTGTGCTGTCATTGACCATCCGCGCATGGTGGTCGGGGCCTATACCTATGCCAGCGCCTTTGAACCGCCGCAGGACTGGGCGGCGCGTCTGGCTCCCTATCTGTTCGACTTCAGCCCCGAACGGTTGATCTTGGGCAAGTTCTGCCAGATCGCGGACGGGGTTCAGTTTATCACCGCCTCGGCCAATCACCGCCATGACGGGATCAGCAGTTTCCCCTTTGCGATTTTTGGCGGCGACAGACAGGGCCGCGCGTCAATGCCTGCGCCGGGGCGCGATACCGTGGTCGGCCATGATGTCTGGATCGGGCAGGGCGCGCGCATCCTGCCGGGGGCGCATATCGGCGATGGGGTGATCGTCGGCGCGGGCGCGGTCGTGGCGGGCAGGGTGCCTGCCTACAGCATCGTTGCAGGCAATCCAGCGCGGGTCATCCGCCCCCGGTTTGACGCCGCCACCGCCCAACAATTGCAGGCCATCGCCTGGTGGGATTGGCCGATCGACCGCATTCTGGCCCATGAGGCCCTGATTTGCGGTGGTGATGTGGCAGCATTGGCGCGGGTCTGACGGCCTTGGGGCAGAGTTTTTGCGCCGCATCGTCGCAATCCCCCTTGATCACCCCGCAAATTGCGACTACCCAAACCCCCGGCATAGGGGTTTAGCTCAGTTGGTAGAGCATCGGTCTCCAAAACCGAGGGTCGTGGGTTCGAGTCCCTCAGCCCCTGCCAATTTTCCTTCAGTTTTGATCGCAGTGGGTGCCCGTTTCGGGGCCGCATATCGGTGTTAACAGCGGGTTTGCGACGTCGTCGGTTGCGCTATCTGCCGCTGCAACGCGCCGCAGGCGGCCAGGCACCACGATCTTGCCACATTTGCGCCAAGTGACTGTCGGATTGAAGCCGTATGGCTGAGGCAACCTGTCGAGAGAGATGCAGATGACCAGCCAACCAGACCAACAGACCCCAACAGTGCCAGCAGATGCGACCGCGCCCGAGCTTGACCCGCAGTCATTGGCCGCGATCCGCACGCTGTTGGCGTCGCAATCCGAAGGGGCGGAGGAATCCGCGACCCCAGCGCCTGCTGTCGCCGTGGCCACACCGCCCGCCTCTGCGACGCCTACGGCGGCGCCGCGCCGTGCAACGGGAAAGGCCGCACTGCCGCCCCTTGCCGCACCCGATCCTGTCGCGGCACCGCGCCCGACCAGCAGGTTGCGTGCAACCATCGGCAACTGGGTGACACAACAAAAGGCGCGGGTGCTCGGCTATCGTCCGACGCCGCAGCACATTATGTGGACCTGCTTTGGTCTGCTGGTGCTGTTCCGGCCTTGGTTGATGATTGGGATGCTGCTTTTGGGGCTGTTCGTTTTCCTGGGTGTGTTCTTGATTCTTGGCTACGATGGCTTTTGGCACCGCACCATGGCGCTGGGGCGTTGGTACGCCCGGCGCCGACCCGAACATTCAGCCCGCCTGCATAGCAAGCTTGATACCTTTGCCATGAAATGGGACGCCGTGCTGGACCGTTTTCCCGAAGGGACGGTGGATGGGCTTTATCTGCCGGACTTTGGCGAACTGGCCGCCGCAGAGGCGCGCCACGACGCATCTCTGGATCGCCGCTTTGACACCCTGCGCGAAACCGAAGGCTGACCGTCGCGCCCGCGCCCTGCACAGCGGCCTTGAATCCGTGGCGCAGAGCCGTTACATCCGCCCAATCCGGCAATAGGGAAATATGTCATGGCCACCACCAATCCGCTTCAGTTCATTCAGCAGGTCCGTGCCGAAGTTGCAAAGGTCGTATGGCCGACGCGGCGTGAGGTTTTGCTGACCACGGTGATGGTGTTTATCCTTGCGGCACTCACGGCGGTGTTCTTTGCACTGGTTGATATCTTGATCCGTGGCGGCTTGCAGTCGGTGCTGGGGATGTTCGGCTAAGTCTGGCCGGGTGTGAGTAATTCTTCTTTAAACCCTTGAAACCTTTGGGCGCGCGGGCTATTGCGCAGTCCTGACCTGATAAAAGGGCGTGCGGCGATTCGTGTTGCGCGCCGATTTTTTGTTCAGGCGGGGCGGGTAACTGCCCGTGATAAAAGACTAATTTTGATGCCGGGACCACCCCGCGCGTCGCAAGGCAAGGACCAGAGTTCAGATGGCAAAACGTTGGTATTCGGTCAGTGTCCTGTCGAACTTCGAAAAGAAGATCGCCGAACAGATCCGCACCACGGTTGCTGAGCAGCAACTCGAGGACCAGATTGACGAAGTGTTGGTGCCCACCGAAGAGGTGATCGAGGTGCGTCGCGGCAAGAAGGTGACAACCGAACGTCGCTTTATGCCCGGCTATGTGCTGGTTCACATGGAAATGTCGGACAAGGGCTATCACCTGATTAACTCGATCAACCGCGTTACCGGATTTTTGGGGCCACAGGGCCGTCCGATGCCGATGCGCGATGCAGAAGTTCAGGCGATCCTGGGTCGCGTGCAGGAAGGCGAAGATGCGCCACGTACGCTGATCCACTTCGAAATTGGCGAGAAGGTCAAAGTGGCCGATGGCCCGTTCGAAGATTTCGATGGCATGATCGAAGAGGTCGACGAGGACAACCAGCGCTTGAAGGTGTCGGTGTCGATCTTTGGCCGGGAAACCCCGGTCGAGTTGGAATTTACTCAGGTCAACAAACAGATGTGAGTGAGCGGTGGGCTTCGCGCCCACCTTGCGGCACTCCGGTGCCGATCGTTTGTGGGAGGCGAGGCTGCGCGCAGTCAGACCGAACCACGCTAGAGAATGGACCGCAGGCGCGCTTGTGGTTCGATAGGGTGGGCCTCGGCCCGCCGATGAAAAAGGAGAAGGCCAATGGCCAAGAAGCTCGTCGGTACGATGAAGTTGCAAGTGAAAGCGGGTCAAGCAAACCCGTCCCCACCCGTCGGCCCAGCATTGGGTCAGCGCGGCATCAACATCATGGAATTCTGCAAGGCGTTCAACGCCAAGACCGCGGATCTGGAGCCAGGTGCGCCTTGCCCAACCGTGATCAGCTATTATCAGGACAAGTCCTTTACCATGGACATCAAGACGCCCCCGGCGTCGTATTACCTGAAAAAAGCGGCCAAAGTGAACTCTGGTGCGAAACTGCCCAGCCGTGAAACTGTTGGTACCGTGACCACCAAGCAGCTGCGCGAAATCGCAGAAGCAAAAGCCGCCGATCTGAGCGCCAACGACGTTGAAGCCGCAATGAAGATCATTCTGGGCTCCGCCCGCTCTATGGGCATTGAGGTGAAGTAAGATGGCAAAATTTGGTAAACGCACCCGCGCCGCCCGTGAAGCATTTGCAGGCAAAGAAGACCTGACAGTCGAAGAAGCTGTCACGCTGATCAAGGCAAACTCAAAGACGAAGTTCGATGAGACCATTGAGATCGCCATGAACCTCGGCGTTGACCCACGCCACGCAGACCAGATGGTCCGCGGTGTTGTCGGCCTGCCAAACGGCACCGGCAAAACCATGCGTGTTGCTGTGTTCGCCCGTGGTGCCAAAGCTGAAGAAGCCCAAAAGGCTGGCGCAGATATCGTTGGCGCAGAAGACCTGATGGAAATCGTTCAAAGCGGCAAGATCGAGTTTGATCGCTGCATTGCGACCCCGGACATGATGCCAATCGTTGGCCGTCTGGGTAAGGTCCTTGGCCCCCGCAACCTGATGCCGAACCCCAAAGTGGGCACGGTAACAATGGATGTGGCCGATGCTGTGAAAGCGGCAAAGGGCGGCGAAGTGCAGTTCAAAGCTGAAAAGGGCGGTGTCGTCCATGCAGGCGTTGGCAAACTGTCCTTTGACGAAGCCAAGCTGGTCGAAAACATCCGCGCATTCGTCAGCGCTGTGTCCAAGGCAAAGCCATCCGGCTCCAAGGGCGCGTACCTGAAAAAGATCAACCTGAGCTCGACAATGGGCCCTGGTGTTTCCGTGGCCGTGGATAACGCAGCCGCTGAGTGATTACGTAGGGTGGGCCCCAGCGGCCCGCCTTGCGACCCGAGATTTGGCGGGTTCGCCCGCCAGATACGCAACGGCCAGAGTATCGGCCCGCGCGTCTGTCCGAGACGGAGGGTTTAGGCGTCAGCCTGAATAATTCCTTCCTGAGATGGGAAACCGGAAAAATTCTGCCTTCGGGCGGTTTTGGCCGGGACCCTTCATTGGACCCGAATGGGATGCAGAGTATCCGCATCCTGAACTGAGCCGGGGGGCAACCCCCAAATTTGGAGTGAAACTGTGGATAGAGCACAAAAAGAACAGTTGGTCGACGAACTCGGCCAAATCTTTGAAAGCTCTGGCGTCGTTGTGGTTAGCCATTACGTCGGTTTGACAGTTGCTGAAATGCAGGACCTTCGGGCGCGCGCACGCGCTGCCGGTGGGGCCGTGCGTGTTGCCAAAAACAGGCTCGCCAAGATCGCCCTTGAGGGCAAGCCATGCGAAAGCATTGCTGACCTTCTGACGGGTATGACCGTTCTGACCTATTCCGAAGACCCCGTGGCAGCAGCCAAGGTGGCCCAGGAATTTTCCAAAGAGAATCCTAAGCTAATGATTCTCGGCGGCGCTATGGGTGAGAACGCGTTGGACATCGCCGGTGTCGAAGCCGTGTCCAAGATGCCTTCGCGGGAGGAGCTTATCTCCACCATCGCGGGTATGTTGGGCGCACCAGCATCGAACATCGCCGGGGCCATTGGCGCACCTGCAAGCAATATCGCATCCATCTTGTCCACCATCGAGGACAAGGCGGCTGCGTAAAGCAAATCGTCAAGCTGACGCATGGGTTGAACACTCGCGTTGGAACACACATATCGTAACGGAAAGAGCTAAACATGGCTGATCTGAAAAAACTGGCAGAAGAGATCGTTGGTCTGACCCTGCTTGAAGCACAAGAACTGAAAACAATCCTGAAAGACGAGTACGGCATCGAGCCCGCCGCTGGTGGCGCTGTGATGATGGCTGGTCCTGCAGATGCTGGTGCAGCTGCTGAGGAAAAAACTGAATTTGACGTCGTTCTGAAGAACGCGGGCGCCTCCAAGATCAACGTGATCAAAGAAGTGCGCGGCATCACCGGTCTTGGTCTGAAAGAAGCCAAAGATCTGGTCGAAGCTGGCGGCAAAATCAAAGAAGGCGTCGACAAAGCCGAAGCCGAAGAAGTCAAAGCCAAGCTGGAAGCAGCTGGCGCAGAAGTCGAACTGGCCTAAGGCCGGTTTTCGGGGACCGTTTTCTTTTCAAGAGAACGGGTCGGAGTTTTCACAATTCCGAATTACCCCACATAAACAAGGGCTGGACGGGGACAAACCCTGTCCAGCCTGACCTGTTTTGATAAATGTTTCGCCAGCTGATTTGGCTGCGGAACATTTATCTGGAGAGGTCCACATGATCGGAAGGGGTGCGGTGGGACGCACTCCAAGAATTGATCCCGGATTTTTCGCTCTTATGGGTGCGCTACCACGGCCCCGGTGGTTGCAGCACTCGGCAAGAGACACGAAAGGTGACACGACACATGGCACAATCCTTCCTTGGCCAGAAGCGTCTGCGTAAATATTATGGCAAAATCCGCGAAGTGCTGGAGATGCCGAACCTGATCGAGGTTCAAAAATCATCCTACGATCTGTTCCTGAACTCCGGCGATGCCGAGACGCCCACCGATGGTGACGGCATCCAGGGCGTTTTCCAGTCGGTATTCCCGATCAAGGATTTCAACGAGACCTCCGTGCTTGAATACGTCAAGTACGAGCTGGAAAAACCCAAATACGATGTTGAGGAATGTCAGCAACGTGACATGACCTACAGCGCGCCACTGAAAGTGACGCTGCGCCTGATCGTGTTTGATGTGGACGAGGACACGGGCGCCAAATCCGTCAAGGACATCAAGGAACAGGACGTGTTCATGGGCGACATGCCCCTGATGACGCCAAACGGGACGTTCATTGTGAACGGCACCGAGCGTGTGATCGTTTCCCAGATGCACCGCTCTCCCGGCGTGTTCTTTGACCACGACAAGGGCAAGACGCATTCCTCGGGCAAGCTGTTGTTTGCCTGCCGCATCATCCCATATCGCGGCTCCTGGCTCGATTTCGAATTCGACGCCAAAGACAACGTCTATGCCCGGATCGACCGTCGTCGTAAATTGCCTGTAACCACCCTGCTGTATTCGCTTGGTCTGGACCAAGAGGCGATCATGGACGCCTATTACAAGACGGTCACCTACAAGCTGAAGAAGAACAAAGGCTGGGTGGCACCGTTCTACCCTGACCGTATCCGCGGCACCCGTCCGACCTATGATCTTGTCGATGCCAACACGGGTGAAATCCTGTTCGAGACAGGCAAGAAAGTGACCCCGCGCGCCGTCAAGCAATTGGTGGACGAAGGCAAGGTCACGGAACTGCTGCTGCCCTTCGAGCACATCGTAGGCAAATTCGCTGCGCGTGATATCATCAACGAAGAAAACGGCGCGATCTATGTCGAAGCCGGTGATGAGCTGACGCTGGAATATGACAAGGACGGCACGCTGATCGGCGGCACCGCGAAAGAGCTGATCGACGCAGGCGTCACCGAGATCCCGTTGCTGGACATCGACAACGTCAACGTCGGCCCCTACATGCGCAACACCATGGCGATGGACAAGAACATGAACCGCGACACCGCGCTCATGGACATCTACCGCGTCATGCGTCCGGGCGAGCCGCCCACCGTCGAGGCCGCTTCGGCGCTGTTCGACACGCTGTTCTTTGACAGCGAACGCTATGACCTGTCCGCTGTTGGCCGTGTGAAGATGAACATGCGTCTGGCGCTGGACAAGCCTGACACACAGCGCACGCTGGATCGTGACGATATCGTCGCCTGTATCAAAGCGCTGGTTGACCTGCGCGATGGCCGTGGCGACATCGACGATATCGACCACCTTGGTAACCGCCGGGTGCGTTCGGTCGGCGAACTGATGGAAAACCAGTACCGTGTTGGTCTGCTGCGCATGGAGCGCGCGATCAAGGAACGGATGTCTTCCGTTGAGATCGACACCGTCATGCCGCAGGATCTGATCAACGCGAAACCTGCCGCCGCTGCTGTGCGCGAATTCTTCGGCTCCAGCCAGCTGTCGCAGTTCATGGACCAAACCAACCCGCTGTCCGAAGTGACGCACAAGCGTCGCCTGTCGGCGCTTGGACCTGGCGGTTTGACCCGCGAGCGTGCAGGCTTTGAGGTGCGTGACGTTCACCCGACCCACTATGGCCGGATGTGTCCGATTGAAACGCCCGAAGGCCCGAACATTGGTCTGATCAACTCGCTGGCCACTTTTGCCCGCGTGAACAAATATGGCTTCATCGAAACACCGTACCGCAAGGTTTCCAACGGTGTGGTGTCGGACGATGTGCAGTACATGTCGGCGACCGAAGAAATGCGTCACACTGTGGCGCAGGCCAACGCGAACCTTGATGAAAACATGAAGTTCGTGAACGATCTGGTGTCGACCCGTAAGTCGGGCGACTACACGCTGTCGCCTTCTACATCGGTTGACCTGATCGACGTTAGCCCAAAACAGTTGGTCTCCGTTGCGGCCTCGCTGATCCCATTCCTTGAAAACGACGATGCGAACCGGGCCTTGATGGGTTCGAACATGCAACGTCAGGCTGTGCCACTGCTTCAGGCAGAAGCACCGCTGGTGGGTACGGGTATCGAAGAAGTGGTGGCACGGGATTCCGGTGCGGCTTATATGGCGAAACGCGGTGGTATCATCGACCAAGTGGATGCCAGCCGGATCGTGATCCGGGCCACCGAGGACCTTGAACTGGGTGACGCGGGTGTGGACATCTACCGCATGCGTAAATTCCAGCGTTCGAACCAGAACACCTGCATCAACCAGCGTCCGCTGGTGAAGGTGGGCGAGACGGTTCAAAAAGGTCAGGTGATTGCCGATGGTCCATCCACGGACATGGGCGAACTGGCACTGGGTAAGAACGTGGTCGTCGCGTTTATGCCTTGGAACGGTTACAACTACGAAGATAGTATCCTGATCTCTGAGCGTATCAGCCGCGATGACGTGTTCACCTCGATCCACATCGAGGAATTCGAAGTCGCCGCACGTGATACCAAGCTTGGGCCAGAGGAAATCACCCGCGACATTCCGAACGTCGGTGAAGAAGCGCTGCGCAACCTCGACGAGGCTGGCATCGTGTACATCGGCGCGGACGTGGAGCCGGGCGACATTCTGGTGGGTAAGATCACGCCAAAAGGCGAAAGCCCGATGACGCCGGAAGAGAAGCTGCTGCGCGCCATCTTTGGTGAAAAAGCATCGGACGTGCGTGACACCTCGCTGCGTGTGAAACCGGGCGATTTCGGCACAGTCGTCGAAGTCCGCGTGTTCAACCGCCACGGCGTTGAAAAAGACGAACGTGCGTTGCAGATCGAGCGTGAAGAAGTCGAACGCCTGGCGCGTGACCGTGACGACGAGCTGACCATTCTTGACCGGAACATCTATGCGCGCCTGCGCCAGATGATCCTCGGCAAGGTGGCGGTGAAAGGGCCACGGGGCGTCAAACCCAACAGCCAGATCACCGAAGAGGTGCTCGATGAACAGTTGTCACGTGGTCAGTGGTGGCAGCTTGCCCTTGAGGACGAAGACGACGCGAAAATCGTCGAGGCCCTGAACGAGCAGTACGAGATCCAGAAGCGGACCTTGGATGCACGTTTTGAGGACAAGGTCGAAAAAGTCCGCCGTGGCGATGATTTGCCCCCAGGCGTGATGAAGATGGTCAAAGTGTTCGTGGCGGTGAAGCGCAAGCTGCAACCGGGCGACAAGATGGCCGGTCGTCACGGGAACAAGGGTGTGATTTCGAAAGTGGTGCCAATGGAGGACATGCCGTTCCTCGCGGATGGTACACCTGTCGATTTCTGTTTGAACCCGCTGGGCGTTCCATCGCGTATGAACGTCGGTCAGATCCTTGAAACCCACATGGGTTGGGCCGCACGTGGCCTGGGCATCAACATCGACGAAGCGTTGCAGGAATATAAGCGCTCCGGCGATCTGACCCCGGTACGTGAAGCCATGAGCCTGGCCTACGGTGACGACGTCTATGACGAAGGCATCGCAGGCATGGACGAGGACACGCTGATCGAAGCGGCAGGCAACGTCACACGCGGTGTGCCGATTGCAACGCCGGTCTTTGACGGTGCCAAGGAAGCGGATGTGAACGACAGCCTCAAGCGGGCCGGGTTCGATACGTCCGGTCAGTCGGTGCTGTTTGATGGCCGCACAGGCGAGCAGTTTGCCCGCCCTGTGACCGTTGGCGTGAAATACCTGCTGAAACTGCACCACCTTGTGGACGATAAAATCCACGCGCGCTCCACCGGTCCATACTCGCTGGTCACCCAGCAGCCATTGGGCGGTAAAGCGCAGTTCGGTGGTCAGCGCTTTGGTGAGATGGAGGTCTGGGCTTTGGAGGCTTATGGCGCTGCATACACCCTTCAGGAAATGCTGACCGTGAAATCGGATGACGTTGCAGGCCGGACGAAGGTCTATGAAAGCATCGTCAAAGGCGAGGACAACTTCGAAGCAGGTATTCCGGAATCGTTCAACGTTCTGGTCAAAGAAGTCCGCGGCCTCGGCCTGAACATGGAACTCCTGGATGCGGAGGAGGATGAGTAACGGAACAGCCGGACTTTTCTAAAAAGTCCGGGCCGTTTTCTTCAACAGAAAACGGCCCGCTACCCATCCAATACCGCGCCAAATCAAGGATTTGAAAATGAACCAGGAACTTACAAACAGCCCGTTCAACCCCGTTGCGCCGGCAAAAACATTCGACGAGATCAAAGTCTCTCTGGCCTCGCCAGAGCGCATCTTGTCGTGGTCATTTGGTGAGATCAAAAAGCCAGAGACCATCAACTATCGGACGTTCAAGCCCGAGCGGGACGGTCTGTTCTGCGCGCGTATCTTTGGCCCGATCAAAGATTACGAATGTCTGTGCGGCAAATATAAGCGCATGAAGTATCGCGGCGTTGTCTGCGAAAAATGTGGTGTCGAAGTGACGCTGCAAAAGGTCCGTCGCGAACGTATGGGCCACATCGAACTGGCGTCGCCCGTTGCGCATATCTGGTTCCTGAAATCGCTGCCATCGCGCATCGGTCTGATGCTGGACATGACACTGCGTGATCTGGAGCGTGTGCTCTACTTTGAAAACTACGTCGTGATCGAACCCGGTCTGACCGACCTGACCTATGGTCAGATGATGACCGAAGAAGAGTATATGGACGCGCAGGATGCGTTCGGCATGGACGCTTTCACCGCCAATATCGGT
Source organism: Sulfitobacter sp. KMM 9851 (assembly GCF_057178245.1). Taxonomy (NCBI): domain Bacteria; kingdom Pseudomonadati; phylum Pseudomonadota; class Alphaproteobacteria; order Rhodobacterales; family Roseobacteraceae; genus Sulfitobacter; species Sulfitobacter sp. KMM 9851. The sequence goes on from NZ_CM169991.1 coordinate 676,460, forward strand.
GCCGAAGCGATCCGCGAAATGTTGGCCGCCATCGACCTTGAGGCCGAAGCCGATCAGCTGCGTGCCGATCTGAAAGAAGCCACAGGCGAATTGAAGCCCAAGAAGATCATCAAGCGTTTGAAGGTGGTCGAGTCCTTCCTTGAGTCCGGCAACCGCCCCGAGTGGATGGTGATGACCGTGATCCCCGTGATCCCGCCAGAACTGCGCCCGCTGGTGCCGCTGGACGGTGGCCGCTTTGCGACTTCCGACCTGAACGACCTGTACCGTCGCGTGATCAACCGGAACAACCGTCTGAAGCGTCTGATCGAACTGCGCGCACCTGACATCATCGTCCGCAACGAAAAGCGGATGTTGCAGGAATCTGTCGACGCATTGTTCGACAACGGCCGTCGTGGCCGCGTCATCACCGGTGCCAACAAGCGCCCGCTGAAGTCGCTGTCGGACATGCTGAAGGGTAAGCAGGGTCGCTTCCGTCAGAACCTTTTGGGCAAGCGCGTCGACTTCTCGGGTCGTTCGGTCATCGTGACCGGCCCCGAATTGAAGCTGCATCAGTGCGGTCTGCCCAAGAAGATGGCGTTGGAACTGTTCAAGCCGTTCATCTACTCACGTCTTGAGGCCAAAGGTCTGTCCTCCACCGTGAAGCAGGCGAAAAAGCTGGTCGAAAAAGAGCGTCCCGAAGTTTGGGATATCTTGGACGAAGTGATCCGCGAACACCCTGTCATGCTGAACCGTGCGCCTACATTGCACCGTCTTGGCATTCAGGCGTTTGAGCCGGTTCTCATCGAAGGTAAGGCGATCCAGCTGCACCCGCTGGTTTGTTCCGCCTTTAACGCCGACTTTGACGGTGACCAGATGGCCGTGCACGTTCCGCTCTCGCTGGAAGCCCAGCTTGAAGCGCGCGTTCTGATGATGTCGACGAACAACGTCCTGTCCCCTGCAAACGGCGCGCCGATTATCGTGCCGTCGCAGGATATGATCTTGGGTCTGTACTATACGACCCTGGAACGTGAAGGCATGGTTGGTCAGGGCATGGTCTTTGGATCGGTTGACGAAGTGCAGCACGCACTCGACGCCGGCGCGGTGCATTTGCACACCAAGATCAAGGCACGGATCAAACAGATCGACGCCGAAGGCAACGAAGTGATGATGCGCTTTGACACGACCCCCGGTCGTGTACGTCTGGGCGCCTTGCTGCCGCTGAACGCCAAGGCACCGTTTGATCTGGTCAACCGTCTGCTGCGCAAGAAAGAAGTGCAGCAGGTCATCGATACCGTCTACCGCTATTGCGGTCAGAAGGAATCGGTTATCTTCTGTGACCAGATCATGACCATGGGTTTCCGCGAGGCCTTCAAGGCCGGGATTTCCTTTGGCAAGGACGACATGCTGATCCCGGACTCCAAGTGGCCGCTGGTCGAAGAGACCCGCGAGCAGGTCAAGGACTTTGAACAGCAGTACATGGACGGCCTGATCACTCAGGGTGAAAAGTACAACAAAGTTGTCGATGCTTGGTCCAAGTGTAACGACAAGGTCACAGACGCGATGATGGGCTCCATCTCGGCCATCACCTACCATGAGGATGGGTCCGAGAAAGAACCGAACTCTGTCTATATGATGGCCCACTCCGGTGCGCGTGGTTCGGTGACCCAGATGAAGCAGCTCGGCGGGATGCGCGGCCTGATGGCCAAGCCGAACGGCGACATCATCGAAACACCGATCATCTCGAACTTTAAAGAAGGTCTGACCGTTCTCGAGTACTTCAACTCGACACACGGTGCGCGTAAGGGTCTGTCGGATACCGCTCTGAAAACAGCGAACTCCGGTTACCTGACACGTCGTCTGGTGGACGTGGCGCAGGACTGCATCGTGCGTATGCACGACTGTGGGACTGAGACAGCGATCACCGCCGTTGCAGCCGTGAACGATGGTGAGGTAGTTTCCTCGCTGGCCGAACGTCTGCTGGGTCGTGTAAACGCCGATGATATCCTGCGTCCCGGCACCGACGAAGTGCTGGTGCCCGCAGGTAGCATCATCGACGAACGCATGGCCGACATCATCGACGAAGCGGCGGTCGCCTCTGCGCGTATCCGTTCGCCTCTGACCTGTGAGGCCGAAGAAGGCGTCTGCGCCATGTGTTATGGCCGTGACCTTGCGCGCGGTACATTGGTGAACCAAGGCGAAGCGGTGGGTATCATCGCGGCGCAGTCCATTGGTGAACCCGGTACCCAGCTGACGATGCGGACGTTCCACATCGGCGGCGTTGCACAGGGTGGCCAGCAGTCCTTCCTTGAGGCCAGCCAGTCCGGCAAGATCGTGTTCGACAACGCACTGACCCTTGAGAACGCCGCAGGCGAGATCATGGTGATGGGCCGGAACATGAAGCTGTCGATTGTGGATGAAAACGGCGATGAGCGGTCGAGCCACAAGGTTGGTTACGGCACCAAGCTGTTCGTCAAAGACGGCGACAAGGTGGTGCGCGGTGACAAGCTGTTTGAATGGGATCCGTACACCCTGCCGATCATCGCTGAAAAGTCGGGTATGACCAAGTTTGTCGACCTGGTATCGGGTATCGCCGTCAAGGACGAAACCGATGACGCGACAGGCATGACCCAGAAGATCGTTATCGACTGGCGCGCGGCCCCCAAGGGCAACGAGCTGAAGCCGGAAGTGATCCTGGTGGGTGACGATGGTGAGCCGGTCCGCAACGATGCGGGCAACCCGATCACCTATGCGATGTCGGTTGATGCGGTTCTGTCCGTTGAGGACCAGACCGAGATCAAGGCCGGTGACATCATCGCGCGTATCCCGCGTGAAGGTGCCAAGACCAAGGACATTACCGGTGGTTTGCCACGGGTTGCGGAACTCTTTGAGGCGCGTCGCCCCAAGGATCACGCGATCATCGCGGAAATCGATGGCTATGTTCGCTTTGGCAAGGACTATAAAAACAAGCGCCGTATCGCGATTGAGTCCTCTGAAGATGCCGACGTGAAGGTCGAATACATGGTGCCCAAGGGGAAACACATCCCCGTTGCCGAAGGCGACTTCGTGCAGAAGGGTGACTACATCATGGACGGCAACCCAGCGCCGCACGACATCCTTGCCATTATGGGTGTCGAGGCCTTGGCTGACTATATGATCGACGAAGTGCAGGACGTGTATCGCCTTCAGGGTGTGCGCATCAACGACAAGCACATCGAGGTTATTGTCCGTCAGATGCTTCAGAAGTGGGAAATCCAGGAAAGCGGCGACACCACGCTGCTGAAGGGCGAACACGTCGACAAGCAGGAGTTCGACCAAGCCAACGAAAAGGCGATCTCGAAGGGTGGCCGTGCCGCCAAGGGCGAGCCGATCTTGCTCGGCATCACCAAGGCGTCGCTGCAAACCCGCAGCTTCATCTCGGCGGCGTCGTTCCAGGAAACCACACGTGTGCTGACCGAAGCATCGGTTCAGGGCAAGCGTGACAAACTGGTCGGCCTGAAAGAGAACGTGATCGTGGGCCGTCTGATCCCGGCCGGTACCGGTGGGGCAACCCAGCAGATGCGCAAAGTGGCGCTGGACCGTGACAACGTCGTGATCGAAGCCCGCCGCGAAGAGGCCGAGGCCGCAGCCGCACTGGCCGCCCCTGTGCCAAGCGCCGACGTGGTTGGTGGCGATGTGTTCAGCACGCCGATCGTGGACGAAGAAAGCCGCGATTGATCACCTAGGTTGATTTGAAAAAGAAAAGCCCCCGCATTGTGAAATGCGGGGGCTTTTTCGTTTTACCGATGCTGGCTGGCGCCCGCGCCGGCGGCACGCGTTATCGCTGCACTGGGGAAATAACCCGGTGCAGTTTATCGAAAGCTTTGATGTGGATCGTGGGAAGCCCATTTAAAAGGCGGCGCCGCCAGATCGGATATATGAGACAGGATTTTATCCCTGCATGTCTGAACCGTTCAGATATGGCGCGGATGGTCACGCGCCTCTGGTCCTTTGGGCCGCCGGGTGGGTTGATGGCCCCTCCGGCGGGTGTTGCAACGGGGATGAGAATGGCGTTTGGCAGTTAAGATCGGGTGAGGGGTGCGTACGGTGCGGGCCATCGCCCGTCGGTGGGGGGCAGGCGGTAACCCTGCGCTGCGCGCTTGATATCGTTCCGCGTGTGGCACCGTTCCTTGACAGTCCTCGCACCCGCTGCCAGTGGTTTTCATGGCGGTGCGGCCCATTCCGGTAGCGCCCAGTCCCGCACCGGAGGCGCGTTTCATGTCACCCAATATGGTCGGCGCATCGCTTATGATGGCTTCGATGGCCGCGTTTACGATCAATGACGCCCTGCTGAAGATGACCGATGGCGCATTGCCGCTGTTTCAACTGCTGTTTCTGCGCGGGGCGATCACATCGCTGCTGATAATAGGTTTTGGCCGCCATATGGGCCGCATCAGCTTTGACATCAGCAGACGCGATTGGGGCGTGATCGCCGTGCGGTCCTTTGCCGAGGTTGCTGCCGCATATTTCTTTCTGTCGGCGCTGTTTCATATGCCGCTGGCCAACGTCACGGCCATTCTTCAGGTCTTGCCGCTGGCGCTGACGCTGGTATCGGCCGTGATCCTGCGCGAGGCGGTGGGCTGGCGGCGTATGTCGGCCATCGTGGTCGGGTTTGTCGGGGTAATGCTGATCGTGAAACCGGGGGCCGAGGGCTTTAACATCTGGTCGGTCTACGCCCTGATTGCCGTCGCCTGTGTCACCCTGCGCGATTTGTCGACGCGGTTTTTGTCGCCCGCTGCGCCGTCCATGACGGTCACGCTGGTGACTGCGCTGTCGGTGATGTCGGCGGCGGGGTTGGCATCGCTCAGCGCGCCCTGGGCTCCTGTCACGCCACACCTTGGTGTGCTGATCGCAGGCTCTGGCGTGTTCGTGCTTGGGGGGTACTTCTTTTCGATCCAGGTTATGCGGACGGGCGATGTGTCGTTCGTCGCGCCGTTTCGGTATACCAGCCTGATCTGGGCGCTGTTGCTGGGCTGGTTCATCTTTGGCGACTGGCCGGGCGTGTTGACCATGATCGGCGCGGCCATTGTCGTGGGGACGGGAATTTTCACGCTCTACCGCGAACGCAAGGTCAAGCTGTCAGGCTGAAAACACCCGGCGCACATGATCGACGTCGATGGCAAAGCGGTCACGGAACATCGCGATGCCCTCTGCGCTGATCGGTGTCACTGGCACGGGCTTTACCGGTTTTTGCCGGGAATCATTATAGCCATTGTGGCTGCGCACCCACATATCAGGATCGGAAAAGCTGATCGCGGGCATGAACTGGGGGATCTTTTCATGGGCGAAGTTCATGATGGTCAGGGGGCAGTTGCCCTTGATGCACATCCCCAGTGACGCAACATAGAATTGGCGAAACATCTCGACGGTCGAAATGCCGTCGGGCCCGAATTCGGCGACATGGCCGCGGTTCCAGTCAAAGGCCACGGTTTTATAATCCGCCAGCATCGGTGCACTGTCCTGCGCGGCCTTGCGCAGTTTCGCAATGAAATCCAACGCTACGGCGTCGTCGTCATCATAGCGGAATTGCAGGCAAGGTTCGGTTGGATCGAGCCGCGCATCATTCAGGATTTCTTTCATCACCTCGCGCTGGTTGCGGGGTGGTTCGCGGTGAATCAGCGCCTGAGGCAGGTCTGCGACCAACTTTTCAAGGCGTTTTGCGTGATGTTCCGGAAATTGGTCACCGATCACGATGATCAGGCTGAAGTCAGGGTCAGTCTGGGCGCGCAGGCAGGGTAGGGCAACGGTTTCAAGCAGGCGAAAGCGCTCTTCAAGCCGATTTTCCTCGTAGAGATATTGGATTCGGTCCTCAATGGTCTCATGGTCGACCTGAAAACCGCCCAAGGCAGGGTAGGAGAAACGGCAAAGGCCAATGGCTTGCATGAGGGTACCTTCCGATGTCGCGTAAATTCTGTGGCAATATGGGAGGTTACACCCTGTGGTGGCAAGGGCGGAGTGTGAGGGAGAGGAATTGGCCCTGCGGCTTGATCCCGTGCCGGCTGGGCATCATGCTGGTGCTCACCCCCCGCCCGCGACCCTTATTGCCCGCCCCTGTTGACTCCCCCCCGGCAACATCCTATACGCCCGCTATCTCGGAGGCGGAGGCCGCTCTGCCAATCCGACATCATAACTGAAGTGGTCACGATCCGGCCTAATACTGGCCCGATCCTCTGTTAACCCACCGCGTCGTTTTCCTCGGTACGGGAACGTTGCGGTCATTTTGCTTTGTGGACGCATGAAGTAGCCGAATTTAACCGCATGGGGGTTCCCCCGTGTACACAATGTGAGCGATACGGGGAAATAACCGGAATGCCAACGATCCAACAGCTGATCCGCAAGCCGCGGCAGCCAAAAATCAAACGTTCGAAATCCATGCACCTGCAGGAGTGCCCACAAAAGCGTGGCGTCTGCACACGGGTTTACACAACCACACCCAAGAAGCCGAACTCGGCCATGCGGAAGGTTGCCAAAGTGCGCCTGACCAATGGTTTTGAGGTCATCTCTTACATCCCAGGTGAAAGCCACAACCTTCAGGAACACTCTGTGGTTCTGATCCGCGGCGGTCGTGTAAAAGACCTTCCAGGTGTGCGTTACCACATTCTGCGCGGTGTTCTGGATACTCAGGGCGTCAAGGACCGCAAGCAGCGCCGCTCCAAGTATGGTGCCAAGCGTCCGAAGTAATTGCCACGGGCGGGGGGCATGCCCCCGCCGACCAACCCGACACGTAAGGTGGTGCAACGCGCCACCCCCGCCAAGAGGAAGACAGCAACATGTCACGCCGCCACGCCGCTGAAAAACGCGAAGTTCTGCCAGACGCCAAATACGGCGATCTGGTTCTGACCAAATTCATGAACAACCTGATGATCGACGGCAAAAAATCTGTCGCCGAGCGTATTGTTTACAACGCGATGACCCGCGTCGAAGACAAGATCAAACGCGCGCCCATCGAAGTGTTCCACGAAGCCCTGGAAAACATCCAACCTTCCGTCGAAGTGCGTTCGCGCCGCGTCGGTGGTGCCACTTATCAGGTGCCGGTTGAAGTTCGCCCAGAGCGCCGCCAGGCTCTGGCGATCCGCTGGTTGATCAAAGCGGCCCGTTCGCGCAACGAAAACACCATGGAAGAGCGCCTTGCAGGCGAGCTTTTGGATGCTGTTCAGTCGCGCGGTACAGCCGTCAAGAAACGTGAAGACACGCACAAGATGGCCGACGCCAACAAGGCATTCAGCCACTACCGCTGGTAATTCATTTGTCGCGCCCGCTTTCGGGCGCGACTTATTCGTACTGACATTCTCGAGGAAGCAGCCCCATGGCCCGCGATTATCCGCTCCAACGTTACCGCAACTTCGGCATCATGGCCCACATCGATGCCGGCAAAACCACGTGTTCCGAACGCATCCTGTTCTACACCGGCAAATCCCACAACATCGGCGAAGTGCACGACGGTGCCGCCACGATGGACTGGATGGAGCAGGAACAGGAACGCGGGATCACCATTACATCCGCCGCCACCACCACGTTCTGGCAGCGTCAGGAAGAGCCGACACCAGAGGCCACTTCCGACACCAAGTACCGCATGAACATCATCGACACCCCCGGCCACGTTGACTTCACCATCGAAGTTGAGCGTTCGCTTGCGGTTCTCGATGGCGCGGTTGCCGTTCTCGACGCCAACGCGGGTGTTGAGCCACAGACCGAAACCGTTTGGCGTCAGGCCGACCGGTACAAGGTGCCGCGGATTGTGTTCGTCAACAAGATGGACAAGATCGGTGCTGACTTCTTCAACTGCGTGAAGATGATCAAGGACCGCACTGGTGCGACACCTGCACCTATCCAGATTCCAATCGGTGCCGAAACCGAGCTGGAAGGCATGATCGATCTCGTGACCATGGAAGAATGGGTCTGGGAAGGCGAAGATCTGGGCGCAAGCTGGATCAAAAAGCCGATCCGCGACAGCCTGAAAGACCTGGCTGACGAATGGCGTGCCAAACTCATCGAGATTGCGGTCGAGATGGACGACGAAGCCATGGAAAACTATCTGATGGATGGCGCCGAGCCTGACGTCGATACGCTGCGCAAGCTGATCCGCAAGGGCACGCTGGCCATCAAGTTTATCCCGGTTCTGTGTGGTTCCGCGTTTAAGAACAAAGGCGTGCAGCCACTGTTGAACGCTGTAATCGACTATCTGCCCAGCCCGCTGGACGTTGTTGATTACATGGGCTTCAAACCCGGTGACGAAACAGAAACACGTAGCATCCCGCGCCGTGCGGATGATGCGATGGCGTTTTCGGGCCTTGCCTTTAAAATCATGAACGACCCCTTCGTTGGTTCGTTGACCTTTACCCGCATCTATTCCGGCCAGTTGAAGAAGGGCGATACGCTCCTGAACTCGACCAAAGGCAAGAAAGAGCGCGTTGGTCGTATGATGATGATGCACTCGATCAACCGCGAAGAGATCGACGAAGCATTCGCGGGCGACATCATTGCGCTGGCAGGTCTGAAAGACACCACAACCGGGGACACACTGTGTTCCGTTGCCGATCCTGTGGTTCTGGAAACCATGACCTTCCCCGATCCGGTGATCGAAATCGCGGTTGAGCCTAAAACCAAGGCTGACCAGGAAAAAATGTCTGCTGGTCTGGCCCGTCTGGCCGCCGAAGATCCATCTTTCCGCGTCGAAACCGATATCGAATCCGGTCAGACGATTATGAAGGGCATGGGCGAACTTCACCTCGATATTCTGGTGGACCGTCTGAAGCGCGAATTCAAAGTCGAAGCCAACATTGGTGCGCCACAGGTTGCCTACCGCGAAACCATTTCGCGCGAAGCCGAGCACACCTACACCCACAAGAAGCAGTCGGGTGGTTCGGGTCAGTTTGCTGAGGTCAAGATGATCATCACGCCGACAGAGCCGGGCGAAGGTTTCTCCTTTGAGAGCAAGATCGTTGGTGGTGCGGTGCCTAAGGAATACATTCCGGGCGTTGAAAAGGGCGTCAAATCTGTCATGGATTCCGGTCCGTTGGCGGGCTTCCCGGTCATCGACTTCAAGGTCGCGCTGATCGACGGTAAGTTCCACGATGTTGACTCCTCGGTGCTGGCATTTGAAATCGCAGCCCGTCAGTGGATGCGCGAAGCCATGAAGAAGGCCGGCGCGAAACTGTTGGAACCGATCATGAAAGTTGAAGTGGTGACACCGGAAGAATACACCGGCGGCATCATCGGCGATCTGACATCCCGTCGGGGTCAGGTTCAGGGGCAGGACACGCGCGGCAACGCCATCGCGATCGACTGTTTCGTGCCACTGGCGAATATGTTTGGCTACATCAACACCCTGCGTTCGATGTCTTCGGGCCGTGCGAACTTTACCATGCAGTTCGATCACTACGAACCCGTACCGCAGAACATCTCTGACGAGATCCAGTCCAAATACGCATAACCGGGATGGCGGGGGTTTAACCCCGCCCTACCCAAACCGTAGGGTGGGTTTTTGGCCCACCACCCAACACTAAATCAAGGAGACCTCCCCATGGGTAAGGCAAAGTTTGAACGCAATAAACCACACGTCAACATCGGCACAATTGGCCACGTTGACCACGGCAAGACCACGCTGACCGCGGCGATCACCAAGTATTTTGGCGATTTCAAAGCCTATGACCAGATCGACGGCGCGCCCGAAGAAAAGGCCCGCGGCATCACCATCTCGACCGCACACGTCGAGTATGAGACCGAAGCCCGTCACTACGCCCACGTCGACTGCCCCGGCCACGCTGACTATGTGAAGAACATGATCACCGGTGCGGCACAGATGGACGGCGCGATCCTGGTTGTGAACGCCGCTGATGGCCCAATGCCACAGACCCGCGAGCACATCCTGCTGGGCCGCCAGGTGGGTATCCCCACGATGGTTGTCTACATGAACAAGGTTGACCAGGTAGACGACGACGAGCTGCTGGAACTGGTGGAAATGGAAATCCGCGAGTTGCTGTCTTCGTACGACTACCCCGGCGACGACATGCCAGTGATCCCTGGTTCGGCTCTGCACGCGATGAACGGCACCCAGCCTGAAATCGGCGAAGAATCGATCCGCAAGCTGATGGCTGCCGTTGACGAATACATCCCGACACCGGCCCGCGCCATCGACCAGCCGTTCCTGATGCCCGTCGAAGACGTGTTCTCGATCTCGGGTCGTGGTACAGTTGTGACCGGCCGTGTTGAGCGTGGCGTGATCAACGTAGGCGACGAGATTGAAATCGTCGGCATCCGCGACACCAAGAAAACCACCTGTACCGGTGTGGAAATGTTCCGCAAACTGCTGGACCGTGGTGAAGCTGGCGACAACATCGGCGCCCTGCTGCGCGGTGTGGAACGTGAAGGCGTTGAGCGCGGTCAGGTTCTGTGTAAGCCAGGTTCGGTGAACCCGCACACCAAGTTCGAAGCCGAAGCCTATATTCTGACCAAAGAAGAAGGTGGCCGTCACACGCCATTCTTCGCCAACTACCGTCCACAGTTCTACTTCCGCACCACGGATGTGACCGGGACAGTTCAGCTGGCCGAAGGTACAGAAATGGTTATGCCTGGCGATAACGTGTCGTTCGGCGTAGAGCTGATTGCCCCGATCGCCATGGAACAGGGTCTGCGCTTTGCGATCCGCGAAGGTGGCCGCACTGTTGGCGCCGGCGTGGTTTCCAAAATCACTGATTGATCACGGGGTAGGGGCGCAAGCCCCTGCGCCGGGTTGGTGGCAGTCGCTCCTCTTGGGGAGCGATGAGAACCAACTCAGTGGTTATGAGGCGCAGCACTCGGCTGTTATGAAAAACAAAAGGCCGCAGCACACGCTGCGGCCTTTTTGCGTGACCGCCAACATGACCACTCCGCCCGGGACAAGTCGCAGGCGCCGGGCCATCGCCTGCCCGCAAGTCATATTATGCGCACCTGCGGTGCGACGGGAAGGCGGTTACGCGCGCCCCCATCGCCCACACCACACCCTGCACCGTCCATACTGCAGCCCGCCCGGAACAAGCCGCAGGCGCCGGGCCATCGCCTGCCCGTCCGGCGGGGAGGCGATATAGTGAGGCGGGGGTCTAGTTTGATAGGGTGCGCTATGGTTGCGGCATAAAGTGGGACGGATCACCGTTTGGGATCGCCACCCGTCACGCCGAAGGCGTGCCGCTGATATGATGGCGCACCTTTGGTGCGACGGGCAGGCGATGGCCTCGGTGTCGTCCGTCCACGAGCGGCGGGGTGCGCTGTCACGCCGCAAGCGGCATGACCTTGCGCACTGGTTCTGAAAACCGGGGGGCGGGATGGGATTGAACGCGGACGGGGTGCGCTGTCACGCCGCAAGCGGCATGACCCTGCGCACTGGTTTTGAAAACCGGGGCGTTTTCAAAACGCCCTTGCCACGCCGTGCGATTCCCCCTATAGCAGCCCAATCAACCGGGGTGCGTTCAATCGCGCCCCGTTTCATATGATACACTAAGACGCGAAGAGGGGGCCGGATGAGCCTGCTTCCTCCAATCCGTTGACATCCCAAGATAAGGGATATGCACATGGCTGCCAGCCAGAACATCCGCATCCGCCTGAAGGCGTTTGACTATCGGGTGCTTGATGCCTCCACCCAGGAAATCGTAAGCACCGCCAAGCGCACAGGCGCATCCGTTCGCGGCCCCATTCCGCTGCCGAACAAGATCGAAAAATTCACCGTTCTTCGTGGCCCACACGTTGACAAGAAATCCCGTGACCAGTTTGAAATCCGCACGCACAAGCGTCTGCTGGATATCATTGATCCGACCCCCCAGACCGTTGACGCGCTGATGAAGCTCGACCTCGCCGCTGGTGTGGACGTCGAGATCAAGCTGCAAGCATAAGCGTAGGAGGGTAATATCATGTTGCGCTCAGGCGTTATTGCAAAAAAGATGGGCATGACCCGTCTGTTCATGGAAGACGGTAAGCAGATTCCTGTGACCGTTCTTCAGCTCGATAACCTTCAGGTTGTTGCACAGCGTACCATCGAGAAGGACGGCTATGTTGCTGTTCAGCTGGGTGCCGGTACAGCCAAGGCCAAACGCACAAGCCAAGCCATGCGTGGCCACTTCGCCCTGGCGAAAGTGGAACCCAAGCGCAAGGTTGCAGAGTTCCGCGTTGACGCGGATGCGATGATTGGTGTTGGTGAAGAGATCACTGCCGACCATTACTTTGCCGGTCAGTACGTTGACGTTGCAGGCACATCCATCGGTAAAGGTTTTGCCGGTGCGATGAAGCGCCACAACTTTGGCGGTCTGCGGGCGACACACGGTGTGTCGATCAGCCACCGTTCGCACGGTTCCACTGGCCAGTGTCAGGATCCGGGCAAGGTTTTCAAAGGCAAGAAAATGGCCGGTCACATGGGCGCTGCCCGTGTTACCACGCAGAACCTCGAGGTTGTCAAAACTGACACCGCGCGCGGTCTGATCATGGTCAAAGGCGCTGTTCCCGGTTCCAAAGGTGGTTGGGTGACAGTCAAGGATGCGGTGAAAAAGCCGTTCCCCGAGAATGCCATCGTGCCAGCCGCTCTGGCGTCCGCCGCGAAAGAAGCTGCGAAAGCCGCTGAAGCCGCAGCAGCAGCCGCCGCAGCCGAAGCAGAAGCCGCAGCAGCAGAAGCCGCCGCAGCCGAGCAGGCCGCAATGGAAGCCGCAGAAAGCGCTGAATCTACGCCAGATGCCGTAGCCGAAGCCGAAAAGAAAGAAGGTGACGCATGAAACTCGATGTCATCAAACTCGACGGCGGCAAGGCCGGGTCCGTAGACCTGGACGAAGCGCTGTTTGGTCTTGAGCCACGTGCAGACATCCTGCACCGTGTCGTCCGCTGGCAGCGTAACAACGCTCAGGCAGGCACACACAAGGTCAAGACACGGTCCGAAGTGAGCTACTCGACCAAGAAGATCTATCGCCAGAAAGGCACCGGCGGCGCACGCCACGGCGCACGTTCTGCCCCGATCTTCCGCGGTGGTGGTGTTTACAAGGGCCCGGTTGTTCGCAGCCACGGCCACGAGCTGACCAAGAAGTTCCGCAAATTGGGCCTGCGCCACGCGCTGTCGTCCAAGATGAAGTCGGGCTCCTTGGTGATCATTGATGAGCTGAACTCAGATGGTAAGACGGCCGCACTGGCCAAGCAGATTTCCAGCCTTGGCTGGAAGCGCGCGCTGATCATCGACGGTACAACTGTCAACGAGAGCTTTGCCCAAGCCGCACGCAACATCGAAGGTCTGGATATCCTGCCAACGATGGGTGCAAACGTCTATGACATCCTCAAGCGTGATACACTTGTGATCACCAAGGCGGGGATCGAAGCACTGGAGGCCCGTTTGAAATGAGCGCCAAGCATGAACACTACGACGTGATCCGCAAGCCGATCATCACGGAAAAAGCCACCATGGCTTCTGAAAACAACGCCGTTGTTTTCGAAGTTGCCATGGAAAGCAACAAGCCGATGATCAAAGAGGCCGTTGAGGCACTGTTTGGGGTCAAGGTGAAGGCCGTGAACACGACCATCACCAAAGGTAAGGTCAAGCGTTTCCGGGGCCAGATGGGCCGCCGCAAAGACGTGAAGAAGGCCTATGTGACGCTCGAAGAGGGCAACACAATCGACGTATCCACCGGGCTGTAAGCGCCTGACAGGATTGAATTACGAAAGGCCCTCGCAGCGATGCGGGGGCCTTTTTCGTTGTGGTCAGGGCAGCATATGCCGCCCCTCGCTCGCGGAAATCCTCGAACGAGGGTATATTGGTCAAGGTTTGTGATGGCGTCGTGTTAGGCTTCGGCGCGTATGGACGGGCAGCGAAGGGAAGCGGTATGGATCGGCAGCAGGCAAAGTTTGAACGGTTCAAGGCACTGCACGAACAGGACGGGGCGTTTGTCATGCCCAACCCTTGGGATGCCGGATCGGCGCGGATACTCACCGCGATGGGATTTGAGGCGCTGGCGACCACGAGCGCCGGCTATGCGTTTTCCGTCGGCAAGCGCGATTCATTTGCCGGGTTGAGCCAAGCTGAGATTCTTGCGAACGCGCAAGCGATCGTAGCGGCGACCAATCTGCCTGTTTCTGCGGATTTGGAAGACGGGTTTGGCGCTTTGCCGGGGGCATGTGCCGAAACGGTCCGCAAGGCCACAAGCATCGGGCTGATCGGCGGGTCAATCGAAGATGCGACGGGCGATGCGGCGGCGCCCATCTATGAACTTGATCGGGCGATTGAGCGGATCGGCGCGGCGGCAGAGGCGGCCAGGGGCAAGCCATTTTACCTGACGGCGCGGGCCGAAAACTTCCTGTGGGGCCGCGCTGATCTGCACGACACGATACGGCGCCTGCAAGCCTATGCTGAGGCCGGGGCGGATGTACTCTATGCCCCGGGGCTGCCCGATATTGACGCGATCAGAACCGTCTGTCGGGAAGTGGGCAAGCCGGTCAATGTGCTGATGGGGTTGCAGGGCCGTACATATTCGGTCCAGGCGTTGACGGATGCGGGGGTGAAGCGGATCAGCGTCGGCGGGTCATTTGCGCGCGCGGCCTTGGGTGCCATGCGCCGCGCGGCGCACGAGGTCCTGCACGATGGGACATTTACCTACGCGGCTGAAGCGATGCCTGACAGTGAAATTGCAGCGCTGATGGGGCAGGGCAAGGACGATAGGCGGTGAAAACGTCGCAGTTGGTCCGTATGCGCGGCGTTTGACAGGCGAATGAGCCAGCTTTCGCCGTCGGTCGGCCTGTTTTTGCAGGGTGTTTTGATCAACTTGTCATCAAACTTTGCTTTACGCGTTGTTCTGCGCGTGCTTTCGTCTATCAAGGCGGCAAGTAAACGATAAAAAAAGCAGGCATATGTTCCAAGATTCCGGGTCTTTCCGGCCGTCCCCCGAAGTTTCCAACGCGCGCGATTGGGTCAAGGTCCTATCCAAGTACCGCGAGCCCAGCGTCTGGCGCAGCTCTTTTGAGCTGGCTGTCACCCTGGGGCCGTTCATCGCGCTTTGGGCGCTGGCCTGGTGGTCGCTGTCGATCAGCGGTTGGCTGACGCTGGCGATTTCGCTGTGCAACGCGGGCTTTCTGCTGCGGCTTTTCGCCATCCAGCATGATTGCGGCCACGCGGCCTTTTTCAACAACCGCGCAATGAGCGATTGGGTGGGCCGGGTGATTGGTGTGCTGACGCTGACGCCCTATGACGTTTGGCGGCGCACCCATTCCATTCATCACAGTTCCTCCGGCAACCTGGGGCGGCGGGGCATCGGTGACATTCACACGCTGACCGTGGCGGAATATCAGGAAATGGGTCCGCTGGGGCGCTTGCACTACCGATTGTATCGGCATCCTGTGGTGCTGTTCGGTCTGGGACCGAGCTATCTATTTTTCCTACAGAATCGCCTGCCGCTGGGCCTGATGGCCAAGGCGCGCTATTGGGTGAGCGCGATGGGCACCAATGCGGCCATCATCGCGGCGCTGTTGGTGATTTTCTACTTTGGCGGCATCATGCCGATTCTGTTGATCTTTGTTCCGACAACACTGCTCGCTGCGACGGCGGGGATGTGGCTGTTTTACGTGCAGCACCAGTTTGAGACGACCCATTGGGAAGAAAGCCAGGACTGGGATCTGCACGACGCGGCCTATCACGGGTCATCGCATTACGTGCTGCCGCGCGTGTTGCAGTGGATGAGCGCGAATATCGGTATTCACCATGTGCACCACCTTTATAGCCGTATCCCGTTCTATCGCCTGCCCGAAGTACTGCGCGACCATGCGGTGCTGGCCGAGGGCAACCGCATGACGATCCGCGAAAGCCTGGTGAACGCGCGGCTGCATCTGTGGGATGAAAAATCCAAGAAGCTGCTGTCCTTTGCCCAGGCCAAGCAGGCGGCGTGACCGCGCCCCGCATTTGATGGCACAAGATTAAAGGCCCCGCGGAGACGTCGGGGCCTTTTTGCTGCGCGGTGCGGGCGCAGGGCCGCGGCGCTATTTCGCCGGTCGCACCCAGGTCGGTCATTTAGCTTGCTATATGGTGCGAATAGGCGCATGAGGGCGGTGCGACGTTACTATATCTATCGGCATTTCTGCTCCTTACGGCTCAGTCATAACGATCTTTCACTGACTTAGCCGATCTGCCGCATCCTGCGGGCAGTCTTTTTCTAGGAGTACGACGATGGCTAATGGCACCGTCAAATGGTTCAACACAACTAAAGGTTTTGGTTTTATCGCCCCCGATGGCGGCAGCAAAGACGTGTTCGTACACATCTCTGCTGTTGAGCAAGCCGGCCTGACAGGTCTGAGCGATGACCAGAAGGTAACCTTCGACATCGAAGGTGGCCGTGATGGCCGCGAAAGCGCGACAAACATCAAACTGGCATAAGCTGGTTGGCCCCTGCGGGGGCTGATGTTTGAATGAATTGGAAGGGGCGTGGCTGTGATGGCTGCGCCCTTTTTGTTTGTCAGGTGGTGAAGGTTCGAGGGTCAGGGAGATCGCCTCCCCGTCCGCGGGGGCAGGCGATGGCCCGGCGGGCTGTGCGCGAGTTTCCGGGCGGGAAAGCTGCCACTTTTACAAGGCGCAGCGAGCGGCGGGTGTGAGCCCATATCGACCTCGCAACTTGAGATGATTGAGCAGCGACCTTATGCTTGGGCAAACGGATTAATGGTTAGAGTGTCATGGAAAACAACGAAGACGTCCCAGATCGAATGCTCGAAGCACTGAAGCAATTTGGTCTCGATGACAACCTGATGGGAGACCTTAACCCTAGATCTGAAATTGTCACCGATTTGGGAATCTGGGGCGATGATTTTGGCGATTTTTACGAGATACTTAGCCGAGTTTATAACACAGACTACCTAATTCCGGCAGAGTGCGTGCCAAGCGAATTTGCTTGGGCAAGAACCCTCAAGGGTTGGCTTCCATTCACTGACAAAAAAGACGCGGTTCCGTCTGCTTCACTGTCCGTTGCGGAGCTTGATCAAGTGATGCGTGGTCTTGGCCTGCAAACCAAAAGTCGAGATTAGGTAGCAAGGTCCGCTTCGTCGGCCTAGCAGGCATTGATGGAAAACGCGCCACCCTACTGGAGTCAAGGGCGTAGCCCGCCGGGCAGCGCCACCCCGCGGTCTGGCGCTGCCCGGCCATATTAGGCGCGTTTCTCGACGAAACGGCGCGCGCGCGCATTCTTTGCTTAATCCCTTGACCCTCTGCTGCATCCCCCCTATCAGACCCCATCGGCAGTGGCCCCGGATTCGTCCGGGGCTTTGCCTTTGTTCTTGGTCCAAGCGTGATATTTGGACGCGGAGCACTATCCGGGGACCTTCGGGGCCCTACAACCATCGCGGCGTCACCAACTAGACGACGCGCACAAGCAAACGGAAGACAGACAACATGGCACTAAAGTCGTATAAACCGACGACGCCGGGCCAGCGTGGGCTGGTACTGATCGACCGTTCGGAGCTTTGGAAAGGCCGACCCGTAAAAGCCCTCACCGAGGGTTTGACCAAATCGGGTGGTCGGAACAACACCGGACGGATCACAATGCGTCGCACAGGTGGGGGCGCAAAGCGTCTTTACCGGATCGTTGATTTCAAGCGTAACAAGCTGGACATGTCCGCTGTTGTCGCCCGGATCGAATATGACCCTAACCGGACCGCGTTCATTGCGCTGATCCAGTACGAAGATGGCGAACAGGCATACATCCTGGCACCGCAGCGTTTGGCTGTTGGTGACAAGGTTATTGCCAGCAAAAAGGCTGACATCAAGCCGGGCAACGCGATGCCCTTCTCTGGTATGCCTATTGGTACGATCATCCACAACATCGAGATGAAGCCCGGCAAAGGCGGTCAGATCGCCCGTGCTGCAGGCACCTACGCCCAGTTCGTTGGTCGTGATGGTGGCTATGCTCAGATCCGTCTGAGCAGCGGCGAGCTGCGTCTCGTGCGTCAGGAATGCATGGCCACCGTTGGTGCCGTGTCCAACCCCGACAACTCGAACCAGAACTACGGTAAAGCGGGCCGCATGCGTCACAAGGGCATCCGTCCTTCGGTACGTGGTGTCGTGATGAACCCGATCGATCACCCTCATGGTGGTGGTGAAGGCCGTACGTCCGGTGGTCGTCACCCGGTTACCCCTTGGGGCAAACCGACAAAGGGTGCCAAGACTCGCAACAAGAACAAAGCGTCCAGCAAGCTGATCATCCGCTCGCGGCACGCCAAGAAGAAGGGGCGTTAATTAATGGCTCGTTCAGTATGGAAAGGTCCTTTTGTTGACTCTTATGTCCTCAAAAAGGCAGAGGCTTCCCGCGAGGGCGGTCGTAACGAAGTGATCAAGATCTGGTCGCGCCGCAGCACGATCCTGCCCCAGTTCGTGGGTCTGACGTTTGGCGTGTACAACGGTCACAAGCACATCCCTGTAAACGTCAGCGAAGACATGATTGGTCAGAAGTTTGGTGAATATTCGCCAACACGGACCTACTACGGTCATGCCGCCGACAAAAAAGCGAAGCGGAAATAAGCCATGAGCAAGGATAAAAATCCCCGCCGCGTGGCAGACAACGAAGCACGTGCGAAGCTGCGCATGTTGCGGACGTCGCCGCAGAAACTGAACCTCGTCGCCGCGTTGATCCGTGGCAAGAAGGTGGACAAGGCCCTGACGGACCTCACTTTCAGCAAAAAACGGATCTCAGCAGATGTGAAGAAATGTCTTCAGTCAGCCATCGCGAATGCCGAGAACAACCACAACCTTGATGTGGACGAACTGGTCGTAGCCGAAGCATATTGCGGCAAAAACCTGATCATGAAGCGCGGTCGCCCTCGGGCCCGTGGGCGTTTTGGCAAGATCGTCAAGCCGTTTTCGGAAATCACAATCGTCGTGCGTCAAGTTGAGGAGCAAGCATAATGGGTAATAAAGTAAACCCGATCGGCATGCGCCTTCAGGTCAACCGTACCTGGGACAGCCGCTGGTATGCCGACACCAAGGATTACGGTGATCTTCTGCTTGAAGACCTCGCAATCCGCGCCTTCATCAAGAAGGAATGCCACCAGGCCGGTATCGCCCGTGTGATCATCGAACGTCCGCACAAAAAGTGCCGCGTTACGATCCACACAGCACGTCCCGGCGTCATCATCGGCAAGAAAGGGGCAGACATCGAAGGTCTGCGCCAGAAAATCGCCAAGATGACCAAATCCGAGCTGCACCTCAACATCGTTGAAGTGCGCAAGCCGGAACTGGACGCGGCATTGGTTGGTGAAAGCATTGCTCAGCAATTGGAACGCCGGGTGTCTTTCCGTCGTGCCATGAAGCGCGCCGTGCAGAATGCCATGCGCATGGGTGCCCTGGGCATTCGTGTGAACCTGGCCGGTCGTTTGGGTGGCGCGGAAATCGCGCGTACCGAATGGTACCGCGAAGGTCGCGTGCCTCTGCACACATTGCGTGCCGATATCGATTACGCACATGTCGAAGCGATGACCGCTTATGGCATCATCGGGATCAAGACCTGGATCTTCAAAGGCGAGATCATGGAACACGACCCCGCTGCGCGTGACCGTAAGGCACAGGAACTGCAAGACGGCCCAGCACCTCGCGGTGCCGGCGGTCGGCGTTAAGGAGTAGATAGATGCTACAGCCAAAACGTACTAAATTCCGTAAGCAGTTCAAAGGCTCGATCAAGGGTTTGGCAAAGGGCGGGTCTGACCTGAACTTTGGCACCTACGGGCTGAAGGCACTGCAGCCGGAGCGGGTAACAGCCCGTCAAATCGAAGCGGCACGCCGCGCGATGACGCGTCACATGAAGCGTCAGGGCCGTGTCTGGATCCGCATTTTCCCGGATGTTCCGGTAACCTCCAAGCCCGTCGAAGTGCGTATGGGTAAGGGTAAAGGTTCCGTCGACTTCTGGGCAGCCAAGGTCAAGCCAGGCCGCATCATGTTCGAGATCGACGGTGTCGGCGAAGATGTGGCGCGCGAAGCTCTGCGTCTGGCGGCAATGAAGCTGCCGATCAAGACACGGGTCGTCGTACGCGAAGACTGGTAATCCCGTCGCCCCGCATGCGGGGCGACGCGGCGGAGGCAGCGTATTTGCAAAGCAAATGCGCGTTCCGCCACCGGTAGGGTTATAGAAACCCCCGCTGAGTGATCAGCGGGGGTTTTTCTTTGATATGGATATTGAAGGAGATATAAGTGAATTGAAAAATTGAAGGTTGTCTACATGAGTACTCAAACAATCAAATATTGTTCTGATATAAAAATTTCCCGACGAGAATTGTTGCTGCTCTCGCTAGTCCCCCCCACTATCGCATTGGCGTCATGTGCAGGTGATAGAGTGCCCCATTCCTCCGGCGGCTCAATCATAAGAAAAGGAACGGGGTTCAAAGGTGGAACTTTTAAAGCTAAGAAATAGAAATGAAGATCCTATTTCTTTAGAATTTTCCTACCTTAGTTTTCCAATTTGCAGCTTTGATTTTGCGCTATTTTTTGCTTTTACTCTGCAAAAGCAGTGTCCGAACCGCGCCCTAAGTGCCTTAGGCAAGCCGCTAGCGTAATGCGAGTGCCTTGCATCTTGCCCCACAGTTTAGGCGGGTGCCATGGTGGGTACCTGTTGCCCACCGATCCTGCCCCCCCGTCCGGAACAAGCGCGTAGCGCGCCGGACCATCGCCTGCCCGTCCGTTCGGGCTGGCGATTGATCGAGGCTGGGATCAAGTTTGATAAGGCACGACACCGCTGGGGCATAAAGTGGGACGGATCAGCGAGCAGGATCGCCACCCCACGGGCAGGCGATGGTCCAGCCTACTCTAGTGCTACGATTGCTACGATGGCCTCACGCATCCTCCCCCAAATCCAACCACAACCGCCCCTTGCGATAGCCGCCCTTCACCACATGCCCCGGCTCCGCCACCTCCGGATGCGCCTCTGCCCAGTCGCGAAAACGGTCTTTGCTGATGACCCGCGCGCCATAATCACGCGCGGCCTTTAGGATGAAGGAATCCGCCGGGTTGCCCTTGGGGACGACCATAACCCGGTCCTGGGGCAGGTCGAGTTGTGAGCTGAGGGCGCGGTCATGTTGGTAACGGCCCGTAAGCAAATAGCCTGCGTTCGCATCGAAAACGACACCGGGAGTGAAGCCACGTTCCCGCAGGTAATCGACCACATCGCGTACTGTCAAAATGTCAGGTTCGCCGCCCCTCCAATACATCACGTTCGAGCCGTCGATGATGATCCAATTCTTTGGGGTCTTGTCGCGCCGTAGCGATTTTATCAGCAGGATCGCACTGGCGATGATGCAAGGCCCGCCCAGCAGCAGCAGGTCGGACAGGCCGGGCAGGAACCCGGCGGCAGTTATCATCGCTGAGATGAGCAACAAGAAAAGAGGGGAAGTCATTTGGTGAAATCGTCTTTTGCAAAAATAGGGCGGTTCAATTCATGGTTGAGTTTCAGGGAATTTGTGGAGCCTGGCAAGTGCCATGGTTCTAGCCATCTCTGTCAAACCCAACTACCATAAGGACCAGCCAAGTCCCTCTCTGCCAAGAAAGGCCACGCCCCATGAACCACGTCCCCAAACCCACCACTGACGACGACCTGATCAAGCAATTCCTTGATAACGGCGGGTCTGTCAAAAAGGGCAAGACCAAGCCGATGCCAGCCGATCTGGGGCTGAGCAACAATCAGTGGGGCAACAAGCTGACCAAGGAAGAAAAGGCGGCGGTAAAGGCGCAGGAAGAGGCGGCCAAGGCGGCGAAGAAGTAGGAACAGGCCCGGGATCAAGTCGCAGGCGCCGGGCCATCGCCTGCCCGCCCGGACGGGTCGGCGATTTAGTGAGACTTTGCGCACGTCAGCTAAGTCACGTCACGATTGAACCATAAAGTGGCATAGGGCCACCATTCGAACGCCGACCCGCGGGCAGGCGCTGGCCCAACCTTACGCCCAGTTGTAGTTAAAACTCACCGACACCCTATCATCTTCGATCATGTTCATCGGCACCTCGTGGCGCAGCCAGCTTTCCCATAGCAGTACGTCACCAACCGCCGGTTCCACATAGATGAACGGGCGCAGTTCTTCGCGGGCGTCTTTGACGCGCCCCGGGGCGGCCATCATCATGGGCAGTCGCGGGTCCTCGAACCGGATCGCGCTGGCACCTTCGGGCATGGTGACATAGGTGGTGCCGGAAATCACCGAATGCGGGTGGATGTGCGAGGTGTGGATGCCGCCCTCGGGCAGGATGTTCAGCCACAGCGAATCCAGCACCAGCTTGCGCTCGCCGAGATCAAACTCCAGATCCTTGGCAAAGGCTGCAACATGTTTGTCCAGCACCTTGACCAGATCCTTGAAGATGGGAAAGCGGTAGGGCAGGTCGTCGAGCGAAGCGTAAGAGGTGTAGCCGGCATAGCCGTTTTCTTCGCACCAGTCCTGGCCCGCTTCGTCGTCTTCCGCGATGGAAAAGCAGGAAGCGGCAAGTTCATCGGTGTCAATGGCTTTGCCATGGGCCGACAGGGCGGCGTGATAGAGGCGGGTGGCGAAAAGCGATTTGATATGTGTCATGGGGCGTGTTTACTAAGACAGTGACGGGTTGGCGAGTGAAATTGCCTTTGGCGCGTGTCGCAGACACGGGCCGCGCCTGACCTTCCCCCCGGGAAGGCGCATGGCAAGGTGTCAACACACGGCAAGGTGGCGGCGGCGGCAATCCCTACGCATGACGAACTGTTGGGACGCCTTCCAAAGGTCAGGCGCGGCCCTTAGCGCATTTGCTATCCAATCGGCAAAAAGGGTTGCGTTAGGCAGGCACCCGGCGTATTGGCACCTTTCATCATGAACTCCACCAGAATCATGGTCACCCTTCAGGGGCCATCTGGTGATGTTGAAAGGAATAGGCCGTGAAAGCCAACGAACTGCATGACAAGACGCCGGACCAGCTCCGCGACGAACTTGTGAACCTGAAAAAAGAATCCTTCAACTTGCGTTTTCAGCAGGCCACCGGCCAGTTGGAAAACCCTGCACGTTTGAAGTCGGTTAAGCGCGATGTGGCCCGTGTCCACACTGTGTTGAACCAAAAAGCCGCCGCTGCGGCAGCCGAATAAGAGGAGCCTGAAAAATGCCCAAGCGTATCCTGACAGGCACCGTGACATCGGACGCCAACGCCCAGACAGTAACCGTATCGGTAGAGCGTCGCTTTACACACCCGGTTCTGAAGAAAACCATTCGTAAGTCCAAGAAATACCGGGCTCACGATGAGAACAACACATTCAAAGTGGGCGATTCTGTTCGCATCATCGAATGTGCACCAAAGTCGAAAACCAAACGTTGG
This sequence comes from Sulfitobacter sp. KMM 9851, assembly GCF_057178245.1. Classification (NCBI taxonomy): domain Bacteria; kingdom Pseudomonadati; phylum Pseudomonadota; class Alphaproteobacteria; order Rhodobacterales; family Roseobacteraceae; genus Sulfitobacter; species Sulfitobacter sp. KMM 9851. The sequence continues at coordinate 699,749 of NZ_CM169991.1, forward strand.
GAAGTTCTGACTTCGGAAACTGCCGAAGCCTAAACAACCTGTTAATCGAAACCCTGGGACGCGGGCCGCATCGCCCCCCAGAAGGTCGGGAGAAACCAAATGATCCAGATGCAGACCAACCTGGATGTAGCTGACAACAGCGGCGCTCGCCGTGTTCAGTGCATCAAGGTCCTGGGTGGTTCCAAGCGTAAATACGCATCCGTCGGCGACATCATTGTCGTGTCGGTCAAGGAAGCCATCCCTCGCGGTCGTGTGAAAAAGGGCGACGTCCGTAAGGCCGTCGTCGTTCGCACCGCCAAAGAAGTCCGTCGTGACGATGGCACAGCCATCCGTTTCGACCGCAATGCAGCCGTTATTCTGAATAACAACAACGAACCAGTTGGCACCCGTATCTTTGGGCCAGTTGTTCGTGAACTGCGCGCGAAAAACTTCATGAAAATCATCTCGCTTGCGCCGGAGGTGCTGTAATGGCTGCTAAACTTCGCAAAGGTGACAAGGTCATCGTGCTGGCTGGCAAGGACAAGGGCAAGACAGGGGCAATCACCTCGGTCGATCCCAAGTCGAACAAAGCGGTTGTGGATGGTCTGAACGTCTCCATCCGTGCCACGCGCCAGACACAGACATCTCAGGGCGGCCGCATCCCCAAGGCGATGCCGATCGACCTGAGCAACCTCGCGCTTGTGGATGCCAATGGCAAAGCCACCCGCGTGGGCTTTAAAATCGAAGGCGACAAAAAAGTGCGCTTTGCCAAGACCACGGGGGACGTGATCGATGCTTGATACCGCAACCTACACACCCCGCCTTCAGGCTGAATACCGCGAAAAGATCCGCGCAGCCCTGAAAGAGGAATTCGGCTATAAGAACGACATGATGATCCCGCGTCTGGATAAAATCGTTCTGAACATCGGCTGTGGTGCCGAAGCCGTGCGTGACAGCAAGAAAGCCAAGTCGGCCCAGGAAGACCTGACGACAATCGCTGGCCAGAAAGCGCTGACCACTATCGCCAAGAAATCCATCGCTGGTTTCCGTGTACGCGAAGAAATGCCACTGGGCGCGAAAGTGACCCTGCGCGGCGATCGCATGTACGAATTCCTGGATCGTCTGATCACGATTGCAATGCCCCGCATCCGCGACTTCCGCGGCGTACCGGGCAAAAGCTTTGACGGCCGTGGCAACTACGCCATGGGCTTGAAAGAGCATATCGTGTTCCCTGAAATCGACTTTGATAAAGTTGATGAAAACTGGGGGATGGACATCGTGATCGCCACCACGGCGAAAACCGACGCTGAAGGCAAGGCCCTGTTGAAAGCTTTCAACATGCCCTTCAATTCATAAGCGCGGGAAGGAATAGACATGGCTAAGAAATCTATGATCGAGCGCGAAAAGAAGCGCGAAGCACTGGTCAAGAAGTACGCCACTAAGCGTGCTGACTTGAAAGCGATTGTAAGCGACCAAGAAAAGCCGATGGAAGAGCGTTTTCGCGCTTCTCTCGCGCTGGCGAAACTGCCTCGGAACTCCAGCGCTGTGCGTCTGCACAACCGTTGCCAGCTGACAGGCCGTCCGCACGCTTATTATCGTAAACTGAAAATTTCGCGGATCGCGCTGCGGGATCTTGGCTCTGCTGGCCAAATCCCCGGCATGGTCAAGTCGAGCTGGTAAGGAGCGCATCAGATGAACGATCCTATCGCAGATATGCTGACACGCATCCGTAACTCTTCGATGCGCGGCAAATCCACAGTTGTCACACCTGCATCCAAGCTGCGTGCTTGGGTTCTGGACGTGTTGGCCGACGAAGGCTACATCCGTGGCTACGAAAAGATGACTGGTAAAGACGGCCACCCGGCCATCGAAATCAGCCTGAAATACTACGAGGGCGAACCTGTTATTCGCGAACTGAAGCGGGTCTCCAAGCCCGGTCGTCGCGTGTACATGGGCGTACATGACATTCCAGTGGTCCGTCAGGGCCTCGGCGTGTCGATTGTCTCCACCCCCCGGGGTGTGATGTCGGATGCTGCTGCACGCTCTGCCAATGTTGGCGGCGAAGTGCTCTGCACCGTATTCTAAGGAGAAATTCATGTCTCGTATTGGTAAAAAACCGGTCTCCATGCCGTCTGGCGTGTCAGCATCGGTCAGCGGTCAGTCGATCGAAGTAAAGGGCCCCAAGGGCACCCGCAGCTTCAAGGCGACTGACGATGTGACCCTCACCGTCGAGGATAATGTGATCACTGTCACGCCGCGTGGTAAGTCCAAGCGCGCGCTGCAGCAGTGGGGCATGTCCCGCACCATGATTGAAAACCTGGTGACCGGTGTCACACAGGGTTTCAAGAAGGAGCTGGAAATCCAGGGTGTTGGTTATCGTGCTGCCATGAACGGCAACACGCTGAAACTGAACCTCGGCCTGAGCCACGACGTTGATTACATGCCACCAGAAGGTGTCACCGTAACAGCGCCAAAGCAGACCGAAATCATTGTGGAAGGCATTGACGAACAGCTTGTTGGTCAAGTCGCTGCGAACATCCGTGCATGGCGCAAGCCCGAGCCCTACAAGGGCAAAGGCATTCGCTATAAAGGTGAGTTCGTCTTCCGCAAAGAAGGCAAGAAGAAGTAAGGACGCACATCATGGCAAACAGCAAAAGACAACTGTTTTTGAAACGCCGCATGCGCGTTCGGAACAAACTTCGCAAGGTAAACGCAGGCCGTATGCGCCTGTCGGTACACCGCTCGTCCAAGAACATCTCGGCTCAGCTGATCGACGATGTGAATGGCGTGACACTGGCTTCCGCCTCCACACTGGAGAAGGATCTGGGTTTCATCGGCAAGAACAACATCGAAGCGGCCGCGAAAGTGGGCGCCGTGATTGCCGAACGTGCCAAGAAAGCCGGCGTGGAAACAGCCTATTTCGACCGTGGCGGTTTTCTGTTCCACGGCAAGGTGAAGGCTCTGGCCGACGCCGCACGCGAAGGCGGCCTGAAGATCTGATGCAGCGGTGCGTGGGCGACCACGCACCCTCTGCATCACGACATTGCGAAGAGGGCCACACCGGCCCTCTCGATAATCCGGGGGCACTACGCCCACCTGGATTGACCAAGACAAGGCCCAAGGGCCGACAAAAAAAGGAAGATGCCAGATGGCAAGAGATGACAACCGTGGGGGCAACCGCCGCAACCAGCGCGAAGAGACCCCGGAATTCGCTGACCGTCTGGTCGCGATCAACCGCGTGTCCAAAACCGTAAAAGGTGGTAAGCGTTTTGGCTTTGCCGCTTTGGTGGTTGTGGGCGATCAAAAAGGCCGCGTTGGTTTCGGTAAAGGTAAAGCGAAAGAGGTCCCTGAGGCCATTCGCAAAGCCACCGAGCAGGCCAAGCGTCAGATGATCCGCGTGCAATTGCGCGAAGGTCGGACGTTGCACCACGACATGGAAGGCCGCCACGGCGCGGGCCGCGTTGTGATGCGCACAGCACCAGAAGGTACCGGGATCATCGCCGGTGGTCCAATGCGTGCCGTATTCGAAATGCTGGGCGTGAAGGACGTGGTTTCCAAGTCCATCGGGTCGCAGAACCCATACAACATGATCCGCGCCACGATGGACGGGTTGAAGAAAGAGCAATCGCCTCGTTCTGTTGCGCAGCGTCGCGGCAAGAAAGTGGCCGACATTCTGCCCAAGCGTGACGACAACGTAGAATCGTCCGCACAAGTGGCTGAGGAGGCATAAGCATGGCCAAGACAATCGTGATCAAGCAGGTAGGTTCGCCCATCCGCCGCCCCGCCAAACAGCGTGCCACGCTGATCGGCTTGGGCCTGAACAAAATGCACAAAACCCGTGAGCTGGAAGACACTCCTTCCGTGCGCGGCATGATCAATGCGATTTCGCACATGGTCGAGATTGTGGAAGAAAAAGGCTGAATCGGTGGTGGGGTGAACCCTACCTTACCGATTGGCCGTAGGGTGGGTTTCTAGCCCACCAATGTTAGAACGCCTCGCAGGTAACTGCGGGGCGTTTTTATTTTAAGTGATTTGTACTTTGCTCAATAGCCGTGAGGTTGGAAGGTGAGTTGGTCTCTCAGATTTTGGTTGTTAATACTTTGTTAACTTTTACGGCTGCCCTGCGCGTATTTTTTAAGCGCGTTTTGCACACTGGATTTTGTTAATGAAACCTATTCTCGCAGCACTTTTTTGCCTGTCACTTCCCGCTATTGTCACAGCGGGGCCAATCTCCGTTCCAACCCACTCATCAAGTGAAACTGATAATCCTGGGCACAGTGGTGGTTGTCGCAAGTCTTCTCCCCCAGGCCAATGCTGTCATGCCGGGTCCAAGCCGTTGCATTGTCACTGATCGAGTGCATAGCGCGCCGGGCCATCGCGTCCCCCACGGGCAGGCGATGGCCCTCACCGACCGGGTGCACCCCCTAGGCGGGTGACCGACGCGGCTACGTCCCAAACCACGCCCCCTTGATCCCGCGCAGCCGTTCCCCTATACGCCCCCAGTGGCCTTCATGCGCCACATCAGAATCGTAACGCCGCGTTTGCTCACTCCCGTCGCTGGGGAGCATTTCCGGCAAAAGGAGAAGCGACATGAAACTGAATGAACTTTCCGACAACGAAGGCGCAACAAAACGCCGCAAACGTGTTGGTCGTGGCCCCGGCTCCGGCAAGGGTAAGATGGGTGGCCGTGGTATCAAGGGTCAGAAGTCCCGTTCGGGTGTGGCCATCAATGGCTACGAAGGCGGCCAGATGCCTTTGTACCAGCGCCTGCCAAAGCGTGGCTTTAACAAGCCGAATCGCAAATCCTACGCCGTTGTGAACCTGGGCCTGATCCAGAAATTCATCGACGCCAAGAAAATCGACGCCAAAAAGACCATCGATGGCGCGGCTCTGGTCGCTTCGGGTCTGGTGCGTCGCGAGCTGGACGGTATTCGCGTTCTGGCCAAGGGTGACATCACGTCGAAGATCGACCTGAACGTACACGGCGCGTCCAAATCTGCCATTGAAGCGGTGGAAAAAGCGGGCGGTAAACTGACCGTAGTTGCGTCCAAGGCGGAAGCAGCGGCTGAGTAATGCGGCCTTAAGGCTTGTGAGCGGCGCGTCAGCCGCTTACATATCCTCAAGTTTTCCCTAACGCCGCCCGCCGGAGAACGGCCCGGGCGGCGTTTTAGTAACGAAAGATGAGACCCATAATGGTATCTGCCGTCGAAAATATGGCCGCCAACACCAGCTGGTCCGCATTGGGCAAGGCATCTGACCTGCGCAATCGTATCCTTTACACGCTGGGCCTGCTGATTGTTTATCGGTTGGGCACCTTCATTCCGGTGCCGGGCATCGACGGTGGCGCGCTGCGCGACTTTATGGAAAGCGCGGGGCAGGGGATCGGCGGCATGGTTTCCATGTTCACCGGCGGCGCCCTGGGGCGCATGGGTATTTTTGCCCTCGGCATCATGCCTTACATTTCGGCCTCGATCATTGTTCAGTTGCTGACCTCGATGGTTCCGGCGTTGGAACAGCTCAAAAAAGAGGGCGAGCAGGGCCGCAAGAAGATCAACCAATACACCCGTTTCGGTACTGTCGCGCTTGCCACGCTGCAATCCTACGGTCTCGCCATCAGCCTTCAGGCCGGTGATATCGTGGCCGATGGTCAGATGGGTTTCTCCTTTATTGCGGCCTGTATGATCACACTGGTCGGCGGCACCATGTTCCTGATGTGGCTGGGTGAGCAGATCACTGCGCGCGGCATTGGCAACGGCATTTCGCTGATTATCTTTGTCGGCATCATCGCCGAAGTTCCCGCCGCCATCGCGCAGTTCTTTGCGTCTGGCCGGTCTGGCGCGATCAGCCCTGCGGTAATTGTGGGCGTGCTGGTCATGGTGATCGCGACGATCATGTTCGTGGTCTTTATGGAACGCGCGCTGCGCAAGATTCACATCCAGTATCCCCGCCGTCAGGTTGGTATGAAGATGTACGACGGTGGCTCCAGCCACCTGCCGATCAAGGTCAACCCGGCCGGCGTGATCCCCGCGATCTTTGCCTCGTCGCTGCTGTTGCTGCCGGTGACCGTCAGCACCTTTTCGGGTAATTCCAGCAGCCCTGTAATGTCTTGGCTTCTGGCCAATCTCGGGCCGGGCCAGCCGCTGAACCTGCTGTTCTTCGTCGCGATGATCGTGTTCTTTGCCTATTTCTACACCTTCAACGTCAGCTTTAAACCTGACGACGTTGCCGACAATCTGAAAAACCAAAGCGGCTTTGTCCCCGGCATCCGTCCGGGCAAGAAAACCGCCGAGTACCTGGAATATGTCGTCAACCGCGTGCTTGTGCTGGGCTCTGCCTATCTGGCGGCGGTCTGTATCCTGCCCGAAATCCTGCGCGGCCAGTTCGCCATTCCGTTCTACTTTGGCGGCACGTCGGTTTTGATTGTAGTTTCGGTGACCATGGATACGATCCAACAGGTTCAAAGCCATCTGTTGGCGCATCAATACGAAGGTCTGCTTGAACGGTCGCAATTGCGCGGCAAGGGGGCAGGCAAAGGTACACGCAAGAAACGGAGTCCCGTACGTCGATGAATATAATTCTACTCGGGCCTCCGGGCGCAGGAAAAGGCACGCAAGCGCGTCATCTGGTCGACACCCGCAACATGGTTCAGCTGTCCACCGGTGACATGCTGCGCGATGCCAAGGAAAGCGGCACCGAGATGGGCAAGATGGTCGCGGGCGTGATGGCGCGCGGCGAATTGGTCACCGATGAAATCGTCATCGGGTTGATCAAGGAAAAGCTTCAGGGCGAAAACGGTGGCGGTTTCATCTTTGACGGTTTTCCACGAACGCTGGCCCAGGCTGACGCGCTGGGTGAGTTGATGGCGTCGGAGGGCAAGACCCTTGATGCCGTGATCGAAATGCAGGTCGACGACGAGGCGCTGGTCGCCCGGATCACCGCACGGTCCACATGCGCAAGCTGCGGTGAGGTGTACAACGACAACACCAAGCCGATCCCGGCAGATGGCAAATGCAGCCACTGCGGCGGCACAGAATTCAAACGCCGTGCCGACGACAACGAAGAAAGCCTCAAGACACGGCTGATGGCCTATTACAAGCAGACCTCGCCGCTGATTGGGTATTACTATGCCAAGGACATGCTGCGCAGCGTCAACGGCTTGGGTGCCATCGACGCCGTACGGGGCGAGATCAAGGGCGTGCTCGACAGCTGAGCCGTTTTACGGGTCGCTCTGCCTGATGAAAGGGTAGGGGCGGCTCTGCTCCGTCTTGTCAGATCACCCTCCGGGCGCGCGGGTCGGTCCCCCAATTGGCTGATGTACCGCGGCCCCGCGCAAGCCGGGTTGACGCCCCGCGCAAATCCCCGTAGGCAGCGCTATCTCGAAAGAGAATCAATTTGCGGCCAGGGTAGCGCCCGACCCCGCATGATCACCTGATCAGCTGTAGCCCGATGGCCATAAACGCCTCGGGCTTACGTTGTGAAAAAAGGGTCTGGTATAACGGACCCGCAACGAAAAGGAATTGCACACGTGGCACGTATTGCCGGCGTAAACATCCCGACTGCAAAGCGGGTTCCAATCGCCCTCACATATATCACCGGTATCGGCAACTCGTCGGCGCAAGCCATCTGCGAAGCTGTCGGCATCGACATCTCCCGCCGGGTCAACGAACTGTCGGACGCCGAAGTTCTGGCCGTGCGCGAGCACATCGACGCGAACTACACCGTCGAAGGTGACCTGCGTCGTGACACGCAGATGAACATCAAGCGCCTGATGGACCTTGGCTGCTACCGTGGCCTGCGCCACCGTCGCAACCTGCCTGTCCGTGGTCAGCGTACCCACACCAACGCTCGCACTCGCAAAGGCCCCGCAAAGGCCATTGCTGGTAAGAAGAAATAAGGGAGGGTCTGACAGATGGCACGCGAAAAGACAAAAACCAAGCGTAAGGTCTCCAAGAACATCGCCGCAGGTGTGGCGCATGTAAACTCGAGCTTTAACAATACAAAAATCCTGATCTCGGATGTGCAGGGCAATGCAATCGCATGGTCTTCTGCTGGCACAATGGGTTTCAAGGGGTCGCGCAAATCGACACCTTACGCCGCCCAGATGGCCGCCGAAGATGTGGGCCGCAAGGCACAGGACCACGGCGTGAAGACGCTGGAAGTCGAAGTGCAGGGCCCCGGTTCCGGCCGCGAGTCCGCACTGCGCGCTCTGGCTGCTGCTGGTTTCAACATCACCTCGATCCGTGATGTGACTCCAATGGCGCACAACGGCTGCCGCCCGCCAAAGCGCCGCCGCGTCTAAGGTTATTATTACCCATGGGGCCGCGTATTTTGCGCGGCCCCATACCGCTTTTTAGAAACCTCGAGCGTTTGTGTCATTTGGACATGAGGCACAAACAAGGATGGAGGGACGCATGATCCACAAAAATTGGGCTGAATTGATCAAGCCAACACAGCTTGACGTCAAGCCGGGTAATGACCCGGCCCGTCAGGCAACTGTTGTCGCCGAACCGCTGGAACGCGGCTTTGGTCTGACAATGGGCAACGCGCTGCGTCGCGTGCTGATGTCGTCGCTGCAAGGTGCTGCGATCACATCCGTGCAGATCGACAACGTGCTGCATGAATTCTCCAGCGTTGCTGGTGTGCGTGAAGACGTGACCGACATCATCTTGAACCTCAAGGGCGTCAGCCTGCGTATGGAAGTCGAAGGGCCAAAGCGCCTGTCGATCTCTGCCAAGGGTCCGGGCGTTGTTACCGCTGGTGACATTTCTGAATCCGCAGGGATTGAGATCTTGAACCGCGATCACGTGATCTGCCACCTTGACGATGGTGCCGACGTGTACATGGAACTGACGGTTAACACCGGCAAGGGCTATGTCTCCGCTGACAAGAACAAGCCGGAAGACGCGCCTATCGGGTTGATCCCGATCGACGCGATCTATTCCCCGGTCAAAAAGGTGTCTTATGATGTTCAGCCTACCCGTGAGGGCCAGGTTCTGGATTATGATAAGCTGACCATGAAAGTGGAAACCGACGGGTCGATCACGCCGGATGACGCCGTGGCATTTGCTGCGCGCATTCTGCAAGACCAGTTGGGCATCTTCGTCAACTTCGACGAGCCTGAATCGGCATCCCGTCAGGACGACGACGATGGTCTGGAATTCAACCCGCTGCTGCTCAAGAAAGTGGACGAGTTGGAACTGTCTGTCCGTTCGGCAAACTGCCTGAAGAACGACAATATCGTGTATATTGGCGATCTGATCCAGAAGACCGAAGCCGAAATGCTGCGCACGCCGAACTTTGGCCGCAAATCCTTGAACGAGATCAAGGAAGTGCTGTCGGGCATGGGTCTGCACCTTGGCATGGACGTCGAGGACTGGCCACCGGACAACATCGAAGACCTCGCCAAGAAGTTCGAGGATTCGTTTTAAGAACCACGGTACCGGATACTTTTAAAGTTTCCGGGCCGATTTCTTTTAAAGAAATCGGCGCACCGTTACGACCGGGCGCAAGCCCCAAGGAGAGCCCAAGACACGCATCGCGGGCCAGACAAAGCAAAACCGCCCGTAGAGGGCATCAAATCGGAGACTAAGAAATGCGTCACGCACGTGGATACCGCCGCCTGAACCGTACACATGAACACCGCAAGGCGTTGTTCTCGAACATGGCAGGCTCGCTCATTGAACATGAGCAGATCAAGACAACCTTGCCAAAAGCCAAGGAACTGAAGCCAATCATCGAAAAGATGATCACGCTGGCGAAACGTGGCGATCTGCACGCCCGCCGCCAGGCCGCTTCTAAGTTGAAAGAAGACCAGTATGTCGCGAAACTGTTCGACATTCTGGGCCCACGCTACAAAGACCGCCAGGGTGGTTATGTGCGCGTGTTGAAAGCCGGTTTCCGTTATGGCGACATGGCACCGATGGCGATCATCGAATTTGTTGACCGCGACCGCGACGCCAAAGGCGCTGGCGACAAGGCCCGTCTGGCCGCTGCCGAAGCAGCCGACGAATAAGAATTTTCGCAGTAGCGAGACGGAAAGCCCTGCCATTTGGCGGGGCTTTTTGTTTTTGGCGGCTGCGTTGGTATATTTTCAGTCAAATACAGATGGGGGAGTTGCGCCGCGCGCTGCTGCTGCGCATATCATGGGACATGAAAACATTCCTGATGATCGTGATGATGCTCGCCGCCCCTGCCGCCGCGCAGCAGGTGCCGCAATCGGCGGCGCAGATACAGCTCAGCTTTGCGCCCCTGGTCAAACAGGCGGCGCCTGCGGTGGTGAACATCTATGCCAAGATCATGGCAGAGCCACGCCGCACCCCCCTGCAAACCGATCCGTTCTTTGAACGCTTCTTTCGTGATCCGTTTTCCGAACGCCCCCGTGTGCAGAACTCGCTCGGCTCAGGTGTGATCCTTTCGGCCGATGGTATTGTGGTGTCGAACTATCATGTCGTGGGTATGGCCACGGATATTCGCGTGGTGCTGAACGACCGCCGGGAATTCAGCGCGCATGTGATGCTGAGCGATGCCGAGGCCGACCTGGCGATCCTGAAGCTGGATGATGCAGGCGGCCTGCCGTTCCTGTCGCTGCGCGACAGCGATGCCGTAGAAGTGGGCGAACTGGTGCTGGCCATCGGGAACCCGTTTGGCGTGGGCCAAACTGTCAGCAGCGGGATCGTATCGGGGTTGGCGCGGTCCGGTGCCGCGGGCAACGGGGGGCTGGGTTATTTCATCCAGACCGATGCACCGATCAATCCCGGCAACTCAGGTGGCGCTTTGATTGATGTGCAGGGGCACCTGATCGGGATCAATACGTCGATCCTGACGCGTTCGGGTGGGTCGAACGGCATCGGTTTTGCCATTCCTGCCGATCTGGTTGCGGCCTTTGTCGAACGGGCAAGGGCGGGGGATGCGCAGTTTGCACGCCCGTGGGCCGGCATTTCGGGTCAGCCGGTGGATGCGGATATGGCCGCGCCCTTGGGGCTGGACCGCCCCGGCGGGATCATCGTGTCTGGCCTGCACCCGGCCAGTCCGTTTCTTGCGGCGGGGCTTGCTGTCGGGGATGTGATCACGGCGGTGGATGGCCAGCCGGTGAACACGCCGGCCGAGATGATCTATCGGATGTCGGTGGCCGGTCTGGGCCATAGCGCACAGATCACGCATTTGCGGGGCGGGGTGTCAGACGATGTGATGGTATCGCTGATCGCAGCGCCGGATGTGCCTGACCGCGCCGAGGTGGTGCTGGGCCAGCGATCCGTGCTGCCCGGATTGCGGGTGGCTCGGATCAACCCTGCGGTAATGTCAGAGATGAACCTTCCGCTGGAGAGTGCCGGCATCGTGGTGGTGGACGCAGGGCCCATTGGCCCGCGTGTGGGGCTGCGTGCCGGTGATGTGATCATGGCGCTGAACGATGTGGTGCTCGACGACACCAGCGATCTGGCGGCGCTTCTGTCGGGGCAGGTGCGCCGTATCCACATGGTCGTGCAACGCGGCGACCGCCGTGTTGTCTTGCGGTTTCGGGTCTAGCGCTGTGGTGGATTCTTTTTGACGACGGTACCCCGCCGCCCGACAGCAGCCATCGCCCTTTGGCAGACCGCCTGCGCCCGCGCACATTGGGCGAGGTGATTGGTCAGCGGCAGGTCCTGGGGCCTGATGCGCCGCTGACAGTGATGCTGGCGTCCGGCGCGCTGTCCTCGCTGATCTTCTGGGGGCCACCGGGGGTGGGGAAAACCACGATTGCCCGGTTGTTGGCGGATGAAACCGATCTGCATTTCGTGCAGATCAGCGCGATTTTCAGCGGTGTGCCGGAGTTGCGGAAGGTCTTTGAGGCCGCCAAGATACGCCGCGCCAATGGGCAGGGAACGTTGCTGTTCGTTGACGAAATCCATCGCTTTAACAAGGCGCAGCAGGATGGGTTTCTGCCGCATATGGAGGATGGCACGATCTTGTTGGTGGGTGCCACGACCGAGAACCCGAGTTTCGAGCTGAACGCCGCTGTGCTGAGCCGCTCGCAGGTCCTGGTGCTAGAGCGTCTGCCGCATGACGATCTGGAACTGTTGGCGCAGCGGGCCGAGCAGGAATTGGGTCGTACCCTGCCGCTTGAACCTGAGGCGCGCGCGGCGCTGCTGGAAATGGCCGATGGCGATGGTCGGGCGCTGTTGAACCTGATCGAACAGGTGGCATCCTGGAAAGGCGATGCTGCGCTGGACAAGGCGGGCCTGTCCAAGCGTCTGATGCGGCGCGCGGCGCAATATGACAAGGGCGGCGACAGCCATTACAACCTGATCTCGGCCCTGCATAAATCCATGCGCGGGTCGGACCCCGACGCGGCGCTCTATTGGCTGGCCCGGATGCTGGAGGGCGGCGAAGACCCGCGGTATCTGATGCGGCGCATCACCCGGATGGCGGTCGAAGACGTCGGCCTCGCTGATCCGCAGGCGCAGGCCGTATGCTTGCAGGCCTGGGAAACCTACGAGCGGCTGGGCAGCCCCGAGGGTGAATTGGCCATTGCACAGGCGCTGACCTATCTGGCGCTGGCACCAAAATCCAATGCGACCTATGTCGCCTATAAGGGCGCGCGCAAACTGGCCCGCGACAGCGGGTCCGAGCCGCCGCCGAAACATATTCTGAACGCGCCGACCAAGCTGATGAAGGATCAGGGCTATGGCACCGGCTATGCCTATGACCACGACGCGGAGGACGGGTTTTCGGGACAGAACTACTTTCCTGATGGCATGACGCGCCCGGTGTTATACGCGCCGGTCGAACGCGGGTTTGAACGTGAGCTGAAAAAGCGGCAGGATTACTTTGCCGGGCTGCGGGCCAAGCGCAAAACTTGACTCTGACGCGCCTGCAAGCGATGGGGTGCGGATGATAAAAACACTGATCTTTGTGGCGTTAGGCGGCGCTTTGGGGGCCTGCCTGCGCTTTGGCGTCGGCATCATGCTGGCCTTTCCGCTGGGAACGCTGGCGGTGAATGTGGCGGGCTCGCTGCTGATCGGCATCATTTGGGTGATGCTGACGGACAAGGCGCCGGATCTGTTGCCCTTTGTGATGACAGGGCTGCTGGGCGGATTTACCACTTTTTCAGCGTTTTCACTCGATACCCTGCGACTGGTCGAAGATGGCCGACTGGGGTTTGCAATTTTTTATGTGGCAGCTTCTGTGATCCTTTCACTAGTTGCCTGTTTGCTGGGCCTTTGGCTGGCACGAGGAGTAATGGCATGAGCCGTGTACAAACTGTAACCGTGGCCGAAGGGGATGGCGATCAGCGCCTCGACCGTTGGTTTAAGCGGATGTTCCCCCTGATCAATCAGGGCCATATCGAAAAGATGTGCCGCAAAGGCGAAATTCGTGTTGACGGGGGGCGTGTCAAGGCATCCACGCGGGTGGAAACCGGCCAGCAAATCCGTATCCCACCACTGCCCGAAGGCGAGGCGCCGCCGCCGCCCAAGCGTACGCGGATCACCGATGCCGATGCCAAGATGATCCGCAACTGCGTGATCTATCGCGATGATCATGTTATCGCGCTGAACAAACCTGCCGGTCTGGCCGTGCAGGGCGGTTCTGGTCAATCTGACCGCCATGTTGATGCCCTCTCTGAGGCGCTGATGTTTGATCTGGATGAAAAGCCGCGCCTTGTTCACCGGCTTGATCGTGACACATCCGGCGTGCTGCTGCTGGCGCGGACCCGACTGGCGGCCAAGGCGCTGACGGCGGCGATGCGGCACCGCGAAACCCGCAAGATTTATTGGGCCATCGTCGCCGGGGTGCCGACGCCCTATCTGGGCGAGATCAAATATGGTTTGGTCAAGGCCAGCGGTCACGGCAAGGGCGGCGAGGGCGAAAAGATGATCGCCGTGCATCCGCGCGATATCGATGCGACGCCCGGTGCCAAACGCGCACATAGTCTTTATGCGACATTGTTCCGCGTCGGCTCGCGGGCGGCGTGGATCGCCCTTGAACCGGTGACGGGCCGCACCCACCAGCTGCGCGCGCATATGGCCGAAATTGGTCACCCGATCGTGGGTGATGGCAAATATGGCGGGTCAGGTCAGGAAAACATGGGCGATGGCTGGGGCGCGCAACTTGGGGGGATCATCTCGAAAAAGCTGCATCTGCATGCGCGGATGATGCGTTTTGAGCATCCTCATACCCGCAAGGTGATCACCGTGACGGCGGAACTGCCCGATCACATGGCGAACAGCTGGGATACCTTTGGCTGGACGCCCGATCTGGCTGCCGATGATCCGTTTGAGTCGCTGCAATGATATCACCCTTGCGGCTCGTGATCTTTGATGTCGACGGCACTTTGGTTGATAGCCAGGGCGATATCGTCGCGGCGATGGCGGCGGCGTTTGCGGCGGTAAATGCGCCGCTGCCCGCGCGGGCGCAGCTGCTGTCGATTGTCGGGCTTTCGCTTGATGTGGCGATGCCGGTGCTGGCGCCTGACCTGTCCGCGGTGGACCATGCGACCATGGTCGCGGCCTACAAGGATGCCTATATGACGCTGCGGGCCGAGGTGGGCGTGGCGCAATCGTCACCGCTTTATCCCGGTGCGCTGGCCACCCTGCGCCAATTGCACGCCATCCCCGATGTGCTGCTGGGCATCGCCACGGGCAAATCCAAACGCGGGCTGGACAAGTTGATCGAGGGGCACGGGCTGCATGGCCTATTTGTAACCCAACAAGTCGCGGATTTTCATCCCTCCAAGCCGCATCCGTCGATGATCTTTCAGGCGATGGCCGATGCCGGTGTCAGTGCTGAGAACACCGTGATGGTGGGAGATACTAGTTTTGACATGGATATGGCCGCCGCCGCCGGGGTGCGTGGTATTGGTGTGAACTGGGGCTATCACACGTCAGATAGATTGCAAAACGCAGCGCAGATCATTGACAGCTATGCCGATCTGCCGCTGCTACTGGACGCATTTTGGAGCCTGCCCGCATGAGCGATTGGAAAGCGAAACGTTTCTGGAAAGAGGCAACGGTCGTCGCGTTGGACGACGGGTTTACTGTCGAATTGGACGGGCGCCGCGTGAAAACCCCTGCGAAACGTCCCCTGACCTTGCCGACCCGCGCCATGGCCGATGCTATCGCGGCAGAATGGCAGGCACAGGACGGCGTGATCAAGCCGCAGACCATGCCTGTGACCAAAAGTGCCAACGCCGCAATCGACAAGGTTGCGGTGCAAAAGAACGAGGTGGTGGAGCTGTTGGCCGCGTACGGCGACAGCGATCTGCTGTGTTACCGGGCGGAAAGCCCCGAAGAACTGGTCGCGCGTCAAGCGGCGGTCTGGGGTCCGATGCTGGACTGGGCCGAGAGTGCCCTTGCCGTCCGGCTGGATACCCGCGCGGGCATCATGCATCAGCCCCAATCGCCCGAGGCGCTGGCGACCCTTCACCAGCGTACTGCCGCCCTGACGGATTTCGAACTGGCCGCGTTTCACGATCTGGTCAGCCTCACCGGGTCACTGGTGCTGGGTTTCGCTGCTGCAGAGCAAGTCTTTGATACGCAAGAAATATGGCAGGTTTCGCGGCTGGACGAAGAGTGGCAGGCCGAGCAGTGGGGCCGCGACGACCTTGCCGACGAGCAGGCCGAAATCAAACGGCAGGCGTTTGAGCATGCGGTGGGTTTTTTTCACCTGTGCCGTGCGTCATAGCACATTAGCCACGTTTTGGACGCAATCGGTGCATTCAAGAGGTCGTTTTTGATGAACACGCCCTTGACCTTCAAACGGGAATCCGACCACACTACGATCCATTGAGCAGGGGCAACCCTGCACAAGATCGCCTCCGGTGCCACAAGGTGCCGGTGTAACCGCCCGCAAACGTGGCGGACTATCAGGAAGAGGTAAAAATGAAAAAATCCGTAATTTTTGGCGCGTTGACTGTTGCAGGTCTTGCGGCTGGCGCTGCGGCAGCCGGCACGCTTGACGATGTAAAGGCACGTGGCAAGCTGAACTGTGGTGTGACCACCGGTCTGGCTGGCTTTGCCGCGCCTAACGCCAATGGCGAATGGGAAGGCTTTGACGTGGCAGTATGCCGCGCGGTCGCCGCTGCCGTGCTTGGCGACAAGAACGCCGTGGAATTCGTTCCGACAACTGGCAAAACCCGCTTTACCGCGCTGGCATCGGGCGAGATCGACTTTCTCGCACGTAACACCACATGGACGTTCAGCCGTGACACCGACCTGAAATTCGATTTTGTCGGCGTGAACTACTACGATGGTCAGGGCTTCATGGTGCCAAAGGCGCTGGGTGTATCCTCGGCCAAGGATCTGGACGGCGCGACCGTTTGTATCCAGACCGGTACAACAACCGAGCTGAACCTGGCGGACTTCTTCCGCAAGAACAACATCAGCTATGAGCCGGTTCCAATTGAAACCAACGCCGAAGGCCAGCAGCAGTACCTTGCCGGTGCCTGCGACACCTACACCACCGACGCATCGGGTCTGGCCGCGACGCGCGCCACGTTCGAAAACCCCGGTGACCACGTTCTGCTGCCCGAAATCATCTCGAAAGAGCCGCTGGGCCCGCTGGTCCGTCACGGTGACAACGAATGGGGCGACATCACACGCTGGGTTCTGAACGCCCTGATCGCAGCTGAAGAGCTGGGTGTGACATCGGCCAACATCGAAGAGATGTCCGGCAACACCAACAACCCCGAAGTTGCCCGCCTGTTGGGCACCGAAGGTGAATTGGGTGCGATGATCGGCCTCGATGCCGATTGGGCCAAGCGCGCGATTATGGCCGAAGGCAACTACGGTGAAATCTTTGCCAAGAACATCGGCGAAGAAACACCAATTGGTCTGGCACGTGGCCTGAACGCTCAGTGGACCGACGGCGGTCTGCTTTACACACCACCGTTCCGCTAAACACAATTGCCAGGGGGCGCAGGATTTCCTGCGCCCCCTGCGCATCTGCGACCACGGCGAATTTCGCACATCAACGACCACGACCAAAAAATGATCCGGCCAAGGCCCCGCAAAGGCGCCACAAAAAACCAAGCCGGGGCACAGGGATAGTTTCATGACCACACTCACCGACCCTCCTAAGGAGTCGTTCCGGCCGTCTATGCTGTTGAACGACACGCGATACAGGTCGATTACCTTTCAGGTGATTGCACTGCTGCTGCTACTCGGCGCGATCTGGTATCTGGGTTCGAACCTGGCAACCAACCTGCGTGAGGCGGGGCTGAACATCTCGTTTCAGTTCCTCGCCAGCCCAGCAGGCTATGACATCAATCAGACACTGATCCCCTACACCAGCCAGTCGAGCAACCTTCAGGCCGCCTACGTCGGCGCGATCAACACATTGCTGGTTGCCTTTCTGGCCTGTATCACGGCCACGATCTTTGGGGTGTTGGCCGGGGTGCTGCGCCTGTCGAACAACTGGCTGGTGCGCAAGCTGATGGCCGTCTACGTCGAAATCTTTCGCAACATTCCGGTGCTGATCTGGATCCTGATCATCTATACGATCATGACCGTGACAATGCCCGCACCCAACGCGTTCCGGGGCGAAACGCCGACGTCTTCGATGTTCATGGATGCAGTCGCTATCACAAATCGGGGGGTCTATATCCCTGCGCCGGTTTGGGGCGAAGGTTCGATGGTCGTCGTAGTGACCTTTATTCTGTCGGTCATCGGCGTCATCGCGTACCGGCGCTATGCCACAAACCTGCTTTACGCCACGGGCCGGCTGTTGCCGATGCTCTGGCCATCGGTAGCAATCTTTTTTGTCCCGACAATCGTGGTCTTTCTGATCATGGGGTCGCCCATCGGGTTGGATTATCCCGCGCTCAAGGGTTTCAACTTTCAGGGCGGTCTCCAGATTGGTGCGCCGCTGATCGCATTGTGGTTCGCCCTGTCGATCTATACCGGCGCCTTTATCGCGGAGAACGTCCGTGCCGGCATTCAGGCCGTTAGCAAAGGCCAGACCGAAGCCGCGGCCGCCCTTGGCCTGCGTCCACGCCGGGTGATGAGCTTGGTCGTGCTGCCACAGGCGTTGCGGGTGATCATCCCGCCGCTGATCTCGCAATACCTCAACATCACCAAGAACTCGTCGCTGGCGATTCTGGTGGGCTATGCAGACATCACCGCGACGCTGGGCGGGATCACCCTGAACCAAACCGGGCGGGCGATTGAATGTGTGCTGCTGTTGATGGCCTTCTACCTGACGATCTCACTGCTGATCTCTGCGGTGATGAACGTCTATAACAATGCAACGAAGCTGAAGGAGCGTTAAGCCATGTCAGACACACATGCCGAATCCGTCGCCTTCGTGCGCGAAACCGCCGTGCCGCCAGCCCCGCCGCCGATGAATGCGTCCGGGCCGGTCAAATGGATGCGCGAAAACCTGTTTCCGACCTGGGCCAACGCCCTGCTGACGGTTGCGGCGCTTTATGCCATCTATCTGATCTTGGCGGCGACCCTGCCGTGGATGCTGAACGGTGTCTGGAGTGCGAGCAGCCTTCGCGAATGCCGCGAGATCCTCGACGGCAGCACCGGGGCCTGTTTCTCGGTTCTGGCCGAACGCTGGAACCAGTTGCTCTTTGGGTTCAAATACCCGTCTGATCAATATTGGCGCCCGACGTTGGCGCTGGTGCTGCTGTTCCTCGCCGCCGCACCGGTTCTGTTCATCGACCTGCCGCGCAAGTTGCTGATCTTTACCGGCATCTATCCCTTTCTGGCCTTCTGGCTGATCTGGGGCGGTTCGATCTGGAACCCGATCTTTGCGCTGCTAGGCGTGATCGCAGCCTATGTCGCCTATAGCCGCATCGTGCATCGCAGCTTTGCCCTTGGGGTGCTGGGCGGGCTGATCGCTGCTGTGGTCGTCTGGACCCTTGGCGGCCCAATTGGCGATATGCTCAGCGCGCCGAAACCCCTCCTCGAAGCGGTGCCAAGCCGCGACCTCGGGGGTTTCATGCTCAATATGATGCTGGGCATCACCTGTGTGTCGCTGTCGGTGCCGATCGGCATTGCATTGGCGCTGGGGCGGCAATCGCACCTACCGATCGTCAAGATGGTCTGTGTTGTGTTCATCGAATTCGTGCGGGGCGTGCCGCTGATCACCTTGCTTTTCGTTGCAAACGTGATGCTGGCCTATTTCTTCCCGCCCGGTTCTGGTGTCGATTTGTTCATCCGGGTGGTGATCATGATCACCATGTTCTCTTCGGCCTATATCGCCGAAGTGATCCGGGGTGGCCTCGCCGCTCTGCCGAAAGGCCAGTACGAGGCGGCGAACAGTCTTGGGCTTGATTACTCGCAGGCAATGCGGCTGATCATCTTGCCACAGGCGCTCAAGATTTCGATCCCGGGCATCGTGAATATCGCGGTGGGTCTGTTCAAGGATACCACACTGGTTTCCGTCATCTCGATGTTCGACATCATCGGCATGATCCGCGGGCCGATCCTTGCCTCGACCGATTGGGCAGGCGTCTATTGGGAACTGTTCATGTTCGCATCGCTGCTGTTCTTTGTCGTTTGCTACGGCATCTCACAATATTCGCAATGGCTGGAACGCCGTCTTGCGACAGATCATCGTTAAGGGAGGGTTCTCACATGGCTGAGACCGCACAAATGCAGGTATCCGACGAAGTCGCGATTAGCATCAACAACATGAACAAATGGTACGGTGCGTTTCACGTGCTGCGCGATATTGATCTGACCGTCCATCGCGGCGAACGGATCGTGATCTGCGGACCCTCCGGGTCGGGCAAGTCGACGTTGATCCGTTGCATCAACGCCCTGGAAGAGCACCAGAAAGGGTCGATTGAGGTCGACGGCACATTGTTGTCTTCGGACCTCAAGAACATCGACAAGATCCGGTCGGAGGTTGGGATGTGTTTTCAGCACTTTAACCTGTTTCCGCATCTGACCATTCTGGAAAACTGCACGCTGGCCCCGATCTGGGTGCGCAAGACGCCCAAGAAAGAAGCCGAAGAAACGGCGATGCACTTTCTTGAAAAGGTGAAAATCCCCGATCAGGCCAACAAATACCCCGGCCAGCTTTCGGGTGGTCAGCAGCAGCGTGTGGCGATTGCCCGCTCGCTCTGCATGCGGCCGCGCATCATGCTGTTTGACGAACCTACATCGGCGCTTGACCCAGAGATGATCAAAGAAGTTCTCGACACGATGATCGAGCTTGCCGAAGAAGGCATGACCATGCTCTGCGTCACGCACGAGATGGGTTTTGCCCGTCAGGTGGCGAACCGGGTGATCTTTATGGATGAGGGTCAGATCGTTGAGCAGAACGAACCTGAGGCCTTCTTTAACAACCCGCAGTCGCCACGGACCCAGTTGTTCCTGAGCCAGATTTTGGGCCACTAAGGCACATCGAAACGGGTGGGCGTGCGTCCACTGCTGACATCAAAGATCGCGCGGCACTGTAAAGTGTCGCGCGTTTGCTTTTCCCCAGCCCGCCTGCGCCCAATCGGTGATATCAACATCCGTGACAAGTGTGGCCCCGGTTGGGTAGCTGTCAAATCGCGGATGGTCGGGTGGTGTCGCAATCAGTTCAGCGGCGCAGAGGGCAATACCCGGATTGTGTCCCAAGACCAGCACGCAAGCGCCCGTCGCCTTCCGAATAGATTCCAGAATATCGTGGTGGGTGGCCAGATACAGATCGCGTGTCAAAGTCACCTCCGTGCCTTCGGACAGGGCCAGTCCGGCCAACGTCTCTTGGGTGCGTTGCGCCGACGAACACAGCACCTGATCGGGCAGGGTGCCTTGCGCCCGCAGCCAATCACCCAGGGTCAGTGCAGCCTGCCGCCCGCGTGCGTTCAGCGGCCGGTCATGGTCCGGCGTGCCGCTGGACCAGTCAGATTTTGCGTGGCGCATCAGGATCAGGCGGCGCATGGCGTTCCTTTCAGAAGAAGTATTTCATATGATACGCGGATTGCGCCGCGAGACGGCCAAAATTCTGTGACACCGGGCAGGCCCGGCGCGCGGCGCACCCCCGCCCGAGGCAGTCAGCTCCGGCGGCGCTGGCCAGATATGTTTTGCAGCGTGGCACGTCATATCCCGCAGGCGTCAGCGCGTCCACAGGGCAGGCGCTGCGGCAGGGTTGTGCCGCACAAGTCTGGCAGGGGGATGGCGGCGGCACCGGCAGGTCCAGGCGGGCCCCGAGCGCCAGCGCGCCGCGAAAGGACACGAACAGCCCCGAGATGTCATGCACTAGAAAGCGGATCGGTGATGCGTGAATGCGGCCTGTGCGCAGCGCCCAGCTGTAGAATGGCTGGTAGGGTGGCCCGCCAAAGGGGAACAGCGCCTGCGCCCCCAATTCCGCCGCCCAATCCCCGATCACCCGCGTTGACCAGCGGTCCATCGCGTCGGCGTCGCCGTCCTTGAATTCTGGTGTGGCCGTAAACGCGGGCCAAAAGCCGGGTTCATCGGGGCCTAGCAGCACCACAGTCTTGCAGCCCCTTGGGGTGGCATCCTCAGGACCGGGGTGAAATGCTCCCAGCACTTTCAGATGCCGTTGCCGTGCGGCCGCCTCAAGCTCTGCGTAGGTCATCCCTTTCGGATGATGCTGCCCGCGCCATGTTCGGTGAAAAGCTCTAACAGGCAGGCATTGGGCGCGCGGCCATCCAGGATAACCGCAGCCCGAACCCCGCCGTCCAGCGCATCCAGTGCGGTCTGCACCTTTGGGATCATGCCGCCTGCGATGGTGCCATCGGTGATCATGTCGTTGATCTGCGCCGCTGTCAGCTCCGTCAGAACCTCGCCCGCGCCGTTCTTGACCCCGGCCACATCCGTCAGCAGCAGCAGGCGGTCGGCCTTGAGCGCGGCGGCGATTGCGCCCGCCGCTGTGTCGCCGTTGATATTAAAAGTCTCGCCGCCCCGACCCATGCCAAGCGGCGCGATTACGGGGATAATCCCCTTGTCGGCAAAGTCGCGCAGGATGCGGGGGTTTACCTCGGTGGGGTTGCCGACGAGGCCTAGGGCCGGGTCCTCGGGATCGCAGATGATCAATCCGCTGTCCTTGCCCGACACACCTACGGCACGACCACCCTGTTCGGATATCGCCTGCACGATACGTGCGTTCACAAGGCCTGACAGCACCATTTCCACGATTTCCATGGTGGCGGCGTCGGTCACCCGTTTGCCATTCACGAACTCGGATTTGATGTTCAGCCGTGCCAACATGTCGTTGATCATCGGCCCGCCGCCATGCACGATCACCGGATTCACGCCAACCTGCCGCATCAGTGCGACGTCGCGGGCAAATTCGTCCATCGCTTCGTCACTGCCCATGGCGTGACCGCCCAACTTGATGACAACGGTGGCATCGGCGTAGCGTTGTAAATAGGGCAGGGCTTGGCTGAGCGTGCGGGCGGTGGCGATCCAATCGCGGTTCATGTCTTGCGTTCTCATCTTTTACCCATGGTGAAGCGTTGCGAGCGGGGGCGGGATGTTATTCCAGCGTGGCGATGATGGCACGCAACGTCGGGATGCCCCAGCCCTTTTCCGACGAGGTAACGACAATTTCGGGGTAGGCGGCAGGGTGTTTGGCCAACGCACCGCGCACTTGATCCAGGATTTTGGCGCGCTCGGCTTCCTTGACCTTGTCGGCCTTGGTCAGCACCACCTGAAAGGTCACCGCCGAACTGTCGAGCAGCGACATGATTTCGTCGTCGACCTTTTTCACACCATGCCGCGCGTCGATCAGCACAAAAGCGCGGCGCAGGGTCTGCCGGCCTGACAAGTATTGCTTTAGCAGGCGCTGCCATTTCTCCACCACAGGCAGCGGCGCGTTGGCATAGCCATATCCGGGCAAATCGACGAGGTAATGTTCTTCACCGGCGGTGAAAAAGTTAATCTCCTGCGTGCGGCCCGGCGTGTTCGACGCGCGTGCCAGTGCCTTCATGCCCGTTAGTGCGTTGATCAACGTCGACTTGCCCACGTTCGAGCGCCCGGCAAAGCAGACTTCCATGCGGTCTGGATCGGGCAGGCCGTCCATCGCGACGACACCTTTGACAAAGGTCGTTTCGCCTGCAAACAGCATCCGGCCCTTTTCGGCGCTCGGCGTGTCGGGCTCTTCGGCGATGGTGAAATTCATTTGCATCAAATCAGCTCCAGTTCGTCGCCCACGGCGATCTCGCCACCTTTGGTGACGGTCAGTGTAACGCCAAAATCGCGGTGGCCCAATTGATCAAGCGCGGCCAGCGTATCGACATCGCGCTCGCCGGTATCGGTATTTACCGTGGTGGCAAGGCAGCGGGTGATGCGGGCGTGCACATGCAACACGGCACCACCGATTTTCATGTCGCGACCGACCCAGCCGAATTCATCCCAGGGTGCAGCACCGTCAAACCAGATGTTGCCGCGCCACCGCTCGGTTTGCAACGCTTGACCCGCCAGCGCCTCGACGGACTGGTGTGACGACAGGCTGTTCAGCGACAGCGTTGCCACGTCGCTGTCGGTATACCCCCGGCCATCAAGCCGCAGGATGCGCGCGGGTTCGGCACGGCCTTGGGCGCACAGCGGGCGCACCCAATTGATGAACTGCGAGGCATCGTGGTCGGGGTGAAAACAGATGTCGGGCCGATCCGGGTGGGAGAGCGTCAGCATCTCTGTCGGCTCGTCCAGCCGGGCGGTGATCGCCTGCAACTGCGGCGAACTGGCGCCGCGCGTGAAATTCAAGCAGCGCGCCCATTCTCCATCCACAACTTTGGCCGCGTCATGGGCAACCGCCCAGAGCCGGTCAAACGGCATAGACTGCCCCGGTTGCAGCGTCACGCGCTGTACCGTCTCGCGGCCGTGGGCCTTGAGCGGATGACGGTTCAGCGCGGTGACCTGCATTACTTCTTGGGCCCGGATTTGCCGTTGCCCTTGCCCTTGGGCTTGGTATCGGCATTGGCGACGACGTCTGCCTTGGGTTTGCGTTTCAGCCCGCCCGCGATGTTACCCCACAGGTCGGGCTTGTAGCCCTGGCTGCGCATGATCAGATACTGCTGGGTGAACGTGATCGTGTTGTTCGCGATCCAGTACACCACCAGGCCGCTGGCAAAGCTGCCGAGCATGAACATGAACACCCATGGCATCCAGGCAAAGATCATCTGCTGTGTCGGATCGGTGGGCGCGGGGTTCAGCTTTTGCTGAAGGTACATCGAAATGCCCAGCAACAGCGGCAGGATACCGATAAAGACCAGTGCCATCATCGAACCGGGTTCAGGGGCGGCATAGGGCAGCAGACCCCAGAGGTTAATGATCGACGTGGGATCAGGCGCGCTGAGATCCTGGAACGGACCAAAGAAAGGCGCGTGGCGCAGTTCGATCGTGACAAAGATCACCTTGTAGAGTGAAAAGAAGATCGGGATCTGGAGCAGGATCGGCAAACAGCCCGCGGCCGGGTTCACCTTGTTCTTCTTGTAAAGCTCCATCATGCCTTGCTGCATCTTCTGACGGTCGTCGCCCGCGTCCTTCTTCAGTGCCTCCATCTGAGGTTGAAGTTCCTTCATCCGCGCCATTGAAACATAGGATTTATACGCCAGCGGGAAGAGCAACGCTTTGATCAGCAGGGTCAGGCCGATGATGGCGACACCCATGTTGCCGATGAGCTGGTTCAGGTTGTGCAGCAGCCAGAAGATCGGCTTGGTCAGGAAAAAGAACCAACCCCAGTCGATGCTGTCGATGAATTTGGTCACACCTGCTGCTTCATAGTTCTGCAGGGTTTCCCATTCCTTGGCTCCTGCAAACAGCTTGCTTGTGACGCTGGCTGTCGCGCCAGCGGCAACCGACTGTGTGGGCAGGCGGGTGAACGCGCGGTAGATATCGGCGCGGGGGTCATAGGTCAGTGCCTGTTCAAAGGTCTGGCCTGCGTCGGGGATCAGCACGGCCTGCCAATAATGGTCGGTAAAGCCGATCCAACCTTCGGTGACGGATTCTGTCACGACGGCGGGGCGGCCCCATTTGCTATTGATGTCAGCATCGGCAATGTCATCCCAATCCACTTCGGCCAATTCGCCATTAGCCATGGCCACGGCACCTTCGTGCAGGATAAAGAAGTTCTTGAGATCGTCGGGCTGGCCATGTTGGGCGATCATGCCATAGGGGGCCACATTGATCGCGCCGTCGCCGTTGTTGGTGACGGTCTGGGTGACGCTGAACATGTATTCATCGTCGACCGAAATGGTGCGGGTAAAAATCTGGCCTGCGCCATTGTCCCAGCTTAGCGTGACGGGGGTGTCGACGCCCAATGCTTCGCCTTCGCTGAGGGTCCAGACAGTGTCGACGCCTGGCACGTTGTCGGCGTCCAAGCCCGCACCCGCGGCCCAGCCGTGCAGCGCGTAATAGGCATCGTCGGTCCCTTCGGGTGACAGCATGCTGACCACTTCGGCGTCCGCGTCGAGGCTGGTTTGATAGGCGTTTAGTTTGAGATCATCAATTCGGCCACCCATGAGCGAGATCGACCCGCTCAGCCGGTCGGTTGCAATCGGTACGCGGGGGGCGTTGGCCAGATCGGTTGCACGGCTTTCGCCTGGGGTCGTGGGGGCCGTCGTGGCGGGCGCTGCACCGTCAGAAGGGGCAGAAGGCACGATCACGCCGCTGGCTTCACCGGACTGCGCCGTGACCTGTGCCGGATCGAGAGCCGGGTCGGCCTCTGGCGGTGGGAAAAGCACAAACCATACAAGGATCACGACAAAGCTGAGCGCCGTCGCGAGGATGAGGTTCTTGTTTTGTTGGTCCATTGGGGCCGCCACCTGATGTCTTTGAATATCAGGTGGGTTCAACAGAGTGCGGCACCAAAGGTCAAGCGGATTCGGGCAATTTCCCTTTGTAACAGGCCCCCAGTCGCCTGCTAACTCATCTGCCAAGCCCCCGCCCTGCGGCGCGTGGGTCGGCAGCCGCTATTTTGCCTTCCCATCCATGATGCGCGGTACATCCTGCAACTTGGCGTTATGGCGTGAAATCCAGTCGAGTGTTTGTTCAAAAGGCATCGGGCGCGCAATGCCAAAGCCCTGCACATGATCGCATCCCAACTGCGCCAACAGTACGTGTTCGCCCACGGTTTCAACCCCTTCGGCCAGGGTTTCGACCCCCAACCGTTCGGCCATCGTCAGGATCGCGGTGATCATGCGCTGCTGTTCCGGGTCGCGGTCAGCCTTCATTACAAAAGAACGGTCGATCTTGATCCGGCTGACCGAAAACCGCCGAATTGATGAAATGGACGCATGCCCAGTGCCAAAATCATCCAAGTCGATGCGGCAACCCAGCGCGCCCAACGCATTGATGTTGCGCGTGATCATATCGTCCGGTGCGGCGGCGACCACGGTTTCCAATACTTCGACCGCCAGCCGTTCGGGCGTCAGGTCAAAGCGGTCCAGCTCCCATTTGATCTTGTCCAGGAGGCGGGGGTTGTTCAGCTCGGAACCGGCAAAATTAACCCCCACCTGCGGCACGTCCACACCGGCGCCATCCCAGGCTTTTAGCGCGGCAAAAGCGTGGTACATCATCACCTCGGCCAGACGCTCCAGCATGCAGACTTCTTCAATGAGGGGCAGGAATTCCGCGGGCGGGATCATACCGCGCACGGGGTGGTTCCACCGGGCCAGCGCCTCGAACCCGGTGATCTGGCCGGTGTCGGTGGAAATCTGGGGCTGAAACCACGGCTGGATCTGTCCGATGTCCAACGCCTGCGCCACGTCTTCGCGCAATTCCGCGCGGTATTCTATATCGCGGCGCATCTGGTCGGAAAAGGCCCGGACCGCTGAAGGGCCACGCTGCTGCGCGGCGCGCAGGGCGGTTGCGGCGGCTTGTAGCCACGCGGCCCCATCGTGTCCGGGGGCGCGCGAATTCAGGCAAAAGCCCATTGAGGCCGAGACATAAACCGCCACCCCATCGACCGACACCGGCTCTTCCAGGGCGGCCTGTAGGCGGGCGGCCAGTTGAATGCAGAGTTCCAAGTCAAGCTGGCGCACTGGTTCGGTGCAAATCGCAAAGCGGGCATCGCCCATTTGGCCGACGATGTCCTCGGCGCGCAGGGCGCTGATCAGACGTTCACCGCTTCGCTGCACGATAATATCGGCGGCGGCTTGGCCGTAGCGGTCGATCAACGGCTCAAATTCCTCTAGCGCGATGAAAAAGGTAGCGGAATGGCGGCCCTTGTTGCGGGCGCGCTGATACAACTGCTCGGTCAATTCCTCAAAGGCGCTGCGTTGATACACCCCGCTTAGCGCGTCGCGCGGCAGCCATCGCCCGGCGCTGAACCCGCCGCCCAGCAAATATATAAACGGCAGGGAACATGCCGCGACCATCAGCGCAATTTCGCCCCCAAACCAAAAGGCGGCCAGGGTCGCCGCAGGCAGAAAGGCCAGCGCAGGCGGTCCGGTCAGCACAAACGCCAGATTTCGTCGTATCTGGATCAGTGCCGTGGTCCGAAATTTCGCCATTGCGACCCTCCTCCTGCAGTGCACGCCAAACGCGCGGCTTTTGCAGAATTATCGCCTATGGGGTGTGTCTTGGGTTAACACGGCCGCAGATGTTCACGTAAAATTCGCTAAAATTATTCTGAATTTCGGGTCAGCGCGGCGAAATCAAAAAGGTTCGGGTCCAGCAGATGTGAGGGACGCGCATTCATCAAGGCACGGAACATGACCTGTCGGCGGCCGGGGCTGTTGGCCTCCCAACCATCGAGAATCGCCTTGACCTGCTGGCGCTGCAACCCATCCTGAGAGCCGCAGAGGTCACATGGGATAATGGGATAGTCCATCGCACGCGTAAACCGTTCGCAATCAGCCTCGGCGACATGGGCCAGCGGACGATAGAGAAACAGATCGCCCTCTTCATTCACCAGCTTGGGCGGCATCGTCGCCAGCCGCCCGCCGTGAAACAGGTTCATGAAAAAGGTCTCTAGAATGTCGTCACGGTGATGGCCCAACACCACCGCAGAACACCCTTCTTCGCGCGCAATCCGGTAGAGATTGCCCCGTCGTAAACGACTGCACAGCGCGCAGAATGTACGCCCGGCGGGTATCTTATCCATCACGATGGAGTAGGTGTCCCGATATTCGATCCGATGTGGCACGTTCATCTTCTTGAGGAACTCAGGCAGCACCGTCGCCGGAAAGCCCGGCTGCCCCTGATCGAGATTGCACGCCAGCAGATCAACCGGCAGCAGCCCGCGCCATTGCAGCTCATGCAACACCGCCAGCAAGGTATAGCTGTCCTTGCCGCCCGACAGGCAAACCAGCCATCGCGGTTTTGCGGTGCCTTCGGCGGGGGCTTCGATCATGCCGTACTGTTCGATCGCCTCGCGTGTCAACCGTACGATACGCTTGCGCAGCTTCTTGAATTCGGTGCTTTGTGGGGCACCATGAAACAGGGGATGAATGTCGTCGTGGTCGTCCAGCATGGCGGCTCTTTCGTCACGGATCGGGCATAGACCACCTAGGCCATTTGCCCACCCGCACGCAAGCATCACGGACATCGCGCGTTTCTAGGTCAAACAGGCTATCGGGGGGCCGCGCCGTCTTAATCCGGCACGTTATCCACGCCGCTGCCGCCCCATGGATGACAGCGCGCGATGCGCCGCGCGGCCAGCCAGCCGCCCCTGACACCGCCATGCTTGCGCAGGGCTTCGAGCGCGTAGGCGCTGCAGGTGGGGTGGTAACGGCAGTTGAAACCCAGCCAGGGGCTAAAAATCAGACGGTAGGCACGCACCGGCAGCGACAGGATGAACGCCAGCGGCGTCACTTGGTACCGTGCAGAATGTGCAAAGCGCGGTGCATATCGGTGCGCAGCTGATCAAAGGGCAGGGTGGCCGTGGCCCCGCGCCGTCCAATCAGCACGTAATCCATGCCCGTGCGCCCGTGGTCGGGCAGGATCAGCCGGGCAATCTCGCGCAGGCGCCGTTTGGCCCGGTTGCGGGCCACGGCGTTGCCGACCTTCTTGGAGCAGGTGATTCCGATGCGAATCTCGGCCTGGCAGCGCTCGTCTGCGCGGCGCGGGCGCATTTGCAGCACGAAACCGGGCATTGCCACGTGTTGCGCTCGGCTGGCACGCTGGAAATCGGGGCGTTTGGTCAGGGTCTCCAAACGCAAAGAAACCGCCGGAGGGGTGTCCCCCATGGTGGCAATCATGCCATCCTTTGGGGCCTCCGGCGGTGTCATTTTCGGTCCGAAACAGTGAACGCTTACGCGCTCAGCTCTTTCCGTCCCTGCGCGCGACGCGCGTTGATGATCTTGCGACCGGCCTTTGTGGCCATGCGTGCGCGGAAACCGTGGCGCCGCTTGCGCACGAGGTTCGAAGGTTGATAGGTGCGTTTCATCGCTCCGTCTCCAGTTTGTGGCTTGCTGGGCAGAATCGGACATTCATCCGGCTGCCAGCGTCAATTCAAGCCCGTCCTCTAAAGCGGTGACGCGGGCAAGTCAAACCCTCTGGCGTGGAAAAAGCCGGTTCTGCAACAAATTCCCCCACAATCGGCGGGGATATGTTTCAATTGTGGTCTGGGGCGACAGAAAATCAGAGATAAACCACACCTTGTATCAACCACGCGTGAAGAGCCTGTCGGCGGGGCGCATAAGGCCCCATTGTCATAAAGGGAACGACCCCGGCAGCGGATACCTTAGCAGAAATGGCCCAGATGACACAGACGAACCCACCCAAACCCACGCTGATGCGTCATCTGCCGCTTATTTTGATCGCACTGGTGGCTGCTGTGGGCGCTTTTACCCTGCGCGATCACCTCAGCTTTGATGCACTGCGTGACAACCGCGAAGCATTGATCGCCTTTCGGGATGCAAACTATGTGCTGACGGTATTGGGATTCGTGGCGGCCTATTTGGTGATCGTGGCCTTTTCGCTGCCGGGCGCCACAGTGGCCACGCTGACGGGCGGGTTCCTGTTTGGAGTGTTTCCCGGCGTTCCCTTTAACGTGGCGGCGGCCACGCTGGGGGCTGTTGTCATCTTTCTCGCGGCGCGCTGGGGCCTTGGTGCAAGGCTGAAGGAACGGATGGACGCCTCGGACGGAATGGTCCGCAAGATCAAGGCAGGGATCGACGACAACCAGTGGTCGATGCTGTTCTTTATCCGCCTCGTGCCGGTGGTGCCGTTCTTTGTGGCCAATCTGCTGCCTGCCTTCCTTGGGGTGCCGCTTTATCGTTTTGTGATTTCAACCTTTTTGGGCATCATCCCGGGCGCGCTGGTCTTTACCTCGGTCGGGGCCGGGCTAGGTACGGTTTTTGCACGCGGGGAAACGCCAGACCTCGATATCATCTTTGAGCCTCATATTTTGTTGCCCATTCTGGGCCTCTGCGCGCTGTCATTGCTGCCCGTGGTGATCAAAGCCATGACCACCAGAAAGGACCTGTTGAAATGAACACGCGGATCAAGACGGATATTCTGATTATCGGTGCAGGCTCTGGTGGGTTGTCCGTGGCTGCTGGGGCGGCGCAGATGGGCGCCGATGTCGTTCTGCTCGAAGGTCATAAGATGGGGGGCGATTGCCTGAATTACGGCTGTGTCCCGTCTAAGGCCCTGATCGCGAGCGGCAAGGCGGCTTATGGCCAGCAGAATTCGGCACAGTTCGGCGTGGCAAATGCCCCCGGTACGGTGGATTACGCCGCCGCCAAGGATCATGTGGCCGACGTGATCGCCCAGATCGCCCCGGTCGACAGTCAGGAACGGTTTGAAGGCTTTGGCGTGCGGGTGATCCGCGAATTTGGCCGCTTTATTTCTGACACCGAGGTTCAAGCGGGCGACAGCATCATCACCGCGCGGCGCATCGTGATCGCTACCGGTTCATCGCCTTTGGTTCCGCCAATTCCGGGGTTGGATCAGGTCCCCTATGAGACCAACGAAACCCTGTTCGAGCTGCGTGAGAAACCTGATCATCTGCTGATCATTGGCGGCGGTCCGATCGGCATGGAGATGGCGCAGGCGCATGTGCGGATGGGCTGCAAGGTGACGGTGATCGAGGGGGAAAAGGCGCTGGGCAACGATGACCCCGAGCTGGCGGGGATCGTGCTTCAGACGCTGCGCGACGAAGGGGTGGCGATTGAAGAAGGCGCGTTAGCGGCCAACATACGCGGCATGGCGGGCGCGATCGAGGTGGAGGCCAAGGATGGCCGCGTGTTCAAAGGTTCGCATCTGCTGATGGCGGTGGGGCGCAAGGCGAACACCGACCGGCTGGACCTGGATAAGGCCGGGGTGGAGCCGACCAAATCAGGGATCAAGGTTGATGATAGTTTGCGCACGACCAATAGGCGGGTATACGCGATTGGGGATGTGGCCGGAGGCCTGCAATTTACCCATGTGGCGGGCTATCATGCGGGCGTGATCATCCGGTCGATGCTGTTTGGCCTGCCAAGCAAGGCAAAGACCGCGCATATTCCCTGGGCCACCTATACCGCGCCGGAACTGGCACAGGTCGGGCTGACCGAAGCGCAGGCGCGCGAGGAACATGGTGACAAGCTTGAAGTCGTGCGATTTCATTACAACCACAACGACCGCGCCATTGCCGAGCGCAAGACCAAGGGCCTGATCAAGCTGATGGTGGTCAAGGGGCGCCCTGTGGGGGCCAGCATCGTGGGGCATCAGGCGGGCGAGCTGATCTCACTTTGGTCATTGGCGCTGGCAAATGGCATGAAGATGAGCCAGATTGCCGCCATGGTGGCCCCCTATCCGACAATCGGCGAGATCAACAAACGTGCGGCGGGCGCCTATTTCAGCCCCCGCCTGTTCGAGAGTGCCATGGTCAAGCGCGTGGTGCGCGTCGTACAGCGATTTCTGCCCTGAGGCCGCGCATGATCAATTCCCTCTCCGGCCGGTTGCTGATCCTGACCACTATCTTTGTGATGCTGGCCGAGGTTCTGATCTTTGTGCCCTCCATCGCGCGGTTTCGCGAAGAATACATGCTGGCCCGGCTGGAGCGGGCACAGATCGCATCGCTGGCGCTGTTGGCCGACGATATGCTGGACCCGGAACTGGAAGACGAGCTGCTGCGTAATGCCGAGGTGTTCAACGTCGTGCTGCGGCGCGACGAGGTGCGCCAGTTGGTGTTGTCGTCGACCATGCCCCACCCGATTTCGCAG
This sequence comes from Sulfitobacter sp. KMM 9851, assembly GCF_057178245.1. Lineage (NCBI taxonomy): Bacteria > Pseudomonadati > Pseudomonadota > Alphaproteobacteria > Rhodobacterales > Roseobacteraceae > Sulfitobacter > Sulfitobacter sp. KMM 9851. The sequence goes on from NZ_CM169991.1 coordinate 731,757, forward strand.
ACCTTTGATCTGCGCGACGCCAGCGCCATGGTGCTAATCCGCGACGCCATGGTGCGGCTGTTCAAACCCGGCAACGAGGTGGTGCGCGTGATCGGTGCCCCGGTGCGCGAGGCCGGCCTGCTGATTGAGGTCACGATGGACACCGCACCCATGCGTATGGCGATGCTGGACTACGGTATCCGCATCCTTGCGCTGTCGGCGGTGATTTCGGTGTTCACGGCGTTCTTGTTGTTTCTGGCGATGCGGGCCTTCCTGCTTAAACCCATCAAAGGTGTTGTGGGGCATATGCAACGCTACGCCGCCGCACCGGAAGATGCCCGGCGCATCATCGTGCCCTCGGCTGCCGTAACCGAATTGCGCGAGGCCGAAGAGGCGCTGAAAACGCTACAGACCGACCTGACGCAGGCGCTCAAGCAGAAGGATCGGCTGGCACAGCTGGGCAGCGCGGTAAGCAAGATCAGCCATGATTTGCGTAACATCCTGACAACGGCACAACTGTTCACCGACCGGATCGAAATGTCCGAAGATCCGGGCGTCAAGCGACTGGCGCCGAAACTGGTCGGCTCGATCACCCGCGCGGTGCATCTGTGCGAATCGACCTTGGCCTTTGGCAAGGCGGAAGAACCGGGGCCGACCCTGACGATGGTGCCGCTAGCCGAACTGGTCGAAGACGTGATCGACGGTGAACGTCTGGCCGACAGTCACGCGGACATCAGCTTTGCCGTTGATATTCCGGCCACGCTGACGGTGCGCGCAGACCCCGAACAGATGTACCGCGTGCTGGCCAATCTGCTGCGCAACGCCCGTCAGGCCATCGCCGCCACTGGGCAGCCCGGCGAGGTCGGTCTGCGCGCCGTCGACAGCCCCCATGCCTGGCAGATCACCATAAGCGACACTGGCCCGGGCCTGCCGCCCAAGGCGCGCGCGCATTTGTTCACGGCGTTTCAGGGCGGGGCGCGAAAGGGCGGATCGGGGCTTGGGCTGGTCATTGCTGCCGAATTGGTTCGGGGCCACGGTGGCAGTTTGGCCCTGCAATACAGCGGCCCCGAGGGCACGGCCTTTGACATTATCTTGCCCAAGGGCGATGGCACGATCTGATCTGCCGGAAGGGGGCCGCGAGGTTTTACACTTTTGCGCAAAACTGGGCTTGCAAACCCCGGCTACCCCGACTAAACCCCGCCGCAGTGGACCGATAGCTCAGCTGGATAGAGTACCTGACTACGAATCAGGGGGTCGGGGGTTCGAATCCTCCTCGGTCCGCCACTACCACATTTTCTTCAGTTTGAATGGGTCGCCTTGGGCGGCCTTTTTCATTTGTTTATATGGCTTTTGTGGTCACTGCCCATTGTCTTGAATACCTTTCGATGATGCCGATACTCCCCCGTATATGCTGTAAGTTTTATCGCGTATCACGGGCCTAACCACCTTCAGATCACGAAGTAGGTCGGCGAAAGTGCCGTTTCACCGGCAACGGGTGTTTTGATTTTGACGGATCGGCATGAGATTCATCACGCGCCTCCAACGTCTGATACGTTTCAGCTGTGAGAGTTGCCTCTTATTGGATAGATGGCACGTCACTTGGCGCAGCCTGTCTAACGAGGTCTCAAGGCATGGCCTGTCGATGGTCCGCGTCAGACCCGGTTTCATCCTAGTCTCTCCCTAGGGCACTTATTAAACTGAGGACGGTGAGGTCAATTGCAGGCCGCATTGTGGGCCAACAGATGGATCAGGCGGATTGCACTCTATTCTCTGGCGCCTCAGTTGCACCCTGCGCTTGGCGTGCGGGTCTTCGTTGCCTTCAGGTGCCTTACGTCTCCGCATACATCTTCTTGAGGCGGCGGTTCTGTTCGGCCATGTCCTTCATCTCGGCAATCAAAGATGCGTCCATGCCGCCAAACTTAGACTGCAATTTGTAAAAGCTGGCACTGCTCATCCCACGCTCGCGGCACAGCTCAGAGACCGGCACGCCGCCCACCGCCTGCTTCAAGACAGCCGTGATCTACGCGTCGCTAAATCGTCCGTCTTCATCGATAATCTCCTCAGATACCTTGCCGAGAAAATTCTACTTTTGAACACCACTAATATTAGGGGGATTACCCTAGGAGTTCCTTTAAGAGATAGGTTTCGCAAAGAGAACTGCCGGTCCCAAAAAATGTTGCGTGTTCAAGCATTGTCGACTTCAGTACAAATTCTGACGTGTTCGGATCGGCGCCCCAATGATCCAGGTTATGTGAGGACAATATCGGTCCTGCGGATCGGCTCGGTCTCGTAGCCGGGTAGTCGGGCAGCACACCGCGCGGTACATCGGGAAAGCGTCGCAAGGCCAGGTTGCCGCGATGCCCGTCCCCTACGATTAGGTTACAGAGGACCTGACCACCGACAAGCGCGCCCTCGTGCGGCTCCTTGAGCCAAGCCATCGTCTTAGCCTCGTCCGGCAACAGGATGGTTAGTTCCTGGAGGATCTCGCCCCGCGCCATTTTTACTGGCTGCCCCCCCCCTGAGGCACGCTCATACATAGGGAGAGCGCCTCAGGGGGGGGCAGAGTAGAACGCATGCAAGTTTTCCCGTTGTCTGCAGCTGTGAGCGGGGTCGTGAAGGGCCCCTAGATTTGCAAGCTCATTGATCATCAAGATTGTACCTTGAAGCACAATTCAACGGCCGTCCGACCTCAATGGAACCGAGACGGTTCGGTTGTAGTTGGAAATGTATGATTATGCCTTGCAAAGTACCGACAAAGTCTAGTAGAAACGCTAGAGTTTTAGAAAGGAAATTTAATGTATTATTCGAAGCCAGTACTTAAAGTCGAACGGATTACGACAGCGTTGAAAAGCTCTTCAGGGGGCAGTCTTGGCGACAGTCAGGCATTTGCAGGTGCCCCGCTAATCAACGCCACGAACAGCTAAGTAGTTGCATTGGTGCTAAAGGCCGGGGCATTCCGTCTGAGGCGGTAGGCTGCGGCTTTTTTTGTTGGCGCGGGGGTGGTGCGGGTTTCTTAGCGCCAATCCTACCCGCGCTTTCATCTGGTTCTGTCTACCGTGTCCTGTGAGCCCGGACTAATCGGGCGGGACCGTCGTCGAGAAGTTCTCGAACGTTTCTTGCGAAATCTTCGTCCTAGAAGCGCAGCAGATTGTCAGTCCCTTAATAGACCATTTATCAGGGTAGCACGTTAGAGCCGTTTATCGGAATATCCTTGTCGTGCTGAATTCGGTTTCAAACTACATCAATCACCTCATCATTTTCGTGAACGCAGGCTAGACTGGCTGATTATTTGGGAACCGGCGCGCGCTGGACCTGACACGTGACCGCTAGACCTGTGAAACTATCGGGGCAAGCGATGGACGATTGGCAACTGCGAAAAGCCTGTTCCACTCTAGCGGTACTTGCGAGCCTGAATTTCGAACATCTCGGCATAGCGGCCGCCAGCACTCGCCAAGTCGTCGTGCGTGCCATTTTCAATCATCCGCCCATTTTCTAGGACGTATGTGTAGTCGGCCATGCGCACGGTGCTTAGCCGGTGGCTGATCAGCAGGATTGCGCGGTCCCCGGCGCGGCGGCGAAGGTCATCGAATAGTTCGAATTCCGCGCGCGGGTCCAGCGCACTTGACGGTTCGTCCAGCACCAAAAAATCGCTGCGCCGGAAAAACGCCCGTGCAAGGGCCAGCCGTTGCCATTGGCCGATGCTCAGTTCGTGGCCTCCCTCAAAGGTTCGGGACAACTGGGTATCCAATCCTTGCGGCAGACGTTCCAAGATTTGCATTGCACCTGCACGCTCCAGTGCGTCCATTATCCGGTCATCGTCCTGCACGCCAGCGGTATCCGCAGCGGCGACGTTTTGCCTGAGCGTCATGGCATAACTTGCGAAGTTCTGAAAAACGACGCTAAACTTGCGGCGGTACGCTTCAGGATCGAAATCACGGATGTTCCGCGAATCGAGCAGAACCTGCCCGGCGACAGGGTCGTAAAGTCTGGTCAGCAACTTGATCAGCGTGGTTTTGCCCGATCCATTTTCGCCCACGAGAGCAATGACCTTCCCAGTAGGCAGCGACATGTCAATATCCTCCAGCACCAACCCGAGACTGCTGGGGTAAGCGAAGCTTACCTTCTCCATCCGGATGCCTTCCTGTATCCTGACCGGCAGGTCGACTGGTAGCGCGGGGAGGGTCATATGTGTCTTTTTCTGTAAAAAATTGAACAACTGCCGGAGGAACAAGCGGTCGTCGTATAGCTTGGACATGCTTTGAACCATCTCGCGCCCGCTGGTCTCCGCGCGGCGGAACAGCAGCAGGAACAGGACAAGATTGCCGACCGTTTGGGAGGAGTCCGTGCTCTCGTACATCAACAATGCAATGGAGCCTGCAAACAGGACAGCACCCAGCAGCGAGACGAACAGTTCCGCCCAAGCCTTGCGTTTCTCAACCACAAGTTGCTCGGAATTAATGTAATCCCGTGTGTCTCTGTATTGGCCCACCAGTCCGGTGCCCATGTTTCCTAGGCGCAGTTCCTTGGCGTGCCAATCGCTGGTGATTAACTGATCCGTATAGCTTGCCCGTCTTTCCATTTCGGCCCGGCGTGCCTTGAGGTTAAAGAGCACACGCGTGAATTTCAGCCGCACCACTAGAATCGCAGAGACCGACAGCAGCAGCACCGGAATAATCCGCCAATCGATGGAAGCCAGTATGGCCACGGTACCGACCACAAATGCACCACTCTTGAGCAGCAGCAACACGCTGTTAATCATCTGCGTCGGGCGCTGCGATCCCGCTTGGCGGGCGCGCTCCAGCGAGTTGAAGTAGGCCGGACTTTCGTAAAAGCCGTAGTCGATCGCTACAGCTTTCAATTGGATATGCTGATCGACCACCTGGGCCACCCGCAGCCCCTGTTTAATTCGCAGGTAAGTCGCCCAGACGCTGATCAAACCCAACAACGCAATCGCGGTGACGATTAGGAACAATTGCTGGTTGATTGGCCCGGTAAAGCCATCGGCGCTGAGTGTCTGAACCAGTGATTTGATGAACCACAGAACGGACAGCCCGAGCATTGCCTCCGCGAGGGTGAGTATGCTGACGAGGATCGCTAGGGCTTTTCCGGCTTCTGCAACAATCCCCAGAGCGTCGCGCCAGAAGCCAAACTGGCCCTTCAAGAAAGACCCTTCCGCAGCAGCCGGCGTGTTGAACCGGCCAGCCAGTAAATCCACTGCCAGCGGTCGGGCAGCGGCCAAGTATGATAATCGGATATATGTGGTTTCAAACGTCCCCACAGCCGCCGTGCCCTGACTTTCTTGCGCAGCCAAGGGGACAGCATGTCGGGGAAGGGAAGCGCGGTCGACGCCTGATTGTTTGCAAACTGGGCGGCTCTGCGTTCGCCATGCCGAGCGACATCCAGAGCCCGGGCGAGGATGCGAGCGCCGGGCGCATCCGGGGCAGGCTCTGCCAGGCTCGCCGAAAGCGCGACATAACCGAGTGTCTCCTTCATCAAGACGTCCAGCCCCATCTGGGTGGCACGGTTCATCAGTTCTTGATGCTGGATTAAGGGACTGCAGGCCATCGCCGCGAGATCGGCAGACCAGTGCAATTTCGACCAGTTGTGGCGCGCGCAATGATAGGCAACGAAGATGAAATGATCCACTGGACTGAGTGTCAGGAAGCTTCCGGTATCGAATTGGACCGATTGGACCCCGAACAGCAACTGCCGCTCGTCGAATATGCCCTGTTCCTTATCCACTTCGCGGTGCAACTCAATATGCGCACCTTTCGAAGAAATTAGACTGAACACTTGCTGATACCGGAGTGCGGCGCGGATATCTTGTGGGTCCTTGAGTATGTGATCATGGTCCGCGTTGTCGAGAAGCGTATAGTCTAGTGCGAGTGCCCGGTTCACGATGTCCTCAACGGCGTGACGGTGGACAAGGATATCGATGTCACGGGCGAACCGCATCCCGGGTGCGTCATAGAACTGATCCGCCAGCGCAAAGCCCTTCATTAAGGCGTAACCGGAACCGCTGGGCAGAAGACAACGTTCGAGAAAGGTGCGCTGCTCGGCCCTTAGCACCAGCTGGTGGAGCATGAACTGTTTTTCCAGGGGCTTCGTACTAGCGGGATTGAACCAGTCAACCGCCAATTCTTTCAGGTGCTTGGCAACCAGCGGCAGGCTGTACATTCCGGCCGCCAGAGCGAGCAATTCATCACCGTCCGGCAGCCGCGCAATCGCCGAGTGCGCCGCATCGACATTGACCAGATGCTCTCTTGACAACAGCAACGCAGCTCGGGCGGCATCCTCGGAAAACTGGTCTCTTTCAATCATGGTCCATACCAGTACTGCCAAGAACCTCATCGGTTCGACGCATGCTTGTAAAATATTAAACAAATCTTTGAGGCAGTCTAAGCGGGGCGCCATGACTGTTCAATGACTTTAAGGTAGGCGTCTACCACAAGCGTTTTATCGAACTCATCTTCCATCTTCCTGCGGCCCGCTTCGCCCATCCTGCTTTGGGCCTCGGGAGGCAGTCGGGCAAAGTCGGCCATGGCCGCTGCAAGGGCAGGGGCGTCTCTGACCGGCACCAGATACCCATTTTGACCTGGATCGACCACTTCGCGGCAGCCGGGCACGTCCGTCGCGATCAGCGGTCGGCCCATCGCGGCGCCTTCGATCAAAGTTCTCGGGGCGCCTTCGCGGTAAGACGGCAGGACGATGCACGTCGCCGCAGCGATCGCGGGGCGCACGTCATCTGTGACGCCAAGGTGTTCGATGATGCCTTCCCGCACCCAACCATCGACGGTGGCCTGATCTATTGCAGTTCGGTTTTCCGTGTCTGCAGCTCCCAGAAGCTGAAAGCGCAGACTGGTATCCCTAGCCTTCAGGATTTGTGCCGCCTCTTTATACTCCAGAACGCCCTTGTCGCGCAAAATCCGCCCTATCATCAGAAAAGTTGGCGGATCGCCGGGAAGTGCTGCCTTGGCGAAATGGTCCAGATCGATGCCCGATCCTGGGATCACACGCACCTGCGCATGAGTGACAAGGCCACGTTGCGTGAAAAGGGCCGCGTCCTCGCTGTTCTGAAAGAAAACCGTATCTAGCGGCCGGAACGCCTGACGATATAGGCCTTCGGCGACCCGCTGGACGACACTCCCGGACAAGAACGCCGTTCCCAGGCCGGACACGTTCGGAATGAACGGAACACCTGTCGCTCGCGCGGCAAATGCACCAAATACGTTGTTCTTTATGGTGTAGGAGAGAATGCAGTCGGGTGCGAGGCGCATGAAATGGCCGCGGAGCCGCGCGATCAGGGCCAGATCGTGCAAGGGATTGAGGCCCTTTGCGTTCATCTTAAGGTCCACAAACGACACGCCGCGGGCCTCGAGCCCCGGCACAGAGTCGTCCCGCGGCGCCAGGACTGTGATCCGATGGCCTCTTTCGATCAGCGCATCCACGATCGGCATTCTGAAGTTGGCGATGTTCCACGCCGCATTTACGTTCATGAGGACGTGCACGCTACCGCACCTTCTGTGCGGCGATGTAAAGGAGCACGCAGAGAAGCCATCCGGCGCCCCCACTCAGTAAATCTTCCACGCTGGCCTGCCGTCCCGGTATCAGGATCTGGACGGCTTCCAACAAGACGATAAGCGTCAAGACAGCAACGCTGCCCAAGCGCGCACCCAACAGGAGGCAGAACGGGATGGTCAATGTGGCAAAGGCGAGGAAATGCAGGACAAGATCGTTGTTACCGCGGACCAGCGGGTGATCCGGCAGGGCCGCCCCGGTGATTAGGCCGAAATATGCAATCGCCGCGATGCAGAGTGCAATCATGCCGATGGAGATAATGGACCTAAACGGCATCATATCACTCTGTATAGTAGCCGCGATATTGGCCGCGATAGTAATTGTACCCGTCATAGGCATATTTCGATGCGCGTCCCTCGTTTACCATGGTCAACACGGTTCCGATTACCGGCGCACCAATGGCCTGCAACTCCTTGAGCCCCTCGACGACGGCATTGCACGGAGTATCGTCCCAGCGTACCGTATAGACGACGGCATCCGCATGTCGTGAAATCACCCTCGCATCTGTTACGATCAGGACCGGTGGGGTGTCCAGGATGATCAGATCATACCATTCGCCAAGTTCTTTCAGTAGCTCGCTGAACTTGGTAGACGACAGGATATCCGCCGCACTGACTCCATGATGTGAATCCCAATATCCGGAGAGGAGAGCATGCAACCCGGTTTCAGGTTCTTCGTAGATGGCATCCTTGAGCGTCGCCGACCCATTGAGTACGTCCATCAGGTCCGGTTGACCTTCGGGTGGGTCGAACACCGCGGCCAGACTTGGCCGACGCAGGTCGCAATCAATCAGGATGGCGGATTTTCCCATCTGCTTGCTAGTCAGCGCCGTCAGCATCGCGGTCGCGGATTTTGCTTCGTTGGGAACGGAAGAAGTGAACATGACAACTTTAGGTTGGTTGTCAATGTCCGAAAACAGGATGCTGGTGCGCAGATTCCGAATCGCTTCGGATAGGGAGGATGCTGGATGGCCCAGAAAGGCATAGATCAGATCCCGGCGCGTCTTACTTTGGCTGTCGGCGGGAATGACTCCAAGCACGCGCCGCCCCGTTTGCCTTTCAAGCTGATCGGGAGAACGAAACGTATTGTTAAGATATTCCAGTAAGTAAACAAGCCCCGTACCCAGCAGGACGAAAAAGCTCACGACGGCCATCATTGCCCGGCGCCGAGATTGGGTCTCGGGAGCCAACGGCGGTTCGGCGGGCGACAGGATGCGCGCGTCCGCCTCCTGCAAGTCGATCTGTTCTGTGGTTTCCTGCAATCTCCCGAAGAAAGTCTGATAGAGCGCCCGACTGGATTCGACTTCCCTTTCTAGTTGACGCAGCAGGACTTCGCTCTTGGACAGACCCTGCTTGCGTAGCTCCAGTCCGCGCACCTGCGCAATCAGTGATTGTTCCTGTGCGATTGCGGCGTTCAGGTCGATCTCGGCGGCCTGCACGATTCGCGCGGCCTCTTCGCCAACCTCGGTTTCGGCACGTTTAAGCTGCTCGTTCAGACCCAAGCGCGCGGGATGCTGCGCCGGAAGGTTATCCGGCAAGGCGGCAATTTCGCTGCGGATACTGGAAATCTGCGACCGGAGGTTTTGCACCACGGAGGACGTGCGAAATTCGGATATCGCCCCAAGGTCGCTTCCGTTTTCGAGTGCAAGCGCCAGTCGGTCGTAAAGGGACTTGAGACGCGTCACGTCGCTGCGCTGGTTGGCTAGGGTCGCGTTAAGCGCGGAAAGCTGTTGCTGCACGATATCCAGCGACTGGCCCGCTTCTTCAGCGATAGCGGACCGGGCTGATTGAAGAGCCTGCTCATCCGTCTGAAGCTGAACGCGCAGTTCCTCGACGCGCGTGCTCAGCCAGTCCGTGGCCGAGCGGGTCGCCTGTAATTTTGCCTCCAGTTGATCGACAATATACTGTTCCGCGACAGTATTGGCGATGTCCGCCGAAAGATGTGGGTCGACCGACACATAAGAAATCTGGATCACGCGACTTTTCCCGATGGGCGTCAGCCTCAGGCCGGACCGGACCGACTCGACCACGACGAGGCGCAAACGCTGCGCATCTCGAGACGATAATTCCTCAATTTGCTCAACTATCGTCGGCTCGGATACCCCGGAGTATTTTTCCAGTTCTGGTGGCAAAGTGATGAATTCCGAGATACGGTCCCTCCAGGTCCGCTCGGGGGGGCGAAGTGTTGGATTGAACTGGGGGGTCTTGTCAAGTTCGAGATGATCGATGACCCGTGCGATAAGCGATGCGGATGAAAGTATCTGAATCTGATCCTCCAGCCGACCGCTGTCCGCCCCTTGCTCGGTCAGCACGTCGGTCAGGTTGATAACGTTAGCTTGTTGCACCCCGAACATGACCTTTACGGTCGCGACGTAAATCGGCGTCTGCTGGGACACGAGCAGGAGAGCACAGACCACGCCAATAAGAGCGGAAGTCGCCACTATCCATTTTCCCCGCCAGAACGTCGAAAAAATCTTGCGTAGGTCGAAATCGACGTTCTGGCGGTCTTTCTCTGAGGGGTCAATTACGCGCAGGGAGGCCTGCGAGGACCCGGTGCGACTGGAACTGAAACCTGTAAACTCAGTCAATGTAACCTCAAAACGAATTTTCGCCTGTTTGGCAATTGTTAGCAATCGATAACATGCCTGTAACGACAGAGTATGCAGTTTATCACTAGAAGTTCGTAATATTCTGCGTGACTGAGGCTATGGCGTACTTGCGATGATGGTCAACTCCCTGTTCGAGATACTCAAAGCCGACAACGTATTGGAAAAATAAGCCCCGGTGTCAACTCCGATGCGAGAACGTGTAACCTGCACTTCGGGTGTGACATAATGCCCGTGTACAACGCAAACTCCGTCGTCGCACAGATGAGTGCAGAACTCCGGATGGCCCCAGAGCAGCGTGTGTGGCTCCTGCCTGTTGAGCGGCAACCGGGGATTTATGCCCGCGTGACAGAAAAAGAAATTTCCCCATCGCCATGACAGTTCGAGCGTACCTAGAAACACAAGCAGGTCTCCGAGCTGTTCCTTCAGTTTGCTGCGTATGGCGGCAACTTCAGGCGCGGTCGAGCCTGGCCTTATGGGCTGGAGGCCGAAGCTGGCGAGCGTCTGTTGGCCGCCATTCGCCATCCAGAGTTGGCCATCGGTGGTGCCATCGAGGAAAGAGCACAACATCGCCTCATGATTTCCCTTAAGGCATTTGATGCGACTCCCGCCGCTTGCTTTAATCTCGGCCAGAAGTTCCAGCACACGTCGGGAGTCGTCGCCGCGGTCGATGTAGTCCCCCAGAAAGACGATGGCTTCTGGCGTGTCGTCTTCTGTGTTCAGGACGTTGATCTTTGCAAGTAACGTCTCCAGCAGATCCAGACGCCCATGGATATCCCCGACCGCAATGACCACCCGACCGCTACCGCCGACCGCGCTGACATCGGAAAAATCTGGCAATCGAGAATGCATCCTGTTTATGTACCCTGCGGAACTTAGGTGTAGGTATCCTGAACTCGCCCGATTCGGACAACATACCTTAGGTTACCCATCGTTGCGTGATATCCACAATTCAAGGAAAAACACCAGTGCTTGTTGAGGATTCGTGTCGAAGGTGGTTGTGTTCCGAGCAAACAAACAGGTGGCAAATGAAAAACATAACAATCTCGCTCGGAGCGGCAGCAGTTCTCTCCGCTTGTGTGGCAACTGGGCCTCGAACTTCGCAGATCGTGGGAGCCGAAAACGCGCAAGTTGTCACTCGTGAGGCGAGGCTGAATTATGGCGTGGTCTCGATGGATGCCGGTCTGGCTGCACGGGCGACCAAGCTCAAGCGCAGTTCAGAGCGTACAAGTTTCATCCCTAACGCTTCAGCCCCCGGTATTGCACTGGGCGTGGGGGATCAAGTGCAGGTGACGATCGTATCGACGAACGACACCGGATTCCTGGATATTACCAATTCTGCGCTTGCCCCGATTTCCTCCACGACCCTGCCGCCGCAGATGGTCGGGCCGGACGGCATGATAAGCGTGCCGCCGATTGGACGTGTTCGGGCAGCCGGCAATTCCGTTCAGGGCTTTGAGAACCTGCTGACACGCCGTCTCGGTGACGTACTGGTCTCACCCAATGCCATCGTGCAACTTGTGGATCGCAGAAGCGCCCAAATAACGCTTGTGGGCGCCATCGGCGCCCCGGGCACGTATTCCATTAACCAGGATAGCCGTCACTTGGTCGAAGTCATCGCCCAAGCGGGCGGTGCGGCAGGTCCAGCGGAAAACATGCGGGTGGTTATGACCCGCAAGGGCCGTACAGGATCGGCAATTCTCAAAGACATCTATGAGAACCCGAGCCTCAACGTTCACCTGCGTGCCGGTGATGTCATTCGTTTCGAGCCGTTTGCGGGCCAGTTCACGGTGCTTGGCGCCGGGGGAGTGAACGCCAATCTGGGATTTGACGAAGTCCAGACAAACCTGGTGAATGCATTGGGGCAGAGTGGGGGCATCCTGAGAAGCCGAGCAGATCCTCGCGGCGTCTTTATCTATCGGATCATTTCGCGGCATGCGGCCAGCGAGCTTGGTATCGACCTGAGCAAGATTGTGACTGAATCGGTTCCCGTGATATTCCAATTCGACCTGAAAGAGCCCGAATCGCTCTTCATCGCAAAGGAATTTGAGATCGCAGATGGCGATATGCTGTATATTTCGACAAGCGTGATCGCTGAAATAAACGCAGCGATTTCCGCCTTTGCTGTATTTGTTCCATCACCGCGCGAAGTGGTTAGTGCGGTTGCAACCTCTAATTGACGGAATTTGTCCCCTGTTCAGAACAAACAGCATATAACCCTGTAAAAGCACTAAATATTCCTTAATTATGCCTTAATTCTCTCTACGTAGATTGAAAAATCTTAATTTTTTTGCTAATTTTCCATAATCTGAATAGCTGCTTACTTTTGGAAAATTTAAAATGTTCGATTTTGTGCGCGACGGGGAATTCTCCGTTGGGTCTGCTGCTTTGCGGCCCGATAGATATCTTATTGATGTCATAAAGAGCGAAGGTGGCGAAAGATATTGGTCTTTGCGTTTCCGCTTGTTCAAGAAGGTTTTCGACTACGGCTGCGTGCTGCTCGCGCTGCCTCTCATCTTACCTATCTGCATGGCCCTACTGTGTCTCAATCCTTGGTTCAATCCTGGGCCCCTGTTCTTTTCGCAAACGCGCATGGGGCAATTCGGTAAGCCGTTCCGTATGTGGAAATTCCGGTCGATGACCGGCGCCGATCAGGCGAAGCGGTCTGCCGAGGATGCACTCGAGGAGGAGCGTATCACCAAATTTGGACGGTTCTTGCGCAAGTCGCGCATGGATGAACTGCCGAATTTTTTCAATGTTTTGCGCGGGCAGATGAGCGTGGTTGGCCCCCGGCCCGATGCGTATCACCATGCCTCTGAATTCGCCCGTTCTCTTCCCGGCTACAAGGAGCGGCACCGCATGAAGCCCGGAATCACCGGATTGGCGCAGGTCGAAATGGGATACGCGGAAGGTTCGGAGCAGACCGCGGTCAAGGCAATTTATGATAACATGTATGCGGCGCGGTCCTGCGGGCGGCTCGAACTGTATATCATCCGTCGGACCTTTACGGTCGTTTTCACAGGCGCAGGCCGGTAATACTGGCAAAACGCCGTCGTTTGGCATAGAATGCTGACATTAGAGTTGGAATTGGAAAATTATTATGAAAAATTTGGTTCTTTCACTTCTGGCAGCGGTCTTTGTTGTCTCGGCATCGACCGCATCCGCGACCACAAATAAGAATGTCGTCATTCAGATCGAAGCGGCGATTGTCGAACGCATCGACGCATTGAAAGCTCAATTGGACACCGCCAGAATATCCTTTTCCGGCGCGTCAACTCAAGAGCAGATTAGCCTGCGCATGGAAACCCGCTCCACACGTTACCGGATCCAGCAGTTGGAATGCCTAAAGCGGCTAATTCCACGCCTGTCCAAACATCAGTTGGCCCTTCTTGTGCACTATCTGAAATTGAACGTGTCGGTTTCTTCGCCGACCAGCTAAAGCACTTTCGAAAAATTTTGAATCATTCGTTAGGTTTTCCGCGCAGAGCTGTCCTTTATCCATCCAGAAACGAGACGCTCGGAGAAACTTCTGCAATCTCTTTGAGCGTTACGGGATCGAATTTCCTTAACGTGGCCAGATCTTTCGCTATCGCATCCTGATCGATGTCCGTCAGTGTCGCTTCGGCTTCTGGTTCCTCCACCAGTACAGTGGCAAGCAGCGAGATGCGCCTGTCTGCCAATATCCTGTCATGCGGTGCCAATGCCCAAGATCGGCGAAGCGGATCTAGGACATCTTCGGCGATCCCGCCACTCAGTGCGCGGCCCCACGCCAGAGCCATCCAAGCATGTGCGTTGGCCGGTGCCAGCTCCAGACTTTCTTCGAGATAGACAATGCCTTTCTGGACACGCACCTGCGTTTCCTCGAAAGTCGGAATTGGGCCGTCGAGCGGCGCAGCGAGATCGAGAAAAACATCGAGGTCTGGGACAACATAGCCGTAACCAACTTCAAATAGATACTCTGCCTGATCATACATTGCCGATGTGTCCGCAAGTATAGTATCACCGCCAGCAGTCTGAACGCGCAAATCGCCGTTATAGGCCGGCGACCGTGCCATCCAAGTCACTAGAAGCGCGGCGAAGCTGATCAGGAAAAGCAGTGACAAGAATCGCATGTAAGCTCCAAGTCCTAGAAATGTTAAATATTTATATCGGCCGTCCGGCCCAGACTAGCCGATTTGATGCCGCTTAACCTCTACCGCGGAAAATGAATGTGCCCATGACAGGCCGAGGATGATGGCGAGTAGGGCCGCGACAGATGGTATCTGCAAGCTGAAATCGAATGCGGCATGCAGCGCGGCGGTGGCGCTGCAGCCTAGACCGATACATGCAAACACCCGATTTCGGCGCACGATACGAGTGGCGCGAAAGATGCGCCACACGATCAAAGCGAGGCTCAGATAGAACAGGATCGTCAATGGTATACCCATCTCAAACGCGTTCTCAAGATAGGAATTATGCGCTTCGGTCCATTCGGCGCGGGCGGCTTCCAATGGAAGGTATTTCTGGAACGCGTCTGGAAATGAGCCTAGCCCGTGACCGAAAACGGGGCGCTCCAGTATCCCCTCGATCACCGCCGGATAGACCAGAAAACGCCCTTCCTGCCCGTCCAGAACGGAAACCCTCTCGAAAAGATTGGTCGCCGACGAATAGATGACGAAGACGAGCGCAAGCAGGATGATACAGTAGCTGGCATAGCTTAGCCTGCGATCGGGCTTTGACCAGGCCACGATAAAGACAAGCAGTCCGAACACGGCCGCCATCGCTCCTGCGCGGCTTGCGGTCGCCGCGGTCGCGGCCCCACAGATCAGTGCCCCGATAGCGAACACCCAAGCGCCCCCGAAGAAACGCTCGATCAACTCTCGTGTCCGGCGCTTCAATGGCTGACATGCGGCGCGCCCCTGAATCATCGCCAGATAGGCCCCCAGATTGACGATCGTGCCAAAGGCGACATAGGTGGCATAGTGGTTGCGGTTCACGAAACTTGCCTTGAGCACACCGCCAGTATCCAAATCGCCCAGGATCGGATTGTTTCCTGTGACAAGCGCGTAGAACCCAAAGCCCGCTAGGCAGGAGGACCAGATCGCGATGACACGGATCGCGAAGGTGGCCGAACGGACTGAATTGAAAGCTGCCGCCGAGATCAAGAACAGCATTCCGTAGGTGCCGAGCCGCAGAACTGCAGAATAAGTGGCACCGGGATCGGCGACCGATGGACCGGAGTCGAAATAAGAGGGTGCTACCGTATAGGAAGAGGCTAACACCGTACAGAAAAGAAGGGCGAGCGCATAGAGGAGGGAGGGAAAGATCGGTGATATTGTAACAGCCGGCGCGGAGACGAGGAACGAACGGGTTACCTGGAGCGCGAAGATGACCGTCACAACCAACGCCAGAATCGACCAGACGAAAGGTGTCACACCCCCATAAACCAGTGCCGACAGACATACGACAACCAGCGCGACAACGCCTCCACCGCGCTGAATCCAATAGAACCGTTCTGCTGCCACTGACAAACCCTTATCGTTATTTAGTAAATAACTAACGCACCGATATGCAGCGGCGCAAGAATTTGATTGTCTGGCGCGTATTGTCTTTGCGATTGTTGCAGCGAACGACGGCGTCAGTCAATCTTGCGGATTGCACAATGAATGCTATCGGGTCCCCGATTTCCGATTGCGCACTTGGAACCAGCCAAAGACTACGCCCCATAGCGCCAGATAATAGAGCCAGACTGAAAGAAACCCTGAATCGGGTTCGAGAAACGCAACCAGAATGATCAGTGGAGCGGCGCAGAGGCAGTTGCCCAGAGCGAAGTGCGGCAGTTTCCGTTCGGGCAGGCGCAGCCGGTTCTTAGAATCTTGATATGTCAGAAGGCGCGGGAAAGTGAAGAGTAGCAGCGCGACAACGAAAAGTGCTGGCGGAGCATCGCCCTCGCAAGCGATGAAAATCGGCGTACAGAAGCGCAGCAATGACATCTGCAGAAAGCTCATGAGCTTGAACTCTTCCCGGGACAGCAGATTGTGCAGCAGGATCGTACCGACGAGCGCCCCCATTAGCGCCAGAAACCAACCTGAAAGAAGGAATCCGGCCGATCCGGCAATCAACCCGACAACAGCGAGCCTGATCGCACAGAAAATGGCAATGAACCCCGGCCCCATATCGACCGCGATGCGTCGCCTTGGCGTGGAGTCATTGCGCAGACCCCAAGTGTCGTTCATCACATATCCGAGTTCGTAGACGCAGATGAATATGAGATATCCCATTGCATATTTGAGAACGGCGTCTAGATTCCCCGCATTTCCGAGAAGCGACACTGTGATAATTACGCCGGGGAACCAAAGCGTCGCCGCATTGAAGGCAAACCCTCGCACCCCCTTCATGCGCGAGAAAAGCGCGTAGAAGAACGGAATCAGCAAGATGGCGCGCGTCCGCTCAGTGAGAAATGAGTTCGTCATAAAGCCCCTTCATCCATGATTGTTCCGTTTTGGCACAGACCAATACGGTCGTGCTGGCGACTTCCATCAGATCCCGGTCGGACTTGTTGTCGGTGATGACCATGACCTCCGCTCCGGCGATCTCGTCGCCCAGCAGGCGCTTGACGGCGGGCCATTTCCGGCCCTTGATATCCTGCGAGAGGCGACCAACGCAGCGATCGCCCCGCCAGTCCAGCGTCGAAGCGCACCAGCGAAGCCCCCGGCGCTGGGCAATCCCCTTAATCACGACATCCAGGCTATTGGATACCAAGATCAGTTCCCAACCTTCGGCTGCGGCCCTATCCGCCCGGTCATGGACCGGGGCAATCCGGTGTGCCTCGTCGAGATGCGCGGCATAGGCCTCAGCGGCGGCGCGCAGTTCCGGCGCGCTCCACCCGCGCAGTTGGGAAATGTATCCGGTTCGGAAAATGTCGCGTCCGGCGAGCTTGCCAAGGGCGATGACAGCGGTTCTGAAAGCCGGACTGCGCAACACTTCGAGCAATCGGTAGGTGAGCGGGATGCGGGATGCCTTGTGATTCATTAGGAACCGCACGAATCCGGCTGTCGTCGATTCGCTGTAGAGCGTCCCGCAGACGTCCACCAAGCAGTAGCGGCGTGTTACGGTTCCGGGATCACCCATCGTCATGTTGCCCTTTCGTTAAGCTGCGATAAGCCGCATCGTAGCGCCCGATTGCTTCCGCAAGAGAAAAGAAAACACGGCCATGCGCCTTGATCCCGGCACGGTTGCCCTTTTTCGCCAGACCGACAAGCACGCGGGCTACGCGATCCACTTCTGCCGGGCTCTCGTTGGCGAGGACCGCACCGAACTGGCCGTCCTGCACAATCGTCTCGATGTCGCCGACACCGCGATTGGACGCGACAGGCAGTCCACAGGCCATATATTCGCCCACCTTGGTGGCGGACACGCCGAGGCTCGACGGGGTGGAAACCTGAAAGGACAGCCCGATATCGGCGGCGTTGAGCAGTTCCGCAACCTTGGCATGAGGCACTTTGCGGGTGATGACCTCTTCTTCATTCAGAGCCACGCCATCTCTGGCGGCGGCCTTGCAGTGGGTCGCGGCGTCGTGATTACCGATCAGCAGCAGTCTGGCCGTCGGTACCAGCTTGCGGGCGGCGGCATACACACGGTTCGCGATATCCATGCGGTAGACCCCGCTGCTGGACCCCAGGTAGCAGATGACCAGAGTGCCATCCGCGATACCCAGCTCCGAGCGCACCCACGCGCGCGTCTCGGCCGAGACGTCGAACGCCTCCTGATCGACGGAGCAGGGGATCACGTCGATCGGACAGTCCGAATAACCTGTCGCCTTTTTGATGACTGTCTTGGCATCCTGGGTGAGGGTGATGATATGCCGTGCCGTGCCATATGCCCGGGCCTCCAGCCGACGGAAGTGGGCGATTTTAGCCCGGTCGCCGATTCTTACCGGGGACCATGCGCCTCCTTCGATGCGCTGGTCAATCCAGAAACCCCGCACATCGAACATCAGCGCCACGTCCGTCTTTGTGATGGCGGCCAGACTTGGCCCAAGGGGCATGTAACTGCGACAATGGATCAGATCGGGGCGCTGCCGCACGATCTGTTGTCGCAACCGGCGCCGCATTTGCAGGGGAACCAGGAACCGTTGCACACGGCCCGCAACCCCCGGCTTGCGAAAGATTGGTGCGAAGTCCAGCGAACCAGCGCATCCCTGTGCGGCATCGGGAGACAGGCGTTCTGGGGGATTTCTGGCCCAGTTTTCCGGGCTCTCCACCGATATTACAGTGATGTCATGGCCCAGTCGGGTCAGACCTTGAAGGTAGGGCAGAACCTGTGCAATCCCGATGTGATCGGCCAATCCGTTGTTGGTGATGAATATGCTCTTGGCGTGGGTCATGGAGATATCGACCTATTATCATAGGTTGCGGCAGGTCGAGTGCAATCAACCACTACAAGGCCCCAAGTGAGGTCATCGCGGAAAAGGCGACCTTGTAGCAGTATCCGTATGCTGTCTGCCATTTCTTTACATCCTTTTGCCGGTCAGAAGCAGATCGGCATGTCGCGTCAGGTTTTCTTGGTCTTGCGCGTAATGATCTCGAATTTCGCGCGTCAAGTTCGCGTCCATTTCTGCTGTTCCGTAACGCTGTACGGCATTGAGATTCTTAAGCCTTTTCGCAAGCCCCAGCGAACGGAGCCCCGTCAGCCGCTTGAGCGCGCCAGCCCCGCTTCGGACCCAAGGCGGCGGTGACTTCAGGAACCTGGCAAAAGATTTTGATCGCTGGGTCTTGGCGGAATGGACTCGCTCAAACGTGTCTCGACCGTCGTCCGCGACACCGAGCCATTCCAACAGGGCAAGGTAGGTGCCGCGTGGATTGGCACTGAATTCCTCAAGTATCAGGATCCTGATCCGCTCATCAGGGAACACTGCGCGGTAGCGGTTGATCTGCTCTGCAAACATGCCGATGGACTTGTAGTCGAGCAACGACGGTTCGCGTGCAACGGTCCGCAGCTGTCCAGAGGCACGCCACGCCTCCCGCAGATCGACGATATCTTCGTCGAGGTTTGTCAGGGTCTGATTGTGATAGGACCGGATGAACGGCACGACATCACGCAGGCAGATAAGGATGCGGGCTTCGGGCACGTCCGCGGCGATCGCCGCCGCCGCTGCCTTAGAATAGAGGTACTGAACTGATGCCTCGCCCCTAATTTTTGCCGCCTGCGCCTGCTCGTTCGCGAAGAGGGCAAGGTACTCCCGTTTGTCGGGATACCAACGAAACCCGGGCATGTCGGTGTTGTAATGGTGCGGCTCTTTGGATTTCTGCGGAAAATATATCTCTGGATGCGTGCTTAGATAGGAATAAAGGGCGGTCGTGCCACATTTCGGCGCGCCGACAATAAAAAAATTGGGGACATCCATCTTCATGTATCGCCGTTCTCCGAGTTTGGCCCGCCGGATCCACCCCGCGATTTGAGCCCGACAAAGCTGGTGTCGATGCCCATGATGACTCTGGTGGCAACCCATAGGCAAAGGTTCCAGACGATAATCGATAACCCGGTTGCAATTGCTGCACCTTCGATCCCGTATATCGGGATCAGTATCCAGTTCAGCACGACATTGGAAGCTGTCGAGATCACCATACCTCCGAGCGCTACCCTTTCCTGTCCGGCCATTGTTAGCAATGTCCCGACAGATCCAAACAGCGCGCTTACGGTCTGACCCAGGCACAGCAGGATCAGCGCCCAGAAGGCGCCTGCATAGGTATCCCCGAATATTAGAGTCAGAAGCCAGGTTCCACCTAGCCAGAAGAACACTAGGATAGGCAGGGAGGCTACGGTCGAAAGGCGCGATCCCGCGGTCGCGAGCTTTTGCAGTTGGCGGTAGTCGTTGGCCTGCCAGGCACGGGCGAAATAGGGCTGCAAAACTAGGTTGGTTGTAGTGAGCCCAAAAAGCGCGATATTGGCACCAGACAGGGCGACCCGGTAGAGCCCCACGTCCTTGTCTGTCGCCATGATGCCCAGCATCAGGATATCCGTGTTGTGACTGACTATTTGCAGACCGGCGATGGCTGCTAGCGGCAGGATTGCTGCGACCCAGCCCCGCGCGTCGGTGCGCGGCTTCTCTGAGCCGGCATGGCGGGGCTTCACTTGGTACAATATAATGAGCGCCAGCGTCAGGGTGATGGCGGCGACGATGCTGTGAACCACATAGACGCTCGCGGCGTTCACGATCTGCGGCATAAAAAACGCCATGCCGAGAACGCAGACCGACAGCAGCATGGGTCGGAGAACCTTGTCTGTCACACCACCGAGCAACACCCTGCGCAGGCCGCGGATTGCGGCGCTTTTGGCTGCGGCAAAGCCGATCAGGGGAATTAGAGGAAGCGCCCAGACAAGGGCCGAGATGCGCGCGGACTGCTTAGAGTCGTTGAATATCCATAGATACGCCAACGTCGCGGCGATCATGCAGCCGCTTAGCAGCAGCATCGTGCGATCGGACCAGCGCCAGATGCCCGCCATCAGCGCCCCGTCGCCCGCTTGATCAGCGCGCGCTGTTTCGCGCAGGATCAGCGTGGGAAGCCCCACCTTGACCGGCAGCCCCAGGATTGTGATGACCGAAAAGACGAAAGCATAGACGCCGTATGTCTCCGGCCCCAGTATCCGTGCTAGCGTGACCGACGACGCGAGCATCGCGAGGATTGAGGCAGCGCGCAACACCAGACCCGCCATGCCCCCCCGGACAAGCTGTGCGCGCAACCCCCTTTCGCGCGGTCCGCCCTCAGGAGTTTTTCCAGCCATCCGTCAGAGCCTCAGATCGCTCTCTTGTTGCCCGAACAGGTACTTGAGATCGTAGAGTACGTGGTCCTGCTTGCCAAACGCTCGGATACCGACGATGCCTTTCTCGCGGAAGGTATCGTGGGCCACAGCCAGCACGATTGCCTCATAGTTTCCGGCCTCCGGTTCTTGTACCAACTCAATGCCGTATTCGGCGCGCGCCTCATCGGGGTCGACCCAAGGATCGTGCACATCGACACACGCGCCGAACGTGGCTAGTTCTCTGACAACATCGACGACACGCGTGTTGCGCAGGTCGGGGCAATTCTCCTTGAAGGTCAGACCCAGGATCAGCACCCGGGCGCCGTTCACTGGCAAGCGCCGCTTGAGCATGACCTTTACCAATTGTTCGGCGACATAGGCCCCCATGCCGTCGTTGATCCGCCGCCCGGCCAGGATCACTTCCGGATGATAGCCGATAGCCTGGGCCTTGTGCGTCAGGTAATAGGGATCGACGCCGATGCAATGCCCGCCGACCAGCCCTGGGCGAAAGGGCAGGAAATTCCACTTCGTGCCCGCCGCTTCCAGCACGGCTTGGGTATCGAGCCCCATCCGGTTGAAGATCAGAGCCAATTCGTTAACCAGGGCGATGTTCAGATCACGCTGGGTATTTTCGATCACCTTGGCCGCCTCGGCGACCTGAATGCTCTGGGCTTGATAGGTGCCAGCGGTAATGATCTCGTCATAAAGTGCGGTAACGCGCGCCGCGACATCGGGAGTCGAACCCGCGGTGACCTTGCGGATAGTGGGCAGCCGATGTTCCTTGTCGCCGGGGTTGATCCGCTCCGGGCTGTAGCCGCAAAAGAAGTCCGTATTGTAGCGCAGGCCCGACTTGGCTTCGAGCACTGGCACACATTCCTCTTCGGTCGCGCCGGGATAGACCGTGCTTTCGTAGATCACGATATCGCCCTTTTTCAGCGCGGCTCCCACTGTTTCAGAGGCCTTGTGAAGCGGGGTCAGGTCAGGACGCTTGTGCGCGTCGATGGGCGTCGGGACCGTGACGATGAAGACCGTCGCATCGCGCAGATCCGCGGGGTCCGAGGAAAATCGCAGATGGCTGGCCTCGGCAAGTTCAGCGGCGTTCACTTCGAGTGTCACATCGTTGCCGGCTACAAGCTGATCAATACGTCTGGTATTGACATCAAAACCAATGACCTGCCGTCGCTTTCCAAATTCCACAGCAAGCGGCAGGCCGACATAGCCCAAGCCAATCACTGCGATGGGCATATCATTTGAAGACATTGATGCGTTCCTTGAAATTACAGTTGACGGTAAACCTATAGCGGAAAATTCAGGTCGGTCTGTCGTAGCCGAGAATATCGACGTCGGAGCGATACCGGTGCTGAATGACATCTATCATTTCCGACGTAGAGCTTCTATCCTCGTAAGACCTTGGCTTTCGCTCGTGGGGGAGCATGGGTTCGACATTCAACAACGCCGCGAGCCGGGAGAAATCCTCCTCCAGCCTTTCGAACCGCCCGAGAAAATCCACAGCCACGGTGGTGGAACCGGGAAGGCACAACCAGTCGGTTTGTGCGCGAAAGTGGGGCCAGCGACGTATCCTGTACCAGGTCCGGTTGTCCTTCAGCGACAGCACAAAAGCCTCAAAATCCGAGTAATCGGCTAAATTTTGTTCCGCCCATCGAACATCCCGCGACTTGTTCTGCCCTATCGCGGCCTTAAGGTAATTAAATGCGGAAAACAGTCTGTCCCACGGGTCTCTGACGAAAGCAAAGCTAAAACTGCTGGCGAAACGTGCCTCGTCGCGGGCGATATATCGGGACACCGGAACATGGCCGAACGGCAAGTTGAGCGCCTTGGCCAGCGACGTTCCACCGGTCTTCGGTACGTGCACGAAAAGTACTTGGCGGTCGCCGACCGTCTTGTACCGGAGATCGGTGGATGCGTCTTTCAGCACAAGGTTTACCAGAAACTTGCGAGCCAGCGTCGGCATCCTGTAGTTCTCAAGCATGCGCAGCCGGAACCAGACCTCCTCGCGCGATGTGATCTGTTTGTCCGGCGAGATCATGACCCTACGCGCTCCCAACCGGATTCGGGCGCGGCGAACGTGCTCCCAAGGGTATGGCGGGAACGCCAGCCGCACGAATGCCTGCGGCTATGTCTCGCGTCACCACAGCCCCGGCGCCAATCACGGCGCCGTCCCCGATTGTCACGCCTTTCGTCACGATCGCCCCCGCGCCGATCCACACATTTGCGCCGATGCGGACCGGTGCCGTATCGAACCCGCTCTCCGCAATCGGAACACCCGGCAGCACCCGATGATCCTGATCGCGTATCGTGACGTGTTCGGCGATTTGGCAGTTGGGTCCGATAGTAATCTCCTCACGCGCAACGATAACGCATCCCTTGCCTACGTGACAATCCGAACCTAACCGCAGAATGCCACCGTTGACATAGAGATCAACCCAACGGTCGAGGCTGACGCGGTCCCCAAGTTCGATCCGGCCGCGCATCACCGCACGAAGCCGGAGGCCATAGCCCGCGCGGCAACCGCTACCCCTGGATACCCCCTGCGCCATCTTCAATACGATGCTCCCCAGGATGCTTTCCCGAACGCGAATGCCACGACCCCATATGCGCCGCAGGTGTCCCACTTGCATCACCACTAGAGCGGACCAACGGAGAGCAGCGCCGTAACCCGCTCCACTGGGCAATGGATGACATTGCGGTCATGGTGTGCCCATTTACACAGGATAATCGGGCGGGACCTCTCCAACGTCTCGCGCGCGCCCGGCAGAACTTGGCCTTCGACGCTCACTACATCGATTTTCACGAGTTCGGGCTTCAGGCCATGTTCGGCGCAATGACTATCAATCGTCGTGACCGGGACAATCGTGGCTTCCGTTTCTTCAAGCAGAAAATTATTGTCCAGTGACGCACTGTACACATTCGACACACTCGGATCGTATATCGGCAATTCCCCGATTTGGTCTGCGACATCGGCCTCAAAAATCGAGACATCACGTCCAGAGATATCGCGGTTTTCTCTGACCTTCTGCGCGATGCGTGCGAGAGCCTCGAAGGCGTTGACCTTTGCATAAGCATTAAGTGCCTTGGCGATAAAGGCAAAACTTCCGGTATTGGCCCCCACACCCAACACGACTTGCGCGTTCAGCGCCAACCGGGTCCACCACGGCATGGTAGCGGGTTCATGACTTTTCCAGCCTCGCCAGACTAGCTCATTCTCCACACGATTACCCCAGGACATCAGTCGCAACTTGCCTCTGCCATCAGGCAGACGGATCTCGAAAGGTCCGCGCAAGAGGAGGTGTTTGAAAGCACCTTCGGACGGTGCCACGCCGAAGGTGCGCAAAGCTGGTGCCGGATAACGAACCAAAGTTCTTGCAAGCTCCTTAACGTTATTTCCCATGATACTCCCTGAACCACGTCACGAACCGTTCGATTCCGTCGCGGAAGTCCGTTTGCGGTTTGTACCCTGTCAGCCTCTGCAAAAGGTCCGCGTTCGCCCATGTGGCGGGCACATCGCCCGTCTGCATCTCCATGTAATTGCGTTTCGACTTCTTGCCGAGACTGTCCTCGATCGCATCTATGAAATCGAGCAGCCTGACCTTGTCAGAATTGCCGATGTTGACAATGCGGAATGGCGCCACCGGGCTCAGGCTGTCGCCTTCCGGGATATCGTCGGGCGTATCCGGACGTTCCGGCACGGCGTCAATCAGCAAGGCGATGCCGCGCACCAGATCGTCCACATAGGTGAAATCGCGATACATGTCGCCGTGGTTATAGATGTCGATGGGCCGATCATCCAAGATCGCGTCTACAAACTTGTACAGCGCCAGATCAGGCCGACCCCAAGTGCCGTAGACGGTGAAAAATCGGAACATCGTAGTGGGCAGGTTCCACAGATGGGCATATGCGTGGCCCATGCTTTCGTTCGCCTTCTTGGTCGCAGCATAGATCGTCAGTTGGGTATCGGCCTTCTCATTTTCGTCAAAGGGCATGTCTGTATTTGCCCCATAGACCGACGATGTCGAGGCCATCAGCAGATGCTGGACCTTCAACCTACGGGCGGCCTCCATCACGTTGAACGTGCCGATCACGTTAGAATCCAGATAAGCGCGGGGGTTTTCAAGACTGTAGCGGACACCTGCCTGTGCTGCGAGGTGCACGATCACATCCGGCACGAACTCGTCCGCAACGGAGTCAAAAGTCTCCTGATCCTCGAGCCTGCCAATGGTACAAGAGAAATGCTCGTTCTGGAGCAGCATCGCATGTCGCTTTTCCTTGAGCGTCACATCGTAATAGTCGGTCATGCCGTCAAAACCGTGTACTTGCCAACCGTCCTTCAGCAGCTGTCTGGAAAGGTGATAACCGATGAAGCCGGCGGTGCCTGTGATCAAAATCTTTCGCATTCAATAGACCTATCTAATCGCCAACGGAACATTCCGTCAACTTTGAGTTTCTAGGGTGTAACCCCGCCCGGATCCGCGGAACCGCAACCGCCCGTTAAACATAAAGTCTTTTACGCGAATTTAGGCCCGTTCGGGAAGCAGCAGACGCAGATAGCGATCGACTGCAAGATCGGGCCTAAAGTCGGCGGCTCGGGCCTTCTGCCGGTCTCCATCCACCGGACTTTGGAGTGTTTCTGATATCGCCGCCGCCATCCGCTCGACATCGCCGGGAGGCGTCAGAGCGCCAAAGCGCCCGTCGTCCAGAATTTCCCCGGGACCAGTCGGGCAATCAGTGGAGACCACAGGCAAACCGTAGGCCATCGCCTCGACGATCACATTGCCGAACCCCTCGCTCCAAGATGAAAGCGCAAAAAGGTCCGCTGTCGCGTAGAACGGGCCGGGATCGGGCTGAAACCCGGCAAAGATCACTTGGTTGGCGACCCCTTTCTCCCGGGCGTGACGCTCCAGACTGTCGCGCCTGTCGCCGTCGCCTACAATCATCAGCCTCGCTTCCGTGTCGTCTAGCCGATGCAGGGCGTCGATTAGTAGCTCCTGGTTCTTGACCGCCTTCATCTTGCCGACCGTGATGACGCGTTTACCCCGCGGTGCGTTCCACAGCTTGTCGGCCGCAGTCCGGTCCTGAGCACTGTGCACTTTCGGAGCCGGAATGGGGTTGTGGATCACCGAGAATTTTCCTGAGGGCTGACCGGTCAACAATGCGAGATCAGCCGCGACACCCCGCGAAACACCCGTAACGGCATCGGCCCTTTGCGCCGCGTATCTGAGCGATGCCCGCAAGAACAGGCCGTGCCATATGCCCCATGATGCATACTGCCTCGAAAGGACGCCATGCTCTGCAAGAACAGTCGTGCAGTGATGCCCTGCAACGGCGCGTGCCCGGACCGCTACCGCCGTCAGGGGCCACATGGATGCCAGAACCGCATCCGGCTGGCATTCCCTGAGGTAGGCGGTCAGGGGTTTTAACGCGGCCCTGACCCGTTCGGCCTTCAGGTCGACGACACGGCCGACTTGCCGGGCTTCCTCCAGCAATTCCCCGCGTTCCCTGCGAAGGACAAATTCGACGTCGATACCGCGTTCGCTGAACCCTTTCGCGAGGTCCAGGTTCACGCGCTCCGCGCCACCTCCGCGAAGGTCAGGTAAAACAATGGAAATTCGGCTTCGCGAAGTCACTGGGTATGCTCATAAATTGAATGGCAGACAATTAGCCGAATATGCGCGATGGCGCCACCCTATTATAAACAGGCAGGTTTCGCGGCGTCCCCCTTTCTTATTACGGGGAGATGCGCGCTTATTAAGGGGAGAAGCGCGCGCCTGTGACGGCTTCGCCCGCGCCCATCGACGATGTGCAGGGCGCAGTGCGCACAAGTGGTGAATACACATGACGATGTCACGCGACCCTACTCGCTCTTTCCAAGCGTGCTCCGATGCGTGTAGAGTTGATTTATAATCCCGTAACCTAGCAACTTGTGCCAATAATGGGTAAGGAGACGCCGACCCCGCAGATTTTTAGCATCTCTATTCTGGATGGTAGTTTGAAAACCCTTTTCCCGACAAAATTTTCCGAGACGGGTGCTTCAAGCGGTAATCCCGCATACGGAGATGGCTGGGCAAACGCGCTGTGCGCCCCGGCCGTGTCGCCGCACAAACGTCGGCACATGTCCTATCAAATGCGCGAAAAGGTCGAGCGGGCGCGGAAGATTATTCGCGCAACAATGGTGACGCGCGATGAAGACTGATGCCGGATTGCCGATAGCGGTCGTCATGGGCCTGTCGCCGACGGGCCTGCACGTTGCCCGCACCATCGACAGATTGGGCGCGCGCGTCATCGGGGTCGGACGAACCGGCGAGGTCGGTCTCGCGTCGAGTGCGCTGTCGCAGAGAATCGTGGATGATGGGTCGTTCGACGTGCTCGACCGTGTTCAAGCGGCGCTCGATGGGCAGAAGGCGATCCTGCTGCCCACTTCAGACGAATACGTAGAACTGATTTCGCAAAACCCCCGTCCGACATTGCAGTGTCAGCAAAGCTATCGGTCCGGAGCCGCGGACCTGCTGCTGACCAAAGCGGACTTCTATCGGAGATGCGCCGATCTGGGAATGCGCTATCCTCGTTCGGTAGCGCTGAAGGGCGATAAATCCCGCAACCAGCTCCACTCTCTTGATCTGCCCGCCATACTTAAGCCGTCGCGGATGCATGACCACAAGGCGATGATGCGTGGGAAAAAGGGCTGGGTAGTCGGCGACGCCGCGGAGCTGGACGATCAATGGCTCCAGATCGCAGATTTCCCGGGTGAGATCGTCGCACAGGAGTTTATTCCGGGGCCGGAAAGCGAAATCAGGCTGGTGTGCGGCACCATGCGGGCAGGGGGGGAGGTCAGCTCCCTCTTCACCGCGCGAAAGCTGCGGCAGTATCCGCGGGGCATCGGTTCAGCTTCGGTAGTGCAAAGCTCCGATGAACCGCAGGCAGCCGAGATGGCGGTCAAGTTCCTGCGGGCAATTGGATACGAGGGAATTTTCGGTGCTGAGATGAAAAGACACGCCAAATCGGGCGAGCTTTACTTTATCGAAATCAACCCACGCACTTCGCTCTGGTTCTCCGTTTCCGAAGCGGCAGGATGTCTTGTTGTCCAACAGGCGTATCTTGACCTTGCGCAACCCGACAGTCCGCCGAAGATTGCCAGGCAAGTCCAGGGCGTTCGCTGGCGTTACTGGCTCAAAGACACTGCCACGCAACTGGGTTATGCGCTGCGGCCAAGGCAAGTGTTTCCTGCTCCGACGATGTCGGATGCCGGGCCTGTGACGCGTAAGGTTTGGGCTGTATTCGAACCTGGCGATGCACGCCCTGCCATTACCGAACCCTTCAACCTTGCCCGGAAACTTTTCCGCCGCGTTCTGGGGAGGTCGGGTGCAAAGTGACGCCTAGCTTCACCATTTCGTTGGATTTCGAACTGCGCTGGGGTGTCCGGGACAATGCTGATGCCGACAGCTACGAAGACGTGATCATGGGAGGCCGACGGGCAATCCCGGGGCTTCTGGATTTGTTTCGGCAATATGGGGTGGCGGCCACATGGGCGACGGTCGGTTTTCTATTTGCCAAGAACCGCGATGATCTGATCGGCCATCTGCCCGCGCTGAAACCTGTGTATGCAAACCCCCGATTCTCGCCTTTCGAGGATATCCATAATAGGGTCGGCAAGGATGAGGCTGACGACCCGATGCACTTCGGCATGTCGCTCATTCGGCGCATTCAGGACACGCCGCTACAAGAAATCGGCTCGCACAGTTTCTCACATTTCTATTGCTTGGAACACGGCGGCAGCGCGGAGGCATTTGGGGCCGACATTGTTGCGGCGCAATCCATTGCCCGGGCCAGAGGCATCACGGTCAGGAGCCTGGTTCTGCCCCGCAACCAACTGAGTGGGCCTCACCTGAAAGCGGCGCAGGCCGCCGGTATTACGGTTTTCCGCGGCAATCCAAAGGGGCACTTCTATCAAGCCCGCGCTCGGGAGGACGAAAGGTTGGTGCTGCGGGCCCTCAGGTTTGTCGACAGCGCCGTGCCGCTGACCGACACCCTCGCCCTGCCGCGCAGGGATTTGGGGGGCAGTCTCATCGACACACCCGCGTCGCGGTTCCTGCGGCCCGTCCAATCTGTGTCGTCCTATCTTGCAAAGGCCCAGCGTCGGCGTATCATGTCAGAGATGACCCGGGCCGCAAGGTACGGAAAGAACTATCACCTGTGGTGGCACCCGCATAACTTCGGGCGCGCAACCGATGCCAATCTTGAGCATCTTCGGCATCTGCTGAAACATTTCGCAACACTGCGCGACAGCTACGGCATGCAGGCCCTGTCCATGCTGGAATTCGCGCGGTCCGCCGCAGAGGCAGATGAGTGGCCGTCTATCTAGTACTATACGCAAGCCTCTGCCTTCTGGCGCTCGTCGTCCGGCGAGAGGCCGAGATGCTGATCCTAGTGGCGGCCCTGCTGGTATTGCTGATCTTCATGGGTACGCGCTATGAAACTGGTTGCGATTTCGGCGGTTATCTCAATCGGTTCGAGAACTTGCCGCCCGGTGTTCCGCTGAGCGATGCCGTTGGACGGGACGAGTTTGGGTTTCAACTGATATTGACCTTCGTTCGGTCCATTGATGCCAGCTACATGTGGGTCAACGTGATCTCCACTGCGATCCTGCTGACCAACCTGTTTCTGTTTCTGAGGAACCGGCATCAGCCGATGATGATCCTCGCCGTGCTTTTTCCCATCATGCTAATCCAACTCGGCATGTCCGGATTACGGCAGGGCATCGCCGTGACATTCCTGCTGCTCGCCTGTGATGCCTTCGTAAAGAGAAAGCGGGTCAAGACAATGGCGCTGATGCTTGCGGGGTCGATCTTCCATACATCCGTGCTGATCTTCATCCCGATCGTTGCCTTCGTGGGGCGGAGGGTATCTGGGCCGCGGCTTATCGGTGCGATCGTGGTGCTAGCACCATTGGCGATGCTACTGCTGGGTGATCGTCTGGATGTCTACCGCGCCCGTTATGTCGATCAGATATACGGCCAGATGTCATCAGGCGCGGCCTTCATCAGATATGGGCTGACGCTAGCTCCCTACATCGTGTTCTTCTTTTACCGTAAGGTTATCGAGGTCAACTTTCCGCGCGAATACAATCTGATCTTGTTGTTCGGCATTATCACGGTGGCCACGCTGCCCATGGGCCTTGTCAATACGGTCGCGCTCCACCGGTTGACCTATTATCTCATGCCGATGAGCATCGTGATGTTCGTCTATCTCAGCTATTGTCTGGCGGTACTAAGCGGCAACAAACTCCTGCGCTTGGCTCCGGCATTAGTTTACGGGGCCTATTCGCTATCGTGGTTCACTTTGTCAAAACATGCGTCGAACTGTTATACGCCTTATCAATCTTATCTTTTCAATGCGTACTGAACGGCAACCCTAACCTTTATCGTCAGCGCGCCCACTCAGGCGGCCGCCTCAATGCGAGTTCGTGCCTTTCTCCCTCTGGACGAAACGCGCAATCTGCATGGCCATGGGCAAGGTTAGCTGGAGTTGGTGAAACCGGTCATCCTTCCGGTCCGTTAAACTTTTTTCTGGCCAATCGTCGATCAGGCTGCGCAGGCGTTCAATGTTCAGCATGTGCGCAACTTCTTCGTCCTGCGCCCATTGGTCCAGTTCCCGCCGGATCGTCGGCAGGTCGCGCGACAGGCGCAGGTGCCAATCCGCCGTCTGCTGGCCGAACTTCTTGTTGTTTACGACACTTGACGGCAGCTTGTCTGCCATCATGCGCCGGATTAGCCAGCGGTTCACCCCATTACGGTGGAACTGGGTTTCGGGCACGCCGAAGGACCATTCGATCACGCGCCTGTCCGCGAAGGAATCCCTGATTTCGATACCATACATCGCCCGCAGCCCCTGCATGATATCGCCAGTATCCGTGATCCAGGTTTCCATCATTGCGAGCCATTGGGGTCGAGAATAGCCGGGTTTGTCACCTTGCCGAGCGTAACCAGCCGTGTCGACGCGGGTCGGCATGTCCATGTCCTCGGCAAACCCGGGTCCGATAGCGGCGAACTTTTCCCAGTTACGCCCGTTTGTCTTGCGGCCCCGCATCTGTTCCTTGGCGTCCCAAACCCAGTCGGGAGACAGCGGATAGACCAAGTGTCTAAGTAATCGGCTGATGAAATGCCGGGGCGAATTGCTGATCTCTGCCAGTTCCCTGTAGAGCCGCAAGAACGATCCGCGTTTGAGTAATTCGGCGAATACGCCGTCGCCGAGGTGGGTCAGGGTGGCATTGCCCAACGTGCCCTGCAACATGACGCCCACACCGCGTGCCTGCGCCTTTTCCAAGATTGCGTGAGTCCATTGAAGGTTCAGAGCATTGCGAACCGGCGTTTCCAGATGTAACAGAAGCTCTTCCTGCCTGTGGTAATGTCCCATCCCGGCACCGTCGACGAGGTTGATCTCAATCGCGGGGATCATCGCGCCGATTTCCCTGACATAGGGAGATTCATCTCCAAACATCCCATTAGCGTCCCGCCCGTCCCAGCCGATTTCGGGGACAGACGTATATGTAATCAGCTTTTTGTCCCGAGCGGCGAGATGTTCTGCGGCAAGCGCGGACATTGACGAGGAATCGAGCCCGCCACTCATGAACGCGCCCACTGGGTGTGCACTGCGCAACAGCGCGCGTACGCTCTGATCCAGCACCTCCAGCCCCGCCTCGACGTAATCAGAGTCCTTCTTGTAGTGAACCGGCTTCACGTTTTCGCGCAGGCGATAGTAGCGTCCAACCTTTTCACCCACTTGCGTCGCGCTGATCATGCCAGCCGGGGGGATGCGTTGAATTCCCTTAAAGAAGGTCCGCTCTCCGTCATGGTAAAGCTGGCACAGCGCGTCCGCGACCTTCTGATGGTCGATTTCGCGGGGCATGTCGCCAAGCGCGTGAATTCCCTTGGGTGCCGATGCGATGACGAACCGGTCCGAATTTGTCGCATAGTGCAGCGTTCTGGCACCAAAATGATCGCGCAGTGCGGTAAGCACCCCTTCGTTCTTGTCCCAGACGATGATGGCGAATTCACCGACCCAACGCGACATTGATTGCGTGTTCCAGCGTTCCCAGCACGCCATTGCCAGTGCGGCATCGGAACTCAGCACAAGCCGCTGCTGGTCCAAGCCGAGATCGGACGCGATTGCATCGCGATTGTCAAACCGGCCATCGAACACCATCGTGTATCGACCTTCACCGCCGGTGATCGGCTGGATCGCGCCTCGGGCTTCGGGGGTGTTGGTGAAATGCGTGTAGATGAAGCCGACAGGACCGACAGTCTTGACTACCTGCCTTTCGGGTCCATACGGGCGCAGTGTCCGGGCAATTCGTTCCAGGTCCGACTGTTCCGGCGTGCGACCGTCGCGGTACAATATTGCGGCAATCCCGCTCATGACGGCACCTTGTGCAGTCCCCCGATATGGTCGGCCAGAAACGCTGAGCTTTCTGTGATGCGGCCAAGGGCACGCGGCCGTGTGAATCGGTAGACCGGAACTCGCGCCGCAATGACACCGGCCTGAGCAAAGGCCTGATCGGAAACTTTCATAAGATCGAGCCATTCGACCTTGTAGATGTTGCGGTAGATCGACTTGAGGGCCTCTACCCCTGTGAGGCGCGCGACCTCCGGGCCCTTCAAATCATCGGAGAATCGTATGTCATATATCGCCCGAAGTTCAAGCAGCGCATTCTCAGGTCCCAGCGGAGTTTCGATGTAGTGCTTCTCGCGGCCGCCCTCAGAAACGGCAAGCTCGCCACTTTGCATGCCAAGTGCCTCGCTCGCCTCCTGCCACAGTTTTAGACCTTTCGGCATTGCATGTACCGTTATACCTTGCGGGTCGGCGGTCTGCGCGATCGCTACGTCGTCGCAGACATAGCGCAGATCGAGCGAACATAGGCTGGCCGCAAGTGTGGATTTCCCGCCACCGCTGTCAGCGACGAAGGCGTAGGCGCTGCTGTTTCGGGATACCGCGCTACAGTGCAGGGGGAACATGCCCCTTTGGTGGCATAGGACGCCCCACGCGGACCCCAGTAGGAACAGCCTTATCTCTGCATCGGTAATTCGGTGATTCTTAAATATCGCAATCCGGTTTCCACCAGAGATTGTAAAAAGCAGCCCTTCGACTGTGGAAAAGGAAAAACTATTTTCGGAAACGGTCTTATTCGGTGCATCCGAATGGGTGATATCGAAGGTCTTAATTGTAACTTCTGATTGAATTCCTGCTACTTTTACCGGCTCCAGAAAACCCTCAAGATTGAGGTCGGACTCTACGCAAATACCCGAAATTAAATACTTATAGATCATTTTTCGTTTTGCTCCACGGCGTCAAGAAAACACAGCATCGCAGGTTTCGCGCTTTTGTCCCATTCAAATCGCGCTTTGTAACTTCCTTTTTTGTGACTTGCGTTGCCTCATGAGGAAATGATATGAATACCTACCACCAATACAGAAATAATATAGCGGCTTGCCGCCAATATGAGGTGCTTACATGTATTACTCAAAACCAGAATTGAAAGTCGAACGGATTGCAGCTGCGCTGAGGAGTTCTGCCGGAGGCCCACTTGGCGATAGTCAGGCAGGTCCGGGTGCGCCGCTGGCCAACGCGACGAACAGCTAAGCAGATGAGTTTATACCGGCGGGTCACCGCCATGCCGTCAGAGACGGTGGGCGGTGACCTCCTTGTCGTTGATGCGGAGCGGGATTTGTTTTTTAGCGCAAATCCTGTCGGCGCTTTCATTTGGTCCCGGCTCGCTACTCCTGCAAGTCTGGATGAATTGATTGACGCCGTTGTCGATGAGTTTGAAGGCGCGTCCCGCGATACCGTCAATGCTGATGTGCGGGAATTTGTCGACTCTCTCGAAGCGCAGTCTATCGTCCAACTTGTGAAAGATGTGTAATCTCAGGGATAGCATGTGGCAATCGCTCACTGGAGAATTCTTGGCGCGCGGGATCTGTCTATCCCGCAATGGCGCGCCATCTTTCGTGCGCGAAGTCTGCTGATAGAGATCGACCGAAGCCTGCGCGACGATGGACTTGCAGAAACTAGGCAAAGTCTTCTCAAATCCGACGGTTCTCGTCTCGGTATCTTCGCGGAGCAGGGGCCTAAGGACATTGTGCGTGCCATAAGGCGCGCCTCACGGCTCTCTATCGGTCATCGTGACAATTGTTTGCGCAGGTCCCTCCTGTTGTGGTGGATACTCAAGTATCAAGGCATCGAAGCTGTTCTGCGGACCGGCGTCATATCATGCGGCGGCACTTTGAACGGACATGCTTGGGTTGAACTGAATGGAAAGCCGATCAATGACGGTATTAACGTCCGGAACGTCTACACTGTGATCGAAACCGAAATCATGTAAAGATCGGTTTCTTGCCCTGAACTTATGGTTCAACGCAAACCAATTCGGCAATCCCCATCGACTTGCATTCTATGGCTTCGAGCGGAATTCGATAGCTAGGCCAAGCGACTTGGAAGTCGTGGTGGTGCAAGAGCGAACCGCCCCGGTTTTGCCGGAGACTGTTTTTTTCTTCTCAAGCAAATTTATCGACCTCAATCATGTTTGCATAGAATGCCTTCTCGGCTTCTGCTGGCGTGAAGTATCCTATGGGTTTAAGGAGGCGGCGATTGTTGACCCAATCGAGCTATTTCGAGGTTTCCCACTCAACAGCATCAGCGGATTTCCATGGCCCTAATCTGTGAGTAACTTCTGCTTTGAACAGGCCAATCATGATCTCTGCGAGCACGTTGACATACGAGTCGCCACAATTCCCCACACCTGATCACAGCCCAGCATCGGCCAACCTTTCAGTGTATTTTATCGAAACATACTGGCTGCTCCGGTCGCTGTGATGGATTAGGCTATCGGCAGGCCGGCACTCATAAACCGCCTGTTCCAGAGCATCCAAGACAAACTCTTGCCAGGTCGAGACATAGGTCAAGTCTAATACCCAGCGTTGGTTTGGCACCGTTGCATGGAACTGTCTGTTCACCCGATCCAATGGGCATGGCGGTGCTTTGTCTGACCAAGTTGGGTTGATCTTCTTGCCGCGACGGACCCTTCGATATCGATGTCAAGCATGAGCCGTTCAACCGTGCGGCGTGCCAGATCAAAGCCTTCCCGTCTCATGGCATGCCACAGTTCCCGCGCACCATGGACCGATCTGTTATCCTCCCAGACACGCTTCAGTTCGGAAGGTAATTGCGCGTCCCGCTTGGCGCGATCCGACGCTGTGTCGGGATCACGCTTGACGGCCAGATGTACATAGAACGTCACCGTGGCCAGCTACAGAACGCGGCAGATCGGCTCGACCCCACAGATTGCGCGATGCGCTTGATGAAGGTAATCATCTCCGAAATGGGCGGTCGAGCTCCGCTTGGGCAAAATACGCTGAAGCTTTCTTCAGTATCTCATTCGCTTGCAGACGCTGGCGGTTCTCACCTTCCAAGGTTTTGATCCGATCCCGTTCAGCAGTCGTCACTCCATCACGTTGACCGGTGGCGGTCCCAGCGCGCCTAATCCAAGTCCCGAAGCGTATCTGCCCCACAGCCAATCTTCGGCGCAATCGACGTGATCGCCGCGGATCGGCTGTCAAACATCGCCCCGATGTTCAAAAACCATCCGTACAGCACGCTCGCGCACTTCAGGTAAATAACTGTTTCCGCATTTGTTCTTTTCCAAAACCCAGTATCCTTACTTCCGGGTATTCGGCAAACAAAGGGCGGTTCACCACTCTGGCGCGGGGAAATCCACCATGGCTGGCTTACTAAAAAAAGAGACCGGCTGGCCGTTGATTTCAGATGATCTGGCGGTGCTGGACCCTGCTAAGACACAACTGCAGTTGAATGGCGGTGTCATAAGGCTGAAGCTTTGGAAAGACGCGGTACGGTTGCTTGGCAGCGAGACCGAAGATCTGTCACAAGACTTTGCCCGGATTGACAAATACCACCTTCATGCACCCCGAATGTTCACCGATGAAATGCACGAACTTAGTCATTTAATAATGCTGCAACCCTCCGAGGATATGAGAATGGAGAGGATAGAGCACGGCAGGGCATTTGAACTGATGATGACTGCGATCTATCGACCCGAACTTGTCAGGTACTTTAACGATCCAGCTGCCGTGTTTAGTAAGTGCGCCGATGCGGCCAGACAAATAGAGGTGTCCATATTTCATCGGGTGTGGTCACAGGTCGGATTGATTGATTCAGTCAACTTCCTTGCTGAGTATTTCGACACCTCAAAGAAGTAGTGCGGACGCAAACGCCGGCACTCCAGCCAGCTAACCCCGGAATGAGATCGCGGGTCAGATAAAGACCAAATCGGGTATAAAGCTGACATAAAAAGGAGACTGCTGAAAAGTGCAGCCTGTCTTCGATACTCAAAACATATCCGCGCAGTACAAAAAGATTTAGCTGGTGGGACCTTCCAATATCTCTATCGAAAGGTCCGTTCCAGATCGAAATATCGCGCTCTACTTTGCGCCAAAACCAGTAAATATGACCGCGAAAGTAAGTCTGATCACGTAAAGATCCATTCGAATACCTTGGCTCTTCACGTAAAAGTGGTCATATCGGGCTTTACGCTCCACAGATCGGACGTTTTCGGCATATCCACCACGAACTTGGGCAAGGCCGGTAATGCCAGGGCGTACCTGAAAGCGTTGCGCATAATCCTTGATGTTTCGGGAATACCGTACCGCGTGATCCCAAGCATCCGGCCGAGGCCCGACTACACTCATCTGACCCAGCAATACGTTAATAAAATTGGGTAACTCATCAATTCTGAACTTCCGCAGGTAGAATGCAAAAGGTGTAATCCGGTGCGATTCCAGCGGGTCGTCGTGGCCGCGTACATCATACGGTGCGTATGACATCGTTCTGAACTTATAGAGTTTGAAACGCTCGCCGTTCAGACCCATCCGATGTTGAGCAAAGAACAGGCGGCCAGGGTTGTAGAACGGGTTCAGCACTAATAGTGCAACTGCAACCACAGCGATAATTGGAAGACTAATTGTTGCAAGTATCAAATCACAAAATACTTTAAAGATATTGTAAGCAGACAGCTGAATGTTGCCGCTTCTTGAAATTCCATGTCCAAGTTCCGAATGGGCATGACTATAGGTTGCCGCAATATGGGCTTTCTGTGTCACAATAACACCTCACAATAATGGTGGGCAGGCAGCCCCAAATAAAAATCAGCGCAGTCTTTGAGCAGTCAAAGTGTGCTGAACAGGAAACATCATGGTAAGGATTTGGCGTTTAGGCAAGAATTTGGTGAGAAAGCGTTTAAATTTAGTCATAATTCGGCACAATAAGGGCTAGATATTGCCATTATATCTACCCTAACGGGTATTTGTAGTTCGATTGCTATAATTTGGATATTCAATTCATCCAAAATTTCCGAATCGGCATTCAATTACCTAGTAAAACTTCCCGAAATTTCAGTCTATTGGTGTATTTATTCGACAATATCTACTTTAGGTGGTATTTAAACTAATGGATTTCTATTGGTCTGCCCTTCAATAGCAGCGGCACTGCTGAAGTGGTCCAGCAACTGAAGGTTTTACATTTTGATTTCAGAATGCCAGGAGATGCCTGCAACGCGCGACAAACTCTGAGTAGCAAACTCAAAGTGATCGTGCCGTGTCTGCGCCAACCCGAGGGCGTCAAACAAAATTTACTGACATGGCCAGCGTAGTACCGACCTTCTCACCGACAGCAATGGCATCAGGGCACCATCCCAGCCGTCATGGCAATCGTGGTCATAAGGATGGGGCGGGCATGTTTATGACACGCGTTAAGCATCGCGGACGCCTTGTCGACGCCCTCGACATCGCTTCCAAAGCGAATTCAACCAGCATGATGGCGTTTTTGGTGACAATGCCCATCAGCATCAAGAAACCGATGATCACCGACAGACCGATACCCGAACCGTAAACATACAGCGCAAAGATCGCGCCACCGATGGCAAGTGGCAGAGACAGCAAAATCGTGATTGGCGTAATGAAGCTGGAGAACACCAACACCAGCACAACGTAGACCAGCAAGATGCCAGCGCCCATGGCGAGACCGAACTGCGTAATGATATCACCCAGTACGCTCATCGCGATGTCGCGCGAACCGCTGTCGTTCAAAAGGGTCAGGCGCGCGTCGTTGCCATCTCGACACTCTTGGCCGAACCCGCCGCGCCGTTAGTGAACGCGATGCAACGCGGCGCCTCGCAATCCTATCCACGCAGTGACGGGAACGCTGGGGTTCGTGCCAACCCGCTCAGAAATCGCCCCGACGTTCTGGCCGCCTAGCGTCGCTTTGCAGCGGCCGTGGCCGGGGTCAGCGGAATGAGAGGCGAAGGTTTACGTATGATTGCGCGCCCAACAACAGGCAGGGTAGACCAGAGCAGAACCAGCCGCAGGAGATACTAGGTTTGAATTCGGACTATTTGATCGTCCTTTTAGAGAAACTTGTCACTACCATAGGTTTCGTGCCAAACTTTGCGGGTGCAGCACCAAGGGGGCACTGGCGGACAGTGCAAATCACTTGTTTGAACATTTAAGCGTCGCTGCATTCATTGATGCAATGGTTGACGAGGTCGTAGTGCTCGACCGGGATGGCGTTATTGTGGCCGCGAATGCCGCATGGGACGAATTCTGCATAGATAACGGCGGAGACGCGTCTCAGTGTTACCGTGGCACCAACTATCTTGATATATGTCGGCAGGCCGTCGGCGGGTCCAGTGCAGAAGCTTCGATCATCCCCGATGGCTTTGCCGAGACACTGCGCACGGGTAGCCCGTTCAAATGCGAATACCCCTGTGACAGCCCGACTGTAAAAAGATGGTTCGAACTGACGGCGAGCAGACTGGTTTATGGCGATGAGGCATTCCTGATTGTCGTGCATCAAAATATCAGCATCCGCCGCGTGGAGCATGAGGCAGTCGAGCGCGCACATGTAACATTAAATGCGATGGCTGCTTTGATCGCGACAACCTCGGACGCCGTGCTCAGCTATGATCTGGACGGAAACATCATTACCTGGAACCGTGCGGCCGAAGCCCTTTATGGCTATACAGAAGCAGAGATACTTGGCCGCCCGCTTGAAATCCTGTACCCGCCTGACTGGCCGACGCGCATTACCTACTACCGTGATGAAATCCTCGCGGGCCGCCTTAGTCGTTTCGAAGCGACGCGGATGGACAAAGACGGCGCGAACCACGACGTCTGGATCAGTTGCGCGCCGATCCGTGGCGCGGGTGGCGACGTGGTGGCAATCTCGAACATCCACCGCGATGTGACGGAGATACGCAAAGCCGAAAGAGCCCGTGACCTAATTGCACATGAAGTCATTCACCGTGCCAAAAACATGCTCACGATCGTCAATGCGATCCAGAGGCAGACAGCGCGTATCGAAACCACGTTGGAAGGGTTTATGCGCAGCTTCGAAGCGCGCCTCAGATCGTTGTCGCAATCGACGGACCTGCTGGTGAAAAGTGAATGGACTTCAATAGGCCTTAGCGATTTGATTTCGCAGCACTTGGAACCGTTTGTCATGCCCAACGACAAGCGGCTGTTGCTAAGCGGCCCTGCGGTCAGTCTACAGCCGCAATGCGTACAGACCATAGGCATGGCCGTTCACGAATTGGCCACCAACTCTGCGAAATATGGCGCCCTGACGCAGGACCATGGCGCGATCGAAATTGTCTGGTCAGTTGAAACCCCCGTCGACCGACCGGCACTGTTGCTCTCGTGGCGCGAAGCATCGGACACGATTCAAAGCGCGCCCAAGCGTAAGGGCTTTGGAAACACCGTCTTGACCCAACTTGCACCATCTTTGCTGAATGCACAGACGAACTTTGAGATCACACAAGGCATGGTGGCGTGGAATATCACCGTATCGGACCAACATTTCACCCACTAGACGCCAGATGAGCCGCTGAAACTGATCCAGACGGCCGTGGTTCAATGGCCGGTTTTGACATGAGAATGCGATGGGTCTGACCATCGTTTCGCCATTCTGCGCCGTCAATGCGGTGTCGCGCGCAGTCAGTTATATTAAAGTTTTTCTACGATGTGGATTTGAAACAGAGGTCCGGCGATATTTGCCCATCCTCGTCTTTATTAGGGGCAAGTCGGCACAAGGCGATCATTCCGCTCATGCGTCATAACGACCTGTTGTGCCTGGCCGACAATAGGCGCAGCCTGAACTTACCCACGGCGGGTATAGGAACAGCACATGAAAAAGATTGATGTCGAAACCGATCTAAAGCGGTCCAAATTTCTAATCATAGCCATGGCGGTTCAGGTCGTTGTTATTCTGGTCGTCATGTTCGGCTATTGGATTTACCTCCGGCATTAGAACATTTGCCAATATGCCTCTTGTTGTTGGCCCGCGCTGACCGCAGGAGGGCACACGTAGCTTTTCGTTCTGCTGAGCGGCGGTTCACCATGACGCGTGGCAAACTATTGGCCACCCCCAGACGGGCCTTGCTGCTGTTGCTTATCGCCCGTGCCGCACTTCGCCGGTCGCGACGCTTGTCAGGTCGACGTTGGCACCGCGCCGGGACACGCTGACCGGCGGAAACGGGCCTTATTGGCATACCACCGCGAATTTCTGTTTCACTGTCCTCACAGGTGGTGATACCCGAGCAAAAATTGCTGACAGACATGCGCCTTTCATCACTCGTTTCTCGACACCGCGCTACGGCGAAGGTAGAAATTATCAAGGTTCTCGGAGAAGCGCTGTGAAGCATTTGCAAACACTTTTTGAACGCGCACTTGATGCCGTGGTGGCCATGGATGCGGCCGGCCTCGTCATTGCGTGGAACAGCGCGGCAGAAGAGATGTTTGGCTGGTCACGTTCCGAGGCGCTGGGCGCGTCGATGGGCGACCTGATCGTGCCGCCGCAGCACCGTGAAAGCCATACAAAAGGTCTGGAACACTACAACCGCACGGGCGAAGGCCCGGTTCTGGAAAAGCGCGTCAAAATTACGGCCATGCACCGCGATGGCACCGAATTCCCGGTTGAGCTTTCGATCTTTCCGCTGCCGATCGACGGTGGCGCGCAGAGCTTTTATGCCTTTATCCGAAGCCTGGCGGCCGAGCAGGCGGCACGTGCCGAGCAAGAGTTGCGCGCCCGAGAAGGTGAGGCGCTGCTGGCTGTCGCACAAAAGCTGTTGGAAGATGTTTCTTTCGAAGAGTTTACCGCTTTCTGCCTTGATACTGTCTGTGCGGTTTCAGCGCTGGAAGCCGGACATTTCCATGTCGTACGGGGCCGCGGATCAAATGCCCGACTTTCTCCCACCGGGATCTGGCATCTGGCGAGCGACGCATTTCGACCCGTCGTCGAGGCAACAAGCATGCTGCATTTTGCGATGGGCGAAGGGCTGCCGGGGCTGGCGTGGCAATCTGGACGATTGGAAGCGCTGGACATC
The DNA here is from genome assembly GCF_057178245.1 of Sulfitobacter sp. KMM 9851. Taxonomy (NCBI): domain Bacteria; kingdom Pseudomonadati; phylum Pseudomonadota; class Alphaproteobacteria; order Rhodobacterales; family Roseobacteraceae; genus Sulfitobacter; species Sulfitobacter sp. KMM 9851. Next base: position 773,156 of record NZ_CM169991.1, read on the forward strand.
ACGCGCAAGCCTGATCAATTCATGCGCAGGGAGGTATTCGAGGCGGTTGGGCTGACGCGCGCGGTGGCATTGCCGGTGTGGAAAGACGGAAATGTGCAGGGCGTGCTTGAGTTTTTCGGCACCGCCTCTGCGCGGTTGGACAAAGATGTCCTTAGGTTGCTGCAAACAATCGGGAGCCAGATCGGCGTTGCAATCAGCCGCAAGGAAAGCGCCGAATACCGCGAAGCACTGCGCCGCGAGATGAGCCACAGGGTCGGCAATAGCCTCACGGTGCTGTCCTCGATCTATCGCAGCTGCTCGAAGGCGGCTGCGAGCAAGGAAGAGCTTGATAATGCCTTCTTGCAACGCCTTCAGGCCGTGGGACGTGCAAATCGCATTGCGGTCGAAGACGCTGAACAGGGTGTGGCGATGCCCGTGCTGATCAAGGACGCGGTAGGAATTCTTCCAGAGGGTGACGATATCTCGATCCAAGCGCCTGACGTGATGGTCGACAGCGATTGCGTGATGCCGCTGGCGCTGATCCTGAATGAACTGGCGACCAATGCCCTCAAGCACGGCGCCTCCGACGCGGACTGCCACCGCGATATCAACATCACTGTCGACGAGTCAGACGAAAAATTCGCGCTGAAATGGAGCGAGATACCCGAAGTCCCACTTTCGACACCCCCGGCAGAGCCTGAGCGGGTGGGATTTGGGACCAAGCTCATGCGAATTATGGTGGAGGGCCGGTTGGGGGGTGCGATTGAGCGGCGCCATGATGAAACCGGGTTTCACGTGGTCTTGCATCTGCCGCGCGCCCGGCTTGAGGCCGCGGCGAAGGTCGATTAGGGGCAGCGCCTCAACGGTCCTAGCGTAGGGTTCGTCCATCTGAACTGCTTTTCTTACACGCGTTCCTGCGCGCGTTTTCCCTCTCACGGCCAGCCGATCGTACGTCAGGCAAGCTGTTATTATATCTGGTTTAGCTGTTCACGCAGGTGATCCCGAAAGGCATGGGTCAAAACGGACGCGGGCCGGTGCGCCGGGATCAAGATCGCCACGCTGCTGGTGATCGCGGGTTCAAACTCTCGAAACACGACGCCGGCAACCGGGCTTGTCGCCGCGGTGATGCGGTCGATCACGGCGGCGCACAGATTGGCCCCGACCAGTTCAAGCGCAGGCAGGAATGTTCGCAGCACGAACCGTCTGTTCAATGGGGTGTTTGACTGGGCAAATGCATTTTCGGTGGCGATCGTAACCGGATGTTCCTCGAACAGGATTGCCATCGGGAAATCGCGCAGATCATCAGGAGTCAGTACATCCCGCGCTGCCAAAGGGTCTGCTTCGGGGATGGCAATGACGCATTTGGGATCGAAGGATTCAATTTCGATTGACCCGCGGGCAGGGGGCGTTTCCGCCAGACCAATGTCGAATTGCTGCGAGGCGATCAGATCCTCCACGACATGCGACGCCCGCATCATCAGGTCCGCTTTGACCTCGGGTCTGGTTTTCAGAAAGGCAGCAAGCGTTCTGGGCATGAAAAAACCCGATGCGGCGGGATGGCAGGCAATCCGCAGATGGCCGCGGTCACGCGTGCCGAACTCTGCCATGGTGCGCACCGTGCGCCCCATCCGTTCAAGCACCTCCTCGGTTTCTTCGAGCAGGTAATACGCTTCGGGCGCGGGGGTGAGGCGTCCGCGTTCGCGCTGAAACAAGCTGAAACCAAGCTCTTTTTCGATATTCGCGATCATCGTGCTGACCGCCGGCTGTGTCCGCAGCAGCGTCCGGCTTGCTGCCGAAATGGACCCGCTGCGCATGACCTCACGAAAGGTTTCAAGTTGCCGAAGGGTCAAGTTGGGGAGCATGCCATAAATCCTCTTTATGGATTCAGTGATATTTTCGATTTGAATTTATGGCAAGGGATGGATGATGTGGCCCCACTAGGAATTCATGTGGGGGGCACCGTGGATCGTTTCGCAGCTATATTGCTAACATCGCTGATCTGTTTCGTGGCGCTGGGCCAGTTCTTTCAGGTGATCACGCGCTACGTGCTTCAGATCCCGGTGATGGGGCTTGAGGAAACCATGCTCTACCCGACGATCTGGCTGTACATATTCGGGGCGATCAACGCGTCCCGCGAAAATTCCCACATCCGCGCCAATGTCCTTGAGATTTTCATCTCGTCCGAGCGGGCGCATATCATCCTGGCCATTGTCGGCGAGGTGATCAGCCTGATCGTGGGTCTGTGGATCCTGAGCTGGGCGTGGGACTACACCCGGTACGCCTGGCGGGTCTGGCGCGAAAGCCCGACGCTCTACATCCCAACATTCTATTCCGACGTGGCGTTGGTCGTGGGGGTCACATTGATGATGGTCTACACCGCCTGGCACCTGACCAAACACATCCTCAGCTTGAAGAACGGACACGTCGCATGATCGAGATTGCACTCCTCGCCATTGCCCTGCTGGTGATCACGCTGACGCTCGGGGTGCCGCTGCCCTACTGCTTTGGTGCGGCGCTGATGGTGATGTATTTCATCGGCGACGTGACGATGAAAGGCATGGTTCTTTGGGGCGTTCAGCAATTGGGCAATCCAATCCTGCTGGCCATCCCGCTGTTTGTTCTGGCCGGCACGATCATGGCCGAAAGCGGGATCGCCGCTTCGCTGTTGCGGTTTGTGAATGCCTTTGTCGGTCATATTCGCGGCGGCCTTGGCGTGGTTGCGGCGGTCAGCTGTGCGGTCATCGGCGCGATTTCAGGCTCCGGCCTGACGGGCATTGCCGCCATTGGCCCGATCCTGATCCCCGAAATGGAAAAACGCGGCTATCCGCGTGAGTATGCAACGGCGCTGATCGCAAACTCGTCGATCTTGGGTCTGCTGATCCCGCCGTCTGTCACGATGATCGTCTATGGCTGGGTCACAGACACGTCGATCCTTGCGTGCTTTCTGGCGACGCTGGGGCCGGGCCTGCTGATCATGTTCAGCTTTTCGGTGATGAACCTGTGGATGAGCCGCAAGTTCGATCTGATCCTTGATGACAAGCCGACCTTCAGCCAACTGTCGACCGAAGTGGCCAAGCGCGGTATCCACGCCTTTCCGGCGCTGCTGATGCCGGTGATTATCCTCGGCGGTATCTACGGCGGTATCATGACGCCGACTGAAGCGGCGGCAGTTGCCGTGGTATATTCGGTGCCGGTCGGCTTTCTGATCTACAAGGGGCTGCGTCTGTCGAACTTTCTCGACGCAGGTAAAGAAGCCGCGACCGCCGTTGGCGCGATCATGTTCATGATCCTCTTTTCCATGATCCTCAGCCAGATGTTCGTCTACGAGAGCATTCCGCAACAGATCGTATCAAGCATCTTTGCCATCACCGAAAACAAGGTCGTTCTGCTGATCTTCATCAACATTCTGCTGTTTCTGGTCGGCATGGTGGTCAACGATATTACGGCGATCATCCTGATTGCGCCGCTGCTGTTGCCGCTGATGAACGCTATGGGTGTCAGCCCCGTCCAGTTCGCCGCGATCATGGGGGTCAATACCGCGATGGGTGGCGTGACGCCGCCCTATGCCTCGATCCTCTATCTCGGCGCGCGGATCGGTAAGGTCAAAGTCACCAAAGTCATCCCGCCTGCGATGTTCCTGATCGTGACCGGCTATGTGCCCGTCGTCTTCCTGACATCGTTCTGGCCTGACCTGTCTCTCTTTCTGCCCCGCCTGTTTGGCTATTAACGCGGGCCTGAACCACACGACCCAATGAAAATATAAGGAGGAAACACCCATGAAAACGAAACTTCTCGCGACAGCTCTGGCGACCCTGATGGCGGTATCACCGGCCATTGCCGAAACGCTCAAGATGAGCCACGTGCGGCCGCAGGACGCCACCATCGACGTCGAACTGCGCAGCTTTGCCGCCTCCGTCGCCGAGGCAACAGGCGGCGAGGTCGAAATCCAGCTTTTCCCGGCGTCTGCACTGGGTGACTATACCGCCGTGCAGGAACGTATCAGCGTCGGCGCGTTGGACATGGCGACCCAGCCTGCCGCCGCCGCTGTTGATCGGCGCATGCAGATTTCATCCTTTCCCTATCTCGCAGAGACTTGGGCCCAGGCACAGAAAATCTACGGACCGGGCGGTGCGGTGCGCGAGGTGATGAATGGCCTTTATGCCGAGCAGGAAATCACTGTACTTGCAGCATACCCGGTCTACTTTGGCGGCATCGCGCTTAACGTTGAAAACGCCAACCCTGCCAGCACGGAGCCGAACGGCATCAAAGTGCGTGTGCCCGGCGTGAAATCCTTCCAGTTGGAAGGTGAAGCTCTGGGCTATATTCCGTCGCCCATCCCGTTCTCCGAAGCCTTCACTGCCGTGCAGACCGGCGTTGTTGACGGGGTGATTGGCTCGGGCGCCGAAGGGTATTACGCGTCGTTCCGCGATGTGACCAAAACCTACATCCCGGCCAACACCCACTTCGAAGTCTGGTATATGATCATCTCAAACGAGAGCCTTGCAGCGCTTTCCGAAGAAGATCAGACCGCGCTGAAAGAGCAGGCAGCGGCATTTGAGGCAACCCGCTGGACCGTGGCCGAGGCCGATCAGACGCGCAATGAACAACGCCTTGTTGACGATCTGGGCGCAACCGTCGCCACGCTGACCGAAGCGGATCTTGCCGCGATGTCAGCCAAGGTGCGCGCTGAGGTATGGCCAAAGGTACTGGAAGACGTCGGTGTCGAATGGGGTCAGGCGATCCTGGATCAAGTTGCCGCTGCGGCAGAGTAAACTTCATCATCGGGGCGGCGCAATCCGCTGCCCCGACACGCCCGAGAGATTTTACATGACAACGGACTATGCCATCATCGGCGGCGGGATCGTCGGCCTGTCTACGGCCTGGGGCCTGCTGAAACGCGGCCTGCGGGTGACCGTGCTGGACGGCGACGACGGCTCATTCCGCGCCAGCCGCGGCAATTTTGGACTGGTCTGGGTGCAGGGCAAAGGGCTGCGAGCACCCGATTATGCCAGTTGGTCGCAAAGGTCAGCCGCCGCATGGTCCGGCTTTGCGGCAGAGCTGTCAGACGCAACCGGCTTTGACCTGGGGCTTGATCAATCCGGCGGCTATGATCTTCACTTCTCAGAAGAAAGCCTGGAAGCGACGGTCGCCGACTACGAAAAGCTAAAGGCAAAACTTGGCGGTAATTATCCCTACGAGGTGCTGGGTCACAATGCGCTGCGCCGCGAAGAACCCGCCATCGGCTCCAAAGTGGCAGGCGCGATCCTGCACCATCAGGACGGCCATGCCAATCCACTCAAACTGTTGCGCGCGCTTGCCGATGATGTGCGCCGTCTCGGTGGGGTCATCCTTAATGGCAAACAGGTGACCGATGTCGCCAAGACTGATCTTTTCTGCATCACCTGCGCCGACGGAACACAGGTGCGTGCGCAGAAAACGGTCCTGTCCGCCGGTCTGGGGGCCATGACGCTGGGGCCAAAGCTGGGGTTCAAGGCACCGATCAGACCGCAGCGCGGGCAGGTGCTGATCACCGAAAAGCTGCCGAAACTCATCAACCGTCCCTCGTTGATCGCACGTCAGGTCGACGAAGGCGGCATTCAGATTGGGGCCACCAACGAAGAGGTCGGGCTGGATGACCGTGTAACCCAGCCGGGCCTGTCCGGTCTCGCCGCCGAGGCAATTGCGGCCTTTCCGGTTTTGGCCAAGGCGCAGCTTGTGCGCAGCTGGGGGGCGTTGCGAATTTTGTCACCCGATGGCCTGCCGATCTATCAGCAAAGCACCGAAATGCCCGGTGCCTACCTCGTGACCTGTCACAGCGGGATCACCCTTGCCGCGGCTCACGCCCGGTTCTTGCCGCACTGGTTAGAGGCCGCGGGTGATGCCCCGAATTTGGAGATGTTCAGTGAAGCTCGGTTCTAATTTCCGCGACCTGACCCCCGCGTCTGATCAGGAACTGGTCGACGTCCGCTTTGGCGCGCAGGTGCTGCGCCTGCCTTTGGGGGGGAATCTGGCGGCATCGCTTCTTGTGGCGGGCGTTATGCCGTTTCGCCTGACACCCGTTTCGGGCGCGCCTCGGGGGCCGTTTTGCATGATGGGGGCCTGTTACGACTGTTTGGTCGAGATCGACGGGATAACCCGACAGGCCTGTATGCTGGAGGTCGTGAAAGACATGGAAATCGACATGCCAGCCGCCAAAGGGGGGTGCGATGCGTGACGTCGATCTGATCGTTATCGGGGCAGGCCCCGCCGGGATGTCTGCCGCCCGCCGCGCGGCAGACTGCGGATTGTCGGTGCTGGTGCTGGACGAACAGCCGTCACCGGGCGGGCAGATTTACCGCGACGTGGACCGCGCCAGTGCCCTGCGCGGCGATATTCTGGGCAAGGATTTCACTGCAGGCAAACTGCTGACCCGGCAGCTGTGTCATGAGAATATCACCCACCTTAAGGGCGCTGTGGTCTGGCAGATCGAAGATGGATCGCGGGTGGCCTATACCCACGCAGGGGCGGGTGGCGTGGCCACGGCCCGGCGCATCCTGCTGGCAACCGGTGCCTTGGAACGCCCGATGCCCGTGCCAGGGTGGACTCTGCCCGGCGTGATGACAGCGGGGGCGGCGCAGATCCTTCTCAAACAATCGGGCGTGGTCTGCGAAGGTGCCGTGCTGATCGGGTCCGGGCCATTGCTGTACCTCATCGCTGCCCAGATGGTGCGGGCGGGCGTGCCGCCGCTTGCGCTGATTGAAACCCAGACGCATCGGGATTTTGCCAGATCGCTGCGGCATCTTGGGGGGGCGTTGCGGGGCTGGCGCTATCTGGTCAAGGGGCTGGGCATGTTGTGGCGCCTGCACCGCGCCCGCGTCCCGCGCTACACTGGTGCGACTGACATCGCGATCGAGGGCGACCGGGCTGCACAGGCGGTGACATTCCGCAGCGGCGGCACATCGCAACGCATCGCCTGCGACACCGTGCTGCTGCACCACGGCGTCGTGCCGAATACACAGACCGCCCGATCCATCGGCATCCCCCACCATTGGGATGATCGGCAAGCCTGCTTTGTGCCGGACTGTGATGCCTGGGGGCGTGCCGCCGTCGTGCAATCGGTGTTCATCGCAGGCGACGGGGCCGGTATCGGCGGCGCCAAGGCCGCGGCAACCGCAGGTGAGATTGCCGCGCTGGAAATCGCCCGTGATCTCAACCAACTGACGCCTGAAAACCGCGATGCCGCCGCCCGGCCGCTAAAGGCACGCTTGTCCAAAGAACGCGCCGCCCGCCCGTTTATCGACACCGCATATCCCGCTTATCGGGCGGCGCTTAGCCCACAGGACGCCACCATCATCTGCCGCTGCGAGGAGGTGACGGCAGGCGACATCAGGCGTATGGCAAAGCTGGGCTGTCTGGGGCCGAACCAGACCAAGGCCTTTGGCCGCGCCGGGATGGGCCCGTGTCAGGGCCGCTATTGTGGGCTTACCGTGACCCGCCTATTGTCCGAGGCCAACGGCCTGTCGCCCGAGGCAACCGGCCACTACCGTATCCGCCCGCCGATAAAACCCGTCACCCTGGGCGAGATCGCGGCGATGACAACATATGAACCAAGTGAGCAAAGCAAATGATTGAACGTATCGAAACCGGCCAGCGCATGAGCAAAATCGTTAAACACAACGGCGTCGCCTATCTGTGCGGGCAGGTCGGTGACGGGGCGACCGTTGCGGAACAGACCAAAGATTGCCTATCGCGTGTGGACGCGTTGCTGGCCAAGGCGGGTTCATCCCCGGATCGCATCCTACAGGCCATTATCTGGCTATCCGACATGGCCGATTTCGATGAAATGAATGCGGTCTGGGACGCATGGGTACCGACAGGCAATGCACCTGCGCGCGCCTGCGGCGAAGCCCGGCTTGCGCGCAGCGCCCTGAAGGTCGAAATCATCATCACGGCTGCTTGCGACGGCTGATCTGCGCAGGGGGCTTTGATAGCCCCCCGCGTTCGCTCAAAGGCGCGCGGTGCAACTGTCCACAGCATCGCCCAGCGTCTGCACGATCAGGTCGATCTCCTCGGTTGGCGAGGTGAAACACGGTGCTAGCAGCACGTGGTCCCCCGCCGTTCCATCGGCGCAGCCTTGCGACGGATAGCAGATCATCCCGGCCTGCATCGCGGACTTCTGGATATTTCCGGCAAGGTTCTTGCCGACTTCAAAGGGTGTCTTGCTATCGCGGTCGCGCACCAGTTCTACCGTCCAGAACAGTCCGCGCCCCCGGATATCGCCGACATGGGCGTGTTGGCCCAAGCGGTCGCGCAGCCCGGTTTCCAACTGCGCCCCACGCGCGCGGACCTGCGCCAGCAAATCGCGGCTTTCGACCTCGCGCAGCACCGCCAGGGCGCCCGCCGTGGCCGCCGCATGTGACATGTAGGTATGACCGTTCCACAGTGTGCCACTGCCCGCAACAATCGCGTCGATCACAGTTTCCCGCGCCATCACCGCCGCGATTGGCTGGTATCCCGCGCCCAGCCCTTTGGCCATCGTGGTGATGTCGGCGCAGATGCCCTCTTGCTCCAGCGCGAACAGGCTGCCGGTGCGACCCATGCCGCACATGACCTCATCCGCGATCAAGAGCACGCCGTGGCGGTCGCAAATCTCGCGGATATGTTTGAAATAGCCCTTGGGGGCGGGTTGCGAGCCGAGGGACGCACCGACAACGGGTTCAGCCACAAAGCATGACACACTCTCTGGCCCCAGTGCGATGATGCGCTCTTCTAGCTGGCCCGCGAGACGTTGTGCGAAATTCACTTCGCTTTCGCCCTCCTGTTGCAGGCGGTAGGCATAGGCGGCGTCTATATGCTCGACCTCCATCAGCATCGGGGCAAACGGCGCGCGCAGGCCGGCGTGACCCCCCACGGCCAGAGCGCCCAGCGTATTGCCGTGATAGCTGGGCTTGCGCGCAATAATGCGGCTGCGCAGGGTGTCGCCACGTTCCAGATGATACTGCCGCGCCAGTTTCAGCGCCGCTTCCATCGCCTCTGACCCGCTGCCCAAATACATCACGCGGCCTTCGCCTGTGCCGTTTGGCGCGCGCGCAATCAGGTGGTCGGCAAGGTCTTCGGCGGGCTTGTTGGTGAACAGCCCGGTATGGGCAAAGGCAAGTTGTTCCATCTGCGCCGTGATCGCCGCGCGCACGGCGGCGTTATCGTGGCCAAGGCTGGACACCGCCGCACCGCCACAGGCATCCAGATAGCGTTTGCCAGTGGCGTCGATCAGATAACTGCCTTCACCTTTGACGATGACGGGTTGGTCTGCCTTGAGGCTGCGGCGCAGGACGTGGCTCATGTTCTATCCGTTCGTTAATTGCCGGGCGATCCTACCGCCGCTGGGCGGCAACTGCTAATTCTTTCATCAACGGCGCGAAAACGCTCTGGCCTTGGGTGACCCCGCGTCACATGATAGCTTGACTTAAGGAAAACTTTATCAAACGGTAAAATATAACCAAAAACAACTGGGGGACGACACATGACACAACGCATCTTTACACGCCGCTTTCTGCTGGGCACGGCGGCCACGTTGGCCGGGGCCGCGCTGCTGCCGCAGGCCGCCTTTGCTGCTGATCCGATCAAGGTTGCGGGTGTCTATACCGTGCCGGTGGAACAGCAATGGGTCAGCCGCATCCACAAGGCCGCCGAAGCGGCGCAGACGCGCGGTGATATTGAATACAGCTTTACCGAAAATGTCTCGAACACCGATTACGCCCGCGTCTTGCGCGAATATGCCGAAGCCGGGAACACGCTGATCGTGGGCGAGGTATTTGGTGCCGAAGCCGAGGCGCGTGAAGTGGCGGCGGATTACCCTCAGGTCGCGTTCCTCATGGGCTCCAGCTTTAAACAGGACGACGCGCTGGCGAATTTTGCAGTCTTTGACAACTATATCCAAGACGCCGCCTATCTGTCGGGCATTATCGCGGGTGCGATGACCGAAAGTGGCAACATCGGCATGGTTGGTGGTTTCCCGATCCCCGAGGTCAACCGCCTGATGCATGCCTTCATGGCCGGGGCGCAGGAAATGAACCCTGACATCAAGTTCCAGGTCAGCTTTATCGGCTCTTGGTTTGATCCGCCCAAGGCCAAGGAAACCGCATTTGCCATGGTCGAGCAGGGGGCAGACGTGCTTTATGCCGAACGCTTTGGCGTGTCGGATGCGGCGCAGGAAAAGGGCGTTCTGGCCATCGGCAACGTGATCAACACACAGGCCGAATACCCAGAAACCGTCGTCGCCTCGGCGCTGTGGCATTTTGAACCGACGCTCGACGCCGCCATTGCCGCCGTCAAAGCGGGCGCGTTCAAGGCCGACGATTATGGCCGCTATTCCTTCATGTCCGAGGGCGGCTCCACGCTCGCTCCGCTTGGCACGTTTGAGGGCAAAGTCCCGCAAGAGGCGCTTGATATGGTCAAGGAACGTGAACAGGCGATCAAGGACGGCTCCTTCACCGTCGACATCAACGACGAAGAACCGAAGTCCTCCTAAATGACCGATCCCAAGACCGAGGCGCAGGTTGTCCTGCGCCTCGACAACATTACCAAGCGATTTGGCAATCTTACCGCCAATGACGCGATCAGCTTTGATCTGCGGCAGGGCGAAGTGATCGCACTGCTGGGCGAAAACGGCGCTGGTAAAACCACGCTGATGAATATTCTGTTTGGCCATTACACGCCGGACGAAGGCCATGTTGAGGTCTTTGGCACGCGCCTGCCTGCGGGCAATCCGCGTGCAGCACTGGCGGCGGGCGTGGGCATGGTGCACCAGCACTTCACGCTGGCCGACAACATGACCGTGTTGGACAATATCGTGCTGGGCACCCGGCCGCTCTGGCATCCGGGCTTTGGCCGCGTGGCGGTGCGCCAGCGTATCGAGACGCTGATGGACGACTACGGGCTGCGGGTGGACCCTGATGCGCAGGTGGGCAGCCTGAGCGTGGGCGAACGCCAGCGGGTCGAGATACTCAAGGCGCTCTACCGCGATGCGCGTATCTTGATCTTGGACGAACCCACGGCGGTGCTGACGCCGCAGGAAACCGATGATCTGTTCGCCACCATGCGCAAGGCCGTGGCGCTTGGCCTCTCGGTCATCTTTATCTCGCACAAGCTGCATGAGGTCATGGCAATCTCTTCGCGCGTCGTCGTGCTGCGCCACGGCAAACTGGTGGCCGAAGCCAAAACCGCCGAGACCGACCGCGCCGCCATGGCGCAGATGATGGTGGGCGCCGAAGTGGCCGCACCGGTCGTACGCCGGGCCGATCCCGGTGCCGCTCTTGTCACGCTCGAAGGCGTCAGCACACCCGACATCGGTTCTGCGCCGGGTCTGAAGAACGTCGATCTAAACCTCCGCGCAGGCCAGATCACCGGGCTGGCGGGGGTTTCCGGCAACGGGCAAACCGCGCTGGCCGATCTGATCGGCGGGCTGCTCCGCCCCGCGGCAGGCACGTTTCAGGTGAAAGGTGACGCGCCCCGCGGCTGGTCGCCCCATGCCGCGATCAGTGCCGGGATCGCCCGTATCCCCGAAGACCGCCACAAGACCGGCACCATCGCCGATTTCGACCTCACCGAAAACGCGGTGCTCGAACTCTATTCGCGCCCCGGTTTTTCCCGCTACGGCTGGATGAACTGGCGCGCCGCCCGCGATTTCGCAGCGAAGATCATCAAGGGCTACGACGTGCGTTGCCCTGGCCCCGAAACCCGCATCCGCCTGCTGTCGGGCGGGAACATGCAAAAGCTGATCTTGGGCCGCGTGCTGGAGACCACCCCCGCCGTGGTGCTGGCCAATCAGCCGGTTCGCGGGCTGGACATCGGGGCGCTCACCTACGTCCACGAACAACTGCTCGCCGCCCGTGACCGGGGCGCTGCGGTGCTGCTGATTTCAGAAGACCTCGACGAGGTTACGGCACTGTCCGACGTGATCCATGTGATATCCGAAGGCCGCCTGTCGCCCGGATTTGCACGTGGCGCGCTGACCCCTGCCGAACTGGGTGTCTGGATGGCGGGCGACGGTTTTGACAAAGGAACACCTCATGCGGCTTGAACCTGTTGCCAACCCGACATGGGCGCGGTCGCTCGGGCTGCCTGCGCTGGCGCTGGTGGTGACGGTTGTCGTCGCCTCGCTGCTGGCGATGGTGGCGGGGGCGCAGCCGTTTTCGGTGCTGGGGCTGATCATCAAGGGTGCGTTTGGGTCCAAATTCGCCACGCTGGAAACGCTGAACCGCGCGACGCCGCTGATTTTTACCGGGCTGGCCGTTGCCGTGGCGTTCCGCGCCAAGCTGTGGAATATCGGGGCCGAGGCGCAGCTATATATGGGCGCGGTTGTCACCGTTGTCCTGGGCACCGGGGCGCTGGCCTGGCCCGCGTTTGCTTTGCTGCCTGTCATCGCCGTTTCGGCGATGCTGGCCGGGGCCGTGGTGCTGCTGGTGCCGACATTTCTGAAAACCCGCTTTGGCGTGGACGAGGTGGTGACGACGCTGCTGCTTAATTTTGTGGTGCTGCTTTGGGTGTCGATGCTGCTCGAAGGATCGTTGAAAGATCCGATGGGCCTTGGTTGGCCTAAATCCGCCCGACTGATCGAAGAAGCCCGTTTGCCGCGCATGATGGAGGGGCTGCGGCTGCATTGGGGCTTTGGGCTTGCGCTGATTTCGGCCTTGGTGGTCTGGGTCATTCAGCGGCGCACGACGCTGGGGTACGAGATGCGCGCGGTGGGGCTGAACCCGCAGGCGGCGCGGTTTGCGGGTATCCCGGTCAACGCGGTGTTGATCAAGACCGCGCTGCTGTCCGGTGGTCTGGCTGCACTCGCAGGGTTTTCCGAGGTGGCGGGCCTTAAGGGCAACCTGACCTTGGATATTTCGCCCGGCTTTGGATACACGGGCATCATCGTGGCGATGCTGGCACTGCTGAACCCGCTGGGGGTGGTGGTGGCGGCGCTGTTCGTCGCTGGCATTTTTGTCGGCGCGGATAGCATGAGCCGCGCCGCAGGCGTGCCGACCTATCTGGCGGATATCATGCTGGCACTGGCACTGCTGCTGATGGTGCTGGCGATTATGCTGACGAAATTCCGGGTGAGGCGCGATTGATGGACCTGTTCGATATCCTCATCTCTGCCAGTTTTTGGACCGCCGCAATCCGCATCGCGTCACCGCTGATCTTTGCCGCTTTGGGCGAATTGATCTGCGAACGCGCAGGTGTGCTGAACCTTGGCATCGAGGGGATCATGGTCGTGGGCGCCTTTGCCGGCTGGCTGACGGTTTATCTGGGCGGGGGGCTGTGGTTTGGCGTGGCCGTCGCCATGCTGTCGGGTATGGCGTTCGGGCTGGTGCACGGCGTGCTGACGGTGCCCTTTGGGCTAAGCCAGCATGTGGTGGGCCTGGGCATCACGCTGCTGGCGACCTCGCTGACCTATTACTGCTACCGGCTGGCCCTGCCAGAGGTCACCAGCCCGCCGAAAATCACGGCGTTTCAACCGTTTGAGATACCTTTGCTGTCGGATATCCCGGTGATCGGCCCTGCGTTGTTTAACCAGACCCCGCTGACCTATCTGGCCTTGGTGCTCGTGTTGGTGGTGTCTGTGATCTTGTATCGTACTCCCCTAGGGCTGGCCCTGCGCGCGGCGGGCGAAAACCCCGCAGCGGTCGAGGCGCAGGGGTTGAGCGTGACGGGTATCCGCATCGGGGCCGTCATGTTCGGCAGTGGATTGATGGCTGTCGGCGGCGCATTTCTGACGATGAGCGCGTTCAACTCCTTTTTCTTCGAGATGGTGAATGGGCGCGGCTGGATTTGTATCGCTCTGGTGGTGTTCGGCTCTTGGAAGCCTGGCAAGACATTGTTGGGCGCGGTGCTGTTTGCTGCTTTCGATGCGCTGCAAATCCGCTTACAGCAGACACCGCTGGGGGCGGATATCCCCTATCAGATATTCCTGATGGCGCCTTATATCCTGTCGATTCTGGCACTGGTGATCATGTCACGCCGGGCGCAGGTGCCTGCGGCGCTGATGGTGCCGTTCAACAAAGGAGAACGCTGATGTTCGATCTTATCGTAAAGGGCGGCACGCTGCCTGATGGCCGCACCACCGACATCGGCATTACAGGGCGCAGGATCACCGCCGTCGAAGACCTCTCTGCCGCCGAGGCGGGCGAAGTCATAGACGCCACCGGCGATCTGGTTAGCCCGCCCTTTGTCGATCCGCATTTTCACATGGACGCCACCCTCAGCTACGGCACCCCGCGCATCAATGCCTCGGGCACGCTGCTCGAAGGTATCGGCCTGTGGAGTGAGTTGAAGGACGTGATGGCCGCTGATGAGGTCAAGGCGCGGGCGCTGGAATATTGCGACTGGGCGGCATCGCTGGGGCTGCTGTCCATCCGCAGCCATGTCGATACCTGCGACGACCGCCTGCTGGGTGTCGAGGCGCTGCTGGATGTGCGCGAGACGGTCAAAGATTACATCGACCTGCAACTGGTCGCTTTCCCCCAAGATGGGCTGTTCCGCGATCCGACAGCGTATGACAACACGATCCGGGCGCTGGATATGGGTGTGGATGTCGTGGGTGGCATTCCGCATTTTGAACGCACGATGGCCGATGGGGCGCGGTCGGTCACCGCGCTGTGCGAACTCGCCGCTGAACGGGGGCTGATGGTCGATCTGCACTGCGACGAAACCGACGATCCCCATTCGCGGCACATCGAAACACTGGCGTTTGAGACGCAACGCCTCGGACTACAGGGCAGGGTGGCTGGCTCGCATCTGACCTCGATGCATTCGATGGACAACTACTATGTCTCTAAACTGCTGCCCCTGATGGCCGAGGCACAGGTGGCCGCCATTCCGAACCCGCTGATCAATATCACCCTGCAAGGTCGCCACGATACCTATCCCAAGCGGCGCGGGCTGACGCGGGTCAAGGAGATGCAGGCGATGGGCATTGACGTCGGTTGGGGGCAGGACTGCGTAATGGACCCGTGGTATTCGATGGGCACAGGCGACATGCTGGACGTGGCCTTTATGGGGCTGCACGTGGCGCAAATGACCTCGCCCGAGGAAATGCGACGCTGTTTTGATATGGTCACGAATGTGAACGCGCGGATCTTGGGCTTGGTGGACTACGGCCTGCATGTCGGCGCGCAGGCATCGCTGCTGGTGCTGGACGCGGGCAATGCGATCGAGGCGCTGCGCCTGCGGCCGGATCGGCTGTGCGTGATCGCCAAGGGCCGGGTGATCTCGCGGCAGGCACGCAATGATGCGCGGCTGGATCTGCCGGGGCGGCCTGGATCGGTACGGCGGCGGCACAGCGCACATTCTTAGGATACACTTCGCCAGCTAAGTCGCACGGTATGCACATTCGAAGAATGTGCAGCACCCGGAGCCAGGCCGCCGGCAGGCGATGGCCGTCCCCATCATATCGCGATTGAACTCCCTCCGTCGCTCTGATATGTTAGCGCTAACAAGATTGGCACTTGCCCGGACGCGGGCCACCGGAGGACAAAACCATGACCACGAAAATCGCAATCAACGGCTTTGGCCGCATTGGCCGCTGCGTGCTCCGCGCGCTTGTCGAAAACGGTTTTGATAGCATCGAAGTGGTTGCAATCAATGACCTCGCGCCGCCCGAAACCCTGCTGCACCTGCTGAAATACGACAGCGTGCATGGCCGCCTGAAAACCAAGGCCGAACTTAAGGGCAGCGAACTGCATCTGGCTGGGCAGGTGATTCGCATGACCGCCGAACGCGACCCGGCAAAGCTGCCTTGGGGTGACGTAGATGTGGTTTATGAATGTACAGGCTTCTTCACCTCACACGATGACGCGTCCAAACACCTCAAGAACGGTGCCAAACGCGTGCTGATCTCGGCCCCGGGCAAGGGCGTCGACCGCACCGTGGTCTACGGCGTCAACCATGCTGATCTGACGGTCGACGACGTCATCGTCTCCAACGCCTCCTGTACCACAAATTGTCTCGCCCCTGTGGCCAAGGTACTGGACGATACGTTCGGGATCGAGACGGGCTACATGACCACGATCCACGCCTTTACGGGCGACCAGCCAACCCACGACAGCCCGCACCGCGATCTGTACCGGGGCCGGGCGGCGTCGGTTTCGATGGTGCCGACCTCCACGGGCGCTGCGGCGGCGATTTCTCAGGTTATCCCGCACCTTAAGGGCCGCCTCGAAGGTTCTGCCGTTCGTGTGCCCACGGTCAATGTATCGCTGATTGATCTGGCTTTCATACCGTCCAAACCTGCCACGGTCGCGGCTGTGAATGCCGCGATCAAGGCTGCGTCAGACGGCCCAATGGCAGGCGTGCTGGGCTATGAGGAAGCCCCGCTGGTCTCGGTCGACTTTAATCATGATCCGCATTCATCGACCTTCGCCCCCGCACAAACCAGCGTGACAGACGGGGGCATGGTCCGTGTGATAAGCTGGTATGACAATGAATGGGGTTTTTCCAATCGGATGAACGACACCGCACGCGTGATCGGTGGCCTGCTGAACGCCTGACGCGGCCCCGACATGTGACCAAGTTGATCGGAGACACCATGCTGAATGACATCGTTGCCAAGGTCACCGACCGCATCATCACGCGCAGCGCTGCCAGCCGTGATCCCTATCTCGCCCGTATGCGCCGCGCCGCCGAAGACGGTCCGGCGCGCGCGCATCTGTCCTGTTCCGGTCAGGCCCATGCCTATGCCGCCGCCGGGCCGGATCAGGCAGCACTTGCGACCAGATCGGCGGGTAATCTGGGCATTATCACGACCTACAACGACATGCTGTCCGCCCACCAACCGTTCGAGCGGTTTCCCGAACTGATCCGCGACGCGGCCCGCGCCGTGGGCGGCACCGCGCAGGTGGCAGGCGGCGTGCCCGCGATGTGCGACGGCGTGACCCAGGGCACGCCTGGCATGGAATTGTCGCTGTTTTCCCGCGACGTGATCGCGCTGGCAGCGGGGGTCGGGCTTAGCCACAATACCTTCGACGCTGCCGTTTTCCTTGGCGTCTGTGACAAGATCGTGCCCGGGCTGGTGATCGCGGCGCAGACCTTTGGCCACCTGCCTGCGGTCTTTCTGCCCGCCGGGCCGATGACGTCCGGCATCTCCAACGATGAAAAGGCGATTGTACGCCAGAAATTCGCCTCTGGCGACGTGGACCGCGCGGAACTGATGGCGTCCGAGATGGCGGCCTACCACGGGCCGGGGACCTGCACCTTTTACGGCACCGCCAATACCAACCAAATGCTGATGGAATTCATGGGCCTGCACCTGCCGGGCGCGTCTTTTGTGAATCCCAACACACCACTGCGCGATGCGCTGACGGTTACAGGGGCGCAGCGCGCGTTGGCGATCAGCCATCTGGGCAACGAATACACCCCGGTCTGCGATGTGCTGGACGCGCGCGCCTTTGTGAACGGCATCGTCGGTCTGCACGCCACGGGTGGCTCTACCAATCTGCTGATTCATCTGGTGGCAATGGCACGCGCCGGGGGGATCGTGCTGGACTGGCACGATTTTTCCGATCTGGCCGAGGTGACCCCCCTGCTGGCGCGGGTCTATCCCAATGGCCTCGCAGACGTGAACCACTTTCACGCGGCCGGGGGGCTCGGTTACATGATCGCCCAATTGCTCGACGCGGGGCTGCTGCACGAAGACGTCAAGACCGCCGCCGGGCCGGGGCTTGCACGCTATACCCAAGACCCCAAACTCACCGGCGAAAGCGTGGCATGGGTCGCGGGGCCGAAACACACCCTGAACGACAAGATTTTGCGCCCGGTCTGCGATCCCTTCCAACCAACAGGCGGGCTGAAACGGCTTGATGGCGCGCTCGGCGCGGCAGTGACCAAGATTTCCGCCGTGAAACCGGAACATCACATCGTCGAAGCACCCGTGCGCGTGTTCCACGATCAGGACAGTGTGAAAGCGGCCTATCAGGCGGGCGCGTTTACCGATGACGTCATTGTGGTGGTTCGGTTTCAAGGGCCCAAGGCCAATGGGATGCCGGAACTGCACAGTCTTACACCTGTGCTCGCCAATTTACAGGCGCGGGGGCTCAAGGTGGCGCTGGTCACCGATGGGCGCATGTCGGGGGCGTCGGGCAAGGTGCTGTCGGCGATCCATGTCTGCCCCGAAGCGGTGGATGGCGGGGCGATTGCCAAACTCAAAGACGGCGATGTACTGCGCGTTGATGCCCATGACGGGCGGCTCGACATCATCACCCGCGGCGTGCTTGACCGCCCCGCCGTCACCATCGACCTCAGCATCAATGACCACGGTCAGGGTCGTGACCTCTTTACCAACTTTCGCAAATTGGTAGGGTCCGCCGACACCGGCGCAAGCTGTCTGTGACCCCGCAAAAAGGATGCCCGCCATGCTGCCTAAAGACGCAAGCGCCGCCGCGCGCGATATCTGCGCCCGTGCGCCTGTTATCCCGGTTCTGGTGGTGCATGACATCGCCCACGCCCGCCCACTGGCCGAGGCGCTGGTCGCCGGGGGGCTGCCTGCGCTTGAGGTAACTTTGCGCACCAGCGTGGCGCTGGACGTGATCGCGGAGATGGCCAAGGTCGAGGGCGGGATCGTTGGGGCAGGGACCTTGCTCACCCCCGAAGACGTGCGCCGCGCCAAGTCCGCAGGTGCGTTGTTTGGCGTCTCGCCCGGCGCCACCGACAGGCTGCTGCAAGCTGCGGAAGATGCTGATCTGCCGTTGCTGCCCGGCGCTGCCACCGCTTCCGAGGCGATGCGCCTGCTGGAACGCGGCTATAACATGCTCAAATTCTTCCCCGCCGAAGCCTCCGGCGGCGCGCCTGCGCTGAAGTCACTTGCATCGCCGCTGCCGCAGATCACCTTTTGCCCCACCGGCGGGGTGAGCATGGCCAATGTCGACAGCTATCTATCATTGCCCAATGTCATCTGCGCGGGCGGGTCGTGGGTGGCGCCGGACGCGCTGGTGCAGGCGGGGGACTGGGCTGCCATCACCGAGCTGGCCCGCGCCGCCAGTCAGTTGACGCGCTAGACCTATGCGCACGCCGCGCCCCCTCTCTTTTTGGTTGAATATTCCTGGGGGTTTGGGGGCAAAGCCCCCAATAAATCGGCTTGGTTTGGGGGCAAAGCCCCAAATAACTTAACCTGATTTGGGGGGCGTAGCCCCCCAATGCGCCGAACGTACTCGCTACAGCGATGCGGCCGCCCGGCTTGCCTGATCATACTGCCCCGACATCGCGCGCAACTGCGCCGCGATCCGGCGTAGTTCCTCGCCGCTGATGTCAGTACGAGGCAATCCGTCCAGAAAACATGCCTGCCGGATGGCGCGATAGGCGTCGCACAGCGCGGCACCTGCTTCTGAGGTACGGTAAAACACTTCTTTGCCCCGCTTTTCCGCACTCAGCAATTCCGCCTTTACCAGCTTGCGCAGCGCATAGTTGACCGTATGCGTGTCCTCGATGTTCAGCAGAAAACAGATGTCCGTCAGCCGCTTTTCCCGACCCCGGTGATTGGTGTTATGCAGCACCAAAATTTCCAACGGGGTCAGATCGCCATTGCCGGCCGCTGCCATGCAGCGCGACATCCAGCGGGTAAAGGCGTTGTAGGCGATGATCATCCCGTATTCGAGTTCTGACGCTTCCCAGCCTTCGCCCTCGGCCAGATGGCGGGAGGACACGATGCGGCGGGCGTCGCTGGGGGGGGCAGGCTGTGACATGGGGCACCTTTGGTGGGAATGATATCAATACGTTATCAATTTGCCTGTGTTTTACAAGCGAACCGCGGGTCGCCGCAATTTCATGCATGTTGCAGACCTGCACTAGTCAATTGGCGCAAATCCGCCTATTGTTGTCTGGCCGGGGGGGCGCAATTCAGGTGCTTTGCCATGTTTCGACTGATCTCCGCTGCGCTTCTCGCGCCGCTTGTTGCATTGTCACCCGCACATGCCGGTGATCGCCAGCGGCTGGGCTATGGCCACCTGATAACAAACGACTTTTTGGGCGACGGTCAGGACCGGTGGCGCAGTGGCTCTGTTTCGTCGTCACGCATCTGGGGTCCGACTTGGAACGGCACTACCCCCGCAGGCTTTGGTGAACTGGTTGAACTGCGGCTGGGCATGGCGGTGCTGGCCCCGGATAACCTGCGCATGCCAGCGGCGGGTGACCGACCTTATGCCGGCACGCTGTCTGCCGGACTGCACACGCATTTCTCGCGGCAGGGTTATGATATCTCTCTGGGCGGAGATCTCGTCTTTACCGGCCCCAGCACCGGGCTGGGCAGTCTGCAACGGGCATTTCATGATCTGCTGGACACCACCGGCCCGTCTTCGACAATGCTCGACAACCAGATCGGCAATGGCGTGCACCCCACCTTTGTGGGTGAGGTCGGGCGCAGCTTTGATCTGGGCCATAACATGCGCTTGCGCCCTTTTGTCGAGGCACGTGCCGGGGCCGAAACCCTGTTGCGTGTTGGCGCGGACCTGACCATTGGCACCATTGGGCAGGGCGAATTGCTGATCCGTGACATCACCACCGGTCAGCGCTACCGCAGCATCCAGAATCCTGATCTCGGTGGGTATAGCTTTGTGCTGGGCGCGGACATTGCCCATGTCGCAGACAGCATCTACCTGCCCGAGAATCGCGGCTTTGTGCTGACCGATCGGCGCGACCGTCTGCGCGCCGGGGTGCATTGGCAGGGCGAAGGGGCATCGGTCTTTTACGGGGTGACATGGCTGGGCCGCGAATTCGAGGCGCAGACCGAAGGCCAGCTTGTCGGCTCGCTGCGGGTCAACCTGCGCTTTTAAGCGGCGGGCGTTCAAGCACACGCCTGGGTTACATGAAGGTCAATTTACAACAGGCTGGAATCGCGTCCAAATACCCCCTTTCGTGAAGACGTCCTTTTTGCTAGGCTCCGGGTAATAAAAAACGTGAGGCAGGCAGAGCAGACTATGAAAACGGGCTTTAAGGGCACGTTTGTCATAAGCTGGTCGCAAACAGAGATCGACGGCCTAGATGCCGCGCCGGTGCAGTCGCTCAACGTAGGGGCAGCATGGGCATGGCGGGGCGACGCCATCCGTGTGGATGGACCGAGCGATGTATTGCGGCTGGATCAGGCAGACGGCGCGGAAGAACTTCGCAAACGTGCGGCACGCATGGTGCACCGCCTTGTCGGCGCGGCGCTGGATCATGATGTGATTGTGCCCGCGAAATTGGCGCGTGAGATTGCCGATACCCCCTTGATGGATAACAGTTTTGTCGTCACCGACGGCGGGCGGTCCTATACCGTGACCCTGATCGAAGTGGGGCGCGGCAGCCAGCCGTTGTTGATGTTCCTCGATGAAATGCCACCGCGCAATTCTGATCTTTGGGTGGTGCATCACACGCTTGGCACCGCGCCAAGTGATCATGCAGGCCCCGGCACCGGCGGCGTTATCTGCTTTACGCCCGGCACCCGCATCCGCACCCCACATGGGGTGGCGCTGATCGAGGATCTGCGCGAAGGCGATCTGATCCAGACCAAGGACAACGGCGCGCAACCCCTACAGTGGGTCGGCAGCCGCCGCATGACCGGCGCGCGTTTCTTTGCCATGCCGCGCCTGCGCCCAGTGCGGTTTCGCGCCGGCGCGTTGGGCAATGATCTGCCCGATGGCGATCTGTTGGTGTCTCCCGAACACCGGATCCTGATCAAAGGCCCCAAGGCCCAGAGCCTGTTCAACACCAACGAGGTGCTTGTTGCGGCCAAGGATCTGATCAACGGCGATAGTATCTCTGTCGACCTCAAGCTGCGCGAGGTGACCTATATTCACGTGCTGCTTGAACGGCATCAGGTGATGTGGGCCAACGGTGTCGAAACCGAAAGCTTCCATCCCGCATCCGCCGCGTTCAACACGCTGGGTGAAAGCGACCGCGGGCGTCTGTTGGCCGAATACCCCGAGTTGGAGTTTGATCCACATACCTATGGCAGCTACGCCCGGCGCAACCTGTCGGCATCTGAAGCGGCAATATTGAACCACGCCGCCTGAGCTTAGCTCTCTTTGTCGCCGACCAGTGCCTTGATGATCGCGCGGGCGCTGTCGGATGACCAATCTGCATCCCCCTGTAGCCGTGCAATCTCGCGCCCGGTGGGATCAATCAATACCGAAATAGGCAGGCCAAAGACGCCCATCTGGCTGGCAAGCATCTGTTTGGGGTCTTGGTGGCGCGGCAGGCTATCGATGCCCGCCTCGGCAAAGAACCGTTTGATCCCCTCGGGCGTGTTGCGCCCGGTGGCGATGGTCAGCACCTGAAACTTGTCCCCGCCAAATTCCTTTTGCAGCGCATTCAGCTGTGGCATTTCCTTGCGGCAGGGGGCGCACCATGTGGCCCAGAAATTCACCAGCACATACTTGCCCTGATAGTCCTCAAGGCTGATCTTTTCGCCATCGTCTTCGCGTTCAAATGTGGCGTCTGATGTGGCCTCGGGCGTGTCATGGATCACCAGTTTGCGCATATCTCCCTCGCGCAGGCCGGCAATGTCTGCGCCCGCCGCTAGAGCGGGGTTTGCACCTGCGACAAGCAGCGTATAAACGAGGCCGAGCACCAGATTTTTCATTCGTCCCTCCAAGGGTTTTTGCACATGACTGACACGACCTCGAACAAGATGTGGGGTGGCCGTTTTGCCGCCGGACCGGACGCGATCATGGAGGCAATCAATGCCTCGATCGGGTTCGACAAACGGATGGCCGCACAAGATATCGCCGGGTCGCGCGCCCATGCCGCCATGCTGGCGGCAACGGGTATCCTGACTGATAACGATGCGGAGGCCATTCGGGAAGGGCTGCTCACGATCTTGTCAGAGATCGAAGGGGGTACGTTCGAATTTTCTGCCGCGCTCGAAGACATCCACATGAACGTCGAGGCACGGCTGAAAGACCTGATCGGCGAACCAGCAGGACGCCTGCATACAGGCCGGTCGCGCAACGATCAGGTGGCGACCGATTTCAAACTTTGGGTGCGCGACCAACTGGATGCGACTGACGCCGGTCTGGTGGCATTGATCACTGCCCTGCTGGGTCAGGCCGAGGCGGGGGCCGATTGGGTGATGCCCGGATTTACCCATTTGCAGGTCGCCCAACCCGTGACATGGGGCCATCACATGATGGCCTATGTCGAGATGTTTGGCCGCGATCTGTCGCGCATCCGCGACGCGCGCAAGCGCATGAACGAAAGCCCGTTGGGTGCTGCGGCGCTGGCGGGCACGTCTTTCCCGATCGACCGCGACATGACGGCGCAGGCGCTGGGGTTTGACGCGCCGTCGGCCAATTCGCTGGATGCAGTGAGCGACCGCGATTTTGCGCTGGAGTTTCTGGGTGCCGCCAGCATCTGTGCCATGCACCTCAGCCGCTTTGCCGAAGAACTGGTGATCTGGTCCTCGGCGCAGTTCCGGTTTGTGGCGCTGTCGGATCGTTTTTCGACCGGGTCGAGCATCATGCCGCAAAAGAAGAACCCCGATGCGGCCGAACTGATCCGCGCCAAGGTGGGGCGGATTTTTGGTGCGAACACGGCGCTGATGATGGTGATGAAGGGACTGCCGCTGGCCTATTCCAAGGACATGCAGGAAGACAAGGAACAGGTGTTTGACGCCGCCGATAACCTGATGCTGGCGCTTGCTGCGATGACGGGAATGGTCGGCGACATGACGGCGCAAAAGGACAATCTGGCAGCGGCGGCGGGGTCGGGTTTTTCGACCGCGACCGATCTGGCTGATTGGCTGGTGCGGGTGCTGGGCCTGCCATTCCGCGATGCGCACCACATCACCGGCACGCTGGTGGCCAAGGCCGAGGCGCAGGGCTGTGACCTGCCGGACCTGACGCTGGCACAGATGCAATCGGTGCACGGCGCGATCACTAATGATGTCTTTGACGTCCTGGGCGTGCAAAATTCGGTCAATTCGCGTATATCCTACGGCGGCACGGCACCGGCGCAGGTGCGTGCGCAGATCAAACGGTGGAAGGATATTCTATCATGAAGTCTATTGCGGTCGTGATGGCCCTGCTGGCGCTGGCAGCCTGCGGCGCCGATGGCGAACCGGTGCAGCCCACTGGCACGGCGCAGGTGACCATGTCGTCGTCTGGGGTGCAACTGGGCACCACTATTGGGGCGCGGCGCGGGCCCTTTGCGCTGACACTGGGGCTGGGTCTGTGAGGCGGCTGACCCTGCTGGCGGTGTTAGGCGCTTTGGCAGCCTGTACGCCGCCGGGGGGCGATACCATTCCCGCCGGCCGCTCTGACAGCCGCCAACAGCCCAGTGTGACCGAACCGGGCATGCATGTGTCGGGCCACGTCAATGTTGGCGTGAAAAAGCGGTTCTGAGATGTCACCACTGCGTATGATCTATCTGGCGCTCGCGATCTGGGGCGCGCTGCATCCGATGTATTATTTTGTGACGTGGTTTCAGGCCAACGGCTGGGACATATGGGCGATGGTCGCGGCTTGGCACGCGAATGCCGCCGCCAGCGGGCTGGTCTGGGATCTGACGATCGCCGCGGTTGCGCTGACGGTCTGGATCTTGGCCGAGGTCGCCGTGCGGCGCAATTGGGTCGCCTTGATTGCCATTCCCGCTACGTTCTGTATTGGGGTCAGCTGTGGCCTGCCGCTTTATCTGTATTTGCGGACAGCGCCCATCAGATAGGGGCCGTTCGCACGGGGCCGGGGCCTCCGGCGGGGAATATTTAGGACCAAAAAGAGATGGATCATTTTCTCTATCGTAACGGTGTGCTGCACGCCGAGGACGTCAGTGTGGCCGAGATTGCCGCCGCCGTAGGCACGCCATTTTACGTCTATTCCACGGCGACGTTGCTGCGGCATTACCGCCTGTTCGACGAGGCATTGGCAGGCATGGAGCATTTGGTCTGTTATGCGATGAAGGCCAATTCGAACCAGGCAGTCCTGCGCACACTGGCGCATGCGGGTGCCGGGATGGATGTGGTATCGGGCGGGGAATACCGACGCGCGCGGGCGGCGGGTGTGCCGGGCGAGCGGATCGTGTTTTCCGGTGTGGGCAAGACCCGCGCTGAGATCGAACTGGCGCTGGCGGGCGGTATTCGCCAGTTTAACGTCGAAAGCGAGCCGGAGATGGTGGTGTTGGACGCGGTGGCGCAATCCATGGGCAAGGTCGCACCGATCACGATCCGCGTGAACCCCGATGTGGATGCCAAAACCCACGCAAAGATTGCCACCGGCAAGAGCGAGAACAAGTTCGGTATCCCGATTGCCCGTGCCCGCGAAGTCTATGCCATGGCCGCAGCGATGCCGGGGCTGGAGGTGATCGGCATAGATGTGCACATCGGCAGCCAGTTAACCGATCTGGAGCCGTATCGGCAGGCCTATTCCAAAGTGGCCGAGCTGACACAGCTGTTGCGCGCCGATGGCCATGATATCAGGCGGCTGGATTTGGGGGGCGGTCTGGGTATCCCTTACGAGCGATCCAATGCCGCACCGCCATTGCCCACTGATTACGGCGCGCTGGTGCGCGAAACGTTGAGCCATCTGGAGTGCGAGATCGAGATCGAACCGGGCCGCCTGATCGCGGGCAACGCGGGGTTGATGGTGAGCGAGGTCATTTACCTCAAGTCCGGCGAGGGTCGCGATTTTCTGATCCTCGACGGCGCGATGAACGACCTGATCCGCCCCGCGATGTATGACGCCTGGCACGACATCGTTCCGGTGGTCGAGCCTGCCGCGGGTGTCGAGACGCAGCCCTATGACATCGTCGGCCCAGTCTGCGAATCCGGCGATACCTTTGCAAAGCAGCGTGCGATGCCGCCGCTTTCTGCGGGTGATCTGGTCGCCTTCCGTTCGGCCGGGGCATATGGCGCGGTGATGAGCAGCGAATACAATTCGCGCCCGCTGATCCCCGAAGTATTGGTCAGTGGCGATCAATTCGCGGTTATCCGCGCAAGGCCAAGCTTTGACGAAATGATAAATCGCGATACCATCCCCGAATGGCTGTGACGGCATAGTGTCGTCACGGGCGTCGGGAGACAGCGTTTCATGGTGACATTTACCCCAAATGATCTGCGGCGCGCGCTGGTGCGGTTGCGCTGGCCGCTGCGCTGGACATGGGGCGGGATGCTGGCCGAAAATCTGGTGCGCAGTCTCTGGCCCTTGCTGAGCCTTTGTTTGGCGATTCTTGCAGTGCTGATGCTGGGTCTGCACGACCAGATGGTGATTGAGGCCGCCTGGGCGCTCGCCGTGCTGGGGGGGCTGGGGTTTCTATGGACGCTGATCTTTGCGCTGCGGCGGTTTCGCGTGCCCAGTCGCGCCGATGCGATGGCCCGACTGGATGCCAGTCTGCCGGGGCGACCTATACAAGCGATGCTGGACGATCAGGTGATCGGCGCGGGTGATGCGGCGTCGATGGCGGTCTGGCGGGCGCATAAGGCCAGGATGGCGGACCGCGCCGCTGCTGCACGTGCCGTGCCGGGTGATCTGCGCGTGGCGCGGGCCGACCCCTTTGCGCTGCGCTATGTCGCATTGCTGGCGTTCATCATTGCGCTGCTGTTTGGCTCGATCTGGCGGGTGGGCACTGTCGCTGGCATGGCACCGGGCGGCGGCGGGTTGGCCAGTGGGCCGGTTTGGGAAGGCTGGGCAGAACCCCCCCGCCACACCGGTAAGCCGACGCTTTACCTCAATGATCTGGCCGAAGGGCCACTGGCACTGCCATCCGGCACACTGATCACTTTGCGGCTTTATGGCGAAGTTGGCGCGCTGACCGTGAGTGAAACCGTGTCTGGCCGCACGGCCGATCTGCCTGCGGCCTCGGACAGTGCACAGGATTTTACCGTGGTGCAGAGCGGGGGCATCGACATCAGTGGCGCTGGCGCACGAGCGTGGGAGATCACAATGCTGCCCGACGGCGCCCCGCAGGTCGAAAAGACGGGTGAGCCGGAAGTCAGCGCGCTGGGCGAGATGCGCCTGCCATTCACCGCGCGCGATGATTACGGCGTCGCGGCGGGCGAGGCGCGGGTCAGCCTTGACCTGCCATCGGTGACTAGGCGCTATGGTCTGACGGTCGACCCTGACACACGCCCTGATATCGTGGTGCCGCTGCCGATGCCGATCACCGGCGACCGTCGACAATTCAGCGAATTCCTGATCGAAAACTTCTCAAAGCACCCGTGGGCAAATCTGCCGGTGACCATCAGCCTCAGCGTGCTCGACGCTGCCGAACAGCAAGGGCAGACGCAAGGTGAGGCGCTGGTGTTGCCGGGGCGCCGGTTTTTTGATCCAGCGGCGGCGGCGGTGATTGAAATGCGCCGCGATTTGCTGTGGTCGCGCGCCAATGCCCCGCGCATCGCGCAGGTTCTGCGCGCCGTCGCCTATCAGCCGGGCGACAGCCTGCGGTCGGAAATCACCGCGCTGCGTCTGCGCGAACTGATTGAGCGGCTTGAGATCCGCGCCCGCTATGGGCTCCCGGATGACGTGCAGGACGACATCGCCGAAGACATGTGGGGCCTTGCCATCACGCTGGAGGAAGGCGTGCTCAGCGATGCGCTGGAGCGGATGCGCCGGGCGCAGGATCGCCTGAACGAAGCAATGAAGAACGGTGCCTCGAAGGAGGAAATCGCCGAGCTGATGGATGAGCTGCGCCGCGCCACCGAGAACTACATGCAACAACTCCAGCGCCAGCAGGCGCAGGAGCAGGAGGGCGAAGGCCAGCAGCAACCGCAGGGCGAGACCATGCAGATGACGCAGGATGATCTGCAACGCATGATGGACCGGATTCAGGACCTGATGGAACAGGGCCGTATGGCCGAGGCCGAACAGGCGTTAAAGGAACTTCAGGAATTGATGGAGAACATGCGTGTTACCGAAGGCCAGCAGGGCGAGCGCGGCCAGACCCCCGGTGAACAGGCGATGGAAGGGCTGTCGGACACGCTGCGCGAACAGCAAGGGCTGAGCGACCGCGCCTTCCGCGACTTGCAGGAACAGTTCAACCCCGGTGCGGGGGCGGGTGAAAACCAAGGCAACGAAGGGCGCAATGGCGGTCAGGGCCGCGGGCAAAGCCACGAGGGTCAGAACGGTCAGGGCCAGGGCGGCGGTGAAGAACCCCAAGGCGAGGGCGAAGGCCAGAGTGGGCCGCGCGCCGACGGCGGAGAAGAGGGTGAAGGTGACGGCCAGGGTGCCGAGGGTCTGGCCGGAAGGCAACAGGCGCTGCGCGACGAGTTGCGCCGTCAGCAGGGTCGCTTGCCGGGCCAGGGTACGCCCGACGGCGATGCGGCGCGCGATGCGTTGGGGCGTGCGGGCGATGCCATGGACCGTGCAGAAGAGGCGCTGCGCCAGGATGATCTGGCCGAAGCGATCGACAATCAAGCGCAAGCGATGGAAGCGTTGCGCGAAGGCATGCGGTCGCTGGGCGATGCTATGGCACAGGATCAAGAAAACCGCGAGCCAGGCCAAGGCACAGCCGAGTTTGACCGCCGCGCCGAAAACCGCGATCCGCTGGGGCGTGAACAGGGCAATTCGGGCGCCAACAGCACTGACGGGCCGTTGGCCGATGGCGAAGATGGCTATGGCCGCGCCCGCCGTCTGCTCGATGAAATCCGCCGCCGCTCGGGCGAGACGGAGCGGCCCGAGGTCGAGCGTGATTATCTCAACCGTCTGCTCGACAGGTTTTAGCAAACGCGCTGCGCGCAGATAGCGGCACGCTTTACTCTCTTTTTGGTTAAAATATTCCCGGGGGTGCGGGGGCTGGCCCCCGCTTGCTGCGCTCAGGTAACGCCTAGCCCTGCGATTTAGATGCCATGTTATCGAGCCAGATCAGCGCCGACTGCAAATGGCCATCCAGCCAGAGGCGCATTTGGTCCATCCAGGTGACATAGGACGACAACACCGGATCAACCTGCGGCACGGTGCGCGCAATCTGGGGGGCATAGGCATAGACCAGCGCCATGACTGCCGCGAGCAGCAGCATCAACCCGAAACCGCGGCGGAAACTGCCACTCTTGCGGGGTTTGGCTGGGTCATCCAATGCGCTGGTGTTGTCTGCGCTGTTGCCTGTGCGGTCACTGTCATTGCGCAGCGTCGAATTGATCTCTTCGATATCGGGCAGCAGATCGCGGCGCGACGAAACGGCAGCGGCATTGGCGGCCGCGTCCGAAACCGGCTCAGGTTCGCCACGCATCCGTGCCATCCGTATCCGGGCTTCGCGCGCGCGGCGTTCAGCCTCGTCGTCGCCGCCATCACCTTCGTCCAGCCCCAGGTCGGGCTGGCTTTCCAGCGGGTCTGACGCCCGCGCACGGCGGGCCTCATGCTCGGCCTCGGCTTCTTGACGCAGAATATCGGCCACCTCAGGGTCCAGCTGTCGGCGCTCCGATTTTGGCTGTGGTGGGGTGGGGGGCGGTGGCGGCGGTGCGGTTTCCTCGTCCGGTGCTGGGGCATCGGCCTCCAGCGCCGCGTCTTCGTCGGCATCGGGGGTATTATCGGGATGATGCTGAAACCAGGTTTGTCCGCAATTGGAACATTGCACGTCACGACCGGCCTGCGGCATGACCTCGTCGGGGACTTCATATTGCGCGTCACAATTCGGGCAGATCAGCCGCATAGTTTATCCTGAAATCCGTTTTCACCAAATGTCATCTTTAACAAATAGCATATGTCCTAGAATACTACAGGAAAAGTGCAATCTGGACGGAATGCCGTGATCTGGTGGATTGAATCCCATCCGGTGCTGAGGCACAACAGGTCGATGGAATTGGGGTATTTTTGTGATCGAGCTGGAAAATGTAGCCTATAGCTATGGCGGCGGCGAATTATTGTCCGACATAACGCTAAAACTGGCCGCCGGATCTTTTCATTTTCTGACTGGTCCGTCAGGGGCGGGCAAGACCACGCTGATGAAACTGTGCTATGGGGCGTTGCTGCCCACGGCGGGGCATGTGCGGCTGTTTGGTGCCGACGTGCGCGGGCTGGGCCGCGATGACATTGCCATGGTGCGCCGCCGGGTGGGCGTGGTGCATCAGGATGTGAAATTTCTCGACCATCTGCCGCTAACCGACAATATCGCGCTGCCGCTCATGGTCTCGGGTCGCCATACAGACGCTGGTGGCGGCGATCTGGACGAGCTGATGTCCTGGGTCGGGTTGACCAACCGCGCAGATGCGCTGCCGCCGGAACTGTCGGGGGGGGAACGGCAACGCGCCGCATTGGCGCGCGCGGTGATCATGTCGCCCGACGTTGTGCTGGCGGATGAACCCACCGGCAATATCGATTGGGAAATGTCCCAGCGCCTGCTGCGCCTGCTGATCGAGCTGAACCGCATGGGCAAGACCGTGCTGATCGCCACGCACGACCTGAGCTTGATCCGCGCCACAAAGGCGCATGTGCAGGCGCGGGTGCTGCGCATCGCCAACCGGCGCATTCAATTGGCGGGGGCGGATCTGTGAAGCGGTTTGAACTAGGCAGTCTCAAGGCGCTGGTTGTAGGGGATCGACAGGCTGACCGCGTGGTGCCACCCTCTGGATTTACCGCGCAGTTGACGTTGTTCGTGGCAGGGGCGATGGCGTTTCTCGCGGTTTTTGCGCTGGCTCTGTCGTTGGCCTCGGGGCGGTTGGCGCATGTCTGGGGGCAGGAATTGGCGCGTTCGGCCACCTTGCGGATTGTTGCCCCGCTGGACCAGCGCGCGGCCCAGACCGAAGCGGCCTTGCGGGTGCTTGAGACCACGCGCGGCGTGGCGTCGGCGCGCGCGCTGAGCGATGCAGAACAGCAGGCGCTGCTGGCGCCCTGGTTTGGCCCGGATCTGGCGATTGACAGCCTGCCTGTGCCGCGCCTGATTGAGATCATCGAAGATGACAACGGCATGGACCCGGTGGGCCTGCGCCTGCGGCTGGCCGCCGAAGTGCCGGGTGCGGTGCTGGACGACCACAGCCGCTGGCGCGCACCCCTGGTGGCGGCCGCGGCGCGGTTGCGTCTGCTGGGCTGGGTTTCGACGCTGTTGATCGGGGTCGCCGTGGCTGCGATGATTACGCTGGCGGCGCAGGCTGCACTGGCGGCAAACGCGCAGGTGATTGCCGTTCTGCGGTTGGTCGGCGCGACAGACGACTATATCGCGCAGGCCTTCATCCGCCGCTTTACCCTGCGCGCCTTTCTGGGCGCTGCGGCGGGGACGGTGCTGGGCATGGCGGCGGTTTTGCTGCTGCCAGATGCCTCTGACGCCGGCGGATTTCTGACCGGGCTTGGCTTTCAGGGGTGGCATTGGGGCGTGCCGCTGCTGGTGCCGTTGCTGGCCGGGGCGGTGGCCTTTGGTGCCACGGGTGCCGCAGCGCGGCGCACATTAAGGGAGCTGACCTGATGTATCTACTGCAATGGATAAGGTCGATCATCTATATTGTGCAGGTGACGATCGCGATGCCGGTGATTGGCCTGGCGTTTGCGCCCTGGGCGATGTTTTCCAAACGCGGCGCCTATGCGGCCTGCAAAACCTATGCCGCTTGGTGCATGTGGTCGGCACGCTGGCTGATTGGGCTGCGCAGCGAAGTGCGCGGCGCCGTACCGCAAGGCGAGGTCTTGGTCGCGGCCAAACACCAGTCGTTTTTGGACATCATGATGATCTTTCACGCCCTGCCACGGGCAAAGTTTATTATGAAACGCGAAGTTCTCTGGACGCCGGTGATCGGACAATACACCAAACGCATGCAGATGATTGCCGTCGACCGTGGCAAACGCGGCAAGGCGATCGGCAAGATGCTGGATGATGTGAACGCCGGACGGATCGAGCCGGGGCAGATCGTGATCTATCCACAAGGCACCCGCGTCGCACCGGGCGCGCACAAACCCTACAAGGTCGGCACCGCTGTTCTTTATGGTCAACTGGGGCAACCCTGCGTGCCGGTGGCGACCAACGCGGGCTATTTCTGGCCGCGCCGTGGGCTGTTCCGCCGTCCCGGTCTGGCGGTGGTGGAATTTCTTGATCCGATTGAACCGGGTTTGGACAAAGCCGCGTTTATGGCACGACTGGAGAGCCAGATCGAGACGCAGTCAGATGTGCTGCTGGCCGAAGCCGGGTGGCAGCCAAATGCCTAAAATCGCCGACATTGCCGCACTTGAGGCGCTGTATGGCACCCCCGGCGCGGTATCGCTGCGCAAGGTCACCGACCATCTGACCCCCAGTTATGCCAAATGGATCGCAGCCGCGCGGCTTTGTGTACTTAGCACGGTGGGGGCCGAGGGCACTGACGCCAGCCCACGCGGCGATGACGGACCGGTGGTGGCGCAGCTGGATGCGCGTACCCTTGCCTTGCCCGATTGGCGTGGCAACCAGCGGCTGGACAGCCTGCGCAATATCGTGGGCGACCCGCGTGTGTCGCTGATGTTTTTTGTGCGGGGATCAAACAATGTGCTGCGTGTGAATGGGCAGGCGTTTTTGAGTGACGATACCGATCTGCGCGCGCGGTTTGAAAAGAAGGGCCGCCAGCCCACCACGGTGATCGTGATTGCTGTGGGTGAGGTATATAGCCAATGCGCACGGGCATTGATGCGCGCCGGTATTTGGGCGGGGGCCGACGACAGCACGGGTCTGCCGACGGTGGGCGACATGATGGCGGAAATCACCAATGGGGTCGAAGGCGGCGCGGCCTACGACAGCGCATGGGGCGCGCGGGCCGAAAAGACGATGTGGTAACGTTGATGCCACAGCAGGTAACCAAAACAAATTGACCATAACTCAAATCTGGTCGTGGTCATATTTTCTGTCTAACCCGTTACTATCGAATAGTTAGATAGGATTTTTTAATGAAGACGTATATTTTGCCCGTATTGATTTCGCTTGCGATGTTGAGCGGGTGCGCCCAGAAATCTACCGATATTTCAGCATCTTACGTGTCGCCATTGGCATACCAAAGCCATTCCTGCAAACAATTGGTGCAAGAGGCCAACCGCGTCAGCGCGCGTGTGGGCGAATTGTCGGGTGTGCAAAATAAAAAGGCCAGCAATGATGCCGTTGCAACCGGCGTGGCGATTGTGGTGTTTTGGCCCGCCGCGTTTTTCATCAAGGGCGATAAACAAACCGCTGGTGAATTGGCGCGTTTGAAAGGCGAATTGGAAGCGATGGAAAAAACCAGCATCCAGAAAAATTGCGGTATTGTATTTCAGCGCCAAGCTGAACCAAAACCGGCTAAAAAAACCTAGGGTCAGGGCATAAATTACAATACCGGGAAAGCAGGCCAATGGCCGCTTTCCCATCGCACGCCAGTGTTGCCGCGCGGGAAGTCTCCGGGCGGTTTTTTTATGATCGCATGTCTGGGATCGGGGATGGGCCGTTTAAAAGAAAGGCGGCGCCGCCAGATCGGATATGTGAAACAGGTGTCAGCCTGCATATCAATACGTATCGACATGGCCCGGTTGGGGCCTCATCCATCGTAGGGTGCCGGGTGGGGGTTTAGCCCGTTCCGGCGGTGTCGCGACGATCGTGGTTTTATGCCAGAACCGTTAACGCCGCGTGGCCAGGCCGTGCGCTGGTGAGCCCGGACAGGCAACAGGAGCAGACCAACGGCTTTTCATTGGCTTGGTGGCGCGCCACCAAACGCTTTCCCTCTCGCACTTTCACGAAATGCCGCGCGGGATGTATGCTGGGCAGTTGTCCGCCGCTGTTTGAGGCAGCAAACAAGCGTTCAATCTCCGTGATCCGGTCGGCGCCAAGGGCCGATGTCGCAGAGGCCCCCATAAAAAGACTTTCGGATGCGACCCCATGGGAGAACAATATCTGATGGGTGTCGAACAGCAGGTGAATATAGGTCACGCCGCGGCCATTTACTGCATAGGCGACGCCCGGCAGATCTAGCAAGGCTTTGGCAGGGGCCAGAACCTGTTTGGTGCCGAACATCCGTTGGGCAGTATGCGAAGATAACAGGATGCGGTGCTGGGGCGAGACGACCAGATCACGCGCCGGTATCCCATCGCCAAGCGCGCCACGTGTAATCTTGATCGGTCGCAGGGCGGCATTGGCCATCACGGCAAGCGGGCCGATCCTGCGCCGGGCCGTCCACCGCAGCGGCTGTGCCCCGTTGTCGAGCGTATTCAGCATATCGCCGCAGCGCAGTGTTTCGATGGGGCGGGGGCCGTATAGCGTCCCTACCAAGGTTCCCTGTGCAAAGCAGGTGAACGCCAAGTTCGCCAGATTTGTATAGGTAAAAGAAAAGGAATCGTCAGCGACACTATCGAGCGTGATTGATTGCACCGGTCCGTCAGTCAAGGCGGCATTGGCCCAATGCCCCTCGACATGCGGTGCGATGAACACCCGCCCGCCCGTGTCCTGCATTACGACGACCTGCGTCAGCGCGGTGGAGCCGTCCGTGTAAGTCACCGTGACGTTATAGAGCATGCTGGAATCTAGCTCGGACGTGGTATCAGCGTGCGTTAGCGTTTCGCCAGCATTCCAATCGTTGTCATATGTCCGGCCGTCCCCATCGGGGTCGTTCAAGGTGAGGGGGGTATCGTTTCGCCATGCGGGATCACCCGCGCTGCCAAAACTTTGGCCAACAAGGTCCATGGAGTTTTCGGAGAAATCGTTCCCTTCGGTGGGGTCGACGTCCGCGTAGGTTCCCAGATAGAATGCGTTGAATGTATTTGATGGCATCCGGTTCCCATCACCTCGTGAAGGGAACTTTTGCCACTATACCATTTCAAAATCGTTAGTGTGATGGGGCACCGGCCCGGGGGTGGGCTGAATGCCCACCCCGCGAACTTTACATATGGATCGCGCCATCGCCGCAGGCCAGTGCCGCTTCGCGCACCGCTTCGGAGTAGGTGGGGTGCGCGTGACAGGTCATTGCCAGGTCCTGTGCCGACGCGCCAAATTCCATAGCGACGCAAACCTCGTGGATCAGATCGCCAGCGCCGGGGCCGATGATGTGGCAGCCCAGGATGCGGTCCGTTTCCTTATCCGCGAGGATTTTCACAAAACCGTCGCCAGCAAAGACCGCCTTGGCCCGCGCGTTGCCCATGAACGAGAACTTGCCGACCTTGTAGTCGCGGCCCGCTTCTTTCAGCGTGGCTTCGGTTTCGCCGACATTGGCGACTTCGGGGTGGGTGTAGATGACGCCGGGGATCACGCTGTAATTTACATGTCCGTGTTTGCCCGCGATCACTTCGGCCACTGCCATGCCTTCGTCTTCGGCCTTGTGGGCCAGCATTGGACCTTCGATCACATCGCCCAGGGCGTAGATGCCTTTGACGGATGTTTCCCAATGATCGTTGACCGCGATCTGGCCGCGTTTTGTCATTTCGATCCCCAGAGTATCGAGGCCAAGACCGGCGACGTAGGGTTTGCGCCCGGTGGCCACAAGTACAACATCGGCGTCGATCGCGTGTTCGCTATCGTCCTTGCGCAGCTTGTAGGTGACTGTGGCCTTGGTCTTGTTGGCTTCGGTTTTCTGCACCGCGGCCCCCATGATAAACTTGAAGCCCTGCTTTTTCAGCATTCGCTGAAAGGTCTTCTGGACCTCTGGGTCCATGCCGGGGGTGATCGCATCAAGGTATTCGACCACCGTCACCTCGGAGCCGAGGCGGGCATAAACGCTGCCCAGTTCCAGCCCGATCACGCCTGCACCGATTACCACAAGCCTTTTGGGCACCTTGCCCAGTTCCAGCGCACCGGTGGAGGTTACGACGATCTTTTCATCGACCTCAACGCCGGGCAGGGTTGCAGGCTCTGACCCGGAGGCGATGATGATGTGTTTTGCGTCATGCACCTCGTCGCCGACCTTGACCTTGCCGGCCTCGGGAACTGATCCCCAGCCCTTGAGCCAGTCGATCTTGTTCTTTTTGAACAGAAATTCAATGCCCTTGGTGTTGGTGTCGATGGTGGTCTGCTTGTAGGACAGCATCTGGTTCCAGTCGACGGAGGGCGATTTGCCTTTCAGGCCCATCGCGGCAAAGTTGTGTTCGGCTTCGTGCAGCATATGGGTGGCATGCAGCAGGGCCTTGGATGGGATACAGCCCACGTTCAGACAGGTGCCGCCCAGTGTCTCGCGGCCTTCGACGCAGGCGGTTTTCAGCCCCAGTTGCGCACAGCGGATTGCAGCGACATAGCCGCCGGGGCCGGAGCCGATCACGATGACATCATAGCTGGACATGGGAAGTCTCCTTAGCAGTCTTGAGTTGGGGGCAGGGTAGGGGGCGCTGTGCCCCGGCGCAAGCGCCTGCCCCTGTTGCGTATAAGTGAAAGGGTGAAATCAGAAAAGGGCCGCGATCAGGATTAGAACAGTGGCAAAAAACCCCACACACCAGATCAGCGAGCGGTGCGGGCGCAGGCCCATTGCATAGGCGGGGACATAGGCGATGCGGGCGATCAGGTAGATCCAGGCACAGACAGCGGTAAAGCCGGAGTTCTGGCCCGACATCTGGGTGACGCCCACAGCGATGCCAAAAAGGATCAGCCCCTCGAAATGGTTGTCAAAGGCCCGCCCCAGCCGCGCGGTACGCTCGGACATTGGGCGGCTAGGGTCGCGGTCGCGTGCGGACATGGTGTAGCCGGGGCCGACCTCGCGGTTGGCGGGGATGGCATAGGCCAGAAACTGCACAGCTTGTAGAAGGGCAGCAAGGGTGAGAACGGTGAGTTCCGGGCTCATGCGGTTTCGAGGAAATAGGCCGAGGCACTGGTAACGGTGGCCTTGTCATCACTGGCAAGGGCGGCAGAACGGTCGAGCCAGGTCTGTGCCTTGGCACGGTCATTGACTGTGGCAAGAAAGAAGGCGTGCGTGTTGCTGCTGGCGTCTTTCCAGACTTGCAGCACGCTTAGCCCCGCATCGCGGCGCGATTCAGCGTCGGCGTCAAAGGCGGTTTTCCACGCGGTGAAATCGGTGACTTCGTAGTGGCAGATCATCTGCATTGGAATGCCCTTTCAGAGCGCGAGAAGGTAAAGGATGGCAGTTGCGGCAAAGCCGATCAGCCAAGTCAGCGTGCGCAGCGCCGGGATCCCAAAAATGTAAAGCGGCAGATAGATGATGCGTGCCAGCAAGAACACCTGCGCGGCGAGCAGCGAGGCGTCGGTGGTGCGGCCCAATGCCACGAGGATCAGAATGGCGGGGGCGAAAAGTGCCAGCGCCACGACGGAGTTATCCAGCGCGCGGCCAAGGCGGGCGGTCATGCCCGTGGTGCTGCGGGTCTCGTCCCGGCTGGAAATCAGGTAGCCCATGGAAAGCTGGGTCATCGCGCCCAGCACTTGCAGCAGGATGGTGAGCATGACCAAAAGGCCATAGGCTGCGAGAATGGTTGTTTCGGTCATTGGGGCGGTCCTTCTCGGCGGTGATTAAAGTGACGGGGCGGGGTTTCCCCCGCCCCAGCCTATCACAGATCCATCAACAAGCGGCGTGGATCTTCGAGCATCTCTTTGACGCGGACGAGGAATGTCACAGCGCCTTTGCCGTCGATGATCCGGTGGTCATAGCTAAGCGAGATATACATCATCGGGCGGATCACGATCTCGCCGCCCACGACCATCGCGCGGTCTTGAATTTTCGCCATGCCAAGGATGCCGGACTGTGGTGGGTTCAGGATCGGGGCGGTCATCAGCGAGCCGTAGACGCCGCCGTTGGAGATGGTGAAAGTGCCGCCCGTCATGTCGGCCATGGTCAGTTTGCCATCGCGGGCTTTTTTGCCCATGGCGTTAACGGCCTTTTCGATTTCGGCAAAGGACATCGCATCCGCGTCCTTGATCACCGGCACGACGAGGCCGGTGGGTGTGCCGGCGGCAACGCCCATGTGGACGTAGTTCTTGTAGATCACGTCGGTCCCGTCGATCTCGGCGTTGACCTCGGGGATCTCTTTCAGCGCGTGGCAGCAGGCCTTGGTGAAGAAGGACATAAAGCCCATGCGCACGCCGTGTTTCTTTTCGAACGCTTCTTTGTATTGGTTGCGGATGCCCATCACCTCGGTCATGTCGACCTCGTTAAAGGTGGTCAGGATCGCAGCGGTGTTCTGTGCCTCTTTCAGGCGGCGTGCCATGGTCTGTTTGAGGCGTGTCATCTTGACCCGTTCTTCGCGCGCGGCGTCATCGGCAGCGGAGGCGGGGCGCGGTGCGGCAGGTTTTGCGTCCTGCTTGGGCGCGGCAGAGGTGCCTGCGGCAATGGCTTTGGCCACATCTTCTTTCATCACGCGGCCATCGCGGCCCGAGCCGGTGACCTGATCGCGGCTGATGCCTGCTTCGGCCATGGCCTTTTTGGCCGATGGCGCGTCTTCGACATCTTTGCTCGAGCCGCTGCTGGCGGGTGCTGCTTTGTCGTCACCCTTGTCGCTGCTGGCGGGGGCGGCGGCGCCGTCGCCGGAGGAAATCACGGCCAGTTTCGCCGATGCCTCGACGGTGCTGCCCTCTTCGGCGAGGATTTCGGTAAGGGTGCCGGCGGCGGGGCTGGGCACTTCGACGCTGACTTTGTCGGTTTCCAATTCGCACAGCATTTCATCCTGCGCGACGGTATCGCCGACCTTTTTGAACCATGTGCTGACGGTGGCTTCGGACACGCTTTCGCCGAGGGTCGGCACCATGACGTCGACAGCGTCGCCGCCGCCGCCATTGCCGCTGTCGCGCTCTTTGGTGTCTTCGGGGCCTGCTTCTTTGGCCTTGTGCGCGCTGCCTGCGTCGCTTGCGGATGTCTTGTCGCTTTTCGTGGATTTGCTGCCTGCGTCGCCTTCGGAGATATTGGCGAGCAGGGCGTCGACCCCCACGGTCTCGCCTTCGGCGGCGACGATTTCGCTGAGCGTGCCAGCCACGGGGCTGGGCACTTCGACGGTGACCTTGTCGGTTTCCAGCTCGCAGAGCATTTCATCAACGGCGACTGTATCGCCGGGTTTCTTGAACCATGTGGCAACGGTGGCTTCGGTCACGGATTCGCCCAGGGTGGGCACGCGTACTTCGCTTGTCATGGTTATTTTCCTTTAACTGTCAGCGCGTCGTCGATGAGGGCTGCTTGTTGTGATTTGTGCATGGATGCCAGCCCGGTTGCGGGCGAGGCAGCGGTGGCGCGACCGGCATAGTCGGCGCGACCGTGTTTGGCTTTGATCCGGCCCAGAACCCATTCGATATTGGGTTCGATGAACGACCAGGCGCCTTGGTTCTTGGGTTCTTCCTGGCACCAGACCATTTCGGCGCCTTTGAAGCGTTCCAATTCCTTGACCGCGGATTGTGCGGGGAAGGGATAGAATTGTTCGAAGCGCAGCAAATAGACATCGTCGATGCCGCGCGCATCGCGTTCTTCGAGCAGGTCAAAGTAGACCTTGCCCGAACACATGACCACGCGCTTGATCTTGTCATCTGCCACCAGTTTGGTGTCGGAATTGCCGTGCTGGGCGTCATCCCACAGCACCCGGTGGAAACTGCTACCGGTGGTAAATTCCTCGGCCCGGCTGACGG
This sequence comes from Sulfitobacter sp. KMM 9851, assembly GCF_057178245.1. Lineage (NCBI taxonomy): Bacteria > Pseudomonadati > Pseudomonadota > Alphaproteobacteria > Rhodobacterales > Roseobacteraceae > Sulfitobacter > Sulfitobacter sp. KMM 9851. The sequence continues at coordinate 812,498 of NZ_CM169991.1, forward strand.
CCAGTTTGTGGCGCAGCAGGGATTTGGGCGTCATCAGCATCAGCGGTTTGCGGTAGCTGCGGTGCAACTGGCGGCGCAGGATGTGGAAGTAGTTGGCAGGCGTGGTGCAGTTGGCCACGATCCAGTTGTCGCCACCGCACATGGTAAGAAAGCGTTCCAGGCGCGCGGAGGAGTGTTCGGGGCCCTGGCCCTCGTAGCCATGGGGCATCAGGCAGACGAGACCGGACATGCGCAGCCATTTCGATTCACCGCTTGAGATGAATTGATCGAACATGATCTGCGCGCCGTTGGCGAAATCGCCAAACTGCGCTTCCCAGAGCGTCAGCGCGTTGGGTTCGGCCAGCGAATAGCCGTATTCGAACCCCAGCACGGCATATTCGCTCAGCATGGAGTCGATGACTTCGTATTCGGCCTGCCCTTCGCGGATGTGGTTCAGGGGGTAATAGCGGTCTTCGTTCTCTTGGTTGATGAAGGCCGAGTGGCGTTGGCTGAAGGTGCCGCGGGTGCTGTCCTGACCGGACAGGCGCACCTTGTAGCCTTCGGTCAGCAGGGAACCGAACGCCAGCGCCTCGGCGGTGGCCCAATCAAATCCGGCGCCGTTTTCGAACATGTCGGCCTTGGCTTCGATCAGGCGGCCAATGGTCTTGTGCAGCGGAAATTTTTCCGGCGGAGTGACCAGCGCCTTGCCGACTTCGGCCATCGTCTCCTTGGAAATCGCGGTTTTGCCGCGCTGGTATTTCTTGTTCTGCTTGTCGAGGTGGGACCACTTGCCATCCAGCCAGTCCGCCTTGTTGGGGCGATAGTCCTTGCCCGCCTCAAACTCTTCGCCCAAGTGCTTCTGGAACGCGGCCTTCATGTCTTCGATCTCGCCTTCGGGGATCAGACCGTCCTTGACCAGTCGTTCGGTGTACAGGGTTAGCGTGGTTTTCTGCTTTTTGATCTTTTTGTACATCACCGGGTTGGTGAACATCGGCTCGTCGCCTTCGTTGTGACCAAAGCGGCGGTAGCAGATCAGATCGATCACCACGTCCTTGTGGAATTTTTGACGGAACTCGGTCGCGACGCGGGCGGCGTGAACGACCGCTTCGGGATCGTCGCCGTTGACGTGAAAGATCGGTGCCTCGACCACCAGCGCGTTGTCGGTGGGATAGGGAGAAGAGCGCGAGAAATGCGGTGCGGTGGTAAAGCCGATCTGGTTGTTCACCACGATGTGCATGGTGCCGCCGGTCTTGTGCCCCTTGAGGCCCGACAGGGCGAAACATTCGGCCACCACGCCCTGACCTGCGAACGCGGCATCGCCGTGCAGCAGGATCGGCATAACGGCTGTGCGGTCGCGGTCGTTCAACTGATCCTGCTTGGCGCGCACTTTGCCAATCACCACGGGGTTCACTGCCTCAAGGTGGGACGGGTTTGCCGTCAGTGACAGGTGGACACTGTTGCCGTCAAATTCACGGTCCGACGACGCGCCGAGGTGGTATTTCACATCGCCCGAGCCATCGACGTCTTCGGGCTTAAAGCTGCCGCCCTGAAATTCGTTAAAGATCGCGCGGTAGGGTTTTTGCATGACGTTGGCGAGCACCGAAAGGCGGCCCCGGTGGGGCATGCCGATGACGATGTCGCGCACGCCAAGGGAGCCGCCACGTTTGATGATCTGTTCCATCGCGGGCACCAGGCTTTCGCCGCCATCGAGGCCAAAGCGTTTAGTGCCCATGTATTTAACGTGTAGGAACTTCTCAAAGCCTTCGGCCTCGACCAGTTTGCCCAAGATCGCCTTGCGGCCTTCCTTGGTAAAGGCGATTTCCTTGCCGTAGCCTTCGATCCGTTCCTTGAGCCAGCCTGCCTGCTCGGGGTCGGAGATGTGCATGTATTGCAGCGCAAATGTGCCGCAATAGGTGCGCTTCACGATATCCACGATCTGCTTCATCGTCGCCACTTCGAGGCCCAGCACATTGTCGATAAAGATCGGCCGGTCCATGTCGGCGGCGGTAAAGCCGTACGATGCAGGGTCAAGTTCGGGTTGTTCGCCGGTCTCGCGCATACCCAGCGGGTCCAGATCTGCGGCGAGGTGGCCGCGGATACGGTAGGCGCGGATCAGCATCAGCGCGCGGATACTGTCGAGTACGGCCTGCTTGACCGAGGCATCGGTAATCTCGACGCCCTTCTCGGCGGCCTTGGCCTTGATCTTGTTGCCTGCTGCGGCGGCTTCTTCGGGTTCGGGCCAGACGCCGGTTAGCGCACCCATGACATCGCCTGTTGGTGCTGGGGGCCAGTCGCGGCGCGCCCAGGACGGGCCGGCCGCTTCGGCCTGAGCGGTTTCGGCGTCGTCGCCCATTGCGGCAAAAAAGGCAGCCCATGCGTCATCGACCGCCGAGGGGTCGTTGGCATAGCGGGCATACATCGCCTCAAGGTAGTCCGCATTTTCGCCCTCCATGAAGGACGAGGCGTGAAACTGTTCGTTGGCGGGTTGGTCGGTCATGAGAGTACCTCAGCAGGTGATGTGGGCGCGGGGTCTGTTTGTCGCCGTAGGATGTGCAGCGCGGCTAAGAAGGCTGCGGGTGTATCAACCGTCCCGCAACGGTTTTTGGTCGAGGGGGGCGCCGGGGGGCCACATAATGTGGCCGCTGGCAGGGGTGTTCGCCCGGACGCAGGGCAGAGTATCGCCCGACCGCGTGCGGTCGAGAGGGACTCATATATGTATATGTCCGGGCGTGGCGCATATCAGCCTTTGTCGATCGCTTCCTGAACCGCTTCGCCAAGTGTGGCGGGGCTGTCTGCCACCACAATACCGGCTTCGCGCATCGCGTTGATCTTGCTTTCGGCGTCGCCCTTGCCACCGGCAACGATGGCGCCCGCGTGGCCCATGCGGCGGCCGGGAGGGGCGGTGCGGCCCGCAATGAAGCCAGCGGTGGGTTTCCAGCGGCCTTTTTTCTTTTCGTCGGCCAGGAACTGTGCGGCTTCTTCTTCGGCAGAGCCGCCGATTTCACCGATCATGATGATCGAGGTGGTTTCGGGGTCGGCCAGGAACATTTCCAGCACGTCGATATGTTCGGTCCCTTTGATCGGGTCGCCGCCGATGCCCACGGCTGTGGACTGGCCCAGACCCAGATCAGAGGTTTGTTTCACCGCCTCATAGGTCAGCGTGCCGGAGCGCGACACAACGCCAACGGTACCGCGGCGGTGGATATGGCCGGGCATGATGCCGATTTTGCAGGCATCAGGTGTGATCACGCCGGGGCAGTTGGGGCCGATCAGGCGCGACTTGGACCCTTCGAGCGCACGCTGTACGCGCATCATGTCAAGCACCGGGATGCCTTCTGTGATGCAGACGATCAGTTCCATCTCGGCGTCGATCGCCTCGAGGATCGAATCCGCGGCGAAGGGGGGCGGCACGTAGATGACCGACGCATTTGCTTCGGTGACGTGTTTTGCTTCGTGAACGGAGTTGAACACCGGCAGGTTCAGGTGCGTCTGCCCGCCTTTGCCGGGGGTCACGCCGCCGACCATTTTGGTGCCATAGGCGATGGCCTGTTCGGTGTGGAACGTCCCTTGCGAGCCGGTCAGGCCCTGGCAGATGACTTTGGTGTTTTCGTCGATGAGTACGGCCATGTGAGGCGTCTCCTTTGTTTATTCATTATTTACGTGGCGGGGACCGGTCTGCGCAGGCGCAGATCAGTCGATGATTGGTGCGGACCCGTCTGCGGGGTTCGGGATGTGGCAGGCTTGTGTACCTTGGGTGCCACAGGGCGCGACAACGCCGCTAGGCGACTGCGCAAAGGCCGATGGGCTGGGGTGGACGGCCTGAGGGCCGGGGCGTACGGGCGCATAGCCGCCGCCACAGGCAGACAGCCCGGCCGCGAGGAAGAGCGCGGCACAAAGCCGTAGGGAAGCGGAGGAAGAGAGGAAATGCGTCATGAAGGAGCAGCCTTTTCTATCAAAACCGAAATATTGTCATCAACCGGCAACGTCACGCGGTTGATCAGGCGGGTCGAAAACCCGGCGCGGGCACAGGTGTCACGCAGGGTATTCAGGGTGAAATAATTGACGTGATCCGGGTGGCGAAAGCCGCACCATTTGGCGCCGATCACCCGGCGGTTGAGCGAACCGAAGTTTGGCACGCGAATGAACACGCGGCCCTGATCCTTGAGCGCGCGATGCGCCCCGCGCAGCACCGACATGACGTTGGTTTCATGTTCGAGGTAGGAAAACATCACGATGCCATCGAAGGTTTCCTTGGGAAACGTCCATATCGCTTCGGCGCCCGCGCCGTGCTGACATCGCCCGCCCGCCTGCCGCATACGCGCATCGGCGATAGCGTGCAATTCGTCGGACAATTCGATTCCGTAGGGTGTCATCGGCGCGGTGATCCGCTGGCCCCAGCCACAGCCGACGTCCAGTACATGGCCGTCATTGAACCAGCGGCGAAAGGATTTGGTTTTGTCACGGTACATGCCCAGGCGGTTGCGCAACCGGCGGGCAAGCGGACTGAAAACTGTCGATCCCTTCGAGGCAGCCTTTTTCGCGGTATAGGTTTTTTCCCAGGCCAGATCGTCCTGCAACACCTCATAGGCGGGTGGGTTGCGCAGGTAGGTCATGGTGCAGGCGGTGCATTGGCCAAGCAGCCAGGGCTGCGGCGCATACTGCGGCAGCGGGGTTGCCTCGGTGCACGAACAGCTGGGGCAAGCGCGCAGGCCGTCCTGCAGGGGCTGAGAGGCATGGGGCGATGTCATTGTTGCACCTCAAGGCCCAGCCCATCATAGAGCCGGTCAATGGCCATGAATGTCTGTCTTGTGCCGTCTGTATCGCGGGTGCCGACATGCACAACCGCGACACGGCCGCGCAGCAATTCACGACCCTGCAAAAACGCGGTGCCGGGCAGGGCGGTGTGGGTGTCGGGTAGGGCGATGGCGTGGCCAAAGACCGGCGGCGTCGCCATCTGGTCGTGCAGGGCGGCGATGGCGGCGGGGGTGTGATCGCCGTCAAAACCCACTTCGCAGCGCCGCTCAACGCCGCGTGGGGCATTGGCGGGGCGCGGCTCAAGGCTGTCGTCCCAGAATGTGAGGGTAAAAGGAGCGGTGTCGGCGCCTATGTTGTCGCGGGCCTGTGCCTCGGTCTGGCCAGCCTTGAAGCACCAGGTGTTGAACGCAGCAATAGCCGCCTCTGCCGAGCCGCCAAAGGCGGGTGCGCCAAGGGCGCAGGCCACGAGAAGGGGCGGCACGACACGCATCAGAACAGCGCCTCGTCTTCGTCAACAAGCAGGTCGAGGGCGCGCAGGGTTATTAGCCCGGCCCCCATGATCATCAGGGTCCGCGAAATGGAGCCGGTCAGGTTGGACGGCAGCAGCCCCGCCAATCCGTCACGCGATTTGCGTGCGGCGCGGCGCAGGCCACGGTCGCGGCGGGTGTGATTGTCGGGCTCTGGAAGGCGCAGCAGATCGGGCTGCCACTGGCGGATCAACAGCCCGGCACCAAGAAGCACGATGCCCGCGAGAACAGGCGAGGATTGTGGGGAGTCATCCATCATGCGTTCCTTACGATGCGCCAGACAGGGATGCGCGGAGCCCGAAAAGTGCCAAGATGCACCCTTCGTGGCCCCGCCCTGTTTGCCCCAAACGCCCCAAAGGAGCGTTTGCCGACATCAAAGATGTCGGGAAGGCAATCACCCCTTCACAGCTTTCACGATCTTTTCGGCGCCATCCTTGAGGTTGTCCGCCGCGATCACGTCGAGACCACTTTCGTTGATGATCTTCTTGCCTTCTTCCACCTTGGTGCCTTCCAGGCGCACAACCAGCGGCACTTTCAGACCGACTTCCTTTACCGCCGCAACAACGCCTTCCGCGATGACGTCGCAGCGCATGATGCCGCCGAAGATGTTGACCAGAATGCCTTTGACCTGCGGGTCGGAGGTGATGATCTTGAACGCCTCGGTAACCTTTTCCTTGGTCGCACCACCGCCCACGTCGAGGAAGTTGGCAGGTTCGGCACCATAAAGCTTGATGATGTCCATCGTCGCCATCGCAAGGCCCGCACCGTTGACCATGCAGCCAATCTCGCCGTCCAGCGCGATGTAGTTCAGGTCGTATTTGGACGCTTCGAGTTCCTTGGGGTCTTCTTCGGTGGTGTCGCGCAGTTCGGCGATATCGGCGTGGCGGTAGATCGCGTTGCCATCAAAGCTGACCTTGGCGTCGAGGACCTTGAGGTCGCCGCCGTCGGTGACGATCAGCGGGTTGATTTCCAGCATCTCCATGTCTTTGTCCATGAAGGCTTTGTAAAGTTGACCCATCAGCGTGACGCACTGCTTGGTCTGCTTGCCCTCAAGGCCAAGCGAAAACGCAATGCGACGACCGTGGAACGCCTGATAGCCGGTGGCCGGATCGACGGAGAAAGACAGGATCTTTTCGGGGGTCGATGCAGCAACCTCTTCGATGTCCATACCGCCTTCGGTCGAGCACACGAACGAAACGCGACTGGTCTGGCGATCGACCAGCAGGGCGAGGTAAAGTTCAGTCTCGATGCCGGAACCGTCTTCGATGTAGATGCGGTTGACCTGTTTGCCCGCAGGGCCGGTCTGATGCGTGACCAGCGTGCGGCCCAGCATTTTTTTGGCTTCTTGCGCGGCTTCTTCAACCGATTTGGTCAGACGCACGCCGCCTTTGTCGCCAGCATCCGCTTCTTTGAAGCTGCCCTTGCCACGGCCACCTGCGTGGATCTGTGCCTTGACCACCCAAAGCGGCCCGTCCATTTCGCCAGCGGCGTTTTTCGCGTCTTCGGCCTTTAGCACAACGCGGCCATCGGACACGGGCGCACCATAGCTGCGCAGGAGGGCTTTCGCCTGATATTCGTGGATGTTCATGAAAAACGGTCCCGTTTCTGTTCCAGTCAACCCGCAGTATGCGAGTGAGTCTTACGGCTCGGTAAACAGTTTTTCTGAGAAACATAGGTTTGGCCAGCTAAAAGCGACATTTGTGATCACACGGCAAATACGTGTGATCACAAAATTTGCAGTCTGGCGATGTTTCAGGTTTTGCCGGGAGTGATTCCAAAATGTTATGTGTTATTTGCGGGGTTGGGACAGGCAGCACCTACGACGCGGGGGGCTATTTTATTGAGTTGAGGCCGAACATATTGCCCTCGCTGTCCATACATAAGGCGACCCAGCCAAATTCGCCGATGGAAAACTTGGGCCGGATGACCTTGCCGCCCGCATGTTCGACACGCGCCTGTTCTGCGGCGCAGTCGTGAACCGCAAAGTAGATGATGGTGCCGCCGATACCTGGTGCGCCGTGGGGTGATTTGGTCAGCGCACCCGCGGCGCCATAGCTGTTCATGTCGGCGGGAAAGCTCATCATCTGGGTATCGCCGGTGGGGTCGCCCATGGCCTCAAGCTTGCGGTCGAGGACGGTTTCATAAAACTCAGTGGCTCGGGCGAGGTCATCTACGAAGATATCAAACCATGCGACGGCGTTCATTTGGGACATTCATCCATTCCTGTGTGTCATTTCGTTCATGACACCGGTTTAGCGGCCCCCTATGCGCGGGTATTGTAGATTTCAGACATCGAATTTCCGCGAAAACTGGCCCGGGGTGTATCCGGTGGCCTTGCGAAACGAATGGATGAAGTGGGACTGGTCGGCATATGACAGTGACGGTTCACCGCGCAGAGACTGCTGCAGGCGCAGGACCTTGAGGAAATCATGCGGGGTAAAGCCGGTCGTGGCCTTGAGTGTGCGCTGTAACTGACGGGCGGAAATCTGCGCGATCTCGGCCATATCCGCGACCGAATGAATATCATCGAGGTGCTGAAAAATCTTTTCGGTAACAGGGTTTGCAACGACAAGTTCATGCGCAACCAGTTTGTGTACGAAGTCAGTTAGCGCTGACTGCTGTGCGGCAAAATCTGCACCGGCAATCTGCTGGTTCAGTGCCAAGAGGGCCAGATCACCCCGATAGGCGGTCTCGACCATGCCGTACCCCACGGGCGCACGGTGCAGTTGCCAGACGCCGGGCAGGAAACGGATATTGACGTAGTGAAAGCGTTTGCCGAGATTAAGCTCTTCTGAGGTGGCGCGCAGTCTGGTCGGGCCGGCCACGAGAGGGTTAAGCTGATCCAGCACGATATAGGTGCAGGCGTCAGGCAGGGCGTGAAATCGGTAGTCCTGCTGCAATGGCGCGGTCGTTTTGATCTCAAGGAAACGATGCACAACGGCGCGCAGGGCCTCTGGCGGTTCCGCTTCGGTAAAGGCGATGGCGTCGACCGTTCGATCCTTGCTGTTGCCTGTGGGTTCGTACATCTGCGGGCCTTCCTGACGCTGCGCTGAGGCTGGCCCGCGATGGTTCCGGGCCAGCCTGCGGGGCGGTTACAGGGGCATCAAGGCCCAATAATCCAGATCCAGCAGCACATGGGGCTGATATTTGCCGTCCGCACCGCGCAGGTCGAACGGATCGCCGCCCTTGGTGGCGACCAGCCGCAGGCGGATGGCGCCGATGCCGGGGGCTGTGGTTTCGGCCTTGTCCAGCACTTCTGACCAGGCGCGGATCGTGTCACCGGCAAGGCAGGGATTGGCATGGGCGCCGCCGTTCAATCCGACGATCATCTGAGCGTTGGCCAGCCCGTTGAACGACAGCGCGCGCGCCATTGAAATCACGTGGCCGCCGTAGATCAGGCGGCTGCCATCGGGGCGAGCGGAGGTGTCGAAATGCACCTTGGCGGTGTTCTGCCAAAGGCGGGTGGCCAGCATGTGTTCGGCCTCTTCCACGGTGACACCGTCAATATGGTCAATCTGTTCGCCGATGGTGTAATCGCCCCAGCGGTGCGGTTCGCCCGCCAGTGTGAAATCATAGGCGCCAAAGTCGAGGCCGTCGGGGATGCGCAATTGCCCGACGCTTAGCGCGCCGGTCAGATCGGGAACGACGGGTTTGGGCGCGGCGGCATCGACGTCGCCTTTGCGGACCATGACCCAGCGTATGTATTCCAGCACCGTCTCGTCGCGCTGGTTCAGCCCGGTGGTGCGCACATAGACAACGCCGGTCTTACCGTTCGAATTTTCCTTGAGGCCGATCACCTCGGATTGGCTGCGCAGGGTGTCGCCGGGATAGACAGGCACGCCCCAGCGACCCTGGGCATAGCCAAGGTTCGCCACAGCGTTCAGCGATACGTCGGGCACGGTTTTGCCAAAGACAATGTGAAATACCGCCAGATCGTCGAGGGGGCTGGCGGGTAGGCCGCAGGTCTGTGCGAATTGGTCTGATGAATGCAGCGCGTGACGGGCCGGGTAGAGCATGTGATAGAGCGCGCGTTCACCGCCCGATACAGTGCGCGGCACCGCGTGGTGCAAGGTGTCGCCCACGGCGTAGTCTTCGAAGAAGCGACCCTTGTTGGTTTTGGACGGCCGCATCAATGCGCCCCCAGTTTGGTGTCAGGGGTATATGTGCCGTCGACCTCTTTGGTGACGGCCTGACCGCAGCGCATCACACCTGCGCTGTGATCCCATGTCTGAGTGGGAGACCCGTGCAGCGCCCAACCTTTGTTCACGGCATCGGTGACCTTGTGGCAGAACGCGGAAGTGTCTTCTTCGGACAGAAAACGATATAAAATCATAACAGCCTCAGGCGATCAGGAAGGGAAGGGAGACACGCCAAGCCACAGGTGGATGGCGGCGACAATGGCAAAAAGCACGGCAGAGATCACGGCGAGCCGGATGTAGGTGGCGCGGCCTGCATGGGCAGGCGCGGTCCAATGTGGTTCGGCCCGATTGATCAAGATGACGGACCCAACGGCCCAGCCCAAAATCGTGCCAAACAGCAGTATCGACGCCAGATCACCGTTCACCAGCAGGTGCGCCGTGGCCCAGATTTTCACTGCCAGCAATTGCGGGTGGCGGGTTTTGTAAGCAGGCCATGCCTTGGCCCCCTTGGCAGCACTTGAACCAAAGACCCAGAACGCCAGAAGCATAAGCAGGTTGTTAAGGTGCGTCAGGAACAGCGGCGGGTTCCAGACCGGGATAAAGTCGGCCACACGGTAGCCCCAGATAATCAGCCCAAGCGCCACCACGAGCACAACGGCGACAAGGCCACGGCCCGCATCGCCCATTGCGGCGCGCTGTGCGGGCATCAGGCGTTTAAAGTAGTGGGCGGCAACCCACAGGATGAGGCCGAGGATCAGAAGGGTCATTGCGTTACTCCGCGTTCAGGGCTGATATTGCGTCCAGTCTTGCCAGTGTTTCACGCGCGGTGGCAACATGTAGATTTTCAACAATCCGCCCATCGACGACGGCAACCCCTTGCCCTGCCGCCTGTGCGGCATCGAATGCGTCAATCTGGCGGCGGGCCAGAGCGGCTTCTTCGTCTGAGGGGGAAAAGGCGGCGTTGGCGACATCGAGCTGGGCCGGGTGGATCAGTGTTTTGCCATCAAAGCCCATATCGCGGCCCTGTTCACATTCGATGCGCAGCCCGTCGTCGTCCTTGAAGGCATTGTAGACACCATCGACAATCGCCACCCCATGCGCCTTGGCCGCGAGCAGGCACAGGCCCAACCCGGTTATAAGGGGCAGGCGGTCGGCGCGGTGGCGGGTTTGCAGGTCTTTGGCCAGATCGTTGGTGCCCATGACCATGGCCTGCAACCGCTGGTGACCTGCGATGGCAGCGGCGTTCAGCATGGCACCAGGGGTTTCCATCATGGCCCAAAGCGGGATGTCACCGGTGATTTCGGCCAGCGCATCAAGATCGGCAGGGCTGCTGACCTTGGGTAGCAAGATCGCATCGGGGTGCATTGCGGCGGCAGCGCGGGCGTCTTCTTTGCCCCATTCGGTATCCAGCCCGTTAATGCGGATCACCCGCAGCCGCGCACCATAGCCGCCCTGATCCAGTGCCTCAGCCAGAGTTGTACGGGCTGAGACTTTTTCATCCGGGGTGACCGCATCCTCGAGGTCAAAGATGATCGCGTCGCAGGACAGGCCGCGGGCCTTGTCGAGGGCGCGGGGCTTTGAGGCCGGGATATAGAGGACCGATCGCAGGGGGCGGATAAAGGGGGGCATAGGTGGCTCCGACAGCGTATGGGCGCGGGCAAGACCCGAGCACTAAGATTGTTGCGCATAAGGGGGCATTTTTGTCTGAAAAGTTCAAGGGCAAACGTGCCGCGGTGCAGCAAATATCAAATGCAACAGTCATCGTGCGCCGCGTTAACCTATATTTCAAACCTGCGTTGCAATCTGTAGCGGTCACATCCTCTCGGAGGGCCGTTACGGCAGGGCCAGGATAGAATGCGAAAAGAGAGATCGGGACATTCGTTTTAACCGGGGCTGCCCGGATCACATCGGGAAAATCCCGGCCTGCCAGTTGATCCCAGGGCGACGTCTTTTGAATGAAGGCAAGAAGCTATGAAACGCACAGTCAAGATTTTTCACTTTGTGGTGCTGAGCGCCGCTGCGGCGCTGTTGCTGGCCACGACCACAAACGTAGCGGCCGAGAATCCGCGCAATTGCGGCCCGCGCGAGGCAGTCGTCACGCGGCTGGCTGATGGCTATGGCGAAACGCGCCAGTCGATCGGTTTGGGGGCAAATAACGCGGTGGTTGAGGTATTCGCCTCTGCTGAGACTGGCAGTTGGACGATTACCGTCACGCGACCCAACGGCATTACCTGTCTGGTGGCATCGGGACAGGCGTTTGAAGAATTGGCCGAGGCATTGCCCGCCAAGGGCAACGACGCCTGACGGCAACAACGCCTGACGGGCGCCACGCCTGATGATGTACGAGAACGGGGCTGTCTGAGGGCAGCCCTTTTTGCGTGCTCGCACCTGACTGGGGCCGACCCCTAGGTCACCCCATCCCAGATCAGTTTGCCGCCGGTGATCAACAGCAATATGTAGGTCAGCGCAAAGAACACCCGCTCCGGCACGAGATGATGGGCGCGCACGCCAAGCCATGCACCCAGCAGCGCAAAGGGAGCCAGCACAAGATTGGCCTGTGCCGTTTCCCAAGTGAACATGCCCAGAACGGCATAGGGAATGAATTTGGCAATGTTCAGTATCCAGAACACCAGCACGGTGGTCGCCTGAAACCCGGTTTTACCGAGGTTGCGGCCCAGAAGATAAACCGCGGCAAGTGGTCCGCCCGCGTGGCTAACGAAGCTGGTAAAACCGACGCCGACACCGATTAACGCGGCCCCCCATTCGGGCATGGGCCTTGAGCCGGGGCGCAGCCATCCGCGCCGCAGGCAAAGTTGCCAGACCACAAAGCCCACTGATATCGCGCCGATCAGCAGCCGCAGCACATCAGGCGAGGCAACGCGGTAGAGTGCCGCCCCCATGGCCACGCCGGGCAGGCCGCCAAGTGTCAGGAGCCAGGTTTCGCGTGTGCCCCATTTGCGCCAATAGGGTTTCAGCGTCGCCGCGTCGATCAGCATGAGCAACGGCAACATGACCCCAAGCGCAAGCCCCGGTTCGACAACCAATGCCAGTGCCGTGGCCGAGGCAAAGGCAGCGCCTGAGCCGAAACCGGCCTTGGAAATACCGGCAAAAATAACGGCGGGTCCGGCGATCAGGAAGAACGTCCAATCGAGGGTCAGTATGTCATATTTTATGTCGTCACCAAAATTTTCGCAAATGTGTCGGAACAAGTCTCCGCAATCTGGGTTGTGATGGCAGAGGCGCAACAAGCGTCAAGAAAAAATATAGGAGCATCTATTATGAAACGTTTTCTGAGCACAACTGCTGTCCTGCTGACCATGTCCGGCGCGGTGTATGCTGATGCGCACGCTAACGCCTTTGGTAGCGTCACAGTACAAGAAACAGACTTTCTGGCGTCCGACCTGATCGGTATGCGGATCTACAATTCCGAAGCCGAAATGGAAGGCGACATGACAATCGCAGATGGCGGCGAAAAAGAATGGGATGACATTGGCGAAATCAATGACATCATCATCAACGCCGACGGCGAAGTCACTGCTGTGATCCTGGGTGTTGGCGGTTTCCTCGGCTTGGGCGAGCGCGACGTCAGCGTTTCGATGGATGACATCCGCATCGTGCGTGAAGAAGGCGACAGCAACGACCGTTTTCTGGTTGTAAACACCTCGAAAGAGATGCTGGAAAATGCCCCTGCGTTCGAGCGTGACATGAACGCCGAAGCTGAAAAAGTTGAAGCCGACGCCGAGCAGGTGGCTGCAAACGTCGAAGCCGAAACCGAAGAAACGGCTGAAAACGCCGAAGTGAAGACCGAAGAAATGGCTGCAGAAGCTGAAGCAGAGACCAAGGAAATGGCTGCTGACGTGGACAAGTCCGTGGAGCGCGACATGCTGCCACGTACTAAAGTGGCCCGTGACGGCTATGCCGACGTTGAGTGGACAGAAATGACCGCTGACGATCTGGAAGGCGCACGTATCTATGGTGTTGAAGACGAAGACATCGGTGAAATTGACGAGCTGATCGTCGACGACAGCGGCAAGATCACACATGTTCTGGCTGACATCGGTGGCTTCCTCGGCCTGGGCGAGCACACGGTAAAGCTTTCCTTTGAAGAGCTGCAGATCATCGGCAAAGGTGACGCGAACGATTTCCGCATCTACGTCGACAGCACAGAAGAGAAGCTGGAGAACCTGCCAGAATACGAAGACTAACTCTGGTATTGTCTAACCGACATGATTGGGCTGCCCTTAACCGGGCGGCCCTTTTTCGCTGGGTGAGGTCCGTGGTAGAGGCCGGGCTGTCGCGCAACTTGCACGGCGCGCCGCATTTCGCTATCCGGGGCGCGAATGCAACCTCTGTCGGAGACTTGAACATGGCCAGACCCAAGATCGCGCTTATTGGCGCGGGGCAAATCGGCGGCACACTTGCCCATCTCGTAGCACTGAAAGAATTGGGCGATGTTGTCCTGTTCGACATCGCCGAGGGCACACCTGAAGGCAAGGCGCTTGATATCGCCTCCTCTGGTCCTGCGGGCAAATTCGACGCCACGCTGTCAGGCACCCAGGATTACGCAGACATCGCAGGCGCGGACGTATGTATCGTGACCGCCGGTGTCGCGCGCAAGCCCGGCATGAGCCGTGATGACCTGCTGGGCATCAACCTCAAGGTTATGAAATCGGTTGGAGAAGGCATCGCGAAACACGCGCCTGATGCCTTTGTCATCTGTATCACCAACCCGCTGGATGCGATGGTCTGGGCGCTGCGCGAATTCTCTGGCCTGCCACATGAGAAAGTCTGCGGTATGGCCGGTGTCCTTGATTCGGCGCGCTTCCGTCATTTCCTTGCCAGTGAATTCAACGTGTCGATGAAAGACGTCACAGCATTTGTGCTGGGCGGCCATGGCGACACTATGGTGCCGCTTGTGCGTTACTCCACCGTTGGTGGCATCCCACTGCCGGATCTGGTGAAGATGGGCTGGACCACGCAGGAGAAACTGGACGCGATCGTGCAGCGTACCCGTGATGGCGGGGCCGAGATCGTGGGCTTGCTGAAAACCGGGTCGGCGTTTTACGCGCCTGCCACAAGCGCGGTCGAGATGGCCGAAAGCTATCTGAAAGACCAAAAGCGCGTGTTGCCTTGCGCTGCATACGTTGATGGCGCTTACGGTCTCAACGGGTTCTACGTCGGGGTGCCAACGGTCATCGGTGCCGGCGGTGTAGAGCGTGTTGTCGAGATTTCGATGAACAAAGACGAACAGGCGATGTTCGACAATTCCGTAAAAGCGGTCAAAGGTCTGGTCGAAGCCTGCAAGGGCATCGACGGGTCGCTCAGCTGAACCTGACGGCATGATATCGAAAGGCGCGCCCGCTGTGGCGCGCCTTTTTCGTTTTTGGGGGCATTTGCACAGGCGCTGGGCCAGCCTCACTGTTGCCGTATTTAGGGGATATGGTCACTGCCACGGCGGCCTAAACAAGGCATCCGGTTTCTTGTCGTATCGTAAGGGACCCGTAGCGTCATGTGGGATAACGCACCTCAACAAAAGGCAAAACCTGTGCCTCAGGCCTGCACCCGCTGCCATGCGACGGGTCGACTACCCTGTGAATTCTGCGGTGGCAGGGGGCAAGTTCTGGCCGGGCGCGACAG
The DNA here is from genome assembly GCF_057178245.1 of Sulfitobacter sp. KMM 9851. Lineage (NCBI taxonomy): Bacteria > Pseudomonadati > Pseudomonadota > Alphaproteobacteria > Rhodobacterales > Roseobacteraceae > Sulfitobacter > Sulfitobacter sp. KMM 9851. The sequence goes on from NZ_CM169991.1 coordinate 827,535, forward strand.
CAGAGGGCAACCGACACACGCGCGCTGCACGTCTTGTTTCGGGCTGAAAACGATGCGTTGCCGGACCTGCGCGGGCGTTGGCTATCTCCACCATATTTAACGTGTTTAGCCTAGGGTTCGACCCTCGGGGCGCCTGACGTATTTGTCATGCGCGACGCCTACGCGTCATGGTATGTTCGGATCATGCGCCATTTATTTGCTGCCATTCTGGCCGTTTGGCCATCTTTTGCCACCGGCTGTGACCTTGCGCTGGTGCTGGCAGTGGATGTCTCGGGGTCTGTGGACAACGACGAATACCGCACCCAGATGGACGGGCTTGCCACTGCGTTGCGCGACGGCATTGTGACAGAAGCGCTGATCGCGCAGGCCGCGAAAGTTACGTTGGTGCAGTGGTCGGGCGCGTCGCGACAGGTGCAGACACTGCCGTGGATCGCGATTGCAAACGAAGCAGATGTGGCGGCGCTGGCCGAAGACATCGCGCACAACCCCCGCGCATGGCGCAATTTTTCGACCGCGGTGGGCGAGGCGGTGGCGCTGTCAATTGACCTGCTGGCGCAACAGCCTGACTGCCGCCGCAAGGTGATTGATGTCTCGGGAGATGGGCGGTCAAACGAGGGGATTGAGCCTGCTGAACTGCGCGCGAGACTGGCGGCGCAGGGGATCACGGTCAATGCCTTGGCAATAGAAACCGCCAATGATGACCTGACTGCATATTTTTTCGAGAATCTAATTGCGGGTGAAGGCGCGTTTGTGATCACTGCCAACGGGTTCGCGGACTACCCGGCCCAGATCAGGCGGAAACTACAGCGTGAAACCACGGAGCAGCTGAGCAATCTTACCGTCGGCGTTAATTGTGATCACAGGCGACATTCGTGTGATCACAAAAATGATCAATAGAGAAAAAACGCATCACTTTTATCTGGTTGGCCTGTGTTTTGGCGCAGATTCCCGCGCAGACCACGTGACAGGGCTGGAAAAACCAGTAACAAGGGGCAAAGTACAGGACAAAGGACCGCACAATGGCCGATGTGAACCGGGGCAACCGCCCGCTTTCTCCGCATATTACGATCTACCGCCCACAATTAACTTCGATGACCTCCATCCTCACGAGGATCACAGGCAATGCCATGCTGGTTTCAGCGTTGCTGATTGTGTGGTGGTTCCTCGCGGCCGCGACATCTGCCGGTTACTTTGACACCGTGAACGGGCTGCTGACCAGTTGGTTCGGCGATCTGGTGATGGTGCTGTCGCTTCTTGGGCTGTGGTATCACACGCTGGCGGGCATTCGTCATCTGATTTGGGATACAGGGCGTGGCCTTGATATCCCGACGGCTGAAAAGATGGGCTGGGCGGCTCTCATTGGGTCGGTTGTGTTGACCATCCTCACCGTTTTCGTGATTTAAGGAGGCCCCGATGGCATTTCTCACAGACCGCAAGCGCGCCCGTGGCCTTGGCTCCGCGAAATCCGGCACCGCGCATTTTTGGGCGATGAAGGTCAGCGCCGTGGCGCTGCTCGTGCTGATCCCGTTGTTTGTCTATACCTTTGGCAGCGCGCTGGGCGGCTCTTACGAAGATATCCTCGCCTATTACGCGCGGCCTTTCCCGGCGATTGTGGCGGCGCTCACGATTGTAGTGGTGTTCAAACACTTTAACGACGGGGTGCAGGTGCTGATCGAAGATTACGTACACGGGCTGTCTCAGAAGGTCACGATTATTGTGATGACCTGTATCAGCTACGGCGCTGCGGCCATTGGCGTTTTCGCCATCGCCAAGCTCGCCCTGTAAACCAAATACGCACAAGCCGGGAGTCTGACCAAATGGCAGCATATGAATATGAAACCCACGAATATGACGTTGTCGTTGTGGGGGCAGGCGGCGCTGGCCTGCGCGCGACATTGGGCATGGCTGAACAAGGGCTGCGCACGGCCTGTGTGTCCAAGGTATTCCCGACCCGGTCGCACACCGTTGCGGCACAGGGTGGCATTGCCGCCTCGCTGAGCAATATGGGCCCCGACAACTGGCAGTGGCATATGTATGACACGGTCAAGGGCTCTGACTGGCTGGGCGACACCGATGCAATGGAATACCTGGCCCGCGAAGCGCCTAAGGCGGTTTATGAGCTTGAGCATTACGGGGTGCCGTTCTCGCGCACTGAAGAGGGCAAGATCTACCAACGGCCCTTTGGCGGCCATACCACCGAATTTGGCGAAGGTCCGCCCGTGCAGCGCACCTGTGCTGCGGCTGACCGCACCGGCCACGCCATTCTGCACACGCTTTATGGCCAGAGCCTGAAACATAATGCGGAATTCTACATCGAATATTTCGCCATTGATCTGATCATGTCGGATGATGGCGTCTGCCAGGGTGTGCTGTGCTGGAAGCTGGACGATGGCACCATGCACCTGTTCAGCGCCAAGATGGTCGTGTTGGCAACTGGCGGCTATGGCCGCGCCTATTTCAGCGCGACATCGGCCCATACCTGCACCGGCGATGGCGGCGGGATGGCTGCGCGCGCGGGTCTGCCCCTGCAAGACATGGAATTCGTTCAATTTCACCCGACCGGCATTTATGGCGCCGGCTGCCTTATTACCGAGGGTGCCCGTGGCGAAGGTGGATATCTGACCAACTCCGAAGGCGAGCGTTTCATGGAACGCTATGCGCCGACCTACAAGGATCTGGCGTCGCGCGACGTTGTTTCGCGCTGTATGACGATGGAAATCCGCGAAGGCCGTGGCGTGGGTGAGAACAAAGACCACATTCACCTGCACCTGAACCACTTGCCGCCAGAAACGCTGGACCTGCGTCTGCCGGGCATTTCTGAAAGTGCGCGTATCTTTGCCGGGGTGGACCTCACCAAAGAGCCGATCCCGGTTTTGCCGACAGTGCACTATAACATGGGCGGCATCCCGACAAATTACTGGGGCGAAGTGTTGAACCCCACCGCCGATAACTCCGATGCGATTGCGCCTGGCCTGATGGCCGTGGGCGAAGCGGGCTGTGCAAGCGTTCACGGGGCGAACCGCCTTGGGTCCAACTCGCTCATCGACCTTGTTGTATTCGGTCGCGCCGCTGCGATCCGCGCGGCCAAGATCGTTGACCCGAACACGGCTGTGCCTAAGCCGAACCTGGCATCCGTTGAAAAGGCATTTGACCGGTTTGACGGGCTGCGCCATGCCAAGGGCGGCACGCCCACGGCCGACCTGCGCCTTGAAATGCAAAAGACCATGCAGGCCGATGCTGCCGTGTTCCGCACCGACAAGACGCTGGAAGAGGGTCGCGTGAAAATGATCGAAGTGGCTGACAAGCTGGCCGATCTGCATGTCACCGACCGCAGCCTGGTGTGGAACTCTGATCTGATGGAAACGCTAGAGCTGACCAACCTGATGCCCAACGCGACAGCCACTATCACCGCTGCTGCCGCGCGCAAGGAAAGCCGCGGCGCCCACGCGCATGAGGATTACCCGGATCGAGACGACAATGAGTGGCGCAAGCATTCGCTGGCATGGTTCGATGGCAACAAGGCCAATCTGACCTACCGCGCCGTTCACCTTGACCCGCTTACCACCCAGGACGAGGGCGGCATCGACCTCAAGAAAATTGCCCCCAAAGCGCGGGTGTATTGATCATGCGCATCGTCTTAATTGCCGCCTGCCTTGCCGCGTTGTCGGGCTGTGTCGAAGTGCAGCGCGCCGTGGATGACACCGCGCGCCAAGGGTCCAAAGGGGTGGTGACCGAGATTTTGGCCACCCGTTTCCCGCAGGTGCCCAAGCAACTGATCACCCCCTTTACCGACTGTATCATCGACAATGCCGATGCGCTGGAATTGCGCGAGTTGGCCCGCGCGGCCGTCGTCGGTGTGGACGATACGGCTGTCGCGACCGTGCGCACGGTGCTGTCACGTCCCGAAACCCGAACTTGTCTGCTCGCTGCCGCCCCCGCAGCCGGCCTGACGCTCTAGGAGACGCAAAATGGTTCAACTGACGCTTCCCAAAAATTCGCGCATGACCAGCGGTAAAACTTGGCCAAAGCCACAAGGCGCCACCAATCTGCGCGAATTCCACATCTACCGCTGGAACCCGGACGACGGCAAAAACCCGGCGCTGGACACCTATTTTGTCGACATGGACGATTGCGGTCCGATGATCCTTGATGCCTTGATCAAGATCAAAAACGAGATTGACCCTACGCTGACGTTCCGGCGTTCCTGCCGCGAGGGGATTTGCGGCTCTTGTGCGATGAACATCGACGGGATCAACACGCTGGCCTGCACCTACGGCATGGAAGAGATCAACGGTGTGGTGAAAATTTACCCGCTGCCGCATATGCCCGTCGTCAAAGACCTGATCCCCGACCTTACGCACTTCTACGCCCAGCATGCCAGCATCATGCCGTGGCTTGATACCGACACGCCCGCACCTGCGACGGAATGGAAGCAGTCGATCGACGACCGCGCAAAGCTGGACGGGTTGTATGAATGTATCATGTGCGCCTGTTGTTCGACGTCCTGCCCCAGCTACTGGTGGAATGGCGACCGCTACCTTGGGCCAGCAGCCTTGCTGCACGCCTACCGCTGGATCATCGACAGCCGCGATGAGGCGACGGGCGTGCGTCTGGACGATCTTGAGGACCCGTTCAAGCTTTACCGTTGCCATACGATCATGAACTGCGCCAAGACATGCCCCAAGGGCCTGAACCCAGCAGCGGCGATCGCGAATATCAAGAAACTAATGGTCGAACGCACCATTTGACCGCAGGTGCGGCCCGGCGTGTACCGGGCCGCCTGATCTCTTATGCTGATCCCCCTTATCTTTGTCATTGCCCTTGTGATCGTCGCAATTGTGGCGCGCCGGGGCGCGGCCACACGCGATTGCCGATGGCGTGAAGACCGCACCGGCGACAGGGGCACGCTGCGCAAATACCAATGCACCGCCTGCGGAGCCGAAGCGTTCCGCAGTGAAGGCCCGCCGGATCGCTGCCTCAAACGGATGGACACGCCACGTCTCTAGGCACGGCCGCTTGCCGGGGATTGATTTTGGCGCAGCCTGCTCGCACTCTGACCTGAACAGGGAGGGGTGCCGTGGCAGGTCAGGGTTTCACGCCGGATATTATCATCGTGGGGGCCGGGCTGGCCGGGATGGTTGCAGCGCATGAGGCGGTCCTGCGCGGACGCCGCGTGCTGCTGATGGACCAAGAAGGCCCGCAAAGCCTCGGGGGGCAGGCGTTCTGGTCGCTTGGCGGGCTGTTTATGGTCAACACCCCTGAGCAACGCCGTATGGGCATCCGCGACAGTGCCGAGCTGGCCCTCAGCGATTGGATGGGGTCGGCCCAGTTTGACCGGGCAGAGGATGCCAATCCCCGCACACTTGCCGAAGGCTTTATCGAATGGGCCGCGGGCGATATGCGCCCTTGGCTACAGGGGCTGGGGCTGCGCTGGTTTCCGGTGGTTGGTTGGGCCGAACGTGGCGGCGCGCAGGCCCACGGTCACGGCAATTCGGTGCCGCGGTTCCACATCACCTGGGGCACCGGCACTGGCGTGGTGGCGCCCTTTGCCAGGTTGATGGCCGATCACGCGGCAACGGGAAAGCTGCGTCTGGCGTTTCGGCATCGGGCCACGCGTTTGATTATACAGAACGGTGCGGTGATGGGTGTGGCGGGGGATGTTCTGGCAGATAGTGACGCACCGCGTGGGGCCAGCAGCGGGCGGGAAACTATCGGCGCGTTTGAACAGCGGGCCGAGGCCGTGATTCTGACCACGGGGGGCATCGGCGCCAATCATGATCTGGTGCGCAAACACTGGCCCACAGACCGCCTTGGCCCCGCGCCCAAGCAGATGATCAGCGGGGTGCCGGACTACGTCGATGGTAAGATGCATGCCATTGCGGCAAAGGCCGGGGCCGGACTGATTAACGAGGATCGCATGTGGCACTATTGCGAAGGCATCCAGAATTGGAACCCGATCTGGCCCAACCATGGCATCCGCATTCTGCCGGGTCCGTCATCGCTGTGGTTTGACGCGCGCGGCGATCGGATGCAGGCGCCCTGCCTGCCGGGTTTCGACACGCTGTCGACCCTGCAGCGCATTCTACGCGCGGGCGAACACAGTTGGTTTATTCTGACGCAGAAAATCATCGAAAAGGAATTTGCGCTGTCAGGCTCGGAACAGAACCCTGACCTGACGGATGGCGGTTGGCGGGATGTATTGAGCGCGCGTCTGGGCAAGGGGGCCACCCCAGCGGTCGAGGCCTTCAAGGAGAAGGGCGCCGATTTTATCGTGGCAGACGACCTTGATACGCTGATCACCCGGATGAACGCACTGACGCCCGATCACCCGCTGGACCCAGACCACATCCGCGCCCAGATTATCGCGCGTGACGGGCAACTGACCAATCCTTTCGCGAAGGACGCGCAGATCACCGCGATCCGCGGGGCGTGGGCGTATCGGGGCGACAGGCTGATCCGTACTGCGAAGCCGCATGCGATCCTCGATGCTGCAAATGGCCCGTTGATCGCCGTGCGGCTGAATATCCTGACGCGGAAATCTCTGGGTGGGCTGCACAGCGATGCGCAGGGCCGCGTGCTGACCCCGGCGGGTGACGTGTTGCCCGGCCTGTTTGCGGCGGGCGAAGTCTGTGGCTTTGGCGGTGGTGGGTACCACGGCTATAATGCGCTGGAAGGTACGTTTCTTGGCGGCTGTCTTTATTCAGGCCGTCTGGCGGGGCAAAACGCCTGATCGCACATCATCGTGCTGCATGAACTTGGGGGATGAGGGGGGACGTCCCCCCTCATTTAACTGGTAATAGGCGCTTTACGAAAACGCCGCTTCAAGCGCGATCTCGACCATATCACCAAACGATTTTTCACGGTCCTCGGACGGCAAAGCCTCGCCCGTTTGCAGGTGGTCGCTGACCGTCAGGATCGCCAGCGCCCGGCGCTTGTGGCGCGCTGCCAGCGTATAGAGCTCGGCCGCTTCCATTTCGACGCCCAGAATACCATGGCGTACCATCTGTTCATCCAGATCGGGGCGCTCGGCGTAAAAGACATCTGAAGAATAGATCCCGCCTACATGCGTTTTTGTCGCCCGGGTTTCGGCGGCGGCAACGGCGGCGCGCAGCAGGCCCCAGTCGGCGCAAGGGGCATAGTTCAATTCGCGAAAGATACCGGATGAGGGGGAGGTGATCGTGCTGGCAGTCATGGCTATGATCACGTCGCGAATGCCCACATGGGCCTGCATTCCGCCACACGACCCAATTCGGATCAGTGTCTGCGCGTCAAATTCGCTCATCAATTCGTTGGCGTAGATCGACAGCGAGGGCATCCCCATTCCGGACCCCTGAATGCTGACCTTGTTGCCGCGCCATGTGCCGGTAAAGCCCAGCATGCCGCGCACTTCGTTCACCAGCGTCACATCCTGCAAAAATGTTTCAGCCGCCCACTTTGCGCGGTAAGGGTCGCCGGGCATCAAAACGGTTTGTGCGTAATCGCCGGGTTTGGCGCCAATATGAACCGACATCTGGTGGTCTCCTGTTGTTATGCGGATAAGTTTGCCCCTGCCACCAGACGGCGGCAAGGGGTCAAAAAAACATCCCGCCACAGACGCTATGCCGGGGCGGGATGTTTTTAATGGACGGCTTTAATGCACGCGAATTCAGACGCGCATGGAATCCGCACTTGTGCCTTTTTCAACTTCGGCGCGAAACCAATTCGGCTGACGGCCTTTTCCGGTCCAGGTCTGGCTGCGATCTGCCGGGTTCGCGAATTGCGGCTTGGATTTAGGTTTTGCCGCTACAGCCTTTGTTTTCTTGGGCTTTTTCACGATCTTTTCGTCTTGGGTCAATTCACCCAACGAAAACCCGAATTCAGCCGCAGCAGTTTCGGCTGCCTTCAGTGCCTGGCGGCGTTCACGCGCCTGCGCAGCATGCAGTGCCTTTTTCACATCTAGCAAATGCTTTTCGAGCTGTTTGCGAGACATGGATTTGAGATCAATTGTCATGATTTCCTTCCTCGAAGAAATGTACAGATATGCGCAGTTATAGGGAAACTCCGGAGAGCGCATCTACATTTTTGTGTCAGATTACTCTGCAGCAACGGATTCAGGATCAACCAGTGATACAATATCGGCCATAATCGCATTCAATTCGAAATCCTTGGGGGTATAGACCCTTGCCACGCCAATTTCGCGCAATCGTTTAGCGTCTTCTTCGGGAATGATACCGCCGACAATTACGGGAATAGCACCCAGCCCGGCGGCACGCATTTGTGCCATCAAATCTTCGACCAGGGGAATATGAGAACCGGACAAGATCGACAGGCCGACAACATGCGCCGCATCGTCGCGCGCGGCGGTGACGATCTCTGCTGGGGTCAGGCGGATGCCCTCATAAGCGATATCCATACCGCAGTCGCGGGCGCGTACGGCGATTTGTTCGGCCCCATTGGAATGACCATCCAGACCCGGTTTGCCGACGAGGAATTTCAATCGCCGCCCCAGCCGGTCACTGACTGCATTCACGGCCTCGCGCAGATCATCCAGGCCTTCGGTCTTGTTCGATTGTCCGGCAGCGACGCCTGTGGGGCCACGGTATTCGCCATGTACGGCACGCATTTGTGCGGCCCATTCGCCAGTGGTCACCCCGGCCTTGGCCGCTGCGATGGAGGCGGGCATCACGTTATCGCCTGCCGCTGCGGCGGCGCGCAGATCGGTCAATGCCTGCGTAACGGCTGCGGTATCGCGGGTGTCACGCCACGCGGCCAGTCGCGTCAGTTGATCGGCCTCGGCGCCGGGGTCGGACTGCATGATGTCGCCTTCGCCGGTCATCAGTGGTGAGGGTTCGCCCTGTTGCCATTTGTTGACACCCACCACCACGGTTTCTCCGCTTTCGATGCGGCGCAGGCGGTCGGCGTTGCTATCAACAAGGCGACCCTTCATGTAATCAATTGCGGAAATCGCACCGCCCATTCCATCCAGATTGGCCAATTCGGCCCGTGCGCCGTCCTTGAGCAATTCAACCTTGGCGTCCACTGCTGGATTGCCATCAAATAGATCGTCGAATTCCAGCAGATCGGTTTCATGCGCCATGATCTGCTGCATGCGCATCGACCATTGCTGGTCCCAGGGCCGGGGCAGGCCAAGCGCCTCATTCCAGGCAGGCAATTGCACGGCGCGGGCGCGGGCCTTTTTCGACAGGGTGACAGCGAGCATTTCAATTAGAATACGGTAAACGTTATTTTCTGGCTGCTGTTCAGTCAGCCCCAGCGAATTAACCTGCACACCATATCTGAAACGTCGGAATTTCGGGTCTTCTACACCATAGCGGGTCAGGCAGATTTCATCCCACAGGTCGACAAAGGCGCGCATCTTGCACATTTCGGTGACAAACCGAATGCCGGCATTTACGAAAAACGAAATACGCCCAACCAGCGCGGGAAAGTCGGCGTCGGGCACGCGGGGTTTCAGTGCATCCAATACGGCGGTCGCGGTGGCGAGGGCAAAGGCCAGTTCCTGCTCCGGTGTCGCACCGGCCTCTTGCAGGTGATAGGAACAGACGTTCATCGGGTTCCATTTTGGCACGTTCGTATAGCAATATTCGGCCACATCCGCGATCATGCGCAGGCTCGGGGCAGGTGGGCATATATAGGTGCCGCGGCTGAGATATTCCTTGATCAGGTCATTCTGCACCGTGCCTTGCAGCGCAGATATATCCGCGCCCTGTTCTTCTGCCACCGCGATATAGAGCGCAAGAAGCCAAGGCGCGGTGGCGTTGATCGTCATCGAGGTGTTCATCTGATCCAGAGGAATACCGTCAAACAGCGCCCGCATGTCGCCCAGATGGGACACCGGCACGCCAACCTTGCCCACTTCACCGCGCGCCAGCACGTGATCACTGTCATAACCGGTCTGCGTCGGCAGGTCGAAGGCGACTGAAAGCCCGGTCTGGCCCCGCGCAAGATTGGACCGGTAGAGCGCGTTAGAAGCGGCGGCGGTCGAATGACCCGCGTAGGTACGGATCAGCCAAGGACGGTCTTTCTGCGGGTGCGACATTGCGGGCCTCTATCAATCGTGTTGGCAATATTATTGCGTCATAACGTTCATAAGGGAAACTTTATGGCGGTGTCAATTCGCTGCGTTGCGGCATCCCTATGTAGTGAGGTTTCCGCCGCTCCCTGCAAGATTGAAATCCGGGGCGTGGCAGTCGCGGGGTTGTGATACGCGTCCTGTGGGTCTGGCGTTACTGGTCAGATAGCGTGGTTCAGTTAGATATTGTCCTTGTCCTGCGGCCCTGTAAGGGTGCTGTTCATGACGCAAACTGTGCAATTGCCCCTGTGGCTTTTCATCCTCATCTTGGTATTTGCCGCCGTCACGGCGCTAAGCCACTTTCTGCTGCCATCGGTGCGCTGGTTCTTTCGCCGTCGGTTGGAACGGGCTGTGGCGCGGCTGAATACGCGACTGACGCGGCCGATTGAGCCGTTCAAGCTGGCGCGGCGGCACGACATGATCCAGCGCCTGATCTATGATCCTGAAGTCACCCAAGAGATCGTCAACCATGCCCGCGCCAATGGCGTGCCCGAAAACGTGGCCTTTCAAAAGGCGCGGGAATACGCGCGCGAGATCGTGCCCAGCTTTTCCGCGTTTGCCTATTTTAGCTTTGGCATCCGTTTGGCCCGGCTGCTGGCGAATGCCGTTTACCGGGTTGAGACGGCCAGCAGCAACGAAGTGACTTTTGCCGCGATCCCCAAGGATGCGACCGTGGTGTTCATCATGAACCACCGCTCGAACATGGATTATATGTTGGTGACATATCTGGCGGCGCGGTCGTCGGCGCTAAGCTATGCTGTGGGGGAATGGGCGCGGGTCTGGCCGCTGAGCCGGTTTATCCGGTCGCTTGGGGCATATTTCATCAGGCGCCGGTCGCGCGGGGCGCTGTATCGCAAGGTATTGGCGCGTTACGTGCAACTGGCCACAGCAGGCGGCGTCACGCAGGCGATCTACCCCGAAGGCGGGTTGAGCCTGAATGGTGCCGTGCAACCGCCCAAGATGGGACTACTGTCCTACGTGGTGGAAGGGTTTGACCCGGAAGGTGAGCGCGACATCGTGTTTGTGCCGGTTGCTATCAACTATGACAGGGTGCTTGAGGACCGTGTGTTGATCGCGGCCGACCAGCGCGGTGACCGTCGTTTTGGTGCGCGGATCACCGTGGTGGTTGGGTTTGTGCTGCGCAAGCTGTGGCGGCGGTTGCGCGGCAAGGAAACGCGCTTTGGCGCGGCGGCGGTCGCCTTTGGCGCGCCCGTGTCGATGCGGGGCGGCGGCGAGGGGCTGAGCGTTGAAGATCTGTCGCACCTGCTGATTCAGCGCATCACCGATGCGATGCCGGTGCTGGTGGTGCCGCTGATTGCGCATGTGCTGTTGCGCAGTGACACACCGCTGAGTGAAGAGGCGCTATTGGCCAGGGTTGGCGAAGCATTGGCCAGCGTCCCTCCCGGCAACCGCGTGCCAAAGCCCGACAGCCTGCCAGAAGAGGTAAGCCTTGCCACGGCGCGTCTGGCCAAGCGTGGAGTGATCCTGTGTGAGGGTGCGGAATGGCGGATTGAGGTGGATCAGGCGCCGGTCCTGCGCTTCTATGCAAATTCAATCACACATTTCTTTGCTCAGAATGCTGCGGATGCGAAGGAATTTTCTGCACCTGCTGGGTCATAAAGTTACAAAAATAGTTTTACTAGGGTTGCATTGTTGCGTGACCGATCTTATCCCATGGGGGAGCCGCCGCGATTCTGCATTGCGGCATCCAAGTTGAAAAGCTGTAAAGATCAGGAGGCCCGCATGGCACTGGACACCAAGCACGCGGCATATGACGCACCCGAAAAGGACCTCTATGAGCTGGGCGAAATGCCCCCCATGGGGCATGTCCCGAAACAGATGTACGCCTGGGCGATCCGCCGCGAACGGCATGGCGACCCGGACAGTGCGATGCTGCAGGAAGTTGTCGATGTACCGCAGCTCGACAGCCAGGATGTGCTGGTGCTGGTGATGGCCGCCGGCGTTAATTACAACGGTGTCTGGGCCGCGCGCGGCGTGCCAATCAGCCCCTTTGACGGTCACAAGCAGCCCTATCATATCGCGGGCTCTGATGCCTCGGGCATCGTCTGGGCTGTGGGCGACAAGGTAAAGCGCTGGAAGGTCGGCGACGAGGTGGTGATCCACTGCAACCAAGACGATGGCGACGATGAGGAATGTAACGGCGGCGATCCGATGTATTCCCCAAGCCAGCGCATTTGGGGCTATGAGACACCCGACGGGTCGTTTGCGCAGTTCACACGCGTACAAAGTCAGCAGCTTATGCCGCGCCCCAAGCACCTGACCTGGGAGGAAAGCGCGTGCTACACGCTGACGCTAGCCACCGCATATCGGATGCTGTTCGGCCACGAACCTCACGACCTGAAACCGGGGCAGAACGTGTTGGTCTGGGGTGCATCGGGTGGCTTGGGTTCTTACGCGATCCAGTTGATCAACACGGCCGGGGCGAATGCGATCGGGGTTATTTCTGACGAGAGCAAGCGCCAGTTCGTAATGGATCTGGGGGCCAAGGGCGTGCTGAACCGCAAGGATTTTAAGTGCTGGGGGCAACTGCCCACAGTGAACACGCCGGAATACAAGGAATGGTTCAACGAAACGCGAAAGTTTGGCAAAGCGATCTGGGATATCACCGGCAAGGGCGTGAACGTCGACATGGTGTTTGAACACCCCGGCGAGGCGACGTTCCCGGTTTCCACCTTTGTCGTGAAAAAGGGTGGCATGGTGGTGATCTGCGCGGGCACCAGCGGGTTCAACCTGACCTTCGATGTGCGCTATATGTGGATGCATCAGAAACGTCTTCAGGGCAGCCATTTTGCGCATCTCAAGCAGGCATCGGCGGCCAATAAGCTGATGTTGGAGCGGCGGCTTGATCCGTGCATGTCCGAAGTCTTTACCTGGGAAGACCTGCCGCAAGCGCATATGAAAATGCTGCGCAATGAACATAAGCCCGGCAATATGTCGGTGCTGGTGCAGGCCCCCAAAACTGGTCTGCGCACCTTTGAAGACGCATTGGACGCGCGCTGACGACAGCAGTGGCAAACCGTCGTCATATTACCCCCGTCGCGGTCAGCCTGCGGCGGGGGTTTTCGTTGATATGATGCACTGCCCTTTGCAATCAGTGCCTTAGAAACGGCCCCCTCGCTATTTTGGGGGAGGTGAAATGTGCGAATTTCGTAAAAACTCAGCACATGCTATGGTTGTGTTAATCAATCGTTAACCATTTAGGGACGACCCTCATCATGCGAAGTGACTGGATATTGGACGTGTTGGCCGATCTGAGAGCATTTGCGGTGTCGAACAACCTGCCACGCCTTGCGGAGCAGTTGGATGACACCGCGCATGTCGCCCTGGCTGAAATGTCTGAGCTGAAGGAAAGGGCCACGGGCCAGACGCATGGGAATACAGCCGCAGGTGGAACAGATATTGGAGGCGCTGGAGCAGGCTGACACGCTCGACGCGCTGCAGGACGCAACGGTCGCGCTGCGCGATCATTATGCCATTGATCACATCGTTTATCATTGGGTCGACAGCGCAGGCGCGCAATATGGTTGCGGCACCTATGACCGCGCCTGGGCCGAACATTACCAAAAGCAGAACTACCTGCGGATCGATCCTGTGGTCAGTGGCTGCTACCAACGGTTTCACCCGGTGGATTGGAAGCGTCTGGACTGGTCGTCAAAGGCGGCGCGCGCCTTTCAACGAGAGGCAGTTCAGCATGGCATTGGCAATCAAGGGTTTTCCGTCCCGATCCGGGGGCCGAATGGCCAATTTGCATTGTTTACCGCAAATCATACCTGCGACGATGCGATCTGGGCTGATTTCACGGAAAGCCATCGGCGCGACCTGATCCTGATTGCGCATTATTTTAATCAAAAAGCGCTGGAGTTTGAGCCGAACCGCACCCCCGATGCGGCACAATCGCTGTCGCCGCGCGAGGTCGATGCGATGACGTTGCTGGCGATTGGGTATAACCGCGCGCAGGTCGCAAATACCTTGGCGATCTCGGAACACACGCTGCGGGTTTATGTGGAAAGCGCGCGGTTCAAGTTGGGCGCGCTCAATACCACCCATGCGGTTGCCCGCGCGCTGAGCAGGGGATTGATCGTTGTCTGAGAGGGGTGCTGCGCCCTTCAAGCTCACCTTGAGGAATATTTTCACCAATAGACGAGGGCGTGTTGCGTGATCCGGGCAAAAGGCGCGCGCTCGGTCGACGGGGCATTAAGGCGCGCAGGGTTAAGACCTTGGTCATTGTTGGCGATCAGGGGGCGGCATGCTGAGATATCTTTACGGGCGTGATCTGGCGAAATTTCCGCGGTTGGCGGCGGGGATGTTTCGGGGGCGGGCGGACCAATTCAAGGCGCGGTTGGGCTGGGACGTCAGTGTTGATGAGAACGGATATGAGAGGGACGCATATGATGCGATGGACCCGCTATATGTCATCTGGGAGGACGCGCAGGGCGATCACGCAGGGTCGATGCGGTTTTTGCCGACAACAGGGCCGGTGATGATCAATGACCACTTTGCGCATTTGCTGGACGGCCCGCTGCGCAGCCCGCTGATATGGGAATGCACACGATTCTGTCTGGCGCGCGGGGCCGGGCCCGAAGTCGCGGCAGCGCTGATGCTGGCGGGGGGCGAGATCATGCAGGGGTTCGGTGTTAAGCATTTCGTGGGGGTGTTTGATGCCCGCATGGTGCGCATCTACCGCATGATTGGTGCATCGCCCGATGTGCTGGGCAGCACGGGTGCCGGGCGCGATCAGGTGTCGGTTGGATTGTGGGCCTTTGATCAGGATGACGCGGGGCGGGTGGCACAGCGGGCGGGGGTGACCCCGGCGCAGTCTCGGCGATGGTTCGACCGCGCTTTTTCACCTTCCGGAGGGGAGGGAAGGGTCAAAACAGGATAACCTGTCTGGCCCCCGGCGCGACCCTGATTTAGGGTCGCGCCATGACATCAACCGACCTTACATATTCCGAAGATCAGGCCGCAGCACATGATAGCGTGGCAGCGATGCTGCGCAGTGCCGGTATTGATCTGGACGACAATCTGCTGATGCCGCCGCCGGGCGGCGCCGACCAGGTGATGGCAGTTACCGGTAAGGCAGGATCCGGCAAGACATTGCTGCTGGCCGAGCTTTACAAGGCGCTGGAGGCGACGGGTGTCGATATTGTTTCGGGTGATTATGAAGCGCGCAAGCGGCGGGACAAACGCTCGCTTGCGATTCTGGCGCCGACGAACAAGGCCGCCAGCGTGCTGCGTCTGCGCGGCGTGCCGGCGACGACGATCCATCGAATCCTCTATACGCCGGTTTACGACCCGGAATACGAGCGTATCGCTGAATGGCTGACAGGCAACGGTGAACGCCCGGTTGATGTCGAAGGGCTTACAGAAATTGCGCTGGACCGGGCGGCGGCGTTTTATGCGAACAACAAATCCATTCCCGGCGCGCTGGCCGCCGCCGGGCTGCGCGGCAGTGATTTCATCACGGGCTGGAAACGGCGTGAAGAGCCGTTGGATATCGGGTTTGTCGACGAAAGTTCGATGCTGGACGACAAGCAGTTCGAAGATCTGAAAGAGATTTTTCCGACGCTGCTGTTGTTCGGCGATCCGGCGCAGTTGGCCCCGGTGGGGCAGTCGGGCACGATGGTGTTCGAGAAGTTGCCGGAAAACCGGGTGATGAACCTTAGCCGGGTGCATCGGCAGGAGGCGGATAACCCGATCCTTGATCTGGCCCATGCTCTTGCTGATCCGCAGCTCGGCTTTGAGGATTTCGAGCGGATGATCGAAGACGCCGCACGCCGCGATGATCGCGTGGTCTGGGGCCAGCGGGTCGAGGTTGATCTGATGGCGCGCAGTCCGGTGCTGGTCTGGCGCAACGCCACGCGCATCAGGCTGATCAATGCGTTTCGATCCGTGCATGGCGCGCCCGAAGATGCGCTGCTGGCGGGGGAGCCGTTGATCTGCGATGGTATCGAATTGCCGTTGAAGCACCGCAAGAAACGGCTGGATCTTGAGGCGCGCGGTCTGATCAAGGGTGCGCAGGTGGTGTATCTGGGCGAGGGGCGCAAGCCGGGCTTTAGTCGGTTGCACGTCATCGGGGCAGAGGACCCGCAGATCAGCGCCGCGTCGATCGTAAAGATCGAAAAGCCCGACGAGGAAGAGCCCTTTATCCCCTTTGCGGCGCGTATGGGGGCGACTTTTCTGCACGGCGCGGCGGTGACCATTCACAAGGCGCAGGGCAGCCAGTGGGAAACGGTGCAGGTCTTTGCGCCCGATCTTTTTGCGGCCGCCCGGATGGGGCGGTCTGAGGCCGGCCAGCCGTTGTGGAAAAGGCTGGCTTATGTTGCCATCACCCGCGCGCAGGAACGGCTGATATGGGTTGTGCGCAACCGGTTGAGCAAACCCAGCGGGCCGTTGCAGGTCGACGATCTGCGTGCGACGCCAGCAGCAGCACTGACGTTGGACGCACCAGAAGAGGATTTTGCATGAAGTCGATACTGATCACCGGGGCGAGTTCTGGCATTGGCCGCGCCACCGCAGAGGTCTTCTTGGCCGCAGGATGGCGGGTGGGGCTGATTGCGCGGCGGGCCGAGGTATTGGCCGCTTTTGCTGCGGATTATCCCCATGCGGTCGCGCTGCCTGCGGATGTCACGGATGCCAAGGCGATGCAGGCGGCGTTTGACCAGTTCGGGCATGTCGATGTGCTGTTCAATAATGCGGGTATGTTTGGCCCCTCTGCCCCGATTGATGAGGTGCCGCTTGAGGATTGGGCGCAGGTGTTGTCGGTCAATCTGCATGGGATGTTCATCGCGGCACGGCTGGCCTTTGCTGCCATGCGCGCGCAGGGCGCTGGCGGGCGGATCATCAACAACGGGTCATTGTCGGCGCATGTACCGAGGCCCGGTTCGGTTTGTTATACCACGACAAAGCATGCCATCACCGGGCTGACAAAATCACTGTCGCTGGACGGGCGGCCCTTTGACATTGCCTGCGGTCAAATTGACATCGGCAATGCCGAGACGCCGATGGTGGCAGCATTGAAAGCGCAGAACCCAAGCATGGACGCGATGGATGTGGATCATGCAGCGAAATCCGTGCTGCATATGGCCGAATTGCCTTTGTCGGCGAATGTGCAGTTCATGACGGTGATGGCAACAAAAATGCCCTATATCGGCCGAGGTTAGCGGCGCAGCAGACCAAAGACCGCAGAGGCGCCCCATCCGGCAGCGATGGCGATGATCAGCGACAACACCCCATAGAGGAACGACTGTTCGCGCGACATGTTGAACAGTAGGCGTTCCAGACCGACCTTGCGCACGTCGATAATCGTTTCATATTGCGCCACCACAGTGCCGCCGCGCGTCAGGAAGATGCGCGTGTCATAGGCGCCTTCGGTCAGGGCAGCGGGCAGGGCGACGGCGGCGCGGAACAGGGTTTGTTCGTCAATCGTCACGCCGTCTTCGATGACATGATACAGGCCATCGCGGGTGCGGATACGGATCAGCGCTTCGGTAAAGCTACTGGAATTGGTAATGTTCATCGGCGCCCCGACGGACCTAATCGCGCGCGGGATGGATATCTTGTGCCGTAGGTCTTCGATACGTTTGAGGACCTTGGACAGCGGGCCGGATGTGACGACGGCATAGAAGCTGGGCGCGCGGTCGACCTCGACGGCGTCGGTATTGACCCAGATGCCAAAACGCCGTTCCTTGCGCCGCACCAGCACGGGCAGGGAAGGGCCGGATACGGTGACAATGACCTGCAGCGGCGCGCCATCCGGGATCGGCGTTTCGCGTTTTACGGCACCGTAGACCAAGATTTCCGAGCCGTCGAAATTGGTGGTTATAGACACTTCGGCCTGGCTGAGACCAAGCACGATTTCCTCGTTCGCCGTAGCGGCCAACGGCAGCAGGAACAGCACGATGACAGAGACCAGAACCCGCCTCATCGCCGGGCCACCGGGGCGAGGCTGTAAAGCTCGGTGGGTTGCAGCAGCAGGTCCAAGGCCAGCTTGCCACAGACCGCCAGCACCAGCAGTGCCAGAAGGATGCGCAACTGTTCTGCCTTCATGCGCACACCTATGCGGGTGCCGACCTGCGCGCCCAGCACACCGCCCACCAGCAACAGCACCGCCAGAACGATATCAACTGTCTGGTTCGTCGTGGCGTGCAGCATCGTGGTGAAACTGGTGACAAAGATGATCTGAAGCAGCGATGTGCCGATCACGACTTTTGTGGGCATTCCCAACAGATAGATCATTGCCGGCACCATGATAAAGCCGCCTCCGACGCCCATGATGGCCGACAATACACCGACAGAGGCGCCAACCATCAGGGGCGGGATGACGGAAATATAAAGCCCCGAGACGCGGAACCGCATCTTGAAAGGCAGCCCGTGTACCCAATTGTGTTTCTTGCGCAGGATGCGGCCGCCCTTGCGGGTGCGGCGGATGGCGTTGAAGGATTCGACGAACATCAAGGCGCCGATGATGCCCAGAAATATGACATAGCAAAGCGTCACCAGCAGATCGACCTGACCCAGAGATTTTAGGTAGTTGAATACCACCATGCCAAGGGCAGAGCCGATCAGCCCGCCCGCCAGCAGCACCCACCCCATGCGAAAATCCACCGTGCGGCGTTTGAGGTGAGCCAGCAGGGCGGAAAAGGATGAGGCGACGATCTGGTTGGTCGAGGTGGCCACAGCCACGACAGGCGGGATGCCGACAAAGAACAGAAGTGGCGTGATCAGGAACCCGCCCCCGACACCAAACATGCCTGACAAGATGCCCACAAGCCCGCCAAGGCCAAGCAGCATGAAGGCGTTGACCGATAGTTCGGCAATGGGCAGGTAAATTTGCATGGCAATTGGTAGACCTGAACGTAGGGTCAAATCAATAGACCCTGCTGCCATGCAGCGAAATGGGATGATGGGAGGGGGCAAACTGGCCTTAAAACCAGTTTGCCCCGGTTCCCGTCAGCGTTCCTTTACATAGGGTTCGCCGCCGGCGCGTGGTGGTATCGCCTTGCCAACGAAGCCTGCGAGAATCACCACGGTCATCAGGTAGGGCAGCGCGCTCAGCAATTGTCCCTGCACTTTGATACCCATGACCGCCTGGATGACATCTGGCCGGGTTTCCAGCGCGCCGAACAAACCAAAGAGCAGCGTTGCCCAAAGCGCGTACCAAGGACGCCATTTCGCAAATATCAGGGCCGCCAGGGCGATAAAGCCGCGTCCGGCAGACATGTCCTTTACGAAACCCGCCTGTAAGGCGGTGCTGAGGTAGGCGCCCGCGATTCCGCAGAGCACACCGCAGATTGCCACGGCAGCGTAGCGCAGGCCGACGACAGACACGCCTGCGGTATCGACTGCGGCGGGGTTTTCACCCACGGCACGCAGGCGCAGACCAAAGCGGGTGCGAAACAACAGCCACCACGTGAACGGCACAGCGGCGAAGGCCACGTAGACAAGGATGGAATGGCCTGAGATCAGTTCAGCATAAAGGGGGCCGATGAAGGGAACATCGGCAATGGCATTTGCGCCCGGCAGGGTCAGCGGCTCGAACCGCGCGCCGCCAAACAAGGAAGGGGTGCGCCCGCCCTGGGCAAACCAGTCTTGTGCGATCAACACGGTCATGCCGGCGGCCAGAAAATTGATTGCCACGCCCGAGATCAGTTGATTGCCGCGAAAGGTGATCGAAGCAACTCCGTGAAGCGCGCTCAGCGCCAGCGAGGCCCCGATGCCTGCGGCAAGGCCAAGCCATACCGATCCGGTGATTGACGCAAGGGCTGCTGAGAAGAACGCCGCCGCCAGCATCTTGCCCTCTAGGCCGATGTCAAAAATTCCTGCACGTTCGGAATAAAGCCCTGCCAGGCAGGCCAGCAAAAGCGGTGTTGCCAGACGCACGGTACTGTCGAGCAGTTGGATAAGGGTAAGATAATCCATCAGTTTGCAGGCTCCGCCGGGTTGCGTTTGGGCTTGGGCGGGCCGGGGCGGCGCCACATCAGGAACAATCGTTCCAGCGGCATCCGCACCATGTTATCAAGCGCCCCTGTGAACAGGATCACTAACGCCTGAATGACCACAATCAGCTCTCGTGGAATTGACGTCCAGAGGGCCAGTTCTGCCCCGCCCTGGTAGAGAAAGCCGAACAGCAGGGCGGCGATGAACACGCCCAAGGGGTGACTACGCCCCATCAGGGCCACTGCGATGCCGATGAAACCGGCCCCTTCGGTGGCGTTCAAGACCAGTCGTTCGCTTTCGCCCATGACGTTGTTGATCGCCATCATGCCCGCCAGCGCGCCCGAAATGATCATCGCGATCATTGTAATGCGCACTGGTGAGATACCTGCGTATCTCGCGGCTGGTTCGGAATGGCCGTAGGCGCGGATCTCGTACCCGAGTCGGGTGCGCCAGATCAGCAACCACAGCAGGACACAGGCCGCCACGGCCACCAAAAGAGAGATATTTGCCGGGGCGGATTTGGAGAAATTGATGCCAATGGGAGCCAGCATCTCGTGCAGGCTGGGCAGGTGGGTCGCGTCGGGGAAACGCGCGCTGGCCGGGTCCATGCTGCCCTTGGGACGCATCAGGTTGACCAACACGTAGTTCAGCAGGGCGGCGGCGATGAAGTTGAACATGATCGTCGTGATCACCACGTGGCTGCCGCGTTTGACCTGCAACCAACCGGGTACCGCGGCCCAGACTGCCCCAAATAGTCCCGCCATTGCCATCGCGCCGATCAGCGCCAGCGACCAATGTGGCCACGGAATATACAGCACCGCCAGTGCAACGCCCAAGCCGCCGAGCATCGCCTGACCTTCGCCACCGATGTTGAACAGACGCGCGTGAAAAGCGATGGAAACCGCCAGACCGGTAAAGATGAAATTGGTTGCGTAATACAGGGTATAGCCCCAGCCATAGGTCGACCCCAGCGCGCCTTTGACCATCATGTTCACGGCGGCAATTGGGTCTTCGCCGATGGCAAGGATCACCAGCGCCGAAATAAATGCGGCGAGCAAGAGCGATATCAGTGGCACGAGGATCACCTCGGCCCATTTTGGCATCACGTCCATGTCAGGCCCCCTTTTCGCTGGCTTTGGCACGGGCAAGATTTGCCTCTACCTCTGCCACGCTGTGTTCGGTGTCCGTGTCGGTGATACCCGCCATCAACAGCCCCAGTTCTTTTTCGTCGGTCTGATCGGGCAGGCGTTCGCCCATGATGCGCCCGTCAAACATGACCGCAATGCGGTCGGACAGGGCGAGGATTTCTTCAAGCTCGACCGATACCAGCAGGATCGCCTTGCCTTGATCGCGCAGCGCGACGATTTGCTGGTGGATAAATTCAATGGCGCCGATGTCAACGCCACGGGTGGGTTGACCGACCAACAGCAGGTCAGGGTTACGCTCAATCTCGCGGGCCAGCACGATCTTCTGCTGGTTGCCGCCAGAAAAGTTCTTGGCCGCCAGGCTGGGGTCAGGGGGGCGTACGTCGAAACGCTCCATCTTGGCCACAGTGTCGGCGCGGATGGCCGCGTTGTCCATCAGCACGCCGTTTTGATAATTAGGGTCATCATGGTAGCCGAAAGCCGTGTTTTCCCAAGCGTGGAAATCCATGATCAGCCCTTCGCGCTGGCGGTCTTCGGGCACATGGGCCACGCCGCGCGCCCGGCGCGAACGCCCGTCGGAGTATTTGCCAGTGAGGTCCAGTTCCTGACCGTTCAGGGTGACCGTTCCGGTACCGTCCTCATAGCCGCCCAATACCTCAAGCAGTTCGGATTGGCCGTTGCCGGCAACCCCCGCCAGCCCCAGCACCTCACCCGCGCGTACCTGTAGATCGACGCCGCGCAGGCGCTCGACGCCCTTGTCATCAACCACGCGCAGCCCTTTGACATCCAGCACCACTTCGCCGGGGGTGGCTGGTTTTTTATCCACCCGTAACAAGACCTTACGGCCTACCATTAATTCTGCCAGTTCGGCGGGCGATGTGTCTTCGGTCTTGACAGTGGCGGTCATTTCGCCGCGCCGCATGACGGATACGGTGTCGGTGATCTCCATGATCTCGCGCAGCTTGTGGGTGATCAGGATGATGGTTTTCCCCTCAGAGCGCAGACGCCCGAGAATACGGAACAGTTGGTCGGCCTCTGCCGGGGTCAGCACCCCGGTGGGTTCGTCCAAAATAAGGATGTCGGCCTGTCGATACAGCGCCTTCAGAATCTCTACGCGCTGCTGCATCCCCACGCCGATGTCCTGCACAAGCGCGTCGGGTTCGACGTTCAGCCCGTAATCTGCGGCCAGTTCGACCAGTGACTTGCGCGCTTTCGCCAGGGAGGGTTTCAACAGGCGGCCATCTTCGGCGCCCAGAATGATATTTTCCAGAACCGTAAAGTTTTCGACCAGCTTGAAGTGTTGGAACACCATGCCGATGCCCGCCGCGATGGCCGCCTGGCTGTCGGGGATGTCTGTCTTTTGGCCGGCGATAAAAATCGTGCCTTTGTCTGCTTTGTAAAAGCCGTAGAGGATCGACATCAAGGTCGACTTACCCGCCCCATTTTCGCCGATGATGCCGTGGATCGTGCCAGGCATGACCCGGATCGAGATGTCCTTGTTGGCCTGCACCGGTCCAAACGCCTTTGAAATGCCCTTCAGCTCAATGGCCGGAAAGGCATCGGGGGCGGCAGTTGCCTGCCGCCCCTTATGGTCATCTGCCGTCACGCTTAGAAGTCCAGTGCGGGGCAGCTGTCGTTGGCGTAATAGGAGACCACCTCAATTTCGCCGTTAATGATCTTTTGACGCGCTTCTTCAATCGCCGTTTTCATCTCTTCGGTGACTAGATCTGCGTTGTTTTCGTCAAGTGCTACGCCCACACCGTCGTCGGCCAGGCCCAAGGTCACGACGGTGCCGGTCTCAAGCTCTTCGCCTGCCTTCATGGCATTATACACGGCCACATCGACGCGCTTCAGCATGGATGTCAGAACCTTGCCCGGGTGCAGGTGGTTCTGGTTGCTGTCCACGCCGATCGAAAGGATGTTTTCATCGGCGGCTGTTTGCAGCACGCCCACGCCGGTCCCGCCTGCGGCAGCAAAGACAACATCAGCGCCTTGACTGATCTGCGCCTTGGTGATTTCGGAACCCTTGACCGGGTCGTTCCACGCGGCAGGGGTGGTGCCTGTCATGTTGGCGATGATCTTGGCGTCAGGGTTCACTGCCTTGACGCCCTGCGCGTAGCCACAGCCAAAGTGACGGATCAGCGGCACGTCCATGCCGCCGACAAAACCGACGGTGCCGGTCTTGGAGGCCATCGCGGCCATCATGCCAACGAGGTAGGAGCCTTCATGCTCGGCAAAGCTGATCTGGCGGACGTTCGGAATGTCGAGCCAGCTGACGTCGATGACGGCAAATTTTGTGTCCGGGTAATCAGGAGCGACGGTGGACAGCGGATCGGCCATGGCAAAGCCCATGGTGATGATCGGGTTTGCGCCTGACTCGGCAAAGCGGCGCAGCGCCTGTTCACGCTGAGCTTCGGACTGCATTTCGATTTCGGCAAAGGTGCCGCCGGTTTCTTCGGCCCAACGTGTCGCACCGTTAAAGGCAGCTTCGTTAAAGCTTTTGTCGAATTTGCCGCCAAGGTCAAAGATCAGGGCGGGCTCGGCCAGCGCGGCACCTGCCGTCAGGGCCAGGCCAGCGGCTGCGCCGAGGAATTTGGTCATAAGGGTCATTAGATGTCTCCCAGTGTTGATATGTCGGATGGTCGGGCGCAGGGGCCCGCCGAACCGGCGTTGATTGGATCAGATGATCAGATGTAATTTAGGGCGCAGGCGGGGGGGAGGGTCAACCGCTTTCTGTTGCCGGGGGGGCTTATTGACGTGGCTGACCATGGGTCAAGTCACGCCGCAGGATCAGCGCATCGACTGCCGGACCGGATGTGCGCGCGTAATATGCCTTGCGTGTGGCGATGCGGTCAAAGCCCATTTGAGCGTAAAGCGCGATGGCAGGGGCGTTATCTGCTGCCACCTCAAGAAAAGCGCTGTCGGCGTCCTGGGGCCGGGTTGAGAGCCAGTGCTGCATCAGGCCACGCGCGATGCCCTGCCGCTGGTGCGCGGGGTCGACGGCGATGGTCAGCAGCTCTGATTCTCGTGCAACGGTGCGGGTCAGGGCAAAACCATGGTCGACTGCAATGCGCAGCACCAGGGGGCTGTCCATCAGGCTGGCAAATTCGGCGGCCTGCCACGGCCGATCAAGGGTGAAAGCAGCGGCATGCAGCCGCGCCATGTCTTGTGGGGTCACGGCAGCAGCACCGGTGCGGCGTCGCGCGCGGGCGCCGCGTCGGCCGGGCGCAGGTAGAGCGGTTTCGGGCGCGGCGGGTGGCTGGCGTAGCGCGCCGCCGTGAGGTAGCAAATCGCGTCGGCCACCGGATGGGCCGGGGCGCGGCCATGCGCGCCGATGAGCGGACCATCAAAGGCGGGCAGTGCCGCGATATCACAAAGTGACGGCGTTGAAATGCCAGGATTATCAAATCCTTGCAGGAATATTTGGTCGCGCCGCGCGTCCACGGCGCAGGCACAAGGGCCGGTCTGGCCAAACCGGAGGGCATCAAAGTTTGAGACGCCGACCGCGGGCACGCCAAGCCCCAACGCCAGTCCACGCGCCGCCGACACGGCAATGCGGATGCCGGTGAAATTTCCCGGCCCGATGCCCACACCAATCGCCGTCAGCGCGTCATATCCAACCCCTGCTTCAGCCAGCACGTCGGCGCATAGGCCCATCAGACGTTCCGCCTGTCCTTTTGCCATCGGCTCGACCACGCTGTGCAAAATCTTGTCACCCGACAGCAAAGCGGCCGCGCAATGCGCGGCCGATGTGTCAAAGGCAAGGATCAACGGCCCATTGCCCGATATATCAGGCAACCGGGCGCACCTCGGTCACTTCGGGGATGTAGTGGCGCAGCAGGTTTTCGATACCCATTTTAAGCGTCAGCGTAGACGAGGGGCAGCCAGCGCAGGCGCCCTGCATATGCAGGTACACGATCCCGCGGTCGAACCCGTGGAATGTGATGTCGCCACCATCCTGAGCCACGGCGGGACGTACGCGGCTGTCCAGCAACTCTTTGATCTGGCCGACAATCTCACCATCTTCGCCGTCATGCGCGGCGTGGCCCGAACTGGGCTGGTGGTCGGTTGCCATTACCGCATCGCCGGATTGGAAATGTTCCATGATCGCGCCCAGCAGGGCGGGTTTCACGTGATCCCACTCGACCGCGTCCTGTTTGGTGACGGTAACAAAATCGGCGCCAAAGAACACGCCGGTAACCCCTTCGACGGCAAAAAGGCGGGTCGCCAAGGGCGAGGTCGCGGCGGTGTCGGACGTCGGGAAATCGGCTGTGCCGACCTCAAGCACGGTCTGACCGGGCAGGAATTTCAGAGTAGCTGGATTCGGGGTGGATTCGGTCTGGATGAACATGGCGTTTACCTCGCTTGGCGCTATAAAGGATATGCGGGTCCGGGACCGCCAAGTCAAGGTTTGGAATGATTCTAAGTCTGAGTGCGCGTGAAACGGCGCAGGTCTAGCGGGTGCAAAAATACCGCTTAGCAGAACCTAAACCGCCACGTAATAATGCGCCATTGATGCATGAGTCGCCGGGCCGGAAACCCGCACCGACTGCGCTGCATCCTTCCACGGAGACAGGAATGGATATTCTACTTGGGGTCGGCACATTGGCTGTGACCGCCCTGATTTTTGCTTGGGGTTTTGCGGCGCATCGCCGTCCAACGCCCGCCCGCTGGACCCGTATGGCGGGCGGCAGCATGTTGTTTTGCGTTGCAATGACACTGGCGCTCCCTATCGGAATTGGCTTTTTGATCAAAGCCGTGGCGACTCCGTCCGCGCAACTGATGGGCTTGGGCCTGGCGCCTGCCGCGGTGGTTGCTGCACTTGTCGCGCTGGCAATTCTTGGGGTGCCGATGATGCTGCGCTCGGTGCGTGCAGGCCAAGTTGCTCAAGTGGTCACAGTGCCAGACGCCGGGGGCGCCACCCCCGCCTGAGCGCGGCCTTTGGCAGAACCAACTACAATCGACGATACCGATCCTTTGCAGTTGTCGCGCAGATGCGGCGCGGGTGCTGCAAGAGACCGGTGTTCAATTGTCGATAACGCGCTCAGGTTATCGCTTCCAGACGTTCTTTGCTCAGGTCGCCAGGAACGATGGTGATCGGCACGGGCAGCGAACCTGCTGCGCGGGATAGCTGTGTCACCAACGGACCGGGGCCCTTCTTGCTGTCGCCACTCGCCCCCAGCACCAATACGCCAATTTCCGGGTCGTCGGCGATCTGCTGAATGATCTCATCGGTTGGCACACCCTCGCGGATCACCAATTCCGGGTCGACACCCTGTTTGTCGCGCATCCATTTGGCAAAGACCTCAAAATGCACTTCGATCCGTTCACGGGCCTCGGCGCGCATGATGTCACCAACGCCGATCCAGTGGTTGAACTCGTCCGGCGGGATCACTGACAGGACGGCCACGCCCCCGCCTGTGCGGGCTGCCCGCAGCGCGGCAAAGCGCATTGCGTTGAGACATTCTGTGCTGTCATCCAGCACCACCAGAAATTTCCGCATCCGAATACTCCTTGGCCCATGGGCCTGCGCGCGATCATGGCGCGGCGCCGGGCGGCTTGCAATTTCTTTTGGCAGAGGCGGTGCGCGCCCTAGCTGCGTTCGGACGCCGCCCAGTCCCAATACATTTCGCGCACCCGGCGCGTCACCGGATTGCCGTTGTCCCCAATGGCATACTTGGTGTCGTCAAAGGCGCTGACCGGGGTGACCTTCATCATATTGCCCGACAGAAAGACCTCATCGGCGGCATGAAAATCGTCAAAGCTCAGCACTGCTTCGTGCACCTTCATACCATCCGCGCGCATGTTGATCATGTGGCGCGCGCGCGTGATGCCGGCCAGAAACGTGCCGTTGGGGATCGGCGTAAAAACTTCTCCGTCTTTGACCATGAACACGTTGGCCGACGCGCTTTCGGCCACGTTGCCCATGGCATCGGCCACCAGCGCATTGCCAAACCCCTTACTGCGGGCCTCGACCATCATCCGGGCATTGTTTGGATAAAGGCAGCCCGCCTTGGCGTTGACCACGTTGTCTTCTAGCACCGGACGGCGAAAGCGGGTGCGAGTCAGGGTGGTGGCGGCCTCTGGCGGGGCCATCGGAATCGCCTCAAGGCTGATGGCAAAGCCGGTGGCCCCAGCCAGCGGCACGATACCCAGTTCATCCCCTGCCAGCGCCCAATACATCGGACGGATATAAACGGCCTGATCGCGGCCATAGCTCTGCAGCCCGTCGCGGACCATTGCTACCATGTCTTGGGTTTCGACAGTGGGCGTGATCATCAGCGCGCGGGCAGAGCGGTTGATCCGGGCGCAATGCGCCTCAAGGTCGGGGGCCAGGCCGTCAAACAGACGCGCCCCGTCAAACACGGTGGTGCCCAGCCAGGCGCCGTGATCGGCAGCCTTGATGGTGGGCAGATCGCCGTCATGCCATGCGCCATTGAAATAGGTTTTGATGTCGGTGCCAGTGGCCATGTCTGCGGTCCTTAGGTGTTGCTGCGGTATATGCCTTCGGGCAGGTTCAGCGCCGCCGTCAGATCACTAAGCTGGGCAGGCGACAGGGTGATCTTGACCACATTGTCGGTGCGCGCGTCCCATTGTTCAAAGGTGATCTGCCCGGCAAAAGCCTGCACGATGACATCCTCGCGCAAGGGCGCGTTGGATTCGTCGATCAGGGTGATGACAGTGGCGTCGAATTCGTGCTCGATGGTAAACATATTCGCACATTAGGCTTTCGGCGGAAGAGCGCAAGACCAGCCGTCAAACTGGCGTGATCGGGGTGGCACCCCCAGACAGGCGTGCTAAAACAAGCTCTACAAACGCTTGGGGAAGGAATTGCCGAGATGTTGAGAAATACCCTGTGCGCGATGGGGGCGGCCGTTCTTTTGTCGGCTTGCGAGGTGGTGACGATGGTCCCTGGCCCGCTGCCAACCAATCCGGCGCAGCCCAACAGCGCCCAAGTGTCAGCAAGTGCTGCCGCGCGCAGCTTTGTGCGGGTGGTTCAAACGTTGGAGCCGGTGGCCGAACGCGAGTGTCGCAACCGTACAACCGGCGTGAACTGTGATTTCAATATTGTGGTGGACGACCGTCCCGGCCAACCTGCCAACGCGTTTCAAACCCTCGACAAACAGGGGCGTCCTATTGTCGCCTTTACGCTGGCCCTGATCGCGGATGCCCGCAACGAAGACGAACTTGCCTTTGTTATGGGCCATGAGGCTGCGCATCATATTGCGGGACACATCGGGCGACAGCAGCAAAACGCGGTTGCAGGGGCGGTGGTCGCCGGGGCGGCAGCGGTATTGCTGGGGGGCAGCACACAGACAATCGAGGCGGCACAGCGCACGGGGGCCGAAGTTGGCGCGCGGCGTTACTCCAAGGATTTCGAGCTTGAGGCGGATGCGCTGGGCACAATAATCACTGCGCGTGCGGGTTATGACCCTTTGCGCGGGGCAGAATTTTTCACGCGCATCCCTGATCCGGGTGATAAATTTCTGGGCACGCACCCACCCAACACCCAACGGCTTGAGACGGTTCGCCGAACGGCGGCGGGGCTGTAGCGCCGCGCGTCTGGATCAGATAAGATGCAGGGTATTGTACCCACATAGGATTTGACCATGCGTTCATTTGTAATCCCCGGCCGCCGTGCCATTCTGGCGGGCCTGGTCGCCCTTTGCCTGCCTCTGGTTGCGATGGCGCAGCAGGCTGATATCAGCGGCAGCTATCTGGCTGAGGGGCGCAATCCCGATGGGTCCGCCTATCAAGGGGTGGCGCAGATCGCCGAGCGCGATGGATCGGTGCAGATTGACTGGACGGTGGGCGGTCAGAACTATTCGGGCAGCGGCGTGCGCGACGGGCTGGTTGTTGTGGTCAACTGGGGCGAAAGCGCGCCGGTGGTCTATGTCGTCATGGCCAACGGGGATCTGCATGGTACATGGAACAACGGCACCGCGTTGGAACGGTTGTCCCGGCGCTGATGAGGCTGCGTAAACTAGGCAAGGTGCTGAGCGATCGGGGGTCGAAATATGCGGTTTCGGGCTGTCTGGTATCGGACCGGGCAGAGGTCGACGCGGCGCTGAAGCAGCTCAAGCGCGAAAAATCTTACGCCAAAGCGACCCATAACACCTGGGCGGTGCTGCTGTCAGAGGGCGGCGCGCTGAAGGGCGATGACGGGGAGGCCGGGGCCGGGATGGTGATCGTCCGGATGCTCGAGCGGGAAGAGCTTGAGGATCATCTGGTCATCGTTACCCGATGGTTCGGGGGCAAACATCTGGGTGGGGATCGGTTCCGCCATGTGCAGAGCTGCGTGCGCGCCTATCTTGATGCGATTTAGACGCTGATGGCGATGGCGGCGAAAAAGCAGACCGTGGCGGCCAGCACAAATACATGCCAGATCGCGTTTTGATAGCGCATGCCGGGGTGGGCATAAATAAGTGTCCCCAGCGAGTATGTCAGACCGCCTGCCGCCACCAGCGCCAGTGCGACACCGGGCAGCTTGTGCCACATCGGATAAATCAGCAGCAACGACAGCCACCCCATCCCAAGATAAAGCGCCAGAGATCCGCGCCCATCGGTCCGCCAAAACCAAAGTTTGGCCACCGCACCAATGACCGCAAGCGCCCAGATCACGCCAAGAATTCCGTAGGCAAAACCCGAACCGATGACCATGACGAGGGGCGTGTAGGTGCCTGCGATCTTGAAATAAATTGCGGCATGGTCGATGCGGCCCAGCAGAGCGCGGCTGCGGTCGAAGGGCAGCAGATGATAGATTGCTGACGCGGTGAAGGACAGCAGGATTGAACTGGCATAGATCGCGGTCGCGGTCAGCGCAGCCTCTTGACCGGCGGCGTGCATGATCAGCATGACGCTGGCAGGAATGGCAAACAGCAGCCCGGCGATATGCACCGTGCCATCAGCAAGTGTTTCAGCAGTGGAGGTTGGATAGGCCATGACGCTAGATTAGCAGAGCGGAGTTAACCCATCATCTCTGACCTGACGTCAGGCAGTTATCCTAGCGCGGTTTATTGCCGTCGATCCAGCGCGACATCAGGGTCTTGTCGCGGAAACATTCCTGCGGCACATCGCGGCGTTTCAGTCGGGCGATCCGTTCGGCAAAGGCGACTTGTTTCGACGATGGATAATTGGCAAAGGGCCCATCCATCGGGCGCGGTTTATGCGCGTCAATCCATGCCGAAAGCGCCGCACGATCCTGGCCGATATCCTTGGGCAACTTCTGCCCGGACTTAAGCGCCAGCGATTGCGCATACTGCATTTGTTTTTCGGTCGCGGGCAGGGATGTGTCCCCACGCGCAGGCCGCGCCCCCTGTTCGGGAGAGAAGATGCCGGGAAACTGAGGCTGAAAAGACATGATGCCATTCCTTGTTCTACTGTGTTCCACATATAGAACATAAAGGGAACATTTACAAGTCCTACAGCGTCCCCCGATGCTCTATGGGGTATATGTAGTGGTGCGGCGGCATCTTTCCACCATATGAGCGGTTTTGTGCATGGGGCAGGCGGGCTCGTCGTGGTGCTCTGGGGGCAGTGCCCGCCACGAGGCCGAGGTAATAGTTGAGGCTAGAAAGGAAACTGCCAGAGGGGCTCGGGGCTTAGGTGGGATCAGGCCAAGCGTGCAGTCGTTAGGTTGCCTTACCAAATTATGATAAGGGGAAGCGACGGGGGTGAATTTTGCACACTCGGGATGACACGCTTGGATAGGATATTTTATGATTGGGTTTGAATTAAAGGCATTTGGATCAAACGGGTTCAAAGCCAGCAGCGGCGCCTGGACCGAGGGCGACATGACATCGTTGAAATTCGCGGCCTCTTTGCCCAAGTTGAACCCCGCATCGTCGGGCAAGGGCAGCCGCAGCATGATTTCTCAAGTGGAGGCAAGTTTTGGAAAAATCCGCGCGGCTTTGGTCCGCCAGATTTGCACGCCGGGGTTTTCCTTTGGGGTGGTGATGACGCGCAACATCAAGATGAAGTACTACTTTGATGTGTCCAAGACCGCCGAACAGACCCAAAGCGAGTTCATGGGGGCACTTGCCGGAGCAAAGGGGGCGATCGGGGATCAGGTGATGATCCACCTTTGCCGAATGATCATGGATTTCATCATGCACGACCTGACCAACCCCGGGCCGCATTTCATAACGATCGACGTGGATCTTTAGGTTAGCGCACCAGCCGCCCCCAAAGATCGTATTCGCCGGCTTCTTCGACTTCGACAGCTACAATGTCGCCTACGGACAGGTTTTTGAAATCTTCGTCGATGAACAGGTTGCCGTCAATTTCGGGCGCGTCGGCCTTGGTGCGGCAGGTGGCGGCATCGTCGTCGATTTCATCCACGATCACGTCGATGACTTTTCCCACCTTGGCGGCGAGCTTCGCTTCGGAAATCGCTTGGGCCTTGGCCATGAAACGGTCCCAGCGGTCTTGCTTGACTGCTGCATCGACGTGATCGGGCAGCGCATTTGAGCGCGCCCCGGCGACGTTTTCGTATTGGAAACAACCCACACGGTCCAATTGTGCCTCGTCAAGCCAATCCAACAGAGTCTGGAATTCGGCCTCAGTTTCGCCCGGATAGCCAACGATGAAGGTTGAGCGCAGGGTGATATCGGGGCAGGCGGCGCGCCATGCGGTGATTTCATCCAGCGTTTTGGCCGCCGCCGCCGGGCGTGCCATGCGTTTGAGCACATCAGGGTGGGCATGTTGGAACGGGATGTCGAGGTAGGGCAACACCATGCCGCCCGCCTGCGACATCTGATCCATCAGCGGGATCAGGTTGCG
The DNA here is from genome assembly GCF_057178245.1 of Sulfitobacter sp. KMM 9851. Taxonomy (NCBI): domain Bacteria; kingdom Pseudomonadati; phylum Pseudomonadota; class Alphaproteobacteria; order Rhodobacterales; family Roseobacteraceae; genus Sulfitobacter; species Sulfitobacter sp. KMM 9851. The sequence goes on from NZ_CM169991.1 coordinate 859,491, forward strand.
CACGTGTGGGTAGGGATAGACGTAATGCAGCCGCACCCATGCACCAAGCGTGCCCAGATCGCGGGCCAGATCGGTGATATGGGCCCGGTGGCCGCGGTCTTCGGCGTGTTTGATGTCAACGCCGTAGGCTGAGGTATCCTGTGAGATCACCAGCAGTTCCTTGACGCCTCCCGCGACCAGCCTTTCGGCCTCGCGCACTACGGCGTGGGCGGGGCGCGACTGCAGGCGGCCGCGCATGTCGGGGATGATGCAGAACTTGCACTTGTGGTTGCAGCCCTCGGAAATCTTTAGATAACTGTAGTGGCGCGGGGTCAGGCTGACCTGCTGGGTTGGCAGAAGGTCAATAAAGGGGTCCGGGCTGGGTGGCACGGCGCTGTGAACGGCGTCGAGCACCTGTTCGTATTGGTGTGGCCCGGTGACGGCGAGGATTTTGGGGTGATGTTCGCGGATGTAGTCCGGTTCTGCCCCCAGACAGCCTGTTACAATCACGCGGCCGTTTTCCGCCAATGCCTCGCCGATGGCGTCCAGGCTTTCCGCTTTGGCCGAATCAAGAAAACCACAGGTATTGACGATGACGGCGTCAGCACCGGCGTAATCTGGCGACACGCCATAGCCTTCGGCGCGCAGGCGCGTGAGGATTCTTTCGCTGTCCACCAATGCTTTGGGGCAACCAAGGCTGACCATGCCGATTGTCGGCTGGCCCGGGCGGGGGCGGTCGCCGATTTTTGCGGCTGGGGCAAGGTCGGGGCGCAGATTGGGTGGGTTTGTGCTCATGACTTGGGCTATAAGCCATGCAACAAAGCGGGGGAAGAGCCACCGCGCAGGAGGAGACAGGCATGAAATGGATTTTTCGGGGAATCGGGATACTGGGGCTGATCATTTTGATCGCTGCGGGGTCTTTGATGCTGTTGCCGGCGGATCGGATTGCGCGGATTGCCAGCGATCAGCTGCGCAAGGTGACCGGGCGCGATGTGACGATTTCTGGCGATGTGAAGATGACCTTTTGGCCGGTCTTGGGTGTCACCGCAGGCGGGCTTGAGGTTGGCAATGCCGATTGGGCAGATGAAGGCGCGATGCTGACGGCGGCCAATGCGGCGATTGGGGTTGATGCCGGTGCCTTGCTGCGCGGTGAAATCCGCATCACCAACATCGAGGCACAAAGCCCGGTAATCCGGCTTGAGCAGCGCCGTGACGGCCGCGCCAGCTGGCAGTTTACCGACAGCGCGAGTGGCGCACAGATCGAAACCGAAACCACTCCGGCCCGTGCCGCCCGCCCGGTGACGATCCAAAAGCTGACGGTACGTGATGCGACGCTGATTTATGACGCCGAAGGTGCCGATCTAGTGTCGTACCAAGGCGTTGATCTGGCGCTGGACTGGCCTGAACATACAGGTGCTGCGGATATCGTTGCCAGCCTCAGCCCCGCCGGGTCGCGGGTGACGCTGACAAGCAAGGTTGAACGGTTTGACCGGTTCCTTGCCGGTGACGTGCAGCCGCTGCGCCTGCGGCTTGAGGCCAAGGGGGGCGGGCTGACTGTCACCGGGCGCGGATCGCTGAAAGGGGCGGTGGCAGGTGATTTGTGGCTAAAGACCAGCGATACCGGGGCATTTCTGGCGGCGTTGGGCGCGGGTGTCATTGACGTGCCTCAAGGGTTGGGGCGTAAGGCGGATATCAAGGCGCAGGTAACTCTGACGCCCGACCGCCGACTGGCCCTGCGTGAATTGGTCGCTGATCTGGGCGGCAATAGCTTGCGGGGTGGGGCCGATGTCACGCTCAATGGGACGCCGCAGGTCAACGCGCAGTTCACGGCGGGCGCGTTGGATTTGTCAGGCGTGACGGGGGCCAACGCGGGCGCATCGGGAGGTGCCGCTGCCACAGCCGGGTGGTCAAAGACCCCGATTGATGCAAGCGGTCTGGCTGCATTCAACGGTGATATCGCGTTGACAGCGGACAGTATTGACCTGGGCGGTCTTACGTTGGGGGCCTCGCGCGTGGTCCTGCGCAATGACCGGTCGCGGATGGTGTTCGATCTACGCGAGATGCAAGCCTACGGTGGACGGTTCGTGGGTGAGTTCGTGATGAACAACCGAGGTGGTCTGTCGGTGGGCGGCAAGCTACAGGCGCTGGGGGTCGAGATGCAGCCGTTGTTGCGCGATACGGCCGGGCTGACCCGGTTTTCCGGCAAGGGAGACGCCGAGTTGTCATTCCTTGGTGCCGGGCAGTCCATTGACGCAATCATCAAATCCCTCAAGGGGGACGGCGCGGTCAAGATCGGGCGTGGCACAATCGAGGGCATCGACCTCGACGCGCTGCTGGGGTCGGTTGACGTAAAGGGCGGCAGCACGGTGTTCGACTCGTTGGGCGCGAATTTCACCATTCAGGACGGTATCCTGCGAAACGACGACTTGCTGATGTTGCTGCCCAATTTCAATGCCACCGGCAAGGGACTGGTTAATCTTGGCGCGCAGACCATTGACTATACGGTAACGCCCAAGGCGCTGCGGGTGAATGTGTCTCGTGGGGGGCTGGCTGTGCCAGTGCGCATTGTCGGCCCCTGGGCCGACCCGGCAATCAAGCCCGATTTGAAAGCGGCGCTTGATCTGAACTTTGCCGAAGAGAAAAAGCGTGCGGAAGATCGGGTGCGGCAAAAGCTGCAAGAGGAGCTGAACATCGCGCCGGGTGATACCCGATCGACCGAAGAAGTCGTACGGGACGAATTGGAGGATCGCCTGAAGCGCGAGTTGTTCAAGCTGCTGGAGTAGCCGGGGCGTTTGGCGTCGGCGATGACCCGCGTCGTCGGCGCCAGATAAAACTCATGGTGGCGGAGGCGGGCGGGCTGCGATAAAGCTGACGGAATATTTCAGGAGACCCCCAATGGCCAACGATCTTTTCAACTCTTTCATGAACGGCCCCGACGAAAACGGGCGCTTTGGCGATTTTGGTGGGCGGTTTGTCTCGGAAACGCTGATGCCGCTGATCCTTGAACTGCAAGAGCAGTATGAACGCGCCAAGACGGACGATAGTTTCTGGGCCGAGATGCATGATCTGTGGACCCACTATGTAGGGCGACCCAGCCCGCTGTATTTTGCTGAGCGGCTGACCGATCATCTGGGCGGGGCCAAGGTTTACCTCAAGCGGGACGAGCTGAACCACACGGGCGCGCATAAAATCAACAATGTGCTGGGTCAGATCATTCTGGCGCGGCGCATGGGCAAGAAACGTATCATTGCGGAAACCGGGGCGGGCCAGCACGGCGTTGCGACGGCGACCGTCTGTGCCAAGTTCGGCCTGAAATGTGTGGTCTACATGGGCGCGCATGATGTGGAGCGTCAGGCCCCCAATGTGTTCCGCATGCGTCTGCTGGGCGCCGAGGTTGTGCCGGTTACGTCGGGCCGTGGCACGCTGAAGGACGCGATGAACGATGCGCTGCGCGACTGGGTGACCAATGTGCGTGATACCTTCTATTGCATCGGCACAGTTGCCGGGCCGCACCCCTATCCGGCGATGGTCCGCGATTTCCAAAGCATCATCGGCAAGGAAGTGCGCGAGCAGATGCAGGCCGCCGAAGGCCGTCTGCCCGATACGTTGATCGCCGCCATCGGTGGTGGGTCCAACGCGATGGGGTTGTTTCATCCGTTCCTCGACGACACATCGGTCAACATCATCGGGGTCGAGGCCGGCGGTAAGGGTGTGAACGCCAAGATGGAGCATTGTGCCTCCCTCACCGGTGGGCGGCCCGGCGTGTTGCATGGCAACCGGACCTATCTGTTGCAGGATGACGATGGCCAGATTCTGGAGGGGTTCTCGATCTCGGCGGGGCTGGATTATCCGGGCATCGGGCCAGAACATGCCTGGCTGCATGAGATCGGTCGTGCGAAATATGTCTCCATCACCGATGTAGAGGCGCTGGAGGCGTTTCAGCTGTCTTGCGCGCTTGAAGGTATCATTCCAGCGCTGGAACCGTCACACGCGCTGGCGCATGTCATGAAGATTGCACCGACGCTGCCCAAAGATCACCTGATCTGCATGAACATGTGTGGGCGGGGCGACAAGGACATCTTTACCGTGGCGCGCGCGCTGGGGTTCGAGATGGGCGAGTTTGCCTGACGGAGCCGATCAAGGGGGGCTTTGCCCCCCGGTGGCGCTGCGCGCCTCCGCCCCCCAAGGGTATTTTTGACCCGGAAAAGTAACAGAGTGCCTGACTGTCAGCCGCCGCAGATGCTTTGCAGGCGCAGCCAGTCGGCGTCTGACAGCAGGGGCGCAGTCAGGCGGCCATTCATCGGATCACCTTCGATCAGGGGCAGTGTGGTTTCGCCGGTGATGTCGCGCGCATAGGCATAGGGCGTGCTGCGCAACTCTGCCTTGTCAAAGCGGGCGAGCTGCTTTTGCAGGTTGGGTGTGGCACGTGGGCGGGTAAGCAATTGTTCGGCGTAGGCATCAAGGGCTGCGGGTGCGACATCACCGGTGGTCAGCAGACGGAAGTTTTCCCGCAGGCCCACCCCTTCGAGCAGGGCGCGCAACGGATCATAGGCGGCGCGCATGACATCTTCTGTCAGGGCATAGCCGGCGGCGACATCGGGTTCTTCATAATCTTCGATGACACTGCGATTTAACACGGTCACCCGGCCGGGCAGGTGCAGACTGGGCATCGTCATGGCAGGCAGGATCACCAGCCGCCCGGCCTCAAGCCTTGTCGCCAAGCGGTTGAGTGCGGCGGTGCCGCTGGTGCTGGCGCAGGTCGTTCCTGATACCCGTTCGACCCGTTTGAGCAATGCCGCCCCCAGTGAGGCGCGTTTGACGTTTGGCACGACCTTTAATGTGTGGTCGCGCAAGGCATCGGGCAGCCAGAACACGGTCAATGCCGTGACCGCCGCCGCCGAGGCCAGTAACCCCAACCAGCGCAAACGACCGGGCCGCGGGCGGCCCCTGTTGACGGCGTGGCGCAGTTTTTCGATGGCCTCGACCATCTGCACTTCGTCCTCGGGCAGTTCCAGGGTTTCGCCGGGGTCGCCGTCGGGAAAATATACTGCGGGCCGCTGGCCTGCGTTTGCCCGTTCCACCGCCGCCAGCGACCAATGGGTCAGCGCCTGATCCTTTAGGTCGCTGATCACCAGCGTTGCATCGCCAATGGATACAATAACCTCGCGCCGCTGCGCATCCGGCGTCGCACGCCACAGGCCCGTCGCTTCGAGGCGGGCATATTTTTTCAAGGCGGTCATGAAGTCTGCTGCGGGGCCCAGTTGGTTTTCTGTAGTCTAGCACGCAGGCCGGGATCGGCAATGGCGCGTTACATAATAGAGGGTATGATCGAGATCAGTTTGCGATGGTGCAATCGCACGACAAGGGCTGTGGCATCGGCGGTGTCGATGGGGCCGGTATTGGGGCCAAGCAGTGCGCAGTCGCCCTGTCGCAGGTCGCTGTCGGCCAGTGCCAAAGTGCCGCTGACGCAGATCACAGCGATTACATCGGCCCCCCCGGCGGCAATTGTCGCGCCATCTGCCAAAATGCTGACTGTGCCGGTACAAAGCAGAGGGTCAAAAATCAGGTTCAGATCTTCCAGCGGGCCCTGGGTCAGCGTCGCCTTGATCGGCGTGGCCCCGTCGAACGTCACCGGTACCAGTCGTGGCGCGTGCATAGCGGTATCTGGGCTGTGTAGAACCATCCCGTTACCGCGGATCACTGTCAGAATCCTTTGGTATCCGCTGAAATCTGAAAACGCGCCGTCCTGTGCAACTTCGGCCATGCTTAATCGCCATGCCATGCGGCCAGTGTGGTCACCGCGCGCGATTTCGCGCGTGACACCGCCGCCGTTTTTCCAGACGCTGGCGGGCAGGTCGCGGTAGCGCAATATGTGCATGGTCACAGCAGGGCGGCCTGTTTGCGCAGCTCATATTTCTGGATTTTCCCGGTCGAGGTTTTGGGCAATTCGCAGAACACCACCACCTTGGGTGTCTTGAACCCGGCGAGGGCGGCGCGCGCGAAGGTAATGAGCGCGGTAGCGTCTTCTGTCGCCCCCGGTTTCAGTTCCACAAAGGCACAAGGCACCTCGCCCCATTTGTCATCCGGCTTGGCGACTACGGCGGCGAGGTTTACATCCGGGTGGGCCATCAGCACACCTTCGATCTCGACGCTGGAGATGTTTTCGCCGCCGGAGATAATGATATCCTTGGCGCGGTCTGCGATCTGGATATAGCCGTCGGGGTGTTGCACTGCGATGTCGCCGGAGTGAAAGTAACCGCCCGCAAAGGCCGCGTGGGTTGCGTCAGGATTTTTCAGGTAGCCTTTCATCACCGAATTGCCGCGGATCATGATTTCGCCCAACGTCTTGCCATCCATTGGAGTCTGGCTCAGGTTCGCATCGGTCACGGTGATGTCGTCCATCATCGGCATCGCGACCCCCTGGCGGGCCTTGATATTGGCGCGATCGGCTTCGGTCAGCGCGTCCCATTCGCCCGCTTGCCAGAGGCATTCTGTGACGTGGCCGTAGGTTTCTGTAAGCCCGTAGACCTGGGTCACGTTGAAGCCAAGCTTTTCGATCTTGGACAGGGTTGCGGGTGCGGGGGGCGCGCCGGCGGTGAAAACCTCAACCAGATGATCAAAGGTGCGGCGATCGCTTGCCGGAGCGTTCACCAGCATGTTGAGCACGATCGGCGCGCCGCCGAAATGGGTGACGCCGTGATCGGCGATCGCGTTGTAGATAGCCGAGGCTGTGACATCGCGGCAGCAAACCAACGTGCCGCCGATCAACGGCATCATCCAAGTGTGGTTCCAACCGTTGCAGTGGAACAGCGGCACGATCTGCATGAACACCGGATGCAGCACCATGCGCCAGCTGACCACGGTGCCCATGGTCATGAGGTATGCACCGCGATGGTGGTAGACCACGCCCTTGGGCCGCCCGGTGGTGCCGGAGGTATAGTTGAGCGCGAGGCTTTCCCATTCGTCTTGGGGCATGAACCAGTCAAAGCTGGGATCGGCTTGCGCCAACCGATCTTCGTACGCGGGGTGGCGGCCGGTGGCGGGATATCCGGCGGCAGGGTCGGGGACTTCGATGATCTGCGGGGCGGGACCGTCCATTGCGGCGCAGGCGGCTTCGGCAAGGTCGAGGAACTGCGTGTCGACCAGCAGCACTTTTGCGCCGCCGTGTTCAAGGATATAGGCGACGGTGCCGGGTTCCAGCCGCACATTGATGGTGTTCAGCACGGCCCCGCAGGCGGGAACGCCAAAGTGTGCTTCGGCTTGGGCGGGCAGGTTCGGGATGAGGGTGGCGACGACATCCCCCGGCACCACGCCCATGCCAGCAAGGGCCGAGGCCAGACGCGTGCAACGGTCGTGATATTGCGCATAGGTGACGCGGTGATCGCCGTAGATGACGGCGGTATGCTTGGCAAAGACCTGTGCCGCGCGGCGCAGGTGAGACAGCGGCGTGAGGGGCACAAAATTGGCGGTGCATTTGTCCAACCCGGTTTCGTCACTCATCCAGCCCATGCAACCCTCCCCTGATGCGAAAACTTTAGGGGTTGAGTATTGCGGCGATGGCATGACTTTGGGAAGAGGGTGATGGTAAAAAGAGGTGGTAAGTGGAGAGTAACAGTATGAAATCCGGCCTGGCGGCTGTTTTTGTGGTCGCGGGGATGGCGACTTTGGGGCTGACGGACAACTTTGTGCCTTTCATCACCGAACGCGGATCGCTTTGGCAGTTTCACATGCTGCGTGGGATTATGGCCGTGGCGATATTGGCCGTGATTGCGGCGCTGGGATTGGGCATATTGCGACCCCGGCGGGTTTTGGCAGTGGTGGGGCGCAGCCTGTTTCAGTCGGGGGCGATGCTGATCTACTTTGGCTGTCTGGCGTTTATGCCGATTGGCGTGGTGGTGGCGGGGTTGTTCACCTCGCCACTTTTCGTATTGCTGATTTCCGTTATTTTTCAAGGTAAACGCGTCGGGCGCTGGCGTTGGGCGGCGGTGGCCGTGGGGTTTGTGGGCGCGGTGCTGGTGATCCGCCCGGACCCTGCGGCGCTGGACCCGGTGGCGTTTTTGCCTGTTTTGGCCGGGGTGTTCTACGCCATTGGGGCTGTTGCCACACGGGCGTGGTGCGAAGGCGAAAGCACGGTGACGCTGACGGCGGGGTTCTTTGGGATGTTGGCGGTGATGGGGGCTATTGGGGTGTTGATCATGCCGGCGACCGGGCCTGCGGGGCCAGAGGGGTTTGTCGCGCGCGGCTGGGCCCCGCTGGACGGTGCGATGTGGTTCTGGATCACGGTGCAGGCGGTGGGATCGTTGATCGGGATCGGGTTTCTGGTGCGGGGCTATCAGATTGGGGAGGCGGGCCAGGTGGCGGTGTTTGAATATTCGCTGCTGGTGTTTGCCAGTTTCTGGGCCTGGGCACTGTGGGGGCAAACCATTGGCCCGCTGGCCTTTTTTGGTATGGGGCTGATTGCCTTGGCCGGAACCATCATCGCGCTGCGAAGTGATGAACCCGTGCCGCTGCGCGCACCGGGGGCGGCGGAATGATCCTCAGCCGAGGCCGTCGCTATGCCTTTGTGCATATTCCCAAAACCGGCGGTACGTCACTGGCGTTGGCGCTGGAGGCGCGGGCGATGAAGGACGACATCATGCTGGGCGACACGCCCAAGGCGCTGAAAAGGCGGCGGCGGTACAAGAACGTGCAGGCGGCAGGGCGGCTATGGAAACACGCAACGCTCGCAGATGTGGACGGGCTGATCAGCACAGCAGACCTGGCGGGCATGTTTACCTTCACGATGGTACGCAACCCCTGGGATCGCGCGGTGAGCTATTATTACTGGCTGCGGGGGCAAGATTTCGATCATCCCGCTGTCACCTTGGCCAAAGCGCTGACGTTTGACAGTTTTCTGACCACGCCGGAAACCCGCGCCAGTCTGCGTGACTGGCCAGCGCGACGGTATATGACCGATATCAACGGCGAGGAACGCTGTAGCGCTTATATCCGGCTGGAGTATTTTGCCACCGATGCGGCACCTCTGTTTGATCATCTGGGGTTTGAACTGACCCTGTCGCGCAGCAATGCGTCTGAGCGCGCGGCGGGGTATCGCGACTATTATACCCCAATTTTGCGCAATATCGTGGCTGAAGACTGTGCCGAAGACATTGCGCGATTCGCGTATCAGTTCGAATAAGGCGTCATCGTTAACCGACATCGGGGTTATTGTCGGCGGTTTGGCCATTAATCTTGGCCAATCATCCGGAATTGTCTCAAAAACCCTTACCAATGCCCCAATCCCGCCGTTTTGTGACCCACCCAGCGCCATGGGAATCGCCGCAAATCTTAACATGAACTGCAAACGCGCCACTGCCACTGGCGCTTCACCATGGGGATGGATGATATGTTTGGATGGAACACTAAACCGACGACACCGCATCACCGTGGTGTGGAAACCAGCGGCGCTTACGATGGCGGGCTGGCATTGAGAACATATGGGCTGCTGGCCGGAACGCGGGTCGCGTCGAACCTGGGCTGGCGCGCAGTCGAGGCGCTGGCGGTGGGCGATATGGTGCTGACGTTTGACAATGGGATGCAGGAAATCGTTGAGGTGAGACGGGCGTCTATCTGGCTCGACGCCCCTGATACAGTTGCTGCACAATGGCCCGTCGTGGTGCCTGTCGGCGCGCTTGATAACCGTGAGGAGCTGACATTGCTGGCCGATCAGGGTGTGCTCGTCGAAAGCGATGCGGCGGCGGATATCTACGGTGACCCCTTTGCGATTGTGCCCGCAGCGGCACTGGTGGGCCTGCGCGGCATACACCGCGCAGCGCCAAGCCAGTACGTCGAATTGATCATGATCTATTTCGCTGAGGAACAGGTGATCTATGCCGAGGGCGGCGCACTGATCCATTGCCCGCTGCGTCGCATGGCGCTGGATTGCTATATCGGCAACGACCAAGCGGGCTATGACGTGCTGGCGCTGGAGGACGCGGCGCATCTCGCGGACTGTCTGGCGATCGAGGACCGGATCGTTGCCGGTGGGGGTGTTGCCGGATATTGCTGAAGGGCGGCGCGGTCTGGGGGTTGCACGGACCAGGGCGGTTGTTCGGTTCAGGGTTCACAGCAGTAAAAAGGGGCGCCGAAGCGCCCCTTTTGTCGTTCAAGCTGCTTTGACTTCAGGGTCAAACCGCCCGTAAAAGCTTTGACCCTTTGCTGCCATTTCGCGCAGCAGATCGGGGCAGGCGAAACGGTCGCCGAACTTCTCGGTCAACTGGTCGCAACGCTCAGCCGCATAGGGCGCGCCGATCATGTCGAGCCATGACAGCGGGCCACCGGACCATGGGGCAAAACCCCAGCCAAGGATCGCGCCGACGTCGCCTTCGCGGATGTCCATCAGTACGCCTTCTTCCAGCGCGCGGACGGCCTCGAGGACTTGGCTGAACAGCAGACGGTGCTGCACTTCGATCAGGTCGGGCTGGTCGTCGGCCACGGGGTATTTATCGCCCAAGCCTGCCCACAGCCCTTCGCGTTTGCCCTTGGCGTCGTAGCTGTAGAACCCGGCGTTGGCCTTGCGGCCCAGACGGCCCTCGGCCTCCATCCAGAACACCAGCGGGTCGATGTCGTCGTTGGGATAGTCCGCACCCATTGCCGCCTTGGTGGCGCGGGCAATCTTGGCCCCCAGATCGATGGAGGTTTCATCCATCAATTGCAGTGGCCCCAGCGGCATGCCGACCAGTTTGGCGGCGTTTTCGATCAGCGCGGGTTCGACCCCTTCTTGGACCATGCGCACCCCTTCGTTGATGTAGGGGATGATACAGCGGTTGGCATAGAAGAAACGCGCGTCATTGACCACGATGGGCGTCTTGCGGATCTGGCGCACGTAATCGAGCGCCTTGGCCACGGCGCGGTCACCGGTTTGCTTGCCCTTGATGATCTCCACCAGCAGCATTTTTTCGACCGGGGAGAAGAAGTGGATGCCGATGAATTGTTCCTGACGGCTGGATGCCTTGGCCAGATCGGTGATCGGCAGGGTCGAGGTGTTGGAGGCGAAGATGCAATCGTCGGGGATCACCGCTTCGACCTTTTTGGTCATCTCGGCTTTGACTTTGGGGTCCTCAAACACCGCTTCGATGATCAGATCACAGCCTTTCAGCGCGTCCAGATCGGTGGTGGCGTTGATGAGGTTCAGCGCCGCTTCTTTCTTTTCCGCGGTGGATTTCCTGCGGGCGATGCCCTTGTCGAAATAGCTGGCGGCATAGGACTTGCCCTTGTCGGCGGCCTCTTGGGTTTGGTCGATCAAGACGACTTCGATGCCCGCCTGAACGGAAACAAGCGTGATGCCTGCGCCCATCATGCCCGCGCCCAAGACGCCAAGTTTCTTGACGCGCTGGTCTGGCACGCCTTCGGGGCGCACGGCCCCTTTTTCCAGCGCTTCCTTGTTCAGGAAAAGCGAGCGGATCATGTTGCCGGACGAGGGGTTCATCAGCACGTTGGTAAACCAGCGCGCTTCGATCTTTAGGGCTGTGTCGAAGGGGACCATTGCGCCTTCGTATACGGCAGACAGCAGGGCCTTGGCCGCCGGGTAGACGCCTTGGGTCTTGCCGTTGACCATGGCGGAGGCACCGACGAAGGTCATGAAACCGGCGGGGTGATAGGGCGCGCCGCCGGGCATTTTATAGCCCTTTGCATCCCATGGTTTCACCAGATCGGCGTCCTTGGCGGACAGCACCCAAGCGCGGGCGGCGGCCATTGGATCGTCTGAAACTTCGTCCAGTATACCGGCTTTTACGGCGGCGTCGGGCGCGACCATCTTGCCCTCAAGCAGATAGGGAGAGGCGCCCATGGCTCCAAGTTTGCGCACCATACGGGTGGTGCCGCCCGCGCCGGGGAAGATACCGACGAGGATTTCGGGCAGGCCGATGCGGGCCTTGGGGTTATTGGCGGCAAAGGTGCGGTGGGTGGCCAGTGGCAGTTCCAGGCCAATGCCCGCAGCGGTGCCGGGGATCACACAGGCGACGGGTTTGCCGCCTTTCTGGGTTTTCGGGTCCATGCCCGCCAGTTCGATTTTGCGCAGCAGAGCGTGCATCTGCATCGTGCCCTCAAACAGGCCCTTTGCGGGGTCGTCGCCTGCGTCATCTTTCATCTTGGCCAGCAGGTTCAGGTCCATGCCGCCGGCGAATGATCCCTCTTTGCCCGAGGTGATAATGATGCCTTTTACGGCGTCATCAGCCAGCGCCGCGTCGATGTGTTTTTCCAGATCGCGCAACCCGTCAAAGGACATGACGTTCATGGATTTGTCGGCGACGTCCCAAGTGATGGTGGCGATGCCTTCGGCGTCTGTTTTTGATGTGAAATCAGTCATTTATCTCTCCCGTTCATGGGTTAGGTCAGCTGCGCTGAAATTTGTAATCAGCGAATTTTTCCAGCAGGCTTTCGATCAGGGCCAATGTTTGATTGGTGCCTGCGTCGCAGTCTTCGGCGCTGAGCAGGATGCGTTTGGATTGGCCAAAGGCTTCGCGGTCAAAGCTGTCGCTGGGATCGTCGCGGTGTTTGAAAAACAGCGCCGGATCATTGCTGTAAAGGCGCACGTAATCGCCGTCGCGTTCGACCTTGATATGCAGGTCGATTTTGCGGTTGGCGGCGAGGGTGGCAATGGCGTGGAAGGGATGATTTTGTGCCATTATACGCGCTCGATGATGGTGGCGGCACCCATGCCGGAGGCGATGCAAAGCGTGGCAAGGCCGACCTCTTTGTCGGCGCGTTCAAGTTCATCCAACAGGGTGCCGATGATCATGGCACCGGTGGCGCCCAAGGGGTGGCCCATGGCGATGGAACCGCCGTTGACGTTCACCTTAGCGTCGTCGACATCGAATGCCTGCATAAAGCGCATAACGACGGCGGCGAAAGCTTCGTTAACCTCGAACAGGTCAATATCGCCGATGGTCATGCCGTTGTCGCGCAGGATCTTTTCGGTCACGGGTACCGGGCCGGTCAGCATGATGGTCGGATCGGTGCCGATTTTCGCGGTGGCGCGGATGCGGGCGCGGGGTTTGAGGCCGTATTTTTCGCCAAATTCCTTGTTGCCGATCAACACGGCGGCAGCACCATCAACGATGCCGGATGAGTTGCCCGCGTGGTGGATGTGGTTGATCCGCTCAAGGTGGGGGTATTTCATGATCGCAATCTTGTCGAAGCCGGGCATGACCTCGCCCATCGCCTGAAACGCGGGGTTTAGGCTGCCAAGCGACTGCATGTCGGTCTGGGGGCGCATGTATTCGTCGCGGTCCAGGATGGTCAGGCCGTTCTGATCGCGGATGGTGATGACGGAGTTGTCAAAGCGGCCTTCGTCCCAGGCCAGTTTGGCGCGGCGTTGCGATTCCACCGCCAGTTGGTCGGCCTGATCGCGGGTAAAGCCGTATTCGGTGGCGATGATATCGGCCGAGATGCCTTGGGGGACAAAGTATTTCTCCATCGCGAGCGTTGGGTCGACGGCAATTGCCGCGCCATCGCTGCCCATGGGGACGCGGCCCATCATTTCGACACCGCCTGCGATATAGGCCATGCCAGCGCCGCCTTTGATCTGGTTGGCGGCGAGGTTCACGGCCTCCATACCCGACGCGCAGAAGCGGTTGATGGCGAGGCCGGGGATGCGTTCATCAAGGTCAGACGCCAGCACGGCAGAGCGGGCCAGACAGCCCCCCTGTTCCATGACTTGCGTGACATTGCCCCAGATCACGTCTTCGACGGCATGGCCTTCGAGGTTGTTGCGTTCTTTCACGGCGTTCAGGGTCTGGGCCGAGAGGCGCAGGGCGGTCACCTCGTGCAGGGCGCCGTCCTTGCGGCCTTTGCCACGGGGGGTGCGCAGGGCGTCGTAGATATAGGCTTCGGTCATGTTTATGTCCTCCGGGTTCAGGCGCGGTCAGCAGGGCTGCCGGGCATCAGGTCGTAAGGGGCTTTCCAGCCCGGTGTTTCAGACAGACGCGTGAGCCATCTGTCGATATGGGGCCATTCGGCGCGGTCGAACCCGAAAGGTTCGGGGTAATAAAGATACCCGCAGCACGACAGGTCGGCGTTGGTCAGGGCATCGCCCACGATCCAGTCGCGGGTGGCGAGGTGGTCGTTCAGCACGGCATAGGCGGCTTTTAGGCGACCTTGGTTAAAGGCGATGACTTCCGCAGGGCGTTTGTCCTCTGGCAGAAAGTTCATCAAGAAGCGGGTCAGCCCGGCGGTGGAGCTGAGTTTGTGGTTGTCCCATAACACCCAACGCAGGATTTCGCGGCGTTCCGTCGCGTCGCGGCCGCCGAATTTGCCGGATTTTTCCGCAACGTAATCCTGGATCACGCCTGATTGGGTAAGCCGCAGATCGCCATCGATCATCACTGGCGCTTCGCCCATGTTGTTGATTTGTGTGCGGTAATCGGGCTGGCGCGTCTGGCCGCCGAAAAAGTCGACTTTGACCGGCTCCCAGTCCAGTCCCGACAGTTCCAAGGCCAGCGCCGCTTTGTAGGCGTTGCCGGATTCGCCAAAACAATAAAGCTGAATGGTCACGTCTCTCTCCTTTTAAATCTGTCTGCGCCCGCTGCGCCGTCGGAAGGTATTTGTAATTGGATGAAGGGGGCAGGTGGGGCCTTGTCTTCATCCTTTCTTAAATACCTCTGCGCGGCGGGCGGGGCCGGGGGCGCGGTTAGAGGCTGCGCGCAATCAGTTCCTTCATGATCTCATTGGTGCCACCGTAGATGCGTTGCACGCGGGCGTCGGCCCACATTTCGCCGATGGCGTATTCTTGCATATAGCCATAGCCGCCGTGCATTTGTAGGCAGACGTCCAGCACCTCGCCTTGGGTGTCTGTCAGCCAGTACTTTTGCATCGCGGCCTTTTCGACCGTCAGTTCGCCGCGCAAGTGGTCGGCGATGCATTCATCAAGAAACGCGCGTGCGACTGTGGTTTTTGTTTTGCATTCGGCCAGTTGGAAGCGCGTGTTCTGGAACTGGGTCAGCGGACCGCCGAAGGCTTCGCGTTCCTTGCAATAGGCGATGGTGCGTTCAACCGCGCCTTCCATGGCACCCACGGCACCGCAGCCGATGATCAAGCGTTCTTGCGGAAGTTGCTGCATCATCTGATAGAACCCTTGGCCTTCCTGCTGGCCGAGGATGTTTTCGGGTGGGATTTCGACGTTGTCGAAGAAAAGCTCCGACGTATCGGCGGCGTGCAGGCCGATCTTGTCGAGGTTGCGGCCACGTTGGAAACCCTGTGCGCCGTCGGTTTCGACCACCACCATGGACACGCCTTTGGCGCCTTCCTTGGGGTCGGTTTTGGCGGCGACGATGATCAGGTTGGCGTGTTGGCCGTTGGTGATAAAGGTTTTCTGCCCCGACAGGCGGTAAGCATTGCCGTCGCGCACCGCTTTGGTTTTGATGCGCTGCACGTCTGATCCGGTGGAGGGTTCGGTCATCGCCAGCGCGCCGACCAATTCGCCCGAGACCATTTTAGGCAGCCAGCGTTTTTTCTGGTCTTCGGTGCCGTAGGCCAGAATGTAATGCGCCACGATGCCTGAGTGGATGCCGTGGCCCCAAGAGGCGAGATTGGCACGCGAGCCTTCGATCAAGATTGCGGCTTCGTGGCCGAAATCACCGCCGGGGCCGCCGTATGCTTCGGGGACGGAGGGGCAGAGCAGGCCCAATTCGCCTGCTTGCGCCCATATTTCGCGGTCCATCTGGCCCTGTTTGCGCCATGTCTCAAACTTGGGGGCCCATTCGGTATTGATGAAATTGGCCGTCATTTCCGCAATCATACGGTGTTCGTCGGTCATCCAGTTTGATCTTGGCTGGTCTGTCATCTGGCCCCTCCCCAAGGGTTCATCGTTTGCGGTCGTCGAGTTCTGAATTGAACAGGCGCAGGCGCGCTGTCAGGTTTTCTTGGTTGATGACGCTGTTGAAATTCTCAAAGAGAAACGACAGCGCCTCGCCTTCGTCCAGACCTGCCTCGGCACTGAATTTCTTGAGCTTTCGGTAGCCATCTTCGGTCATGGCGACGGGAAAACGGCGGGTCAGGCGAAAGCGTTTTGGCATCGGTCCTCCGGGTGTTGGGGTGGGGTGGGCGCGTGGCCCACCGCCCCTTTCTTAGAAGTTCGCGGCCTCCAACGCCATGACTGTGTCGGCACCCGATGAGATGCGCGTCAGGTGCAGGGCGGTCGCGGGCAGTTGGCGCGCCATGTAATAGCGCCCGGTGGCCAGCTTGGTCTCGTAGAAAGCGGCGTCGGTGGTGCCGGCCGCCAGCGCCTTGCGTGCGGCCAGGCCCATTTTGGCCCACATCAGGCCAAGGCAGACATGGCCGAACATATGCATGAAGTCGTTGGACCCGGCCAGCGCGTGATTGGGGTTTTTCATGCCGTTTTGCATGAAGTACATGCCTGCCGCTTGCAGGTCTTTGGAGGCGGCCTTGAGCGGGTCGAGGAAGTCCTTATCGTAATCGGCGTCCTGGCCTGCGTTGTCTTTGATGAAGGTTTTGACCAGATCAAAGAAGGCCATCACGTGCTTGCCGCCATCCTGGGCCAGTTTGCGGCCCACGAGGTCGAGCGCCTGCACGCCATTGGCCCCTTCGTAGATCATGGCGATGCGGGCGTCGCGGGTGAATTGGGACATGCCCCATTCTTCGATGTAACCGTGGCCGCCGTAGATCTGCTGCGCTTTGACCGTCATGTCGTAGCCCTGATCGGTCAGGAAACCTTTGATCACGGGTGTCAGCAGGGACACGAGGCCGTCGGCGTCTTTGTCATCGGCACGGTGGGCGGCGTCGATCATGGTGGCCCCCCAGAGGATAAAGGCGCGGGCGGCTTCAACAAATGATTTCTGATCCATCAGGCTGCGGCGGATATCGGGGTGTACGATCAGTGGGTCGGCGGGTTTGTCGGGGTGTTCTGCCCCAGTCACGGCGCGCCCTTGCAGGCGGTCGTTGGCGTAGATCACGGCGTTTTGATAGGCGACTTCGGCCTGTGCCAGCCCCTGCATGCCGACGCCAACACGCGCTTCGTTCATCATGGTGAACATGGCGCGCATGCCTTTGTGTTCGGTGCCCAGCAGGAAACCAGTGGCATCGTCGTAGTTCATCACGCAGGTGGAGTTGCCGTGAATGCCCATTTTCTCCTCGATGGAGCCGACGGAAACGCCGTTGCGTTCGCCAAGGCTGCCATCGTCGTTCACCATGAATTTCGGCACGATGAACAGGGACACGCCCTTGATGCCATCGGGGCCGCCTTCGATTTTGGCGAGTACCAGATGGATGATATTGTCGGCCATGTCGTGTTCGCCGGATGAGATAAAGATTTTCTGACCGGTGATTTTATAGCTGCCGTTATCCTGTGGCACGGCTTTGGTGCGCATCAGGCCCAGATCGGTGCCGCAGTGCGGTTCGGTCAGGTTCATGGTGCCGGTCCAGTCGCAGGACACCATATTGGGCAGGTAGGTGTCTTTCTGGGCGTCGGTGCCATGGGCGAGGATGGCGCTGGCGGCGCCATGGGTCAGGCCCTGGTACATGGTAAACGCTTGGTTCGCGGCGGAAAACATCTCGCCCACGGCGGTGCCGATGACGTACGGCATGTTCTGGCCACCGTATTGTTCGGGCATGTCCAGACCGGGCCAGCCGCCTTCTTTAACCTTGTCGAACGCCTCTTTGAAACCTTTGGGGGTATAAACCACACCGTTTTCCAGACGACAGCCCTCTTGGTCGCCCACCACGTTAAGCGGGGCGAGGACTTCGGAAGTCAGCTTGCCCGCTTCTTCGAGGATGGCAGAGGTAAAATCGGCCTCAAGCTCATCGTAACCCGGTGTTTTGCTTGCGGTGACATTCAACACGTCATGCAGGACGAATTGCAGGTCTTTGGTGGGGGCGACATAGCTGGGCATTTTTTGCTCTCCGGGGTTGGTCGTGTCTTTTTATTGTAGCGGTGTGTCAGGTTTTAGACGTGACGGGCGGCTGTGACCGGTTATTCGGCGGCGCGGCGTGGCTGGTTCATGGAGGCGATCATCTTTTCTCCCCATTTCAATTGGTCTTTCAGGTCGTCGATTGCTTCGTTCAGCTCGTCACGTTCCGCCTCAAGCGCCTCAAGGCGGGCGCGGGCGATGTCATAGGTGCGTGCAATCTGGGTCTGTTGCTGGTCGCCCATGTGATACAGATCAAGCAGTTGGCGGATTTCCTCAAGGCTGAAGCCAAAGCGTTTGCCGCGAATGATCAGTTTCAGCCGGGCGCGGTCGCGCTTGGTGAATAGGCGCTTCTGGCCTTCACGAATTGGGAACAGCAGCTCCTTGGCCTCGTAAAACCGCAAGGTGCGCGGGGTGACATCAAAGGTGTCACACATTTGGCGGATGGTCAGGGTGTCGGTAGTCATCTCATCACTTTCCAATTGTTGTTTCACGACTTCAGGTGGGGCTCTGGACTGGCATTACAATGGAACTATATGTTGACGTAAGTGATACGTTACGTCACTTTTATGGTTTGGATTTGGTGGAGCAGGCATTGAGCGAATTGCTACCGCAAACCGAGATCATCCTAGAAGGAACGCCACCAACCAGATCGGAAATTAGATGCCTGAGCAGATGTCGCTAGATGATTTTGCCCTTGCCTGTGGCGTTGCCGAAACGCCTGCGGCCTTGTGGTGGATGTCGTTGGATTACTTTCAGGGGCGAGGGATCGGGAGGGTAAGCTATCACGCCAATTCGCCCGATGGTCCGGCCATCGAAGGGCAGGACCGGCGGTCGCAAGAGTATGGCGAAGGATGGCATTGCACATACCTTGATGCGGATCTGCGGCGTGTCAGTCCGATCGACCCACTGGCGCGGCGGCGCGGTCAACCGTTTCGCTGGTCTGAGGTCGCCCGGCTGACCCGGCTGACCAAGAAAGAGGCCCGGTATATGCAGGATTTGGCGCTGCAATGTCCCTATGACGGATTGGCGATGCAGGTTTACGGGCCGCGCGACGAGGCAGCGGTGGTCGGCCTTGGGTTTGGTCCGCGCAACGGCGCACCGGATGCCGTCGAGATATTTGAACTGCATTGTGCAGCGCAGATCGCGCAGTTGCGTTTTTGCGCACTGACCGAAGCAGCGGCACCGCGCGACGTGGCTTTGTCGCCGCGCGAGGTCGAGGTATTGGAATGGATCGCAAGGGGCAAAAGCAATACTGTCATTGCTGATATTCTGGGCATTTCGCGCCACACCGTCGATACCATCGTGCGCCGCGTGTTCTCCAAGCTGGACGTGCACGACCGCACCACTGCCGCCATACGCGGCCTTGGCGCCGGACTGCTTCACGCCATGCCAAATGACCCCAGCGGGCCAGATCAAGCCTAAGGTGTCTCACTGCCCGCGACGTCGCCATGTCGCCGGGCGGGTTGTCGCGTAACTGCGTGACATGCGATTAACCATAAATCACAATAGGTCAGCAAGTCTAACCTATATAGGGCGCAAAACGCATGTCTGGAAATTCCGAAGATAAACCGAGCCGCGGGGGCCATGCCCATGATGGCGGCTGTTCGGTGCTTGTCGCGGACGATCAGACAAGCGCTGCTGCATTGGCAGATATCGACACAGCGGCGGCATTGGTCGAACGCTGCGCCTATAATCTGGCCGGTGTTGAATCGGTCGCTACCGTGTCGGAGTTGATCCGAATTGCCGCCGATCTGCAACTGTTGTCGAAGCAGGTCAGGGTTGGAACGCGTCACTGAACTTAGTGACTTTTCTGCCCGATTGCTGTCGCGGTGTCATCGCGCAGCTTTCGCAGCTCTGCCATCGCCTCGTCCAGTTGCGCCCGCTGTTCGGCCAGTTCCGCCAACTGCCCGTCGGCCATTTTCACCCAAGCTTTCATTTGCGCTTCGGTGCCTTCTTTTTCGTAGATCAGCAACCACTGGCGGATGTCTTCTAGGGCAAACCCGAATTTTCGGCCCCGCATGATCAACTTCATCCGCGCGCTTTCGCGTGGCCCGTAATAACGGGCCCGGCCTTCGCGGTCAGGTTGTAGCAGCTCAATGTATTCGTAATAGCGCAAGGTGCGCGGAGTCACGTCGAACGTGGCGCACATCTGTTTGAATGTCAGGCGTGTATCGGCCATGGCGTGTCTCCTTACGCTCCAAGCTATTGCCGCGCGCGCGGATGCGCAACAGGTGGTATTGCCTGTTAAAGATCAGACATAACCGTCCCGTCGGATTGGTCAAATTTTCAGAGCGATGACGTTCAATTTGGGGCGGCCTGCGCCATGCTTTGCGCAACTGGCCACCGCGCCTGTCCGCGGACTTAACCAGATCGCGCAGGGATAGCGTGCCTTGGCACGGTGCGGCGGCGACACGAAGTGTTTGCCGAGGTTTCACATTGCCCTTTCCGGCGCCCCCCTTGATAAAGGGCCAAACCAGCCACGAGGACCTGCACAATGTCGGACAAGTTGAAACTGGCCAGTCAGTTCATTCAGGCGCTGCCCCATTCTGTGGCGCTGGGGATGGAGTTGCGCGAGTTGGGGGACGGGTCTGCCGAGATCACCATGCCCTATTCCGAAAAGCTGATTGGCGACCCCAAGACGGGGGTGGTGCATGGCGGGGCGGTGTCCGCGCTGATGGACACCTGTTGCGGGGCGGCAGTGATGAGCCACCCGAGCAACCCGGCAGGCACGGCGACGATGGATTTGCGCATCGAATATCTGCGCGCCGCGACGCCCGGTCAAGCGATCACAACCCGCGCCACCTGTTATCACGTCACGCGGTCGGTCGCCTTTGTACGCGCCACGGCCAGCGACGAGGACGCGGACAACCCGGTGGCCACCGCTACCGGCACCTTCACAGTGGAGGGCAAACGATGAACAAGCGACCACAGCCAGAGCCGGTTCAGGTGATCAAGCAGCGCCGCGATGGCGTGCTGCGCGCCATGGTTGAAGGCGTGCCCTATATTCAGTTTCTGGGCATCCAATTTGAACGTCGCGGTGACGAATTGACGGGCGTGATGCCCTATGCCGACAAGCTGATCGGAAACCCTATGCTGCCTGCACTGCACGGCGGGGCCACGGCGGCGTTTCTGGAAGTGACGGCGATTATCACCCTAAGCTGGGGGTTGATCTGGGAGGATATGGAAAGCGGGGCACTGGATCTGAACTCTCTGGATCATGATCACCTGCCGCGTCTGCCTAAAACAATTGATTTCACGGTGGATTACCTGCGCTCTGGTCTGCCGCGCGATGCCTACGCGCGGGCGCGGATCAACCGGTCTGGGCGGCGCTATGCCTCGGTGCATGTGGAGGCCTGGCAGGACAACCGTGCCAAGCTTTTTGCGCAGGCCACCGGGCATTTCGTGATGCCGCAAAAACGTGACTGACACCGCCGCAGAAGGGCTGACCAATGCCGAGGTGCGCGCCGTAAAGCGCGGCACCTTAGCGCCGCGCGATGTAGTGACGCACCGTCGGGTCCTGAACATTGCCCTGCCGATCGTGATCTCAAACGCCACGATCCCAATACTGGGGGCGGTGGATACGGGCGTGGTGGGTCAACTGGGGCTTGCTGCCCCCATCGGGGCTGTCGGCCTCGGCGCGATCATCTTGTCAGCGATTTACTGGATATTTGGGTTCCTGCGCATGGGGACCGTGGGTCTGACCGCGCAGGCGGCGGGCAATGACGACACCGCCGAGGTCGCAGCCCTTTTGACGCGGGGCCTGCTGATCGGGGCCGGGGCCGGGCTGGTGATCGTACTGCTTCAGGTGCCGCTGTTCTGGCTGTCGTTCAAGGCCGCGCCGGGATCACCCGAGGTAGAAGGGCTGGCGCGCGAGTATATGGCCATTCGGGTCTGGTCCGCGCCTGCCGCCATATCGCTTTATGCCATCACCGGCTGGTTAATCGCGCAGGAACGTACCCGTGCGGTGCTGGTCATTCAGGTTTGGATGAACGGGTTGAACATCGCGCTGGATCTGTGGTTCGTGCTGGGCCTCGACTGGGGCGTGCAGGGGGTGGCATTTGCCACATTCATCGCGGAATGGAGCGGGGCCGCGTTGGGCTTGTGGTTTTGCCGCGCGGCCTTTGCCCAGCCCGCATGGCGTAATTGGGTGCAGGTCTTTGATGGGCCACGCTGGCGACGCATGATGCTGCTGAACACCGACATATTGATCCGCTCGCTGCTGCTGGAGGCGATCTTTGTATCGTTCCTGTTCATGGGAGCGGGGCAGGGGGATGTGACGCTGGCCGCCAATCAGGTGTTGTTGCAGTTCCTAATGATCACGGCCTACGGACTGGATGGGTTTGCCTTTGCTGCCGAAGCGATTGTGGGTCGGGCATACGGTGCGGGTCAGCGCGCCGTTTTACGGCGCGGGGTGGTGCTCACCTCTGGCTGGGGCGTGTTGACGTGTCTCTGCATGACGCTTGGCTTTGCCCTCGCGGGGGGGATGATCATTGATGTCATGGCCAAATCATCCGAGGTCCAGCAGATCGCGCGGGTCTATCTGCCCTATATGGTGGCGGCCCCCTTGGCGGGCTGTGCGGCATGGATGTTTGATGGTGTATTCATCGGGGCCACACGGTCGCGCGATATGCGCAATATGATGGTGGCGTCGTTTATCGTCTATTGTGTCGTTGCTGCCGTTTTGGTGCCGTGGCTCGGCAATCACGGTCTGTGGGTGTCGCTGCTGGTGTCGTTTGTGGTGCGGGGGATCACGCTGGGGCTGCGTTATCCGGCGTTGGAGCGGTCGGCGGGGTAATGTATGGGGGACTGCCCCACCAGCCCAAGAATTTCTACTGGGGGGCCAGCCCCCCAGCCCCCCCGAGGGTATTTTGGTCCAAAAAAGCTGCGATTATAAAAGCAAGGTTTTGACGGCTTCGGGGGGGCGGCCGATGACCGCGCGGGACCCGGCAAAGGCGATGGGGCGTTCGATCAAAATTGGGTGGGCGGCCATGGCAGCAATGAGGTCGTCCGCAGAGGTGGCTTTGCTGAGGCCCAGCTCTTTGAACTGCTTTTCGCCAGTGCGCATCATGTCGATCTCGGGCAGGTCGAGCGCTTTGAGTGCAGTTCTGATTTCAGCTTCAGTAGGGGCGTCTTCGAGGTATTTGCGCACGGTCACGTCTGCGCCCGCAGCGTGAACCAGCGCGAGGGTTTCGCGCGATTTGGAACAGCGCGGGTTGTGCCAGAGCGTGATCATATCCAATCCTCGCGTTTGCTGCCCACGGCCTGTGACATAGTGTTAAATCCGTCGCGTTTGAGCAATGCGTCGAGGCCTGAAGTGATTTCGCTCACCAATGACAGCCCGCCATAAACAAGCGCTGTGTAGAGTTGCACGGCTGAGGCACCGGCGCAGATTTTCGCATAGGCTTGCTCAGCGGTGCTGATGCCGCCAACGCCGATCAGGGGGATATCCGTAAGGCCGGCGAGGCGGGCAAGGACGCGGGTGGATTTTTCAAATAGCGGCGCACCCGACAGGCCGCCCATTTGGGTCGCATGGCGACTGGCAAGCCCGCTGCGGTCAAGCGTGGTATTGGTGGTGATAATGGCGGCGATGCGGGCCTGCGCGGCGACCTCGGCGATGTCTGCGATATCGGCATCGGTCAGGTCGGGCGCGATTTTCAGGAAAACGGGGGTGGCACCGCGGACCTCCATCACACCATCCAGCAGCGCCGCAAGGGCGTCTTTGCCTTGTAAGTCGCGCAGCTTTTCTGTGTTGGGTGAAGAGACATTGACCGTAGCAAAATCAACATGGTTGCGGGCGGCGGTCATAACTTTGGCAAAGTCGCCCGCGCGGTCGGTGCTGGTTTTATTGGCGCCCAGGTTCAGCCCCACCGGCACCCCGATGCCACGCTGAGCGAGCCGGGTGCAGATCGCCTCCATCCCGTCGTTGTTAAAGCCGAAGCGGTTGATCGCGGCGCGGTCTTCGGTCAGGCGAAACAGGCGGGGGCGTGGGTTGCCGGGCTGGGGCAGCGGCGTGGCCGCGCCCACTTCGATAAAGCCGAAACCGGCGCGTGACAGCGGCGCGATGGCGGTGGCATTTTTGTCAAAGCCCGCGGCAAGCCCAACGGGGTTTGGCAGGTGCAGCCCGGCAAGGGTGGTTTCCAGCCGGGGCGAGGTGGCGGGGCCGGGGGCGGGGGCCAAATGCGCGCGCAACGCGCGGATCGCCAGCCCGTGGGCCGCTTCGGGGTCAACGCGGTGCAGGGCCATCAGGCCCAAGCGTTCCAGCAGGGCCATCATGGCCGCAGACCCGTCATGCACTGGCCTCGCGCAGGCCGGCAGGGAATTGATGGGTGCCGTTTTCAAGCGGCAACGGCTGCGCCCAGACGATATCTGCCAGCGTCAGCGGGCGATAGAGATGCGGAAATAGTGCCCCCCACGCGAAGGCTCCCACGTGAGCGCGTCGCCCAAGTCTTCGCTGTCGGCGGCCAGAAGGAACAGACCGTCGGCCCCGGCGAAATGTTTAGCGGCGGTTTCGGCGGCCTGATCGGCTGTCGAAAAATGAATATAGCCATCGCTCACATCGATCGGCGCGCCAGGGGTTTCACCGTTACGGCGCAGGGTCGCCCATTCGTCGGCGCGGAATATCTTGTAAATCAGCATGGCGTCCGTGATGCCCCCACGCGCCCGTGCGGTCAAGGGGGGGACGTAACATCACCTTTGACTCCCTTAGCCACCCGCGCCACGATGCGGACAGAACAACCAATAGGGGAACTACCATGAAGCGATTCCTGACAGCTACGGCGGCCCTTGCGCTGACCAGTGGCATGGCGGCGGCAGATTACAATCTGACCATTCTGCACACCAATGATTTTCATGCCCGGTTTGAGCCAATCAGCAAATATGACGGCCCATGTTCGGCAGAGGACAACACCGCGGGCGAATGTTTTGGCGGGTCTGGCCGTCTGGTAACCGCCATTGAGCAAGCGCGCGCGCGGTCCAACAATGCCATTCTGGTGGATGGCGGCGACCAGTTTCAGGGCACCTTGTTCTATACGTACTACAAGGGCGCGTTGGCGGCCGAGATGATGAACAAGATGGGCTATGACGCAATGACCGTGGGCAACCACGAGTTTGACGATGGCCCCGAGGTTCTCAGCGGCTTCATGGATGCGGTGAACTTCCCCGTCTTGATGTCCAACGCTGATGTCTCGGCTGAGCCTTTGCTGGCAGACAAGCTGGCAAAATCCACTGTGATCGAACGCGGCGGTGAGAAAATCGGCCTGATCGGATTGACCCCGCAGGACACAGCCGAGTTGGCCAGCCCCGGAGAAAACATCACCTTTTCCGATCCAGTAGCGGCCGTGCAGGCCGAGGTCGACAAGCTGACCGCCGAGGGGGTTAACAAGATCATCGTTCTCAGCCACTCGGGCTATGGCACCGATCAGAAGGTGGCGGCGGAAACCACCGGTGTCGATGTGATTGTGGGGGGGCATTCCAACACGTTGCTCAGCAACACCAATGACCGCGCCGAAGGCCCTTACCCGACGATGGTGAACACCACTGCCATCGTGCAGGCCTATGCCTACGGCAAGTTTTTGGGCGAATTGAATGTGACGTTTGACGACGACGGCAACGTGACCGAAGCCAAGGGTGAACCGCTGATCATGGATGCAGCAGTGGCCGAAGACGATGCCACCGTTGGCCGCGTCGCAGAGGCCGCCGCCCCGCTGGAAGAGATCCGCAACAAGGTCGTGGCCGAAACGTCAGAGGCGATTGACGGCGACCGCAACAATTGCCGTGCGCAGGAATGCACCATGGGCAATCTGGTGGCTGATGCCATGCTGGACCGGGTAAAGGATCAGGGCATCGAGGTGGCGATCGCCAACTCCGGTGGTCTGCGGTCGTCGATCGACGCGGGCGAAGTCACGATGGGTGAAGTCCTGACAGTGCTGCCGTTCCAGAACACCCTATCGACGTTCCAGGTAGACGGCGCCACGCTGCTGGCCGCGCTTGAAAACGGGGTCAGCCAGCACGAGGAAGCCGCCGGGCGCTTCCCGCAGGTCGCGGGTATGACCTTCGCCTTTGATCCAAAGGCCGAAGCTGGCAGCCGCATCAGCGATGTCACGGTTGGCGGTGCGCCTTTGGACGAGGCCAAGGTATACGGCGTTGTGTCCAACAACTATGTGCGCAACGGTGGTGACGGCTACGAGATGTTCAAATCAGCGGCAAATGCCTATGATTTTGGCCCTGATCTGGCCGATGTCACGGCAGAGTTTCTGGCCAAAGACGGGGCCTATACGCCCTATACCGATGGGCGGATCGTAATGAAATAACGGCTGGTTTTAAGCGGGTAGTAAGGGGCGTGCCTGTCATAGGCGCGCCCCTTTTTTATACAATCAATATCCGGGATACGCACGGCTTCCGCTCCGCCTCTGGACGCGCTAGGAAGCCGCAACTGTATCAGGAGAACTGCCATGCTGACCCCGTTCCATCTCGCTTATAATGTTCGTGACCTTGACCAGACCCGCGCCTTTTACGGTGATGTTCTGGGCTGTACCGAGGGGCGGTCGACTGACACCTGGGTCGATTATTCGTTCTTTGGCCACCAAATTTCGCTGCATCTGGGCGAGCCTTTTGCGACGCAGGCCACCGGAAAAGTGGGCGATCACATGGTCCCGATGCCACATCTGGGCGTCGTTTTGCGTATGGCGGATTGGAAGGTGTTGGCCGAACGGCTTGAGACGGCGGAGGTTGATTTCGTGATCAAACCAGCGCTGCGGTTCGAAGGGCAGCCAGGCGAGCAGGCGACGATGTTTTTCCGCGACCCATCGGGCAACCCGATCGAGATCAAGGGATTTTCTGACATGGACAAGGTTTTTGCGAGCTAGGGGCCTGACCCCACTCCGCATATAGCAAAGAACACTACTCGCGCGCCTTGAGGTTCCGCGCCTTTGTGACCTCACGGATGGAACGGGGCTCAGTGCTGAACCCGGTATGGCTGCCTGACGCGGTTTGCAGGCTTGACGTGCGCCCGGCGTTGATTGGCTGGAAGGTCGATTTCTCTTCTTCCGCCACAGCATCACGCTTCGCAATCCGCCACAGGGTGTAGCAGATCACCATGGCATGAGAGCAGGAGGTTACCAAAAACAACGCCCGGATGCCGACTTCTTCCATGGCAAAGCCCGCGACCAGTGGCCCCAGGATCGATCCGAGGCCATATGTCAGCAGCAGCCCGCCCGAGATCTGAATCGCCGTGCCCGGTTCTGCGTGATCATTGGCGTGGGCCACGATCACCGGATACATCGCATAGATTGATCCACCCAGCAGTGCTGCAAGGGCGAGGTTGACCATACGGCTTTCGGGAGCGAGCAGGATAAACGCGAGATCCGCCAGCAGCGCCAGCGCCGCGACCCCCACCAGCACGCGGCGCCGGTCCATCCGATCAGACATCAGGCCAACCGGCATCTGCATCAGCGCGCCCGCCAGAATAGGCACCGAGGTAAACAGCGCGATTGTAGTCAGCACCAGACCTACCTTTTGCGCATATACCGCCGCCAGCGTGCCGAAAGCGGCATTGGACACCCCCACCCAAAACACGGCAAAGACCGCCACGGGCGAGTTGCGCCACAGGCTGCGCAGGTTCAGTTTGACCGACACCAGAGGTGCGGGCGTCGAGGTCGACGACAGCGCAGTCGGGACCAGCGCCATGCAGTAAAAGATCGCCCCAAGCGCAAAGAACACGAACCCGTTGGGATCGCCCAATGTCAGCAGCATTTGCCCGGCCGTGGTAGCCCCAAGGTTGACCATCGTGTAGACGCCAAAGACACGGCCACGCGCCTCTGGCGCGGTTCGTTCGCTAAGCCAGCTTTCCACGATCATCGCGGCACCGGCAAAGCAAAATCCGCAGACCCCGCGCAGCACGATCCACGAGATCGGGTCGATCATGATGGCACTGAACAGGATCGAGATAGCCGCGATTGCCGCCATCGCGCCAAACGCCCGTATGTGGCCCACCCGTGCCACGAGACCTGATGTCATGATGCAACCCGACACATACCCCAAGGCCCAGCCGGTGCCGAGCAGACCCAGCGAAATATCAGAAAAACCCTCGTTGGTGCCGCGCAGGGGCAGGATCAACCCGTTGATACCCCCGGCAAAAAGCAAAAACGCAGACCCAAGCAAAAGCGCGCTGACCGGAAGGAAGGTTCTGATCATTAGGGTGGTCCTTGGATGGGGCAGGTGATGTTACGGGCGCAGATATGCACCGCTAGGGAAATATGCCAGAACCACGCCTGCAAGGGAACCGCAAGACCGGTTTGGCCTATCCTTGCTGCAATACCGGCCAAAGAGCGGGATCAAGCGCATCGGTCAGCGGCGTGAGGAACTCCGCCTTGTCACGCCATTTGCCGAGCGATTGCCGGTGCACCGGCGCGCGTACCTGCTGCGCGCTTGCGGTCAGTATACTGGCGGCAGTGCGTTCGGGATGCAGCATATCGGGGTGCCAGCCCAGTCCGCAAAGATCAGCCAACTGGCGCGCCGTTGCTTCGAGGTCTGTGACCAGATCGGCATAGGCCACGGCATGCACCTGTGCGGGGTACAGATTGCGCCAGCGCTGCATCGTATCGGCATAGATGTTCATGTGCTGTGCCATCGCCGTCAGATCATTGGCATAGGCGTGGGCGCTGGTGGGAAAGAGATCGGCCCACATCGACAAGGCCACATCGCGCGGGTCGCGCTGCATTTCAATGATCGTGGCATCGGGAAAGGCATTTAGCAGATAGCCGATTACCCGAAAGTTATCGGGCATCTTGTCGACGAAATGTTGGGTGCCGTCGGGCAGGGGCGGCAGCACTGCGCGGTACGCTTCGGCAAAGGCGCGTGCATCCGGTGCCGTACCCGCTTCGCCAAAGGCGGTCGCTTGGGTGTCGGCCAACTGGCGCGCGCGGGAAAGTTCACCCAAACCTGCCACTTGCGGATGGCTGGCCAGCACCTGTTCCGCCAACGTGGTGCCAGACCGGATCAGTCCCAGAATGAAAATCGGCGCAGCGGTGCTGTCATTTTCTTGTCGTGGCGCCTGCGCCGTCGCCGCGCGGGCCAAAAATGGTGCGAGCAGCCGATCCTGTGCCGCGATTTCGGCCTTGCCATCATAGGGGAGCAGGCGTGCCGCAGCGGCATTGGCGCGCGCCAGCAACTGCGGTGCATCGGTGGCTTTCACGCGCGCCGCCAGTGCCGCCCGCGCAAAACCCAACAAAACCTTGGTTTCACCGCCGGTTTTCTTGTCTGCCCCCACGCGTTGCAATCGGTCAAGCAACGCGGGCGCTGCCGCCGTA
Organism: Sulfitobacter sp. KMM 9851; assembly: GCF_057178245.1. Taxonomy (NCBI): domain Bacteria; kingdom Pseudomonadati; phylum Pseudomonadota; class Alphaproteobacteria; order Rhodobacterales; family Roseobacteraceae; genus Sulfitobacter; species Sulfitobacter sp. KMM 9851. Next base: position 888,679 of record NZ_CM169991.1, read on the forward strand.
TCACAAAGGTAGGCCAGGCCGTTCAGTGCCAGCGGGTGATCCGGTATTAGCTTTAGCAGGCGCTCGTACTGTGCAACGGCGCTTGTAATATCGCCACTGGCTTGGGCCAGGCGCGCCGCCTGCTGCAACAGACCGGCGTGGTCTGGGTGGGCGGCCAGCCCGGCGTCGATCTGCGCCATTGCCTCGTCCGACCGGGCATGGTGCGCCAGGAAATCGGCAAAGGCTATTCGGTTGGCGGCATCCTGCGGGGCCAACGCCACGGCCCGCTGAAAATCTGCATCTGCCGCACGACTGTCACCCAGTGCCACGTGGGCCAGTGCGCGCAGGTAAAATAGCGCCCCTGATCCTGGGGCTAGGGCGATTGCATCCGTTGCGGCGGCCACCGCGCTCTGGTCATCGCCAGCTTGCTGCATGGCCCGTGCCCGCAGCAAAAGCAGGCCCACATCGGTGGGCCATTTTTCACATGCGGCAGCCAGTACGGTCAGCGCCTTGTCGGGCGCCCCCAATTGCATCAGAGCCTGTGCTAGATTGTGCCGCGCCTCGCGGTGATCGGGGTCGGCGCGCATGGCCAATTCGAAATAGCCCGCAGCCCCACGCGCATCACCGCTCTGCGCGCAGGCCAGTCCGGCCAGATTTGCGAGTTGTACCTGCGCGGGAAACGCCTTTAGCCCCACCCGGGCCAGTTTAAGCGCAGACGAAAAACGCCCCTGACGCAGGGCGTCTGCGGCTTTTTGAACCTGCTGGCTTAAGCTGGAAACCTTCATAGATGCGCGCTTTTCAGGTGTAAGAACAGCGGCACCAAATCACAGATCAGCGCAAGAAAACAAGCGGCAACTGTGGGTTAGGCGCGAACGCAGACCCCGCGTTTATGGCGGGGTCTGTGAGGCCAGCCTGTGCTGGCTTATTCGGTCGCCACCGCTCCATCAAGGAGCAGCGTGCCTTCCATGGCCACATCACCTGCACCCATCCCACCAAAGCTGGTCGGGGTTTCATCGGTGATGTCCAGGGTAAAGCTTGCCTCAACACCAATCGGGCCACTTGTCCATGCGTCGCCTGCGCCGGAAATGGTATGCGTTATCGTGCTGTTGTTGGTAAAGGTAACGTCATCGCCCAAAGCCACATTCAGCAGTGGCGGAAAATAGGCGCCATCCACGATCAGGACGTTATGGGTTTCGGCAAATGCCGCCGAAGCTCCGGCGACAGTCATGGCAGCAGCAAGGGCGCATGCGCCGTTGCGGAATGAAATAAGCATCATAGTGCTCCTTGTAACGGCCCCACCCGGATACAGATGCACTTTTTTAGCGGTAAATTGCGGCAGAAATGGGGCGGTGCGGGAAAATTAACTACGTTGCGGTCTGGGGCAGGGCTGGGTCGGCCTGCTGTGCCAGCCAATTTCGAAACGACACAAGCGCTGCGGTTTCATCGCGATCGTCGGGCCAGACGAGATAGTAGTTGCCGATGCTCTGTGTGGTTTGGGTGGCGGCCAGCACCAGTTGCCCGTCGCGCAGGTAGGGGCGCGCAAAGAACGTAGGCAGCAGCGCCACGCCAAGGCCATGAATCGCCGCCTGCGCCATGGTCGAGAATTGGTCAAACATCATGCCGACAGGCGGTTCCGCCTCAACCCCGAGTGCGGCCAGCCAGCGGGCCCAGCCACGCGGGCGGGTTTCGAGGTGCAGCAGGGGCTGTCGCAACATCTCAGCAGCGTCTGCCAGCGGCGCCGCCAGCAGGTCGGGAGCACAGACCGGCACCACCGTTTCCGGAAGGAGTGGAAGATAGCGCACGCCGGGCCAGTCCTCATGACCAAAATGAATGGCTGCGTCAAAGCGGCTGGTGGCAAAGGCAAAGGGGTGCAGCCGTGTCGACAGATTGACAGTGACCTCCGGATGGGTGCGGGCAAATTCACGCAGGCGCGGCGCAAGCCAATGCATGCCAAAGGCGGGCAGGATCGCCAGGTTCAGGGTGCCGCCGCCTGGATTCGTGCGGGCCGACACCGACGCCTGTGCCAAACGGTGCAGGATATCGCGAACCTGCACCACATAGTCCTGACCTGCTTGCGTCAGGGTCAACCGGCGCCCGTGCCGCGCCATCAGCGCCACACCAAGCTGTTCCTCAAGCGTTTTGATCTGGCGGCTGATCGCGCTTTGCGTCAGCGCCAGCTCATGTGCCGCTTCGGTGGCCGTCCCCAGCCGCGCCACCGCCTCGAACGCCAACAGGGCCGAGATTGATGGCAGGAAACGACGGGGGGCAATCATATGACTTTTTCTCATGTGTTCAGTATAAAGCAGCGATAGAGTTCTCGGCGTCGATTTGCAATACTGCGCCAAATCTTCACTCATCCGAAAGGAACCGCCATGTCTGCCGACAAACCTGCGCTGCGCGCCAAAGATGCCCCCGATCTGGGCAACTTCGATTGGTCCGACCCATTTCGTCTGGCCGATCAGTTGACCGAAGACGAACGCATGATTCAGGACAGCGCCCGTGCCTATGCGCAGGAAAAGCTGCAACCGCGCGTGATCGAGGCCTTCGCGGAGGAAAAGACCGATGCCGCAATCTTTCGTGAAATGGGAGAGATGGGCCTGATGGGGGTGACCATCCCCGAAGAATACGGTGGGCTGGGCGGCGGCTATGTCTCTTACGGGCTGGTCGCGCGCGAGGTGGAACGTGTGGACAGCGGTTACCGGTCGATGATGTCGGTGCAGGCCAGCCTCGTGATGTACCCGATCTATGCCTATGGCTCAGAAGAGCAGCGCAAGAAATATCTGCCAAAGCTGTGTTCCGGTGAATGGATCGGCTGCTTTGGCCTGACAGAACCGGACGCCGGTTCCGACCCCGCCGGCATGAAAACCCGCGCCGTGAAAACCGCCAATGGCTACAAGTTGACCGGGTCCAAGATGTGGATCTCCAACTCCCCTATCGCGGATGTGTTTGTGGTCTGGGCCAAATCCGAAGAGCATGGCGGCAAGATCCGCGGTTTTGTGCTGGAAAAAGGCATGAAGGGGCTGAGCGCGCCGAAAATCGGAAACAAACTGTCTCTGCGCGCGTCGATTACCGGCGAAATCGTTATGAAGGACGTTGAAGTCGGCGACGACGCGCTGTTGCCGCATGTCGAAGGGCTGAAAGGTCCATTCGGCTGTCTGAACCGCGCCCGCTACGGCATCAGCTGGGGCGCGATGGGAGCTGCTGAATTCTGCTGGCACGCGTCACGCCAGTACGGGCTGGACCGCAAGCAGTTCAACAAACCGCTGGCGCAGACCCAGTTGTTCCAAAAGAAACTGGCCGACATGATGACCGAGATTTCGCTGGGTTTGCAGGCATCTTTGCAGGTTGGACGTTTGATGGACAAGGCCAATGCCGCGCCCGAAATGATTTCGATCGTCAAGCGTAACAACTGTGGCAAGGCGCTGGACATTGCGCGCATGGCCCGCGACATGCACGGCGGCAACGGTATTTCAGGCGAATTTCAGGTTATCCGACACATGATGAACCTTGAAACGGTAAATACCTATGAGGGCACCCACGACGTTCACGCGCTCATCCTGGGTCGCGCCCAGACCGGTCTGCAGGCGTTTTTCTGAGAACTAAGGCGGGGGCGTTCCGCCCCCGCACCCCCTGAGGAATAATTAGGACCAAAAAGAGAAAGTTGAGTGGCTTTCTTTCTGGTCTTAAATATTCCTCGCCGAAGGCATTAAATTCTTATCCCAAGGGGCCCTATGGACCGCGTCGCCATCGTTCACGAAAACTTCCTCTCCCGCGTTGCGGCAGAGGATTTTCCCGTTTCTATCTCCAGCGCAAAATCCTTGGGTAAGGATGAGTTGCTGCAACTCTACAAGGCACAGGTGCTCAGCCGCGCCCTTGACCTGCAAAGTCGGGTCATGCAGCGCGAGGGGCAGGGGTTTTATACCATCGGTTCGTCGGGTCATGAGGGCATGGCGGCAGTGGCTGCGGCGCTGCGGGTCGATGATATTGCTTTTCTGCATTACCGCGATGCGGCGTTTCAGATTGCGCGGGCCGACCAGAAGGCGGGACAGGACATGCTGCGAGACATGCTGCTCAGCTTTGCGTGTTCTGCGGATGATCCAATCAGCGGCGGGCGGCACAAGGTCTTGGGCTCACGCCCATTGATGATCCCGCCGCAGACCTCGACCATTGCCAGCCATTTGCCAAAGGCGGTGGGGGCCGCCCATTCCATTGGGATGGCGCGACGCAATCGACCTGAGCACGCTATTCTACCGCGTGATGCGATTGCGATGTGCAGTTTTGGCGATGCGTCGGCCAATCATTCCACTGCGCAAGGGGCGATCAATGCCGCCTGTTGGACCTCTGTGCAGGGCGTGCCCTTGCCGTTGCTGTTCGTCTGCGAGGACAACGGTATCGGCATTTCGACTAAAACTCCGACGGGCTGGATCAAGGCGTCGATGTCGGCGCGTCCCGGCCTGAAATATTTTGAAGGTGATGGGCTGGACCTACACGCCGCCTTTGCTGCCGCCAAGGAAGCGGCGGATTGGGTGCGGGTGCACCGCAAACCTGCATTCCTGCATCTGCGTACCGTGCGGCTTTATGGCCATGCCGGGGCGGATGTGGCGACCTCGTATCTGCCGCGCGCCGATGTGGAGGCGGATGAGGCAAATGATCCCTTGCTGCATTCCGCCCGGCTGCTGGTTGAGGCCGGCATCGACAGTGCCGAGGCGCTTGCGATTTACCGTGACACCCAGACAGCGGTGGCCGAAGCCGCAGCCGAAGTGGTCAAACGCCCGCGCCTGAAATCGGCGCCGGATGTGATGGCCAGCCTGATCCCCCCGGCGCGGGCCTGCGCACCCAGCAATGGGCCAAGCGCAGAGGCACGGGCAGAGATATTCGGCAGCGACGCCGCACAGATGGATGCCCCGCAGCCGATGTCGCGGCTGATCAACTGGGCGCTGCATGACCTGATGCTTAGCTATCCCGAGACCATGCTGATGGGCGAAGACGTGGGCCGTAAGGGCGGTGTTTACGGCGTGACGCAAAAATTGCTGGGCCGCTTTGGTCCGGGTCGCGTGATCGACACGCTGCTGGATGAACAAAGCATTCTGGGCTTGGCCATTGGTATGGCGCACAACGGTTATGTACCGATGCCTGAAATCCAGTTTCTGGCCTATCTTCACAACGCCGAGGATCAGCTGCGCGGTGAAGCAGCGACGTTGCCGTTCTTCTCCAACGGGCAGTGGACGAACCCGATGGTGTTGCGCATCGCAGGACTTGGCTATCAAAAGGGCTTTGGCGGGCATTTCCACAATGACAATTCGCTGGCCGTGCTCCGCGATATTCCGGGGATCATCATTGCCTGCCCGTCGTCCGGCGACGAGGCTGCGATGATGCTGCGCGAGGCGCATCGTTTGGCGCGCGAAGAGCAGCGGGTGGTGGTCTTTGTCGAGCCAATCGCGCTCTATCCTATGCGCGATTTGCTTGAGGCGGGCGACGGTGGCTGGATGCGCAGCTATCCCGCGCCGGACAAGCGGATTGCGCTGGGCGAGGTTGGCGTCTCGGGTGATGGGAATGATCTGGCGATCGTGACCTACGGCAATGGGCATTACCTAAGTCGGCAGGCGGCGCATGATCTGGCAGAGCAGGGCGTGCAGGCGCGGGTGATTGATCTGCGCTGGCTGGCGCCCATGCCCGATGCGGCATTGATCGCCGCGATCGGGGAACGGCCTGTGTTGATCGTCGATGAGTGTCGCCGGACCGGTGGGCAGGCAGAGGCGCTGATGGCTTTGATGGCAGAGCACGGTGTGGTGCAGTTTGCGCGGCTCACGGCGGAGGACAGTTTCATTGCCACGGGCCCAGCTTATGCGGCGACCTTGCCATCGCGAGAGGGGATTGTGGCGGCGGCGCGGGATTTGCTGGGGTAGAGCCACGCACGGAATCAAGTGCACCACGCGCCGGGTCATTGCCAGCTCACAGGCTGGCGATGGCCCTAGTGCTCTGTTGCAGGCGCGCCGCCTTGGAAATCATTGCCGTTCACGTAGTCGCACGGCTCTTCGCGCATTTCCAGATGCAGATGATCCCCGGTGAAGGGATGCGCGCGGGCCAGGTCCTCGTCGACCTCTATCCCCAGACCGGGGGCGGTGGGGGCGGTGATAAAACCGTCTTCAACCCGGATAGAACCCTTGATCAGCTGATCGTGGAAAGGGGTTTCGATACATTCGCACATCAGGATGTTGGGGATCGACACGGCGAGCTGAATGTTTGCCGCCCATTCAATCGGTCCGGCATAAAGATGCGGTGCCATCTGGGCGTTATATACCTCGGCCATCGCCGCAACCTTTTTCATCTCCCAGATGCCACCTGCACGACCGAGGGCGGGTTGCAGGATTGTCGCCGCGCCGCTGCGCAACACAGGGGCAAACTCGGCTTTGGTGGTCAACCGCTCGCCCGTGGCGATGGGGATACGGACGCCGCGGGCGACTTTCGCCATTTCTTCAACAGCGTCTGGTGGCACCGGTTCTTCGTACCACAGTGGGCTGTAGGGTTCGATGGCCTGGCCAAGGCGGATCGCGCCGGCGGTCGTGAATTGGCCGTGAGTGCCGAACAGCAGATCGGCGCGGTCGCCCACCGCCTCGCGGATGGCTTTGCAAAAGGCAACGGATTGCGTGATGTCCGACATGGCGGGCATATGGCCGCCGCGCAGGGTGTAGGGGCCAGCGGGGTCAAATTTTACAGCCGTATAGCCGCGCGCGACGCAATCGCTGGCTGCTTCGGCCGCCATTTCGGGTGAGGTCCAGAAATCCGCCATCGGGTGATGCGGCAGCGGGTAAAGGTATGTATAGGCGCGCACCCGTTGGTTGGTACGGCCCCCCAGCAGCGCATACACCGGGCGGTCGCGGTCCTTGCCCAATATGTCCCAGCACGCAATTTCCAGCCCTGAAAATGCGCCCATTACCGTAAGGTCGGGGCGCTGGGTAAAGCCGGAGGAATAGGCGCGGCGGAACATCAATTCGATGTTTTCGGGGTTTTCGTCTCGCATGTGCCGGGCGAAAACGTCTTCGATGACCGCTGTCATCGCTTTGGGTCCGACGCTGGACGCATAACATTCGCCCCAGCCCGTGATCCCGCTGTCGGTGGTCAGCTTGATCAAAATCCAATAGCGCCCACCCCAGCCAGGGGCGGGTGGGGCCGTTATGATCACTTCAAGGTCTTGCAGCTTCATAACGGTCCCCCCTGGTAGAGCCCGGTTCAGGTCTCTTTTTTGTCATTCACGATGGTCATTTGTGCCAGCCCGCTTTCGCCCAAGTCAACCTTGGCGAAGGGGCCACCGTGGCACATCTGGCCGGGGTCGGTGATGTCGACCGGGCCTTCATTGGCGAGCACCTCTGCCGCGAATTGCTCGGCGTTGTCCTTGGGGCGGTAGCCCAGAAAAGCGGCCTTGGCGTTATCCACCGGGGCGCGGTCGTTGTTGGAAACACCGTAGATGATCGAGAAACCAACCGAGGGCGTATCGACCGCGCGGGTCACAAGCTGGATCAGGTCATCATAGCTAAGCCATGAGCCAAGCGCGCGAGAGTTGTTGACCTGCGCGGCACTTAGGATGCGCAAGTGTACGGATTCGAGCTGGCGTTTGTCCCAATACATGCTGCCGAGGTCTTCGGTGAAGCATTTGGCCAGCCCGTAGAACGTGTCGGGCTTGTGCGGGGCGTCGATGCCGATGAAATCGGATTTCTTGTGCATGCCGACGGCGTGGATCGACGACGCGTAGACGACCCGGCGCGCGCCGGCCTGATAGGCCGCTTCCCAGACGTTGTATGAGCCGACAAAGTTTGGCCCCAGCAGTTCCATAAATGGTTTTTCGTCGACGATGGCACCGAAGTGCACAACCATATCGGCGCCTTCGATCAGCGGCGCGATCTGGTCGTATTCCGCCAGATCGGCGCGGGCATAGGTTTCGCCGGGGTACAGTTTGCCGATGTCATCGGCGATGTCGGTGCTGACCAGTTCGTCACACATCGCAGCCAGAGGTTCGCGCAGGTAAGAGCCCAGCCGTCCGGCGGCACCTGTGAGGACAAGTTTCTTGAATTTCATAGCATTTCCTTTCAGGGAGTTAGGCCAGTTTGTCGCGCATGGTTTGGCGCAGGGTATCAGCGCCTTTGGCAAGCAGGCCCGCGTCAGTGCCGCAGGCCACAAAGCTGAAGCCCTCACGCAGAAGTTGGGCCGCAAATTCAGGATCGGTGACCAGCGTGCCGACCGGAATTCCGCGATCCATCAGGATGCGGGCGGCGGGGCGGATCAGATCCCAGATGTCGGGGTGCATGGTTTCGCCCAGCAGCCCCATGTCAGCGCCGATATCTGCGGGGCCAAAGAAGATACCGTCGATCCCTTCGACGTCGGCGAAGGCAGCGGCATTTTCCACGGCGGCGCGGGTTTCCAGCTGGATCAGGATTGCCGTCTGATTTTCCACCTCGGCATAATAATCCTTGATCCGGCCAAAGCGATTGGCGCGGGTCGTGCCGGCCACGCCGCGTATGCCGCGCGGCGGATAGCGGCATGCGGCCACGGCAGCGCGGGCTTCCTCCACGTTTTGAACCATTGGAAACAGTAACCCCGGTGCGCCGAGATCAAGCAGTCGTTTCACTTTGACGGGATCGTTCCAGTCGGGTCGCACAAGCGCTGTCGTGTCGCTGCCTTCAAAGGCTTGCAATTGGCCCAGCAGGCTGCCGAGTTCATTGGGGGAATGTTCCATGTCCAGCATCACCCAATCGTAGCCAGCGTGGGCTACGATTTCGGCGGAATAGCCGTGGCTGAGCGAAACCCAAAGCCCGATCTGGCGCTGCCCAGCACGGATTGCGGATAGAAATTTGTTTTCGGTCAAGTTCATATGACGGCCCTTTCGATGAATTTTTCGTTGCGGGCAAGGCGGCTGTGATCCAGCGGAGCCAGGTCCAGACTGCGGTAGGCACCATGGGTAATCAGTTCGGCAATGCCGCGTCCGATGGCCGGCGATTGCTGCAACCCGTGGCCGGAAAAACCGTTCATGAAAACGAAGTTTGAGACCTTGTCGTGAAACCCGAGAATCGCGTTCTGATCGACCGTATTATAGGCGTAGTGCCCAACCCATTCATTGATGACCTTGACCTGTTCAAAGGCTGGCACGCGGGTGGCGATGATCGGCCATACCTTTTGTTCCCAAAGGGAATGATCAAAGGTAAAGTCGTCATAGGCCGCGTCGTAATCATCGTCCGGCGGGCAGCCGGCCATGTAATACTTGCCCTCTTGCCGCATGTGGACGCCGCTGGGGTCGATGGTCAGCGGCAGCACCTGATCCAACGGTTTGGCGGCGTCAAATACGTAGGTGTAGCGTTTGCGCGGCACCACGGGCAGGGTGATGCCCGCCATGGCGGCAGTGGCGGCGGCGCGGGGGCCAGAGGCGTTCACGACGGTGCCACAGCTAACGGTGCCGCCTGATTTCAGGGTGACACTGTCGACTACCGAACCCGGCGCATTCAATGTCATGCCGACCACTTCATCGTGGATGTATTCAACGCCACGCCGACGGGCCATACGCTTGAACCAATCGAACATGGTGCCGCCGTCAAAGTAGCCTTCGTCGACCTTGTTATGGTTGCCCGCGATAATGTCGTCTAGCATGTAGAAGGGATAATCTGCGGCGATTTCGTCGACCGACATGTGCCGTGTATGCGCGCCGTTGGCCGCCTGAACCTGTTGCGCGGCCTGCAGTTGCCCTGCGAATTCTGTGGTATCAGCAAGGTACAGGTAGCCAAAGCTTTGCAATACCAATTCTGGCACATCAGCATCGCCCATGAACTGCCTGAAATTCTTGATGAATTCTGCGCCGAACTGCGAGATTTTGATGTTGGTCGGGGTGCTAAACTGTTGACGGATGCAAGAGTTGGTATGGCTGGTCGAGGCGAATTCGTAGGTGGGGTCACGTTCAACCACCAGCACCGAGCCATCAAAACCCGGAGTATTGGTTAACCACCATGCCAGGGCAGAGCCATAAATTGCCCCCCCAATGATTACGACGTCGTAATTTGTCTGGCTTGGCGGGTTGCTCATCGTGTGTTCCTACGGCGAAAAAGGTTTGCTCAACGCCCGTTCCACCATGAACAGATGGTCTTGTCCATAAAACATGTCACCGCCCGCAAAATAGGTGGGCGATCCGAAAATATTACGCTGAATGGCCTCTTGGGTATTGGCGATATGCTGCTTTTGCACGTCCTCGCTTTGAGCGGCATCCAGCAATCGTTCTGGGTCTTGCCCAGCTGCACGCGCAAGACCGGCCAGTACATTTGGGTTTGCTATATCGGCGTCATCGCGCCAATGCGCTTGCAGGATTTCCCAGCTCATCCTGCCGGGGTCATCGCTGGCGATGATCATGCCGTTGGGCAAGGCCAGCGGATTGTCGTGATAGGTGGGGCGAAACCGCACCATCGGCAGATCGCGTAATTCGGCCCAGCGGTACATGTCTCGACCAAAGAAATAGTCGACATGGGCCTGCGTGCGCTGTTTGATTGTTTTGCCCCCGGCGGCGGCCATGACGGGGGCAAAATCGAATGGGCGATGCACAATGCGCGCCCCATGATCGGCGGCTATGCGTTCCAGCTCTTGTGCGCCCAGATAGGCATAGGCGGAATGGGCGGAATAGAAATATTCGATATCAGTCATCTGCAAGACTCCGGGCGGCCTGGGCCATATGGGCGATTACCTGCCGCAGCATGTCGGTGTCGCGTGGGTTGGATGCATTGCCGTCAATCCCCCGCTTCAGCACGCCTTGCAGGATTGCCAGCAGGCGGAAGTATGAAAACGCCACGTAAAAGTTCCAGTTGTCCGGCCTGGAAATGCCACGCCGTTCGCAATAGCGCGCGACATATGCGTCCTCTGTGGGCAGGCCCATGTCGGCGCGGTCGACGCCTGCCAATCCGCGAAAATGCCCAGCATGCGGGAGCCGCCAGTGCATGCATTGATAGGCCAGATCGGCAAACGGATGCCCCAGGGTGCTAAGTTCCCAATCCAGCAGCGCAGCGAGGCTTTCGTCGTTGGGTGAAAAGATCATGTTATCAATGCGGAAATCGCCGTGCACGATGGCGCTTGCACCGTCGTCGGCCACCATGTTGGCGGCCAGCCAATCCATCAGCCAGTCAGCATCAGGCAGGGCGTCTGTCTCGGCGTCGCGGTATTGTTGCGACCAGCGGGTGACCTGACGCTCAAAATAATTGCCGGGTTTGCCGTAGTCGCCCAAGCCCACCGCCGCCGGGTCAACCGTATGCAGGGCGGCAAGCGTGGCATTCATCGTGTCGTAGATGCGCGCACGTGCGGACCTGTCCAACTCAGGCAGGGCCGGGTCCCAAAAGATGCGGCCGCGCACCATATCCATAACGAAAAACTGCGTGCCAAGCGGGCTGTCGTCGCCCGAAAGGTGCAGAACCTTTGGCACGGGTACATCCGTGTCTGCCAGCGCCTGCATGACGCGGTACTCGCGGTCGACCGCATGTGCCGACTTCAACAACTTGCCGGGCGGTTTGGCGCGCAGAACAAACTGGCGCCCGCCCGATGTGAGTTTGTAGGTGGGATTTGATTGCCCGTCGGAAAATTTCTCGATGGTATCAAGCGTCTCGAAGCCCGGCACATGTTGCGTCAGATACCGCGCCAAGTCGGCTTTGTCGTAGATGTGCACGTAACGTTCCCTCCAAGGGCGATGGACAGCCCCGGCAATCTAAGCAAGTCTGACGGTGCAGGGAAAGCCCCTGCGTGACGTTGCAGGCAGGGAGGCCCCAGGCGATGAACTTTGAAATGCGCCCCGAAAACCGGGAATTGCTGGATCGGGTGGTGGCTATGATCCGTGACGAGGTGATGCCGCTCGAAGCAGAATACCATGCCGAGATCGGCCAAGGGGACCGCTGGACCTATACCGAACGACAGGCCGAGATTCTTGAAGGGCTCAAGTCCAAGGCCAAAGCGGCGGGGTTGTGGAATTTCTGGCTGACGGATTCGGCGCGCGGGATCGGGCTTTCGACTGTTGAATACGCGCATTTCGCCGAAGAAATGGGCAAGACGCCCCTAGGGGCTGAGGTGTTCAACTGCTCTGCCCCCGACACCGGCAACATGGAAGTGTTCGAGCGCTACGGCACGCAGCCGATGAAGGACAAATGGCTGGCGCCGTTATTGGCGGGGGAAATCCGGTCGGCATATTTGATGACAGAGCCCGATGTGGCCTCGTCCGACGCAACGAACATCCGCATGTCTTGCGTGCGGGATGGCGACGAATACGTGCTGAACGGGGAAAAGTGGTGGGCCAGCGGGGCCGGTGACCCGCGCTGCAAGGTCTATATCGTGATGGTCAAGACCGGGGGTGATGATCTGCCCAAACATGCGCGCCAGTCGATGATCGTGGTCGACGCCGCCATGCCGGGGATCGAGATATTGCGCCCGATGCAGGTTTACGGCCATGACGACGCGCCACATGGCCACATGCATATCCGCTTTACAGATGTGCGCGTGCCTGCAGAAGGATTGCTGCTGGGCGAAGGGCGAGGCTTTGAAATTGCCCAAGGGCGTTTGGGGCCGGGGCGTATTCACCATTGTATGCGCGCCATCGGGCAAGCCGAGGCGGCGTTGGAACAGATGTGCCGCCGGTCGCTGGCGCGCGAGGCGTTTGGCAAGCCGTTGGCGGCCTTGGGCGCGAACTATGACATTATCGCGGAATGCCGGATGGAGATCGAAATGGCCCGGTTGCTGTGCCTCAAGGCCGCTTGGTATATGGATCAGGGCGACAAACGCGCCGCGGCGCCCTGGATTAGCCAGATCAAGGTGATCGCGCCGCGCGTCGCGCTGAAGGTGATTGACGAGGCGGTGCAGATGTTTGGCGCGCAGGGCATCAGCCAAGATACACCGCTGGCAAATGCATGGACACATGTGCGCACACTGCGGCTGGCCGACGGCCCGGATGCGGTGCACCGCCGACAGGTGGCGCGCGCCGAATTGCGGCGCTACACGCAAGAGGCCGTTTGACTTTCGCGGACTCGGTGCCACTTCACTGCAGAAGCGGACAGGGGGCCGACGCCCGCTGCGGCCCGATGCACGGAGACGCACTAAGATATGGACCGTGACGAGATTGAAGCATTGATCGCGCGCACCGCCCTGGGCGACCGTGCGGCGTTTGAGGCCCTCTATGATCGGGTCTCTGCGAAACTATTTGGGGTTTGTCTGCGTGTGTTGGGTAAACGCGCTGCCGCAGAGGATGCCATGCAAGACACGTTCGTCAAAATCTGGAAGAGCGCCGGGCGCTATCAGGCCAACGGGCTGTCGCCGATGACTTGGCTGATAACAATAGCGCGCAACACGTCGATCGACCGTCTGCGCGCCCGCCGCAAGGGGCACCAAGATATCAATGCGCCGGGCTTTGAATTGGCGGCACCGGGGTTGAACCCCGAACAGTTTGCCGTCGCATCATCGGAGGCCGGCAGGCTGGGCGCGTGCCTAGAAGCGCTTGAGGCTGACAAAGGGGCGGCCATACGCGGCGCTTATCTTGACGGCGAAACCTATGCCGATCTGGCCGCGCGGTTCAGCGTCCCGTTGAACACCATGCGCACCTGGCTGCGCCGTGGTTTGCTGTCCCTGCGGGAGTGTATGAGCCAATGAGTGATGCGCCCCTGACCCCCGAAGATGACGACACCCTGCTTGCCGCTGAATATGCGCTGGGCCTGATCGACGGCGAGGAACTGTCGGTCGCGCACACCCGTGCGGCCCGAGATGCAGGTTTTGCGGCGCATGTTGCGCGCTGGCAGGAAAGACTGGTTGCCATGACCGATGGGATTGCACCGGTGGCACCCCCTAAACGTGCGAAAAAGACACTGATGGCACGGTTGTTCGCCAAAGAGCGGGTGCCGTTTCTACAGCGCCTCTGGGTCTGGAAGGGTATCAGCTTTGCTGCGATAGCGCTGCTGGCGTATGTTGCGATGCCTCTGCTGCGCCCGGCACCAGACCAACCTGGCGCGGTTTACGCGACCAGCATGGCCGCCGAGGACAGCACATTGCAGATGCTGGCCGTGGTCGATCCTGCGCGCGGTGATATTGCCCTGCGCCGGGTGGCCGGTGGTGCTCCTGCTGGCCGCGTGCTTGAGCTGTGGGCGATACTGCCAGAGCGCGCGCCGATCTCACTTGGCGTCCTACCGGAAGGCGATGTGGCGCGCGTCGCGTTGCCTGCCGACCTCGCCGCCGACATAGCGCAGATTACACTGGCCGTTACTGATGAGCCGACGGGCGGCGCGCCCGAGGGGGTGCCAACCGGGACGATCCTTGCCGTTGGCGCTGTTGCCGAACTGTAGGATAACTTTAGCAATGATCAGATATTTCGTGGTGCAAGAGTTCGACCGGGACAACATTCAACCCCTGATTGACATCTGGCATTTCGTCAGGCATTTTCAGCGGTGAATTTGTTAAAAATATGCCTATTAAACAATCCGTTAAAAGTTTTTCGGTTTTCGTGAGGGTTCTATTGAAACTTTCGCATCTCCCTACGCGTGTCTGCTGCACACCCCCACAAGCAGGGCGGCGTTCAGGAGAAAAACCATGACTTGTTTCAAAAAGTTCACGATTGCCACGGCCACCGCTGCCGCTTTGGCCACCGGCGCATTTGCGGCCAATCCCGAAGTAGGGGGCGCGGCGATGTTCGAAAACAAGACCATCGTTGAAAATGCTGTAAACTCTGCTGATCACACGACGCTGGTGGCTGCGGTAAAAGCTGCGGGGCTGGTTGATACGCTGTCGTCGGAAGGCCCGTTTACGGTGTTCGCCCCGGTAAATGCGGCGTTCGCGGCGTTGCCGGAGGGCACCGTTGACACGCTCTTGAAGTCGGAAAACAGCGAGATGCTGACCAAGGTTCTGACCGCACATGTGGTGGCGGGAGACTGGTCTGCCGCGACGATAGCGACAAAAGCCAAGGTGTCGCCGGACGGTTTCTATCACTTCAACGCGGTATCGGGTGATGCGCTTTCGGCTCAGGTCAAGGGTGGCAATGTCTACATCCTTGACGAAAGCGGCAATGCGGCGCGGGTGACCATTTCCGACGTCAAGCAGTCCAACGGTGTCATTCATGTGATTGATAGCGTGCTTGTACCGAAATAAGTTTGTTAACCAGTGAGGTCGGGCTGGCCCCGATGTGACGAGTGGCAGCGGGTCAGTGTGTTTTGCATACTGGCCCGCTGTATTTTTACACCTGAAATCAAGGAGTAATGCTATGAATAGACGTTCCTTTATGACCACGGCACTGACGGGTGCGAGCGCCATTGCTTTGGGCGCGCGCGCGGCACAGGCTGCCTATGTCAAAGGTGATTTCGAGGTAACCCGCAGCGATGCGGACTGGCGTGCGCTGCTCAGTGACGCAGAATTCGCCGTGATGCGAGAGGGCGACACCGAGCGCCCGTTTACCAGCCCGCTTAACAATGAATCCCGCCCAGGCACCTTTATCTGCAAGGGCTGTGATCAGCCGCTTTATGACGCGGCGACCAAGTACGACAGCGGCACAGGCTGGCCCAGCTTCGATCAGGCGTTGGATGACGCGGTGGAAACCATGCCGGATAACAGTCTGTTCTCGCGCCGCACCGAGGTGCATTGCGACCGCTGTGGCAGCCATCTTGGCCATATTTTTGACGACGGTCCCAAGCCGACCGGCAAACGGCATTGCCTGAATGGGGTGTCGCTGAAACTTACCCCGGCATGAGGGCGCAGATCATGTCCCGCGCGGTTTGGCGCGAAGTGTAGGATCTGCAACTGTCGGGTCTTCTGGCCAGGGGTGACGCGGATAGCGCCCGCGCATGTCTTTGCGTACGTCTGCATATGAACTGGCCCAGAAGCCCGGCAGGTCGGTGGTGACCTGAACCGGACGTTGGGCGGGCGACAGCAGGGTGATCTGCAATGGTCGCCCCGCCACCATAGGATGCCGGGTGACCCCAAACATTTCCTGGAGGCGCAGGGTGATGCCGGGCTGGTCGCCTGCGTAGTCAACCGCCACGCGGCGGCCCAGCGGGGTTTCGAAATGCGCAGGTGCCGCGCGGTCGAGCGCTTGTTGCTGATCCCAATCAAGCCGCGCGCGTAGGGCGGGCAATTGGTCAAACCCCTTCCAATCGCCAGTGCTGCGCACGCCAGACAGATGTGGCAGCAGCCAGTCCTCGACGGTGTCCATCAGGTGCCCATCCGAAAAGTCTGGAAAGGGCTGTGGCATCAACCGGGCGCGGGCCAGAAACAGCGCTGCCGCCTTGCCGGGGTTCAGGCCCAGTTGCCGCACGCCGTCCAGCATGGCGCGCGCAACGGCATCTGCGGGGGCGTCGGGCCAGGTGCGGTCCTCAAGCACCAGCGCGCCAAAGACCTCTTGGCGGCGGGTCAGCACGCGCCCCTCGCGGCGGGACCAAATGCAAACATTCTGCCAGCGGATCAGATCGACAAATGTCGCGCGCAGGTCGGCATCTGACAGTTGGGCGGCCTGCCGGATGCGTGCTTCGCGGGGGTCGCCGTCCAGATCGGTTGCCACGATCAATCGCGCGCCCGCCAGCGGGTCGGTGTCGGGCAGGACCGCGCCTTTGCCACCTGACAGAACGAACCGCGGGGCGTCGCCGTTGCGGCGCAGCCCGATGCGGTCGGGATAGGCGAGCGCTGCCAGAACGCCGAGGCTGTCAGGCCCATCAGCATTGCCGCCGCGCGACAGACGTTTGGCCTCTTGTTTAATCCGCGCCATGGTCGGGGCGTGCGGCGCTGTGGTGGTGCGTTTGCCCTCTAGTGCGTCCATGCGCAGCGACAGGTCCACCGATGCCCCACGCATCGGATCGCGTTCGGCCAGCAGTGCCGCCAGCACTGGCGCACGCGGGCCGCCACGCGCCACCATATGCCCCAGTCGCGGGTGCAGCGGCAGTTTGGCCAGCACGCGGCCATGGGGGGTAATCTGCCCCCGCTCGTCAAGCGCGCCCAGCATCGTCAGCACCGATTGCGCCTCGGCCAGCCGCCCTGCGTGGGGTGGTGTGACAAAGCTCAGGCTGTCTGCCTGCGCCCCCCAGAGCGCCAGTTCAAGGGCAAAGCCCGTAAGATCGCCCACTTCGATTTCCGCCGGCGGATAGGCGGCCAGCGCGCCTTCTTCGCCGCGTGTCCAAAGTTTGTAGGCATGACCCGCATCCAGCCGCCCGGCCCGGCCCGCACGTTGTGTGGCCTCGGCGCGGGTGACACGTTCTGTCACCAGCCGCGCCATGCCGGAGGACGGATCGAACAGTGCCCGGCGCGCGCGGCCGCCGTCCACGACGATGCGGATGCCTTCGATGGTCAGCGAGGTTTCGGCGATGGATGTGGCAAGCACCACTTTGCGCCCTGTTTTCACTGGGGCAATTGCGGCCTGCTGTGCCTTGAAATCGAGAGCGCCGAACAGCGGGGCCAGGGTGCAATCCGCTGGTAGGTTGGGCCGCAGCAGGGCCTCGACACGTCTGATCTCGCCTTCGCCGGGCAGGAACACGAGAACGGAACCGGGCGCGTCGGACAGGGCTTGCAACGTCAGGTCGGCGATAGCTTTTTCAAAGCGTTGATTGCCCATGGGGCGGTCGAGCCAGTGGGGCGTCACGTCAAAACTGCGCCCTTCGGAGGTGACAATCGGCGCCTCCATCAGCGCAGCCACCGGAGCAGCGTCAAGGGTGGCGGACATGGCCACCAACATCAGATCATCCCGCAGCGCGCCAGCGACCTCAAGGCACAGCGCGAGCCCCAGATCGGCGTTGAGTGAGCGTTCGTGAAATTCGTCAAAGATCACCGCACCGATGCCGGGCAGATCGGGGTTGTCTTGCAACATCCGGGTCAGGATGCCTTCGGTTACGACCTCGATGCGGGTGCTTTTGGATACAGCCGATGCGCCGCGCACGCGAAAGCCGATCGTCTGACCTGTGTCTTCTCCCCGCGTGTCCGCCATGCGCGCAGCGGCGGCGCGCGCGGCCAGGCGGCGCGGTTCCAGCATCAGGATGCGCCCCTGCGTCAGCCCGGCATCGAGGATCGCCAGCGGCACGCGGGTGGTTTTGCCGGCACCGGGGGGCGCTTGCAGCACGACACGACCCGTATCGCGTAAGGCTGCGATGACCTGCGGCAGCACAGCGTCGATGGGCAAGGTAAAGGGCGTGTTGGACATATGGGTGTTATCGGGCAAAGCGCGTGCCGCGCCAAGGGTGGGGATGGACAATTCCGCGCCCGCCCCCCAAAAGTTGGCCATGGATATTAAGGATCTGGCCAAGGGCATTGTTGCAGGGGAGCGCCGCGCGTTGGCGCGGGCGATCACATTGGTGGAATCGGGCCGTGCCGATCACCGGATCGCGGCGGCGGAATTGCTGGCGGCATTGCCCGTCGACCGCCAAGCGCTGCGCATCGGGCTGTCGGGGACACCGGGGGTTGGCAAATCCACCTTTATCGAGAGTTTTGGCATGATGCTGACGGCGCAGAAGCTGCGCGTGGCTGTGCTGGCGGTCGACCCCAGTTCGACCCGCTCGGGCGGGTCTATCCTGGGCGACAAGACGCGGATGGACCGGCTTAGCCGTGATCCGCTGGCGTTTATTCGCCCGTCGCCCAGCCAGACGCATCTCGGCGGCGTCGCACGCCGATCTCGCGAGGCGGTGCGCCTTTGCGAGGCTGCGGGGTTCGACGTGGTGTTGATCGAAACCGTGGGCGTGGGGCAATCCGAAACCGTCGTGGCAGAGATGTCGGATGTCTTTGTGCTGCTGCTGGCCCCGGCGGGAGGCGACGAATTGCAGGGCGTCAAGCGCGGTATCATGGAAATGGCCGATCTCGTTGTCGTCAACAAAGCAGATGGTGATCTGAAATCGGCGGCGTCCCGAACGCGGGCGGATTACGCGGGTGCCTTGCGGCTGCTGCGCAAGCGGGCACAAGACCCCGACGGGTTTCCACGCGCCACGGCAGTATCCGCGTTGCAAGAGGATGGTCTGGCCGAGACATGGAGCGCGGTGCAGGCCTTGATCCAGTGGCGGCGCGAAAACGGATTCTGGGACGCCACCCGCGCAGCACAGGCACGCTATTGGTTTGAACAGGATGTAAAACAGGCATTGCTGGCGCAACTGGACACACCAGAGGCACGCCGTGCCTTGGCCGACCTGGGAGATGATGTGGCCAAGGGTCTGGACCCCGCCGCAGCGGCGGCGCAATTCGTCGCCGGGTTGAAAGCTTAGGCAGTCTGATCGTCAGGGATGGGAAAGACCACGTCATATGTCCAGTTAAAGACAAAGGCATAAACGAGGTAGAACACCGCGAATGACACGTCGATCAAAAAGGCCTCAAGCAGGCTGATGCCCAGATACCACGCGATGAACGGCATCAGCACAAACAGCAGGCCCAGCTCAAAGCTGATGGCATGCAGCACCCGGAACGTCACGGTTTTATGGACCGATCCGCGCAGGTGTTTCATGGCGTGGTCAAAGCCGAGGTTAAAGACATAGTTCCACGCCGTAGCGATGGTGGCGCTGACCACGGTGACGACGCCGATCTCGCTTAGCGGCAGGTGAAACAGCCATGCGCCCAGTGGCGTGACAATCAGCAGGGCAATGATTTCAAAGCTGAGGGCGTGGCGGATACGGTCGGCGGTCTTGCGCATTGGGGGGCCTCGTCTGGCTCGGGCCGTCCCGCATCGCTTGTCCCGGTTGGGGGAGGTCGTCCTCGCTTGCGATGTTAGCTAAGGGATGTCGCGGGGGGCTTCAAGGGTTTAGCCAGCCTTAGGGTGCGCGGCATTGTAGACCTCCATCAGGCGGGCGGTGTCGACGGCGGTATAGGCCTGTGTCGTCGACAGCGAGGCATGGCCCAGCAGTTCTTGTATCGCGCGTAGGTCGCCCCCGGCATCCAGCAGATGTGTGGCAAAGCTGTGGCGCATGGCATGGGGCGTGGCCGTTGCGGGCAGGCCCAGTTGCATCCGCGCATTGGCCATCACCTGTGCCACCGCCCGTGCCCCCAAGGCGCCGCCCCGGACGGCGCGGAACAGCGGCGATTGCGCCGTTTGCGGATGCGGACAGTGGCCCAGATAATCCTGTACAGCGCTGCGGGCGGCGGGCAGCACCGGCACCACACGTTCCTTGCCGCCCTTACCGGTGATGCGCAGCACCTGCGCCAACGGCGCGTCTGCGCCTTTGAGCGCCAGCGCCTCGGAAATGCGCAGACCGCACCCCCAGAGCAGGGTCAGCACCGCAACATCGCGCGCGGCGACCCAAGGCTGGCGGGCCTGTAGTTCGACGCAGTCGATCAGGGCATGGGCCGCGTCGACTGCCAGCGGGCGGGGCAGCTTTTTCTGAAACTTCGGTGATCGGGTCAGCAGCACAGCAGTCGGTTCAAATCCCTCGCGTTCGGCCAGCCAACGATAAAACGCTTTGACCGCCGACAGTTTGCGCGCCATCGACCGCGCGCCGATCCCCGTGCCACGGGTCTGTGCCATCCACGACCGCATGTCGCTGATCGTGATCTTAGCCAGCGCGCCCAGTCCTTGGGTGTCGCCCTTGTGCAGGGTGATGAAGGCCAGAAAATCGGTCACGTCGCTTTGGTAGGCAGTGATCGTGTTGGCGGCTGCACCTTTCAAGGCGCGTTGGTGGTCAAGCCAAGTCTGAAGCGCGTCCCGTGCCGCAGGGCTGATCAACAGGGTGTTGGGTGCTGCGCTCAAGACAGCCAGCGGCGCATCGCGCGCTCGAACACGCCGGTGAAGAAGGTCAGCAGATCGGTGCCTTGCTGTGGGCCAAACATATGTGGGTCTTCTGCGCCCATGACCAGCAAGCCGGGCAAGCGACCCGCACCGAAATCAAGTTTCAGACAGGCCTCGGACCTGATCCAGTCGGCCTTGTCCCCATAAAGTGTTTCCGAAGCATCCTGAACCGCGCGCAGGGTCACCTGCCGCACCGATCCGCCGCGCCCTTGGGACAGGTAATCGTCGATATACCCCGGTTCAGCCACGCTAAGCACATCGCCGAGGCGCTGCACGGCAGGGTCATTGTCATTCTGTACCGATTCCAACACCAGCCGTACGGCATCGACGCGCAGGATTTCGGCGACTTCGCCACCAAGATTGCGTAGGAAGGGTTCGAATTCGACCGGGTCTAACATGCGCAGTATCGCGCGGTGAATCTGGTTCGTACCCGCGAGGTTTTCATAGGCCGCCGCAATCACGCTGCGGTGGGTGTCCTCGAGCCGGTCGAGCCGCGTTTCCAGCCGTTCCATGGCAATGCCGCGCAGATCGACGATATTGCCGCCCATCGCCTTTTCATTGGCGGCGATCAGCGCCTGCATTACGTCACTGTCATCCAAGATCACATCGGGCTTGGAGATGATCGCTTCGCGCAGGGCGTCGTCGATTTTGGGGCTGCTGCTCATGTAGGTCTCTTTTTGATTTGCGGTGTCTTAACACGGGGGATCGCTAAAATCTGCCCTAAAGTTGGTTAACGAATGGCTAAGATGGTCGTTTTGTTGCCGAGCTGCGTCATGCGGGTACTAAGAGGTACACCAAATGCGATTGGGAACAAAAGACTTCATAGCGGGTTGGGCCGTGTTGTTTGCAGATTGTCGCCTAGGCGTCGAAACGTGGGCAGGCTGCCCGCTGCATGTGCCCGATGCAGCATGAGGGGTCAGGTTCGGGCGGGGAATTTTCGTTTTGGAAACCGTATCTGCCGATCTTTGGGCTGCCAATCTACAGGTGGTGCCTGACAGCCTGTCAACGTGGTTGTCGCATGTGCGCAGCCGTATGGATGCCGCCGCTGCGCGTGGGGTGGACCTGCTGGTCATACCCGAGTTCTGTTGTGCACAATGGCTGAATTTTGCCCCCGCCGATCTGCCTGCGGCGTCGCAGCTGGGGTGGTTGGCCGATACATCACTGCTGGCGCGCGACGCGTTGGTCGAGATGGCGGCGCAGACTGGTGTCGCCATTGTGCCCGGCACATTCCCGGTGTTTGTCGAGACCGACGCAGGCGCCCAAGGTTTTCTGAATCAGGCATGGTTTATTACGCCCGATGGTGCGTTTCATGTTCAGAACAAGTTGAGCCTGACGCCTCTAGAGGCGAATGGTGCAAGTGGTATCACCATCGCGGGGACGGAGATAAATGTCTTTGAATGGAACGGCTTGCGCTGCGTCATCGCGATATGTCTCGATTCCGAATATACCGCGCTTTGGTCCATTTTGGGGGCGCTCGACCTTGATCTGGTGATCATCCCGGCCAAGACCGACATGATCACTGGATACAACCGCGTCTTCGGGTGTGCGCGGGCGCGGGCCATCGAACTTCAGACTGTGGTGTGTTGCGTTGGTGCCGTGGGTGCGCCGCTGACCCCCTGGCAAGACGATACAGGCGTTGGCGGGGCCAGCGTCTTTTTGCCTTGCGATGTATCGGTTGCACTCGATGGCCTACACGCCGGGTTGCCACCGCATGATGCAGCAAGCGGTATTGATCCTGTGTTGATGGCCGTGGCGATCCCGGTAGGGCAATGTCGCCGTATCCGTCAGGGTGGGGCAGAAGCCGAACTGCGGCCAGCGCTTTGGTCCGCCGATCATCTGACTGTCAGTGCTGCCGCCCAGTAACGGCTTTACGCATTGTATGGACGGTCGGCGTCTGGCAGGTCGGCTAGGCCTATCCGACCCGGCGGTGATCGCCGTCGCGGCGCGGGCACAAAACCTTATTGGCAAAGCAACGCCGGATCAGCGCCAGAATCCCCGGCAGGCGGGGGTCTTCTGGCGCGCAGTGTTCCGGCGTTGTGACCGATATCAGAGAATGTTCTGACCGGTCTTCTTCCAATCCGCCATGAACTGCTCAAGCCCTTTGTCAGTCAGCGGGTGGGATGCCAGTTTCTTGATCACCTCTGGCGGCGCGGTCATGACATCTGCGCCGATGCGCGCGGCTTCAAGCACGTGGTTCACAGTGCGGATTGAGGCGGCAAGAATCTGGGTGTCGAAACCGTAGTTGTCATAGATGATGCGGATGTCTTGGATCAGCTCCATCCCGTCGATGTTAATGTCATCAAGGCGACCAATAAAGGGCGAGATGAAAGTCGCGCCCGCTTTGGCGGCCAGCAAGGCCTGATTGGCAGAGAAGCACAGGGTCACGTTGACCATGTGACCGTCGCCAGACAGCACTTTGCAGGCTTTCAACCCGTCCCATGTCAGTGGCAGCTTGATGGTGATGTTATCCGCTATTTCAGCCAGCTTGCGACCTTCGGCGATCATCGCATCGGCCTCAAGAGCCACAACTTCGGCAGAGACGGGGCCATCGACCAGATCGCAAATTTCTTTGGTCACTTCGATGATGTCGCGCCCTGATTTCAGGATCAGCGACGGGTTGGTGGTAACACCATCCACCATGCCAAGATCATTAAGTTCGGCAATGGCGTCGATCTCGGCGGTATCTACGAAAAATTTCATGGGCTTTCCTTCCGGGTTGGAACGTGATCGCTAACAGCGGTATCGGTTGCCTTGGCTTTACCGCATGATCTGCGATGCTTAAAGCCTGAAATCCCGAACAGGCAGGGAGTGCGCGGCGGACATGGCTGAATTCTACCATCATGGCGATTTGCTGTCAGTGATGACAACGCAGCCCTTGGGCCGCGCGCTGGATTACCGCGCGCCGGAAGGGGGATGCCATGCCGGCGCCTTTGTCGAAGTGCCATTGGGGCCGCGCAAGGTGATTGGCGTCGTCTGGGGGCCGGGGGCGGGGGACTATGATCTGGCCAAAGTGCGCCACGTGATCAGGGCGCTGGACGTGGCACCGATGCGCGACGAGATGCGCGATTTTCTGATCCGCTCTGCCGCCTATACGCTGACACCCATGCCCGCGATGCTGCGGCTGGCGACGCGGGCGCCGGGGCTGGGTGATCCGCCGTCGATGCGCAAAATTTTTCGCGCGGGTGAGGGGGTGCCGACACGTATGACCGATGCGCGCCAGCGGGTGATGGCGGTGCTTGAGGAATACGGCGACTTGGCCTTTACGCTGAAAGAACTGTCGGACATGGCCGGGGTTACGGCATCGGTGATCAAGGGGTTGGTGGGCCAGGGCGCTGTGCGCGAGGAAGACAGCCCGCGCGACCTGCCGTTTCGCCGCCTTGATCCTGATTTGCCAGGCAAGCCTTTGACGCCCGATCAGGCGGCAGCGGCGGCGGTGCTGACAGAGGGTATCGCGGCACAAAAGTATGGCACCACTTTGCTGCGTGGCGTTACCGGGTCGGGCAAGACGGAGGTGTACCTAGAAGCCGTGGCCGCTGCGGTGCGGGCCGGACGGCAAGCGCTGGTCCTGCTGCCAGAGATCGCCCTGACCGAGCAGTTTCTGACGCGGGTCGAGGAACGCTTTGGCGCAAAGCCGGCGGAATGGCATTCGGGGGCCACGATGACCGAACGCCGCCGCATCTGGCGCATGGTCGGCGAGGGCAATGCGCAACTGGTGATCGGCGCGCGATCGGCACTGTTTCTGCCGTTTCAGAACCTTGGCCTGATTGTCGTCGATGAAGAACATGACACGTCTTATAAGCAAGAAGATGGTGTGCTTTATAATGCGCGCGATATGGCGGTGCTACGGGCGTCGATCTGCGGGGCGCAGGTGGTGCTGGCCAGTGCCACGCCCAGCCTTGAAACCTGGGCCAATGCGGAGGCGGGCAAATACCGACGGCTTGAGCTGACCTCGCGCTTTGGGCCTGCGGTAATGCCGCAGATGGGCGCGATCGACATGCGCGAGGCGGGGCTGGCCAGCGACAAATGGGTGTCGCCAGAACTTAAACGCGAGGTGGATGCGCGATTGGAACGCGGCGAGCAGGCGATGCTGTTCATAAACCGACGAGGCTATGCACCGATCACCCTTTGCCGGGCCTGTGGCGAACAAATCGGCTGTGATCACTGTGATGCGCGGATGGTCGAGCACCGGTTCTTGAAACGTCTGGTCTGCCATCAATGCGGAGAGACGAAGCCGATGCCGGAGGTTTGCCCGTCGTGTCAGGTCGAGGGTAAGCTGGCGCCGATCGGGCCGGGGGTCGAACGGCTGGGCGAGGAGGCGGCAGCCCTCTGGCCCGACGCGCGGATCGCGACGCTGAGCTCTGACATGTACGGCTCGGCGCGCGCGTTGAAAGCCGAGATTGCGGCGATTGCCGAGGGGGCAGCGGATATCATCATCGGCACGCAGTTGGTGGCGAAAGGGCACAACTTTCCCAAGCTGACGCTGGTGGGCGTGATTGACGCGGATCTGGGGCTGACCGGGTCAGACCTGCGTGCGGCGGAACGCACCTTTCAATTGATGCGGCAGGTAGCGGGCCGCGCCGGGCGGGCCGAGGCACCCGGTGCGGCCCTGCTGCAAACCTATCAGCCAGAGCATCCGGTGATCCGCGCGATCCTTGCCGGCGAAGAGGAAAAATTCTGGGCGGCAGAGGCAGGCGAGCGGCGGCAGGCCGGCGTGCCGCCTTATGGTCGGATGGCGGGGATCATCCTGAGCGGCAGTGACGCGGCGGCTGTGTTTGAGCTGGGCAACCAGTTGGCGCGGCGCGACGGGCCGTTGCGGGCGGTGGGCGCGCAGGTATTTGGCCCCGCACCGGCCCCCATTGCACGGGTGCGCGGGCGGCATCGGGTGCGGTTGTTGGTCAAGGCTGAGAAATCCGTGGCGCTGCAGGAGGCACTTAGCCGTTGGGTGGGGCAGGTGCGGTTGACCGGGGATTTGCGTCTCGCTGTTGATATTGATCCGCAGAGTTTTTATTGACCCGCCGGGGCGCTGCCCCGGACCCCGAGGGTATTTCTGACTCAAAAAAGTAAAACATCTGCATATTTGGGCAGGGTGATCTGTGTATTTGCACATAGATTATGTGCTTTGCATCTCGTCAATCTCGTGGTGGGGGCGTATTGCAAATCGGATGAGCCGATTAGTGACCCTTGACGATGCCAAGCATCTGCCGTTCTGGCGCCGCCCGGTGGCGTTATTGTTTTTGATGGCTTTGGCGATGCCCATTGCCTTTAACACCTGGTCGGCGCTGCTGAACAACTTTGTCATCGACGTGGCGGATTTTGACGGGGCAGATATTGGCTTGCTGCACACGGTGCGCGAAATTCCAGGGTTTCTGGCCGTTGGTGTGATCGCGATTATCATGTTCGTGCGCGAGCAGGTCTTGGGACTCGTTGCGCTGATCCTTTTGGGGGCAGCCACGGCGGTAACGGCGTGGTTCCCTTCGATGGGCGGAATTTTGACCATCACGATGCTGAGCTCAATCGGATTTCATTATTATGAGACGGTGAATCAGTCGTTGCAATTGCAATGGCTCAAAATCGAAGACGCGCCACGGATGATTGGTTGGTTGATGGCCGCAGGGTCCGCTGCAACTCTGGTGGCTTATCTGGTGATCATGGCGCTGTGGGAGACGTTGAGCCTGAGCTATAATATTGTCTACCTGATCGGCGGCGGGGTGACGGTGCTGATCGCGATGGTGGCGATGCTGGCTTATCCACAGTTTGAAGCGCCCACCGTGCAGAACAAGACGATGGTGTTGCGCCGCCGGTATTGGCTGTATTACGCGCTGCAATTCATGTCAGGCGCGCGGCGGCAGATTTTTGTCGTCTTTGCCGGCTTTATGATGGTCGAACGCTTTGGCTATGACGTGCATGAGATTACGCTGCTTTATCTCATCAACCTTGTGGCGAATATGATTTTTGCCCCGCTGATGGGGCGCGCTGTGGGGTATTTCGGCGAACGCCGTGCGTTGGGGTTCGAATATATCGGGTTGATCATCGTTTTTCTCGCCTATGGTGGTGTATACTATCTGGGCTGGGGTGTGGTGATTGCAGCAGCGCTTTATGTGCTGGATCATATGTTCTTTGCGTTGGCGCTGGCGCTAAAAACCTATTTTCAGAAAATTGCTGATCCGGCGGATATTGCACCCACGGCGGCGGTGGCGTTTACCATCAACCACATTGCGGCAGTGTTTCTGCCGGTGGGTCTGGGGCTGCTCTGGCTGATCTCGCCCGCGGCGGTGTTTTTTCTCGCGGCGGGGATGGCAGCAGTGTCTTTCGTGCTCGCCATGCTGATCCCGCGCCACCCGGCACCCGGGCATGAAACGATCCTGAAACGTGCCCTGCCACAGGTGGCGGAATAACGCGGGACGGCGCGCAGCGCTTGACCCCGGCGCCCTGTCGCCCTACCGGATGCGCAACGCCGACCGTATCAGATAGGACGCCCCATGCCGACTTTTACCGCCCTTACGACCCTTGCAGGCCGCGACCCCGCCTATGCGCTGGGTGACGCGATGGAGCGGTTAAACCCGGAACCAACCGGCGTGGGCGTATTCGAGATGGAAGATGGCTCAGGTCTATGGGAGGTCGGCGGCTATTTTGAGGAGACACCGGATGCGGCCGCGCTGGCGGTGCTGGCAGCGGCGATGGGGGCCAAGCCCTTTGTGGTTTCGGAATTGCCGGAAACGGACTGGGTCGCTCATGTGCGCCGCGAACTTTCCCCGGTCGAAGCGGGGAGGTTCTTTGTTTATGGCAGCCATGATGCCGACAAAGTACCCGACGACTGCGAGCCATTGCTGATTGAGGCTGCAATGGCCTTTGGCACGGGCCACCACGGCACGACGTTGGGCTGCTTGCGCGCGTTGGATAGGTTGGCAACCGATGGGTTCCAGGGCCGCAGGGTCGCTGACATTGGCTGTGGTACGGCGGTGCTGGCGATGGCGGCGGCGCGGATCTGGCCCGACACCGTGCTGGCCAGCGATATCGACGAAGTTGCCGTTGACGTGGCGCAGGCGAATGTCGATGCAAACGGGCTGACCGGGCGCGTGGACTGTGTCGAGGCGGCAGGCTTTGACCATCCGCAACTGGCCGTAGCAGCGCCGTTTGATCTGATCTTTGCCAATATCCTGAAGGGGCCATTGGTCGCGCTGGCGCCGGACATGGCGCAGGTCCTGCAGCCGGGGGGATATGCGATTCTGTCTGGCATTTTAAACGAACAGGCGAACGAGGTGATCGCGGTTTATGCCGAAGCTGGCATCAATCTGGTACAGCGCGATAGCATTGTTGACTGGACGACGTTAACGCTTCAGAAAAAGACATAATCTCGTACTCATTTTGGGTGCATTTGGGGCAATTGCCCAGAAATTGCCACAATTCAAATGTATTCAATTGTTAGCAAACGGTGGGGGCCGATTGTTATTCGAGGCTGTCATGGTTGAAACACATGCGCATTTTGTAAAACGTCTGAACCTGCTCGGGCGCAAGCATCAGCAGATGACCCACGGCTATGTCACCAAGGTGGGTCGCGATGGGTTGATCACGGTCACACCCAAACGTCAGAGCCGGAGTTTTCCGATCAAAGGTCTGTTGCTGATCGTGCTTGGGTTCTTTGCATTCAAGGCGTTCACATTATCGGCGGTCGGCCCGGTGACATATAATGAACGGCTGTCCGAACTTGGACGCGGCACCGTGGTGGAAAAAGTGGGCGCGAAGGCGTTGGCGATTGACCCGGTGACGCAGTCGATGGCAAATGTCGTCGGTCCGGTTTTGCGCTGAACCGTCGCGGAAAAAACAAATTCACGCGCCTCGTCAGGGGCGCGTATCACGGCCCTCCAAAGACAAAGCCGTAGCTGATAATCAGCTACGGCTTTGTCTTTTTGCACTGTTCGGTAGGGTCGTTGGACCCACCGGGTTGCGGCAGGCCGTGACCTGCCGTAGCGCCCTTAGCGGATAAAGTGGCTTTGAGCGACGTGGTCGATGTCACCGCGGATCAGGCCGATGTCGTCGAGTTCGCGGTCGGTCAGTGAGGCCAATGCCTTGCGGGTGACGCGGGAATCGTTCCATGCGATAACCGATGCGGTCATGTCACCAAAGAATGCGACGATGCGGTAGACGGCCGATGATGTGCCGTATGCTGTGCGGGTGGTGTCGAAAGCAGCCATTTGAGCCGTCCTTTATATTGATCGTTAAGTCAGTTTCCCTGACAAGATGAGCGGCAGATAGGCGCAGATTGCGGCCCGCGCAATCCCCATAAACGCATGTGTGTCCTGCGCTTTTTGCATAGGTCAAAAACCGCCTGATACCCTAATAAAATATAGCTAAGATTGGCTTGTTTCGGTGTCGGTTTTGGCGTCACAGCAGGCGCATTTGTGCCGCGTGGTTTGGATGCGACATTGCTGATGTCGCAATTGATCCGCATGCGGAAAGGCTTGGCGGATGTTCGCCTTTCGTGCTAGTGCATCAAAAAAGCAACAAAATTTAGCGAGGCGGCAAAAGATGCGGGTGATTGGCATAGATCCGGGGCTGCGGAACCTTGGCTGGGGCGTGATTGACGTGGCAGGCAGCCGGTTGACCCATGTGGCGAATGGGGTCTGCACCTCTGAGGGTGATGATCTGGGCGAGCGGCTGTTGTCGCTGCACGGGCAGTTGACGCGGGTCTTGGCCACATGGCGGCCGCAGGCAGCGGCGGTCGAGCAGACATTTGTGAACAAGGACGGGGCCGGTACGCTGAAGCTGGGTCAAGCGCGCGGCATTGCCATGCTTGTGCCAGCGCAGTTTGGCCTAACGGTGGGTGAATATGCCCCCAATACCGTCAAGAAGACGGTGGTGGGCGTGGGCCATGCAGATAAGGGGCAGGTCGCGCATATGGTGCGCATGCAGATGCCGGGGATCGACATCGCGGGGCCGGACGCGGCGGATGCTTTGGCAATTGCGATCTGTCACGCCCATCACGGCGGGGCCAGCACGCTGGCGCAAGCGGTGGCGAGGGCGAGCGCATGATTGGCAAGATTACGGGCCGCATTGATTACCGCGCCTCAGACCATGTGCTGATTGACGTGCGAGGGGTCGGTTATCTTGTCTACGTCTCTGACCGAACAATGGCGGCACTGCCGGGTGTGGGCGATGTTGTGGCGCTGTTCACCGATCTGGTGGTGCGCGAGGATTTGATGCAGTTGTTTGGCTTTCAGACGCTGGTGGAAAAGGAATGGCACCGGTTGCTGACGTCGGTGCAAGGCGTCGGGGCAAAGGCGTCGCTGGCGATCCTAGGTACGCTGGGGCCGGACGGGGTCAGCAGGGCCATTGCCCTGGGCGATTGGAATGCGGTCAAGGCTGCAAAGGGTGTCGGCCCCAAGATCGCGCAGCGTGTGGTGTTGGATCTCAAGGACAAGGCACCCGGTGTGATGGCAATGACCGGTACGCTGGCAGAGGCCCACGGCGAGGCAGCAGCGGCGGTCGATGAAAGCGTGATAGAGGCCGCCACACCGCGCCGCGCGCCCAAGGCTCCCGCACCCAATGCATCGGCTCAGTCCGAGGCGTTGTCGGCACTTGGCAATCTTGGCTATGGCCCCGGCGATGCGGCAGGGGCCGTGGCGCAGGCGGCGGGCGATGATCCGGGGGCAGATACCAAAACGTTGATCCGCGCGGCCCTCAAGCTGCTGGCCCCGAAAGGGTGAGGGTATGTGCGGGCAGTCGGCATTGGCTGAACCTTCCTCTGGAAGAACGATCAACCCTCCGGCATAACGGGACGACATGACTGATATAGACCCCACCTTGCGGCCCGACCCGCTGCCCGAAGATTTTGACCGCGCCTTGCGACCGCAGATGCTGTCGGAATTTGTCGGTCAGGCAGAGGCGCGGGCAAATCTGGCGGTGTTCATCCAGTCTGCCAAGCAACGTGGCGAGGCGATGGACCACACACTGTTTCATGGCCCGCCCGGATTGGGCAAGACGACGCTGGCGCAGATCATGTCACGCGAACTGGGGGTCGGCTTTCGCATGACCTCGGGGCCGGTATTGGCCAAGGCGGGTGATCTGGCCGCGATCCTGACCAACCTTGAGGCGCGAGATGTTTTGTTCATCGACGAAATTCATCGGCTGAACCCGGCGGTGGAAGAAGTGCTGTATCCCGCCTTGGAGGATTTCGAGCTTGATCTGGTGATTGGCGAAGGGCCAGCGGCGCGCACGGTGCGCATTGAGCTTCAGCCCTTCACCCTGGTTGGGGCGACGACGCGGATGGGGTTGCTGACCACACCGCTGCGCGATCGTTTTGGCATTCCCACCCGGTTGCAGTTCTATACCGAGGACGAGCTGTTTATCATCGTGGATCGCAACGCGCGCAAACTGGGCGCGCCCGCAGATGAGGGCGGCGCACGCGAGATCGCGCGGCGCGCCCGTGGCACGCCTCGTATTGCGGGGCGGCTGTTGCGCCGCGTGGTGGATTTTGCGGTGGTTGAGGGCGATGGCCGGGTGACGCGGGACTTGGCGGATATGGCGTTGACCCGCCTAGGCGTCGATCATCTGGGCCTTGATGGGGCGGACCGGCGGTACCTGGCGTTGATTGCCGAAAATTATCAGGGTGGCCCAGTGGGGATCGAGACGTTATCAGCGGCGCTGAGCGAGAGCCGGGATGCATTGGAAGAGGTGATCGAGCCGTTTTTGTTGCAGCAGGGGCTGATCCAGCGCACCCCGCGCGGGCGGATGTTGGCGGCCAAGGCCTGGACCCATCTGGGGCTTTCCGCGCCCAAGGGGCAAAACGATCTGTTTGGTTGATGGGTCAAAATTGAGTTTATTTGGCAAGATGAAGATGGACGCAGAGCAGATAGAAACCTTGTTTACCCGCCGCGACGGGCAGTTTGCCTTTGCACGTTGGGGGCGGCCAATTGCACCGGTGGTCTTTGGTATCGAAGATGATGCGCTGCCAGTGGTCAAAGGCGCGCTTGAGGCCGTCGTGAACTTGGCCGGGCATGAATTGGCCGAGATGGACGCCGAGCTTGGCAGCAACCTGATGATGTTCTTTTTTTCCGAATGGTCGGAATTGCCCGAGGTGCCGGGCATGGACAAGCTGGTGCCGGAATTGGGCCCCTTGGTCGATCGGCTGGAGACGGCAGGGGCCAACCAATACCGGTTTTTCCGCTTTGACGCGCAAGGCGCGATCAAGGCCTGTTTCGTATTTTTGCGTATGGATGATGCGTTGCGCGATATGTCGGCGCAGGTTCTGGCGTTAAGTCAGGCCGTACAGGTGATTTTGCTGTGGTCAGATGCGGCGTTTAAAGAGCAATCGCCGCTGGCGCTGGCCGATGATACCTTGGTGTTGCGGCCTGAAGTCGCTGATCTGATCCGCGCTGCCTATGACCCGGTGATGCCGCCTGCGGCCAATGACGCCGCCCATGCCTTGCGTTTGGCGGCGCGGGTTGCGGTGCGTGGGTAATGCATAAGTTTCCGGTTCGCATCTTTTACGAAGACACCGATATGGCGGGCATTGTCTATTACGCCAATTACCTGCGTTACATCGAACGGGCGCGGTCGGACATCGTGGAACAGTTGGGGCTTGATCAGCGTGCGATGCGCGAGACGGGTATCGTCTTTGCTGTGACGCGGGTTGAGGCGGATTATCTTGGCGTGGCGCGATTTGGCGACCGGCTGGAGGTACGCACGACTCACGCGGCGACCGGCGCAGTGCGCTGGGTCTTTAATCAAGACGTTTACCGCGACGACCAGCTGATTTTTCGCGCCAAGGTGACAGCAGTTTGCATGTCCACAGCTGGTAAACCTATGCGTTTGCCAGCGAAACTTCGCTTAAGTGGCGATGATCTGGCGGATTGATACCATAATCCTAGCAATCCCAGTTGCAGTCAGATAGTTTTGCCCCAAATGGAGCCTTGGAAAACAAGGCCTTTGAGGCAGATCGCCCCGTAAAGGGCAGCAGAAAAAGAGCATATTTAGATGGAAGCAGAGACGCTGGCATTGGCGCAGGGGATTGATTTCTCCATGTGGGGGTTGTTCGCGAAGGCAACACTGACCGTAAAATTGGTGATGATAATGTTGATCGGGGCCTCATTCTGGTCCTGGTCGATCATCGTTCAGAAATACATTCAATACCGCAAGGCACGCGCCGAGGCGACGCAGTTCGATCAGGCGTTCTGGTCAGGCGAACCGCTGGACGGGCTGTTTGACACCATTGGGGCCGATCCTGAGGGGCCAGCCGAAAAGATTTTTGCGTCCGGCATGTCGGAATGGCGGCGGTCGCACCGCGAGGACGGCGGTCTGATCCCTGGCGCGACAGCGCGCATTGACCGCAGCATGGATGTGGCGATTGCCAAGGAAGCCGAGCGGCTTCAAAAGGGCCTGCCGGTCCTCGCCACCGTCGGTTCCACCGCGCCTTTTGTGGGCCTGTTCGGCACGGTGTTCGGCATCATGAACGCCTTTATCGAGATTGCGGCGCAGCAGAATACAAACCTTGCTGTTGTGGCGCCCGGTATCGCAGAGGCGCTGCTGGCCACCGGTATGGGCCTGATGGCCGCGATCCCGGCGGTTATCTTTTACAACAAATACAGCGCCGACAGTGACCGCATCCTCGGCAGCTATGAGGCGTTTTCAGATGAGTTTGCCACCATCCTCAGCCGCCAGTTGGACAGCTGACCCATGGGCGCAGGTGTAATCAAGAAACAAGGCGGGCGAGGGCGCAGACGCGGCCGCAGCCAGCCAATGGCTGAAATCAACGTCACACCTTTTGTAGACGTGATGCTGGTCTTGCTGATCATCTTTATGGTGGCAGCGCCGCTGTTGACCGTGGGTGTGCCCGTTGAACTGCCCAAGACTGCGGCCAGCGCCTTGCCGTCAGAGCCGGAAGAGCCGCTGACCGTGACCGTCAGCGTCGATGGCACTATTCAGATCCAGACCACAGACACCCCGCGTGACCAATTGGTGACCAAGCTGCTTGCGATAGCGGCGGAACGTGCCAGCGATCGCGTCTATCTGCGTGCAGATGGCAAAGTACCCTATGCCGTTGTCATGGAAGTCATGGGCGCGTTGAACAAGGGCGGTTTTTCCAACATTGGTCTGGTGACCGACATCGGCGGCCCGGCGCTGGATGGCCGCGACACGTCGGGTGGCTGAGCCGTGGATACAGGGCATTACATATCGGGTGCGGGCCATCTGGCCCTGATCGGCTGGCTGTTGTTTGGCGGTATTTTTAAGCCCGATCATTTGCCGGTTGAGATGACCGAAGTGTCTGTCATCTCCAGCGAACAATACGCCGCCCTCGTGGCGGCGCAGCAGCCGCCTGCTTCGACCAGCGAGGTGGCGCAACCCACCCCCCCCGAAGCGACCCCCGACGTACCAGAGGTGACGCCAGAGCCGGATGCGGTCATCGAGCAGCCGGAACCTGTGCAGACTGAAACCCCGCCGGAAGATACGCCGCCCGAGGTGACAGAGCAGACATTGCCGCCGCAGACCGAGGTCGAAGATACGCCGCCGGAGCTAAACGAACCGGTAGGCGATACCGCCGTGCTGGTCCCCGAGGTCGCACCGCGCCCAATCCCCCGCCCGGTGCCCCGCGTGGCCCCTGAACCCGTTGTGCAGCCGGAACCCGAGGTCAAACCCGACACCGAAGAGCAGCCTGCCGTGGCCCCCGATGCCGAAGGCGAAACTGTGGTTGAAGAGCCACAAGCGGCACAAACGCCCGAGGACAGTACAACTGAAATCGTAACCGAGGCCGACAAGGCCCCGAAAGCGTCGCCGCGCCCGCCGGGCAAGCGCCCCGCAGCGCCCAAGCCGACTGTGGTTGCAGAAAAGCCAGCTGCAAAGCCGACAGAGACCCCTGCGGCCAAACCTACAGAGAAACCTGCTGAGGCGCCCGCCGAGACGCCAACGCCGAAGCCTGCTGAACCAGCGACCGCGGACAGTGGCGCCATCAATGACGCCCTCAGTGAGGCATTGGCAGGCGCAGTGAACGAGGCGCCGGTTCCAAGCGGTCCGCCGCTGTCATCGGGGGAACGCGAGGCACTGCGCGTTGCGGTCTCTGCGTGCTGGAACATTGGGGCCCTGTCCACCGACGCCTCGCGCACTACAATCATTGTGGGCGTGAACATGAACAGTGACGGGACCCCGGTTGCCGGTTCGATCAAGCTTCTAAGCGCGACCGGCGGTTCTGACGCTGCTGCGAAACAGGCGTTTGAGGCGGCTAAGCGCGCAATTATTCGCTGTGGCGGCAAGGGCTATTCCCTGCCGCAGGAGAAATATAGCCAATGGCAAGACATCGAGATGACATTCGATCCAACGAGGAGCCGATAACATGATGACACGAATTCTGGGACTGCTGGCCGTTTGTGCGGCCACGGCGCTGATGATGACCGCGCCCACCGCGCGGGCAGAGCCGCTGCGGATCGTGATTGACGATCCGACGATCGAACCGCTGCCCTTTGCCGTGCCAAGCTTTCAGCCTGAAACCGGCGAAGCGGGGCAGATGGCGGTCGATCTGGCGCGTGTGGTGTCAGACGATTTGGTTGGTACGGGGTTGTTCCGTGAAATTCCGGCCAGTGCGTTTATCTCTTCGGTCAGCGATTTCAACGCCCCAGTGCAATACGCAGATTGGAAGGCCATCAACGCACAGGCGCTGGTGACCGGCGCTGTCAATGTCACCGGCAACACGGTGAACGTAAAGTTCCGCGTCTATGACGTCTTTTCCGGCGCCGAATTGACGGATACCAACGGGCAGGGCGGTTTGCAGTTTTCCGGCACTGTCGATGGTTGGCGCCGTATGGCACATAAAGTGGCCGATGCAGTTTACAGCCGGATCACCGGCGAAGGCGGCTATTTCGACAGCCGGGTCGCCTATGTTTCGGAAACCGGACCTAAGGATGCGCGACAAAAGCGGCTGGCGATCATGGATTACGACGGGGCCAATGTGCAGTACCTGACGGGATCAGGTTCCATCGTCCTGGCGCCGCGATTCTCGCCCGCGGGTGACCGTGTGCTTTACACCAGCTACGAAAGCGGATTTCCGCGCATCTATGTGCTGGATATCGGTACCGTTCAGCGCCGGGTGCTGGAAAGCGCCGAAGGCACGATGAGCTTTGCACCGCGCTTTTCGCCCAGCGGTCAGACGGTGGTTTATTCGCTGTCGCAAGGGGGTAATACCGACATCTACTCCATGGATATTGCATCCGGGCAGTCTGTGCGCTTGACGAATACGCCGGCCATTGAAACTGCGCCCAGCTATTCGCCAGACGGCAGCCGCATTGTGTTTGAAAGCGACCGTTCCGGCAGCCAGCAGTTGTACGTCATGCCTGCAACCGGCGGCGAAGCGACTAGAATTTCCTTTGGAGAAGGGCGTTATGGCACGCCGGTATGGTCGCCGCGTGGCGATCTGGTGGCCTTTACCAAACAGAACAAGGGTCGGTTTCACATCGGTGTTATGCGGTTGGATGGATCGGAAGAACGGCTGCTGACGGCGTCGTTTCTGGACGAAGGTCCGACGTGGGCCCCCAACGGGCGTGTGATTATGTTTGCCCGTGAAACCCAAGGGGCAGGCGGCGCATCGTCACTGTATTCCGTGGATATTTCGGGCCGCAACCTGCGTCCGATAAGCACCCCTGAGGGTGGGTCTGACCCGTCGTGGTCGCCCTTGCAAAAGTAAACATAATAACAGGTCTGAGACATTTCCAAACGTCACAGGCCTGTGGTAAAGAACGCACATAAGAAACGCCACCATCTGAGAGGCAGTAGCAATGAAACGTATTCTGACAAGCACTATTCTGGTTGCGGCGCTCGCCGTGTCGGCCTGTACCAACCCCAATCGTTTCGGCGCCGGTGACGGCGTGAATGCAGGCGCGGGCGCCGGCGTGGGGGCGGGCGGCATCGTACCGGGTAGCGCAAGTGATCCGACTTCAACCGCGTATTTCCAGCAGGCCATCGGCGATCGTGTCCTGTTCGAGGTCGACCAGTCCACGCTGACCGAAACCGGCCGTGCCACCCTGAACGGGCAGGCGGGCTGGCTGTTGACCAATTCCGATTATCAGGCCGTGATCGAAGGTCACGCCGATGAACAAGGCACCCGCGAATACAACATTGCGCTGGGGGGACGTCGCGCCAATGCGGTGCGTGAGTATCTGCTGTCGCAGGGGGTGCCTGCCGCACGCCTCAAGACCATCAGCTACGGTAAGGAACGCCCAATCGAGATTTGTTCCGAAGAATCCTGTTATGCCAAGAACCGGCGCGCCGTGACGGTGCTTGCCGGTGGTTTGACCAGCTAAAGGGTGAAAACCATGGTGTTTAAACGGTTCGTTTTTGTGATGGTTCTGGGGCTGCTCGCCAGCCCCGGTGCCGTCTTGGCGCAAGATGATCAGACGCTGGCGGATATCCGTCAGCAACTGACAATCCTCAACGTCGAAGTGCAAAAGCTGCGGCGCGAGCTGTCGACGACGGGCGGGGCCACGGTCGAAGCTACCGGCGGATCGGTGCTCGAACGGGTCAACACAATGGAAAGCGAGCTTCAGCGCCTGACGTCGAAAAGTGAGGAGTTGGAGAACCGGATCAACCGGGTCGTTGCCGATGGCACCAACCGCATCGGCGATCTGGAATACCGTTTGGTCGAACTTGAAGGCGGCGATGTTTCAACACTTGGCACAACCTCGACGCTGGGTGGCGGCGACCAGACGTCTGTTGCTGCACCGATCACGGCCCCGGCCACGCCGACCAACCAGTCTGAACTGGCGGTCAGCGAAGAGGCTGACTTCAAGCGGGCGCAGGAGGCGCTCGCATCCAGTGACTTTCGCAGCGCCGCAGACCTCTTTGCGACCTTCAATCAGACCTACCCCGGCGGTCCGCTAGCCGCCGAGGCGGAACTGCGACGCGGTGAAGCCTTGAACGGCATGGGCGACACCCGCGAGGCTGCGCGCGCCTTTCTTGCCAGCTTCAGCAGTGACCCGGTTGGTCCGGTGGCCCCACAAGCTTTGTTCGAGCTTGGCCGGGCGTTGGGTGTCTTGGGCCAGACCCAAGAGGCCTGCGTCACCCTCGGCGAAGTGGCTGTGCGGTTCCCTGCCAACGCCATCGTTGCCCAAGCAGAGAGCCAGCGCCAAAGTCTGGCCTGTTCCTGAGTTTGGATGGCTGGCTCAGCTGATAGCACCCTTGACCGGCTAAAGCGCCAGATTGCTGAAGCTTTTGTGTCGCACCCGCCTGATGTGCTGGGTGTGGCGGTGTCGGGGGGCGGCGATTCTATCGCCTTACTGCATCTGCTGCATAAATTTTGTGCACCAAACGACTGCCAGCTGCGCGCGGTCACCGTAAATCATGGGTTACGTCCAGAGGCCGCGAAAGAAGCTGAATTTGTCGCAGATCAATGCGCTCGGCTCAATATCCCACATGATACGCTGCACTGGCGCGGGTGGGATGGTCAGGGCAATTTGCAGAACGCGGCACGCAAGGCCCGCTATGAGCTGATTGCAGACTGGGCAAGCACGCGTGACCTCAAAACGGTGGCGCTGGGACATACGGCTGATGATCAGGCAGAGACGCTGCTGATGCGGCTGGCGCGGCAGTCGGGCGTTGACGGTCTGTCGGGGATGGCCCGACGCAGCCCGCGCAACGGTATCACCCTTTTGCGGCCGTTGCTGGGGGCGATGCGCGCGGATCTGCGAACATTTCTCGCTGACCAAGGCATCGACTGGTGCGATGACCCCAGCAATGAAGATCCAACATATGACCGTATTCGTGCGCGTCAGGCGCTAGATGTGCTTGGCCCTCTTGGCATCGACGCATCGGGTCTGGCCGAGGTTGCGGCGAATATGGCGCAGGCGCGTACCGCACTGGACTGGCAGAGTTTTCTGGCTGCCCGGGAAATTGTGAAGATTGATGGCGGCGCGGTGGTTATCGACGATCGGGGGCTGCGCATCTTGCCTGACGAAATCCAGCGTCGGCTGTTTATCCATGCGCTAAACTGGGTCAGTGGCAGCAGCTATCCGCCCCGCCGTCGGGCCGTGGCCGATATGATCTTGGCCCTGCGCCGTGGCGAAGCAGCGACCCTTGATGGCTGTCACGCGCGGCGCGTCAACGGCCGCATCTGGGTATTCCGTGAACTCAACGCCGTGCGTGACCTAAAGGGCGGCCTCGATTGCCTGTGGGACGGCCGCTGGCGCGTGTTGCGCCGCGATGAACCCGACGCTATGCTGCAGCAGGATGTCACGGTGCGTGTCTTGGGCAGCGAGGGGCTGAAACAATGCCCCGACTGGCGGTCAACGGGGCGGCCCCATACAATGCTTTTATCGTCGCCTGCGATCTGGCAGGGTGACGTTGTACTGGCTGCGCCCCTTGCCGGGCACGGCGAGAAGTGGCATGTGCAAGTCGACGGCGGTGAAGAGACCTTCTTTGCTGCGATATTATCGCATTGAACATGGGCGCATCATGTCTATCTTAATGGGGCGGTGGCCCGGTTAGGGTGCGCCCCATCGGCTGCGGGCCTTGCCTGCGGCTTTCTAGATTTAGGAGAATGTCCTTGGGCAATGTACGTAACCTAGCGTTTTGGGTTGTCTTGCTGCTGCTGGTTTTGGCGCTGTTCAATCTGTTCAGCGGCTCTGGTGGGTCGCTACAGAACAACGAAATCAGCTATTCCGAGTTTGTGAAGTCGATCAAACAGGGCGAGGTTCGCAATGTTACGCTGGATGGCGAACAGGTGCGGTTCCGCAAGACTGATGGGGCCGATTACGTTGCCGTTAAACCGGACGACGCCGAGTTGACAACGCTGCTGATCGACAATGATGTTGCTGTAAAAGTGCGTCCACAGCAGCAGTCGGGTTTTCAAACTTTCTTGATGTCGCTGCTGCCCATCGCGCTGCTGATCGGGGTTTGGATTTATTTCATGAACCGCATGCAGGGCGGCGGCAAGGGCGGGGCCATGGGCTTTGGCAAGTCGAAGGCCAAGATGCTGACCGAAAAGCAGGGCCGCGTGACCTTTGATGACGTCGCAGGCATTGATGAAGCCAAGGAAGAGTTGGAAGAGATCGTGGAATTCCTGCGCAACCCGCAGAAATTCTCGCGTCTTGGCGGTAAAATCCCCAAAGGGGCGCTGCTTGTGGGCCCTCCGGGTACGGGTAAAACGCTGCTGGCGCGTGCTATCGCAGGCGAGGCGGGCGTGCCGTTCTTTACCATCTCCGGTTCTGACTTTGTTGAGATGTTTGTCGGTGTCGGCGCAAGCCGTGTGCGCGACATGTTTGAACAGGCCAAGAAAAACGCACCTTGTATCGTGTTTATTGACGAAATTGATGCCGTCGGTCGCCACCGTGGCGCCGGCTATGGCGGTGGCAATGACGAACGTGAACAGACGCTGAACCAGTTGCTGGTCGAAATGGACGGTTTTGAAGCCAACGAAGGCGTCATTATCCTTGCCGCGACCAACCGCCGCGACGTTCTGGACCCTGCGTTGCTGCGCCCCGGTCGATTTGACCGTCAGGTGACAGTACCAAATCCAGACATCAAAGGCCGCGAGAAGATCTTGGGCGTGCACGCGCGCAAGACACCGCTTGGCCCCGATGTTGACCTGCGCATCATCGCGCGCGGCACGCCCGGTTTCTCGGGCGCTGATCTGGCTAACCTCGTGAACGAAGCGGCCTTGACGGCTGCGCGTGTCGGACGCCGTTTTGTGACGATGATTGATTTCGAACAGGCCAAAGACAAAGTTATGATGGGGCCCGAGCGCCGCTCCATGGTGATGACGGCCGAACAGAAAGAGATGACAGCCTATCACGAGGCGGGACATGCGCTGGTGGGGATGTCCCTGCCAAAATGTGATCCGGTCTATAAGGCCACGATCATCCCGCGCGGTGGGGCGCTCGGCATGGTGATGAGCCTGCCCGAGATTGACCGGCTGAACATGTTCAAGGACGAATGCCACCAGCGTTTGGCCATGGCGATGGCGGGCAAGGCGGCTGAGGTCCATAAATATGGCCCCGATTCCGTGTCCAATGGCCCGGCCGGTGACATCCAACAGGCCAGTGCGCTGGCCCGTGCGATGGTGCTGCAATGGGGCATGTCTGACAAGGTCGGCAACATCGACTATTCCGAGGCTGCTCAAGGTTATCAGGGCAGCACAGGCGGGTTCTCTGTGTCGGCCAGCACCAAGGAATTGGTTGAAAAAGAAGTTCAGAAGTTCATTCAGGATGGCTATGAACATGCTGCAAAGATCATCGACGAAAAGAATGTCGAGTTTGAGCGGCTGGCCCAGGGTTTGCTTGAGTATGAAACGCTGACTGGTGACGAGATCAAACGTGTGATGGACGGGTTGCCTCCGGCCGAAGATCCGGGCGAAGACAAGTCTGATTCCGGGAGCGCGCCGAGCGTGACAGCCGTGCCTAAGGCTAAAGGCAAAAAGACCCCGCCCAAAGGTGGCGGGTTGGAGCCAGAACCTTCGATCTGATCGCGCAATGTGATCGTAACGGCACAAAATATCATCAGGCCCTGCTTTAGCGGGGCCTTTTCTTTCGGGGGCGGGCCTGCCTTAACTGCACCGACAACGATGACGAGGAAGCAACGATGGCTGAATTTCGATCTACTGATTTCACGGGCACGATCACCTGGCTCGGAAGCGTCCCTTTGAAACGGGAAAATATCCGCTCTGCTTCGATCACATCGGCCTTCGCCAGTTTTGCAGGGTTCGAGGCGGATTTTCACGGCGGGCTAACGCGAGAGTCCTGCGTGCGTGTTAAAAACCTGTATCCCAAAGGCACCGAAATCCGGAATACCCGACAGCTTTCGATCCTGTCAGCCGAAGAGATGCGCCAGGTTGCAGCAGATATCGGTGTGGAGACCCTTGACCCGATCCTGCTGGGTGCATCGATCGTGATCGAAGGGATACCCGATTTCACGCTCGTGCCGCCCGGATCGCGCCTGCAAAACGCTGACGGGACCACCGTGGTCGTTGATGTCGAAAACGGCCCCTGCAACCTGCCTGCCCGAGAGATCGAAAATGATGCCCCCGGTCATGGTAAGGCGTTCAAGTCGGCGGCGCGGCGCAAGCGGGGTGTCACCGCCTGGGTGGAACGCGAGGGGATGTTGCGCGTCGGTGACGAGATGCGGCTCTTTGTGCCGAACCAGCCTGCCTGGCGCCACCTCTAGGCGGCTTGGCGCGCCACGAGTTTTCGGAAAGAGATTTCCGGTTCCTACCTGCGCCGCATCGAGCGTTGGAAATGTCGGAAACGCGACCTCGGGTACTGGCCTTGCACATGTATGACGGGGCAAGCAACATGGCCGACAGACGGCAACAGGGGATTCTCATGGCTTTCAAGACCGACATTCAAATCGCACGCGAAGCATCCAAACGTCCAATCCAGGAGATTGGCGAAAAGCTGGGTATCACCAGCGATGATCTTTTGCCCTATGGCCATGACAAGGCCAAGGTCAGCCAGTCGTTCATCAACTCCGTACAGGACCGAAAAGACGGCAAGCTGATCCTCGTCACCGCGATCAACCCAACGCCCGCAGGCGAAGGCAAGACAACCACAACTGTTGGTCTGGGCGACGGTCTGAACCGCATCGGCAAGAAAGCTGCAGTGTGTATTCGCGAAGCATCGCTTGGCCCGAACTTTGGGATGAAGGGCGGTGCCGCAGGCGGTGGCTACGCGCAAATCGTGCCAATGGAAGAGATGAACCTGCACTTCACAGGCGACTTCCACGCCATCACCTCGGCGCATTCGTTGCTGAGCGCGATGATCGACAACCACATCTACTGGGGCAATGAGTTGGACATCGACACCCGCCGCGTCGTGTGGCGCCGTGTTGTCGACATGAACGACCGTGCCCTGCGCCAGATCACTGCGTCGCTGGGGGGGGTGTCAAACGGTTTCCCGCGTGAGACCGGGTTTGATATTACTGTCGCTTCCGAGGTCATGGCGATCCTATGTCTGGCACGCAACCTTGACGACTTGCAGCAGCGTCTGGGCGACATGATCGTGGCCTACCGCCGCGACCGCACCCCTGTCTTTGCCCGCGATATCAAAGCCGACGGTGCAATGACGGTTCTGCTGAAAGACGCTATGCAGCCTAATCTGGTGCAGACGCTAGAAAATAACCCAGCCTTTGTGCATGGCGGCCCGTTTGCCAATATCGCGCATGGCTGTAACTCTGTCATTGCGACCACCACGGCGTTGAAACTGGCAGATTACGTGGTGACCGAAGCAGGCTTTGGCGCCGATCTCGGTGCCGAGAAGTTCATGAACATCAAATGCCGCAAGGCCGGTCTGTCCCCATCCTGCGTGGTGGTGGTCGCGACTGTGCGCGCAATGAAGATGAACGGCGGCATCGCCAAGGCCGACCTGGGCACCGAGAATGTCGATGCGGTGAAAAAAGGCTGTGCAAACCTTGGTCGTCACATCGAAAATATGAAATCTTTTGGCGTGCCGGTCGTGGTTGCGATCAACCACTTCGTCACCGACACCGACGCCGAAGTGCAAGCCGTCAAGGATTACGTGGCCAGCCAAGGTTCCGAGGCGATCCTGTCGCGCCATTGGGAATTGGGGTCCGAAGGGGCTGCCGATCTGGCGACCCGCGTGGCCGAAATTGCTGATGGTGACAGCGCCAATTTCGCGCCGATCTATCCTGATGACATGCCGCTTTTCAAAAAGATCGAAACCATCGCCAAGCGCATCTACCGCGCCGACGAAGTTTTGGCCGATCAAAAGATCCGCAATCAACTGAAAGACTGGGAAGAGCAGGGATATGGCCATCTGCCCGTCTGTATGGCCAAGACGCAATACAGCTTTACCACCGACCCGGACCGCCGCGGCGCGCCTACCGGTTTCAGTGTGCCGGTGCGCGAAGTGCGTCTGTCTGCCGGTGCCGGTTTCGTGGTGGTGATCTGCGGTGAGATCATGACAATGCCGGGCCTGCCACGGGTGCCATCTGCGGAAAACATCAAGCTTAACGCCGATGGCGACGTCGAAGGCTTGTTCTAAATCCTGCGGCGTGAGACCACGCAACCTACTGTAGATATTGATACCGGTAGGGTGCGTGGTCTCCACGCACCTTTGCCATTTCAAGAGATAGGAAATTCGGATGACAGCAACGATCATTGACGGCAAAGCCTTTGCGGCGAAAGTGCGCGCTAAGGTTGGGGAACATGTCGCAAAGCTTAAGGCTGATCACGGCATCACGCCGGGGCTGGCGGTGGTATTGGTCGGTGAAGACCCTGCCAGTCAGGTCTACGTGCGCTCCAAAGGTAAGATGACCGTCGAGGTCGGCATGAAGTCGGTTGAACATAAACTCAGCGTCGATACTGCCGAAGCTGATCTTCTGGCGCTGATCGACCAGTTGAACAATGATGCTGAAATTCATGGTATTCTGGTGCAGCTGCCCTTGCCTGATCATCTTGACGAAGATCTGGTAATCAACTCAATCAGCCCGGCCAAAGACGTCGACGGGTTTCATATCTCCAACGTTGGGCTGCTGGGAACGGGGCAAAAGTCGATGGTGCCCTGCACGCCGCTGGGCTGTCTGATGATGCTGCGCGAACATCATGGATCGCTCTCGGGCATGAACGCGGTGGTGATCGGGCGCTCAAATATCGTGGGCAAGCCGATGGCGCAGCTGCTGTTGGGTGACAGTTGTACGGTTACAATTGCGCATAGCCGTACCAAGGACCTACCCGATGTCGTGCGCCGTGCCGATATCGTGGTGGCCGCCGTTGGGCGACCCCAGATGGTGCCGGGTGACTGGATCAAGGAGGGCGCGACCGTGATCGACGTCGGGATCAACCGCATTGAACGCGACGGCGCGAATAAACTGGTCGGCGATGTGGATTTCGACAGCTGTGCTGCGCGGGCAGGGGCAATTACGCCAGTGCCGGGTGGGGTGGGGCCGATGACGA
This sequence comes from Sulfitobacter sp. KMM 9851, assembly GCF_057178245.1. Lineage (NCBI taxonomy): Bacteria > Pseudomonadati > Pseudomonadota > Alphaproteobacteria > Rhodobacterales > Roseobacteraceae > Sulfitobacter > Sulfitobacter sp. KMM 9851. The sequence goes on from NZ_CM169991.1 coordinate 933,258, forward strand.
TTGCCTGCCTCTTGGCCAACACCGTCACCGCCTGTTGTCGCGCCAACGGCTTGGCGGAGCCCGAGGGGCTGACCGCTTAGACTAGGGGAACGGGCGCCATGGTGCCTTGCAAAATGGCGATCAGGGTAGATGTGCCCTGATCCTCGGCATGAACCTCGGCTGTGACGACACATAGCCGCTTGCCCGACTTAATGACGCGCCCCGTGGCAATGAGCCGGTCACCACGCGCAGGCGCCAGCAGGTTGATCTTGATCTCGGCGGTAACGATATCAAGGTCTTGTGGCAGAAGGCTCAGCGCGGCATAGCCAGCGGCACTGTCGCCGATCGAAAAGGTAAGCCCCGCGTGACCAAAACCCTGTTGCTGTCGCGCGCCGGGTAAGACAGGCGCGCTGATGCGGATCAAGCCCGGAGCGACTTCGATCAATTCGGCGCCCAGGGTAGTCATCATCGTCTGATTGGAAAAACTGGTGTGAATACGGGTGCGTGCAGCATCGTCCATCAGGGGGTCTCTCTTGGCATGGGTATGGCCACGGGGCGCGGGCCGGTCAGGATGGCGCAGGCTTCGGCGCGCATCAGCGATGTGAGGGTTGAGGACCGGCTGCGCAGCCCGCCTGTGTAGGTGCCGTAAGCCGGCAGGATTAGCCGGTCGTTGTCATAAAGAAATGCAGGCCGGGTGATGCTGCGGCCTCTGGCACTGATGCTGGCCTTGGGGTGGTAATGTCCCGATACCTCGCCACGGCTGCCCGGCTGGGCGATGTGGCGAAATGTCAGCGGCGCCCGCGGCAGTTCGGCCAGATGCGATCCGCCAAGGGCGACCGGGCCCGGATCATGGTTGCCCTCGATCCAGACCCAGCGCCGCCCGGCCTGCAGGCCGATGATCCACAGCCGTTCCTTCTCGGGGAGGGCGTCTGCGGCACCGAGATCGTCGAAACTGTCGCCGAGGCAGATCACGTTGCGCGCGTGGGTCAATGCCAGATCGGCGGCGAGACGCGTCAGTGTATCGCGGCTGTCATAGGGGGGCAGTATAGTGCCGCCACGTCGCGCGATGCGTTCAGACTTGCCCAGATGCAGGTCACTGACGCAAAGCAATGCGTGTTCCGGCCACCAGAGCGCGCCAGAGCCAAGCGCGGTTAGCTGCGCCCCCGCGAGCGTGAAATCGTATCCGTTCATATTTTGTTCATCAGCATTTGCAGCTGATTTGGCAAGGGGGCAAACGCCAGTGGCGCGGCTGCGGAAATCGAGTGCAAAGGTATTTGAAAAAGGATGAAGATCAGAAAGCGCACCCGCGGGCAAGCGAAGCCTGTCCATCGAGCGCGCCTTCATCCTTTACGGTCATCGGCTCCTCAGCCTGGACCGCAGCGCCATGCTGGGCCAAAAGTGGTTAACATTGCTTTAACCCCTTCATCCTTTTTCAAATACCTTTGCGCAGCCGGGATGACGGTGCGGCGCTGCTGGGTCACGATCTGGCCCGCCATCGTGGTTTGTTTGATGGCGGCGGGGTGATATCGGCGAGCCCGGCGGTTTGCATAAGTCGCTCGGCCTCGCGGGCCAGCAGGTCTTCTTCGGCCACACCTTTGATCGGCACGCGGCCCATTTCCAAAAACAACGGCGCCGAGAGGGGGCTGACGCGGGGCAAGGTGCGGTGGTCTATGCGCCCGGCGATACGGGACAGCATATCCTCGATGCGGCCAAAGTCGACCAGCCCGCGCATCGCCTCTTCGCGGGTGATTTGCAGCATTAAATGGTCCGGGTCGTATCGGTGCAGCGTGTCATAGAGGATGTCACTGGTGAAGGTCGCCTGCCGCCCCGACTTGCGCGCCTGCGGCGTGTTGCGTTCGATCAGCCCAGCAATGGTGGCAGCGGCACGAAAGGTGCGTTTCATCACCGCATTGCCCGCCAGCCAGCTTTCGAGCCCGTCGTGCAGCGCAAGAGGGTCGAGCAATGGAGCTGGGTCTGTCACCGCGTCCAATCCCCATATCAGCGTTGCATAATCGGTTGCGACAAATCCCAAGGGGCGCAGGCCCATATCCTCCATCCGCTTGGTCAGCAGCAGCCCCAGGGTCTGCTGCCCGTTACGCCCGGCAAAGCCATAGAAAACCGTCTGTTCGGCGCCATCGTGGGGGAAGCTTTCGACCAGCAGGCGACCGGGTTGGGGCAATTGGCTGACTTCGCGCTGCAATGCCAGCCATTTGGCCGTGTGCGGCGGCAGTTCGGGCCAGCTGTCCTTGGTGAACATTTGCTGCACCCGCGCGGACAGTTGGGTCGAGGTGGCGAATTTCGTACCCATAAAGGTAGCGACGCGCGGCTTTTTTGCGGCGTTGCGCGACACTTCGACGGTCATCTCGCGCAGGCCTTCGAAACGCACAATCTGTCCGCCGATCAGAAAGGTATCACCGGCAGATAGGGTCGCGGCAAAGCCTTCTTCGATCTCGCCGAGCGGTTTGCCGCCGCGCTGACGTTTCAGGCGCACCTTGAGCGTGTCGCTGTCCTGGATCGTGCCGATGTTCATGCGGATGCGTTGCGCGCTGCGCGGGTCACGTAGGTGCCACTGGCCGTCGGGGCGCTGGATCAGCCGTTGCCAACGGTCGTAAGCGCGCAGGGCGTAGCCGCCAGTGGCGCAGAAGTCGAGACAGGCGTCAAAATCCCGGCGTGGCAGCGTGGCGTAGGCCCCGGCAGAGGTGACTTCGGCAAAAAGGTCGTCCGCGTGAAACGGACCTGCGCAGGCGGTGATCAGGATATGCTGGCACAAGACATCACGCGGGCCGGGGCCGCGCGGGTCGCCATCCAGGGCCCCAGCCAGCACCGCCTGAAGGGCAGCAACACATTCGACCACCTCAAACCGATTGGCGGGCACCAACAGGGCCTTTGAGGGGGCGTTGTAGCGGTGGTTGGCACGCCCAATGCGCTGGACCAGACGTTTGACGTTCTTCGGCGCGCCGATCTGGATGATCAGATCCACATCACCCCAGTCGATCCCCAGATCCAGCGTGCCGGTGCAGACGATGGCGCGGAGGTCGCCGCGCACCATTGCCGCCTCGACCCTTTCCCGCTGGGAGCGGTCCAAGCTGCCGTGATGGATGGCGATGGGCAAGCTGTCATCGTTGGCGAGCCAGAGCTTGTGAAAAAAGATCTCGGCCTGCGCGCGGGTGTTGTGAAAAATAAGCGTCGTCCGGTGTTGGCGGACCTGTTCCAATACCGCGGGTATCGCATAGGCGGCACCACCCCCGGCCCAGGGCGGGGCCTCATCGGTGGTCAGCATCTGGATGTCGGGGGCCGGACCGGGATCCGCCAACAGCACCGCGCAGGGGTCGGGGTGTCGTGCCATCAGATGGGCGATGGCGGCGGGGTCTTCGACCGTGGCTGAAAGGCCCACGCGTTTCAGGCCGGGGCAGAGCGTTTGCAACCGTGCCAGCGCCAGCATCAACTGATCGCCGCGCTTGCTTTCGGCCAATGCGTGGATTTCGTCGATGACAATGCGTTTGAGCCCCCGGAAGGTGCGTGCCGCATCTTCGTAGGAGGTCAGCAATGCGAGGCTTTCGGGGGTGGTCAGCAGGATGTGCGGCGGGTCTGCGCGCTGGCGGCGGCGGCGCGATTGAGGGGTGTCGCCGGTGCGGTCGTCAATGCGGATTGGCAAGCCCATTTCTGTGACTGGTGTCGTCAGGTTACGTTTGATATCCGCAGCCAGCGCTTTGAGGGGTGACACGTAGAGCGTGTGCATTCCGTCGTGGGTGCCCTCGGCCAGATCTATAAGACTGGGCAGGAAGCCGGCCAATGTTTTGCCCCCGCCAGTGGGCGCGATCAACAGCAGGGCAGGGTCGTCGGCACGGTTCAACATGTCATGCTGGTGCGGGTGCAGGGACCAGCCTTTGGAAGCGAACCAATCGGAGAATTTAGGGGGTAAATCGCGCATGTTGGGCAATGTAGCACCGCAGCATAAAGCGGCCAGCCCCCATCGCCCCTTCTGGGCAATTCCCCATTGGTTTATCTTGTGACGTGAAGCCCGGATCAGCCGCGCGACTTGAGAGCGCGGAGTGCTTTCTGCACGGTTTCCGGCAGGGACGTGTCCGCCGCATCCGGCGCGGCATCAAGGGCGCTGGCAACGTCCTTGACCAGAATACCGATGCTGTTGTCCGTGCGCAGTCCATCACGGGCAAATTCTATGTCGTCAAAGCCCGAAGCAAACCAGTTTTGTCCCGATGAGGTATGGATCAGTGCCAGCAGTTTTTCTGGGTCAAGCCCTGCGGCGTCGCCCCAGTCCAGCACCAGCCGTGTCATTGCGGTATGCGAAGCGGCCAAAAGATTGTTTAACACCTTTGCCTGCATGCCTGCGCCAAAATCGCCCATGTGGTGAAAGTATGTGCCCATTGCAGCAAGCAACGGCTGCGCGTTGTTCAATGCTGCGGCGTCGCCGCCGAGCATAAAGGACAGGCGCGCCTCGCGGGCGGCCACCTGTGCGCCGGACATCGGGGCGTCGATGAGAGTAACATGCGGTGCAACACGCGCACGCAGGCCGACGACATACCGCGGTGACAGGGTCGAACAAATGATCACGCGGGTCAGGTTTGGTGCATCAAGAAAATGCTGCGCGCCGAACAAGACGTCTTCGGTCTCGTCGATGTCGCGCACTACGGTGATGAGCGTAGCAATCTGGCTGCGGAATGCCTCAGGGTCGGTGATGATGCCGGGGTGCGCGACGGGGCGTACGTCAAATCCTTTGGCGTCGAAACCTGCAGCGCGCAGGGCGGTCAGCATCGGCGCGCCCATGCGGCCACAGCCTGCCAGCCCGATCATTGAATGACGATCAATTAACGATTGCCTCGTCTTTGACAAACATGTTCGCCCAGGCGCGATCGACCAGATCGGGGGTCATTTGATAAGGGATGCCCTCGAATTCGCAGATCGAAATCATCTGGTCGATTAGAAAGATCGGCTGATAGTTGGCATAAATATTGTCGATGGTCGGATATTTCACCTTAAGCAGGTGCACCAGTGTCGCCTCGTCCAGTGGCATCTTGCGTTTGCGGGCCACCATGGCGAAGATTTTCAGGAAGTTTTCTTGGTTTGGCCCGTCAATCTTGATCTTGAAAAAGATCCGGCGCAGTGCCGCTTGGTCAAAAATCTTGTTTGGGTGGAAGTTGGTGGAGAAAATCACCAGCGTATCGAAAGGGACTTCGAATTTTTCACCCGATTGCAGGGCAAGAATGTCTTTGCTTTCTTCCAGTGGTACGATCCAGCGGTTCACCAAACTTTGGGGTGATTCCGCTTGGCGGCCAAGGTCATCGACGATGAAGATGCCGCCGGTCGATTTCAACTGCAACGGCGCCTGATAAGTGCGTGCCGTGGGGTTGTAGACCAGATCAAGCATCGACAGAGACAATTCGCCGCCTGTAATTACCGTAGGGCGCTCGCAGCAGACATACCGACTGTCATAGCGCGTCACGCGGCGCAGAGATGTCGGATCCTGCACTTCGTTTTCGGCGGCGGAATGTACGATGGGGTCATAGACCGTGATCACCTGCGACGCATATTCAATCGCGCGGGGTACATAGACTCGGTCCCCTAGTGCATCTCGTATCCCGTTGGAAATACTTGATTTTCCGTTGCCCGGAGGGCCGTACATCAGAATGGATCGACCGGCAGAGACCGCAGGCCCAAGGTGGTCCAGAAGGCTGTCGGGCAGCACAAGGTGGCCCATTGCGCCGGTCAGTTGTTCGCGGGTGATTTGCAGGTTGCGCACAGATTGGCGTTTGACCTGTTCGCTGTACACTTCCAACGGCACCGGCATGGCGCCAAAATATTCAGACTGCGCCAAAGCATCCAGCGCACGCGCCTTGCCCGCATCGGTCAGCTGATAGCCCATCTCGTTGCCATTGTTGGCGTTGAGAGTGCCGGTCGCCTCGATCAGGCGCTGGGTACGGGCCATATCGACCAGTTCCTGAGTGACCTGGATGGGAAGACAAACGGCGGCTGCCAATTCGCTGACCATGTCGACGTTCTTGCGAAAGATGGTTTTCAACAGAATGTCGCGCATCATTACGATGGGCAACTTCATGTCTTCCAGACGCTTGGGCGGCGGCGGGGCGACCACGGTAGAGGTCTGCATATTCATCTGACTGCTCCATGCGAAAACCGGCGGGGCGCGCTGTTTGCGCTCAGACTGCATAATAAACACTGAATATGGCGTGAATCAGGCACCATAGAGTGCGCCCATGATAAGATAGATTGCCAGTGTCGGCCCCAAGGCGAGGCCCATCGGAAACTTCTTGACTACATGCCAGCTTTTCCAGTCTGGGGCGAGACGGCGCAGGGGGCTATGTTTCGCGCCGCGATGGGCGGCAACGGCGGCCAGCAGGACGGCCATATACAGCACCAGCAGCACCCACAGATCGCCAAGGGCCACATAGGGCGCAGCGGCGGCGGCAAATTTGGCGTCGCCTGCGCCCATGGCGCCGACAGTGTTCAGCGCAACGCCAGCGACAAGCACGATAACCATGCCCAGCAAGCGCCAGAGATATGTGTCAAAGGGAAGCACGAAGAGCCCCAGAATGATGAACACCAAAGCCAGAGCGACGACCGCCTGGTTGGTGATGCGCATCTGAGCCATATCCGTGAACGCGACGTAGAGACAGATCGGCAAGACAAAGGGCAGAAACCACAGAGCGGCGGTGGCGGTGATCGCCATCGCCCTAGCCGTTTTCCAGCGCGCGAAGCGACCGCACGGCGGCTTCGAAATGCTGCGGATGGGTGTCTATCGCCTCACGCAACAGACCCTTGCCGGTCTCCACATCGCCCTTTTTGATCGCCGAAAGAGCCATCGTGTGCAGCAGCAGTGCGCGTTCGGTTTGATCCATCGAGATTACGGGCAACGTATAGTCGCGCTGCGCGGCTCGCGCCAAGACGAGGTTGTTCTTGGCCGTGAACAGGGACGGGTCCTGCCGGATTGCTTCAGAGAACAGGCGTTCGGCGTCGTTGTAATCGCCGCGCGTCAGCTTGGAATAGCCCCAGTTGTTCATGACCGATGCAGGTGTGGTGGTCAGCCCAACAGCAATTTCATAGAAACTGTCGGATTTTTTCCAGTCTTGCTTGCTGTCCGAAACCAGAGCCTCGAGCCGGTAGCGCGAAAATGTCTCGTGCGTGGGCGGGATCGTATTCAGAACTTTTTCCGCTGTCGCCCAGTCACCCGAGCGGATCAGAGCGTCCGCATGTTCGACACTGTCGTCAGGCGTTGCGTCCTTCATTTTGGTCACTTTTGACCATTCGACGACACCTTCCGTGACCCTCTTGGCGCGGATCAGCGACGAGGCTAGACCCCGCTGGTGATCAATGCGTGTCGGGTCCTGCTTTGCTGAACGTGCGAAATAGGTCACCGCTTCGTTCGGGTCCGCGACGGTCAGCATCACATCGGAAAGGTTGGTTTCATCCACCACGTTCACGTCTTTAAAGGCGCGTTCGACGGTGGCGTTTGCGTTCTTTTCGCCGCAGCCTGCTACAGCGGTGACGCCTGCAATGCAGACGGCCAGAATATAGGGATGGCGCATTTTTGCGTCCTTTTACTGCTCTGCCTTGATTATGATGCTGACCGGATCAGATAATCGCCTGCGCCGCGCCGCATCAATTTATAATTATTGGTGTCGTCAAGCTCTGTGATAGCAGAATTTTCAGATTTTGCGAGTGCTAAGCGCAGATTGTCCCGGATTGCGTCACTTTCGCCATTGTCCAGCGCATAGGCTTTGCGAAAAATCTGCTCGGCTTCGGCGTTTTTTCCGCGCTCCATCAGCACCACGCCCAGGTTGTTCCAGTCTTCCGGGCTGGTTTCCTCTTGCTCTACCGCGCGCCGTAGCAAGGTTTCGGCCTGTCCCAGCCGACCAAGCCCGAGGTTGGCGGTGCCAAGCGCAGACAGGATTTCGGCGTCCAAGCCCTGATCCAACGCTGCCCTGTTAAAGGATTTGATGGCCAGTTCATATTGACCGGCCGCCATCAGGCGATGCCCCACCTCAACCCCGTCTTCGGCAGATTTGCGTTGGTTTACACCGGGGGCGTAAGGGTTGTCGCGGTCTTTGGCAAAACCGGATGCGGAAAAGCCGCCCGGAGAACAGGCGGCCAAACCAAAGGCCAAGAAGAGGCCCGGTAGGACGGCGCAGAACGGGTTGCGCCGGAATATTAAAGCCATTATTGCCCCATGGTGCCTAGGTCTGCGATCCCTTTTGCCGACGGCCCGACCAGAATGATCAAGAGCGGCGGCACGGTCAGGCCCATTGTGGCAAGGGTCATCTTGGTTGGCAACTTGTTTGCGGCCTCTTCGGCGCGCATCACACGTTTGTCGCGCATTTCCTCGGCGTAGACGCGCAACGCATCGGAAATCGACGTACCAAAGGCGGCCGATTGTACCAGAACGGTCACGAACGACTGGACATCCTGCACACCACACCGTTCGCCCATGTCGTTGAGCACGGTAATCTTGTCCTTACCGGCCTTCATTTCGTAGGCGACGATTTCAAATTCTTCGGACAGGGCCAGGTAGGAGGCGCGCAATTCACGTGCCACGCGCACGATACACTGGTCCAGCGACTGACCGGCCTCAACACAGACCAGCATCATGTCCAACGCATCGGGGAAACCACGGGTAATCTCTTCTTTGCGTGCTTCGACGCGGCGGGTGACCCAGTATTTCGGCAGGTAGTACCCGATGGCACCCGGACCGATGGTATACATCATCGTCTTTTGGGTGCTCAGCCCTTCGCCGCCGCCCAGAAAATTGACGTAGACCACACCGGCGACCAAGCCGAAAATCCCCAACAGAAACTGCGCAAAGTAAAAGATGCGCACCGCATCACGCGATTGATAGCCCGCTTGACGCAACAACAGTTGTTTGGCGCTTAACTCGGCCACGTTATCAGGTTCAAGGAATTTGGCGAATTTCTGCAACTGCTCGTTGTGATCAGACTGGCGCAGCTTCTTGCGGGGATCGACGCCCGAGGGGCTTGCGCTGGCGCGCTTGAGCTTGGTCAGCGGGTCTTCGGGTTGGCGCAACATCATGGCGACTGTGATCGCCACCAGCGCAAGCCCAAGAACGCCGACGATGATAATCAGGCCCATCGGCCCAAGCGTGGCGCTGATGCTGGCATTGATATTGGTCAGGAAATCCATTTCGGTTGCCCCTTACACTTTGATATTTGTGAGAATGCGCATCACGAACAGGTTCGCCGCAAGGAAGATGCCGACGACAAAACATGCGGGGATGAACCAAGGGTGATCACGTACGCCATCGTAATAGTGCGGATCGCCCAGGTTGATCACCACCAATGCCATCAGTGGGAAACCGGACAGGAATTTGCCCGACCATTTGGCCTCGGCCGTGATCGCCTTGACCCGGCGGAACAGTCGGAACCGCGCCCGGATCACCTTGGCCAGACCGGCCAGAATTTCGGCAAGGTTACCGCCTGATTGCTGCTGGATCGTGACCGCCACCGCAAGAAAGCGCAAATCCTGCATGTCGAGCCGTTCGGCCATGTCCTTGAGCGCCTCACCGACGTCGCGGCCATAGGCAGCTTCGTCGGCGATCACGCCAAACTCTGAGGCCAGCGGGTCCTGGATCTCTTTGGACACGATGGAGATCGCGTTGGTGAACGGGTGTCCCACCTTGAGCGAGCGCACCATCAGTTCGACCGCATCGGGCAGTTGTTCTTCGATCATGCCCATGCGTTTGCCGGCCTTCATAGACACCCAGATAAAGACGGCCCCAACCCCGATGGCGACCGACAACAGCGCGCGCACGGGTGCATCGGTTTCGGTGCCGATCGTCAGGCCCAAAAATGCGATGACCGCCAGCGCCCCCATGATCATGATCAGCTGTTTAGGCGTAAAGGCTATCGCGGCTTTCTGGGCACGTTCGGACAGAAGCGAATACAGCGGGATGGAGCGCGCATTCATGTGCTGCTGCATTTCCTTGCGCAGCTTGTCCAACACTTCTTCGCGGCGGGTGCCCTTTTCCAGCATCTCAAGCCGCCGGTTTACCCGGCTGTTGAGGCTGATAGATTTCCCGAAAGCAACCAGATAGATGCCTTCGACCAGCACCAGCACGCCGACGAAGATCAGCCCATAAATAATTGGTTCGGCACTCATGTCATCATTCCTTTTTGCGCCTTAGGCGCATGGAGCTTGTCGCGCCCAAAGCGCATGGTTTGCGCTACTGGGCGGCGATGGGTTCGTAGATGGACGCAGGCAAATCGTAGCCCCACATCCGGAACCGTTCTGCATAGTGGCTGCGCACACCCGTAGCGGTAAAATGGCCAATGATCTTGTTGTCCGGTGTCAGGCCAACCCGCTGATAGCGAAAGATTTCCTGCATCGAGATCACTTCACCTTCCATCCCGGTGATTTCGGTGATCGACGTCATGCGGCGTGAACCGTCCTGCAAGCGACTGGCCTGCACGATCAGATTAACGGCCGATGAAATCTGGCTGCGGACCGCCTTGAGTGGCATTTCGATACCGGCCATGGCGATCATGTTTTCCAGACGCGACACACCGTCCCGAGCAGAGTTCGCGTGGATCGTCGTCATGGAACCGTCATGGCCAGTGTTCATGGCCTGAAGCATGTCGATCACTTCCTCGCCACGTGTTTCGCCAACGATGATCCGGTCAGGGCGCATCCGCAGGGCGTTTTTCAAACAGTCGCGCGGCGATACTTCGCCTTTGCCTTCGACGTTGGGCGGGCGGCTTTCCATCCGGCCGACGTGGGTCTGTTGCAGCTGAAGTTCGGCGGTGTCTTCGATCGTCAGAATGCGTTCGGCGTTGTCGATAAACGACGACAGCGCGTTGAGCGTGGTTGTCTTACCCGACCCTGTACCACCCGACACGATGATATTCAGGCGGGTCGCCACGGCGGCCTGCAAATAGGCGGCCATTTCTTCAGTGAAGGCGCCAAAGTTGACCAGATCGTCGATGCCGAGCTTGTCCTTTTTGAACTTACGAATGGAGACAAGGCTGCCATCCACCGCAACCGGGGGCACCATGGCGTTAAAGCGTGACCCGTCTTTCAGGCGCGCATCGACATAGGGGTTGGATTCGTCAACGCGACGACCCACGGCCGACACGATCTTGTCGATGATGCGCAGCAGGTGACGTTCGTCCTTGAACGTCACATCCGTCAGTTCCAGCTTGCCAGCGCGTTCGACAAAAATCTGCTGTGGGCCGTTGACCAGAATATCGTTGACGGTTTCATCTTTCAGCAAGGTTTCCAACGGGCCAAGACCCGTCACCTCGTCATAAAGTTCGGAGTTCAGCGTCATCCGGTCTTCGCGGTTCAGGACGATGCTTTTCTCTTCGAGAATTTCGACCGCGATTTCGTTGATTTCCTGACGCAAATCGGCTTCGGTGGCATGTTCAAGCGCGGCCAGGTTCAGGTTATCAAGCAGTGCGCGGTGCAATTCCAGCTTGATCTCAGACATGCGCTGCTTGCGCTTCACCTCTTTGTCCACGGGTGCCGCCGCCGCAGGTTTCAGTGCTCTGCGCATTGATGCGGGCTTGGGGGCATCGACCTTGGGCTTCGGGGCGGCCGCAGCCAACTTCGTGACATTGGCCGCTTCAGCTTTGACGTCTGCTGATTTTTTATACTTTGAAAACATCGGAACGCTCTTTCAATGCGAGGATCAGGCAGCCTGCGCCTGATCACCCTTGAGGTCATGGATGGAGGCCGCCAGTTTGGCGATCTCACGCCGCAGCGGGCTTTTCGGGGCGGAGCTGGCCAGCGGCAGACCGTGGTCGTTGGCTTGCGTGATCGGTTTACCGCCGTCCGGCAATTGTACGTCAATCGAGATGCTCAGCGATTCCGCCATACGCTTGACCCGGCTCTTGGCATTCAGATCAGTGAATTTTGGCGCGCGGTTCATGACATACCGCAGCTTCTCTACGGGCAGTTCTTCGGATTGCAGGGCGCGCTTGAACCGCAAAGCATTCTGCGCCGAGCGCATGTCGAGTTCCAGCATCGCGAAATACACATGTGCGTTGCTCAGCACCGTTTCGGACCATTGCACCAGCGTCGAGGGCATATCGACGATGACGTAATCGAACTGATTGCGCGCGATATCCAGAATACGGTTCACGTCCTCGGAGGTGATCAGATCCAGCGGCAGCATGTCGGCAGGGGCGGTGAGCACGTGAAGCTTTTCATCAAAGGTCTGCAACGCCTGGCCAAAAATCTCTTCGTCCATCGTTTCAGTGTCTGACAGCATGTCATAGACAACTTCGCGGCGTGGCAGATCAAGGAAGGTCGCGACGGCGCCAAATTGCAGATCAAGATCCAGCAGGCAGACGGATGGCGGGTTTTTCTTATCTACATTTGCCAGTTCCCACGCCAGGTTGACGGCAAGTGTGGTCGCCCCGGTGCCACCGGCAAGACCATGCACCACGATCATCGCGCCATCCTTGTGTGCGCCGGCCTTGAGGGTCGGAGCCTTGGCAACTTCTGCCGGTTCCGGTGCCTGATCGGTAGCGCGGACGCGGGCGATAGCCTGAGCCAGTTCACCTTCGGGCAGCGGGTAGGGGACGAATTCGTCCGCGCCTTGGCGAAGCAGGGAATGAAGTGCGGCTGGCGTCACGTCCTCGGCGATCAGGATCACCTTGATGTCACGCGATTTGGCCTGGCTGATGATCTCGCTCATCAAGACAAGGTTTTCCTCGTCAGTTTCGTCGATTGCGAGGGCGACAAATTCCATCGCCTCCGCCTCTGGCTGACTGAAAAAGGCCAAAGCTTCGGCAAAACCGAGATCGCCCCAGCTTTCACCCAAGGTCGCTTCCATGTCCTCGATCAACAGGTCAAAGTTTTGCACATCACGGCTGATCGTACAGGCGACGATGGGCGCCGTCTCCGGCTGTGGCATACTGCTGCTCATGACCTTTTATCCTTTACTGTTCAACGGCTTGGCAAAAGGGGGCTGATATCTGATGCACCAATCCCTGCCTTCTGCGGCTTGCATGCCCGACCATCAGGTCGGACACATCTGTCCTATTGAAGCTAATATCACACCGAACTTGGGCGAGATTGGGGCCAAAAAGCTTCGATTGTTGGGTATCTTGAAACGATAAGCAAAAAGAAGCGGGATTGGACAGCGGGGCAAAGCGGCGGATGGCCCCAAAACGAGAAGCGCCGCATCAAGGACGCGGCGCTTCTTTCGAGATGTCTCTTTGCGTTATTCGGTGCCGGCGCCAGCAGTCAGCCCGTCACTCAATGTGGAAACAGGTACGGCGCTGGCAATGTATTCGCGGTAGATGATCTGTGCGTATTTACCATCCAGCACGGTGGGATGGCGCCCAACGAAACCGCTCACTTCGGTCACGGTGCGCCGGTTCCGGCGTTCGCGACCTTGGGTGACGATCAGTGGCTGGGTTTCGCCAAAGGAAACAACGGCCTCCAGACGGCTTCGGCTGATGCCCAAGCCCGACAAATAGGCAACGACGGCGTTGGCGCGTTTCAGTCCCAAAGAGCGGTTGTATGCGTTTGATCCAACCAGATCGGTATGACCAAAGACACGGAAGCGAATTTCCGGGAATTGTCTGATCCAGGTTGCTTGCTGTCGTAGGACCGCCTGGGCGTTTGCATCCAACTGCGCTGAGTTGAACGCAAAGGTCACGGTCGAATTGACTTCTGCCGCGAAACGCTTGGCCAGATCCAGCGTGTACTGCTTTTCACCGGTCATGATCTGGCGGTTGTTCAATGTCGCGTTGCCGAAATTGCCGGTGTCGGTGATCGAACCGGCTTCGCGATAGAATTGAGTGTAAACCGGATCGTTGCTGGGCGAGCAGGCCGCAAGGCCTAATGCCCCCGTCAGAGTGCCGATGCTGAAAATTTTCCGGGCTGTCGCGCTTTTCATGGGATCAATCCAGTACATAGCCATAGGAGCCACCAAAATCTTGCTTTGCCACTTCACCTGCTGCGCCTTTTTTCGGGGCCCGGGTGCCGTCGGCGGTGCGCCCGTACAGGAACAGGTCTTTTTCCGTGGGTGGTTTGATCCGGTCCGTCGGCAGAGCCAAGGCTTCGCCGCGGGTAGGGGTGACCAGATGCGCCGTGACAATAATCACAAGTTCCGTCTGGCTGCGCTGATAGTCCGCCGACCGGAACAACGCGCCAAGGACCGGCACATCACCAATCCAAGGCAACTGCCGCGAATTGTCGGTAAAGTCGTCGGTCAGCAGCCCCGCAATGGCAAAGCTTTCGCCGTCGCGCATTTCTACGGTTGTAGATGTCTCGCGCCGGGTAAAGGCAGAAATCTCGATCCCGTTGCCGAGCGAGATACTATTGGTTGGGTCGATCGCCGACACGGCTGCGTTCATTTCAAGATTGATCAGATCTTTGTCGACCACACGGGGGACAAAGGTAAGTTCAACACCGAAAGGCTTGAATTCAATGGAAATTCTGTCGCCAGTTTGGGCCACCGGCACCGGGTATTCGCCCCCCGCAAGGAACCGCGCCTCTTGGCCGGACAGCGCAACGAGGTTTGGTTCGGCCAGAAACCTAACAACACCTTTTTGCTCCAACGCTTCCAGCAAGATGCCCACCTGGGTCGACCCTGCGTTAAAGCCAAAGAGCACGGCGCCGGTATTCTGGTTTGTGGTGGGGATCGTGCCACCCAATGACCCGGCGACGCCGCCGGCTGTGTTGGTTGTGCCGGTCCCGCCATTGATGCCGGTGCCGCCGATGGCACCATTTAACGCAAGCGACGCGCCGAGTGATTTCGACACGTTTCGCTGCATTTCGGCAAAGCGTACCTTCATCATGACCTGTTGAATGCCGCCAACGCTCATCAAGTTGGAGACACGTTCAGGGGCGTAGCGCTCGGCCAAATCAAGCGCGCGCTGCAACCGCTGTGTCGATGACACGATGCCTGACAAGACGATGCCGTCGTTTGCCGTGCGTACTTCGATATTCTCGCCGGGCAAAATTTGCCGCAGCCGTTCTTTGAATTCGGAAACATCTGCCGCGACCCGCACGTCAACGTTGGTGATCAACTGACCCCCGGCGTCCAGCAACGTCAGCGTCGTCAGCCCCGGCGACTTGCCCAGGACATAGATTGTGCGATCGGACAAAGATGAAATATCTGCGATGCCCGGATTTGCGATACTGAGTTCTGCAAAAGGAATGTCGCTTTCAACCACGACTGCCCGGTTCATCGGGACGTCGAGGGTGGAGTTGGTGCCCTTCTTCACGATCCGCAGCGTGTCCGCAAATGCCGGTGCTGGTACCGTTAGTGCCAATGGCACGGCACTCAATGTCAACCCAACAAGGGCTGCTCTTAGAAATCTATCGATTTTCATGTGACCTGCCTTTTTGATCACGCCTCGGAATAGGGTCTTAGCGCCCGTCGTTTGGAACACTCTGCGGCAATTCCATTTTTATTGCAAGAATCATGGTGCCGGGCAGAGGTGGCTATGTGGGCAATTGGCAACATAACCCTGACGTAGAAAACGCCGCGGAGCCCGCGGCGTTTGATTTAGTGGTTTGTAACAGTTTGATTTTAATTCAGTTTGTGCAGGCGATTGGCACTTCGACCACTTCGGCACCGCGGCGGGTGCGGATAGTGCATACCTTCTCTTGGGCCACTTCAGCGATGGTTTCTTGCGCGGCAATGCCCAAGAGCGACCGCTGATCTACCTCAATCGCTTCGGCAATCGTATCGTCGTATGCACCGACCAGCGACAATGACAAATTGCCTGTCGACTGGGCTTGGGCGAAGGCAGCAACCTGTTGTGGGCTGACGGCCACGGTGACAGTTTTTGCGATAGATGCCTCGTCGACCAGCGAATTGGCGCTTTGGTCGATGGCGATCAGTTTGACGCCCGCCTCGATCAGCTTGGTGACCTCACCACTTCTTGTCTGGCCGCCCAGATTGACTTGACCGGTCCAATAGACGTCGACCTTGTCACCAGGACGCAGAAATCCAGAAACGCCGCTGGAGACGTCAACTTTGATGGTAAAGGCACGCATGCCGCGTTCCAGGCGCGATGTCAGGCCGGAATCTTCGCCGGGTTCTGTCACCTTGACCGCCATGATGGCCTCGTCCTTTTCGATGCTTCGCAAGACGACGCGCAGCTCTGCGGTATTTTCGGGGAAAAGGGTCGCTTCTTCAAGGAAGGTGCCTTCGGGAATGGCGTTTTCGGGCCATGCCACTTCGCGCACATCCTCACGCGTCAACTGCTGGCCATACTTCAGCGGCTTGTCGGCCACCCAGACGGTTTTGGTTGGCACAACCTTTGCCAGCGCAGCCTGCGCTTGGGCATTGGCTGCCTGATATTGAGCGATCTGGTCTTTCGCCAGATAAACGGCCCCACCGGCAAGTGCGATACCCACCAAAAGGACCAATCCAAATACGGCCCGCATTTTGTCACCTCATTGTTTCTGGTCTGCCGGGGAATACCCGAACCTTTTCATTACTCCCAATGGTATAGCGTCGGACTATGGCGACATTAGGTCGTGAGAAGGGCGATTGTTCGCAAATTCGCACCAGCAAGCGGTGCGTGGCGTACTCTCAGGTTAACCTGGGAAGAACCGCGCCATCAGCATCGTGCCAAGGGAGTCGCCCGCGCCGACGGATGCCGTTTGCAATGCACTTACAAGCAGAAGCGCCAGGCCAACAACCGCAGCAGTTAGCACAACCCAGTCCACGGTAACCGCGCCGGTTTCATCTTTTAAAAAAAGCTTGAGCGAGGTTTGCATAATCTTCTCCAGGTGGCAGTAGTCTTGTGAAAAAAAAGGGGCCACATCCATTTGCTGGAAGTGGCCCCCTAGGATCGAGATCGGAAGGACCGCTGGGGCCGTTCCTATGTTTCGATCAAATCAGACCGAATTACTCGAGGTCGATGATCGCAGCTGTACGACCGGTCAGAGCTGTCGCGCTTGTTTCGATCGAGGAATAGGCAGCAACGGCCAGGCCAACAACGGCGGCGGTCAGCACAACCCAGTCAACTGTTACGGCGCCGTCTTCGTCGTTACGAAAGTTTTTGATAAAGTTCATCATGGTATGTCCCTCCAAGGATCATTAAGTTTTAAGTTCTAACCCCGTCGTCCGTTTGGTGCCTCACTCTCAATCAGCACCTGTTCGACTTGGTATGACGCTATATAGCCGGGTGAATGGGGCGTGAATTTGGCGTCAAATATGACATTTGAGCTTGAAGCAGTTTTTTTAAGATATTTTTCGCAAGGCGTTGAAAAGAAACGAAATTAATCAATTATAAACTTTTGGACTAACTGAAAACCTGAATTTCAGACGGCAAATATGGCGAAAATGCCATGATTGCTGCCTTGATTTGTTGGTTTGAGAGGGTCTTTCATGAGATATTAGCGGGCAAAAGCGCATAAGACGCAGAGCAGGACAGGCAAAATGATACGTTTTCTGGCATCGGGGCTGATTGCAGGCCTGCTGGCGATAGGCCAGGGGGCTGATGCAGGGCCAAAACCGTTTGCGGATTTCGCGGCCAAACGTATCTCGCCGCCCAAACCGGGCGCCAAACGCATTACCATTCAGATCGACCCCGCCGCCCAGGCCAAACCTGCGCCCGCGCCTGCGGCGGTGCTTACCCCATCGGGGGCCATCGCCCCGCTGGCACCGGGGCAGTTCGATTGGTTCTGGGACAAGGTATCACCCACAGCGGCCAAGGCGGGGCCGGGCCGATTGGAACTGGCGATGGCGACCTTGGCTGGCGGCACATCGCCTGTGCCTGCCCCACGTTTGCAACAAATGCAGGATATCGCCCGCGCCAATGGCATCGACATCCTGCGCGCGACGATCGGGACCGAAGTGTCGCCCGCACTGGTGCTGGCCGTGATAACGGTGGAATCAGCCGGCCGTGTCGATGCCGTCAGCAAGGCTGGGGCACAGGGGCTGATGCAACTGATGCCCGACACCGCCGCGCGGTTTGGCGTGACTGACAGTCTGGTGGCGACGCAGAACATCGGCGGCGGGGTCAAATACCTGAACTGGCTCATGGGGCATTTCGACCGTGATCCGATCCTGGTGCTGGCAGGGTATAATGCCGGCGAGGGCTCGGTTCGCAAACACGATGGCGTGCCGCCCTTTGCCGAAACCCGCGATTATGTGCCCAAGGTGCTGGCCGCGTTCCAGGTTGCCAAGGGGCTGTGCCTGACACCGCCAGAGCTGATCAGCGATGGCTGCGTCTTTGCCGCCCTGAACTGACCCGTTGTCGCCTGCACGATGTCGAACGCGTCGTGCAGGTGGGGTTGTCCCCCGGCCTTTATTGATGCGTACGGCTAAAACATGGTGCGCATAGCGGAAGTGCCGGGAGATGCTTCTATTAGATGATGGTGGCGTCAGTTGCGGCGCGCAGTTCGTCTTCGGTGACGCCATCGGCACATTCAACGATGCGCAGGCCACCCTCGACGACG
The DNA here is from genome assembly GCF_057178245.1 of Sulfitobacter sp. KMM 9851. Classification (NCBI taxonomy): domain Bacteria; kingdom Pseudomonadati; phylum Pseudomonadota; class Alphaproteobacteria; order Rhodobacterales; family Roseobacteraceae; genus Sulfitobacter; species Sulfitobacter sp. KMM 9851. Next base: position 951,654 of record NZ_CM169991.1, read on the forward strand.
TCGAGCACACCAAGGTTGGTGATGATACGATCAACCACGGCCTTGCCCGTCAGCGGCAGCGTGCATTCCTTTAGCACCTTGCTCTCACCGTGCTTGTTGGTGTGATCCATCACAACGATCACACGACCAACACCTGCCACCAGATCCATAGCGCCGCCCATGCCCTTGACCAGCTTGCCGGGGATCATCCAATTGGCCAGATCGCCGTTTTCGGCCACTTCCATCGCGCCCAGGATCGCTGCGGCGATTTTACCGCCCCTGATCATGCCAAATGACGTGGCGCTGTCGAAATAGGCGGTGCGGGACAATTCGGTAATCGTCTGCTTGCCCGCGTTGATCAGGTCGGGGTCTTCGTCGCCTTCAAAGGGGAAGGGACCCATGCCCAACATGCCGTTTTCAGACTGCAGCGTGATGTCCTTGTCGCCGACATAGTTGGCAACCAGCGTCGGGATGCCGATGCCTAGGTTCACATACCAGCCGTCTTCAAGCTCTTGTGCGGCACGTGCCGCCATCTGGTTGCGGTCCCAGCCTTTTGCTTCAATCGACATTATACATCCTCCCGCTTGCGCGTCGTACGTTGTTCGATGCGTTTCTCATGGGTGCCCTGCACGATGCGGTGCACATAGATGCCAGGCAAGTGGATGTGATCAGGGTCCAAGGACCCGCGCGGCACGATCTCTTCGACCTCGGCGATACACACTTTGCCGCACATGGCGGCGGGCGGGTTAAAGTTGCGCGCGGTCTTGCGGAAGATCAGGTTGCCAGTGTCATCGGCCTTCCAGGCTTTGACGATGCTGAGATCGGCAAAGATACCCTCTTCGAGAATGTACTCTTCACCATTAAAGGTTTTGACTTCCTTACCCTCGGCAATCTGGGTGCCGACGCCGGTTTTGGTGTAAAATCCCGGGATACCGCAACCGCCGGCGCGCATCCGTTCGGCCAGCGTGCCTTGTGGGTTGAACTCGAGCTCAAGCTCGCCCGACAGATACTGGCGCATGAACTCGGCGTTTTCGCCAACGTAGGAGGAGATCATTTTCTTGACCTGTCGCGTCTGCAACAAAATCCCGATGCCGAAATCATCCACGCCCGCGTTGTTCGAGGCAAACGTGAGGTTCTTTGCGCCGTTTTCCTTGATCGCCTGCAACAGCAATTCCGGAATGCCACAGAGACCAAAGCCCCCTGCGGCGATCAACATGCCATCCGACAGAACACCTTCCAGCGCTTCGGTGGCGGACCCAAATATCTTCTTCACGGTGACCTCCCCTTGAAATTATCGCCCATGTGTGACGCCGCACTGCGGCAAAGTCAATTACGTGGTGTTACGATAGGGGAGGCCGCCTTGGCGTGTCAGACGATGCGCACTTGTGTGCCGACAGGCGCAATCTGGAAAAGTGCCTCGATCATGTGGTTGTATAGACCGATACAGCCATCCGACGACTGACGCCCGATCTTGCGGGTGTCATGCGTGCCGTGGATAAGGTAAGCGGGCCAGCTAAGATACATAGCATGTGTGCCCAGCGGGTTGTCGGGGCCGGGTGGCATGTATTTCAGCTCCGGGTCACGCTCGATCATCGAAGAGGTCGGTGTCCAGTCGGGGCCAATCTTCTTGCGTACAATCTCAGTATAGCCGCGCTTGGTCAGTTCGTCGCTGCGCGGCACGGATGTCGGGTAAACATTGTAGGTCTGACCATCGCCGCTCCAGAAGTGCAGAGCACGGCTGGTGGTGTCGGCAACAATCGCCGCCTTGCCCAGCGTATCGAAGTGATCCTGCCAGCGTTGCTTTACAAAGCTGGACGCGTTGTGGCGCACGGGCGCTTCGTTGGAATGTTCGCGGGGGGCCTGTCCCAGTTCCTGCGCGCGCAGGATGGTCGGAGTCAAAAGTGCCGCGCCACTGGCCGCAATCAATCCGCGTCGTGTGAAAACTGTGCCTGACATGTCTCTGCCTTTCATTGAGGTCTTGGTGGGACCCTGATCCGAAACCGGGCAGTAAAACGCAAATCACATATTCATGATGTGCGATGTGATGTCGCAGGATACGCGCATGTCCGCCGCACCTACTCTGGTGCGGCAGGTTTTTTGGCGGCGGGCTTCTTTGTGGCAGTTTTCTTGGCGGCCGGCTTTTTCGCAGGGGTCTTCTTGGCAGTGGCTTTCTTAGCCGGAGCTTTTTTCTTCGTTGCGGCTTTGCGCTTGGCCGGGGACTTTGCCAGCTTTTCTTCGATCAGCTCGACCGCGCGCTCCATCGTCAGGTCTGCGGGTTCCACTTCTTTGGGGATTGTCGCGTTGACCTTTTCCCACTTCACGTATGGCCCGTATTTGCCCTCCATGATGTTCACTTCGCCGCCCATATCGGGATGTTCGCCCATCTCGCGGATCGGTTTGGCGGCCTTGCCCCGCCCGCCTCGGCTGGCGACCTTTTCGGCCAAGAGCTGCACTGCGCGGTTCATGCCCACCGTAAACACCTCATCCAGCCCTTCGAGGTTGGCATTGGTGCCGCCCCGGTCAGACGTGCTTTCGGCGTGTTTGATATAAGGGCCATAGCGCCCGATATTGGCCCAAACCATAATTCCATCTTCGGGGTGCGGACCAACCTGGCGGGGCAGGGACAGCAGGCGCAAGGCAGTTTCCAGCTCAAGCTCTTCTGCGGGCCATTCTTTCGGCACCGACTGGCGCGGCGGCTTTTTGTTGTCTTCCGTCACTGGGCCGCGCTGCACGTAGGGTCCAAAGCGACCTTTGAAAACGCGGATCTCGTCACCTGCATCTTCGCCCAAGAGCTTGCCATCGGGGGGGATAGCACTGGCCTCTGCTTCTGGGTCGGGTGGACCAAAAGGACGGGTGTAGCGGCATTCCGGATAGTTAGAACAGCCAATAAATGCCCCGCCCGAACGCGCCGTGCGCATGCTGAGGCGGCCCAGTTCACAATTGGGACACAGACGCGGGTCGCCGCCGTCTTCGGTGGGTGGAAACAGATGCGGTTCAAGCACCTCGTTGATCTTTTCCAACACTTCGGTGATCCGCAGTTCAGAAGTTTCCGCAATCGCGGCAGAGAAATCACGCCAGAAACGCCGCAGCACTTCTTTATAGGCGGCATCCCCGGCGCTGACTTTATCAAGCTGGTCTTCCAGATCGGCAGTGAAATCATAGCCGACATATTTGCGGAAATAGTTTTCCAGAAACGCTGTGACCAATCGCCCCTTGTCCTCGGGGATCAGGCGGTTGCCCTCTTTGCGGACATATTCACGATCCTGGATGGTCGTCACGATGCTGGCATAGGTTGACGGCCGACCAATGCCCAACTCTTCCATGCGTTTGACCAGCGTCGCTTCGGTATAGCGGGGTGGCGGTTGGGTGAAATGCTGCTCTGGGGTGACGGCGCGCTTGTCCATAGGATCGCCGTCATTGATCTGCGGCAGGCGCTTGTCGTCTTCGTCGACCACATCATCGCGGCCTTCTTCGTAGACGCGCAGGAACCCGTCGAACAGCACGACCTGACCATTGGCGCGCAGGCCGACCTGGCCATCCTTGCTGCCGATTTCGACGGTGGTACGCTCCAGACGCGCGCTTTCCATCTGACAGGCCAGCGTGCGCTTCCAGATCAGATCATACAGTTTCGCTTGATCGCTATCGAGCTTGAGCGCTGCCGCATCCTTGGTCATATCCGTGGGGCGGATACATTCGTGCGCTTCCTGGGCGTTCTTGGCCTTGTTCTTGTATATCCGTGGTTCGCCCGGCACGTAATCGGCGCCAAATCGGTCCTTGATCGCATCGCGCGCCATGGTCACGGCTTCGGGGGCCATGTCGATACCATCGGTTCGCATATAGGTAATGTGCCCGGCTTCATACAGACGCTGGGCTGTGCTCATGGTCTGGCGCGCGCCCATGCCAAACTTGCGGCTGGCCTCTTGTTGCAGGGTCGATGTCATAAAGGGCGCAGACGGGTTGCGGCTGGCCGGTTTGGCCTCGACGCTCATGACTTTCAGATCACGGCTGGTGATCGCCTGCACGGCCATTTCGGCCTGTGTTGCGTCGGCCAGATCAAAACGCTCCAGCTTTTTGCCCGCTAGGGATACAAGGCGTGCGTCAAATTCCTGACCGCGCGGCGTGGCCAGCAGCGCTTTGACGCTCCAATATTCGCGGGCGCGAAATGCCTCGACCTCCATCTCGCGCTCAACAATGATCCGCAGGGTCACCGATTGAACCCGTCCCGCAGATTTGGCGCCCGGCAATTTGCGCCACAGCACCGGCGACAGATTGAACCCCACCAGATAATCCAAGGCCCGGCGCGCGAGGTATGCCTCGACCAGCGGCATGTCGACCTGGCGGGGGTTCGCCATCGCCTCGGTCACGGCTTTCTTGGTGATCTGGTTGAACACCACGCGGCTGACGGGTGTGTCTTTCTTAATGGATTTGCGCTTGGTCAGCGCCTCTTGCAAATGCCAGCTGATCGCCTCGCCTTCGCGGTCGGGGTCAGTCGCGAGGATCAGTTCGTTGTCTTTCGCCAGCGCATCGGCAATCGCTTTGACATGTTTTTTGCTGTCGCTGGCGATCTCCCACAACATGTCAAAATCATTGTCGGTATCGACTGAGCCATCTTTCGGCGGCAGATCACGGACGTGGCCATAAGATGCCAAAACCGTAAAGTTATCCCCCAGATACTTGTTGATCGTTTTGGCCTTGGCAGGGGATTCGACAACAACAACTGGCATAAATTCAGGCACCTTAGGTCAAAATATCGGGCTAACTCGCGTTGTCACATGTGGGATGGTGGGGGGGATTGTCAATGCGCAGTGCGGCCTGTGACGTCAAAGACAAGGGATAGGCACCTGGATTGGGCCACTGTATCGATAGCCTTTACGGGGTCGGCTTCGACAGCCTCGGCAGCCTGATCCACGACGTCATTTTCCGACAGACATCACGCTTTGCGGATCAGCAAACCACCTGGGTCGCGTGCGATCTCGCCTTCCAGCTCAAGGTCCAGCAGTGCCGGGCTGATATCGGCGGAGGGGACTTGCAAGTCGCGGATCAACTGATCCTCCGCCAGGGGCGAGGGGCCAAGGCGCGACAGGATTTGCAGATGCAGCGCTGCCGTGTCGCGCAGCCTGCGGCGTTGGCGGGGTGGATGGGGCGGGGGTGTCGGCCGGCCGATCGCTGCGTGATCTGGCGTAGGCGCAGGTTTGGACAAGGCAGGCAGCGCCTCCAATATATCTGCTGCCGAGCGTATCAGCACAGCACCATCCCTGATTAACATGTTACACCCCGCAGCGCGCGCATCCATCGGGTGACCGGGCACAGCCAGAACGTCGCGGCCTTGATCCAGCGCATCGCGCGCCGTGATCAAACTGCCTGATCTCGCTGCCGCTTCTACCACCACGGTTGCCCGGCTCAACCCCGCGATGATCCGGTTTCGGCTGGGGAAATGCCGTGCCATCGGTTGCAACCCCATAGGTTGCTCTGACACGCGCAATCCACGCTTTTCAATCTCTCTTGCCAGATCAGTATTCTCGGTAGGGTATATGACGTTCACCCCGCCTGCCTGCACCGCAACCGTGCCAGTTGCCAGCGCCGCGTGATGGGCCGCGGCGTCAATACCCCGCGCCAGCCCCGACACCACGACATATCCTGCGGCCCCTAGATCATGCGCCAGCGTCTGGGCCATGCGCCGCCCCAGCGACGATGCATTGCGCGCGCCAACCAGAGAGATCATCGGCCGCATCAAAAGCGTCACATCGCCGATAGCCCATAGAAATGGTGGCGCATCGGACAGATCGTTCAGGATATCAGGGTAAGATGGCGTTCCTTGGATCAGCAGCCGCGCACCAGCGTTACGGGCGGATTTCAACTCGGCGCGGATCACCCCATCAGGGCAGATTTGGTAATCCGAAACGCCCGCGGCGCGCGCCACCTCCGGCAGCGCGGCCAGCGCATTTTGCGCAGTGCCATATTCAGTCAGCAGTCGTTTATACGTCGAAACGCCAACTCGGCGCGAGCGCAACAGACGGAGGCGGGCAAACTGTTCGTCTTCCGGGGTGGGTGGGAGTGGGGGGTGAGTGGAAGAAGGATGTAGGTCCTTGTCAGTCATCCGAAGCTCCGTCCGTTGCAGAATCAGGTATAGAACCTGGTGGTTAACAACGCGTGAATCTATTGGAGCCGATTTTGGCTAAAACCACCGGATCATGTTCGCGGCACGGGAATCAGGGAAATATGCTATCGTCCAGCCCATCGTTTGTTTGATATTAGCGAGGATTCTGAGATGAAGTTATTTGCAATCACTCTATTCGCTCTGACCCTGCCCATTAATGTTGTGCCCGCGCATGCTGAAGCCAGCTTCAGCATGTTGGTGGCCGTACACCCTGACCATAATTATGAAACAAGCAGGATCGGTAAGGTTCTTGGTATCTTCCGCAAGAATATGTCGGCGGCATGTGGGCCCATGTCATTCGCCTTGGCGCAGCGCGTTGAGCTGTCAGATGACTTGTCTGCCACGGTTGATGGTTCGGATCAGACCGTCTTGGCGAAATTCGCCGCCACCGGCACATCTATCCAGATTGTCCCATTTATATCCGCCTGTGGGACTGCACCTGTGACAGGCACGATCGGTGGATGTGCCAGACCCTATGGACCGATACTGGTGGTGCCGTTCAACGGCAGGGCGCTTGAAGCGCAGATATGGGCGCATGAAATTGGGCACGCTCAGCGGCTGAATGCGAGTTACGCCGCCTATGGCGGCCTGTCGCATTCAGGTCTGGCCAAGGCGCTGATGCGTGCACAGGCGAATGCGAAGAATTGGAAAATGACACAGGAGGAATGTACTCTTTATTATAAAGCACAGACGTTTCCCCCGAATGGATCAGGGGCGGCAATTGTGATTGAAGAGCCGGATCCTGCGGCGGTAGGGCCCGAAGCCCGAGGCGCTGCTTATGATTACCTGTCGGCAGCCTGGCCCGAAGGGCTCGATTTTGAGCTGTTTGAGCAGAACGAAGAGGCCATCACCACACTGGCGCTGGCGGCCTTTGAAACAAACGACACCGAACTCTGGGCAAATGCGGTGCTTGTGCTGGCCTATGCCAATCGGCCATCGGCATCAGATGTCATCCAGCGCGTGTTGCGCGAAACCACGGATGATGATGCTGAAACAGCCTTCCAGATTAACGCGGCCAAAATCAATGCGGCCTTGGCCTTGGGATATCTTGTACATCACGGGCAGGAGGGGCCCTTTCCCCTGCTCGTTGAACTCATCTCGCCCAAACGGGTTCCCAGCGTGGTTGAATTTGCCCCAGATGGCCGTGACAGTCAGATATTGGCGCAATCCCTGTCGATAATGGCAACGGTCGGTCTTGCCATAGCTGCAGGGCAGTCCGACGAAGCGGCAGCCGTGTTAAAGCAACATCGCTTTGCACAGCAGGCCGGGGCTTATGACCTTGGCGTTTCCGACAGCTATTTTGACACTTTGGAGACCACGACCGAACGATTTCGTTCAGATAGTCTGAGGGATGCGCTTTCGGCAGGTATCAAGTAGCAGCACCGCCCACGGTCAACCCACCGATCATGAGCGTCGGTTGACCCACACCCACAGGCACCCATTGTCCCTGCTTGCCGCAGTTTCCCATGCCGGGGTCCAGGGCAGGATCATTGCCAATTGCCCTGATTTGCTGCAGCGCGGTGGCCCCATCACCGATCAGGGTCGCCCCTTTGACTGGTGCGCCAACCTTGCCGTCTATGACGCGGTAGGCTTCGGTACAGGAGAACACGAATTTACCATTGGTGATATCCACTTGGCCGCCGCCAAAGCCCACGGCGTAAATGCCATCCTTCAGATCCGCAACAATATCACCGGGGGCCACATCGCCGCCCAGCATATAGGTGTTGGTCATGCGCGGCATCGGGATATGCGCGTAGGACTGCCGCCGCCCGTTTCCGGTAGAGGCTGTCCCCATCAATCGCCCGTTCTGGCGGTCCTGCATATAACCCACCAACACACCATCTTCGATCAGCACATTACGCGCCGACGGTGTACCTTCATCATCCACACTAATCGACCCACGCCGATCCGGGATCGTGCCGTCATCCAGAACCGTCACACCCTTGGAAGCAATCCGTTGCCCCATCAACCCGGCAAAGGCGCTGCTGCCCTTGCGGTTGAAATCGCCCTCTAGCCCATGGCCTATGGCCTCGTGCAGCAAAATACCGGGCCAGCCGGGGCCAAGCACGACATCCATCACGCCTGCCGGGGCAGGGACGGCCTCCAGGTTGACGCAGGCAATGCGCAACGCCTCGCGCGCCTTGGCCTGCCAGTCCTCAGGGGCCAGCATGCCGTCAAGACCGATGCGCCCGCCGCCGCCCACGCTGCCGCTTTCGCGTCGCCCGTCTTGCTCTACGATGACAGAGATGTTCACCCGCGTCATCGGCCGCACATCACGCACCGACGTGCCTTCAGGACGCAATATCTCGATCTCTTGCAGGCTGGCAGCGATGGTGGCGCTGACCTGTACCACACGACGGTCCAGCCCGCGGGCATAGGCGTCCATCTCGCGTAACGTCTCGACCTTGACGGGAAAACCATGCCCCGCAATCGGGTCTTCGTCGGTGTATAGTCGCTGGTTGGTGGCGGTTGGTGCATCGGCCCAGGTGCCGCCGCCTTCGCCCACCGCCAGGCGCGCGGTCTCTGCCGCCCGGCGCAGCGACGCTTCGGACAGTTCCGTGGAATGGGCGTATCCCGCCACTTCACCGCGCACCGCACGCAGGCCGAATCCCTCTGATGCGTCATAACTTGCGGTCTTGAGGCGGCCATCGTCGAACATCAGCGCCTCGGACCGACGCCTTTCAAGAAATAATTCACCGTCATCGGCCCCCGCCACCGCTTCGCGCAGCACGCCAAGGGCGGTTTCGCGGTCCAGATCGGCCTCAAAAGGGGCAAAAGGGGCGGTGCTCATGTGGATCATCCTCAATTGATGTCACAAAATTGGGTATAGCGTCTGATTGACGCAAGCATGTGACTTTATCTTGAACTCAGAATATGATTGTAAGCACAAGGATTACAACGGCACCGAACCGCATCCGCGGCACGGTGGCCTTTTTCGACTACAAAATGGTCACAAGATCAGGACGATATATGAAACATCTTCTCTCCCTTTCTGGTCTCATGGCCAGCTTTGCCGCCCTGCCAGCCATGGCCCAAGACAGCCTGCGCATTGATGGGCTCGATGTCGTTGGCAGGCCGATCGACGGCAAAATGGGCTTCCAGCCTGCCGTGACCCGCGTGGCGCAGGACATTCACGACCTTGATTACCTGATCCTCGTGATCATCACCGTCATCACGGTCTTCGTGACGGGGCTGATCATCTGGGTGATGATCCGCTACAATAAAAAGCGCAATCCAACGCCGTCTTCGTTTACGCACCACACCCCGATCGAAGTGTTGTGGACGGTCGGGCCGATCCTGATTCTGGTGCTGATCGGGGCCTATTCGCTGCCGATCCTGTTCCGTCAGCAGGAAATTCCGCAGGCTGACATCACGATCAAAGCCACAGGCAACCAATGGTATTGGTCCTACGAATATGTCGACGAAGAGTTCGGCTTTGACAGCTATATGATCGGCGCCCCGGCCACGCTGGGTGATGGTGACGACGACGTGACCCCCTTTGTGCTGGACGATGCGATGGTGACCAAGCTTGAAAGCGCCGGCTATGCCCGCGAAGATTTTCTGCTGGCTACCGACACTTCTGTCGTGATCCCGGTTGGCAAGACCGTGGTGGTACAGGTCACCGCCAGCGATGTGATCCACGCCTGGACCGTGCCCGCCTTTGGCGTAAAGCAAGACGGCGTGCCAGGTCGTCTGGCTGAACTGTGGTTCACCGCCGAGCAAGAGGGCGTTTACTACGGCCAGTGTTCCGAACTGTGCGGCCAGGCCCACGCCTATATGCCCATCACCGTCAAGGTTGTGTCCGAAGCGGCCTATGCGGAATGGCTGGGCAAGGCCAAAGCGGAATATGCCGACATCGGCACGCCGCTGACCGTCGCGTCCAACTAAGTCGCCTCCAACTAAACAGCATTGGGCGGGTATTACGCCCGCCCAATGACCGCTTTGAAAGGCCCCTGTGATGACCGACATCACCAATACACCAACAACTGAATACGAGACGCAGCTGGGTGATTACTTTGCCCTGTTGAAACCGCGCGTGATGTCGCTTGTGGTGTTTACGGCCTTGGTCGGCATGTTGGCCGCGCCCGTGGGGGTGAACCCGGTTGTGGGCTTTGCCGCGATTCTGTTCATCGCCATCGGGGCCGGGGCTTCTGGCGCGCTGAATATGTGGTGGGACGCAGATATCGACGCCGTGATGCGCCGCACCCAAAGCCGTCCGATCCCATCGGGCCGGGTACAGCCGGGCGAGGCATTGGCGCTGGGTGTTGCCCTGTCGGGCCTGTCGGTGATGATGCTGGGGCTGGCGGCAAATCTTCTGGCGGCAGCGATGCTGCTGTTTACGATCCTGTATTACGCCGTTTTCTACACGATGTGGCTCAAACGCCTGACGCCGCAGAACATCGTCATCGGCGGCGCCGCCGGGGCCTTCCCGCCCGTGATCGGCTGGGTCGCCGCCACCGGCAGCTTTTCCGTCGAGGCATGGCTGATGTTCGCGCTGATCTTCATGTGGACACCCCCGCATTTCTGGGCGCTGGCGCTGTTCATGCGCTCGGATTACGACGACGCGGGCGTGCCGATGCTGACGGTCACCCATGGCCGCCCGGCCACGCGCCGCCATATCATGATTTACACCGTGCTGCTGGCCGCCTTGGCCATCGCCACCGGCTTTACCGCCATCGGCGGCTGGATCTATCTGGCCGTGGCCGTGGTGCTGAACGCGCTGTTTTTGCTCGGCGCATGGCGCATCTGGCACCGCGACGAAGACGATTCCGAAGCCGACAACTTTGCCGTGGAACGCCGTTTCTTCCGGCTTTCGCTGCTGTATCTTTTCTTGCACTTCGGCGCGATCCTCGCCGAAGCGGCATTGCGCCCATGGGGCCTGGGAGGTTGGGGATGAGCATTCGTGCTGAACATGAACTGCACACACGTCGCCGGGGCCGCAACCTGGGCGTCGGATTGATGCTGGGCGCTTTTGTGGTGTTGGTGATGGCGCTGACATTCGTCAAGATCACGCAGACCGACTTTGAACTGCCGCCTGAAACGCGTGAGGTGACACAGTAATGGCCCTCACCGGACCACAGAAAACCGTCATGCAAACCGTCAGCGTTGTGGTGTTGATGGGCGGACTGGCCTGGGCGTCGGTACCTTTCTACGACTGGTTCTGCCGCGTCACGGGTTTTGGCGGGACGCCGGGGCAGGCCGATGGCGCGTATGGCGAAGTGTTGGACCAGACTGTCAAGGTGCGCTTTGACGGATCGTTGAACGCGGGGATGCCGTGGGAATTCAAACCTGTTGTCCGCGAGATGGAAATCCGCATCGGGGATACCGGGCTTGCCTTCTATGAGGCCTATAATCCTACCGACAAACCTGTCGCAGGCCAGGCCAGCTATAACGTGACGCCCTACACCGCGGGCGCCTTCTTTGAGAAAATTGACTGTTTCTGCTTTACCGAACAGGTGCTTGCACCGGGTGAACGGGTGCAGATGCCGGTCAGCTTTTTTGTAGACCCGGAAATCGTAAATGACCGCGATGGGAAGTTTGTACATACCATCACACTATCCTATACGTTCTACGAGATTGACCTGCCCGAAGGCTATGCCGCCCTCGAACAGGACAGCAGCACAAACCTGAATTAACGACCTGATTGAACAAAGGTGAGGGACCCCAAACCATGGCCCATGCAAAGAACCACGATTACCACATCCTAGCGCCCTCTTCCTGGCCGCTGCTTGGCTCGCTTGCGGGCTGTGCCATGCTGTTTGGCGCCGTGCTCTGGATGCACGATGTCACGCCCTTCCTGTTCCTCGGTGGGCTGGTTGCGGTGCTTTATGTCATGTTCGGATGGTGGTCCGAAGTCGTGACCGAAAGCGAAGTCGGTGATCACACCGGCGTGGTGCGCATCGGCCTGCGCTACGGCTTTATTCTGTTCATCATGTCCGAAGTGATGTTCTTTGTCGTCTGGTTCTGGACCTTCTTCAAACAGGCGATCTATCCGATGTACGACTATGTCGGCACCGAATATGTAAAGCCCGAGATCATTCCCGTCGACGCCTTTCACCTGCCGCTGATCAACACGCTGGTTCTGCTGCTGTCGGGCTGTGCCGTCACATGGGCACACCACGCGTTGGTGCATGAAAACAACCGCAAAGACCTGATTGTTGGCCTTGCCATCTCGGTTGTGCTGGGCGTCGCCTTCACCGCATTGCAGGCGTTTGAATATTATGAACTGCTGGTGCATGACGACTGGACCTTTGGCGGCGACATGTTCTTTTCCGCCTTCTTCATGGCCACAGGCTTTCACGGCTTTCACGTGATCATCGGGACAATCTTTTTGTTCATCTGCATGATGCGCGCGATCAAGGGGCACTTCACCCCCGAACGCCACGTGGGGTTTGAGGCCGCAGCTTGGTACTGGCACTTCGTTGACGTTGTCTGGCTCTTCCTCTTCTTCGCCGTCTATATGTGGGGCGTGCCGGGCTGATCCAAACGTCAGGCCAAAAGACCGGGGGTTGCATCCGCACCCCTAACACGTAAAACCCAAAGCGCGCGAAGCCCCCTTCGCGCGCTTGTCGTTTCACCCAGAGAGATCCGAATGCGGCGCACGCTATTTTTGTTGATCATCGGCCTAGGCGGCGCGGGCATCCTGCTGGCGCTGGGTATCTGGCAAATGCAGCGCCTTGACTGGAAGCAATCCATCATCGCCGACATCAATACCCGCATCACCGCCGCACCCGTTGATCTGCCCGCCAGTCCCGATCCCGAACGTGACGCCTATCTACCGGTTTCGGTGACAGGCACCTTGGGGGAAAAATCACTGCATGTGCTGGTCTCGCAAAAGGATCTCGGCGCAGGCTACCGCGTCATTGCGCCCTTCGTGCTCAAGGATGGCCGTCGCATCCTCGTCGATCTGGGCTTCGTGCTCGCGGGCAATAAGAAAAAGCTGCACACCGCAGGCCCGGCCACGCTGACGGGGAATCTGCAATGGCCGCAGGAAACCGACAATTTCACCCCGGAACCTGACCGGGCTGCCAATATCTGGTTCGCCCGCGATGTGCCCATCATGGCCGCCGCGCTGAAAACCGCGCCGGTGCTGCTGGTCGTGCGCTCCGGCTCGCAGCCAGACCCGCACGTGACGCCGCTGCCCGTCGACACGGCCCGCATCCCCAATGATCACTTGCAATATGCTATCACGTGGTTTTCCCTCGCCGCCATCTGGCTGGCCATGACCGCCCTTTTCCTACGCCGCCGCCGTGCGACACCAACGCCGAAAGCAGATTAACCTCATGCGCTATATCTCCACCCGTGGCACCGCGCCCGTCCTGACATTTGAACAAGCGATGCTGACTGGGCTTGCCCGCGACGGCGGCCTTTATGTGCCAGAAACGATCCCAACGCTGACACCTGACCAGATCACCGCCATGCAGGGCCAATCTTACGAAGAGGTCGCCTTTACTGTCATGCGCCCGTTTATCGGTGACACTTTCACCGACGACGAATTCCGGGCTATCATCGCGCGTGCCTACGCTGGCTTCGGCCACACCGCCCGCGCGCCCATGGTGCAGCTAGCCCCAAACCACTTCCTGCTTGAACTGTTCCACGGCCCCACACTGGCGTTCAAAGACTTCGCCATGCAGCTCATCGGCCAGATGTTTCAGGCCGCCTTGGGCCGCAAGGGCGACCGCGTGACCATCGTCGGCGCCACCTCAGGCGACACCGGATCGGCCGCGATCGAAGCCTTCCGCGGGCTTGATAACGTCGATGTCTTCATCCTCTACCCCCATGGCCGGGTCAGCGACGTCCAGCGCCGCCAGATGACCACGCCATCGGAATCCAACGTGCATGCGCTCGCCGTCGATGGTGATTTCGACGATTGCCAGGCGCGGCTCAAGGACATGTTCAACGATTTTGACTTCCGCGATTCGGTGAAACTGGCGGGCGTGAATTCAATCAACTGGGGCCGCGTGCTGGCCCAAGTCGTCTATTACTTCACCGCCGCCACCAGCCTCGGCTCCCCGGCGCGCGAGATCAGCTTTACCGTGCCCACCGGCAACTTTGGCGACATCTTTGCGGGCTACATCGCCAAGCGTATGGGCCTGCCAATCGCCGATTTGATCGTGGCTACCAACCAAAACGACATCCTGCACCGCTGCCTGTCCGGCCAAGGCTACCACAAGGGCACCGTGCATCCCTCCATCAGCCCCTCGATGGATATCCAAGTCTCCTCCAACTTTGAACGCGCGTTGTTTGACGCCTATGACCGTGACGGGGGTGCCGTGGCGCAGCTGATGCTTGAGCTGGGGCAGGGCGGCTTTGACGTGTCCCAAGGGGCGATGCAGGTGCTGCAATCCACCTACCGTTCGGGCCGCGTGTCCGAGGATGAAACCTCCGCCACCATCACCAACCGCCGACAAACCACCGGCGAATTGCTGTGTCCGCATTCTGCCGTCGGTGTGAAGGTTGCCGATGATCTGCGCGACCCATCCACACCGATGGTCACATTGGCCACGGCCCACCCCGCAAAATTTCCCGACGCGGTCGAGGCCGCTACCGGCATCCGTCCCCCGCTGCCGCCGCGCATGGCGGACCTTTTTGACCGGCCCGAGCGTTTCACCCGTGTCGCAAATGACCTCGACGCGCTCAAGGCGCATATCAAAGGAAACCTACCCGCGTGAGCTTGAACCAAACCACATTGCCCAACGGCTTTCGCATCGTCACCGAACATATGGAGGGGCTGGCCTCTGCGTCCATCGGGATATGGGTCAACGCCGGTGCGCGCCACGAAACTCCGCTGCAAAACGGCATTGCGCATTTTCTTGAACATATGGCGTTCAAAGGCACCGCCACCCGCACATCGCTTCAAATTGCCGAAGCGATCGAGGACGTGGGCGGCTATATTAACGCCTATACCTCGCGCGAAGTGACGGCCTATTACGTGCGCGTGCTGGAAAATGACGTGGCGCTGGGGCTGGACGTGATCGCCGATATCCTGCGCAATCCAGTGCTGGACCCGGCAGAGGTCGAGGTTGAACGCGGTGTGATCCTGCAAGAGATCGGTCAGGCGCTCGACACGCCCGACGATGTGATCTTTGACTGGTTGCAGGAACAGGCGTACCCCGATCAGCCGATTGGCCGCACGATCCTTGGGCCGACCGAACGTGTCTCCAATTTTTCGCGCGACGACCTACGCACCTTTATCGCCGATCACTACGGTCCCGAACAGATGATCCTGTCTGCCGCAGGGGCAGTGGATCATGACCAGATCGTGAAACTGGCAGAACAGCTTTTTGGCGACATGCCCGCCAAGAAACTCTACCAGATGGACGCCGCCCGCTTTGGCGGCGGTGAGATGCGCCAGATCAAGCCACTCGAACAGGCGCATTTTGCGCTTGGCTTTGAAAGCCCCGGCTACCGCGCTGATGATATCTACATCGCGCAGATTTACGCCTCTGCCCTCGGCGGCGGTATGTCCTCGCGCCTGTTTCAGGAAATTCGCGAAAACCGCGGGCTGTGCTATACCATCTTTGCCCAAGCAGGGGCCTACGCCGATACCGGCATGACCACGATCTACGCCGGCACCAGCGCCGAACAACTGCCCGAACTGGCAGAAATTACCATCGACGAAATGAAACGCGCCGCCTCCGATATGTCCCCTGCCGAAGTCGCCCGCGCCCGCGCGCAGATGAAGGCCGGCCTGCTGATGGGGCTCGAATCGCCGTCTAACCGCGCCGAACGTCTGGCCCGGCTTATCCAGATCTGGGACCGGGTGCCGCCGCTGGAAGAAACCGTTGCCCAGATTGATGCCGTGACAACTGGCGATGTGCGCGATTATGCGGAACGTATGGCCGCCTCTGCCCCTGCGGCACTGGCGCTCTATGGCCCGGTCGACGGGGCCCCCACGTTGGACGATCTGCAAAAACGCCGCGCTGCCTGATGCTTCTGGGCAAGCGTAAACTCAGGATCGAAACCGAACGGCTGACCCTACGCCCGCCGATCCATTCTGATTTCCGTGCCTGGTCGGCGCTGCGCGTGGCCAGCACCGATTACCTGCGCCCGTGGGAGCCGGCATGGGCGGACGATCATTTGACGCGCAAGGCGTTCTCCAACCGGGTTTATTGGGCGCAACGCTCGGTCTCTGGCGGCACCGCACTGCCGTTGTTTCTGATCCGGCGATCAGATCAGAACCTCGTCGGGGCCATTACGCTGGACAACATCCGCCGTGGCCCCGCGCAATCGGGGACATTGGGCTATTGGACGGGCGAACCTTTCGCCCGCCGAGGTTACATGCGCGAAGCGATCGAGGCTGCGGTGCATCAGGCTTTTACCCGCCTCGACCTCAGCCGGATCGAAGCGGCCTGCCTGCCCGAGAACGCTGCCTCGCGCGGGCTGCTGGAAAAGACTGGCTTCAAATACGAAGGCGTCGCGCAAAGCTATCTGCAAATCGACGGGCGCTGGCGCACACATGTGCTCTATGCGTCGCTGCGCGGCGACCGACGGGGGCGCACGGCGGCGGGTTAACCCTTGCAATCATCTGCGCCGCATCTAATCAATGCTGTCATGACATTGAACCCTGCCGATACCGTATTTGCCGACATTCTGCGGTCGCAATTACCCGCCGATATCCTGCGCGACGCCGACGCGCGCTACCTCGAAGAACCGCGTGGGCGTTATGCGGGCCGGGCGGGCCTGCTGGCCCTGCCACGCGATGTCGAACAGGTCGCCACCCTGATCCGCGCCGCCGCCGCAGCCCGCGTGCCGGTGGTGCCCTACGGCGGTGGTACTGGGTTGGTCGGCGGGCAGGTTGCCCCCGACGGCCCGGCGCCGCTGATCCTGTCACTTGAACGCATGAACCGCATCCGCGCGGTCTATCCCGATGAAAACGTGCTGGTTGCCGAAGCGGGTGCAATCCTTGCTGATGTACAAACCGCCGCCGATGACGCAGGCCGGCTGTTTCCCCTGTCGCTGGCCGCCGAAGGTTCCGCGCGCATCGGCGGCAACCTGTCGACCAACGCCGGCGGCACCGGCGTGCTCCGCTACGGCAACGCCCGTGATCTGTGCCTGGGGCTCGAGGCCGTGTTGCCCGATGGCCAGATATGGAACGGCCTGACCCGCCTGCGCAAAAACAACACCGGCTATGACCTGCGCCACCTGCTGATAGGGGCCGAAGGCACGCTGGGCGTGATCACTGCCGCTGCCCTCAAGCTGTTTTCCCGCCCCGCCCAAAGCAATACAGCGCTGCTGGTGGTCAACAGCCCCGCCGCCGCGCTTTCGCTGCTGTCACTGGCCCGCGACCAACTGGGCGAGATGGTCAGCGCCTTTGAACTAATACATCGCCAAGGTTTTGAATTTCTTTCGGAAACATTGCCCGATGTTCGCCAGCCGTTTACCTCCGCGCCCGAATGGTGCGTGCTGATCGAGATCGGCACCACAGGCGGGATCGACGGGGCGGGGGCGCTCGAAACCCTGTTTGGCACAGCGCTTGAGGGCGGTCTGGTCTCCGACGGGTTGATCGCGCAGAACCGCCAGCAGGCCGATGATTTCTGGCGCATCCGCGAAATGATCCCCGAGGCCAACCGCTTGATTGGGTCGGTCTCTAGCCACGACATCTCGGTCCCTTTGGGCGCACTGGCCGAATTTATCACCCGCGCCGGGGAAAGCATTGCCGCGTTAGGCGAATTCCGCATCAACTGCTTTGGGCACGTCGGTGACGGCAACCTGCACTACAATGTTTTCCCCACCCGCGGGCGGTCGCGCAGCGACCACGATGCCCAACGCGGCGCGATCAAGGCCGTCGTTCATGATCTGGTGCACGCGCTTGGAGGCTCCTTCAGCGCGGAACATGGGGTGGGCCGACTGAAGGTGGCCGACCTGGAACACTATGGCGATCCGGCAAAACTGTTCGCGATGCGCGCGATCAAAGCGGCACTTGACCCGCTCGGCATCATGAACCCCGGGGCGGTCTTGCGCTAGACGGGCATCTTCACCGCCTGCAATCGGCCCGCCCGGCAGATCGGCCTCATCCTAAGCGCCGTCAAAGGCGCAAAGCGCGTGCACTTCCATGCCCAAAGCTTCGAGCCGCTTGCGCCCGCCCAGTTCGGGCAGATCAATGATAAAGGCGCAGGAAACAATCTCGCCGCCCAAACGCTCGATCAGTTTGATCCCCGCCTCGGCGGTGCCGCCGGTGGCCAGCAAATCATCGACCACCAGCACCTTTTCACCGGGCAGGATGGCGTCGTCGTGAATTTCCACAATCGCCTCGCCATATTCCAACGTATAGTCCTGCGATATCGTGCGCCCTGGCAGCTTGCCCTTCTTGCGGATCGGCACGAACCCCACGCTCAGCTGATGCGCAATCGCCCCGCCCAAGATAAAGCCGCGCGCCTCTAGGCCCACGACCTTGTCGATGTCGATGCCCGCATAGGGATGCAACATCTGGTCAATCGCCATGCGAAAGCCGCGCGGATCGGCGAAAAGCGTCGTCACATCGCGAAACATGATCCCTTCGTGGGGGAAATCGACAATCGTGCGAATGTAATCCTGAACCTGTTTCATGCTGCCCTTTCGCGTAAATCAACCCGACAAGTCTTAGCGTGCCGTGGCCATAGGGCGCAAACCCCCATCTTCACCTCACCAAATAAACTCATGCCCCACCGCAGTGTCACCACATCAGGCATGTGTCAGATCACCCGCCCCGCCACCGCATCCAGCTTGGCCATCAACGCGGGATCGCGGGCATCCGGCTGGGTCAGAATCGCAAACTCCAAGGCGCGGTCGCAGCCGTGGGGGCAGGGGGCGCGGCTCTTGCCCAGCAGGGCGGGCAGACGTGCCACCATCGCGCGGCCCTTGTCGGCGTTGCCCATGAGCGTGGCAATGATCTGGGTCACATCCACCTCGCCGTGTTCGGGATGCCAGCTGTCATAATCGGTAATCATTGCAATCGACGCATAACACAGCTCCGCTTCGCGGGCGAGTTTCGCCTCGGGCATATTGGTCATGCCAATCACATCGGCGCCCCAACTTTCGCGGTACATTTTCGATTCCGCCAAGGTCGAGAATTGTGGCCCTTCCATCGCCAGATAGGTGCCACCACGATGCACCTTGATCCCGGCATCCCTTGCAGCCGTTTCGCACGCATCGCCAAGCCGCGGACAGGTCGGATGCGCCACCGACACATGGGCCACGCAGCCGGTGCCAAAAAACGATTTATCACGTGCAAAAGTTCGGTCAATGAACTGATCTACAACGACAAAGTCACCAGGCGCCATCTCCTCGCGGAATGATCCGCAGGCAGAGACAGAGATTACATCGGTACATCCCAACCGCTTGAGCGCGTCGATATTGGCGCGGTAAGGCACGGTGGAGGGGCTATGCACATGACCCCGCCCATGGCGGGGCAAAAACACCATGCCCACGCCGTCTAATGTGCCCGTCAAAACCTGATCTGACGGCGCGCCCCATGGCGTTTCTACTGTCACCCAGTCGGCATCTTGCAACCCGTCGATGTTATAAATGCCGGAGCCACCGATCACGGCGATTTTGGTGTCAGTCATGGGAGCCTCTTGCCTGTTGCCTCTGCGAAACCTGCCGCGAAGCTGCGCCAGTTGCAACGCATGAAACCCGCCTACGGGTTTCCATCTTGGGAAAACTGTTCTAGGTGCAGCGAAATCCCGCTCTACCTTTGGTCAGAGCGCAGTTATCCGATCCCGCAAGTCAAAAGGATGCCCCAATGCGCGCCACGCTGCACAGCTTTACCAAGAACCTGGACGTGACCGATTTGCGCTGGATGCCTGATGACGGCTTCTCCATCGGACGGCTGCGCATCGAATTGTTGTCTGGGTTGACCGTTGCTCTGGCGCTGGTGCCCGAGGCGGTGGCCTTTGCCTTTGTCGCCGGGGTGCATCCGCTGGTCGGGCTTTACGCCGCTTTCCTCGTCGGGCTGATCACCGCGCTGATCGGCGGACGGCCGGGGATGATCTCGGGCGCTACGGGCGCTTTGGCCGTGGTCATGGTGGCGTTGGTCGCGCAACACGGGGTGGAGTATCTATTTGCCACCGTCGTCCTGATGGGGCTGATGCAGATTTTCGCAGGCGTCATGCAATGGGGCAAATTCATCCGGCTGGTGCCGCATCCGGTCATGCTTGGCTTTGTAAACGGTCTGGCGATTGTGATTTTCTTGGCGCAGATGAGCCAGTTCAAGGTGCCGGGCACCATGGTGGATACCGGGCACGGCATGGGCGGCGGCGAATGGCTGTCGGGCCAGCCCTTGCTGTTGATGTTGGCACTGGTGGCTGCAACCATGGCGATCATTTGGGTCATGCCGCGCATCACCCGCATTATTCCGGCCCCTCTGGCCGGCATCGGCATCGTGGCTGCGGTGGTCATCGGCTTTGGCATGGATGTGCCACGGGTTGGTGATCTTGCCTCGATCCAAGGTGGGCTGCCGCAATGGCATATTCCGACCGTGCCGCTGACCTTTGAAACCTTCCAAATCATCTTGCCCTATGCGGTGATCCTCGCCGCTATTGGCCTGATTGAATCGCTGCTGACGCTGAACCTTGTGGGGGATATCACCAACAAACGCGGCGGGGCGTCACAGGAATGTATCGCTCAGGGTGTCGCCAATACCGTAACCGGATTTTTCGGCGGCATGGGCGGTTGTGCGATGATCGGCCAGTCGATGATCAACGTGAAATCCGGCGGGCGCACCCGCGTGGCAGGCATCGCCGCGGCAGTGTTTTTGTTGCTGTTCATTCTGGTCGGCTCCTCGATTATCGAACTGATCCCGCTGGCCGCCTTGGTCGGTGTGATGTTCATGGTGGTCATCGGCACCTTTGCCTGGAACAGCCTGACCATCCTGCGCAAAGTGCCCCTGATGGACGCCTTTGTGATCTTGCTGGTGACCGTTGTGACCGTAATGGAAGATCTTGCCGTTGCGGTTGTGGTGGGCGTGATCGTCTCCGCTTTGGCCTATGCCTGGAACAACGCACGGCGCATCCATGCCACCACCCGCGAATCCACCAAACTGGCCGGGGCCAAGGTTTACGAGATTCACGGGCCACTGTTTTTCGGGTCCAGCGACGGCTTTGCCGAGCTTTTCACCGTAGAGGCCGACCCCGATGTTGTGATCGTCGATTTTGCTGACAGCCGGGTGGTCGACCAATCCGCATTGCAAGCGATCGAGGCGATGGCCACGAAATACGAAGAGGCAGGCAAACGCCTGCAACTGCGCCATCTGAGCCGCGATTGTCACCGTCTGCTGACCAAGGCAGGCCACCTGATGGTCGATAGTGACGATGATCCAGACTACGAATTGGCAGTCGACTACGATGTGCGCACCGGGGTGCTTGGCGGGCACTAAGCCCGCCACCTTGGTGCGGACAAAATCCGCAGGCCCCTGCCAGTTGCCTTCCCGTCCCGCGGGGAGGCGACGGCGCTCAGGTCCGATCAGTCGTCGGGGCGCACCATCTCGAATACCTCGCGCACGACGGTATAATCACGGTACCCCATGCGCGACAGCGGTTGATACTGCGTCACGTCAAACCGCCCATCGATGACGCAATCGTCGCGCAGATGCACGCCCACGACCTCGCCAAACACCACGAAATTCGCAGCACCTTCGATCTGCACGATCTGTGTCACCTTGCATTCCAGATTGGCAGGCGCATCGGCCACCCGGGCGCAGTCGATCTGGTCGCAGCCAGCTTTGGCCACAGACGCACGGACAAATTCATCCTCGTCATGGGGTAGGGTGGCCGAAGTTATGTTCATCGCCTCGCGCGCGGCATATTCCACCACGTTCACACAAAACACCCCGGTGTCGCGGATGTTGGCCACGGAATCTTTGGTCCCGTCCACATCATCCTTCACCCCGGTCGAGGCAAACATCACCTGCGGCGGGGTATAGGCGACGCCGTTGAAAAATGAATAAGGGGCCAGATTGTCGCGCCCATGCCCGTCACGGGTAGAGATCCAGCCGATAGGGCGCGGCGTGACGATGGCGTTGAACGGGTTGTGTGGCAGGCCGTGGCCGTGCTCTGGGCGATAGAACATGATCTCTCCTTGTGTTTGCGCATAGGGCTAACGCCATGCTAGGGGCAATGCCACCGCAATTCCGATCTGAAAGCGCGCGCTTTGCATCCATCCCCCTATCAGATTAGCCCAGAAGCCCGCGATGACCACTGGGAGGTCGAGGCGCTTTATGACACCTGTTTTGCACCTGGCCGCGAGGCGCTGTCGTCTTACCGGCTGCGTGACGGTGTGCCGCCGGTCGAAGGTCTTAGCCATGTGGCGCGCGACAGGGGTGGGATTTTGGCAGGGGCAATCCGCTATTGGCCGATCCGCATCGGCAGGTTTGAGGCGCTGCTGCTTGGCCCCGTGGCGGTCCACCCCACGCGGCAAGGCGAAGGACTGGGCGCGCATCTGGTCGAAACCTCGCTGGCCTGTGCTGCACCGCTGGGCTGGCAACGGGTCATGCTGGTAGGAGATGCACCTTACTACAACCGGTTCGGCTTTACCCTGCTGCGCGGTGTGGTGATGCCCCCGCCCACCAACCCCGCTCGCGTACTGGGTCGCGAACTGAATCCTGGGGCTTGGGCAGGCGTCAAAGGCAAGGTTCGCCGCTGGAAAGATTGATTTCTCATGCAGTCCGGCCCACATATAAGCCAAGGAAAGGGCCAGCCCATGCAGATCGAAAGCAATCTTCCCGCCACCGTTGATGTCGAGGCGCGCCTTGACGCTATCGCACGTCGCTACAAGCAGGCAGGCGGTGTCGGCATTCATGTGCTCAACCTTATCGGTGGCAGCGCCGAGGGGCTGATCGACCGGCTGCCCGGTGCCGTGCGCCGCAATCTTGAGGCGGCGACGATGAAGGCGCTCAACCATGCCATGAAAGCCGCCCATTCCAGCCGCGGCTATGTGAAAGACCAGAAAAGCTGGCTTAACCAGGCTGTCAGTGCGGCCATGGGCGCGGCAGGCGGTGCTGGTGGGCTGCCCACGGCGCTGGCCGAACTGCCCGTGACCACGACACTACTCCTGCGCGTGATCCAGGGGGTGGCAGCCGAGCATGGCTTTGATCCGGCGGCAGAGAATGTGCAATTTGACTGCGTGCATGTCTTTACCGCCGCCGGACCGCTGGCCAATGATGACAGCGCCGATATGGCATTCCTCACGGTGCGCGTGGCACTGACCGGGCGCGCGATGCAGGCCGTGATCGCCCGCGTCGCACCGCGCCTTGCTGTTGTGTTGGGGCAAAAACTCGCCGCTCAGGCAGTGCCGGTGCTTGGTGCCGTTGCAGGTGCTGCGACAAATTATGCTTATACCAGTTACTATCAAGACATGGCGCATGTGCACTTTGGTCTGCGTAAACTCGCGATCGATGCGGACATCCCACAAGAACAACTGGTCGCCCGCCTGCGCGAGAAAATGGGCAAAAGCCCGGCCAAGACCTGATCCTCTTTCTTTTTGGTCATAATATTCCCGGGGGACGGGGGGCTGGCCCCCCGATAGCGCGCGTGAGGGGGGGAGCCCCCCCAAAAAAAGAAATATGTCATCGACCGATGCTGCCGGGCGCCACTGTTGTGGCTTTGATGATCGCAAAACACTGCAGCCCTTTACGCAGCCGCAGATCGCGCACCGCCCGGCCCGTGACCCGCGCCAGTAGCCGGTCCTTGCCCGCGCGCAACGCAATCGCCGCACCGGGTCCGTCGCCGGGATGTACGGCTTCAATCTGTACGGGCAAGACATTGACCGACGACAACGCATCAGGACGGTCCAGCGACAGGATCACATCCTGCGCCAGCACCCTGATCCGCACCCGCGCACCCACCTCGGCTTGCACACCCGGCAGCTCAAGCTGCCCAGCCGATATCGCCAGCGTCGACAGCCCATCTTCGGCATGGGCAAGCACATCCGCCTCCAGCACGGCACCCGCCTCGCGCACCCCCAGCAACGGCACGGCTGCGGGATCTGCCATCACGTCGAACAGGGCGCCTTGCGCGCGCAGCTTGCCCTGGTGCAGCAAGACCAGCGTATCGGCCAGCCGCGCCACCTCGTCTACCGCGTGGCTGACATAGAGGATCGGCAGGCCAAGCGGCCCCTCGCGCAGGCGCTCAAGATAGGGCAGGATTTCCTGCTTGCGCGGCCCGTCCAGTCCGGCCAACGGTTCATCCATCAGCAACAGGCGCGGATGGCACAGCAAGGCGCGCCCCAGCGCCACGCGCTGTTTTTCGCCGCCTGATAGGGTGCCGGGCGCACGGGCCAACAGGGCGGAAAGACCCAGCAGTTCCACCACATCGTCAAAGCCCGCGCCGCGGCTGCCCTTCGGCGCATACCGCGCGCCGAATTCAAGGTTCTCGCGGACATTCAGATGCGGAAACAGCCGCGCATCCTGAAAGACATAGCCCAGACGCCGCTGGTGCGGTGGCACAAAACGGCCCTTGGGGGTATCAAGCAGAACCTCACCGTCCAGCACCACACGGCCCGCGTCGGGGCGCAGCAACCCCGCCACGGCGTTGATCACCGTGGTCTTGCCCGCGCCCGAGCGGCCAAACAGCGCCGTGATTCCCGGCCCGGCCTCAAAGGCTAGGTCTAAATCAAACCCGTCAAAACCGTGGCGCAGCGACACCTCTAACATCAGCGCAGCCCCGCGATCCGTGCCGCCACGCGCCGCGCCAGCGCCTCAGAAATCAGCACAGCCCCCAGTGCCACGACACAGGCAAGCGCGGCCATTGAAAGCGCCTGGCCCTCGCCGCCGGGAATTTGCAGGGCGGTCCAGATCGCACTGGGCAGGGTTTGGGTCTGGCCGGGAATATTGGCGACAAAGGTGATTGTGGCCCCAAACTCGCCCATGGCCTTGGCAAAGCCCATCACCGCGCCCGCCAGTATCCCCGGCAGGATCAGCGGCAACGTCACCCGGATAAACACGCTCCAGCGCGGTGCGCCCAGGGTGGCGGCGGCCTCTTCCAACTTGGGGTCCACCGCCTCGATCGCCAGCCGCATGGCGCGCACCATTAGCGGAAACCCCATGATGATCGCTGCCAGCACGGCACCAGACCAATGAAAGGCAAGGCCAAGCCCAAGGTTGTCCAACAGGCGCCCCAAGGGTGCGCTGCGGCCAAAGGCTAAAAGCAGCAGATAACCCGTGACCACCGGCGGTAGCACAAGCGGCAGGTGCACCAGGGCGCTGAGCAGGCCCTTGCCCCAGAAATTCTTGCGCGCCAGCACCCATGCTACCCAAAGCGCCAGCGGCAGGGCCAGCACCATCGCCCATGTTGCAACCCATAGCGACAGGATCAGCGCCTCCCAGGCCGCGGCGTCTAGGCTCATTGGATCACCGGGGTAAATCCGTGGCGGGCAAATACCGCCTGGGCGGGGGCGCTGGTCAGATAGTCGACCACAGCGGCGCCGCCCTCGCTCAACGCGCCGGCGGGGTAGGTGATTGGGTCATGGGCGTCGGCGGGGATGGCCCAAACCACGCTTACCGCAGGTTCAGCCAGCGCATCGCTGGCATAGACCACCCCAAATGGCGCATCGCCCCGCGCCACCAGCGCCAGGGCCGCTTGCACATTGTCAGTTTCGGCCAACTGCCCCCGCAGCGCGTCCCACAGGCGCGCGTCGATCAACCATTGCCGGGCATAGCTGCCCGCAGGCACGGCATCACGCTGGCCCATCGCCAACCGCCCGCCCGCGAGACGCGCCGTCAGGTCGCCCGCCTGCTTTAACGGCGCGCTGCCATCAGGGGCGATCACCACCAGCCGGTTGCGGGCCACGTCGCGGGGGGCGTCCGCCATGGGCGCCCCTTGGCCCACCAGCCACAGCATCCAGTCGGCACTGGCCAAAATCACCACATCCGCAGGGGCACCTGCCGCTACTTGCCGCGCCATCGTGCCGGAACCGCCAAAGGCCAGCGTCAGGGGCATCGGGGCGACCTCCGCCAGATCCTCCAGCACGCCGCGCAGGCTGGCGGCGGCGAAAACCGTGGCCGAACTGTCCTGCGCTTTGGCGGGCAGTGCCAAGCCGCAAAGGGCGATCAAAAAGATGCTGAAACGGGTCATGTCCGGCACTATCTTTGATGCAACGGAATGGAGCAAGCGCATATGGCCTTTGTCACGCTGCGCGATTAGGCTGGCATTACGGACCACACAGACGCCAACCACAGGTCACCCATGATCAAACAACTGCCGATATCGCTGAACGGGGCCCGCAAGGGCGACGTGCGGTCGCAGTTTGCCGCCCTGTGTTATCGGATCAAGCGCGGCAAGGTGCAGGTGCTGTTGGTGACGTCGCGCGGCTCCAAACGCTGGATCGTGCCAAAGGGCTGGCCGATGGAAGGCAAAACGCCCGCCGCGTCGGCCCAGATTGAAGCATGGGAAGAAGCGGGCGTGATCGGGCGGGCCGAGGATCGCTGTCTTGGGGTCTTTTCGTATGCCAAGGACGTGGGCAGCATGGATGATCTGCCCTGTCTGGCATTGCTCTATCCGGTGCGGGTCAAATCACTGGCCAAGACATACCCCGAAAGCGGGCAGCGCCGTCGCCGCTGGGCGGGGCGCAAGAAGGCGTCGAAATTGGTGTCAGAGCCCGAGCTCGCGCGCATGATCCTCGACTTCGATCCCCGCCCACGTCCTGCACCCGCTTGACCTTGTCCCGGTGCCACCCCATTTTTACATCAATGACCCCAATCGCTAAGGCGGCAACAGATGATCCGATACGCGTTGAAATGTGAGGCCGGACACGGTTTCGATAGCTGGTTTCAGTCGGCGGCGGCTTTTGACAGTTTGTCCAAGGCGGGGCATCTTTCCTGTGCGGTCTGCGGATCAGACGACGTGTCGAAATCGCTGATGGCGCCGCGCGTCACTTCGGGCGATGCCGTCGCGGCGCCGACCGTAACAGACAAGAGGGCGCCGACCCTGTCCAAACCGCAAAATGATGTGGAAAAGGCGGTCGAAGCTCTGCGCCTCAAGGTCGAGGGGTCGTCGGATTATGTCGGCAAGAACTTCGTGAAAGAAGCCCGTGCGATGCACGAGGGCAAAAGCCCCGAACGGTCGATTTACGGCGAAGCGCGGCTGGATCAGGCCCGTGCGTTGGTCGACGAGGGTGTGCCGCTCATCCCGCTGCCCTTCCGGCCGAGGCAGAAACTTTCATAAGCCGGACCAGCGCCCGCGGCTTGGTTCCGGGCCGGGCGTAGACGCACCTGCACAAATATCCACTGCCTCGCGCCTTTCTCTTGCCCTTGCCGCACCTTACGCGTAAACCCCCGCCCGTATTACAAGGCGAGGGACCATGCCCGTATTGGTGATGAAATTTGGCGGCACCTCCGTCGCCACACTGGACCGTATCCGCCGCGCCGCGAAACGTGTCGGCGTCGAAGTGGCCAAGGGATATGACGTCATTGTCATCGTCTCTGCCATGTCGGGCGAGACCAACAAGCTGGTTGGCTTTGTCAGTGAAACCTCGCCCCTCTATGACGCGCGGGAATATGATGCCATCGTGTCCAGCGGCGAAAACGTCACTGCCGGTCTGATGGCGCTGACATTGCAGGAAATGGATATTCCGGCGCGTAGCTGGCAGGGCTGGCAGGTGCCAGTGCGCACCACCGATGCCCATTCCGCCGCCCGGATCGAAGAAATCCCCACTGACAACATCACCGCCAAATTTGCCGAAGGCATGAAAGTGGCCGTGGTTGCAGGCTTTCAGGGCGTCAGCCCGCAGGGCCGCATCACCACGTTGGGCCGAGGTGGATCAGACACCACCGCCGTCGCCTTCGCCGCCGCCTTCGACGCCGAACGCTGCGACATCTACACCGATGTGGACGGGGTCTATACCACCGACCCACGCGTCGAATCCAAGGCCCGCAAGCTTGATAAGATCGCGTTCGAGGAAATGCTCGAACTGGCCTCGCTGGGGGCCAAGGTCCTGCAAACCCGCTCGGTCGAGCTGGCGATGCGCTACAAGGTGAAACTGCGCGTGCTTAGCAGTTTCGAGGAACCGTCGGACACAGCAGGGACGCTGGTCTGCGATGAGGAGGAAATCATGGAAAGCAATGTCGTCGCAGGGGTCGCATTCAGCCGCGACGAAGCGAAAATGACGCTGGTCTCGGTCGCTGACCGCCCCGGCATCGCCGCCAGCATCTTTACCGCGCTCAGCGAAGGCGGCGTGAACGTCGACATGATCGTGCAGAACATCGCCGAAGAAGGCCGCACCGACATGACCTGGTCCTGCCCTGTCGATCAGGTGATCCGGGCCGACAAGGCGATGCAAAAGGCGCATGACGACGGTGTGATCAACTACCAGGAACTGATCGCGGACAAGGACGTGGCCAAAGTATCGGTCGTGGGCATCGGCATGCGCAGCCATACCGGCGTTGCCGCCAAGATGTTCAAGGTGCTGTCGGACGAGGGCATCAACATCAAGGTGATCACCACGTCGGAAATCAAAATTTCGGTGTTGATTGACCGCAAGTACATGGAACTGGCCGTGCAGGCGTTGCACGACGCCTTTGAACTGGACAAGGCGGGCTAAGCCGGGGTGCTGTCCGGCAATGCGTAAATTCACGGCAACAGGCAGTAATTTGCGGGTCCACGGCCGCCACGCGGACAAATTGCGTTTCTATCTCTGCGCGAGTGCGTTACACCCGGCACCATAGGGACGGGGACCAATTGACATGGCCGAACGTATTGAAACAGAAAGCCGAAAGCTGCTGGGGCGTCTGCGCGATGCCATGGCAGGTGATGACGCAGGTCAGGCCCGGCTGGACAAGATCACGCATCTTATCGCCAACTCGATGGGTTGCGAAGTCTGCTCAATCTACCTGTTTCGCGATGAAGACACACTGGAGCTTTGTGCCACCGAAGGGCTGAACAAGGCGGCGGTGCACGAAACCCGGATGAAACTGGGCGAAGGTCTGGTGGGCCGGGTCGCCAAACGCCGCGCCGTGATCAACACGCCCGATGCGCCCCAGGCCGCGGGTTTTCGCTTTATGCCCGAAACAGGCGAGGAGATTTTCTCGTCATTCCTTGGTGTTCCGGTGCAGCGTCTGGGCGAAACACTGGGCGTTCTGGTCGTGCAATCGAAAGCGGCGCGCGAATTTTCCGCCGATGAAATCTATGCCCTCGAAGTGGTGGCCATGGTGCTCGCCGAGATGACGGAACTGGGCGCCTTCGTTGGCGAAGGGGCGGCAATGTCTGCCCGTCACATGCAGCCCGTGCTGCTGCGCGGTACCGTGGGTCAGGAAGGCGTGGCTGAAGGCCATGTCTGGCTGCACGAACCGCGCGTGGTCGTATCAAACCCCATCGCAGATGACCCCGACCGCGAGACTGAACGCCTGACTGAGGCGGTAGAACAACTGCGCGTCAGCGTGGACCAACTGGTCACCATGGCCGCCGACAAGGAACAGCAGCAGGTGCTGCAAGCCTACCGCATGTTTGCCAATTCCAAAGGCTGGATGCGGCGCATGGTCGAAGATATCCAAAGTGGGCTGAGCGCCGAAGCCGCGGTGGAAAAAGAGCAATCAATGGCCCGCGCGCGCATGGGGCAGGTATCTGATGCCTACCTGCGTGAACGGCTGTCGGATCTTTGATGATCTGTCCAACCGCCTATTGCGGCACCTGACCGGCCAAGGCTCTGACACCGGGGCGGAAATGCCCGCAGACCCGATCCTGGTGGCGCGCAACATCGGGCCCGCTGAACTGTTGGACTATGGACGCAGCTTGCGCGGTATTGTGCTTGAAGGTGGCTCTGTCGGGTCGCACGCCGCCATCGTCGCACGGGCGCTGGCGATCCCGCTGATTGTCCATGCGGGGCGCATCACCAATGACGCGCTGAACGGCGATCACATCATGGTGGATGGTGAACAAGGCATTGTGCACCTGCGCCCGGACGAAAACGTCGCCACCGCCTTTCGTGACAAGATTGCGATGCAGGCCGAGGCACAGGAACGCTATTCCTCGATCCGCGACAAACCCGCCGAAACAAAATGTGGAAAAGTGATCAGCCTGCAAATGAACGCGGGGCTGATGGCCGATCTGCCATCGCTTGCCGGGTCGGGTGCCGAAGGCGTGGGGCTGTTCCGCACCGAACTGCAATTCCTTGTGCGCAATCAGATGCCGCGACGTACCGAACTGGCCGCGCTCTACTCGCGGGTGCTGGATGCGGCGCAAGGCAAACGGGTGGTGTTCCGGACACTCGACATCGGGTCGGACAAGGTGCTGCCCTATATGAAGCCCAACGACGAACCGAACCCCGCGCTGGGGTGGCGTGCGATCCGCGTGGGGCTGGACAAGCCCGGCGTGATGCGGATGCAACTTCAAGCGCTGCTGCGCGCGGCCAATGGGCGGCCCTTGTCGGTGATGTTTCCCTTTGTTGCGCAATTCGAGGAATTCCGCGCGGCGCGTGCCGAGATGGACAAGGCGCTGGCGCGCGAGCGTATCCTGGGCCACCCGGTGCCGGAAAAGCTGGAAATCGGTGCGATGCTCGAAACCCCCAGCCTTGCTTTTGCGCCCCGCCAGTTTTTCGAAGAGGTCGAGTTTCTGTCGATCGGGGGCAATGATCTCAAGCAGTTCTTCTTTGCAGCCGACCGCGAAAACGAACGGGTGCGCAAACGGTATGACACGCTGAATGTCTCATTTCTGACCTTTCTTGAGGGCATCGTGGCGCGCTGTGCCGAGACAAACACCGCGCTGTCGTTCTGCGGTGAGGATGCCGGCAGGCCAGTGGAGGCACTGTGTTTTGCCGCCATAGGTCTGCACACGCTGTCGATGCGACCAGCCTCCATCGGGCCGGTCAAAAGCCTGCTGCGGCGGTGTAATCTGGATGACGTGCGCCGCGTGATCAACGAGGCCCGCGACCGGGGTGACATGTCGGTGCGAGACTCAGTTATGGATTATATCCGCACGCAGCATCAGGGCTAGGTGCGCGGGGGCGATCCGATATGGGGGACGCTGTCCCCCAGACCCCCTGAGGGTATTTGTGACCCGAAAAATCAAAAGAGGGTGGTTTGGTCAGGTTTCGTTTACCTGTCACCCGGCGCGCCGGGTTGCGGTACGCGCGGTGTACGTTCCGTGTACGCGCGGTGCATAACAGTTTTGCGGTTCAGATACGCAATTTGACCGCATGACCGGGCGCGTAGGCCAGCCGCATTTTGGTGATGCGGCCCGTTTCACTGAAGGTCTCGCGCAGCAGGATCAGCAGGGGCGTGTGTAGCGGGCAGGCCAGATACCTGGCTTCAAAGCCGCCTGCATCTTCGGCCAGATAAGCCATCGTGCCATGGTCAAACGGGGCGTTCTGTACTAGCCATTCATTGGCGCTGATCGCGCTAAAATCTATCTCTTCTGCGACTGGAAGTTGGATCAGGTCTATCTCTCGATCTTCAAGGGCATAGGGGGCAGCGCCGCATAGGTGAAGCGTGTGAAGTGACAGGGTTTTTCCGTTGACGCTTTGATGTAATATCTTGTGATCATAGGGTTTTCCCGTCGTCTCAATTTCGCGCCGCAGCACCGGAACAACCATCTGCGCGCGCCGCTGTGGTGACAGTGCTACCCGTGTCCCGGCCCTGCGCCGCCGCTCCAGCCAGCCGTCTTCGGCCAGGGCCCGCAGTGCGCGGTTGACCGTGGCGCGGGCGCAGCCCAACTCGCGGGCCAGTTCCACCTCGTTTGGGATCAATGCGCCGGGGGCCCATTCACGGCTTTGGATACGGCGCAGCGCCTCGGCTTGGATGTCTTGCCAGCCTTGCATCACATCACGTCCCGCAGACGGTAAAGCGTATCTCGGTAAGCCTTTGTAATCTCGTCACGTTTATGGTGTTTTCCATCGACAACCACATGCCGCCCGGCGGCCCATACATCGCAGATTGCCGCATCGGTTCCCGCAAAGATCCATGTGTCGAGAAGGCTGTCGCCCGTCCGACCAATAAAATCAGTCGCATCGCCACCAAGAGCCACTAGGTCGGCCCACATCCCATTGGCAATGGCACCGCTGTCGCGCCCCGCAGCCTGAGCACCGCCCGCGCAGGCACCCTCCAGCAACGCACGCCCGGTGGAGCGGTCAGCGTCGGCAAAAACGGCACGCTCATGGCGGACAAGTCGCTGGGAGTATTCCAATGTCTGTAGCTCTTGTTTCAAGGAAATCAGGATGTTGCTGTCTGACCCAATGCCCCAAGCGCCGCCCGCAGCCTGCCAGTCTTCGCCCATGAATATCCCGTCGCCAAGCGAGCTTTCGGTCAGCGGGCACAGCCCCGCCACCGCACCGCTTTGGGCCAAACCGCGCGCCTCGCCCTTGGTCATCTGCGTGCAGTGGACCATGCACCAGCGGGCGTCGACCTCCAGATTGTCCAGCGCCCACGTCACAGGGCGGGCATTGTATGCGGCTTTGATCTCGTCCACTTCGGCCCGCTGTTCAGCCAAATGCATGTGGATAGGTCCCTGGAACTCCTGAAGTTTTTTCAGAGCGTCGGGGGTTACGGCACGCAGTGAATGCGGCGCCACACCTAGACGGGTATCGTGGGGCAGAGCATCGACGGCATGTTGCGCCGCACCCATTATGTGCATGTACCTATCCATGTCATTGCCAAAACGGTCCTGACCGGCGGTCAGAGCACGGCCATCAACACCGCCTTGCATATAAAGGACCGGCAGCAAGGTGAGGCCGATACCGGTCTGCTGTGCCGCCGCGCAGACACGTTCAGACATTTCACCTTCATTTTCATAGGCTTGACCGCCAGGGGCATGGTGCAGGTAGTGAAACTCCGCGCAGGCGGCGAAACCGGATTCAAGCATCTCCATCTGTACCTGCGCCGTGATAGACTGAACGTCGTGGGGCGTGAGTTGGCCAAGGAACTGGTACATCAACTGCCGCCAGGTCCAAAAACTGTCACTGCTGCCGGCGCCGCGCCGTTCAGTGAGCCCGGCCATTGCCCGTTGAAACGCATGGCTGTGCAGATTGGTGGGGGCGGGCAGCAGAATATCAACGGTCGCGGCGGTCTGCACATCGCGCGTCACCGCCGAAATGCGTCCATCGGTGATCGTCACGGTCACATCGCGCGCCCAACCGTCGGGGAGCAAAGCATGCTGTGCGTGAATTTGGGTCATGGTTTGCCTCTTGACGACTCAGGGAAGGGCTGAATATGTCTATACATAATAAGATTCTTGCTGGGAAACAAAGGAAAACTTGATGGGCAACGTCCTTTGCAATGCGCAGATCGCTACTGTGGTTGGGGCTGACTATGGGCTGATATCCAACGCGTCGATCGCGGTAGAGGGCGGCAAAATCGCCTGGGTCGGTACCGATCTGCCAAACGAATACGCTCAGTGGCCTTGCGACGACATGCACGGGCGTCTGATCACGCCTGGGCTGATTGATTGTCATACCCATTTGATCCACGGCGGTAACCGCGCGCGGGAATTTGAGATGCGCTTGCAGGGTGCCAGCTATGAACAGGTGGCGCGGGCTGGGGGCGGGATTGTATCAACCGTCAATGCCACGCGCGGCGCTGACGAAAGCGGACTGGTGGCCGCCGCATTGCCCCGATTGGATGCGTTACTTGCCGAAGGTGTTTGTACGGTTGAGGTGAAATCGGGCTACGGGCTCGATCTTGAGACCGAGTTGCGGATGTTGCGCGCGGCGCGCGCCCTGCAAGCGCTGAGGCCGGTGCGGGTTGTGACGACCTTCCTAGGAGCACACGCCGTTCCGCCCGAGTATAAAGGTGACGCCGACCGCTATATCGACAGGGTCTGCATCCCGGCGCTGCGGGCCGCCCACGCCGAAGGGCTGGTTGATATGGTGGATGGTTTCTGCGAGGGAATCGCGTTTGATATCAAGCAGATGGAGCGCGTATTTAATGTGGCGCACGAACTTGACTTGCCGGTGAAACTGCATGCCGAACAGTTGTCGAATATCGGAGGAACTCGACTTGCCGCGCGCCATGGGGCGCTATCGGCAGATCATGTGGAATACGCTACCGCAGATGACGCCGCGGCACTGGCAAAGGCCGGAACGGTCGCAGTTTTGCTGCCGGGTGCCTTTTATACGTTACATGAAACCCAAGCCCCCCCCATCGATGCCTTTCGCGATGCGGGCGTGGCAATGGCACTGGCGACGGATTGCAACCCCGGCTCTTCGCCGCTTGCGTCGATATTGTTGGCAATGAACATGGGCTGCACTCTGTTTCGGCTAACGCCAGAAGAGGCGCTGCGGGGGGTGACGCATCATGCAGCCAAGGCATTGGGTCTGACAGACTGCGGCCAGATCGCGCCGGGCCTGCGCGCGGATCTGTGTGTTTGGGATGTGCAGCATCCGTCAGAGCTGGCTTACCGCATCGGGTTCAACCCGCTGTTCAAACGTATTTTTTCAGGAGAGCCGATATGATCGTGACCCCCGGCGCGGTGCGCCTTGAAGAATTGGAAGCCATCTGGCGTCACTCGGACGAGATTACCCTGGATCGGGGCGCGCAGCCTGCGATTGAAAAAGCCGCCATGATGGTGGCCAAGGCAGCGGCGGGGTCTGACGCTGTCTACGGCGTCAATACCGGATTTGGTAAGCTGGCCAGCCGCAAGATCGCGCCACAAGATACTGAAACATTGCAAAGAAACCTGATCCTGTCGCATTGCTGCGGGGTGGGCGAGGCGCTGTCGCCCGAACTGACCCGGCTGATGATGGTGCTCAAATTGATGTCGCTGGGGCGTGGTGCATCGGGCGTCCGCTGGGAGGTCTGTGCGCTGATCGAGGCGATGGTAAACGCCGGTGTGATGCCCGTGATCCCTGCGCAGGGATCGGTCGGGGCTTCGGGTGATCTAGCGCCGCTTGCGCATATGGCGGCGGCGATGATTGGTGCCGGGCGCGCGACCTATCAGGGCGTGGAGATGGATGGCGGCGAGGCATTGTCGCAGGCCGGGTTGACCCCTGTGGTGTTGGGCCCGAAAGAAGGGTTGGCGCTGATTAACGGCACGCAGTTCTCTTGTGCATGTGCGCTAGCCGGCCTTTTCAACGCGCAGAACGCGGTTCGCAATTCGATGGTGATTGCGGCGCTCAGCACTGATGCGATCATGGGGTCCACCGCGCCGCTGGTGGCCGAAATCCACAGTCTGCGCGGCCATGCAGGCCAGATCGACGTCGCCTCCGAGATGCGCGCGCTGATGGAGGGGTCCGAAATTCGAGAAAGCCACCGCGACGGTGATGCGCGGGTGCAAGACCCCTATTGCATCCGCTGCCAGCCACAGGTTCTGGGCGCGGCGTGGGATGTGATCCGCCAAGCGGGCCAGACGCTTGAGATCGAGGCAAACGCCGTTACCGATAACCCCTTGGTATTGGTCGGGGAAAACCTGATCGTGTCAGGTGGGAATTTCCACGCAGAGCCGGTGGGTTTTGCCGCCGATATGATTGCGCTTGCACTGGCCGAGATTGGCGCAATTGGGCAAAGGCGTGTGGCCTTGATGGTTGATCCGACGCTCAGCCACGATTTGCCGCCCTTCCTGACGCCTGATCCCGGCCTGAATTCAGGTTTTATGATCGCAGAGGTGACGACAGCGGCATTGATGAGTGAAAACAAGCATTTGGCCAACCCTTGCGTGACCGACAGCACGCCAACATCCGCCAATCAAGAGGACCATGTCAGTATGGCTGCCCATGGTGCGTATCGTCTGGCACGGATGAACCGAAACCTCAGTGTCATTCAGTCAGTGGAGGCGATGTGCGCCGCCCAAGGCATCGAGGCGCGCGCGCCTTTGTCGACCTCGCCACGGTTGAGCAATGTGGTCGCGCGGCTGCGGCAAGACGTGGCAACGCTAGGCAAGGATCGCTATCTGGCCCCCGACATCGAACGAACCGCTGAACTGGTACGCAGTGGCGCATTGGTGGAGGCCGCCCGATGATTGATGTGGTGCAGGGCGGTGGACCTATTGTACTTGGCCTTCCGCATACGGGCACAGACGTGCCGCCCGAGATTTGGGAGCGGTTTAACGAGACTGGACGCGCGCTGGCCGATACAGACTGGCATATCGACCGACTGTATCAAGGGCTTGGGCATGACGTGACCACTGTCCGCACGCCGGTGCATCGCTATGTGATCGACGTGAACCGAGGGCCAGATGACGCGAGCCTATACCCCGGTCAGAACACCACCGGACTGTGCCCGTTAACAGACTTTGATGGACGGCCCATTTACGAGACCGGACAGGAACCGGATGCCGACGAGATCGCGCATAGACGCGAGGCGTATCACCGGCCGTATCATGCGGCATTGGAATCGGAAATCGCGCGTGTGAGGGCGAAACATGGCGCGGCGATACTTTACGATTGTCACTCAATTCGGTCTGTTATCCCTCATCTTTTTGCCGATCGCTTGCCGGATTTCAACATTGGGACCAATCTATCCACAAGTTGCGCGAAGCTGATTGAAAAGACAGTTCACACCCGGTGTCGGGCCGCATCAGACTATTCGACCGTGCTGAACGGGAGATTCAAGGGCGGTTGGACCACACGGCACTACGGGCAACCCACTGATAAGATTCACGCAATCCAAATGGAGTTGGCCCAATCCACTTACATGGAGGAGATGCCGCCGTGGCGCTGGCGACCTGACAAAGCTGAGCGGTTGAGACCCATTTTATATAAGATCCTCAACGATTTGACAGAGCTAGTTAATGAAAGGCAGTTGCCATGACACAGACCCCAGGACCGCGCCACAATAGCCGCGACATTTATCCGGCAACCGGCACCACGCTGACCGCCAAAAGCTGGATGACTGAAGCGCCATTGCGCATGTTGATGAACAACCTGCACCCGGATGTCGCTGAAAATCCTCACGAATTGGTGGTGTATGGCGGTATTGGCCGGGCGGCACGAACGTGGCAGGATTTTGACCGGATCGTTGCGGCTCTGACCGACCTGGAAGGCGATGAGACGCTTCTGGTACAGTCAGGCAAGCCTGTTGGTGTATTTAAAACCCACGAAAATGCGCCTAGAGTTTTGATTGCGAACAGTAATCTGGTACCGCATTGGGCCAATTGGGACCACTTTAACGAATTGGATAAGAAGGGTCTGGCGATGTATGGCCAGATGACCGCCGGATCGTGGATTTACATTGGCACGCAAGGGATTGTGCAGGGAACTTACGAGACTTTTGTTGAGGCGGGCCGCCAGCATTACGAAGGTGATTTGACAGGTAAGTGGATACTGACCGGTGGCCTAGGTGGTATGGGCGGGGCTCAACCGCTGGCGGCTGTGATGGCCGGGGCCTGCTGCTTGGCCGTCGAATGTAATCCTGATTCAATTGATTTCCGTCTACGCACAAAATACTTAGACGAAAAGGCTGAGACGCTGGATGAGGCGCTGGCCATGATTGACCAATGGACGGCGGCGGGCGAGGCGAAATCCGTCGGCCTGCTGGGGAACGCGGCAGATGTTTTCCCTGAATTGGTAAAACGCATGCAGGCCGGTGGGCCGCGCCCGGACATCGTTACGGATCAAACCAGTGCCCATGACCCGCTGAACGGCTATCTGCCACAGGGCTGGGGCATGGCCGAATGGCGGGCCAAGCGTGAAAGTGACCCCAAGTCCGTCGAACGTGCCGCGCGCGCCAGCATGAAGACCCATGTCGCAGCCATGGTTGATTTCTGGAATGCGGGTGTACCAACGCTGGATTACGGTAATAACATCAGGCAGGTAGCACTGGACGAAGGGTTGGAAAACGCCTTTGCCTTTCCCGGCTTTGTGCCTGCCTATATCCGCCCATTGTTCTGCCGTGGCGTCGGCCCGTTCCGGTGGTGCGCGCTGTCAGGCGATCCGGAAGATATTTACAAGACAGATCAGAAGGTTAAGGAATTAATCCCCGACGACGAGCACCTGCACCAATGGCTCGATATGGCGCGCGAACGGATCAGCTTTCAGGGGTTGCCTGCGCGGATTTGCTGGGTCGGTCTGGGGCTGCGCGACAAGTTGGGGCTGGCATTCAATGAAATGGTCCGCACCGGCGAGTTGAGCGCGCCGATCGTGATTGGCCGCGACCATCTCGACAGCGGGTCCGTAGCCAGCCCGAACCGCGAAACCGAGGCGATGAAGGATGGCTCTGACGCCGTCAGCGACTGGCCGTTGCTGAATGCATTGCTCAATACTGCCAGCGGCGCCACTTGGGTATCTTTGCACCACGGCGGCGGTGTCGGGATGGGGTTTTCCCAGCATTCTGGCATGGTCATCTGCTGCGACGGGTCTGCCGAGGCCGACAAGCGCATCGCGCGGGTGCTGTGGAACGATCCCGCGACGGGTGTGATGCGCCATGCGGATGCAGGATATGATATCGCATTGGATTGCGCGCGTGAAAAGGGGCTGAACCTTCCCGGAATATTGGGGTAGCGCGGAATGATGCCTGTCGAATCTGCCCTGTTTTGCCAACAGGTTACGTGGTTGAGTTGAATTTTCGGGGGTTTGCAGGGTTGTTAAATCCTCACTCCTCCGCATGCGTTGATTGGGGGCATGACGCTAGATCGCGATAAGGTGATTGTCCCACATTAGCGGCGCCTGACGTGGGGTGAGACCAGCGGTCACGTTCAACAGCGCGCCGGTGCCTGTCGTAGCGATAAATCCTGCGTCGGTGGCGGCAATGCCACACACATCGGCCCGCGCCGTGCGCCCTGTCTGCACCCCGCTTGCCGTGTCAAAGCGCAGCAACAGCCCGCCGCGCGGCGAGGTTACTGCAATTTCTGAGCCGTCGCGGAACATGGCGATGGAGCCTACATAGCCGGCCATCGCGTCCCATGTCTGCGCCTCTGCGTGCATAAGTCGGATTGCGTCGCCTTGATGGTGCAGACCGACCAGCGGCGGTGGTCGGTCGTCGCCCTGCCACTGCATCCCCAGCGCCACGCTGCCATCCTGCGCCACGGCGAGGTGCCGGACGGAGTTCATATGCTGGTCTGCGTCAAGTTCTACAGTTTCAATGATCTGGCCGTCGCGCAGATAGGTCAAATTCGGGCGCATAGTGGGGAGGTTCAGCTTGGTTCGACCCGATCCCGGGTGGGTGTCTATCCCGCCGTTGGCGACGGCGAATGTATTGCTGCCGGGCAGCCGCTTTATGTCATGAGGACCAATGCCACCGCTGGCGAATTCCCCGATCCGGGCATAGCCGCGTGTGGCATCCCATAAGCCGACGCGCCCCTGACCGTTTTCAAAGTCATTCTCGGTCGTTAATAAGGTGCGGCCATCCTTGGTAAATGCCCCATGACCGTAAAAATGTCGCCCCTGTGGTGCCTCCAGCCATGCTTTTGACGTGCCAGTACGGCAGTCCATGACGACGGCAAAGGTGCCGGGACGGCGGGCAAAGGCCACGGCCTCGGGCTTCTGAGGGTGCGCTGCCGCGGCATGACCACGCGCGGGCAGGGGGATGCGAAAAATCACGTTTAGCGTCGCATCGATTCCACAAAGGACAAAGCTGCCATCCGGCAGGCCAGCGGCGGCGAGGAACGCGGGGTCGCCTACGTCGGCCCAAGTTGGTGCCGGGATGATCCCTGCTGCCAAAAGCCCGGTCAAGAAATGGCGGCGGCTGGACATGATCAGTCCCCGTCCAGCGCGTTGAACCCTGCAGCAACACCTAACGTCGGGCCAAGCTGCATGTTAACGGTTTCACGAATGTCACCAATGGTCTGTTGCAGCGCTTCGACATGCAGGCGACCCTGCGGTGATGCGACCTCGGCAAAGATCGGATCGTCCAGTGTGCTGGCTCGGTCGAGACTGATCGCAAATTGCGCGCGAAGATCGTCCGCCAACGCCGGGTGGCCTGCCGCCAGACGCGCGGCTAGATCGTCAAGCGATTGCAGCGACAGTGTGACATGACGCAGCGACCGGCCCGACCGCCACGCTTCGGCGCGGGTGGGACGGGGGCGCTCAAACGTGCCCATAGGGCGGCCCAGCCGGGTGTCGGCGGTAAACTCCAGTCCGGTGGAGAGCGCCTTGAACAACTCCTGTGCCGCCTCGTCGGTGTTGCGGTAGGGGCTGTTTTCGCCCGGCTCTCGCATGTGCGTGGCATAGACTCTTTCCCAACCGTCGTGCATGGCGCTGGTCAGCCGGGCGATATCGGCGGTTATGGCTTGCATCAATCGGCAGCGATATGCCGTGTCACCCATGGTGTTGATCTGATCATCGTACAGCAGGAATTCGAGCGCATAAAAACCGCGCCCGGCAATGGAAACATCCGCGTAGCCATCTGCCGAGCCTACGACGGGGTCGCTGTCGCCGATCATCCGCGCCAAGGTCTTGGGCGTAGCCCCGCGCGCGTCGGGCCAAAAGGCCAAGGCAAACGCACGGTTCTCGGTCTCACTGGGGCCAAAGCGCAGATGGCTTACCGCGACCCAGGCATCAAACGCGCTGGCGTAGCCTTCGTGCAGGTCCGGGGCCATGCAATCGGTCTGTGCTGTCTCTGCCAGCGCGGCACTGCTCTGCGCCAGTATGGCGTAGCGCGGCATGATATGGCCCGTGACCACATCGTCGACAATGGCGGGCTTGTCTTGTGCGGCAAGGGTGCAGGGCAGGATCAAGGCTAGGATCAAGGCTAGGATCAAGGCGGGCATCAAATCGGGCAGGCGGGGCATCACAGGCTCTCCAGAAATCGGATCAGGGCGGCGCGGTCTTTGGCGGGCATATCTGTCACTGCTTTGCGGGCGGGCTCTGCCTCGCCCCCATGCCACAGGATCGCTTCCAGAAGGCTACGGGCGCGGCCATCATGCAGGAAATAGCTATGCCCCGATACCTGGCTGGTCAAACCAATTCCCCACAGTGGTGGGGTGCGCCATTCACGCCCGGTGGCGCGCGCCTCGGGGCGGTTGTCGGCCAGACCTTCGCCCATGTCGTGTAGCAGCATGTCGGTATAGGGCCAGATCAATTGAAAGCTTTGCGCCGGCTGGTCCTGAAGGCGGTGGGTGACAAAACTGGGCTGATGGCAATCGGCGCATCCCGACTGATAAAAGATTTCCTTGCCGCGCAGCACCTGCGGATCGCCTACATCGGCGCGGGCAGGCACAGCAAGATTGCCGCTGTAGAACGTCACCAGATCGAGCCCTTCGGCGTCAATTTCAAACCCCCGATCATCACCTGCCCCATGGGGTGCGCCGACACAGGCGTCCTGGATGCCTGTGCAATCGCCAAAGGGGTCAGCGAAGAGCGGGTTGGAAATGCCGATGTCCCCGGCAAAAGCCCCAGCGGATTGTTCGCGGATGGTGGGCATTCCGGCCTTAAGTCCAAAGCGCCCCAGCATCGGCATGCCGTACTCCACCGACCACACGATATTGGTGCGCCCTGAAATGCCGTTGCCGTTTGTATCCTCAGGGTCTGCCAGCGCCAAGATATCCGCGGCCGGGATTGCTTCGAGCAGGCCAAGGCCGATCATTTGGGGCGCCACACGCGGGCTAAGCATCGCGTCGGGGTGTAAAGGGCCATAGCCGAGATCGGCGGCGGTATAGGTCGGTATCCGTAGGCTGGCGGTTTCGCCCCCCGACAGCGGCACTGCGCGCTCGGTATACTCGATATGCAGACGGTATTCGGCCCGTTGCCCTGCCACGCCGAAATCCTGCAACTGTGTGCCGTAGGTCGGTTCTGGAATGGTGGCGAGGTATTCGGCAATTTCGGCGATGCCGTCATCCGCCGTACCTGGAATGGACACGCGCAAGAACATCGAGATGGCGTTGTCGGTCGGCCCCTCTGGCGGGTGTCCGCGCCCGTCCTTGATGTGGCAACGCTGGCAGGAACGGGCATTAAAGAGCGGCCCCAACCCGTCCGAGGCCAGCGTCGAGGCGGGCGACGATACCCAGAGTTTGCGAAACAGCCCGTTGCCGACTTTGAAGGTCAGTTCATCTTCAAACGGCAGATTGGCCGACGGCTGTGAAAAAGCATCGGCATTGCCGCGCCGCCGCACGGTCGCGGCACCGCCGGCGTTTTCCTCGAACTTCTGCGGTGTGCTGAAATCCACCGGCGGCGCGGTAACCCGCGCGATGCGGGTCGCTTCCTCCGCCGTGCGGGGGATGATGGGCAGATGCGGCTCGTCCAAAGGCGCGGCCATGGCCACCCCTGACACAAGTGCCAAGACCGCCCCCGCCCTGATCATCGCTGAACCGATACGCAGATTGCGGGGCGATAGGAGGAGGCGGTACATCGTGTTGGTCCTGTGATTTGTCAAAGCCGTCATTTGTGGTGCGTGATGTCGCGAAACACGACCCGCGACCAGTCACAACTAGCCGCCCAGCGGGATAACTACTGCCATGCCGACATTGCGCGACTTCACACCGCCTATGTCGGTAAAGCCAACCCCGCCGCCCAATTCGATACCACTGGAGAACGTATAATCGACGCCTAGCGCAATCAGGTTGTCACTGTTGCCGCCCGCGTTGTCGATCCCCGTGGCCGAGGCGGAATAGGCCCAGTCGCCCCTACCATAGCTGGCGCCAAGCGTGGCATAGGTGGCGTCTGTGCCGCCGCCGCCAAACCCGTCGAAATGCGCCACTTCTGTGATCACCTCGACACCATTGGCAAACCCGTACTTCAGCCCGGCCACCGCGCCCGTTTCATCCGAAACATCGCCGACGCCAGCGGAGAGGTGCCGCATGCCGACCCACCAGGTTGTATCGCCGGTTTCCTGCGTGAACTGCAGCGCGAGGTTGTTCAGTTTGCCTGTGTTGCCCGCTCCGCCTGCTGCCGTGGTGTTACGTCCACGATCGGTGCCGAATGACCGGCTCAGCGCGGTATCATCGGCATAGAACACCGCCAGGCTCAATGTTGCGCCACTGCTGCCCACTGGATAATCTAGCTGTGCCCCGATAGCCTCGGACAGCTCGTAATCTTCGGCCAGTGCGGTGCCATAAAACCCAGGAGTTTCATCCCAGGCATAGGCAAAGCTGGGGCTGATCTTGCCCACAGACAGATCGGCGCCACCGAGATCAAACCGCAGCCCCAGTTCGCCCACATAGATGCCCATGTCATCAAACTGACGCGAGAGCGCCGGGTCAGTGACGGATTCCATCGTCAGCGCACCAAAAGCTGTGATGCGCGGCGCGAGCGTGGCCTCGAACCCCAGATCCAGCGCGCCGTAAGTATCGGTCAGCTCGGCCGTCGGATCATCGGAACGGACCGTGCTGTCCACGCCGATCTCAAGACTGCCGTTCCAGGTAAACCCGGTGCCTTCCGCTCCGGCATTGCCCGCAGCAAGGATCAACATACCGGCCCAACCGGCTATGTATCGTGTCGTCGTCATAGTCTTGTCCATCTGTGTGTAACTGGCGGGCTAGGCCGATCCGGCGTGGCTGGCGAGAAAGGGGGGGGGGGAAGGCGTGTGTTATTCAAACACTGCGCCGGGGTTATCAAGGCTGTCTGAGCCTTCGAACGCGAGCCCATCAAGACCGAAAGTTGTGACAATACGCTCTATCGTTTTGGTCTGATCAATCAGCGCGTTTACACCGCCCATCACCAGCGCC
Source organism: Sulfitobacter sp. KMM 9851 (assembly GCF_057178245.1). Taxonomy (NCBI): domain Bacteria; kingdom Pseudomonadati; phylum Pseudomonadota; class Alphaproteobacteria; order Rhodobacterales; family Roseobacteraceae; genus Sulfitobacter; species Sulfitobacter sp. KMM 9851. Next base: position 995,220 of record NZ_CM169991.1, read on the forward strand.
TCGCCGCCAGCATTGCCGCGCTCGAGCATCTGATCATATGCGAAACCGGCTTCAGCCGCGGATTTGATCCTGCCAAGGCTGTGCATCGTTGCGGCCAGTTTGAGCCGCATTTCGCTGTCGATTGCCGCGTCCTGTGCCGCGACCAGATCGGCAAGCGACCCACCCGATACCAGCGTGCCATCGATCCGCACGTATTCGCCCAGATAGACGTTTTGCACGCCCAGTCCATCGTAATAATGGCTGTTGTGGGTGTTGTCCGAAAAACAGTCATGCTCTTCTTCCGGATCGTTCAGCATCAGGCCCAAGCGCATCCGCTCGCCTGCCTGTTCGCCATAAGACAGCGATCCCATACCGGTCAGCATCGCAGTGATTCCAGCATTTTCATCGGCCATCAGGGTGCTGCGCGCGTCCCCATCTGGGGCCCACGCACCGGCCATATATTCAAGGTCCGACACCAAAAGCTCTGTCGCGGCGCGCAGATAGTCGCCCCGGCGGTCGCAGTGGCCATTGGTGCAGGCGTCACCCATCGCGAAATCCGTCCAGGGGCGGTTGCCCGCGCCGGTACCATGTCCGTTCAGATCCTGCCCCCAAAGCAGAAATTCGATGGCGTGATAGCCCGTGGCGACATTGGCCTCGACCCCGTCCGCCTCTTGCAGGGTGTCGGATAGCAGGGCGGGGGTGATCTTGCCTGCGTCCACGCTTTGACCGGATAGGTCAAATTGGGGATTGGCGATGACATTCAGCGCGGCCAGCGCGTTCTCATCCGATGCCCCGCCATAGCTGGCATCAACATAGTCGATCAAACCTTCATCCAGTGGCCAGGCATTCACCTTACCTTCCCAATCATCGACAATGGCATTACCAAAGCGGAAGACCTCGGTCTGCTGATAGGGTACACGGGCCGCCAGCCAGGCGGCTTTTGCAGTTTGCAACGCCTCAGCCGAAGGCGCCTCAATCAGGGCGGACACTGCATCCCGAAGGCGCTGCGCCGTTGTCAGGCTATCCTCATATCCTGCTGCCGCAATATCGGCATAAGTGGCCAGCACCTCGGATTTTTCTACGGCCCAAGCGGGCGCGGCAAGGCAGAGTGCAATGGCGGTGGTGGCGAAAATACGTGTCATGCAGATAGTCCTTTAGTGCAATGTGGATGAGTGAGGGTGATGGCCAAGGTCGCGCGGGGCGCGCAGCCGCATCTGTTTCAGGCATAAGCCAAAGTCGGTCGCCAAATCAGCGACCAGAGCGGCCATGTCGGGGCGCACCAAGAGCGTAGCGAATATCATCGCGTCCTCATGTGCACAGTCGGCCGCCGCCCCAATGAAATTTGCAAAACATGCCTCGTCGGCGCCCAGACACTTGCAGGTCAGCGCGTGGCGCATCAGGGGGCGGCGGCCATGACGGGCGCAATGGTCGATCAGAGTTTCAAAAGTTTCGATTGCGCGGGCGCCGCGCGATGGCCCAAGCAGGGAGACAAAATCGGCCCGCATGCCCGATTGGGCGGCCGGACCATCGGACCAAAGGCGCAGATAGACCACAGCAGCGGCTTCGATACTGTCCAGTTCGGTGATGAACCCGACCGGCGCGCCACCACGATTTTCGGACGGAGGCGTCATTTGGTCAGGATCAATTTGCCCGCGCGCGTGATGCGCAGGGTGTAGGTCTTTTCGTCAAAGATGATCTGCGCCTGATCGCCGCCTTTTGTCAGGTCTTTGGCATTATAGGCCGGGGAGGTGCCCTGCGGTGCGCTGCGTGTTTCTGGAAGGCGATGCGCCGACATCGTCATGATCCTTTTCGTTGATGACGCCCGTCTTGAGCGACCTTCGCATAACCTGACCAAAATAGTCGGAATAGTCAACCTGACTAATTTACTTGGGTATAATTTTTGCGCTGCATAATTTCGCGCCGATTTTGCATACACACAATCTTGAGCCCCGAATTAACGGCGGTTCAGCACGCAGGTTTCAGGCGTCCAACGGTGTATGAACGCTGCAAGCCGTCTGCCGCACGCACAATTGGCCTTAAATTTTGGGTGTTGGGTTGCCGTGGACTGGTTTGTCGCAAATAGAAAGGTATCCGATTTTAATGAAAATCTCGCGACTTCGGGATTAAACGCTCATTTCGGGGGTGACCGTGGGTGCTGTTTCGCTGGGCTTTCTTCACCTCGTCGGCGCGAGCCAAGGGAACTTGCATCACATCGTTCGACAGCCGATCCAAGGCATCGCTGCGGTCTTTTAGGTGATGGGCGACAACATGGATCACGTCATCTGTGCGTTGCACCATGCCTGTAACATCAATGATCCGCGCCCCCATGATGACCTTGCGAAACACCTGCATGACCTTGGGCCAGACGACGAGGTTGGCGACGCCGGTTTCGTCTTCCAGCGTGATGAAACACACACCTTTGGCGCTGCCGGGACGTTGGCGGATAAGCACGATCCCCGCCAGCTTGACGGACTGTCCGTTGCGCATGTCTTTGAGGGATATGGCCGCGCGATAGCCCTGCTTTGCCATGCTGGCGCGCAGGAATGACATTGGGTGAGCTTTGAGCGACAAGCGGGTGGTTTGGTAGTCAGCGACGACATGTTCGCAAACTGGCATTTCGGGCAGATCGTATCGCGCCTCCGGGCCTTCATCCCGGTTTTTTTGGAAAAGGGGCAGGTCCGGCGCATCTCGTAGGGTGCGGGTATCCCAAAGCGCCTGCCGCCTATCCAACTGCATGGATCGCATCGCATCGGCAGCCGCCAGTTTACGCATAGTGCCTGCGTCAAGACGCGCGCGTTTTTTCAGATTGACCAAATCTACATACGGTTCTTGACGCGCATTCATCACACGCTGCGCCATCTCTTTTCGCAAACCATCAATTTGCCGCAACCCCAGCCGCACGGCAAAGACACCGCGTTCAACAGGTTCCAGCACGTTGTCCCAATAGCTGTAATTCACGTCAGGCGCGCGCACGATAATTCCATGATCTCGAACGTCGCGCACAATCTGGGCGGGGGCGTAAAACCCCATCGGTTGGGAATTGAGCAGGGCTGCACAGAACACGTCGGGGTAGTGGCATTTGATCCAGCTTGAGACATAGACCAGATGTGCGAAGCTGGCGGCGTGGCTTTCGGGAAAGCCGTAATCACCAAAACCTTTGATCTGATTGAAACAGCGGCTGGCAAATTCGGGGTCGTAGCCGCGTTTGATCATGCGACCAACCATTTTTTCCTCAAGTTCTCCGATCGTGCCGCGTGATCGGAATGTTGCCATTGCCTTGCGCAACTGGTTCGCTTCATCGGGTGAGAATTCGGCGGCGACCATGGCGACTTTCATCGCTTGTTCCTGAAAAATCGGAACACCTTTGGTGCGCTTCAAGACATTTCGCAGCTCATCAGGATCATGCGGAGGATCAGGGGACGGGTAGTCCTCGATCTCTTTCCCGCTGCGTCTGCGTAAATAGGGGTGAACCATGTCACCTTGGATCGGGCCGGGGCGTACAATGGCAACCTGTATAACCAGATCATAAAACTCGCGGGGTTTCAGCCGTGGCAGCATATTCATCTGTGCACGGCTTTCGACCTGAAAGACGCCAAGGCTGTCGCCTTTACACAGCATATCGTAGGTGGCTGTATCCTCCTGCGGAATGTTTGCAAGCGTCAGTTTCGGCCCGTAATGCGCTTCGATCATGTCAAATGCCTTGTGGATACAGGTCAGCATTCCGAGCGCGAGCACATCGACCTTGAGGATACGCAATTCGTCAATGTCATCTTTGTCCCATTCGATGAAAGTGCGATCAGCCATCGCGCCGTTGCCAATTGGCACGGTCTGCGTCAGCGGGTTTTCAGTCAGGATGAACCCACCGACATGCTGGCCCAGATGGCGGGGCATCCCGATCATTTGATCCGCAATCTTGATGGTCCGAGCCGTCAATTGATCGTTCAGGTCAATCCCTGCCTCTTTCGCCTCGCGCGCGCCGATCTCTCGGCCCCACGATCCCCAGATGGTTTTCGCAAGAGCGGTGGTTATGTCTTCTGACAAGCCCATCACCTTTCCAACCTCGCGTACGGCCATGCGCGGGCGATAATGGATCACTGTCGCACAAAGGGCGGCACGGTCGCGGCCGTATTTCTCGTAGATATGTTGGATCACCTCTTCACGCCGTTCATGTTCGAAATCAACGTCGATATCGGGTGGTTCCTTGCGTTCCTCAGAGATGAACCGTTCAAACAAAAGATCGTTTGTTGCGGGGTCAACGGCAGTGATGCCAAGCACATAGCAGACTGCGGAATTTGCAGCTGACCCGCGCCCTTGGCATAGAATCGGGGGCTTGCATTCGTATCGCGCGAAATTGACGATGTTCTGGATTGTGAGGAAATACTGGGCCATCCCAAGCTTTCCGATAAGTGCCAGTTCTTTTTGTAATGTGGCTGTAACTGCATCGGGGACGCCATCAGGATAGCGCCATGTTGCGCCTTGCCATGTCTGCTCTTCCAGATACTCCTGTGAAGCGCGCCCCGCTGGGAGTGTCTCTTTTGGGTATTCGTACGAAAGCTCACGCAGGTCAAAGGTGCAGGCATCCGCGACGGTGCGTGTTGCACGGATTGCATGGGGCCACTCGGCAAAAAGCGTTTTCATCTGCGAGGGAGATTTCAGGTGCCGTTCGGCATTGGCGTTCAGCAAATATCCAGCCTTCTGGATCGTCGTCTTGTGCAGGATGCAGGTCATTACGTCCTGCAAAGGGCGCATTTCGGGGGCGTGATAATGCACGTCATTTGTCGCCATAATGGAAAGACCATTCGCATTGGCAAGTGCATCCAGACGGTTGATCCGGGCGCGATCATCGCCGCGATACAGATAGTTGGCCGCGATGTGTTTCAGAGTAGGGAGCGCAAATGTCAGGCGGCGCAGGCCTGCGCTGAAATGGTTCAAATCAGCGCCAGGAATGACGATCAGTTGCACGCCCGCGCTGTACTGCGCCAAATCATCTAAGGTGATGTCACAGGCCCCTTTCACCTGCCATGATCCATCGTTTTTTCGCATTTTGCCTTTGGACAGCAAAGTGCACAGCCTGCCATAAGCGGCCCTGTTACACGGGTAGGCCAGAAACATATCGCCGCTTACCAACTGTAAACGACAACCAATGACAGGCACGACCTGCGCCTTATGCGCTTCGGCGTGCAGGCGAACGACGCCCGCCATTGTATTCAGGTCTGCGCAGCCAATTTTGTCATACCCCAACGCGTTCGCCGTTGTCGCCAGATCAATAGCGTCAGAAGCGCCGCGCAAAAAAGAAAAACACGTGCTTATCCCCAGTTCGACAAAATCGCTGACCGGATTGCGGATGAAATCACCTTCTTCAATCGTGCGCTTTGGGCGCTGGTTGTCGATTTCGGGCATCAGGCGAACATTCCATGCACAAACCAGCGCGGGTCCCCGCCGCGCCCGTCCTCGTGCAAGCCTTCACGGTAGAGCCAGATCCGGCGACCTGTCTGATCCTCGACCTTGAAATAATCACGCAGTCGTGTGCCTTGGCGGTCTTTCCACCACTCGGGCGCGATCCGCTCGGGCCCTTCATAACGGGTGACCCGATGGGTTTGTCTACGCCAGATGAATTGTGCGGGCGGGCCTTCCGGGACGGCGAATAGCACGCGCACTTCTTCTGGGCGATCCAGCAGACGGATGGGCCGCTGTTTTGTCATTATCGTGGCAGTTGGCGATATCATGGCAAAAGCAGCGATACGCCTCTGTGCCCTTTCAGGCACATGGCTTTCGTGGATGATCGGTCGCGACACCGCCTGCGCGCCAAACTTTGCCGTCAACCGGTCCACCAGCAGCGTCAGATGTAGATCGTCATCACTCGCTCCCTCCAGATTATTCTGGATAATCTGCATCGGCTCTACGCCGCCGGCGGCCAATGTGATCAGGTCAAAACCAAAGCCGGGATTGATCCGCTCAATCTTGTCACGAAACAGAGTGTGCAGATGAGCAGGGTCGCGGGTGCTGGCTGAGGTTGCCATATCGACATAACTGACATCGCCGTCGGTTCGGTAAACAGTCAGACGCAAGCGTCGGCACCCCATACCAGCCTTTTGCAAGGCATCGCACAAGGTTTCGCAGAGTTCGGGTAGATAGGGTGTCGGGTCAAAGATAGGTTCGGCCAAGCGGCTTTGCACAGAAAACCGTGGCTTTGCATCCACGCTCGCCACGGGTTCTGCCAGCTTGCCCAAAGCTTGATCCAGCCGCATCAGCGGGTTAGCCGTCAACGCTGCCTTTACAAAACGCCGCGTTAACGACAGGCGCGGCACATCTATCACCGCCCCGATGGTTTTCAGCCCCAACCGTTGCAAAAGCAGCAGGGTTTCACCGTCCAGTCGTAGCCCCGCCACGGGCAAGTTGCCAAGCTTCAACGCGACCTCGTCATCTGCACATATGGCCCGCACAGGTCCAAACCGCGCCAAGGCCCATGCAGCACCCCATGTCGGGGCAACGGCCAGTTGCGATGTCAGACCAAGCAGGGACAACTGCGTCTCCATCTCAATCAGCATCTGTGCCTCGCCACCTAATAGATGTGCCGAACCCGTCGTGTCTAAAATCATCCCATTGTCGCCGTCTCGTACCGTCCAAGGGCACCAGCGCCGCGCCCAAAGAACGAGTCGGTCCAAAGCGGCAATGTCTCCCGCCTGATCTGCATGTGAGACCTGCAATTCGGGGTAGATTGCGCGTATGTCTACGACCCGTACCCCAACCGGGATTTCCATCGTGCGCGCCACACGATTGACTGCATGGATTACTGGGCCATGTTGTCCCTCACGCGCCAGCACAAGCGGGATATCATCCAGTGGCGCGTTGCCCTGCCGATCCATCATGCGCTCCCACCGCTCCATCGCGAAATGAGGTAACGTGATCGAGACGATCCGCCGCCCTGTCATATGTCACCGTCCATTGACCCGGTTTGGTTTGGCGCGACCGAAACAGATCGAGCGACCAGCGCGGCATCCCCGGCGCCTGCGCATCGTAAGGATGTAAGGTCGATGGGACCGATCCAACTCTCCAGCGGTCGCGGGCTGCACTTAAGTTTGGTGCAGCGGCATGACGGATTAACCAACACGGCACATTCGCGGCTTCGGACCTGAGCGCCAACCGTTTGGTCGCGGTGAAACCCAATGCCGCCGGGTCCCCCCAAACCTCCCCGATCACCGCAGCGAGCGCGCGGCAGCGCAACCCGTCTTCCAGCGCCCACAAGACATCGGCTGCGCGGGACAAGTTGACCATGATGATGGACTGTGCCGTGTTCAGCCCTGCCAGATAAGGTCGCCCCGTTTCGCGTTGTGAGAGTCGATCCTGCACCCATAAAATTGGGGCGTCGGTGGGTGGCAAACGCGCAATCATATACCCAACCGCAGCGGCATCCGTTACAGTTTGAGGGAAGATTTCCGACAGCGTATACTTGGTCAGCTCCGGCTGCCGCGCCTGTGCAAACTGGTATTTCTGCTGAGAGAGCGACTTCATACACGACACCGAATCCTAACTATGTTCACTCTTTGTTCTATATCAGGGTTAGCATTTGTCAATTTGGTCCCTGCCTCGCAGGACAGAGGATTACCTATTCGGCGTAGCCATCTCAGATGGCGAAACGGAAGATGCTTATGGTGCAGGTAGGAAAAACTTTGATATGTGTCATGTCGACAGGTCACTTCGTTTTTCTCAAGAAAGCCATTATCTGCTATGCTTTCCCGCCTCGATGAATTGGCGGCTGAACTTCTCCCCGTCGCGCAGAGGGATCAGCATCTCACCGGTTTCAGGATCGCCGACACAGCCGATGCCAAGGGCGTTTTGAGACCAGAATTCCTAGAAGGGTAGCGTTTTGATGTCGGCATCGCGGACATATTTTGCTGCGCACAATCAGCAGGCTGAAATGGGTTGCCAGCACTGACATGCGTGGCCCCCATTTAGTGTGTTGGCACTAGAAACCTATCACCAGCCAAAGCTGATCTACTACAACTCTGACCGCTGCCATCTGACGCACGCCATATCGCCCCCCTGATGAGGCCTACGCCAGCAAAATGGGAGCAATGAGAGTACGCGTTTGTGGCAGAGCATCGGCGCGTATTCTCGGTGCGCAGGATGTGCCGTTGCCTCAGTATCCATCCGAGCGGATTCTACGCATGGGTAAAGAATCCGTTAAGCCACAGTGCGCGTGAGGATGCATGGAAAGATAGCGGCAAGGTCTATGGCCGTCGCAAGCTGCCTGACGATCTTGTGGAACTGGGCGAGACCAGTTGCCCAAACCGCGTTTCTAGCTTGACCCGCCTGGCAGGCATCCGCGCTGAGATCGGCTACAGCCGTCGACCGGGCAAGTATGGCGGCAAACCATCTGTCGGGGTCGACAGTACGCTGGATCGGCAGTTTGATGTCGTTGACCCCGATACTACTTGGGTACCAGATATTACCTACATCAAAACCTATCAGGCTTCATCTATCTAGCCGTCGTCCGTCGACTTTGAGAACAGACGGCACAACGTGAACCAATATGATGTCTAGGAAACTTGGGGCTATTCAAAGCCCAGCGATGGTCTTGCACTATACCAAGAAGGTTAGGCAGAAGATCAGAGCGATTCAGGCGCAGCAAAACAGAACGGGACAAAAGCAGAATGTTTAGGCATTTGTTTAGTCTTTCACAGACATCAACGCGGGAAAGCTAAGTCATTGAAAGTAAATGGAGGCGAGTAGGAGAATCGAACTCCTGTACACGGATTTGCAATCCAGTGTATTTCGTCCCGAAAACAAACCCTTAGGGCCAAAAAAGTATAAGGACATTTGTCGAACAAGTTGTGAACCTGATACCCGTGTTTTGGCAGGTTCAAAGCCATGAGCGGCATGGCGTTGATCTGGGCCGCGAACGTCAAAGGGTTGAAACCCGCCGCTAAGATTGTGTTGATTCAGCTGGCGGATTTTCACAACAAAGAAACCGGCCAATGTAACCCTAGCGCGCAGCGGTTGGCTGACGAATGCGAGATGGGCCGGGCCACGTTGTTCCGGCACATGACGACCTTGGAAGAATGCGGTCTCGTTACACGCCATGCCCGTGGCGATGGCGAAGGCGGGCGCGGGTCCAATCAGTATGAGTTACACCTCGACATCACCCTCGGTCCGAGTGCGCGCCCGAAGGGGGGTGGCAGCGGTCCCAACGGGGTTGAGTCTCAAAATGAGACGGGGGGAAACGTCTCAAGGGTGAGACGGGGGTAGTCTCAAATCGGGACAGGAACCTTACCATTGAACCTAAGAAAGAACCTCCTTCGCGCAAGCACGAGGCGGTGGAGGCTGAGAAGATTCTGGGAGCCTATCCGCCCGACCGATTGCGCGGCAAAGCGGCCTGTCTCGCCCAGATCGAAGGAGCCATGAAGGACGGAATTGAACCGGAGGATTTGCTGCAGGCGGTCCAAGCCTACGCGACCGACAGCGCAGGGTTTACCCGCTCCAAGGTCTGTTTTTCTGACAACTGGTTTCAGTCGCGGCGCTGGCAGGCCTATGTCGAGAAGCAGGCGGAAGACCGGGAGAAGGCGGCAGCGTTGCAGGCTGACCACCATGCGCGGCTGGCGTGCTGGATCAGTGATCGCAGCCCGATGTGCAAACACATCACGGCCAAGCAGATCGAGGGATTGCTAGCCACGCACCTAGTAACCGAAGCGCAAATCCAAGCCGCAGGCCTCGGATCATGACCGCAACCGATCCCACAGAAAAGCAAACAGCAAGGCGACCCATGTCATACGCTGGCGCTGCTGACACGGGACCTTGCGAGGGGTGGCACGCCTCCCCTTCGAACCCCACCGGCGCGGGCAAACCCCGCACCAAAGAGCCGCTGACCGAGACATTCGTCTTCCGGTGCACAGCGGCAGAGAAGGCCCAGTTGCGCACCAAGGCCGAGGCCGCTGGCTTACCTGCCGCGACCCTCCTGCGCGAGGCGCTTGGCCTGACGGAAGCCCGCCATCGCAAGCCCATCCCCCGCGTCGATCCCGCACTGGTGCTGGCCGTTGGACGCATTGGCAGCAACCTCAACCAGATCGCCCGCGGGTTGAACCGCGCGATGCTGGCGGGGCGCGTTGATCTTGACGCGCTCACCGTTGCCCGTCGCCTGCTGACCATCGAACGCCAGCTTGCCCAGATCGTCGAGGCGTCCCGCCGATGCTGATCAAGTTCTTCCGCAACGGCAAAGGCGCGGGTGTGGGGCCGGTCGGCTACCTCGTCGCGGACAAGGTGCTGGCCTACGACGATAACCGCGACCTGATCCGCGATGCAGACGGCCAGCCGATGACCGTCACCCGCGAGCCTTTGCCGGAAGTCCTGCGTGGTAATCCCGACCGCACCGAAGCCCTGATCGACGCGAGCCGCCACCAGTGGACCTACCGCGCGGGCGTGATCAGCTTTGCTGCCACCGACGCCCCGACCGAGGAACAGCAGGCCGAGGTCATGGACCACTTCGAGCGTCTGGCCTTTGCGGGGCTGGACCCGACGCAATATGACGTGCTCTGGGTCCGACATACCCACGAAGACCGTGTCGAGCTTCACTTCTGCACACCGCGTTTGGAGCTGACCTCAGGCCGAAGCCTGAACATTGCGCCGCCCGGCTATCAGTACGCATACGACAGCTTGCGTGACGTGATGAACCAGCGCCACGGCTGGGCCGACCCAATGGAGCTGGAGCGCACCCAAGAGGTCCGCGACACCATTGAGACCCCAACCCGCGCTCAAGGCCGTGACGAGCTGCACGCGTGGCTGCAAGGCCAGATCAGCGTCGGCCTGATTACTGACCGCGCTAGCATGCTCGATGCCCTTACCGATGCTGGCTTCGACATCCCCCGCGCAGGCAAAGCCTACCTAACCGCCCAAGATCCAGACACCGGCGAGCGCTGGCGTTTGAAAGGAGAGATTTTCCATGAAAACTGGCAAGCCGACCCGGCTGAGCGAGAAGTTGAACACGGAACTGGACACGATCCGGCAGGACTACGCCGCCTCGATGGCATCCCAACTGGAGAGCTTCAAGACCGATTTGAACAGCATTGCGACCAACGCGCAGCGTACAATCGAGATCGATACCCGCACCTTTCTGCGACAGAGCAAGAGCTGGCTGACGATCTCGCCCTGGCTGATCATGGGGACGTTCTTGGCGGGGATCGTCTCGATGATGGCCGCGAGCTTGCTCTGGACGCTGATGCTGGCGAACTCGGAACTGACGGAGTTGGGGCTAACGCGGATCGACAGGGAGGACGGGATATGGCTGGTGCTGGACCCGACCAAGACACGCCTGAGGACCTGCACGCTGGGCGGCAGATCAGTGACCTGCATCAAGATCGAGGAGGATTAGATGACGACACCCCTGACAGCCTTGGAACGCGACTTGCTCGCCTGCGTCGAGCGGTTGGTGACGGCCTGCGAGGTCTCAGCAAAGGAATTGAGCGGGTTAGAGGCACGCTCGACGAGCAGGATGCAGAGCCAGATGGATGGATTGGCCGCTTGCGTGTCGGTGCTCATTCAATCGCAAGTGGCGTCCGTGGCTGCGTTGCACGGCTTGTTGAGCGAGGGCTCGAATTACGGGAAGCTGCGCACGCAACTCGAGACCAGCTTGAAATTAGTGAAAGCCGCCGAAGTGAGGCTGAGACAGAGCTAGAAGCGCGAGAGGTTGAGATGGATCGGGGGATGACGCATTGACGTGGCAAAGCGGATTGACAAATGGTAACGTATGTGTCACCAACAGATCCAATGAATAAGCTTGTTGTCTATGTCACAGAGGCGGGGAAAACACCGTTTGAAGATTGGTTCAATGGTCTTGATACGACGGCGGCGTTGAAGGTGCGAACGGCGCTTGCACGGATCGAGACGGGTAATCTGGGCGATGTAAAGCCAGTCGGCCAAGGCGTGTCGGAGCGGCGCATCACCTTCGGCCCCGGCTACCGCGTCTATTTTGGGCAAGACGGCGATACGCTTGTGATCTTGCTCTGTGGGGGCACGAAGAAGCGCCAGTCCAAAGATATCGAGCAGGCCAAAGCATATTGGGACGACTACAAGACCCGCAAAGAGAAAGGCGACTGACATGCCCCTGACGAAAGACTTTAAAAATACGATCAAAGCCCGCGCTGAGCGCGATCCTGAGTTTCGTGCGGGCCTGTTTCGCGAAGCCATCGAGGCGATGCTCAGCGACGATCTGGAGACGGGTAAGGTCTTGTTGCGCGACTACGTGAACGCCACAGTGGGGTTTGAAGCCTTGGCGCAAGACATGGACAAAGACCCCAAGAGCCTGATGCGGATGCTCAGCGCGAAGGGAAACCCGCGCGCTGATAATCTTCTGGCCATGGTGTCGCGGCTGAAGCAACGCGAAGGCGTGTCGTTTTCAATCACTCAGAGTACTGAATTTCGCGCGTAGCTGCGGTTTAGGTGTTTGCAATACAACGCTTGCGTGCGACGCTCTGCGCAAGCTTGGCCCATTTTGACTTGAGAAATTATTGATGAATAACGGATGTTTCGACCTTACCAGTAGCGTGTTTCATATTTTAAAAGCAGGCTACGACGCCGATAGATCAGACATCGCCGAATTAGTTGAAGATGCCGAGTTTGATGAAGTTTTCGAGCCTCAAAAAATCCAACGCGCACAGCAAAGCCTATTGGCCCCAAATGCTCGGCTCGAACAAGAAATCTCATGGCTGCCAGAGTTGAGCCAAGCTCAAACGTCCAATGTTCTAGGGTCAGGACCTATTAACTAGTTGAGCTTGTCGCGTTGCCATGATTCACAATGTCCAGTTGTTGGAGGATATCATGAGCAATTTGTATTGGCTGACTGAGGCGCAGATGCAGCGGCTGCGGCCGTACTTCCCAAAAAGCCGAGGTCGTGCCCGCGTGAATGACCGTCGTGTACTGAGTGGCATTATATTCATAAATCGCAATGGGTTAAGCTGGTGTGATGCACCTGTCGAGTATGGGCCGCCGAAGACACTGTATAATCGCTGGAAGCGCTGGAGTGATATGGGCGTGTTCGCTCGGATCATGATGGGACTGGCCGAACAAGCCCCGGACAATAAGACTATCTCTATTGATGCCACATACCTCAAAGCACATCGTACGGCGTCCAGCCTACGGTTAAAAAGGGGGGGAAAGGCCGCCTGATCGGACTGACCAAGGGCGGCATGAATACCAAACTGCATGCGATCACAGACACCAGCGGGCGCCCCATCCGCTTCTTTATCACAGCAGGGCAAGTCAGTGATTATACTGGCGCTGCCGCCTTAATGAATGGCTTACCGGAGGCTGAATGGCTCCTTGCTGACAGAGGGTATGATGCTGACTGGTTCCGCGAAGCCCTTATAGACAAGGGCACAAAGCCCTGCATTCCTGGGCGAAAGTCGCGCAAGAAAGCCGTCAAGTATGACAAGAGACGCTACAAACGACGCAACCGTATCGAGAGAATGTTTGGGAGGCTCAAGGACTGGGGGCGGGTCGCAACACGCTATGACAGATCACCAACCGTCTTCCTCTCGGCAATCGCACTCGCTGCAACCGTCATATTCTGGTTATGAGTCCTGAGCCTAGCAATCCACCTCTCAATTCAGCTTTTTTTTGGCCCGGGTAAATCTCTGGCCAGATCAATTTTAAAGATCTTCGAAGAATTGCCTCCTGTGCAATGGCTTTGTTACTGCTTTTAGAAATTTGCCTTACTGCCATCCTGCGGAAATTTTTCGGCAACAAATTTCATGAATTTGCGTACACGTGGTTCCTGGTACGCCTCCTTAGATGCAACAAGCCAAAGCCCGCTTTGCATTTGATTGTCTGTGAAACACATTAAAAGCTCGGACGATTGATCACCTTCGACACAGGGAAGCGCTCCGACCGCCTCTTCAGTGCGAAGCGATGCAGCCATGGATACAACAGAATCCACGGTGCTAACAATTTTTGATTTATCCATATGCTGATCTACATAACTCATAGCTTGGACGCCATTCACCATTGCATCAGGGAAACGCAGGTAGGGGTGTTCCTTTAGCTCTTCAATGGAGCGCGGAATGCCGTTGGCAGCCAAATATGACTTGCTACAGTAAATGCCCCACCTGACCGGGGGAAGTTTTCTGGCAACCAATGTGTCGCCCGATATTTTGTCAGCGGCACGCAAAGCAACATCTGCTTCGCCATTTTCCAATGATATGTAGCTCTCGGCTGAATTCGTCTCAAATTGCAGGTCTGGATTTTTTTTATGATACTCGGATATTAGCGGAAGCATCCAATGCGCCATACTTGAGTGGGCTGCAGTCACGCGTATTTTTCCGCTTGATGCCCTTCCGAGTTGATTGGCCCGCGTTTTGACGCTTTCGGCTGCTTCACCCATGCTTGCAGTCACTTCCAGCATGTTTCTGCCCTGAGCAGTGAGTGTGTACCCTCTGGTATCGCGCTCGAACAGCGTCAGCCCAAGCGCCGCTTCCAGCGCCTGCATGCGCCGTCCAACCGTCGTCTGGTTGATGTTCAATTTTCTTGAAGCCGCCAAAGTAGAGCCTTCTCGCGCGACAGCAAGGAAGATGCGGATGTCGTTCCAGTCCAGCATTGTTGCTTACCCCTAAGAGCATCCTGCACGGATGCCTAACCACTCTGCAAGTGCAGACATACCCACGACCGCTGGCCGTGGCTCATATTGTCCATGCGACACTTTCAACAAAGGAAATTAAACATGGACGCCTTACCCACCAAAACCCGCGAAATTCACAACCACCATATGGACAGTACGGTCTGGAACGATATCGATTTCCGTGACGATGACATCGTTATCGCGACCTATGCAAAGTCGGGCACCTCCTGGATGCAGCAGATCGTAAGCCAGCTGATCTTTCAGGGTCAGACGGACTTACCCATCTCGGAAATGTCGCCTTGGGTTGACCTTCGTGTGCCACCGAAAGAGGTTAAGCTTCCGGCAATTGCCGCACAGACGCATCGCCGGTTTCTGAAAACCCATTTGCCGGTTGATGCCTTGGTCTTCTCGCAAAAGGCCAAATACATCTATGTCGGGCGCGACGCCCGGGATTTGGTGTGGTCCTTGCACAATCACCACAGCAACGCGAACGCGATGTGGTACGAGACTCTAAACAACACGCCCGGGCGGGTCGGCCCCGAGATTGGAGTCCCGCCCAAAAGGGCTGCAGCATATTTCACGCATTGGCTGGACAATGACGGAGCGCCATTCTGGCCCTATTGGGAGAATGTCCGCAGCTGGTGGGAGTTGCGCGATCAACCCAACGTGAAACTCGTTCACTTTGCAGATCTCAAGCATGATTTGCGTGGTCAGATTGCCCAAATAGCCGCATTCCTCGACATCGAGGTGACGCCCGACCTGATGGAGAAAATTCTACATCATTGTTCATTCGACTACATGAAAAACCATGCCGCAGATTCTGTACCACTGGGCGGTGCTTTCTGGGATGGCGGTGCGAAAACATTCATTCACAAAGGTACAAACGGGCGCTGGAAAGACACACTGTCAGGAGAAACAAGCGAACGTTATGAGCAAAATGCTGTCAAGGAACTTGGTGAGCCTTGCGCCGCCTGGCTCAAAAACGGCGCGCTGTAAGCCTGCGTCTGGTGCGTCGGTCTGAGCCGCCGCTGTCATTCAAAAAGGAAGTTATGAGTAAATGGCACATTCAATCATCAACTCAATGTCATTGGCGACTACCCTTTCCCTCGGTCATTGTCAGATCGGCGCCGCGCAAGACGCAATAATGATCGTTCAGCATCAAGTTGCTGACTACGTGGACTGGAAATCCGTTTTCGACGCCGGTCTAGCAACTCGGCAAAGCGTCGGCGAAGTTGCATACAAAATCTTGTTAGATCCGGCTGACAGAAATTCCGTGACGGTTATTCTTCAATGGGACACGGTTATACGCGCCCAGACGTTCGCTGCGGATCCTATTCTCGAAAACGGAATGCGAGGTGCCAGAGTTGTTTCCGAGCCACAATTCACCTTCTGTAAGATATCGGATGGCTGGGAACTGCTAGCGGAAAGGCGTCCCGAAATTGGGGAGTGATGGGCATTTTGCATGTAGTCAGCATTTCAATAGCCGCCGTTCGCCGCAAACCCGCGATATGGTCAATTTGGGCTCGGAGCTGACTTCAGATGCGCCGCAGCATTTCATGATATAGTGCAGTGTCAACGTCGGGTTGTCGATGTGGGAGGGCATGGCGGACCGGAGGAACTGTCATGCAAACACCAAACTTACCGGCCATTCGCACACTTCGCCCCGCGTGGAATAAAGGGCGCATCGTTGGTCAAAAGCGACCACTGAAGCCCAAACATGTCTGGGCGATCCGTGTCCGGCTGGAACTGGCCGAGAACCATCGCGATCTGGCTCTGTTCAATATGGCCATCGATAGCAAATTGCGCGGGTGTGACCTCGTCCGCATGAAAGTCGTCGATGTCATGGCTTCTGGACAGATCAAGGAACGGGCATCGGTGCTGCAAAGCAAAACCCAAAAACCGGTGCGGTTCGAGATTTCCGAGGGCACTCGCGCCTCGGTGGGGAAGTGGATGGAAGATCCGTTGATGGTCGGATCCGAATATCTCTGGCCAGGGCGTTTTCACAAGCGGCTTCATATCTCAACGCGCCAATATGCCCGCATTGTGCGGGAATGGGTTTCGTCCATCGGGCTTGAAGTGATCGCCTATGGCACCCATTCGATGCGACGCACGAAGGTCACCCAGATTTATAAGAAGACGGGCAACTTGCGTGCCGTTCAGCTTCTGTTGGGGCATACGAAGATGGACAGTACAGTTCGTTATCTGGGCGTTGAACTTGAAGATGCGTTAGCGATTTCCGAAGCTATTGAAATCTAAGCGTTTGGGCCGTTCGACAAGGACGGCCCAAAGCCGACCTTAGCACGGCCTGCAGCTAACGGCGGCTTCGGGCCAAACCTCAAGAGGCTGTGCTGTATGACGACCCACGGAGTGAGAATTGGACAAAGCTGCCCGAAGGGATTTCGAGCACTGAAACAACACCAGTACTTCAGAAAGCGCATCGGAAATTCACACCATTTTCGCAGTTCCGCCTACCAAAATAACGGTCGAGAGTTTTGGTAACTTGTCAGCTATATTTCTGCTGAGACCACCAACTTGCTGAGGCGGGCCTGGTGACCCGTCCAACCTTGGGCGGATTAAGTGATGTAGCAGTTAGCCTGCGTTCGAAGCGATCGAACAGATAGGAACAATTAGTTTTGTAGACTGCGGCCCATCTGGCATAGTCTTGGCTTTTGCTCTCTGAACTCAAAAGGAGCTTTGCGATGTCGGGACTATCTATTGCGATTACAGGAGATGGGCAGTTGTTCCAGATCTGGCCTACTCACGCGATGAGTAGGTTCCCCAGGGCGACCATCTACGACCGCAGTGCTGCGGTTACAGCGTTCCGACAGGCTGAGGTCAAATTAGGTCAACAGGGATGGTTGGACAGAACTGGGCAGACCGCTACACAGCGAACGGCACAGAACCTCGCCAACCCTCCAGTTGTTGATGCCACACTGACTTTCGCGGGACCGATCCAGAACGGCACCGTGACGGTCAAATGCAAGGGCGGCAACGAAAAGGTTTTCCAAGTGCGCCTCACTGGTTTGGAGGAGAAGGCGATTAAACAGGCATTTTTCCATGTCGATGCGGCCATCAACCGTTGCAAGGCAGCCGGTTCATTGGTCTGAATCCTTGCTTACTCAATATTGGTTAATGCAAGCCGATGACGGCCCTTAGCGGACCTTGACTGATCCCGACGGTGCCGCGTTGCAGATTTCCTGAAGCGGATGGGGTGGATAGCTCCTGCTCCAACCGGCGCCGTATTGCGCCGTACTGCAGTTGTCTATCACTGCTTTGAGAGGAGCTACCCAATGCAAGTTACAACAGTCGGTATCGATCTGGCCAAACATGTTTTTCAAGTCCACGGAATTACCGAGGATGGGGAGGTTGTTTTCAATCGAGCTATCCGGCGCGCACAACTCATGCAATTCTTTACCAAATTGGCGCCCTGCTTGATCGGCATGCAGGCATGCGGGTTCAGCCATTATTGGGCGCGAGAACTCAACAAGCTTGGGCACGATGTTCGCTTGATCCCAGCCAATTATGTGAAGCCCTAAGTCAAACGCGGCAAATCTGACGCCAATGATGCCGAAGCTAATTGCGAAGCGGTGACACGACCGACGATGCGGTTTGTTGCGCCCATGTCCGAGGAACAGGAAGCCGTCTTGTTCTTGCATCGCGCGCGCGATTTGATTGTCCGGCAGCGGACGCAACTGAGCAACATGTTTCGCAGCCTGCTCGCCGAGTTTGGTGTCATCATTCCACAAGGAACTGGAGCGGCGATCAAATACGCCAAAGGTGCTCTCGAGGGAGAGAAGCCCGCCCTACCGCAGATCCCAGTAGATGTTCTGAGACAACTCAGCCACCAACTTGTTGCGATGTATCTCCGGTTCCGTTGGTACGAGATGCGCATGCGGCTTCATTCGAGATTGGACAAACGCGTTATGTTGTTGCGCGCGATACCAGGCCTTGGGCCTGTCACCGCGTCAGCTATTGTTGCCACAGTCGGCGACGCGAAGCAGTTCAAGAATGGCCGACAATTTGCGGCATGGTTAGGTTTGACACCGTTGAACTTATCCAGTGGCGGAAAGGAAAGATTAGGGCGGATCACGAAAATGGGCGACCGTTACATTCGGCGTCTTTTGGTGACCGGGATGACAGCGCGATTGCGACAGATGGAAGTAAACCCTAACGCGTCGATCCATGGGCCATCGGCCTTCTTGAGCGCAAGCCAGCTTGACTGGCGACCGTCGCAATGGCGAACAAGACCGCACGAATAGTCTGGGCGGTACTGACGAAGAACGAATACTATCGGCCTCACACAGCTTGATAAAAGGAACACCCGCGACAGCAAGACCTTTGAAATGATGGCGTACAGTCAGCCCGCCAATCAAGACACCCCGTCAAATGTCCAGGACACATTGTTGTTCGATAGGCCGTTTGGGACTTGGTCTGCGGAAACCATCAGGGCCCGCGGCTACGAGTGCCGCGCAAACAGGCCGGACGCACGTCTGCTTCTGACCAGTGCAAAATTACTTCAACTATGTCTTGCCATGCAGGGGCTATCCACACAGGACTTTCGCTATCGCTGCACATTGCCGGATTAGGTGAATTTACTCAGTGGGGGACGACGCAGGCATTGGCAGAGAACACACTAATAAGCGCGAGCGCCAGGCCTCTCTTGAGCGAGGTAAGGGACAATAGATTAACATTTTAGAACTCTGCTAACTTTTGACCATGACTGATTGGATCGCAGCCAGCAAAACGGTGTCACCGAAGGGTTTGCTCAACACTTTGCAGTTTCCCAATGTGGCAGCGGAGGGGACGTCGACGCCGCCGGTCGCGAAGATTACCGGCAGATTTTTATTAAGATCCCTGGCATCCTGGGCAAGTTCTTCACCCGTACGATCGGGCAAACCGACATCGGTGACCAAAACATCTACAATTTCTGTTCTTAAAATATCGAGCGCATTGCCCACGCTTGCCGCCTCAAAAACGCTATGTCCCGCATCACGCAACACTTCTGAAATATCCAGCCGGATCAAAGCGTCATCCTCGCAGATCAGAATGCTTAGACCGTCTCGACTTTTCTTGGTTTCCGATCTGGATTGCATGGGTAACGCCGCCGTTTCGTTCGAAAGCTTCGTGAGTGCGGTTCCTTCGCATCCAAGAACATCCCGCACCTTTTGGGCCAATTCATCCTGCGTGTATGGCTTGCCGATCAATTGAACCCCTTCAACCAAACGGCCGTCATGCACCACTGCATCTTGTACAAACCCGGACGTGAATAGCACCGGTATGTCAGGGCGTAAATTGTGCATTTGTTGCGCGAGCTCGTACCCGTTCATCTTGCCAGGCATGACCACGTCGGTGAACAAGAGGTCTACGTCATGCCCATCTTCCAACATGCTCAACGCCCGCTCTGCGTCAGATGCTTGAAGAACAGTGTAGCCAAGGTCGGTCAGCAAGTGAAAAGCGGTTTCGCGTACTTCATGGTCGTCTTCGACCAGCAGGATTGTTTCGAACCCACCAGACAGCCCGTGATGTGCTGTGGGCTCTATGGTCTGTTCAGCCTCATGCGAGCGGGGCAGGTAGATGTACATTGTGGTGCCTTGGCCGACCTTGCTGTCGAGCGCCATGTGACCGCCTGATTGCTTTGCGAAACCATAAACCATCGACAGACCAAGCCCGGTCCCGTGACCATTTGCCTTAGTAGTGAAAAACGGCTCGAATATGCGATCAGCGGTTTCTTTTGACATGCCGCATCCCGTGTCGGTTACGGCCAGCCTGATATATTGGCCAACCTTGACGTCTGGATGGGCCTGCGCAAAGGCTTCATCCAGCGACACATTGGACGCATGTATCGTTAGCTTCCCTTTCCCCTCCATCGCGTCGCGCGCATTTATCGCGAGGTTCAGCAGCGCATTTTCCATGCTGTTGGGGTCAATGCTGGTATTCCACAGATCGTCTTCAAACTGGGTCTCAAGCTCGACCCCCTCGCCGACGGCGCTGTGCAAGAATTCCGAGGTATTTTCAATCAGCCGGCCCAGCTTGATGACCACAGGGGCAAGAGGCTGCTTGCGCGCAAAGGACAAAAGCTGCGAGGCCAGTGTCGCCCCACGCTTCACGCTTGTCACCGCCTGGTCCAGCCGTTTGTGAACGGTCGAATCCTCTGGCATACCGCGCATCGCGATCTGCAAGTTGCCCATCACAACCTGAAGAAGGTTGTTGAAATCATGTGCAATCCCCCCCGCCAAGCTGCCAATCGCTTCGAGTTTTTGGCTTTGGCGCAACTCTGCGTGCAACTCTTCAAGTTCACGGTTGCGTTTTGCCACCCGATCTTCAAGCGTCGAATTGATCCTCGCGATCTCAGCTTCGGTATTCTTGTGGTCCTCAATATCCGTGTTCGTACCAACCCAACCTGTCAACGTCCCGTCGTCGTCGCGCAAAGGGCTTGCTCGCACGAGGTGCCACCGGAAACTACCATCGGCTTTACGGATGCGAAATTCGGTTTCGTAAGCTTTGCCTGTTTGAATGGCGTCGGTCCATTCTTCCACCGCTGCGTTCAGATCGTCAGGATGGAGGACACGAACCCAATCCGCTCCGAAAAGCTCTCCCTCAGAGTGACCGGTAAATTCATAGACTCGAACGTTCAGCCAGTTCAGGCCACCATCCTTGTCAGCCGTCCAGACATGCACTGGCATCGTCTGGGCCATCGTCCGGAATTTTTCGCGCGTAGCAGCCAGCGCAGCTTCAGCGTTTTTCTGGTCGGTTATATCGTGTCCCTGGACAAAGATGCCCATTGGCGCGCCGGTGTCATTCTTCAAAGGGTAAAAGATGAAGTCAACGAAATGCTGCTCAGCCGGCGCGTCAGGCGAGACGCGGAGCTTCGCCGACATCGACTTGACCGAGACCGGCTCACCCGACTGAAACACCTGATCCAGTAACTCAAAAAAGCCTTGTCCTTCGATGTCTGGCAGTGCTTCTCGCACTGGCAACCCAACAACATCACGGGCACCGATCAAGTCGTTATAGGCCTGATTCACGAACCGAAAGACGTGTTTGGGTCCATTCAGGACCGCCATGAAACCAGGTGCTTGGTCGAAGGCTGCCTGGAAAAACTCTGTGATCTTACCAAGTGCCAAGTTCTCGGTTGCAACAGCTTCCGCGCGTCGCAACAGCCCCGCGTTGCGTGAGATATCTTCAGGGGCCGTGGCATGTGCGCCGCGATATAAATCTGTCACATCAACAGTATTCTGCAGGATGAATTCGACGCGACCTTCTTCATTCAGAACGGGCGTATGAGTCGCGCTCCAGAAGCGTTCAACAAAGTGACCATCCGCAGCCTTGATTGGATAGGGGATTAACGGAAGGTGATCAGCTTTTCCGTTCATCAACACACGTCGGAAAGATCCACGCAGCATTTCGTCAGAGACGGAATCGGACGGAGCGGGGAATTCCTCGGTCATCAGTCGACCAATTATTGACTCGCGGCTTCGCCCCGTAACTTCGAGATAGGCCTTATTGGCCCAAAGCATCCTAAGATCAGCATCCAGCAGAATATAGGGTGACGGCGCATTCGCGAAGACTGCTTCCAGATCAATATTCATGGCGTAGATCTACAGAGCTTGTACACTTGAGAGCTTTCACAACAAATTGCGGTTATCGAGAACTTTACTATGATAAATTACGCCTAAGAATGATCAAGATGTAATCCCGGCCCTGCGGGGCGCTGTCACGGTCCCGAGCCGTGAGCTGAGGAGCTGTGGCGAATGACCGGTTTCCGCCCTTCGTGTCTGCGAATTTGACGGGTCATTTCCGTCTTTGATCAAGGACCGCTAAGCAACATGTTCGACCAGATGTAAGCCTATCTGGTTCATTGGCGTAGAGCTACAGTGCTAAGGACCCCAACTGGACGATATGCGCCATGCACGATGACAGGAAGAAAATCATTATTGAACGAAGCCAGACGCCGGTCTCTCCGGCACCGAAGATCAAAGGCATCTGAAGTTCTAGAATAGGGGCGAGCGGTGCCCAATTTGGAAGTGGACGCCTAAGGGTGATTTTTGGAACCATACCGTTGGCCCTCGGTTCAAGTGGTTTGATTTGAGGTCGTTTCCGGCGGACCCGCCGTTGGTGGTGGCGAGGTCACGTACCCGATCATAAATTCACCGAACAGCAAGTTTTGTCAGATGTCAGGCGGGGAGATAGAGGGACCAGCGGGCAGCGAACTGGGGTAATTTGTCCCCCAGGTGTCCCCTGACGCGGAAGTTTTAGGCGTGGGATTTGAAAATTATTAGCTAAGTCATTGAAAGTAAATGGAGGCGAGTAGGAGAATCGAACTCCTGTACACGGATTTGCAATCCGCTGCGTAACCACTCCGCCAACTCGCCAACCGGTGGTGTGGCGCACTGCTATCGGATCATGCTGACCGCTGCAAGACCCATCAGATCATGAAAATGCGCGAGGGCCGTTGCCGCTGGCTATTTGATGTGGCACATCTATTGCGAAAGAATCTGAACGGATGAGTTTAGCTGATGACCGATTTCGCGACGCGCCGCACGACGATGGTTGATACACAGGTCCGCCCGTCGGATGTGACCAAGTTCCCGATCATTGACGCCATGCTCACTATTCGGCGCGAGGATTTTGTGCCCGCGGCGCAGCGAGAGGCGGCTTATCTGGGTGAAAACATCAACTTAGGGCAATCCCGCGTGTTGTTAGAGCCGCGGACATTGGCCAAGATGCTTGACGGGTTGGCGATCGGAAATGGTGAACTTGTGCTCGATGTGGGCTCTGCTCTGGGCTATTCCAGCGCCGTAATTGCCCGCATGGCAGAGGCCGTTGTCGCCGTCGAAGAAGACGAAGCGATGGCGATTGAGGCGCAGGAGGCGCTGGCTGCTGCGGGCGCTGATAATGTCGTCATACATGTCGGCCCATTGGCTGAAGGCGCGCCGCAGCACGGGCCCTATGATGTGATTCTGGTGCAAGGTGGCGTCAACGACGTCCCGCAGTCATTGATCGACCAGCTAAAGCAGGGGGGGCGTATTGCCTGCCTGTTCATGCAGGGCGCACTGGGTGAAGTGCGCATTGGTTATAAACGTGATGACCAAGTGAGCTGGCGTAGCGAATTCAATGCTGGCGCGCCCGTGCTGCCGGGGTTTGAGCGACAGGCGGCTTTCCAGCTTTAAGGCGTGCGGCTGATGGCACATGTGATCACTGATCAGCGATGGTTCATGACGACCTAAATCCGACAAAGGGCAAAGATGTAATGACTGCGATGACATTTCCCATGGCCCTGCGACGTATTGGTGCTGCGGTCGGCGTTGCTTTGGTGCTGACATTGCCGCGTCCGGCCTTGGCGGAAACCTTGGCCGATGCGTTGGTCGGCGCTTATACCCATTCGGGGCTGCTGGATCAGAACCGCGCCCTGTTGCGTGCTGCGGATGAAGACGTGGCTGCTGCAGGGGCGGCGCTAAAGCCGATTTTGCGGTGGTCGGCGGACCTGACGCAGAGCTTTGGCACCCAGCGGGGGGCGGGATCGCCCTTTTCCCAGTCGGCCGAAAGTCTGCGTGCGTCGATCAACCTGATTGGTGAGATGCTGCTTTACGATTTTGGGACCAGCCAGTTTCGCATCGAAGCGGCCAAAGAAACCGTTCTAGCGACCCGTCAATCGCTGACCGACATCGAACAACGCATCCTGCTGCGCGCCGTCAGCGCCTATATGGGCGTTATCGAGGCGTCTGAGTTTGTGGCCCTGCGCAATAACAATCTGCGTCTGCTGACCCAAGAGCTGCGTGCGGCGCGTGATCGGTTCGAGGTGGGCGAGGTAACCCGCACAGATGTAGCACTGGCCGAGGCACAACTGGCACAGGCGCGCTCTGGCCTGGCTGGGGCCGAAGGTAATCTGCTGCGCGCCGTAGAGGAATACCGCAACGCCGTGGGGCGCAAGCCCGGTGCATTGAGCGCGCCGCCCAGCCTGCCGGATGTCAGCGGCAATCTCGACGCAGCCAAGGCGCTTGCCGTGCGCCGCCACCCGGCAATGCTGGCCGCGCAGCACCAAGTTGCAGCAGCGGATTTGGCAATCCGTTCAAACGAGGCGGCGATGTCGCCCAGGGTCAAACTGACCGGACGCTATGGGCTTTCGGAAACCTATGGCAGCAACAGCTATTCACACACTGGCAGTGTCGGCGTCGAGGTGGGGCAGACCATCTATCAAGGTGGGGCACTGTCATCGGCTGTTCGCAAGAGCATGGCACAGCGTGATGCGCAGCGGGCAAATCTACACGTGGTGAAAAATAATATCCAGCAGGACGTCGGTAACGCCTATGCGGCACTGGCCTCTGCACGGGCGCAGTTGGAAGCTTCTGATCGCCAGATTCGCGCCGCGCGCATTGCCTTTCGCGGTGTGCGCGAAGAGGCGACGCTGGGTGCCCGGACCACGCTTGATGTGCTTGATGCCGAACAGGCCCTCCTTGATGCGGAATCAACACGGGTGTCTGCGCGGTCGAACCTCTATGTCGCAGCCTACACTGTGCTTGCGGCCACCGGGCGTCTAACAGCGCAGGAACTGCGTCTGCCGGTGCAGATTTACGACGCTGGTGCCTATTATGATCTGGTCAAAGATAGCCCGGCGAAAGTATCTAAGCAGGGGCAGAAGCTGGACCGTGTGTTGCGCGCTTTGCAAAAAGACTGACAATTTTCGACGCCCCATTGTGAGAATCCCCGCAGGCGGTTAAACTGTCTGGTGAGGAAAGAGTGGTAAAAGATATGTCCGAGCCCGTCACGAACGCGGATGTTGAGGATGTTCTGTCTTCGATTCGCCGTCTGGTGTCAGAAGACAAGCGTCCCAAGCCGTCTGCGAAACCTGTGTCAGAGAATGATCGTCTGGTATTGACGCCCGCCCTGCGCGTGGCAAGTCCGCTGCCGGATGCGCAGGTCGATGACGATGGCGAGGACGACATACAGGTTCAGCCTGATGCCCTAGTGCACCGCCCCCGCCAGACATCGCAGCGCTACGACGACAGCAGCTATATTGAGCGTGCAGAGCCGACAGCGGAACGTACCGAAGCACCAAACGACCGACGCAATCCCGCTGAGGATTACGCCAGCGATCCTTATGATTTCGAGGATGATACCGCAGATGATGTCGATGCGCCGGACCTGCGCGCTGCCGACAATGATTCCGTCAGTCAGGAGGCACGTGACGATGCCCCCGACATGGCCCTTTCCATGGCTATTGAAGACGAAGACGAAGATGATGAAGATGATCACGTCGATGCGCTGCGTCTGGACGACCCGGTTGATGTGCAGGATGACGGTGTCCCTGTGGATGACGACATTGCTTTGCCTAACGACGCTGCCGCCGCAGAAAACCCTGCGAAGCCGGCGAAACTGGAAATGTTACGTCCCTCCGGCAGGCTGAGCGACAAATTCGCGGCGCTTGAAACTGCCATTGGCAAGATTTCCGACCGTTGGGAGCCAGACAGTGTCGGTGCGGACGATTACTCCGGCACCGAAGCACCGGCAATGGCCTGGGAGGACGACATCGAACGCGATGCCACGGGCGCGCGCATGATGGATAGCGACGAGGCTGAAGTCCCGAATGCGGCGCAGGAGCAACCTGTGGCAGATGACGCCGCCGAGGCAGACACCAGCAACCCGGGTATCAATGCCGATGACCAGTTTCTAGACGAAGACGCCCTGCGCGACTTGGTATCGGAAATTGTACGCGCTGAATTGCAGGGCGCCTTGGGCGAACGCATCACCCGCAACGTTCGCAAGCTGGTGCGGCGCGAAATTCACCGTGCCTTGACGGCACAGGAACTCGAATAATCCTGCCATGACAATTTCGGTATAGCTCGGCCCGATCTGCGGTTGACCTGGGCGCGTTCCTTAACGTCGGCCCTTGTAACCACGACCGGGGTGATTAGTCTAAACCGAACGGTTCGGTAGGGGGCGCAGATGCAGCTGACAGTAAATGGCACGGACCACGATGTGGATGTCGAAGACGACATGCCGCTGTTGTGGGTGCTGCGCGATGTTCTGGGCATCACGGGTCCGAAGTACGGCTGCGGCATTGCGCAATGCGGTGCCTGTACCGTCCATGTCGACGGTATCGCGGTGCGGTCGTGCCAGTTGGCGGCAGGCGATGTCGATGGTGCGGTAACCACCATCGAAGGGTTGGGAACGCCCGAGGCGCTGCATGTGGTGCAGGCGGCCTGGGTTGAACATCAGGTCGCGCAGTGTGGCTACTGCCAGTCAGGTCAGATTATGCAGGCGGCGTCATTTCTCGACTTAAACCCCGATCCAACCGACGACCAGATTGACGCCGCGATGAGCGGCAACCTATGTCGCTGTGGCACCTATCCCCGCATTCGCGCCGCCGTACATACGGCTGCGACCAAGCTGCGGCGGGCCTGAGACATGGGGCGTTTGCGTACCATCACCCGCCGGTCCTTTCTGATTGGCTCTGCGGCGATCGCCGGGGGCGTGGCATTTGGCACCTATCTTTATAAACGGGACGTGACCAATCCGCTGTTGGCGGGACTGGCGCCGGGTGAGGCGGCGATCACACCTTTCGTGAAGATCGACGCGGACGGCGTGACCCTCATTACCCCGCGTGCGGACGTGGGGCAGGGTGCCTATTCTGTTCAGGCCCATCTGATCGCCGAGGAACTGGATGTCGACCTTGACGCGGTGCGCATTGATCCCGGCCCACCGTCGCCCGCTTATTACAACGGCGTCGTCGCGGTAGAAGGCATGCCGATTGCCGCCACGTCAGACACATTTCTGGCGAACATGGGGCGGGGCGCATCCGATGTTGCTGGTAAATTGTTGGGCCTGCAACTGACGGGCGGTTCGTCAACCGTACCGGATATGTATGATCGCTTGCGTCTGGCAGGGGCGGTGGCGCGTGAGACATTGGTCGCTGCCGCCATGGCGCAGACCGGGCTGGACCGTGACCAGCTAAAGACCGAGACGGGTGCCGTTGTGCTGCCTGATGGCGTGCGGTTGGCCTACGAAGATCTGGCCGCCACGGCGGCAGAGCTGACCCCGGTCGATGATGTGGCGCTGCGTGATCCTGCGCAGTGGCGTTATCTGGGCAAGTCACAGATGCGCACCGATATTCTGGCAAAGTCTACCGGCACGCAGACCTATGGCATCGACATGGTGATGGACGGCATGGTTTACGCCACGACCCGCACCAACCCGGCCCAAGGGGGGGCGATCTTGGGTTTTGACGCCGGTGCAGCCGAGAAAATGCGCGGCGTACAGGCTGTTGTGCCCGTGACGGGCGGTATAGCTGTCGTGGCGGACAATACCTGGCGGGCTTTTCAGGCAGCGGCAGCGGTGGAGTGTGATTGGGGCCCGTCACCCTATACCGGCGATACCGCCGCCCAGTTCGAGGCCGTGGCCGCATCGTTTCACGAAGATTTCCGCGATAATCAATTTCGCAACGATGGGGATATTGAGGCGGCACTGGGCGAAGGCGAGCTGCTTGAGGCCGAATATCGCATTCCCTACCTTGCGCACGCCCCGCTTGAGCCCATGAGCGTCGTGGTGAAACTGACGCAGGACCGGATCGACGTCTGGACCGGCACGCAGATACCGCGTTTCATGCAGGCCAATGTGGCCGCGCTGACTGGACTAGACGTCGACAATGTCCATATTCACGTGCTGATGTCCGGCGGCAGTTTCGGGCGACGGTTGGAAGACGACTATGTCCTGCGCGCGGTAGAGATTGCTCAGCAGATGCCCGATACTGCGATCAAGATGGTCTGGTCGCGCGAAGAGGATTTTACCCACGACTTTCCCCGCCCATTGGCGATGTCGCGCGCGCGGGGCAAGGTCAGCGGCGCGGGCATTGCCGCTTATGACCTGTCCATTGCAACACCCTCTGTGGCGGAATCGCAATTTGGGCGGCTGAACCAGCCTGCTGTTGGCCCCGATGTGGCGATTGTCGCTGGTGCCTGGGATCAACCTTTTGCCATTCCAGACTACCGCGTCACGGGGTACCGCACGCCCGCCATGGTGCCGGTCAGTTCCTGGCGATCGGTCGGGGCATCGGGCAACGGGTTTCTGCATGAATGCTTCATGGATGAAATGTGCCAGGCCGCCGGGTTGGACCCGCTCGCTGAGCGGCTGCGGCTGTGTACTCATGATCTATCGCGCACGGTGCTTGAGACAGTGGGCGAGATGGCTGATTGGGGCAGTGACCTTGGACCTGACCGGGGGAGGGGGCTGGCCTTTACGCTCGCCTTTGGGGTGCCGGTGGCACAGGTGGTCGACGTCACCAAGACCGAGGCAGGCATTCGCATCGACAAGGTATTTGTGGCGGCCGAAGTGGGCCGCATCCTGGATCCGATAAATTTCGAGGCGCAGCTTTCGGGTGGTGTGATCTGGGGTTTGGGTCACGCGATGAATTGCGAGCTGACCTACAAGGACGGTGTGCCGCAGCAGGACAATTATCACCTCTACGAGGGGCTGCGCCTGTACCAGACGCCGCAGATCATGGTGCGCGGGCTTGAGAACGGTGAGGCGCTGCGCGGGATCGGGGAACCGGGGGTGCCGCCCGCGGCCCCAGCATTGGCCAATGCGATCTTTGCCGCGACGGGCCAGCGGATACGCGAATTGCCACTGTCCAAATCAGTGGATTTTGTATGAGATATCTTGCCTTCTGTCTGGCCCTCATGGCCAGCCCGCTTGCAGCGCAGGACGCCCAGGTGCCGCGCGCGGAGGGGTTGGCGGCGTGGGACCGGATATTTGAGGTGGCATCGCATCCGCGCTGTACCAACTGCCACGTGGGAGACAGCGGCGTGCCGATGTGGCAGGCGTTGGGCTATGGCGCGGAGCGGGTGCATGGAATGACCGTAAGGGCCGACGACAGTCGCATTGGGGCACAAAGCGTGCCCTGCCGGACCTGCCACGTGACCTCTGCCGTACCCAATACAGTGCCTCACGCGCCGCCTCATATTGACGACGCCTGGCGCTTGCCACCGGTTGAGCTTGCCTGGTTGGGCAAGACCAGCGCCGAAGTCTGCGCCCAGATGCGCGACCCCGAAACCAATGATGGCAACACCATTGAGGAACTGGTTGAGCATCTGCGCAGTTCTGCCTTTGTGAACTGGGGTTTCACGCCCGGCGCAGGGCGGTCTGCACCGGAAGGGACAGTGGTGACGGTGGCGGCGGATGTGGCGCTTTGGGGGGCTGCGGGCACTCCTTGTAGCAGCGACTGATCTTGGGGGCTTTGCCCCCAAACCCCCAGGAATATTGGAACCAAAAAGAGAGGGGTGGGGCGCTGTGACCGACGGGGTCAGTGAAAAGCCTATGACGGGTCTTCGTGGTGATTTGCAGGCCTGCCGTATCTGTGCGGCACGTTTCGCGGCCACGGCGACGCAGCACCAGCCGCGGCCGGTCGTCTGGTTTGACTCAGGCGCGCGCATTTTGATTGCCGGGCAGGCACCGGGGATCAGGGTACATGAGGCGGGCAAACCGTTCTGGGATGCGTCCGGCAACCGGCTGCGCGATTGGCTGGGGCTGGACGAGGCCGCGTTTTATGACCGCTCAAAGGTGGCTGTGATGCCGATGGCCTTTTGTTTTCCCGGCTATGACGCCAAGGGCAGCGACCTGCCGCCGCCACCGATCTGTGCACAGACCTGGCGGGCCGACGCGCTGGCGATCTTGCCGGATATTAAGGTGACAGTGCTGATCGGGGCCTATGCGATGCGCTGGCATTTGCCGGAATTTCGATCCGTGCGCGATGCCGTGGCGCGCTGGCGCGACCATCCGCCGGGCGTCTTTGCCTTGCCTCATCCGTCTTGGCGCAATACCGGATGGTTAAAGAAAAATCCGTGGTTCGAACAGGAGGTCCTGCCGCCCCTTCGTGCCGCTGTGTCAGAGGTGATGAATGACTGATCCAACCCCGCTTGATCTGGCCCATGCCGCCATGCAGGCCGCCCCAGATGATGATGCCGCACGTCTGCGGTTTTATGAACGCATTGCCGACGTGGAGTTATTCATGTTGCTTGAGGCAGAGCCGGTGGCGGATCAGGTCAATCCGGTGGTGTTAGACGACAGTTATGTGGTGGTCTTTGACCGTGCGTCGCGATTGGCGGCCTACGTCGGCGACGCGGCGCCCTATGTGGCACTGTCGGGGCGTGCGATTGCGGGGATGTTGGCGGATCAACCCTTGGGGTTTGCGGTGAATATCGGTGTCGCGCCATCTGAAATTTTGTTGCCTGCCGAGGCGTTGGCATGGCTACGTGAGACATTGGCCCATGAGGCGGACGCGCTGGAAACGGGGATTAGCCGTGTATTTCCGCCACAGGGCCTGCCGGAACATCTGATTGCTGCGATAGACGCCAAACTGGCGACCGCGACCGGCATGGCGGCGGGCGCATTTCTGGTGGGGGTCGAATACAGCGGCGGGGGGCGTGGGCACCTGCTGGGTTTTGTTGGGGCGATTACGCGGGCGCAGGACGCGCTGGTGCGTGCCGCATCTGAGGCGCTGACGTTTTCCGGGGTTGAGGCCGGGGCGATGGACGTGGGATTTTTTGCACCAGCTGATCCCGTTGTTGAACGTCTTGCCCGCGTGGGCCTGCGGTTTGACCTGCCTCAGCCGGAACCATTGCAACACACGCCGCGCATGGCGCCGGGCAGCGACCCCGCAAAACCGCCGATTTTGAAATAATCGGGCGGAATGTGGCGCGGATTGCTGCGCTGGCGTCACATCGGCGCGAGATCACGCGCTCGTGGGGTGCGCAGGCGTCCCTGCTTGCCTAGCTTTAGACGAAGCCAGAGGAGCCAGACCATGAACCGCATTCCCTTGATCATTTCCGCCGCCGCCACCGCATTGACACTTGCCGGGGTTGCTTTTGCTGGACCGCAGTATGTTGATGAAACCGGCTATGCTGCGTCGGGGTACGATGTGGTCGCCTATTTTGACCTGCCGCAGAATCCGGTGGGGCAGTCGCAGCCCGAAGGCCAGCCGGGAAACAAATCCATTACCGCAGAATACAACGGTGCGACATTTGCCTTTGCCAGTGACCAGAACAAGGCAAAGTTTGAGGCTGATCCAGCTAGATATGCACCACAGTACGACGGGCACTGCGCCTACGGGGTCAGCAAGGGCGGCAAAGTGCCGGGAAACCCCAACCTGTGGCGGGTCGTAGATGGCAAGCTGTATCTTAATATCACCAAGAACGTCGTGGGGTTCTGGGAAGAAGACATCCCCGGCAATCTCGACTTGGCCGAAGGGAATTGGGCCAAGATTGAACCACAGCCGCAGTCGACCAGCACGATCCCGCAGTTCTCCAGTACGGCCCCCGTCAACTGACCCGGCACCACCACATTTCTGAGCCCAAGCGGCCTGAACCACCGTCGCGGATGTCGCGGCGGGTGTTTGTCGTTGGCGGGCTTGTCGCGGTTGGCGGCGCGTATTGGTCTGGGAGGGAAGCAAAAGGCGTCGCTGCTGGGATAATCAGCGCCGAAGACGCTTTGGCCGGGGTGGTGGCCGGTACGCTGGTCTTAATCGACATTCGCCGACCCGATGAATGGGCGCGCACCGGTATCGCGCGCGGCGCGCAGCCGCTGGACATGCGGCGCGATGATTTCGACAGGGCGTTGCTGGAACTGGTCGGCGGCGCGCGCGACATGCCGATTGCGCTGATCTGTGCGCGCGGTGTCAGGTCGCATAGGATGATGCGGCGATTAACGCGGGCAGGATTTACGGATGTGCTTGATGTCAGCGAAGGCATGCTCGGTAGTGCTGCCGGGCCGGGGTGGCTGGCACGCGGGCTACCCGTAGAGCAGCCCGCGTAGACGTTACTCGGCCGGAATTTCTTCGACCATTGTCAGTTGTTTACGCAGGTCTTCACGGGCGCGCCGGGCGCGTGCGACGATCGCCGGTTCGCGCAAGGTGTGCGGGCTGTCAAGGCGCCAGCCGCGTGGCAGCAGGCCGGTGATATCCAGCGCCGACAGAGCCGATAAGGGGATCGCCAAGACGAGGCTGAACACGATCGGCACCAGCCAATACGATATCAGCCCGGCAGCCAAACCAGCGGCCAGAACTAGCCCTAACAGTGTTTCTATCCAGTGAAATGCAATCAAGGTCCGCAGGGGGTATCCTTGCGCCTTGCGACACTGTGGCGACCATGCGTCCGAGCGGGTAAAGGTGGCGCGCAGCACGGCTTTGGTCTGCTGGATCATGAGGATCGGTGCATAGGCGATCGACAAAAGCACCTCGACGACAAATGCACTCAGAAAGGCCAGCCGCCCGCCAAAGACGCGCGTTGCCTTGGGGTAGGCTGCGATGATGCCCGCGCCTGCGATCTTGGGGGTCAGCAACAGCGCGTACATGATCACCAGGAACACGGCACTGTCGATGTGGCTCATTGCCGGGGGCCAATCGGGGAACAGCGGGTTTGCCTCGTTGAAATAGCGGATGACGTTGGTTTCGGCATCTTTGCCCAGCAGCGCCCAGACCACCAGCAGCACAAACCATGCGGGCGACAGCAGATAGCTGACCGCGCCGTGAAACAGATGAAACCGTGACACTGGGTGCAGCCCGGCGGTGCCCAGAAGACGCAGGTGTTGCAGATTGCCACGGCACCAGCGGCGGTCGCGCAGAACATAGTCGATCAACGTGCCGGGGGTTTCTTCGAAACTGCCTGACACACGGGGCAGGAACCGCACACCCCATCCAGCGCGGCGCAGCAGGCCTGCCTCTACGAAATCGTGGCTGAGGATCAATTCGTTTCGCCCGCCAAAGCCCGGCAGATGCGGCAGCCCGGCACATTCGGCAAAGGCTGAGGTGCGGATAATGGCGTTGTGACCCCAGTAATTGCCCTCGCGCCGCGCCCAGAGCGCAAGGCCTTCTGCCAGCAGCCAGCCATAGGCGATGTTGGAGAACTGTTGCAGGCGGGCAAAAAGCGTGTTGGCTCCGATCAGCATCGGGAAGGTCTGTATCAACCCTGCATCGGGATCGGCAGACAGCTCTGACGCCAGTCGGTCAATGGCACGTCCGGCCATCAGGCTGTCGGCATCCAAGACCACCATGCCCTCATACGCGGCCCCCCAGCCGGTGATCCAATCCAGCAGATTGCCCACCTTCTTGTCGGTATTGGCAGTGCGGCGCCGGTAGTGCACGGCAAAACCGGCCGGGGCCACGCTGCGCAGTCGGACAAAAGCCTGCCATTCCTGTGCCGCAATGGCGTCGTCACGGGTATCAGAGAGGATGAACAGGCTATAACGATGCGCGCCCCGGCGCTGTGCCAGATCAGCGAGCATTGCGGCGGCGTTGCCAAAAACGTCCACTGGTTCCTCGTTATAGACCGGCACCAGCAGTGCGATGTCGATCGGACGTACGGCGGCCGGCGGGCGGCTGTCCGCATCTTCGCGGGCCAGAATGCCCGCTACGGCCACGCCAACGGTGCTGACGGACAAGGTGACCCAGACAAAGGTCGCGCCGATCATCGTCAGCAACGCCCATTCCAGCCCGGTCATCCCGGCCCCGGCCAACCAGCCGTAAAGCCCGTAAAGCAGCAGCGCGGTGCCAATCAGCGCTGGGCCGAACACGGCCAGGCGCCAGCCATAAGACCGACGCGGTCTTTGGCCAGCGGCGGATTGTGGACCAGCCTGAACCCGGCGCTGCGGCGCGCGCGACAAATCCTGCGCCACCATCGTCAGCGGGGCGGCGGGGGGCATGTCTTGGGCGCGGGTTGTGGGGATAGGGTGCGTCATTCTTTGGTCCAACGGTAAAGCCATATTTCGCTCAACGGGGTGCCGGAATGGCGCAGTTGCGCGCGGAACTCGGCCAAGGTGGCCTCGCCCGGCTTGAAGGTAAATGCCAGTCTCGGGCCATTTGTTTCGGGATTGCGCTGAACGATGCCGGGGGTCACTTCTCCGGTGCTATTGCGCAGGACGATTTCCAGCTCTGACAGGTCGTCGGGCAGGTTTGGCGCGTCGGAAAAGTCTACCACGACGATCTGGCCGCCTTCGGGGCGTCCGCCTATGGCGGTATTCAACACCCGCAATGGCATATTATCCGATACTGCAATTGGGTCCGCGCCCCATTCGAGCGTATAGGTCATCCGGTGTTCCGCCCCCTCAGGCAGTGGGGTAGCGGGACGCCAATAGGCGACAATGTTATCATAGACCTCAAGATCGGCAGGATCTCGACGAGCGTGACCGCGCCTGCGCCCCAATCTTCGCCCGGTGTCACCCAAACGGCCGGTCGCTTGTGGTACAGGGCCTCAAGATCGTTGAAGTCAGAGAATGCACGCTTGCGCTGCATCAGGCCGAAACCGCGTGGGCTGGTGTCGCCAAAGGCACTGACTTGCAGGGTTTTGGGGTTGTGCAGCGCACGCCAAAGAACCTCGCCCGCGCCATTGTGCATCAGCAAACCGTCACTGTCGTGCACGGCAGGCCGGAAATCGGAAAACCGCTGCCGCATTGTGTCGTCGAACAGGAACATCGAGGTCAGCGGCGCGATGCCTAGATGCGTCAGCTCTTCGCGCGCAAAGATATGTGCGCTGATCTGCATCCGCAGCACTTGGCCATGGGTGATGTCAAACCGAAACGCACCTGTGCAGCTAGGGCTATCGAGAAGCGCGTGCAGAATGACATTTTCTGCCCCCGGCGCGGGGGCTTCCAGCCAGAAGGCGGTGAAGTCGGGAAACTCCTCGCCCATCGGATCGGCGGTTTTCAGCGCCAGGCCACGAGCAGACAGTCCGTAAGTTTCGCCGGTGCCGATGCCGCGGAAATAGCTGGCGCCCTGGAACACGGCGTATTCTTGGAAGATACCCGGTTTTTCCAATTCGGCGCGCAGGCGCAGTCCCGAGTACCCCAGCGTGTCATCGACAGGAAGATCCGGGAATGTGTCGGTGGTGTCAAAGACGCCCATGTCAAACTTGACCGCGCGTGCCTGACCGTCTTCGACAACGTGCAGCGCCACCGCTTGCGGGAAATACAGACCCGCAGGAAAAACATCGACGCGCTGGGGACTGTCGCTGCCGTTCCAAAGCGCGTTGCGTCCATCAAACCATATTTGGCGGTACTGGTCATAGGTCAACTTGCGCCACGCCTCGGGAATTTTGGGGCGGGGTGCATAGTTTTCGGCTGCCAACGCGCGGGCGCGTTCGACCAATGTATCGGTATCAAAGGGCGTGGCGGCGCCCAATTGCAGCCCCGGTTCCTGTGCAAAGGCGGCAGAGGGCAGAG
Organism: Sulfitobacter sp. KMM 9851; assembly: GCF_057178245.1. Classification (NCBI taxonomy): domain Bacteria; kingdom Pseudomonadati; phylum Pseudomonadota; class Alphaproteobacteria; order Rhodobacterales; family Roseobacteraceae; genus Sulfitobacter; species Sulfitobacter sp. KMM 9851. Next base: position 1,031,005 of record NZ_CM169991.1, read on the forward strand.
CGGCCAAGGCGGCCAGTGATTTCAAAACGTCGCGACGCAGCATCAGGCACCTGTCTTTCTGCGCCAGGGGTGTGATTTGAACCACCCGGCGCCATACGCCACGGCAATCAAAACGGCCACCCCGGCAATATTTATGATCCAGACCACGGCCACGTCGCGGTCGGTTCGGTCCATCACAAAGCCCATGACACGGGCAAGAAACATCGACGTGATGAACACCGCGAGCGATTGCTGGCCAACCTTGAGGATCATCGCCAAAAGCGCGCCCCACGCCCGCGACAACATACCCGAGCCGGACGCCAGCAGCCGCGCGCCCCTGTCACCGGCGATGACCCAAGCAAGGTAGGCGAGGCTGAGGAAATGTACGTAGCGCAGCAGCCCAAAGTTTGATTTGTCTATCAATCCGCCCAAGGCGATGCGGGCATCAGTGATCGGGTTGCCGCTGAGGGTGTCAAAAAACCAGTCACGTTCGATGGCGCGTACGCCCAAGTTGCTAATTGGAATATTGGCCAGCACCAAGGCGGCGGCAATCGCAATCAAAACCGGCGTCACCGGAGGCTTGGGGAGCCAGCCGCGCATAAGGGCAAAGCCCGTGAAGAAGATCAGCTGCCAACCAAAGGGGTTAAAGAACCAGCGCCGCTCTGACCAGGGTTCGGCGGGAAGAGCGAGATGCAAATCCCCCAAGCCGAGGCGCAGCAAAAGCGCCTTTTGTGCCAATATCCACAACGAGATAACCAGGATCGCGACCAACCCCAGATGTACCCGCGCCAGCGCCATGACCACCGGCAGCAACAGCAGCACAACCATATACATCGGCAGGATATCAAAATAGTTCGGCACATAGGTCAGGCTCAGCAGGCCAACCAGTTGCGGACCGGGATCGGCAAAGAATTTCCACAGATTGAGCGACCCAATGTAATGGGTGTCAAAGCCGCCGTAGATGTCAAACGCCGCCATCAATGTGGCGATGGCGACAAACAGCCCGATATGCGCCCAATAGACCTGCCACACCCGAAATCCGATCCGCGCTGTGCCCAAACGCCAACCCATCCGGTCATAGGCACTGCCGAACGCAATCGCGCTGGCCATGCCGGAGCAGAACACGAAGATTTCAGTCGCATCAGAAAAACCCCAGCGGGCCGGAATCCAAGAAGACAGGAAATTCCCCGGCGTGTGGGAGATCAGGATGATGAACATCGCTATGCCGCGAAAGAAATCCAGCCGCAGGTCGCGGATTCGCCCTGAACTGGACGCGCCGAGTGCCGTCACCGGGCGGGACGCGATATATGTCGATGGGTCGGCAAGTGTCATGGCCGTGGATATTTCCAGTAAAAATAGGGCTATTGAGCGGGAATCCGGCGCGCGAGAGACAGGCGTTCTAGCCGGGTGGTGGTAAATCGGTCACGGTGACCTGCGCGCAAGGCAAGACGCTCCAGCAAGATGGATTCAGTTTCGTCGAAATGGCCCGCACGCAGACCCGCGTCAATGGTCATACGTTCAAAAACATCGCGTTGCGCATGACTTCCGCCGATTGTGGGCATGGATGGGCGGGCTTTCGCCAACTGGGTGAAGGCGTCGCCGTAACGTCCTTCTGCAAAAGCATTTAATCCCGACAGTGCCGCGCACCCCGGATCGGCCACACGCGCCGCCAGATCGCCCGATTGGTGCGCCTCGCGGGCAAATCGCGCCGCCAGTGCGCGGCGTGGTGCGTCGCGTTCCGCGCCACTCAGCGCCAGCATGTAATGCAGATCCGCAAACACCAGACAGCCGTCCTCCACCCGATTTTCCGACAGTTGGGCAAGCTCGTCCCAGCGGGCGCCGACGGCCACACCTTCCAGTTCGAGGCGCATCAGCAAAGACGTGGCGTTTGCGATATCGCGGTAATCGTCCGACCTCTCGGCGCGGATCTGGGCATCGTAAAGCGCCAGTGCCACGTCCAGTTCGCCCCGGTCCAGATGCAGCAGCGCCTTGTGCCACCAGACATGATACCGAAAGTTGTTTGATTGACCCCAGGCGGCGATATGACTTTCGATCAGGGCGATCCCGGCGTCCGGTTCGGCGCGCATGTCATGTACATGCGCCACGGCATGCAACCCCCAGGCATCATCCGGGGAAAGAAGTAGGCCCGCGCGCCCGGCGGCTTCGGCAGCGGTGTAGTCGCCGGTTTCCTCCAGCGTGAAGGCGTGACAGCCCAGCATATATCCTCTGAGGGGATGGTCGTGCCCATGGGCGGGCAGCACCCGTTCGATCGACGCACGCATCCCGCGCACATCGCCCAGGATGAACCGGATGGCATGGCTTAGCTTGGCCGTGAACGTGTCCTGGGGGCAGTCGACCAACACAGTCTCCAGCGCTATGACCGCCGCCGTCGGACTGCCTGCCAGCCAGCGCTCCAACGCGGTGACCCAACCCGCCTCGCGCGCGCTCGGTGGTGCTGCCCGTGTCGCGGCCTGCGCCGCAACAGCGGCCGCCTCGGCAACCGGCCACATCTCTGCGCGGCCCAGCAGCAGTGAAAACAACCCCTGCGCGGCATGACCAATCGCCAGATCGGGGGCGGCGTCCAACACTGCGGCCAAATGTTGTGGGGTCTGCGTGCCATGCGCCAGAAAGGCACGCACCATCGCGTTCCAATGCGCGAGCACGGCCGTATCCACGAGAGAGACAGGGGCATTGCAGATGTCGTTTTTCATGGCAGAGCCTTTCAGCGGCAAGTTCTCCGCAAAGTGATACCTTGAAAAACCTCAGTTTATGAACGCCTGAGCGGCCATCACACATCAACGTGACGGGTGCGCCCTGTTTCGTGAGCGATTGTGTCAATGGCGCTGCGGCGCATTTGGGGCGGGTCAGTCATCGCCTTTGGTTTGGGCAAACTCGGCCCGCACAGCATCGGTGTCCTGACCGAAATGCGGCGGTGGGCGGCGATAACGCACCGGTGTACGCGAAAATTTAAGGGGATTCCCCAGTAGTTTTACGGCGCCACCTGCAATATTTTCATGAGGCACCGACACGACTGCGCCCCGTGCCTGCGCCTGATCCGAATTCAGTGCTTCGCCAATGGTGTTGATTGGCCCAGCGGGTACTTTTACAGCATTCAGCCGCGCCAAAATGTCTGATTTGGCCAATGACTTGAGGGCGGGATTGAGATGCGTCATCAGCGCCTCGCGGTTCTCGATCCGGCCCAGGTTGGTGGTGAAGCGGGGGTCCTCGGCCAGACCGTCCAGCCCGATCGCGTCGCAGAATCGCGCAAATTGCGCGTCGTTGCCAACCGCCAGCAGGAAATGACCATCGGCACATTCAAAGGCGTCATAGGGCACGATATTGGGGTGCGCATTGCCCCGGCGCAGTGGCAACTGGCCAGAGGTTAGGTAATTGGTTCCCTCATTCACCAGCCAGGCCATCTGGCTGTCGACCAGCGACAGATCGACATGTTGTCCGTCGCCTGTTGCATCGCGGTGGCGAAGTGCGGCAAGCACGCCGATGGTGGCATACATGCCGCACATCACGTCAGCGATGCCGACACCGACCTTCATCGGTGCTCCGTCGGGCGTGCCCGTGATTGACATGATCCCACCAAACCCCTGCGCCATCAGATCATAGCCGGGCAGGGCGCTGTTCGGGCCGGTCTGGCCGTAGCCCGAGATCGAACAATAAACCAAACCGGGATGCGCGGCGCAAAGCGTGGCAGCATCCAACCCGTATTTTGCCAGTCCGCCGGGCTTGAAGTTTTCCACCACCACGTCAGCGCGCGCTGCAATTCGGCGCAGCAGCTCTTGGCCCTCAGTGCTGGCAATATCCACGGCGACAGAGCGCTTGTTACGGTTAGCGGCCATGAAATAGGCGGATAGATCAGTAGGCGTGCCTGCCGCATCGCGCGCATAGTTCGGCCCCCAGCCGCGGGTGTCGTCACCCTTGGTCAGCGGGCTTTCAATCTTGATGATCTCGGCCCCCAGATCGCCCAGCATCTGCGTGCAGGTCGGCCCTGCCAGAATGCGCGTGAGGTCCAGCACGACCAGCCCGTCAAGCGCGCCCATGGTTTTGTTTTTAGATCCGTCCGTCATACGCTTCCTTGTCGATCACGGCTGCAATTACGGTGAATGTCTCTGCCAGCTGGGCATCTGCGAGTGCCGTTTGCAGTTCGGCCCGGTTGCGCACGGTGACACCCGCTCCGCCAAAAGCCAGCCCGATGGCTGCAAAATTGTGCTGCGCGAAATCGACTCCTACATTGGACAACTGACGCTCGCGCTGCTTCTTTTCGATCAGGGCGAGCGACGCATCAACAAAGACGACAAAAATCGGTGCGAGGTCCAGCTCGGCGGCGGTGGCCAATTCGCCTGCCACCATGAGAAAGCCCGCATCGCCCGAAAATGAAACGACAGTACGTTTCGGTTCGGCAAGTTTGGCACCAATGGCCAGCGGGACGGCACAGCCCATGGTGCAAAGCGCCGACGATTGCATAAGGTCGCGCGGGGCAAAGCATTCCCACATCTGGCTCAGCAATATCCGGTGCGCGCCGCTGTCTGCGCTGGCGATCGTGTCGGGCGGCAGCAGCCTGCGGCAGGTGTCGATGACGGCGGCTGGCCCCCAGACGTCATCGCGCGGAAAGGTGGCCGAGAGCGCGGATTTGACCTTGTACACCTCGCCGTCCGGCCATGTCTCTTGCGCCACGATTCCGTCGGAAAGGGCGCGCAGCGTTGCAGCACAATCTGTAATGAAGTTCAGGTTCGACTGGTGCATATAATGGTGATTGGGTTCGGCGGTGATGTCGATCACGTTCTGGCGGTCGGGCAGCCAGACATTGCGCCAGCCGGGGCGCATCTCGATCGGGTCATAGCCGACGCAGAGGACCAGATCGGCGGCGCGCACAAGCGGCAGAAAATGCGTGTCGGCCAAGGGCGACAGGCCCGCGCCGCCCAACGCCAACGCGTGATCCTCGGGGATCATGCCCTTGGCCTTGTAGGTGGTGATGACCGGGATGTTGTGGTCCTCGGCCATATCCAGAATGGCATCACCGGCGCGCTGGTTCATCGCGTCGACGCCCACGATCATCACCGGCCGTTTCGCAGCAGCGAGCCAGCCGCGCGCGGTTTCCAGATCGGCCCCGCTGGGCGCACTGGGCGACGCGGGAACGCGCGGCAGGGGGGCAGTGGCAGGCACCTGCGCGTTGGCGACCTCCACAGGAACGTCGATATGCACCGGTCCCATGCGCCCCTCAAGGGCGATGGTGACGGCCTTGTCGGCGATGATATGTGCCGCCCCGGCGGACAGACAAAAACTGGCTTTGGTCAGGGGGCGAAACACCGCCTGCTGATCGACAACTTGATGGGTATACTGCGCGGCCTCGTCGGCATCGACACAGCCCGACAGCACGATCATGGGCACCTGATCCTGCAACGCGTTGGCGACGACATTAACGCCGTTGAGGGTGCCCGGCCCGATGGTGCCGACCAGGATCGCAGGGGCAAGATCGCGGTGATGCACCCCTTCCGCCATAAAGCCGGCTGCGTTTTCATGCTTGGCTAGGACAAAACGAATGCCCGCAGCCCGCAGCGCGTCAATCAGGGTAAGAACTTCGCCGCCGGGCATGCCAAAGGCGGTGCGGCACCCCGCAGCATAGAGGCGTCGGGCAAGGGCATCGGCGGCGCGGATGGTATCGGTCATCGGGCAGGGCCTTTCAGGTGCAAGAGTGTCCCATGCCAGAAACCACGCGCGCGGGCGCGGTGCAACTCACTGTGTTGTAGAAAATGGTGCAAAACAGCGCAGGCGGTTTGCCTGCGCCGTGCGTTACCGCCGCCGGTCGCGCCGTGCGCTCATCGGTTGGAACGCGACACCGACATGGGCCTCGCAATAGGGTTTGCCCTGTTGCACGGGCAGGCCGCAGAACCAAAAATCATCGGTTGCTGGGTCGCCCACAGGCCATTTACAGGTCCGTTCGGTCAACTCCATCAAGCTGATGCGCTTGGCTTTCTTCTCGATCTCGCTGACTTTGGCCAGTGCCTCGGGGCTGATCTCATTGGCTGAAGGCTGCGGCGGCAGGGGCTGGCCTGCGGGAATGATCTGCTTGCGCGCAGGCAGGTTCGGCCGTGGCGGCGTCTCAGGCTCTGCCGGTGCGGCTGCGGCAGGTTCGGGCGCGGCGGCCGATTTAGGCGCTGCCTTGGGCTTTGCTTCGGCCTTGGGGGCTGTCGGCTTGACCTTCGGTTCCGCGGCCTTGGGGGCCGCGCCTGCGGTCGTGCGGTTCGATAGGCCCAGGCGGTGCACCTTGCCGATGACGGCGTTGCGGGTCACGCCGCCCAGTTCCTTGGCGATCTGGCTGGCGGACTGGCCTTCGCCCCACATCTTTTTCAGTGTCTCTACGCGCTCATCAGTCCAGGACATATGGGGTTCCCCAGTTAAAAAGCGGCCCATTAGCCCGGACCGCTTTGTCATTTATCAGCCCCCATTTTACCCCCTGAGGCGGCGGGTGCAAGCGGCGATCCGTTATGCGCTGGTATGCGGGTGCGGTGGCTGTGGTTTCAGCCGCGCCTCGCGCAGGGCCAGCAGCGCTGCCCCGGCTATGATAATGCCCGCCCCGATCCATGTCACCCCATCCGGCAACACGTTATAGAATAGCATGTCGTAGAAGGCGGCAAAGATCAGCGTGGCATAGCTAAAGGGCGCAACAAAGCTGGCATCCGCACGCGCCATCGCGTTGACAAAACAGGTCTGAGCCACGGCCATACAGGCACCGATGCCCGCCAGTGTCGCCCATTGCAGCGCGTTTGGCATCTGCCAGACCGCCAGAACCGCAATACTCGCTATGATAAGGCCCAGACCGTTGTTGAAAAGTAATATCTGGAAAGGGCTCTCGCGCCCGGCAAGCCGCTTGATAAAGATGAGTTCGAGCCCCATTACCACCGCCGCCGTCAGCGCCAGCAGCGCTGCGGGCTGAAAGCTGGCCGGGGTGGGTCGCAACAGGATCAACGCCCCCAACATGGCAAGTGCCGCCGCGGACCACCTGATGCGGCCCACCTTTTCACCGAGCATTGGAATGGCCAGCATCATGCCGAAAACCGGATTGAGAAAGGAAATGGCCGTGGCGTCGGCCAATGGAATATAGGCCACAGCGGCAAACATACAGGTCACGCCGCCCCAGCCGCAAACCGTACGCGCAATATGCCAGCGCCAATGCGGGGCGGCCAGCGCCGGTCGCAGTACCGCCGCCGCACTGCTAAACAGAATAAAGGCAAACAGGAACCGCCCGTGGCTGATTTGCAGCGGGTGCAGGGGCGTACCAAAGGTGTCCGTCCCCAGCGCCTTGGCCATCAGCGTAGTCGCGGCGATAAAGCTCGTGGCCAACAGGATCAGTGCGGCGGCCAGCGCGTTATTTTGGGTCTTAGCGACATACATGCGGCAGATATGGCGGGTTTGGGTGCCCCGAACAAGTTGCGAATTTGGGGTTTACCCCCGTGCAGGTTGGCGGCTATCAAAGGTCCATGATCACACGCGCAAAATATTGTATCCGACGACGCTTCGTCTGAGTTTCGTCTGAAATCCCGCGTGGCCCTGTGGGGCTGATCAAGTGCCTGTTGCGGCACGCAAATCCAAAAACCACCGCAAATCCCATTGACCCTGCGCCAACCTCATGCCCATTTGTGGACGTGACATGGCCACCCCAAAAGGACGATCCCGATGATCCCATCTGTTCTGCCGACCTATAATCGCGCCCCTCTGACCTTTGTCAAAGGCGAGGGCAGCTGGCTGATCGAGGCAGATGGGCGACGGTTTCTCGACCTTGGGGCGGGCATTGCAGTAAACGCTCTGGGCCATGCCCATCCCACATTGGTCAAGGCGCTGACCGATCAAGCGCAAGCGCTCTGGCACACGTCAAACCTCTACCAGATCCCGCAGCAGCAGGCGCTGGCCGACCGGCTTGTCGAACATACCTTTGCAGATACCGTGTTTTTCACCAACTCCGGGACAGAGTCCTGCGAACTGGCGGTCAAGATGGCGCGCAAGCATTTTTACGAAAAAGGCCAGCCAGAACGTACCGATATCATCACCTTCTCTGGCTCATTCCACGGCCGATCCTCTGCCGGTATTGCCGCAGCCGGATCGGAAAAGATGACCAAGGGCTTCGGCCCGCTGCTGCCGGGATTTGTCCACCTCGACTTTGGCGATATGGCAGCACTCGAAGATGCGATCACCCCGAACACGGCGGCGATCCTCATCGAGCCCGTTCAGGGCGAGGGCGGCATCCGACCTGTACCCGATGCCGACCTCAAGACCATGCGCGCACTGTGCGATGCACATGGCATGCTGCTGATCTTCGACGAGGTGCAATGTGGCATGGGCCGGACCGGCAGGCTCTTTGCCCATGAATGGGCAGGGGTGAGCCCGGATATCATGATGGTCGCCAAGGGCATCGGCGGGGGGTTCCCGCTGGGTGCTGTGCTCGCCACTGAACAGGCCGCTGCGGCGATGACCGCGGGCAGCCACGGCTCTACGTATGGTGGTAACCCGCTGGGCTGTGCTGTCGGCTGTGCTGTTGTCGATGTTATCTCAGACCCGGATTTCCTGGCCGACGTGAACCGCAAGGCGGGCCTGATGCGCCAGAAACTCGAGGGGCTGGTCGCCGATCACCCCGACATCTTTGAAGACGTGCGCGGGTCCGGCCTGATGTTGGGTCTGAAATGCAAGGCGACCAACAGCGACGTGGTCGCTTCGGGATACGCGCATCTGGTCATCACCGTGCCCGCCGCCGACAACGTCATCCGGCTGTTGCCGCCCCTGACAATCAGCGACGATGAAATTGCCCAGGCAACCGACCGCCTCAGCGAGGCCGCCAGCAGCCTGCGCGCCTCGTAATACTTCCTTTATAGACCAAAATATTCCTCGGGGGTCCGGGGGCCGACAGCCCCCGACACTCTCCAAGAAGAGATACGCTATGAACCATTTTCTCGATATTCACCAAACCTCTCCAACCGATTTGCGGTCAATCATCGACGATGCCGCCGCAATGAAGACCGCGCGCCTTGGCCGCCCGCGCGGCGCGCCTGATGATGATCAACCCCTAAAGGACCACATGGTCGCGCTGATCTTTGAAAAGCCGTCAACACGCACGCGGGTGTCGTTTGATGTTGGGGTGCGCCAGATGGGCGGGCAAACCATGGTGCTGTCGGGCGCTGACATGCAGCTGGGCCACGGCGAAACCATCGCCGATACTGCGCGGGTTCTATCCCGCTATGTCGATCTGATTATGATCCGCACCTTCGAGGAACAGACCCTGCTGGACATGGCCGAATACGCCACTGTGCCGGTGATCAACGGGCTGACGAACCGCACACATCCGTGTCAGATCATGGCCGATATCATGACGTTCGAGGAACACAACGGACCGATCAAGGGCCGCAAAGTGGTCTGGTCAGGGGATGGCAACAACGTCTTTGCCAGCCTCGCCCATGCGGCACAGCAGTTCGAGTTTGATCTGACCTTCACCGGGCCGCCCACGCTCGACCCTGAACCGGCACTTGACGGGCTCTATACCATTGAGCGTGATCCGAACAAAGCGGTCCAGGGCGCGGACCTCGTGGTGACAGACACGTGGGTGTCGATGCATGATCCGCAATCGGCCCGCGAGCGTCGTCACAATCAACTACGTGGATACCAGGTGAACGATGCGCTGATGGCGCAGGCGAAACCGGACGCCTTGTTCATGCATTGCCTGCCCGCGCACCGTGATGACGAGGCGACAAGCAGCGTCATGGATGGCCCTCATTCGGTGATTTTTGACGAGGCCGAGAACCGCCTGCACGCGCAAAAGGCTGTCATGCGCTGGTGCCTTGGAAAGTAAACCACATATCGTGGTCGCCGGGGCAGGGGCTGTCGGCTGTTTTGTCGGCGGCGCGCTGGCCGCCGGGGGTCATGATGTCACATTGTTGGCCCGTCCTCGGATCGCTCAAGAAATCCGCGCGCACGGGCTGACGCTGACAGATTTTTCCGGCATGGCGCAAAAGGTCAGTGGCGACACTCTCACGCTGGCGGAACATCCTGCCTGCCTGTCGCGCGCCGATGTTGTACTGGTCACCGTGAAATCTCATGACACGGCCGACATGGCCGCAACGATCGCAGCCCATGCCCGACTTGGCAGCCGCGTGGTTAGCCTGCAAAACGGCACCGGTAACGCAAATACGCTGTCGGCGGCCCTGTCGGGATTTGACCTGCGCGCAGGTATGGTTCCCTTTAACGTGGTTCCGCTGGGCCAAGGTTGTTTTCACCGTGCGAGTAGCGGCGATATCATGGTGGCCGCAGGGCCGGGGGATCTGGCGACGCGCCTAAGCGTGGCGCATCTGCGCATGGTCGAGACACGTGACATCGAAGGCGTGCTTTGGGGCAAGTTTCTGATCAACCTTAACAATGCCCTCAACGCGCTGAGCGGTTTGCCCCTGTACCGGCAATTGCACAGCCGCGACTGGCGGCGATTGATGGCCGAGCAGTGGGTCGAAGCCCTCAAAGTTCTGCGCGCACGCGGCATCCGCCCTGTATCAACCACGCCAGTCGGCGTCGGGATCATCCCGCATATCCTGCGCCTGCCGACCCCTCTGTTTAGCCGCATCGCGGCATCCATGCTGACACTCGACGCGCAGGCGCGCACGTCGATGGCGCATGATCTGATGGCGCACCGCCCGACAGAGATTGACGCCCTCCAAGGGGAGGTGCAGCGCATGGGTATTGCAGCGGGGCTGCCAACGCCCATTGCTGATATGGTGCTGCGGGTCATGGCCATGGCTGAACTGGCTGACGAGGGCCTGCCGCATCTGCCGGTCAAGGCGCTACGCGGCGAAATCTGGCGCTAGCTTACCAACCCGTTCAGCAACCAAAAGACTACAGCAGACATCAGGGCGGCCGCAGGCACAGTGATCACCCAGGCGGCGACGATGGTCATAAAATGTGATCGACGCACCAGTTTGCGGCGGCGGCGCTCCTCGGGTGCGATACGTTTGACTTCGCTCGCGGTGACACCGGGGCGCCGCAGCCGCCGTTCCATGTGCCATTCGCGGTAGAACCCCACCCCAAACACACCCCCGACGGCAATGTGGGTCGATGAAACGGGCAGGCCCAGCCAGGATGCAATGATCACCGTGACAGCTGCCGATAGTGCCACGCAATAAGCGCGCATGGGGTTCAGTTTGGTAATCTGGCTACCAACCATGCGGATCAGTTTTGGCCCGAACAGGAACAGGCCAAAGGAAATGCCAAAGGCCCCGATGATCATCACCCAGGTGGGGATCAACACCCTATCTTCAAAGCCTCCAAATTCAGTCGCGTGCACAATCGCCGCCAGCGGTCCGACCGCATTGGCGACGTCATTTGCACCGTGTGCAAAGCTTAGCAAAGCGGCGGAAAACACCAGCGGCAGCCCAAACAGCACCTTGACCGATTTGTTGCGGTTCTCCATGCCGACCGACGCGCGTCGGATCAGCGGGGCGGAAATCGCATAGGTCAGCGCGCCAACACACACGCCGACGATCAGCGCGGTTGGCATGTCGACCGAAATGACTTTCTTGAGCCCCTTGAGCGATAGATAGACCGCGAAAACCCCGGCCATCAGCCCCACCAGCACGGGCACCCAGGTGCGCGCGGCGGCGATTTTGTCTTCTTGGTAGAGGATGCGTGCCTTGATAAAGGCCAGCAACATCGCCGCCACCGCCCCGCCCAACACCGGCGAAATGACCCAGCTGGCGGCGATTGTGCCCATCGATGGCCAGTTCACCGCGCCGAGCCCTGCCGCCGCGATGCCTGCCCCCATGACACCGCCCACGACGGAGTGTGTGGTCGACACCGGCGCGCCAACCCAAGTGGCCAGGTTCACCCAAAGCGCCGAGGAAATCAGCGCCGCCATCATCGCCCAGATGAACACCTGCGTATCGGCGATACTGGCGGGATCAATGATGCCCTTGGAAATGGTCGACACCACATCGCCCCCGGCCAGCAGGGCGCCCGCGCTTTCGCACAACGCCGCGATGACGATGGCCCCGCCCATGGTCAGGGCGTTCGCCCCGACGGCCGGCCCCATGTTGTTTGCCACATCGTTGGCGCCGATGTTGACTGCCATATAGGCCCCGAACACCGCCGCCGCGACGACCACAAAGCTGACGGGCGTCTGGCCAAAGAACATCGCCGCCATGACCCCGGCCACAACGATGAATGCCAACGCAATGCCCGGCCCCACCAGGGGGCGCGCCACATAGGCGGTCGCCAATTCTACCTGTGAAATACGGTTAAGGTCGGTGTCCAGCGTCTTCCACTGGCTGCCCTGCGGTGCCTTGCCCATGCTGTCGTGATCCCCCAAGATCGCTTTTCAATCGCGGTCAGGTGACATAAGCACAGCCTTGGTGCAAGCCGTTCTGTCACAAAACGGTTACGTTAATCCGGGTCGGTGGTCGCTTACAGCGCGTTCAGAATAGCTTTGAGATCGGGTTCATCCACCAATTTGGCAGCTTCCTTGGGTGAAAACCAAGCGCGTTTGCGCAAGCTGGCTTCCGGGTATTCCTCGCTCAGGTCGCGCACTTTGGTCAGATACACCTGCGCGGTGACCGGCACGGTCAGCCCTTCACCAAGTCCCTTGGCATACTCGTAAATGCCCATCGGCTCGGATTCGATATCTGCTTTGGTCACGCCGGCCTCTTCCCAGGCCTCTTGCAGCGCCGCGCCGGCGCCGTCCAGCCCGTCGATGGGCCAACCTTTGGGTACGATCCAGCGCCCGGTATCCCGGCTGGTGATCAAGAGCACGCGTTTGCCGTCTTCTGTATCGCGGAAACACAGTGCCGCAACCTGCACGCGTTTAGGACGCTGAAGGATGGGGAGGACCATGTCCGCCCAGGCGCGTTTGAAAACGTGTGTCATGATTTCTAAATGCCTCAGAAGTGTGTTTTTATTATTAAGATCACAAGATATAGTAATTTTTAATCGAAATCAAATTGTTACGCGTACCCTTAACGCGCGGGTAAGATGGGACATTTGAATGGGCAGAGCGCGAGGCACGCAGTGATATGACCAAAGCCGCCAAAATCAAAGCAGGTGCAGACATCGGTGTCTACGGGCTTGGCACCATGGGGTCGGCGCTGGCGCTCAACCTCGCGGATCATGGATTTGACGTAGCGGTCTGCAACCGAGAAGCAGATTGGATCGCCCCCTTTCTCGCCGAGGCGGGGCCGCTGGCCGCGCGTTTAACGGGGTCGGCGACGTTGCAGGCCTTCGTAATGGCGATTGCGCAGCCTCGCACGATCCTCTTCATGATCCCGTCGGGCGCACCGATGGATGCGATGATCGCTGCGATTACCCCGCTGCTCAATGAAGGCGATACGCTGATTGACGGCGGCAATGCCGATTTCCACGACACCCGCCGCCGCTCTGCTGCGCTGTCGGGGACGGGTCTGCATTTCGTCGGCATGGGCGTGTCGGGCGGAGAGGACGGCGCACGACACGGGCCTTCAATGATGGTAGGTGGCAGCGAACACAGCTGGCAGCAGCTGCAACCCATGGCCGAAGCCATCGCCGCGAAATTCGACGGTACGCCCTGCGTGGCCCATCTTGGCCCCGATGGCGCCGGACATTTCGTAAAGACGGTGCACAACGGCATCGAATATGCCGACATGCAGATGATCGCCGAAATATACGGCCTGTTGCGCGATGCAGGTGGTCAAACAGCGCCGCAGATCGGCAGCCTGTTTGAACGCTGGCAGAAGGGGCCACTCAGCTCTTATCTGATCGAAGTTTCTGCCGCGGCGCTGCTCTCCGTAGATGCCCGCACCGGCGCGCCGATGGTCGATGTGATCCGCGACCAGGCGGGGCAGAAAGGCACCGGACGCTGGACCTTGATCGAAGCGTTGAAAATGGGCCAATCCGCCAACACGATCGAGGCCGCAGTCGGCGCGCGCGGCTGGTCGAGCGAAAAGGAAACCCGCGAACTGGCAGAACCGCTGCTGCCTGCCGGGATTCAGAATGCCGCCCTGCCGGGCGACGGTGATCTGGAAATGGCAATGCTGGCAGGGCGTATCTTGGCCCACGCGCAGGGGTTCCGCATCCTGTCTGCGGCCTCTGATGAATTTGGGTGGTCACTGGATATGGCAAAGATATCCGAAATCTGGCGTGCGGGGTGTATCATAAGATCAGCGCTGCTGGATGAGTTCGCCGATGCCTTCCGCGGCGATCTGCCCGGCGATCACCTGATCCTTGCCCCCGCGATGCGCGCGCGCCTGGGCGACAGCATACCGGGGCTGCGCCGGGTGGTCGCGGCAGCAGCAAGTCTGGGCGTTGCTCTGCCTGCTCTGTCGGCGGCGCTGGCATGGTACGACACGATGCGCCGGGCACGCGGATCGGCCAATCTTATTCAGGCACAGCGCGATTTCTTTGGCGCGCACGGATTTGAACGCACCGACGCGCCGGGCAAATTCCACGGCGACTGGAACCGTCTGGCCTGACGCAGCCATTCTCTCTTTTTGGTCAAAAATATTCCTCGGGGGTCCGGGGGTGGAAAACCCCCGGTGCTGGCCCTAGCTGCCGAACGGATCGTTGGCATATTGCACATGCGCCAGATATAACCCATGCGGCGGGCAGACTGGTCCACAGGCCGCCCGGTCCCGTGCCGCCAGCGCATGTGCCATGTCGTCCACTGTCCATGATCCCGCGCCAACCCGCTCCAGCGACCCGACAAAGCTGCGGACCTGGTTGTGCAGGAACGACCGGGCGCGCACGTCAAAATGATATTCACGCCCGGTGGGTGTATCCACCGCCATGATATCCAGCCGATCCAGCGTTTTAACAGGGCTTTCCGCCTGACAGATGGTCGAGCGGAAAGTGGTAAAGTCATGCCTTCCCAACAGCACCTTTGCGGCGGCGTGCATCGCATCCAGATCAAGATCCTGTTTGACCTGCCAGACCAGTCCGTCCTGATGGGTGGCCGGGGCGCGGCGCGCCAGAATGCGAAACAGATACCGTCGCTCAAGCGCTGAGAAGCGGGCGTGGAATTCATCGGGTACGGCCGCGCAATCAACAATCGCGATGGGGCGGGGTTTTAGATGAAAGTTCAACGCCTCTGACAGGCGGAACGGCTCCCAGATCCGGTCCATGTCGCAGTGTGCGACCTGCGCCAGACCGTGCACCCCTTTGTCCGTGCGCCCGGCGGCGGCGATATTGTGCACGCCCGGCTGCAATTTGCTCAGGGCGTCCTCGATCGCGCCCTGCACGGACGGCAGACCGACCTGTCGTTGCCAGCCGTGGAACGGCGCGCCGTGGTATTCAATTTTCAAGGCATAGCGGGGCATGGCTGCCCTCTAGCGCGCAGGCGCGGTTCTGGCAATCCCCGGTGGCAATGCCTATGTTGCGCAAAGATTGATGAGGACGGGCGCAGCATTGGGTATTACGGGCATTGCCGATGGCATATGGCGGCAGGTTGAAAATGTTACTGACACCGTCAGCGAGACCTTGTTCGAACCGGTGATCCGGCTCGGAGTGACCGGGCTTGCCCGGTCGGGCAAGACGGTGTTCATCACCTCACTTGTGGCAAATCTGCTCGATCGGGGGCGGATGCCGGGGCTGCTTGCGGCGTCCGAAGGGCGGATCGAGGCGGCTTTCCTGCAACCGCAGCCCGACGATACCGTGCCACGGTTCGACTATGAAACCCACCTTGCGGCACTCACAGGCGCCACACCCCATTGGCCCGACAGCACCCGTGCGATTTCAGAATTGCGCCTGTCGCTCAAGGTGCGGCCCACGGGGCTGCTTGCCGGGTTGAAGGGGCCGCGGACCGTGCATCTGGATATCGTCGATTATCCGGGCGAATGGCTGCTGGATCTGGCACTGCTAGACATCAGTTATACCGCTTGGTCGAAACTGGTCTTGGCGCGCATCGAAAACCGTGACGAGGCAGTGGCTTACCGCACGCTGGTGGCCGCCACGGACCCGCAGGCGGCGTTGGAGGAACCCACCGCGCGCGCCTTGGCTGGCCACTTTGCCGATTATCTGAAAACCGCCCGTGCCAATGGGTATTCCGACTGCACGCCGGGGCGTTTTTTGTTGCCGGGCGATCTTGCCGGGTCGCCGGTTCTGACCTTTGCCCCGTTACCGGGAGACGACATCGGACCGCGCAGATCACTGATCCGCGAAATGGCCCGGCGGTTCGAAGCCTATAAGAAACAGGTGGTGCAGCCGTTCTTTCGGGATCATTTTTCCCGGATCGACAGACAGGTCGTGCTGGTCGATGCCTTGGGCGCGATTCATCAGGGGCCGCGCGCGGTCGAGGATCTGCGCGCCGGCATGGGGGATATCCTGTCGGCCTTTCGTCCGGGCCGCAACAACATGCTGACGACGCTCTTGCGCGGCAAGCGGGTCGAGAAAATTCTGTTTGCTGCGACCAAGGCCGACCATCTGCATCACAGCCAGCACCCCCGCCTGAGCGCGATCATGCAGGCGCTGACCCGTGATGCCCGCGACCGCGCGCAATATGCCGGGGCCGGGACACGCGCGATGGCGCTTGCGTCGTTGCGGGCCACGACGGAGGATCAGATGATCCATGATGGCACCGCGCTCGACGTGGTGCGGGGCACCTTGCTGAACACCGACGGCACACGTGGCAAACAGGCGGCGTTTTACCCCGGAGAACTGCCCGAAGACCCCGCACATCTGCTGACCCCGGCGCGGCAGGGGGCACAGAAATGGCTGAGTGCTGATTATCAGATCATGCGCTTTGCGCCCTCGGTGTTGTCGCGCCGACCTGGAGACGGGCTGCCACATATCCGGTTGGACCGGGCTGCGGAATTCCTGATCGGGGATCGGCTGTGAGGGGTGGAGATGTCACCCAAGTGGTGATTCACCCCGCGCGGGTGCTGGACGCCGGGGCGGTCGGGGCCGTGATGGGCAAGGCAATGGATGCGCAGCCCTGGCTGCCGCGCGTGCATTCGCGCGCTCAGGACGTGGCCCATGTAGGTGCGATGATCGACGCGGGCTGGGTCAAGGTGGCCCGTCTAGAAGATGACATTGTGGGCTTTCTTGCCCGTGCGGGCAGCGAGATACACGCGCTTTATCTGCATCCGGCGGCACAAGGACGCGGTATCGCGCGTCGGTTGCTGCAAGAGGCCAAGGCGACGCGCACGCACCTTGGTCTGTGGAGCTTTCAGGCCAATGCCCGCGCCGCGCGGTTTTACCGCCGTGCCGGGTTTGCCGAGGTGACACGCACCAACGGGCTGCGCAATGATCAGCGTTTGCCCGATATCCGATTTGAATGGCAAAAGGAGGTCGCGTAATGGCCCATGGTCCAGTCTTGTTTGATCTGGAGGATGACAGCGGCCCGCAGCCGTCGGTTGCGGATGCCCCGATGGTGCCCGATCTCGACAGCGCCGCCCCGCAGGGGCAGGCCATGCAGGTCGCCGCCCGGCTGGCAGCGCGCAAGCCGTCGCTTTTGGGGCGGTTGTTCTGGTGGCTGGCGGGGGCATTGGTCGGGGCCATGGTGTCAATCACGGCTTGGTCGTTTGTGATGGATCTGCTGGCACGCTACCCGTTGCTGGGATGGGCTATGACGGTGCTGTTTGCCATGTTCCTGTTGGTTCTGGCGCTACTGTCGATCCGGGAGATGGCAGCGTTCGGGCGTCTGGCGCGGCTGGACGGATTGCGCCATGACGCGGGCGAGGCGCTGGCGCAGGATGATCTGGCCGCGGCGCGGCACGTCACTGTGCGACTGGCCGCACTCTACAAGGGTCGCGAGGACACCCGTTGGGGCCGCGACCGTTTCGCGGACCTGCAAGGTGATCAGTTGGACGCCATTGGCGTTCTCGCTTTGGCCGAGGGCGAGGTGCTGGGCCCGCTGGATCAGGCTGCAACGCGCGAGGTAGAGGCCGCGGCGCGTCAAGTGGCGGCGGTCACGGCGCTGGTGCCGCTGGCTCTGGCAGATGTCGCGGCGGCCCTGACGAGCAATCTGCGCATGATCCGCCGCATCGCCGAGATTTACGGCGGTCGGTCGGGGTTCTTTGGCTCGTGGCGGCTGACACGGGCGGTATTGTCGCATCTGGTTGCTACGGGCGCCGTGGCGGTGGGGGACGATCTTCTGGAGCCGGTGCTTGGTGGGTCGCTTCTGGGCAAGCTCAGCCGTCGGTTCGGCGAAGGTTTGGTCAATGGTGCGCTGACGGCACGTGTGGGCGTCGCCGCGATTGAGGTATGTCGACCGTTGCCTTTTGTCGCCAAGAAGCGACCCAGTGTGCGCGGCATCATCCGGCGCGCGCTGACAGGGTTGTTCGGCAAGGGATGATGTCGCGCTGATTGCGCCCGCTGGGGGACCAGCCCCCCAGACCCCCCGAGGGTATTTATGACTCAAAAAAGCACAAGAGTGTTTGGCGCGGTTGTTTGCATGCCGCACTAGAATTTAACGCCATACGTGAAGCGGCACAGGGCGGGCAGGGTGGTCTTGACCTGCTCAAGGGGATCACATAGATCACCGGTACAGCGCGCGGGCGTTGTGTAATGGTAAGACCTCAGCCTTCCAAGCTGATGATGCGGGTTCGATTCCCGCCGCCCGCTCCATTTCCCCGTTAATTCCCAACTCGAATTGCGTCCCACAGGGGCGGCAGATTGTCCAAAGCGGCAGGGCGATGCTTGACCCCGGCGAATGGGCGCGCCATGACCAAAGGCGAACGATAAAGGATAGCCCATGGCCCGCACACCAACCCCCGCCACCACAGCAAAAGAAGAGCGCGAAAAATCGCGGCGTATCGGGGCTTTGGGTGCGCTGGCGCCCTTTATGCGCCCCTACAAGATGCTGATGTTGGCGGCTGCCATGGCGCTGACATTGACGGCGGTGATTTCGCTGACACTGCCCTTGGCGGTGCGCCGGGTGATTGACAACTTTGGCACCGGAGAGACGGCATTGCTGGACCAGTATTTCGTCGCGGCGCTGGCGATCGCGGCGCTGTTGGCGGTTGGCACGGGGCTGCGCTATGCGCTTGTCACGCGGTTGGGCGAACGGGTGGTGGCCGATATTCGCCGCGCCGTGTTCGACCGGGTGATCGGCATGAGCCCCGCCTTTTACGAGCGCATCATGACGGGGGAGGTGCTGAGCCGTATCACCACGGATACGACGCTGATCCTGTCGGTGATCGGGTCGTCCGTCTCCATCGCCCTGCGCAATGCACTGATCTTTTCAGGCGGGCTTGTGCTGATGATGCTTACGTCGGCGAAACTGACGGGGATGGTGCTGCTGATCGTGCCGGCGGTTGTGATCCCGATTTTGACGCTGGGCCGCCGTCTGCGCGTGATCAGCCGCGAAAACCAAGATTGGATCGCTGCCAGTTCCGGCAATGCATCGGAATCGCTGAGCGCGGTGCAGACAGTTCAGGCCTTTACACATGAGGCGGCCAGCCGCAGCCAATTTGCCCAGATGACCGAAGCGTCTTTTGATGCCGCCCGGCGCCGGATCAAAACCCGCGCGGCAATGACTGTGATTGTCATCTTTTTGGTGTTTTCCGGGGTGGTCGGCGTGTTGTGGATTGGGGCGCGCGATGTGCGCGCAGGCGACATGAGCGCGGGCGCGCTCGTTCAGTTTGTGATCTATGCCGTGATGGTAGCAGGCGCCGTGGCGGCGCTGTCGGAAATCTGGAGCGAGTTGCAACGCGCAGCGGGTGCGACCGAACGGTTGATCGACCTGCTGCAATCCGAAGACAGCGTGAACGACCCGGAGCCCGAGCGCGCGAAGTCGCTGCCGCAATTCGTGACGGGGCATCTTGCCTTTGAGAATGTACATTTTACCTATCCCGCGCGCCCAGATGTGGCGGCCCTTGACGGTATTGATCTGGACATCAAGCCGGGTGAAACCGTCGCTTTTGTCGGGCCATCAGGCGCGGGCAAGACGACGATCATTCAGCTAATCCTGCGCTTTTACGACCCGGACAGTGGTAATATCACCCTTGATGGGCGTAACCTGCGTGACCTGACGCGCGACCAGTTCCGCCGCCACGTGGCGTTGGTGCCGCAGGACCCGGTGATCTTTGCCGCGTCGGCAGCCGAGAACATCCGCTTTGGTCGTCCCGATGCAAGCGACGAAGATGTCCGGGCTGCGGCCCGTGCGGCGGCGGCGCATGATTTCATCTCGGCTCTGCCCGAAGGTTATGAAAGCTATCTTGGGGAACGCGGCGTCATGCTGTCGGGCGGTCAAAAACAGCGTATTGCAATCGCCCGTGCCATTCTGCGCGACGCGCCCGTGCTGCTGTTGGACGAGGCCACCAGCGCCCTGGATGCCGAAAGCGAACGTGCGGTGCAGCAGGCCGTTGATCATCTGAGCAAGGACCGCACCACCTTGATCGTGGCGCACAGGCTGGCAACCGTGAAAAAAGCCGACCGAATTGTGGTGCTTGAGGCGGGGCGTATCGTTGCCATGGGCACGCATGATGAACTCGTGGCAAAAGGCGGGCTTTATGGCCGGTTGGCGCGGCTCCAGTTTACCGAAGGGCACGCGGCGGAATAGTTCTGCTGAATGATGGCATCGGTCGGAACCAATGCCGCGTCCGCGCATTATACACGAAAGGAGAACCAACATGGGTTTGTGGAATTTCGTAAAAGATGCTGGCAAAAAGATTTTTGGCGGCGAGGATGATGCGGCGCTTTCGGGCAGCGCACTCAAGGATGAACTGAAGGGTCTTGGGCTGGATTCCGATGATCTGGATATCTCGGTCGAGGGTGACAAGGTCAAGGTCAGCGGCAATGCCGCCAGCCAAGAACTGCGCGAGAAAGTCATCTTGGCTGTTGGCAACGTCAAGGGTGTCGCCAAGGTCGAGGACGACGTAAGCGGCGGCGAGGGCGAGCCTAAGTTTCATACGGTTGAAAAGGGCGATACGCTTTGGGCCGTTGCCGAAAAGACCATGGGCAATGGCGCGAAATACAAAGAGATTTTCGAGGCCAACAAGCCGATGTTAAGCGACCCTGACAAAATCTATCCAGGTCAGATGCTGCGCATTCCGAATTCTTGAAGGCGCGATCTACAATTCTTTCAAGGTAACGGGCGTGCAGCGAACTGCGCGCCCGTTTTGCATTAGTTTTTTTCAATGACGCTGGGTCGCGTCGCCTGCCAGTTACTTGCCAACAGGACCAATTAACCGCATCCTTTCCCACAAGAGGAAAAGCCGGATAACCGGCATATGGGGAGGACGTGCCATGGGTTTTACCGGGATGGAAGATCGCAACGCAATCGAGGCGGAGATGCCGTGGGAGGATCGCCATTCCACCAAGACGCTGTATGGGTTGCTCAGCGGTACGGCGGCGAAATTTCCCAATCATAATGCCGTAAGCTATCAGATTTTCTCGGGACCCAAGGACAAGGCCGAAACCCTGACATGGCAGCAGTTGCACGGCCGCGTGACGCAGGCCGCGAACCTGTTTCGCGGTCTTGGCATCGGCCCAAAAGACGTGGTTGCCTATGTGCTGCCCAACTGTAACGAGACCACAATCACGCTGCTGGGTGGCGCGGTCGCTGGTATTGCAAATCCAATCAACCCCTTGCTGGACGCTGAACAGATTGGCGGTATCCTGCGCGAGACAGGGGCGTCGGTGGTTGTAACATTGCGGCCCTTTCCGAAAACCGATGTCGCACAGAAAACCGCCGAGGCGGTCAAGCTGGCGCCCGGCGTACACACGGTGCTTGAGGTCGATCTTGTCCGATATCTGACGCCGCCAAAATCCTGGATCGTGCCGCTGATCCGCCCAAAGGGTCTGGCAGGGAATCAGGCCAAGTATTTGAATTTCAACGCAGAGGTCGCCAAGCAGAATACCACGCTGGATTTCGAGGACGTGCAGGAAGACCGTGTGGCGTGCTATTTCCACACCGGCGGCACGACGGGGATGCCCAAGGTCGCGCAGCACCGCTATTCGGGGCTGCTGTATAACGGCTGGTTGGGGCATAAACTGCTGTTTACGGAACAGGACAACATCATGTGTCCGCTGCCGCTTTTCCATGTGTTTGCCTGCCACGTCATCTTGATGGCCGCCGTACATTCCGGTGCGCATGTGGTCTTCCCGACGCCACAGGGATATCGCGGTGAGGGGGTATTCGATAACTTTTGGAAGCTTGTTGAGCGCTGGAAAATCACCTTTATCATCACGGTACCCACCGCTATTTCGGCCAAGATGCAGCGGCCCATTGATGCCGATGTCAGCACCGTCAAAACTGCCTTTTCAGGCTCGGCCCCCTTGCCGCTGGAACTGTTCCGTCGCTTTGAAAAGGCCACTGGCGTGACGCTTGTCGAAGGTTACGGGCTGACCGAGGCGACCTGTCTGGTGTCTTGTAATCCGACGGATGGGCTGAAGAAAGTCGGCTCTATCGGCATTCCATTCCCCTATACGGACGTGCGCATCATCAAGGGCACGGCAGACGGGCCAATTGATGCGGCGGTGGACGAGATCGGCGAAATTTGTGTTTCGAATCCGGGGGTTTATGCCGGGCATACCTATGCCGAAGCGGACAAAAACAAGGATCTCTACTATCACGAGAAATACCTGCGCACCGGCGATCTGGGGCGGATTGATCCTGATGGCTATGTGTGGATTACGGGCCGTGCGAAAGATCTGATCATCCGCGGCGGTCACAACATTGATCCTGCCGAGATCGAAGAGGCGCTGCTGGGCCACGAGGCCGTGGCTTTTGCCGGGGCGATCGGCCAGCCGGATGCCCATGCAGGCGAAGTGCCTTGTGCGTTTGTCGAGCTGGTCGATGGCGCCAGCGTGACCGAAGAAGAACTGCTCGAATTCTGCCGCGATAAAGTTCAAGAACGCGCGGCGCAGCCCAAGCATATGACGATCATGGACGAGTTGCCAAAAACCGCCGTGGGCAAGATTTTTAAACCTGATCTGCGCAAAAATGCGATCACGCGGGTCTACAATGGCTGTCTGGAAAAGGCCGGCTGCGCGGCGCGGGTGACCTCGGTGAACGACGATAAGAAACGCGGTCTTGTGGCACAGGTGACGATGAACGGTGCCGCCCATACCGAGGTCGGCAAGGTGTTGAACGTCTTTACCCGTCCGTGGGAGCCTGCGTGACAGAGACCCCTGATTACAAAGAGATAATCGACCCGGAAGTCTGGGCTTATATTGACAGGCTTGACAGTTTTTACCCACCGGATGCGGTGGGTAAAGACATTCACGATCAGCGCCGCGTTTACAATCGGATGGCGGCGGCGTTTCATCAGGGGCGACCCGATGGAGTTGTTGTCTCTGACGGACCCTTTGGCGCGGTCAACTGCCGACGGTATGAGGTGGCGCCGTCCGATGTGACGGTTGTCTATTACCACGGCGGCGGCTTTGTCGTGGGTGGGTTGGACAGCCATGACGACGTTTGTGCCGAAATCTGCGCGCGCACCGGATATCGTGTTATTTCAGTGGATTACGGCCTAGCGCCTGAGGTGGTTTTCCCCGGATGTTTCAACGATGCTTGGGCTGCATTCGATGCGATAGCGCGCCAATACATCGGGCCACTGGTGCTGTCAGGCGACAGTGCGGGAGGCAACTTGGCAGCGGCGGTCACGCATCACGCTCGGCAGGCCGCACCGGGGCGGGTGACGGGCCAGGTATTGATCTATCCCGGGTTGGGCGGTGATCCGACCAAAGGCAGTTATGTCACCCACGCACATGCGCCGCATCTGACCACGGCAGACATGGAGTTTTACAAGGCGGTACGCACGGGCGGGGTGGAGATTCCACAGGGTGATGCACGGTACGCACCGCTGCAAGATACTGATTTTACAGAGCTTCCACCTGTGGTTTTGGTCACGGCAGGGTGCGATCCCTTGTCCAGCGACGGCGAAGCCTACCGTGATGCGATGCTGGCGGCAGGGGGGCGGGCCGTGTGGTTTGATGCGCCGGGGCTGGTGCATGGCTGTATGCGCGCGCGCGGGACGTCGGTGCGTGCGGCGCGCTTTTTCGACAAGGTGGTTGAGGGCATCGCCGCCTTGGGGCGCGGCGACTGGCCCTATTGATTTCTAGCTAAGAAAACTCTTTGCTTTCATTGTGTTGGCCGCAGGTGCGCCGAGGCGGTGCAGGATCGTCGGGGCCAGTTGCAACTGGTCGATCACCGTATCTGTCGGTGGGCCGTCGGCCGGGCCAAAATAGTACAGTGCTGCCTCTTGCTGGAGCGGGTCACGACCGCCGTGATGGCCGCGCGCGTCCTGACCGTGATCGGCGGTCACAATGATCTCATATCCTGCTTGCATCCACTTGTGGATAAAGGGTGCCAGCATCTCGTCCATCACGGCGCAGGCATGATCCATTTCCTGACAATCGTGGAAAAACCGGTGCCCCATACTGTCGAGCGTGCAGGTATGCAGCATTCCGTAGTTGAGCCCGAAGCGCAGGCAGAGATTGGTCAGCGTCGCAAAGAGATCGACATCGGACGGCGTCATCTGGTTGATCTGCCCATAGCCCGTCATCGTGTGAAAGCGGCCATGGTTGATGGTGTCGCTGTCGGATTCGTCGTATTCTATATCTCTAACGTAATCAAAGGGATGCCGGTTGAAAAACTCGGACCAGAAAGAATGGGCGACCGCGCCCGTCACGCCGCCCCCAGCGCGGACCTGGGCAAAAACATCCTTTTGTTTGAGGCGGAAAACATTACCGTTTCCGGTGCAGCCATGTTCTGCCGGGGCGACTCCGGTGTGGATCGACGCATAGCATGAGGCCGAGATCGAGGGCAGCACCGAACGGATTTTCCACACGCGGGCATCGCCGCTATCGACCCAGCCTTCGAGGTTGCCAAACAGCCTGCGCCAGTTGCGATAAGGCACACCGTCAAGGATGATGAGCAGCAGTTTATTGTCCATGGTGACCCCCTGAATTTGCCCCTTCAGATGACCCGAAGTGCAGCCTACGCGCAACGGCAAATGGCGTGAAATGCGAATCAGGACCAAAACCCATGGTTAACGCCATGAAATAAGGGGTTTGGGGCATACACAACCCGTACAGCGCCCGTACAGCAGCTGTACAGCGGGCGTGCAGCAGATGCGGGGTTAACAGGGCGTGCGCTGCGGTTTGTGAACACAGGGTTAAGTGCTGCGTCGAAGCGGTGGTGCTGGCCGCTTTTCAGCGGTTTTCGGTCAAGTTTGCCGATCGCGCCCCTATCATTCTCTGCCGCTTAGCTTAAGGGGGATGGGACATTATGGAGAATGACCGATGGAAGCTTCACAAAGCCTGCCTGAACTGGTGGCCGCGGCGCGCGCCAATGCAGATGTACATGAACAGCAGATTGCGGAAATTGGGGCTGTGACAGGCGATGCGCCGAACGATCAGGCCGAGGCCTTGCGGGCGGCGACCAGCGCGATTGAGCTGTTGGCCGTCGATATCTATGCGGTTTTCGAAGCGCGGATGCAGCACCATTTCAAACGCGGGCCATTTTCACGCAAGTTGAAGGCGCTGCTGACAGGCGCGGGCCAGCCGGACCTGGCGTATCGGATTTATCAGTATTACCTGGCGGTCAACGTGTTGAAACATGGCATAGGGGTGAGTCATCGGGAGCTGTTGAAGGGCGACACCCATCTGTTTGGGGTGCGCACTGTTGAGGAGGCCGAGGTGGGGGATAGCCTGATCGACGTCACCGCGCCGGGGTTCTTCGACGGGCTGACGACGGCTATTCTGGAGGCCTATCGGTTTTTGGAAAGGTGATGGGTGTTTGTGGGGGCGTCGTCGGGAACTGGATGCGGGGCCGGCATAAGACGAGGGTGGGTGGACTGATTTCAATGGTGGCTATGCCGGACGAAGTGTAAATTCGCAGCGGCTGCCCCAATAACCGATTTCGTGACGACAGCCAAAAGGACAATTTTCGCTTGTAACAGAACCGTAGAAGTTTTGGAAAATCCCAGCACTATAGGCATAACGCTGTCAGCCCGTTAGTGTTTGCGAATATTCACAGCGGGGGAATAGCGTATCTCATGGCAATTCATCGAAGCAATCCACCTCAATTAAAAGGTGACCTGTATGTGGCCTACACTGGCATGGAAACCGATCTCATGTTCACCCAAAGTGTCAACCTTCCGGGGTTTGCCTCTTACCCGCTGCTGGAATCCAAAGTGGGACGTGCTCAACTGAATGGCTATTACCGTGATTTGATCGCTGTAGGCAAAGAGCATGGCCTTGGCGTCATCCTCGAAAGCCCAACATGGGTCGCCAATCGGGATCGCGGTGCCGCCGTTGGTTACTCACCCGAACAATTGATTGACCTGAACAAGAAAGCCATAGCCCACATGTGTGCCGCGAGGGACGAGTTGGGCGATCTACCGACGGTGATAAGCGCCAATGTCGGACCGCGCGCCGATGCCTACGCGCCCAGCGAACAAATGAACGCAGTTGAAGCTGAGGCCTATCATGTTGAGCAAATCACGGCTTTGGCAGAGACGCATGTGGATTTGATCAGCGGCTACACACTCGCCTATCCTGCCGAGGCTGTCGGAATCGTACGAGCAGCGAAGCTCTTTGGCCTCCCGGTCGTCATCGCTTTCACAGTTGAGACCGACGGCTGCCTTCCAACAGGCGCTTCACTTGAAGAGGCGATCACTCAGGTAGACGCGGCAACGGGCGGTTATGCCGCATATTTCATGATCAATTGCGCGCATCCTGACCACTTTGGGAATGTGTTGACCGATGCCCCATGGATGCAACGCGTACGCGGCATCGTCGCCAATGCATCGCGATGCAGTCACGCAGAGCTGGATGAGGCCGAAGAGCTTGACGACGGCAATCCCTATGAACTCGGACAGCAACTCGCGGAAATTCGGCGTAGGTTCCCGCATATTAACGTTCTTGGAGGATGTTGTGGGACGGACATGCGCCACATGTCCAGTATTGCGAGAGCTGCCAAAGCCACTGAAGCCGACATTCGCCGCATTGCAAAAAAATCGTAAAAACGGGCTCTAACCGGTCATTTGCTGCACATGCTCGGCCTTTCTGACCCTCCCCTTTGTTACGCGGTTCAATCTGCGAACAGACTTGGGACTAGTTTCTGTTATCGGCACCGACGCACACAATGCCGGTGTCACCATTGTGTGCGTCCATCAGCGCGGCCTGTTCACCTCTCCCGGCCCACACGCTGGCCCTGCAAAAACTGCTGCACGAGAAAATCGACAAACACCCGCGTCTTGGGCGACAGGTTGCGTTTGTCGGCGAAGGTGGCGGTGACGTCGGCGTGTTTCTGGGCATAGGCGGGAAACAGGTGCACCAGCGCGCCGGCGGCGATTTTATCGGCCACCAGATAAGTCGACAGCCGGGCGATGCCTAGGCCGGCGAGGGCGGCCTGATAGACGGCATCGGCGCTGTTGCCGACAAAATTGCCGGTGGCGTCAACGGTATGGGCGATGCCGTCAATTTCGGCCTGCCAGGCGTTGCGGTTGACGGCGTTGGAAATGCGCAGGCAATTGAAATTCGCCAGATCGGCAAAGCTTTTGGGCATGCCATGGGCGGCAATGTAATCCGGCGCGGCGCATAGGATGCGGTCGTTGTTCATGATCTTGCGGGCGACGACATTGGGGTTGGTCAATTGTTCGGCAAAGTTGATCGCCACGTCAAAATTCTCATCTTCGATATCGACTTGTCGATCGGTCAGTTCGAGCGAGAGGGTGATGGCGGGATAGCGCGCGAGAAACTGTGGGAGCACCGAGATGAGTTGGGCCTTGCCGAAGGCCACACTGGACGCGACCCGCAGGGTGCCGCGTGGGGTGCGGTCGTCGCCTGCGAAATGTTCCTGGGCTTCCAGAAACTTGTCCGCTGCAGCGCGGCATTTTACATAGAAATCGAGACCATCATCCGTCAATGATACGCCGGATTTGGTGCGGTGAAGCAGCCGGTGATGCACGCGGTCTTCGAGGTGGCCGATCTGTTTGCTGAGTGACGAAGGCGTGACCCCCATCGCCCTTGACGCAGCGGAAATACTGCCTAGTTCCACCACCTTAACGAAAACGAGCATCTGTGCTGAGACGTCCATTGAAACGCATCCTTTCCGAAATGGCATAGCCCCTATGCAAAAATGTCGGGTTTAAATGTACGGGTGCCAGCGCTATCTCTGCATTGCAGCATTGATACTGCATCGCAGCAATAACAAAAGGAGTTGCATCAATGACAATGACCATTGCGCAGAGCAACAACTGGCTGGCTGCCTCATTTGATGGCATGCGCAAAAGTGCCGCATCCCTGTGGGCGACTGGCAAAGACCGCCGCGCCCGCCGCGCCGCCTATCGCCGCACAAGCAGCGAACTGAATGCGCTTTCCAACCGTGAGCTGGCAGATATTGGTATCTGCCGCGCCGAGATCCACCGCGTCGCGATGGACGAATATTCAAAGGATCAGAACAATGAAGCTTACTAACACACTCAATACGCCGGCGTCCCTACCACAGCTTCGCGACGTTTTTGGCCCGGTTGGTGCGACGCTGGGTCGTGGTGCCAAGGCCGTGGGCCGTGGTCTGTCCCGGGCGCTGTACCGGATGCAAATGGCGCGGATGCAATCCGTTCTGCACGCAATGAGCGATGAGCAACTGGCGCAGGCCGGCACCACGCGCTGCGAGATCCCGCAGCACGCGGCGTTTCTGGTGGGTTACAAATACGACGGGCTTTGATCAGCCCGACCTGCCTTTCGCAGGGTGTACGAAATCAATGACCTGCCCCTGCTGGGCGGCATTGTCAGGTGTCGGACCTCGCTCCTCCCAGCGTTTATCTGACGCCGTATTTTAACGGTCCTTCCTCCCGGAACCCGTTAAACTGGGCCGGCAAGCTCACCTCCTCCCGAGCTTGCTGGCCTCAACTTCCATTTTAAGAACCGAGCTTTAGCGCCCGGCGAGGGCGTTTAGCCCCACGCGCAGGTCTTGTGGATCCAGCGGGGCAATACCTGCATCAATGGCGTCGTGGGTGGCCCGCCAGACCGGCAGCGCGTCGATCAGCACCTTATGGCCTGCCTCGGTCAAGCGCAGCCGTTTTGCGCGGGCGTCATGTTCGTCAGAAGCGGCGTGAACCAGGCCACGTCGCTCAAGCGGTTTCAGCGCGGCGGTCAGTGTGGTGCGGTCGATCCCGAGGAACGGCACCAGATCGCTGATCCGTGGCCCCGGACCCGGCCGGTTCAGCGACATCAGCAGGCAAAACTGTCCGTTGTTCACGCCAAAGGGGCGCAGCACATCGTCAAAACGGCGCGCAAGGATGCGCGCGGCACGCTGTACATGCAGGCAAAGGCATCGATCGCGGACTTCGACGGTGGCGGGAAATGGCAATTTTTTGTCTGAGGTCATAATTTAAGTTGATATCAACTTAAAGCATTGTCAACCTCACGTTAGTGATTCTGAAAAAAGGGAGAGAGAGATGTCTTATTTTGTCGGGTTCCTGCTGGCCGTGCCCACAGCAAAGAAAGCGGCGTACAAGGATATTGCCGAGAAAACCTGGGAGATTTTCGAGGAGCTCGGTTGCCTCGGGAATTATGAAAACTGGGGGGTGAACGTGCCTGACGGCAAGGTAACGTCGTTTCCCATGGCCGTGAAAAAGAAGGACGACGAGACGGTTGTGTTTTCCTGGATGGAGTGGCCGGACAAGGAAACCGCCGACAAAGGGTTTGCCGCGATGATGGAAGACCCGCGCATGAAGGACATGACCGATATGCCCTTTGATGGGCAACGGATGATTTGGGGCGGGTTCGAGCCGCTGACCCATAAGACCGCAAAGGCGAAGGTGTGACGCTTCAGATCAGCGCTTTTGACTGGGTGCCGCCGCTGCCGCAGGGCTATGTGCGTGACCTGCGGCCGCGTTGGGCGCTGGAAGAGGCGGGGCTGCCGTATGAGGTCACGCTTGTGACGATGGCCGGGTCAAAGGAGGCTGCCTATCGTGCCTGGCAGCCCTTTGGGCAGGTGCCTGCCTGTCGGGACGGAGAGGTCAGCCTGTTCGAGACGGGCGCGATCCTGCTGCATATCGCGGAGGCGTCAGACGTGCTGCGCCCCCGTACGGCGGCGGAACGGGCAGCGGTACATTCATGGGTCTTTGCCGCCCTGAATACGATCGAGGTCTATACGCTGCACCTTGTCCAGCCGGGGGAGTTTTTCCCTGACGCGGACTGGGTGCCGGGGGCGCGCAGGTGGCTTGAGAAGCTCGTGGGCGACAGATTTGAGGCGCTGGCGCAGCATGTCTGGAACGAGACATGGCTGACCGGGCGTTTTGGTGTTGCGGATATTGCCATGGTCACGGTGTTGCGGGACATGGGCGATGATCCGGTGCTGGCAAAGTTTCCTGTGCTGGAGGAATATGTCAGACGCGGCACCGAGCGCCCGGCGTTTCAGGCGGCGTTGCAGGCGCAGTTGGATACATTTGCGGCACATGCGCCGACGTAGTGGCGTAGGCGGTGATCCCTACACAGACTTGCGGGTAAGGGCGGCGATGGTCTGTGCAGCGGCATCGCGGTCCTGATCCCACCACTTGCTGGCGAGTATTTCTGTCGCCACTTCGGGGGTCACGCGGTTGCGGATGACCCGGGCAGGGCTGCCTGCGACGACGTCAAACGGGGCGACGTCGCGGGTGACGACAGAATTGGCGCCGACAACCGCGCCATCACCGATGGTCACGCCGCGCAGGATCAAGCTTTGGGCGCCGATCCAGACGTCGTTGCCGATGGTGCAGGGTTTACGGGTGAGCTCGGCAAAGGCGGACTGGCTGAATTCCGTCGAGGTCGAGATGCCGTCCATATTGTGTTCACCCGGTCCGATGACGACGTTGTCCCCGATGGAGCAGTAGCGCCCGATCTTGGCCGCCGTGACCGAGCAGTGGTTGCCCAGATAGCTGTAGCCTCCGATGCTGCTGTGTTTGTCGACATGGGTGCCGCGCTGAATTTTAACGCCGCGCCCGATCTGGCCACGCAAAGAGACCCCGGTGCTTTTGATCCGGGTGGCGTTGCGGCGGTTGAAAAGCTGCATCGCGAGATATTTGATCACTGCAATTTCCTTTGACGTAGCGGTGCGTTAGTTGCCGGCGCTTTCCATTTTGCGGTGCGCGATGACCTCTTCGAGCCAGCCAAGTTTCATTTCGGGCACGGAAGATAGCAACAGGTCGGTGTAGTCGTCGAAGGGTGGGGACAGCACCTGTGACTTGCCACCATAGCGCACAACCTTGCCCTGGAACATCACCGCGATACTGTCTGCGATGGCGCGCACGGTGGCCAGATCGTGGGTGATGAAAAGGTAGGACACGTCTTCGATCTTTTGTAGCTTTAGCAGCAATTTCAGGATGCCATCGGCCACCAGCGGATCAAGCGCCGAGGTCACCTCGTCGCAGATGATCAGCTTGGGTTTGGCTGCAAGGGCGCGGGCGATGCAGACGCGCTGTTTCTGTCCGCCGGACAGTTCCGCCGGATAGCGGTCCTGAAAGCCGTCACCGAGTTCAATCTCGTCAAGCAATTCTTGGATGCGGGTCTGTTTGGCGCGGCCCTTGAGGCCGAAGTAGAATTCAAGCGGGCGGCCGATGATGGTGCCGACGGTCTGGCGCGGGTTCATCGCAGTGTCGGCCATCTGGTAGATCATCTGCAATTCGCGCAGGTCGTCGAGCGCGCGTGTCGGAAGGTCGGGCGACAATATACGCCCGTCAAAGGTGATCTGGCCCGCGCTGGGCGGCAAGAGCCCAGTGATGACGCGCGCCAGTGTGGATTTACCCGATCCGCTTTCCCCGACGATGGCGAGGGTCTGACCGGGGTGCAGGTCGACGCTGATGTCTTTCAATACGTCGAAATCGGTGCCCTTGTAGCGCGCGGTGATGTTCTCGACGCGCAGCAGGGGGGTGTCCGTCGGGTGCTTTTCTTCGTGTTTGATGGATCGGACCGACACCAGCGCCTGAGTGTATTCCTCGCGCGGGGTGTTGATGATCTGGTCGGTGGTGCCGTATTCGACCATCGCGCCCTGTTGCAGCACCATGATGTGATCAGAGACCTGTGCCACGACCGCAAGGTCGTGGGTGATATAAAGAGCGGCCACGCCCGTGTCGCGGATGGCGTCCTTGATCGCGGCCAGCACGTCGATCTGGGTGGTCACGTCCAGCGCGGTGGTGGGTTCGTCAAAGACCACGAGATCGGGTTCGGGGCAGAGCGCGAGGGCGGTCATGCAGCGTTGCAGCTGGCCCCCCGAGACCTGATGCGGATAGCGGTCACCGATGGTTTCGGGGTTGGGCAGGCCCAGCTTGTCAAAAAGCGCCACGGCGCGGGCCTCGGCGTCGGATTTTGAGAACTTGTTTTGGTAAATTGCCGCTTCGGTGACCTGTTCGAGGATCTTTTTCGCCGGGTTGAAGGAGGCGGCAGCCGATTGGCTGACATAGGTCACTTCGGCCCCGCGCAAACGGCGCACGTCGCGCAGGCCGGATTTCAGGATGTCGCGGCCATTGACCCAGACCTCGCCGCCGGTGATCTCGACCCCGCCGCGCCCGTAGGCCATGGCGGACAGGCCGATGGTGGATTTGCCCGCGCCGGATTCACCGATCAGGCCCAGCACTTTGCCCGGCGCCAGATCAAAATCCACGCCATGCACGATTTCGATGTCACGGGGCCGTTCGCCGGGGGGATAGATCGTGGCCCCGATTTTCAGGTTGCGCACCTTGAGAAGTGGTTCGGTTTGCATGTCGGTCATCCTCGGCCCCCCTTGAGCGATGTGGTGCGATTTAGAATCCAATCCGCCACCAGATTGATCGAGATGCACAGCGTCGCGATGGCGTAGGCCGGGTAAAGCGCCGCCTGTATGCCGTAGTTGATGCCTTCCTTGTTCTCTTTCACGATGCCGCCCCAATCGGCCAATGGTGGCTGCACGCCAAGGCCGAGGAATGACAGGGTCGAGATGAACAGCACCATAAAGATAAACCGCAGGCCCATTTCGGCCACCAGCGGTGACAGGGCGTTGGGCAGGGTTTCGCGAAAGATGATCCAGCCGATCTTTTCGCCGCGCAGGCGGGCGGCTTCGACGTAGTCCATCACCGTGATGTCGACGGCAACGGCACGGGCCAGCCGGAACACGCGGGTGGAATCGAGCAGGCCCATCAGAAGGATCAGGATCGGCATGGTGGTGGGCATGACTGACAGGACCACCAGTGCAAAGATCAGCGAGGGGATCGACATGATCAAATCAACAAAGCGCGAGATCGCCTGATCGACCCAGCCGCCAGACACGGCAGCGAAAAAGCCGAGCACCGATCCGGTGACAAAGCTGAGGATCGTGGCCATGGTTGCGATGAAGATGGTGGTGCGCCCGCCATAGATCAGACGCGTCAGCAGATCGCGCCCGATGCTGTCGGTGCCCAGCAGGAACTCGGAACTGGACGGCTCCCAGACATCGCCGACGATTTCGGACATGCCGTAGGGCGAAATGACAGGGGCCAGAATGGCCATGACGAAAAACAACCCGGTGAAAAACAGGCCGATGAGGGCGGAGATGGGAATGTTTTTCATGGTGCGACCCCTTTCGATGTTTGGGGTTCCAAGGGGTGTGGCGACGCGGTGCCGATTTTCACGGATGAATACGCGGGCCTCATTTGGGGTGCCTCAGCCGTGGGTTGGCAAGGATCGAAACCACATCGGCAACCAGGTTCAGACCGATATAGACCGCGGCAAAGATCAGACCGCAGGCCTGTACCACCGGCACGTCGCGCTTGGACACGTGATCGACCAGATACTGCCCCATGCCGGGATAGGCAAAAACGACTTCGATCACCACAACGCCGACGACGAGATAGGCGAGGTTGAGCATGACGACGTTGACGATCGGCGCAATGGCATTGGGAAAGGCGTGTTTGCGGATGATTTTCAGCATCCCCAGCCCTTTGAGTTCGGCGGTTTCGATATAGGCCGATTGCATCACGTTCAGGATCGCCGCGCGGGTCATGCGCATCATATGCGCGAGCACAACCAGCGTCAGAACGATGATCGGCAGCGTGATCGACTTGATCTTTTCGATCAGGGTCATGCTGTCGTTCATCAGGGCGACGGATGAAAACCGCAGATTGCTCAGCAGCCAGCTTTGGGTGCCGTCACCCAGAAATTCCATCGAGTTGATTAGGAGCGGCAGTTGGATGGCGAGCAGGAAGATCAGCACGTAGCCGATCATGAATTCCGGGATCGAGATCGTGGTAAGGGTGATTGCCGAGATCAGTTTGTCCGGCCAGCGGTCTTTGTAGCGCACGGCCAGCAGACCTAGCGTGATCGCCAGTGGCACAGCGACGATTGCGGCCCAGAAGGCGAGGAAAAGCGTATTCTTGAGCCGTCCGCCTAGGCTTTCTGCGATGTCGCGGCCATTGGTCAGCGCGGTGCCCAGATCGCCCTGCACAAAGTTGCCAAGCCATGTGAAATAGCGGGTGAGGGCCGGTTCGTTCAGCCCCAGTTCGCGGCGCATATTGGCCAGCGCTTCGGGGGTGGCCGATTGTCCGAGGATGGACTGTGCAACGTCCCCGGGCAAGATCGACGTGCCCGCGAAGATCAATATTGAGGCTGCGAATAAGAGCAGCAAGCCCAGCGCGAGACGCTGGGCAAGCAGTTTGACGATGGGGTGCATCTGTTCAGATGCCCCTTACGCGTCCGCAATCCAGCATTTGATGCTGGCTTTGTTGTTCATCACTTCGCCGTTAGGGTCTTTTTCCCAGCCGCCGACATTGGTGGCCACGCCCGAGATAAAGTCGTTGAACATAGGCAGGATCAACCCGCCTTCTTCGCGCAGCATCTGTCCCATCTTGGAGTAGATTTCCTTGCGCTTGGCCTCGTCCAGTTCGGCGCGCGCTGCCAGCAGCATGTCGTCGAATTCGGGGCGTTTCCATCGGGTGTCGTTCCAGTCTGCCGTCGACAGGTAGGCTGTCGAATACATCTGGTCCTGCACCGGACGGCCACCCCAGTAGGAGGCACAGAAGGGCTGGACGTTCCAGACCTCGGACCAGTAGCCGTCGTTTGGCTCGCGCTTGATTTCCAGCGGGATACCGGCGGCCTTGGCGCTTTCCTGGAACAGCGATGCGGCATCGACCGCACCGGGGAAGGCACCATCGGACACGCGCAGGATGATCGGGCTGCCGTCGTGACCGGACGCGGCGTAATGCTCCTTGGCCTTGTCGACGGAATATTCGCGCTGTGGGATGCTGTCGTCGAAGAGCGGATAGCTTTCGTTGATCGGCATGTCGTTCCCGACCGAGCCATAGCCGCGCAGGATCTTGTCGACCATTTCCTCGCGGTTGATTGCATATTTCAGCGCCAGACGCAGGTCGTTGTTGTCGAATGGTGCGCTGTCGATATGGGCGATGAACACGTAATGGCCACGGCCCGCGACAGATTCGACGTTGACGTTGGGCGCGCGTGCCAGCAGGCCCGCGACCTTGGGGTCAACGCGGTTGATCATATGGACCTGGCCTGATTGCAGCGCAGCGGTCCGGGCGGTGGCGTCGTTCAACACCAGCACCTCGGAAAACTCGGCAAAGCCGCGTTTGTCGGCGTTCCAGTAGTTGTCGCGGCGTTTGAAGCCGTGGCGCACGCCGGGTTCGTCGAATTCAATGGTATAGGCGCCTGTGCCGATGCCGGCACCAGCATTGTCCATGCCGCCGTCGGGCTGGATCATCAGGTGATAGTCGGCCATCAGGTAGGGAAGGTCAGCGTTGGCGGTTTCAAGTTCGACCACAAAGTTGTCGCCGTCCACTTTCATGTCCGAGATGCCCCGCATGATGCCCAAGGCGCCCGATTGGCTGTCTTCGTTCGAGTGGCGCTGCATGGTTTTCAGCACGTCATCCGCTGTCATCGTCTTGCCGTTGGAGAATTCGATGCCTTGGCGGATCTTGAAGGTCCATGTCTTGGCATCGGCCGAGGCTTCGACGCTTTCGGCGAGCCAGTTTTCCAGCGACCCGTCGGCGTTCACTTCGGTCAGGGTTTCGCCCCAATGGCGGATGTTGGCCAGCGGCACTTCGGAGGCGGTCAGGGCCGGGTCCATCGTATTGGTGGATTCGCCACCCGAGGAGCCGAGCTTGATCGTGCCACCGCGCACAGGCGTGGCATGGGCGTCGGCGCGGGCGGTGTTGGCCAGCATCGAATTCGCCACGGCGGCGGTCACACCAAGGGCGGCGGCGCGGCCGACAAATTCGCGGCGCGTCATCAGGCCCTTGCTAACATCCGCTGTCATATTCTTGAGTTGGTCGTTCATCTGGTATCTCCCGTTATGATTTTTGCGTCTTAGAGCGCGTTTTATTGATTGATGAGTCAAGTTTGCGCATTTCTTTCTTTGTCGCAAGAGGTAATACCTGCGACGATCCGACGGTTTTTCTACATGAAGTGTCGCGGAATGCTATCCATCAGGTCGCGTTCATGGATCAGCTCATCGTTCTCATAGGCCTCGATCCGGGCGGTCAGGTGGAAATGCGTGGCATCGCTGGTCATGGTGCAAAACGTCTCGGTGCGCAGGCGGATATCACCGCGCTGCATCTCGTCGCTCCAGTGGCAGGTGCCGCGCGCGCTGAGCGGGTCGTCTGGGTGAATGTCCCAGCGTTCGCGGGCGATAGAGCCGGCAATCAGGCCATGGTCGGCATCGCGCTGTTTGCCAAAGTCGTCTTCGATGATCAGAGACACGACACCGCTGTTCATATCTACCTCGCGGCGGCGCACATGCGCGGGGTCGCGCAGGTCTTCGACGTTCCAGGGGGCGGCGGCGGTCGGGGGCGCAAACAGGTATTCGTCAGCGCCGGTCGTGGGCCGCTGCGGCAAGGCGATCTGGCCTGCGGTAAGGGTCAGCGTGGCGGCATCGGGCGCGGGCCAGATCAGTGGCCAATAGGCGGATGAGATCGCGACCCGCAGGCGGTGACCCGCAGGCAGGCGGTAGGCGATATGATCAAGGTCCAGCGTGATTTGCTGTGGCTGGTCCGGCGGCATGTCGCAGGGGGCCGCGTGGCTGTGGCGGTGGCTGAGGTTCAGCACGCCGTAAGTGATGCGGGTGCTGGCGCCATCGGGGTGGATATGGTTCAGGCGCACGGCGATCTGCGCCTGTGGCCGGTCGGCACAGAGGGTCAAGGTGAGGCGGGGCGCGCCGACAATATCCATATCCTGCGCCAGTGGCCCGGTGTCGAAACAGGCGGACAGCGCATCGTCGGCGCGTTGATCGCCCGGTTGCTCTGGCCCCAGCCAGATTGCACAATATTCGCCGCCCTCGGCCCCGCAACTGGCGGGAGAGGCGATGGTTTGCGTAAGGGGGGACGCGGCATCTGTCAGGCCCTGTTCGCTGAGGTGTAGCATCTGGCAGGACAGGTGGCTGGTGGCGCCTGTGGGTTCAGCGATCCAGCGGCCGGGGCGTTCTGCGTACGAGGTGGCGGGGCGCACGCCGTCCATCAGGTAGGCGCGGTAATCGGGATCGTCCTCTACCCCGGTGTCGATGTCCTTGAGCCACCGATCCCACCAGCGCAGCGCCTCTTGCAGGAAACCGATGCGCGGTTCCGGCACCGCGAAATGCGGGTATTTGTGGACCCATGGCCCCACGATTCCCTTGGCCCCCGGCAAGGCCTCGACCAGTTGCGGGACCGCGTTCTTATAGCTGTCGCCCCAGCCGCCGATGGCCAGCACCTTGGCCTTGATGGCGCTATAGTCTTCGATCACCGATCCGTGCTGCCAATAGGCATCGCGGGATTGGTGGCGCAGCCAGAGGGTCGGCAGGAAGGGGTCGTTCTCCAGCCGTTGCAGCCATAGGTCGCGCCAGTTGTCGCGTAAAGCGGGGTCAGGTGCGCGGGAGGAGTAGGACCACATCGTCGCCCCCCAGCCGAGGTTTTCATTCAGCAGGCAGCCGCCCTTATAGTGGATGTCGTCGGCATAGCGGTCGACGGTAGAGCACAGGGTGATCACAGCCTTGAGCGGTTCAGGGGCCAGCGCCGCGACCTGTAGCCCGTTAAACCCGCCCCAGCTTATGCCCATCATGCCAACGCGGCCATTGCACCAGTCCTGCGCCGCAAGCCAGTTGATGATTTCGACGCAATCGGCCTGTTCCTGCGCGGTGTATTCGTCCTCCATCAGCCCTTCGCTATCGCCATTGCCGCGCATGTCGACGCGGATGCAGGCGTAGCCGCGTTCGGCGAACCACGGGTGTGTCAGCGCATCACGCGCGCAGGTGCCGTCGCGTTTGCGGTAGGGCAGGTATTCGAGGATCACCGGGACCGGGCCCGCCTGCGCGGGATCGGGCCGCCAGACGCGCGCCGAAAGGCGGCAGCCATCGGAGAGGGTGATAATAAGATCGGGGTCTTCGGTGATGTCGAAGAGGGCATTTTGGGGGGTGTTCATGGGCGCAGGGTCGGGGGCGCGGCGCGGATTGTCAACGGCGTGTGTGGTGCGCGCGCCGGGGGACGCCATCCCCCGGACCCCCTGAGGGTATTTGTGGCCCGAAAAAGCGGGGGCGGGCGGACTTGACACCCGCCGCGCGGCGGGTGTGATTGGGAGCAGCAAAAGGAGCCGGTGATGCGCAGTGATTTTGATGATGAATTGGAACAGCGTTTGCTGCGGTATGCGGCGATTGACAGCCAGAGCGATGCAGACAGCCCGACATCACCCAGCACCGAGATTCAGTTGGATATGTCGCGTCTGCTGGTTGAGGAGTTGCGTGCCATGGGGGCGCAGGACGTGCAGTTGACCGACTATGGAGTGGTGTTGGCGACGGTGCCTGCCACGGTGGAGGGCGCGCCAGTGATGGGTTGGGTGGCGCATGTGGATACTGCGCCGCAGTTCAACGCCGTTGGGGTGAAACCGGTGGTGCATCGGCGGTATAATGGCGGGGATATTACCTTTGCTGATGCGCCTGAGTTAAAACTGTCGCCGGAAAATTCCCCGTTTCTGGGGGAAAAGATGGGCGAGGATATCATCACTGCCAGCGGCACCACCCTGTTGGGCGGCGATGACAAGGCCGGCGTGGCGATTGCCATGACCGCCGCGCGGCATCTGATCGAGAACCCGGATATCCCTCATGGCAAGATCCGTCTGGCCTTTACCCCCGATGAAGAGATCGGGCGCGGGGTGGATGCGCGGCTGCCTGCCGATCTGGGCTGTGATTTTGCCTATACCTTTGACGGCGGCAAGCCCGGCGAGATTGAGTTTGAGACGTTTTCGGCTGATGGGGCGGTGGTGAAGGTTGTGGGCGTGTCGGCGCATCCGGGCTTTGCCAAGGTCAAGATGGTCAATGCGCTGCATCTGGCGGCCAAGATCGTCATGACCTTGCCGCATGTGACGCTGACACCGGAAACCACCGAAGGGCGGGAGGGATTTATCCATGTGTCAGAGCTGAATGGCGGGTCATCTGAGGCGGTGATCAAGCTGATCCTGCGGGATTTTGAGCGTGAGGGGCTGGAGGCCAAGGGTGCCTTGTTGCGTCAGGTGTGCGATGCAGTGGCGGCGGGGGAACCGCGGGCGCAGATCAGCGTGGACATTCAGCCGCAGTACCGCAACATGCGCTATTGGCTGGAAAATGACATGACCCCGGTGGAGTTGGTGCGCGGGGCGGTGGCCGCCGTGGGGCTGGAACCTGTGTCGGTGCCGATCCGGGGCGGTACGGATGGGTCGCGCCTGACGGAAATGGGGGTGCCGTGCCCAAATGTCTTTACCGGGATGCAGGAAATCCACGGGCCGTTGGAATGGATTTCGGTGCAGGACATGGCGCTGGCGACGCGGGTCGCGGTTGAACTGGCGCAGCGGGCGGCCAAGGGCTGACGTTTTGGGGGCGGTGCGGGGTGGCAGGGGGGCTTTGCCCCCCAGTGCCGCTGCGCGTCCCTTCCCCCCAAGGGTATTTATGACCCGGAAAAGCGATGGGCGGCGGTGCCGCCATGGGGGCAGCGTTGGTGATTGTCTCGACGCTTGCTTTGCACTAGTCAGGGGGCAATTCGTCAATGAGGAAACACCATGCGTCTGAGCCAATATTTTCTGCCCGTGCTGAAAGAAAACCCTGCCGAGGCGCAGATTGTCAGCCATCGGCTGATGTTGCGGGCGGGGATGATCAAGCAGGCCAGCGCCGGGATCTATTCCTGGCTGCCCTTGGGGTTCAAGGTGCTGCGCAAGATCGAGAATATCGTGCATGAAGAGCAGCAGCGCGTGGGGCATATTCCGATGCTGATGCCGACGCTGCAATCGGCGGATCTGTGGAAGGAATCGGGGCGGTATGACGCCTATGGCCCCGAGATGCTGCGCATCCGCGACCGGCAGGACCGGGATATGCTGTATGGCCCGACCAACGAGGAAATGATTACGGATATTTTCCGCAGCCATGTGGGATCGTACAAGGATCTGCCGCTGACGCTTTACCATATCCAGTGGAAATTCCGCGATGAAATCCGCCCGCGTTTCGGCGTGATGCGGGGGCGCGAATTCCTGATGAAGGACGGCTATAACTTTGACCTGACCAAGGAAGACGCGCTGCACGCCTATAACCGCCATCTGGTCAGCTATCTGCGCACCTATGAGCGGATGGGGCTTCAGGCGATTCCGATGCGGGCGGATTCCGGGCCGATTGGCGGCGATGATACGCATGAGTTCCTTGTGCTGGCCGAGACCGGTGAATCGGAGGTGTTTTATGACAGTGAGATCACCGATCTGACTTTTGGCGACCGTGAGGTTGACCCGACCGATCACGACGCCTGCCGCGCGGTGCTGGATGAGTTCACATCGCGTTATGCGCGCACTGATGAAACCCATGACGAAGACCTATTCGCGCAGGTGCCGGCCGAACGGCAGCGCACGGCGCGGGGGATCGAAGTGGGGCAGATTTTCTATTTCGGTACCAAGTATTCCGATGCGATGGGGGCCAAGGTGCAAGGGCCGGATGGCAAACCCACCGCCGTGCATATGGGCAGCCACGGTATTGGCGTCAGCCGTCTGCTTGGCGCGATCATTGAGGCCAGCCATGACGACAATGGCATTATCTGGCCAGAAGGAGTGACGCCGTTCCATGCCGGTATCGTGAACCTGAAACAGGGTGACGAAGAAGCCGATGCAGCCTGTGAGGCGCTTTATGCCAGCCTCAAGGCGCTGGGGCTTGATCCGCTTTATGATGATCGCAAGGGGGGCGCGGGCATGAAATTTGCCACGATGGACCTGATTGGTCTGCCATGGCGGATCACCGTGGGGCCGCGCGGGTTGAAAAACGGTGTGGTTGAACTGACCAGCCGCCGCACGGGCGAAAGCGAAGAATTGCCACCGGAACAGGCCGTTGAACGTCTGGCGCAAATCTATGCCGGGATCGCCTGAGCGGCACGATGATCTTGCGGGCGCTGACATTGGCAGGCGGATTGGCAGGGGCTGCGGCGGTGTCGCAGTTCCCCGAATTTTCGCAGCAATATGTGCAGCGATTGGGCGGTGCGGTTGATGCATTGGCCGAGGTGGTGGCGGATTTTGACGCCTCTGCCGCTGCCGTGGGGCTAAGCCGTGACGATGCGCTGGCGCAGTTGCGGGGGTCTGAGTTCCTTGAGCGGCGGCGTTCCGACATGACGCGTACCATGGTGCGCCATGCCACCCTTAAGCGTGATCTGGCCGAGATCGAAGGCGCGGGGCCCTTTATGCGAGCCTATCACCTGCAACACCTCAGCGATACGGACGTGGCGCAGGCGGCCTGGGCGGCATATCAGCCGGCGCTGCCGCTGAATTTTGCGGGCGCCCTTTTTGGCGGGTTCGGATTTGTGGCGGGGCTGCTGGGCGTGGGGCTGATCCTGCGGCTGCTGGCCTGGCCGTTCAGGCGGCAGCGCGGGGCAATGGGCGCTTGACCCTGTCGGGGCAAAGCCCCAGTTTGCGCGCACCTTTAACCGGAGCCTTAGACATGGCAAAAACCCCCAACCGCACAGTGCCATTTGCGGCATTTGAATGGATGATCGCCTGGCGATACCTGCGCGCGCGCCGGGCGGAGGGCGGGGTCAGTGTGATGACCTGGATCAGCCTTATCGGGATCACGCTGGCGGTGTTTGCGCTGATTGCGACGCTGTCTGTCCGGTCGGGGTTTCGCGCGGAATTTGTCGATACGATCCTTGGCGCGAACGCCCATGTGACGGTCTATACGTTGGGTGAGGTCGCGCCGAACGGGCAGATCGACCGGTCGATCAGCAATTACACAGAAATGGCGGCAGAGGTGGCCCGCGTGCCGGGCGTCACCCGTGTGGCACCGCTGGTGCGCCAACAGGTGATGGCGAACAAAGGGCAATCCAACGCAGGCGTCGAGGTGTTTGGCATTGCGGCAGACGACCTGATGACCATCCCGCGCGTTGCCAATACTGATCAGGCACAGGGCGACATCACCCGGTTTGACGAGGGTATCGCGATCGGTAGCGGCGTGGCGCAGACGTTGGGCGTGGGCGTGGGCGACATGATCAAGCTGATATCGCCCAATGGTGTAAAGACGGCTTTTGGCACCAGTCCGCGCGTCAATGGCTATGAGGTGGTCTATATCTTTACCGCCGGGCGCTATGACATCGACAGGACACGGGCCTATTTGCCGCTGTCCGAAGCGCAGACGTTCTTTAACCGGGAGGGGGTCGCGGATGAGCTTGAGGTCATGGTTGAAGACCCCGAATCCGTGGATGCCATGGCGGGGGCGCTGCTGCAGGCTGCGGGCGACCGGGGACAGGTCTGGACATGGCGCGACGCGTCGGGGTCGTTCCTGAATGCGCTGGATATCGAAGACCGGGTGATGTTCGTGATCCTGTCGGTCCTGGTGTTGATCGCTGCGATGAACATCGTGTCGGGGCTGATCATGCTGGTCAAGAACAAGGGCCGCGACATTGGCATTCTGCGCACCATGGGGCTGACCGAGGGATCAGTGCTGCGGGTGTTTTTCATCTGTGGGGCATTTACCGGCATCATCGGCACTGCGATGGGGGTGATCCTAGGCTGCCTCTTTGCGCTTTATGTGGATTACGTCTTTGCCTTTGTGAATTACCTGAGCGGTGGCACCGCATGGGACGCCTCGATCCGGGGGATCTATTTCTTGCCGGCCAAGTTGCAATTGGGTGATGTGCTATCGGCGGTGGCGCTGTCGCTGGGGCTGTCCTTTGTTGTTACAATCTTTCCTGCCCGCCGTGCGGCGCGCATGAACCCCGTGGAGGCCCTGCGCTATGAGTGATCCAGTGTTGCGCCTGACGGGCATTACCAAAGCCTATAATCCGGGCAAGCCGAACGAGGTGCATGTCCTGCGTGGCATCGACCTGAGCGTGGCTCCGGGAGAGGTGGTGGCGCTGGTGGCCCCTTCGGGCGCGGGCAAATCAACCTTGCTGCATATCGCAGGGCTGCTGGATACGCCGGACGCGGGTCAGGTGCATATCGCGGGCGATGATATGACCGGGCAGGGCGATCGGCGGCGCACCGCGATCCGGCGGGCGGATGTCGGATTTATCTATCAATTTCACCACCTTCTGCCCGAATTTACGGCGTTGGAAAACATCGTTCTGCCGCAGCTTGCCAATGGTGTGGCGCGCAGCGCTGCCGAGGCGCGGGGGCAGGAATTGCTGGCCGAAGTGGGGATCGCGGAGCGGGCTGACCATCGGCCTGCGGCGATGTCGGGCGGTGAACAGCAGCGGGTGGCGTTCTGCCGGGCGCTGGCCAACCAACCGCGTCTGTTGCTGGCGGATGAGCCGACGGGCAACCTTGATCCCGCGACGTCGGACCAGGTGTTTGGCGCGCTGATGGCACTGGTGCGTGGCACCGGATTGTCGGCGGTGATTGCCACGCATAATCTGGAGCTTGCTGCCCGAATGGACCGGCAGATCAGGCTGGACGCTGGCCATCTGGCGCCGGTCTAGGCGCGACACTTTGCTGTTTGCCCCGCCGTTATGTCGGGGGTAAGACTGAGGGACAGATCGTCCCGCACCACCACAGGAGCCTTTATGCCCATTCCCCGTTTGCCTTTTGTCCTTCTTGGTCTGGTGGGCGTTATCGGTGTTGCCTGCACCGTGCCGTCAATGCCCGAAGCCCCTGATGGCGCTGCATTTTTCGCGGATAACTGCGTATCATGCCACGGCACATCCGGGCGCGGCAACGGACCTGTGGCGGCGGGGCTGAAACCGGCCCCGGCGGATATCACGCTGCTAAGTCGCAGCAACGGTGGCAGTTTCCCCCGCGCGCGCGCGCTGAGCTATATCTACGGCGACCCGCAGCAGGGGCACCTGGCGCGCGTCATGCCGCAATTTGGCGGGGTCATGGCGGATGATCTGGTGCCGATTGAGGTGGACGGTGTAATGACGCCCACGCCGCGCGTTCTGGCCGGGTTGCTGGCCTATATGGAAAGCATCCAGCGCTGAGCAGGCGGGCAAAAACTAGCCGCAAATTCCTTTGAGTTCGACCCCGTCCCAGGGCAGTCCCACGTTGGATTGGGGGCTTTGGGGCAGGGGCGCGACGGGCATGACCTGACGCAACAGCGCGTGCAGCCGT
Source organism: Sulfitobacter sp. KMM 9851 (assembly GCF_057178245.1). Taxonomy (NCBI): domain Bacteria; kingdom Pseudomonadati; phylum Pseudomonadota; class Alphaproteobacteria; order Rhodobacterales; family Roseobacteraceae; genus Sulfitobacter; species Sulfitobacter sp. KMM 9851. The sequence goes on from NZ_CM169991.1 coordinate 1,075,384, forward strand.
TTGGTGCGCGGCGCCTGAGGTGCAAGGGCGCGGCAGCAGACGAATTCCTCGACAATCGAGCCTTGTTGTTCATAGGCGAAAGCAAGGAAACGGGGCTGCTTTTCGATATCAAAAAGATAGGGGTCATCGCCCCAGCCGTGTTCGGATGCGGCGCGCAGGGGGGAGTAGCCTGTGGTGGCGCGGTTCTGCCATTGCCAGACGTGCGTGACCTCATGTGCCAGCAGCATCGCGGCGATCAGACCAATGCGGTCTGGGTAGTCGGGCAGGTAGTCATCCAAGTACCAGTCACGGTCAAAAAGCACACGATTCCAAAGCGATACCGCCGCAGGTTTGGAGGTGACCGTTTCGCCGGTGGCGGGGGGCAGGATCAACTCGCGGCAAGTGGTGCGGGGGCGCGGTTTGCGGGTGAAGGTCACGGCGCGGGTGGGGGCGCCGTCGATCAGGCGCACCTTGTCGGCGTTCAATGTGGCGCCGTGTATAGTGGCCATGAAACTGCGCTCATTCTCCGTCAGCGGGCGACCGCAGGCGGCAAGGAAAACGAGGAGGAGGAGGGCGCGAAACATGAGCAGAGTTAGGACCGCCGCAAGCCGCAGATCAAGGGGTAAAAACGGCCAGATGTTACCAAAGCATTAAATGTCACACAGCGTACACCGGGCGTACACTGCGCGTGCATACACGCGATTCAGCGTGCGAACGTGGCAGTGGCGAGCGCGACGGGCTTTTCCGACGGGCAAGAGATGAGGGTACAGCGCGCAAAGATCATGGATTTGCCGGCACGGGTGACCTGCGCTTCGGCACGGATTTCGGTGCCGGAGGCGGGGCGCAGGAATTGGGTGTCTAGGGTGACCGTCCCGACAGGCACCATGGCGCCCAGATGGCCGCCGATGGCCAGCACCATGGCGGTGTCGGCCAGCGCGGTAAGCGCCTGACCCGAGACAATCCCCCCGGTGCGGTTGAGCGCGTCGGTGATCGGGATGGTAAGGGTGGTCTGATCGGGCGAAATGTCGGTGACCGTGATGTTCAAAGCGCGGACCCAAGCGGCGAAGTTGTCGTCGAGGAAGGCCTGGGCGGTGGCGGGGGTCATGGGGGCGTCCGTTTCTAAGGTGTGTGCAGAGCACAGACCCTACCGCGGGATTTGTCCGAAGCCAAGATGGCGGGGTGGGCGCGCACCCCGCCTAAGGGGTTACTTGACCTTTTTGCCCGCGATCACGGTGCCATCCTTGGCGCCGCTGTTGGCGGTGGCCGAGACCTTGGGCTTTTCTTTTTTCGGTTTCTTGGTTTCGCGGTTGCCGCGGTTTTTGTCCTTGGACATGGGGATGCTCCTTTGCACGGATTCCCGAACGGCGGTTGCCCATCGGGTGGATGCTCAGGGGGGGCACGGGGCGCGACTTGGCGCGATGTCACCAGTGAGGCAGCAGGCGGCACGCGGAAGGCGTGGGGGCCTGTGGGTGTAAGGTGGGCTTGTTTGGGGTGTTATGCAAGTGGGGAGGGGTGAGGGCCGTCTTGGAAACCTTCCGGGGGAAGGTTTCAGGGTTGGACGTGCGGAGTGGTAGGGTTGAACGCGGGCGGGGTGGGTAACTGATGTTGCGGTTCCGACCTGTCGTTGTGTCGTAGCCCCTTCCCCATGGGGGGGAGGGAAGGGGCTATGCGCCAGAGGCGCATGGGATACGGAACGGATGTGGCTGGGAAAGCGTGCTGCGATACGGTGAGGGCCGCGCCCGACCTCGGGCCGGAGGCCGTCTTGCAAAGGCTCCTGTGAAGCCTTTGAGGCCGTAGGGGGGCGTTAGCCCCGGGGGGCACGTAGGTGCGCCGTCCCGTCGCACCAGAGGTGCGCCAATATTCTATGGCACGCCTTCGGCGTGACGGGGAGGGTGAGACCCGTCTTGGAAACCTTCCGGGGGAAGGTTTCAGGGTTGAACGGGCGGAGCCCCGGACAGGCGCGGCCCGGGACGGGGTCCCGGGCGGGGGTGTTGGTGTGGATAAGCTTAACGCCAGATTTGCACAAATGTGGCGAAAGCAATTACTCCTGTCAGCCAGACCAGCCATCTTGACTGTTTGTCACTATCTTGATGCCTTGATTTTTCTATTTCGACCTCGGAGAGCGTTTGCAGTGCTTTAGGAGCAATCTCATAGTTCGAGATGTCATTGGCATTCTTTTTCAAATCACCATTTTTAACTAGAGCGTCCAGTGTGAGCTTAAACCGCACAATGAAAAAGTTATTTTCGCCATGACCCCATATTTGAGGTGGGTACAACGCATCTAAGGCGTCCAAATGATGGAAGTTCCAATGCCACTCTAAATCACCTTTTTCTTTGGCTTTTTCCTCTTGCCAATGAACAAGTTTTTTTAGCGTTTCTGCCAACTCAGCACTAAATTGAAAACTCTTATTAAAATACCGTTGGTCTCGTTTTTGCCGTCCGAAGAGACGAACGTGCGCCATGGTTAAAGATTTAAACAAGAACTCGGCTGTTGAATCATAATCTATTTGGAGGGGGCCGTAGACACGAGTAATCCTTATTTTTGGATTCATTAGCCAAGCAAGAGAAATACACGCTTCAACCGACTCGGTCATACCTTTTTCGTAGTAGCGGCCCTGAAACCTTGAGAGACTCCTCCCCGTTCGATTTTGAATTATGAAGCGTAGTTTTGGCGCAACTTCATCTTCTATTGCGATCCCGATAAAATGTTGTGATCGTGGTTCGTTTACCTCAAGACTGTATCGACTTGGCATCGGGCGATGTGCGGTAATGAATAGCGCAATCTGAAGCAAAATTTTGCTATGTAGCCTCAAACATCCAACTCCTCCACAAACTGCGCGTTCTGCTGAATATACTCGAACCGCAATTCCGGCTTTTTGCCCATCAAACGCTCCACCAGATCGCTGGTTTCGCCCGGCGTATCCTCGTCCACGGTCACGCGGATCAGTTTGCGGCTGGCGGGGTCCATGGTGGTTTCTTTCAAATCCTTCGCGTCCATCTCGCCCAGACCTTTGAATCGGCTGACGTCGATCTTGCCCTTGCCGCCGATGCCTTTCTCAAGCCACATGTTTTTCTCTTCCTCATCAATGCAATAGACCCGTTTGGCCCCCTGGGTCAGGCGGAACAGCGGCGGGCAGGCGAGGTAGAGGTGGCCTGCATCGATCAGCGGGCGCATTTGGGTAAAGAAGAACGTCATCAGCAGCGCCGCGATATGGGCGCCGTCGACGTCGGCGTCGGTCATGATGATGATCTTGTCATAGCGCAGGTCATCAAGGTTGAATTTCGTGCCCATGCCGACGCCAAGGGCCTCGCATAGATCGGATATTTCGGCGTTGGTGGTCAGCTTGCCAGAGGCGGCGCCGAGCACGTTCAGGATCTTGCCCTTGAGCGGCAGCAGCGCCTGGGTGTTGCGGTTGCGCGCGCCCTTGCCAGAGCCGCCCGCTGAGTCACCCTCGACGATGAACAGCTCTGTGCCTTCGCGGGTCTTGCTGGTGCAGTCGGTCAGCTTGCCGGGCAGGCGCAGTTTCTTGGTGGCGGTCTTGCGTTGGGTTTCTTTTTCCTGACGGCGGCGCAGGCGTTCTTCGGCGCGCAGGACAAGGAAATCAAGGATCGCGCCTGCGGATTTGGTGTCGGCGGCCAGCCAGTTGTCAAAGTGGTCGCGCACGGCGTTTTCGACCAGACGGGCGGCCTCGGTCGTGGCAAGGCGGTCTTTGGTTTGGCCGACAAATTCCGGTTCGCGGATAAAGCAGGAGACCAGTGCGCAGCCGCCGGTGATCAGGTCTTCGCGGGTGATGTCCTTGGCCTTGCGATTGCTGGCCAGTTCGCCGTAGGCGCGGATGCCTTTGAGGATCGCAGCCCAAAAGCCGCCCTCATGGGTGCCGCCTTCTGGGGTGGGGACAGTGTTACAGTAAGACTGGATGAAGCCGTCGCGGGCGGGCGTCCAGTTGATGGCCCATTCGACCTTGCCCGGCACGCCAAAGCGTTCCTGAAATTCGACTGTGCCCGCGAATGGGTTTTCGGCGTATGTGGTTGATTTACCTAGGGTTTCGCGCAGGTAGTCGGCCAGGCCGCCGGGGAAGTGAAAGGTCGCCTCGGTCGGGGTTTCGCCGTCGTTAATCTCGGTTTTCCAGCGGATTTCGACGCCGGAGAAGAGGTAGGCCTTGGAGCGGACCATGGCCAGCAGGCGCGCGGGTTTGAAGCGGTGGGCGCCAAAGATTTGTTCGTCGGCGTGGAAGGTGACGGTGGTGCCGCGCCGGTTGGGGGCAGCACCGATTTTGCGCACCGGCCCTTGCGGGATGCCGCGCGAGAAGCTTTGTTCAAACAGTTCTTTGTTGCGCGCGACTTGGACCACCATGCTGTCGCTGAGGGCGTTGACCACGGATGCGCCGACGCCGTGCAGACCGCCCGAGGTTTCATAGGCCTTGCCCGAGAATTTACCGCCCGCGTGCAGGGTACACAGGATGACTTCGAGCGCGGATTTGTCGGGGAATTTCGGGTGCGGGTCGATCGGGATGCCGCGGCCATTGTCGCGGATGGTGACGGAGTAATCCGCGTTCAGCTCGACCTCGATCCGCGTGGCGTGGCCTGCGACCGCTTCGTCCATGGAGTTGTCGAGCACTTCGGCGACAAGGTGGTGCAGGGCGCGTTCATCGGTGCCGCCGATGTACATGCCGGGGCGTTTACGGACGGGTTCCAGCCCTTCCAGCACTTCGATGGAGGAGGCGTCGTAGTCTGTGGGTTCCTGGCCGGACAGAAGATCGGTCATGCGGGTGCTGCTCTTTCTTTTGATTGGCGCTATTTTGACAGGCGCGCGCGCCGGGGGCAATCGGCTGAATGGCGCAGAGAGGTGTATTTGTCAGCCGTGTTGTCCGATGGCGGCCCAGTCCAGGATCGCGCGCGCCACTTCTTTCGGCTTTTGGTGGTGCAGCCAGTGATCCGCGCCTGCGATCTGCACGCGGGTCAGATCGGGGGCGAAGGATTCGAGGTTCTCGGTGCTTTCGGGCAGCAGAGCCGTATCATCCGCGCCCCAGATCAGCAGATGTGGGCAGCGGATTTGCAGTTTCTCGACCGGATAGTCCGGCAGATCGGTGATTGGGACACCGGGGTCGGCCACCCGCAGCGGCGACGCGCGATACCAGTTGATCATGGCGCACAGCCGTCCCGGACGCGCCCATTCGGTGCGGTAGGCGCACAGGCGGTCAGGGGTGAGCCAGCCCAAGTCCATATTGGCCGAGAACAGGGCCAAAAGCCGGGCAAAATCATCCTGAGCGAGGTGGTTTTCTGATCCGTCGCGGCGCAGGGCGGTGATGTATTGCGATGCGGCAGTTTGCGCCCCGCCCGCCGCCATGGCGCGTTGAAACGGCACGGGATGTACCCCGTTGAGGATGATCAGTCGCGTGACCAGATCGGGGCGGAACATCGCCAGGGCATAGCCAACGGATGCGCCCCAATCGTGGGCCAGCACGGTCAGGGGCGCATCGCCGATCAGCGCGGCCATATCGGCCACCAGATGACCCATGGCATAGGGGGCGACCCCCTCGGGCGCGCTGCTTTGGCCATAGCCGCGCTGGTCTGGGGCGATGCAGTGAAAGCGGTGGCAAAGAAGCGGGGCCAGATCGGCCCACGCGCCGCCGTATTCTGGAAAACCGTGCAGCATGAGAAGCTTGGGCAGGGCCTCATCGCCCCAATGGCGGACAAAGATGTGCTGGTCGTTAATCTGGCGTGTTTCGGTGCGGGTGGGCTGCATGGCGTTCCTCCGGTGCGGGCAGTTTTGCTGCTGGGGAAGGCGCTGGCAAGGGCTACATCAGGTCGGGCAAGGTGGTCTTGAGGTGGTCGAACACATGGCGCAGGCGCGGTGTGCGGGCCTGATCCTCGTGCATGACCAGCCAGGCGGGCATCTGGAAGGCCATATCGGGCAGGGCGCGCCGCAGGCCCAGACGCGCGGCCAGCTTGACCTGACAAAAGCCAAGCCCGAAGCCCGCCTGAATATGGGTGATCTGGGTCAGCGGGTCATCGCAGCGCAGCACCACGTTCTGCGGCAGAGGCAGGCCAAAGCGGGCCATGGCAGGGGCGATGATGCCTTCGCGATCGTCGAGGATCATGGGCATGTCGCCCAGCGCGCAGGCCCTGTCCGGCAGCGCCACACCGGGGGCGGCAAACAGGCCCACCGCCACATCGGGCAGTCGTTGCGCGATCAAGGTTTGCTGCGCAGGGGCGGTAAATCGCAGGGCAATGTCAGCGGCGCGGCGTGCGAGGTTTTCGGGGCGGTCGGTGGCGGCAATTTCAAACCGAAGCCCCGGCGCGCTGTCACGCAGCGGGGCAAGGGCGAGCGGAAAGACATGGGCGGCGGCGACGCGGCTCGTGGTCAGGCGGACTACGCCCGCCAATGTGTCGCGACGGGCCGAGGCAGCGCGGTGCAGCGCGGCGGCTTCGTCCAGCACCGATTGCGCCATGGGCAGCAGGTCGTGGGCCACGTCGGTCGGGGTCAGCCCATTGGCGGCGCGGGTGAATAGCGCGGTGTTCAATTCGGCCTCAAGCGCGTCGATATGGCGGCGCACGGTGGGCTGGGCAAGAGACAATGCGCGGGCGGCCCCGGACAGGCTGCCGTGGGTCATGACGGCGGCAAAGGACGGGATATAGTCGAGTGAGGCAAAAGGGCTGCTCATCAAAGTATGATAGCTGGTGATACGCTTTTGGACAATTTATTTCAGGTGAGGATTGGGGGAAGCTTGGCGCGAACATCTGCAAAAGGAGAGGTGACGTGACATATTTCAACGCCAGCCCGCAACGGGTGACGCTTCAGGTGGAGGGCGCTGCGATCGCGGCGCTGGCGCTGCTGGCCTATGGTCAGATTGGTTTTGGCTGGGGGGCGGCGGCGCTGTTGGCGCTGGCGCCCGATCTGTTCATGCTGGGCTATCTCGGCGGCAGGCGCCGGGGGGCCGCGCTTTATAATCTTGGCCACAGTTACCTGATGCCGCTTGCCCTCTGGGGTGCCGCCGACCTGCTGGGCGCCCCGGCGGCGCAGGCGGTGGCGCTGATCTGGGTGGCGCATATCGGGGTGGACCGCGCGCTTGGCTATGGGTTGAAGTACCGCGATGGTTTTAAATCCACACATCTGGGCCGGGTGTAGCAGTGGGGGAAAACCGTACTTTCCCTTTTGAATGCCCGGGCGTAAGGCTGGGCGATGCAGATGACGAACAAAAATCATGTCAGGGCGATCCTGACGCTGGGGCTGCCGCTGATTGGCGGGCATTTGGGGCAGATGGCCATCGGGGTGACCGATACGGTCATGCTGGGCTGGTACGGGGTCGAGGCGCTGGCCGCCGTTGTGCTGGCGAGCACCTTTTTCTTTGTGCTTTTCATCTTTGGATCAGGTTTTGCCTTTGCCGTGATGCCGCTGGTTGCGTCCTACGCCGCCGAAGATGACGAGGTGGGCGTGCGCCGTGCTACGCGCATGGGGTTGTGGCTGTCGCTGGGCTTTGGCGTGATCGCGCTGCCTGCGATGCTGTGGTCCGCCCCCATATTGACGCTTCTTGGGCAGGGGCCGGAGCTGGCCGCGATGGCGGGGCAGTATCTGGCGATTGCAGGCTGGGGCATCGTGCCCGCACTGCTTGTCATGGTGATCAAATCTTATCTCGCTGCGCTGGAGCGGACGCAGATCGTGTTGTGGATCACATTGCTGGCGGCACTGGTCAACGGGCTGGCGAATTACGCGCTGATCTTTGGCAACTGGGGCGCGCCGGAAATGGGTGTGGCGGGGGCGGCGATTGCGTCGGTCGCAACGCAGCTCGTGGCGCTGGTGGGGGTGGTGATCTATGTTCTGGTGGCGCTGCCGCAGCATCATCTGTTTCAGCGCATCTGGCGGGTCGATCCGCAGATGCTGGTCCGCGTCTTCACGCTGGGCCTGCCAATCGGACTTACCACGCTGAGCGAAGTGGGGCTGTTTGCGGCCTCTGCGATGATGATGGGATGGCTGGGGACAATCCCGCTGGCGGCCCATGGTATCGCGGTCCAACTCGCCTCGATCACCTTTATGGTGCACCTGGGGTTAAGCAACGTGGCCACGATCCGGGCCGGCAACGCCTACGGGCGGCGCGATGTGCCGCATATGGCACGCGGCGCGTTGATCGTGATGGTGATGTCGCTGGTCTTTGCCGCCGTGACGGTGGTCGGCTTTGTCGGCTGGCCCGAGCCGATGATCTCGCTCTTTATGCAGCGCGATGAACCGGCGCGCGCGGATATTCTGGCGGTGGGCGTCGGTCTGTTGGTCATGGCGGCGCTGTTTCAACTGGTCGATGGCGCGCAGGCGATTGCGCTGGGCGTCCTGCGCGGGGTGCAGGACACCAAGGTGCCGATGGTGCTGGCCGCGATCAGCTATTGGGCCATCGGCGTGCCATGCTCGTACCTGCTGGGGTTTACCTATGGGTTTGGCGGCATTGGGGTCTGGTCGGGGCTGGTGATCGGCCTCGGCGTCGCCGCCGTGTTGCTTAACGCCCGCTTTTGGGGCGTGACGATCAAAGCCCTCGCGCGCTGAACTTTTCGCTTTTTCGGGTCAAAAATACCCTCGGGGCCTTGGGGCAGAGCCCCAACGCGCCCGCAGGGCGCCATGCAGACTCAAAAACCGGATCAGTCCCGCGTCAACCGATCCGATTTCTTGCGCACCAGCGTGCTGCGCAGATCATGCATGGCCAGCAGCAGCCCGTCGGTCACGGCGTCAAGCTGTTCGTCGGTGGCTTTCGATTGCACCCACTGCGTTGTGAGATTCAGGTAATCCACCGCGCGGTAGATATCGTCGATATCGCGGTGCGCCAATATTTGCAGGCGGGTCTCCATCCAGGTGCGGATTTCGGTCAGGTCGGCGTCAGACAGGGTGCGGTCGCCCTGGGGCTTGATCTCGCCGTTGCGGATGTTGACGACGGCGATCTGGTCCATCTCGATCCGGCGCTGGCGGTTTTCGGTATCTAGTCGAAACACCGCCGCACCGTTGTCGCGCACCCTGAAATAATAGTCCGGTAGCTCGCCTGCCATCAGTTCTTGCCCTTCACGTCAGCCCGGCACAGAAAGTCTGGATGCGGGTGCATGCCTCTTTCAGTGCCGTGTCAGAGGTAGCGTAGCTGACGCGGAAATTGGGTGAAAGGCCGAATGCCGCGCCAAAGACAACGGCGACGCCGGTTTCTTCCAGCAGGGCGGTGGCAAAGGTCTCGTCATCCGTGATCTTGGTGCCCGCCGCCGAGGTCTTGCCGATCAGCCCGGCGATGGAGGGGTAGACGTAGAACGCGCCTTCGGGGGTTGGGCAGGTCACGCCGGGGATGGCGTTCAGCATCTCGACCACCAGATTACGGCGGCGCACGAACATGGCGTTGTTTTCGGGGATGTAATCCTGCGTGCCATTGAGCGCCTCGACCGCCGCCCATTGGCTGACCGTGCAGGGATTTGAGGTGCTTTGCGACTGGACCTTGCGCATGGCGCCGATCAGTTTTTCCGGCCCCGCGGCATAGCCGATGCGCCAGCCGGTCATGGCATAGGCTTTGGACACACCATTGGTGGTCAGTGTGCGGTCATACAGCGCCGGTTCCACCTCGGCTGGGGTGCAAAATTCGAACCCGTCGTAGCACAGGTGTTCGTACATATCGTCGCTCATCACCCAGACATGCGGATGGCGCATCAGCACATCGGTCAGCGCCTTCAGTTCCGCGCGGCTATAGCCCGCCCCGGTGGGGTTGGAGGGCGAGTTAAAGATGAACCATTTGGTCTTGGGCGTGATCGCCGCCTCAAGCGCCTCTGGCGTCAGTTTGAAATCATTTTCCAGCGTTGCGGGTGCTATGACCGGGGTGCCACCGGCCAGCAGAACCATGTCGGGATAACTGACCCAATAGGGGGCGGGGATCACCACCTCTTCGCCGGGGTTCATGGTGGCCATCAGCGCGTTATAGAGGATCTGCTTGCCACCCGTACCGACACTGACCTGCGCGGGGGTGTACTCCAGACCGTTGTCGCGCTTGAATTTGGCGCAGATCGCCTGTTTCAGTTCTGCAATCCCGTCCACAGCGGTATATTTTGTTTTGCCGGCCGTGATGGCGGCAATGGCTGCGTCCTTGATATTCTGGGGCGTATCGAAATCCGGCTCACCGGCGCCAAGGCCGATAATATCGCGCCCGGCGGCCTTGAGTTCGGCGGCTTTGGTTGTCACGGCGATGGTGGGCGATGGTTTGACGCGGGTCAGGGTCGCGGACAGCAGTTCCATTTTGGCCTCGAGTTGCTTATGAGTACGCACACACTCATAGGGGTCACCCCCGCACCCGACAAGAGCGAAGGGTGTCAGGTAGGAGACGATACGATGAATGATGATGTAGACTGGTATGGCCCGGATGCGGCCACCTTTGGCGACCGCGTGGCCGCAGCGCGTGAACAATCGGGGATGACACAAGCAATGTTGGCCAAGCGGCTGGGCGTGCGCGTGGCCACCTTGCGCGGCTGGGAGGAAGACCTGTCTGAACCACGCGCCAACCGGCTGTCGATGCTGGCGGGGCTGCTGAACGTGTCGATGATGTGGCTGATCAATGGAGAAGGCGAAGGCGTCGATGCGCCCGATGAAGCCGTAGCCGCAAACGACGATCTGGTTCATATCCTGTCTGAAATTCGTGCCGTGCGCACGGATTCTACTGAAGAAAGCCGAAACCATGGGCCGCCTTGAGAAAAGGCTGCGCCGCGTCCTGACGGAGCCTGTCGATGCCTGACGCCGAATCCCAAGCCCACCAGATCAAGCGGTTGCACATGCGGTCGATGCGGCGTGGCATCAAAGAGATGGACCTGATCCTGTCGGCCTATGCCGGCGACCGCCTGGCGGGCATGGATGCGGCGGGTCTGGCGCTGTATGATGAGATGCTGAATGAGAATGACCACGACCTGTATCTATGGGTCAGCGGACAGGCCGCAGGGCCAGAGAAATATGCCGCCTTGGTCGCCGATATTCGGGGGCATCTGACGCCGATTGCGCGCTGAGCCGGCGGGTTTAACGAAATATTCTGATTTTTTCGCCAGTTTCCGGGTCAAGATGATTGAGTCGGAGAAACTGAATGACCATTCAAGACCCCGCTGCCCAGCCTTTGGTGATCAAAGGTTTCATGGTCGGCTACCTAGAGGCGCTGTCGCTGGTTGAACGGCTGCACCGCCTGCTGCTGGATGTGATCAAGGATGAGTTCGAGCGCGTAGGCGTGCTCGAGATCAACGCGGTGCAGGCGCTGCTTTTGTTCAACATCGGCGACAACGAGGTCACCGCCGGCGAATTGAAAAGCCGGGGGTACTATCAGGGCAGCAACGTCAGCTATAATCTGAAAAAGCTGGTCGAGATGGGGTATATGCACCATCAGCGCTGCGAGATCGACCGCCGATCGGTGCGTGTGCGCCTGACAGAAGATGGCCGTTATATTCGCGATGTGGTTGCGGAACTGTTCGCCCGTCACGCTGATGGGCTGGAAAACAAGGGCGTGCTGGGTGATGCCGGGATCGTGGATATCACCAGCTCACTCAAGCGGATGGAACGCTATTGGACCGATCAAATCCGTTATATCTACTGATAAACAGGTGGCCGGGTGCCGCCCTGTTGTGACAGCACCAGACCGTCCAGTTCGCGCAGCAGCTTTTCCGTCATCGCGCGGGCATAGTCAGTGAACCCCAGTGCGGTCTGCACAAATGCCTCTGGCCCCAGGATCACCTCGGCGCGGTAATAGGCAGACAGATCTGTGATCTCGGTCTGGCGAATGTCACCGATGGCAGGGTCGATGGTGCCGATCACCAGCCCATTAATGGTGATGCCCGCCGCCAAGGTGGGGCTGACATCGCGCGGGCGCGGGCCAAGGTTTGATTTGCCGTCCCCCGAGATATCCAACGTATGTTTTCGGCACTCCGGACGCTGCGCCAGAAAGGCGGCCCCGGCCATCATGGCGTGACCAAGAGCGGTGCCGGGGCTGGTCACGCGCCGTTCAGTCTGGCGCAGGGTCGTGACGGCATCACGCAGGGTTGTGGCATCGGTGATGGCGCGCCATGGCAGCAGGACGGCCAGATCATCTACGCCACTCCATTCATAGACCATCAATTGCACCGGATTGCCCGGCTGCGCCAGAAGTGCGTCCTGCACACGCGGGTCTTCTAATGCGGCGGCGAGGCCCGACAGTTGCAGCCGATATTCCCGCGCATCGACTGAACCAGAGACATCCAGCCCCAAGGCGAGCGCCTGACGACACTGGGCCTGCGCCATGGGCGCGAGGCAGGCAAGCACCAGCGCAAGGGCGCAGCGCCGGATCATCCCTCGGGCCGTGCCCGGAGTGGCAGCGCGCCGATGGCCTTGGGCGACACCTCGCGGATCAGCTTGCGGCGGAAGGCGCGTTCGTAGTCTTCAAACCCGGACGCGATTTCCATGAAGGCGCCCGGCCCATGAAGTACCTCGTTGCGGTAAAAGTCGATGAGGCCCAGCTCGCCTTCGAAATCGGCGGCATTGACCACCAGCCCGTTCACCGTCACGTCGGCAAAGGCAAATTCGCGGTAGGCGGTCTGGGGGCCGAAACCTTCGTTGTTCTGGCCGTCGCCTGCCATATCAAGTGTCTGCGCCGTGCACCCCGGCGCGCGGGCCAGCATCGCGGCGCCGTAGCCCAGCGCGTAGCCCATAGCGGTCGGAAATTCGGTGTGGCTTCGCCTGCTGGTCGCCACGATCTCGGCGGCGCTGATCAGGTCGGCGGGGGTGTCGATCACGGTCCAATCCAACACGACCTGCTGGTTATAGCGGCCAGACCATTCGTATATTGCCAGCGCCACCGGAACATCGGCGGCAAAAAAGGCATCGGCCACATCGGGGTGGGTCAGTGCGGCCACGACGCCGCCGCGCTGAAGCCGGTCTTCGGCGGGATCAACCGAACTGGAGATATCCAGCGCCAATACCAGCGCCAGACGGCACCCCTGCGCCGCAGCGGGCCATGGCAGCGCAATGAGCGCGGCCAGTCCCAATGCGGCGAGGGGGGCGGATCTTACCAATGTCCGGTGTTTTCCATGCTGGCCCAGGGTTCTGCCGGGGGCAGATCGTCGCCCTCTTGCAGCAATTCGACCGAGATATTATCGGGCGAGCGGACAAAGGCCATGTGACCGTCCCGCGGAGGGCGGTTGATGGTAACGCCATTGTCCATCAGAGTTTGGCAGGCTTCGTAAATGTTATCAACGCGGTAGGCGAGGTGGCCGAAGTGGCGGCTGTCGCTGGGCAGGCCATCGTCGCCGTCCCAGTTATAGGTCAGTTCCACATCTGCGGTGCCATCGGCCTGACCCGGAGGGCACAGAAACACCAGCGTAAAGCGGCCCTTGTCGTTTTCCATGCGGTGCCGTTCGACCAGACCCAGCAATTTGTAAAATGCGATGGATTTTTCCAGGTCTTTCACGCGCACCATGGTGTGCAGATATTTGATCGGCATGTCGGTTCCTTTGTATTGTGGATTGCCTCGATACCTAGCATGTCAGGACGACGTTGCCAGCATCTGTCAGAATTTTGACTGCACGCCGAGCGAGACCGCCAGTTCGCGGGTGTCAAAGCGGCTGACGTTGGAAAACTTGCGCCCGGTGCTGATCTGAACGGTGGGGGCAAAACCGGCGTAATCGACATCGGGGAAGAACAGGCTCACGTTGGCATAGACGGATTTATCCTGACGCCCGCCCGGCACAGCAAACAGGGCGACGTAGTCGGGGTAGTCGGAATAGCCCAACACGACCCCGGCCGACACCCGCGCGGGGCCAATCATATCGCCAAAGGCATAGCGAGCGCCCAGGGTGGCAGCGCCTGTGCGGGCATTGCGAAAGTCGCTATCGGTGTGTTGCAGGTTCAGCGTAAAGGACAGCCGGTCACCGTTTTCCAGCCCGCGCTGCACCCCGGCTTGCACGGCCAAGACATTGGAATCCATAAAAGAAGACACCGCAGAGTGGCGCATTTCAACCGACGCGCCAAGGCTGACTTTGGTGGTGTCGCCCAGGCGCCAGTTATGGTTCGCCTCAAACTTGGCAAAGTCATAACTGCGATCCCCGCCGGACCAGAACTGCCCCAATGATACGTCCAGTTCGGCCGAATTTCCCTGCGCGCCGACGGCGAATATGTGGTTCAGGTTCAGCGCGCCATAGGTGCTGGCAAAATCGCTGTTGCTGCTGGTGGGGGCCTGCGCGCGGGCATCTGAATCCAGCGCCACCCGTTTGTGATAGAACCGCGCGCCAAGTTCGGTGCGGCTGCGTTTGTCGCCGCGCAACCGATAGCTTAGGCTGGCGTCGATGTGGCCAACGATGCCCGACAGCGCCTGCGCGTCACCGCTCAGAAAGCCGGTAAAGGGCAGGCCGTCGATGATCTGCACGGCGGTATCGGCGCCGTTGTTGACGTTGTTGGAGGGACGCAAACCGCCACGGATCGAAAAGGACAACGGGTTTTCTGCGCGCACGCGGGCAAAATCGCGGCCGAGTTGGGTTTCGATCTGTTTGGTGGGGGCATTTTGCACGGCGCGGCGCAGCCAGAGCTGGGTCGCGGTGGGGCGTTTTTCGGCATAGGAGATGCGGGCGGCAAATTCGGCGGCTTCGAACCGTTGCGGCGCGCTTTCTGCCAGTCGATACGCACGCCGTGCGGCGCGCCTTGCCTGTGGATGGCGGCCCATCTGGCCCTCGGCACGGGCAAGAGTGTAATAGGCGAAGGGAGACTTGGGATCGGCCTTTATCAGCCCGAACGACAGGTGCCGCGCCAGTTGCGGTTGGCCAGACGCCAATGCGCGCACGGCCAGATCACGGACCTGCGGCAAGGTCAGTTCGATTTCGCCCTGAGGGGCGGGGCGGGGCGTGGGTGCATCCTGTCCGCCCGCCAGACCGGGCAAGATGCAGATAACCAGCACTGCCGCAGACCGCGCAGCACCTTTGAAAGGAGTGTTAGAGGCCAAGGCCGTGCCTATGGGACCGGCTGATTACAGACCGGATCGGCACCGGGGGTGCCACATTGTGCCAGCACGAACACACCGTATTCTTCGATGCGATCCAATCCGACGATATGGTCCTCCGCATGGACCACGCCAGCCACTTCGGTCGCGCCATCGCCACCAAAAATCCCGCCGTATTGACCGACCGGCTGGGTGTCCACAGCCGAATCGCCAAAGAAAGTGCCGTCTGCGGCGATGGCCGTCGGGGCCAGATCGAGGTCGGCAACGGCCACCCCGGGCGCGTCAACAATTTGGCGGTTGGTGATCGTGCCATTCACTGTACCATCAGAGAAGCTGGCGTTGATCAGCATGTATCCGGTCACTTCGGCAGCCTGGCTGGGACGGAAACCCGGTGGTGTCGTGGGATCGACCGGCGTCAGGTCGCCGCCATCGCCAGCCACGTTCAGCAGTCCGACGTAGTTGCCTGCATAACTTACCAGCCCACCGTCATCCTCCGATCCGGGTTCAACCGGAGCGGTATAGCTGGTGTTGGAATAGGCGCCGCCCGCAAAGAAATAGCTGAACTGGCCGCCGGTTACGGCGATTGCTGCGCGGGTGCCGCGAATGTCGCGGACATAGGCCGTCGAGTGACGGTCGAGCGATCCATCCTGGGCGGTGAAGGCTTCGTAGCCGCCACGGTCAAGGCCGGGGCGGCGGCGGTAGGTTTCTTCGAACGGGCCATCTTCGAGGTCGACGCCCCGGATTGTCAGGGTCGGCCCGCCTGTAGCATTGGGATTATAGGTGAAACTGTCGAGATTTTTTGCAAGGGCTTCGGGAATGGCGGCGGCGCCACCGCTGCCATCCGTCGGCGTTTCCGTGCCGCCACCAAAAGGGGGTGTGCCACTGCAGGCACCGAGGCTAAATGCGAGGGCGAGGCCCATCCAAACACGTGTCACGATTATCTGCCCTCAAATTATCTTTGTTTCCGGCACAGTTTCAAACCGGGCGTCACATTGTCAACGATCATGGCGGGGGGGCGCAGACTTCACGCAAAAGTGCTACCGAAAAACAATACCGTATTTAGTCGGGGTGGGGGTGGGTTGCGCAAATCTTGTGGTACGCCGCAAGATACCTTTGATCGGCGTCGTTTGACCCGCATCCGGCGCGCGTGTCTGTTGCCGGCTCGCAGGTGGTTGAGGCGGGGCGTCAGGGCGGGTATGTCAGGGACAAGGTCACGGCCACAGGCCGTCGCAGAGGGGAATGTGATGCAACAATATCTGGACGCCTTACAGACGGTTCTGGACCAGGGGGTCAGGTCAACCGACCGCACGGGAACGGGCACGATATCGCATTTTGGTCTGCAATGCCGCTATCCGATGGCGGATGGATTTCCACTGGTCACCACCAAGAAATTGCATTTGAAATCCATCGTGCACGAACTTCTTTGGTTTCTCGCCGGGGATACGAATATCAAGTATCTCAAGGACAACGGGGTTTCCATCTGGAACGAGTGGGCCGATGAAAATGGTGATCTGGGTCCTGTTTACGGTCATCAGTGGCGGCGGTTTCCCAGCCTTGGCGAAGCCGTGGCGCAGCCCGACGGGGGGGCGCTGTACATGGCTGAAAGCGTTGATCAGATTGAGAAACTCGTCGCCGCCATTCGCGCAACGCCGGACAGCCGCCGGTTGATCGTATCGGCCTGGAACCCCGGTGAAGTCGACCAGATGGCGCTGCCGCCCTGTCATACGCTGTGGCAGGTCCGCATTGCAGGCGGCAAGCTGCATTTGCAGCTTTATCAACGCTCCGCCGACATGTTTCTGGGCGTACCTTTCAACATCGCCTCTTACGCGCTGCTGCTGGAAATGCTGGCACATGTCACGGGCTATGCGCCGGGGGATTTTGTGCATTCAATTGGGGATGCGCATATCTATTCCAACCATCTGGAGCAGGTAGACACGCAATTGGCACGCCAGCCAAAGCCGCTGCCAAGGTTACGGATCACGCGGCAGGTCGCGTCAATTTTTGATTTCAAGTTCGAGGATTTCGAGTTTGAAGGCTATGATCCTGATCCGGCGATCAAAGCGCCGGTGGCGGTGTAATATGCTGACATTGATCGTAGCACGGGCGCAAAACGGCGCCATCGGCAAGGACAATCAAATCCCATGGTCGCTGCCCGAAGACCTGGCGTTTTTCCAACGCGAGACGACCGGGGGCGCGATCATCATGGGGCGGTTGACATGGGAAAGCCTGCCCTACAAGCCATTGAAAAACAGGCTGAATTGCGTGGTGTCACGCAGTGATATCGCGGATGTCGCCACGTTTCGCGACCCACGTGATGCCTTGGCGCATTGTGCAGAGGCGGGGCATCGACGGGTTTACGGCATTGGTGGTGCGGGCATCTACCGCGCGATGCTGCCGCTGGCGGATCGGCTTTTGGTGACCGAAGTAGAAACTGAGGTCGCCGAGGCGGATGCGTTTTTTCCGGCCTTTGATCCGGCGGAGTGGGTGGATATCGGGCAGTTGGCGTTGCGCACCGAAGGGCCGCGCGCGGTGGCGCATGAATGGATGCGCCGACGCTAGAGCAGCCCCATTGACTTGCGCGGCGCGCCGGGCAGACTGCGCATATGTTCACACTTGCCGCACCTCCTGCCGGGTTTGTCGATGACCCGTTTCCACATTACGATCAATTGCTGGCCGAAACGCCGGTATTGGCGCAGCCCGACGGGTCTGTCCTGCTGTGCCGCCATGCAGATCTAAACGTGATCTACCGCGATACCGATCTCTATATCTCTGACAAGAAACAGGCATTTGCGCCGAAATTCGGGCCGGGAAGCCCGTTGTTCGAGCATCACACCACAAGTCTGGTGTTCAACGATCCGCCGCTGCACACCCGCGTGCGGCGTATTATGACATCGGCACTGACCCCCAAGGCGTTGGCGCGGATGGAACCGGGGCTGATCGCCACGGTGGATCATCTGCTGGATGGGTTGCCACCAAAAGCGGATCTGATCGAAGACTTTGCCAGTTCAATCCCGATCCAGATCATCGGCAATCTGCTGGATATCCCGATGGCAGAGCGCGGCCCCTTGCGGGACTGGTCACTGGCCATCCTCGGCGCGCTGGAACCGGTGTTGGACGATGCGCAACTACAGCGCGGCCATGTGGCGGTGGCGGAGTTCAAAGCCTATCTGCAAGACCTTGTTGCCCGTAGGCGGGCAGCGCCGGGCGACCCGGAAACGGATGTTCTGACCCGGCTGATCATGGGCGATGACAGCGGCCAGCTCAGCGAGATTGAGTTGATCCAGAACTGTATCTTCATTTTGAACGCGGGCCATGAGACGACCACCAATCTGATCGGCAGTGCGCTGGCCTTGCTGCATGATTTCCCGGCGCAGAAGGCACGGTTGCAGGCCAACGCGGCGCTGCTGAACCCGTGTATCGAAGAAGTGTTGCGGTTTCGGTCGCCCAACCAGTTCGGCAACCGCGAAGTCACTGCGGATGTGACGTTTGGCGATCTGCGCGTTGCCCGGGGCAGCACGCTGCACCTGTGCATCGGTGCCGCCAACCGAGACCCGGATGTGTTTGATAACCCAACGGAATTTGACATCTCCCGCCATCCGAACCGGCATCTCGCTTTTGCCGGGGGGCCGCACGTCTGTGTCGGGCTGACGCTGGCGCGGATGGAAGGGCGGATTGCGGTGCAGCGGTTTCTAGAGCGCTATCCAGATTATCAGATTACGTCGGGCAGGCAGGGCGGTGGGCGCATCCGCTTTCACGGCTTTGCGCAACTGCCTGCAATCCTTAATGGCTGACGCGGGCGCGCAGGTCTGCGACGAGTTGCTGATTTTCACTTTCCCAGCGTTTGAAGCGGGTGAAGGCGAGGTTGGACGTTGTGCTGCGGTCCTGGCTGCTGGCGGGAGGCGGTAGATCGGTGACAAAGTGTGACTTCACCGCGTTATAGTGCCCCATGCAGGCGGCCACCTCGGCCGCGGTCAGCGGGCGTAGGGCGGCGGCGTGATCACAGGCATAGTATACGGCCAAGAGGCGCAGAAATTCTGACATGGCAAGTTTCCTCTGATAAACTTTCAAAGGGTAGTCACATTAGGTTTTTGAATTTCTTAAACCGCCGCACGTGGCATCCGGCGCATTTGGCGCAAAAACGCTGGACTTGGCCCGGATGGCTGGGCAAGGTTGGTGCAATCAAATTTATTGGTACGAAGAAACGAGGGATATTATGCATTTGAAATCAGTGGTTACCGCCGGATTTGGCCTGCTGGCCGCGAACCTGCTACCTGGGCAGGCGGCAGCGGATGTAAAAATCTACTCCTATTCTACCAGCGCAAATTATTGCCCAGCCGGATCGCAGCCGATCACCATTTCTGGGGTCATCTGCTGCGGAACACCCAACCAGTCCATGAGCTATCAACAGGTGAAATCGGCGCCCGCGCCGCGTGTCCGCCGGGTGAAACAGCGCCGCTCGGCGCGCCCGACATGCCAGATCGGGACAAAGGGATGTACCTTCGACTGATCGGCGATCATTTTCGCGAGTTGAAAACCCGGTGTCTGTCGACGCCGGGTTTTTTGTCTTCACAACAGTTTTAGATCGGTCGCAATCTGGCGGCCGTCGCGCCCTTCGGCCAAGTCAAAACTGACCTTTTGATCATCGGTCAGCCCGGTCAAGCCAGAGCTTTCGATTGCTGAGATATGTACAAATACGTCAGTGCCGCCGCCTTCCGGGGCAATAAAGCCGTAGCCTTTGGTAGTGTTAAACCATTTCACGGTGCCTGTTGGCATGATATCCGCGCCTCCTTTGTCTTTGACGTGCCTGCCAGAGGCAGGGTGGCCACATGTGCACAGGGCACCAGGGTCGCCACAGGAAAAAAGATTGCGCAGGAGGTTGAAAAATCAAGCGATTCATGGCGAGCCTTTTCAAGAATTTGCCTGCGGGTTTTGGAATGAGGTGGGGATATGCAGATTTACGGACTTAAGAATTGCGATACCTGCCGCAAGGCGATCAAGGCGTTGCCAGACGCCGCGTTGGTTGACGTGCGCCAAGACGGGGTGCCTGACGCCGTGCTGACGGCGGCCTGGGATAAGTATGGTGCGGCCTTGCTCAACACGCGGTCAACGACGTGGCGGGGGCTGGACGATGCCGCCCGCGCTGAGGCGCCCCTGACGTTGATCAAGGCGCATCCGGCGCTGATGAAGCGGCCCCTGATCGTCGTCGAAGATCAGATTTTTCTAGGTTGGAACAAAGAGGTAGAGGGCGATCTTAAGGTATTGCTTTAATGCCGTATCACCCGTGCGCTGGCTTGAGCGCGCGGTCAAATGACAGCGGGCCGGCACCTTTGATCACCAATGCGATGAGCAAAAAGATCCACAGCGCGCGCTGATCCAATATGGTGCCGTCCGCAAAGCGATCGAACCAGGTACCAAGCGCATCCCACTGGCCGTGGCCGTAAATATCGGTCAGCGATTGCAGAAAGACAAAGCCGATCATACCCAGTGCAGCAAGGCGCGTGAGCAGGCCCAGCACAATCAGGGTGGGTAGAATGAACTCTGCCAGTGTGCCGGCCACAACCATTCCCCAATGCAGCACGCCCATGGCGTCACTGTCATAACCCACGGCCTCAAAGGTTTTGGGGAAAATTTGCGCATAGGCCCCAGCCGAAGGGGTAAGAATGCCCAGCAGGCCATCGCCCAGCTTTGTCATGCCGGAATTGAGGAAGTAGATCAGCAGAACCGCAGCAAACACCAGCCGCGCCAGCGTCGGGATCACCCAATCGAGCGCGCCAAGACGGGCGGTTGTGTTTGCATAAGCTTGAAAAAGCGTAGTCATTTCAATTCCTTGTCAGTAACGGCGACAATCGCATGGGTGGTCAGGGCAAGGGTCAGGCAAGTGCCAAGATCGAAGTCGGGCATTTTGGCCAAGGTTGCATCGTGGGCGGTGTCGATGCTGTGACCCGCGGCCAGATGATCCAGCCAGTCGGCCGCGCCGGGGGGCAACGGATGGGGCTGGGGATCAAATTCGGGACGGGTGATCAGGACGTCCTGCGCAACAGCACGCGGTTTGGGCGCCTCGGGCTGATGGTTGAACCGCCAAATATCATAAAGCGGCCAGTTTGAGCGGATCGTTCGCACCGACGGGGCCAAGATGACGCGGGAGGCCAGCAGCTTGGCGTGCGGCAGCGATTGAAGCTGTGACAGATCAAGCGGCGGCGCATCGGAGGCGTGGTAGGCGGCGCGCATCGCCAGATCAAGGCGTGCGGCATCGTCAAGGTAGCCGATGTGAGAAAGGGGCGCAAAGCCTGCCAGAAAGTCAGGAAATTCAACGCCATAGTGCATCATCATAGGCGATTTTGGCGGGTGGTCGCGGACATAAAGCGGCGCCAGATTGGCGAGGTTCTGATCGCCGATCAGTTTTCGGACCAGTGGAAAGGCTGTTGTGAGGGCCTCGATCAGGGACTGGGTGACATTGTTGCGATAGACGGCATACCGCGCCGTTGCAGGGGTACCCTTTGGCCCAATCAGCCCGTCCGGCACCGGGCGACCCGCGTCGAGCAAGCCCGCCCGAAAGTCAGCCTGTCGCGTCATAGGGCCATGACCTGCGCTGCGCGCGCGGCCTCGTCGCGCAAAACGGGCCAATCGGGCACGTCGTTGTCCCATTCAACCAACACCGGCTTTGGCCCGGTTTGTGCCAATGTATACCCCAGTAAATCCCAGACAGGATCGACGACCGGCTTGCCATGGCTGTCGATCAGCAGCGGCGCACCGTTTTCATCGGTATCGTGATCATGGCCACCCACATGTAATTCGCCGACATGGTCGGTCGGGAAGGCATCAATATAGGCCTGCGTCGACATCCCAAGGTTTGTCGCTGAGATGAAGACATTATTGACATCAAGCAAGAGACCGCAGGAAGTTCGGTGTATAACTTCTGCTAAAAAGTCAGTTTCGGATAAGTCAGATTCGACAAAGGCGAGGTAGCTAGAGGGGTTTTCCAGAAGCATTTGGCGGCCCAACGTGTTCTGAACCTGATCAATATGTTCTGCCACCAGCGCCAGCGTATTTTTGGTATAGGGCAGGGGCAGCAGATCGTTAAGATACTCCGCCCCATGGGTGGACCAGGCCAGATGTTCGGAAAAGCTTGCTGGTTGCATCCGGTCGCAAAGCTGTTTCAATCGGGCAAGGTGGTCCCGGTTCAGCGGGCCTTGGCCACCGATGGACAGGCCAACGCCGTGGATCGACAGGGCAAAGCGTTCTGACAGGGCATTCAACTGCGCCTGCGGGCGACCGCCGTCGCCCATGTAATTCTCGGCATGGACCTCGACCCATTCAACTGGGCCCGCGTCTTGCATCAACGCATTGAAATGTTGCGGCTTATAGCCAACGCCGGGGGCGTTGGGCAGGGCGTTGAACTGATGTGGGGTGTCGCGCATGGGGGCCTCCGGCATGTTGCGGGGCGCGGGGTGTCTCAGGCGGGGAGCGCCTGAGACAATTGGGATCACGCTGGCAGATCGCGCGGCAGCGCTTCGAGCGAGCCTTGGCGCGCTGTGCCGTCGGCCATTACAGGCAGGTCGATTTCGGTGCAGGTGCCTGCATCGACTAATGTCCATGCGTTGCCCTGATAATCCTTGACCGAGGTACCTGCGCAGGTGGTGCCTGGACCGGCGGCGCAATCATTGGCCCCTGCCAGCGACACGCCATAACATTTCTCTTTCGAGGCGGCCTGCGCAGTGGTGGTCTGGGCGGCCATCGCGGCGGCAACGGCACCGGCGATTGCAACGGTCTTCATAGTCGTGGACATATCAATCTTCCTTCTTAAATCAGGGTAAAACGATGATGGCATCACTAAAGCATTGCCTGACTTCAAATGCCATTCACGAGCCAGTGTGTCACATTCGCGTTAGAAATCACGCGAAAAATTCTGGAAAAACCCGCGCGTTGACGGGGTCCCGTGGTTGTTTGTTACAAATTCCGGCGTCAGGGGACGCGCGTTGTTTCACGGCGCGGCCCCTGATTTTACAATTGTTACAGCAAATCCGGCGGCGTCGCTTCGCGGCCGAGCTGTACTGTCATTTCTGCCAGCGACTGCACCGAGGTCTGCTTTTCGCCCAAGCGACGAACAGAGACGGTTTTTTCTTCGACTTCGCGGGCGCCGACGGCCAGGATCACCGGCACTTTACCGACCGAATGTTCACGAACTTTGTAGTTGATCTTTTCGTTACGCATGTCCGCCTCGGCGCGCACACCAGCAGCCTTGAGCGTTTCGACCACCTCGGCCACGTAGTCGTCTGCCTCGGAGGTGATCGAAGCGACAACCACCTGACGCGGGGCCAGCCAGAAAGGCAGTTTGCCAGCGTGTTCTTCGATCAGGATACCGATGAAACGCTCAAAGCTGCCTAAGGTTGCACGGTGCAGCATGACGGGGCGGTGTTTGTTGCCATCGGCACCGATATAGGTCGCGTCCAGCCGTTCGGGCAGTACGAAATCGACCTGATGTGTCCCGCACTGCCAGTCGCGTCCAATGGCATCGGTCAGAACGAACTCGAGCTTGGGGCCATAGAAAGCACCTTCGCCGGGGTTCAGTTCAGGCTCAATCCCTGCCGCGCGTGTGGCCGAGAGTAGGGCGGCTTCGGCCTTGTCCCAGACCTCATCCGACCCGGCACGCT
Source organism: Sulfitobacter sp. KMM 9851 (assembly GCF_057178245.1). Classification (NCBI taxonomy): domain Bacteria; kingdom Pseudomonadati; phylum Pseudomonadota; class Alphaproteobacteria; order Rhodobacterales; family Roseobacteraceae; genus Sulfitobacter; species Sulfitobacter sp. KMM 9851. Next base: position 1,098,956 of record NZ_CM169991.1, read on the forward strand.
TTTCCGGGCGGTCAGAGAATTTGACCTTGAAGTTTTCAAACCCAAGATCGCGGTAAATCTCGCTTAGGAACTCGATGAACTTGGCGGTTTCGACCTCGATCTGATCCTCGGCGCAGAAGATGTGGCCGTCATCTTGGGTAAAGCCGCGCACCCGCATGATGCCGTGCAGCGCACCCGAGGGTTCGTAGCGGTTGCACGACCCGAATTCGGCCATGCGCAGCGGCAGATCGCGGTACGATTTCAGACCCTGATTGAAAATCTGCACGTGGCAGGGGCAGTTCATCGGCTTGAGCGCATTGACGGCCTTTTCACGGGCATGTTCCTCATCCACTTCGACGATGAACATGTGATCTTGATACTTTTCCCAGTGACCGGAGGCTTCCCAGAGTTTGCGGTCAACGACCTGCGGGGTGTTTACCTCGACATAGCCGCCTTTGCGTTGCTGGCGGCGCATGTAATCTTGCAACTGGGTATAGATCGACCAGCCGTTGGGGTGCCAAAAGACCTGACCGGGCGCTTCTTCTTGCATGTGAAACAGGTTCATCTCGCGGCCCAGCTTGCGGTGGTCGCGTTTGGCGGCCTCTTCGAGCATGTTAAGATGCGCGCGCAGCTTTTCCTTGCCAGTAAAGGCCACGCCGTAGATGCGTTGCAACATCGCGCGGCTGCTGTCACCGCGCCAATAGGCACCGGCGATGGACATCAGCTTGAACGCGTCGCCCGGCACTTGGCCGGTATGTTGCAGGTGCGGGCCACGGCACAGATCCTGCCAGTCGCCGTGCCAATACATGCGCAGCGGCTCATCACCTGGGATGGAATTGATCAACTCGACCTTATAGGGCTCATTCAGGTCTTCGTAGTGTTTGATCGCGCGGGGGCGGTCCCAGACTTCGGTGCGCACGGCATCACGGGCGTTGATGATGTCTTTCATCTTTTTCTCGATCGCGCCGAGGTCTTCTGGGGTGAAGGGCTCTTTGCGGTCAAAATCGTAGTACCAGCCGTCTTTGATCACCGGGCCGATGGTCACCTTGGTGTCGGGCCATAGGTCCTGCACAGCGCGGGCCATGATATGCGCAAGGTCGTGGCGCACCAGTTCATTGGCCTGCGGTTCATCCGCCATGGTGTGAATGGCGATTTGCGCGTCGCCGTCGATGGGCCATGCCAGATCAAAATGGGCGCCGTTCACAGTGGCGCTGATGGCCTTTTTGCCCAGCGATTTTGAGATGTCGTTCGCCACCTCGCCAGCGGTGATACCGGCGTCATATTGGCGGCTGTTGCCATCGGGGAAAGTAAGGGAGACTTGGGCCATCTGGGGCACTCCTCGTCGGTTTGGCGCCCACGAGACGCCCGGTTGCGGGTTTGGTTCAAGGCGGTGTTTGGCGGGGACGCGCGCCCTTGTCAATCTTTGGCCGCGCGACCGGGGTTAAGTGTCGTAGTTTGGGAACAGCCGGGGCGGGACGTGTCGGGGTATGAATGGTTGAGGATCCAGCGCGGCGGTCTATCTTGGGCCAGTACGTTGCGGCGAAAGGATAAAAGATGCAGGACAAGTTGGCGGAACATGCGTTTGATCGGATTTCCGGGCGCGATGACCCTGCAGAAGGATTGAGTGACGCCGCACAGGACGCCGAAGCGCGCAATGGTTTGCGCCATGTGTTTTCCTTGTCGATGACCAAGGTGGCGGATGGGCTGATTGACCCCAAGCTGGTCCTGGCGTGGCTGCTGACTGCGCTGGGGGCCCCGGCCGTGTTTGCCGGTGCTCTGGTGCCGATCCGCGAGGCGGGATCGTTGTTGCCGCAGATATTGCTGGCCGGATGGGTTCAGCGCATGGCGCGGCGCAAATGGGCCTGGGTCTGGGGCAGTGCGGGCCAAGGGGCGGCGGCGGCGCTGGTTGTTCTGGCCGGGATGTCGCTCAGCGGGGCGGCGGCGGGGGTTGCGATCTGCGGCGCCTTGGCGGTACTGGCGCTGTGCCGCGCGGCCTGTTCGGTGTCGTACAAGGACATCCTGGGTAAAACCGTCGGCCAAGCCCGCCGTGGGTCGGTCACCGGCTTGGCCGGGTCCGTTGCGGCCTTGGGTGTCGTGGTCTTTGCCCTGCTGCTGATCTCTGGGTTGTTCGAAAGCCGCACGGTGGTGCTGGCGGCGATTGCGCTGGCGGCGGCACTCTGGGCGTCGGCGGCGATGTTGTTTTCGCGCGTAGAAGAGGAGCCAAGCACCGACGCGCAGCGCACCGGCGTCGATTTCGGCCTGTTGCGGGGCAACCGCGACCTGTGGCTGTTCATTCTGGTGCGCGGGCTGTTGGTGTCGACCGCGCTGGCGCCGCCCTATCTGGTGATCCTTGCAGGGCAGGCCGGGGCCGATGGTTTGGGGCAGTTGGGGGCGCTGGTGTTGGCGTCGGCCTGCGCGTCTTTCGCCAGTTCTTATGTCTGGGGGCGGCTGTCGGATAGATCAAGCCGCTGGGTATTGATCCTGACAGGGATCGTCGGCGCGGTGGCGATGCTGGCCGGGCTCGGCCTTTGGGCGCTGGGGCTGGCGCAACAGGTCTGGGCGATGCCTGCGGTGTTATTTGTGCTGATGATTGCCTATCACGGCGTGCGGCAGGGGCGATCGATTTATCTGGTTGATATGGCCCCGGCAGAACAGCGGGCGGCCTATACGGCGGTGAGCAATACGGTCATTGGCGTGCTGTTGCTGATGGCTGGTGTGCTGGGCGGCGGAGCGGCGTTGATCGGGCCGCAGGTGACTTTGGCCCTTTTTGCCGTGATGGCGCTGGCTGCGGCGCTGACCGCGCGCTGGTTGCCAGAGGTCGGTGAGGCCGCCGAGCGGTGACTTGCCCTTGGCCCCGCCCGCGCGCATGATCGCCGCAAAGACGGAGATCATATGACACAAGCGACATTCATCGAGACCGCGCAGGGGCGGCGCATTGCGTATCATTTTACGCCGGGGCAAGGCCCCTGTGTCGTGTTTCTGGGCGGGCTGAAATCCGATATGATGGGCACCAAAGCGGTGTATCTGGAGGACTGGGCGCGCGCCGAGGGACGCGCATTTTTGCGGTTTGACTATTCGGGGCATGGCGAATCGTCAGGCACCTTTACAGAAGGCTGTATCGGCGATTGGGCCGAGGACACGCGCGCGGCCGTGACGGCCCTGACGCAAGGGCCGCTGGTGATTGTCGGATCGTCGATGGGCGGCTGGCAGGCGCTGTTGCTGGCGCGGGCGATGCCAGAGCGGATCGCCGGGCTGGTCGGGATCGCGGCGGCACCGGATTTCACCGAAGATGGGTATTGGGCAAATTTTAGCGATGCCCAAAAGCAGACGTTGGCCGAGGCGGGGCAGGTGGAGTTGCCGTCAGACTATATGGACCCTTATGTGATCACCCGCCGGATGATCGAGGATGGCCGCAATCAGCTGGTGTTGCGCACGCCGCTTACTCTGCCGTTCCCGGTGCGATTCCTGCAAGGCACGGCGGACACGGCCGTGAGCGTTGCGACGGCGGTGCGCCTATTGGAACATGCCAGCGGCTCGGACATGCAGTTACGGCTGGTTAAGGATGCGGATCACCGGTTTTCGGATGGGCCTTGTCTGGATTTGATTGTTGAGGCGATAGGTGAAGTATCACCTGTAATGGATTGATATTATGGAACAACGAATATCACTGGTAACGCTGGGGGCACGAGATTCAGACGCGCTGGCAGCGTTTTATGACGCATTGGGTTGGGCGCGGGTGGACAGCCCGGATGGGGTGATTGCCTATGATCTTCTGGGCCAATGCCTGGGCATTTACCCGATTGGGAAACTGGCAGAAGACATCGGCGTGCCGGTAGACTCGCTTGGGCATGGGGCGGCAACCTATGCGTATAACGTCAGGGGAAAAGATGATGTCGCAGCCGTCTTGGCCCAGGCTGAAGCGGCGGGGGGGCGTATTTTGCGCCCAGCAAGCGATGTGTTCTGGGGCGGGCACATCGGCTATTTTTCGGACCCCGAAGGCCATATCTGGGAGGTGGCGTATAACCCGTTTTCGCCCCTAGGACCGGATGGTGCCTTTCGTTGGAATGGCCACCCCTGATGCGCAAACCGGCCAGCATGTGGAGCCTTGAGACATTGGGCCGCGTGCGGTTGTCGCAGCATTTCTACATGCGGGATTTTCTGTATTCCGAGATTTCGGCGTTTCACGGGGTGCCGAATGTGCCGACCAATCCCGACCTCGTGATCGAGAATGGTCGGGCCTTTTGCACCGCGCTATTGGACCCGCTGGAGGAGACTTTTGGTCGGATTGCGGTGCGGTCGGGCTATCGGTCGCCGGAGCTGAACCGCTATGGCAACGAGAACCGGCTGAACTGCGCGCGCAACGACAACCCGGTCGAGTGCCATATCTGGGACCGTGACAGCGGCGAGACTGCCATCGCAGGGGCGAGCATCGTGGTGCCGTGGTTTGCCGATCAATATGACAAGGGGCGCGATTGGCGCGATCTGGCGTGGTGGATACATGATCATCTGCCCTATTCAGAGCAGTGGTACTTCCCCAAGCTGTCAGCGCTGAACCTTGTGTGGCGGCCCCGGCCCCTGCGCACGATCTCAAGCTATATCGCGCCAAAGGGCATGTTGTTGCGCGCAGGCATGACGCCGGATGAACCATTGCCGCAACGCCAAGCCCGCTACCGTGATTTTCCGCCGCTGCGCGGCATCGCCTATCCGTCGGCGCCGTGATGTTGCACGATGCAATCGCCGTGATATAGATAAGGCCGACGGGCCGTTGGGTACATGATGAAATGTTTTGAAATCAATAGGATGTGCCGCAATGGCTGAACCGCTGGTCCTGCTGCCGGGGATGATGTGTGATGCGCGGCTGTTTGGGCCGCAGATCGCGGAAATGTCGGCGGATACTGCCGTGATGGTGGCGCCCATAACGCAGGGCGAACGGATCGAAGAGATTGCATCAGGCTTGCTGGATCAACTGCCGGCGCGCTTTGCCCTTGCGGGGTTGAGCATGGGTGGCATCGTGGCGATGGAGTTGCTGCGCCGCGCGCCTGATCGGATCACACGGATCGCGCTGATGGACACCAACCCGCTGGCCGAAACCCCGGTGATCGCCGCCAACCGTGAACCGCAGATCGTCAAGGCGCGGTCGGGGCGGTTGGGCGAGGTGATGCGGGAAGAGATGAAACCGTCCTATCTGGCACCGGGGCCGCAGCGCAATGACGTATTGGCCTTGGTGATGGATATGGCTGAAACGCTGGGGCCGGAGGTGTTTATTCGCCAATCCCGCGCCTTGCAGCGCCGCCGGGATCAACAGGCGACGTTGCGGCGCTGCAAGGTGCCGACCTTGATCTTATGTGGCGAACATGATGCGCTGTGCCCGGTAAAGCGCCATTCATTTATGGCGGAGCTGATCCCCTATGCAAAGCTGGTGGTGCTGGCTGATGCTGGGCATCTGCCAACGCTGGAGCAACCCGGGGCCACGACGGCGGCGCTGCGTGACTGGATGAAGCAGCCGCTTGTTCTGCAATAGCGCGGTACGCGCTTGTTGCACGGTTGAGGGGCAATTTGCGCTCTCGAACTCCCCTGCGGACCATATCTGGCTAGAAAGAGCAGCTTAGTGCAGGCGTTTGAGCAGAGCCTTGCGCGCGTCTTTGGGGACAAGCTGAATTGGTGCAATTGGCTGGCCGGTGGTCACGTCAAAGAGCGGTGTTTCCCGCCAGCGGCCGGTGATCCGGGCCAGCAGACTGCGTTTGATCATGCCCCAGACGAATGTGGCGGTGCCGGTGTGTTTGGTCCGGCCTTGCGCACCGGGCACAAAGGCATAGCCGCGCAGGCGGCCCAGTGCCTCGGGCGCAGTCAGGCGTTGGGTGTGCAGGCCGACGAACGATATCTTGGGATTACGCAGCGTGTTGAACATAGGCGCACCGCAGCAGCCCGCCCGCCAGCGCAGGATGTTTTTGGGGCCAAAGGAAAACACTTCGAGCCGGTCGAGACCGCTATCGAACCGAAGTTGCGCGGGCGTGGTCTGGTAAAGTGGTACGGGATCTGGCGCCGGATCGGGCTGGTCACAATAGACCATAGCGGCGCGGCAATCTACGCAATGGCACGCTATATGGGTGCCGTTGGCCGGGCAGGCGGCCAACAGCGTTCCGGTGATCGTACCGCAAGCGCACCCGAAAGGGATATCCGTGCCGCGCCCCATTGGGATCAAGCCGCCGCGTTTTTGTTTGCGGGCTTCTTGGCTGCGCCACCATCATTGGCGTCAATGAAGTTCAGCACCAGCGGGCGGATGTTGTTGCGCCAGCTTTTGCCGGCGAAGATGCCATAGTGTCCTGCACCATCCTCAAGATGGCTGGCTTTTTTGCTGTCGGGCAGGCCCGTCAGCAGATCAAGAGCGGCGATGCACTGGCCCGGGGCCGAAATGTCATCCTTGCTGCCTTCGACAGTTTTCACCGCGACGGTTGTGATCTTTCCGATGTCGACTTTCTTTCCCGCCACGGTGAAATCATTGCGCGCGATTTCGCGGTCTTTGAAGATACGCTCGACAGTGGAGAGGTAGAATTCGGCAGGCATGTCCATGACGGCGAGATATTCGTCGTAGAACTTGTTGTGCTTGTCATGTTCGTGCGCCTTATTCTGCGCAACGCGGGTGATCTGGTTGGTAAACGCCTCGCGGTGGGTGTCGTTGTTCATCGAAATGAAAGACGCCAGTTGCAAGAGGCCCGGGTAGACTTTGCGGCCCACGCCCTGATGTTTAAACCCGACGCGTTGGATCATGGAGTGTTCCAACTGGCCCATGGTGACACGGTGGCCAAAGTCGGTGACATCTGTGGGCGTGGCGTCGGGGTCGATCGGCCCGCCGATAAGGGTCAGGCTGCGCGGCTGCGCGTCGGGGTCTTCTTCGGCGAGATAGGCAGTTGCGGCCAATGTCAGCGGCGCGGGCTGGCAAACGGCAATCACATGGATGTCAGGCCCAAGATGGCGCATGAATTCCACCAGATAGAGGGTATAGTCCTCGATATCGAATTTTCCTGCACTGACTGGAATATCGCGCGCGTTGTGCCAGTCTGTAATATAGACGTCGCAATCTGGCAGCAGGGAGATGACAGTGGAGCGCAGAAGGGTGGCATAGTGACCGGACATCGGGGCAACCAGCAACACTTTGCGTTTGGTCGGCTTGCGCCCCTGAACGGAGAAGTGGACCAGATCGCCAAAAGGGCGCGCCAGTTCGACATCTGCGCTGACCACGCGGTCCTGACCCTTGTCGCCGATCACCGGGGGGATATTCCAATCGGGTTTGACCACCATGCGGGCAAAAGTACGTTCCGTCACTTCGCCCCAGGCTGCCATCCATTCCATCGCAGGGTTTGGAAACATTGAAAAAGACGGGTAAGATGCAACGGCAAGCGCCGACGCGCCGAGCCACTGATTGGTGTTCCGGATGGATTCCATCAGGTCGTAAGTTGCCATGTAGCGCACGAGGGGTCTCCTTTTTGGTGGCCGCTCGGGCCTTTATCTGGACACGTCCGTCGCGCCCCTCCCGGATGGGGCGACGTAATGCTGCAAGTGCGAAGATAGGAGCAAAAGGTTAAGATGACAACAGAATCCCGCCAGCAAGGGTTAACCGACGACGCAGCGCTGTCACGCATGACCGAAAATCTGAAAAAAGTCGAAGCGCTGACCGAGCGATTGACACAGGTTATGGCCAACAAAAAAGGGCATCAGCCCGCATTGGATGGGCCTAACCAAGAGCTATTTGCCAAGGCGGCGCACTCCTATTGGGCAGAGGCGTCCAACAACCCGGCCAAGCTGATGGAACATCAGATGGGGTACTGGACCAAGACGGTGACGCATTTTGTGCAGGCGCAGCAATCGCTCGCAAAGGGCAGTTTCGCCGCCCCCGAGGACAATTCTCCTCCCGACAAACGCTTTGCCAACCCGCTGTGGCAAACGCACCCGTATTTCAATTTCGTCAAACAGCAGTACCTGATCAACACCGAAGCGCTGAAGCAGGCCGTGGAAGATGCGCAGGACATGGACCCGGCGGAAAAGAATCGGCTGAATTATTTCAGCCAGCAGATCATCGCAATGATGAGCCCGACCAATTTTCTGGCCACGAATCCCGATGCACTGGAACGGGCGGTGGCGACCGAAGGGGCGAGCCTGATCAAGGGCCTGGAGAACCTGATCGCGGACCTTGAGGCGAACGACGGTGAACTGGTGGTCAAACTGGCCGACGAAAGCGCGTTTGAGCTGGGCCGCAACATCGCCACCAGCCCTGGCAAGGTGGTGTACCGCAACCGGATGTTCGAACTGATCCAATATACGCCGACCACCGACAAGGTGCACAAAACGCCGCTGCTGATTTTTCCGCCATGGATCAACAAGTTCTACATTCTCGACCTCAAGGCGCAAAACTCTATGGTCAAATGGCTGGTCGATCAGGGGCACACGCTGTTTATCGTGTCCTGGGTCAATCCTGATGCCACCTATGCCGATGTTGGGATGGAGGATTATGTCGAGGATGGCTACCTGGCGGCGATCCGCGAGGTCAAGGCGATCACCGGCGAAGACCGGATCAACGCCGTGGGCTATTGCATCGCAGGCACCACGCTGTCGCTGACATTGTCCCTGCTCAAGCAACGCGGCGATACGTCGATCAAATCTGCGACCTTCTTTACCGCGCTCACGGATTTCTCAGATCAGGGGGAGTTTCAGCCGTTTCTGACCAATGATTTCATCGACGGGGTCGAGGCCGAGGTGGCGGACAAGGGCGTGCTGCCGTCGGTGGTGATGGCGCGTACCTTCTCGTTCCTACGCTCCAACGATCTGGTCTATGGGCCTGCGGTGAAAAGCTATATGATGGGCGAGGCGCCTCCGGCCTTTGATTTGCTGTACTGGAACGGGGACGGGGCCAATCTGCCGGGTCGGATGGCGATGCAGTACCTGCGCGGGCTGTGCCAGCGCAATGAACTGGCAGACGGCGGGTTCGACCTGCTGGGGCATCATCTGGAATTGGGCGACATTGACGTGCCGGTTTGTGCCATCGCATGCGAGACTGATCACATCGCACCTTGGAAAGACTGCTACCGCGGGGTGCAGCAGATGGGGTCAAAGGATAAGACATTCTTTATGACGCAGTCCGGCCATATCGCGGGCATTGTGAACCCGCCCAGCCGTAACAAGTATGGCCACTATACCAATAACGACCTGACGATGGACAATGACGCCTGGCAGGAAACGGCAAAATTCCACGAAGGGTCGTGGTGGCCGCGCTGGGGGGGGTGGCTGAAAAAGCGAGCGGGCAAGCAGATCAATGCCCGATTCCCCGGCGATGAGGGTCGAAAAATTTTAGCCGATGCACCGGGCTCTTACGTGGCCAAAAAGGCAAGGCTCTGATTTTGCTTGCCCATTCAAGTTACGTAACAGAATTGCTGCAGTGCAGAAAAAGCTTGAAATGCTGCGGTGCAGCATCTATATTCCTTTCAGACGCAGAAAAGGCGGGACGACCCGCACCAACGCAATAAAGGATATGAGACATGACAAAGACACCTGACATGACCGCAATGTTCAAAGACGTACTTGGCGCATTCCCGGTCGATACCGCTTCCATGGAAGACGCATTCAAGACAACCGCGACGCTGAACGAAAAGCTGTCCGGCGTGGCACTGAGCGCGGCTGAGAAATCTGCCGATATCTCGTCCAAGTGGACCAAAGAAACACTGGCCCGCATGAGCGACATGGCGAAAACCAAAGCCGAGCCTGCCGACTATGCAAAAGCGATGACCGATTTCGCGTCGGCCTCTGCCGAAGTTGCAGCCGAGCACATGGCTGCTTTCGCCGAAGTTGCGAAAAAGGTTCAGATGGACACGGTTGAGCTGATGATGGCTGCTGGCAAAGACATCCAAGAAGATGCAAGCGCCGCTGTCAAAAAGGCGACAAACGACGTGCAGACCGCTGCGAAAAAAGCGACCACGAAGTAAGCGACACTTTGCACCGCTCGCCTCCCTGAGCGATGTGAAAATGAGGGCGGGTCCATTCGGGCCTGCCCTTTTTCTTTGCGCCCTTCCTTTTTATTCAGGGCTGCCCTAAGCTGCAATGCAGCACGATATCCGGGGAGGTAAATTGTGGCGGACAAACCGAAACCATTGCTGATCAAGCGCTACGCCAGCCGCAGGTTGTACAATACCGAAACCAGCGATTACGTGACATTGGAAGACATTGCCGGATTTATCCGCGATGGGCGCGAAGTACAGATCGTTGATCTGAAATCAGGCGATGACCTGACGCGGCAATACCTGCTGCAAATTATCGCTGAACACGAAAGCCGCGGTGAATCTGTTCTGCCGGTCGACGTACTGAACGATCTGGTGCGCAGCTATATGTCGGGCAATGTTTCGGTCGTTCCGCAATTCTTGCAGGCATCGTTTGACATGCTGCGCAACGGGCAGGCCAAGGTGGTTGAAAATATGACCACGATCAATCCGATGGCGAAAATGCCGGGTCTTGAGGTCATGCAGGCCCAGCAAGAGGCATTCATGAAAGCCATGACCGGCGGCTGGACCCGGAACGCCGGGGGCACAACGCCAGAGGCCGAACCAGCACCAGCCGCCGAAAAAAGCGAAGACTTGGACGCGATCAAAAAACAGCTCTCCGAATTGCAGGACAAGCTGTCAAAGCTCAAGTAGCGCAGTCGGACCAGTCCCCGATGGGTCTGGCCTTTCTATTTAGCCATAATATTCCCTGCGCGGTTGATGGGGCAAACAGCCCCCTCAACGGCCTGGGCTCACGCAGCCTTGGCGTTTGTCACCTGCGCCAGTGCCGTCAGGATCACCTCTGCTATCGCGTCGATGTCCTCAAGGCTCAGTTGTACGGGCAGGCGTACATCACAGGCCCGCATCAGCATCGCGCGGGTCTGCGGAAGTTCGGGCAGATCGGGGATGAATTTCCAGTTCCAGAAGGCCCGCGCGTTGTCTTGGCTCTGACCAAAGACCTGCACCTTGACGCCTGCCGCATCGGCGGCTGCGGCAAAAGCGCGGATTGTAGCGTCGGACATCCCGTTCAGATTGAACTGGATCGAATCCGGGGCACGCACCTCGCCGCTTAGGGGGGCGGGCACGGTGATCAGGGGTGATACCGACAGGCGCGCGGCCATGTAATCGTAATTGCGCAGCCCATCAGCCACACGGCGCGGCAATTCCGCCAGTTGCGGGCGGATCACCACCGCCGACAAGTTGGACATGCGCAGGTTATAGAGCGGCAGTTGGTTCTGCCACTTGGCAAAGGCACTTTGCAGGGCGCTATGTTTCTTCCAGTTATGCTCGTAAGCGCCGGACATGATGATGGCGCGCGCCATCAGGTCGGCATCATCGGTGATCATGATACCGCCTTCGCCGGCGTTAATCATCTTGTAGGACTGAAAGGAAAAGCAGCCGATGTCGGCGATGGTGCCGATCTTGCGCCCTTGCCACTGGGTGCCGAGCGAATGGGCGGCGTCTTCGATCACTGGGATGTCGGCGGCGCTGCATAGCGCCATGATCGCATCCATATCAGAGGTGTGTCCGCGCATGTGGCTGATGATCACTGCATCTACATCGCCCAGCTTGGCGGCGAAATCATCCAGGTCGATCCGATAGTTTTCGCCAACCTCGCACAGCACCGGCAGGCAATTGGCATGTAGCACAGCAGAAGGTACGGCGGCAAAAGTGAAGCCGGGGATCAAAACACGCGCATCTTTTTTAAGGTCCAGCGCCAGCAGCGACAGAAACAGCGCGGCCGAACAGGACGATACTGCCAGCGCGTATTTCACACCCATCATATCGGCGAATTCAGCCTCAAGCAGCGATACCGGCGCATCCTTGGTCGCCGTGTAGCGAAACAGGTCGCCGCTTTGCAGCAGATCTTCGATCGCGGCTTTTGCGCTGGCGGGGATGGGTTCAGCCTTGTGGATATCGGGGAGTGCCATATTTCATATTCCTGAATAATGGTTTTCGATATTGTAAAACAAGGGGCCGCTCAGGCCAAGGGTTTTCGCCATGACCAAAGGTTAAGTTATTGTGATGCGGACAGACCTTTGTGAAAATCAAAGGTCATTGAGCTAAGGCAGGAAAGGGCTGTGTACGCCGCCAGAGGGCAGCATGACACTCGGGTCCTAAAATCCCAGCCGGTCGCGCGTGGCGTACCACAGCATCGCCATCACCAATAGGGGGCTGCGCAGCGCCGCGCCGCCGGGGAAGGGCGTCGTGGGTATCGCGCTGAGGCTGTCAAACCCATCGCCATCGCCTTCGATCGCGCGGGCCATCAGGTATCCTGCGTGGGTGGCGGTGCCGACCCCGTGGCCGGAATATCCCGATGCCGACAGGATATTGGGCGCGACCCGCGCCACATAGGGTAGGCGTTTCATCGTGATGCCCAATGTGCCGCCCCAAGCGTAGTCAATTTTTACGTCGCTCAAGTGTGGAAAGACCACCGACATTGGTTTGCGCACCTTGGCGGCGATGTCGGACGGAAAGCGATAGCCATAGCTTTCGCCGCCGCCGAAAAGCAGGCGCCCGTCATGCGATAAACGAAAGTAGTTCACCACAAAGCGGCTGTCGGCCACCGCCACATCACGCGGCAGCACGTCTTTCACGCGGTCGCCCAGCGGTTCGGTGGCGGCAATGAAGTTGTTGATTGGCATCACCCGTGCGGCAACTTTGCGGTTCAGCGCGCCAAGATACCCGTTGCATGCCAGCACGACGTGACCTGCGGTGATGCTACCACTCTTGGTCTGCACAATCGGCTTGGCGCCTTCGACAATATGCTCTGCGCCGCTGCGTTCGTAGATCCGCACACCGGCCGCCGATGCGGCGCGGGCGAGGCCCAGAGCATAGTTCAGCGGATGCAGATGTGCTGCCCCCATGTCCAAAACGCCGCCCTTGTAGTCGGGCGAGGGGCAGACCGATTGCAGGGCAGCATGATCAAGCGTTTCGATCTGATCATACCCGTAGTGCCGTTGCAGATGTTCGGCATAGTCGTGCAGGTGGCGTACATCGCCTGCGGTGGATGCGGTCCAGGCCACGCCCGGTTTCAGATGACAGTCGATCTGATGCTTGGAGATCAGGGATTTGACCAGATTTTTGGCCTCTTCTCCCATCTCCCACAGGTGCCTTGCGTGGTCTTCGCCCAGCATCTTTTCCAGCGCATCCTGTTCGACGCGCTGGCCACTGCCCAACTGCCCGCCATTGCGCCCCGAGGCGCCAAAACCCACACGCTGCGCGTCAATCAGCACCACGTCGCGTCCGGCCTCAGCAAGGTGAAGCGCCGCTGACAACCCGGTATAGCCAGCGCCGACAACGCAGACATCCGCCGTCACATCGGCATCGAGCGCCGGATAGGCGTCATGGGGCGTGGCGGTGGCGGCGTACCAGCTTGGCGGGTAGGCACCGGCGGTGTCGTTGGCGTAAAGCAGGTTCAAGGCTGGCCCCCTAGGATCAGACGTTCATCAGCAGGTGTTCGCGTTCCCAAGGCGAGATTACTTGCAGGAATTCGTCATATTCCGCCCGTTTCACGATGGAATAGACGCGGGCAAATTCAGGCCCCAGAACATCGTGCAGGTCTTTGGCTTCTTCGAACAGGTCCAGCGCCTCGCCCAGGACGCGGGGAATATCGCCGTCGCCGTCATAGGCGTCGCCTTTGAATTCGGCCATGGGCGCTTTGGCCTCAACCAGACCCAAATAGCCGCAGGCCAGGCTGGCGGCGATGCCCAGATAGGGGTTGCAATCCATCCCGGCCAAGCGGTTTTCCACCCGGCGGGAATTAGTCCCTGACAGCGGCACGCGGATACCGGTGGTGCGGTTGTCGCGGCCCCATTCAAGGTTGATCGGTGCTGCGTGGTCTTTCACATAGCGGCGGTATGAATTCACATAAGGGGCGATCACGGCCAGCGCGTCGGGCATATGGTTTTGCAGTCCGGCGATGAAATGCATGAAGGCGTCGGTTTCGCTGCCGTCGACATTGGAAAAGATGTTCTTGCCCGTGTTCACGTCCAATACCGAATGGTGGATGTGCATCGCACTGCCGGGTTCGTCCGCGATCGGTTTCGCCATGAAGGTGGCATAACAATCGTGCCGCAATGCGGCCTCGCGGATCAGACGTTTGAAATAGAACACCTCGTCCGCCAGCTTCACCGGATCGCCGTGGATCAGGTTGATCTCCAACTGACCTGCGCCGCCTTCCTGGGTGATACCGTCAATCTCGAAACCCTGCGCCTCGGCAAAGTCATAGATGTCGTCGATCACCGGGCCGAATTCATCGACGGCGGTCATTGAATAGGCCTGCCGTGCGGCGGCGGGGCGGCCAGAGCGGCCCATCATCGGCTTGATCTCATGCGCAGGGTCGAGGTTGCGCGCCACGAGAAAGAATTCCATCTCGGGCGCGACCACCGGTTCCCAACCTCTGGCCCGGTACAGTTCGACCACACGTTTCAGCACGTTGCGCGGCGAATATGGCACCGGTTCGCCATCGCGGTCATAGGCGTCGTGGATCACTTGCAGCGTCCAGTCGCCAGTCCAGGGTGCCGCGGTGGCGGTCGACATGTCGGGGCGCAGGATCATGTCCCGCTCGACAAAGCCGTCTTCACCCGCCGCCTCGCCCCATTCGCCGGTGATGGTCTGGTAAAAGATGCTGTCGGGCAGGTGGAAGTATTCCTGCCGCGCGAATTTGGTGGCTGGCACCGCCTTGCCGCGCGCGATGCCGGGCAGGTCGGGGATAATACATTCCACTTCATCAAGGCGGCGTCCCTCCAGGTATGCGCGCGCCGATTCAGGTAACGTGTCAGTCCAGTCGTTGGCCATCAGGCCCTCTCTTTCCTGTTGGTTTTAAAGAATGCGGCCATTTGGCCTGCGATTTTTTTGTTGTCGATCGGGTCGTCCAGTGCCGCGGTGGCCTGCTGCAACTGGTGGTCAGGCACCACGCCTTTGCCCCGCGTCTTGATCAGCCCGTCGATGAAATCGTGACCGAATTCGGGGTGCGGTTGGATCGTCCAGATGCGGGTGCCATAGGCCAGTGCGGCATAGGCGCAGAAATCCGACGAAGCGACAACCTCGGCACCTTTCGGCAGTTCGACAATCTGATCTTGATGCCAAGCGTTGAGCGCCAGCTTTTCACCGCCCATGTCATATTCGGTGCGGCCAACCGACCAGCCGCCATTGAATTTCTGGACCTTGCCACCCAGCGCCTGTGCGATGATCTGGTGGCCAAAGCAGACCCCGATCAGCGGCCGCCCGTCGGCATAAATGTCGCGGATCATGTCCTCTAGCGGTGGAATCCATGCATGATCTTCGTAAGAGCCATGTTTGGACCCGGTGATCAACCACCCGTCAGCGTCGGTGATGGCGCCTGGGAAAATGCCGTCAACGACCGACCAGATCTGAAACTCAAAATCATGGCCATCCAATAGTTTGGTGAACATCTCGCCATAATCGCCCAACTCCTGTGCGAAGCCGTCGGGGGAGTGGCCAGTTTGCAAAATGCCGATCTTCATGGAGGTCACCTGTTACACGGTGTCGAGGTAAATCTCGACCTGTTCCTGTGGGGTCAGTTCCTGCATGTAATGCAATTCCTGACGCTTGGTCAGTACAAAGTTGCGGATTAATTCGGGCGCAAAGATGCGTGCGACTGACGGGTCGGTCTCAAACAGATCAATCGCTGATTTCCAATCGCCCGGGATCTGCGGCAGATCGGCGGCGTAGGCGTTGCCAGTGATGGGCGCGGGCGGCTCCACCCCGTCCTCGATCCCGTTGATCGCGGCGCCCAGCACGGCGGCCAGCATCAGATAGGGGTTCACGTCGCCGCCCGACACCCGGTGTTCAATCCGGCGCGCCTTGTGGTTGCCCGACGGGATGCGAATGGAAGAGGTGCGGTTTTCATAGGCCCAGGACACGCCAGTGGGCGCATGGGCGCCCGGCACCATCCGGTCAAAGCTGTTGGCATGGGGGCAAAACACCAGCGCAGAGCCGGGCATCGCCTGCATACAGCCCGCAACAGCGTGCCGCATCACATCGGTGCCTTCCGGCCCGCCGTTGTCAAAGATGTTTTCGCCGTCGGCATCCAGGACCGAGAAGTGTGTGTGCAGGCCAGACCCGGGGTAATCCTTATAGGGTTTCGCCATGAACGACGCGGCAAAGCCGTGGCGGCGTGCCAGTCCCTTGACCAACATCTTGAACAGCCAGGCATCATCGGCGGCGCGCAGGGCGTCGTCGCAATGCATCAGGTTGATTTCAAACTGCCCCAGACCCGCTTCGGAAATGGCGGTATCGGCAGGGATATCCATCTCTTCGCAGGCGTCATACAGATCGGTAAAGAATTCGTCGAACTGGTCCAGCGCGCGGATCGACAGGGTTTCCGCAGCCTTGCGCCGCTTGCCCGAGTTTGGCGAGATTGGCACCTGTAGCTTGCGCCCAGAATCGTCGATCAGGAAAAATTCCAACTCGACCGCGCAGACGGGTGTCAGGCCACGCGCCTTGAATCTGTCCAGCACCGCGCGCAAGGCATGGCGCGGATCACCCGGATAGGGGCGGCCATCTTCGCGAAACATCCAGATCGGCAGCAGCGCTGAAGGCGCTTCGAGCCATGGCATTGGCATAAAGCCCCGTTCGGTGGGTTTCAGCACCCCATCGGCATCGCCGCTGTCAAACACCAAGGGGCTGTCATCGATATCTTCGCCCCAGATATCGAGGTTCAGCACCGATACAGGAAACCGCGTGCCTTCGGTTGCAACCTTATCAGCGAACCGGCTGGGAATGCGTTTGCCGCGTGGCTGGCCATTAAGGTCAGCAGCGGCAACACGAATCGTTCGAACCTGTGGATGTTTGCGTAGCCAGTTGTTCATACGTCACCTGCAAGGGCGGTGGGCATGTTACAGGCGGTCTGCCGGGGGGCAAAATGCGGTCGACGCCCACGCGCCGGAAAATTTGATCAAATCTTGGATACTACCGGATCAGATTGGGACGCAAGCGAATTCTACGGCGTTGTTCCTGGGGTAGATGCCGGTTCAGGCGGGAATTGATCAAACCAAAGACGGCGACGATACAGACCGTCAGTGCGATGAAATAGCCCGCAAGGATCGGGTAGGGGACAAAGGGGTTAAACGTCTTGTCGGCAAAGTAACTGGCGTAATAGAGCGCGTCACCGCGTTGCTGCCAGGCTGGGAAGCCCGAAAAGAACACCAGCGTCGTGGCATGAAACAAGAAAATCGCCTCGTTGGTATAGGCAGGCCATGCCAGCCGCAGCGAGGTCGGCCAGATCACCCGACGAAAGCGCGTCCAGCCCGAGAGACCATAAGCATCCGCTGCCTCAACATCACCTTTGGGAATGGATTGCAGGGCGCCATAGAAAATCTCGGCCGAATAGGCGGCGGTGTTGAAAAACAGCACAATCAGCGCCCCCAGCCATGCGGCGGTGAAGGGGGCGAAAAAGGCGTATTGCGATTTCAGCGTAAGGAACAGGAAGTAGCCAAAGAAGAACTGGATAAACAGCGGTGAGCCACGGAAGATGAAGATGAACCAAGTGGAAGGTTTGCGGAACCACGGGTTCGCGCTTGCCTTGCCGACACCCAAAGCGGTGGCAAAGATAAACCCCGCCGCCAGCGCCACGACGCCAAAATAGATGTTCCAGATCATGCCAGAGCCGATCAGCGTGACCTGTTCGCAAAGCGTGAAGTCGGAGCGCGGCAACAGCCGTTCGCCGATGCCGAGGGACCGCAGACCATAGTCTTGAATTGTCTGAAGGCAGCTCATGCCGCTTTCCTTTGCGCTTCGCCGCCTGTCGTTGCCTGGCCGCGTGTCAATCGGTTCATCACTTTGTCCAATGCCACTTCGGACACCCGTGTGAAACACAGGTAAAATACCAGCAGCGCGAGGAAGTACCACATACGCCAATCGGGGTGCGGATAGTCGGTAAAGCGCGGCGTCTTGGTCCCGCCAAGCTCACGCGCCCAATACACAATGTCTTCGACGCCCAGCAAAAACAGCAGCGGCGTGGCCTTGATCAGCACCATCCACAGGTTGCTGAGGCCGGGCAGGGCATAGACCCACATCTGCGGCACCAGCACCCGCCAAAACGTCTGGCGGCGCGACATGCCATAGGCTTCGGCGGTTTCAAGTTGGGCACGCGGTACCGCCCGCATGGCACCAAACAGCACATTGGCAGCAAAAGCACCAAAAACGATGGCAAAGGTGATGACCGCAAGCGCAAAGCCATAGGTCTCGTGCACCCATTGCGCGGAATTGCCCAGTGGCATCTTGGCGGCCTGACAGACCACGAAATCACTGCCCTGGCGGATGGGCATATCCCAATCAGCACATAGCGCCTTGTGGCGCAGGTATTCTATCGCCTGGTCTAACGCGATGACAAAAAACAGGAAAAACGCGATATCCGGCACGCCGCGCACCAGCGCGATATAGGTCTTGCCGATCCAACTGACGGGGGCGAAATGCGCCCGCGCCGCCATTGCGCCGCCAAAGCCAAAGGCCAGTGCGACAGGGGCCGTCACCGCCAGCAGCGCAAGCACCTTCAGAAAGGACATATAGAACGACATATGTACGCCTGTGGTCAGGTAACAGGCGAGCCAGGACAGGCCATCAAGTGTCGAAGGATCAGTGCAATATAAAAACATGAGGCCCCATGGGCTGTACTGCAACAGAGGGCTGCGCAGTGAAGATCAGGCGCGCCACGATGGGCGCGCCTGACAAAGGATCACTCGTAAGTAACTGTCTCGTCGCCGAACCACTTTTTCAACATGGTGTTCAACGAACCATCCTCTTTCATCGCGGTGATGGCCGCGTCGAACTTCTCTTGCAGCTCGGCGTCGCTTTCGCGCAGGCCCAGGCCGATGCCACCACCAAGTGGCACATCTTCGCCCACGAACATCAGGGCGCCGCCGGATTCTTCGACGATTGGCGCAAGGTAGTCCTTGTCGGCGAATACCGCGTCCGCTTCACCGTTGCGCACGGCGGCGACGGTTTCTTCGGGGGTTGCGAATTCAACCAATGTGGCGCCACTTTCCGCGACATAGCCTGCTTGGATGGTCGCGGTCTGACCTGCGACTACGCCGCCTTCCAGATCGACATCATTTGATGCCGCAACATAGGCAGAGGCGGTGGGCGGAAAATAGTCCTGTGTGAAATCAATGACTTCGTCACGTTCGTCGGTGATGCTCATGCCGGCCATGATGGTGTCATAGTTGCCCGACACCAGGTTGGGGATGATGCTGTCCCAGTCGTTCTTGACCCACTCGCAGGTCAGTTCGGCGCGCTTGCACAGCTCATCGCCCAACTCGCGCTCGAACCCATCAACTTCGCCTGCGTCGTTGATAAAGTTATAGGGGGGGTAGGCGCCTTCGGTGCCCATGCGGATGGTCTTGCCGTGGGCATCGGCCATCGCGAAACCGGCGCTCAGGCTCAGGGCGGCGGTTGCCAGTAGGAACTTCTTCATTTTTGTACTCCCGTTGTGTTTATAGTTTACGCAGGCTGGGTTGCCGACAGGAACCCTTGCAGACGTTCTGATTTGGGTGCGCCGAACAACTGTTCTGGTGCCCCTTGTTCTTCGATCAGGCCCTGATGCAGGAAGACAACGTGGTCCGATACATCGGCGGCCAGTTTCATGTCATGGGTCACGATCATCATCGTGCGCCCCTCTGCGGCCAAGTCCTTGATAACCTTGACAACTTCTTGCTCAAGCTCTGGGTCCAGCGCCGATGTAGGCTCATCGAACAGCAGGGCCTCAGGCTCCATGCACAGCGCCCGCGCAATCGCCGCGCGTTGCTGCTGGCCACCCGAAAGCTGCGCCGGGTAGGCATCACATTTGTCGCCGATCCCCACTTTGTCGAGATAGCCGCGCGCGGCCTTTTCCACTTCGGCACGGTCGCGGCCCAACACAGTCAGCGGCGCTTCCATTACGTTTTGCAGAATCGACATATGTGCCCACAGGTTGAACTGTTGAAACACCATGCTCAGGTTGGTGCGAATGCGCAGAACCTGTTTGGCATCGGCGGGGCGGCGGTGGTGGTTCTTGCCCTTCCACAAGACCGGTTCACCCTTAAAGATGACTTCGCCCTGCTGGCTGTCTTCCAAAAGGTTGCAGCACCGCAGCAATGTCGATTTGCCCGACCCTGACGACCCGATCAGCGATACAACATGCCCGCGCGGTGCGCTCAGGCTGACGCCCTTGAGAACCTCCAGCGCACCATAGGCTTTGTGCAGGTCTTGGATCTGGATGACGGGTGTCTCTGTGCTCACGTGGGGGCTGCCGATCTATCGTTTCAATGCGCCATAAAGCGACAAATTGCCGATGATTGCAACGCAGAGTTTTGCAACATTTGTTTGACCCAAAGTCAACAGTCGCGGGCTACCCGCTGCCGTGCCATGGCACTGTCGGTATCGCTGACACCTAGCAGGTTTGACACCAATCGCAGCAGCGCGTCTTCCTCGTCGGCGCGGGTGCCGTCGGCCAGAACCACCTGCCACAGTGCTTCGATCACGCCTAGGCGTTGCTCGTAAGGCACCGCATCCTTGATCGCGCGGGTGAACCGCACAGTGTCGGGGGCCTGTTGCTCAAGGGTTTCCGCCTCGGCCCGCAGGGCCTGGGCCGCGTCGGCCGTCAACGCGTATCGCTTGGCCGCGATCTGGTCGATCAGGTTGCGTTCGCTCATGGCGTAGTCGTTGTCGGACCGTGCAATGCGCACCAATAGGGCGGTCAACGCCAGCCGGGCATCGCCATCGGTCAGCGGATCAGGATCGGGCTGCGTCAGCCGCTTTAGGAAATCACCAAACATGGTTTCGCATATAGACCGCCCTTGAGCAAAGGCCAACCCAAGACAGACAGGTGCCATGCGACCACGTTTACAGGCCAAAATACCCGATGGGGACGGTGCCCTACGTGCCGATGTGCAGTGGCCACTTAGGTCAGCCTGCTATAGCGCCTTCAGCGCGTTTTCGCGGGCGGCTGCCATGTCGGCGTCGGTCAGCCCCAGCGCGGTTTCGATCGCAATCAGTTGAATTTCTTCATCTTCGTTGCGATCCCCGTCCGACAGGGCCACCTGCCACATGGCATCGCCCAGCGATTTGCGGTCCGCATAGGCCACCTCTTCGCGCAGGATGCGGGTGAATTCCGGCGTGCCGGGGGCATCGCGTTCAAGCGCCTCGCAAGCGGCGCGCAGTTTTGCGGCCTCGAGCGGTTTCAACCCAAAGGTGCGCGCCAGAATACGGTCGATCTGGCCCACTTCGGAGGCACGGTAATTACGGTCAGCCATCGCAACGCGGACCAGAAGCGCGCCAAGTGCCAGTTGGGCATTGGGTTGCGGCAGCAGTTTCGGCTGGGGCTTGCGGCGGGGAAAGAGGCGTTCAAACATGGCCGTCACTTAGCTCATGTCGGGCGGATTTCCAAAGCGTAAAGTGTCGATTGCCAGCCCTTGGGGATCGGTATTTGTGACAACTATGCCCGCAATGTCACGGATACCGCCCGTGCGCAGGAATCCAACCGAAAATTCGCCCGTCGGTTGCACCGGGACATGGGTGATCGTGCTGCCGTCGCGGCGCAGGAACAGGACCAGCGCCGCGCCTTTTTCGCCGCCGCGCAGATCAAAGGCGAGAGCAGACTGATCGGCGTCAAACAGCACCGCGATGGCGCCTTCGCCCTGGGCGTCGCGGTTGGGAAACCCCTTGTGGCCATAGCCGTTCAGCACTGTGTTACCAGAGAATCGCACGACTGACAGGTTCTGCCCGGGCGCGCCGGGCAGCAGGGTCAGCGGGGCAAATGCAGTGCCAGAGATACCGTCGTGTGATCCGTCGTAAGTCACTGTTTGACCAGCAAAATATTCGCCAAAGGACGCGCCGGACAGCGCCAGTAGATCGTCAACCCGCAGCCCCGGACCACCGCCGCTGGCGATGTCGTCAAAGGTGATGAGGCGTGGCAGGTTTAGCGCGTCTGGATCAACAATACAGACCTGCGCGCCACAGGCCAGCGCGCTGTGGGGCAGGAGGGCAAAGCAGATCGGGCGCAAGATCGACATGGCTGATCATAGCACGGTTTTTAGCTGTCGTAGCCCTCTACAATCGCCAGCGATCCGTCGGCGACGTTCAGGCGGATGTCCTTGGCGCGCTGGTATGCGGGGCTTTCGTAGCAGGCCACGGCATCGGCGTAGCTGGGAAATTCCAGCACCACGGTACGGGCGCGCATCTTGCCTTCGCGAACCTGCTGGGTGCCGCCGCGCACCAGAAACCGCGCGCCGAAATCGGCAAAGGGTTTGGCATTCGCTGCGCGATATTTATCATATATTTCAACGTTGTGGATATCCACTGTGGCGATCCAGTAGCCCTTGGGCATTCTTGAGTTCCTCTGTTAGGTGAGTTTTGCAAAACGGGCGGCAAGCGCTTTGGCTTCGGCCTCCAACCCGTAGGGTGGATTGATGACAAACAGCCCCGAGCCGACCATGCCGTGACCCGGCCGCGCGGGGGGGAAGCGGACCTCGTGGCGCAGGGCATCGGGGTGGGCGGCGGCGAGGGCGTCAAGCATTGGCAGATGCGCCTTGCTGGTCAAAATGGGATACCAAAGAACGATGACGCCGACATTCCAAGCGCGGGCCAGTTTGCCCATATGTTTGGGTATGTCACTGTAATCGCTTTTGATTTCATAGCTCGGGTCGATCAGCATAAGGCCACGGCGCGGGGTGGGCGGTGTCAGGGCAAAGGCCATGTCGAAACCGTCGCGCAGGTGGCATTTGGCCGGGTAGGGCGACATCGCCAGATCAAGGGCGGCGTGTTCGCGGGGGTGCAGTTCGGCCAGATGTATCTGATCCTGCGGGCGCAGCAGATGCGCGGCCAACAAGGGCGAACCGGGATAGGAGTGCGCACCGTGGGTGGCACGGACATCGGACAGCACCTGCGCATAAGGGTGATCAGGGTTGAACCAATTTTCAACCTTCTCAATGCCTTGTCGCGCCTCGCCGGTCTTGAGCGCGGCGGCATCTGTCAGATCATACAGCGCCCGGCCCGCGTGAGTTTCCAGATAGCTGATCGGTTTGTCCTTGGCGGTCATATAGTCGAGCATCCACGCCAGAAGGCTGTGTTTATGCACGTCTGCAAGGTTTCCGGCGTGGTAGATATGTTGATAGCTGAGCATGGCGGTAGGTGTAGCGGATGGGGTGGCACGCGCAACGGGGAAATTAAATTCGGCGACCTGATACGCGAATCGGGGGGTTAACGCCTTGCGGATAAGGGGTTTGGGCGATGCACTACCCGTACAGAAGCTGTACAGCGCCCGTACAGCGGGCGTGCAGCGTTGGCTGGATTAATGGGGCGTGCGGTGGGGTTTGTTAAGGAGAGGTTAATGGGAGCAGGCTGAGGTTGGCAGTGCGGGAGGAAGCGGCCCTTCGTTTCTTGGTAACGAAAGTCATGTATCGGAAGATTGCTCGCTCCATAACAAAGGCGGCGGTAGCTGCGACGGAGAAAAATCTATTCGCAATACCCTGCGGCGGGACGGCACCCGTGCTGGCTTTGAGGAGTGCAACGTCAGCATCTTTAGTATCAACACATCGCCGCGCTTGGCCGCGCATGTCTCAATTGGATAAGTGTTTGCTACTTCTTCTGCGGTTGCCGAAGGAATAACCCCAACTGAATGGCTTCCCACGGCAATTTCCATCGCGCCATTGGGTTGATCAGTGTCATCTAGGTGAAGGCGAACAAAAAGCATTTCATCCAAGACCGACTGTGGCGGCTCGCAATGCCAAGTGCCTGACTTGTTGGTCCAATTGTAGTATCCAGCGACCTCGGCCTTATCGGCTACTGCGATGACCCGGTCTTGATGCCAAGGAACTCTCCAGTTAGCGCTTTCGGACTTGTTGAACGCGACAATTCGCACAGGCACAGCTTCGGGTGCGAGACGTCGCACAGCACGCAGCAGCGAGCCTTCCGCTGATAAAGCGGCCCTCAAAGACATTGATATATCAAGTCTTTGTCCTGCTTTCGCAGAGACGGTAATCGTATTATCGAATAGCGCTAGGTCCTCTTCTGAAACGGCGTTTCTGAGCCAAACACGGCCACTATATTCAAATTCGTTGCTAAGCGATTGCGCTGTTACCATGTTTTCCCGCTCTTCGTCGTCATCGAAGCTGACATTGGCTGCGTTGCAGAAAATTTGCAACGCGACCTCAAAGCCGCCATTGGCATGATCGCAATAAATACCAAGTCCGACCCATGTTACTCTTATACGATGCCCGCGAAATCCGGGCCAGCGCTTGCCCGTGGGGGGCGATGTGGAACAGGTGTTCGTCCCACTTTATGGGGCAGCGGTATCGCGCCTTATCAGAGATGCGCCCAGCCTTGCTATATCGCCTCCCCGTGGGGCGGGCAGGCGATGGCCCGGCGCGCTTTGCGCTTGTTCCGGGCCGGGTGGCGGGAGGGGCGTTAGAAGGGGTGAAACGGTGAGAGCGACCGGCCCGGCGCCTCACACCAGCCGCGACACTTCTTTGGCTGCGCGCACAAAATCCTTGAACAGCGGATGCGGCTCAAAGGGCTTTGACTTCAGCTCGGGGTGGAACTGCACGCCGATGAACCACGGGTGATCCGACCATTCCACGATCTCGGGTAGTTTGCCGTCCGGCGACATGCCCGAAAACTTGAGCCCGACGGCCTCAAGCTTGTCTTTATAGGCGATATCAACTTCGTAGCGGTGGCGGTGACGCTCATCAATCGTGGTTTTGCCGTAGGCTTCGGCCACGCGCGAACCGGGGGTCAGCACGGCATCATAGGCGCCAAGACGCATGGTGCCGCCCTTGTCGTCACCGACCTTGCGCTCGACCTTGTGATTGCCCTGCACCCATTCCTTGAGGTGATAGACAACGGGTTCAAAGCGTTTCTTGCCCGCTTCATGATCAAATTCCTCGGAGCCGGCGGTTTTCAGGCCCGCAACATTGCGCGCCGCCTCGATCACGGCCATTTGCATGCCCAGACAGATGCCAAGGTAAGGCACCTTATGCTCGCGGGCATATTGCGCCGCTTTGATCTTGCCTTCGGTACCGCGTTCGCCAAAACCGCCGGGCACGAGAATGGCGTGGAAGCCTTCAAGATGCGTGCCAAGGTCTTGGGCCTTATCGAAAATCTCGGCGTCGACCCATTCGATTTTCACCTTCACGCGGTTGGCCATGCCACCGTGGGTCAGCGCCTCTGCAATGGATTTATAGGCGTCTTCAAGCTGGGTGTACTTGCCGACAATGGCGATTTTGACCTCGCCTTCGGGGTTGTAAACGCGGTCGGCCACATCTTCCCAGCGGGTCAGGTTCGGTTTTGGCGCGGGGGTGATTTGGAAGGCGTCGAGGACGGCTTGATCAAGGCCCTCGCGGTGATAGGCCAGCGGGGCCTCGTAGATGGATTTGAGATCAAGCGCTGCAATCACGCTGTCGGGGCGCACGTTGCAGAACAGCGCCAGCTTTTCGCGTTCCTTGGCCGGGATCGGCCCTTCGGAGCGGCAAACGAGGATGTCAGGCGCGATGCCGATGCTGCGCAATTCCTTGACGGAGTGCTGCGTGGGTTTGGTTTTCAATTCGCCAGACGCTTTGACAAAGGGCAGCAGCGTGAGGTGCATGAAAATACACTGGCCGCGCGGTTTGTCCTGGCTGAACTGGCGGATCGCCTCAAAGAACGGCAATCCTTCGATGTCGCCCACGGTGCCGCCAATTTCGCACAGCATGAAATCAACTTCATCATCGCCGATGTCGATGAAGTCTTTGATTTCATTGGTGACGTGGGGGATCACCTGAATGGTTTTGCCCAGATAATCGCCGCGGCGTTCCTTTTCCAGCACGTTGGAATAGACCCGGCCAGAGCTGATACTGTCGGTCTTGCGCGCAGCGACCCCGGTAAATCGTTCGTAGTGGCCAAGGTCGAGATCGGTTTCGGCGCCATCGTCGGTGACGAAGACTTCGCCATGTTCAAAGGGCGACATCGTGCCGGGATCGACGTTCAGGTAGGGATCAAGTTTGCGCAGACGCACGGAAAAGCCACGGGCCTGAAGCAATGCGCCAAGTGCGGCCGATGCCAGCCCTTTGCCCAAAGACGAGACCACACCGCCGGTGATGAAAATATAGCGTGCCATGTGATCGAAGACCCCCGTGAGTTTTGAGTTTATTGCGGGCAAAAACCAGCCAAACGCGTTGCAGAAAACCGCAACACCACGGGATTTAAGCCTAACAGGATTCGGATGTTCAAGGCAAGGCTTACCGCAACATGATGTTGCGAAATTCAGCCTTTCCTCAAGGTATTGTGTTCGTTGGGTTAATCAGCCGCGGGAACCAGCGGTGCGTTGCCACCCTCGGTAGGGGGCAGCAGATCGTCACCAGTGGGCAAGGCGGGGCTGGTGGGTTGGTTCAGGGCGGGGGGTGTCGCGCTCAGCCGGTCAATGACCGACGAGCCAGCGGACTTTTCCGCCGCAATGATGGTCAGTGTGATGGATGTCGCGATAAAGCCGATCGCAAGGATCCAGGTCATCTTGCTCATCGCGGTGGCTGCGGCACGGCCCGATACGGCCCCGCCACCGCCGCCCATGCCTAGCCCACCCCCTTCAGAGCGTTGCAACAGGACGACGCCGATCAGGCCCAGTGCCAGAAACAGGTGAATGATCAGAACGACGTTTTCCATGGAGCATGCTTTCGGTTTTGGTTGGCGGGTATCTATTCATCTTTGCCCATGGGGGCAAGGGTGGATTGGCGTAAGCGGGGAGATTGGCGGCATGATCGTTGTCATTGCCACAAGCAAAGACCGCCGCATGGGGACGACGGTCTTTTGAAGCAGTACTCTACCACATTTTGTAAGAGGGCTATCCTGGAATTAAGGTGGTGCAGACTCGCTTCGTAGTCTCAGTATATCATAAATCCGGGCCGTTCGGGCATGGAATATTTTCAAGCAATTGAACGCCCTAGCGCGTGGCCACTGGACAGGGGCCAAAACCTGCGGCACTTTGCGGCCATGCCACATGATCACGCCGACCACCCGCACGCGCTTTTGCCTTCTGATCCCGCCCTGCGTGTCAAGGCGCTGGAGACGTTGTTGACCGCCAAGGGGCTGGTTGATCCCGCCGCGCTGGACGAGATTATCGACACCTATGAAAACCGCATCGGCCCGCGCAACGGCGCGCGGGTGGTGGCGCGGGCCTGGGCCGATCCGGCATTCCGCGCGGCCTTGCTTGACGATGCCACGGCGGTGGTGGCCGAGATGGGGTTCTATGGCCGTCAGGGCGAACATATGGTCGCGGTGGAGAATACGGACGCGGTGCATAACATGGTCGTCTGCACGCTGTGCTCTTGCTACCCTTGGCCGCTGCTGGGTACTCCGCCGGGCTGGTACAAATCCGACGCCTACCGCGCACGTGTGGTGCGTGAACCGCGCAAGGTGCTGGCGGAATTTGGTGTGACGTTGCCCGAAGACACCGCCGTGCGTGTCTGGGATTCCACCGCCGAGGTGCGATATCTGGTGATCCCGCAGCGCCCTGCGGGGACCGAAGGGTTGGACGAAGAAGCGCTGATGTCGCTGGTCAGCCGTGACAGTATGATCGGCACCGGGCTGGCGGGCGCATGACCCGCGTCCACACGATATTAGGCGCGTACGCATGACCCGCGTACACGACATGGGCGGGCGTTTCGGCGATGGTGCGGTGACGCCCGAGCCCGAAGATGTGATCTTCCACGCCGACTGGCACCCGCGCGCGCTGGCCATCACGCTGGCCGCCGGGTCGCTTGGCAAATGGAACATCGACGTGTCGCGCCATGCGCGGGAATGTCTGGACCCCACGGATTACGCCAGCTTTTCCTATTACGAAAAATGGCTCGCCGGGTTGGCCGATATGCTGGTGACACGCGGGGTTGTCACGGCAGAGGAATTGGCAGGGCAGGCGGCACCCACCCCCAGCCCGCTGACGGAAAAAACGCTGAAACGCGATCAGGTGGCGGCAGTGCTGGCGCGCGGCGGCCCGGCGGATCGGCCCAGTGGCGTGGCCACAGCCTTTGCCCCCGGTGATGCGGTCGTGACCCGAAAGCTGGCGGAAAATATCCATGTGCAAGGCGGGCATACGCGGCTGCCCACCTATGCCGCCGGGGCGCGGGGCCGCATCCTGCGCCTGCACGGCAGCCATGTGCTGCCCGACAGCAACGCACATGGCCTTGGCGAGGCACCCGAGCCGCTTTATGCCGTGGCGTTCCGCGCATCCGAGCTTTGGGCGCAGCCGGAACATCCCAATGACGAAGTGGTGCTGGACCTGTGGCAAAGCTATTTGAGCGCGCCATGACCGCCACCACAACCACCACGGCCCCCGACCCGGTATTCGAGGCCCCCTGGCACGCGCAGGTCTTTGCCCTGACGGTGCATCTGAACGAGGCGGGGCATCTGGACTGGCCCGATTGGGCGGCGCGGTTCGGCGCGACATTGGCGCGGCACGGTCTGACGCGCGACCTCAACGGTGGCGAAGATTACTTCTCGGCCTGGCTGGAAACGCTGGAAACCCTGCTGGCCGAGCGCGAGATCGCCGCACCCGGTGAGGTCGCCAGTTTGCGCGCAGCATGGGAGGCGGCATATCTCGCGACACCCCACGGCGCGCCGGTAAAACTCGCCTAGGTGCTATTCGTCCACGTCATCCATATCGGCCTGACCGGACAAGGCGCGGCGCACGTGGCTCCAGCTTAGCCCGATGCCCAGCACGAAACTCAGCGCGACCAGCGCCATCCAGAGGTTCATGCTGGCATTGTCGAGCCTGAGCACATGAAGATCATAGAGCACCCAAAGCGAGGCGGCGACGACGGCCAGCACCAAAAGCATCCCGAAACTGCCGATCGACCGCAGCGTGGCACGCAGGTAGATAATATAGCCGATAAGCAGCAGCAGCCCAAAAAGCACGGCAATCGACAGGTTCTGGCCGCCGTAGTCGCGCAGCCAGTTCACATAGTTGAACTCCGTCGGGTTGAAGGTGGCGGCCAAGAGCGCAAAGGCACAAAGCCAGCGTAGTACAAATCCCATCGTGTTCCCCGTTTCCAATCTTATGTTTTCTTTTTAGCCCTAAATATTCCGCGCCGGAGGCAAAAAGCAAAAAAGAAATTGCGTCAGCGCGGGATTCGCGTTTTTTCGAGTTTCACCTCGGCACCTGCACCGCTATACGGGCGCGGGACATCGCAAAGGAATAGCAAATGGCCAATGTCGTTGTAGTCGGCGCCCAGTGGGGTGACGAGGGAAAAGGCAAGATCGTGGACTGGCTCAGCGAACGCGCTGATGTGATCGCGCGTTTCCAAGGCGGTCATAACGCCGGGCATACGCTGGTCATCGACGGCGAGGTATTCAAACTGCACGCGCTGCCTTCGGGTGTGGTGCGTGGCGGCAAGCTGTCGGTCATCGGCAATGGCGTGGTGCTGGACCCCTGGCACCTGCTGAAAGAGATCGCGACGATCGAAGCGCAGGGGGTTGTGATCAACCCCGAGAACCTGATGATCGCCGAAAACGCGCCGCTGATCCTGCCGTTCCACGGCGAATTGGACCGCGCCCGCGAAGAGGCCGCGAGCAAGGGCACCAAGATCGGCACAACCGGTCGCGGCATCGGCCCCTGCTATGAAGACAAGGTTGGCCGCCGCGCCATCCGTGTGGCCGATCTGGCCGATCCCGCCACGCTGGAGGCGCGGGTTGATCGCGCGTTGCAGCACCACGATCCACTGCGTAAGGGTTTGGGCGTCGAAGCCATTGACCGCGATGCGCTGATTGCACAACTGCTGGAAATCGCACCGAAAATCCTGCCCTATGCCGCCCCCGTCTGGAAGGTGCTGGCCGAGAAGCGCAAGGCCGGCAAACGCATCCTCTTTGAGGGCGCGCAGGGTGCATTGCTCGACATTGACTTCGGGACGTATCCCTTTGTCACCTCGTCCAACGTGATTGCGGGGCAGGCGGCGACCGGTGTGGGCCTTGGCCCTACGGCGATCAATTATGTGCTGGGCATCGTCAAAGCCTATACCACGCGGGTGGGCGAAGGCCCGTTCCCGACCGAACTGGAAGACGCCGATGGTCAGCGTCTGGGCGAGCGGGGCCATGAGTTTGGTACCACCACCGGGCGCAAGCGGCGGTGCGGTTGGTTTGACGCGGCGCTGCTGCGCCAGACCTGTGCGACCTCTGGCATCACCGGCATCTGCCTGACCAAGCTTGACGTGCTGGATGGGTTTGAGACGCTCAAGATCTGCGTCGCCTATGATCTGGACGGCAAGCGGTTGGAATATCTGCCCACCGCCGCCGACCAACAGGCCCGCTGCACCCCGATCTATGAGGAAATGCCCGGTTGGTCCGAATCCACCGAAGGCGCGCGCAGCTGGGCGGATTTGCCTGCCAATGCCATCAAATACGTGCGCCGGGTCGAAGAGCTGATCGACTGCCCGGTAGCGCTGGTGTCGACCTCGCCAGAGCGGGAGGACACCATTCTGGTGACCGACCCGTTTGCGGATTGATCTCTTGGCGTTGAGCTATAAAGCACGGCGGCGCTGGGCGCTGGTGATCCTGCTGGTGGGGTTGCCCACCTACATTGCCGTATCGGTCTGGGCCGTGGCGCAGTTCGAGCGGCCGCCAATCTGGGTTGAACTGGCGATTTATGTGGCGCTGGGGATTGTCTGGGCGATCCCGTTCCGCTTTGTCTTTCGCGGCATCGGGCAGGCCGACCCGGACGCAGATAAATAAACGCTTGGTAGAACACAAAAACAGCGCCTCTAGGGGCGCTGTTTTTCGGTGTGCAGTCGGCGGCGGTGTCAGCCGGCGGCGCGCTGATCGGGGCGAAAGCCGATTTCCTCGGACACAGTGAAACGCCCGCCTTTGATCTTTTCGATCTTGCCCGCGCGCAACAGCTGCCCGAACGACCGCAGCCCGTCTTCGCGGGTGAAACCCTCAAGCCCGACCTGACGGACCTTGCCCATCAACTGCGGACGCGAGAATTGATCGCGGCCTTCGACAAAAGACATAAAGGCGGCGGCGGCTTCCAGGACTTCGGGCAGCTTTGTCGCGCCCATGTCGGCGGCAAACTCGGCAAAGCTGGCACCATCCACGGCAGTGGTGTTGTCGGTCACGGCGGCCACGCGGCGCGGACGAACCGGGCCTGCGGTGCGGGGGCGGTCAACGTCGATGCGCTGCTCGGCCACCAGTTTGAGGGGGGCGGGGCGCTGTTCGCTGACCGGGCGCGGTGTGCTGCGGTCGCTGGCGACAGGCCGGCGCGGGCGCACCACTTCGGCCAGATCGTCGCGGTAGGCGTTGTCGGCGCTGTCAGGTGCCGGCGTATTGCCCATGGCGTCGTCCGCCTTTTTGGCGGCAACGGCCGCACGCAGATGGGCAAAGGCGTGGCGGCGCGTGGCGCTTTCAGGCTCGTCCATCTGGTGATCGGTTTCGGACATCAGCCGCGATGTTTCGGTGCTGGCCTCGTCGTCAATCGCGGGCAGGACGCTGCGGGCGGCGCGGATCGTATCGCGAACCTGCTCTGCGCCGACGTCTGCGTCGTGCTGCGCATCGGTGTCGTTTTCCTGTGCGTCGATGTCGGCCAGCGCGGCGTCCAGATCATCGGCGTCGTCCTCGATCTGGTCGTCGCTGTCTGCACTGGCGTCGTCATCGAGGTCGTCATCGAGGTCGTCGCTGATGTCGTCGTCGATATCGTCCATGTCGGCCTCAAGCGCGGCAAGCTCGCGGGCGAGTTCGGCCTCGTCCTCTTCTGACAGGGTCGAGGGGCGCGCGTTGGATTTGGGCGTCTGAAGTGGGGCGTCGACCTCTTCGAGGTCACCGTTGGCGATGGCCTCTTCAAGGGCGGCGCGTTTGATCTTGATCACGCGGGCACGGCGCATTTCGGGGGCGTCGTGATGTTCGGCCTCTTTGGCCTCCGCTTCGGCATCGAACAGGTTGTTCACGGCGGCATCGGTGCTGTCGTCTTCGGCGCTGTCGTCGTCGATGCTGTCGTCATCGGATGCATCTGCCACCACGTCCACATCGGACATGTCATCTTGCGCCGCGTCGTCTTGGCTGTTTGCACGCTCCAGACGGCTGAGGATGTCCGAGATATCGTCGTCGTCCTGTTCATCCTGCACAGCCTCTGCCGCTTCGTCTTCGGCATCGTCGGCGGCAAGCGCGTCTTCGATGTCGCGGCGCGCGGTTTCGATATGGTCGTCGGCGGCGCTGTCGTCGGCCTCATCTTCTGCCATCTCCATCGCGGGGGCAGATGTCTCAGCGTAGGTGTCTTCGTCCTCGTCGTAACCCTCATCGCCATCGTCTTCGTCGTGCTGGGCCACCACGGCGCGGATGCGCTGGAGCTTTGCGGCAATGCTGTCGGCGGGGGCTGTTTCGGCAGGGGCGACCTCTTCGGCGGTTTGCACCGCGTCGTCTTCGTCATAGGTGCTGTCGCTTGGGGCTGCGTCGGCAAAGAAGGCTTCGACGTCGGCGTCGGGCTGGCCCGGAACGATGTCGTTCTCTTCTGTGTCAGCGTCTTGTGCAACGGCCGCTTCGGTGTCCGCGTCTGCGGCGACTTCGGCTGCCGCTTCAGCAATGGGGGCAGGTTCGGGCTGTGGTTCTGCGACGGGGGCCGGGGCATCTGCAACAGGCGCTTTTGCAACGGGCGCTTCTGCAACGGGCGCTTGTGCAACAGGCTCTTGTGCAACGGGTGCGGCTTGCGGCTGTGCCGCTGCGGCAAGCGGGGGTACGGGCTGCGGCGTCGGTGCGGCGTGATCGGCAAGCGCGCTCAGCACGATCTTGCCCTCATGCTCGCGGGCCTCGACCCGGCGGGAAATTTCCTTTTGCGCAATGCGTGTCAGCATCTCGGCGTCGGGCTGCGGCGGTTCGGCGCCGAAGTACCGGTCATCCGAGGCCAGATCGCGGAAATACTCCGCAATTGCTTTCATCGTGCCAAACGAATCGTCAAAGCCTTCCAACGTGCACGAAAAAGTGCCATAGGAGACCGTCAGAATTTTATTGTTACTCATCATCGGATGCTCGTCCTCTGCGGTTTTCTAGCTTACCGTTTACCACGATGCCCAAGACCAAAGCGGCCCGAATCTGTGCCAACTAACGTATCATTTCAAGGCGAGATTGTGGCAGGTTTCCAAAAGGGGCAGTAATTGACAGGTTCAGACTACATTGTTCACAGTTCAACTCCAATCACCCTTGTGGGTGGCGGGCAGGCTAGCGCAGCAGACCTGCACAAAGCGTTAAAGCTGGCCCCCCGCTGTGTCGCGGCGGATGGCGGGGCGGTGCTGGCGGTGGAGGCCGGGGTTGAACTGGCGGCGGTGATCGGGGATTTCGACTCTGTCCCGGCGGAGGTACTGGCGCAGGTGCCTGCGGACCGTGTGCATCACATTGCCGAACAAAACAGCACGGATTTTGAAAAGGCGTTGCGCCTGGTCGATGCGCCGGTGATTGTCGGCGTCGGCTTTACCGGGGGGCGCCTGGATCACCAATTGGCGGCGCTGCACGCATTGGCGCGGTATGCGCATCGGCCCTGCGTGCTGCTGGGCGAGAGTGAGATCGTCTTGCTCGCCCCGCCGATAATCACGCTGCCGTGCAAGGCGGGGGATGTGGTATCGTTGGTGCCGCTGGCGCCTGTGACGGGGCATAGCACGGGGTTGTGCTGGCCGATCGCGGGGCTCGACTTTGCCCCTGGTGGGCAGAATGGCACGTCGAACCGGGCCGAGGGGCCAGTGACGCTGACAATGGACGCCGCGCATATGCTGCTGATCCTGCCGCGGGCGCTTATGCCACCGGTGGTGGCACAGTTGTTGCGGCCAGATCACGCGCGGTGGCCCGTTCGCGCATGATAATATAAAGCCCCGACGCTATCGTGATCGCTATGCCGACAGCGGCCAGCGGGTTGGGCAGATCGCCAAACACCAGCAGCCCGAGCAGCGTGGCGAGCGGAATTTCAAGGTATTGCATCGGGGCCAGCGTCGCCGAGGGCGCATAGCGCAGCGACCACGTCATCAGCAGATGCGCGCCGGTACCCAACAGGCCAATGGCAACCAGCAGCGCCCAATCATAAGCGTCGGGCCGGATGGTCAGCAGGGGGGCGAAGCTGCTCCGCGCGCCAAGGGCCAGCAGCGGCACCATGACAGCCACGGCCATTACGCCGCTGACTGTCTGAAGGCCGATCGGATCTGTCTCTTTTGCGATCTGGCGGGTGATCAGCATAAAGACGGAGAAATTCACCGCCACGAAAACCGGCAAAAGTGCGGGCCAGCCGACGGTTGCAAAACTAGGCTGCACCACCAGCAGCGTGCCGATAAAACCCACGACGCAGGCCATCAGGCGACGCGGGCCGACTTCTTCTTGCAGGACGTATTTGCCCAGCAGCAGCATGAAAAACGGCATCACGAACGCAATTGCCACGGCATCGGCCAGCGGCAGGTATTTCAGCGCGGTGAACATCGCGGCGATGCCCGCGATGTGCAGCAGGGTGCGCAGGAAGGTCAGCCGCAGCACCCGGCCTTGCATCTGCCAGCGCCGCCCCGTGAACCAGACCAGCGGGATCAGCACCAGCGCCTGTAGGGCAAAGCGGATCATCACGACCTGGCCCAGCGGCACCGAGGCGCCAAGGATTTTGGCCACCGCGTCGCCCATCGGTGCGACGATGCAAAAGCCCAGCATGAGGGCGATGCCGAGTATGGGTTTGTCTTGGGTCATGGGGGCAGGCTAGGTCGCGGGCGGGGGCTGTGCAATCGCTGGCTGTACCTCGGGGGCAAAAAAATAGGTCTGTGGGCGCGGTGACTGTGGAGGGGTGGCACGCCCCGGCGTATGTGGGTCATCGCGCGGCGGCCGCGGGGCTTGGGGCGTGGGGGCCTGCTGTCGGGTTTCGGTCACATTCGCCAGGGCGCGGCGTCCGCACGGCAGCGCGGATCACGCCGCCGGTCGGCTGAGCGTGACCTGATTGCGGCCGTGGTTTTTGGCAGAGTAGAGGGCCTTGTCCACCCGGTCGAGCAGGCTTTCGACTGTTTCACGCGGGCATCGTCGTTCGGACAGGGACGCACCCGACGCGGCATCTGCCGGGCCGATGGCCATGCCGATGCTGATTGTCACGCTGATCGGGGCGGCGGCGGTCGGCAGGTTGAACGGGTGGTTGCCGATGTCATTGCACAAGCGCACGGCGGCGGCTTGTGCCTCTTGCAGACTAGTGCCGGGCATCACGATCAGAAACTCCTCCCCCCCGATGCGGGCGACCAGATCGGTCCCGCGCAGATTGGTGCGCAGCCGTTTGGCGGTTTCGACCAATACGGCATCCCCGGCAGCATGGCCGTGTATATCGTTGATGCGTTTGAAGTGATCCAGATCGGCCAGCATCACCGCAAAGGGGCGCGCGGTGTCCTGCGCCCGTTCTGCGATGCGTTGCAGATGCGGCATCGCGTAACGGCGGTTGTGCAGGCCGGTCAGCGGATCAAACACCGCCGCTTTCAGACCAGTGCGCACCGTAGCGCGCAGTTGGTCCGCCATCCGCTTGCGCCGCAGCAGCGCATGCAGTCGCAGCGCGAGTTCGGCCGCGTCAAAGCCGTCGGTCATAAGATCGTCTGCGCCCAGATCAAGCGCGGTTGCGGCAAGGGCCGCGTCGGGTTGCGTCTGCAAGACCAGCAGCCCGGCGTGGCGGGTGCTGGCGTTGGCCCGGAGCGTTGAGATCAGCCGCAGGCTGGCGTTGGCACCGCCCGAATCCCGGGGCAGGGCCAGCACGTAGATGTCCGGGGGCGCCTTTGGTTGTTCGTCGCGGATGGCCTCTGTTGGTTTGGCCAGCGTCAACCGCGCCTGCAGCAGGGGCCGCAACTGGCTCGCCCAGCCCAGGCCCGCGGCTGCGTCGGGGTGGATAAGCACACATTCCCCCTGCTGCGCGTAGGCGGTCGAGGGTTCAGCCAGCCCCAGCGCCCGGCTGGTGTCGTCGCGCATCTGCCATTCGGCGGCAGCATTGTGGGCCCGGATCAGGCTGCGCGCCCGGCCTAACAGCAGCGCGTCGTCCAGGGGTTTAAGCAGCACGTCATGCACGCCCGCCTCAAGCGCGGCAAGCCTGCTGTCGGCATGCGGACGGCAGCCAATCGCCATGATCGGGATATGTTCTGTTGCCGGATCGGTTTTCAAGCGCCGGCACAGGTCGGCGGCGCTGCCATCGGGCAGGGTGAGGGCGCAGATCACGAGGTCAGGCAATTCGGCGCCGGTCACTGCGACGGCCTGATCAAGCCCCTCGGACTGCAGAACCTGGTAATAGGCAGCAGCCAGCTTGACCTTGAGGACAATCCGATTTGTCGCGATCGCATCCACGATGAGGACCTTACCCTGCAATACGTCCGCCTTCCTGAACAAAGCCTATTTGATAGGGCAGTCTTTGCCTCTAATGGTTAACAAAGTGTTTCTAGATGGCCGGGATTGATAAAAACTATGGCGTATACGCAAGAAGCCGCTGAAACGCTGGCGCTCAGGGCGCTGGCGTGGCTGGCGGCCAATGATGATCTGTTGCCCGTGTTCCTCGGCAGCACCGGCGCGTCCGAGGCAGACGTCAAGGCGCAGGCGGCAGAGCCTGAATTTCTGGGGGCGGTGTTGGACTTTTTGATGATGGATGATGCGTGGGTCATGGCCTTTTGCGATCAGGCGATGATGCCTTACGATAAGATTATGGTGGCCCGCGCAGCACTGCCGGGCGGTGGAGAGGTGAATTGGACATGACTGAAATCAAAGGCTTGTTGTTCGACAAGGACGGTACATTGTTCGACTTTGCCGCCACATGGGTGGCTTGGGCCGAGGCCTTTTTGTTGCGTGCCAGTGACGGTGACCGCGACCTTGCGGTCCGGGTGGGGCAGGACATCGGCTTTGACCTTGATACCCGTCAGTTTGCCCGCGACAGTATCGTGATCGCGGGCACACCGGGCGAGGTGACCACCGCGCTGCTGCCGCATTTCCCCGCGATGGATCACGCCGCCCTGCTGGTGATGCTGAACGAAGAAGCCAGCGCCGCGCCGCAGCGTGAAGCGGTGCCGCTGATGCCGCTTTTGCAGGGCTTTCGCAGCCGTGGGTTGGCGCTGGGCGTCGCGACCAATGATGCCGAAGCGCCCGCGCGCGCGCATCTGGGCAGCGCCGGCGTGACGCAGATGTTCGATTTCATCGCCGGGTTCGACAGCGGCCATGGCGGTAAACCTGCACCGGGGCAGATGTTGGCCTTTGCGGCGCAGGTGGGCTTGCCTGCGGGTGCCATCGCGATGGTGGGCGACAGCACCCATGACCTGCACGCCGGCCGCGCCGCCGGGATGATCTGCGTTGCCGTGCTGACCGGGCTGGCCACGGCCGATGAACTGGGCCCTTTTGCGGATGTGGTGCTGCCTGATATCGGGCATCTGCCCGGCTGGCTGGACGGCCGGGCGGGCTAAGAGCGACGCGGCCGCGTTTACCAAGCGGGCTGATTTGAAAGCGACACATATCGTCGCGAATGGGCAGGCCGGGACGACCGGCATCGGGCCTTCTGGTGCTATGCTTCAGGAGAGTGCAGATGTCAGACGCCCCCAAACGCAGAACCCGTCACGGTGGCCGCTCAGGTGCGAAGGATCGGCGCGGCACCGCGGTGATCGAGC
Source organism: Sulfitobacter sp. KMM 9851 (assembly GCF_057178245.1). NCBI lineage: Bacteria > Pseudomonadati > Pseudomonadota > Alphaproteobacteria > Rhodobacterales > Roseobacteraceae > Sulfitobacter > Sulfitobacter sp. KMM 9851. Next base: position 1,136,532 of record NZ_CM169991.1, read on the forward strand.
AGATGCCATGGAACCCGCCGATCAACATCGACCGCCCGACTGAGCCGCTGGACCCGGAAGGGGTGGAGGCGATCCATGATGGGGCGATGCGCATCCTCGAAGAGATCGGTATCGAGTTTCTGAATCACGAGGCACTGGATATCCTGCGCAAGGCGGGCTGCACCGTGAACGGCGAAAACGTCCGCATGGGGCGCGATTTCGTGATGGAATGGATCGGCAAGGCCCCGTCGGAGTTCACCCTGACCCCGCGCAACCCTGACCGCCAGATCACCATCGGCGGCAAGAACATGGTCTTTGGCAACGTGTCGTCGCCGCCCAACTACTGGGACATGGCGATTGGCAAAAAGGTGCCCGGTACCCGCGAGATGTGTCGCGACCTGTTGCGGCTGACACAGTACTTCAACTGCATCCATTTTGCCGGCGGCTATCCGGTGGAGCCTTGCGATATCCACGCCTCTGTCCGCCACCTTGATGTGCTTTATGACAAGCTGACGCTGACCGACAAGGTGATGCATGCCTATTCGCTGGGGACCGAGCGGGTCGAGGACGTGATGGAGATGGTGCGGATCGCGGGCGGGCTGAGCCACGCCGAGTTCGATGCCAGCCCGCGCATGTATACCAACATCAACTCGACCTCGCCGTTAAAACACGACATTCCGATGCTGGACGGCTGGATGCGGCTGGCGCGGCGCGGGCAGGGGTTGGTGGTGACACCGTTCACGCTGGCCGGCGCGATGGCCCCGGTCACCATGTCGGGGGCTGTTGCACAATCCCTGGCCGAGGCGCTGTGTGCTGTGGTGCTGGCGCAGATCATCAACCCCGGCTGCCCCTGTGCCATCGGCACCTTTACCTCGAACGTCGACATGAAATCGGGTGCGCCGGCCTTTGGCACGCCGGAGTACATGCGCGCGACCCAGATGACCGGGCAGTTGGCGCGGTTCTACAACCTGCCGCTGCGGTCGTCGGGGGTCTGTGCGGCCAACGTGCCGGACGGGCAGGCGATGTGGGAAACGTCAAACAGTCTTTGGGCGGCGGTGCAGTCGGGGACCAACATGGTCTATCACGCGGCTGGTTGGCTGGAGGGCGGGCTGATCGCCAGCCCAGAGAAGTTCGTCATGGATTGCGAGATATTGCAGCAGATCCAGCGCTATATGCAGCCCGAAATCTGCGCCACCGGGCCGGATGAAATTGCGCTGGACGCGATTAAATCGGTGGGCAGTGCCGGGCATTTCTTTGGCATCCAGCACACACAGGACCGATACACGACGGCGTTTTATCAGCCGTTCCTGTCGGACTGGAAAAACTACGAGGGCTGGGAGGTCGCAGGCGGCATCTGGACGGCGGAACGCGCGCATCACATGTTCAAAGAGATCGTCGGCAGCTTTGAGGAGCCGCCGATGGATATCGCGATCCGCGACGAGCTGGCGGATTTTGTCGCGCGGCGCAAGGCAGAGGGCGGCGCGCCGACGGATTTTTAGGGTGATCTGCCCCGGAATAACGGGCGTCAGCCCGCTGGGCCGCGCGTGCCTACGTGGATCATGGGGGTGCCGCTGCGGTGCGCCGGAAGAGGCGATCTGGCGAGGCTGAACGCAGGCAGTGGATAAGCCGCGCCTTGGCTGAGGGCCAATTTGGCACGCATAGATGTGCCAATCGCCACCCTACAGGCAGGCGGTGGCCCTCTGTTGCGCCGCCTTTAGTTCCCGAATTTACCTACAATTGCGATCATTGGGCTTATCTTAACCCCTCTGCGCCCATGCTGATGACGGGAAAAATGGGAATGAGACAGCTATGCACGGGCTTATAAACCGCAGCATCCAGAGCTATGTTTGCAACAGCTATGGCACGTCCGCCTGGGCCGAGGCGGCACAGCGCGCCGGGCTGGATTTCACCGATTTCGAGGCAATGCTGAGCTATGACGATGCCATCACGCCACGCGTCCTTGATGCTGTGTCTGATCTGCTGGACCGGCCCCGCGCCGACGTGATGGAAGACATCGGCGCCTATCTGGTGTCGCACCCCAGCCACGAACCCCTGCGGCGGCTGTTGCGCTTTGGCGGGGTCAATTTCTGCGATTTCCTGCATTCACTGGATGATCTGCCGGACCGGGCCAAACTGGCCTTGCCCGATCTGCATCTGCCGCGCATCGAACTGCGTGACCACGCCAATGGTCATTTCTGTCTGATCTGCGAGGCGCCTGTCGTGGGCTATGGGCATGTGATGATGGGCATCCTGCGGGTCATGGCCGATGACTATGGCGCGCTGGTTCTACTGGATCATACCGGGATCGAGGCGGGCGTCGAAACCCTGTCTATCACCCTGGTCGAAGCGGAGTTTTCAGCCGGTCGCCACTTTGATCTGGGGGCGCGGGCAGGATGAGCGTTTTGGCTGATACCGATGTGCTGGACGTTCTGTGCCCAATGCATCTGGTGCTGAACGCGACGGGCCATATCCTGCACGCTGGCCCGACGATCCAGAAACTGCGACCGGACCAGCCGCTGATCGGCAAACGCTTTCTTGAGGTCTTTGCGGTGCAACGTCCCCGCGCCATCACCTGCATGGCAGACCTGAGCCGTGCGGCCAACATCAAGCTGCATCTGCAAATGCGTGATGCACCGCGCACCGCGCTCAAGGGCATCTTGGTGCCGATGCTGGGGCAGGGGCCACGACCCGCTGATACGATGCACGTTGATACGATGTCCGCTGATACGCCGCCCGCTGACATGATAATCGTGAACCTCAGCTTTGGCATTTCGATCCTCGACGGGGTGCGCGACTACTCGCTTAGCAATGCGGATTTTGCCGCCACCGATCTGGCCATCGAAATGCTCTATCTGATGGAGGCGAAATCCGCCGCGATGGAGGCGTCGCGCCGGTTGAACCTGCGCCTGCAGGGGGCCAAGATCGCCGCCGAGGAACAGGCCTATACCGACACGCTGACAGGGCTCAAGAACCGCCGCGCGCTCGACACTGTGCTGACCCGGCTGATTGCCGGGCAGGGGTCGTTCGCGGTGATGCAGATCGACCTTGATTATTTCAAGGCCGTGAATGACACGCTGGGCCATGCCGCAGGCGATCATGTCTTGCAGGTGGTCGCGCGCATCATGGTCGAAGAAACCCGAGATACCGATATGGTGGCGCGGGTGGGGGGCGATGAATTCACCGTCGTCCTGCCCGATGTGCGCAGCGACGAGGTCTTGTGCAGCGTCGGTCGCCGCATCATTGCCCGCCTCGAAGAGCCGATCATGTTTAACGACACCCTGTGTGAGATATCGGCCAGCATCGGCACTGTCTGGATACAGGGCGGCGTGCGGCCGTCGATGGAGGGGTTGTTGGCGGATGCCGATGTGGCGCTTTATGCTTCCAAACACGCGGGCCGGGCGCAGCAGACTTTTTATTCCCCGGCCCTGCGCCAATCCGATGTCAATCTTGCGCCGGTACCGGGGCGGGTCGCGGCGGATCACCTGTCAAAATAACGCGCGGGCTGCGCCCGGGGGGGTGCATCCCTGTGGACCGCGCGCACGCCCTGTCGTATCACCCAAGTATGAAAACACCTCTGCATCTTCTGCGCCGACTGTCGCAGCGCCTGCGCACTGCCCGCCGCCGGGCGCGCTTTGCCGCGGCCCTGCATCACCTGCACGGACCAAAGCATCTGGATGTGGCCCCCGGCGATGTGGTGCTGATCGCCCTGGTGCGCGACGGCAGCTATTATCTGGATGCGTTTTTCCGCCACTACCGCGCCATGGGCATCCGGCATTTCGTGTTCATGGACAACGGTTCGACCGATGACACGATCGCCCGGATCAAGAAACATAAGGGCACGGTCATCGACCAGTGCAAACTGCCGCTGGCGGGGTATGAGGATCTGATCCGGCAATATCCGGCCCAGACCTATGGGCGCAACCGCTGGTGTCTTTATGTCGACATGGACGAGATGTTTGACTTCGAAGGCCGCAACGCCATCGGCATTGCCGGGCTGACCGCCTATCTGGCCGAACGCGGCTATAGCGCCATGGCCGCGCAAATGCTTGAGATGTTCCCGAAATCCAGCCTCGCCGCAGCCGCCGGGCTGCCCTATAAACAGGCGCTGCAAGAGTTCCTTTATTACGACATCAGCCATCTTCAGCGGGTTGATTACCACAGCCCAGAAATCCCGTTTTCCGCCCTGCTGCGCGACAATCTGCTTGCCACAACAGACGTGGCGTTTCTGTTCGGCGGGGTGCGCGGCAAGGTCTTTGGCGAAGACTGCTGCCTGACGAAACACCCGCTGATCTACAACGGTCCGGGCGTCACGCCGGCGCCGCATCCGCATCTGTCCAGCGGCGTGCGGGTGGCAGATGTGACGGGGGTGATCAAACATTACAAGTTCGCCAATGACCCTAGCGCACGCGATGCCGCCTCGCTGGCGGCAGGTGATCTGGCGCATGGCGAAGACGCGCAGCGTATGGCGGTGATGGGTGCCAATCCCGATGTGTCGCTGTTCTCGCTTGATGCACGCCGCTGGAACCGTGTCGAAATGCTCTACCGTGCTGAATTTCTGGTGCCGTCGGCGGCCTATAGCGCCCATGTCACCAGTTGGAAGGCCACCGCATGAGCCTTGCTGCCGTGGTCATCGGCCGCAACGAAGGTGCGCGGCTGCGCGCCTGTCTGTCGGCGCTCAAGGGGCAGGTGCGGCAGATTATCTATGTCGACAGCGGGTCGACCGATGGGTCGGTGCTGGCGGCAGAGGCCTTGGGCGCGCAGGTGGTGTCGCTTGACATGACACAGCCCTTTACCGCGGCACGGGCGCGCAACGCGGGCCTCGCGGCGCTGGCCGAGGGGGTGACGCTGGTGCAGTTCGTCGATGGTGATTGTGTTGTGCAGAACGGGTGGCTGGCGGCGGCCGAGGCCCATCTTGCCGCCCATGCGGACGTGGCGGTGGTCTGTGGACGGCGGCGCGAGGAACACGCCGACGCCTCGCTATATAATGCGCTGATCGACCGCGAATGGGACACGCCGGTGGGGCAGGCGCTGGCCTGTGGCGGTGACGCGATGATGCGGGTGGCCCCGCTGCGCGCGGTGGGCGGCTATCGCGATAGCCTGATCGCGGGCGAAGAACCCGAGCTGTGCCTGCGCCTGCGCCGCGCGGGCTGGACGATCTGGCGTCTGGACGCCGAGATGACAGCCCATGACGCGAAGATCACGCGCTTTGGCCAATGGTGGCGGCGCAGCCTGCGGGCGGGCCATGCCTTTGCCGAAGGGGCGGCACTGCACGGCAAGGAGCCGGAACGCCACTGGGTGCGTGAGACGCGCCGCGCGCTGGTCTGGGGGGCGGCGCTGCCGCTGCTGGTCCTGCTGCTGGCGGTCTTTGTGTCACCCTGGGCGTTGATGCTATCACTGATTTACCCCGCGCAGATGCTGCGGCTCGCCCGGCGCGGCGGCGCGGCCTGGGGGGTCTTCAGCGTGCTTGGCAAATTCCCCGAGGCGCTGGGCGCGCTGAAATACCACCTGCGCCGGGATGGCCGGATTATCGAATACCGCTGACCCCCCCGCAGATCTACGTCGCCAAATGAACGTCCCGCCGGACGCTCGCGTCCTCACCGCTGACGCAACGCCTGCGCGACAAGCGCGGGCAATATCGCAAAACACTTTGCATATCGCGGCACCATGCGCGCCGGGCTTTGCAGGGCCCGCCACAGCCACTCCAACGCCAGCATCCGCATGAGGCGCGGTGCGCGCTGTTGATGTCCGGCAAGAAAATCCAACCCCGCCCCGATAGAGGCAAACCCGACCTGCGGCGCGACCACGCGGCCCCGCGCCGCCAGCATTTCTTGTTTCGGCGCGCCAAGCGCCAGAAAACACAGGCCCGCACCGCTGTCTGCGATCGCGCGCAGCGCCGCGTCGGCTTGCGCGCCATTGGGGTCAAACCCCATCGGCGGGGCCGCGCGGTGGCAGATGACCAGCCCCGGCACCCGGTCCTGCAAGGCCGTAGCAGCGCCCGCCAGCGCCGCATCGTTACTGCCGAAAAAAGCCACCGAAACGCCCAATTCTGCCGCCAATTCGCAGATCGGCACGATCAGATCAGAGCCGGGCATCAACGCGACCGGCCTGCGCGCCAGCCGCGACAACCACACGACGGGGCGGCCATCGGCCACCACCAGATCATGGGCGCGGTACGCGGCGGCAAAGCCGGGGTCACTGGGCAATTTGGTAAGGTGATCGAGGTTCAGCGTGGCCAACGCGAATCCTCTGCGCGCCGACATTCGGTCGCGCAGGGCGCGAAACAATGCCGCGCGGGTTGGGATATTGACCACCACCACCGCGCTATTATGCCCAAATTTCACGCCCGAGCCCCCGGCGTACCAGCGCAATTATCGCAGCCATGGCCGCTGACGCGTAAAAATTTCCGTTTGTTTTCAATGTTCATCTGCCACCCGGGCCTTTGCTGGCTTGCACTGCCGGGAAAACTAGCGGGATGACAGGGGGCAGACCAGATGGTAATTTGCCCCGCCTCACCTCAGACCGCCCCAATCGTGCCTTGCACACCACCCGCGCGCCCCAAGGACCACATGCCAAATCCCATTGCCTATCTGATGTTGCTGATCTGGCCTTTTGCCTGTCTCGTGATGTTTCGCAACATGGCGCTGCAACGGGCGCTGATCTGGTCGATCCTTGGTGGCTATCTGCTGTTGCCGCCCCTGACGGAATTCAACCTGCCGCTGGTGCCCGCGCTCGACAAGGTGTCGATCCCGAACCTGAGTGTGGTGCTGATCATCGCCTTTGCGATGAAGCAAAAGCTGCACCTGTGGCCCGACGGCTGGACTGCGCGTGTGCTGGTGGCGGGACTGGTGCTGTCGGCGGTGCCGACGGTGATGACGAATGGCGACCCGATTCTGTTTCAGGAGTTGCGCGGTGTTGCCCCCATTACCTTTATTGTCGATGCCCTGCCGGGTCAGTCGATCCGCGATGTAGGGTCGGTGCTGATTGCGCAGATGCTGATGCTGGTGCCGTTCCTGCTGGCGCGTCAGTTTCTGGCCGATGAAAAAGGTCTGCGCGAACTGTTGCTGGCCTTTATGGTGGGGGGGCTGATCTATTCGGTGCCCGCGCTGATCGAAATCCGCTTTTCGCCGCAGATCAACGTCTGGATCTACGGGTTCTTTCAACATTCGTTTGAACAGATGATGCGCGACGGCGGTTTCCGCCCGATTGTGTTTTTGCCCCATGCCCTGTGGCTGGCGCTGTTCATGTGTACCGCATTGCTGTCGGCCTGCGCGCTGGCACGGCAGACACCGCAGCTTGACCGCTGGAAGGCGCTGCTGTTGGCGGGTTACCTCGCGGTTATCCTGTACCTGTGCAAAAGCCTGGCCTCGCAGGCCTATGCGCTGCTGCTGGTGCCGATGGTGTTGCTGACCCCGCCGCGCTGGCAGATCCGGCTTGCACTGGCCTTTGGGATTGTGGCCGTGGTCTATCCGATGCTTCGCAATGCCGGGTTGGTGCCACTGGACGCGATCCTGGCACAGGCCGAAGCGATCAGCGCCGACCGTGCGCAGTCGCTCGGCTATCGTTTTGGCAACGAGGAACAACTGTTGGCGCGCGCGGCAGAGAAACCACTGTTTGGCTGGGGCGGCTGGGGCCGCAGCCTGATCCGGGATGCGCAGACCGGCACGATCCTGTCTATCCCCGATGGGCGCTGGATCATCATTTTTGGCACCTTTGGCTGGCTTGGGTATCTGTGCGAATTTGGCCTGCTGGCGCTGCCACTGTTGCTGATCTGGCTTTCCCTGCGCAGTGCGCCCGGCGTTGCGCTGTCACCCTGGGTGGCACCGCTGACGCTGATCCTGGGCATCACCATGATGGACATGCTGCTGAACGCGACGCTGACGCCGCTAACCTGGCTTACGGCTGGGGCGATCCTGGGCCATGCCGAGGCGCGGTTTCCCGCGCGCCGACGCGGGCCGCGCCATGCCCTGACGGGGGCTGTGTTGTCCCAAAAACAAGGCGGTCACAAAAAACGCACAATTTTATAGGCGCGGTGCTGTTCCGATCCAAATACGGCGATATTGTTTCGAATGCTGCTAGAATCCTAGCACCGGGGGCGTACTGTTGTGGTAGATTGCGGAATGTCCGCGCCTACCATCGCTAAAATCCGTTGAAAATTGCGAGGAAAGGTGAGGTTTCGGCTCATTTTTGCCAGATTTGTCTGTTGAAAACGCGGGCATGATCTTAAGTTCACCAAGGGGGCTCATACTTGTTTTTGGACGGGGTATGGGATGATTTGTAGACCAATGAACACCACCAAGAGCCGCTCTTTCACAGGTGAGGACATTGCTATTGTTGGCATGTCCGTGAATGTGCCGGGTGCCGTCACCACGGATGCCTATTGGGCAAACCTGCGCGCCGGTGTGAGCGCCATCAAACGGTTGAGCGAGGACGATCTGCGCGCCGCTGGCGAGAGCGCCGAGACCATGGCGCGCGCCAACTATGTGCCGTTCGCCGCCAGACTTGACGGGTTCGACACCTTTGATGCCGAGTTCTTTGGCTTTTCCCCCAAGGATGCCGCCATCCTAGACCCGCAGCACCGCAAATTCCTTGAGGTTGCTTGGGAGGCGATGGAGCAGGCGGGGCATGTGCCGGAAACCATCCCCGGCCCGGTGGGCGTCTATGCCGGCTGTGGTATGGGTAGCTATTTCTATTTCAACATCTGCTCAAACCCCGATCTGGTCGAGGATGTGGGCATGTTTCTGTTGCGCCACACGGGCAACGACAAGGATTTTCTGTCGACACGTGTCAGCCACGTCTTTGACCTGAAAGGTCCGTCGATCAATCTGCAAACGGCCTGCTCCACCTCGCTTGTGGCGATCCATTATGCCTGTCAGGCCCTGCGCGCCGGCGAAGTGGATATGGCGCTGGCCGGCGGGGTTACGATCGAGCTGCCGCAGGGGCGCGGTTATGTGTTCAAGGAAAATGAAATCCTGTCGCCGGATGGGGAATGTCACGCCTTTGACCACCGCGCGCAGGGCACTGTCTTTGGCTCGGGTGCGGGGGCTGTTGCGCTGCGGCGGCTGAGCGATGCGATTGCCGATGGCGATCATATCTGGGCCGTGATCAAGGGGTCGGCGGTCAACAACGATGGCGCGGCCAAGGCGGGGTATCTGGCCCCGTCCGTCGATGGCCAGGTTTCTGCGATTGCACGCGCACTTGACGCCGCAGGGGTCGCGGCGCAGAGCATCGGCATGGTCGAATGCCACGGCACCGGCACCTATCTGGGTGACCCGATCGAGGTCGCGGCACTGACCGAAGCCTACCGCGCCGAGACGGACGCAGAGGATTTCTGCCGCATCGGATCGGTCAAAACCAACATCGGCCATCTGGACACGGCGGCGGGTGTGGCGGGGTTGGCCAAGGCCACGCTGGCGCTGCATCACCGCCAAATCCCGCCCTCGCTGGGCTATGAGGCACCCAACCCCGCGATCCCCTTCGACGGGTCGCCCTTTCGCGTAAATGACGCGCTGTATGACTGGCCCGCGCAGGACACACCGCGCCGGGCGGCGGTGAACGCCTTGGGCGTCGGCGGCACCAATGCCCATATGATATTGGAAGAAGCGCCCGCGCGCGCCGCGTCGGAAGACAGCGATTTCCCCTTTCACGTGCTCTGTGTCTCTGGCCGCAGCAAAGCCGCTCTTGACGCCAACAGCGCGGCACTGGCCGCCCACCTGCGCGCACATTCCGACCAACCGCTGGCCGATGTGGCCCATACGTTGAAAAACGGGCGGCGCGGGTTTGATAAGCGGCGCGTGCTGGTGGCAGAAAGCCATGAAGAAGCGGCCACCCTGCTGGAAGGCGGTGATACCCGCCGCGTCTTTAGCCATGATTTTCTAGGCGATGATCCAGATGTGGTGTTCATGTTCCCCGGCGGAGGCGCGCAATATGCCGATATGGCGCGCGACCTATACGAGACAGAACCGGTCTTTGCCGACTGGATGGACCGTGGGCTTGACCATCTTGAGCCGCAGTTGGACTACGACATTCGCGCGCTCTGGCTGCCCGGACCGGATGACCGCGCCGCAGCCGATGCCGCGCTGAAGCAACCGTCGGCGCAATTGCCGCTGATCATGATTGTGGAATACGCGCTGGCGCAGCTTTGGCTGTCCTGGGGTGTGAAACCTGCCGCGATGGTGGGTCATTCCATGGGTGAAAACGTCGCTGCCTGTCTGGCGGGGGTGATGCGGTTTGAGGATTGCATTGATCTGGTGCTGCTGCGCGGGCGGCTGTTCGACGAGGTACCGGCGGGCGGCATGATCAGTATTTCCGCTCCACTTGCGGTGATCACGCCCTTGCTGGGCGATGATCTGGACATCGCCAGCGTCAACGGCCCCGAACTTATCGCGGTGTCCGGCCCTGACGCGGCGCTGGAGGCGCTGCAAACGCGGCTGATGGGGGCGGATGTGGACTATCAGCGCATCGCCATCGACATCGCGGCACATTCCCGGATGCTGGCGCCGATCCTCGCCCGTTATCGCGCGTTTCTCGCCGCATTAGATTTGCAGGCGCCCACCATACCGTTCCTGTCAAACCGCAGCGGCGATTTTATTACGGCCGCCATGGCCACGGACCCTGATTACTGGGTTGATCAGCTGCGCAACACGGTGAACTTTGCCGATTGCATCACCCGGCTGTCCGCCGGGCGCAAATCGGTCTTTCTTGAGGTTGGTCCGGGCAAGGCGCTTTCGGCGCTGGCGCAGATGAATGCTGATGTGGCGCCCGCGCAGGTTTTGTCGTCGCTGCGCCACCCTGAACAGGATATCGCGGATGACGCCTATTTTCTTGGCGTGATCGGGCGGCTCTGGGCCTGCGGTGTTGAGGCCGACTGGAGCCAGATATGGGGCGAGGCGCGGCGCAACCGGGTCATCCTGCCGACCTATCAGTTCCAGCGCGCGCGCTATTTTATCGAACCCGGGCAGGCGGTGCAGACCAGCACCGCGCCTGCGCTGCTGCGCGAGAATGACATCGGAAAATGGGGCGCGCTGCCGCATTGGCAGCCGCGCTATGCCGAAGAAGGTCCTGACCTGAACACGCCGCTGACATGGCTCGTCTTTGCCGATGCTGCCGGGCTGGCGGATGACGCCATCATTCGGTTGCTGGATGCAGGCCACAAGATCGTGCGTGTCACGGCAGGTGACGGGTTTGCCCAAGTGGCACCGCAGCACTTTACACTGGCCGCCGAACAGGGCCGCGCGGGCTATGATCAGCTGATCGCGGGGTTGCAGGCGGCGGGGCAGATGCCGGACCGGATCGCGCATTTCTGGCTGACCGATGATCAGGTCGCGCCGCGCCCCGGTTCCAGCACCTTTGACCGCAACATCGAACAGGGGTTCTGGAGCCTGACGTGGCTGGCGCAGGCGCTCACCGACGCGGGGCTGGACGCGCCGCTGCATCTGAGCGTGTTCACCACCGGTGCCGCGCTGGTGCAAGACGCGGCGCTGACACATCCCGAAAAGGCGCTGATCAGCGGCCCGGTCGGGGTCTTTGCCCGCGAAATGCCGGGGCTGACCTGTGCGCAGATTGATCTTGACCCGGCGGTGCCGCCGGTCGCGCCGCGTTGGTTCGCCAAGGCGGCTGCGCCCGCGCCGGACCCGCGCCTTGATGGCGTGATCGACGATTTGTTGGCCCGCCCGGCCAATACCCAAGCCGCCCACCGGGGCGCGCGGCGCTATGAACTAAATTACCGCCCGGTTTCCCTGCCGCAGGATGATTTGCTCCAGTGGCGCAGCGGTGGCACATATCTGATCACCGGTGGCTTTGGTGGCATCGGCATGACGCTGGCCGCCGATATTCTGGCCACGCCAGAGGCCCGGGTGGTGCTGCTTAGCCGGGTGGCGCTGCCACCGCGCGAGGCATGGGAGGGCTATCTGTCTGCCCATGGTCCCGCCGACGCCACCGTGCGGCGTATTCGGGCGGTGATGCGCCTTGATGCCGTGGCCGCAGCACATGGCGGCGCGCTGGAACTGGCGCAGGCCAATGTCGCCAACGTCGCGCAGATGCGCCGGGTGGTTGATGATGTGCAGGCCCGCCATGGTGCCATCACCGGGGTGATCCACGCGGCAGGTGTGCTGGATGACGCGCCGCTGCTGGCCAAGAGCGATGCCGCCATCGACGCGGTGCTGGCCCCCAAGGTACAGGGCCTGAGGGTGCTTGACCAATTGCTGCCCGATGGGGCGGTGGAATTGATGGTGCTGTTCTCGTCGACCTCCACCGCCACGCGCAGTGCGGGGCAGGTGGATTATGTGGCGGCGAATGCCTGGCTCAATGCCTTTGCCCAGGCGCGGCGCGGGGGGAAAACCCGCGTGGTTGCCGTGAACTGGGGCGTGTGGGCCGATGTCGGCATGGCGGCCGACAGCCTGTCTGGGGGCGGCGCTGCCGTGCTGCCGACCCGTCCGATCACTGCCGCCCTGCTGCGCGGTGCCGGGGCTGGCGCTACGGGCGAGCCTGAGTTCACCACCGAGATTTCCAGCGCGGATTGGCTGCTGGACCAGCACCGCACCGGCGATGGCCGCGCCGTCATGCCTGGCACCGGCTATATCGAACTGCTGGCCGAGGCGGCCGAGGCGCAGGGGTTGGGCACCGGTTTTGTGCTGCGCGATCTGTATTTCCTGCGCGCGTTGCCGCTGGCAGATGGTGCGACACGGGCGATGCGCGTGACCTTGCGGGCCGAGGGCGCGGGATTTGCCGCCGAATTGCGCAGTGCCTGTGTGCTGAATGGCAAACCCGGCTGGCAATTACATGCGCAGGCCACGTTGCTGCCGGCCGAGGGCGCACCCGCGCCCCTTGATCTGACCAACATCGAAGCGCGTTGTAAGACGGTGGCCGAAGCCGCCCAAGGCGACCGCCTGCGCGCCGCGCAAGAGGCGCATCTGACATTCGGACCGCGTTGGCATGTCTTGCACCGCACCGCGTTGGGCACGGGCGAGGGACTGGCCGATCTGCACCTGCCAGACGCCGTCCGGGGTGATCTTGAGGCCGGGCATATCCTGCATCCGGGCTTGATGGACATCGCAACCGGCTGGGCGATGCCGCTGGTGCCGGGCTACGGTGCGCGCCATCTCTGGGTGCCGCTGTCTTATGGTGAAATCCGTGTTTATGCCCCGCTGCCTGCGCAGGTGCGCTCTTATGCGAAGCTGTCCCAGGGGGCGGCAGCCGACGGGTTTGCCCGCTTTGACGTGACGATCTGTGATCCCGCTGGCCGGGTGCTGGTCGAGGTGCGCGATTTTGCGATGAAACGGCTTCAGGGCGCGTTGGGGGACACGCCGCCGCTGGACGCGCGCGAAGTGACGTTCGACGATGCCAGCAGCACCGACAGCCGCAGCCCTGCCGAGGAACGTCTGGCGCATCTGGTGCGTCAGGGCATCCGCGCGGGCGAGGGGCCAGAGGCGCTGCGCCGGGCGCTGGCGCTGGGGCAGCCACAGGTCATGGTCTCTTCCCTGCCGCTGGCGGCGTTGATCGCACAGGCCGACACGCCCGTGGTCGAAGCGGTACACAGTGGTCAAAGCTTTGAACGGCCCGATCTGGACGGCACCTATGTGGCACCCCGCAACGGGATCGAAGAAAAGCTCGCTGCGATCTGGGGCAATCTCTTGGGCGTCAGCCCGGTCGGCGTCGAGGACAGTTTCTTTGACCTTGGGGGGCATTCGCTGATCGCGGTGCGCCTGTTCGCCGCCGTGAAACGCGAATTCAAGGTCGAGTTCCCGATCTCGGTGCTGTTCGAAGCGCCGACAATTGCCAAATGCGCCGCCCTGATCGCGGCAGAAACCGGCGAAATCGACGGTGCGGATGACAGTGCAGCCCCCGCTGAACCGGCGCGTCGTTTCACCTATCTGGTGCCGTTGAACCAGTCGCCGCGCCAGACCGCGCCGCTGTTCATCGTGGCGGGGATGTTTGGCAACGTGCTGAACCTGCGGCACCTGGCGCTGCCTTTCTATGATGAACGCCCGGTGATGGGTGTTCAGGCGCGCGGGTTGGTTGGCGATGACGCGCCGCATACTGACGTGACCGAGGCGGCGGCGGATTACCTGTCTGAAATCCGCGCCATGCAGCCGGAAGGGCCATACCTGCTGGCCGGCTATTCGGGCGGCGGGATCACGGCCTATGAGATGGCGTGCCAACTTAGGGCGGCGGGGCAGGAGGTTGCCGTTCTGGCGATGCTCGACACGCCCTTGCCCGTTCGCCCCAGCCTGTCGCGCCGTGACAAAGCGTTGATCAAGCTGGCGGAACTGCGCCACAAGGGGCCGGGATATCTGATCGAATGGGCCCGCAACCGCTGGAACTGGGAAATCGAGCGCCGCCGCACCCCTGAGGGCGCGATCACCACTGCACCGGGGGCGGAGTTCAACGACCTCAAGATTCAAGGCGCCTTTCTGGCCGCCGTAGGGGCATATGAAACCCCCGACTGGGACGGCCCAATGGCCCTGTTCCGACCGCCGCTGGACTTGCATTGGCAGGTGTCGCAGGGGCGGTGGGTCAGCGCAGAGCGGGAATATGTCTTTGAAGACAACGATTGGCGGCAGTACGCCCCCAATATGCAGGTGATCGAAGTGCCGGGCGACCATGTGAGCATGGTTTTGGCCCCGAATGTCACGGTGCTAGCGCAGGATCTGGCCGAGGTGATCGCGGCGGCATTGCCCGCTGACGAGGCCAGCGAGCACCCCCGTGCCACGGCGGCGGAATGACCGTGTCTGAGCCCCCAAGCCTGCTGGTCGTGGTGCTGAACTACCGCACCGCCGCGATGACCCTGCGCGCGACCGAAGCGGCGCTGGCGGATATGCCGCGCGACACGGCCGAGTTGATCATCGTCGACAATGCCAGCGGCGACGGGTCGGCGGCGGTGCTGCAACAGGCCATCACGAAACGCGGCTGGGACAAAGACGACCGCGTTCGGCTGATCCTGTCAGAGGTCAACGGGGGTTTTGGCGCGGGCAATAACATCGGCATCCGTGCGGGTATGACCGACGGGCGCGCGCCGGATTTTGTCTATGTGGTCAACTCAGACGCCTTTGCCGATCCGGGTTGCATCGCTGCGCTGATGGCGCATCTTCAGGGGCATCCCCGCGCCGGAATTGCGGGCAGTCATGTGCGCGGCCAGGACGGTGCGCCGCATGTCACCGCCTTTCGCTTTCCCAGCGTCGCGGGCGAATTTGAAGGGGCGGTGCGCCTCGGCCCGGTGTCGCGGCTTCTGGCGCGGTCCATCGTGGCACCACCTCTGCCCGAGACCACGCAGCGTGTCGATTGGGTCGCCGGGGCGTCAGTGCTGCTGCGCGGTGACATGCTGCGCCAGATCGGGTTGTTCGACGAGGCCTATTTCCTTTACTTTGAGGAAACCGACCTGTGCCTGCGTGCCGCGCGTGCGGGATGGGAGTGTTGGTATGTGCCCGACAGCCGTGTGGTGCATATCGGCTCGGTGTCGACGGGCATGAAGACCTGGCAGCGGATGCCGCGCTATTGGTTTGACAGCCGTCAGAGGTATTTCGCCAAGAACCACGGCGCGTCTTACTGCACAATGGCGCTGCTGGCGCGGATGACGGGCGGCATGCTGCACCGCTTGCGCTGCCTGCTGACGGGGCGCGCGTCGCAAGACCCGCCGGGTTTCCTGCGCGACCTGCTGGGCCATGCGTTCACCGGGCCCCGCCGCGCCGCGCCACCCCCCATCCGCCAAACCGCCTGCGAGGATCACCCATGACCGCCACCGTCAACGCCGCTGCGTTCTCTGCCCTGCTGGTGGGGGACGAATCCCTGACCATCGCCTGCGGTGACATGCTGCTGGCGGGCGGGCACAGCATTGCCTGCGTGGTGACGCGCGACGCCGATGTGCGCGGCTGGGCCGAAGGGCAGGGGCTGGCGGTGGCGCGCGACGCGGATGATCTGCTGGGACGCGGCGTGCAGGCGGATTGGCTGCTAAGCATCGCAAACCTGCGGTTGATACCGGACGCGGTGCTGGCACTGCCCACACGCGGGGCGGTCAATTTTCACGACGGCCCTCTGCCGCGCTACGCCGGTCTGAACACGCCCGCCTGGGCGATCATCAACGGCGAGGTGCTGCACGGCGTGAGCTGGCATGTGATCGCATCCGGCGTCGATACCGGCGATCTGCTGGCGCAGGTGACGGTCGATATCGCGGCGGATGAGACCGCCTTCAGCCTCAATTCAAAATGCTACGCGGCGGGGATGGAGAGCTTTGCCAGCGTGCTGGCGCAGTTGGAACGGGGCACGCTGGACACCACGGCGCAGGACCTGAGCCAGCGCAGCTATTTCGCGCGCGACAAGCGGCCTGCGCAGGGCGGTGTGATTGATTTTAGCGCTGACACGGCGACGATTGACGCGTTGATCCGGGGCCTTGATTTTGGCGATTACTGGAACCCGCTGACCACGGCCAAGATAATCACGCCCGCAGGCGCCATCTGGCGCGTGGGCCGGGCCGAGATGGGGCCGCGCGACGGTATCGCCCCCGGTCAGATCGCCCCCGGCCAGATCGTCAACTTGGCCCCAGATCATTTGACCGTCGGCACTGCAGACGGCACCATCGCCCTGCGCGACCTTACGGACCTCAGCGGCGCGGCGGTGGACCTTTCGTCGCTGACTGTGGGCGGCGTGTTGAGCAGCGGTGCCGGGCCGTTGCCTGACGTGGCAGAAGAAGGTCACTGGCGCCAGGCGCTGCGTGGATTTGACCCGCTGCCAGTGCCGTTGGCGCGGCCTGCTGCTGACAAGGCGCCTGAATTTCAGCGCAAACCCATCACCTTGCCTGTCGGCCTGTCGCCGGAACAACAGGTCGCGGCTGCGGCGCTTTGCGCCCTGCGCGGCGCTGCGGCAGAAAACGGCGGTATCGCTCTTGCCTGCGCCCGCGATGCCGCCCCGCTGTTGGCCGATTGGGTGCCACTGACCGTTGTCGCCCGGGCCGATACGCCGATCGCCGATCTGCGCAACAGCCTGATCCCACAGATTGCCCGCGCGCAAAGCAGCGTTGGTTTTGCCAGTGATCTGCCGCTGCGCGATACGACGCTTGCCCCGCTTTCCACACCGGATTTTGCCCTGTCGTTCGGAGCCGACCCGCTGCCCGGTGCGGCGTTGACGCTTTGCGTCGCGCAGGAGGCCGCGACGCTGATCTATGACAGCACCCGGATTGACAGCGCCGCGGTTGATCTGCTGGCAGGGCGTCTGACCGCGGCCCTTGCGGCCATCACCGACGCCGAAACCTGCGGTGCCGTTTGGGCGCTGCCCGAGGCCGAAATCACTGCGCTGGCCCAGATCAACGCCACCGACCGTGCCTATGACGCCACCCCGATTCACGCCGCATTTGAGGCACAGGTCGCCGCCACACCGGATGCCACCGCGCTGGTGTTTGAGGGTGAAACGCTGAGCTACGGCGCGCTTAACGCGCGCGCCAACAGGCTGGCCCATGTGTTGCGCGACATGGGCGTGCGCCCCGGCACGCCGGTCGCGATCTGTACGGCGCGGGGGCTTGACCTGCTGGTCGGCACATTGGGGATACTCAAGGCCGGGGGGGCCTATGTGCCGCTTGATCCCGGCTATCCCGCTGACCGTCTGGCGCATTACCTGACCGACAGTGCCGCACCCATCGTGGTGACCCAATCCGCGCTCTCTGCCAGCCTGCCAACCCACGGCGCGCAGGTGCTGGAGATTGACCGCGATCCCCGCCTTGATGGCGCAAGCGACGCCAATCCAACCGGCGCCGCCGGGCCGGACGATCTGGCCTATCTGATCTATACGTCCGGTTCCACCGGGACGCCCAAGGGGGTGATGGTCAGCCACGGCAATGTCGCCAACTTCTTTGCCGGGATGGACGACCGGATTGATCATGGTGCGGGCGCGGTCTGGTTGGCGGTCACCAGCCTGAGTTTTGACATTTCGGTGCTTGAGCTGTTCTGGACCCTCGCGCGCGGATTCAAGCTGGTGCTGGCGGGCGACGACAGCCGCGCGGTGATGTCCAACGGTCCGATCGCCACCTCGGATCGCAAGATTGATTTCAACCTGTTTTACTGGGGCAACGACGATGGTGTCGGGCCCAAGAAATACGAGCTGTTGCTCGAAGGCGCAAAATTTGCTGATGCCCACGGTTTTAACGCCGTCTGGACGCCCGAACGGCATTTCCATGCCTTTGGCGGGCCGTACCCCAACCCGTCCGTCACAGGGGCGGCAGTGGCTGCCGTGACGCAGAACCTCGACGTGCGCGCAGGTTCTTGCGTGGCGCCGCTGCACCACCCTGCGCGGATCGCCGAGGAATGGGCGGTGATCGACAATCTGACCAATGGGCGCGTGGGGCTGGCCATCGCCAGCGGCTGGCAGCCCGATGATTTTGTCCTGCGTCCCGAAAACACACCACCCGATAACAAGCCGGCGATGTACGCCGCCATCGACCAGTTGCGCCGCCTTTGGGCGGGTGAGCCGGTGGAGTTTCCCACCAAAGACGGCACCCCCTTTGCCGTGGTCACGCAGCCGCGCCCCGTGTCCCGCGTGCTGCCGATTTGGGTCACAACGGCAGGCAACCCGCAAACATGGAAAGAAGCGGGCGAGATTGGCGCGAATGTGCTGACGCACCTGCTGGGGCAATCGGTGGCTGAGGTCGCGGATAAGATCAAGATTTACCACGCCGCCCTGCGCGACGCGGGCCATGATCCGGCGGATCACAAGGTCACGGTGATGCTGCACAGCTATCTGGCCGACAGCCGTGCCGAGGCTGAGGCAGTCGCGCGTGAGCCGATGAAGGACTACCTGCGTTCTGCCGCCGGGCTGATCAAACAATACGCATGGGCCTTTCCCGCGTTCAAGAAACCGGCTGGGGCCACCAATCCGTTTGAGATCAATCTTGACGGTCTGTCGGACGCGGAAATGGACGCGATCCTTGAATTCGCCTTTCAGCGCTATTTCAACGACAGCGGCATGTTCGGCACCATCGAGGATGGTTTGGCGCGTACCGAAGAGCTTAAACGCATTGGCGTGGATGAGGTCGCCTGCCTGATTGATTACGGTATTGCCACCGACAAGGTGTTGGCGGGATTAAAACCGCTGGCCGACGTATTGGCCCGTGCCAATGCCGGGGCGGAACTGCCCGATGATGATCATTCGATCGCGGCCGAGATCATCCGCCACGGGGTCACGCATGTGCAATGCACCCCGTCGATGGCGCAGATGATGGTGATGAACGACGAGGCGCGCGGCGCGCTGGCCCGTGTCAAATCACTGATGGTCGGCGGTGAAGCCTTGCCCGGAACGCTGCTGCGCGCGCTGCGGCAGGCGACCTCGGCGCAGATCCAGAATATGTACGGCCCGACCGAGACAACCATTTGGTCCACAACGCAAATTCAGGATGGTCTTGGCCTGACGACGGCCCCCATCGGCACGCCCATCGCGAATACGCAGGTGTATGTTCTTGACGCGGATCACCAGCCGTTGCCGATTGGCGCTGCGGGTGAGTTGTGGATCGGCGGCGACGGGGTGACGCAGGGCTATTGGCAGCGCGCGGCGCTGACCGCCGAACGCTTTATCGCCAACCCGTTTGGACCGGGACGGATCTATGGCACCGGCGATCTTGCGGCGCTCGACGCGCAAGGCGTGCTCCATTTCCAAGGCCGCGCCGATGCGCAGGTCAAGCTGCGCGGGCACCGGATTGAACTGGGCGAAGTTGAGGCGCGCCTGGCAGATCTGCCTGGCGTCACTCAGGCCGTTGCCGTGGTGCGCGATGGGGCGGCGGGTGCGCAATTGCTGGGCTATGTCACCGCCTCTGCGCCTGTGGATTACGCTAGCGCGCGGGCGCATTTGGCGGCACATCTGCCCGATATCATGGTGCCCAGTGCCATCGTGACACTGGGCGCGATGCCTTTGACCCCAAACAAGAAGATCGACCGCAAGGCCCTGCCTGATCCCAAACCGCAAAGCGCCCCGCGCGGTGCTGCCACTGTGGCCCCGGTTTCGGGCACGCAGGCGGCGATTGCGCAGATCTGGACGGGGCTGTTGGGTGTGGCAGATATTCGCGGCGGCGATAATTTCTTTGCGCTGGGGGGGCATTCGTTGCTGGCCGTGCAGGCGCACCGCGACATCAAGGCGGCCCTTGGCGCGGATCGTCTGTCGATCACAGACATCTTCCGCTTTCCCACATTGGAAGCACTGGCGGCGCATATCGACAAAACACCCGGTGCAGCGCCTGCCGCAGAGGCCACAGCCGCACCGGACCCCGCGCGTCAGGCGACCATGTCCAAACGCCGGATGATGCGCGCCGGGCGCGGCCGCAGCGGCGCGTGAGCGTGCAGGCGATTGCGCAGGCCGCGCGCGGGCTGTTTGATCTGCCGCTTGCGGTCGGTGTCACCCGACCCATCGACGTGCAGCCCGATCTGTTGCCAGGCGAGGCGGCAGTCATTGCACAGGCGGTGCCAGGCCGACGCGCAGAATTCCGGGCCGGGCGGGCGGCAGCGCGGCAGGCGATGGTGGCTCTCGGGGGGGCACCGCAGGCGGTCCTTGCCGCGCCTGACCGCGCGCCGATCTGGCCCGCGGGGCTGGTGGGCTCAATCAGCCATAACGCAGACTATTGCGTCGCCGTTCTGGCGCTGGCGCAGGATGCCGCCGCTTTGGGTATCGACATTGAGGATGACAGCCCGTTGCCCCACGATCTGTTGCACGAAGTCTGCGCAGCGGACGAACGCGCGCGTATCGCCGGGCCAGATGCCGCACATCTGGCGAAACGCATTTTCTGCGCCAAGGAAGCCACTTACAAGGCGCAGTACCCATTGACGGGGCTGCTATTCGGCTTTGATCAGATCGAGGTGACGCTGGACGAGGACGCGGGTAGCTTTACCGCGCGTTTCGCTAAACCGACCGGGCGCTTCGCGGTCGGCGACTGCTTGCCGGGGCGCATAGCGCAGGTGGCGGGACACCTTGTAACCGGGGTGGCAATTGGGCAGATTACCGCCAAAGGAGCCTGATTTATGCCGCCAATGACCCGCCGACTGGCCTTGGGCGGACTTGCGCTTGCCACCCTTGGGGCGGGCGGCTGGTTTGGGCAGGGAATTCGGCGTGAAAATGCGGCCGAGGCCCTCTATGCGCGGCCCTTGAAGGCACCGGATGCACCCCTCAGAGTTTACCATCTGGGGCATTCGCTGGTGGGGCATGACATGCCCACGATGTTGGAACAACTGGCCGGGCCGGGACATGATTTTCACTCTCAGTTGGGCTGGGGCACATCGCTGCGGGAACACTGGGAACCGGACGTGCGGATCAATGGCTTTGCCGTGGCCAATGACCATTCCAGCCATCGCCCGGCGACCGCCGCGCTTGCTGCTGGCGGGTATGACGCCGTTGTGCTGACCGAGATGGTCGAGATTGCCGATGCCATCCGCCACCACGACAGCGCCGACTATCTGGCGCGTTGGGCCGAACTGGTGCATGGGGCGCAGCCTGACACGCGGTTGTATCTGTATGAAACATGGCACCATACCGACGACGGCAATGGCTGGCTGGCGCGGATCGACCGCGACCTGGACAAATACTGGCGGCGGCGCGTACTTTATCCCGCGTTGGCCAAAGCGCAGGTGCCGATCCATTTGATCCCGGCGGGGCAGGCCATGGCGGCCTTTGTCCGGGCGGTCGACGATGCGGGCGGTGTGGGCGGCGTCAACAGTCTGCATGACCTGTTTGCGCGCCACGACAACGGCCGCCCCGATACCATTCATTTTAACGATCAGGGGGCCTATCTCGTGGCACTGACCCATTACGCCGTTTTGTACCACCGCAGCCCGTTGGGCCTGCCCCATGCGCTGCGCCGCGCCGACGGCAGCCCTGCGCGCGGCCCCAGCGCCGAAGCGGCGCGGCTGATGCAGCGGGTGGTCTGGGACGTGGTGCGCGCCCATCCAGATACGGGGGTCGCGGCATGAGCGGGCTGGGGTCGCTGTTTTCGGTGATGATGATTGGCCACAGCCTGTTTGGCCAGACGGCGCCAGACATGTTGCAAGAGGCCCTGCGCGCAGGCCAAGGACAGGGCAACGTCGCCGCCCAGATCATCAACGGTGCGCCGCTGCGCTATAACTGGGAGGAATCCCATACCGCCGAGGGCGTCGACGCCCGCGCGGTGCTGCCCGATGGGCGCACAACGCATATGATCCTGACCGAAGCGATCCCGCTGGCCAACCACACCCAGTGGTCGGATACCGAAGTCTATGCACAGGCGTTTTTTGGTCTTGCCGTCGCCGCCAACCCCGAGGTCAAAGTCTATCTGCAAGAGACCTGGCATTCGCTGAAAAGTGGCACCGGCGAGACGGTGGAGAACGACGAAGGTGCCGGCATATCCTGGCGGCAACGGCTGGACGATGATCTACCCGCTTGGGAAGGGATCGTGACAGCGGTGGCGGCGGGCAACACCTCTGACACGGCCAGTGTGACGCTGATCCCGGCCGGGCAGGCGATGGCACGGCTATATGACGAGATCGAAGCGGATCTGGTGCCGGGGCTGGACGACATCGCGCAGGTCTTTTCGGACGATATCCACCTCAATGACACCGGCCATTACTTTGTCACGATGGTGCAATATGTGGCGCTGACGGGGCAAAGCCCGCTGGGCCTGCCCACCGATTTCAATGACAGATGGGGCAAGGCCTTTGACACGCCAGACGGTGATCTGGCCCGCGAATTGCAGCGCGTGGCCTTTGCCGCGGTGCAATCATATCAAGGTGCTGACGTGGTGCCTGTTCCGCCACCTAAACCCGCACCAACGCCGGTTCCCGCGCAGGCACAGCAGCAGGCCGCGCCGATCGTGGCCACCGGCACGCCAGTTGACACAACACCGCCCAAAGATGCGGTGCCCGGCAGCCGCGACGTCGCCGTGGGGCTGGCCCCCATCGCGGATTGGAGCGTGCAACAGCCGTTTATCGACCTGATGAAAACATCACGGCCCTGGCTGGGGCATCTGCCGGGGCAGTTTGGCGGTATGGACTATGACGTGCTGCTGGCGGGCGGGTATCTCGACGCTGCGGGCTGGCCGGTAAAAATGCCGCCCGAACTGGGCAGCATCGGCACGCTGATCCTGACGGATATGCCCGAGGCGGCAGTGGGGCTTGAGGGGCGATACCTGCTGCGGTTTGACGGGGCCGGGGTGATCGAGGTGACAGGGCGCGCCACCCGTGTGCGCTATGGCAAGGGCGAGGTCAGTTTTGACTATGTGCCGGGGCCGGGCAGCGTGGATATTCGTATCCAGCGCGTCAATGTCACCGATCCGCCGCGCAACATCACGGTAATGCGCGCCGATCATGCCAAACGCTTTGCCGATGGGGCGCTGTTTAACCCCGCCTGGACCAGCCGTATCGGTCAGTTTGACGCGCTGCGGTTCATGGATTGGATGGCAACCAACGACAGTTCCGTCACGTCCTGGGATGACCGCCCGCAGCTTGACGATGTGACCTATGCCCGTCGCGGTGTCCCGGTTGAGGTGCTGGTGGCACTGGCCAACGAGCTCGAGATCGCGCCTTGGTTCAACATGCCGCACTTGGGGGATGATGCCTATGTGCGGGCCTTTGCCACGCAGGTCGCAGAACAGCTTGACCGGGCGCTGCCCGCCTACGTCGAATTTTCCAACGAGGTCTGGAATTGGCAGTTCACCCAAACCCATTGGGCGGATGAGATGGCGCAGGCGCGTTGGGAGGAAAAGGACAAGGGCATGCAGTTCTACGGGATGCGCGCCGCTGAGGTCGCCCGTATCTGGACAGAGGTCTTTGGCGATGCGGCGAACGCGCGGCTGGTCAATGTGATCTCGACCCAGACCGGCTGGCTGGGGCTGGAAACCGAAAGCTTGAATGCGCCGCTGTACATCGGCGAAGCCCCCGGCAACGCCGCCCCCGCCACCGCCTTTGATGCCTATGCCGTCAGCGGCTATTTTGGTGGGGTTCTGGGGTTAGAGGACCGCAAGGCGCTGGTCGACGGCTGGCTGTCAGGCAGTGCCACCGCCGCCCGGGCCAAGGGCGAGGCGGACGGGCTGAGCGGTGCCGCGCTGGATCGTTTCAGCGAGGATCACAAATATGACGCAGCGACGGCGTTGGCGGCGCAGGAATTGCGCGATGGCAGTGTCAGTGGAAATGCCGAGGACACGCTGAGCGATCTGATTGGCCGGGTCTGGCCCTATCACGCGGCGGTGGCCCGCGCCCATGGGCTTGATCTGGTGATGTACGAAGGCGGCAGTCATGTTGTGGGCCTTGGCGCGCAAGTCGAAGATGCGGCGCTGACCGGGTTTTTTCACCACCTGAATTATACCGCCGAGATGGGCGCGCTTTATGAGACGTTGCTGACCGGGTGGCAGGCCGTGGGCGGGCAGATGTTCAACGCTTATTCCGATGTCTATGCTCCGACCAAATGGGGATCATGGGGCGCGTTGCGACATCTTGATGACGCCAATCCCCGCTGGGATGCGCTGGTGACATGGCAGTGACCCGCCCGGCGGCAAGCGTGCTGATCCCGGCCCATAATGAGGCCGACTGGCTGCCTGCCTGCCTTGCGGAATTGCTGAAGTCAGATCCGGTGTCGGCTGGGGGGGGTGGTGACGTGCAGGTGATCGTCATGGCCAATGGTTGCAGTGATGATACCGCTGATCTGGCCCGTGTGCAGGCGTCTGAATTTGCCGCGCGGGGCTGGATGCTTGAGGTGATCGAGCTTGCCCAGGGCGGCAAGCTGGGCGCGCTGAACGCGGGCGAGGCGGCGGCGCGAGGGGACGTGCTGATCTATCTGGATGCCGATGTTCTGGTCTCGCCACCGCTGATTGCGCAACTGGCGGAGGCGCTGGCGGGCGATGCGCCGCGGTATGGCAGCGGCCAACCCCGCGTCACCACGGCGGGCAATTGGGTGACGCGCCACTACACTCGGTTCTGGTGCACCACGCCGTTCATGCAGCGTGGCGTGCCGGGGTTTGGCGTCTTTGCGATGAACCGGGCCGGGCGCGCGCGTTGGTCGGGCTGGCCCGATATCATTTCGGACGATACTTTTGCCAGGCTGAATTTCACCCCCGACGAACGTATTGCTGTGCCCGCAACCTATGATTGGCCGATGATCGAAGGATTCGGCCCGCTGGTGCGCGTGCGCAGACGGCAGGATGTCGGCGTGGCCGAGGTGGCAGCACTTTATCCCGCGCTGATGGGCAATGACGATGATCACAGCGACACAGTGCCGATGTGGCGCCGGGCGTTGCGTGATCCGCTGGGGTTTGTGGTCTTTGCCGCCGTGCGCAGCGCCATTCACCTGCCGGTGATGCGCAGCGCCGACCGCTGGGTGCGTGGGCGGTAGGGGGTGGCCTAGCCCCGCATGTATCCCGCCAGCTTGGCCGCTTCGCGTGCCACGTCGTGACGCGCCAGCACGCGTTTTCGGCCCGACTTGCCCATGTTGGTCAGTTTGTTCAACGGGGCTTCGGCCAGGTCGGCCATAGCATCGGCTAGCGCGTCAATGTCACCGGCGGGCACCAGCCAGCCGTTGACCTCGGGCTGCACCAGTTCGGGGGTGCCTGCGATATAGGTGGCGATCACCGGGCGGGCGGCGGCCATCGCCTCCATCACCACCATCGGCAAGCCCTCGGCAAAGCTGGGCATGACCAGCGCGTGTGCAGCGGCAAGTTCGGCCGCGATGCGGTCCTCGTCGACCCAGCCGGTGAGGGTGATTTGGCCGGACAGCCCGTGATCTGCAATCGCACGCTCGATTGCGTGGCGCATCTCGCCGTCGCCGATCAGGGTCAGGTGCAGGTCGGGATGGCTGGGCTTCAGCCGCGCCATCGCGGCGACCAGCGCCAACTGCCCCTTTTGTTCGACAAAGCGCCCGATGGCGACCATCCTGCGAGGCCCCTTGGGCAGCGGTGCGATCTCGGCAAACTTGGCAGGTTCGATGCCGCAGTGCACGACCTTGATCTTGTCCCAGTCGCCGGGTGCGGCCCAGCGGCAAAGCTGGCTGCGGCCAAACTGACTGATTGCCACGGCAAAGCTGGCATGGCGGATCTTTTCTCTCAGCGCCAATGCGCGGGGGCTGTCAAATTCTTCTGGGCCGTGGGTGGTGAAACTATAGCGCGGCCCGCCTAAGGCGTGGCACAACATCGCGACCATCGCCGCATTGGTGCCAAAATGCGCATGGGCATGGGTTACGCCGGCGGCGCGCATCCGGGGCACCAGATAACACGCCTCGGCCAGATAAATCAGATGCCGCACCACCCCGGTTTCCGAGCCGCGCCCGCAGCGCCAGACCAGCCGCAGCGCCTGCGCAAATCGGCCCGGTGCCGCCATCAGCGCGCGTGCGGTATCCCCCAGCAAAGCAGGCGGCCCGGCAGGCAGCACATAACGGGTCTTTGCAGCCTCTTGCCGGTCCTGTGGATCGACCAAGGCCTCGCCGCTGCTGCGCATGGCAAAGCGGTGCAGGCTGTGGCCTGCCGCCTCAAGCGCGTTGATTTCGCGCCGGATAAAGGAATGCGACGGCTGCGGATAGGTATTGAGGATATAGGCGATCTGCACGGGCGGGCCTTTGTTGGGGCGATAAACCTAAGTAGCCGCGCGCTTGCCACTGGCACAAGGGCGCACAAGCGATTAACCTGCCTGCCAAGAGTGACAAAGGCGATTTTCCCGGTGTTTGCAAAGGTATCCCGAGCGGTGAAAGACAATCGCCTGATGGCCCGCGTCATCCGGTCAACCTCGTGGATCGTGCTGGGATACGGGGCATCACAGGCGATCCGGCTGGCGTCGAACCTGATCCTGACCCGGCTGCTGTTCCCCGAAGCCTTTGGCCTGATGGCGCTGATATCTGTGGTCACCGTGGGGCTGACCCTGTTTTCTGACGTCGGCATCGCGCCGTCGATCGCGCAGAGCAAGCGGGGTGATGACCCTGATTTCCTGAACACCGCCTGGACCATCCAAGTGGGACGTGGCCTGGGCCTGTGGCTCGCGGCCTGTGCGCTGGCCTGGCCGGTGGCACAGTTCTATGATCAGCCGCTGCTGTTGAGCTATCTGCCGCTTGCGGCCCTGACGCTGCTGGTGTCTGGGTTTAACCCCACGCGGATCGAAACCGCGCACCGGCATCTCCAGATGGGGCGGCTGACGGCGCTCGACCTTGGTAGCCAGATCATCGGCATCGCGGCGATGGTAGTGGGGGCAATGATCTGGCAATCGGTCGCGGCGCTGGTGGTGGGCGGGGTGATCGGCGCGCTGGCCAAGCTGGCGCTGACGCATCTGTACCTGCCGGGAGTGCGCAATCATTTCCGTTGGGAAAAAACCGCCGCGCATGAGCTGGTGCATTTCGGAAAATGGATATTCCTATCGACGATGTTCTGGTTCTTTGCCAGTCAGGGCGACAAGGCCGTGCTGGGCAAGTTTCTGACGCTCGATGCGCTGGGTATCTACAACATTGGCTATTTTCTGGCCAGTTTTCCGCTGCTGCTGGGCCTGAGTGTCACGGGCCGGGTGATGATCCCGATCTACCGCGAGGCGGGCGGTGGTGATCAGGCGCGGCTGGTGCGGATGCGTTATGGCATGACCGGGGTGGTGCTTGTCCTGCTGGGGGTCATGGCGTTGATGGGCCCGTGGCTGGTGTCGATGCTATATGACGCGCGGTATGCTGCCAGCGGGGCGATTGTGGTGCTGCTGGCGCTGGCGCTGATGCCGCAGGTGATTGGTATGACCTATGATCAGGCGGCACTGGCGGCGGGGGATTCGCGGCGGTTTTTTGTTTATTCCGCGGCCCGGTCGAGCCTGCAGATGGCGTTGTTGCTGGCGGGCGTGATCTGGGCCGGGTTGCCGGGTGCGATCCTGGGTATGTGGCTGGCGATGGCGCTGTCACATTTGGTGCTGATCTGGCTGGCGCGCGCGCATCATGTCTGGGATGCACGGCATGATCTGACCTTTGGCACTCTGGCTGTTGCAATTGGTGCGGGGGCGCTGTGGCTGCATTGGGATGTGGTTATGGCGATGGGCCGCGTCGGCTGAGCTGTCTTGGGGCTCTGCCCCAAACCCCGAGGGTATTTTTGACTCAGAAAAGCAAAAGAGGGGCGTTTAGGTCAGCCCTTTTGAGCGTTGCGGGCCAGTCTGGCCGCGCGGCCGCGTTGGCCTGCGGAGCGGCGGGCCTGCTGGATCTGGCGCAGGCTGCGGCGGCGATTGGGCATGTCTGGGATCGAGACCACCGGCATCAGCCCGGTTTCACGCTGCATCTGGCGCGCGCTGCGGATCACCGGGCGGCGAAGTTCCAGCAGGAAGGCGATCAGCAGGGCCAGCCCGCCGCTGGCCACAGCCCCCATCATCGCGCGTTTCTTGCGGCTCATCGTGACGGGGAAATCAGGCAGCGGGGCGGATTCGATGGTGATCAGCTTTTCGCCGCGTTCCGCGCTTTCCAGCGAAAACCCGACTTCGGCTTCGTTGCGGCGGGTCGATATGACGTCAAGCTGGCCTTGCAACTGGGTCATACGGCGGTCGAACTTGGCCAATTCACGCTCCACCTCGGGGGTGGTTTGCAGGCTGGCGGTCAGGTCGGTGCGTTGCTCGCTCAGCAGGCTGCGCTGGGTGGTGAGGCTGTTCAGGGTGGCGTCGATCTCGGCCTGTTCGCGGGCTACTGTGGCGGCACGTGCATCGGGGGCGATACGGTCGCGGGCCAGGCGGGCGGCGATGATCTCGCGGTCAAGCTCGAGGATCGCGTCGTTCAGGCTCGATATTTCGCCCCGGCGAAATTCAAGGCTCCCTGCGATCGACAGGTC
The DNA here is from genome assembly GCF_057178245.1 of Sulfitobacter sp. KMM 9851. Classification (NCBI taxonomy): domain Bacteria; kingdom Pseudomonadati; phylum Pseudomonadota; class Alphaproteobacteria; order Rhodobacterales; family Roseobacteraceae; genus Sulfitobacter; species Sulfitobacter sp. KMM 9851. The sequence continues at coordinate 1,165,255 of NZ_CM169991.1, forward strand.
ATTGGCGCTGCGAAAGACGGCCAGCTCGGCCTCGAGTGCGGCGATGTCGCGGGTCAGGTTATCTTCTTGGCGCTGAAAGAACTCCAGCGTTTCGCGGGTCTGGTCCTGACGCTGCGCTGCCGACAGGGCGCGCGTGCGTTCGGCAAATTCATGCGCGACGGATTGTGCGTCTTGGGCATTGTCCATCTCGGCGGTGAAGGTCAGCACCGAAATGGTGCCGTCGTCGCCAAACCCTTCGCGCGGGGCGGCAACGCCGGTGATGGTCACCGACCGTCGCAGCAGATCGACCTTTTCGGACAGGCGCAGCGCGGTCAGATTATCGTAGAGGTCATATTTTTCGATCATTTCGGTCAGGCTGGCACGGGCCATGAGCTGCTGTTCGATCAGTTGCAGCCGCCGGGCCGAAGACCCTTCGACGGTCGAGGGCGCCAGATCATTGGCAATCTTGGGCTGTTCGATCTGGATCACCTCGGACGAGCTGTACAGATGTGGATGCGACAGTGCCCAATAAACAGAGGCAACGCAGCCCATCAGGACAACCAGCACCAGCACCACCGCGCGGCGACGCAGCATGTCGGTAAAATCATCCCAATTGTAGATCGGACCCATTCGTGGCTTTCCCTAAGTTCTGCGCGTTATTCCCCGCGTCTAGACCAAAACATTCGGGCGACAATAGGGCAAATTGCAGAGCGGCTTTAGCTATAACGTCGAATGCTGGACGGACGCGCCCGGTTCAGTACGACGCCCAGCAGAGGCACCTGACCGTCCAGCATCCGTTCACATTCTATCAGATGGCGGGCCATGGTCTGGGTGCCGTCGGATACCAGCAACACGCCGTCAAGCTGCGGCAGGAAGGCCGAGACATCGTCGTGGGCCAGCATGGCGGGCATGTCGTAGATCACGATCTGCGGGCGCAGGGCGGCGCGCATCCGCGTCAGGGTCTCGGCGGTGCTGGCGTCCTGCAATATTTCGGCGGCGGTGGGGGCGGCGTGCCCGTTCAGCCCTACGGCCAATGTGTCACTGACGCGCAGCAGGTGGTCACCCATCGCCACATCCCCGCGCAGCACATCGGCCAGGTCACCCGGAGCGTCAATATCCAGCCCCTGTGCCAGGCCGGGCGCGCGCAGGTTGAAATCCATCAACAGGGTGCGCGACCCTGCCACCCGCGACAGGCTCAGCGCGAGATTGGCGGCGGTAAAGGTATTGCCGCAGCCCGAGGTCGGCGCGGTCACGGCGATATTGACCCAGCCGTGTTCGAGCGTGGTCTGGCGCAACCTTGTACGCAGCAGGTCAAAGGCGCGCGCGGCGGCGCTGTCACGTTCGCTGTCGCCCAGAAACAGATCGGCGTTCGGGCCGATGTCCGCCAGTGGCAGGTCGTGCCAGCGCGGCGCATTGGTATCGGGCATAAGGCGTCCGATGGGGTCTGCTACCGTGCTGTCGATGGCCCGCATGACCGCAGGCGCGGCAATTGGCGCCGCATCGGCCTGCGTTTGGGTCAGATCGCGCTGTTCGGCCTGCAACAGTATCTTGCGGCGCGGGCGAATGCTGTGGCGCATGCCCTCGCTGCCAACATAATCGGCACGGTCAGACCGCGGGGCGTCAGATGTATAGCTGTCTCTCATCTGTTCCCCCTTGGCGCGGCTAAAGAAACGGGGTTTTCTGAACATGAGACCAGTGTATCCCGCTTTTTGGCTGTGAAACAACGCATGATCAATACCCCGTGCGGCGCAGGACAACGCCGACGGTTTTAACCAGAATCGTCATGTCCATGCCAAAGGAAAACGCGCGTTTGTAGGCGGCATCGACTTCGTTGCGATAGACAAATTTGTTGTTGTTGCGCGCCGAGACTTGCCACAGGCCGGTAATGCCCGGACGCAGGGCGAAATACGCGCTTGGGTCGCCGTATAGGTCCAACTGATCGGGCATCATCGGGCGTGGGCCGATAAGGCTCATGTCGCCGGTCAAGACGTTGAACAGCTGTGGCAGCTCATCCAGCGAGGTGGCGCGCAGGAACTTACCCACCGGCGTGATGCGCGGATCTTCCTTGAGCTTTTGAATTTCGTCCCATTCGGCGCGCATGGCCGGGTTGGCCGCCAGATAGCCTTCGAGCACGGCATCGGCATCGCGTACCATCGTGCGCAGCTTGAGGATGGAAAAGCGACTGCCGTCACGGCCCAGACGCGGCTGGGTGTAAAACGGCGCGCCACCTTCGATCCACAGCGCCAGTGCAGCAAGCGCGATCACCGGCAGGGCAAAGGGCAGGGCCAGCATAATCAACACGATATCGAGCACGCGTTTGCCAAACCGGCCATATAGACCGGCACGCGGCGCAGCGGTTGTCTGTGCCTCGTCGTGCAGCGGAAAGGCCGCAGCATAGAGATTGGGAAACCGCTCTGCATAGGCAAGCGAAGGTTTCAGATCGGATCTGGGCGTGGCAAACTCGAACAGCCCATATCCAGGTCTGTCCGCATCGAATTTCTTCATTACAACCCCCCCGGGGTTTAATCGTACTCTTGAACATTCGCCAACGAAGAGCATCCCCGTGGCGATAACTATACCTGTCTCCGCGCCGTCTTGTGTCAGGGTGGCAGCCCCGTTTCGTCAGCATGTCGATCCACCCGTCGGGCAAGGGATCAACGGTCTTGTTGCGTCTGGACTGCACCGCAGACCTGACAGGCGGAACAGCGCGGCGAACAGGCCAGTGATTGTCCCGCCTATGCCATACCATTTTTTAGCCTTATTTGAGCCTTTTTCTCAGAAACAAACTGTTTCCCGTGGCGGCGTTTTGGCGTCCTTGTCGCCATGTGGCAGGCCGACGTTTTGCGGCCGTTGCCGGGGTTGTTGTACTGTTATGGCATATTTAAGCCGTTTCTGATGGCAGTGCAATTGGGGCTACGCGCAGTATGTGGCGGTGCGGCAGTCAGGCGTATCTATCTTAACATACCTAAATATAAGGAAAAATCACGTTTTTGCGAGGCCCCTGATGCACAGGATCGGGCCGACCGCGGGGTGGCAGAGCGGGTGCAATAATCCCTTAACGGGCTGAGACTTTGTAACGGCGGGGACGGTCAGTGCGGGCTGCAAGCCTAGGGCATTGGGGCGGCACCGGGCGCGTATGGCGGCGCGTCACCGTGCGCGTATCGGGCAGGCGGGAGATCGCAGTAATGGGCCGACAGTTTGGCGCATTGCGGCCACTTGTTGCCTCAATCTGCCTGCGGCTATTTGGTCGACACTAGTCGTCCAGCGGCATCCGAAAGGTAAACTCGGTCTGTCCGTCTTCGGACGTGACGCTCAGCGTACCGCCATGGGCTTTGGCGATCTCTGACGCAATATAAAGTCCAAGGCCCAGCCCCTCGCGCCGCTTTTCCGAGGTGCCCTGATGGAACGGCAGAAACAGATCGGACAGTTGGGCGGGGGGGAGCATCGCGCCTTCGTTGCGGACGGACAAAAGAAACGCGCCGCCGTCAAGTTTTGCGTTGACCCAGATCGTCCGGCCCGTGGTCCCGTGGGCGATGGCATTGCCAACAAGGTTGGATACCATCTGTGCGATCCGGTCGCGGTCGCAGTCGATGTTTTCGGGAAGGTCGATATCATATTCGATGTCTTGATCGGGCGATATCGCCTTGAATTCAGCGATGATTTGCAAAATCACCGGCGCAAGCGGTTCTGCGGCATCACGGACAACAACAATACCACCGTCATGCTGTTGCCGGGCGCGGCTAAGAAGGTTTTCGATCAAATTGTGCATCCGGCCCAGCGATGCCTTCATCAACGACACCACATGTGCCGTCGATTCGTCGGTGTCCTGTCGCCCGATCATGCGTAGCCCGGCATCCAGGGCGCTGACAGGGTTGCGCAGGTCATGTGCGAGGATGGCGATGAATTCCTGCTGAATTTCGCCCAGCTTGCGCTCTTTCTGCACGGCCAATTCGCTTTCCAGCAGCTTGGCATCGGTTTCCAGACTGTCACCGATCATCGTGGCGAACAGACGAAACATGTCCAGCACCTGCGGATTCTTCAGCTTGTGCGGGTGCGGGTCGATTGCGCAGAGCGTGCCAAAGAACGATCCGTCCTGCCGGCGGATCGGAATCGAGATATAGCTCTGGATGCCGTAGGTCGCGGGGGTGTGATGGCTGCAAAACTCCGGGTCGTTCTTGACGTCGTCGATGACGATTTCCGCATCAGAAAGCCGGACCTCGTGGCACAGTGTGCTTTCAACATCCAACTCGTCGCCCGGTTCAAGCCCAAAGGAAATCTTGTCCACTGCGCGGCAGGTCACCCAGCGCGATTCAGTCACCCGCGCCACCGCGGCAAACCCCATGCCGGTGGCCATCGTCACCGTTTCCAGAAGGGTGGGCACCAGCGTGCTGCGCCCGATTTCGTCAATGTCATCCTGAAAGTCGTGGCGTTCGGTTTGCTGTCTCAAATCGTGCTCATCGCTTTTCTAGAAACTAGGTCTAATGGTCATGGTGCCAATAGGGCGGTCTGATGGGTCGGGAAAACCGGTTTCGCCTTATGCGGGAACGTGGACCAGAACTTTGCCCCGCTGTCAATATTTGCACCGCCCCGGCCTCGGGGACAGCACCTATATCGCCCAGCACCCCGCAGCGCGTGGATCGCCCGGGCAGTTGCGGATTACATGGCAGTATCCCCATCGGGATCGTCCAGCCTTATCAAATGGATATGGGGGAAGTGGCAGCCCGTAGGGTTGTTTCAGTTTCCAGCGATAACAAGGGCATAGGTTGTCCAACCGGAGCCAATACGCCCATTGATAACAAAGCGGAAATTCGCGCTTTGTCCAACCCGAAAAAGCGGTCCAACCTCGGCAATTTCATGAAGCCGGAACACAAGCGCATGTCGCGCGTGATCGGCTACACTTTGACCGTCGGCAATGCAGACGCATGGGCCGGTTTCACGACCGTAGCAAGGGCGCGTCTGACCGTCGAGGAGCGCGCCGCTCTCGCGTGGGCTGTCCTTCGGTCGCTGGATACCCCGGAACAGGCCGAGCTGGTCGCCGAAGCGGTCCTGACCTTTGCCGACTATCCGCTGCCGACCTTCCTCAATCCAATGGACGATGCGCGCTGGTGGGCGTCCTTCGCCTCTTTGAAAGAGCGCAAGGCGTATGCGCTGGCGGCTTACGAGGCACTGCCCATTCAGGAGCAGATGGCGTTCCGCAACCATGTCTCGGAAGTGGAGATCGCCGCATGAAAATGCTTGTGAACCGCACTGCGCTCGGCACTGCGTTGCCTTTCGCCCTCGATGAACTCAAGTCCCATATCCGCGTAGAAGATAACGCTGACGTTTTGGCAATCACGAACATGGGCCACACGGCGGCAGCGGAGATTGAACAGTTTGCCCAGATCGCCCTGCTGACTCAGACGATCCGCGTGACAATCTTCAACCCTGCGCAAGAGTTTGGCCTGATCCTTCCCATTGGGCCGGTCGCCGATGGGGACGTGCCGACCGTCACAATCGACGGCGCGGCTTTTACAGACTTCAACTTTCTGGGCGGTATACGGCCCTTCATTCAATGGCTGGACAGCTACTACAACCTGACCCCCATCAAGATGACTGTCGAGTATCAGGCAGGGTTTGGCGAGGGTGCATCTGACATTCCCCACGACCTTGCCCAAGCCCTCATGGATCAAGCCGCACTTCATTATGACGGGCGGTCCCCCATGGACGCCAAGTCACTCACCACGTCGCCGCACATGGCCCGCATCGGCGCGCGCTATCGCGGGGTGCAGGTATGACCGACTGCGAGTTGGATGAAATCCTGACGTTCCGCTGGCCCATGGTTGTGCGGCGCGTGATGGCAGAGGGCACAGACGATTGGCTCAAGGGCTTCGTCAGGTCCATCTCCCGACACGGCAAGCGGGCAGCGTGGCGTCCCTCTGGAAAGCAAGAACAGATCATGCGGCGGCTGGTGTCCGAGTTGGGCACCACACCCGAGCCGGACATTGATCTGATCGAGAGGTGAGAAAGAAGAAAGCCCGCCGGTGACACGGCGGGCCTATGCGGCAGATGGCGTTCACGGGTTAGCCGGGTCTGCCGCATCACAGTGCTACCGGGTAACGGGCCACAGCACAAGGGCAGCTATTCCGCGTCTCGCGGTCTCTCCAAGCCCCAAGGCCCCACTGCCACCCTCTACGGCGGTGAACATGGGAGAGCGGACCGAGTCGAGGGAAAGGCAGGTCTGACCTAATGCTGGGGCTCGTCTGAATTGGCAGGGCAACATGGCGGCGGTCAGGGCGGGAGGCGGGTTTTCAACCCCGCTGGACTAACCCGCTTTCTGACCGTCAACCGGGGTCTGAACTGATTGGCAGGGGCAGATAGAGCAACGATTGAACGAAGAGATACGCGAGAGGCTGGACGATGACCGAGGCAACAACGAAACAAAGAACATGGTGCAAGGCCGATGGCTCGATCATCCCGCCTGCGCCGCGCCGTTCCGAGCGTGAACAGTCTGACCTCTTCGATTTAGGTACCAATGCCGCGACTTTGACAGACACGCGGGACCGGGGAGGAGAGTTGTCAATTTTCGCGCCCGGCGGGGAACTGGAAAATGCGGCCCCGGCAGAGCGAGCTATGCAATTCATGCATAGCCTGCACATCCCCGAGGGGCCGAACGCCGGAAAACCCGTCACGCTCGCACCCTTTCAGCGTCAATTCATTGAGGGCGCTATGGCCGACGACACCGCCAACGCCATTCTAAGCATCGGGCGCGGCAACGGGAAATCAGCTATCACGGCGGGCCTTGCGCTCGGCGGTCTGATCGGCATCTGGGATCGCCAGCCCCGGCGCGAGATCATCGCAGCGGCGCGGACGCGCGATCAGGGGCGCATCATCTGGGATTTTGTGGCGGGCTTCATCGCCAGCCTGCCCTTGGAAATTCGGCGGCACTTTATTTTCCGGCGCGCACCCCGGCTAGAGATCGAATATGAGGGCGACGGCGGCGGGCATATCCTGCGCGTGATCGCGGCAGACGGCAAATCAGCCCTTGGCGGTGCGCCGACGATGGCAATCCTTGACGAGCGCGGGCATTGGGCGCTGGATCGCGGCGACGAACTGGAACACGCCCTGCTGTCTGGTCTGGGCAAGCGTGAAGGCCGGGCCTTCCTGATCAGCACAAGCGCCAGCGATGACACGCATCCGTTTTCCCGCTGGATCGACGATCCGTCGCCGGGTTCCTACGTTCAAGAGCATCGCCCTGCGCCGGGCCTTCCTGCCGATGACGCCGAAAGCCTGCTGATCGCCAACCCCGGCGCGCCTCATGGCATCGGCGGTTCTCTGGAATGGCTGGAAGCTCAAGCCAAGCGGGCCATTGCGCGAGGCGGATCGAGCCTCACAAGTTTCCGGCTCTACAATCGCAATGAGCGCGTGTCCGGTGAATCGCGTGATCTGCTAATCACCCTGGACGAATGGCTCGGCTGCGAAACCGACGCATTACCCCCCCGAGAGGGCGGCGTTGTGATCGGGATCGACCTTGGCGGCTCGGCTTCGATGACGGCGGCGGCGTTCTACTGGCCCGAGACGGGGCGGCTGGAATGCAAAGGCACCTTTCCATCCATGCCCAGTCTTTTGGATCGCGGGCAATCTGACGGAGTGGCCGGGCGATACGTCGAGATGCACGACCGGGGCGAGCTTTCCGTTCTCGGCGATAAGACCGTTCCCGTCGCGCCGTGGCTGGTCGAGGTGATGCGCCATGTTGAGGATCAGCCCGTCATTGCGATCACGATGGACCGATACAAGCAAGCCGAGCTGGGCGAAGCGATTAGCCGCGCGGGCATCCGCGCCCCTCTGGTCTGGCGCGGTCAGGGCTTCCGGGATGGTGGTGAAGATGCGGAACGGTTCCGGCGCGCCTGTTACGATGGGCTTGTGAAGGCCAAACCGTCCCTGCTGCTGCGCGCGGCGTTCGGCGACACGGTATGCCTGCGCGACCCCGCCAACAACATCAAGATTGCCAAGGCGCGATCCACTGGCCGGATCGACGCTGCGGCCGCATCGGTGCTGGCAATTGCCCAAGGTGCGCGGATCGCAGCTCAACCCAAATCGAAAGCGAGGATGCAATGGTTTTGAATGCCGGGAAACTGGATCGACGGGTGCAATTCCGCCGTGCCGTTCTGGTCGACGATGGTTTCGGCCAAGTCGAGGAATGGCACGATCACGGCGAGCCTGTTTTCGCTGCAAAGCGTGACATCAGTGATGCGGAACGGTTCAGCGCGGGCGAGGTGCAAGCCACGATCACGACGCGGTTCACTGTCCGGTGGAGCGGTTTCACTGCTGACCTTGACCCAACTGATCGGCTGACCTGCGAGGGCCGCGAATTCAACATCACCGGAATTAAGGAAACGCCGGACCGTCGCCGCCGAATGTTGGAACTGACCTGTTCCGCGAGGGCCGATCAATGAGCATTCGCCGCGATCATCACCGCTATTCTAAACGCATCACCCGCACCAAACGCTGGCAGGTGCTGCGCGCCGAAATCCTTGAGCGTGACCGCTATCGCTGCTGTTCCTGCGGCTGCGGCGGGCGCTTGGAAGTGGATCACATCAAGCCCGTCAGGACGCACCCCGAGCTGTCCTATGAGCCGCGCAACCTTCAGGCGCTTTGCCCGAGTTGCCACACCAGAAAAACAAGGATCGAGTGCGGGCATCCCCCGCCCCGAGAGGCCCGCCAAGATTGGCGGCAAGCTGTCGAGTCGCTGTCGCGGCCCGATAAACGAGGCATCATGCAAAAGGAAAATAAGGATGCTTGATAGTGTGAAGATCGCCCGGCGTCAGTCGGAAATCCGGCAGTCGCTGGCAGAGCTGGCGGGCAAGGAAAGCCCGTCCGAGGATGAAATCCGAAAGATGGACGAACAGGACCGGGAATATCGCTCGAATGAGACACGGTATCGCGCAGCCCTGACCGCCGAGGATACTGAACGCCGTGAGGCAGGCGACGAGCTGGAAACCCGCTCGGATCGTGAATGGGCCGAAGTGATGGGCCGTTTCGAGCTGCGCCAAGTCGCCTTTGCGCTGGACGAGGGCAGGGCGCTGGACGGTGCAACTAAAGAGATCATCGACGAGATGCGCAGTCTCGGCGGTTATCAGGGCATCCCGGTTCCGCTGGCAGCTCTGGAAACCCGCGCGGGCGAAACCATTGCAAGCGGTGTTCCTGATCCGAAGGCAATCCGCCCGATCATCGACCGCATTTTCCCCGGCTCTGTTGCCGAGCGGCTGGGCATCGAGCGGATCAGCATCGCACAAGGGTCACTGGCCTTTCCTGTCGCGACTTCGGGCGCAATATTTGGCTGGCAAACGACCGAGCTGGGCGACGTTGGGGCGCAAAAGAAATATGCCACGACCGAGCGCAGCCTGTCCCCTGATCACACCGGCGGTGCGCAGATGGTCATCAGCCGCAAGGCGATGAAGCAAAGCGGCGAAGGGCTTGAGGCAGCCATCCGGCGGGATCTGAATGCAGTGATCGGGGCCGAGCTGGACCGCGTGGTTATCAATGGCAGCGGCGCGACCGGCGAGCCTATGGGCGTCATCCCCGGCGCGGCGACCTACGGCATCCAGTCCACCGCAGTCACGGCTGCGGCGACGTGGGGCGCGTTCCGTGCCGAGATCGTCGCCTTCATGGAAGCCAACGCGATCACGTCCGCCAGCCAAGTCAATCTTGCCTTTGATCCGGCGATCTGGGCCGATCTGGACGAGGCTCTGATCGCTGGCACCGCTGTTTCGGAATGGGACCGTCTGACAAAGCATGTCGGCACCCCGGCGATCAGCAACGTCATCCCCGACGCCGCGGCGATCATGACTGCCAATGTGCAGGGCGTGGCACCGGGTTATCTGGGCATCTACGGCGGCGTTGACCTGATCCGCGACCCCTACACGAAAGCGGGTTCCGGTTCGCTGGTTCTGACGGGGCTGGTGACGGCTGACTTTACCGTGCCGCGCGGTTTGCAAACCCGCATCCTGACCGGGCTGGCGGGCGCATAATGCTCTGGGGTGCTCACACCGGCAGCCTTGAGCTGCGCACCGAGGGCGGAGAAATCCGCCTTCGGGCAACCTTCCCATATGGCCGGGAAACGGTGCTGGCCGAGCGCATGGGCGCGGGGCGTGAGCGTCGAGAGATGATTGCAGCCCGCGCCTTTGCGGATCGGCTGGACCGGGGCGAGGATGTGCATTTCCTTTCCGGCCATGACTTCAACAAACCTCTGGCGTCACGATCAGCCGGCAGTCTGTCTTTGACGGAAACCGACGACGCCTTGACCATTGAGGCGACGATCGGCGCCGACATGGGGCAAGTGTCCTATGTTCGCGACTTTCTGTCGGCACATTCCGCCGGACTGGTTCGGGGCCTGTCACCGGGCTTTCGGGTCCGCCCAGGTGGAGAGACGGTCGAAGAGCGCGGCGATGCGATCCTGCGCACGATCCGCGCGGCTGACCTGATCGAGATCAGCGCCGTCACGAAACCGGCCTATCCGCAAGCCCAGATCGAGGCTCGCAATTGGCAACCCGTGGCGAAAGTCGCGCAACGCGTGGTGGATCGTCACCCCGCAATCCGATGGAGGTGAATATGCTCGGATGGTTCAAGAACAAGCTGCGCCCGATCGAGGCACGGGCGAATGGTTCAAGCTACACCGCGCAAGTGATGACTGCGCGCGATGGCTATATCACCGGACGGCGCGGCGTGGCCGAGCTGACGGCGACCGTGCAGAGCTGCGTTTCGCTCTGGGAAGGCGGTTTCGCGATGGCAGACGTGACCGGCACCAACCTGCTGACACGGCAGAGCATGGCGATGATCGCCCGCGCCGTCGCGCTTAATGGTGAAGCTGTTTTTCTGATTACCGAGCTGGGCCTCGTGCCTGCGACCGATTGGGACGTGACCACACGCGACGGACGCCCGCGCGCCTATCGCCTGACACTGCCTGAGGCAACCGGCGGGCGGTCGCAGACGGCACTTGCGGCAGAGGTGCTGCACCTGCGCATCGGTTCGGATAACCTGACGCCATGGGCAGGCAGCGCGCCCTTGCGACGGTCGAGCCTGACCGGTGGAATGCTTCATGCGGTGGAAACGGCTCTTTCAGAGACTTTCGAGAATGCCCCGCTCGGCAGCCTGATCGTGCCGTTGCCCGACACCGGCGCCGATGACATGGCATCCATGCGAGGCGCGTTCAAAGGGCGGCGCGGTTCAACTCTTGTAATCGAGGGCGTTGCTCAAGCGACGGCGGCAGGGATGAACCCAACGATAGGTCAGAAACCTGATCAGCTTTCGCCGGACCTGTCGAAATCAATGACAGCCGAGACACTGGCGGCAGCCCGCGAGGGCATCGGGATGGCCTACGGCGTTTTGCCGTCATTCTTCAATCGAGCGGCAACCGGCCCGGTGGTCCGCGAAGCGCAACGCCAGCTCGCAATCTGGACCTTGCAGCCCATCGCATCCCTGCTGGCAGACGAGGCGACGGCTAAACTCGGCGCACAGGTGACAATTGACACGATCCGGCCCTTGCAAGCCTTCGACGCAGGCGGACGCGCACGCGCGCTTTCAGCGATCATCAAGACACTGGCCGAGGCGAAAGCCGCTGACATTGCCCCGGCTGATGTTTCCGGGGCAATGCGCATGGTTGATTGGGAGAGATAAGGCGATCACCCTTGGCTGTCTTTCGCCATGTGATCCGGTTTAGTCGGCGAGTACCGCAACAACCCCGACAGCGCGCGGCCCGGCGTCCAAATTACCGGGCGCGGCGCGCGCTCTCTAGGTTTGTACCCAGCGAAATACGGCCAAGATTAAAACGCCAACGAATGTAACACCTGATGTTATCAAAAACCACCCCAAACGGTTTACCCAATTTGGAAATTGTCGTTTTGGAACGAGGTTCCATTGCTTTCCAATTCCGGACCTGCTTCGTATTCCAGATACCCATGGTAGCTCTGGACGCTGGGTTTCGAGGAGCGCAATCGTAAACTGATCTTGCCCAGCCAAGTATGAGAACTTTAAGACCATCCGGCCGTCAGGAAGCACGGTTTCTTCGTATTGGCGAGGTTGCCATATTTCATAATGCTGCGGCTTAAAATTGAAAACTACTTCAACGTCATCGATGACCGCTCTGCCTGAATTCAGTACCCAAATTTGCTGCGTAAGAACTAGAGCATTTGACTCGTCTAAATTGCGCAGACGGTAATTAAAGCCTTGGGAAAAACCATAACGAAGGCGACCGCGAGACCTAAAGACTACCGCAGCTATCGATGTGAGAAAAAAAATAAGAATTGCTTGCCAAAACTGTGAATCTACGATGCTGCTTAGGAAGCTCATTTCACTAACCTCACGCCTGCACCTTTGCCATTCTCAGCAATAAATTCGATTCCATCAGCCTCGAGGGATGCACGAATTGCTGCGATTGCTGCTTCCGATGCGGGCGGCTGAATTGTTCCTTCTGCTCGCTTCAGAGTGGACACTGACACACCTGCATCTCGGGCGGTGGCTGTCTGTGATTTCCCTATCAAGGAGCGAGCGGCGCGTAACTGAGCTGCAATTGTCATATTTCCTCTTGATCTAATTAGACCAAAACGAGTATGGTCTAATTAGATCATACTCGTAAATGGAGACCCTGACAATGACCAAAGAACGCGTTTGCGCGACCAGCCCCGCCATGTCCCGCCGCAGCCTTCTGGCCGCTTTTCCGGTGGCGGGGATCTCCATGACCATGCCGTCCGTCGCGCGCCCTGCAAGCGGGGCGCTCCTTGATGTGATCCAAGAGCTAGAAACATGGCAGGGCTGGGAGGCTTCAAACATTATCGCAGCTAAAGCCTACGCTGCATACCGGATGCGCGAGGCTATGGCGCTGGACCTTCCCAATCCGAAATACGCCCAACTGCACATTGACGGGCAGGTGAGTGGGTTCGAGAGGTACGAGAAATCTGTCTGGTTTGAGCGGGACAGGGCAGAGGGGAAGGTCATTAACGCTCCGCGCCACCGCTATCTAGGTGACTTTCCCGCGTGATTTTGGCCTAGCGAACTTCGCTATTGACTTACCCGGCAGGCAATCGCTATTTGTTATTGCATAACGCGTCAACGGAGTGAGAGAATGACTTTGAAAAAATTGCCTACATCTGCGGCATGCGACGTGGTCGGATTGGACCGCCAGCGTCTGAACGAGGATATCGCGAGCGGCATCTACCAATGCGCGCCCCAAGCACAGGCATCTATCGGGCGGTTTTGGGACAATGCGGATCTGTGCGGCCTTTTTGTCTACGCCTTCCTGTTGCGGGTCTATGGCGCAAGCGGTCATGACGCATTGAAGCCCGGTGATCGGAAGCCCGCGTTGAGCAAGAAGGTTGCCGCCATGTACGCGTGCCAGATTGCAGCGGCGATGCGCTCTGGGCTGGAAGATGGGGAGACCCGTATCGACTTTCCGTTGAGCGGTTTTAACGACGATTGGAGCGCAAACCACGCCGACCAACCCCCATCGTTTTTCGCAGGGCAGGTAGGCTCCGAGATCGCCACGATCTGTTTTAGCCTGAACGGTATTCAAGCAGGATTAAATGCGCGTCTGAAAGTTTGGTCTGGCGAAAGCGCCTGAGGAGAGAAGCATGACAGCCCGCCGCACAATTGTGTCACAGTCCGAAATCAAGCGTACATTGCAAGCCGCATTGTCTGCCGGGCTGCGCATTGGCAGGGTCGAGGTTGATCACGCCACGGGTCGCGTTGCCGTGTTTCCCGAAGGCGCGGCGGCTCAATCCGCTGGCCCTGATCCCGACGAGCTGCTGAAATGACGCGCCGCAAGAATAAATATCCGGGCGTCCGCAAGAACGTGGTCAAAGGCCGCATCTATTGGAAATTTGAGCGTGGTGATTTCCGCATCAACATTTCCGGCCCTTACGGCTCGCCTGAATTTCTGGCGGCATACGAGGCCGCGCTTGCCGGTTCCAAGTCCTCGAATGCATCGACCGCCCTTGCAGGCACCCTCGCATGGCTGATCGAGCAATACTTGCGCAGCCTGCGTTTTCAGAACCTGTCAGACAGCCGCAAGCGGACGATCCGGCTTGAGCTGGATTGGCTGCGTAATGAGGCTGGCAAGTATCAATTCGAGCGGTTGGAAGTTCGGCACGTCGAAGCCCTAATGTCGAAGAAGAGCGGCCCAACCGCCGCGAACACGGTCAAGAAAAACCTGTCGATGCTGTTCAACTTTGCGGCAAAAAAGCTCGGCTACACTGGCCCTAACCCGGCCCGTCATGCCGAACGGATGAAAACGAACCCGGACGGCTTCCACACATGGACGGATGATGAGGTTAGCCGCTTCCTTGATCGGCACGGCCCGACCACGAAGGCGCGGCTGGTGATGTTGTTGGCCCTCAATACCGGCATGGCGCGTCAAGACCTTGCCCGCGTCGGTCGCCAGCACGTCAAGGATGGTCGGATTGCCTATCGCAGGCACAAGACCGCCGTTGCTGCTGACATGCCGATCCTGTCGGAATTGGCCGAAGAATTGCGCCACGTCCCTAAGGACCGTCTGCTATTCGTCACCCAGGACAAGAGCGACAAGCCATATGCCATCGCATCGCTGGGCAATTGGTTCCGCGACAGATGCGCCGAGGCCGGTGTCCCCGGATCGCTGCACGGCCTGCGGAAGGCCGGGGCCACCAGACTTGCAGACGCCGGGGCATCGGAATGGGAGATCGCGTCTTACCTTGCGCACGCCGACACGACACAGGCGGCAGTCTACACCAAAAAGGCAAATCGCGCGCGTCTTGCCGACAGTGGGTTTGCGAAACTGAATTCTGGGAAAGTGTCCAACCTACCCACCGAGTTGGACAGGAAGGAAGGAAAAGCTAATGAATAACAACGCATTAGCGGAACAAGTGGCAGCCCGTAGGGGAGTCGAACCCCTCTTTTCAGGTTGAAAACCTGACGTCCTAACCGATAGACGAACGGGCCACTGTTGTGTGCGGTTCATTAGGCAATTGCCCCAGAGGGCGCAAGTGGAAATTTCGAAAAAAGTGCAGAAAAATGCTTCAGGCCGGTGCGGCGTCTTCCAGACGCAGCTGTACCGACTGCCGTCCGCGCCATGTGTTGATGTCCAGCCGCCCCGCCAGATGAAACCGGGCGCCGCCATGGTTTTCCAATGCGGGGCCAAGCGGCCCGTCAAAGGCGCCAAAGGCGATGGCGTCAAGGGTGGCACCCAGACCATCACCAAAGCTGATCTTGAGGTGGTTTTCGCCGACGCGCTTGGCAAATTTGATCTGCATGTCGGCAAAGACATAGCGCGGGGCCGAGGCGCTGGCGCCAAACGGCCCGGCCTGTTCAACCATCTCGGCCAGTTCCACCGTGGCGGCACCGGGCATCAGCATGCCGGTGACACTCAGGTCGGCGGGGCCTGCCAGATGGGCGCCTTGATTGGCCAGCAGCTCGCCCAAGCGCGCCATCGCCGCGTCGATCTTGTCTTCCGCCACGCTGAGGCCTGCGGCCATCTTGTGCCCGCCGCCTTTGATCAGCAGCCCTTCGGCTGCGAGCCGCTGGATCGGTGCGCCCAGGTCGATACCGCTGACCGAGCGGCCCGAGCCTTTTCCGATGCCGTCCTCAACGCCGATCACCACGGCAGGGCGGTTTGATGCCTCTTTCAGACGCGCGGCGACAATGCCGACCACGCCGGGGTGCCAGCCGGGGCCGACCGCCCAGACCAGCGGTGCGTCAAAGCCACGCGTCTCGGCCTGATCCAGCGCGCTTGCCCGCACGGCAGCCTCAACCTCGCGGCGTTCCGTGTTCAGCTGATCCAGCCGTTCGGCCAGAGCGGCGGCCTCATGCGGGTCATCGGTCGCCAGCAGCCGGGCGCCCAGATCGGCCTGCCCGATACGCCCGCCCGCGTTGATGCGCGGCCCCAGCAGAAAGCCAAGGTGATAGGCGGCAGGCGCGGTGTCCATGCGGGCGACATCGGCCAGCGCCGCCAGTCCGACACGTTCGCGCCGGGCCATCACCCGCAAGCCCTGACGCACAAAAGCGCGGTTGACGCCGATCAGCGGGGCCACGTCGGCCACAGTGGCCAGCCCCACCAGATCCAGCAGCGCCATCAGGTCGGGGCCTTTGTCACCTGCGTCGCGCAACTGGCGACCCGCTTCGACCAGCATCAGAAATACGACTGCCGCGGCGCAGAGGTGTGACAGGTTGCCGTCTTCGTCCTGGCGGTTGGGGTTTACCACCGCAAGCGCGTCGGGCAGGGTTTCCCCGCCCAGGTGGTGATCCAGCACGATCACATCGGCGCCTTTGGCGGCAGCGATCGGGCCATGAGACAGCGTGCCGCAATCGACGCAGACGATCAGGTCGTGATCCGCCGCCAGTGCCGCCATCGCCTCGTCGTTGGGGCCATAACCTTCGTCGATGCGGTCGGGGATATAAAGCGTTGCCCGGTGCTCCATGTCGCGCAGCCAGACCAGCAGCAGCGCGGCGGACGATCCGCCGTCGACGTCGTAGTCGGCAAAGATGGCAATGCGCTGGCGGGATTTAAAGGCGGCGAGGAAACGCTTCGCCGCTTTCTCCATGTCGCGCAGGCTGCGCGGGTCAGGCATCAGATCGCGCAGAGCAGGGGCGAGGAAACCCGCCGCCTCGTCTGGGGTCACGCCGCGACGGGCCAGCACCTGACAAACCGGGGCGGGCAGGCCTGCGCGTTGCACCAGCAGTTCCGCTGCGCGCTCCACCTCGATGCCGGGGCCGACCCAGCGCCGACCCGTCAAAGATGTCTCAACGCCGAGAAAGCTCATGTCCCACCCCGTTTTATGATGATGTCACCCGTGCCCGGCCACCGATGGTGGCCGAATGCGCTCAGAGCTTGTCGACGGGTGTGCGGTAGTTGATCCGCCGTACTGAGCCGGTGCGTGACCGCATGATCAGGGTTTCGGTGGTCAGCCAGCCGGGTTCGCGTTTGACGCCGGGCAGGATGGTGCCGCCGGTCACACCGGTGGCGGCAAAGATCACATCCTGGGTGACCATTTCGTCGCGGGTATAAACGCGGTCGAAATCGGTGATACCGGCCTTGGTGGCGCGGCCTTTTTCGTCATCGTTGCGGAACAGCAGGCGGCCGTACATCTGCCCGCCCATACATTTCAGCGCGGCGGCAGCCAGCACGCCTTCGGGCGCGCCGCCGGCACCCATGTACATGTCGATACCCGTCGCCGGATCGGCGCAATGCATGACGCCTGCGACGTCCCCATCGGTGATCAGGCGAATCGCGGCGCCGGTGGCGCGGACTTCGGCAATCATTTCCTCGTGGCGCGGGCGTTCAAGAATGCAGACGGTGATGTCAGAGGCGGCGCAACCCTTGGCGCGGGCCAGCGCATGTACCCGTTCACCGGGCGACATCGCCAGTGTCACGGTGTCGATGTCAAAGCCCGGGCCGATGGCCAGTTTGTCCATATAGGTGTCGGGCGCGTGCAACATTGAACCGCGCGGCCCCATAGCGATTACGGTCAGGGCGTTGGGCATGTCCTTGGCGGTCAGTGTGGTGCCTTCCAGCGGGTCCAGCGCGATGTCGACACCGGGGCCGTTGCCGGTGCCAACCTCTTCGCCGATATAAAGCATCGGTGCCTCGTCGCGTTCGCCTTCGCCGATCACCACGACCCCTGCGATGTCCAGCAGGTTGAGCTGTTCGCGCATGGCGTTGACGGCGGCCTGATCAGCGGCTTTTTCGTCACCCTTGCCGATCAGTTTGGCCGAGGCCAGTGCGGCGGCTTCGGACACGCGGGCGAGGCCCAGCGACAACATGCGGTCTTGGAATGTGGCAGTAGCGGTCATGGACGGGATCCTTGTTGATAAGCGCGTTGCGCCCCCCTGTAACGCTGCGCGGGCAAAGGCACAAGTTTTGGGTGGGGGCGGGTCTGCGGAGCCCGCACGCGGCTGGCCGCTGTGCACTGGGCGCTTGCGGAGTTGGTCAGGCCGAACGTGTGGTCCAAAAAAGCGGGAGCAGTTTTTATACTTCTTCGATCCGAAGGGCCACAGGCGCGCCGGCCAGCACGCCAGTCTTGTCCATCTTGGACAGGGCATCGTCCAGCGCGCTGCGGCTGGTCTTGTGCGTGACGATCAGCACCGGGGCCGATACATCGGCGTGTTCGTATTGCCGCATCCGGTAGATGCTGACACCGGCTTCGCCCAGAGCTGTGGCGATCTTGGCCAGCGCGCCGGGTTTGTCGACCAGGGCCATACGCAAGTAGTAAGGGGCGGGGCGCTGGCTGAGCGCTGCGGTGGCGTGCTCAAGGGTTGTCGCGGGCTGGCCAAAGACCGGGCCGCGCAACCCGCGTGCGATGTCGCAGACGTCGGCCATCACGGCACTGGCAGTTGGGCCTTCGCCCGCACCGGCGCCGCGCAGCACGATCTGACCCACGGCGTCGCCGTCGATCACCACCATGTTGGTGCCGCCATCCAACTGACCCAAGGGCGAGCTGTCGGGCACGAGGCAGGGCATCATGCGCTGTTCCAGCCCACGCCCGGTTTTCTGGGTCACGCCCAGCAGTTTGATCTTGTACCCCATGTCGGCGGCGGCGCGGATGTCTTCGATGGCCACCCGCTCGATCCCCTCAAGCTGGATACCGTCAAAATCCACACGCGTACCAAAGGCGATGGCAGACAGGATCGCGAGCTTGTGCGCGGCGTCGATACCGCCCACGTCAAGCTGCGGATCGGCTTCGAGATAGCCCAGCCCATCAGCTTCGGCAAAGATTTCCTGATAGGTTTTGCCCGAGTTCTCCATCCGCGTCAGGATGTAATTGCACGACCCGTTCATCACACCCATGATCCGGGTGATACTATTGCCCGCCAACCCTTCCATCAGGGTCTTGATCACCGGGATGCCGCCCGCGACAGCGGCTTCGTAGCGCAGGGCGCAGCCCGCGGCCTCGGCCTGTTCGGCCAAGGCCTGTCCGTGAATGGCCAGCATCGCCTTGTTCGCTGTTACCACATGTTTACCCGCTGCAAGGGCTGCTTCGGTTGCCGCCTTGGCCGGGCCATCAGCGCCACCCATCAGTTCAACAAAGACATCCACATCATCGCGCACCGCCAGTTTGACCGGATCATCCTCCCAGGCGTAGCCCGACAGCGATACGCCGCGGTCCCGGTCGCGGGTGCGGGCCGATACGGCACTGATCTGGATGGCACGTCCGGTGCGCGCCTCAAGCAATGCAGCCTGCTGTCTGATGATGCGCAGCACGCCCACGCCCACAGTTCCCAATCCGGCGATCCCAAGGCGAAGCGGGTCTGACATGCGTGTGGTCCTTTTGATCTGAGGTTTGGGGCGATGTAGCGGGTTCGGCGCGGGCGTGCAACGCGGGGTTTACACCGCGGGGCGCAGCCCTTCCGTCAGGCGCACCCGTTCGGCCCCGGTAATCACCGATCCGCGCAGCCGTGCCGCGCGGGCGCGCAGGCGGGCCACACGGGCACTCAGGGCCGCCTCGGTCTGAACAGGGTCGATGCGCCCGGCCTCGGCCTGTGCCAGCAGCGGGTCAAGCGGGACCAGCGCGGGGTAATCGGCGGCCTCAAGTTCGGGGGTGATCGTGGCGTCCAGTGCCGGGAACTGCGTGCAGGCCGTCAGCGACCCAAGGGTCAGCAGCAGGACAATGGGGGCAAGGGCGCGGATCATGACTTGTTTTGCACCAGCAATAAGGGTTGCGCAAGCGGGGTTTGCTTTTGAACAATTGTTCATTAATTTGCCGCCATGGCACGTACCACAGGTTCACATTCCGACATCACAGGCCCGCGCGTGCGCGCCGCAGCACTGCGTCTGTTTGCACGCGGCGGATATGCCGCCGTGTCGATGCGCGCGATTGCGGCCGAGGTCGGCGTGCAGGCAGGCGCGCTTTATAACTACACGCCGGACAAGCAAAGTCTGCTGTTCGACCTGATGCAGGTGCATATGGGTGATCTGCTGGACGAAGCGCCGGACAATGCAGCGCAAGACGCACCGCAGCGGCTGCATGATTTTGTCGAATTCCACATCCGTTTTCACGCCGATCGCCCGGACGAGGTGTTCATCGCCTATATGGAACTGCGTAACCTCACGCCCCAAAACTTTACGGTGATCGAGGGGCTGCGCCGCCAGTACGAAGACCGGCTGGAAGCAATTCTGCGCGCCGGGGTTGCGTCGGGCGATTTCGCCGTGGCCGATACCAAGATCGTGACGCTGGCGATCATCGCCATGCTGACCGGCGTCAATACGTGGTTCCGCGCGGGCGGGCGGCTGTCGCTCGATGAGGTGGTGGCGCAGTATTGGGATATGGTGCGCAAATCCGTCGCCGCGTAGGTGCCTTTTGCTGCCAGGTCATGACACAAGTCCGGTTGACCCCGGCCATGCGTTTTGGCCCGCGCGGAGTATTCTCCGGCGGTGGCTGTAAGTTCGACATGTCTGGATCGTCAAGGGCCGTTAAAAAAGGCGGCGCCGCCAGATCGGAGTGGTGAGACGGGGTTTCCCCCGCATTTCTGAACCGGTCAGAGATGGCCCGATGGTTTGGGCCTCTGCTCCTGCCTTAGGATGCCGCAGGGGTGAAAGCCCTTTGGCGTGTCATGACAGGGCAGAGTTTTAGGCCAGCGGGGTTAAGGACCGCTGACCCGAGCGTGCGCAGGGCGCGCAACGGTTTTTCGGTCCGCAGAATGCGCAACAGTCTTCAGTGCGCCGGTTTAATGCGCAACAGTCTTCAGTGCGCCGGTTTAATGAACGTCCCATTGTTCAGATCCCGCATCGCCTGTTGCAGCTCGGCGCGGGTGTTCATCACGATGGGGCCGTGCCATGCCACGGGCTCTTCGATCGGCGCGCCGGAAATCAGCAGAAACCGGATGCCCTCGGGCCCGGCCTGCACCGTGACTTCATCGCCTGTGCCAAAACGGATCAGCGTACGGTCGCCCGACATATCGCGGATGTTGACCTCTTCACCCGCCACTTCTTTTTCCAGCAGCACGCCAGATGGGGCCGAGGCATCGGCAAAAGCACCGGCCCCCTGAAACACATAGGCAAAGGCGCGTCGGTAGGTATCGACGCGGAATGTCTTTCTCACGCCCGCCGGGACAAATATATCAAGATACTGCGGATCAGCCGCGATACCATCGACCGGGCCACGCTTGCCCCAGAATTCTCCGGTAATCACCTTAACGCGGGTGCCATCATCGTCGGTGACCACCGGGATATCGGCCGATTTCATATCCTGATAGCGCGGGGCGGTCATCTTCTGCGCGCTTGGCAGATTGCCCCAGAGCTGAAAACCATGCATTTGCCCCGCCGCATTCCCGCGCGGCATTTCCTGATGCAGGATGCCCGATCCGGCGGTCATCCATTGCACATCACCTGCTGTCAGGTCGCCGGTATTGCCCAGCGAATCCGCATGCGCAACCGTGCCTTCCAGCACATAGGTGATGGTCTCAATCCCGCGGTGCGGGTGCCACGGGAACCCCTTTTCGAAATCTGCCGGATGATCGTTGCGAAAGTCGTCGAACAGCAGAAAGGGGTCCAGCTCGGACGGGTTTTGAAAGCCAAAGGCGCGGTGCAGTTTGACCCCGGCACCTTCCATCGTAGGGACGGCGCGGCGGGTCTCCAATGTGGGTCTGAGGGACATGGGTCGTCTCCTTGTTTGCGTACAGCATAGATAGGCGCGGCAGGGACAGGCGGCAATGACGCGGGCGCGAACGATGCCTGTGCGCAGATGCGCAGATAGATCACGTTCCGTGAAGCTATATCAAACAAACATTCGTTTTACTTATGGTGCGACGCAGATCACCTTTGCGCATCACCAATTGCTCAAGAAGGGGCGCACCATGACTTACTACAGCTCTAACGAAACACCTCTCACTTATTCGCACAAATGGCGCGGCCTGAGTGCGGCGACACTTGTCGTTCTCATCGTGCTTGGCCTTATCGCGATGACACCTGCGTTGATCTCCCCGGCAGGAACGGGCGACATCGTCATTCCCGGCCAAGACTGGCATGGCAATGTGCGCCGGAGCACACCGCCGCAATAGGTCGCAAATGGACGCGACCGGCCTGACGTGACGCGCTGAACTGGGCCAAACCGCAAGGGAGGCACGTCATGCAGGTAGGGTTTATCGGGCTGGGCAACGTCGGTGGCAAACTGTCAGGCAGTCTGCTGCGCAACGGGGTGGCGTTGCAGGTATATGATCTGGACGCGGGCCTTGTCGCCGCCAAATGCGCAGGCGGCGCGACGCCCGGCCAGAGCCCGGCGCAAATGATGCAAGGCTGCGACGTGGTGATCACCTGCCTGCCCAGCCCGGCGGCCTGTGCGGCGGTGCTTGACCAGATGCTCCCGTATGTGGGACCGGGCAAGACCTGGCTGGAAATGTCGACCACCGATGCAGACGAGGTGCAGCGCCTCGCAAAAGACGTCATCGCGCGGGGTGGCGCTGCGGTGGACTGTCCGGTGTCGGGCGGCTGCCACCGGGCCGATACCGGCAACATCAGCATCTTTGCCGGATGTGACCGGGCCACATTCGACCAGGTGCTGCCGCTGCTGACCATCATGGGCCGCCGTGTGCTGCACACCGGGCCACTGGGCAGTGCCAGCACGCTCAAGGTGATGACGAACTACCTTGCCACCACCCATCTGGTCGCGCTTTGCGAGGCGCTGACAGTGATGAAGGCGGCGGGGATGGACCTTGCCACGACCTACCACGCCATCGCCATGTCGTCTGGCACGTCGTTTGTGCATGAAACCGAAAGCCAGCTGATCCTGTCGGGCAACCGGGACGTGAACTTTACCATGGACCTTGTGCAAAAGGACATCGGCCTGTTCCAGAAAATCGCCGACAGCCACGCCGTGCCGCTGGAACTCTCACCCCTGGTGATCGACATCATGACCGACGGCCAGACCCGCTATGGCCCACGCGCCCAATCCGACCGCATCATCGAACGGCTGGAAGACGCCACGGGCCTTGATATCACCGCACCGGGATTCGCAACGGAACTGATCGACACCGAACCCGAAGAGCGCGGCTATGAGGTCAAACCCTGACTCTCTCTCTTTTTGGTCAAAATATTCCTCGGGGGGAGTTTGAGGGGGAGGAATGCCCCCTCAACCCCTCAACGACGCCCGACGCTTAACAATTGGGCACATTCACCGCCAAGCCGCCCAGCGAGGTTTCCTTGTATTTCTCGCTCATGTCTTCGCCGGTCTGGCGCATGGTTTCGATACAGGCATCCAGCGGCACCAGATGGGTGCCGTCGCCGCGCAACGCCAGTGACGCTGCAGAAACCGCCTTGATCGCGCCCAGCCCGTTGCGTTCGATGCAAGGCACCTGCACCAGCCCGCGCACCGGATCGCAGGTCATGCCCAGATGATGCTCCAGCGCGATTTCTGCTGCATTTTCAATCTGCTCCGGGCTGCCGCCCATCACGGCGCAGAGACCTGCGGCTGACATGGCGGCGGCCGATCCGACTTCGGCCTGACAACCCGCCTCGGCCCCCGAAATCGACGCGTTGTATTTCACCAGCCCGCCGATGGCGGCAGCGGTCAGCAGGAAATCCTCAATATGTGCCTCGGATGCGCCGGGCACGTGATCAAGATAATAGCGCAACGTCGCGGGCATGACGCCTGCCGCCCCGTTGGTGGGGGCGGTCACAACCTGGCCACCAGCGGCGTTTTCCTCGTTCACGGCCATGGCATAGACGCTCATCCAGTCGTTGATGGTATGCGGCGGCGACTGGTTCTGTCCGCGTTCGGCCAGCAGGGCGTCGTAAATCCCCTTGGCGCGGCGTTTCACGCTCAGGCCGCCGGGCAGGATGCCATCTGTGACCAGCCCGCGGTTGATGCAGTCGTTCATCACCTGCCACAGCCGCTTTGACCCCTCGCGCAGGTTGTCGGCCCCGCCGCGAGATTCCTCGTTAGCGCGTTTCATCGCCGCGATGGTTTTGCCGGACTTTGCCGCCATTTCAAGCATTTCCGCGGCGGACTTAAAGGGGAAAGGCACCGGGGCGCCTTCGTCTGTATCCTTGCCTGCGGCCAGCTCTTTTTCGGTCATAACGAAACCGCCGCCGATCGAATAATAGGTCTCGCGCAGCACCACGTCGCCCTGGGCATCGGTCGCCATCAACATCATGCCATTGGCGTGGCCAGCCAGCTTGGTGTCGTAGTCGAAAATCATATCCGCCTTGGGGTCGAACCGCAGTTCCGGCAGGCCCTCAACGGTAATAGTGCGGGTGTCGTTGATCTGGGCCAGTACCGCCTCAGCCGTTTCGGCGTCGTAGTCCTGCGGGGTGAACCCGGCGAGGCCCAGGATCGTCGCGCGGTCGGTGGCGTGGCCAACGCCGGTAAAGGCGAGGCTGCCATGCAGCGAGGCGCGCAGCCCTGCAAATTTGAACGGCGAGGCGCGCATCTGGTCCAGGAACCGCGCGGCGGCCACCATGGGCCCCATGGTGTGCGAGGATGAGGGGCCAATGCCCACTTTGAACATGTCGAAGACCGAGAGAAACATCAGGTCGCGCTTCCTTCTGGAGGGGTAGGGGGCTGCGGTGCGGTAAAGGGGGTATCGCCCAGACCTTCGGCGCTTTGCAAGTCGTGCGTTGCCGGCAGGGCTTCTAATGCTGCGCAAAGCCGTGCGAGGGCGGGGTACTGTGACAGCACAAACCAGTCGCGCGGCTGATCGCTGGGGTATAGCGCGGGCCAGCGCAGCAAGGCGCCCGCGTAGAAATCAAGGCAGCTTGGCCCGTCACCGCCCAGCAGCCAGCCCGGGCCGCGTGCCGCCTGCGCATCCAATGTGGCATAGTGCCGACGCAGGTCCGCCAGCGTCCCGGCGTGCAGGGCCGCGACATGATCGGGGGCGATGTAATTTTGCGGATAGAACAGTCGCCGCAGGCCGGGGTGCACCGTATTGGCCAGAAAGAACAGCCACTTGAGGAAATCACCGCGTCCGGCATCGCCCGGCGCAGGGCCAAGCCCGCCATGGGTATCGGCCAGCCACAGCAGGATCGCCCCGGTTTCGAACAACGCCCCATCGGGGGTTTCCAGCACCGGGATCAACCCATTGGGATTAAGCGCGCGAAAGGCATCGCTTTGTTGCGCGCGGGTGCGCCGCTCGACCAAAGCGGCGCGGAACGGCACCCCCAGATGATCCAGCGCCATGCGGATGATCAGCGATGCATTGTCGGGGGCGTAGTGCAGGATATAGGTCATATCGCGGTGATAGCGGTTCTATTGTAGGCTGTGCAGTCAAAAGCGACCTGTTGTGCGGTGAAACGCGCGACACCGCCTGCGATACACAAAGCGCGCGAGTCTGCGATGCTTTGATCCAAAAACCGCGCCATTGCCCCTCGCACCCTATGCCGATTGCGCCTATAACCCCTTCAAACATCTCAAGGGAGCTGCCTCATGTCCGGAGAACTGTCGCCCATCGACAAGGCCAAGTTTGTCGCTGCCAAACGCGCGGCAGAGTTTGTTGAGGACGGGATGCGCGTGGGTCTGGGAACAGGGTCGACGGCGGCCTGGCTGGTGCGCTGCTTGGGTGAGATGGTACGTGAGGACGGTTTGCGGATCAAAGGCGTGCCAACGTCGACGCGCACCGCGGAACTGGCGCGCAACGTCGGCATCGAGGTGATTTCGCTGGATGAGGCCAAGTGGCTGGACCTGACGATCGACGGGGCCGATGAATTTGACGGCGATTTGAACCTGATCAAGGGCGGCGGCGGTGCGCTGTTGCAGGAAAAAATCGTGGCCACCGCCAGCGATCAGATGGTGGTGATCGCCGATATTGGCAAAGAGGTCGAGACGCTGGGCCATTTCCCGCTGCCCATCGAGGTGATTCCGTTTGGCTGGCAGACCACGCAGGCGCTGGTTGAGGAAACCCTGATTTCGATGGATGTGCTGGGGCGGACGTCCACCCTGCGGATGAACGGGCAGGTGCCTTTCATTACCGACGAGGGCAATCACATTCTGGACCTGCATCTGCACCGCATCGGCAATGCGCGCCAACTGGCGCTTGTGTTGAACCAGATGCCCGGTGTCGTCGAAAACGGCCTGTTCATTGATATTTGTGACGCGGTTGTGATCGGCTACGGGGATGGCAGGGTCGAGGTGCGCGACATAAATGAAGGCACGGTGGCGACAGACCGGCTGGAATTTGTCGAGACCGACAACCTGTTTTCCGACCTGAGCGACTAACGACTGACTGACCAAAGAAAGACGACCCATGGCTAAGACTGAATTCGATTATGATCTGTTTGTTATCGGCGGCGGATCGGGCGGCGTGCGCGCGGCCCGTGTGGCGGCGGGCGAACATGAGGCACGCGTCGGCCTGGCCGAAGAAGACCGCTATGGCGGCACTTGTGTAATCCGGGGCTGCGTGCCCAAAAAGCTGATGGTCTTTGCGTCTGAATATGCCGGGGTGGTGGATGAGGCCAAGGCCTATGGATGGGATCTTAAGGCCGGGCCGTTTGACTGGCATGACTTTCGCGGCCGTCTGAACACCGAATTGGATCGGCTTGAAGGGGTTTATCGCAACCTGCTGAAGGGGTCTGGCGTTGATACGTTCGACGCGCGCGCGCGGATCAAGGATGCCCATACGGTGGCCCTGTCGGATGGCACCGAAAAGACCGCCAAGCATATCCTCATCGCCAGCGGCGGGCGCCCGGTACGGCCCGATCTGCCCAACGCCGATCTGGGGCTGGTGTCGGACGATCTGTTTCACCTAGATCAGTTGCCCAAGTCGATCCTGATCATCGGTGGCGGCTATATTGCCTGTGAATTTGCCTGTATCCTCAATGGCCTTGGTGTCGAGGTGACGCAGTATTACCGGGGTGCGCAGATTCTGCGCGGCTTTGACGAAGAAGCGCGCGGTCTGGTGTCCGAATCGATGCGCGAAAGCGGCATTGATCTGCATATGGGCACCAATATCGTTGAAATGGCGCTGACCGATGCGGACAATACGCGTGGCCCGATCCGGGTGAAATCGACCAACGGCGGCGAAAAGGTCTTTGACACGGTGCTCTTTGCCACCGGGCGCAAACCCAACAGCGACGACATGGGTCTTGAGGACGTGGGCGTGAAACTGGGCCGCGGCGGTGCGATCGAGGTGGATGAATATAGCCAGACCGCCGTGCCGTCGATCTATGCCATTGGCGATGTCACCGACCGGGTGAACCTGACCCCGGTGGCGATCCGCGAAGGCATGGCCTTTGTCGCGACAGTGTTTGGCGGCGATCCGACGCCGGTGGATCACGAATTGATCCCCTCGGCCATTTTTACCCAGCCCGAAATGGGCACTGTGGGGTTGAGTGAGGAGGACGCACGTGAAAAGGGACCGATTGAGGTTTATGCCACGTCGTTCCGGCCGATGCAGACGGCCTTTGCCGGTAAACCGAACCGGGTGCTGATGAAACTGATCGTGGATGCCGAGAACCGCAAGGTGCTGGGCTGTCATATTGTCGCACCGGGTGCGGGCGAGCTGATCCAGATGGTTGGCATCGCGGTCAAGATGGGCGCGACAAAAGAACAATTCGACGCCACCTGTGCGGTACATCCCACGATGTCCGAAGAGCTGGTGACAATGCGCAAACCACTGCGCACCGCTTGAATTCTGCGCAATAGCGTACAAGTTTGAGGTAACAGGCTGCACAAGCAGTCCGAGAGGGGAATATATATGGCTGGCAATTCAGGAGGTCCCTGGGGCGGGGGCGGCAACAAGGGCAATGGCGGCGATGGTGCCGGCGGCGGGCGCGACGATCGGCCAACGGGCAATCGGGGCGGCGGGCGTGGCCCGGGCGGTGATAAACCGCAAATGCCGGAAATCGACGAACTGGTTCGCAAGGGTCAGGAACAGCTGCGCGTCCTGATGGGCGGTCGCGGTGGTGACCGCGGTGACGGCACCGGTGGCGGCACGGGCTCGGGTGGTCCGGGTCTGACACGCGGCACCGTTGGGCTTGCCTTGTTGGCGGGCGTTGGCCTTTGGGCGTTTACCAGTTTCTACACCGTGCGGCCGGAGCAGCAGTCAATTGAGCTGTTCTTGGGCGAATTTTCCGGTGTCGGCACGGAGGGTCTGAACTTTGCCCCTTGGCCGTTGGTCACTGCCGAAGTGTTTGACGTGACGACCAACCGCACCGAAGAACTCGGCGTGCGCAAGGGCAACAGCGACAACGAAGGGCTGATGCTGACCACCGATGAAAACATCGTGGACATTGATTTTCAGGTGGTCTGGAACATCAAGAACGCCAAGGATTTCAAATTCTCGCTGCGCGACCCTGAGGCTGCGGTGCGCGCAATTTCCGAATCCGCCATGCGCGAGGTTATTGCGCAATCCGAACTGGCACCGATCCTGAACCGGGATCGTGGTGCCGTGTCGGACCGGGTCAAGGAACTGATCCAACTGACTTTGGACAACCGCAACACCGGGATCAATATCTTGCGTGTGAACGTGAACAAGGTCGACCCGCCCAGCCAGACGGTCACCGTCACCAATTCTGCGGGTCAAACCACTACGCAGTCGGTTGTTGACGCCTTCCGCGATGTGCAGGCCGCCGAACAGGAACGCGACCGGGTGGAACGCCAGGCCGATGCCTATGCCAACAAACGCACCGCCGAGGCGCGTGGTGAATCCGCGCAACTTCTTGAAGCGGCCGAAGGTTACCGTGCCCGTCTGGTTAACGACGCTGTGGGTGAGGCAAGCCGGTTTGAGGCCGTGCTGACCGAATACCAAGCGGCGCCAGAGGTGACGCGCAAACGCCTGTACCTTGAGACAATGGAACGGGTGCTGAGCGATGTGGACAAGATCATCCTCGAAGACATGGGTGAAAACGGCGGTCAGGGCATCGTACCTTACCTGCCCTTGAATGAGCTGCGGCGCAGCGGAGGGTCGAACTAATGCGGAAAACAGGTTTTCTGATCCCGATAATTGTTATTGCCCTCGTGGGGGTGCTGTCGTCGATCTTTGTGGTGGATGAACGTGAAAAGGTCCTGGTGCTGCGCTTTGGCCAGATCAAACAGGTGCGCGATGAACCCGGTTTGGGTTTCAAAGTGCCGCTGCTGGACGAGGTGGTGCGGTTCGAGGACCGTATCCTGTCGCTGGAAACCCCGGTGATTGAAGTTACGCCCGCGGATGATCGGCGGCTTGAGATTGACGCCTTTGTCTTGTTCCGCATTGACGACATCGTGCAGTATCGTCAGGCGATTGGTGCCGGCGGCGAACGTGTCTCCGAAAGCGAATTGCGCGGTATTTTGGAAAGCCAGATTCGTGCCGTGCTTGGCTCGCAAGGGGTGACATCGAACACCATCCTGTCGCCGGAACGCTCGGCCCTGATGGACCAGATCCGAGAACGCTCTGACGCGCGTGCGCAGGCCCTTGGCCTCAAGGTGGTGGACGTGCGTTTGCGCCAGACCAACCTGCCCGAGCAGAACTTTGACGCGACACTGCAACGGATGATCGCCGAGCGGGAGCGTGAAGCCACCGACGAGCGCGCCCGTGGCCGTGAAGCGGCACAGCGCGTGACCGCTCTGGCCGACCGTACCTACGAAGAGATCCTGTCCGAAGCGCGCCGGGATGCCAAGATCATCGAAGGTGAGGCAGATGCCGAGCGCAACAAGATCTTTGCCCAAGCCTACAGCAAGGACAGCGAGTTCTTTGAATTCTACCGGTCGTTGACGGCTTACGAACTGTCCTTGCAGGGCAAGAATTCGACCATGGTGATGTCGCCAGACAGTGAATTCTTTAACTACCTGCTGTCGGACCAGGGCCGCCGTTCTGACGAGGGCGAACTGGAATGAGCCTCGCGCTGCTGGCCTTTGGGTTGGTATTGATTATCGAGGGGCTGGTGTACGCACTGGCCCCTTCCTATTTGGAGCAGATGCTGGAAATGCTGCGCCGGATGCCCGCCGCGGCGGTGCGCCAGATCGGGGCGCTGGTGGTGGTGGCCGGGGTGCTGTTGGTCTGGTTGGCCCTACAACTCGGCGTCTGAACCGGCGCGCGGCGCTTGTTCATATGTTCTGAATGACGGGCTTTGCGCCCCAAGCTCCCCGGAAACCTATGGCTGAAAAAACAAAAGTGATGATGCGGCTGGCAGTGGTGGCATGTATCTGGGCCGGCGCGGCAGGGCCGGGGCAGGCGACGGAGGTCTGCACGCTGATCGCGCAGGCCGACAGCGGCGTGATCGCGGTAGAGCGCGGGGCCTGCGACCGCCGCGTGACCCCCGCCTCGACATTTAAACTGGCGCTGGCGGTGATGGGGTATGACAATGGAATGCTGGTGGATGCCAGGCACCCGGTGTTCGACTATGCGCCGGGTGACCCTGATTGGGGCGGGGCAGACTGGACCCGCGCCACCACACCTACCCGTTGGCTGCGCTATTCAGTGGTGTGGTATTCGCAGCGGATCACGCGCGCGATGGGGGCCGATGACCTCACCAGATATGCCCGCGCATTTTCCTATGGCAACGCGGATTTTTCGGGTGATGCGGGATTCGATAACGGATTGGAACGTGCTTGGATCGCATCGTCTTTGCAGATTTCCCCGCGCGAACAGGTGGCGTTCCTGCGCGCGTTGATCGCCGATGATTTGCCCGTTTCGCCGCGCGCGATGGCGCAGGTGCGCGCGATCACCCAACACCACGAGGCCGCGGGTTGGCGCATCAGTGGCAAGACCGGTGCGGCCTATCCGCGCCGGGCGGACCGCACATTCTACTATGACCGCGGCTGGGGCTGGTACGTGGGTTGGGCTGAAAAAGACGGCACCCAGATCGTCTTTGCGCGTCTGACCCAGGATGCGGGGCGTCAGGACGGATCACCGGGCAGCCGCCTGCGGGCGCAGACTTTGGCCAGTTGGCCCGCGCTGATGGCAGCGGCCGGGTTTTGAACGGTTTGACGCACAAACAGCCGCGCGCGCGTTGAAATGCGCGTGATTGGCCCCATCTTTGATGTTGCAGCGCAGGCCGTGGGGATGCACTCTGTCCCGATAGGCGACAACAGGCTATTTCAGGAGACGATAATGCAGGCTCAGGCGGTTTCCCTGTCCCGGACAGCTCAAGACACTTTTTGGATCAAAGCCGTGGCCATGGGCCTGATGGCGCTGACCATGCTGATCTTGCAGGCCACACTGGCCTTTGCGAAACCCGAAAGTCTGGCACCGCTGGCCGAAAAGATCAGCCCGTCGGTCGTCAACATCACCACCTCGACGGTGGTGGAGGGGCGCACCGGCCCGCAGGGGATCGTTCCCGAAGGATCGCCCTTCGAAGATTTCTTTCGCGAGTTTCAAGACCGCAACAATGACGGCGAAGGCCCGCGGCCACGCCGGTCATCGGCCCTTGGATCGGGCTTTGTCATATCCGAAGACGGCTATGTCGTGACCAACAATCACGTGATCGAAGGCGCCGATGAGATCACGATCGAATTTTTCTCGGGTCAGGAACTGGTGGCCAAGGTCATCGGCACAGACCCCAAGACCGATATTGCCCTGCTCAAGGTCGAAGCCACCACGCCGCTGCCCTTTGTCAGCTTTGGCGACAGCAATGGGGCGCGTGTCGGTGACTGGGTCATCGCCATGGGTAACCCGCTGGGGCAGGGATTTTCGGTCTCTGCCGGGATCGTCTCGGCCCGCAACCGCGCGCTAAGCGGCACCTACGATGATTACATCCAGACCGACGCGGCGATCAACCGGGGCAACTCTGGCGGGCCGCTGTTCAACATGGACGGAGAAGTGATCGGCGTGAACACGGCGATCCTGTCGCCTAACGGCGGCTCCATCGGGATCGGCTTTTCGATGGCGTCGAACGTGGTGACGCGGGTGATTGATCAGCTCAAGGAATTTGGCGAAACCCGGCGCGGCTGGCTGGGCGTGCGTATTCAGGACGTGACCGACGATGTTGCCGACGCCATGGGCCTCAAGAAGGCAGTGGGCGCATTGATCACCGATGTACCGGATGGCCCGGCCAAGGATGCGGGTCTGAAAACCGGCGATGTGATCATGTCGTTTGACGGGGTCGATGTGGCTGATACGCGCGGACTGGTGCGTCAGGTCGGTAACAGCCCCGTTGGCGCAACCGTGCGTGTGACCGTATTGCGCGAGGGCAAGAGCCAGACCATCAAGGTTGTGCTGGGCCGCCGCGAGGATGCGGATGGCGATACCGCGCCTGCCGCCGAAGAAGACAGCGGCGAAGACAAGGCACCGGCGCAGACCACATCGTTGCTGGGCCTCACCCTCACGCCTCTGACGGATGCGCTGCGCGAGGAACTGGGGGCGGACGCCAATATGGTGGGCCTTGCAGTGACCCAAGTTGACGAAAGCACCGAAGCCTTTGAAAAAGGGCTGCGCATGGGCGATGTCATCACCGAGGCGGGCCAGCAAAAGGTCGCCAGCATTGCCGATCTTGAAGAGCGCGTGAAGGCGGCCAAGGATGCGGGCCGCAAGTCTTTGCTTCTGCTGGTTCGCCGGGCGGGTGACCCACGGTTTGTGGCCCTGTCGCTGGGCGACTGAGGCGCGAAACATCGCTACGACGAGATAGCAAAGGGCGCCTGCGGGCGCCCTTTTTGCGCGTTTGGAATGACGGCTGCGCGGCGCAGTCTGCACGATATCAATGACATCCGGCGCTAGGAACGCGCACCGCAATCGCCTAGCCTAGGGCAGAATGTGTATCCATAGGCGAGTGCGCGGCATGTCGAACGTCCCATCCATCACCGTCCGCCCGCTGGTGCGTGGCGAGGGTGATCTGTACCGCAAGATCCGATTACGAGCTTTGCAAACGGCCCCTGACGCCTTTGGGTCCACTTATGAGGTAGAAGCGGCTTGGCCGCACTCTCAGTTCGAGGATCGTGTGGCATCGGGGTTTGTTGTCGGGGCGTTTGACGGTGGGCAGATCATTGGCATGGCCGGGTTCTATCAACAATCCGGGTCAAAGCAGTGCCACAAGGGCGTGTTGTGGGGCATGTATGTCGATCCGCGCAACCGCAACTCCGGGGCGGGCAGGCGGCTTGTTCAGGCCGTTATTGACCACGCCACAGGACTTGTTGATCTGCTGACGCTTTCCGTGGTCGAGGGAAACGCATCTGCCGTCGCACTCTATGCAGCGATGGGGTTTCGCGTCTACGGGACCGAACCACGCGCCTTGAAATCCGGTGGACGGTACTTTGCAGAGGTGCTGATGGTCCGCGATCTGGACCTGATCAGCGCACCGCGAACCTAAGCCCGTGACGCACGTCAGCCCGTGACGCACCTCAGCCCGGTGTGCGCGGCACTGCCACCAACCCCAGGCTGCGCGCGGCTTCTAGCGACAGAACGCCGCTGTTTGGCCCCCCGGCGCGCTGATAGCGCTGCACCGCATCACGCGTGGCGCCGTCCATCACGCCGTTGATCGGACCTTTGTAAATACCGCGCGCCTGCAAGGCCCGTTGCAGCGAGCTGTTGAATTCGGCCGTCAGAACCTCGGCGCAGGGGGTCTCAAACCAGTTATCGACGCGCGCCCGCACGATGTCCTGCCGCGTCTCGGTCCGATAGACGGGCGGTTTGGCAATGCTGCCATCGGGGTTCATCTTGGCGGGTTTAACCTGCACCTGTTCGGTCACAGTTTCGATGATGGCCGGCGCGACGGTGCGGCCCCAGCAACTGCCCGCAGGCGCGCCGGTCGGGCCATTGCGGGTGGCTTCAATCACGCCCGGTTCGGGGGCTGCCTTGACCGCTCTGTCGGCGTCGGCCACCGGATCGCAACCTGCCAGCGCAATTGCCAGCAGCGCCGCGATGCCTGCTGCCGAAATCCGGGAAATGGGTGCCTGTGTCATTGCCCAACGCCTCTTGGGTCTGCCTTGGCACACACGATAGCGGTATTCGCAGGTGATGCCCACAGGGATTGTACGGCAGCCCATGCAGACGCTGGCGCAAAAGGGGCTGGAACCCCCCGCCACGGCCCGCTAAACAGAGCCGAACTTCAGGTATGAAAGGGCGCTCGTATGGCCAAAATCACCTATGTCGAACACAGCGGCACCGAACATGTGGTCGAGGTTGCCAATGGGCTGACCGTCATGGAAGGCGCGCGCGATAACAATATCCCCGGCATCGAGGCGGATTGCGGCGGGGCCTGCGCCTGTTCGACCTGCCACGTCTACGTGGACCCCGCCTGGGTCGAAAAAATCCCCGCCAAGGACGACATGGAAGAAGACATGCTGGATTTCGCCTATGAGCCTGATCCCGCCCGGTCGCGCCTGACCTGCCAGATCAAGGTGACAGACGCGCTGGACGGTCTGCGCGTGCAGATGCCGGAAAAACAGATCTGATGCGCGCGGTCGGTGCAGCCCTGCTGGCACTGATCGCAACAGGCGCTGCGGCGGACACCATCACCGCCGCACGCTTTTCGGCCCCTACGACGCGCTATGCCCATGGTATTCTGGGTGACGCAGTGGAATGGGGCGCGCTGGAAATTGACCTGGCGGGCGGCGCAAGCCGCAGTTTCACACTCCCCCTTGATCACGTGTTCGAAGACATCGCACCACGGCTTGTCGATGTCAGCGGCGATGGTGTGCCCGAGGTAATCGTGGTTGAAACCGATGTCGCCCTCGGCGCGGCGCTGGCGATCTACGCAGCGCAGGGTAAACTGGCGGAAACCCCGCATATCGGTCAGCCCAACCGCTGGCTGGCCCCGATTGGCGCCGCTGATCTGGACGGCGACGGGCATATCGAAATCGCCTATATTGACCGCCCGCATCTGGCCAAAGTGCTGCGCGTTTGGCGATATCAGGCGGGCCGGTTAAGCGAGGTCGCCGCCGCCTCTGGCCTGACAAACCACCGCATTGGCGAAAGCGATATCGCGGGGGGCATCCGCACCTGCGCCGGCCGGGCCGAGATGATCGTGGCCAGCGCCGATTGGGCGCGGATGATGGCGGTGACCGTGACAGATGGGGCGCTGGTCGCGCGCGACATCGGGCCACACAAGGGGCGGGCGGGCTTTGCCGCCGCACTGGCCTGCGAATGAAGCGGCTCTGCGCAATATTTCTGCTGGTGGCAGCACCCGTCGCGGCGCAGACAATCCTGACCCCTGATGAATTTCTGGACCGGGCCGAGGGCCGCACGCTGACGTTTGAAAACTTTCCCGGCGGCGGGCTGGTGGGCGTGGAAGAGTTCCTGTCACGCAGCCGCACACGCTGGGTGCATGCCGATGGTCACTGCACCACTGGCCAAATGGAAAAACGCCCGCCGTTCCTGTGCTTTACCTACTCGGATGATCCCAGCCGCGAACACTGCTGGGTGCCTTATGACCACCCCGAAGGCCTGCTGGTGCGGTCGCCCGAAGGCGATACGCAGCGGGTGACCGAGATTACGGATATACCGCTGGTCTGTGGCGACCCGCCGATGTCTTGAGGTGGGTCACCGGCCCGGGATCGAGCAACAGCCGCTTGTGATTGAAGCTTACAAAGCCCGCCAGCCAATATCGCGCCGACAGAACCCCTGCGGCCAGTCGACCCCATCGACCATTGCATAGGCCCGCGCCTGTGCCTCGGCCAATGTCGCCCCGCGTGCGGTCACGTTCAATACGCGCCCCCCGGCGGCACGGATCGCCCCGTCTTGCTCAACTGTTCCGGCATGAAACACCATGTTCGAGCTGTCCTCGGGAAGTGCATTTAACCCTTTAATGACGCTGCCCTTTTCATAGGCGCCGGGATACCCGTTTGCCGCCATCACGACGGTCAATGCGTGATCCTCGGCCCAGTTCACCCGCATCTCGCCCAGCGTGCCTTTGGCCGTGGCCTGGATCAGATCGAACGCCTGCGCGCCAAGGCGCATCATCAGTACCTGACATTCAGGATCGCCAAAGCGCACGTTGTATTCGACCAAACGCGGCGCACCGTCCTTGATCATCAGACCGGCATATAGAACCCCCTGATAGGGCATGCCGCGCTTCACCATCTCGGCCATGCAGGGCTTGATAATTTCATCAATCGCACGCTGGGCAATCGCGTCGGTCAACACCGGAGCCGGCGAATAGGCCCCCATGCCACCGGTGTTTGGACCGGTATCGCCATCGCCCACCCGCTTGTGGTCCTGCGCCGTGCCGATTGGCAGCACGGTGTCGCCATCGCAGAGCAGGAAGAACGACGCTTCTTCGCCCTCCATAAATTCCTCGATCACCACCTCGGTGCCGGCATCGCCAAAAGCCCCGTCAAACATCTCATCTACCGCCGCCAATGCTTCGGCATCCGTCATGGCGATGATCACACCCTTGCCCGCGGCCAGACCGTCGGCCTTGATCACGATCGGCGCGCCCTGCGTCTGTACATAGGCGCGCGCCGCGGCGGCATCGGTGAAATGCCCATAGGCCGCCGTGGGGGCGTTGCAGGCATCGCAAATCTCTTTGGTAAAGGCTTTGGATGCCTCAAGCGCCGCCGCCGCCTGCGAGGGGCCAAAGACATCAAACCCCGCCGCGCGCAGATCATCGCCCACGCCGGCGGCCAATGGCGCTTCTGGCCCAATGATCACGAAATCAATGTTATTGCCTTCGCAGAACGACACAACCGCCGCCCCATCCATGATGTCGAGTGCCGCACATTGCGCAATCGCAGCGATGCCTGCGTTGCCCGGTGCCACGATCAGCTTGTCACACTTGGGGTTCTGCATCACGGCCCAGGCGAGGGAATGTTCGCGCCCGCCACTGCCCAAAATCAGGATATTCATGCCGCACACTCCCTTGGCCTTCGGTTGCGCGCGTTCTAAGCTGGGGGTCGCTCAGACACAAGGACAACTGCCCCCGATGGACCTGCTTGACGATCCCGCCGCCGCTGGCAACAGCCCCGAATTCACCGTCACCGAACTGTCGGGGGCGATCAAACGGGTGATCGAGGGCGAATTTAGCCATGTGCGGATTCGCGCAGAGGTGGGCCGCGTCAGCCGCCCGCGTTCGGGCCATGTCTATCTGGATCTGAAAGACGACAAATCCGTGATCTCCGGTGTGATCTGGAAAGGGGTGACAGCACGTCTTGAAACCCAACCCGAAGAGGGGATGGAGGTGATCGCCACCGGACGCATCACCACCTTTGGCGGCCAGTCAAAATATCAGATCGTCATCGAAGATATCAAACCCGCAGGCATGGGCGCGCTAATGGCGTTGCTGGAGAAGCGCAAGAAATTGCTGGCCGCCGAAGGGCTGTTTGATGCGCAGCGCAAACGCCCGCTGCCCTATCTGCCGGATGTGATCGGGGTGATCACCTCACCTTCCGGTGCCGTAATCCGCGACATCCTGCACCGGCTACGAGACCGGTTCCCGCGCAAGGTGCTGATCTGGCCTGTGGCGGTACAGGGGGCCAAATGCGCGCCCGAAGTGGCCAATGCCATCGCAGGCTTCAACGCCCTGACCCCCGGCGGTGCGCTGCCCCGACCTGATCTGTTGATCGTGGCACGTGGCGGTGGCTCGGTCGAAGACCTTTGGGGCTTTAACGAAGAAATCGTGGCGCGGGCCGCCGCCGCCTCTGACATTCCGCTGATTTCGGCGGTGGGGCACGAAACGGACACCACGCTGATTGATTTCGTGTCGGACAAGCGCGCGCCGACACCAACTGCCGCCGCCGAACTCGCGGTGCCGGTGCGGCACGAACTGGCCGCGTGGCTCGACGGGCAGGGCGCGCGGATGCGCCAGGCGCTCAGCCAGGGGCTCACCCGCCGCGACCAGCGCCTGCGCGATGTCTCCCGTGCCTTGCCGCGCGCCGATACCCTGCTGGACGGACCGCGCCAAAGGCTCGACAGGGCTGCCGAAAAGCTTGAGCCAGCGTTGATTGCCGGCGTGCAGCGCCGCCGGGTGCGGCTGGCCGATATGTCCGGCGCGCTGCGTCCGGGCACGCTGCGCCGCCAGTTGGAGGCCGACCGCGCGCGACTGGCGCAACTCTCCGCCCGGCTTGGCCCCGCCCTGACACGCAGCGTCAGCACCAAACGCGACCGCCTGATCGCGCGGGCGGATCGGTTCCGCCCCGCCGTGCTGGCCCGCGACATCACGAAACAACGTCAGCGCATGACGGACCTCGTGGCGCGCCTGTCCCATGCCGCCAAATCCGCCGACGACCGCCGCCGCACCCGTCTGGCGGCCCTTGGTAGGACGCTCTCGACCTTGGGCTATCACGAAACCCTCGCGCGCGGCTTTGCCGTGGTGCGCGGCGACGGCGA
Source organism: Sulfitobacter sp. KMM 9851 (assembly GCF_057178245.1). Classification (NCBI taxonomy): domain Bacteria; kingdom Pseudomonadati; phylum Pseudomonadota; class Alphaproteobacteria; order Rhodobacterales; family Roseobacteraceae; genus Sulfitobacter; species Sulfitobacter sp. KMM 9851. The sequence goes on from NZ_CM169991.1 coordinate 1,203,334, forward strand.
TGTGGTGACCACAGCCCAAGCCGCCAAAACCGCCACGGCACTGGAAATTGAATTTGCCGATGGCCGCCTGCAACTCGGCAGCAAATCCCCAACAAAACCCGAAAAGCCGGACGCCCCGCCCGAACAGGGCTCACTTCTTTAAACTTTTCCGGGTTTAAAATACTCTCGGGGGGAGACGCCGTAGGCGGCGGGGGGCAGCGCCCCCTAAACGCCTACCTTGGGGCCCAGACACAGCATTTCCTGACCGTTCTCGCCCGCTTCGTACAATTCCGTCGTGCCGGGATCATTTTCGAACCGCGCGACCAGCCCGCCTGACTGTCTGACGAAGCTCCAGCATTGCGGGTCGGGGTTGTTTTCATAAACGAAACAGATCAGCCCCGCCTCTTCGTACCAACGCCCTTCCTTACAGTCGCCATCAAGAAACGACCATTCGACGCGGCGGTTGTCGTGGTAAATTTCTGCGCCATAGGCCTCCCCACCTCGCCCATAAAACAGGGTCTTGCCACGGGTATACGCATCAAATTCTGCCGCCGACATCGTGGTGTCAGCGCTGGCGGACAAGGCCGCAAGGGCGCTCAGAAGCAGGGCGATAAATCTCATGGCGTCAGAGTGCCAGAAAGCGATGCGCGGTGCCAGTGGCTTGGCGTGGGATTGAGGGGCCAGCCCCTCAAACTCCCCGAGGGTATTTGAAACTCCGAAAAGGCAAAGGATCAGTGCTTTTCCTGCCAGCGTTGCACCCGGGTATCCATGACCCGGCGCCAAAGCGGTGGCACCAGCGCGATCACCGCCATCACCGGCAGAGAATGCGGCAGTTGCGGCATGTCCTGCGTGACCTCGAGCGCCGGAAAGGCGCGGGTGGGGCGCAGATGGTGATCAGAGTGGTGCGGGGCATTCAGCATCATCGCGGCAGAGTACCACTTTGGCGCGTTCCAGCTGTGCTGCGCGCCCATGGGTTCATAGCGGCCATCGGGACGCAGGCGGCGGCGCAGCCCGTAGTGCTGCACGTAGTCGGACAGCAACAATTGCATCTGTGCATAGGCCGTAAGGCCGATATAGGCGGCAAGCCCGATTGGGCCACCAAGCAGGGCGGCTGAGATCAGGGACAGTGCCGCGCCGGCAATATAGGCGACATAAGGATGGCTGAGCGGGGCGGGTGCGGTTTGCGCCCGCGCCCGCTGGGCGGTGTCGGCGCGCCAGCCTGCCTGAAATTCACCAAGACTGGCTGCGGCGACAAAGCGCCAGAACCCGACGCCGCGCCGGGCCGAATTTGGATCAGCCGAGGTGGCAGCGGCGGGGTGGTGCACCCGCAGGTGGGCCGAAACGTGGTGGCCGTGCAGCAGCGATATGTAAATGGCAGCGCCGATGCGGCGCGGCAGTCGGGCGCCGGCGTGGATCATCTCATGCGCGTTCGAATTGCTGATTTGGCCTAGGAACAGGCCAAGAGCCCCAAAAATCAACATCTTATCAAGCGACGTTAAGGCAGTATTGAGGCCGATTGCCCAGACACCGAGCGGCAAGACAATGAAATGTGCGGCGGCCAGTGTCAGGCAAAGGGGCTGACCGCTGGACGCCTGAGGCGGCAATTTGCGCGCCAGTTTGTCCATGCAAAACACATGCCCCGTAATTGACACCAGCGCGAGCAGCGGCAGGGGCCCGCCCAGAAGGCAGGCCAGCGCGACAAGCACGGCGGGGGTCAGGCTGGCGACGGCATACCACAGCATTGGCGGGCTCTCTCAACGGTTTCGGGCGGGTCCTACGCGCAGATTATGGCCGAAGAATGGACAGCACCGGGCAGCAGGGCAACGCAAAGGCTTCCGCGATTGTCGCTTTTTGATCGCCGGGTGGGGGCAGTGTTTGATAGGTTCGGCCCAACTGTGCAGATAAGGGGACCACGATGGCGCTGGACGATCACGAAAAATCCGCAGGCAAAGGCCTGCAAAAAGGCGTCTGGAAATCGGGCAAGGGCAAGGGGCGGCACCATCCCAAGGGGCGGCAGCTGCTTGACGGGCCTTGGGGCGAAGTCCTTGCTTTGCTGGGAGACGGGCCGCGTCGGCGTGATCTTTTGATCGAGTATCTGCACCTTATTCAGGATGAATTTGGCCATCTGTCGGCGGCGCATCTGCGCGCGTTGGCCGAGGAAATGCGGATATCGATGGCCGAGGTTTACGAGGTGGCAACGTTTTACGCCCATTTCGACGTCGTGAAAGAGGACGAGGCACCGCCCCCGGCGCTGACAATCCGGGTTTGCGATTCGCTGTCATGTGAACTGGCGGGCGCGCAGGCGTTGAAATCGGCGCTGGAAACCGGGCTGGACCCGGCCCAGGTTCGGGTGCTGCGCGCGCCCTGCATGGGGCGTTGTGATAGCGCCCCGGTGCTTGAGATTGGCCATAACCACATCGACTGTGCCACGCCCGACAAGGTGCAGGTGGCAATTGCGGCGGGTGATACACATGCGCATATTCCCGAATATGAAACCTATGATAGTTACAAAAAATCAGGCGGTTACGCAGCGCTGTTAAAGCTGCGCGAAAGCGGCAACTGGGAAGAGGTGCAGGCGCAGGTTCTGGACGCCGGGCTGCGGGGTCTTGGCGGTGCCGGGTTTCCGTCGGGCAAGAAATGGGGATTTGTGCGCGCTAATGCCGGTCCGCGCTATATGGCGGTCAACGGCGATGAGGGCGAGCCGGGCACGTTTAAGGACCGCTGGTATCTCGAACGCACGCCGCATCTGTTCCTTGAGGGTATGTTGATTGCGGCCTGGGCCGTCGAGGCCGAAAAGGTGTTCCTTTACATGCGTGATGAATATCCGGCGGTGCTGGAGATTTTGCGCCGCGAGATCAGCGCGTTGGAGGAGGCGGGCATTGTCGCCCCCGGCTATGTCGATCTGCGCCGTGGCGCCGGGGCCTATATCTGTGGCGAAGAATCCGCGATGATCGAAAGCATCGAGGGCAAGCGCGGCTTGCCCCGGCACCGCCCGCCCTTTGTGGCGCAGGTCGGTATTTTTGGCTGCCCGACGCTGGTGCATAATATCGAGACGTTGCATTGGGTGGCGCGCATCTGCCGCGAGGGGCCGCAGGTGTTGTCGTCGACTGAATTGAACGGCCGCAAGGGCTTGCGCAGCTATTCGGTGTCAGGGCGCGTGGCGAAACCGGGGATGTATCTGCTGCCCGCAGGGTCGACCATCACAGATGTGATCGCGGCGGCAGGCGGCATGGCGGCGGGCGAGGTGTTCAAGGCATATCAGCCCGGCGGGCCGTCGTCGGGTCTGTTGCCGGCGTCGATGGCCGATATCCCGCTCGATTTCGACACGCTACAGCCACATGGGTCATTCATCGGTTCGGCGGCGGTGGTTGTGCTGTCGGAACGTGACAGCGCGCGGGCGGCGGCGCTGAATATGCTGCGGTTCTTTGAGGATGAAAGCTGTGGTCAATGCACGCCCTGTCGGGTGGGTTGCGAAAAGGCGGTCAAGCTGATGCAGCAGGACCGCTGGGATCAGGCGCTGCTGGAGGAGCTGAGCACGGCAATGGTTGATGCGTCGATCTGCGGCTTGGGGCAGGCGGCGCCGAACCCGATCCGTCTGGTGATGAAGCATTTCCCTGATGAGGTATGACGGCCATCGCGCCGTATTGGGGCCGTGTTGGCGCTGCGGGAAAAGGGCGCGGGGGCAGCGACCCTGCGCGCCCTGTTGGCTGGCGGCGGGAATTTATCTGGCAAGATGAAGCAGGGCCCGCCCTTTCATCTTGTGAGGGGACGCTATAGATCAGGGTCAAACGTCAACGGAGGCGGCATTGGCTTTTTTCTCGAAACTCAAAGAGCGGTTGTTCAAATCATCGTCCAAGATCGACGAAGGCTTGGAGGCGATTGTCAGCGATGGGGGTGCTGAGGACATTGAGGGTGCGCCTGTCGCAGCGCCCGATCCGGCGCCTGAGCATGTGCCCGACCCTATGCCCGCGCCTGCGCCGGTAGACCCCACACCCGCGCCGGAACCCGTGCAGGTGCCACATCCGGTTGATCCGACACCCACGCCAGAGCCGATATCGGTGCCGGACACTACACCGCAGCCCGCGCCCGAACCTGCGCCGCAGCCAGCGCCGGAACCCGCGCCGCTGCCCAAGCCGGAACCAGCTCCGCAGCCAGAGCCGCTACCTGAGCCGACGCCAGAACCCGCGCCAAAACCCTCGCCTGACCCCGCGCCGACGCCGGTGGAAATCCCTGACCCGCAGCCGCTGCGCGAGGCGATGACGCCGGTAGCCCCACAACTGGCGGACGTACCAGAGGCGCCCGTAACGGAAAAGCCGGGCATATTGGGCCGTCTGATGGGCCGGGCGGCCCCGCGAACGGTGGTGCGCCGGGTGCTGGACGACGACATGCTCGAGCAGCTCGAAGAGTTGCTGATCAGTGCCGACATGGGGGTCGACACCGCCCTGCGCGTCACTGCAAATATGGCCGAGGGGCGTCTGGGCAAGAAGCTGTCGGTGGACGAGATCAAGCGTTTGATGGTCGATGAGATCGCCCGCATCATGGAGCCGGTGGCGCGCCCGCTGCCGATCTATGCCAAAACACCGCAGGTCGTGTTGGTGGTGGGCGTGAACGGGTCGGGCAAGACGACGACGATTGGCAAACTCGCCAGCCAATTCCGCGCCGCTGGCAAATCCGTGGTCATCGCGGCGGGCGATACCTTTCGCGCCGCAGCGGTAGAGCAGTTGCAGGTCTGGGGCGACCGAGCGGGCGTGCCTGTGCTGACCGCGCCGCAGGGCTCTGACCCCGCCAGTCTGGCCTTTGACGCCATGACCCGCGCCGAGGCCGATGGCGCTGATCTGTTGTTAATCGACACCGCCGGGCGGTTGCAGAATCGCGGTGATCTGATGGAAGAACTGGGCAAGATCGTGCGGGTGATCCGCAAGAAAGACGCCAGCGCGCCGCATAACACCTTGCTGGTGCTGGATGCCACAACCGGGCAGAACGCGCTGAACCAGGTCAAGGTATTTCAAGAGATTTCAGACGTCAGCGGCCTGGTGATGACCAAGCTGGATGGCACCGCCAAGGGCGGCGTGCTGGTGGCGCTGGCAGATAAATTTGGCCTGCCGATCCATGCTGTCGGGGTGGGTGAACAGATCGACGATCTGCAACCCTTTGACCCTGATGAATTTGCTGCCGCCCTCGTGGGGGTCGATCTTTGACATGGCGGGCGCAGGGGCGGTCAGTCGTGGGTGCCCAGATACCGTTCGAGCTGGCGCAGCAGGGTTAATACGATGACCACAACCAATGCGGCCAGACAGGCCAGCAGTATCTGTCCCGCACCGCAGGCCAGCCCGATTGCACCGGCCAGCCACATTGACGCGCCTGTGGTGATGTTGCGCACCTCACCGCCCGAGGTAAAAATGATCCCTGCCGCCAGAAACGCGACCCCGGCGGTCACCGCTTCGATCAGGCGCAAGGGGTCAAACTGCATCTGGTCTGCATTGCCGAACGGTAGGCTGCCCAACTCTTGTCCGATGATGATGAACAGACAAGCGGCAATCGACACGAGAATATGCGTGCGCAACCCGGCAGGTTTGTTGCGCCGCTCGCGTTCAAACCCGACGATGCCTGCCAGAACAGCCGCCATCGTCAACCGTGCGGCAGCGACCTGCACCGGCACGGCAGAGAAGTTGTTGGTCAGATCGTTTAGCAGGCTTTCGAACATGGCGGTCCTGTCGCGCTTTGGGGTGTTGCTTGATCAACCCGCAACCCCACGCCGGGTTCCGCGATGACGGATTGGCTGTTAAGCATCGAAGGCACGCCAGCGGGCCATACCGCAGCGCTTTGGCTGGCACTGTCGGCGGCGTTCTTACATGCCGTATTCGGCGCGCTGCAAAAGGGGCGGCACGACCCTTGGCTGACCCGCGGCGCGATTGATTTTTCCTATGGTCTGATGGCCGCGCCCTTTGCGCTGTTCGTGGTGCCCTGGCCCGAACCGCATATGTGGCTGATCTTTCTCGGGGCCTTTGTGATCCACGTGATCTACAAGCTGTTGCAAGCTTGGGCCTATACCAAAGGCGCCTATACGGTTGTCTATCCGGTGGTGCGTGGCACCGGGCCGCTGTTTGCGGTGGTCGGTGCCTATCTGATCTTTGATGAGCAGTTCAATCTGGTGCAATGGTTGGGCGTGGCGGTGCTCTTGTCCGGCATCTTCGGGCTTGCGCTTTATAACCTGCGCAATCTGGTCGCCGCGCGCGACACGCTGAACGCGGCGCTGGGGATTGCGGTGCTGACGGGCTTGTTCGTGGCGCTTTACACCACATATGACGCCTACGGTATCCGGGCCACGGAAAACCCGTTTACCTTTCTGGCATGGTTTTTCATGATCGACGGGCTGGTCATGCCGGTGATCGCATGGCGGCGCTGGCACGCAATGGAAAACCCGCCCGCCGTGCCGCCGCTGATGCTGCGCGGGGTGTTTGGCGGGATCATTGCCTTTCTCAGCTTTGGGTCGATCATGATGGCGACGCGGCTGGACAAAGTGGGCGAGGCAGCGGTGCTGCGCGAAACCTCGACCGTGTTTGCCGCCGTCATTGGCGTGCTGGTGTTAAAGGAAACCGTAGGCCCCCGCCGCATCGCGCTGATGGCGCTGATCGCGGCTGGGGCGGTGATTGTTGAAATGGGCGGCTGAGGAACCAAAATGGCAGAGCAACGTGAAATTAATCCGATCCTGAAAACGGCGCTGGAATATGGCCCCGTTCTGATTTTCTTTATCGCCTATCTAAAGTTCAAAGATCAGGTTTTTAACTTCAACGGCACCGATTACGAAGGCTTTATTGTGGTGACCGCGGGTTTTGTGCCGCTGCTGGTGCTGGCGACAGGCGCGCTTTGGGCGCTGACCGGCAAGATCAGCAAGATGCAGGTGGCGACGGTGGTGCTGGTGGTGGTTTTTGGCGGGCTGTCGGTCTGGCTGAACGATCCCCGCTTTTTCAAAATCAAACCGACGTTGATCTATTTGCTGTTCGGCGGGCTGCTTTTGGTCGGCCTGCTGCGCGGGAAATCCTATCTGAAATATGTGATGGAAGACATGATGCCGCTACAGGACGCCGGCTGGATGATCCTAACCCGCCGTCTGATGCTTTGTTTCTTTGCGCTGGCGCTGGCAAACGAGGTGGTCTGGCGGTTTTTCTCGACCGAGACTTGGGTTTACTTCAAGACCTTCGGCCTGACAGCGGTGGTTTTTGTGTTCTTCATGACCCAAGGCAGGCTGTTTCAGGCTTACGGGCTGGAAAAGGACGACGGGTAGGGGGCCAGCGGTCTGGCATCAAGCGGCAGGCGCTGAGGCGTCGCCAGCCCTCAGCATCTACCGCTTGAACAGGTTATCCTGCGCGCCCTTGTCCTTGGCGATATCCCCACGTTTCTCGGCAAACAGCGCGCGGCCCGCCTGCACGCCGGGCCGCGCAGCCATCTGATCCAGCCAGCGGGTCATATGCGGTTTGTCCTCCAGCGTTTGCCGCTGACCCTCCCACAACGACGCCCAGCCCCAGATCGAAAAATCTGCGATCGACACAAAATTCCCCGCAACAAATTCATGCCGGGCCAACTGCCGATCCAGCACAGCATAAAGCCGCGCAACCTCGTTGCGGTAGCGGTCCTTGGCATAGGGCAGATCATTGGGCGGCGTCATCGCCGGGGCATATTTCAGGAAATGATGCGCCTGACCCGCCATCGGCCCAAGGCCCCCCATCTGCCACATCAGCCATTCATCCACGGCGATCCGGTCACGTTCGGTGTCGCCGTAAAACAGCCCGGTCTTGCGCGCGAGATAGTGCAGGATTGCCCCGGATTCGAAAACCGACACCGGCGCGCCGTCCGGGCCATCGGGGTCGACGATGGCAGGCATCCGGTTGTTAGGGGAAATCTTTAGGAATTCGGGCGCAAATTGGTCGCCCTTGCCGATATCCACCAGATGGGTGGTATAGGGCAGGCCCATTTCCTCAAGGGCGATAGAGATTTTCCAGCCGTTTGGCGTGGGCCAGAAATACAGATCAATTGGCACGCTCATATAGGGTATCCCGCATTTCTATTGTGGGCATCATGTGGGTTTTTACGGCTTTGCCAAGGCCCAGCCGTGACCAGCGTGCATCGGTCTGCTGGGGCAGGGCGCGGCGCAGCTCTGACAGGGGCAGGCTGGCGGGGCGGCGCAGGAACCGCGCATATAGGTCCATCGCGCCTGGGCGTGTATAGCTTGACCAATGGCAGACACGGCGGTTCGGCGCACTTAGCGCACAGCCCATCGCGGCCAGCCGTTGCAGTGTTTCGGCGCAGTCCAGTTGCAGCGTCAGCGCGTTGCCCGCCCACAAGCCCTGACCCAGTGCGCGGTCATTGGCGCCGTCTGGCCGGATCAGCCGTTCAAAGGCGAAATCGAAAATGTCGTTTTCCCGGCTGACCACATTCAGCAGCTCGGCATGTCTGCCTGCGGGGCTGTCCAGCGCCGCGCGGGCATGGCTTAGATAGCTGGCACCGGTCAGCAAAACCACGCGGCCCACGCTTTTGGCAGGCGCCTGTGCCAGCGCCGACAATGCCAGTTCCGCCCCCAGCGAATGTGCCATCAGATGCACCGGGCGCTGAGGCGCAGCCTTGTGCAGCGTCGTGATCACCCGCGCCAGATCGGCCCCCAGCAGCCCGGCGGTGCGATAGGCGGCAGCGAAACGGCCCCGCGCGCGCCAGCCGATCGTGATGCCAAGCGCATGGTCGTCGCGCAGCAGCCCCAGTGCCGCAGGCCAGCCGTGCGCGGCGCCTGGGCCAAAAATCAGGGCCTGCGGGCAATGGCGTGGGATGAAGGGGTCGTATTTATAGCCATGTATCATCAGGATGATCGGCCCCGTACCCGCCGCCGCCCGCCGCAGGGCCCGTGCCGTGCATTGCCGACTGCCATGCAATTGCACTGGGTCCGATGGCGCACTGAGGTTCAGCCTGATCACCGACATCGGGTCGCCCTTCATCCATATGTTGTGTGTGCTTGATGCTCCATACATATGACAGTGCTGTGAATTTCACGTTAAGCCATCGTGACGGTGTTGACGAAGGTCCGCATCGGGCGTAACGCTGCCAGCGTGGCGATTTGTTACCGGATTGCGGGCCACGTAAAATATTCCGCTAAAAGGTCAGGATGAAAGCCCCCTTTCGCTTGACCGCGTCTGGGGTTTTTTTTATGCCCGCAAGTCGGGCCAGAAGGATGAATACAATGAGCAACGACTGGCAATCGCGCACCAAGGCCGTCCATGCAGGCACCCGCCGCAGCCAATACGGCGAGGTCAGCGAAGCGATCTTTCTCACCCAAGGGTTTGTCTACGACAGCGCAGAACAGGCCGAAGCCCGGTTCGAGGAAACCGGCCCGGATGAATTCATCTATGCCCGCTACGGCAACCCCACCGTCGCCATGTTCGAAGACCGGATCGCAGCCCTCGAAGGGGCCGAAGACGCTTTTGCCACCGCCAGCGGCATGGCGGCAGTCTCGGGCGCGCTGATCTCGATGCTGCGCGCAGGCGACCACGTCGTCTCGGCCCGCGCGCTGTTCGGCTCCTGTCTTTATGTCCTCGAAGAAATCCTCGGTCGCTATGGCGTCGAGGTCACCTTTGTCGACGGCTGCAACCTGTCCGAATGGGACGCTGCGATCCGCCCCGACACCAAGGCTGTGTTCTTTGAATCCGTCGCAAACCCGACCCTTGATGTCATCGACATCGAAGCGGTGGCAAAACTCGCCCATGCCAAGGGCGCGCTGGTGGTGGTCGATAACGTCTTTGCCACGCCGGTCTTTTCGCGCGCCATCGCACAGGGTGCCGATGTGGTGGTCTATTCCGCGACCAAACACATCGACGGGCAGGGCCGTGCCCTAGGGGGTGTGGTGCTGGGCAGCCGCGACTTCATCCGCGGCACGCTTGAGCCCTACATGAAACACACCGGCGGCTCGATGAGCCCGTTCACCGCGTGGATCATGCTCAAAGGCCTGGAAACCATGAGCCTGCGCGTGCGCGCCCAAGCCGCGAGTGCCCTGGAACTGGCGCAGGCGCTGGAGGGCCACGCCGGACTGGCGCGCGTGATCTATCCGGGCCTCGATACGCATCCACAGGCCGAACTGGTCGCGCGTCAAACGGGGTCGGGCGGCACCGTGCTGTCCATCGACCTTGCAGGCGGCAAACCGGCGGCTTTTGCCTTTCTCAATGCGCTAAAGGTTGCGATTATCTCGAACAATCTGGGGGATGCCAAAACCATTCTGACCCATCCCGCCACCACCACCCACCAGCGCCTGCCACAGGATCAAAAAGACCTGCTGGGCATCACGCCGGGGCTGGTACGGATCAGCATCGGGTTGGAAGATGTGGCCGATCTCAAGGCCGATGTGATGCAGGCGCTGGCGCAGGTTTAATCCGATGTGTCGCAGGTGCAGTGGCATTTTGCGCGGCACCACCTTACATTGAATGAGGTAAGCCAAAGGGGTGGGGCCATGAATATCGTCACACAGGTGCCAAGCGCACCGGACAAAGACGCAGCCGCGGCAGCGCTTGCCACCCTGCGTGCATGGGCGGCCACCGCCAGCCCTGCTGAAATAGCGGCACTCGACCCCGCCGTGGCGCGCCTGCTGGCGGGCGAAGGATATCCGACGTTTAACCGTGAATATCCCACCGACTTCACCGTTGGTGACAACTACAAAGCCACGCTTCCCGATCTGCAAAATGGCCCCGCCAGCCTGATTCGGGGATCAAAACAACTGATCCAGCACGTCGGCATTTCCAATTTTCGCCTGCCAATCCGCTATCACACCCGTGACGGCGACGACCTGACGCTGGAAACCTCCGTCACCGGCTCCGTCTCGCTTGATGCTGAAAAGAAGGGCATCAATATGTCGCGCATCATGCGCAGCTTTTACAATCACGCCGAGGCGACATTCAGCTTTGAGGTGATCGAAGCGGCGCTGGACGACTACAAGGCCGACCTCGAAAGCCTCGATGCCCGCATCCAGATGCGCTTTTCCTTTCCGATGAAGATCGAAAGCCTGCGCTCGGGCCTGTCCGGCTACCAATATTACGACATCGCGCTTGAACTGATCGAACAGGACGGTGTGCGCAAAAAGATCGTGCATCTCGATTACGTCTATTCCAGCACGTGCCCCTGTTCGCTGGAGCTGTCCGAGCACGCCCGCGCCACGCGTGGGCAACTGGCCACACCACATTCCCAACGCTCTGTGGCGCGGGTATCGGTCGCGGTGAACTGCGCCGCAGATTGTCTGTGGTTCGAAGATCTGATCGATATGTGCCGCCGCGCCGTGCCGACCGAAACGCAGGTCATGGTGAAACGCGAGGACGAACAGGCCTTTGCCGAGCTGAACGCCGCCAACCCGATCTTTGTCGAAGACGCCGCGCGGCTGTTTTGCGAGCAACTGCTGGCCGACGCGCGGGTGGGCGATTTTCGCATCGTCGCCAGCCACCAAGAAAGCCTGCACAGCCATGACGCCATCAGCCTGCTGACCCAAGGCGATACATTCGCGGCGCAAAGCATTGATCCAAAGCTGTTCAATACGCTGTTTCATGTGGGATGACGCAGGTTCTGAATAGGGTCCCGTGGACCCTTTCAGCGCCAATCGGGCACGGCTCTGCAACCTTTTGTCACACGGACAGCGTGGATCGCGCCCGCTAACCTCAAAACATGTCCCATGTCCCCGTCCGCGAAACCGGTCTACCTGCCCACAGTGCCCTGTGGCGTCACATCGCGCCTGGGGATTTCGTGGACTGCTTTGCGGTGCAAAGCGATGCGCCACCCCGCCGCGCCGCAGAAATCATCACGCAGTTTCCGGGCTGGGCGCAGGGCCTCGTCGCGCTGCGCCGCATCGTTACCACGCCGTTCGGACTGTCCCAGGACGGCCCCAAAGCGGCTGATAAAATCGGCCCCTTTCCGGTCACGCATGACACCCCTGACGAAATCATCGCAGGCTTCAATGACCGGCACCTGGATTTTCGCGTCGCGGTGCTGCGCCAGGACGGCCAGGTTTTCCTAGCCACTTGGGTACACCGCCACAACATCGGCGGGCGCCTGTATTTAAGGCTAATAATGCCGTTTCACCGACTGATCGTGCGCAACGCGCTGGCGCGGGTGTACCGGGCCGGCGCGCTGACACCGGCGGACTAGCGCCCAAAGCCCTGCGCTCCACACCCAGCGGCTATGCATTTTTGTCGGTTCTGCTGCGCTGCGGCATTGCCTATTTAGGGGGCATCGGAACACGGAATTGCAAAGGCAATCAAATGACTTATCAAAACACCGCACATCCCGCTCCCTTGAGCCACTTCGCTCAGCGTGCAGGTGCCGGTCTGCGCCGCTTTTTCGCTGGCATCGGCAACGGGCTGATCAACGGTTCAACCGCGCATCGCCGCTACGAGCAGGTGCAGTACCTGCAAGGCAAAACAGACGCGCAGCTGGCCGACTTGGGCCTGACCCGCGATGCCATCGTGCACCACGTCTTCAAAGACCTCTACTACATCTGATAAGCCACTCTAGGCTTGTCAATTTGGCCCGCTGGCCTGTCATTGCTTGACACCGGCCAGCGGCCAAGCCAACGCTGCGGCCATGTTGGATATACGACCCGTCGGATATGTCGTGGGCCTGTTGGTGGCCGTGCTCGGCCTTGCCATGATCGTCCCGATCCTGGTCGACCTCGCCGAAGGCCGTGGCCACTGGCGCGTCTTTGTCGAATCCGCCTTGATCACTACCCTCGGCGGCTCCATGATCGCGCTGGCCAGTTCCAACGGCATCAAAGAGGGGCTGACGATCCAGCAGACCTTCTTGCTGACCACGGGCGTCTGGCTGATGCTGCCACTGTTTGGCGCGCTGCCGTTCATTTTGGGGGCAACCAACGCCTCTGTGACCGATGCGGTGTTCGAGGCGATGTCGGGGCTGACCACCACCGGTTCCACAGTGTTTGTGGGGCTCGAAGACCTTCCCAAGGGCCTGCTGATCTGGCGCGGCATCCTGCAATGGCTTGGCGGCATCGGTATCATCGTTGTCGCCATGGTTTTTCTGCCCGAATTGCGTGTCGGCGGGATGCAGATTTTCAAATCCGAAGCCTTTGATACATTTGGTAAAATCCTACCCCGCGCCGGTCAGATCGCCACCCAGATTTCGGTCATTTACGTCTGGCTGACACTGGCTTGCGTGCTGAGCTATCTTGCCGTGGGGATGAACACCTTTGACGCCACGGTCCACGCGCTGACCACGGTCTCGACGGGTGGATTTTCCAACTACGATGCATCCTTTGGCACGTTTTCCGGCCCCGCCGAATATGTGTCCAGCATCTACATGATCCTCGCGGCACTGCCCTTCGTACGCTATGTGCAATTGATCAACGGCAATCCCTTTGCCTTGCACCGTGACCCACAGGTGCGTGGCTTTATCCTGACCGTTGCGGTGCTGGTGGTGGTGGTATTCCTGTCGCTGCGCAGCGTGTTTCCGACCCACTGGGAACAAATGCTGCGCGAAGCGCTGTTCAACATCACCTCGATCATCTCGGGCACTGGCTATGCGTCGGTGGATTACATGACATGGGGGGCCTTCCCCGTGGCGCTGTTTTTCTTCATCGGGCTGATCGGCGGCTGCGCGGGCTCGACCGCGTGTTCGATCAAGATTTTCCGCTACCAACTGCTGTTTGCCTCAATCCGCGCCCAACTGCGCCGCATCCGCTCGCCGCATGGTATCTTTACCCCGCGCTACGATGGCCGCCCGGTGGGCGGCGATGTGCTTAGCTCGGTGATGTCGTTCTTTATGTTCTTCGTGGTCACGCTTGGCCTTGTCGCCGTCGCCCTCAGCCTGACGGGGCTGGATTTCATCACCTCTTTGTCGGGCGCGGCGGCGGCACTCGCCAACATCGGCCCCGGCCTTGGCCCGATCATCGGCCCGGCCGGTAATTTCAGCAGCCTCAACGACACCGCCAAATGGATACTGACCGCCGCGATGCTGATCGGGCGTTTGGAACTGATGGCCGTCTACGTCATTCTCACCGCTAAATTCTGGAGGGCCTAATGGCTGACACCACACGACCGCTCGGCGCACAAATCTCTCACATGCTCAAGGATCGCGGTGTGGATTGCGTCTTTGGCATCCCAGGCGTGCACAACCAGGAAATGTACCGCGGCATCGAAGAGGCGGGCATCACCCACGTCCTCGCGCGCCATGAACAGGGCGCAGGCTTCATGGCCGATGGCTATGCCCGCGCCACGGGTAAGCCCGGCGTTGCCTATGTGATCACCGGGCCGGGCGTCTGCAATGTGATGACCCCGATGGGGCAGGCCTATAGCGATTCTGTGTCGCTGCTGGTGATCTCGTCCTGCCTTGATGAAACATCCGCCCGGCGCGGGCAGTTGCACCAGATGAAGGATCAGGAAATTGCGGCCGGCACCGTCTGCGACTGGTCCGAAACCGCGTTGAGCGCGCAGGCCACCTATACGCTGGTCGACCGCGCCCTGTCCGAATTCACCAGCCAGCGCCGACGCAGCAAACACATTCAGGTGCCGATTGCGCAGTTGCAGGGGCAGGCGGCCCCGGCCCCCGCAGCGCTGGCCCCGCCGGTGACGCGGGCCGCGCCAGCCGCCGCCGCGGCGCAGGCCGCCGACCTGCTGCGCGCCGCGCAAAAGCCGATGTTCATCTTTGGCGGTGGCGCTGTGGGGGCGGCTGACGTGGCGCGCCCCTTGCTGCGCCAACTGGCCGCCGCCAGCGCCACCACCTACGCCGGGCGCGGTATCATCACCGCCGACGATCCGCTGCACTTTGGCGCCTGCCTCGCGCGCGCCGACAGCGCTGCCGTCATCGCCGAAGCGGACCTCATCATCGCCATCGGCACCGAACTGGCCGAAGTCGACATCTGGCGCGCCCATCTGGGCCATACCGCCCCGATGATCCGTGTCGACATCGACCCCGAAGTGCTGTGCGACCCACAGCGCGCCGAATACCCGGTGCTGGCTGACGCCACCGCCTTTGTGTCGGCGCTCACCGAGGCACTACAGGGGCAGGGCGCCAAGACCGGCTGGCAGCCTGACCGCGTCACCGCCGCCCGCAGGCGCTGGCGCAGCGATACCGATGCAGAACGCCCCGGCATCGTGCCGATCTGCGACGCCCTGCGCGCCGCGGTGCCTGCCGATACGATGATCTACTCCGACATGACGCAATTCGCCTATGTCGCAAAAGAGGTCTGGGACATGGACCGCCCGGGCCACTGGCACCATCCATACGGCTTCGGCACGCTGGGCTACGCCACCCCGGCCGCTATCGGCGGCGCGGTGGCGCGGCGCGGCAAGCCGACGCTGGCGATCATTGGTGACTATGGTTTCCATTACACGCTTCAGGAACTGGGCGTGGCGGTCGAACTGGGGCTTAGCCTGCCGATCATCCTGTGGGACAACGGCAAACTGAAAGAAATCGAAGACAGCATGGTCCGCGCCCAGATCGCGCCGAATGCGGTGATCGCGCAGAACCCGGATTTCTGCAAACTGGCCGAAGCCTTTGGCGCCAAAGCAGCGGCACCCGACACTCTCGACGCGCTGCAACAGGCAGTCACAGACGCCTTTTCGGCTGATGGTCCCACGCTGATCTACGTGACCCCGGCCATCACCGGCTAACGTGGCCACCGGCCCGGCATTCCGGGACGCTGAAACGAAAAAGGGGCGGTGCCAAAAACACCGCCCCCCAACTTTTTTGAGTCGTAAATACCCTCGGGGTTTGGGGCAGAGCCCCAAGAGCACCCGTTACTCCCAGCAGCTTACCAATACGGTCATCCCCTGCGCCTGCAACGTCAGATCACGCGGCGCGATCACCCCTGCGGCATCTCCGGCATCCAGCGTCACCCCGGCAGCAGACGCCGCCGCGGTGATCGCCGCGCGGTCCACGGCAAAGCTTACGTCGTCTGGCAGCTTCTTGTCGCCCGCTGCACGCGGCAGCAACATGCCAACGACATGGCCGCCTTCGTCAAACACAGGCCCCCCGGCGTCGCCCGGCTGCGCCTTCAGCGACAGACGGTTCATGCCGTCCTCGCCCTCTAGGCCGCGCAGGTCCGACAGTGTGCCAAAGGTCAACGTCGCCGCAGACAAAACACCTTCATAGGAATAACCGGCCACCGACACCTCGGATTGCAGACGTGGTGTGGTGGTGGCAAAACGCGCCCGCGCCACCGGCACCAGATCCGCGCGCGGTTTCAGCAGGGCCACCCCGCGCGCCGCGTCATCGGCAATCACATCCGCCTCGGTATCGCCATCAATGGTCAGCCGCCCACAGGCTTGCACAACCTCGGATGTCGTCACCACCGTGCCCTTGCCATCGACAAAAAACCCGCTGCGCGCAATCTTAGGCTGGCGGATTTGCAGACCCGACACCAGATCAATCGCCTGCTCTGCCGTGTTGCCCGCCGCCGCGTCCAGCACACCGGGCAGGCGCACGAGGCTCTTGGACATCTCCGCAATCACCCGGCGGCGGCGCTCTTCGTCGCCTGCGGGCCAGATCAGGGTGAACCCCTTGATATGTCCATCCTGCAAAGACACCTGTGTCTGGCTCACGATGCTGCCGTTTTCGCCGATCAACTCAAAGGAATTGTTCTTGCGCTCACGCGGGCCTTCGACGGGCACGATCTCCAGCGTCTGCATGATGTCATAGAGCCCGAACAGCGTGTCCTGATCCCCGGCCTGACTGATCAACAGAATCCGCGCACCCACGTTGCCGATATCGTTGTAATGCGCGAACGGCGGCTCGTATTTGTCAAAGGCGACCTCGGCGGTGGGCATCATGATCTCGATCCCGGCCTGCGCGTCCCGGACAACCTCCAGACCCAACCCTTCCAGCACAGCGTTATACTGCTTGATCAGGGCCGCGCGCTGGCGCGTGGTCAGAATGCCCGTGACGTCATAGCTATTGGCCTCTTGCCAGGCCGCCATGGAATTGCGCGTCCCCCGGCCAAAGGCGCCGTCGATGGCTGAATTGTAAAACCCGGCCCACTGCAGGGCGATCTGCAGGTCCTTGCGCCCCTGTTCCGTCAGGTCACGCTCGCTGTTGCGCGCTTCCTGCGGGGTCTCGTCGGCAGGCTCAGGCAGGACGGGCTCGGGCAGGGCGGGCACCTCGGCGACCTCCGCTTCCGGCTCCGCCTCGGTTTGCGGCCCAGCTTCGGATGTCTGTTCTGTCGCGGCCTCGTCCACCGGGTCCAGCGGTGTCGTCTCGACCTGCGGCGTCTCGCGGTTTTCGCCCGCGTCGACCGATGTGGGTGCATCGATCACACCAGTTTCCAGCACATTGGCCCCGACGGGCCAGAACTGCTGGCGAAACCGGCTCGACAGTTGGATGAAACTGTCCCGCGGCACCAGACCGTCGCGCACATAGCTGCGCAGCACCAGTTCCGCATCACCACGGGCGTAGGGGCCAACGGCAATGCCGTACCACCCGCCACCCAGCGCAAAGCCGTTCACATCGTCCAGCAGGGTCTCATAGGCCCGCGCGCGGTCTGTCGCTTCAGCCAGACTGGGCTGCGCCTCGATCTGCACCCAGACCACATCATCGGCAGATTGCGCCCGCGCCGCCCCGCTCACTCCCGCAATCACAGTCATAATCAGTGCCAAACGGGCAAAAAGAATCCGCATCATCGTGCCGTGTACTCTCGTAAAACCAAATCCGGGGCAGATTAAGCAGGAAACCGCTGCAAATGCCATGGGCAAGGGGCCGAAAATGTAACAATCGTGCGATTGACCCCCCCGCGCTGCCCCCGTAGGAATGGCGCGCATCATCAAGGGTCTCTCGCCATGTCCGACGCCGCGCAAAAACCGCAGTCTTTTCAGGAAATCATCCTCGCCTTGCAAAGCTATTGGGCAGCACAAGGCTGTGCGATCCTGCAACCCTACGACATGGAGGTGGGGGCAGGCACCTTCCACCCCGCCACGACCCTGCGCAGCCTTGGCACGCAACCCTGGGCCGCCGCCTATGTGCAACCCTCGCGCCGCCCCACCGATGGCCGCTACGGCGAAAACCCCAACCGCCTGCAACATTACTATCAGTACCAAGTGCTGATCAAACCCAGCCCGCCCAACCTGCAGGAACTCTACCTCGGCTCCCTGCGCGCCATCGGCGTGGACATGGATCTGCACGACATCCGCTTTGTCGAAGACGATTGGGAAAGCCCGACACTGGGCGCTTGGGGGCTGGGCTGGGAAGTCTGGTGTGACGGCATGGAAGTGTCGCAGTTTACCTATTTCCAGCAGGTCGGCGGCCATGACTGCCACCCGGTTTCAGGCGAATTGACCTATGGGCTGGAACGTCTGGCCATGTATATCCTCGGCGTCGATCACGTCATGGACATGCCCTTTAACAATCCCGCCTCTCCGATCCCGCTGACCTACGGCGACATCTTCAAACAGACCGAAGAAGAATTCGCCCGCTGGAATTTCGACACCGCCAATACCGAGGTGTTGCTGCGCCAGTTCGACGAGGCCGAAGCCCACTGCCAGTTCATCCTCGACCAACCGGACATGGACCCCAAGACCGGCAAACGCATTGTCATGGCCCACCCAGCCTATGACCAATGCATCAAGGCCAGCCACATCTTTAACCTGCTCGACGCACGCGGCGTGATTTCCGTCACCGAACGCCAAGCCTACATCGGCCGCGTCCGCACCCTGTCGAAACGCTGCGCCGATGCCTTTGTGCAAACCCGCGCAGGCGGATGGACGCCGGATGCAGGCGCTACCCCAAACACCGCAGTCGCCCAATGAACGGCAAGATCGCCGGGATCGTCATCATGCTTTCTGCCCTGATCGCCGGCGCGGGCCTCTACTACCTGCAAATCTACGGCTACTACCGCGAGGTGCCGGGGGCAGCCGTCCGGCTGGTCTCCGTCGTGTCCGAACAACCCGAAGACATCGCCGCCACCAACCTGCGCGCCATCGACGCCGACAGCTCCCCCATCCGCTACCGCGCGTGTTTTGACACGGACCTGAGCCTCGCCATGGCCTCTGAGACTTACACCCTGTCCGACCACGACACCCCCCGCAACGCGCCGGGCTGGTTCGACTGCTTCGATGCCGAAAAACTGGGTGCCGAAATCGAAGCCGGCACAGCGCTCACCTTTCTCGGCACGAAAAACATCCACTACGGCGTCGATAGTATCGTGGCCATCACAGACGACGGGCGTGGCTATGTCTGGCACGACCTCAACGAATGTGGCGAAAAATCCTACGACGGCACCGTGATCGGCGAAGCCTGCCCAGAGCGCCCCAGCGAATAAACCACGCCACCGCCCGCTTTGTGCGGAACCTTTTGCCCCGCCCCGGCGCTTGTCCCCTGACAGCAGCGGGGGAACCACCATGTCAGAAAACGCACACGAAGGCCTGAAATGGATCATGCGGGCGGGCTACGGCTCGCGCGGGGTGATCTACACGATTGTGGGCGGGCTCGCCTTTCTCGCCGCCTTCAAATCGACTCAGGCCGCCGGCACCAAGGACGCCCTTGCCGCCCTGCGCGATGAACCCTTCGGCGTGCCCGCCCTTATTGCCATCGGCATCGGCCTGCTGGCCTATCTTGTCTGGCGCGTCGCCGCTGGCATCAAGGACGTCGAAGACCACGGCACCGATGCCAAGGGCCTGATTGCGCGCATCGGGCAGGTCACCACCGGGCTGATCCACGGCGGCATCGGCATCTCGGTGCTGGCCCTGGCCCTCAGCGGCAAAGGCAGCGGCGGCGATTCCGCTCAGGACTGGACCCAGAAACTCATGTCCATGCCGATGGGCCGCTATATCGTGGCCGCAGGGGCGCTGATCTTGCTGGGCGCGGGCCTCTACTACGCGCAAAAAGGCTGGCGCGGCACCTATAAATCCCACCTCGCGCGTTCGCAGTTTACCGAAACCATCGACCCGGTGCTGACCGCGGGCCTCGTGATCTACGGCGCGATGCTGGCGCTTGTGGCAGGCTCGCTTGGCTATGCCGCGCTCACGGCTGACCCGTCGCAAGCGGGCGGCTTGGGCAAAGCGCTGCAAGACCTGCGCGGCATGATGTTTGGCCGCGTCTTGCTGGGCGGGGCAGGGCTGGGGCTGATCGGCTTTGCCATCTATAACTTCGTCGAGGCAGGCTTTCGCGTGATCCCCAAATTCAGCGACCAGGAAATCGCCACCCTGCTGGACTAACATCGCGCCCCGGCTCCGACCCCAAAGGGGGCTGGACCCTCGCGCCCCCGCCCGTTATCCAAGCCCGCAAACATGCGCCGCTTGCGCGACAAGATTTGGGGGCCCCGGTGCCAGACCTGCTGATTGAACTTTTCTCCGAAGAAATCCCCGCGCGGATGCAAAAACGCGCGGGCGAGGACCTGCTGAAACTCGTGACCAATGGCTTGGTCGACGCTGGGCTGACCTACGCCAGCGCCGGGGCCTTTACTACGCCGCGCCGGTTGTGCCTCACGCTCAACGACATGCTCGCCGCCAGCCCCCGCCAAGTCGAAGAACGCAAAGGCCCCAAGGCCGACGCCCCCGAAAAAGCCATCGAAGGGTTCCTGCGCGGTGTCGGCCTGACGCGAGATCAGCTTGAGGAACGCGACACCCCCAAAGGCAAAATCCTCTTCGCCAAGATCGAAAAGCCGGGCCGCCCCGCCGCCGATATTGTGGCCGAAGTGCTCGAACACACCATTCGCAATTTCCCATGGCCCAAATCCATGCGCTGGGGCACGGGATCGCTGAAATGGGTCCGCCCGCTGCACTCCATCCTCTGCCTGATCAGCGACGAAGCCGGGGCCGAAGTTGTCCCGCTCACCCTCGATGGCATCACCGCAGGCGACACCACCCGCGGCCACCGCTTCCTTGCCCCCGACACGATCAAGGTCACCGGGTTTGAGGATTACCAAACCAAACTCGCCCGCGCCTTCGTGGTGCTGGACCCGGCCGCGCGCGCCGACACCATCTGGCACGACGCCACCACCATGGCCTTCGCCGCAGGGCTAGAGGTGGTCGAAGACGCAGGCCTGCTGGCCGAGGTCGCGGGCCTTGTCGAATACCCCGTCGTCCTGATGGGCCGGATCGGCGATGATTTCCTTGGCCTGCCGCCCGAAGTGCTGCAAACCTCGATGAAAGAACACCAAAAGTTCTTCTCGGTACGCGACCCCAAATCAGGCCGGATTGAGCGTTTCATCACCGTCGCCAACCGCACCACCGCCGACGATGGTGCCACGATCCTCGCGGGCAATGAAAAAGTCCTCGGCGCACGCCTGTCAGACGCGAAATTCTTCTGGGACAACGACCTGCGCACCGTCACCACAGGCGACGGCATGCAAACATGGGTCAAATCGCTGGAAAACGTGACTTTCCACAACAAACTCGGCACCCAGGCCGAATTGATCACCCGCATGGCAACCCTTGCCCGCGAACTGGCCCCCATGGTCGGCGCCGACCCGGATGAGGCCGAACAGGCCGCCCGCATCGCCAAGGCCGACCTGTCGTCGGAAATGGTCTATGAATTCCCCGAACTACAGGGGCTGATGGGCAGCTACTACGCCAAAGCGGCTGGCCATTCCGACGCCATCGCCAACGCCGCGCGCGACCACTACGCGCCGCTGGGGCCATCCGATGACGTGCCAACTGACCCAGTTTCAATTGCCGTGGCACTGGCCGAGAAAATCGACAAGCTGACCGGCTTCTGGGCGATTGATGAAAAACCCACCGGCAGCAAAGACCCCTTTGCGCTACGCCGCGCCGCGCTGGGGGTTATTCGGATATTGGTTGAGAATGAGATCTCTGTAGATATCACAGATGTCTTGGTTAACGGTTTTACGCTTCATATGCTGTATAAGCACGATAAGCTTCGCAAGATGCGGCAAGTGAAGGCATCAGCCGTCAGAGAAATCTTTGATGAATATTATGACGGGCAAAAACTCGATGTTGAAGGCGCGGCCACAGCAATCGAGCTGTCAGGAAAAGAATTTTGGAAAGACTTCGAAGAAGTATTCCGGGACAGTGACGGTAAGCAAGCCAACCTCATCTCCTTCCTTCAAGACCGTCTAAAAGTCTATTTAAAAGAGCAAGGCACTCGCCATGATATCGCTGAGAGCTTTGTGCTACTAAAGGGAGAAGAAACGCTGGCAACCCAGATACATCGCGCCAAAGCACTTTCTGATATGCTCAAAACCGATGACGGCGAAAACCTGATCCAAGGCTTCAAACGCGCCAACAACATCCTCTCCCAAGCAGAAGAGGCCGATGGCGTCGAATACTCCTATGGCGCAGACATCAAATTCACCGAGGTCGAGGCCGAAAAATCCCTCTTCACCGCCCTCGACACCGCAGAGGCAAAGATCAAACCGGCGATGGAACAGCAGGACTTCACCACCGCCATGGCCGCAATGGCCACCCTGCGCACCCCGATCGACGCCTTCTTCGACGCGGTGCAGGTAAACTCGGACAACCCCACCGTGCGCCGCAACCGCCTCAACCTGCTCAGCCGCATCCGCAGCATCTGCACCTCAGTCGCGGACTTGACCAAACTCGACGGCTGATCCGCCTTCATCTTTTTTGAGTCGTAAATACCTCGGGGGGGCCGGGGGGGCTGGCCCGCCCGAGGTACGCAAGCCACGGACGATCACCCGGCCGTCACCGCACGTTGCGCCACGCAACGTCCGCGCCGTTAACCCCCGCCCAAATTCGCCGCAATTTACCCGCCCGTGTACGCCCAGTGTACGCGCCGTGTACAATCTGTGACTCGCGTTTCCCCGCAAAATAACGCGGTTAACCATCGAATCAGCAAAACCCCGGTCATATCCCCACATTTTCTTGCCAGTGCGCGCCCAAGCCCTATGCTGCGCCTGAACGCAGGAAGGTGCCGCAGTGCAGAATAACCCCAACACCACTCTGGTGACGCCCACCGCCCCGATCGCCAATGACACCCACGGCGGGCGCGCCAAATGCCTGCAAAGACTGGTCCGTCTTGACCTGCCGGTCCCGCGCACCGTGGCGCTTTCCTTTGACGCGGTGCAGCAAATCGCGCGCGGCCAGATGCCCGACCTGCAAGCGGTGGTGGATCAATTCTCCAAACACGCCCTGCTTTGTGTGCGGCCCTCCAGCCAAGACCCGGACTGGGGCGGTCCCGGTGCCGTGCTCAACATCGGCATCAACGACGCGCTTTTCGACAGCTTCTCCAAAACCATGGGCGAGGGCCCGGCGGCCGCGCTTTATTCTCGTTTTGTGCAGTCCTACGCGGTCAATGTGGCCCGTCTTGATCCTGATATGTTTGACGATGTATCGGGCGATGGCCGCGCGGCGCTGATGGCGTCGCTTCGCGCCTATGAGGCTGAAACAGAAGAGAAATTTCCCCAAGACCCCGCAACCCAATTGGCCGCCGTGCTGCGCTCGATGGCGCGGGCGTGGAACGGCACCTCGGCCCGTCTGCTGCGTCAGGCCAAAGGGGCGCCGCTGGACGCAGGACTGGGGCTGATCGTACAGGAAATGGCCTTTGGCGTCGGCACCGGGCAATGTGGCTCTGGCGTGCTGCAACTGGTCGACAGCGACACCGGCCTGCCACAGATTACCGGGCGCTATCTTAGCCAATCGCAAGGCCGCGACGCGCTCGAAGGCGACGCCGCCGCGATGTACCTCACCCGCGATCCCCGCGGCCCCTCGCTCGAAGAACTGGTGCCCGAGGCATTTGCCACGCTCACAGCCCACGCCGCCTTGATGCGCAAACGCCTGCGGGCCGAGATGCAGGTGGAATTTGTCATTCAGGACGGTAACTTACACATTCTCGACGGGGTGCGGGTCGCGCGGTCCTCGCGCGCCTCGGTGCGCATCGCCGTGGCGCTGGCCGACGAGGGTATCATCAGCCGCGAAGAAGCCCTGATGCGGGTCCAGCCGCGCACCCTGACCGAACTGCTGCACCGCCAGGTCGACCCGCGCGCCAAACGCGACCGCATCGGGCGCGGCATCGCCGCCAGCCCCGGGGCCGCCACGGGCAAGATCGTCTTTTCCGCCAGCGAAGCACAGGCCAGCGCCTCGCGCGGAGAGCCTTGCATCCTCGTGCGCCGCGAAACCAGCCCCGAGGATATTCGCGGCATGCACGCAGCCCAGGCCGTGCTGACCGAACGCGGCGGCATCACCAGCCACGCCGCCGTGATCGGGCGCGGCATGGGCCTGCCGTGCGTTGTCGGCGCCTCCAACATGCGCTTTATCGTGTCAAAGGGGCAGATCATCGCCGCCGATGGCCGGGTTTTTGGGGCAGGTGATCAGATCACCGTCGACGGCACCAAAGGCGAAATCCTCGCCGGTGCCGCCGCCATGCAGGAGGCCGCGCTGGATGATACGTTCAACCGTCTGATGTGCTGGGCCGAGGATGTCGCCGACATCGGCATCCGCGCCAACGCCGACACCCCCGCCGACGCCCAGACCGCGCGCAATTTCAACGCGCACGGCATCGGGCTGTGCCGCACCGAGCATATGTTCTTTGAGCCTGGCCGCCTGACCGTGATGCGCGAAATGATCTTTGCTGAAACCAGCGAAGACCGCCGCGCCGTGCTGGAACGGCTGTTGCCCATGCAACGCGATGATTTTACACAGCTTTTCCGCATCATGCAGGGGCAACCCGTGTGCATCCGCCTGTTTGACCCGCCCCTGCACGAATTCCTGCCCTCTGACAAGGCAGGCCAGCGCGAACTGGCCGAGGCCCTCAGCCTGCCGTTGTCCGATGTGACACGTCGGATCGACGCCATGACGGAATACAACCCGATGCTGGGCCTGCGCGGTGTGCGGTTGGGCGTGACGGTGCCCGAAATCTACGAAATGCAGGCGCGCGCGATTTTCGAGGCCACGATCGAGGCCAGCCGCGATGGCGACCCCGTGGTGCCTGAAATCATGATCCCCCTGGTCAGCGCGCGGCGCGAGGTTGAACTGGTCAAGGCGTCGGTCGATGCCGTCGCCGCGGCCGTGCGCACCGAACGCGATGCCAGCTTTACCTACCGTCTTGGCGTCATGGTCGAAACCCCGCGTGCCGCCCTGCGCGCCGCCGAAATCGCCCCCCACTGCGCCTTTCTCAGTTTTGGCACAAACGACCTGACACAGATGACCTATGGGCTGTCGCGCGACGATGCCGGCCGGTTCATGTCGAACTACGTGCAGCAGGGTGTCTACCCTGAGGACCCGTTTCATGTGCTCGATACCGACGGTGTGGGCGAGCTGTTGCAGCTGGGGGCGGCACGCGGCCGCAAAGCGCAGCCAGGCATCACCCTGTCGATCTGCGGCGAACATGGCGGCAACCCGGAGTCCATCGCATTCTGCCGCGAATCGGGGTTCGACTATGTTTCCTGCTCGCCGTTTCGCGTTCCAGTAGCAAGGCTGGCCGCAGCACAACTCGCCATCGCACACAAGATCGGGTAAGATTTTGCCTTGCTGACGCAATTCTTGGGTCTAATGGGCGGGATTTTGCGTAAAAAGGCCCCCAGAGTTTACTCTTGGGAACAAAATAGGTAGGCGCCCCAAGTCAGTAACAACGATGCGAGGCGCGGAATGCGTTTTCTACGGGTAACTTCTTTTGCGCTGCTTCTTGCACTTGGCAGCAGCATGCCGATCATGGCAACGGCCAACGAAAATGCGGGCGACCTCGCCCGGATCGAAGCTCAGGGTCTTAAATCTGCAGGTTCGGCACGGCTCAAAGACATGATCAAGGAACCTGAGAGCAACGTCACCGCGATCCAATATTCGCGCAGCTGGATCGACAGCCAGCCCAAGGCGCAGGGCAGTGATGAATTCCGCTGCCTGGCAGAGGCGCTGTATTTCGAAGCGCGCGGCGAAACCATCAAGGGCCAGTTTGCCGTGGCCGAAGTGATCATGAACCGCGTGAAATCCGCCCGTTTCCCGGGTTCGCTCTGCGGCGTGATCAAACAGGGGACGGGGCGCAAGTATCAGTGCCAGTTCACCTATACCTGCGATGGCAACAAGGAAGTGATCGCCGAGCCGCTGGCCTTTGCCCGCGTGTCCAAGGTTGCACGTGCGATGATCGACGGCACCGCGCCCAGACTGACCGATGGCGCCACACATTACCACACGACGGCGGTGAACCCACGCTGGGCGCGCGTCTATACCAAAACAGCGCGCATCGGCGATCATCTGTTTTACCGCCACACCTGGAAGACCGCCTCTAACTAAGGCCGTAGACCCCCAAGGCGACGCGCGCGCCGCTTTCCGGCGCTGGTCTGCCGCCACTGGGGCTGTTAAATTCGCGGACTTGCGGCTAGGTTGGCCGCAAATCTGTCCCACCTAGGCGCTGTTCCCATGTCCAACGAAATCCGTCTTGCCTTTGCGCATCCCTCAGAGCGCGCCGAGGCGATGGCCGGGCCGGTGCCACTGGACCGAATTTCCCTGCGCGATCACATCGTCACGGTCGAAATCGGTGCCTTTCAGGCCGAACGCGGCGTCACGCAACGCATCTGCTTTAACGTCGTGGTCGAGGTGCAGCCGTTGACCGGGCCGATCGACGACGATGTCGATCGCATCCTGTCCTATGACCGCGTAACCGAAGCGATTGCGGCGGAACTGGCGGATGAACGGCTCAACCTGTTGGAAACATTGGCCGAACGGGTCGCGGAACGGATACTGCTGGAACCGCAGGCAATGCGCGCCTTTGTGCGTATCGAAAAGCTGGATCGCGGCCCCGGTGCGCTGGGGGTCGAAATCGTACGCGCCCGCGACGGCGCGCCGCCGCCCGAGGTCCATGCCGATGACACACCTCATCCCGAACTTGTATATCTCAGCAATGCCGCCATTGCGTCGCCGCATCTGCGCGGCTGGCTGGACCAGCTTGAAGCCTTGGGCCGTCCCTTGATCTTATGTGTCGGCGCGCCCGACGCCCCGGCGCCCCAGCTTACACACCGGATGGCGCAGCGGCGGATCGACCTTCTGGCGATTGAACAGAATGCCTGGGTGCTGGCCGCGCGGGATGATCGCTGCGTCGTGGTCGAAACCCGGACAGAGCTGAACTGGGCGATGAAAAACGGCCAGACCTGTGTTTGGGCACCGTCCAAGATCGTGCTCGACGCGGTTGAAACCCCCTCGGCGCGGCCGCGAGATCCGCTGGCGCTGGCGGCGTGGTTTGCCGGCACATTTGATGCGCAAGAGATGCTGGTGATTGGGGCCGATCTGCCGGTTGAGATGTCCAATAACGCCGACGTGCCACTGCGTGCGGTATCGGCAGATCACGCGACGCTATAGCCTATGCAGAAGTATTATCGCCCCTTGGTTCAGGTCGGGCCGCAGCGTCCTGATGCCGCATTGCCGCTGGCAGGCGGCTGGGGCTGGTTTACCCATGTCGAAGTGTTGGACCGCGGGCACGACCCCAGGGTCATACCGGCCGGTGATCTGCCATCCGACGCCGCCGCCCGACTGACCACGCCGCGCCCGGATATCGCGGGGCTGAGCTTTGATCGTCCGCGGGTGATGGGCATCCTGAACGCGACGCCCGACAGTTTTTCAGATGGCGGGCGGCACGCCGACCCGGATGCCGCCATTGCAGCAGGTATAGCAATGCGCGCGGCGGGGGTTGATATGCTCGACGTGGGCGGCGAATCCACCCGTCCTGGGGCGGACGACGTGTCACAGGCGGATGAGATCGCCCGCGTCGTCCCAGTGATCGCGGGGTTGCACGCGGCGGGGGCCGGGGCAATTTCCATCGACACGCGCAAGGCACAGGTGGCGCAGGCAGCGGTGGCGGCAGGGGCCAATCTGGTCAACGATGTGGCCGGATTTACCTATGATCCTGATCTTGCACCCTTTTGTGCTGCCAATAACCTGCCTGTCTGCGTGATGCACGCACAGGGCGACCCGGCCACGATGCAGCGCGATCCGCGCTACGACGACGTGCTTTTAGATGTGTTTGACCACCTCGCGGAGCGGGTTGCGGCGCTTGAGGCGATAGGCATCGCGCGCGCGCGTATCATTGCCGATCCGGGGATTGGATTTGGCAAGACGCTGGCGCATAATCTGGCTTTGCTCGGGCGGCTTAGCCTGTTTCACGACCTGGGTGTGCCGATCCTATTGGGGGCCTCGCGCAAGCGGTTTATCGGCACCCTTAGCGGTGCGGAACAGGCGGAGGACCGCGCGCCGGGGTCAATTGGCGTGGCGTTGGCCGCATTGGCCCATGGCATACAACTGGTTCGTGTGCATGATGTACCCCAAACCATTCAAGCGATTGCGCTGTGGCAGGCTGCCATGGCAGGAAGACAGACATGACAAAACTATTTGGTACAGACGGCGTGCGCGGCACGGCCAACATTCATCCGATGACGGCCGAAATGGCCCTGCGGATTGGCGCGGCCGTGGGCCGCTATTTCCGCCGCGACAAGGGCGGCGTGCACCGGGTGGTGATCGGCAAGGACACCCGGCTATCGGGTTACATGTTTGAAAACGCGCTGACGGCGGGGCTGACCAGTACCGGTATGAACGTGCTGCTGCTGGGGCCGGTGCCGACACCTGCGGTCGGGCTGCTGACCCGGTCGATGCGCGCCGACCTGGGGGTGATGATTTCGGCCAGCCACAACCCGGCGCATGACAACGGCATCAAGTTTTTCGGCCCCGATGGATACAAGCTGTCTGATCAGGTCGAGGCCGAGATCGAGGCGCTGGTCGAGCAAGGGGTCGAGCCAACGGACGCGGGCGAGATTGGCCGGGCCAAGCGCATCGACGACAGCCGGTTTCGCTATATCGAACGGGTGAAGTCGTCATTTCCACGGCAGATGCGTCTTGACGGTTTGAAGGTGGTGATCGACTGCGCAAATGGCGCCGCTTACCATGTGGCCCCAATGGCGCTGTGGGAATTGGGCGCAACGGTGATCCCGGTGGGCGTGTCGCCAAACGGGTTCAACATCAACGATGGCTGCGGATCAACACATCCGCAATCGGCAGCGGAAACTGTCGTGGCGCATGGGGCGGATGTGGGCATCTGTCTGGACGGCGACGCCGACCGTGTGATTCTGATCGACCAGAATGGCCGTGTCGGTGACGGGGATCAGTTCATGGCCCTGATGGCGTCCCGCTGGGCCGAAGACAAGCGCCTGAAGGGCGGTGCCTTGGTGGCCACGGTGATGAGCAATCTTGGCCTTGAGCGGTTCTTGGGCGCGCGCGGCGTGGCGCTGGAGCGTACGGCGGTCGGCGACCGTTATGTGGTCGAGCGGATGCGTGCAGGGGGCTTTAACCTTGGCGGCGAGCAATCGGGCCATATCGTGATGACGGACTATGCCACCACTGGCGACGGTTTCATGGCGGGCCTTCAGTTTCTCGCCGAGATGGTGCGCAGCGGCAAACCGGCCTCTGAACTACTGTACCAGTTCGACCCGGTGCCGCAGCTCTTGAAAAACGTGCGTTACGGGGCGGATCAGACCCCGCTGGAGGATGCGCAAGTGCAAGCGGCGATTGCGCAGGCCGAGGCCGATCTGGCCGATGGCGGGCGGTTGTTGATCCGCAAGTCGGGCACCGAACCTTTGGTGCGGGTCATGGCCGAACATGAGGACGCGGCATTGCTGGAACGCGCCGTTGACAGTGTGGTTGATGCCGTGGCGGACGCGGTTTCGGTGCCTGCGGCTGGATGAGCCGGACGTGCCATGCGGGGCGACGATAAGTCGGCCGTCAGGTGTGACCAAACAAACGCCGCAGCGCGCCATATTGGCTAAGCCCGACCCCCGCCAGAATCAGTGCCATCGCGTAGATGAGCGAGGGCGGCAGCGGTTCGTTCAGGATCATCGCGCCCATCAACACCGACCAGAGCGGCACCTGATAATTCACCAGTGACATGAACACCGGTCCGGCGCTGCGCACCACCAGCACGCGCAGAAAACTGGCGGCGGCGGTGGGCACAAGACCTAGAAAGGCCAGCACAGCCAATGTGGTGGGCGCGGGCAGGGGCGGTGGGCCTTCGACTGTCAGGGCCGCCGGCAACATCACCGCCGCACCGATCAGCATGAGTACA
Organism: Sulfitobacter sp. KMM 9851; assembly: GCF_057178245.1. Lineage (NCBI taxonomy): Bacteria > Pseudomonadati > Pseudomonadota > Alphaproteobacteria > Rhodobacterales > Roseobacteraceae > Sulfitobacter > Sulfitobacter sp. KMM 9851. Next base: position 1,233,286 of record NZ_CM169991.1, read on the forward strand.
GTGGCGAGGCCAACAGGATCGACCGGGGGCAGGCGGCGCATCAGGATCGAACCGACGGCATAGCAGCTTGCCGCAGCGATACAGGCAATGCGACCTGGTGCTTCCATCGCCGCGCCCGTGCTTTCGAAGGCTTGGCCACCGATCAGGACCACGACGCCGACAAACCCGATCAAGAAACCGCCGATCTTGCGCGGTGTCAGCCGCTCACCCGGCACGAGAAAATGCGCCAAGGGCAACACAATCAGCGCGACCGACGCCATGGAAACGCCGGCGAACCCGGAGGTGACGAATTGTTGCCCCCAGGCCAGCAGGGAAAATGGCAGCGCCGAGCTGATCACGCCGATGACGATCATGGTGACGATCTGGCCACGGTCGGGCGGTGTGTGAAACAGGCCAAACCCGCGCATCCCCCAGATTGTCAGCATCACAACCGCGGCAAAGCAGATGCGTGACGCCGCCAGCCAGAAGGGCGTGATCCCGGTCAGGGCCACCTCGGTGACCAGAAAAGTGCCACCCCAGACAAACCCAAGCAAGGCAACCAAAAGCCAACTCGTGAGGGTGATTTTCGGTTGCTGGGTCATTGTTTCTCCCGGGGGGGGTAAAGCGCAAAAGACCCCGACGGGATGTCGGGGTCAATCGCTATGGTCATGGCTGAGCTAGATGGCTCAGTTTTTGGCTTTGTCCACCATTTTGCCTGCGGAAATCCACGGCATCATCTCGCGCAGCTTGGCGCCGACCTGTTCGATCTGGTGTTCGTCGTTGATGCGACGCGTGGCCTTGAACGACGGCTGACCGACGGAATTTTCCTGCATGAAGTCGCGCACGAACTTGCCGTTCTGAATGTCTGTCAGAACTGCTTTCATCTTCGCCTTGGTTTCGTCGTAAGGCAGGATGCGCGGACCGGAGACATATTCGCCGTATTCGGCAGTGTTGGAGATCGAATAGTTCATGTTGGCGATGCCGCCTTCATAGATCAGGTCGACGATCAGTTTTACTTCGTGCAGACATTCGAAATAAGCCATTTCGGGTGCATAGCCCGCTTCGACCAGTGTCTCGAAACCCATGCGGATCAGTTCAACCAGACCACCACAGAGCACGGCCTGCTCACCAAAGAGATCGGTTTCGCATTCTTCGCGGAAGTTGGTCTCAATAATGCCGGAGCGGCCGCCACCGATGGCGGAGCAATAGGACAGACCGATTTCCAGCGCCTTGCCGGAAGCGTCCTTGTCCACAGCCACGAGGCAGGGCACGCCGCCGCCTTTGGTGTATTCGCCGCGCACGGTGTGACCGGGGCCTTTGGGGGCCATCATGATCACGTCGATGCCCTCTTTGGGTTCGATCAGGCCGAAGTGGACGTTCAGACCGTGGGCAAATGCGATGGCGGCGCCTTCGCGGATGTTGTCATGGACATATTTCTTGTAGGTTTCGGCCTGCAATTCATCGGGCATGGTAAACATGATCAGATCGGCCCAGGCGGCAGCTTCGGCGATGCCCATAACCTTGAGGCCTTCGCCTTCGGCTTTGGCGGCAGAGGCAGAGCCTTCGCGCAGAGCAACGACGAGATTCTTGGCGCCGCTGTCGCGCAGGTTCAGCGCGTGGGCGTGGCCCTGGCTGCCGTAGCCCAGAATGGCGACCTTTTTGTCTTTGATCAGGTTCACATCGCAGTCACGGTCATAATAAACGCGCATTGTCTCGGTCCTTTGGTTTATTTGTTCTCTAGGGGGCAAGATAGCCAATGGGCCGTGATTGGCCATCGGTGTTTTCCGAGTTTATTTCGTCAAATGAAGATGCTAATGCGTGGTTTCGTAAAAAAACGGAAAAATCATGCTTGATGATCTGGATCGCCGCCTGTTGCGGTATTGGCAGGCCGAACCGACCTTGAGCCCCGGCGAATTAGCCGAGCGGTGCAGTATCACGCCGGGCAAGGCGGCGCGGCGGATCGCGCGGCTGCAAGACGTCGGGATCGTGCAGGGGGTCGGGGCGGTGATCGACTGGTCCGCCCTTGGCTATGCGGTTGAAGTGTCTCTGCGCGTGACGCTCGATAAGACGCAACCGAACGCCTTTGACGCGTTTATGGCGGCGGCGCGCAAGGTGCCGCAGGTGATCGAGATGCAGACCTTTCTGGGCCGTGTTGATCTGCGCCTGTCGATCATTGCGCGCGACATGGCCGATTATCAACAGGTCTATCGCCATCAGATTCTGACCCTGCCGCATATCGCTGAGATTGAGGCCTTGATGCATGTGGCGCGGATCAAGACGCAGGAAGGATTGCCGCTGTGATTGATCTGGACGACATCGACCGCGCCCTGCTGCGCGCGTTGGCGCGTGACGCCAGCCAGAGTGCCTCTGCGCTGGGTCGGCGGTTGGGGTTGTCTCAACCTGCCACCTGGCGGCGAATTCGTCGGTTGGAAGAAGCCGGGGCCTTTGCCGGGCGGAAATTGCGTCTGAACGCCGAGGCGTTGGGATTTGGGGTGACGGTGTTTCTGGGGATCAAGCTGGCGACGCGGGGCCGTGTCAGCCTGGATGACTTCGAGCGTGCGGTCAGTGCGATACCCGAAGTGCAGACGGTTGAGCATGTGCTGGGCCTATACGATTACCGCCTGCGCGTCGTTGCGCGGGATCTGCCGGATTTCGAACGCGTGTTGCGGCGGCGGATCATGACCTTGCCCGGCGCGGGGGAAGTCGAGGCCAATGTGCTGCTGAGCGAAGAGCGCTTGCCGGGTCCGATCTAGCGGCGACCTATGCCCGTTCTTGCGCTGAGTTGCGTTAAACTGGTGCGGATTAAAGTTGGCATTTTCAATGGGTCAAAGCGGGTCTTTCTCGGGCCGGGCAGAAACGCTATATGCAGGAAGACCTTGCAAGGAGCACCCCGATGAGCACAGCCATGAAAACCCCGGTCGACCCCGGCGGACTCGATGAATTTTCGGTGGTCTTTACCGACCGGTCGTTGAACCATATGTCGGCAGCGTTTCAACACGTGATGCGCGACATCTCGGGCCTGTTGGCCGAGGTTTACAACGCAGACGCGGTGGCGCTGGTCCCCGGTGGCGGCACCTATGCGATGGAGGCCGTCGCGCGCCAGTTCGCCCGCGACCGGGATGTTCTGGTGGTGCGTAACGGCTGGTTTTCCTACCGCTGGAGCCAGATAATCGAAACCGGCGGGCTGACGGCCAGCGCCGAGGTGCTGAAGGCACGGATGCAGGGCAACAGCACGCCCGCCCCCTTTGCGCCTGCGCCAATCGAAGAGGTGACGGCGGCAATCCGCGATCGTAAGCCACAGGTCGTCTTTGCTCCGCACGTCGAGACCAGTTCGGGCATGATCCTGCCCGACGATTACATCGCGGCCATGGCGGCGGCGGCGCATGAGGTCGGTGCGTTGATGGTGCTGGATTGCATCGCGTCGGGTTGTGTCTGGGTGGATATGAAAGCGTCGGGCGTCGATGTGTTGATCTCGGCACCGCAAAAAGGCTGGAGCGCGTCGCCCTCCGCCGGGTTGGTGATGCTGTCGGCGCGCGCCGAAGCGCGTCTGGCCGAGACAAAATCAGACAGTTTTGCCATGGACCTGGCCAAGTGGCGCGACATCATGAAAGCCTATGAAAACGGTGGCCATGCCTATCACGCGACGATGCCCACCGATGCCCTGCGCGCCTTTCGCGATACGATGCTCGAGACCAAGAATTACGGCTTTGACCGTCTGAAAGAGGCGCAGTGGCGACTGGGCGAGGCCGTGCGCGCGATGCTGTCGGAACGCGGTGTGACCTCTGTCGCTGCACCGGGGTTTGCAGCGCCGGGTGTGGTGGTCAGTTATACCGCTGACCCGGATGTGCAAAACGGCAAGGCCTTTGCCGCCAAGGGCATGCAGATCGCCGCCGGTGTACCGCTGCAAGTGGGCGAGCCGGATGATTTCCGCACCTTCCGGCTGGGGCTTTTTGGGTTGGACAAGCTTTATGATGTGGATGCCACGCTGGCCCGTCTGGCCAAGGTGCTGGACGAGGTCCTTTAGCGCAGGCCAAGGCCCAACTGCATCAGCAGCCGCCGCACCTGCGGCAGCGCATATAGCGCGTTCAGGCCCGCCGCGCGGGCCTCGCGGGCGAGCGGCGTGCGGGACTGACTGGCGCGGTTCAGCAAGTCGATACCGCGCACCCGCAGCGCGATGTCGGCGTGGCGGGCCTTGTGATAGGCGTTAAGCATAGGCGCGCCGCCCAACGCATCCGGGTCGGCGCGGGCCAGATCCAGCAGGGCCGACATATCGGCCAACGACATGTTCAACCCCTGCGCCCCGATTGGTGGCACCACATGTGCGGCTTCCGCAATCAGGGCAATACGCTCACCGCTTAGCCGTGCTGCATGTTGACTGATAATCGGCCAGAGCGCCCGGCGGCTGGCCAGCGTAAGCGGGCCGAACATATTGCACGACCGCGCAGTGGCCTCGGCCTCGAACGTCGCTGGGTCGTGATTGGCGCGGGCCGCGGTTGCGGGGCCATCGTCCATCCAGACCACAGCAGAGCAGGGCATGCCGTCGCGGTCCGGCAGCGGCACCAGCGTAAACGGGCCCCCCGACATATGCACTTCGGTCGAGACATTCTCATGAGGGATCGGGTGGGTGACGCAAAACGCCAGCGCCTTTTGCCCATATCGGCGGGTGGTTACCGCGATGCCGGCCGCCTGCCGCATCGGGCTGTCGCGACCATCGGCGGCGATGACCAGACGGCTCTTGATCCGGCTGCCGTCACTCAACCCCACGCGCGCCTCGGCTTGCCGTGTGAACAGGCTTGTGGTGCCGGTGCCGGGGCGAAAATCGACATTTGGTAACTCGCTGAGCCGGGCCAGTAATTCGCGCCGCAACAGCCAGTTCGGGAAATTCCAGCCAAAGGGGGCATCAGAGATGTCAGCCGCGTCAAACTCGCGGATGACCTGCGGCGCCGCGTCATCACCGCCTGCATCCACGATGCGCATGATCTGCAAAGGGGCGGCGTGCGGGATCAGCCGCGTCCACAGCCCTGCATCCTCCAGCACCGCGCGGGCGGGTTGCAACAAGGCGGTGGAGCGCATGTCGGCCCCGGCCGCCGCACCATCTGTGACAGGCGGTGTCGGGTCCACGCAGATCACACTGAATCCCGCGCTGCCAAAAGCGGCGGCGGCGGTCAGTCCGGCGATGCCCCCACCCGAGATGATGATATCGCAGTCGAAATTCATGTTACCCCACCACCCGTTTTAGAAAATCACACAGATCGTCCGTGTGGTAATGAATGTGGTCGCCCGCCCCACGGGTTGGGGCGACATGCACCGTGCGCATCCCCAACGCATGAGGCACGGCAAGGTTGCGGGGGTCGTCTTCGAACATGGCGGCGGCGTCGGTGGCAAAGCCGTCTGCCGCAAAGACCTTGTCAAAGGCCGCGCGTTCCGGTTTGGGCAGAAAATCGGCATGTTCAACGCCGTAGACCGCATCGAACAACCCCGTTAGCCCGCGCGCGGCCAGCACCCGTTCGGCATAGGGCGCGCAGCCATTGGTATAGACGATACGCCGCCCCGGAAGGGCGCGGATCGCCGTGGCCAAGGCCGGGTCCGGGGTCAGCCGGTCCATCGGAATGTCATGCACATCGGTCAGATAGGGGGCGGGATCGACGCCATGTTCGCGCATCAACCCGGCCAGCGTTGTGCCATAGGTCTGCCAATAGTGGTGCCGTAGGTGGTTGGCCTTTTCGCGGTCAACGCCGATGGCTTTCATCACCCAGTCGACCATGCGCGCCTCGATCAGGTCAAACAGGCGGGCAGACGGCGGGTAAAGCGTCTGATCCAGATCAAACACCCAAGTGGAAACATGTGAGAAAGCATCGCGTGGCATGGCGACTTGGTAGGCGCAGCGCGCGCGCGGCGCAAGGGCTGCGGCCTTGCGCATATGGTCGCGGTGGGTAAGGTAGCGCAACCAGAAGGATATTTGCCAATGCCTGCCCCTAAACCCGGCCCTACCGACGCCTATTCCATGATTCTTGAGGCGATCGACATTGGCACCTACCGCCCCGGTGATCGGCTGGTCGAAAGTGAATTGGCCGAACGCTTTGGCGTGTCGCGTACCCCGGTGCGCGAGGCGTTGCAGCGGCTGGAAACCCAGTCATTGTTGGCGCGTGACGGGCGTAGCCTGATCGTGGCGTCACTGGATCATAACCAGATGGCCGAGCTTTACGTGGTACGCGGCGAGTTGGAGGGGCTGGCCGCGCGGCTGGCCGCACGTCACGCCACTGCCGAAGAGGTGCGTGTTCTGCGCGAGATGGTGGATGCGGACAATGTGCTGGCGGGGAACCCCGGCGCGCTGGCGCGGGCCAATCGGCGGTTTCACAAGCAGATTCATCTGGCGTCGCACAACCGTTATCTGGTGCAGCAACTGGACCTTGTGCATCGGTCGATGGCGCTGATGGCCACGTCATCGCTGGCGGTGGAGGGGCGCGGCACGATTGCCCAGCAGGAGCATGATCAGATCGTGCAGCGGATCGAAGCGCGCGATGAAGATGGCGCCGATGACGCTCTTCGCACGCATATTTCCGTGGCATTCATCACGCGGCTCAAGCAAGAGGCCGCGCGGCGCGAAGAGGAATACTAGTCTCGGGCTGATCAGGTCGCGCCAATGGGCAGGGCGCCTTGAGATCACAGGGTTCTTCTTCAATAGTTGTGGTTTGTCCGTGGGCGGTTTTATCCCAATAAAACGGACGGCTGACAAATTCGTATAGGCCTTTCAGCGCGGCCAGCACGCCCAAGGGGAAATAGAGCGGCAGGGTCAATACCCAAGGCAACAAGTGCCGGTGGCTGCGGCCAGAAACGGCAACCATCGAAATGCCAAGGTTAACCGCCTCAGCGACAACGAAAAAACCGGCCATGAGCCACATAACCTGCGGCCCCAGGGTGGTCGCCACAGGGTGCGGCATACCCAACAATGCCAGCCAGAACGACCACAGCAACGGCGCCATGGCAAACTGAGAGACTGTCGCCAGAAACATGGTCTGCACGCCCATAAACCTTAGAAACCCCAAATCTTTCAGCAGCGCGCGCGGGGCGCGCATGTGCACGCACCAGGTGATCAGGAATCCCTTGAGCCAGCGCGATCGTTGCCGCACCCAAGGCCAGGCCCGGCAGTTTGCCTCCTCAAAGGTGACGGTCGACAGTAATTCAGTCACATAGCCATGACGCGCCAGCCGCAGGCCGAGATCGGCGTCTTCGGTGACGTTATGGGCATCCCAGCCGCCGAGCCGGGTTAGGATGTCGCGCCGGAAAAACAACGTCGTCCCCCCCAGTGGCACCACCAGCCCCAGACGCGCCACGCCGGGCAGGATGACGCGCCACCAGGTGGCGTATTCTATGGTAAAACAGCGCGCCAACCAGTTGCTGCGGCTGTTATAGTAATCCAGCATCCCTTGCAGGCAGGCCACATTTGCCGGGGCGCTGTGGAAACGGGTCACGACCTTTTCGATCTGGTCCGGTTCGGGGGCGTCTTCGGCGTCCCAGACGCCGATGATACTGCCGCGGCAGAAATCCAACGCATAGTTCAGCGCACGTGGCTTTGTGGTCAGGCCGTTGGCCTCTGGCACCTCTATAACATTGATCCAATGGGGCAATTTGGTGCGCGTGATGGTGTCGCGGGTGACATGATCGCCCTCTTCCAAGACCAAGACGACCTGCAACAATGACTTGGGATAGGTCAGCCGTGACAGGCGCTTGAATAATGAGTCGGCGATTTCTTTTTCGCGCAGCAGCGGCACCAGCACGGACACGCGCGGCAGGCGGTACTGCGGCGGTGACAGGGCCGCGCCGTCGGTTCGCGCCGGAGTGTGATGGGTCAGTTGCGACCAAAACGCGGCGGCCTTGAGTGTGGTCGTCATCGTCAGGGTGATCAGCGCCCAGATCATCGCGATCGAAAGCACCCAAAGCGGCGCAAGAACCAGCGCAAGTAAAAGCAGCGAAAGCGTGAAGATGGCCCAGAAACGTCGACGTGCCGGGCTTGTTTCCCAACTGCGACAACTTAGGGCCGCAGGGACGCGCGTCGCGGCTTTTTGCGCCAGCTCCGATCTGTAAAGCTGTGACAGATGCGTGTGAATATGCCGCTCATCCGCGATCACCGGCAGCATCCGGCGCCCCGTCGACCCCATGCACGTGCGCAGGTGGTCAAAATGATCGGGGCGGCTGGTCGCGACCATCAGAGCACCACCAACCTCAAGCCAGGGCAGTACGCCAAATTGCTGGCATACCGCGACGGGCAGGTGGCGCGCACAGCGCGGATCAGGGGGGCTGCGGTTCAGATCGACCAGCTGTGCCCCATGTTGGCGTGACAGGGCCAGCAGGATATCATCGCGGTCAATCAGCCCCTCCGCGACCATGATTTCGCCCAGCGGGGCGTCGATGCGCCGTTGCAGGTCAAGTGCGTGCAGCAGATCGGCTTGGGTAATGGTACCTTCGTTCACCAGATATCGGCCGAACGGCAAGGGCTGCGCCACCTGGATGGCACCCTGAGGGTCGGACAGATAAAGAAACTGATTGCTCAAACCGGCGCGGCCCCCTGCAAAATACAAGGGAGAGCCTGAAGATATAGGGTTAAAGCAAGGTTAACAGCGCCGAAATCCCGGCCGCGGTTACCGGGCCGTTAAACGGCCCGGCTTGCCATCGCTTCGGCAAACCGCTCGAACAAATAGAAGCTGTCTTGCGGGCCGGGGCTGGCTTCGGGGTGGTGCTGCACGGACCAGACCGGGCGGCCATCCACGCGGATGCCACAGTTGGAGCCATCGAACAGCGACACATGTGTCTCGACCACGCCGGCGGGCAGCGTCTGTGCATCGACCGCAAAGCCATGGTTCATCGAGGTAATCTCGACCTTGCCGGTGTCGTTGTCCTTGACCGGATGGTTGGCACCGTGGTGGCCGTGGCTCATCTTGGTGGTCTTGGCGCCGAGGGCCAGTGCCAACATCTGATGGCCCAGGCAGATGCCAAAGACCGGCAGATCCGTCTTGTCCAGCACATCGCGGATCATCGGCACGGCATAAACGCCTGTCGCCGCCGGATCACCCGGACCGTTGGACAGGAAAACCCCGTCCGGCTGATGCGCCATGATGTCCTCATAGGTGGCACTTGCGGGCAAGACGGTCACGTCACAGCCCGCCGAGGCGAGGCAGCGCAGGATATTGCGTTTCGCGCCGTAATCTACGGCGACAACCTTGTGCTTGGCCGCAGTCTGGGTGGGATAGCCATCGGGCCAGGCCCACCGCATTTCATCCCAGCGATAGGACTGCGCACAGGTCACGTCCTTGGCCAGATCCATCCCTTCGAGCCCGGCAAAACCGCGCGCGGCGGCGACCAGCGCCTCGATGTCGAAAACACCGTCAGGGCTGTGGGCAAGGGCGGCATGGGGCGCGCCTTGGTGGCGGATGGCGCGAGTCAGACGCCGGGTGTCGATGCCGCCAATGGCGATGCGCCCGCGCGCGGCCAGCCAATCTGACAGCGGCTGCACATTGCGCCAACTGCTGGGCGTGGTTGGCATCCATTTCACCACCATACCCGCGGCGACCGGATCACCGGTCTCGTCATCCTGCGGGTTGGTGCCGACATTGCCGACATGGGGGAAAGTAAAGGTGACGATCTGCCCGGCGTAGGACGGATCAGTCATGATTTCCTGATACCCGGTCATTGCGGTGTTGAAACACAGTTCCGCGACTGTCTGGCCTGTGGCACCAAAGCCCATACCGTAGAATAACGACCCGTCCGCAAGAGCAAGGCAGGCGGTCGGGAGAGGGCGAGCGGGCGCGGACATGGGGCAGCCTCCGGGCGTGAGAATGGGCGGATAAACGGGGGCAACCTACTGCCGGCAGCCGGGCGGGTCAAGGCTTTGGCGGAAATGAGATTTCGTTTTAATTCAGTGTGTTACCCCAGGTCGTCCCCCATTGCTCGTGGCCCACAGAGCAGGTATGGTGCAAGGCTTGAAATGAGCGAACACGGGGAAAACACCATGTCATTGCGGATGCGCATATCGGACGCCTTGAAACAGGCCATGAAAGACAAGGCCGCAGAGCGGTTGTCGACCCTGCGGTTGATCAACGCGGCGATCAAGGACAAGGACATTGCCGCACGTGCCGGAGGCAATGACGATGGGGTGCCCGAGGCCGAAGTGCTGTCTATCCTCAGCAAGATGTCGAAACAGCGTCTGGAATCGGCGCGCGCCTATGAAGAAGGCGGGCGGTTGGACCTGGCAGACCGGGAACGCAGTGAGATCGAAGTCATCGAAGAATTCCTGCCGCGTCAGTTGAGCGCCGAGGAAACCACCGCAGCCGTCGACGCCGCCGTGGCCGAGATCGGGGCCACGTCGATCCGCGACATGGGCAAGGTCATGGGCCTTCTCAAAGAGCGTTATACCGGTCAGATGGATTTTGGCACTGTCGGGCCGATGATCAAAGACCGGTTGAGCTGAGCCTCACCCGGGTTTGCGCGCGATGACGAAGAACGCGCTTTTGGGGCCGGGGCGCCAGTGGGTCAGTGTCTCGAACCCCGCCGTCGCCATATCATTCAACAGCGTATCCGCCCGAAAATAGCTCAGGTATGGCAACAATCCAAGCGCGTGGCCGGGCACTGAGATGACCTTGAACGCGGGCATCATGTCGGCCATGCAAACCGTGCTGGTCACCAAATAGCCGCCCGGTTTCATCAACCCATGCAGCTTGGTCAGCGTGGCACGGTGATCTTGCACCAGATGCAGCACGGACAGCGCGAGGATCATGTCGTAACTCTCTGGTTCGGCGCGATATTCCTCGGCTGAGGACTGGGTGAAGGTGATATTGTCGATACCCGCCACGCGGGCTTTCTCGGCGCCGATATCCAGCATGTTCTGCGACAGATCCACGGCGTCGATCCGCGCCACATACGGGGCATGAACGAGCGCGGTGCTACAGGTGCCGGCACCGATTTCCAACAGCGTCATATCGGGCCGCAGCAGCGCGCGGGTCTCGTCCAGTTTACGGTCATAGCTGGCCTGATCTGCGATCTGGCTTTTGGCATAGCGTCTGGCCATGAAATTCCAGAAACGGGTGTTTTTTCGGCTTGGAATGGCGGCGGGCATCGGGGTTTCTCCGGCTTGGGTTGGGTGAGTGTATCCTTGTGCGTTTGTGAATGAAATTGACCAGACCCGCCTATCTGATATGCAAATCTGCATGGATTGGCGCTCTGTTACTTTTGACTGGAATCGCGCGCGGGCCTTTTTGGTCACCGCCGAAGAAGGCTCGCTGTCGGCGGCGGCGCAGGCGTTAGGGCTGGCGCAGCCGACGCTGGGGCGGCAGGTGACGGCGCTGGAAGAAGAGTTGGGCGTGGCGTTGTTCGAACGCGCGGGGCGGGGGCTGGTCCTGACACCTGCGGGTCAGGATATGCTGGAGCATGTGCGTGCTATGGGGCAGGCGGCAACGGGATTATCGCGGATTGCCTCGGGGCAGGCGCAGTCCGTCGAGGGCAATGTCAGTATCACGGCAAGCGAGGTGTCATCTGCCTATGTCCTGCCACCGATCATCGCGGCGCTGCGGGCGCAACACCCTGGAATTACGGTAGAAATTGTCTCTAGCAACGGGTTGCGCGATCTGCGTCGGCGCGAGGCCGATATTGCCTTGCGGCATGTGCAGCCGACGGAACCTGACCTCATTGCGCGCAAATTACGGCCGGGCGTGGCGCGGTTCTATGCCGAGGAACGCTATCTGGAAAAGGCCGGGCCGTTTGCGACGGCAGATGAACTGGCGCAGGCGGATTTTGTCGGGTTTGACGACAATGCGCAACTGCTGGCGGCGCTGAACGGGATGGGGGTGCCTGTCACGTCCGATCGGTGCCGTATCGTGTCGGCATCGCATCTGGTGCAGTGGCAGATGGTGCAACAAGGGCTGGGCATCGGTGTGATGACCGCGGATGTCGGTGATGTGACAGCGGGTGTGGCGCTGGCGGCACCTTGGTTGCCGCCGTTCGAATATGACATCTGGGCGGTGGCGCACCGCGATTTGCGGACCTCTCAACGGATGCGGATTGTTTTTGATTTTCTTGTGAAATCATTAGGTTGAGGTTCGTAGCTCACCCGTTACGTCGCAATGCAATACGCAGTTCATCATAAAGCGCGATGCGTTCTTCTTCGCTGAGGAATGCGCCGATTTCGACCTCGCGGCCATCGCCGCGCAGGGTCACGTAATGCGGCACAGGTCCGTCGGTGTCATATTTGAAAACCTGAACCCAGTACCGGTTGCACCGCCACTCTTTGGCCGGGCCGGAGGCCGGCCTATGGGTGAGGTGTACCCAAGTGTCATCGAGGGTCAGAACCTCGGTCAGGCGGCGGCTGTGGTGGTTGTGCCGAAGGGCAAAGTAGAGGGCGGAAAATACAGCGATTACAAAGGGTAACAACCCCCATAGCAGAACCGTGCCAAGAACGGCGAGCAGGGGGATCAGCGACAAGCAAAAGCTGATGCCGACGAAGGCCACAAAGCCGTGCGGGGGCAGGGATTGGTGTGGCCAGAGCTGTAGCGTCTGGTCCGGGACTGTCCATCTGTAGGGCATTAGGTGGCTCTGAACTTGGGGTGAGGCAAAGATAGCGGCATGGCGCACCGTTGCAATGCGGCGCGCCGACGCGGGTGGCACGCAACGGTCGGCGGGGGAGATTTGGGGCGAGAGCGCGAATCGGGGGTTAACGGCTGTTTTTCAGGGCTGAAACAGAGTCCCAACCTGTACACCGGGCGTACACCGCGCGTGCATGCGCAGGACGCGCGGCAGGTGGATTAACGGAGCGCGCGGCGGGGTTTGTTAAAGAAGGGTAAACCAAGGTCGCGCAGGCTGTGCCTGTGGCTGGAGATTGGTGTGCGAAACCGCATGGGGCCAGCGGCGGGTGCAGGTGTTGGGGGGGGCAAACCGGGTGATAACAGAGGAGCTGGCGCCCCAACCAAGTGATGAATGGGGGGCTGGCCCCCCAAACCCCAACCCCTAATGGGGGGCCAGCCCCCCAAACCCCCCGGGAATATTTAGGACCAAAAAGAGAGGAGGGGGCGGCGCCCTATTCCAACTCGACCATCAGGTCTTTGGCGTCAATCTGGCTGCCGGCCTGCACGTGTACGGCTTTGACCACCGCGTCGCGTTCGGCGTGGATGCCGGTTTCCATCTTCATCGCTTCGATGGTCAGCAGAAGATCGCCCGCCTTGACGGTTTGGCCCACGGTTGCCCCGACAGAGGCCACAACCCCCGGCATCGGCGCGCCGATGTGGTTGTCGTTGCCGACCTCGGCCTTGGGCCGCTGCGCGGTCGATGCTTTGGCGAGGCGGTTGGCCACCCGGATGACGCGGGGCTGGCCGTTGAGTTCAAAGAAGACTTTGACCTCGCCATCTTCGCCAGTTTCAGAGGCCGCCTGCATGCGGATTTCCAAAGTTTTGCCGGGGTCGATTTCTGCCGAGATTTCGGCGCCGGGTTCCATACCATAGAAGAACGTATGGGTTGGCAAGGTGCGCACCGGGCCGTAGATGCGGTGGCGGCCCATGTAATCGAGGAAAACCTTGGGGTACATCAGGTAGCCGCAGAGGTCTTCGTCGTCGATTTCCTTGCCTTCCAGCAGGTCCGAGAGCTCCTTGCGGGTTGCCTCCAGATCGACGGGGGCGAGGTGTTTGCCGGGGCGTTCCAGATTGGGTTTTTCGCCCTTTAGCACCTTATCCACGATGCCAACGGGGAACCCGCCGGGAGGTTGGCCAAGATTGCCGCGCATCATGTCGATGACGCTGTCGGGGAAGGCCACATCGGTTTTTGGGTCTTCGACCTGGGCGCGGGTCAGGCCCTGGCTGACCATCATCAGCGCCATGTCACCCACGACCTTGGACGACGGTGTGACCTTGACGATATCGCCAAACATCTGGTTGACGTCGGCATAGGTGCGCGCGACTTCGGGCCAGCGGTCATCAAGGCCAAGGCTGGCGGCCTGTGCCTTGAGGTTGGTGAACTGGCCGCCGGGCATTTCGTGCAGGTACACCTCGGAGGATGGCGCCTGCATGCCGGTCTCGAAGGCGGCGTAGTGGTTGCGCACTTCTTCCCAGTAATCAGAGACTTCGCGTACGGCCTTCATGTCGATTCCGGTGTCGCGGTCGGTGTGTTTCAGCGCCGAGACCACGGTGCCGAGGGTGGCCTGGGATGTGTTGCCGCTGAGCGCGTCCATGGCGCAATCAACCGCGTCGACGCCGGCCTCTGATGCCGCCAGGATCGTGGCGCAGGCGCTACCGGCCGTGTCATGGGTGTGGAAGTGGATCGGCAGACCGACCTCGGATTTCAGCGCTTTGACCAGCACGCGGGCCTGTGCGGGTTTCAAAAGCCCCGCCATGTCTTTGAGGCCCAGCACATGGGCGCCTGCGGCTTTGAGTTCTTTGCCCATGGCGACGTAGTATTTCAGGTCGTATTTGGCGCGGTCGGGGTCAAAGATGTCACCCGTGTAGCAGATGGTGCCTTCGCAGACCTTGCCCGCGTCGATCACCGCGTCCATGGCGACGCGCATGTTTTCGACCCAGTTCAGGCTGTCGAACACGCGAAAGACATCGACCCCCGTGTTGGCGGCGGTGGCGACGAATTTCTGCACCACGTTGTCGGGGTAATTGGTATAGCCGACGCCGTTGGAGGCGCGCAGCAACATCTGTGTCATGACGTTGGGCATGCGGGCGCGCAGATCGCGCAGGCGCTGCCAAGGACATTCCTGCAAGAAGCGGTAGGCGACATCAAAGGTCGCACCACCCCAGCATTCGACGGAAAACAGTTGTGGCAGGTTGGCGGCGTAGGCGGGGGCGACCTTGATCATATCAAGGCTGCGCATGCGGGTGGCGAGCAGGGATTGGTGGCCGTCGCGCATCGTGGTGTCGGTGATCAGCAACTGGCGCTGCTGGCCCATCCAGTCGGCCACGGCTTGGGGGCCTTTTTGTTCGAGCAGGTTGCGGGTGCCCATTTGCGGCTCGCCGCGCGCGGCCGGGGGCTTTGGATCGCGTACATGGGCGGCGGGCAGGGCGTGGCCCTTGGTTTCGGGGTGCCCGTTCACGGTGATGTCGGCGATATAGGTTAGCACCTTGGTGGCGCGGTCGCGGCGCTTTTTGAAGACAAACAGCTCGGGCGTTTGGTCGATGAATTTGGTGTGGTAGGTGTTGTCGAGGAAGGTAGGGTGTTTGAGCAGGTTTTCGACAAAGGCGATGTTGGTCGACACGCCGCGCACGCGGAATTCGCGCAGGGCGCGGTCCATCCGGGCGATAGCCATTTCGGGGGTCGGTGCCTTGGCGGTCACTTTGGTCAGCAGGCTGTCGTAGTAGCGCGTGATGACGCCGCCCGCGTAAGCAGTGCCGCCATCGAGGCGGATGCCCATCCCGGTGGCCGAGCGGTAGGCGGTGATGCGGCCATAATCGGGGATAAAGTTGTTTTGCGGGTCTTCGGTTGTCACGCGGGTTTGCAGCGCGTGGCCGGTGAGGGTGATGTCTTCTTGGCGGGCTTTGCCGGTGGCCTCGGCCAGTGATTTGCCCTCGGCGATGAGGATTTGAGCGCGCACGATGTCGATGCCGGTGACCTCTTCGGTGACGGTGTGTTCGACCTGCACGCGGGGGTTCACTTCGATGAAGTAGAATTTGTTGTCGTCCATATCCATCAGGAATTCGACAGTGCCGGCGCATTCATAGTTTACATGGGCGCAGATTTTGCGGCCCAATTCGCAGATTTCGGCGCGTTGGTCTTCGGTCAGGTAGGGGGCGGGGGCGCGCTCAACCACCTTTTGGTTGCGGCGCTGGACAGAACAATCGCGTTCAAACAGGTGATAGATTTCGCCGTGTTTGTCGCCGAGGATCTGGACCTCGACATGGCGGGCCTTGAGGATCATCTTTTCCAGATACCCTTCGCCGTTGCCAAAGGCGGCTTCGGCCTCGCGGCGGCCTTCGAGGACTTTTTCCTCAAGTTCGGATTCTTGCATGATCGGGCGCATGCCGCGTCCGCCGCCGCCCCAGGACGCCTTGAGCATCAGGGGGTAACCGACTTCGGCGGCTTCTTTTTTGATCGCGGCCATGTCGGTGCCCAGCACCTCGGTGGCGGGGATGACGGGCACGCCGGCGGCCATGGCGACGCGGCGCGCGCTGGCCTTGTCACCCAGCGCGCGCATGGTTTCGGCGCGGGGCCCGATGAAAGTGATGCCGTTTTGTTCGCAGGCGTCGACAAATTCGGGGTTTTCCGACAGCAGGCCATAGCCGGGGTGGATCGCGTCGGCGCCGGCTGCTTTGGCGACGCGGATCATCTCGTCGATGCTGAGGTAGGCGGCCACAGGGCCGAGGCCCGCGCCGATGCGGTAGGCCTCGTCCGCTTTGAAGCGGTGCAGACCGAGCTTGTCCTCTTCGGCGTAGACCGCCACCGTTTTCTTGCCCATCTCGTTGGCGGCGCGCATGATGCGGATGGCAATTTCACCGCGGTTGGCGATCAGGATCTTGGAAAATTCGGTCATGAAGTGGTTCTCCCCCAGCTTATCGTAGCGGCACCTTAGGGATGCTGCGGTGCAGCGCAAGGCCCGGTTTGGTGCTGTCTTAACATTTCTGCAATAGTCGGCCGTATGATAGCGGTAACCTGAGAGGTCAGGGCGCAGTGAGGTCGAAAGCCGGGGGCAGGGAGCGCAGATCGCGTGCGCCAAGCTGGCCCATGTTGGCGGTCAGATCACGGGCCAGCATGTCGATCAGGTGGTCGATGCCGACCGGGCCAAGGGCGGCGAGGGCAAAGTGGAACGCGCGGCCGAGCATGACGAAATCGGCGCCGAGCGCCAGGGCGCGCAGGATGTCCAGGCCGCCTTCGATGCCGCTGTCAAAGATCAGCGGCAGGGTGGTGGCAGCGCGGATGGCGGGCAGGGCGTCAATGCTGGCGGGGGCCGCGTCAAACTGGCGGCCGGCGTGGTTGGACACCCAGATCGCATCGACACCTTCGTTTTGCAGCGCGGTTGCATCCTCGGGGCGCAACACGCCCTTGATCACCAGCGGCCCCGCCCAGTGATCGCGCAGCCAGCGCAGGTATTCCCAATCCGGCGCGGTCCGCAGCAGATAGCCGATGTGGGCGGTTGGCGGCAGGTTGGCCTGCGTCGCGGGAGTGTATTTGTCGAGCGTGGCCATATGTGGCAAGCCGCGGCGCGCCATGCCGAGTGCCCAGGCGGGGCGGCAGGCGACCTGCGCCAGCAGACGCGGCGTGAGGCGCGGCGGGCTGGTCAGGCCCGAACGGGTCTGGCGTTCGCGGCGGCTGGCCACCGGGACATCGACGGTCAGCACCAGCGTGGAAAACCCCGCATCTCGGGCGCGGGCCAGCATATCGGCGCGAATCTCGGGGTCGCGGGGCGGGTACATCTGAAACCACGCCTGGGGGCCAAGATGCGGTGCGAGGTCTTCGGGGCTTTGGGCCGCGACGGTGGACAGGCCGTAGGGGATATTTGCGCGGGCGGCGGCGCGGGCCAGATGCCCTTCGGCATCGGGCCAGATCAGCCCGGACATGCCCAGCGGCGCGATGCCAAAGGGCAGCGGCACAGACTGACCCATCAATTTCGTGGAAAGGTCAGGGGTAAATTCGCCGTGCAGGATCGAGGGCATCAACCCGATGCGATCCAGTGCGCGGCGGTTGCGGTGTTTGGTAGCCTCGGTCCCGGTCGCAGAATCGAGGTATTCCCAGACAAATTTAGGCAGACGCGCGCGGGCGCGGCGGCGTAGGTCGGCAAGGCCGGGATAGGTTGCGTGCAGGTCCATCGCGGTATTTGCCTGCAAGGCGCGGCGATTGTCCAGCACCAGAAAGCCTGCGCAGCGGCAATTTACCCATGCAGTGGGGCGCGCGATCAGTTGTGTTTGCGCGCCTGTGCCATAGGCGGTGGAATCACCTCATCAAGCGGCGCGGTGGGCAGGTTACCTGCAAGGTCGACAAGGGCAGCAATCGCGGCCTCAACTTCGTCTGTACGGCCGTTACCTTGTGGTTCGATCAGGTTAACGGTTGGATTGGGCGTGGCATCAAGCCGTTCCTGCGCAATAGACCGCAGTTCCTGCATGGTGCTGTCAATCGCGCGGCACAGCCCGGCCAGCATCCCCGCCGATCCGGTCAATCTGGAGGGGTCGATCAGACCCTTTTCCGCCGCGTCGAGCACGGTGGAAATCTGTTCAAGTTTGCATGATGAGGTGGCCGCGAAATAGCGCACGTCCTCAAACGCCAGAGTATCGCGGTTGTCGCGCTGCACACGTTCGACGACGACGGCGCTGCCGATGACGCGGTCAGTGCCGTCATAGGACAGGATATGGTGCAATGTGGTGTCCCAGATCATCGAACCGCGCGGCATATGCAGCATTTCGCGGTAGCGTTGTTGCTGGCCCTGCGCGATACAGCGGGCATAGCGCCGGTTCACCTGATCAGCCTGATCCGGCGGCAACACCTCGGCCAGGGGGCGGCAGATAACGGCGTCCATCATCATGCCGCTTTGGGTTTCGTGTTCGGCATTCAGCGCCAGCAGGTGAAAGCCAGAGGAGTCATCTGCCAATTCGGCGATGAACATCGGCACGTTGAATCGATCCAACTGGCGACGCAACGCTGCCGTATCGTTGTTTCTGAACATAGTCTTCTTCCCACTCGAGGCATATGTTGGGCCACATTGGCGATAAAGAATTATCAACGGGTTAAATATCGCCGGTTAAGTAAATTCCGGTTGGTTTTATTGCCGGTATCTTAGCCATGCTCGCCCCGGTTGAATGGGGCGGAACATTCTGCGAACGTCTCTTTATCTCGTCCCCGCGCCGCGCTAGACTGCGCGGATGAGCAGTTATGATGATACACGCGCGCCGGCAGGCGTACCTTTGTCGGCCCGCGCAATGGCAGCCCGGCCGCAGCCCTATCTGGATGGGTTGAACCCGGCGCAGCGCACGGCGGTTGAAACGCTGGATGGGCCGTTATTGATGCTGGCCGGGGCGGGCACCGGTAAAACGAAAGCTTTGATGGCGCGTGTCGCGCATCTTATTTCCCTTAGTAGAGCGCAGCCGAATGAGATACTTGCGGTAACTTTTACAAACAAAGCCGCGAAGGAAATGCAGCATCGGTTGGGGAAAACGCCTTTCAATATGAGAGCACCTGTCAAATGGATGGGAACCTTTCACTCCATTTGCGCAAAACTGCTGCGGCGACATGCCGAATTGGTAGGCCTGAAGAGCAATTTCACGATTCTTGATACCGATGATCAATTGCGCCTGTTGAAGCAATTGGTGGCGGCAGAGAACATCGACGACAAACGCTGGCCCGCGCGGATGCTGGCGGGGATCATCGACGGCTGGAAGAACCGCGCATTGACGCCTGATAAGGTGCCGGCCGCCGATGCAGGGCTATACAACAACCGCGGAACAGAGATTTACGACCAGTATCAGCGCCGCCTGATCGAGCTGAACGCTGTGGATTTTGGTGATCTGCTGCTGCATATGGTCACGATTTTCCAAAAACACCCCGATGTGCTGGGGCAGTATCAGCGCGGTTTCAAATACATCCTGGTGGACGAGTATCAAGATACCAACGTGGCGCAGTATCTGTGGCTGCGGCTGCTGGCGCAGGGGCACAAGAACATCTGCTGCGTGGGCGACGATGATCAGTCGATCTATGGCTGGCGGGGTGCCGAGGTGGGCAACATCTTGCGCTTTGAGAGCGATTTTCCCGGCGCGCATGTGGTCAAGCTGGAGCAGAACTATCGCTCGACCCCGCATATTCTGGCGGCGGCATCAGGCGTGATTGCGGGCAATGAGGGGCGGCTGGGCAAGACGCTGTGGACCGACCGTCAGGAAGGCGAGAAGGTTCGGCTGATCGGGCATTGGGACGGCGAGGAAGAGGCACGCTGGATCGGGGATGAGATAGAGGCCAGCCAGCGGGGCGCGCGGGGCATGGCGCCTATTTCGCTGGACGACATGGCGATTCTCGTACGGGCCAGCCATCAGATGCGGGCCTTTGAGGATCGGTTTTTGACGATCGGACTGCCGTATAAGGTGATCGGCGGCCCGCGTTTCTATGAGCGGTTGGAAATACGCGATGCGATGGCCTATTTCCGGGTGGTGACCAGCCCGGATGATGATCTGGCCTTTGAGCGGATCGTGAACACGCCCAAGCGGGGCCTTGGCGATGTGGCACAGCAAAAGATCCAGCGCACGGCGCGCGAGCATGGTGTGAATCTGGTCGAGGGCGCGCGGATTTTGCTGGCCCATGACGGGATCGGCGGCAAGGGGGCGGCACAGTTGCGCCAGTTGGTCGAGGGGATCGACCGCTGGGCGTCCAAGCTGCACGGCCCGCGGATCGAGTTTAGCGAGGATGACGGCGTGCTGGATGATGGCGTGGCCCCGCTGCGGGTGGATTACGCCCCGCCCGAGATCAGCCATGTGGAACTGGCCGAGATCATTCTGGACGAAAGCGGCTATACTGGCATGTGGCAGAACGACAAGACGCCCGAGGGGCCGGGGCGTCTGGAGAACCTCAAGGAGCTGGTCAAGGCGTTGGAGCAGTTCGAGAACCTTCAGGGGTTTTTGGAGCATGTCAGCCTGATCATGGACAATGAGCAGGAAGGCGACGGCGAGAAAGTGTCGATCATGACGCTGCACGCGGCCAAGGGGCTGGAATTTCCGGCGGTGTTTCTGCCGGGCTGGGAGGACGGGCTGTTTCCATCACAGCGGTCGATGGATGAAAGCGGCATCAAGGGGTTGGAGGAAGAACGGCGGCTGGCCTATGTCGGGATCACGCGGGCGGAAGAGCTGTGCACGATATCCTTTGCGGCGAACCGGCGGGTGTTTGGGCAGTGGCAAAACGCGCTGCCATCGCGGTTCATTGATGAATTGCCCGAAGAACATGTCGATGTGCTGACCCCGCCCGGACTATATGGGGGCGGCTATGGTGCGGCGGCCCCGGTGTCGCATCTGCATGACCGCGCGGCCGAGGCAAATGTCTATAACTCCCCCGGTTGGCGGCGCTTGCAGGCGCGCAGCAGCGCGCGGGGGGTCAGCCAGCCCAGCGAGGCGCGCAATGTCACGATCGACATGCAGGCGGTGGCGGCGTTCGAGATGGGCGAACGGGTGTTTCACCAGAAGTTCGGCTATGGTGATGTGATCGGGATCGAGGGGGACAAGATCGAGGTCGCGTTTGAAAAGGCGGGGACCAAGAAGGTCGTCTCGCGCTTTTTGAGCGGCTGCGACGATGTGCCGTTCTAAGGCCGGCTGTTCAGTCTGACGTGCCGAGCTCTTGCAGGCGCTGCGACAGGCGCAGCTTGATCTCGCTCGGCTCTGCCGCGATGGCCTGCACCATCTGATCCAGCCTGCTTTGCGCGCCATGCAGTTGATCGAGCAGCGACATGATGATGACGAGGGCATCTTCGTTGACATCGAAATCATCGCTCAATTCGCACAGCAGCGTGATGCGGCGCAGGTCCAGCGTGTGATAGCGCGGGCCATCGGCTGTCATCACCGGGGTGACGATACGCAGGTGTTCGAAATGGCGCAGGCGGTCGGCGGTCAGCGATGTGACGCGTGCGATCAACTGGTCTGGGGCATAGGCCTCGGTCATGATCTTTGGTTTCCCTTGCGGGGGTTATAGGCGTGTTTGTCACGCCAACCTTGCATGAAGTCTTTCAGCGCGTTGTCTATACTAGGCGGGCTGACGATGCGCAGAGTGATGCGCTGATCGCCCGTGCCTGTGCGGCCGCTGACGCCGCGCCCCTTTAGCCGCAGCACCTGACCGGAACTGGCACCGGGTGGGATGGTGACGTTGACCGGGCCGGTCACGGTGTCGACCGGCACCTTGCCGCCCAATATGGCCTCGTCGATGGATATCGGCAGTGTCACGACAATATCATCCCCGTCGCGTTCGAAATCGGGGTTCGGGGTGACGGTCAGCGTGATATAGGCGTCACCGGGTTTGCCCGCGCCATGACCCTTGTCGCCTTTGCCGCGCAGCCGCAATGTCTGGCCGTCGCGCGCGCCTTGGGGGATCGTGACCTCAAGCGTTGCGCCGTCAGGCAGGGTGATCGGCGCCTTGGCCCCGCGCACGGCATCCAGAAAAGACACCTCGAGGCGGTATTGCGTGTCCTGCCCGGGCACATCACCGGGGGTCGCCCCGCCAAAGCCGCCACCCTGCCTGCGGGCAAAGCGAGAAAAGAAATCGTCGGCATCAAAGTCTTGCGCAAATGGGTTGCGCTGCGCCGCGCCGCCGCGATTGGTATAGGGGTTTTCCGGGCGGCGTGCCTCGTCACGGTAATATCCGCGCGGCGCCTGTTCGGCACCGGACGCGTCGATCTCGCCCGCGTCAAAGCGGCGGCGCTGATCAGGGTCTTTCAGCAGATCGTAAGCGCGGCCCGCGGCCTTGAACCGGGCCTCGGCGCGCGTATCATCCGGGTGAAGATCGGGATGATCGGTGCGCGCGATCTTGCGATAGGCTTTCTTGATCTCGTCCGCCGTGGCGGTTCTGGTCAGGCCAAGTGCGGCATATGGGTCTTTGGTCATCGGTGGCTCCGCATTGGGTCGCGTCTGTACGTTAGATGTCACGGGTTTCAACTCTGCGCCACAGACGATTGGCCGCGCGCCGTTTAAAGCGGCGCAATGCGCCCCTGTAGCCATAGAATCGATGGATAAGCCGCCAGCCAGAACCAGACAAAGCGGTTCAATCCAAAGAGGCAGGCATTGGCGAGGTGAAACAGCGCCGCCACAATCAGGGCCAAGATCAGCGCGGCGGGGTGCAGCAGGCTAAGCGGGAAGGCCAGTTCAAACAGCATTACCGCCCACGACACCACCCAAAGCAGATGCGTGCGGTCGGCCAAGACGCGCAAATTCTCGCTGATCGGATAGGCCGAAAAGGCAAAGACATCCCGCAGGGCTTGCCCGCTGCGCCAACTGGTGTTGGCGACCTTGACCTGACCAGAGATGAAATACGACAGGATCACCTGAAGCCCGAGATAGCCAAAGGCGGTTTCGCGGCCAATGCCGGGCGGCAGGATATGCGCCAAACAAAGACAATACAGCGTGAGCAGGCCCATCCGGTCGCTGCCCCCGTTGTAGGGCCCCGCATAGCGGTGCAGCACGATCAGGCTGTGCAGGGCAAGCGCACCCAGCACGAGGCTGGTTTGGAGGTCGGCCAACAGCAGCAGGCACAGCAGGGCGCGCGGCAAAAACAGCAGCCGGTCGCGCGGCGACCCGGCCATATGCTCGGCGCATTGTTGCAAAAAGGCGAGGGCAAGCAGGATTTCGGTGGCCCGCAGCGCGCTGTCGAGGGTCAATTGAGCGTCTCTTTAGTGGCCCTAAACGGGGCGGATAGGAAAACGACGTGTTGGGTGAGACCCCCACCGTCGTGCGGTGTCCCATCACCTTGCGTCTGTTTGCGCTGGATAAAGATCAGGCGGAATTGCAGGACAGCGTTAGGCAGATCATCGGCCAAATGCGCGCGCACGCGGCGGCGAATTTCAGTAATGCTGTGGTCGGTCGGGCGCTGCTGGATGCGTTCGGCGCAGCTGACAAGAAACAGAGTATCGTTCCACGCAGGGTTCCAGAACAGGCGCAGCAGGCATTGCAATGGCGTCACGGCCTGCGGACGCGGTCGAAACTCTCGCCATTCTGGCGTGCCGTGCCCATGCAATTGCGCCCATTGCACCCTCGGAGACGGCTCGACCGTCTGAAAAAACCGCCAGGACGGAATCACGACGGGCAGAACCAGAGCCAGTGTTTTCAACATGTGGCGAGTTAACGGGGGCGTGGTTAATACCGGGTGAACGGCTTTGGCGGCGCGCCCCTGACCGTTTGGGCGCCGGGTGCGCGATACACACCCCCAAAAAAAAACGACGACACCTTGGGAGGAAGGTGCCGCCGTTTCTATGTCGGCCCGAAGCGTCGAGGGAGGGTCGGCTTCGGGTCTAGTGCAGGGTTCGCCCCATCAGGGAGGAGGAAAGTGAGCCGAACCCCGGCTTCAGACGGCGGACAGGGAGGTGCCCGGCGCGTCCGATTTCATGTGCGGTTTAACCGCGGGAAGATTCCCAGGAAACCCGGCGCAGTTCGGAGCGGCTCAGCCCCAGGTCTGCCAGTTCGCGGTTGCTCAGCGCGCTGAGGCCATCGAATGTTTCACGGTACAGGCGGTGCTGCTTGTAGCGGGTTGCCAGAGCATCAAGGGCATTGCCGATGCGGGCAAAGAAGGAAGGTGTCGTTGCGGATGTCGAATTTACATATGCCATTTTGGCGCCTCATGTCTTTCGGTTACGTCGTTTCGTTGAGGGGTATGTACGCCCTTTTGATCACCTTACAACGTGCATTTTGACAATGCCGCTATGCAGCAATTGCATAGGAGAATTTTAACCAAGTATTTGTTTCAGTTGGGGAAACCTCAAATGATGAAGTTTCGCCCTGTCATAAATCTGTCGTATTTTGGCGGGTGAAGAGGAAAATGGGCGACGACATCAGGGAGGAGGAAGATGTCGCCGCCAATAACAGACATATCCGGGAGGAGGATGAATATGTCTGGTCTTTCCTTAGGCGTGGCCACTGGCCCGCCCATGACCTAAATTTGCGACAAATGCTGCGTCTGCACAATATCGGATTTTGCAATGCTGCTATGCAGCAATATCATGGGCGCTGCGGTTGAATTTTTCATCGGTGCCCCAAAAGGCAAATCCGCGCGCCCCCCTTGTGATTTGGGCAGAACCTGCCATGTCAAATGACAAGCAAGAGGAGCCCTGTCATGCCTATCACCCGTGCCGACGTCGAAGCCGCCCTTGAGCGGGTCACCCTGCCAGATGGTAAGAGCCTGCTGGCCCATGATCTGGTGCGTGCGCTGACCGTCGAGGGCGACAGCGTGCGCTTTGTCATTGAGGCACCCAATGCCGATGTGGCCCGCCAGATGGCCCCGTTGCGCGATGCCGCCGAACAGGTGGTGCGTGATTTGCCGGGGATAGGCACCGTGTCGGTCGCGCTGACGGCGCATGGTCCGGCGGCAAAGCCACCCAGCCTCAAGATCGGCGGGCACCCCAAGCCGCAGGACGGGCCAACCAAGCCCAGCGGTGTGCAGCGTATTCTGGCCATCGGGTCGGGCAAGGGCGGTGTTGGCAAATCCACGGTCAGTTCAAACCTCGCCGTGGCCTTGGCGCGGGCCGGGCGCAAGGTGGGGCTGCTTGATGCGGATATCTACGGCCCCAGCCAGCCGCGCATGATGGGGGTGAACAAACGCCCCGCCAGCCCGGATGGCAAAACGATTATCCCGCTGCACGCGCATGGCGTCACACTGATGTCCATCGGGTTCATGATGGAAGAGGGCAAGGCCGTTGTCTGGCGCGGGCCGATGCTGATGGGGGCGCTGCAGCAGATGCTGGGGCAGGTGCAATGGGGCGAGCTGGACGTGCTGCTGGTCGATCTGCCGCCCGGCACAGGGGATGTGCAGTTGACGCTGTGTACCAAGTCAGAGCTGACGGGGGCGATTGTCGTGTCCACGCCGCAGGACGTGGCGCTGATTGATGCGCGCAAGGCGTTGGATATGTTTGCCACGTTGAAAACCCCGGTTCTGGGGCTGATCGAAAACATGTCGATGTTTGTCTGCCCTGATTGCGGATCAGAACATGAGATATTCGGCCACGGCGGCGTCGCGGCCGAGGCCGAGAAGATGGGCGTGCCGCTGTTGGGCAGCCTGCCGATTGATCTGGACACGCGGCTTGCGGGGGATGGCGGGACGCCGATCGCCGCCGGGGACAGCCCGGCCGCCGAAGCCTATGCGCGCATTGCCCAAGGGTTGATCAAAGGTGGTATGGCCTGATGGGTCGGATGCCCTTGGCTTTTTGGGACCATAAATACCTTCAAGATATGCCGCGTTGGCAGGTCAGCCGAGGGTGCGGCCCTGTACCAAATGGCCATAGAGTGTGGTGAGCACCGAGATGAACACCAGCCCCTCTATTATATAGAGTGCGGAATCCAGGATCAGCCGGGCGCTGGCGGCCTCGGCCAGCAGGGCGCCTGACAGCAGGGTGAGCACGCCATTGACCAGCGCCAGCATGACCGCAAGCCCCCAGAGCGCCTGAGCGGCGGGGGCGGTTGCCTCCCAGCTTTCGCGCAGGCGCATGGTGTGGCCCAAGGCGGCGGCGGGCAAAACGAGGCTGAGGCGCAGGGCAACCCAGAGAAACACGATACCCGCTACCAGACCCAAAAGCACCAACCCGGCCATGCTGCCGCCGCTGACCGCGCCCAGCACGCCCACCGCGATCACGATGGGGATGGCGATGAGAAACTGCGCAAAGCCCAGAACGATGGTGCGCCAGACGTAGCCCCAGAACAGCGATGCATCCGGGCGCAGGCCCGCGTCATGGTCGGGACCGTTCAGCAGCACATGGCGGTGCCACAGGATTGCCAGCAGCACATAACCCGCCAGACCGATCAACCCGCAGAGCATCACGATCAGCACCTGTCCGCCATCGGGCACCGGCATGTCTTCGGGCGCAGCCTGGATCAGCGCCAAAGTGTCGCCTGCCAGGACCACCGCCGCAAGGGCCGCGCCCATGACGCAGATAAGGGCGGGCAGGATCACCCGGATCGTGCTGCCGATGTCGGCGACCAACATGCGCAGGGCATGGGTCAGCAGGGCGAGGGCGCTGGTCATTGGTCTGTCTCCTAATAAAGCCGTAGTGCGTTCATGGCCCCGGATCGTCGCGGGGGCAAGACGTGGCGTTGTCGGCAGTGTGGGCACTGTGGGCCGTCTGGTGTTTTAGGCCATGGGATCAGATGGGACGGGATTGGGATGGGATTAGATGGGACGGGTCGCGGGATTTTATGGGTCGTGGCATGGGACGGGTCGGCATTCTCGGCCAGATATGGCCGATTCCGAATCAATTTTCTGCGTCTGGCCTTGAATATTTGCACATAATCCACTCAAGGTGAGGAACAAGTCGGGAACATGCCCTGTGGATAACTCTGTGGTCGAAAATTACTGGGAAATCGTGGGACGTATTTCTGTGACTTTTGGGTCGCCTATATATTGTGTTTATTCACAATTGAGGCCCAAATTAAGCTAAAATTCGCTGATTTTCGAGTACCACATGTTGCATGGCGTGCCTGTGCAAAACAAAATATTGTGGATATCGGAAAGAAAAATGTAGACGCCCATCAATTCCCATGGCATCCCTAGTGCATCGGATGAGAACGGGACACGGGGCAACAAACGACCCCAAAAATAAAATCAAAACCTAGCAGGTTTCATACAGGCACCTCGCTTTCATCAGACCAACGAGATCCGGCGCGCGAGCGAGCAGACATCCCCCCAGGTGGCGCGCGCAGTCGGACTTCCCCGCCAAGCTGCGGGACGAGGGCGGCGGGTTGATCAGTGGCAGCAGATCAACCCGCCGTTTCCAATTCCAGACACCGGAGTTTTTAGGGCCGGGGCCTGAGACAAGATCAAAGCGCGCAGGCGCATGAGGCAGGGACAACACGTGAGCCGCAGGTTCAGAGGCGAGAGCCAACACAAGGTCGATACGAAGGGGCGGGTGTCTATCCCAGCCTCTTTTCGGCGTGTGTTGGAAGCTGGCGATCCGAACTGGAAAAACGGCGACAACCCTGAACTGGTGATTGTCTACGGCGACCAGCGTCGCAACTACCTTGAATGTTACACGATGGAGGCGATCGACGAAGTTGATGCCAAGATCGACCGTATGCCGCGCGGCTCGATGCAGCGCAAAGCTTTGCAGCGCCTGTTTCACGGCCAGTCTTTCCCGACCACGGTAGACGAGACAGGCCGTTTGGTGCTGCCCGCGAAACTGCGCAACAAGATTGATCTGGACGGCGAAGCGTTTTTCATTGCCGCCGGTGATACGTTCCAGATTTGGAAACCCGAAACCTACGAGACCGAGGAAGAGGCCTGGCAGGAAGAACTGCCGGATGACGTCGACCCGCTGTCGTTCCTGGATGGCGATACGGAGGTCTGACGACATGGCTGCTGCGGCCTCTCAACCACCTGCTGCCCCCCATACCCCTGTTTTGCTGCGTCCGATCCTGTCAGCCGTGGCCCCGGTAACGGGTGTCTGGCTTGACGGTACATTCGGGGCTGGCGGCTATACCCGTGGGTTTCTTGAGGCCGGTGCCGAGCGTGTAATCGCGGTGGACCGCGACCCGCTGGCATTCGAGATGGCCGCCGACTGGGCCGCTGATTATGGCGACCGGATCACCATGCAGCAGGGTGTCTTCTCCAAAATGGACGAATACGCGCAGGGTCTGGACGGTGTTGTGCTGGATCTGGGGGTTTCCTCGATGCAGCTTGATCTGGCTGAACGCGGATTTTCGTTCATGCGCGATGGGCCGCTGGACATGCGGATGAGCCAGGACGGGCCATCGGCCGCCGATTTGGTCAATGAGGCTGAAGAAGAGATACTGGCCAATATCCTGTTTCAATATGGTGAAGAGCGTGCAAGTCGGCGGATTGCCAAGGCCATCGTGCGCGCACGCGACGAGGCGCCGATCACCACGACGTTGCAGTTGGCGGGTCTGGTCGAGGGCTGTCTGCCGCGATCAAAGCCGGGGCAAAGCCATCCGGCCACGCGCAGTTTTCAGGCGTTGCGGATTGCGGTTAACAACGAATATGGCGAGTTGTTTCAGGGGCTTATGGCCGCTGAACGGGCGCTAAAGCCGGGTGGCCAGTTGGCGGTTGTGACCTTTCATTCGGTAGAGGACCGCATGGTTAAGCGGTTTTTGACCGCGCGGGCAGGGGCGGGCGGAAATGCAAATCGCTTTGCCCCGGAACTTGTGCAAGAAGCGCCGCAATTCACGCTGAAATCCCGCAAGGCCATCGGTCCTGACAAGCAGGAACTGGCAGACAACCCGCGCAGCCGGTCGGCCAAGCTGCGTGTGGCGACACGGACGGACGCGCCCAGCGGCGAAATTGATGCAAAATCCGTCGGGATGCCGATGGTCAAGGGAATCTGAGTGATGCGCACGGTGCTGTATATTCTGACAACCATCGCCGTTGTCGGGCTGGCCTTTTGGGCCTACCGTGAAAACTATGCGACCCAGCAGACGTTGAGCGAGGCAGACAAACTGCACGCCAACATCCGTGCCGCCCATGCGCGTCTGGCCGTGTTGCGTGCCGAATGGGCATTTCAGAACCGTCCCGACCGCCTGCGCGATCTGGCGGACCTGAATTTTGATCGCCTTGGATTGTTGCCGCTGCATCCGGGGCAGTTTGGTCAGGTGGATCAGGTCGCCTATCCGCCCGCACCGTTGTTGCCGATCACCGACCCTGTTGATGTATCGAGCATGAATGCCGACAGCCTGGACGATTCCGGTCTGACCCAGGAGGACGTTCAATGATCCGCACGCCCCTGCGCCCGCTGGCGCGCATTCTGGAGGCCCGCCAAAAGGGCGAAAACCCCGATGCGATCGAACGTGAAAACAAGCGTATTCGCCACGAGCAGATGCGCGATCATTCCCGGATGCGCGCCGAGGGGCGTTTGCTGGTCTTGGGGGTGTTCTTTTTCTGTGCGTTTGGTGTTGTGGGGGCCCGTATGGGCATGTTGGCGACATCTGAGCCGTCAGAGCCGCGCGCGCAAGCACCCGGATCGGTGATGTCCGCCTCGCGGGCGGATATTGTCGATCGCAACGGCAATCTGCTGGCGACGAATTTCGATACACATGCGCTGTACGCGCAGCCGCGTCATATGATCGACCCGGCAGCGGCGGCGAAAAAGCTGGTCCGGGTGTTCCCGGATCTGGATGAAAAACGCCTGCTTGAGGATTTTACCGGCAAGCGCAAGTTCTTGTGGATCAAGCGGAAAATCAGCCCCGAGCAGATGCAGGCGGTGCATGACATCGGTGATCCGGGTCTGTTGTTCGCGCCGCGCGACATGCGGCTTTATCCCAATGGTCATCTGGCGGCCCATGTCATGGGCGGCGCCAGCTATGGCCGTGAGGGGGTGCATGCCGCCGAGGTGATCGGCGTTGCAGGGATCGAAAAATACTTTGACACCTACCTGCGCGATCCCGCCAACGGGGCCAAGCCGCTGGAGCTGTCGCTGGACCTGACGGTGCAGGCCGCCTCTGAACGCGTGCTGTACGGCGGGATGAAGCTGATGAACGCCAAGGGCGCCACCAGCATCTTGATGGATGTGCACACGGGCGAGGTGATCAGCGTGGCATCCTTGCCCGACTTCGATCCCAACGACCGCCCGCGCCCCATGCTGGAAGGTGACGCGTCCGACAGCCCGCTGTTCAACCGTTCGGTGCAGGGGGTTTACGAGCTGGGGTCGACCTTTAAGATATTTACGGCGGCGCAGGCCATTGAATTGGGTCTGGTCAACAAGGACACGGTTATCGACACCGCCGGGCCGATGAAGGTTGGCGGGTTCAAGATCGGTGAATTCAACAACAAGAACTATGGCAAATTGTCGGTAAGCGACATCATCGTGCAGTCCTCGAACCGAGGCACGGGGCGGATGGCGTTGCAGATCGGGATCGAGCGCCAGCAAGAGTTTCTAAAGAGCCTTGGTTTCTTTGAGCCGACAGGTTTTGAGATTGTCGAAGCATCGGGCGGCAAGCCCCTGTTGCCAAAGCGCTGGACCGAACTGTCCAGCGTGACAATTTCCTATGGGCATGGCCTGTCGAGCAGCCCGATGCATTTGGCGGCGGCCTATGCGGCCATTGCCAATGGTGGCCGGGTGGTGAAACCCACGTTGCTGAAACAAGATGGCCCGCAGATGGGCGAACGTGTGATGTCAGAGCAGACGGCGGCGGACGCGCGGATGATGTTGCGCAAAGTTGTGACCGAAGGCACCGCCAGCTTTGGCGAGGTGCCAGGCTATAGCATCGCGGGCAAGACCGGCACGGCGGACAAGCCACGGCCCAAGGGTGGGTATTACGACGACAAGGTGATCAATACATTCGCCAGCATCTTTCCCATTGATGATCCTAAATATGTGCTGATCGTGACGCTGGACGAACCGGTCGAGACATCCGGCCCCAAGCCACGCCGAACCGCTGGCTGGACGGCGGTGCCGGTGGCCGCGGAAATGGTGCGCCGCATTGCGCCACTGCTGGGGCTGCGACCCACTGTTGAACCTGTGAACGCGGCTGTGATAACGCTGACCAGCAGCAACTAAAAAAGACGTATATCATGGGTAGCCGGGCCGTTTCACTTTCCTCTCTTGGGTTGACCGCCCGGGCAGGGGCCAACCCCGAAATCACTGGCCTTGCCGTGGACAGCCGCCAGGTGCGCGAGGGCACGCTGTTTGCCGCCCTGCCGGGCAGCAAGGTGCATGGGGCCGAATTCATTCAATATGCCCTGCGCATGGGCGCGGCGGCGGTGCTGACCGATGCCGCAGGCGC
Organism: Sulfitobacter sp. KMM 9851; assembly: GCF_057178245.1. NCBI lineage: Bacteria > Pseudomonadati > Pseudomonadota > Alphaproteobacteria > Rhodobacterales > Roseobacteraceae > Sulfitobacter > Sulfitobacter sp. KMM 9851. The sequence goes on from NZ_CM169991.1 coordinate 1,264,620, forward strand.
CGCCATCGCCGCCGAAGTGCTGGCCGCGTCGGGTGCTGCGTTGGTGATCACCGATTCCCCGCGCGAAGCCTTGGCGCGCACCGCAGCCCTGTGGTTTGGGGCTCAGCCTGCAACCATGGTGGCCGTGACCGGCACCAATGGCAAAACATCCGTATCAACCTTTGTGCGCCAAATCTGGATCGAGATGGGGCTGGCGGCCGTCAACCTTGGCACCACGGGTGTTGAGGGCGCATGGGCCGCGCCCTTGGCCCATACTACGCCAGAGCCGATCACCCTGCACCGCACGCTGGCCGGTGCGGTCGAGGCCGGCATCACCCATGCGGCGATGGAAGCATCAAGCCACGGGTTGGACCAGCGGCGGCTGGACGGTGTCAGCCTGCGCGCAGCAGGCTTCACGAACTTTACGCAGGATCATCTGGATTATCACGAGACCTTCGAGGCCTATTTCGATGCCAAGGCGGCGCTGTTTGCCCGTGTTCTGCCCGAAGACGGGACGGCCGTGGTCAATATTGATGATGCCAAGGGCGTCGACATTGCGGCGATTGCCCGTGCGCGCGGCTGCGAGGTGATCACAGTGGGCCGCGACGGCGGCGATCTGCATCTGACCGGTCAACGCTTTGACGCGACCGGGCAGGACCTGCGGTTTGAATGGCGCGGCAAGGCGTTTCAAAAGCGGCTGGAGCTGATTGGCGGGTTTCAGGGCGACAATGTCTTGCTGGCCGCCGGGTTGGTCATCGCTTGTGGTGCGGACCCGGCAGAGGTGTTTGACACGCTGCCACATCTGACCACGGTGCGCGGCAGGATGCAGTTGGCCGCGACCCGCGACAATGGCGCGGCGGTGTTTGTTGATTACGCCCATACCCCTGATGCGGTGGCGACAGCACTGGCTGCGATGCGCCCACATGTGATGGGGCGGCTGGTGGCGATTGTCGGCGCGGGTGGCGACCGTGACCGCGCCAAACGGCCCCTGATGGGGCAGGCGGCGGCGCAGAATGCGGATCTGGTCATCGTGACGGACGACAACCCGCGCACCGAAAACCCCGCCGACATCCGCGCCGCCGTTATGGCTGGTGCGCCGGACGCGACCGAAGTGGGCGACCGCGCCGAGGCGATTCTGCGCGGGGTGGATGCGCTGGGGCCGGGGGACGCGCTACTGATAGCGGGCAAGGGCCATGAAAGCGGGCAGGTTGTGGGCGAAGATATCCTGCCCTTTGATGATGTAGAACAGGCCAGCGTGGCGGTGGCGGCATTGGACGGGAGACTGGCATGAGCCATTTGTGGACAGCAGCAGAGGCCGCAGCGGCAACCGGGGGCCGGGTGCAGGGCGACTGGGCCTGCGACGGTGTGTCGATCGACACGCGCAGCTTGCAGAAGGGTGATTTGTTTGTCGCGCTCAAAGCGGCGCGGGACGGTCATGAGTTTGTGGCCCAGGCGCTGGGCAAGGGGGCGGCAGCGGCGCTGGTGACCCATGCGCCCGACGGGGTGGCTGACGACGCACCGCTGTTGATCGTTGATGATGTGCTGGCCGCACTTGAAGAGTTGGGCCGGGCCGGGCGTGCGCGTCTGGGCCCGCAGGCCAAGGTGGCGGCGGTGACGGGCTCTGTGGGCAAGACGTCGACCAAGGAAATGCTGCTGGCGATCTTTGCGGATCAGGGCCGGGCGCATGCCAGTGTCGACAGCTATAACAATCACTGGGGCGTGCCGCTGACCCTGGCGCGGATGCCGCGCGATACCGAGTATGCGGTGATCGAGATCGGCATGAACCACCCCGGAGAGATTGCGCCACTTGCAAAAATGGCGCGTCCGGATGTGGCGATGATTACCAATGTCGCCGCCGTGCATTTGGAAGCCTTTGCCGATGTGGCGGCCATTGCGGTGGAAAAGGCCAGCATCTTTGACGGGATGCAGCCCGGCGGTGTGGCGGTGATCAATGCAGACGACGAACACGCCGCGATTGTCATGGCCAAGGCGGTGGATCTCCGGTTGCGCGATGTCGAATTCGGCCGCCATGGGCATCACTATAAATTGGGCGATGTGCAGGTCCAGTCTGATACCACGGTGGCCCGCGCCGAGGTTGAAGGCGCGCCGCTGTTATTCAAAATCGCCTCGCCGGGGCGGCATTTTGCGATGAACGCGCTGGGGGCGGTGGCGGTGGCCGACGCGATGGGCGCAGACCGCGCGCTGGCGGTGGCTGCGCTGGGGCGCTGGTCGCCCTACCGGGGACGCGGCGTGCGCGAAACGATCGTGTTGGACCGGGTCGACACCCATCTGGCGCTGGAATTGATCGACGACAGCTATAACGCCAATCCGACGTCGATGGCGGCGGCCCTTGAGGTGCTGGCGGCCTCTGCCGTGACCCACGATATAGGCCGCGTCAGCAAGGGCCGACGCATTGCGTTTCTGGGTGATATGAAGGAACTCGGCCCCGACGCAATTGCGCTGCACGCGGGCCTTGCGCATCTTGAGGCGACCCAGACCCTTGATGTGGTACATTGCATCGGGCCGTTGATGCGGTCGCTTTATGATTTGTTGCCCGAACATCAGCGTGGCGATTGGACGCAAACCGCCGACGAGATGCTGGTGGGCATGCGCGGACGGCTCGACAGTGGCGATGTTGTGCTTGCCAAGGGGTCGCTGTCGATGAATCTGGGGGCGATTGTTGACGCCATCCGTAAAATGGGCCATCCGGTGGATGAGGCCTGAACCCACGGGCCCTTGCCCCAAGATGATGAGTTAGGACGCTTTACATGCTCTATTGGTTGACGCTGCTGTCGGATGGCGGCGATTTTTTTAACCTGTTCCGCTACATCACCTTTCGGGCCGGTGGGGCGTTTCTGACGGCTCTGATCTTTGGGTTTTTGTTTGGCAAACCGCTGATCGCGGTGCTGCGCCGCCGGCAGGGCAAGGGCCAGCCGATCCGCACGGACGGGCCTGAAGGGCATTTCGCCAAAGCCGGTACGCCGACCATGGGCGGGCTGCTGATTGTGGGGGCATTGCTGACATCGACCCTGCTTTGGGCGCGGTTGGATAACCCGTTTGTCTGGCTGATACTCTTTGTCACCATGAGCTTTGCCGCCATCGGCTTTGCCGATGACTATGCCAAGGTCAGCAAGCAAAATGTGAATGGTGTGTCCGGTAAGCTCCGGCTTTTGCTGGGGTTTCTGATTGCGGGGATCGCCGGATACTGGGCTGCGCAATACCATCCCGAGGGGCTGCAATACCAGCTGGCCCTGCCGGTTTTCAAAGATACGCTGATCAACCTTGGCATCTTGTTTGTGCCGTTTTCGATCATCGTGATCGTGGGGGCTGCCAATGCCGTGAACCTGACCGATGGGTTGGACGGGCTGGCGATCATGCCGGTAATGATTGCCGCCGGGGCGCTGGGTGTAATCGCCTACGCCGTCGGGCGGGTCGATTTCACCGACTATCTTGATGTGCATTATGTGCCGGGGACGGGTGAAATCCTGATCTTCACCGCTGGGCTGTTTGGTGGGGGCTTGGGCTTTCTTTGGTACAACGCCCCACCGGCGGCGGTGTTCATGGGCGATACCGGGTCGCTGGCGCTGGGCGGTGCCCTGGGGGCCATCGCGGTGGCCACCAAACACGAATTGGTGCTGGCCATCGTTGGTGGTTTGTTTGTGGTCGAGGCGCTGAGCGTGATCATTCAGGTGCTTTATTTCAAGCGCACCGGTAAGCGGGTGTTTCTGATGGCGCCGATCCATCATCACTATGAGAAAAAGGGCTGGGCCGAGCCACAGATCGTGATCCGGTTCTGGATTATTTCCCTGATCCTGGCGATGATCGGTCTGGCGACGCTCAAGGTGCGGTAAAGGGCGCGTGCCGCGGGCGGGATGGGGGGCGCTGCCCTCCGCCGCCTGCGGCGTCTCCCCCCGATGGTATTTAAGACCCGAAAAAGTTAGAAGATCGACCAGTCCATCTGACGCGCCAAAATGGCCAGCGCCTCGGTGCCTTTGTGCGAATTGCCATAGCGGTTAAGCCCGGGCGACCAGACCGCGATGCTGGCACGGCCCGGCACGATGGCAAGGATGCCGCCCCCCACACCTGATTTCCCCGGCAGGCCGACGCGGTAGGCAAAGTCGCCCGATCCGTCGTAATGCCCGCAGGTTAGCATCAGCGCATTCAGCCGCCGGATGCGACCCGGCGAGACCAGGCGGGGAAGGCCGGGCGCTTCGACCAGAAAACGGCCCGCCATGGCCAGTTGCCGGGCCGACATCTCCAGCGCGCAGTGATGGAAATAGGTGCCAAGGGTCAGCTCAGGCGCGTTCTTGAGGTTGCCGTAGGACGCCAGAAAATGCGCCAACGCAAAGTTGCGGTGGCCAAAGTCGGTTTCGGAGGCGGCGACGGCATCGTTGATGTGAATGTCGTCAGTCCCGGCAGCTTCGCGGACAAAACGCACGATCTCAGCCAGCGCCTCGCGCGGCTCTCGGTTGCCCAAGACTTCATCTGTGGTGACAATGGCACCCGCGTTGATAAATGGGTTGCGGGGGCGGCCTTGTTCCTGTTCCAACTGCACGATGGAGTTGAACGCCCGGCCGGAGGGTTCGCGACCGACGCGCTGCCAGAGCTGATCACCGGAGCGGCCGAGCGCGATGGCGAGGGTGAAAACCTTGGTAATGGATTGCACCGAAAATGGTACATCACAGTCACCAGCGGTGTGGCAGGTGCCATCGGCGGTGACCACAGCGATGCCGAATTGCGCCGGGTCCACATATGCCAGTTGCGGGATATAGGCGGCGACCTCGCCCCATTCGCCCTGCTCGCGCATCTGGGCGTCAAGCTGGGGCAAAAGGGTTGTCAGGTCGGACATGCGCATCGGCATTGGCGGCGGCCTTTGGCTTGTGATAGGCGCAGGATGCGCCCATTCTTGGGCTAGGGTTAACAGGGGTTTTGCAATGATTCCAGTACAGGGCTTGGAGGGCGCGCGCGTTGCGGTGCTGGGATTGGGACGGTCGGGCATCAGTGCCGCGCGCGCATTGGCTGCGGGCGGCGCCAAGGTCATCTGCTGGGATGACAACCCCGCCGCACGCGCCAAAGCCGAGGTCGAAGGTTTTGCCTGTGTGGACCTGAAGGCGTCGGGCGCGATGGATAAGGTCGCGCGGCTGATCGTCAGCCCCGGTATCCCACATCTTTATCCCGCGCCCAATCCGGTGATCGCTGCCGCCTGGGAGGCGGGCGTGCCGGTGGACAATGACATCGGCCTGTTCTTTCAAAGCTTTGCGACCCTTGCCTGGGATAATTATGACACCGCGCCGCGGGTCGTGGCGGTCACCGGATCGAACGGCAAGTCGACGACATCGGCGTTGATCCATCACATCCTCAGACATGTCGGGCGACCTTGCCAATTGGCGGGCAACATCGGGCGCGGGGTGCTGGACATGGACCCGGCGGTGGATGGCGAGGTGGTGGTGCTGGAACTCAGCAGCTATCAGACCGATTTGGCGCGGGCGCTGACGCCGGATGTGGCCGTCTTCACCAATCTGACGCCCGATCATCTGGACCGTCATTGCGGCAAGGGCGGCTATTTTGCCGCCAAACGCCGATTGTTTGCCGAAGGCGGGCCGGACCGCGCGGTGATCGGCGTGGACGAAGACGAAGGCCGTTTTCTGGCCGGGCAGCTAAGCGAGGGTGCCGCCGACGACCGGGTGATCCGCGTCAGCGCGGCGCGAAAGTTGACCGGGCCGGGCTGGCAGGTCTTTGCCCGTAAGGGGTTCCTTAGCGAATACCGACGCGGCAAACAGGTGGCGTCAATTGATCTGCGCGGGATTCAGGGGCTGCCGGGGGCACACAACCACCAGAATGCCTGTGCCGCTTATGCTGCCTGCCGCGCGCTGGGCCTGGCGCCCAAGGTGATCGAGGCCGCGTTCCACAGCTTTGGCGGGCTGCCGCACCGCTCGCAAACCGTGGCTGAACTGGGCGGTGTGCGTTATGTGAACGACAGCAAGGCCACCAATGTCGACAGTGCCGCGAAAGCACTCGCGGCATTTGACAAGATCCGCTGGATCTGTGGCGGGCTGGAAAAAGAGGGCGGGCTGGACGGGTTGGCCAAGGCGCAATTGTCGGTGCGCAAGGCCTATGTGATCGGGCGCGAGGCGGCGCAATTTGCCATGCAGTTACACGTCGAGGCAGTGGTCTGCACCACAATGGCCGAGGCGGTGGCGCGCGCGGCACAGGAGGCCGAGGCAGGTGACGTGGTGCTGTTGGCCCCGGCGGCGGCGAGTTTTGATCAGTACGACAATTTCGAGCGGCGCGGCGAGGATTTCATCAAACAGGTGGAGAAACTATCTGCGCCTTGAGCGCCTGGCGCGGGCGGCGCGACGATCAGGAAAGGCGCGGTTTGGTCGCAGGATGAGACGACCTAACCCAAGGCGGGTATGACTTAACCATATTCTCACGAATTTTGCCTAGGTGAGTTGTGCAAACGGTTTTTGCACAAGGATCTGCCTGTGAAACTAAGCCAAAGAATATTCATGATGATCGCGGGTCTTGTCGCGGCCTCGACGCTTGCCGTTTCACTGTCAGTTTACATTTTGCAGCGCGGGACGTTGAATGAAATGATCGTGAACCGCCTGAATAGCGAACGTGATGCGGCAATGGCGGGGTTTGAAAAATACCTTGATAGCATTCAGCAGGAACTTTCGCTTTGGTCCGATCTGCCCTCTACCGCCACTGCGCTGAACACGTTTGCGTCGGCTTGGGATGCCCTGCAGGGCGACAAGAAGGCGCAGCTGCAAAAAAGCTATATTTCGGACAACCCCCATCCGCTTGGTGAAAAAGATCGGTTAGACGCAGGTGCGGATTCCAGTAGATATTCGCGGGTCCACAAGACCTACCACGCCTATTTCAAATCCCTGAAAGATACGCGGGGCTATTACGACGTTTTCCTGATCGATACGCGGGGGAATATTGTATATTCCGTCTATAAAGAGCTGGATTTCGCGACAAATCTTGCCAACGGCGACTATGCGGATTCCGGGTTGGGACAGGTGTTTCGTGCGGCGCGTGATGAGAAGAACGGCGCGCCTACGTTTGTCGATTTCGCGTCCTATGCGCCCAGTGCTGGCGCACCGGCCAGTTTTATCGCCAAGAAAGTGATGTCACCGGACGGCGTGTTCCTGGGTGTCATTGCGTTCCAAATGCCTATTGACCGGCTAGATGTCCTTGTTGGCGACATGGGCGAAGGCGAATTTGCAATGGTGGTGGGGGCCGATGATCTGCTGCGCAACAACGATGCCCGGTTTGGCGATGACGCGATACTTAATCAGATCATTCATAGCCCGGCTGCAAAGGCGGCGCTGTCTGGGACAGAAGCCGTCGCCACCACGGAGCGCGGCGGTGTAAACTATCTGCAATCGGCTGCGCCGCTGCATTTTCTGGGGACTCATTGGGCCTTTGTCGTGGAGCTGGACAGGGCGCTGGCGTTTTCGCCATTGGCGCGGTTGCGCAACACAGTCATTGCGATGTCCCTGGGGTGCCTGATGCTGGCGGCGCTGGCGGCAGCTTTGCTCGGGCGATCTATTTCACGGCCGATAACGATCCTGTCTGCAACGCTCAGAAACCTGGTGGATGGGAACCGTGACGCTGAGGTGGACTATCAAAACCGCCAGGATGAGATTGGCGCGGTGGCGACCAGTGTCGTTTACATCAAGACCAAGTTGATCGAGATGGATGATCTGAAGGTGGCGACTGAAGCCGCGGCAAAACGCGAACGCGACGCCGAAAAAGAGCGGCACAATGCCTTGGAGGCGAAGCGGAAAGAAAAGCGGGAAAGCGACGAGGCAGACCAACTGGCCCAGTCGGAGCAACGTGATAAAGAGGCGCGCATCGCAGCAGAAATATCTGAAGTCGTCGAAGCCTGCGCAGCGGGGGAATTCTCGCGGCGGCTGGATCTTGACGGTAAGCAGGGCATCTTTGCCGAGCTGTGCAAGGGCGTTAATCAGATTGGTGAAGTGACCGAAAATGGTCTGCGCCAGATATCTGAGGCCATGATGGCGCTGGCGCGGGGCGATCTGACTTATCGTCTGGACATGAAGGCGAAAGGCACGTTTGAGAGTATTGCCAATGATGTGAACGTGACGATGGACAGCCTGACGAAGGTCATCATCACGATACGCGATGGTGGGGAAATCTCCGGCACCCTGATGAAAGAGATAGCGGCAAGCGCGGTGAGCCTGTCGCGTCGTACAGAAGGCAATGCCGTGGCGCTGGAGGAAACATCGGCCGCGCTGACGGAAATGGAGCAGTCGGTGCGCAGCGCCAGCGAATCGGCGCAGGTCGCCAAAACCGAAGTTGCAGAAGTTGTCACCTGCGCGCAGAGCGGCATCGAGAAAGTGCAGCAAACCATGTCTGCTATGGAAAAGATCCAAGAGAGCTCGGTGGAAATATCCAAGATTGTCGATTTGATAGACGGGATCGCATTCCAGACCAATCTTCTGGCGTTGAACGCTGGCGTTGAGGCGGCGCGCGCGGGTGAGGCCGGGCGTGGCTTTGCCGTGGTGGCAAACGAAGTGCGTGAGCTTGCCGCGCGGTCGGCGGATGCTGCCCGGGAGATTGCCGTGCTCATTTCAGAGAGTGGAACCCGAGTTGGAAAAGGCGTGGCCTATTCAGAAGATAGTATGCGCGTGCTTGAAACGATTGGGACCTCGGTGCGCCAGGTTGCGCAGCAGGTTGACGATCTGGCCGTCGCCAGTTCAGAGCAGCTGAGCGGTATTGCGGAAATCACCACCGCCGTCACGACGCTGGACAGCTCCACCCAACACAATGCAGCGATGTTCGAAGAGAGCACGGCAGTGACCAAGCAGATGGAACATGAAATTGAGGCGTTGATGAGTGCGGTCGGAACATTTGAGGTCGGCGACGCAGGTCAACTGGCAGGTCAACTGGCTGCAGATGCACCGACGGATACATCGGCGCCAGCGCAAGCCGCGTAAGCTGCCGACATTTGCGATGACCAATGCGCGCGCCGGTCAGTCGGGCGCGCAATGTGCCAGGGTATTTCTAGCCGGCGATCGCTCGGGCGGCGGCCATGGCGGATGACCACGCCCACTGAAAGTTGTAGCCCCCCAACCAGCCGGTAACATCAACCGCTTCACCGATGAAATACAGGCCCGGCACCGATTTGGACACCATGGATTTGGACGACAGCGCATCGGTATCCACCCCGCCAAGGGTGACTTCAGCGGTGCGGTAGCCTTCGGTCCCGCTGGGGTGCAGCACCCAATCCTTCAAATGATCCACCAATGCGGATAGCCGCGCGTCGGACCAATCGGCGAGGTTGCCTGTCAGGTCCATTTGCGTGGCCAGATGATCGACCAGCCGCGCGGGCAGATGTTGTGCGAGGATGGTGGTCAGGTTGCGTCGGCCCGATTGCTGGCGCTGCGCGCGCAGCGCGGCCAGAAGATCGCCCTGGGGTGCAATATTGACCCTGATCGCATCGCCGTCGCGCCAATAAGAGGACGCCTGCAGCACAGCAGGCCCCGACAGCCCGCGATGGGTGAAAAGCAGCGCCTCGGTGAATGTGGCTTCACCGGCGGTAACGGCGGCCGGGGTGGCAACACCTGCCAGAGGGGCGAAACGGCTTTCGGCAAAGGTGAAAGGCACAAGTGCGGCACGCGTGGCCGTGACCGGCAGATCGAAATGCCGCGCGATATCATAGGCCAATCCGGTGGCACCCATCTTGGGGATGGATTTGCCGCCACTGGCGATGACCAGGTTGCGGGCGGAGATTTGCAACGTCTTTTCGGGTGTCTTCAGGTCAAAGGTAAACAGATTGTTGTTCTTTGCAAAGTTGCTTGCACTGCTTTGCAAATGGAGGGTGACCCCCGCCTGCTGCATCATCGCGCGCAGCATCGCCACGATCTCCTTGGCGCTGTTATCGCAGAACAACTGGCCGAGGGTTTTTTCATGCCAGCCAATGCCATGGCGACCGATTAGATCAATGAAATCCCACTGGGTATAGCGGGCAAGGGCGGATTTGGCGAAATGAGGGTTCTGGCTGAGGAACGCTTCGGGGGCGCAGTGCAGATTGGTGAAATTGCACCGACCGCCGCCGGAAATCCGAATTTTTTCGCCCGGCGCCTTGGCATGGTCGACCACTATCACGCGCCCGCCCGCATGTGCGGCGCACATCATGCCCGCGGCACCCCCGCCTATGATTGCTGTGTCAAACTGCATGCTGCGGCTCTGCCCGAAGGGCGCGGCGCGGTCAAGAAGATGTGAGGAGCGTTGTCGCAGGGGGCAAGGCGATTAGGTGGGTGGTAACCGATAAATCCAAGAGGAGTAGACCATGAGCCACCTGACAGCAGGCACCACATTTCCAAAACAGGACGTATCGAAACTGGGCGGCGGCACGCTGACCCTTGGCGCGCCGCAGGGCGGGCACGATTGGCAGTTGGTCGTCGTATACCGCGGCTTGCATTGCCCGATTTGCAAGACCTACCTAAGCGCGCTGCAAGATCTGCGTGATGATTTTCATGCCATCGGCGTTGATATCGTTGCCGTGTCAGGCGATCCCGAAGCCAAGGCGCAGTCGATGGCGGATGAAAAGGAACTGAGCCTTCCGATCGGCTATGACCTGTCGCTGGAGCAGATGGCGGCGCTGGGGCTTTATATTTCCGACCCGCGCAGCCCGCAGGAAACCGACCGGCCCTTTGCCGAGCCCGGCGTTTTTGTCATCAATGCAGAGGGTAATATTCAGATCGTCGACATCTCGAATGCGCCTTTTGCGCGGCCGGACCTGAATGGGCTGCTCAAGGGTATCACCTTTGTGCGCGATAAGGACTATCCGGTGCGTGGCACCCACAAGGCTGCCTAAGCGCCCGCGCAGCGCCACCGGGGCCGTGCACGCCTCGGTGGAAATGCACTAGCCTGCCCATGAAAATCAAGCTATCATGCGATTTGAGACCCCGAAAAGGGGCGCCCGGAAACGGGATTTTTGAGGCAGTGCAAGGCAGATACCCATGACAGAGATGGTCTATGGTGCCGTTCCGGTACGGGATGGCGAACCGATCCTTCCAAAATGGTGGCGCACGGTGGATCGCTGGACATTGTCCTGCATCCTGATGCTGTTTGCCGTTGGCATGTTGCTCGGGTTGGCGGCGTCGCCCCCCTTGGCAGCTAAAAACGGGTTTGATCCGTTCCACTATGTGCATCGGCAGGCATTTTTTGGCGGTATGGCGATGGTCGCGATGCTGCTGACCTCGATGATGTCGCCCACGGTGGTGCGGCGCCTGGCGGTGCTGGGGTTTGTGCTGTCCTTTGTTGCGCTGGTATTCCTGCCGTTTTTTGGCACGGATTTTGGCAAGGGTGCGATGCGCTGGTATTCGCTTGGCTTTGCTTCGTTCCAGCCGTCCGAATTTCTCAAACCCGGTTTTGTCGTCGTGGCGGCTTGGATGATGGCCGCGGCCCTTGAAATCAACGGACCTCCGGGTAAAACATGGTCTTTTGCGCTGTGCATCGCGATTGTGCTGATGCTGGCGATGCAACCTGACTTTGGTCAGGCCTGTCTGGTGTTGTTCGGCTGGGGCGTGATGTATTTTGTTGCCGGTGCGCCGATCGTGCTGTTGGTCGGCATGGCGGGGCTGGTTGTGCTGGCAGGTACGGTCGCCTATTCGAATTCGGAACACTTTGCGCGCCGTATTGATGGTTTCCTAAGCGTCGATGTCGACCCGACCACGCAGCTTGGCTATGCCACCAACGCGATCCGCGAGGGCGGGCTTTTTGGTGTCGGCGTCGGCGAGGGCGAGGTGAAATGGTCGCTGCCCGATGCGCATACCGATTTCATCATTGCCGTTGCCGCCGAGGAATACGGTCTGGTTCTGGTGATGTGCATCATCGGGCTTTATACTGTGGTCGCGGTCCGGTCGCTGCTGCGGCTGGTGCGTGAACGTGATCCTTTCATCCGGCTGGCCGGTACCGGGCTGGCATGTACATTCGGAGTGCAGGCAATGATCAACATGGGCGTGGCCGTGCGGCTGCTGCCGGCCAAGGGCATGACCCTGCCGTTTGTCAGCTATGGTGGGTCGTCGGTGATCGCCAGTGGCATCGCCGTTGGCATGTTGCTGGCCTTTACCCGCACGCGGCCACAGGGTGAAATCAGCGATATTCTGGGCCGGGGCCGGGCGCGGTGACAGCACCGCTATTGATCATCGCCGCAGGCGGCACCGGGGGTCATATGTTCCCTGCGCAGGCCTTGGCCGAGGTCATGCTGGCGCGCGGATGGCGCGTCAAGCTGAGCACAGATGCACGCGGCGCACGCTATACCGGCGGTTTTCCGCAGGCGGTCGAGATCAATCATATCAGCAGTGCCACCTTTGCCCGCGGCGGGTTGGCGGCCAAGGCGATGGTGCCGTTTCGTATTGCGTCAGGCGTGCTGGGCGCTGGCTGGCGGATGCTGCGCGACCGGCCAACGGTCGTTGTGGGCTTTGGTGGGTATCCGTCGATTCCTGCTTTGGGGGCGGCCTGGGCCTTGCGGCTGCCGCGGATGATCCATGAACAGAACGGTGTGCTGGGCCGCGTGAACGAGGTCTTTGCCAACCGCGTGGATGCGGTGGCCTGTGGCACTTGGCCCACGACATTGCCCGAGGGTGTGACGGGCGTGCATGTGGGCAACCCGGTGCGTGCCGCCGTGCTGGACCGGGCAGGGGCGGGGTATATCCCCCCCGGTGATTATCCGATGGAAATTCTGGTGATGGGCGGCAGTCAAGGCGCGCGCATCCTGAGCGATCTGGTGCCCCCCGCACTGGCCGCCTTGCCGATGGAGATGCTGCGCAACATTCGTGTCAGTCACCAAGCGCGGGACGAAGACGGTCAGCGCGTGGCGGATTTTTACGCCGAGGCCGGGATCGACGCCGATGTGCAGCCCTTCTTTGACGATGTGCCGCGCCGCATGTCCGAGGCGCAACTGGTGATCAGCCGGGCGGGTGCCTCGAGCGTGGCCGACCTGTCGGTGATCGGGCGGCCCTCGATCCTGATCCCCTTTGCCGCAGCCGCAGGCGACCACCAAAGCGCCAACGCGCGCGGGCTGGTGGATGCCGGGGCGGCGATCATGGTGCCAGAGGCGGCCGCGACACCCGAAAGCCTGACAGAACAGATCATGTCGGTGCTGGAACACTCAAAGGGGGCGTTGTTGATGGCAAATGCTGCTCTATCTGTCGGCAAACCAGAAGCTGCGCAGACGCTGGCCGATATGGTGCAAGAACTGGGCGAACAAGGAAAACACACATGAATGCTGCTGCCACGAAACTGCCGACCGACGTTGGCCCGATCCATTTCGTCGGCATTGGTGGCATTGGCATGTCGGGCATTGCCGAAGTCCTGCTGAACCACGGCTACCGGGTGCAGGGGTCCGACCTCAAGGCGACGAAGATTACTGACCGTCTGGCCGAACTTGGGGCCACGATCTTTGAGGGGCAGGCCGCCGAGAACATCGAAAACGCCGAGGTTGTCGTTATCTCTTCGGCCATCAAACCGGGCAATGCTGAATTGGACGCCGCGCGCCGCGCCGGGCTGCCGATTGTGCGCCGGGCCGAGATGCTGGCCGAACTGATGCGTTTGAAATCCAACATTGCGGTGGCGGGCACCCATGGCAAGACAACCACCACAACACTGGTGGCGGAGTTGCTGGTGGCCGGTGGCATTGACCCCACGGTGATCAACGGCGGGATCATTCACGCCTATGGCTCCAACGCGCGCATGGGGCAGGGCGAATGGATGGTGGTTGAGGCCGACGAGAGCGACGGCACCTTTAACCGTCTGCCCGCCACCATCGCGATCGTCACCAATATCGACCCGGAGCATATGGAGCACTGGGGCGACTTTGACACCCTGCGCCAAGGCTTTGTTGATTTCGTGTCGAACATTCCATTTTACGGATTGGCGGTTTGCTGCACCGATCACGCCGAGGTGCAGGCGTTGGTGGGCAAGATTACCGACCGCCGCGTCGTGACCTATGGGTTCAATGCCCAGGCTGATGTGCGCGCGCGCAACTTGCATTACGAAGCGGGGGTGGCGCATTTCGACATCCACCTACAAGCCGAGGATAAGGTGATTGAGGGCTGTTCACTGCCGATGCCGGGGGATCACAACGTGTCCAACGCGCTGGCGGCTGTCGCGGTCTCGCGGCACCTGGGCATGAAGATTGACGAAATCCGCACCGCGCTGGCGGCCTTTGGCGGGGTCAACCGCCGCTTTACCAAAGTGGGCGAAGTGGACGGGGTGACCATCATTGATGATTACGGTCACCACCCGGTCGAAATCACCGCCGTGCTGAAAGCGGCGCGTCAGGCGACGCAAGGCCGCGTAATCGCGGTGCACCAGCCGCACCGCTACAGCCGTCTGCACCACCATTTCGACGAGTTCTGCGCCTGTTTCAACGACGCTGATGTCGTGGGCATTGCCGACGTCTATTCCGCAGGCGAAGACCCGATTGCCGGTGCTGACCGTGATGGGTTGGTCGCCGGGCTGATCCAGCATGGCCACCGCCATGCCCGCCCGGTCACCGATGCCGATGATCTGGCACGGCTGGTGCGCGAACAGGCGCGCCCCGGTGATATGGTTGTCTGCCTTGGGGCCGGTACGATCAGCGCCTGGGCAAATGGGTTGCCTGCTGCGTTGCAGGCGCTGAAAGAGGCCGCCGCGTGACGCTGGTCTGGGCATCCATCCTCTGGGTGTTTCTGGCCGTGACTGTCGCAATGTTGCCGATGCGGCAGCAATATGTTCCTGGGGTGGTGCTGCTGCTGGCGGCGCCGGTTCTGATTGTGATGATCGGGATCAACCATTCGTGGCTGTTGGCGTTGCTGGCGCTGGCTGCCTTTGTGTCCATGTTCCGCAACCCGCTGCGCTATATTTGGGCGCGGCTGCGCGGACAAAAGCCACAGGTGCCTAAATGAGCATTTCGATCACGCTGGCCTGCCTTTGGGCGGTCATAGCCAATATCCTTGCCATGACGCCCAGCAAGGATTTTCACTGGCGCAACGCCTATATCCTGATTGCCGTCGGCATTCCGATCCTGGGCTATGTCACGGTACAGCATGGGCCGTGGCTGGGGCTGTTGGTGCTTGCGGCGGGCTGTTCGGTCTTGCGTTGGCCGGTGATTTACCTCGGCCGCTGGCTGCGTCGAAGCGCGGGGCAGATCAAGGGCCCGGCTGAGTGACGCTTACGCTGGTGGCGCTGTTGGCGGTTTTCGCGTTTTGGATGCTGGTATGCGGCTGGTGCGGGTTCCGCGCGCGGGCGCTGGCATTCTTTGGTGTTCTGCTGGTGGGGCTGGCATTGAATGCGGCCTGGATGGTCCTTGGATTGGACGCGCGGGTGTTTGAACCCTATGCGTTGGTCGCGCAGGTGTCGTTGATCCTGTACGGCGTGGGTGGGTTTGGCGTGGGATGGCTGATCGGGCGCTTTATGCGGCGCTGGCGCGACAGTCAGGTGGATGACAACACGGTTTGACCACAGCCGAAAATGTCACTAGTCGGATGGTATGATAACACTCGATATTCCCGACCTGCGTGGCAAGCTGACGCCGATGCGCCCGCTGCGTGATCTAACATGGCTGCGTGTGGGTGGGCCTGCCGATTACCTTTTTCAGCCGACCGATCTGGACGATCTTTGCACCCTTATGCGCCAGTTACCGCCGCAGGTGGCGGTTTTCCCCATGGGGGTCGGCAGCAACCTGATCGTTCGGGATGGCGGGCTGCGTGCCGTCGTAATTCGGCTGGGGCGTGGGTTTAACGGGATCGAGATTTCAGGCGACCGCGTGACCGCCGGGGCGGCGGCGCTGGATGCGCATGTGGCACGCCGCGCGGCGGATGCGGGGCTGGACCTGACATTCCTGCGCACCATTCCGGGCAGCATCGGCGGCGCGGTGCGGATGAATGCCGGCTGCTATGGCAGCTATACTGCGGATCATTTCGTGAGCGCACAGGCCGTTACGCGCAGTGGCGAGGTGATAACCCTGACCGCTGATGATCTGAATTTTTCCTATCGTCAGAGCGACTTGGCTGATGGTGCCATTATCGTCTCGGCCACATTCTTGGCGCCCCAAGGCGCGCCTGCGGCGTTGCACGAGCGGATGGAAGCGCAACTGGCCAAGCGGGACGAGACACAGCCGACCAAGGACCGCAGCGCCGGCAGTACCTTTCGCAATCCGGCTGGTTTCTCCAGCACCGGAAAGGACGACGATGTGCATGACCTGAAAGCCTGGAAGGTGATCGACGACGCAGGCATGCGCGGCGCCACACGGGGCGGCGCGCAGATGAGCCCGAAACATTCCAACTTTCTGATCAACACCGGCGCGGCGACGGCGGATGATTTGGAAACATTGGGTGAAGAGGTGCGAAAAAAGGTTTACGATTCAAGCGGTATAAGGCTAGAATGGGAAATCAAGCGCATCGGTGAGAAATTGGGCGATCCGGTGCCTGAGGCATAAGCCGCACAGCGGCCAAAAACGACAAACGGCAAAAATAACAGGGGCCACAAAGGCCCGAGGCAAAGAGGCACTCCGGTGGGTACGTCGAGCAGACACACCCCGACAGTGGCGGTATTGATGGGTGGCCCCTCGGCTGAGCGCGAGGTGTCTCTGTCCAGCGGGCGCGCATGCGCCGCCGCATTGCGGGAACATGGCGGATACAAGGTGGTCGAGGTCGATGCAGGCCGCGACCTTTGTGACGTTTTACAGAATATGAAACCTGATGCCGTTCTGAATTGCCTGCATGGGCGCTGGGGCGAGGACGGCTGCGTTCAGGGCCTGCTTGAATGGTTGGCGATCCCTTACAGCCATTCCGGCGTTCTGGCCTCCGCACTTGCGATGGACAAGCAGCGCAGCAAGGGTGTGTTCCGCAACGCAGGTCTTCCCGTGTTGGAAAGCGTGATCTGCGCCAAGGCCGATGTGATGGCCGACCATGTCATGGCCCCGCCCTATGTGGTCAAGCCGAACAATGAAGGGTCTTCCGTCGGGGTCTATTTGGTAGGGGCGGAAAACAACGGTCCGCCGCAGTTGTCAGATGACATGCCAGCGTATGTGATGGTCGAAACCTTTGCGCCGGGGCGGGAATTGACCACCACGGTGGTGGGCGACCGCGCGCTGACGGTGACCGATATCCTCACGACCGGCTGGTATGATTACGATGCCAAGTACAAGCCCGGCGGGTCACGTCATGTGTTGCCTGCGGACCTGCCGGACGAGATTTTCCAGCTGTGCATGGACTATGCCAAGCGGGCCCATGACGCGCTGGGGTGCCGCGGTATCAGCCGCACCGATTTTCGCTGGGACGAAAGCCGGGGTGCGGCGGGATTGATCCTGCTTGAGACCAACACCCAGCCCGGCATGACCGCCACATCGCTGACGCCCGAACAGGGTATGCATTGCGGTATCAGCTTTCCCGATCTGTGTGCCTGGATGGTGGAGGATGCGTCATGCGATCGCTGATCCGCCGCAGCCCCAGCACCGCCAAGATTGATCCGGCACCGTCGCGTTGGGCGTGGCGGATGCAGCGCTTGATGCTGACGCCGGGCTTTCGCTTTGCCTTGCGGGTTGCGGCGCCGTTTTCGTTGACCTTGTTGGTGGGCACGATCTACCTCGCGGACGAGGGCCGCAGGACTGCTATCACGCAAGCGGTGGCCGACACCCGTGCCAGCATCGAGGAACGGCCCGAGTTCATGGTCAAGCTGATGGCGATTGACGGGGCAGATGGCGCGCTTGCGGGTGATATCCGCACGGCGGTACCGCTGGAGTTCCCGATCAGTTCCTTCGATCTGGATTTGCCCGATATCCGGGCCAAGATTACCGCGCTGCATGGTGTGAAACAGGCCAATATCCGCATCCGCCCAGGTGGTGTGTTGCAGGTCGATGTCACCCCGCGCATCCCCGTGGTTGTCTGGCGCAGCGACGACGGTCTGACGCTGGTGGACGAAGTCGGCGCGCATGTCGCGGACATTGGCGCGCGTACCGAATTTGGCGATCTGCCGCTGATCGCGGGGCAGGGGGCAACACTGCATGTACCCGAAGCGCTGAGCCTCATTGCGACGGCCAGTGTTCTGGGCGGGCGCCTGCGCGGGCTGGTGCGGATGGGCGAACGCCGCTGGGATGTGGTTCTCGACCGTGACCAGCGCATTCTGCTGCCCGAACAGGGGGCATTGCAGGCACTGGAACGGGTGATCGCGCTGGAAGGCGCGCAAGAGGTTTTGACCCGCGACGTGGCGCGGGTTGATATGCGGTTGGCATCACGCCCAACCGTGCGAATGAACGAAGAGGCCACCCGCGAATGGTGGCACATCAGGCAGCTTTCAGGCCAGTGAATAGGCCGGCGGAATTGGGACAGTAACGAGATGATGGATTTATACGACAGCCAAAGATCGATGCGTCACATGCGCAAGCTGGCAATGCAGCGCGGTGTGGTCGCCATTCTGGACGTGGGCAGTTCAAAGATTGCTTGCCTCGTCCTGCGCTTTGATGGGCTGACCCATGATGGCGACGATGGCGAAATCGGATCGCTGGCCGGTCAATCGGGATTCCGCGTCATCGGAGCCGCCACCACACGGTCGCGCGGTGTCCGCTTTGGCGAGATCTGCGCCATGGGCGAAACCGAACGCGCCATTCGAACCGCGCTGCAAGCGGCGCAAAAGATGGCCGGTATCCGGGTCGATCATGTTATCGCCTGTTTCTCGGGCGGCGAGCCGCGCAGTTATGGCCTGGATGCGCAGGTCGAACTGGAAGGACAGGTTGTCTCTGAACAGGACGTGGCGCGGGTGCTGGCGGGCTGCGACGTACCGGAATACGGCGAGGGCCGCGAAGTCTTGCACGCCCAGCCGGTGAATTTTGCGCTCGATCACCGCTCTGGCCTTGCTGATCCGCGTGGCCAGTTGGGCAACAGCCTGTCGGTGGACATGCACATGCTGACCGTTGATGCCGACACGGTGCAGCACCTGGCGCATTGCATCAAACGCTGTGATCTGGAGCTGGCGGGCATTGCGTCGTCTTCTTATGCGTCGGGGATTTCCGCGCTGGTCGAGGACGAACAGGAACTGGGCGCGGCCTGTATTGATCTGGGCGGCGGCACCACGGGCATTTCGATCTTTATCAAGAAACACATGATCTACGCCGACACCGTGCGCATGGGCGGGGATCACGTCACATCCGACATCTCGATGGGGTTGCAGGTGCCCACCGCCAATGCCGAACGGATCAAGACATTTTACGGCGGCGTGCATGCCACCGGGATGGATGATCGTGAAATGATCGAGATCGGCGGCGACACGGGCGACTATGAACACGACCGCCGCACCGCCAGCCGCGCTGAGCTGATTGGCATCATGCGGCCCCGCGTCGAGGAAATCCTTGAAGAGGTCCGGGTTCGGCTGGATGCCGCGGGATTTGACCACCTGCCGAGCCAGCAGATTGTATTGACGGGCGGGGGCAGTCAGATCCCCGGTCTCGACGGGCTGGCAAGCAAGATACTGGGCCAGCAGGTACGCCTCGGGCGCCCCTTGCGCGTACATGGCCTGCCGCAGGCCGCCACCGGCCCCAGCTTTGCCTCCGCTGTCGGCCTCGCGCTCTTTGCGGCGCATCCACAGGACGAATGGTGGGACTTTGACATTCCCGCTGACCGTTACCCATCCAGATCGCTCAAAAGGGCGGTAAAATGGTTTCGAGACAACTGGTGACCCCAATATCGGGTGTCAGACCCGATATACGGGCTAAACCAGCAAGAATTTGCCCATATTTAGCGGCAAAATGATGTTTTTTAGGTGACGACCCCGCCCTAGGCGGGTAGGATTATGGGAATTTAGTCAAAAAAACTCCCGCTGGGACGCGGGCAATAGACAGGCGGACAGCACATGACACTTAACCTTTCGATGCCCGGACAAGACGACCTGAAGCCCCGTATCACCGTATTCGGTGTTGGTGGTGCTGGCGGGAACGCGGTCAATAATATGATCGAAAAACAACTGGATGGCGTCGATTTTGTCGTGGCCAACACCGACGCGCAGGCGCTGCAACAGGCCCGCGCGGAAAACCGGGTCCAGCTGGGTATCAAGGTTACCGAAGGTCTGGGTGCGGGCGCACGCGCCAGTGTCGGGGCTGCCGCTGCCGAAGAATCGATTGAACAGATCGTTGACCATCTAGCCGGCGCACACATGTGCTTTATCACCGCTGGCATGGGCGGCGGCACTGGCACAGGTGCAGCCCCCATCATCGCGCAGGCCGCGCGTGAACTGGGTGTTCTGACCGTTGGTGTTGTGACCAAGCCGTTCCAGTTTGAGGGTGCCAAGCGCATGCGTCAGGCCGAGGACGGCGTCGAGGCGCTGCAAAAGGTCGTTGATACGCTGATCATCATCCCCAACCAGAACCTGTTCCGTCTGGCCAATGAAAAAACCACCTTCACCGAAGCCTTCTCGATGGCTGACGATGTGCTGTACCAGGGTGTGAAGGGCGTTACCGATCTGATGGTCCGTCCCGGCCTGATCAACCTCGACTTTGCCGACGTTCGCGCCGTGATGGATGAAATGGGCAAGGCGATGATGGGTACCGGCGAGGCCGAAGGCGAAGATCGCGCCATCCAGGCCGCCGAAAAGGCGATTGCCAACCCTCTGCTGGACGAAATCAGCCTGCGCGGGGCCAAGGGTGTGTTGATCAACATCACCGGCGGGGCCGATCTGACGTTGTTCGAACTGGACGAAGCCGCCAACCGCATCCGCGAAGAGGTGGACCCAGAGGCGAACATCATCGTCGGCTCCACGCTGGATGAAAGCCTTGGTGGGTTTATGCGCGTCAGCGTTGTGGCAACCGGTATCGACGCCACCGATGTGAACACCGAAATGCCGGTGCCGCGCCGTTCCATGAGCCAGCCGCTGCGCCAAAACGTGTCTGCCGAGGACGTGGCACCAGCGGTTGCAGCAACCGTCGCCGCCGAAGCACCGCGGGAAGTCGAGCAGGCACCATTGTTCAACGAAATGGAGACGCAGCAGGCCTCAGCGCATGACATGGCCGACGATATCTTTGCCGATGACAGCGCCGCTGATACCGACGAAGACGGCCTGCCAGCACCAGCCTACCAGCCACAGGTCGCAGCATTCGAGCCGCGTCAGGAAGAAAGCCTGGAGGCCGAGCCTGATACATTTGTCGCGCCGCGCGCCCCAGCCCCCGGCACCCCATCGCCCGAGGCCCTGGCCCGTCTGCGCGCCGCAGCGCAAAAGGCCGCGCCTGAGCACCAGCAGCGTCAGGCCCAGCACCAACAGCAGCAGCAGCAGCAGGGCCAGCAGGCCGGTGACAAACCGCGCTTTGGGATCAATTCGCTGATCAACCGGATGACCGGTCACGGCGAAGGTGAGGTGCAGCAGCGTCCCACACGGCAGCAGCCCCCGGTGCAGACACGCGCGTCCGCCGCGGCGCCACAGCCGCAGGAAAGCCACGATCCAGACCAGGAACGGATCGAAATTCCTGCCTTCCTGCGCCGTCAGGCCAACTGATCTAAGTCACATTTGTTAATGAAAGGGCTGCCTTCGGGTGGCCCTTTCTGAATTTAAAACAACTACTTATAAAGCGCTAAGCGTCATTGCGCCCAATTGTTACGGGCATGTTTCAGTCGGTTACAAAGATTGAGTTGAGCATTTTGAACCACCCGCTTACTTCAGGGTTCAACTTAGACAATGATCTATGAACCTTGAGGATGCCCCGTGCAGACCACGATTAAAACACCGATCAGCTTTAGCGGCAAAGGCCTGCACTCCGGTGCGCCTGCCACGGTGACCGTGCGCCCTGCGGGTGTTCATCACGGCATCTGGTTCTCGCGCAGTGATGTGGCCGTCGGCGACCGGATGATCCCGGCGCGCTGGGATGCCGTCAACCGTTCGCCGCTCTGCACCAAACTGGAAAACGCCTCTGGTCTGTCCGTCTCTACGGTCGAACACCTGATGGCGGCGCTGGCCGGCTGCGGGATCCACAACGCCCTGATCGAGATTGATGGCCCCGAAGTGCCGATCCTTGACGGGTCCGCAATCCCCTTCGTACGCGGTTTCATGCAGCGCGGCATCCGGGCGCTGGCAGCACCCGTTATGGCGTTTGAAGTGTTGAAGACCGTGACAGTCACCGACGGCGACGCAAGTGCCACGCTGTCCCCCTCCAACACGCTGCGGATTGATTTCGAGATTGATTTCGTCGATGCGGCCATTGGTCACCAGCAAAAGTCACTGGTAATGAACAACGGCTCCTTTGCGCGCGAGCTGTGCGACAGCCGCACCTTCTGCCGTCAGGCGGATGTGGATGCGATGCAGGCCAATGGCCTGGCCCTTGGTGGTACGCCCGGTGAAAACGCTGTGGTGTTTGACGGTGACCGCGTGCTGAGCCCTGGCGGGTTGCGCCATGCGGACGAGCCTGTGCGCCACAAGATGCTGGATGCCCTAGGCGATCTGGCACTGGCTGGCGCGCCATTGCTGGGCCACTACAAAGGCACACGGGCCGGGCATTCGCTGACCAACACCTTGCTGCGCAAGCTTTTTGCGACCGAAGGTGCCGTGCGCCTGGTGACCTGTGATGCCGAAATGGCCGCGCGTTTGCCCGGCTATGGTCTGGTCTGGGACGAAATTCCACAGGTCGCCTGAGGCGGGCCGCCGCGACTGGCACCGCCTGCTGGCAAAGGGCCATTGTAGGCACGGCCAAGTCCTTGTATTCCCTTGGATGAAGTGAAAAGCCTAAGGCAGACTATCGCTTTTGCGTTACGTATGCTTACCAAGTGTGGAATGGGCGTTTTGCAACGCAAATTATTGTGCTAGTCACATGCGCAAGAGGGGTCATATGACCATGGGTTGGACGATGCGAAGGGTGCAGGCATGACAGTAGCGGGATCGCGTAAGCGACTGATCGGTGCGGTGCTGGTCGTGGCGGTACTTGGCGCATGCGGCGCTGCGCGCGACACCGGCCGTTTCACTGCCAACTTTTTTAACCCGCAGGAAATCCCGCTTGAGACCTATTCAGCCGAGCAGATTTTTGAACGCGGCGAGTTTGAACTGAACCGCCGTAAGCCGGATCAGGCGGCCTTCTACTTTTCCGAGATCGAGCGGCTTTATCCTTATTCGGAATGGGCCAAGCGCGCGCTGATCATGCAGGCCTTTGCCTATCACAAGGATCAGGATTACCCCAACAGCCGCTCGGCGGCGCAGCGTTTCATTGATTTCTACCCCGATGACGACGATGCCGCCTATGCCCAGTATCTGCTGGCGCTCAGCTATTACGATCAAATCGACGAGGTCGGACGCGATCAGGGGCTCACCTTTCAGGCGCTGCAATCGCTGCGCCAGGTGATCGAAAACTACCCTGACAGTGAATACGCCAAATCCGCCATACTGAAGTTTGATCTGGCCTTTGACCACCTTGCAGGCAAGGAAATGGAGATCGGGCGCTATTACCTGCGCCGCGATCACTATACCGCCGCGATCAACCGTTTCCGCGTCGTCGTCGAGGAATTCCAGACAACCACACATACCGCAGAGGCGCTGCACCGGCTGGTAGAATCCTACCTATCGCTGGGTCTGAACAAGGAAGCGCAGACTGCCGGGGCCATTCTGGGCTACAATTACCGGTCCTCTGACTGGTACGAGGACAGCTACAAGCTGCTGACCGGTCGCGGGCTTGCCCCTGCCTTCTACAAAGACAACTGGCTGGGGGCGGTCTATCGCCAGACCATCAAGGGCGAGTGGTTGTAAGCGCGGCAGGCGCCACCCAGTTCACGGATATGTGCCATGCTACGCGGGCTTGATATATCGGATATGCTGATCATTGACCGGTTGGAACTTGGGTTTCAGCCGGGCCTGAACGTGCTGACCGGGGAAACCGGGGCAGGCAAATCTATCCTTCTTGACAGTCTGGGCTTTGTGCTGGGCTGGCGCGGACGCGCTGATCTGGTGCGGCAGGGGGCGGAGCAGGGCGAGGTCACGGCCTGGTTCGATCTGCCGGATGGCCACCCCGCCCATGCGGTGCTTGAGGACGCGGGCCTGCCTGCAAGTGACGAGTTGATCCTGCGCCGCATCAACACGGCTGACGGGCGCAAGACAGCTTGGGTCAACGACCGCCGCTGTTCGGGTGAAGTATTGCGTCGCCTGTCCGAAACGCTGGTCGAACTGCACGGTCAGCACGACGATCGCGGCCTGCTGAACCCGCGCGGGCACCGCGACATTCTGGATAGCTTTGCGGGTAATGATGCCGCACGCGGCGCCGTGCGCAAGGCCTGGGGCGATCTGGCGCAGGCGCGCAAAGCCGCCCGCGCCGCTGCCGAGACCCGTGCCGCGATCGAAGCCGAAGAAGAATTCCTGCGACACGCCGTGGCCGAGTTGGACAAACTGTCGCCCGAAGCTGGCGAGGAAGCAACGCTCGACACCCGCCGCCGCGTGATGCAGGTCGCCGAAAAGATCCGGCGTGATGTGGTCAACGCCTATGAACTGCTGGGTCAGGGCGGGGCCGAGACCGCCATGGGCGACGCTCTGCGCTGGCTTGACGGCGTGGCCGACAAGGCAGACGGCGCGTTGGAAGCGCCCCTGGCGGCGCTGAATCGCGCCATGGTCGAGTTGGACGACGCGATGAGCGGCGTGGCGGATGCCATTGATGGTATGTCCTTTGATCCTTACGAGCTGGAAAGTTGCGAAGAGCGGCTTTTTGCAATTCGCGGGCTGGCGCGCAAACATGATGTGGCGCCCGATGATCTGGCGGGTTTTGCCGATACCCTGCGCGCCAAACTCGACGCGCTTGATGCAGGCGAGGCGGCGCAGCCCGCGCTCGAAGCGGCTGTGCGAGCTGCTGAAGCCACCTATGACGCTGCGGCGTCCGCGCTGAGCACGGCGCGGGCCAAGGCCGCAACCCGGCTGGACCGCGCCGTGGCCGCCGAATTGGCCCCACTCAAGATGGAGCGTGCGGTGTTCGCTACCCAGATCACTGAAGACAGCGCCGGGCCGGAAGGGCGCGATGCCGTGTCCTTTACCGTGGCGACCAACCCCGGTGCGCCCGCCGGGCCATTGGGCAAGATCGCGTCGGGCGGTGAACTCAGCCGTTTCCTGTTGGCGCTCAAGGTTTGTCTGACCCAAGGACAGTCCGGCTTGACCCTGATCTTTGACGAGATCGACCGTGGTGTTGGCGGGGCCACCGCCGACGCCGTGGGGCGTCGTTTGCAGGCGCTGGCCGAAGGTGGGCAGATTTTGGTCGTCACACATTCCCCACAGGTCGCCGCCTTAGGCGCACACCATTGGCGGGTTGAAAAATCGGTGGCCAAGGGCATGACGACGTCCACGGTTGTACCGCTGGCGGCAGAGCAACGGGTCGACGAGGTGGCGCGGATGCTGGCGGGGGATGTGATCACCGACGCAGCACGCGGTGCGGCGCAAGTGTTGCTGCAAGGGCAACGTGTTGTGCCTGCGTCATAAACCGGGTGTTCCCGCGCGGCGGCTTGGCCTACACAGAAAGGGTACAGCGATTGAACCCCCATGTCCGAGCCCGAAAATTCCTTTTTTGCACAGCAATTTGACCAGGCGCTAAGCGGCTGCAAAAAGGGTTGGCATATATTGCGCAAACAGGGACCGGGCAAGGTGACCTTTTGGTTCATCGCGCTGCTGGTCGGGATCGCTGCGGGCTTTGCTGCGCTGTTTTTTCGCAAGGGGATCAACTGGTTACAGGCCGTTCTTTACGGCACGGATGACGTCCAGTTTCTGCATAGCTTCATTTCGGGCCTTGCGTGGTATTGGGTGATCGTGATCCCGACGGTCGGTGGATTGGTGGTGGGGCTGATCCTGCACCGCTTTACCCGTGACGGGCGCGCGCGCACCGTGGGCGATGTGATCCTCGGGGCCGCGATGCACGAAGGCCGGGTCGAGACGAAGGCCGGGCTTGCCTCGGCGCTGGCGTCACTGATTACACTGTCGACCGGTGGGTCATCGGGCCGCGAAGGGCCGGTGGTACATCTGGCGGCAGTGATTTCGACTTGGGTCAGTCGGCTCATCAAGGCCGATGGCATCACCGGGCGCGATTTGCTGGGCTGCGCCGTGGCCGCCGCCGTATCGGCCAGCTTCAACGCCCCCATCGCGGGTGCGCTTTTCGCGCTCGAGGTGGTGTTGCGGCATTTTGCGGTTCATGCTTTTGCGCCCATCGTGATTGCCTCGGTGGCGGGCACTGTGATCAACCGTTTGGAATTCGGTGGGCTGACCGAATTTGTGCTGCCCAGCTACGGTGCATTTCAGTTCTATGCGGAACTGCCCGCCTTTCTGTTGTTGGGTCTGACCTGCGGGCTGGTCGCGGTGGCCTTGATGCGGGCGATTTTCTGGGCCGAGGATTTTGGCAACTACGTACAGGCCCGGACCGGGTTGGTGCGCTGGCTGCGTCCGGCGGTGGCAGGGGCCTTGCTGGGGGTCATTGCCCTGTGGTTCCCGCACATCATTGGGGTGGGGTACGAAACCACATCAATGGCGCTGACGGGCGAGTTGATGTTGAACGAGGCGATCGTGTTTACCGTGCTCAAGGTTGCTGCCGTGGCGATCACTTTGGGCGGGCGCATGGGCGGTGGGGTGTTTTCCCCATCGCTGATGATCGGGGCGCTGACGGGCCTTGGCTTTGGCATCATCGCAACGGGGGTGTTTCCCGACGTCTCAGGCTCCTCCTCGCTTTATGCGCTCGCTGGGATGGGGGCGGTCGCCGCCGCCGTGTTGGGTGCGCCGATTTCCACGACCCTGATTGTGTTCGAAATGACCGGAGACTGGCAGACCGGGTTGGCCGTGATGGTGGCGGTCAGCATGTCCACCGCGCTCGCGTCACGCATTGTCGACCGCAGCTTTTTCCTGACCCAGATGGAACGGCGCGGGCTGCATCTGGCCGCTGGGCCACAGGCCTATCTGTTGTCGATGTTCATTGTGGCGCGCATCATGCGCCGCCCTGACGATGAATTCGCCGCCCCCGAAGAGGCCTGTTGGGATCTCATCAACGAAGGCACCTATATTGACGGATCGGCCACACTGGAATCAGCGCTGCCGGTGTTCGACCAATCGGGTGCGCGGTTCATACCTGTGGTGGCCCTCAGCGCAGATGCGCCGCCCGAATTGCTGGGCGCACTGTTCCACGTTGACGCGCTCAAGGCCTATAACCGGGCCCTGGCCGCCACCGCGGCCGAGGAACATTCGTAACAGGTTAGATCTGTTCGACGGCAATCTCGTCCATCGGATAAAAGGCCAGATGCCCCTTGATCGCCTTGACCGTGTCCTTGGGGTCCTCGTAGGACCATACCGCGTCTTGCAATGTGCGGCTTTTGGTGACGACAGAATAATAGCGCGCATCGCCCTTATGCGGGCAATAGCTGGTCTTGTCAGAGACATCCAGAAAGGCCATCGCGATGTCACCACGCGGGAAATAGATCACCGGGGGATAGTCGCCTTCGACCAGTTGCAACGCCTGCGTAGATTCGCCCAGAACGGCCCCGCCTGCGCGCACAACCCAGGTGCCTTCGGTCTTGGTGATCTTGATATGGTCGGCCATGATGTTCCCCTCGAACAGATGCGCTGTGGCGCCTAAATCGGCGCCGTTGCCGCATCCAACCACAGTTTTGTTGCAGGGGATAGGCGGGGACCGATTTTTTCCGAAACCTCGCGGTGGTAGGCGTTCAGCCACGCGCGCGCGGGCCCATCCAGAGCGGTTTCGTCAATCAACCGCCGATCAATCGGGGCAAAGCTGAGCGTGCGCCAATTCAGGAAATGCCGCTGCGGATCGCCGCCCGGCAGCGCCGGGGCGTCTTGCACGACCAGCAGGTTTTCGATGCGGATACCAAAAGCGCCTTCGCGGTAATATCCCGGCTCATTGCTCAGGATCATACCCGCAAGCAGTGGCACATGGCTGAGTTTGCTCAACCGCTGTGGACCTTCGTGCACCGACAGATACGCGCCGACGCCGTGGCCCAGCCCGTGATCAAAATCCTGCCCCGCCATCCACAGAGGCAGGCGGCCCAGCATCTCGATGTCGCGCCCGGCCAGCCCCTTGGGCCAGCGCAGGCGGCTCACCGCGATCATGCCTGCAAGGACGCGGGTAAAGGCGGTGCGCGCCTCGGCGTCGGGCGTGCCAATGGCGATGGTGCGCGTGATGTCGGTGGTGCCGTCCAGATATTGCCCGCCACTGTCGAGCACGAGCAGGTGACCGTCCTCCAGCCGCGTGTCGGTTTCTTCGGTCACGCGGTAGTGGATGATAGCGCCATTGGGGCCGGTTCCCGCGATCGTCTCAAAACTGATGTCTTGCAGCGCGTTGTCGCTGCGGCGGAACCCTTCGAGTTTGCTGACCACTTGGGTTTCGGTCACGCTGCCGATGGGCTGGGCATCAAGCCAGGCCAGCAGCTCCACCAGTGCCGCCCCATCGCGCAGATGTGCTTCGGCTGATCCGGCGATTTCGGCGGGGTTCTTGCAGGCTTTGGGCAGGGCGCAGGGGTCATCGCCCCATACCACACGGTCGCCCAGGATATCGGCCACCAGCACCGGCGCTGACTGTTTGTCCAATCGCACCGGGCCGGGCAGGGTGCTTAGAAAGCCGGGCATGTCGGCAGGATCGTGCAGGGTCACGTCGGCCCCCAGATGATCCTCAAGCCCTGCCAGCTTGGCCGGCGCCATAAACAAATCGACCTTGCCAGAGCCGTGCAGCACGGCAAAACCATGCGCAACCGGGTTCCGTGCGATGTCAGTTCCGCGAATGTTCAGCAGCCAGTTGTGGCTGTCGGGCAGGGTGATCACGGCGGCATTCTGGCCTGCGTCGCGCAGGGTCTGGCCCAGCCGGGCGCGTTTGTCGTCGTGGCTGTCACCCGCAAATTCAATCGGATGCGGCCGTGCCTTGGCGCTGGGTGGGGCCGGTTGATCGGGCCAGATCCGGTCCACCAGATTGTCACAGCGGCGCATTTCGATACCGCTGCCCGCCAGCGCCTCTTCCAGCGTTTCCATCTGGCCGGGGGTGTGCAGCCAGGGGTCAAACCCGACGATGCCGCCCTGCGGCAGGTGATCGCGCAGCCAATCGGCCAATGACACCTCGGGCCAAGGCACGGGGGAATAGACATCTGCGACCTGCGACTTAACCTGCGTGCGATAGCGCCCGTCGATGAACACCCCCGCCACATCGCGCAGCGCGGCACAGAACCCCGCCGACCCGGTAAACCCGGTCAGCCAGCGCAGCCGGTCGTCACGCGGGGCGACATATTCGCCCTGATGCGCGTCGGCGCGCGGGATCAGAAAACCGTCCAGCCCCTCGCGGTCCAGTTCCCCCCGCAGCGCCTGCAATCGCGGCGGGCCTTGTTCCGGCCGGGCGGTGATCTCGAAACTCTGGAACAAACGCCCCTCCTTCATCCTTTTTCAAATACCTTGCACGGCGTTTCAGCTGGCGCGCCGCAGGCCCATGGCACGGGCCCGTTTGCGCGGATCGCTGTCAAACAAGGCCGCCAGTTGTTCGGTCATCGCCCCGGCCAGTTGATCCACATCCGTGATCGTCACTGCGCGGTCGTAATAGCGGGTCACATCATGGCCGATGCCGATGGCCAGCAATTCTACCGCCCGGCGTTTTTCGACCATGGCGATGACGTCGCGCAGATGTTTTTCCAGATAGTTGGCCGGGTTCACCGACAGGGTGCTGTCATCCACGGGCGCACCATCCGAAATCACCATCAGGATCTTGCGCGCCTCTGGCCGTGCGATCATGCGCCGGTGCGCCCATTCCAGCGCCTCACCGTCGATGTTTTCCTTCAGCAGACCCTCTTTCATCATCAGCCCCAGATGATCACGCGTGCGCCGCCATGGCGCGTCGGCTGATTTATAGATGATGTGGCGCAGGTCGTTTAACCGCCCCGGCTGCACTGGGCGGCCATCGTTCAACCAGGTCTCGCGGGCCTGACCGCCCTTCCAGGCGCGGGTCGTGAAACCCAATATCTCCACCTTTACGTTGCACCGCTCGAGCGTGCGCGCCAGAACATCGGCGCAGATCGCAGCGATGGAAATCGGCCGCCCCCGCATTGACCCCGAATTGTCCAGCAGCAGCGTCACCACGGTATCGCGGAATTCGGTGTCTTTCTCGATCTTGAAGCTCAGCGGGGTTGTGGGGTTTGCCACCACCCGAGCCAGACGGCCCGCATCAAGCGTGCCTTCTTCAAGGTCAAACTCCCACGAGCGGTTCTGCTGCGCCTGCAACCGGCGCTGCAATTTATTTGCCAGACGGCTCACGGCCCCTTTCAGCGGTTCCAACTGCTGATCAAGATAGGCGCGCAGGCGCTCCAACTCGACGGGTTCGGCCAGTTCCTCGGCACCGATGATTTCATCGTGGTCGGACTTATAGACCAGATAGTTCGGGTCCGCATCGGACACGGGCGGCGGCGGCGGCGGCTCCATCGGGGCGTCGCCTTCGGGCATCTCTGCTTCGTCGCCCAGTTCCTGATCCGCCATATCGTCCATGGAGACCTGGGCCTGGCTGTCGTCTTGCTGTTCTTCCTGGCTGTTCTCGGGAGAGCCTTCGGCCTCTTCCTCGTCCTGTTCGTCCTGGCCGGTGCTATCGGGGTCTTGGTCTTCCTCGGCGCCTTCTTCGGCCTCGTCTTCCTGATCTTCGTCGATCTGATCGGGGTCATCGCCCAGCTGATCACCATACCCCAAATCAGAGATCATCTGCCGTGCAAAGCGGGCAAAGGCGGCCTGATCGGCCAGTGTCTCGTCTAGGTTTTCCAGCGTGCCACCGGCCTGATCCTCGATAAATCCGCGCCACAGGTCCATCGCATTGGCCGCAGCGGCAGGCAGTTCGCGCCCGGTCGCCAGATGACGCACAAGATACCCCGCCGCCGTCGCCAGCGGCACATCGCTGGCCTGCGACGCCTGATCATAGCCCTTGCGCAGGGCGTCGTGTTTGATTTTGACGTCGATATTGCCCGCTGTGCCGGGCATGTCGCGCGCGCCCATTGCCTCGCAGCGGGCTGTTTCCATCGCCTCGTAAAGGTCGCGCGCCATGTCGCCTTGCGGGACATAGCGGGCATGGGTGGCATCATTGTGATAGCGGCGGTGCAGGGCCAGCGCATCTGCCGTGCCGCGTGCCAACAACACCTCTTCGCGCGTCATCCGGCGGCTCACTTGGGGCAGGCGCATTGCATCACCCGAAAGCCCAGCAGGATCAACGGAGTATGTGACGTTCAGTTCCGGATCATTGGCCATCACCTTGGTCGCTTCGGCGAGCGCTTTTTTGAAGGCGTCTGCGGGGTTGTCGGATTTTTTCATGGCACATGCCTTTGTCAACTTGCGAGCCTTGGTTTGGCAGGTTTTGCCCCCAGCGTCAAAGGGCAAGCCCGCAGGTATCATGCGCCAAATCCTGCCGATCTCTCCACCATGACGGGAACTGAATGGCCGGGATCGGCATTTCCTACTTACACCGACGCTGCTGCTGCCTCCCCCACACAACTGGCTCGACCGCGTCACATCACAAACGAGGAGAGAGACCATGACAAATCTGATGCAACATGCCAGCCGTCTGGCGTTGATCGCCACGCTGAGTGCGACGCCATTTGTGCTATCCGCTCAGGATACCGCTGTGAAACCGGTTGATGATGGAACAAACGTCGAAGCAGAGGCCGACGCGTCTGTGACCGATGGCAACGCCACCGTGACCACCGATACGACGGTTGGAAGTGACACCGCGACAGACAGTGCCGAGGCGCCCGTGACCAATGAAACCACGGCCACTGACGCGCCCAGTGACACTGCGGCGG
Source organism: Sulfitobacter sp. KMM 9851 (assembly GCF_057178245.1). NCBI lineage: Bacteria > Pseudomonadati > Pseudomonadota > Alphaproteobacteria > Rhodobacterales > Roseobacteraceae > Sulfitobacter > Sulfitobacter sp. KMM 9851. Next base: position 1,296,359 of record NZ_CM169991.1, read on the forward strand.
CCCCTATGGCTGATGACGCCACGTCGACCGACACCGCCGAGGCGCCCCTGACGGATGATGCTGGGACAACCGACACAGTGGCCGACGCCCCAGCCGACGAAGTGGCAAAGCCCGTCGAAGGCCAGATCGCGATGCAAAGCGAGAATACCATCCTTGCTGACGACCTCATTGGCAGCAACATCTACTCCGAAACCGGTGAGAAAATCGGCGAAGTCGACGACCTGATCGTGCACCTGAATGGGTCGATCGAGGGCGTAGTGATCGGCGTTGGCGGGTTCCTTGGGATTGGCGAAAAATGGGTGGCCCTTGAAATGGCCAGCCTATCGACCGCCACCGACGAATCCGGCACGCTGCGTCTGGTGACGTCTGCCACCAAGATCGACATGGAAGCGGCAGATCCTTTCCTGACCGCGCAAGATCTGGCGATGGCCAAGCAATCGCTCGAGACCATGCCACCACAAGATCCGAATGCGGCCCCCGTGGACGGGACCGTGCCTGCGCCGTCTAACTAACGGACCCACAGATCACATAGAAAAAGGGGCGCTGATCACAGCGCCCCTTTTTGAATGTCCCACATCGGCCGCTCTCAACCCAAGCTGAGGCTCGCAGCACTTTCGGGCAGTTCTTCATCAAACAGGCGCTGATAAAACTCGGCCACGGTCTGACGCTCAAGCTCATCACATTTGTTGAGGAACGACAGACGGAAGGCATAGCCCACATTGCGGAATATCTCGGCGTTCTGCGCCCAGTTGATCACGGTACGCGGGCTCATCACTGTCGACAATTCGCCGTTCATAAAGGCGGTGCGCGTCAGGTCTGCGACGGTGACCATCTGCTTGATGGTCTTGCGGCCCTTGTCGGTGTTGTAATGCGGGTTCTTGGACAGCACGATCGCTGTTTCCGCATCAATTGACAGGTAGTTCAACGTCGCGACAAGGGACCAACGGTCCATCTGCGCTTGGTTAATCTGCTGCGTGCCGTGGTACAGCCCGGTTGTATCACCCAGACCCACGGTATTGGCGGTGGCGAACAGGCGGAAATAGGGGTGCGGCGTGATGATTTCGTTCTGATCCATCAAGGTCAGTTTGCCGTCATGCTCCAGCACGCGCTGGATCACAAACATCACGTCAGCGCGGCCGGCGTCATATTCATCAAACACGATCGCGGTGGGGTTGCGCAGCGCCCAAGGCAGGATGCCTTCGTGGAATTCCGTCACCTGCATCCCGTCGCGCAGTTTGATCGCATCCTTACCGATCAGGTCGATCCGGCTGATGTGGCTGTCCAAGTTCACGCGTACGGTCGGCCAGTTCAGCAAGGCGGCGACCTGTTCGATGTGGGTCGATTTACCTGTGCCGTGATAGCCTTGGATCATCACCCGACGGTTGTGGGTAAAACCAGCGAGGATCGCCAATGTCGTATCAGGGTCAAATTTATAGGTGCTGTCGATGTCCGGCACGCGGCTGGTGCGCTGCTCGAACCGTTTGACGACCATATCGGTGTCGATGCCAAATACTTCGCGCACGGAAATCTCTTCGGTGGGCTTTGTATTGAGTTCCAATGCGCCGTCAGCCATCGCTTTGTCATCCTTTTATCACTGCACGCGGCTGAGAAAACCGCGCGCGTATCTGGTGCAACATATCCGCAAGAGGCGCAAGGGCAAGGCGCGGGTCACGACAAAATCGCCGCAGCCGGGGTGGCGAGGGCGCTGGCGCGTTCAGTCCTTGAAGTTGCGGCTGCCCTTGATTTGGTCCCAGGCCCAGACAACCTGCTGCAACTGGTCCTCTTGGCTTCGGTCGCCGCCGTTCATGTCGGGGTGCAGGACTTTGATCAGCGACTTATAGACCTTGCGCACCTCGGGTTTGGTCCATGTATCTTTGGCCTCGAGAATTTCCAGCGCGCGGCGTTCGGTCGGGGGCAGGCGGCGACCGGCTTGGGGGCCTTTGCCGGGGTTCTGTGTGGCGTTCTTGCCCAAGACCTGATGCGGGTCCTCGATGCCAAGCCGCGCCCAGGCGCGCGCTTCTGGGTCGCCCAGCGGCTTGGTGGTGCGTTCCCAAACCTTGTCCTTGGACTGCTGAGCGTTCAGTTCGGCTTCTGTGGTGCCATCAAAGAAGTTCCATTTCAGATTATAGTCGCGCACGTGCTGCTGGCAGAACCAGAAATAGTCGTCCAGCACATCCGGCGCTTTTGGCGCGCGGTACTTGCCTGCTTCTTCGCAGCCCTCGTGATCGCAGATGCGGGTCGACGTTTCGGACGCACCGGACATGCCGCGACGGCCCCGTGGGTTTTTCTTTTTGGACGACGACACAGACATGTCGAATCCGAAGGGATCAGCTTTGGGCATGGGATTAAGACCTTTCCGACTCAGGCCGGTCAGTTTAGACCTTGCAGCGCGAGATTGAAGGGGCTGGGCCAAATAAATGTCTGTGACACAAGAGATTGCCGATCGGTTGGAAACGGCCTTTGCGCCACGCGAATTGAATGTGGTGGACGATAGCGAAAGCCACCGAGGTCATGGCGGCTTTCGCGAGGGCGGTGAGAGCCATTTTAACCTGTATATTCGGTCAGCGGCATTCAAGGGCCAAAGCCGGATTGCGCGCCACCGTGCCATTCACGCGGCGCTGGGGGCCGAGCTGATGGGGCGGATACACGCGCTGGCGGTTGATGTAGACGTTTAAGCTCGCGCCTTAACCCTTTGAAGACGCGTTCTTTCGTGACTTGGAGAGCGTTTCCAGCGGTGAGGCGACATCTGATACGTCATTGGTATCTTCGACACCGTTGTCGGCATCGTCTTTGTCTGTGTCAGCGTTGTCGGTGTCGCCACCTTTTCCTGTCTTGTTGACTGTCGCGTGGACGTCTTCGGTGTTGCCTTTGGGCGCGTTGTCGTCGCCTGCGCTGGTTTGCGGTGCCGTCGTGGTATCATCGCCGGGGGTATCCACAATCGCAACTGCCTCAGGTTTTTCAGGGGTTTCCGGCGTGTCGCTCATCTGTTCGGTGGGTGCGGGCAGCAGTTCGGGTGCAAAGCCTGTGACATCGGCATCGACGGGTTTGCGAAAAACCAGAACATTGCGCCATTCCGTCGTCGTGGACGTCAGACCGGACCGTTCGACCGACGGCAGGGTTTCGGCGCGCTGATACTCCCACCCGGCGGCCGAAAGCTGGTTCATAAGCTGCTCTATCGCATTGGAAAATCGCGCTTCGGGCCCTCTGATGCCCTTGCCCTTCACGCCTTTGCTCGGGGCAGGTACAACTTTGTATTCGTAACGGGGCATAGGGGCCTCTTGGGTTCTGCAAAAGGCTCTTATACCAAGCGGGTTGACCCGGCGAAAGGTGGCGCGCAGGTTACGCGGAAAAATGTCGGGTGGGAACGATGCGCTGTTTTGGCGCAGTCGCGGCGCGGTGGCTTTCATGGTTAAGTCCGGGCATGACCATACCCCCAAGATTCGCCATTACAGCGCCCGAGATTGATCAGGTCGTGCGGCACTTCTACGCCGCCGTGCGCCGCGACCCTGTATTGGGACCTATTTTTTCCGCCCATGTCACGCAGTGGCCAACGCATGAGAAAAAGATCGCAAGCTTTTGGCGGAACGCGATTTTAAGTGAACGTGTCTACGACGGAAATCCGATGCGCAAGCATCTTGAGGCGGGCAATGTTGCCCCCGAACACTTTGCCATCTGGCTTGCGTTATTCGATGAGGTGCTGGCGCAGAACCTCGCGCCAGATGTCGCGCGTCAGTGGTCGGCGCTTGCGCATCGCATCGGCGCGGGGTTGCGGTCGGGCGTCTTGCTGCAACAGGGCCGGTTTGACGGCGTGCCCGACCTGGGCTGACGGCGCTTATTCCGCCAGCTTTTTCGCCACAATGTCGTTTACCGCCTTGGGGTTGGCCTTGCCGCCCGTGGCTTTCATCACCTGACCGACAAACCAGCCTGCCAGTTTGGGGTTCTGCTTTGCCTTGGCAACCTGATCGGGGTTGGCCGCGATGATGTCATCAACAGCGGTTTCGATCGCACCGGTATCGGTGACCTGTTTCATGCCTTCGGTTTCGACAATCTCGGCCGGGTCGCGCCCGGTTGTGTAAGATATTTCAAAGACATCCTTGGCTATCTTGCCTGAAATCGCGTCTGAGGCAATCAGATCGACGATCGCGCCCAGATGCGCCGGAGTGACCGGGCTGTCCACGATGGTCTTGTCGTCTTTCTTCAGCCGGCCAAACAATTCGTTGATCACCCAGTTCGCCGCCATCTTGCCATCGCGCCCCTGCGCTACGGCTTCGAAATAGCCAGCAGAATCAAGGTCGGCGGTCAGGACCGAGGCATCATAATCACTAAGCCCGAAGTCACCGATAAACCGCGCCTTTTTGGCGTCTGGCAGTTCGGGCAGGTTGGCGGCGATATCGTCTACCCAGGCTTGCTCAATCTCCAGCGGCAGCAGATCAGGGTCGGGGAAATAGCGGTAATCATGCGCTTCTTCCTTGGAACGCATGGACCGGGTTTCCTGTTTGTCGGGATCAAACAGGCGTGTTTCCTGCACAACCTCGCCGCCGTTCTCGACAATCGCGATCTGGCGTTTTGCTTCGACTTCAATGGCTTGCTGGATGAACCTCATTGAGTTCATGTTTTTGATCTCGCAGCGCGTGCCCAGATGCGAAAAGTCCTGCGTCGCCTGATACTTTTCATATTGGCCCACGCGGCAGATCGACACGTTTACATCAGCACGCATCGACCCCGACTGCATGTTGCCGTCGCAGGTGCCGAGATAGCGCAGGATCTGGCGCAGTTTTGCCAGATAGGCGGCGGCCTCTTCGGGGCCGCGAATGTCGGGGCGGCTGACGATCTCCATCAGGCAGACGCCGGTGCGGTTCAAATCGACAAAGGACATGTTTGGGTCCATGTCGTGAATGGATTTGCCCGCGTCCTGTTCCATGTGGATACGTTCCACCCGTACCAGGCGCGCGGTGCCATCGCCAAGTTCGACCAGCACTTCGCCTTCGCCCACAATGGGGTGGTAAAGTTGGCTGATCTGATAGCCCTGCGGCAGATCGGGGTAAAAGTAGTTCTTGCGGTCAAAGGCAGATTTGAGGTTGATCTGCGCCTTCAGGCCCAACCCGGTGCGCACGGCCTGTTCGATGCAATATTCGTTGATCACAGGCAGCATGCCCGGCATCGCAGCGTCGACAAAGGCGACGTTTGAATTGGGCTCTGCGCCAAAGGTGGTGGAGGCGCCGGAGAAAAGCTTGGCGTTGGAAGAGACCTGCGCATGCACCTCCATCCCGATGACGAGTTCCCAATCGTGTTTCGCACCTGCAATCACACGCGGTTTCGGGGTGTCATAGGTCAGATCAAGCATCAAGGCCGCCTTGGAATAAATGTGGTCAAGGCGGTTCATACTGGAGCGGTCAGCCCGCTTCAAGAGGCAGGCTTAGCCCGCTTGGGCCACAGGGCCGGTATCGGTGAAGACGATCCGCTTGCCCGCCGCGATTTCGCGCTGGAAAAGCGAGGTGATGATGCGCATGGCATCGTCGCGGCCGGAGGCGGCAAAACGGCTGGGGGAATGGACGCGCAGGTTGTTGTCGAACCCCCGCGCGGCATGGGCCCAAAGCATCGGGTGCAGTTCAGTCATATGTTCGCGCACGATCCAGCGGGCGCAGTCGGCGATCTGGCTGCGCACCTGATCCGCTTCGTCATTGCCCGACATCGCCTGACCGATGGAATTGGCGCAATAGGCCGCCAGCAGATTTGTCGTATAGGCGTCTGGGCTGCGGGCAAGGATATCATGCAGGCCTTCGATGAAAAACGGCAGGTCCAGGTTGGCGCAAGCGATATCGTCGCAGGAAATAGCATCGAATTGGACCCAGGTGTATCCGCCCGCACCCCAGGTGGCTTGGGTACGCGACGCGGTGCGGCGGGCCTCCAGCTCCAACTCGGCGTAAGAGCCGTACCAGCGCGGCAGCAGGTGGTTGCCCATCGCCCGCATCGGGCGGGGGTTGGCAGGGTTCAGGTCGATCAGCGTTTCATACCGGTCGGCAACGCGGCGGCGGCCCTTGGCGGTGCCGCCCAACAGGGTGCAGGCGGTGGTGGCCAAAAGCGGGGATTGCAGTTTTTGGTTGTCAAACGGGGCAAGGATATCAGTGGCGCGGTCGAAATGCGCGGCAAAGGCGTCCTTGTTGCGCGTCGGCACTTCGGCGTCCCAGCCGGTGCCGCGCCACGCCCAGCCGATGTCCATATGCGCTTGTGCCACGATACAGGCAATCGCATAGTCCTCTGGGAAATCGGCAAGCACATGTTCCAGCGCTTCGATCCCTGCAAGCAGGGGCGCATCGCGGGCGGGTTTGCCGTCGAACAGGGCATGTTCGGCGGCCAGTACCACATCTGCACGCGCGCCGTAGGCCATCAATTCGGCCACAGGCATCGCACCTGGTGTCATCTCGCGGGTCTTGTCGGCGGCTTGCAACGCGGCCGAGACCTCGTGCCAGCGTTCTTGGCGCACCAACCATTGCGCGCGATGCTGGTGACGGTCGCGCAGCTCTTCTTCGCTGGTGGGATTGGGGCAGGTGATGCGCAGCATTTCAGGGTTCAGCGCCTGCTGATCGCTAGATGCCCGGCGGCGTAGCAGAATCGGGTGGGCCAGCGGTTCGGTGACCTCGGTGCGGTCGGCGGACCCCATAAGAAGCGGCCGCAGGCGGGTCTGAATAAGGCTGGTGATCGTTTTCATGGAAATCCCGTTTGCTGTGCGGTGCTGCAACTGTCCTGACAGGATCGCCGTTCAATGGGGCGGAACCGTGGCTAGCTTGCGGAGATATCGCGATAACTTTGCAGCTTTGACGTGTGCGGCTCAGGTGGATGCGCAGCATGGGTGTGATTGTTCGTACTTTCGGGACATTGCGCCATCGCCACGTCGCTTGTTTCCAAAATCGGAGGGAATACGCCGATATGCGCGGGGCCGGTGTCTTGCCAACCCCATTTGGGCGCGATCATATGGCCGACATGAAACAAGTCGTCTTCATCCTGGCATTGGCAAGCCTCCCGGCAGCGGGCCTTGCAGAGCTGCCGCAACTCGCATTTCCTGCCGAGGAGCAGATCGAGGTCACTCAACCAAGGGTTGGGTCGGCGGTTCCGATGCCGGTTGCGGCGCCACTTGCGCTGCCGGATGGGGAAACAGTCGCCATCGACATCAGCCCAAGGGTGCCTGCCTTTGTCACCACGGTCCGCCCGCCCGCGCGCAGCGGATCGGTGCCACGCACACGCTGGCAGCATATGCAGGGGCACACTTTGTGGACACGCGCGGCGCTGTCAGCGCTCAAAAGTCATGGCAAGGGATTGGTTGATCTGGTGCCAGGCGATATCGACACTTGGTGCCCCGCTTATCGCAATGCGCCCGAGGACCAGCGCCGCGAATTCTGGGTCGGGTTCCTGTCGGCGCTGGCCAAGCACGAAAGTACCTACAAGCCCTGGGCCGTGGGCGGTGGTGGCCGCTGGTACGGTCTGTTGCAGATTTTGCCCGGCACGGCGCGGGGATACAAGTGTCACGCGGGGACGGGTGAGGCCCTGAAAAGCGGGGCAGCTAATCTGAGTTGTGCGGTCAGAATCATGGCGGTCACCGTGCCGCGTGACGGGGTGATCTACGGGCCGGGCGGGCGCGGCGTGGCGGCGGATTGGGGCCCAATGCGCAGCGCATCCAAGCGGCGCGATATGTCGGGCTGGTTGCGGCGGCAGAACTATTGCAAGCCGCTGGATGATACCCGCCCCCGCGCGCGCCCCTGAACGGTTGCGCGCCTTTGGCGCCCCCGTGCCGGGGCCGCCATGCCTCCGGCGGGGAATATATAAGACCAAAAAGAAGCGCTATTGCATCAGGGTAAAGTGATGGCGCTGGGTGGCGATGCCGCGGGCGGTGAGGGCGTTTTCGAAGGCCTGATGCGGCGGCGTCGATTCGAAGGGCAAGCGTAGTTTGCGCCCTGTGGTCAGGACGGCAGTCGCACGTACCGAAAAATCCAGCCGGGTATCGAGGCGGATGTGGTCGATTTCGTCGTGGCGCAGCCGGGCGTGGCGGTTGCCCGAGAACCATGCAAGCCTATGATCGTCCAGCGTCAGGCCGCTTTGTGGGTTGGTGATGATGTCCCATAGGGCGGGCAGGGTGAAGAGTGTCAGAAACCCCACGATCCAGAGCGCGGCATCAAGCCAGAGCCAGAGGGCGCCCAGGGCGGCCCATGTAAGCGCGAGGGTAATATAGGTGGCAGGGCTGCGCGCGCTGCGGTGGTAGGTGAAATCAGCGCTCATCGCCCGCCGGTGACATCAAGGGTGGAGCCGGTGATATAGCTCGCATCGTCCGACAACAGCCAGAGTGCCGCGCGCGCCACTTCTTCGGCGCTGCCTGCGCGCTTCATTGGCACCTGATCGCTAAGCAGGGTGGCGCGGTCGGGGATGCCACCCTTGGCATGTATTCCGGTTTCGATCAGGCCGGGGCGCAGCGACATCACGCGGATGCCCGATCCTGCGACCTCGTCCGACAGGCCTTTGGTAAAGATGTCTATCGCAGCTTTCGAGGCGGCATAGTCGACGTATTGGTTTGCTGATCCCAGCCGGGCTGCGGCAGAGGATATGTTGACGATGGCGCCCCCATCGCCCTGTGCCAACATGCGCTGCACCGCTTCGCTGGCGACCAGAAACGGGCCGATCACATTGGTGTCGAACATGCGGCGCAGGCGCCCATGGCTCATGCTGGTGACCGGGCTGGGCTGATCGACGATGCCTGCGTTATTGATGAGCGCGTCTAATTGGCCAAATTCGGCGTCGATCAAGGCGAACATATCGGCGATGGCGTCCGGGTCTGACACATCGGCGGGGCACAGCAGGGTCCGCGCCCCCGTTGCCTCGGCCCGATCCGCGACATCTTGCGCGGCATCGTGACTGCGGCGGTAATTCAGCGCCAGATCATAGCCTTGGCGTGCCGCCAGCTCTGCGCAGGCGGCACCGATGCCCGTAGATGCGCCCGTGATCAGCAGCACCGGGCGCACCGCTATGCCTCCTTGATGCGGCTAAGCATCTCGGTCGTGTCGCGGCTGAGGCCCGGCGTGGCGAGGATGCGGTCCAATTCGGCCCCGATCAGTGACTGCCGCGCTGCATCATAGCGCCGCCATGTCTGAAAGGCCGAGCAGAGCCGGGCGGTGGTTTGCGGATTGACCGGGTCCAGTGCGATCAGCCAGTCTGCCAGCAGACGGTAGCCCTTGCCCCCGGCGTGGTGGAAGCCGGCGTGGTGCATGGCAAGACTGCCGAACACGGCGCGAAAGCGGTTGGGGTTCTTCCAGTTGAAGTCGGGGTGTTTGGTCAGCCGCTCGGCCACAGTGGCGGCGTCCTGCGGTTCGGCCTGAATCACCTGAAGCCCAAACCACTTGTCCATCACCAGACGGTCGTCCTTCCACTGGGCCTCGAACGCGGCGAGGGCGGTGGTGCCTTGGCCTGCGCGGATCAGGTTGGCCAGCGCGTTTAGCTGTTGGGTCATATTATCGGCGGCATCATATTGCGCCTGTGCGAGCGCCCCGCCATCACGGCGGGTGATCAGCCCAAGTGCCGTATTGCCAAGCGCGCGCTGGCCGGATTGGTCAGCATCGGGGCTGTAGGGTGCGTCGACGGTATGCTGTTGGTAAAGCGCCGTCAGCGTATCGGCAAATGTGCGGGCCATGGCGTCGCGGGTGGTCTCGATCGCGGTGTGAATGGCCTCGGGGTCGGGCACCTCGCCCGCGTCATAAAGCGTGGTCGCCAGATCGGATTGGCTGGGCAGGCCCAACATGAGCGCCCGGTAGGCGGGTTCAAGGGTTTCGTCGGCAATGACAGCGCCGAGGCCCGCAAGCCAGTTGCTGTCCGGTGCGGTGCCCTTGCGGATCGTCGCCAGCAGCGACTGCCGCGCCAGAATACGACCCGATTCCCAGCGGTTGAAGGGGTCGGTGTCATGGGCCAGCAAATGCGCACGGTCGGCATCGGACAGATCATGGGTCAATACGACCGGGGCCGAAAACCCGCGCAGCACCGAGGCCACAGGCCGCGCGGCCAGCCCTTCGAACGCAAAGCTTTGCTTGGCTTGGGTCATTTCTAACACCTTGGTTGGATGCACCTCGATCCCGTCGCGGCCGATCAGGCCCACGGCAATGGGCAGCACCTGTGGCATCGGGGCCGGGGTGGCGGTGCTGGGGGGCAGCTTTTGTTCGAAGTGAAGGGTCAGGGTGCCGTCGGACCAATCTTCGCGCAGGCTCAACCGGGGGGTGCCTGCCTGAGAGTACCAGCGTTTGAACTGCGACAGGTCGCGGCCTGTGACCTGCTCGAACACGGCCAGCCAATCTTCGATGGTGGCGGCGTCGCCATCGTGGCGGTCGAAATACAGCGCCAGCGCCTGATCATAGGCGTCATCGCCCACCAGAAGCTTTAGCATCCCGATCACCTCGGCGCCCTTTTCATAGACGGTCGCGGTATAGAAATTATTGATTTCCTGAAAGCTTTCAGGCCGAACGGGGTGGGCTAATGGGCCTTGGTCCTCGGCAAACTGGCGGCCGCGCAGGTCGATGACATCACCTATGCGCTTGACCGGGGCTGATCGCATGTCCGAGGTGAACTGGCTGTCGCGGTAGACGGTCAGCCCTTCCTTAAGACATAGCTGAAACCAATCGCGGCAGGTGATGCGGTTGCCGGTCCAGTTGTGGAAATACTCATGTGCGATGATCGCCTCGATACGCTCAAAATTGTCATCGGTCGAGGTGGCGGGCGAGGCAAGAACGGCAGAGGAGTTGAAGATGTTCAGCCCTTTGTTCTCCATTGCGCCCATGTTGAAATCGTCGACCGCAACAATGTTGAACAGATCAAGGTCATATTCGCGGCCGTAAACCTCTTCATCCCAGCGCATAGACGCCTTGAGCGCCTGCATCCCAAAGGCGCATTTATCTTCGTCGCCTGGGCGCACGTACAGGTTCAGATCAACGTCACGGCCATTCATCGTGGTGAAACGGTCGGCATGGGCAACAAGATCCCCCGCCACGAGCGCAAAGAGGTAGGCGGGCTTGGGCCAGGGATCGTGCCAGACGGCGACGCCATCGCCGACGGCTGTGGGGTTGCCATTGCTTAGCAGGACAGGGTGCGGGCCGTTGATCGTGACGCTGAACACGCTCATTACATCGGGGCGGTCCGGGTAGTAGGTGATCTTGCGAAATCCTTCGGCCTCGCATTGGGTGCAATACATGCCATTCGACATATAAAGCCCCTCCAGCGCTGTGTTGCCCTTGGGATCAATCTCGACCTCCGCCTCAAAGACGAAAGGCGCGTCAGGCACCGGGCAAGACAGCCCTTCGTCAGTCAGCGTGGGCGTGATGGACACGCCGTCAATCTGGGCCGTGATCAGCGTCAGCCCTTCCCCATGCAAAAAGAACGTCCGGTCGGTGGTATCAGGGTTGGGGGCAAAGGAAATGCGGCTTTTTACCCGCGTCTTATGTGGGTCAAGATCGAACGTCAGGGCGACCTCAGTCACAAGGAAGCCGAAGGGCGCATAGTCTTTGAGATAGATGGTTTTGGGGGCAGCGTCGCGCATTTGGTTTCCTTGCAGGTGGAACGATTGAAGTTGTCACAGGTTAAGTATGCAAGTGACGACCTGCAAGCCGGGACGTCAATCGCCGGGTTCGGTCCAATGTGCCAGACTTAGTAATACGTTGTATAACGAGGAACATGCCATGTCCGCGCCTGAAACCGATCCCTACAAACGACCAAGGCGGCGCAAGCCCCTCGTGCTCGGTATCAAGGGTGTTTTGGTGATCGGCGCGTTGTTGATGATCGTCGTGGTATTTGTTGCAGTGGTGCGCAGCACCGACGGCCGAACAGATATCGCACCGATGTTTGACGCCACCCAGCAACAGGACTGAAATCTTGTTACAGCCCGCCGACTTTGAACCGATGACGTCTGGGGGTGGCCGCGGCTTTGGTAAAGATACTTTACCGCGCCTTGAACAGTGTCAGGGTTCTTCGTAAGCTCTGCGCCAAACACACAGAACGGAGATGCGGCATGACGGGCAGAATTGACAAGAGCGGTTTGCAGGTTGACCCCCGGCTGGTCACATTCGTCGAACAGTCCGCTTTGCCCGGAACAGGGGTTGCCAGCGATGTTTTTTGGTCTGGTTTCAGTGGGTTGGTGCACGACCTTGGACCAAGGAACCGCGATCTTCTGGCCAAGCGGGCGGCGTTGCAGGGGCAGATTGACGCTTGGCATCTGGCGCACCGTGGTCAGCAGCACGACGATGCCGCCTACGAAGATTTCCTGCGCGAAATCGGCTATCTTCTGCCCGATGGCCCGGCGTTCGAGATCGAGACGGATAACGTCGATCCTGAAATTGCACAGGTGCCGGGGCCGCAGCTTGTCGTGCCGATCACAAATGCACGCTTTGCACTGAATGCCGCGAACGCGCGCTGGGGCAGCTTGTATGATGCGCTTTATGGCACTGACGCCTTGGGCGATTTGCCCAGCGGCAAGGGGTACGATGCCGCGCGCGGTGCGCGTGTGGTCGCCTGGGCCAAGGCGTTTTTGGATGATGCCGTACCGCTGGCAGTGGGCAGCCACGCCGATGCGGCGGGATACCGTATCGAAGATGGTGCACTGGTTGCAGCGGTCGGGGACGGTGTGCCGCTGGCCGATCCGTCGCAATTCGTAGGCTATCAGGGCGCTGCCGCCGCACCTACTTCGATCTTGTTTAAAAACAATGGGCTGCACATTGACGTTCATGTTGATGATGCGCACCCGATTGGCCGTGATGACCCCGGCCATGTCAGCGATATCTGGCTTGAATCCGCTATGTCGACGATCATGGATTGCGAAGACAGCGTCGCCGCAGTGGATGCCGAGGACAAGGTGCTGGCCTACGGAAACTGGCTGGGCCTGATGAAAGGCGATCTGGTCGAAAGCTTTGACAAGGGCGGCAAGACTGTCACCCGCGCCATGAATCCCGACCGCAGCTATACCGCGCCCGATGGCGGCACGCTGACGCTCAAGGGGCGGTCGCTGATGCTGGTCCGAAACGTCGGCCACCTGATGACCAACCCGGCGGTTCTGGACCGCGACGGGAACGAGGTCGGCGAGGGGCTGATGGACGCCATGGTGACGACAATGATCGCAATGCACGATTTGCAGCGCGAGGGCGGCAATTCGGTGACGGGCAGTGTCTATGTCGTCAAACCCAAGATGCACGGCCCCGAAGAGGTCGCCTTTGCTGACGAGATTTTCACCCATGTCGAAGCGGCGCTGGGCTTGCCACGTAACACCGTAAAATTGGGCATCATGGACGAAGAGCGCCGCACCTCGGTCAACCTTGCCGAATGTATCCGCGCCGCGAAACAGCGTGTGGCCTTTATCAACACCGGCTTCCTTGACCGGACAGGGGACGAGATTCACACCTCGATGGAAGCCGGACCGATGATCCCCAAGGGCGATATGAAAAACACCGCGTGGATCGCTGCTTACGAGGACCGCAATGTCGACATCGGGCTGGCCTGTGGCCTTCAGGGGCGCGCGCAGATCGGCAAGGGGATGTGGGCAATGCCTGACCTCATGGCCGACATGCTGAAAGCCAAGATCACGCATCCGCGCGCTGGGGCGAATTGCGCCTGGGTGCCATCGCCCACAGCCGCCACGCTGCACGCCACACATTATCACAGCGTTGACGTGCTGGCGCGTCAAGACGAGATCAAGGACGGCGGCGCGCGTGGTACGTTGCGCGATTTGCTGACAATTCCCGTCATGGCGGGCCGCAATCTGGGTGCCGAAGAAATCACCCGGGAGATTGAAAATAACGCGCAGGGCATCCTGGGCTATGTTGTGCGCTGGGTCGATCAGGGCGTGGGCTGTTCCAAGGTGCCAGACATCCACGACGTTGGCCTGATGGAAGACCGCGCCACCTGCCGCATCTCGGCGCAGGCATTGGCGAATTGGTTGCACCACGGGCTGATCAGCAAAGCCGAGGTGCTGGGCGCGCTACAAAAGATGGCGGCGGTGGTGGACCGGCAGAATGCGGGTGATCCGCTGTATCAGCCTATGGCACCCGGATTTGACGGCATCGCCTTTCAGGCCGCCTGCGATCTGGTGCTCAAAGGTGTCGAGCAGCCCTCTGGGTACACCGAACCCGTGCTGCACGCGCGGCGGTTGGAGTTGAAGCGTCAGGCGGGGTAGCGGCGTCGCCGGGCAAGAGGTGTTGAGCCTGTAGCAATAGCACCCTATGTTGGCGGTAAATGACTATTGAGGTGTTTCATGGCCCGACCCGTCGTTGGCATTATCGGCAATTCCTACCTGTTGAACGATCAATACCCGGTGCACGCGGGTGGCCAGATGAACACCGTGGCCATATCGGCGGTGTCGGACTGCATCCCGCTGATCATCCCCAGTGATCCGCGCTATGTCAGCGTCGATGAACTGCTCGACGTCTGCGACGGGTTCTTGCTGACCGGCGGGCGGCCCAACGTGCATCCCGAAGAATACGGCGAGGCCGAAACAGAGGCGCATGGCGCGTTTGACCGGGCGCGCGACGCTATTGCGCTGCCGCTGGTACGGGCCTGTGTGGCGCGCGGCCAACCGGTGTTGGGCCTGTGCCGCGGGTTTCAGGAGGTCAATGTCGCTATGGGCGGATCGCTCTACCCCGAAATCCGCGATCTGCCGGGACGGATGAACCACCGGATGCCCCCCGATGGCACGCTGGAGGAAAAGTTCGAACTGCGCCACGATGTGACCTTTACCGAAGGCGGTGTTTTTCACCGCGTGATGGGGGCTGCCAAGGTGCGCACCAACACATTGCACGGGCAGGGGATCAAACAGCCCGGCCCGCGCGTTGTGATTGATGGCCATGCCGACGATGGCACGCCCGAAGCAATCTATATCGACGACGCGCCGGGCTTTACGCTGGCGGTGCAGTGGCACCCTGAGTGGGAGGCGGCGAAAGACCCTGTCTCCAGACCCTTGTTCGAACATTTCGGGGCTGCCGTGCGGGCCTGGGCCGCTGATGGCTCGGCGCTGCCGATGTTGACTGCCGCACAATAGCGCGGCATGGGGCGCTGCGCCGTCTGGGCCCCCGACCTCAGGCCAGCCGCCGTTCCTGTGTCGCGCGTGGAGGATGCGTAAGGTGCAGGGGGGCCGCACCACCCCGTGTGGTCAGATCGGGCATTTGTGCCGTGCCAAGGGCAAGGTCGCGGTGCAGCGAGGTAAATTGCCAATCCTGCGGGCGTGGGCATAGCCCGGCATGCACCGGGCTGAGATAGATCAGATCGCGATGGCGGGCAAAATCGGCGGCATCGCGGATCTGATGCTGCCAATATCGCCGCTGCCAGATGCCTTTTTCACCACGCTTGATCTGGGCCAGACTGCGGTGCGCAGGCATTGGCACCCCGCGCGAAAACCGCGATTTCCACATGCCGATGCGGTTGGGATAACCGCTGTCTCCAGCGGGCAGTGTCCAGATGGTATGGATCACATCGGGCAGCACGGCGATGGCATTTATCTGAAACGGGTGGCGCGCCAATGTCTCGCGCATCGCGCGGCGCAGCAGGGCGATACGCTGCACCAGCAGGTCACCGCCCCGCTCCGCCAGGCGGAGGGTCAGGAAATATGTGCCACCGGGGGTGCGTTTGGGGCTGCGTTTGGGAGCGTCGAAAGCCATGGCACCAGAGTGGCGCGGTTTGGTTAAGGCAAGCTTAACGCCGCAGAAAATGCCCCGCCGCTACATCTGCCCGCCGGCGATTTCAATGCACTGGCCGTTGATGCTGCCCGACCCATCGCCGACCAGCCAGGCCGCGGCGGTGGCCACCTCATCTGGTGTGATCAGCCGCTTGTGGCGGTTGGAGTTGATCATGATGTCGCGCGCCTTTTGCTCGGTCAGCCCGGCGCGTTTGGCAATCGACGCCGTGTTCCGCGTGACAATCGGCGTGTCGACATAGCCCGGACATAGGGCGTTAAAGGTATAGGGCTGGCCCATGTAATCTTCGCTCAGGGATCGGATCAGCCCGATCATCCCGTGTTTGGATGCCGAATAGCACGCCGCCCCCGGCAGGCCGCGCAACCCCGCCATCGACGACACCGCGATCACCCGGCCCCAGTCGGTCTGCCGCATCGACGTCAGGCTCTCGCGGATGGTCAGAAACGCCCCGTCCAGATTGGTGGCCATCATGTTGCGCCAGAACTCCAGGTCGGTCTTGTGCAGCGCACGCCCCTCGGCGATGCCTGCATTGGCGATACAGATCTGCACCGGGCCACGCGCCTCCACCGCCTGCGCGATCGTGGCCACCACGTCAGCTTCGTCGCGCACGTCCATTGCCATCCCGGTAATGCCGTCCCCCGCAACGGCGTCCAGTACCTCTTGCCGCCGCCCGGTGATGGTCACCTGCGCCCCTTTGGCGGCAAGGTCCTGGGCGATGGCCAAGCCGATCCCGGTTCCGCCGCCCGTGATAATCGCGTGTTTGCCTTTAACGGTCATAAAGCCTCCATTGTTTGGGGCATGGTTGCGCGGGTCAGCTCAAAGCGCAATCATTGTCGTGCTTTGACGGGGCGTCATTACGCGGTGATCGAGTCCGACGGCGGATCGCCGCGTGCTTTATCCGTCACAAATCCGGTCAGCGCATCGCGGCCACCTGTTGCCGCCTTGTCGCCGCTTCTGAATTCCCTCAAGAGGGGAAAAGGTAACCAGAAAACTGGACCCCAGACCTTAACAATTGGAGCAGTAAATGACCCCCCTGAATAGCTTTTCCCTTTTCCTCGCAGCCGGTGCGCTGCTCGTCTCGCAGCCTGCGCACGCCGTTGAAATTACTGGCGGATCGGTGGGGCTGTCGTATTCTGCCTTTGCTGACAACACCGATTTCAGCCGCCTTGGGCTCGACGGATCGGTTGAACTGGGTTTCAACCGCAATCTGAGCGTTCAGGCCGATCTGGGCTATAGCGATTTCAACGCCTCGGGGCTGGACAGCAAATCGCTGGGTTTGCACGGGATCTACCACATGGACGACGCGACCTCTTTTGGTGCGTTCTACACGATGGAAGACAGCGGCGGCGATGATCTGGATATCTTTGGTCTGGAAGCGGGTTTTGAAACCGGTGTCTGGGACTTCGAAGGATATCTTGCGAATGCCGACGGCGCGACCGACGATGCAACAATGGTCGGTATCATGGGCCGTTTCGAATTGGCAGGCGGCCTTGGCATCACTGGCTCCTACGATCGGCTTGATATGAATGGCGGCGATCTGTCGCGCACCGCGCTGCGGCTTGACCGTGACGTGGCACCCAACGCCAATATGTTCGTCGAAGTGGGGGCCGCCCGCGCCAGCGCTGCCGGGATGAGCAATTCCGAAGCCTTTGTCGGCTTTGGCGGCAAAATCTCGTTTGGCGCAGACCGGGGTGCGACCTTTAGCGCCCGTGACACCGCGCGCCTTGTGCCCGGCCTTTGATCTGATCACAGGTTCCAAGGGGCGTTGGCCCTTGTCTGGCGGCACGCATCATGCGTGCCGCCTTTCCTGTCCAAAAATGCGGCAGGAGCGTTGTTCTGAAATCCAATCCGATACGAAAAAACCGTCCCGCAGTCGGGCATAAACGACACTTTTGCTGCGTTAGCGCTGTCGGCCTGCTTGTACTATTGCTGCGCGCGCGCTATCGCTCAGCCTAACAAAGTTGCGCCTTTTGGGGGCAACTGGCCAGCATAGGGGATTCAGGGTTTGAAGATCGGCACACCGAAAGAGATTTTTGACGGCGAAAACCGGGTCGCAATGACGCCGGAAAGCGCGCTGCAATTGCAAAAACTGGGCCATGAATGTGTGATCGAAACCGGGGCGGGTGCCGCTGCCGGATTCGATGATGCAGCGTATCAAGCCGCAGGCGTCACCGTGGCCAAGACAACGGCCGCCCTGTGGAAAGCCGCAGATGTGATCGCCAAGGTGCGCGCGCCGTCTGATGCCGAGGTCAAACGCCTGCGGGCCGACCAGACGCTGATTTCCTTCTTCAACCCCGCCGGCAACACCGATCTGATGGAGGCCGCCGCCAAGAAAGGTGCCACCGTCATCGCCATGGACATGGTGCCGCGCATTTCGCGTGCCCAGAAAATGGACGCGCTGTCGTCGATGGCCAATATCGCGGGCTACCGTGCGGTGATCGAGGCGGGCAACAACTTTGGCCGCTTCTTTACCGGCCAGATCACGGCAGCGGGCAAGGTGCCCCCGGCCAAGGTGCTGGTTGTGGGTGCCGGTGTGGCGGGCCTTGCGGCCATTGGTACATCGACATCGCTGGGGGCTATTACGCTGGCCTTTGACGTGCGTCCCGAAGTGGCTGAACAGGTCGAAAGCATGGGCGCTGAATTTGTCTATCTCGACTTTGAAGAAGAGCAGGCCGACGGGTCCGCCTCTGGCGGCTATGCCTCTGTTTCTTCGCCTGAATTCCGCGAGGCGCAGCTGGCCAAGTTCCGCGAATTGGCCCCTGAGGTCGATATCGTGATCACCACCGCGCTGATCCCCAACCGCGAAGCGCCCGAGCTGTGGACCGAAGACATGGTCGCGGCGATGAAGCCGGGCTCGGTCATCATTGACCTTGCGGCGGAAAAAGGCGGCAACTGCAAGCTGACCGTGATGGATCAAAAGGTTGTCACCCCGAACGGCGTGACCATCATCGGCTATACCGATTTCCCATCGCGCATGGCGGCGCAGGCATCGACACTTTATGCCACCAACATCCGGCATATGCTGACCGATCTGACACCGGAAAAAGACGGCGTGATCAATCACAACATGGAAGACGACGTGATCCGGGGGGCCACCATTACCCACGCCAACGCCGTCACCTTCCCGCCGCCACCGCCGAAAGTGGCCGCGATCGCCGCCCAGCCCAAGAAAGAGGCGGCCAAGGTCCTGACGCCGGAAGAAAAGAAAGCCGCCGAAGTGGCCGCGTTCAAACAGGCAACCAAATCGCAGGTCACCCTGTTGGTTGTCGGGGCGGCGGTGATGCTGGTGATCGGTGCCTTTGCACCGGCCAGCTTCATGCAGCACTTTATCGTTTTCGCGCTGGCCTGTTTCATCGGCTTCCAAGTGATCTGGAACGTCAGCCACGCCCTGCACACGCCGCTGATGGCTGTCACCAACGCGATTTCCGGTATCGTGATCATCGGCGCGCTGTTGCAGATCGGATCGGGCAATTGGCTGGTGGTTTTCCTCAGCTTCATTGCGGTACTTATCGCCTCCATCAACGTGGTGGGTGGCTTCCTTGTGACACGGCGCATGCTCGCCATGTTCCAGAAATCTTAAGAAGGGGGCTGATCTGATGTTCTCACTTGGTCTGACCTCTGCCGCCTATATCGCGGCTTCTGTATTGTTCATCCTCTCGCTTGGCGGGCTGTCCAACCAAGAAAGCGCAAAACGCGCCGTCTGGTATGGCATAGTCGGTATGGGCGTGGCGGTGTTTGCCACGGTCTTTGGCCCCGGCACCTATAACGTCTTCCTGATCCTGATCGCCATCGCGGCAGGCGGCTATGCGGGCTACTACGTCGCGGGCCGTGTCCAGATGACGGAAATGCCGCAACTTGTGGCGGCGCTGCACAGTTTCGTGGGCCTCGCGGCGGTCTTTATCGGGCTGAATGCCGATATGATGCTGACAAGCGTGATCGCGCTGCGCGAAAGCGGGATCTCGATGGCTGATGCCCAGTTGACGGGCTTTGGCGAAAAGCTGTGGTACAAGGACGGCGTCGAAATCGCGATCCTCAAGGTCGAAGTTTTCCTTGGTATCTTCATTGGTGCCGTTACCTTTACCGGATCGGTCATTGCCTTTGGCAAATTGGCCGGCAAGGTCGATGGCAAGCCGACGCAACTGCCCGGTGGTCACATGCTTAACGCGGCGGCGCTGATTGTGGCGCTGGTGCTGGGTGTCATGTATTTCAACGGGGCAGGCATCTGGACGATGGTTCTGGTGACGCTGATCGCGGGCTTTATCGGCTGGCATCTGATCCTGGGCATCGGCGGCGCGGACATGCCTGTCGTGGTGTCCATGCTTAACAGCTACTCTGGCTGGGCGGCGGCGGCGATTGGTTTCACGCTGGGTAATGATCTGTTGATCGTGACCGGCGCGCTGGTCGGTTCTTCGGGTGCGATCCTCAGCTACATCATGTGCAAGGCGATGAACCGCAAGTTCATCAACGTGATCCTGGGCGGCTTTGGCGGCACCTCTGGCCCGCAGATGGCCGTTGAGGGCGAGCAGATCGCGATTGAGGCCGACGGTGTGGCACAGGCGCTGAACGATGCTGAATCGGTCATCATCATCCCCGGCTATGGCATGGCAGTGGCGCAGGCACAGCAATCGGTCAGCGAACTGGTCCGCAAGCTGCGCGCGGCGGGCAAGACGGTACGTTTCGCCATCCACCCGGTTGCGGGGCGTCTGCCCGGCCACATGAACGTGCTGCTGGCCGAAGCCAAGGTGCCGTATGACATCGTGATGGAGATGGACGAGATCAACGACGATTTCCCCACCACCGACGTGGCGATTGTCATCGGGTCCAACGACATCGTGAACCCGGCGGCACAGGACGATCCCAACAGCCCCATCGCCGGGATGCCGGTGCTGGAATGCTGGAAGGCCAAAACGGTGTTCGTGTCCAAACGCGGGCAGGGGACTGGCTATTCCGGGATCGAAAATCCGCTGTTCTTTAAGGACAACACGCGCATGTTCTACGGCGATGCCAAGGCATCCTTGGACAAATTGATCCCGTTGATCGACTGATCCCGTTTTCTTTTAAAGAAAACGGTCCGGAATTTTCAAAAAATTCCTGCACTGACTAGAAATGAAACACCCCACCGCAACCGGTGGGGTGTTTTGCATTTTAGGGCTTGAGCTGGAGCGTGCTCCAGCTTGTAGAGTTGATTCGTAGCACAAAAGGACAGGCCAATGCAGATAGGCGAAGTGGCGCAGAAATCGGGGCTAAGCGTGGATACCTTGCGGTTTTACGAAAAGATCGGGCTAATCGCCCCGCCGATGCGCAATGATGCAGGTCGCCGGATCTATGGCGCGGACGTGCTGGGCTGGATCGGCTTTCTGGAACAACTCAACGCTACCGGTATGAAACAGGCCGACCGCGTGCGCTATGCCGCCCTGCGCCAGCAAGGCGACAGCACCCTGCGCGCCCGGCGCGAGATGCTGGAGGCACACCGGGAGGTCATCGCGCAGAAACTGGCGCTGATGCAGGACACAATGGCGCTGATGGACCGCAAAGTGGCGGCCTATCACGCGCTGGAAACCCAATCAAAAGGATGCACACAATGACTGAAACAAACCTGGACCGCGCCCGTGCCCATATGGCCAAGATGAACCCCGGCCTGGAGGAGGTGCTCTCGGCACGCTATGACGCGGCGGTGCCGGGCATGGCCGAAAGCCTGATCGAATGGGCTTATGGTCGGCACTATACCCGCGAGGGGCTGGACAGCCGCACGCGGCAGCTTTGTACTGTGGCGGCGCTGACGGCAATGGGCGGGCAGACCGGGCCGCAGCTAAAGATCAACATCGTCCACACGCGCGCGGCGGGCGCGAGCGAACGCGAGATACTGGAAGCGATCTGGCAGATGTCGGTTTATGCCGGCCTGCCGGCTGCGATTAACGGGTTGAATGCGGCATTGGAGGTATTTGCCGAAGATGCAGCGGCCTAGAATTGGGTTCGGTATACATCCGTACACTGCAACCTGCTGAAAGATATTGATTTTTTATCTGTTCTTGAACAAAAACTTGTCTATGGTCACTGTTTAACGCGCAACCACTCCAGCGGAACGCAGCTATGGCCCCGATCAAAGACCACCCGCAACGACTTGCCCTGACCGGGGAATTGCACGCGCGCCCGTTTCCACAGATCTCCGCCCCTTCGCGGGTGGCGTTTCTGGCGGTCAAGCAGGGGGCAGGCAGCGCGCCTGAACCCGGTGCCGAGCAGGACCAGCTGAACCGGTTGCTGGACCACTACGGCGCGCCGCGTGCGGATGCCAGGGCCACGCATTACTACGGCGAGCTGGGTCGCTTTGTACTGAAATGGGAGCAGCATACTGAATTTGTCACCTACACGGTGTTCTATGAGGCGGGGCAGACGCGCCCCTTTGACCCGGTGGATTTCGACGTCTTTCCTGACGTGTGGCTCAGCGGCACGCAGGGCGAAAGGATCACCTCGGCCTTGTTGACGGTCATGGCCAAACCCGCCGAAGAGGCCGCCATCGCAGCACACCTGCGCGACTGGTTCGTGCCAGAGAGTCTGGCAGTGGCGGATGTGTTGGATGGGGCCGCCGTGGTGGCGAGCGATTTTCGCGTTGATCCCGCCGGGCATCTGCGCATCGCGCTGTTTGCTGATGCCAGCACCGGCGCGCGGCGCATCGGGCGCATCGTGCAGCGCCTGTGCGAGATTGAGACGTATAAGGCGATGTCGATGCTGGGCTTTATGCAGGCCCGCGCCATGGCCGCGCAGCTCAGCGATTATGACCTGCAACTGACCACGCTGATGGGCGACATGCGCGGCGGCTCTGGCACCGCAGCAGAGGACACGCTGCACGCGTTGCTCGACGTTTCTGTGGCGCTCGAGACGTTGACGGCGCAGACGGCCTACCGTTTTGCCGCAACAGGGGCCTATGAGGCAATTGTCTATCAAAGGATCGCGGCGCTGCGCGAGGCGCGGTTCATGGGGCGGCAGGGCTTTGGAGAGTTCATGATGCGCCGCTACGAGCCTGCGATGCGCACGGTGAAATCCACCGAAACCCGGCTACAGACCATATCGGCGCGCGCCCTACGGGCCGCTGACTTGCTGCGGACGCGCGTGGATGTAGAACGCTCGGCGCAGAACCAGGCAATTCTGGCCAGCATGGACCGGCGCGCCGACCTTCAACTGCGGCTACAGCACACGGTTGAGGGGCTGTCGGTGGTCGCAATCAGCTACTATGCCGTTTCTTTGGTGGGCTATCTTCTGTATCCACTGGCGGCGTATTTTGCAGTCAGCAAGGGGGTGCTGACCGCTGTTGTCACTCTGCCGGTTGTACTAAGTGTGTGGTGGATGTTGCGCCGTCTGCGTCGGCGGATCGGCTGAGCAGCGCCTGCATGGCCAGCGCACCAAGCGCGATCATCACAATCGCCTCAATCGCCGCCAGCGACAGCGTCGGCACACCTGACAGACCCGCGCCCAGCGTACAGCCGCCCGCCAGCACACCGCCGACGCCCATCATCGCAGCACCGGTCAGGTAGCGACCGGTCTGGCGAGGGGCGTCAAAGCTCTGCCACTGAAACTCTCGTGACAGCAGGCTTGCCAACAGCGCGCCAACAAATACACCACCCAAAAGCCCGGTGCCAAAGCCTGCGGGGATCGAGGAACTGGCGATGCTCCAGAACAGGGTTTCGGCAGATGGCGAGGTAAAGCTAAGGCTTTCCATCGCGATTGGGTCAAATTCGTCAAACAGGATGAACCCGGTACCGACCCATGCCAGCGGCACCAGTAGGCCAATCGCGCCCGCCATCACCAACTGCCCCGCACGATTGCCCGAGCGCAGCGCATAGACCAGCGCCGCCACTGCGATCACGCCCGCCCAGATCAAGGCACCGCCGGGCAGGGCGGCAAGGCTGACATTCTCGCCCAACTCAACTGTAACCGATCCCAGCGCGACCCGCAGCGGGGCCAACACCCCCTTGAGCGTGGCATGGGCGACCACGGCAAAGACCAGCACCACAAGTGCCGCACGCAGGTTGCCACTGCCGCTCAACACCGTCAGCCGCGAAATGCAGCCGCGTGTCAGCACCATGCCCGCGCCAAACAGTAGCCCGCCGATTGCAATCGCCAGAACCGGCACCGCGCTGGCCATAAAGCGGTGGTCGTCAAAGTTGATCCAGCCTGCCACCACGGCGGCCTGCGTGCCGATCACGGCAAAGGCAAGCGCCGTCAGCCAGACACCCAGCGCCTGCTTGCGGTCGTCGCCCACAAGGCTGCGGCGAAAGCAAAAGCGCGTCCGCTGTGCCAGCACCCCAAAGGTCATGCCAATCACCAGCGCCAGCAGAACAGAAATCTGTCGGGCAGTGGTCTCTTCAAAGCCAAAGGACTCAAACATCAGGAAAACCCTCAAATACGGAATTATTTTCCATTTGAGGTGTGCCACGCCCATAATCAAGCGTCGGCCATTGGTGGGAAAGGTCGAGCACCGGAACATTATTCTGCGGCGTTGAGTAAAGGGATGACAGTGTTCATCCAGGCGCTGGCAAACGAAACGCCCCGCCCCGTTGCGGGGGCGGGGCGGGCCGCGTGGTTCTTATTTGCGTTAGCGGCCGCGAATGCGCGGATCAAGCGCATCGCGCAGCCCGTCACCCAAATAGTTCACTGCCAGCACCGTCAGCGAGATCGCAATCCCGGGCAGCATCACACGTTCGGGAAACTCTTGCATCCGGTCCACCGCATCGGCCAATTGCTTGCCCCAAGTGGGGAAATCCGACGGAAAACCGACGCCGAGGAAGCTAAGCGCGCTTTCGGTAATGATCGCGGTGGCGAGGCCCAGCGTGGCCGATACCATGATGGGCGAGATCACGTTCGGCAGCAGGTGCCGCCGGATGATCTTGGCCGGGGTGGTGCCGATCGACCGCGCGGCAAGGATGAATTCACGTTCCTTGAGGGCAAGAATGTCGCCGCGCACAATCCGCGCGGTTTGCATCCAGGACGTCAGGCTGATCACCGACACGATAAGGATGAACATACCGCCTTCGGGTCCGAACTTGGACCGCAGCGGTTGGCCAAACAACGTCACGGCCAGCAGCACCAGCGGCAGGATTGGCAGACTGAGGATCAAATCGGTAAAGCGCATCAGCCAGAAATCCATCCGCCGGAAGAAACCCGACAGCACGCCGATGGTGGTGCCAATCAGCAGCGCCAGCGCCATGGCCAGCCAACCCACCGCCATCGACACCCGGCCGCCAAACAGCATCTGCGCCAGGATATCTCGGCCCAGCTGGTCGGTGCCAAACGGGTGAATCCAGCCCGCCTTGGCCTCATTGTCCCACAGCAGGGTATAGATCGGGCGCCAGTCCTTGTTCCGAATATCAAGCTTTTTCGCGTCGATATCCCAGATGTAGGGGCCAAAGATCACCGCCAGCGTGATGAAGATCAGGAACCCGCCGCCAAACAGCGCGCCCTTGTGCTTGCGGAACTGGTCCCAGACGTCACGCCATTGACTGCGCGGCGGCTTTTGCGGCTCCTTGTCTTGCAGGGCTTTGAGGAATTCCAGATCGGCCTCAATCGGGCTCGCAGGGATTGCTTGTTCAGTCATAACGGATCCTCGGGTCTAGCAGGCCGTACAGGATGTCTGCGATCAGGTTGAACAGCACGATCAGGATGGCAAAGATGAACGTCAGCGTCATCACCATCGGCAGATCGTTGGCGCGCAGGGCGGTCAGCAGCAGCTGGCCGATGCCGTTCACCTTGAACACGTTTTCGGTGATGATCGCGCCGCCAAAGATGGCAGGCATCCCCAGCGCGATTACGGTCACCACAGGGATCATCGAGTTGCGCAGCACATGTACCATGACGACAACGCCTTCGCGCAGCCCCTTGGCGCGGGCGGTGCGCACATAATCCTGATTGAGGTTGTCCAGCATCGCGCCGCGCATATAGCGGCTGATCTGCGCCGTGGTTTGCAGCGCCAGCACCATCACCGGCATGATCATCTGGTAAAACTGCACCTTAAAACTGGCCCAGTCGGTCACCACATGGGTGGTGTCATAGATCGACGGCAACCAGCCCAGATAGACAGAAAAGATGACGATCAACAGCGGCCCGGTAAAGAAGGGTGGAATGGAAAAGCCGATCATCGTGATGAATGTACCAGCCTGATCAAACACCGAATAGTGCCGGTAGGCCGAATAAATGCCGATGGGAATGGCGATGACGATGCCCACGATATAGCTCAGGCCGACGACCCACAGGGTTTGCGGCATCCGCTGCACCACGATGTCCATCACCGGGCTGCGGGTCTGCCAACTGATTACACGCAGCTGCCCTTGGGAAAAGTTGGTGTCGGGCAGCCAGCCGAACAGGGATGACCGATTGGTCAGATAGTCGATGAAAACCTGCGGTTCGATCCAGAAAAACTGTACCAGCCACTTCCAGTACTGCACATGTATCGGCTGTCCCAGCCCCAGCGCCTCGCGCATCTTTTGCTTTACTTCCGGCGGCACGGTCAGGGGCACCTGCGCCATAGGGTCGCCGGGGGCAAGCTGAAGCAGCAGGAAAATAACAAGGCTGATAAACAAAAGCGTCGGGATCGACAGGAACAGTCGTCGGATGGTGAAGGTCAACATGGGCGTCGCCTTTGTATGTCAGTCTTAGGGTAGGGGGTGAAAGTCAGGATGTGCAAAGGACGCACATCCTGAAGTAATCAGACGGCCAGGGTGCGTGGTTTCCCACGCACCCGACGCGACGTTACTCTTTAATGCGATACCAGTCTGCGACGTTCCACAGCTCGGAATCCCATGTGTTCAGCACCACACCACCAAGCGTGTTGGAGGCAGCAGACACACGGCCACGGTCAACCAGCGGCACGATTGTCATCGTGTCTTTGGTGATGAGGTCGTTCAGCTTTTTGCCGAGTTCGCCACGCTTTTCCAACTCGCCGGTGCGGGACAATTCGTCCAGCAGCGCGTCGTACTCTTCGTTACAGAAGCGGTTGATGTTTTCACCCTGCCACTGGCTGGATGGTTTTGGTTCGTTGCCACAGCGGTACATCGACAGGTAGGTCTGTGGATCGGTGCCATCAAAGTTGTTGGCATACATTTCAACGTCTGCATAGAAACGCTGGAACGTATCGGTCGAACCGGGGTCACCACCAAAGAAGACCGACGCGTCAATGTTGCGCAGTTCGACTTCGACGCCGATCTGGTTCCACCAATCCTTGATCAGCGCCTGGAAATCCTGACGTACGGCGTTGGTCGATGTTTGATACAGGATCGCCAGTTTCTTGCCGTCCTTATCGCGCACGCCGTCGCCATCACTGTCGGTCCAGCCCGCTTCGTCCAGCAGCGCTTTGGCGCCTTCCAGATCCTGGGTCAGACACTCTGTGTTGTCAGAGGCATAAAGTGCCGGCGCTGGCACCAGATTACAGGTCGGACGACCGGCCTGACCATATCCCACTTCGACCAGCAGTTCACGGTCGATCGCCATGGAAAGCGCTTTGCGGACTTTGAAATCGGACAGGAAGGGGTGCGGATGCATGACCGTGCCGCGTTCACCTTCAGGCAAATCGGGCGATGGATCGGTCAGGTTCATTTCCAGCCGCTCAACCAGCGTACCGAAAGCCGAGATTGGCGTGCCTTTGCCGCCTTCGGCCATTTTGGCCAGCACATCGGGTGCCAACTGCATGTTCCAGGCGTAATCAAACTCGCCTGTCTCCATGACGGCACGACCCGCTGCCGTGGCATCGCCACCGCCTTTGAATGTCAGCGATGCAAAGGCGGGTTTGCCTTCTTCGCGGTAGTTTTCGTTGGCGACCATCGTGATCACGTCATTGGGACGGAAATCGGACACTACAAATGGGCCGGTGCCGATGGGGCCAAAGTTGGCTTCGGTGCATTCGGGCGCTTTGGCCCCGGTGCACTCGGCAAACTGAGCGGCCTGAATGATGGGCGACTGACCACCAACCAGCGGGTTATAAGGGTTCGGTTTGGCTTCGTTGAAGTGAACGGTGACGGTCAGGTCATCAACGATCTCGACGTCTTTCACGCCATCGAATTTTGCAGCCTGGGCGCAGCCGCCTTCGGGGTGCATACAGTAATCAGCGGTGAATTTAAGGTCGGCTGAGGTGACGGGTGAACCATCAGACCACACCAGACCCTCTTTCAGTTTCCATGTTACAGACTTCAGATCTTCGCTGACACCGCCGTTTTCGACGGTCGGGATGTCGGCCGCCAAATAAGGAACCAGCGCACCGGTTTCGTCAAAGCGTGCCAGAGGTTCAATTATCAAAGAGGACGCTTCGATATCCTTTGTACCACTGGACAGATAGGGGTTCAGAATCGAGGCGGCCTGCCAATAGATAATCTTGACTTCGCCGTCCCGCCCGCGCTCGCCTTCGTGTCCGTCAGCAAGGGCCATAGGGGCAAATGCGGCAGATGCCACAGCCCCCATCAAAAGGGTTCTTAGTTTCATAACTTACTCCATGTTGGACACGTGGACGTGCCGCGTTTTTATAGCAGGGTTTTGCCCTGCCTTGATGTTATCACTCCGGGGGAAACTCAATGCTACGGCTAACTCAGCGTAATCACGCAAAATTTCGCCGCAGCCTGTTTGTTGCCCCCAAAGCGCATGGCGGTATCGAAACAGGTTTCGCAAGAAATGCAAGCCCAGAGATTTTGATTTTCCGGTAAAGCGTCCTGCGCCCCGCCGCGTTTGACAGGGGCGGCATATTGGCCGTAGCGTCTGGCAAAGCCTGCGGCCAAAAACGACGCGGCGATAATAACGGGGAATGCCATGTTGGACCACTCAGCCGATGCGCCGATTGCACGAATCGAACAGCTGCGCGTTGAATTTCAGACCAAGGATGGCCCAGTTATAGGGGTTGAAGACGTCAGTTTTGATATCAAACCGGGCGAGACTGTCTGCGTGGTGGGCGAATCCGGGTCTGGCAAATCGGTCTCTTCCCTGTCGTTGATGCGGCTGGTGGAATATGGCGGTGGCGAAATATCCGGCGGGCGGATCATGTTCGACACTGGTGAAGGCGTCGAAATTGACCTTGCGACCTCGAATCAAAGCCAGATGCGGCACATCCGGGGCAATGAAATCGGCATGATCTTTCAGGAGCCGATGACGGCGCTGAACCCGGTTTTTACCGTTGGCAAACAGATGACCGAAGGGTTGCGCCTGCACCGGGGGCTCACCCGTAAACAGGCCGACGCCCGCGCGCTTGAACTGATGCGTCAGGTCCGCATCCCCGAACCTGAGCGGCGGTTGAAACAATACCCACATGAGCTGTCGGGCGGGATGCGCCAGCGTGTGGTGATCGCGATGGCCCTGGCCTGCGAGCCGCGCTTGCTGATCGCGGATGAACCGACCACAGCCCTCGACGTGACGATTCAGGCCGAGATCCTGGCCCTGATGGACCGTCTTAAGCGCGAAACTGGCACGGCAGTGATGTTTATCACCCACGACATGGCCGTGGTGGCGCAGATGGCCGACCGCGTGGTGGTGATGTTCCGCGGCAAAAAAGTCGAAGAGGGCACGGTCGAAGAGATTTTTGAGAACCCGAAACACGCCTATACCAAGGCGCTGCTTGCCGCTGTGCCAAAGCTGGGCGAGATGACGGGCAAGGCTTATCCCGAACCGATGAAACTGCTGGGCACCAAAGACGATGCCATCGTGCCGATCAAAGGCACCAACGAGGTGCTGCTGACGGTCAAGAACCTGACCACGCGCTTTGCTGTCACCGGGGGCTTTATGCGCCGCACGGTGGCGAATGTGCACGCGGTCGAAGACCTGTCGTTTTCGATCAACAAGGGGCAGACCCTGAGCCTCGTGGGCGAATCCGGTTGCGGCAAATCCACGGCGGGGCGTTCGATTCTGCGGTTGGTCGAACCGATGTCGGGCGAGGTGACACTTGATGGCGTCGACATCATGGCGCTGAACCCGCGCGACCTGCGCACGGCGCGGCTCGACATGCAGATGATCTTTCAAGATCCCTTTGCCTCGCTCAACCCGCAGATGCAGTTGTCAGATCAGGTGGCTGAACCAATCCACAATTTCGACACCCTGCGCGGAGGCGACGTTACCAAACGCGTCGAGATGCTGTTTGACCGGGTCGAGTTGCCGCGCAGCTTCATGCGACGTTTTCCCCATGAATTGTCGGGTGGCCAGCGCCAGCGCGTCGCCATCGCCCGCGCCCTCGCGCTGAACCCCAAACTCATCATCGCGGATGAGGCAGTGTCGGCGTTGGATGTCTCGGTGCAGGCACAGGTGCTGAACCTGATGCTAGAACTTCAGGCCGAGATGGAACTGTCGTTCCTCTTTATCAGTCACGACATGGCCGTGGTCGAACGTGTCAGCCATCAGGTCGGCGTGATGTACCTGGGCCGGATTGTCGAACTGGGCTCGCGCGCCCGCGTGTTCGAAAACCCGCAACACCCCTATACTCAGGCCCTGATGAAGGCGGTGCCAATCGCCGACCCGCGCCAGCGTAAAAAGGAACGAGACCTGAACTTCAAACCGATTCCGTCCCCGATCCACCCGGCCAGCTATGTCGCTGAACCTTCGGTTTACAAAGAGGTCGAACCGGGCCATCACGTGCTGATCACAGACAGCGGTTACTAAAGGAACGCGCCCCATGTCGGCCTCGACGTCAGACCATATGACCCCCTTTGAGCTGATGGTAAAACTCATCAGCTTTCCAACCGTATCGCGCGACAGCAATATCCCCCTGATCGACTGGGTCGCCGACTACCTTGCCGGGCACGGCATCGACAGCCACCGCTACATCGACCCCGACCAGCCGAAACATGCGCTCTTTGCCCATGTCGGCCCTTGGGAAGAGGGCGCCGTGGTCCTGTCCGGCCACACCGATGTGGTGCCCGTCGATGGCCAGCCGTGGGACAGCGATCCCTTCACCGTGACCGAACGCAACGGCCGCTACTATGGCCGCGGCACCTGCGACATGAAAGGGTTTGACGCGCTGGCGATCTGGGCGCTGGTAGAGGCACATCGAAGCGGCGTGAAACGCCCGCTGCAAATCGCGCTCAGCTTTGACGAGGAAATCGGCTGCACCGGGGCGCCACCGATGATCCAGGCGATGCAGGGCGTCGTGCCCAAGGGGGCGGCGGTGATCGTGGGCGAGCCGTCGACCATGCAGGCCGTCACCGGCCATAAGGGCGGCATCGGCTTTAACACCCATCTGGTCGGGTTCGAGGTGCATTCCTCGCTGCTGCACACCGGGGTCAATGCGATTATGGCGGGGGCCAAGCTGATCGAATGGGCCAATGACGTGAACAGCGACAACATGGCCCACAAGCCCACCGATCTTGCCGCCATGTTTGACCCGCCTTTCACCACCGCCCATGT
Organism: Sulfitobacter sp. KMM 9851; assembly: GCF_057178245.1. Taxonomy (NCBI): domain Bacteria; kingdom Pseudomonadati; phylum Pseudomonadota; class Alphaproteobacteria; order Rhodobacterales; family Roseobacteraceae; genus Sulfitobacter; species Sulfitobacter sp. KMM 9851. The sequence continues at coordinate 1,327,417 of NZ_CM169991.1, forward strand.
CGGCGTGATCGAGGGCGGCACCGCCCATAACATCACGGCCAAGGACTGCAAATTCGCCATGGATTTCCGCGTTGTCCCGGGCGAGGACAAGGATAAATGGGGCACCGCATACCTCAAGAAAGTCCGCGAGGTCGAAAAACAGATGCAAGCGGTGGTGCCTGAGACATACATCGAAACCTCCACCCGATTCGATGTGCCGGCGCTGCAACCCGAGAAGGACGGCGAGGCCGAACATATCGTGCGCCAAATCACGGGCGACAACGCCAGCCACAAGGTCAGCTACGGCACCGAAGCAGGGCAGTTTCAGGAGGCGGGGTATTCCGCTGTCATCTGCGGCCCCGGCGACATCGCTCAGGCGCATCAGCCCAATGAATATATCGAAGTTGCACAATTCGAGGCAGGCCATGATTTCATGCGCAAACTGCTTGCTCGACTGGCCAGCTAACCCCCCGGATCAGGGGGGCCTGCGCCCCCTGTTTCACCTCACCATATAAATTTTGTCCCACAGCCGCCACCGGGTGGCGGGCCTGCGGCCCTTGCGCGAAAACGCCCAGATCATGACTCCATTCCCCATCACCATGTCCAGCCCCATCACCTATCCCGGCCCGGCGCGTGCGCAGGCCGATGTGGTGGTGATTGGCGGCGGCGTGATTGGAATCTGCACTGCCCTTTTTCTCGCGCGGGCGGGGCAACGCGTCACCGTGTTGGAAAAGGGCCGCATCGCAGGCGAACAATCCAGCCGCAACTGGGGCTGGATTCGCCAGCAGGGCCGCGACCCGGACGAACTGCCCATCATGATCGAAGCGGCGGAGCACTGGCGCGATCTGGCCCCGCAGCTTGACCGCGACATCGGGCTGCACCGGGGCGGTGTCACCTACCTGGCCGATACCGACGAAAAGATGCAGGGCTACGCCGCCTGGCTGCCCTTTGCGCAGGCGCAGGGCCTCGATACCCGATTGCTCGACACTGCTGAGACGGCCCGCGCATTCCCCGGCCTGAACCGCCGCTATGCCGGTGCGCTGATCACACCGTCGGACATGCGCGCCGAACCTTGGGCGGCGGTCCCGGCGCTGGCCGCCTTGGCCGCCGGGGCCGGGGTGCAGATCGTTGAAAACTGCGCCGTGCGCGGCCTCGATATCGCCGCAGGCCGGGTGGCCGGCGTGGTGACCGAGGCGGGCGAGATAAGGACCGCTGCCGTGGTGCTGGCGGGTGGTGCGTGGTCGGCGCTGTTCCTGCGCGCCCATGGGGTCAATCTGCCGCAGCTATCGGTGCGCGAATCCGTGGTTGCCACCACTGCGCTGCCACAGGTCCACGCCGGTGCCGCTGCTGATGCGCGCGTGGCCTTTCGCCGCCGCGCCGATGGCGGTTATACACTGGCCCCTCCCGGCGCGCCCGACCTCTATGTTGGCCCTGACGCCTTTCGCGCCCTGCCGCACTACTTGCCACAGCTTCGCGCCAATCCCCTTGGCCAGCGCCTGCGCCCGATTGCCCCGCGCGGTTTTCCCGATGCCTGGACCACGCCGCGCCACTGGGCCGTCGATGCGCCCGGACCTTTCGAGACGATGCGCATCCTTGATCCGAAGCCGGACATGGCGCGCCTGCGCAAGGTCTTGCGCAGCTTTGCCACGCTCTATCCCGATCTGCCGCCGGTCACGGTCAAATCCGCATGGGCGGGCATGATCGACACCATGCCCGATATCGTCCCTGTCGTGGATCACTGCGCGCAGATTCCGGGGCTGACCATCGGCACCGGCATGTCAGGGCATGGCTTTGGGATCGGGCCGGGCATGGGCCGGGTGCTGGCCGCTCTGGTCATGGGCGACGCGCCGGGGCATGATCTGCGCAGGTTCCGCGCCAGCCGCTTTTCCGACGGGTCTGCCATCCGGCTTGGCCCGGCGCTCTGACACTCACCTTCCGGGAGGCCCCCCATGCCGATCAAGAACCGCTTTGCCGAAACCCATGCCGAGATCACCGCGTGGCGCCGCCACCTGCACCAACACCCGGAATTACAGTTCGACGTGCACGAGACCGCGAAGTTCGTCGAAGACAAGCTGCGCAGCTTTGGCATCACTGACATCACCACCGGCGTCGGCAAGACCGGCGTCGTGGCCGTGATCGAAGGGCAGAGCAACACATCAGGCCGCACCATCGGGCTGCGCGCCGATATGGACGCGCTGCCAATTCACGAGGCGACGGGCCTGCCGCATGCCTCAAAGACGCCCGGAAAGATGCACGCCTGCGGCCATGACGGCCATACCGCGATGCTGCTGGGGGCCGCGCAATACCTTCAGGAGACCCGCAATTTTGATGGCCGTGTCGCGCTGATCTTTCAACCCGCCGAAGAAGACGGCGGTGGCGGCAATGAGATGGTCAAGGACGGCATGATGGACCGCTGGGCCATCGACGAAGTTTACGGGATGCACAATATGCCGGGCCACCCGGTTGGCCATTTCGCAATCCGCGAAGGTGCGCTGCTGGCGGCGGCGGATGAGGTGACCATCACGTTGACCGGGCAGGGTGGCCACGCCGCCGCCCCGCACGAGGCGATCGACACCAATCTTGCCGCCGCTCACGTGCTGATCGCGCTGCAATCCATCGCCAGCCGCAATGTTGACCCGCTCAAACAGGTTGTCGTCTCGATCTGCACGCTGCGCAGCGATACCGACAGCCACAACGTCTTGCCGCAGCAGGTCAAATTGCGCGGCACGGTGCGCACCCTCGCGCCCGAGGTCCGCGATCTGGCGGAAGCGCGGCTGCACGACATCATCACCCATACCGCCGCCGCCCATCAATGCCGTGCCGAAATCGACTACGCGCGCGGCTATCCCGTCACCATCAACCACGCCGACCACACCCGCTTTGCCGCTGACGCCGCGGATCAGATCACCCCCGGCACTGACCGCCACACGCCCCCGATCATGGCGGGCGAGGATTTCTCTTACATGCTCAACGTTCGGCCGGGCGCATATATGATGATCGGCAATGGCGACGGGGCCACAGTACACCACCCCGAATACGATTTTAACGATGACGCCATCCCGGCGGGGTGTTCGTGGTTTGCACAGATGGTTGAGGACCGCCTGCCAAGAGCGTAAGCATGGGACAGATATGTGCAGCTGCATCCAAGCTGAGCTGCCAATGACGCATCAAAGGACACCCAATGCCTGTAAAGAACCGCTTTGCCGAACTGCACGACGACATCACCGCATGGCGCCGCGACCTGCATGAAAACCCCGAAATCCTGTTCGAGACACACCGCACGTCTGGCATCGTGGCCGACAAGCTGCGCGCCTTTGGGTGTGACGAAGTCGTCGAGGGCATTGGCCGCACCGGCGTTGTTGGCGTGATCAAGGGCAAGAACACCGGTTCGGGCAAGGTCATCGGGCTTCGCGCGGATATGGACGCGCTGCCGATCCATGAACAGACGGGCGTGGAATACGCCTCCAAAACGCCAAATGCGATGCACGCCTGCGGACATGATGGCCACACCGCCATGCTGCTGGGCGCCGCGCAGTATCTGGCCGAAACCCGCAATTTCGACGGCACGGTCGTGGTCATCTTTCAACCCGCCGAAGAAGGTGGCGGCGGGGGCCGTGAGATGTGCAAAGACGGCATGATGGACCGCTGGGGCATTCAGGAAGTCTACGGTATGCACAATTGGCCCGGCATGCCTGCCGGCAGCTTTGGCATCCGCCCCGGTCCATTCTTTGCCGCCACCGACCTGCTGGAAATCGAAGTCGAAGGCCTGGGCGGTCACGCCGCCAAACCACATGAGACCATCGACACGATGGTGGTCACCGCCCATATGATCACCGCGCTGCAATCCATCGTCAGCCGCAACGCCGACCCGATTGGCAATATCGTCGTTTCGATCACGTCAATCGAATCTTCGTCCAAGGCGTTCAACGTGATTCCGCAGCGGGTGAACCTGCTGGGCACCGTGCGCACGCTGTCGCTGGAACTGCGCGATCTGGCGGAAAAGCGCGTGACCGAAATCTGCGAAGGTGTGGCTGCCACTTTCGGTGCCACGGCACGGGTGAAATACATCCGTAACTATCCGGTCATGGTTAATCACGATGCGCAGACGGAATTCGCCGCAGATGTGGCGCGCTCTGTATCTGGTGACTGTGTCGAGGCACCGCTGGTGATGGGCGGCGAAGATTTTGCCTTCATGCTCGAAGAGCGCCCCGGCGCTTATATTCTGGTCGGCAATGGCGACACCGCGATGGTTCACCACCCGATGTACAACTTTAACGATGATGTCATCCCGGCAGGCTGTAGCTGGTGGGCAGGGATAGTTGAACAACGCATGCCAGCGGCTTGAAAACATCTGAGAAATACCCATCGCGCGTCCCTTGGCTGGGGCGCGCGAATTCGTTAAGGTATTGTAAATAGGTCAGAAACGCTGAATTTTATTGTCAGCTGACAATTTTTGCGCCGCGCCCTGCGCGATCAGCCCTGCCGCCACAATTGCTGATAGACCGCCTCGATCCCATCGGCCTCGGCCCGCGCGCTGAACTGCGTTTGGGCCGCCGCACGCGCCGCCTTTGCCAACCCGGTAAAATCATCGCGCGACAACACTGCAAGTGCGGCATCGGCGGCCTGCTCTGGGGCGTCCTGCGGGACAATCTGCCCCACGCGCCCGGCGCCCGAAAAGACGCTGTAATAGCCCGCCTGACTGCCGACAAAAGGCACGCCCGACGCAAGCCCCTCCAGCGGCACCATCCCGTATCCCTCATAGCGCGGCAGTTGCACCACCAGCGACAGCGCGCGCATCAACCGCGGCAGGTCGGCGGCGGGCCATTCACCGACAAACAGCAGCCGATCCGCCAGCCCGGCGGCCACCACTTGGGCCTTGAGGCGGTTCAGAAATGCCTCATGCTTGCCACCCGCACGCCCCACCACCAGTGCCACGGCACCGGGGCGCTGCGGCAAAAGGCGCAGCATCGCTTGAACAAACAGATCGGTGCCTTTTTCCGGGCGGATACGGCCAACGGTGGCGATCCCCTCGGTGCCGCCAAAGCCAAGCGCATCCCAAGCGGCACGCCGGTCAGAGGCGGGGGTAAAGACATCGGTATCGACCCCATGTGGCACCACGGCGCGCACATGCGGCACAAACTCTGCCGCTTTGTCGGTGGTGGCAATCACGGCGTCCATGCGGGAAATCAGCCAGCGCGGATAGGCCGAATGCAACCGCTGCGCGGCAGACGTGAACACGATTTTGATCTTGGCGCGGCGCATGTCTCGCAGCCAGATCGCGCTGCGCATTTCGGGGTTGCGGCGTACGTGCCAGATGGCAAAGGGTTTTTCCTCGGGCGGGTGGTTCAGCGCCACACGCGCGGCGGCCACACGGGTCAGCGGGGTCGGGCAGCCGGGCAGGGGCTGTCCAACCAGCGCCAGATCGCGCCGCTGCATCTGCTGGCGCACCACATTTGCCGCCGTCGCTGAAACGCCGGTGAAATGCGGGTTGTAGTTGGTAACATAAAGCTCAGGCATCCTGGCCCAGCCGTAATGCGCGGATCAGGCGGATGGCTATACTGTCCAGCTTGTCGGCCTGACCTTCGGCAAATTTCTGCGCTGCATCTGCCGCAGCTTGACGCGCCTGATCATCGCCCAGCAGCACAGCCAGCCTGTCTGCCAGATCGTCCTGCCCAGAGACCAGCCGTGCGGCCCCGAGCATTTCCATCTCGGCAAATGTTTCCGCGAAATTCGCCACATGGGTCCCCGACAGCACGGATGCGCCGGATTGGGCGACTTCGTAGGGGTTATGACCGCCGATGGGCAGCAGTGAGCCGCCCAGAAACACCACATCGCTCAATGCATACCAGGTGCCAAGCTCGCCCAGCGTATCGGCCAGAAACACTTGCCCCCCCGGCATGTCGCCCCGCGTGCGCCGCGTCAGGCTCAGCCCGGCGCCCGCGATCAGCCCGGTCACCTCGTCGCCGCGTTCAGGATGACGGGGGGCGAGAATCAGGCACAGGTCGGGAAAGCGTTCGAGCAACTGCCCATGCGCATGCAAGACCGCGCGCTCTTCGCCCTCATGGGTTGACGACGCGATCCAGACCGGGCGGTGACCAAGGGCCGCACGGGCCTCGAATAGCGTGTCTTCGTCCACCGGCAGCGGGCCTGCCATCGACTTGAGGTTGATCCCCCGTGCCACCCGGTCGACGGGGGCGTTGATCGCGACCATCGCCTCGGCCATGGCGTCATTCTGGGTGAGGATCAGGTCAAACACGCCAAACAGATACCGCGCCAGATCGGGACGCTTTTGCCAACTGGCAATGGATTTTTCGGACAACCGCGCATTGATCAGCGCCATCGGGGTGCCGCGGTCGTGGGTGCGGCGCAGCATCTGGGGCCACAGTTCGCTTTCGACAAAAATCGCGGCATCAGGGCGCCAGTGTTTCAAAAAGCGTTTCAGCGGCCCGGGCGCGTCAAGCGGAGCAAACTGGTGACGGGTGCGCGGCGGCAGACGTTGGTCGACCAGCCGTGCAGAGGTGGCGGTGCCAGAGGTGATCAGGAAGTGGGTGTCGGGCAGGGCGCGGCCCATTCGGTCGATCAGCGCCAGCACCGACAGACTTTCGCCAACCGAGGCGGCGTGAAACCAGATCAGCGGCCCGGCCGGTCGCGGTGTCGATGCATTGCCCAGCTTTTCATGGGCGCGCGGCACGGAGACCCCGGCGCGGCGCAGTTTTTTCATGGTAAAATGGGCAGCGAAAGGCACCAGCAGGGTGCTGGCCGCAACCCATGCCCGGTAGAGAAACGGGGCGGCCATGGCGTTAGCCGCCTGTATGGCTCATGTGGCGCGGCATTTGCCCGTCGGCGCGCTGGCGGGAGTAGTCGAAATCATGGCCCTTGGGCTTGCGTGCAATGGCGGCGCGGATCGCCTCTTGCAATGGCAGGTCGGTGTCGGGGTGATCGCGCAGCGGCGCGCGCAGGTCGGCGACGTCCTCCTGCCCCAGACACATAAAGATCTCGCCGGTGCAGGTGATCCGCACGCGGTTGCAGGTTTCGCAGAAATTATGGCTCAGCGGGGTAATGAAACCGATCTTCTGGCCGGTTTCCTCTAGGCGCACATAGCGCGCAGGCCCGCCGGTGCGTTCGGTCAGATCGGTGACGGTGTAATGTTCGGCGTAGCGCGCGCGCACGTCTTTGAGTGACCAGTATTGGGCCAACCGATCTTCGTTGCCCAGATCGCCCATCGGCATGACCTCGATCCAGGTCAGATCGATGCCCCGCTCGGCACACCAGGCGGTGATTGTCGGAAGTTCGTCTTCGTTGAACCCCTTGAGCGCCACTGCGTTGATCTTGACCCGCATCCCCGCCCGCTGCGCCGCATCGACGCCGCGCAGCACCTGTGGCAAGCGGCCCCAGCGGGTGATCTCGGCAAACTTGGCCTCGTCCAGCGTGTCGAGCGAGATGTTCACCCGGCGCACGCCTGCGGCATAAAGATCGTCGGCGAAGCGTTCAAGCTGACTGCCGTTGGTGGTCAGTGTCAGCTCCTTGAGTGTGCCTGCGTCGAGATGCCGGGCCATGGCGTTGAAAAACGTCATGATGCCGCGCCGCACCAAAGGCTCGCCCCCCGTGATGCGCAGCTTTTCGACGCCCAGAGTGACGAAGGTGCTGCAGAGCCGGTCAAGCTCTTCCAGCGTGAGCAGCTCCTTCTTGGGCAGAAAGGTCATGTTTTCCGACATGCAATAGACACAGCGGAAGTCGCAACGGTCCGTTACGGAGACACGCAGGTAATTGATGGCGCGTTGAAATGGGTCGATGAGAGGCGCATTCATGACCTATAGGTAATGTGCCGCCCATGCCGGGGCAAGCGGCATTTGGGGAATTGATGTGCACCGTGGCGGCGGCTAAGACTGGGGCATGATTAAACATGTAATGATAGCTACGCTGGTTCTGGGCACGGCTGCCTGTGGTGACATGGGGGCCCGTCTGGGGTTGGGACAGGCGCGTAAAGACGCGCCCGCCGCCCCTGCTGCCCCTACTGCCGCGTCAGAATCGATGACCGCGCTGACACCGGCGGCGGCCCCGGTGCCGTCGTCATCCGCCACCACGGTCGAGGCGCTGGACACCACCACGCCGGAACAGCGCGCAGCGGCGACGCGGGCACCCAGCACGGCGGGCAAGGCCTTGGGCAAGACCGTGGTCAGTCTGGGCAGTCCGACCGAACCGGGGTTGTGGTTGAAAACGCCACTGGTGCGGGCCGAAACGGCGGGACGGGTGACAAACCCGGCCAATGGCAAATCCGCGGCTGTGATGCTGATCCCGATTGAGGGGCCGGCCACTGCGGGCAGCCGGATGTCTCTGGCGGCTTTGCGATTGATCGACGCGTCGCTGGCCGATCTTACGACTGTCGAGGTGTCGACGGGGGAATAGGACGGCGGAATAGATCGCAACGCTTGCGCGCTGCGATCTGTCGGGGCTCTGCCCCGAACCCCGAGGGTATTTATGACCCAAAAAAGTAAAGGGGGACTAGGCTGCGCTGTCGGATTTCTTCAGCAGGCGCAGCGCTTCTTTGACCGCGAAAGGCTTCATGCCTGCGCCGTGGGCGTCGATAAAGGCCAACGTGCGGTCCGGGTCGTGTTTGGACAGGTCGCGCAGCCAGGAGCCGATGGCCTTCTGGATGAACCATTTATGATCAGGCACCAATGTGGCGGCCCAGCCGAGGATGCGGTCGCGTGCGGCCAGATCGTCAGGTTTTGGGTTGTTTTGTTTGGTCCAAGGCAGCGTAGAGACCAAAGCGGCGCGGCGGGTCCATAGGTGGTCGGACGTGATCCAGGTCTCGACCTCGTCCAGACGGGACGGGTCGGCCACCAGCCGTTTTTGCGCCGCCATGCTGGCGTGATCGGCGATGGCCCAACTGTCAAACTCGGGCGTCCAACTGGCGATCAGCGCCCATGCGGCGCTGTCGTCGGGGCGGATGCGGGCCTGAGTCAGTATTTTCGCGGCAGCGAGGCGCGCCTCGAAAATATCGGTCTGCCACAGCGCCTCGGCCAAGGCCACACGCGCCTCTGGGTCCAGCGTGTCACGCCAGCCTTGGGCCAGGTCGTTGATCTGCGGATTGGTCAGCCCCAGATAGACGCGGTCCGCCTTGTGGTAGGCGCGCATCTGTTCGGCGCGCGCCGGGTCCGTCAGGGCGTGTAATTCTTCCAGGGCTGGCTCAAACATCATTCCACCGTGACTGATTTTGCAAGGTTGCGGGGTTGGTCCACGTCCGTACCCTTTGCGACGGCGGTATGATAGGCCAAAAGCTGTGCCGGCACCGCGTAGAGGATCGGGGCGAGCGCATCGAAGATGGCGGGCATTTCGATGCTGGCCCAGACGCCTTCGCTGGCCTCGGCCAGACCTTTGGCATCAGAGATCAGGATCACCTTGCCTTTGCGCGCCATGACTTCTTGCATGTTGCTGACCGTTTTGTCGAACAGCGCATCGCGCGGGGCCATGACCACCACGGGCACGTTTTCATCGACCAGCGCGATCGGTCCGTGTTTCAATTCACCCGACGCATAAGCTTCGGCGTGGATATAGCTGATTTCTTTGAGTTTTAGCGCGCCTTCGAGGGCGAGTGGAAACATCTGGCCGCGCCCCAGGAACAGCACATCGCGGGCGTGGGACAGCTTGAGGGCGGCGGCGCGCATGGTCTCGTTCTGCTCCAGCGCGAGGCTGATCACGGCGGGCAGGCCGCGCAGGGCAGAGATGTGATCGGCCAATGTGTCATCGGTCAACGTGCCCCGGTCGCGCGCGGCCTTGAGCACGAGCATGAAAAGCACCGACAACTGGCAGGTGAAGGCTTTGGTCGAAGCCACGCCGACTTCGACGCCCGCGTGGATCGGCAAGGCCAGATCGCTTTCGCGCGCGATGGAGCTTTCCGGCACATTGACCACCGAAAGTATTTTCGCCGCTTTGCCATCGCAATAGCGCAGGGCCGCCAGCGTATCTGCGGTTTCGCCGGATTGGCTGACAAAAACCGCCAGCGTCCTGCCCGGAATCGGTGGCTCGCGGTAGCGGAACTCAGAGGCCACGTCGACCTCGACCGGCAGGCGGGCGATCTGTTCAAACCAGTATTTCGCGGTCAGGCAGGCATAAGAGGCGGTACCGCAGGCGACCATGGTGATGCGGTCGAAGTCATTGAAATCAATGCCATCGCCGGGCAAGGTGATGGTGCCGTCATGGGTCAGGTAATGACCCAAGGCCTGACCAATCACAGAGGGTTGTTCGGCAATTTCCTTGGCCATGAAATGCTTGTGCCCGGCCTTGTCTATCCGGGTGTTGTCGATCTGGATCGTCTTGATCGCACGGTTGGCAAGCGCTCCGTTCTGGTCCGTAATTTCGACCGTGGTGCGGGTGATGACGGCGCAGTCCCCTTCCTCAAGATAGGATATGCGGTTGGTCAGCGGGGCCAACGCAATCGCGTCGCTGCCGACGAACATTTCGCCGGTGCCATAGCCGATGGCCAGCGGCGAACCTTTGCGCGCGGCGATCATCAGGTCATCATGGCCGTCAAACAGGAATGCCAGGGCAAAGGCCCCGTCGAGCCGGGCGAGGGTTTGCTTGGCCGCGGTGATGGGATCAGCCCCTTGCGACATATAGTGCTGGGTCAGCAGGGCAACGGTTTCGGTATCGGTTTCGGTGACAAACTTTGTGCCATATTCTGCCAGCTCGGCGCGCAGCTCGCGGAAATTTTCGATGATGCCGTTGTGGACCACGGCAACCGGACCTGCCTGATGCGGGTGCGCGTTGGTGACGCTGGGCGCGCCGTGGGTGGCCCAGCGGGTGTGGCCAATGCCCGCTTTGCCTGCCAGCGGATCGTGGACCAGCAGATCGCTGAGGTTGACCAGCTTGCCCACAGCGCGACGCCGCGCCAAGGTGCCGTCATTTACCGTAGCGATCCCGGCACTGTCATAGCCGCGATATTCCAACCGTTTAAGCGCTTCGACCAAGATGGGGGCCGCTTCGTGATTTCCCAGTACCCCGACAATTCCACACATTTTTAGCTGCCTCTTTGTAGTTTGGCCTTTTTGGCCTTTAACATTTCGAACAATTTTTGCGCCATGCCCGGTTTTTCGATCTGCGGCGCGCGCGACAGCGCCAGCGCGTGCGGCTCTACGTCCGAGGTGATGACAGAGCCGCTGCCCGTCATCGCACCGGCGCCGATGGAAACCGGCGCGACCAGCATGGTATTCGACCCGATGAAAGCGCCCGCACCGATGTGGGTGTGGTGTTTCATCACCCCGTCATAATTGCAGGTGATCGTGCCCGCGCCGATATTGCTGCGCGCGCCGATGGTGGCGTCGCCGATATAGCTCAGGTGGTTGACCTTGGCCCCTTCGGATATCTGCGCGTTCTTGATTTCGACAAAATTTCCGATGCGCACGTCTTCGGCCAGTTCGGCGCCCGGTCGCAGGCGGGCGTAAGGGCCGACGATGCCGCCGCGCGAGACATGGCAGCCTTCCAGATGTGAAAAGGCGCGGATCGTGGCGCCGGATTCGACTGTCACGCCGGGGCCGAAAAACACGTTCGGCTCAATCAGCGTATCGCGGCCGATATAGGTGTCGCGGGCCAGGAACACTGTGTCGGGGGCCATCAGCGTCACGCCGTCTTCCATCAGCAGGGCGCGGGCGCGGGATTGAAAGGCGGCCTCGGCCATCGCCAGATCGGCGCGGGAGTTGACGCCCATGGTTTCTGCCTCGGGGCAGGTGACAACGGTGGCGCTGCGGCCTTCGGCACGGGCCAGCGCGATGATGTCCGTGAGGTAGTATTCCTGCGACGCATTGTCGTTGCCAACCTTGTCGATCAGGGCGAACAGCAGCTTGGCGTTACAGGCAATCACGCCTGAGTTACAAAGGGTTATGGCGCGCTCTTCGGCGCTGGCGTCCTTGAATTCGACAATCCGTTCCAGCGCATCGCCTTGCATCACCAGCCGCCCATAGCGGCCCGGATCAGCGGCGTCGAACCCCAGCACAACCACATCGTGATTGGCCAACGCCTCTTGCATCTTTTCCAGCGTTTCGGGCTGCACGAAAGGCGTATCACCGTAGAGCACCAGCGCCATGCCATCGAAATCGTTCAGCGCGTCGCGCGCCTGTGCAACGGCGTGGGCGGTGCCGAGCTGTTCGGTTTGTTCGACCACTTGGGCATCTTCGTCAAAGGTGGTGGCGGCGGCGCGCACCAGATCAGCACCGTGGCCTGCCACGACAACTGTATGGCGCGGGGCCAACGTGGCGCCGGCGGCCATCGCGTGATCTAGCATCGGGGCCGAGGCGACCCGGTGCAGCACCTTGGGCAGGTCCGAATTCATCCGCGTGCCCTTGCCTGCGGCGAGGATGATCAGTGCAGTTTCCATGTATCTCTCTTTATGCTCACTCTTGCCTTCTCTTTACGCGCTTCGCACAAAGGCGCAAGGCGGCAGCCCATCAAACAAGATTGCGGGTTGCAACATCGCGGCAGTATTCATTGGCGGGCATCCGCCCAAAGGAGCATCCCTTGAAGACAGTGGTTTTTGATCTCGACGGCACATTGGCCGACACATCCGGCGATTTGATTGCGGCGGCGAACGCGTGCTTTCGCGACATGGGCGAGGGCGACGTATTGGTTCATGCCGAGGACGCAGGCACAGCGCTGCGCGGCGGGCGGGCGATGCTGACGCTGGGGATGCAGCGGCTGGGCCGCGCGGACGACACGGCGACGATTGATCAGTATTACCCCATGTTGCTGGAGGCCTACGCCCGCGACATCGACACCCATACCATCATGTATCCCGGCGCGATGGAGGCCGTGGCGGCGCTGAAGACTGCTGGTTACCGTGTGGCAATCTGCACCAACAAGCCCGAGGCGCTGGCGGAGCTGCTGCTGACGCGGTTGGGCGTGCGCGATGCCTTCGAGGCGATGCTGGGGGCCGATAGTATTGCGGTGCGCAAGCCTGATCCGGAGCATTTATTTGAAACCGCGCGCCGGGCGGGCGGTGATCCGGCGCAATGTGTGTTGATCGGCGACAGCGACACCGACCGCAACACCGCTAAGGCGGCGGGTGTGCCTTGTGTGCTGGTCACCTTTGGGCCGGCGGGGGGTGATATGGCGGCGTTGGAGCCAGAGGCCCTGTTGGATGATTTTGCGGATTTGCCTGCCCTCATCGAACGGTTGATCGGGCGCGCGGCGTGACAGAGGTTTTCAAGGGCAGTTTCACGCAGCAAGAGCCGATCCCCGAAGAGGCGATCGAGGCGGCGGTGGCTGTGATGCGCCATGGGCGTTTGCACCGCTACAACACGCTGCCCGGTGAAGTGGCCGAGGTGGCGCTGCTGGAGCAGGAATTTGCCGCGATGATGGGGGCGAAATACTGTCTTGCCGTGGCATCGGGTGGTTATGCGATGGCCACAGCCCTGCGCGCGGTGGGGGTTAAACCGGGCGACAAGGTGCTGACCAATGCCTTTACGCTGGCCCCGGTGCCGGGGGCGATTGCGGGGGTCGGGGCGGTGCCGGTGTTCGTGGGTGTGACCGATCAATTGGTGATTGATCTGAATGATCTGGCTGCCAAGGCCGATCAGGCGGATGTGCTGCTGCTAAGCCATATGCGCGGCCATCTGGCGGATATGGAGGCACTGATGGCGATCTGTGATCAGGCAGGGATCACGGTGATCGAGGATTGCGCGCATACGATGGGCGCGGCGTGGAACGGTGTGCCCTCGGGGACGCAGGGCAAGCTGGGGTGCTATTCCTGCCAGACCTATAAACATGTCAATTCTGGCGAGGGCGGGCTGTTGATCACGGATGACGCCGAGGTGGCGGCGCGGGCGATCATGCTGTCGGGGTCTTATATGTTGTACGACCGGCACGCGGCTGGGCCGGCGCCGGAGGTGTTTGCGACGATCCGGTACGAGACGCCCAATATCTCTGGGCGCATGGACAATCTGCGTGCGGCGATCCTGCGGCCGCAGTTGCGGGCATTGGACCAACAGCGCGTGCGGTGGAACGAACGCTATTCAGCGGTTGAGGCAGGGCTGCGCGACACGCCGGGCCTGACGGTGATAGAGCGGCCAGAGGCGGAAACCTATGTCGGATCGTCGATCCAGTTTCTGTTGAAAGGCTGGTCTGGCGAGGCGGTGGGCGACGTCTTGGGCCGCTGCGCGGCGCGGGGGGTTGAGCTGAAGTGGTTTGGCGGCGCGGAGCCGGTGGGCTTTACCAGCCGCTATGACAGCTGGCGCTATGTCGATGCCCCTGTGATGCCTGAGAGTGACGCGGTTTTGGCGGGGATTGTCGACATGCGGGTGCCGCTGACCTTTAGCCTTGAGGATTGCGCGCTGATTGCGCGGATCATTCGGGCGGAAGTATCGGCGGTGTATCAGGCGGGGTGAAAAAGGGAAAAAGGGGCTCTGGCTCACCATCCCCTCTGGTCTGGAGCCGCCATCACCTGAACCCGGCCTGTCAGCGGGCGCGCCGTTTGACCAGTAAAATCAACGTATCCCCGCGATGCGGGGCCCCGCGTGGATTTTTCTGGACAACCGCCGCGCCCGCTGCCCGTTGAGGCTCAGGCGACGGCGGCTCCAGACCAGAGGGTTAGAAACGTATCGTGCCGTGCTGGCCCATGTCGGGCTTTTCATCGGTCAGATGCGCCTTGGCGATCTCGTAGAGGAATTTCAGGCTGCCGTCGGTGGCCCAAACCTCGGCTTCGGTCAGGTCAAAGCGAACCAGTTGCACATCATTGTCCTGTTTGCCGTCTTCGAACCAGGCGCCCGCGATGGCATTCCAGATTTTGTCGAGTTCGGTCGGGTTTGTCACCGCCGATACATACCCGTCAATGCGCGCGTAGAGGGATTCGTCCTTGCTGGCGACGATATACTGCGCCGCCGTCCGGTTGTTGGCCGACTTGGCGATGTCGGTGCCCTTGGCAGTGATGAACCACAACGACGATGCTTTGTCGTCTTCGTCGATGTAGTGGCTCATCGGGACAGCGCGGGCGCCCTCGGTCGACAACATCCCGGCGCGGGTGTCTTCAAGGCGATCCCAAAACGTGTTTTTCAGGTCATCAGTCATTGCGTTCTCACTTTGTCATTCATGTTATAGCTGTTGAATGGCCAACACCGCAGAGGGCCTGCCGGTTCCAAAATGCTTGACGGAATCGGGGGGGCGCAGTAACTAATGAACAAGTGTTCAATAAATCGGGGGAGAAGACATGTTCAACGCCAGTATGAGTTTCGATCTGGGCGAAGATGTAGATGCGCTGCGCGATCTGGTGCACCGCTGGGCGCAGGAGCGGGTCAAGCCGATGGCGGCTGCGATCGACACCAACAATGAATTCCCTCCCGAGCTGTGGACCGAAATGGGCGAGTTGGGCCTTTTGGGGATGACCGTGGATGAGGAATTTGGCGGCACCGGCATGGGTTACGTCGCCCATACCGTGGCGGTGGAAGAAATCGCACGGGCGTCGGCATCGGTGTCGCTGTCTTATGGCGCGCATTCTAACCTTTGCGTCAACCAGATCAGCCTGAACGGCACACCTGAGCAAAAAGCGCAGTTCTTGCCCAAACTGTGTTCGGGTGAACATGTCGGCGCGCTGGCGATGTCCGAAGCGGGGGCAGGCTCGGACGTTGTGTCGATGAAGCTGCACGCTGAAAAGCGGAATGACCACTACCGGTTGAATGGTAATAAATACTGGATCACCAATGGTCCCGATGCCGACACGCTGGTGGTTTACGCAAAGACGGACCCGGACGCCGGATCAAAGGGGATCACCGCCTTTCTGATTGAGAAGTCGATGAAAGGTTTCAGCACGTCCAAGCATTTTGACAAGCTGGGGATGCGCGGTTCGAACACCGCCGAGCTGATCTTTGACGATTGTGAAGTGCCGTTTGAAAACGTGCTGGGCGAAGAAGGCAAAGGCGTGCGGGTGCTGATGTCGGGTCTGGATTATGAACGTGTGGTTCTGGCGGGCATCGGTCTGGGGATCATGGCGGCCTGTCTGGATGAAATCATGCCCTATATGGCCGAGCGCAAGCAGTTCGGGCAGCGGATTGGTGACTTTCAGCTGATGCAGGGCAAGATGGCGGATATGTACACCGCGATGAATTCGGCGCGGGCCTATGTCTATAGCGTGGCCAAAGCCTGCGACCGGGGCGATGTGACGCGCTCTGATGCGGCGGCGTGCTGTCTTTATGCGTCGGAACAGGCGATGGTGCAGGCGCATCAGGCGGTGCAGGCCATGGGTGGCGCAGGGTATCTGAGCGACAATCCAGTGGGCCGTATTTTCCGCGACGCCAAGTTGATGGAGATCGGGGCGGGTACGTCGGAAATTCGGCGCATGTTGGTGGGCCGCGAGATGATGGGGTCGATGTGAGGCGCTTTTTCCTGATTGCGGCGGTCCTGTGCGCCGGGCCTCTGGCGGCGCAGGATCTGGCGTATTCGGATGATCAGACGGCAAGCTGTCTGGCTGGTGCCAGTGATTTTGAGGCGCGCCGTGCTTGTATCGGGCTGTCGGCAAATGCCTGTATGGAGACCCCAGAAGGCGCAAGCACCGTGGGTATGGGGGGCTGCTTGAACTACGAATTGTCATTTTGGGACAAGCTGCTGAACGAAAATTACAGCGCGCGGATGGCACAGGCCAAAGCGGCGGATGCCGAGGCCGAGACCTATCAGCCCAACCTTGCGATACAGGCCGAGGCGTTGCGTGACATGCAGCGTGCTTGGATCGGCTTTCGCGATGCTGCCTGCGACTATGAGCGTAGCCAATGGGGGGGCGGCACCGGGGCTGGCCCCGCGACGCTGGGCTGTCTGATGCAGATGACCGGTGAACAGGCGCTGCATCTGGGGGCCGCCTATTAACAGGGCTCGCAACACGGTAGGAGACTGACATGACAGAACATTCCGACCTCATGGTGCATTGCATCACCTGCGCCCCGACCAGAGCCGGAGCCTAGGCACACGATGGGCGATTGGAACGCAGAGTGGCCTGTCTGGCAGGGCAATATGGCGGGGCAATGTCTGGCGCAGCCTGACGAGGCACTGGCGATTATTGATCTGACAGGGGCCGCGCGGCGCGATGTGAGCTTTGGCGCGCTGGGTGAGATGGTCGATGGTCTGGCGCGCGCGCTGAGGGCCAAGGTACAGCCGGGCGACCGCGTGGGTGTCTTGCTCAGCCAGTCGCCCTGGTGTGCGGCGGCGCATCTGGCGATCTGGAAAATCGGTGCAATTTCAGTGCCTTTGTTCAAACTCTTCAAGCGTGACGCCTTGGCCAGCCGGATTGGCGATGCGGGCTGTGTGTTGGTTCTGACAGACGCAGAAGGCGCTGACCTGTTGGGCGATTTGGCGATGCCCTGGATGGCGGCAGAGGTTGGCGTGCCGGGCGATCCGGTGGCATTTGCCGAGGTGGGGCCGGAAGATCCGGCGGTACTGATCTACACATCCGGCACCACGGGCACGCCCAAGGGCGCGCTGCATGGGCACCGGGTGTTGTCGGGGCATTTGCCGGGGGTTGCGATCAGCCACGACCATTTGGGGCAGCCGGGCGATTGCCTGTGGACGCCGGCGGATTGGGCATGGATTGGCGGGCTGTTTGACGTGGCGATGCCCGCGCTTGCGCTGGGGGTGCCGGTGGTGGCCGCGCGGATGGCCAAGTTCACCGTGGAGGGCTGTGCCGGGGTGATTGAGCAAGGCGACGTGCGCAACGTGTTCTTTCCGCCCACCGCCTTGCGGATGCTGAAGGCGGCGGATGTATCGCTGCCCGGTCTGCGGTCGGTGGCGAGCGGGGGGGAGCCCCTGGGCGCGGAAATGCTGGCCTGGGGCAGGCGCGCTTTTGGTTTGGATATCAACGAGTTCTATGGTCAGACCGAATGCAATATGGTCGCGTCGAGCTGTGGTGTGGATTTCCCCGCGCGGCCCGGCTGCATCGGCAAAGCGGTGCCGGGGCATGTGGTGGCGGTGATTGATGAGGCGGGCCAGTTGACGGATGGCGAGGGCGACGTGGCGGTGCGTATTGGCTCGCCTTCGATGATGCTGCGGTACTGGCAGAGGCCGGAGGAAACAGCGGCGAAGTTTCGCGGGGATTGGCTGGTGACCGGCGACCGTGGCGTCTGGGAGGGCGACTATCTGCGCTTTGTCGGGCGCGAGGATGATGTGATCACCTCGGCGGGGTATCGCATCGGCCCGGCCGAGATTGAGGACTGTCTGCTGACCCATCCGGGCGTTGCGACCTGCGGCGTGGTCGGCAAGCCCGACGCGCTGCGCACCGAGATCGTGAAGGCCTATGTGGTGCTGAAAGCGGGCGCGGACGTGGACGCGCGCGCCTTACAGGATTGGGTTAAAGAACGGCTGGCAAGCTACTCTTATCCAAGAGAAATATCGTTTGTGGAGACCCTGCCGATGACGGTGACGGGCAAGGTGATCCGCAAGGAATTAAAGCGTCTGGCGGCGCAGGAAAATGAGGACGTAATATGAAGTTAACATCACAGGCCCTGCCATCGTCGGAAAGCTATAAAGCCAATGAAATGGCGCATCTGGCGGCGCTGACTGAGGTCCGCGACGCGGCTGAGGCGGCCGCAATGGGTGGCGGAGAGAAATCGCGTGCCCGCCATGAAAGCCGGGGCAAGATGTTGCCGCGCGAACGGGTGGCGAACCTGCTCGATCCCGGCAGCCCGTTTCTGGAAATCGGGGCCACGGCGGCGCATGGGCTATATGACGGCGCCGCCCCCTGTGCCGGCGTGATCGCTGGCATTGGCCGGGTTCAGGGCCATGAGGTTATGGTCGTTTGCAACGATGCCACGGTGAAGGGGGGGACGTATTACCCCATGACCGTCAAAAAACACCTAAGGGCGCAGGAGGTTGCGGAAGCGAACCATCTGCCTTGCGTTTACCTGGTGGATTCCGGTGGGGCGAACCTGCCCAACCAAGACGAGGTATTCCCGGACCGGGACCATTTTGGTGCGATTTTCTACAATCAGGCGCGGATGAGCGCCAAGGGGATTGCGCAGATCGCGGTTGTGATGGGGTCGTGTACGGCGGGCGGGGCCTATGTGCCGGCGATGTCAGATGTGACGATCATCGTGAAAGAACAGGGGACCATTTTTCTGGCCGGGCCGCCGTTGGTCAAGGCGGCGACGGGCGAGGTTGTAACAGCCGAGGATTTGGGCGGCGGTGATGTGCATACGCGCCTGTCAGGCGTGGCCGATTATCTGGCCGAAGACGACGCTCATGCGCTGGCGCTGGCGCGCCGGGCGGTGGGGCAGTTGAACCGCAAGTTGCCAACCACGGTGGATTGGGCCAGCCCCGAAGAGCCTGCCTATGACCCCGCAGAGATGCTTGGCGTGGTGCCTGCGGACCTGCGCACGCCCTATGACATCCGCGAGGTGATCATGCGGCTGGTCGATGGCAGCCGGTTTGATGAATTCAAGGCCCGCTTTGGCGAGACTTTGGTGACGGGTTTTGCCCATGTCAAAGGCTGCCCGGTCGGGATCATCGCCAACAATGGGGTGCTGTTTTCCGAGGCGGCCCAGAAGGGCGCGCATTTCGTGGAGCTTTGTAGCCAGCGCAATATCCCGCTGGTTTTCTTGCAAAATATCACCGGTTTTATGGTGGGCCGGAAGTATGAAAACGAAGGCATCGCGCGCCATGGGGCCAAGATGGTGACAGCGGTGGCCACCACCAACGTGCCGAAGATCACCATGCTGGTGGGCGGGTCGTTTGGGGCGGGCAACTATGGCATGTCGGGGCGGGCTTATCGCCCCCGGTTCCTGTGGACATGGCCCAATTCACGAATTTCCGTGATGGGCGGCGCGCAGGCTGCGGGGGTTCTGGCGACTGTGAAACGTGATGCGATCGAGCGGGCGGGCGATACGTGGAGCGTGGAGGACGAGGCCAAGTTCAAACAGCCAACGATTGATATGTTCGAGGAACAGAGCCATCCGCTTTATGCCTCTGCGCGGCTATGGGATGATGGGATCATTGATCCGCGCAAGAGCCGCGATGTGTTGTTCCTGAGCCTGAGCGCCAGCCTGAATGCGCCGATCGAGCCGACGAAATTCGGCCTGTTCAGAATGTGAGGATGCACAAATGACACAGAGCTTGCAGCAGATCATCGACGCAAACCCCGAGGCGGAAACTTTTCGGTTCGGGGACAAGCCCGCGTTATGCGCCGAAATCCTGACCTTGGTCCGCAGCGGCAAAAAGACCGCCACCTGTGAGGCGGCGTCGGCCTATGGCAAGGGCGGCGATGCCTGGCCTGAGGTCGGCCGTCGCGACATCGCGTTGAACTGGGACGGCACACCTGCCGTCATGCTCGAAACGGTCGAGGTCACAACCCGCCGGTTTGATGAGATGGACGAAGAATTTGTCGCCGCACAAGGCGAATTTCGCGATCTGGCGCATTGGCGCGCCGGGTATGAGGCATATTTTCGCCGCACGGGTGCGTTCGCCCCGGACATGAAAATCATGTGTGAACGCTTTAAGCTGATAGAGGACTACGCCTGATGTTTGACACGATCCTGATTGCGAACCGGGGCGAGATTGCCTGCCGGGTAATGGAAACGGCGCGTGCTATGGGCGTGCGCTGTGTGGCGGTGTATTCCGATGCCGATGCGGGTGCGAAACATGTGCAGATGGCGGATGCAGCGGTGCATATCGGCGGCTCAGCCCCGGCGCAGAGCTATCTGCGCGGCGATGTGATCATTCAGGCGGCCTTGGACAGTGGCGCACAGGCGATCCATCCGGGCTATGGGTTTCTGAGCGAAAACCCGGAATTCGTGGATGCGGTGGAAAAGGCGGGGTTGGTCTTTATCGGGCCGTCCTCCAGCGCGATCAGGGCGATGGGGCTCAAGGATGCGGCCAAGGCGCTGATGATCGAAGCCGGGGTGCCGGTGGTGCCGGGCTATCACGGGGCGGATCAGGACGATGCGCTGCTGGCCGAGGAAGCGGGCAAGATCGGCTATCCGGTCTTGATCAAGGCCGTGGCCGGGGGCGGCGGCAAGGGGATGCGGTTGGTTGAGGAGGCATCGGGCTTTCAGGCGGCGCTGGACTCGGCCCGGTCAGAGGCCAAGACGGCCTTTGGCAATGCGGATGTCTTGGTTGAGAAGTTCGTGACCAAGCCGCGCCATATCGAGGTGCAGGTGTTTGGCGATGGCACCCGAGCGGTGCATTTGTTTGAGCGCGATTGTTCGTTGCAGCGGCGCCATCAGAAGGTGATTGAGGAAGCCCCCGCGCCGGGGATGACAGAAGAAATGCGCGCGGCGATGGGGGCGGCAGCGGTGCGTGCGGCAGAGGCGATTGGCTATGCCGGGGCCGGGACGGTGGAATTCATCGTTGACGGGTCGGGCGGGCTCACGGCCGATGGGTTTTTCTTTATGGAGATGAACACGCGCTTGCAGGTCGAGCATCCGGTGACGGAGCTGATCACCGGGGTTGATCTGGTGGAATGGCAGTTGCGCGTGGCGGCGGGGGAGGCTTTGCCGAAGCGGCAGGAGGACTTGGCGATTGACGGCCATGCCTTTGAGGCGCGGCTTTATGCCGAGGATGTACCGAAGGGGTTTTTGCCTGCGACGGGGACATTGACGCATCTGGAATTTACGCCGCAGACGCGGGCCGACAGTGGCGTGCGCGCAGGCGATACGATCAGCCCGTTTTATGACCCGATGATTGCCAAGGTGATTGTGCACGGGCCTACGCGTGATGTGGCCTTGTCGCGGCTGCGTGCGGCACTGGCGGGCTGTCAGGTCGGCGGCACCGTGACCAATCTGGCGTTTTTGGGCGCGCTGGCGGGGCATCGGGGGTTCGCGGCGGGCGATGTCGATACCGGGCTGATTGCGCGTGATATTGACGCACTGACAGCGCAGCCCGAGGTGCCGGCACGTCATGTGGCGCTCGCCGGTATGGCGGCGCTGGATCTTTTGGCGCCTGAGGGCGAGGCCGGGTTCAGCCTGTGGCGGCCTTTGCGGCGGCAGGTGATGTTGGGCTGGGGCGAGGATGAGCAACTTTTGAAAGTGCGGGTTCTATCGGCGGACAGCCAACTGTGGACCGTCGAGGGGACGGAGGTGCGCGCCGAGCGCATTGGCGGGCGTTGGCAACTGGACGGTCATGTGGCACCAGTGGTCACGCGGGCAGGGGATGTTGTCACGGTCTTTGACGCCTATGGGCTGGTCTTTGATGTGATTGACCCGCTGGCCCGTGCGGCGGGCGCCCATGGGGATGGCAATATCATCGAGGCCCCGATGCCGGGGTTGCTGCGCGCCGTGGATGCAAAAGTAGGGCAGAAGGTCGCCAAGGGCGACCGTCTGGCCGTATTGGAGGCGATGAAGATGGAACATGCGTTATTGGCCGCGCGCGATGGTGTCGTGGCCGAGGTTCTGGCGGCAGCAGGCGATCAGGTTGAGGCGGGCGCGGCATTGGTGCGTCTGGAAGCGGAGGCGGAGGCTGCGGCATGATCACCTTGCATCACTGCCCGCAGACCCGATCTATGCGCACGCTCTGGCTGCTGAATGAGCTGGATATCGAATTCCAGGTCAAGATGCACGCCTTTGACCGCAGCCTGCGCGACCCGGAATTTCTAAGCCTGTCACCTGCAGGGCGGGTGCCGGCGCTGGAGATTGACGGTGAACGGATGTTCGAGACCGGGGCGATCACGCAGTATCTGTGCGAGCGCTACAGCCCCGATCGCATGGGGCGTTCGGTCGGCAGCCCCGACCGGATGGCCTGGCTGGTTTGGGTGCATTTTGCCGAAACCGTGAGCCAGCACACGGCGGCCCTGACCCAGCAGCATATTGCGCTGTATGATGATGCCATGCGCAGCCCCATTGTGATGAAGCTGGAGGCGGCGCGGATTGCAAAATGCTACGATGCGCTTGAGGCGCGCCTGAGCACCCCGGTGGAGAACCGCGATTACCTGCTGACCAGCGGCTTTTCGGCGGCGGATATCTCCGTCGGGCAGGCGGTGTATATGGCGCGCCATTTCGTAAGCCTGGAAAATCACCCTTCGGTCGCGGAATGGTATGAACGGATTACGGAGCGTGCTAGCTTTGGAAAATCGCTGCCTGAGGGAGCAGGGCTTTACGAGCGTGATTTTTATCCTCCTTGGCCGGTGGAGTGAGACGGGCTGGGGGCGAGTTTATTTAGCAAGATGAAGGGGAGAGCAGCGTATGAACCTAGGACCATGTGAGATTTTTGAGGTGGGCCCGCGCGATGGGTTGCAGAACGAGGCGCGCGAGATACCTGTGGCCGAGAAGGTCGCGCTGGTGGATTGTCTGAGCGAGGCCGGGTTCAGCCGTATTGAATGCGCCAGTTTCGTCAGCCCCAAGTGGGTGCCGCAGATGGCCGGATCGGCAGAGGTTCTGGCCGGGATCAAACGGGCCGATGGCGTGCGCTATGCGGCGCTTGCGCCCAATATGCAGGGCTATGAGGCTGCTGTGGCCGCCGGGGCCGATGAGATCGCGATTTTTGCGTCTGCGTCGGAAGGGTTCAGCAAGAAAAACATCAACGCAAGCATCGCTGAGGCGTTTGAGCGTTTCGCGCCGATTCTCGAAGAGGCGCGTCATGTGGATATTCCGGTGCGCGGCTATGTCTCTTGCGTGGTGGAATGCCCCTACGATGGCAAAGTCGCGCCCTCGGCCGTAGCGGCGGTGGCGGACAGGCTGTTTTCGATGGGGTGTTACGAGATATCGCTGGGCGACACGATAGGGGCCGGCACGCCGGACAGTATCGCGCGGATGTTGCTGGCGGTGCGCGATGTGGTGCCGGTGGGGCGTCTGGCGGGGCATTATCACGACACCCATGGTCGGGCGATGGCGAATATTGATGCGTCCTTGTCGATGGGGGTGCGGGTGTTTGATGCCGCTGTTGGCGGTTTGGGCGGTTGCCCCTTTGCGCCCGGTGCGGCGGGGAACGTGGCCACCGAGGCGGTGAACAAGCATCTGGTCGCGCTGGGCTATCAGACTGGGGTTGATCAGGCCGTGGTCGACAAAGCCGCCGCGATGGCGCGGGCGATGCGGGGCTGAAATGGAAATAGTGTGGGTATTGCAAGTGTAGCCGAACGGGTGATGGGCATGAGCGACGATGTCTGGCGCCGTCATGCGAACCCTTGGTCGGGGTGGTCGCGGGCAACGGCGCTGCCATTGTTTGCGCTGGCAATCTGGAGCCGGGTCTGGCTGGGCTGGGGCGCATGGGTGCCTGTGGTGCTGGTGTTGATCTGGATATGGGTGAACCCCCGTTTGTTTAAGTGCCCAGAGCGGGTCAACAATTGGATGAGCAGGGGGGTGTTGGGTGAATATATTTACCTCAACCACGCGGCCGAATTGCCCGCGCATCAGATGCGGGCCGCTCAGGTGCTGGGCTGGATGGCGCTACCCGGTATTGTTGTGATGGTCCTCGGCCTGATCCTGCTGTGGTGGGAAGGCGTGGTATTTGGCACGGTGTTTGCCGTTCTGCCCAAATTTTGGTTTCTGGACCGGATGGTTTGGATCTACGACAATTGGATGCGCAGTGGCCACGAGGTGCTGGGGATCAAAAATAACGGAATATCAGATGTTTGAAACGATCACCATCGAAACCGACGCGCGCGGGGTGGCGGTGCTGACCTTGAACCGTCCTGAAAAACACAATGCCATGTCGGGCCAGATGTTGGCCGATCTGACAGCCGCCGCAGCAGCGCTGGGCGCGGATGATGCCGTGCGCGTGGTCGTATTGACCGGGGCGGGCAAGTCGTTTTGCGCGGGCGGTGATCTGGGTTGGATGCGCGATCAGGCGGATATGGATGCGGCAACGCGGTCTGCCGAGGCGGGCAAGCTGGCTGCGATGCTGGGGGCGCTGAATGCGCTGCCCAAGCCGCTGATCGGGCGGGTGCAGGGCAATGCCTTTGGCGGCGGCGTTGGCATGGCGTCGGTCTGCGATGTGGCCGTGGGGGTGGACAGCTTGAAGATGGGGTTCACTGAGACGCGGCTGGGGATCATTCCGGCCACGATCGGCCCATACGTGCTGGCGCGGATGGGAGAGGGGCGCGCGCGGCGTGTGTTTATGTCGGCGCGGCTGTTTGATGCGGGGGAAGCAGTTGATCTGGGTCTGCTGGCCAAGGCGGTCCCGGCAGAGCAGTTGGACGCGGCGGTAGAGGCCGAAGTGGTGCCCTATCTGTCCTGCGCGCCGGGGGCGGTTGCGGCGGCCAAGAAGCTGGCGCAGGACCTGGGCGGGATTGCCACGCCGCAGGCGGTGGAGATGTCGATCGCGGCCTTGGCGGCGCGTTGGGAGACGGAGGAGGCCGCCGAGGGGATTGGCGCGTTTTTTGACAAGCGCAAGGCGGCTTGGGTGGTTTGAGGCGTGACGGAGCCGGGCAGGGGCAGGCCGTGGAGTGGCGCTGATGACTTCGCAAATTGGGAGTTTATGGCGCACCTTATCAAGCAGCAACCCAGCGTTTGATTAAGCGCCAGCCCGTCCGGACGGGCTGGCGCTGCCCGGCGGGCTGCGCCCTTGATTCCGGGCGGGAGGCGAAATGTGGGGCGGACGCATACCCGAAACCCCATCATCCAGCCCCCAAATCCCCCACCTTTCCGGTCAACCGCCCGTTGACCCCACCCACCGCCACAGTTAAACCCGTTTCAAGTCTGTCTGCGCGGGCCTTTGGCCTTTGCCTCATGCCGCGCACCGCAAAAGGAGCATCCCCTTGGACGACATGCTGCGGGAATACCTGCCTATCCTCGTTTTTCTGGCCGTGGCCATTGGCTTGGGGGTCGTTCTGATCCTTGCCGCTGTGGTTTTGGCTGTGCGCAATCCGGACCCTGAAAAGGTGTCGGCCTATGAATGTGGGTTCAACGCCTTTGACGATGCGCGCATGAAGTTTGATGTGCGGTTCTACCTGGTGTCGATCCTGTTCATCATCTTTGATCTGGAAATCGCTTTCCTGTTCCCCTGGGCCGTGGCCTTTAAGGATGTGAGCATGGTGGGCTTCTGGTCGATGATGGTGTTCCTGGGTGTGCTGACCGCAGGCTTTGCATACGAATGGAAAAAGGGAGCGCTGGAATGGCAGTAGCCGCCGGAGCCGCGACAGCGGGGCCTGACCGCGAGGTCGCCACGCAATCGCTGAACGCCGAGTTGCAGGATAAGGGTTTCCTTGTCACCTCGACCGCCGACATGATCAATTGGGCGCGCACCGGGTCGCTGCACTGGATGACCTTTGGTCTGGCCTGCTGCGCCGTCGAAATGATGCACACCTCGATGCCGCGCTATGACCTTGAGCGTTTTGGCACCGCCCCGCGCGCCAGCCCGCGCCAGTCGGACCTGATGATCGTGGCCGGCACGCTGACCAACAAGATGGCCCCGGCGCTGCGCAAGGTGTACGACCAGATGCCGGAGCCGCGCTATGTGATCTCGATGGGGTCCTGCGCCAACGGCGGCGGCTATTACCACTACAGCTATTCCGTGGTGCGTGGCTGTGACCGCATCGTGCCAGTAGATATCTACGTGCCGGGCTGCCCGCCCACGGCAGAGGCCCTGCTATATGGTATCTTGCAGCTGCAACGGAAAATCCGCCGGACGGGGACGATCGTGCGATGACCCGCACGTGGAAGGAAATGATCAGATGAGCGAACAACTGCAAGAACTTGGTGGCTATATCGAGGCCAAGCGCCCCGATTGCGTGCTGGCATGGGACGTCACCAAGGGTGAGCTGAACATGGATGTAACGCTGGCCAATATCGCCGGGCTGGTGGAGTTTCTGAAAAACGATCCGACCTGCCGGTTTTCCACCCTCGTGGACATCACGGCGGTGGATTACACGGGCCGGGCCAAACGCTTTGACGTGGTTTATCATTTCCTGTCGATGTTCCAGAACCACCGCATCCGCCTGCGGGTCGCCACGCGTGAGCGTGACATGGTGCCGTCGATCACCGCCGTGCACCCCAGTGCCGACTGGTTCGAGCGTGAAGTCTTTGACATGTTCGGCATTATCTTTTCCGGCCACCCGGACCTGCGCCGCATCCTGACCGACTACGGGTTCCGCGGCCATCCGCTGCGCAAGGATTTCCCGACCACGGGCTATACCGAAGTGCGCTATGACGAGGTCGAAAAGCGGGTGGTCTATGAACCCGTGAGCCTTGTGCAAGAGTACCGCCAGTTTGATTTCATGTCCCCCTGGGAGGGCGCGGAATACATCCTGCCGGGTGACGACAAAGCGGCACCTGACGGCCATGTGAGCAAGGGTTCAAAATAATGGGCGGTATGTGGTGGCTTATCCTGTCGGCCCTGACAGCCATTCCGATGGTCAAGCTGCTGCCGTTCTTTGGCATTAATAAATACTGGGCGGCGGCCTGCCTTGTCCCCTTTGGCACGATTGCGTTGCTGTGGTGGATGGGGATGAAACTGCAAGAGTTGGAGAAGCTGTGATGGACGGCAACATTCGCACAAATCGCTATGATGACGGATCGACCGACGCCAAGACCGGCGAACAGAAGATCCGCAATTTCAACATCAACTTTGGCCCGCAACACCCTGCGGCCCACGGCGTGTTGCGTCTGGTACTGGAGCTGGACGGCGAAATCGTCGAACGCTGTGACCCGCATATTGGCCTGCTGCACCGTGGCACTGAAAAGCTGATGGAAAGCCGGACCTACCTGCAAAACCTGCCCTATTTCGACCGGCTGGATTACGTGGCCCCGATGAACCAGGAACATGCCTGGTGTCTGGCGATTGAAAAGCTGACCGGCGTCGAGGTGCCGCGTCGCGCTTCGCTGATCCGGGTCTTGTTCTGCGAGATCGGTCGGGTACTGAACCACCTGCTGAACATCACCACGCAGGCGCTGGATGTGGGCGCGCTGACGCCGCCGCTCTGGGGTTTCGAAGAGCGTGAGAGCCTGATGATTTTCTACGAACGGGCCTGCGGGGCGCGGCTGCACGCCGCCTATTTCCGCCCCGGCGGGGTCCATCAGGATCTGACACCTGCACTGCTTGATGATATCGAGGCGTGGAGCAAGCAGTTCATGACCAAGTTCATGGTCGACATCGACGACCTGCTGACGGAAAACCGGATTTTCAAACAGCGTAACGTCGACATCTGCATCATCACCGAACAGGATATCCTTGATTACGGGTTCTCTGGTGTGATGGTGCGCGGGTCCGGCATGGCCTGGGATTTGCGCCGTTCGCAGCCCTATGAATGTTATGACGAATTTGATTTCCAAATTCCGGTCGGCAAGAACGGCGATTGCTATGATCGCTATCTCTGCCGGATGGAAGAAATGCGGCAGTCCGTTCACATCATCCAGCAGGCGATCGAAAAGCTGCGGGCGCCCGAGGGGCAGGGCCCGGTGCTGGCGCGCGGCAAGATCACGCCGCCGACACGTGCCGCGATGAAGACCGACATGGAAAGCCTGATCCACCACTTCAAGCTTTATACCGAAGGGTTCCACGTGCCCGAGGGCGAAGTGTATTGCGCCGTCGAGGCCCCCAAGGGCGAATTTGGTGTCTATCTGGTGGCGGACGGGACCAACAAACCCTACCGCGCCAAGATCCGCGCGCCGGGGTTCCTGCATCTGCAGGCGATGGATCACATCAGCCGGGGTCACCAACTGGCCGATGTGGCCGCGATCATCGGCACGCTGGACGTGGTGTTCGGGGAGATCGACCGCTGATGTGCGCTGTCGTCCCATTCCACCTTGCCAAGAAAATTCCCGCCGGAGGCTACCGCAGTCTCTGCCAGACCATAGGTTTGATCTAATGCTTCGCCGTCTCCACGCTGACCAACCCGCTTCTTTTGCCTTTACCCCTGCCAACCAGAAATGGGCCGAGGCGCAGATCACCAAATACCCCGAAGGCCGTCAGGCATCGGCGATTATCCCGCTGCTGTGGCGCGCGCAGGAACAAGAAGGTTGGCTGACGCGGCCGGCCATCGAACATGTGTCGCAAATGCTGGGCATGGCGTATATCCGTGGTCTTGAGGTGGCGACATTCTACTTTATGTTTCAGCTACAACCTGTTGGTTCTGTTGCACATATTCAAGTTTGTGGCACCACGTCCTGTATGATCTGCGGGGCCGAGGATCTGGTGGCGGTCTGTCGTGAACGGATCGCGGATAAACCGCATCAGCTGTCATCGGATGGCAGGTTTTCATGGGAAGAGGTCGAATGTCTGGGGGCCTGTTCCAACGCGCCGATGGCCCAGATCGGCAAGGACTACTATGAGGATTTGACCACCGCCCGTCTGAATGAAATCCTCGATGAGCTAAGCGATGGCCGCGTGCCGGTGCCGGGGCCACAGAACGGGCGCTATGCGTCCGAACCTCTGTCCGGGCTAAGCAGCCTCAAGGAACATGACAGCGGCAAGACGCAGTATAACGCCAGTGCGCAGTTCGCCGTGGATATCGGCGACACGGTCAAGCGTATCGACGGCACAGAGGTGCCTTTGCTGACGCCCTGGCAGGGCAAGCCTGCGAATACATCGGCCAAGCCGATGGGCAAGGCGTCCAAAGGCGCAAGTGAGCCGCGCCCGTCCAAGGGCAAGCCTGCGGACAAGACCGGCGTGACCGAACAGCAAGCCGAAGCGGCCTCGACCGCCAAGCCCCGTTCAAAAGATGATCCGGCAGGCGAAAGCGGTGATGCGGCCGGTGCAGCGCGCGGTGCGGGCAAGGCCCCAGCCGCGACAGCATCCAGCGGCCCGGGCAAGAAACCGGGCCAGTTAAAGGCGCCGCGCACGTCGGGTGCCGATAATCTGAAATTGATCAAGGGCGTTGGGCCAAAGCTTGAGGCCATGCTCAACTCCATGGGTTTTTATCATTTTGACCAGATCGCCGAATGGGGTGCCGATGAGGTGTCCTGGGTGGATCAGAACCTCGAAGGATTTAAGGGCCGGGTGAGCCGCGACAATTGGGTCGCTCAGGCCGCGCAGCTTGCCACTGGTACACAGACTGAGTTTTCCAAACGGGCAGATAAAGACGGCATCAAATAACAGCCGCATTGCCCCCAACATTCGGGAGAGGGACAACCAAGATGGATATTTCGGAGCGTGAGGCTTGCACTAAACGGTGCTGGTACATGGGTGGCGGCATTGGTCTGCTGCTGGCTTTCATCTTGCTGGCGTTTGCCGGTTGGGGGTTCTTGTCCGCGGTGTTTGCCGGGATCGTGGTTGCGGTGATTGCGGGCGCGCTCTTGGGCTATTTCATGTGCAAGGATGTTGAAAATACGACGACGGCCTCGGCTGCTGAGATGCAGCATGGCGCGGCCCCGGCGGCTGCCATGCCGTCGTCCCCGGCAAGTGCGGCCAGCGCGCCTGTAACACCAACGCCAACGCCAACGCCTCCGTCAACACCAGCGGCGGCTTCCGTGTCCAGCGCTGCTGCAACCGGTGTCGCCACGGCGGAAAAGGCGCCGGCCAAGAAACCGGCCGCGAAGAAGCCAGCGGTAAAGAAAGCAGCGGCCAAAGCGGCACCTGCGACCGGCGCCGCAGGTGCGGCCAAACCCGCACCGAAAAAGGCCCCCGCTAAAAAGACAGCTGCCAAGGCCAGTGCAGCGGCGACTGCCGCATCTGCCCCGGTCGCACCCGACACAGTGACACCCGCCGCGCAAAAGGCACCTGCCAAGCCCGCGAAAGCCAAGGCACCGGCCCGCAAGGCAGTTGCCGCCGATGGTATGCCCGACCTGCTGAGCGCACCGCGGGCC
The DNA here is from genome assembly GCF_057178245.1 of Sulfitobacter sp. KMM 9851. NCBI lineage: Bacteria > Pseudomonadati > Pseudomonadota > Alphaproteobacteria > Rhodobacterales > Roseobacteraceae > Sulfitobacter > Sulfitobacter sp. KMM 9851. The sequence continues at coordinate 1,358,028 of NZ_CM169991.1, forward strand.
GGTGGGGCGGATGATCTGAAATTGATCAGCGGCGTCGGCCCCAAGCTGGAGCAGACGCTGAACGAGCTTGGCATCTACCACTATGATCAGGTGGCGGGGCTGCGCAAAAAGGAAATCGAATGGGTCGATCAGCGCTTGCGTTTCAAGGGCCGGATCGAACGCGACGACTGGACGGGGCAGGCCAAGATCCTGGCCAAGGGCGGCGAGACTGAATTCTCTAAAGCCAAGAAGAAAAAGACCTAAGACCGGAGCGACCTGACAGATGAGCGACGCCGAAGACAAAGCCCTTGCACGCAAAGGCCAGACCGCCGGTCTGGTCATTGCCGTGACAATGGTGATCTGGCTTGGCGGACAGTGGCTTGGGGCGGCGATGGGCCTGCCGGAACGCTATGTGTTCCTGCTGGACTTTGCCGCCCTGGCCGCGCTGATCTGGGTGCTGGTCGTGATATATCAGATGTGGCAGGCCCGTCGGGCCGCCAAAGAAAACCAAAGGTAGGCATCATGCTTCAGGACAAAGACCGCATTTTTACCAACATTTACGGTATGCATGACCGCACCCTGAAAGGCGCGCAGGCGCGGGGCCATTGGGATGGCACGGCGGGTATCATTCAGAAGGGCCGCGATTGGATCGTGGACCAGATGAAAGCATCCGGCCTGCGGGGCCGGGGTGGCGCGGGCTTTCCGACCGGCTTGAAATGGTCGTTCATGCCCAAGGAAAGCGATGGTCGCCCATCCTATCTGGTGGTCAATGCCGACGAATCCGAGCCGGGCACCTGCAAAGACCGCGAGATCATGCGCCACGATCCGCACACGTTGATCGAAGGCTGTCTGATCGCGTCTTTCGCGATGAATGCGCATGCCTGCTATATCTACATCCGGGGTGAATACATCCGCGAGCGCGAAGCCCTTCAGGCCGCGATCGACGAGGCTTATGACGCCGGTCTGGTGGGCAAGAATGCCTGCAAATCGGGCTGGGATTTTGACATCTACGTGGCCCACGGTGCGGGCGCCTATATCTGCGGCGAGGAAACCGCGCTGCTGGAAAGCCTTGAGGGCAAGAAAGGCATGCCGCGTATGAAGCCGCCGTTCCCTGCGGGTGCCGGGCTTTATGGCTGTCCGACCACGGTGAACAACGTCGAATCTATCGCTGTGGTGCCGACGATCTTGCGCCGGGGGCCGGAATGGTTTGCCGGTTTTGGCCGCGCCAACAACGCAGGCACCAAGCTGTTTGCGATCTCGGGCCATGTCAACAACCCCTGCGTTGTCGAAGAGGCGATGAGTATTTCGTTCGAGGAGCTGATCGAAACCCATTGCGGCGGTATTCGCGGCGGCTGGGACAATCTTAAGGCCGTGATCCCCGGCGGGTCATCGGTGCCGATGATCCCCGGCGCGCAGATGCGCGATGCGATCATGGATTTCGATTACCTGCGCGAACAGCGCTCGGGCCTTGGCACGGCGGCGGTGATCGTGATGGACAATTCCACCGATGTGATCAAGGCGATCTGGCGTCTGGCCAAGTTCTATAAACACGAAAGCTGTGGCCAGTGTACGCCTTGCCGTGAAGGCACGGGCTGGATGATGCGGGTGATGGACCGTCTGGTGACAGGCGACGCGGAGCCCGAAGAGATCGACATGCTGCTCGATGTGACCAAACAGGTCGAGGGCCACACGATCTGTGCGCTTGGGGATGCGGCGGCCTGGCCAATTCAGGGCCTGATCCGGCATTTCCGCGACGAGATCGAGGACCGGATCAAGCACAAGCGCACGGGTCGTGTCAGCGCGGTGGCGGCGGAATAAGGACCGGCGTTTCGTCTGGTTCAATGCGAGGGGGTTCCGATATGGAACAGTTTTCTGACTACGGCCATGCGATCATGTCTTTGGCATTGTTCGCCATCATTGCCTTGTTGCTCAGCCCGATCTCGGCGGCGCGCAAATCTGCGGATGGGGTGACGGCAGGCGATTTGCCTGCGGCGGACTACGCCAATGCCAGCTATCGCCTAAGCCGCGCCTATCTTAACGCGATGGAAATGTGCGGTATGTTCACCGCCGTGACCGTCGCCGCAATTCTGGCCGGTGCCAGCCCATTCTGGGTGAACCTGCTGGCGTCGCTGTTCCTGCTCAGCCGCATTGCGGTCGCCTTTGTGCATATCAAAGGCATCGGTCGTGAAAACATGGGCCCACGCACCGCGATCTACACCTTTGGCTGGGCGTGCTGTCTGATCCTTGGGGTGATGGCGGTTGTGGCTGTTTTGTGATGCAAGACGGGGCCGTGCAGACTGGGATCAGGGCCAAGCTGGCGCTTGAAAACCCTTTTGATACCTATGTGCACGACCCTGCGCGGGTCGATAAACAGGGCTGGAATTCGCGGCATGGTTTCTTTGAAACGGTGATCGCGGCCACTCAGCCAAAACTGGTGATTGAACTGGGTGTCTGGAAGGGCATGTCGGCGATCCACATGGCCGGTTTGATGCAGGCGCAGGGCATCGACGGCGAGGTGCTGGCGATTGATACGTTTCTAGGGTCATCGGCACATCTGTCCACGCCGGGGCGGCGTGCCGAATTGTTGCCAAAAGATGGTTATCCGACGTTGTATCAGACCTTTCTGGCCAATGTGCATGACACAGGAATGCAGGGCCGGATCGTGCCACTGCCGATGGATGGCAATTCGGCGGCCTATGCGCTGGCGCGGCTGGGGGTCAAGGCCGATCTGATCCATATCGACGCCAGCCATGAATACGAAAGCTGCCTTGCCGATCTGCGCAACTACTGGCCCCTGTTGGCGGATGACGGGATATTGCTGGCCGATGACTATGGCACCTGGCCTGGGGTGACGCGCGCGGTGTGCCAATTCTGCGCCGAGGTAGACCGCCCGTTGTTTGGCACCATGGCCAAGGCAATTGTGCCAAAAGGCCCCAATCAGGGGTTTGTCATGCGCGCGGTCAAGGAAAAGTCCTATCGCCGGGGGGCAGCATGATGCCGGGCACCTGCTGGTCAAACCGGGATGCGCCACAGGCAAGGCTTGACCATTTGCGCGACAATGGCGATAGCGAATTTGCCTTTGGCGCGTGCTATCTGAAACAGGCGACAGGGGGGTGCTGCACCATCTGCACCCCGCCCGCTGCGGAGTGATATTATGAAATATGCGATTTCCATCTTGCTGGCGGCGGGGCTGCTGGCCGGCTGCGGCAACAAGAGCGACCGGATTGCCTTTGATGGCAAATATTTCCGCGTGAAGGTCAGCAAGGTCGACCGTCAGATCGACGTGTTTCAGGTGACGGTAAAAGACGCGGCCCAGTCGATTGACGGTGCCCGTGCCGCGGCACGTTACGAGGCGACGAAATACTGCGTCGGCACCTATGGCAGTTCCGATATCGTCTGGACCGTCGGCCCCGACACCCCGCCCGAACAGCTGCGGCTGGTCGATGGCGCGTTGACCTTTCAAGGCACATGCCCGCAGTGAAAAACTGCGCGACATATCGCGTGTTTAGCACGCAAAAGGGGGGTGATATTGCATATCATGCCCCGGAAACTCCATCTGACGGGTGGGCCAGTGCGCACGAGCGCATGCCCAATCGCATGAAGGAGAATTGAGATGCGCAAGATGATGATCGCCCTGATGGGGCTGAGCCTGCTGACCGCCGCCGCGACAAGTGCCGCCGCCAAACCGCCGCTGCGCGAGGTCGCGGCGATTGATGATGCGCTGCTGGACATGGGCGTGGCCGATATCATCCGCAAAAACTGTCCCGACATCAACGCGCGCATGTTGCGGGCGGTGAAGATGGCGTGGGATCTGAAGGCAAAGGCGAACGATCTGGGCTATTCCGATGCCGAGGTTGACGCCTACATCGACAGCGACACCGAAAAAGCGCGCATGAAAAAGCGCGGAGCGGCGTTTTTCAAGGCAAAGGGGGTCGATACTTCGGACCCGCAAAGCTATTGTGCGCTTGGGCGCGACGAGATTCAAAAATCGAGCCGGATCGGTTCGTTACTGAAGGCAAAGTGAACTATGAGCGATATCCGCAAGATCATCATTGACGGCAAGGAAATCGAAGTCGAGGGGGCGATGACGCTCATTCAGGCTTGCGAGCAGGTGGGCGTGGAAGTGCCGCGTTTCTGCTACCATGAACGGCTGTCGATTGCCGGCAACTGCCGGATGTGTCTTGTGGAGGTCGTGGGCGGCCCACCGAAACCGGCGGCAAGCTGTGCCATGCAGGTGCGCGATCTGCGCCCCGGCCCCGAAGGCCAGCCGCCGGTGGTGAAAACCAATTCGCCCATGGTCAAAAAGGCCCGCGAGGGCGTGATGGAATTCCTGCTGATCAATCACCCTCTGGACTGCCCGATCTGCGATCAGGGTGGCGAATGTGATTTGCAGGATCAGGCGATGGCCTATGGCGTCGACTTTAGCCGCTACCGCGAACCCAAGCGTGCCACGGAAGATCTGGACATCGGCCCGTTGATCGAAACCCATATGACGCGCTGCATTTCCTGTACGCGCTGCGTGCGTTTCACCACAGAGGTGGCGGGCCAGCACGTGATGGGGCAGACTGGCAGGGGCGAAGACGCCGAGATCACGACCTATCTGGGCGCGGTGATCGACAGCAACCTGTCGGGTAACATCATTGATCTGTGCCCGGTTGGCGCGCTGGTCTCCAAACCTTACGCCTTTACCGCGCGGCCATGGGAATTGACCAAGACCGAAAGCATTGATGTGATGGACGCGCTGGGGTCGAACATCCGTGTCGACACCAAAGGCCGCGAAGTCATGCGATTCCTGCCGCGCAACCACGATGGCGTGAACGAGGAATGGATTTCGGACAAAACGCGTTTCGTGTGGGACGGTCTGCGCCGTCAGCGGCTCGATACGCCTTACATCCGTGAAAACGGCAAACTGCGCCCGGCGGACTGGCCCGAGGCGCTGGCCGCTGCTGCGGCCGCGATGAAGGGCAAGAAAGTTGCCGGGATTGTCGGTGATTTGGCCCCCGTCGAAGCGGCATTTGCACTAAAGCAGATGATCGAAGGTCTGGGCGGCGTTGTGGAATGTCGCACCGATGGCGCGAAGCTGCCTGCGGGCAACCGATCGGGTTATGTCGGCACCGCCACGATCGAAGACATCGACAACGCCAAGATGATCCAACTGATCGGCACCAACCCGGCGGTCGAAGCGCCGGTGCTGAACGCACGGATTCGCAAGGCCTGGAGCAAGGGCGCTGATATCGGTGTGATCGGCCAGCCGTCTGATCTGACCTATGACCATTACCATCTGGGCGACGACCGTGCCGCACTCGACAAACTGCTGAACAAGGATTTCGACGAGGTGCTGGATGCGCCATCCGTGGTGATCGTCGGGCAGGGCGCGCTGCGCGAGGCCGATGGCGCCGCGGTGTTGGCTGCCGCGATGGAGCTGGCCGAGAAAACCAAGAGTAAGCTGATGATCCTGCACACTGCCGCCAGCCGTGTGGGTGCGATGGATATCGGCGCGGTTGCGCCAAACGGTATGGATGATGTGGGCGCTGCGGATGTGATCTATAACCTTGGTGCCGATGAGGTCGACATCGCCGAGGGGCCGTTTGTGATTTATCAGGGCAGCCATGGGGACCGCGGCGCGCATCGTGCCGATATCATCCTGCCCGGTGCCGCCTATACCGAAGAAGCGGGGCTGTTCGTGAACACCGAAGGGCGGCCGCAGATTGCACAGCGCGCCAGCTTTGCGCCCGGTCAGGCCAAGGAAAACTGGGCGATCCTGCGCGCGCTGAGCGCGGAGACAGGTGCCGCGCTGGCATACGATTCCCTCGCGGCCCTGCGCCGTGCGCTGGTAAAAGAGGTGCCGCATCTGGGCAAGACAGACGTTGTGCCGGAAAACGCGTGGCAGGCCGTGCCCAAAGCCAAGCTGGGCAAGGCGGCGTTCGTGCCAGCGGTCAAGGATTTCTATCTGTCCAACCCGATTGCACGCGCCAGCCAGTTGATGGCGGAACTGTCGGCAGGTGCCGCAGCACGCCGCGCAAAGCCTTTGGCGGCAGAGTGAGATCAATGGCGGTTCTTGCCCTTGTATTGTTGGCCGCTTGCGAGCCGCAGGTGCCAACGGCAGAGGATTTTATCCCTGATTACAAGGGCGTAGAGACCGTTTTGCTGGACGGCGATCTGGTGCAATTCAACGTGGCGATGACCAAGGCCCTGTCGACGCGCGATGTCGAGGATTATGCCGAATGTGCGGCTGCGCAATATACGCTGATCCGGGGCTACGGTTTTGCACGTCATGTGCGGACAAATGTGAGCCAAGAGGGTGGCATATGGCGGGCAGATGCTGTTTACACAATCTCGCCGAGCCTGCCACGAGGCTTGAAGACAATTGATGCCGAAGTAACCGTGTTTGAATGCACGGAACGCGGCATTCCGACGGTGTGAGGACGTATGGCTGATTTCTTTTACAACACCGGGCTGGGCATTGCCCTGCTGACCATCGGGCAGGTTCTGCTGCTGGTGGTGCCGCTTTTGCTGGCGCTGGCATTCCTGATGTACGCGGACCGCAAAATCTGGGCGGCGGTAATGATGCGGCGCGGGCCAAACGTGGTCGGCGTCTTTGGGCTGCTGCAATCCTTTGCGGATTTCCTGAAATACATCGTCAAGGAAGTGGTGGTCCCTGCGGGTGCCGACCGGCCGGTGTTTTTCCTCGCGCCGATGATTTCCTTTGTCATGGCAATGGTGGCCTGGGCGGTGATCCCCTTTAACGAAGGCTGGATCCTGTCAGACATCAACGTGGCGATCCTCTATGTCTTCGCTGTCTCCTCGCTCGAGGTTTACGGCGTGATCATGGGCGGGTGGGCGTCGAATTCGAAATACCCTTTCCTTGGCTCGCTGCGGTCTGCCGCGCAGATGATTTCCTACGAAGTGTCGATCGGTCTGATCATCATTGGTGTGATCCTGTCGACCGGGTCGATGAACTTTTCGTCGATCGTGGCGGCGCAGGACGGCGACTGGGGTCTGCTGAACTGGTATTTCCTGCCGCATTTCCCGATGCTGATCTTGTTTTTCATCTCGGCGCTGGCCGAAACAAACCGCCCACCATTCGACCTTCCCGAAGCGGAATCGGAACTGGTGGCGGGCTATCAGGTTGAATACTCCTCCACGCCGTTCCTGCTGTTCATGATCGGCGAACTGGTCGCTGTGGTGTTGATGTGCGCGCTGGTGTCGCTGATGTTCTTTGGCGGATGGCTGTCGCCGGTGCCGTTCCTGCCCGATGGCTTCTTCTGGATGTTCATCAAGATGCTGATGGTCTTCTTCATGTTCTCCATGGTGAAGGCGATCACGCCGCGCTACCGCTATGACCAGCTGATGCGTCTGGGGTGGAAAGTGTTCCTGCCGTTCTCGCTGTTCTGGGTTGTGTTCGTGGCGTTCGCTGCAAAGTTTGACTGGTTCTGGGGCATCTATGCCCGTTGGACCGTAGGGGGCTGATATGGCACAGATGGATTACACCCGCGCCGCGAAATACTTTCTGCTGGCAGATTACGCCAAGGCGTTCATGCTGGGGATGCGCTATTTCTTTGCGCCAAAATCCACCATCAACTACCCGCACGAAAAGGGGCCGCTCAGCCCTCGTTTCCGTGGTGAACACGCGCTGCGTCGCTATCCCAATGGCGAAGAGCGGTGCATTGCATGTAAACTGTGCGAGGCGATTTGCCCCGCGCAGGCCATCACAATCGATGCCGAAGCGCGCGAGGATGGCAGCCGCCGCACGACGCGTTATGACATCGACATGACCAAATGCATCTACTGCGGCTTCTGTCAGGAAGCCTGTCCGGTGGATGCTATCGTCGAAGGCCCGAATTTCGAATTCTCGACCGAAACCCGCGAAGAGCTGTATTACGACAAGACCAAGCTTTTGGACAACGGCGAACGCTGGGAAGCCGAGATCGCGCGCAATCTGGAAATGGATGCACCCTACCGATGAGTGATCCCACCAACCCTTTTGAGGCGATGCTGAAGCAGGCGCAGGAAATGGCCAAGGCCTTTCCGGCGATGGATGCCTTTTCGCCCAAGGGGTTTGAGGCGATGATGGGCACCATGCCCAAAGACATGATGGACATGATGTTTGGCGACAAGCTGAACGCGGGCGGCTTGGATGCGCGCACGCGGCTGTTGCTAACGCTGGCGGGGCTGACCATGCAGGGCGCGCAGAACGATGTGGCGCTGCGCCAGACCGTGCGCCACGCGCTGGAGGCCGGTGCCACCAAACAGCATATCGTTGAAACTATTGGCCAGATGTCGGTGTTTGCCGGCATTCCGGCGATGACCCGCGCGCTGGAACTGGCGCAGGCGGTTCTGGATGAAAAATCAGATACCAAGAAGGAAGACGGGGCATGACGGTCTTTGCATTTTACCTGTTTGCGATCAGCGTGATCACCGGCGGGCTGTTCACCGTGATAAGCCGCAACCCGGTGCATTCGGTGCTGTGGCTGATCCTGTCGTTTCTGTCGGCGGCGGGGCTGTTTGTGCTGCTGGGTGCGGAATTTGTCGCGATGCTGCTGGTGATCGTCTATGTCGGCGCGGTGGCCGTGTTGTTCCTGTTTGTGGTGATGATGCTCGACGTCGACTTTGCCGAGCTGAAGGCCGAAATGGCGCGCTATATGCCGCTGGCGCTGCTGATCGCCTTGGTGATCCTGATGCAGTTCATCATGGCCTTTGGCGCATGGGAACAAAACGCGGCGGCCGAGGGGCTGCGCAGCAATGTGACCGACCCGACGAAATTCAACACCGAGGCGCTGGGGCTGATCCTTTATGATCAGTATTTCCTGCTGTTCCAATTGGCAGGTCTGATCCTGCTGGTGGCGATGATCGGGGCGATCGTACTGACGCTGCGCCACCGCAAGGATGTGAAACGTCAGGACGTGGTGGCGCAGATGATGCGTGACCCGAAACTGGCGATGGAACTGCGGGATGTGAAATCGGGGCAGGGGCTGTAGGCATCGGGATTTTTTGAAAATCCCGGACCGTGTTCTTTAAAAGAAAACGGGTTGGCGAAATGAAAGAGGGACAACGATATGTCGAGAACAACAATTGTGGTGCTTGTAGTGGTGCTGATCGTCGTCTTTGGCGGCTATAACATTATGGGGTAACACGCCCCAAACGATCCCGGTGGCAGCCGGGAAAGACAACGACCAAAAGCCCATCAACGGGCGGAACGTAAGGGACGACATGATCGGACTGGAACATTACCTGACAGTGGCGGCGACGCTGTTTGTCATTGGCATCTTCGGGCTTTTCCTGAACCGCAAGAACGTGATCATCCTGCTGATGAGCATCGAATTGATGCTGCTGGCGGTGAACATCAACCTTGTGGCGTTCTCCAGCTTTCTGGGCGATCTGGTGGGGCAGGTGTTTACGCTGTTCGTGCTGACCGTCGCCGCTGCTGAGGCCGCCATCGGGCTGGCCATTCTGGTCTGTTTCTTCCGCAACCGCGGCACGATCGCGGTGGAAGATGTTAACGTGATGAAGGGCTGAGGCAATGGAAACCACGATCCTGTTTGCCCCGCTGATCGGGGCCATCCTTTGCGGGTTTGGCTATAAGATCACCGGCGAAAAGGCCGCGCAATGGGTGGCCACGGGGCTGCTGTTTCTGGCGGCGTTCCTGTCTTGGGTGGTATTCCTCACCTTCGACGGCCCAACCGAGCAGATACAGATCCTGCGGTTCATCGAATCCGGGACGCTGAGCACCGACTGGGCCATTCGTCTGGACCGCTTGACCGCGATCATGCTGATCGTGATCACCACGGTATCGAGCCTCGTACACCTCTATTCCTTTGGGTACATGGCGCACGATGCGAATTTCCGCGACGACGAAAGCTATCGCCCACGGTTCTTTGCCTATCTGTCCTTCTTTACCTTTGCGATGTTGATGCTGGTGACGGCGGACAACCTGATCCAGATGTTCTTTGGCTGGGAAGGGGTTGGCGTCGCGTCTTACCTGCTGATCGGCTTTTACTTCCGCAAGCCAAGCGCCAATGCAGCCGCGATCAAGGCCTTTGTCGTCAACCGGGTCGGGGACTTTGCGTTCCTGCTGGGTATCTTTGGGCTGTATATGTTGACGGATTCGATCCGGTTCGATGATATTTTTGCCGCAGCACCTGATCTGGCGCAGCAATCGGTGACCTTCCTGTGGAACGACTGGAATGCCGCAAACCTGATCGCGGTTCTGCTGTTTATCGGTGCGATGGGTAAATCGGCGCAGTTGTTCCTGCACACCTGGTTGCCCGACGCGATGGAGGGCCCGACGCCGGTGTCGGCGCTGATCCACGCCGCGACGATGGTGACGGCGGGCGTGTTCCTGGTTTGCCGCATGTCGCCGCTGATGGAATTTGCCCCAGAGGCGATGACCTTTGTCACCGTTATCGGTGCCACCACGGCCTTTGTCGCCGCAACCATCGGCCTGGTGCAGACTGACATCAAACGTGTCATCGCCTATTCGACCATGTCGCAGCTGGGCTATATGTTCGTGGCGGCGGGCGTCGGCATGTATTCGGCGGCGATGTTCCACCTGTTCACGCACGCGTTCTTCAAGGCGATGCTGTTCCTTGGGGCCGGGTCGGTCATCCACGCGATGCACCACGAGCAGGACATGACCAACTATGGCGGTCTGCGCAAAAAGATCCCCTATACCTTTGCCGCGATGATGATCGGCACGCTGGCGATCACCGGTGTCGGCATTCCGCTGACACATATCGGTTTTGCCGGGTTCCTGTCCAAGGACGCGATTATCGAATCCGCCTGGGGCGGTGGGTCCATGTATGGGTTCTGGTTGCTGGTGATTGCCGCTGCGATGACCAGTTTCTACAGCTGGCGTTTGATGTTCCTGACGTTCTACGGCACGGCACGGGGCGACAAACACACCCATGAGCACGCGCACGAAAGCCCGATGACCATGCTGATCCCGCTGGGTGTTCTGGCGATTGGGTCGGTTTTTGCCGGGATGGTCTGGTACGGCAGCTTTTTCGGCCATGCCGATGAAATTGCCGATTTCTACGATATTCCGATGGCCGAAATGGCAGGCGAGGGCGCGACCCATGTGCAAGGTGCCGAAACCAGCCATGACACGGCTGCCGGCGACGACCACGCGGCAGAGGCGGGTGAACACAACGCAGGCTTTGGCGGGGCTCCGGGCGAAGGGGCGTTGTACTTTGGCGATGACAATCACGTGCTGGACGCGGCTCATGCTGCCCCGGTCTGGGTCAAGGTGGCACCTTTTGTTGCCATGCTCTTTGGCTTTGTGATGGCGATGTGGTTCTACATCTGGAACCCAAGCCTGCCTGCACGTCTGGCGGCCAACCAACAGCCGCTTTACCTGTTCCTGAAAAATAAATGGTACTTCGATGAGGTTTACGACGTGATTTTTGTGCGTCCCGCCAAAGCGATCGGGCGTTTCCTGTGGAAACGTGGCGATGGCAATGTGATTGACGGCACGCTGAATGGCGTTGCTATGGGGATTGTGCCCTTTCTGACCCGCCTCGCGGGCAAGGCGCAGTCGGGTTATATCTTTACCTATGCCTTTGCCATGGTGATCGGCATCGCGGTTCTGGTGACGTGGATGACGATGAGCGGGGGGGCAAACTAATGGACCACCACTTGCTCTCCATCATCACCTTCATGCCCGCCTTTGCGGCGCTGATCCTTGCCGTGTTCCTGCGGGGCGACGATGCCGCCGCCGGGCGCAATGCCAAATGGCTGGCGCTGATCACCACATCGGTGACCTTCCTGATTTCGCTGTTCATTCTGTTTGATTTCGACCCCAACAACACAGGGTTTCAGTTTCTGGACGAGGCCAATTGGCTGCTGGGCCTGAAGTACCGGTTGGGCGTCGATGGCATTTCGATCCTGTTTGTGATGCTGACGACCTTCATGATGCCGCTGGTCATCGCGGCCAGCTGGAATGTCGAGCACCGTATCAAGGAATACATGATCGCCTTCCTGCTGCTGGAAACGCTGATGCTGGGCGTGTTCATGGCGCTCGATCTGGTGCTGTTCTATCTGTTCTTCGAGGCCGGGTTGATCCCGATGTTCCTGATCATCGGCATTTGGGGCGGCAAAGAGCGTATCTATGCCAGCTTCAAGTTCTTCCTCTATACCTTCCTCGGCTCCGTGCTGATGCTGGTCGCCATGGTGGCGATGTTCACCGAAGCGGGCACAACCTGTATCGGCGGATGCGAGATCAGTCTGCTGACCCATAACTTTGGCTCCGAGAACTTTGACGTGCTGGGCATTCAGATTGTCGGCGGGATGCAGACGCTGATGTTCATCGCCTTCTTTGCCAGCTTTGCGGTCAAGATGCCGATGTGGCCGGTGCACACATGGCTGCCCGATGCCCACGTTCAGGCCCCGACTGCGGGTTCCGTTGTGCTGGCGGCGATCCTGTTGAAAATGGGCGGCTACGGCTTCCTGCGGTTCAGCCTGCCGATGTTCCCGGTGGGGGCCGATGTGATGGCACCGCTGATCCTGTGGATGTCGGCAATTGCGATTGTCTATACCTCGCTGGTGGCGCTGGTACAGGAAGACATGAAAAAGCTGATTGCCTATTCGTCGGTTGCGCACATGGGTTTTGTGACCATGGGCATCTTTGCCGCCAATCAGCAGGGCATCGACGGGGCGATTTTCCAGATGATCAGCCACGGCTTTATCTCGGGTGCACTTTTCTTGTGTGTTGGCGTGATCTATGACCGCATGCATACCCGCGAGATCGACGCCTATGGCGGGTTGGTAAACCGGATGCCGGCCTATGCGCTGATTTTCATGCTGTTCACCATGGCCAACGTCGGCCTGCCTGGGACCTCGGGCTTTGTCGGTGAATTCCTGACGCTGATGGCTGTCTTTCAGGTCAACACCTGGGTGGCGGCAGTGGCGACCACGGGCGTGATCTTTTCGGCGGGCTATGCGCTGTGGCTCTATCGCCGCGTGGTGATGGGCGATCTGATCAAGGAAAGCCTGAGATCCATTACCGACATGACCGCACGCGAACGCTGGATATTTGCACCGCTGGTGGTGATGACACTGCTGCTGGGTGTCTACCCGGCGCTGGTGCTCGATATGATCGGGCCGTCAGTGGCAGCCCTCGTTGACAATTACGATATGGCGCTGGAGGCGGCAGGCGCCGCCCTACAGACCGCCGACGCATCGCATTAAGAAGGACCGTGGCGCATGATATCCGCTGATCTGAACATCATCCTGCCCGAGATTGTGCTGGCGATTTTCGCCATGCTGGGGCTTTTGGGTGCGGTCTATACCAAAAAGGATGGGGCCGCTGGGCTGCTGGTGTGGTCCATGGCGGTTGTCATGGCACTGCTTGGCGCATGGATCGGCCTGACCGGCGAAGGCACGCACCGCGCCTTTGGCGGCATGTTCATCGAAGACGGGTTTGCCCGTTTTGCCAAGGTCGTGATCCTGCTCTCTGCGGCCGCGGTTCTGGTGATGTCTGAAAGCTATATGAAAGCGCGCGGGCTGCTGCGGTTTGAATATCCCATTCTGGTGGCCCTGTCGGTCGTCGGTATGATGATGATGGTCAGTGCGGGCGATCTGATGGCGCTCTACATGGGTTTGGAACTGCAATCGCTGGCGCTTTATGTGATTGCCGCGCTGCGCCGGGATTCGGTGAAATCAACCGAGGCCGGGCTGAAGTATTTCGTGCTGGGCGCGCTCAGCTCGGGCCTGCTGCTGTATGGCGCGTCGCTGATCTATGGTTATGCCGGGACCACGCTGTTTTCGGGGATCATCACCACGGCGCAATCGGGTGGCACCTCCATCGGGTTGCTGTTGGGACTGGTGTTCCTGATCTCGGGCCTGGCGTTCAAGGTCTCGGCCGTGCCGTTCCACATGTGGACGCCGGACGTCTACGAGGGCGCGCCGACACCCATCACGGCCTTTTTTGCCACCGCGCCCAAGATGGCGGCGATGGGGCTGTTTGCCCGTGTCATGCACGACGCCTTTGGCAATGCCGTTGCCGACTGGAGCCAGATCGTCGCCCTGCTGTCGGTGCTGTCCATGTTCCTTGGCGCGATTGCGGCGATCGGGCAGACCAACATCAAGCGGCTGATGGCGTTTTCGTCGATTGCGCATATGGGCTATGCCCTGATGGGTCTGGCTGCCGGCACTGCCTTTGGTGTGCAGGCGATGCTGGTCTATATGGCGATCTATGTCACGATGAACGTCGGTACATTTGCCTTTATCCTGCTGATGCAGAAAGACGGCGCGCCGGTCACCGATATTGCCACGCTGAACATGTATTCCAAACATCACCCCGGTCGGGCGCTGGCGATGCTGGTGCTGTTGTTCAGCCTGGCGGGCGTCCCGCCGATGCTGGGCTTTTTCGGCAAATTCTACGTGTTGCGCGCGGCCTATGAGGCCGACATGGCCTGGCTGGCCGTGGCGGGCGTGGTCGCGTCCGTTATTGGTGCCTATTACTACTTGCGGATCGTGTTCTACATGTATTTTGGCGAAGAACGGTCTGACACGCTCGACACCCAGCGCGGTGGTATCCTGGGCGTGTTCCTGGTGGGCGCTGCGGTTGTGATGGTCGTGGGCATCGCCAATATGTTCGGCGTTGAAGGCGTGGCGGCTGCTGCGGCGGCGGCGCTGGTAAACTAAGGTTTGGCATGCGCGGTGCGGCCGACAGGCGGCGCCCGCAGGTGGCATCTCATGCCACAGGCCGGGGGATTGAGTATATTTGGCAAAGTGAAGAAACCATGATGGGGTGGCCAGCCGGGTACGACCGGCGCGTCTATGACGTGTTGGATTCCACCCTGTCAGAGGCGGCGCGGGTGCAGTCCGATCTGGCGGGCCCGACTTGGTTTCTGGCGCTGGAACAGACCGCAGCACGCGGGCGGCGCGGGCGGGCCTGGGCCACGCCGCGCGGGAATTTTGCAGCCACATTGATGATGCCGCGACGCGAGGCACCGGGGGTGGCGGCATTGCGGTCCTTTGTGACGTCACTGGCGTTGTTGCGCAGTTTTGTCGCGGTGACGGGACGGGCGGATCATTTTGCCCTGAAGTGGCCCAATGACGTGTTGCTGAAAGGTGGCAAGGTTGCGGGGATACTGCTGGAAAGCGTGGGCGATCATCTGGCAATAGGGATCGGCGTCAACTTGGCCCAGGCCCCTGATGCCAGCGCACTAGAGCCGGGGGCATTGCCGGCGGTGACCCTGCAATCGGCCACCGGAATCGCGCTTGCGCCAGAAGATTTCCTGAATGTGCTCGCAGCCGAATATGCCAAGCTTGAAGACCAATTCGTGACCTATGGTTTTGCCCCGATCCGCACCGCTTGGCTGGCCCATGCCGCACGTCTGGGCGAGGTGATCACCGCACGCACGATGCGCGACGAGATCAGTGGCGTGTTTGAGGATGTGGACGCGTCTGGTAGTCTGATCCTGCGCACCGCCAAGGGGCTGGAACCTGTCACCGCGGCAGATGTGTTTTTCTGACGAGCAAGGAGGGCGATCATGCTTTTGGCGGTTGATTGCGGCAATACCAACACGGTGTTTTCGATCTGGGACGGCAGTGAGTTTGTCGCCACTTGGCGCACGTCGACTGAATGGCAGCGCACGGCGGACCAGTATTACGTCTGGCTCAGCACGCTGATGCGGCTGCAAAACATTGATGCCGAGATCACCGATATGATCATCAGCTCTACCGTGCCGCGGGTGGTGTTCAACCTGCGTGTGCTGGCAGACCGTTATTTCAACACCCGGCCCTTTGTGGTGGGCAAACCCGAATGCGCGCTGCCGGTGGATGTGCGCGTTGATGCGGGCACTGCCGTGGGGCCGGACCGTCTGGTCAATACCGTGGCGGGGTTCGATCTGTTTGGCGGTGATCTGATCGTGGTGGATTTTGGCACCGCCACCACGTTTGATGTGGTCAGCGACGATGGCGCCTATATCGGCGGCGTGATCGCACCGGGCGTGAACCTGAGCCTTGAGGCCCTGCACCATGCCGCCGCCGCCCTGCCGCATGTCGATATCGCCAAGCCACAGGCGGTTATCGGCACCAATACTGTGGCCTGCATGCAATCGGGCGTCTTTTGGGGTTATGTCGGGCTCGTTCGTGAGATATGTGCACGGATAAAGGCGGAGCGCGGCAAAGAGATGCGCGTGATCGCCACAGGTGGCCTTGCGCCGCTGTTTCAACAGGCCGTGGACCTGTTCGATGAATATCAAGATGACCTGACAATGCACGGCCTGACCGTGATTTACAAATATAACAAGGACAAAGCTGAATAATATGAGCAGCGAACGATTGATCTATCTGCCCCTCGGTGGGGCGGGTGAAATTGGCATGAATGCCTATGTCTATGGCTACGGTAAGCCCGGTAAGGAACGGCTGATCGTCGTCGATATCGGCGTGGCGTTTCCTGATATGGACACGACACCGGGTGTGGACCTGATCCTGCCCGACATCACATGGCTAAAAGACCGCCGCGACCGGATTGACGCGATTTTCATCACGCACGCACATGAGGACCACGTCGGAGCGATTGCGCATTCCTACGGCGCTCTCAAGGCGCCGGTCTATGCGCGCAAATTTACTGCCAACATCGCGCGGCGCAAGATGGCCGAACATGGCCATCCCGAAGACGCCGTGACGGTTGTGGGCGCCTGGCCCGAGCAGATTACAGCGGGGCCGTTTACCCTTGGCTTTATGCCAATCTCGCACTCTATCCCTGAATCGTCTGCGATGATAATCGACAGCCCGGCGGGCCGCGTGATCCACTCTGGCGACTTCAAGATCGACCGCACACCGGGCGTCGGCGAAGCCTTTGACGACGCGCTGTGGGCCGAGGTCTGCAAGGACGGCATTAAGGCGCTGGTCTGCGATTTAACCAATGTGTTCTCGCCACTGCCCGGCCGGTCCGAGGCCAGCGTTGGCCCCGAGATCGAAAAGCTGGTGAGCGCCCACGACGGTATGGTTGTCGCCACGACATTCGCTTCCAACGTTGCGCGTGTGAAAACGCTGGCGGTGGCAGGTGACCGGGCAGGGCGGTCGATTGTCCTGCTGGGCCGGTCGATGAACCGCATGGTCGAAGCGGCGCTGGAAAGCGGCGTGATGAAAGATTTTCCGACCCGCGTCAGCCCCGAAGAGGCCCGCGGCATTCCCCGCGAAAACCTGATGCTGCTGGTAACGGGGTCGCAAGGCGAACGCCGGGCAGCGTCGGCACAGCTGGCCAACGGCAAATTTCAGGGGATCGAGATGAAAGAGGGCGACCTGTTCCTCTTTTCCTCCAAGACCATCCCCGGCAACGAGCGTGGCGTGATCAAGATCATCAACCAGTTCTCTGAAAAGGGTGTGGATGTTGTCGACGATTCGTCCGGCCTGTACCACGTGTCGGGCCACGCCAACCGCCCCGATCTGGAAGAGCTGCACGACGTCGTAAAGCCGCAGATTCTGATCCCGATGCACGGCGAACACCGCCACCTGCGCGAACACGTCAAGATCGCCGATGCCAAGGGCATCAAAGGTGTGCTGGCCGTGAACGGCATGATGATTGATCTGTCCGGCAACACGCCCAAGATCGTCGAATATGTCGACAGCGGGCGCATGTACCTCGACGGCTCCGTACAGGTAGGTGCGCTTGATGGTGTGGTGCGTGATCGTATCCGCATGGCATTGAACGGCCATGTGACCGTGACCGTGATCATGGACGCCGATGACGAGCCGTTGGGCGACCCTTGGGTGGATATCATGGGTCTGCCAGAGAATGGCAAATCCGGCGCGCCGCTGGCCGATGTACTGGAAGAAGACCTGAGCCAGTGGTTGAACCGCGCCGGCGCCAAGACCCTGCGTGACGATGACAAGCTTAACGATGGGCTTAAACGCGTCGCGCGCCAGTCCGGTTATAATGAAATCGGTAAAAAGCCCGAAGTGACAGTGGTCGTCAGCCGTCTCAGCTGACGCAAATTGCACTGTCGGAATTAACGGCATCCCTTAACGCTAGACGTTAAGGGATGTGCGTTATTTTATAACCTCCGAGAATGGGTTATTTCCCACTGCACATGTAAACGGCGCCGCCCACGGCGACCACGCTGACCCCTGTTGCCGCAAGCGCGGCGGGGGTTGATAGCGCCGTAACGACGGTGCCGCCTGTCGCGGCCAAATTCGCGCTCAGCGCGCTGGCCCCGCCGGTCAAGATCATCGCCCCTGACTTATGCGCCACCGCGCGCAGGTTTTCGGGCTGCATCGCGGTTTGCGCAATGCTTTTGGTGATATTCACTGTTTCCTGCTTGGTTGTGTTCACCCGTTCACAGAATGTCCTTCGGCAACTGCCCCTAAAATTCCGCGTGCCGGGGATTAGGAAATAGCCGTCGTCGCGGGTGTTGGTCAGGCAATAGCCGTCGATCTGATCGTCCGGGACGGTGGTAGCAAGATAGTCAAACAAGACGCCGCTGTTACACGCGGGTGGGGTGCCCCATGCACTGTTCCACTTGCGCGACGGCCAGTTCAGCAGCCTTTCACGGCGGCCAACCTGATCGCGGAAGTTGGAAAAGTTTTCTGCCTCGATCACGACATCGCTGCCGTTAACCACAGCGCGACAGCGGTCGGCGCTGGCCTGTGTGGCAAGGATAATGAAAAGCGGCACCAGAAGATTTCGCAACATGTAACACCCGGGTTTATATGACATCCCCCGGTCTATCCCGCGCGTGAAAAAGCCGCCAATCACAATGTGACTGGCGGCTTTGGATCGGCATAGATTGGCCCGTGGGGGCTTAGTCGCGTTCTTTAAAGCTTAAACCGATGAAGTCGGGCGTGTGATCGCCCAAGCCCACGACGCGGTTGCCACCTTTGTCATTGTTGTTGCGGCTGCGGGACGAGCTGTTGTTCGACCTGCTATTGCTATTGGCCGTGCTGTCGTTGCGGTTACTACTGCTATTGGCCTTGCCGTCGTTGCGGTTGCTGTTGCGCGGCGATTGGTTGTTGTCATCACGCGGCGCGGGGGCGGCTTTGGCTTCGGGGGCCGGTGTCGCCTCGGGTGCCGCTGCGGCGGGTGTGTCCTGCTGCACGCGTTCGGCCGTCACGACTTCAGCCTTGGGCGTTGCCGGCTTGCGGCTGCGCGACCGGCTGCGCTTGGGCTTTTCGCTTTCGTCAGCCTGTCTATCAGCGGCGGGCGCCGCGTCTTTAGGCTTGGACGCAGTCGGCGCGGGGGCAGGCGTGTCGGCCTTGCCGCCCAGCGGATTGTCCAAACGTGGGATCGGGCGTTGCACCAGACGTTCCACATCTTCGAGGTTCTTTTCGTCGCGCGGCACGCAGATCATGATCGCCTTGCCATCACGCCCGGCGCGGCCGGTGCGGCCGATGCGGTGCACATAGTCTTCGGCATGGCTGGGCACGTCAAAGTTGAACACATGGCTGACCGATGGCACGTCGAGCCCGCGCGCGGCCACATCAGAGGCCACAAGAAAGCGCAGATCGCCATTGCGGAAACCGTCCAGCGTGCGGGTGCGCTGGCTTTGCTCCAGATCACCGTGGATCGGGGCGGCGTCATAACCGTATTTTTTCAACGACTTGGCAACGGTATCGACATCCATCTTGCGGTTGCAAAAGATGATGGCGTTGGTGCATTTGTCGCCTTCGGCGTCGATCAGCATCCGCAGAACCTGACGCTTTTCCGTCGCTTCGCGGTCCTTGCGCCCGGCCTTGAACATCACCACGCCTTGGGTGATGTTTTCGCCAGTGGTCGCCTGACGGGCGACCTCGATCCGCTCAGGGTTGCTGAGGAATGTATTGGTAATCCGTTCAATCTCGGGCGCCATGGTGGCCGAAAAGAACAACGTCTGGCGGGTAAAGGGCGTGAGGCCAAAGATGCGTTCGATGTCGGGGATGAACCCCATATCGAGCATACGGTCGGCCTCGTCCACCACCATGACCTTGACGTCAGACAGGATCAGCTTGCCGCGTTCAAAATGGTCAAGCAGACGGCCCGGCGTGGCGATTAGAACGTCAACGCCCTTGTCGATCAGCTTGTCCTGTTCCTTGAACGACACGCCGCCGATCAGCAGCGCCTTGGTCAGTTTCAGGTGTTTGGCATAGGTGTCAAAGTTTTCGGCGACCTGTGCGGCCAATTCACGTGTCGGGCACAGCACCAGCGACCGCGGCATGCGCGCGCGCGCCCGGCCACGCGCCAAAAGCGTGATCATGGGCAGCACAAAGCTGGCGGTCTTGCCGGTGCCCGTCTGGGCGATTCCCAGAACATCGCGGCCCTGAAGGGCGGGGGGAATGGCACCTGCCTGGATTGGCGTGGGGGATGTATACCCGGCCTCTTCAATAGCTTTGAGGACCTTGGGATTCAGGTTTAGATCGATAAATTTTGTCATGTGCGTCCGGTTTGAGCGGACACTGACTTGGCCCGCGGCAACAATACATGCCGGCCCGCATGGCCCAAAAGGCGGCATGGGGCCGCGGCAAGGTCAGCACCGCATAGCAACTTAGCACTGCGGCGTCAAATGGTTGTGCGGTCAGGGGGGTGGTCGGGTAAAATTGCGCGACAATACGCGGTCCAGATCCAGATTGACCACGCGCAAGTAACCATGTTCGGCCAGTGCCGCGCGCAGGCGGGGCGTATCGGCGCAAACTTCGTCGAAAAACGCCCTCAGGCCTGCTTCGCCACGTTCGGATTCGATCTGGGTGAACAAATCATGCATCGACACCCCGCCTTTGTCGCGCGGCTTGTTCGGCCCCAATTCGGCCCGGTACGACCCTTTGGCCAACCGGTAGCGGTAGGCGGCAATCCAGTCGTCCCATGTCTTGGCGTGTAAATGCGCGAGGTCAATGCCCGGCTGCTGGTCGGGGCCGTCGATGGCGCTACCTGATTGAAACACATTGTGAATCTGCACCCTGACATCGGGCAGACCGGTGCGTGCAAAAACCTTGCCCGCCAGATGGCTGAGAAACCCACCGCGCACGCGGTCGCCATAGGTCGGATAAAGATCGCGGGTGATGGCAGCGCGTTTCGGGCCCGTGGGTATAAAGGTTTTGAATGCAGTGCCATCGCCCGAAAGCTGCTCCATCGGGCGGATGCGCGCGATGTTCTGGTCGTCGGGCAGGGCGGCCAATATATCGGCAACCGGCACGTCAGAGACCAGAAACTCGTCGGCATCCACATGGATCAGCCAATCGACCTCGGCCGGGCGGTTATAGGCATGGGTGGCGTTGACCGTCTGGCGGACCTGATGTTTGGCCGGACGGTTTGATGCCTGCCGCTCCCAATAGCTGGCGTCGCAGGTGGTGACCCGGACCTTTGGATGCGCCTTGAGCGCCTCATAGGCGGAGGGATTTTCAGCGTCGAGATAAATATAAATCCGGTGCGCTCCAGCCTCAAGATGGTAGGCGGCAAAGCGCAGGATGTCGTGCGTGGGGGCCAGAATGGTCGCCGCCAGACCCCAGCGCGTATCAGAAGGTCCCTTCGCTGCCATCAGCCCTTTTTCCGTTGTTTTTTTAGTTCCTGCACCCGGCCAAAGATGCTGCGCGGGTCGCCCATGACCATAAACAGCATCGCCATGCCCAGTGGGCGGATCGTGGCATCCCGTTCGCAAAGCTGCCAGATGCGCGCCAGCATGATCTTGTCCAGATCACCACCGACAAAGGCATATGGCTCCATCCCAAAGGGCAGCGGAAGCGGCTTGCGGTCCGGTCCGGCGCGAAACGGCGTGCGGCCCGGCTGGCCGGAAATGCGGCGTTCGCTGTCGTGCAGTTTCATCATGTCGAACAGGATCGACAGCGCCATGCCGCAGGCGCGCTGGTCGCCGGTCTGCCCAATATCGGAAAAGCTGGTGGCGGCCGATATCATCCAGCGCACATTCAACAGCGCGACCATCTGACTGCCATGTTCAGCCCAGATACGGTGAAACAGCGTGACGGCATTGGCGGGCGGATCATCGCGGCGGGATACGGCGATCAGCATGGCGTGCAGGTGCAGGATTTCGGGCTGGCCCTGAAATTCCTGTTGCAGTTCCAACCACTTGCGGTGGGCGGTGTAGCGGTCGGCGTCTTCAAAGTGGGTCGTGGGAGGCGCGGTAAGGCGCGTAAACAACGGGGTCAGATCAATATCGGCAGCGGGCAGTGCATCGTCGAGTGCCAGAAACCGCCGCTGGCGCTTTTCCTGCCGCCGCAGCAGGCCAGCAAAACCACCATGATAAAGATCGGCCTTTTCCGTCATTCGGGCATCTGCCTCACACCATCATTTCCTTTGTCGCTGTCAGCCGCACGTCAGGATAATCGCGCTCTACGCGGTCGATGTCCCATTGCAGCCGGGTCAGGAAAACAATGTCGCCATCATGATCCAGCGCGATATGCTGCTTGTTGGTTTCCGTAAACTTATCAACAGCTTGTTTGGCGCCGTTCACCCAGCGGGCTGAGGTGAATTGCGACTGCTCAAACCGGACAGGAAGACCGTATTCCAGCTCAATCCGGGATGCGAGAACCTCAAACTGCAGTTGGCCCACAACCCCCACGATAAAGCCCGATCCAAAGGTCGGTTTGAACACTTTTGCGGCGCCTTCCTCGGCAAATTGCATCAGTGCCTTTTCAAGGTGTTTCGCCTTGAGCGGATCACCGGCGCGCACGGTTTGCAGCAGTTCGGGCGCGAAGGACGGGATGCCGGTGACGCGCAGGGCTTCGCCTTCGGTCAATGTATCACCGATGCGCAGCTGGCCGTGGTTGGGAATGCCGATGATATCGCCGGCCCAGGCTTCTTCGGCCAGCTCGCGGTCTGACGCGAGGAACATCACCGG
This sequence comes from Sulfitobacter sp. KMM 9851, assembly GCF_057178245.1. NCBI lineage: Bacteria > Pseudomonadati > Pseudomonadota > Alphaproteobacteria > Rhodobacterales > Roseobacteraceae > Sulfitobacter > Sulfitobacter sp. KMM 9851. The sequence continues at coordinate 1,380,779 of NZ_CM169991.1, forward strand.
GTTGGAAATGGTCATCGGTTTCTTGGTCCGCACATGGGTCATTTTCATGCCGCGCAGAAAGTGGCCTGACGCCAGCCGGACAAAGGCGACGCGGTCCCGGTGCTTTGGGTCCATGTTGGCCTGTACCTTAAAGACAAATCCCGAAACCTTTGTTTCTTCGGGCAAAATCTCGCGCGGGGTGGCGGCTTGAATCTGTGGTTCTGGCCCGTATTTGGCGATCCCTTCCATCAATTCGCGCACCCCAAACGAGTTGATGGCAGAGCCGAACCAGATCGGGGTCAACGTGCCTTCGTGCATCGCCTTGAGGTCCAGAGGCGGCAGCAGTTCGCGCGCCATCTCAAGGTCTTCGCGCAGCTTTTCCAGTAGGGCGGCGGGCACGTGCTGCGCCAGCTTGGGGTCGTCCAGCCCTTCGATGCTGATACTGTCGGCGACCTTGTTACGATCCGCGCGGTCCATCAGTTCCAGACGGTCGCGCAAAATGTCGTAGCAGCCGATAAAGTCGCGACCCACACCGATGGGCCAACTTGCGGGCGTTACATCAATGGCAAGGTTTTCTTGAATTTCATCAATGATCTCAAACGTATCGCGGCTTTCGCGGTCCATTTTGTTACAAAATGTCAGGATCGGCAGGTCGCGCATACGGCAGACTTCGAACAGTTTCTGCGTCTGGCTTTCCACGCCCTTTGCCCCGTCGATGACCATCACAGCGGCATCCACTGCCGTCAGCGTTCGGTAGGTGTCTTCCGAAAAATCAGAGTGGCCCGGCGTGTCGACAAGGTTGAACCGGAACTCTTTGAAGTCAAACGACATCGCCGATGCCGAAACCGAGATGCCCCGGTCCTTTTCCATCGCCATAAAGTCGGACCGCGTGCGCCGCGCTTCGCCTTTGGCACGGACCTGTCCGGCCATCTGGATCGCACCGCCGAACAGCAGGAATTTTTCCGTCAGCGTGGTCTTGCCCGCGTCAGGGTGGCTGATGATCGCAAAGGTGCGGCGGCGCGCAATCTCGGCAGGCAGTGCGGGGCGGTTTTGGGGCATGTCCAACATGAAATCGCGTATAGACGGGGCGCGGGCAGGCGGCAAGTGGCGCTGTGCCGGCCAGCACAGAATGAGCCGCGGTGGCGCCTTAGCGGGTCGGTTATGGCGCGTGGCCCGTCGCGGCGTGGATGGACAGTTGCCGTGGTTGCCGCCAGTGTGGCGCGATGAACGAACTTGCAGACCTTCCCATCACATTATCTGCCGCCACAGTGAACCTGATGCTGGCGCTGGTTTGTGGTGGGCTGATCGGATCGGAACGGCAGGTGCGGCAACGCATGGCCGGGCTGCGCACCAATGCGCTGGTGGCGTTGGGGGCCGCAAGTTTCGTGGTATTTTCCGGCCTGTTCCCGGATGAGTTGAGCCCGACGCGGGTTGGCGCGCAGGTGGTATCGGGCATCGGCTTTCTGGGCGCCGGGATCATCTTTCGCCACGGGTTCACTGTGCATGGGTTGAACACTGCGGCGACGCTGTGGTGTTCGGCGTCGGTCGGACTGCTGGCAGGCGCGGGGGCGCCGCTGTTTGCGGTGTTGGTGACGGGGTTGATCATCTTCATCAATCTGGGGCTGCGCCCGATTGTGAAATTCATCAAATCGCACACCCGCGCCGGGTTGCCGGTAACCACCGAGGCCCGGGTGATCGCCACCTGTGCCTCCAAGCGCGAGGGTGATGTGCGCACGTTGCTGCTGTCGCGCCTGCCTGCGCCTACGTTCCACGTGACAGGGTTGGAGCGGACGCGCGACAAAGACAGCGGGCCCGTGACATTGGAACTGACCGTTGCCGTGCTGGGCCCACCCGACGCAATGCTGAAACCCGCGCTGGCCCCATTGTTGTTGGACACCAAGCTGAGCAGCCTGCGCTGGGACGTGCCTGAGGATCTGTAGGGGGTGAGGTGGGGGGGGCGGATGGGTCTGGTGGTTGGTGCCAGCCCAAAGCAGACATGGCCGTTCTACACATTGGGCGGAGAGCGGTCATTCGCTGCGATACACACTAAGGTCGGCTAGGCGGAAAATCCCGTCTTTCGCTGCAACTGCGAAAACTTGTGCGTTTTAAGTCCAGCTCTGTCAGGCGGCGGAAACCAGTCATTCGCTGCGGTCTACAGCACAAGATTTTCCGAACATATGTTTACGCGGAAATTGCTCACGAAGCATCCCTTCGTACAAGCAGAAAGGTTTTCTGCGACGCACATCGTGTCGTCAAGTCGGCCTTTGAACACGTCATAGGATGCCGAACCCAATCTGCTGCTTCGCTGGGTTCGATCTGCACCGGAAAGTGGATAGCCGAAGCGGTCGTGTAAAAATACAGATGCAATTACAGAGTTTCAAGATGGTTTTGTCCGAAACTGGTAGCGATATCAATGCTTTATTAGAAATGACAAGCGCGCGGTAGGCTGTGTTGTTCCGAAGCGGAGGCGATGCCAGACCCAGTGCATCACCACCAGACAAACCAAAATTATAGGGACTGATGCGCTGATCTGGATTAGCACACGAACGGTCGGGGTGGTTTACGGTCCAGGAGAACACCAAGGCATAGGGGAATGTCTCGTGAAGGATCGTTGCGGGCATCCTTGTGCCGTAGTCGCGCGTGGTCGGTAACGAGTGATGGACCGTGAAATCCGATTGGCCCACGGCGCTGTCTCGCTATGCGTGGACCACCTTTGAAGGGAACGAATACATGACATGCCAGGAGAAACCTTCAGGATCGCCGGAAGCGACTAATCATTGCAAAAGTTAATCCCTGACAAACCGGATCAAAACGAGCCCCGTACGCGCGACAGCAGCAATCGAAAGATCGACCGTCCCGGCTTTGATCTGGGCGGGTCTTCTGGGGACTCCCAAGCAGGTTTAGAATTGGACCTCGGCAATGATGCCTTCGACAAATCGGGCGATAGAAGACTGCCCGGAGGTCGTCTTGACAACACGCGGACAATCCCGCGCTGGGGTGGGCCTGAACCCCGCGCAACGGACGGTTCTCGCAAGACACTCTCGGTCCTGCAAACCCCCTCTGCTAAACAGCCTAAAAGAGTGGGTTGATCCAGGCGTATGACTGGTGTTTCCGACGGGCCACAACGCCCAATCATGAAGTTGTAAAGTTTGCTTAACCATTCTTCTTATTGAGAAAGAGACCTGATGTGTTGGAGCGGTGAAGCGTCGGCAGTGCTCGGCGTTATAGGTCTTGGTACAACTGTGTATGCGGCCTACAGGAAAGAACCTGCGCCGCTGTGGATGGCGCTGGGATATTTTTCGTCGATGGAAGTGCTGCAGGCTTTCACATATTCGGTGATCGACCAATGTGCGCTGCCTTCAAATCAAATCGCCACCCTGCTGGGCTATCTGCACATCGTATTCCAGCCGTTCTTCATCAACAGCTGTCGATGTACTTCATTCCGAGTACTGTGCGCGAGAAGATCCAGTGGCCGGTTTATGCCGTCTGTTTCGCTTCGGCCATCATCATGCTGCTGCAGCTTTATCCGTTTGAATGGGCCGGATCATGTCCGCTGGGAAAAAAACTCTGTGCTGAGCGACTGTGCTCCGTTTCCGGAAACTGGCATATCGCTTGGGAGATACCGACCAACGGAATGTTAAATTTCATCACAGTCGATTCCTGGGCATCTTTCCTGAGTACCTATCCCAGCTACTTCTTCGCGGCCTTCCTGATGCCCCTCATCTACGGATCCTGGCGACTGACCGTCTACCACTTTCTGGTTGGACCACAATTGGCCATGCTCCTGACCAGCAACCCCAATGAAGTGGCTGCAATCTGGTGCCTGCTGTCCATAGGCATCCTGCTGCTTGTCGTCAAAACACCATTAAGACAGTTCATGTTCGTGAAATCCTGGTGGTTGTGGCCAAAACAAATTCTCCGAAAGCGCAGCGACCCATGATCAGTTCTTCTTTCCCGAGAAGGGCAAAGGCTGAGCGACCGCGCCTAGCTGGCGTTCGGCTCCAAGGAAAAACTGCTCACAACTATTAACGCGTGGACTAACCTGCGTTTGTGCGCACGGGCGGAGAAACCTTCACTGTGCAAGATAATCACCGGGACACTTCGCCTGAGCGTCTGATGAAACCCACCTGACGCGGGCGACAAAGGCCTCTTCATGTCCGCCTCGAAGCACAGACATTCACATCGCGCCCGACCCAAATAATTTGGGTCGGCGGGTTATCTTACGTAGCCAATACCGTTTCACGTACAGGAGTTACTATGCCAGCATCTTCAATTACCAGCGATCGCCTTTCCGCCCTTGAAAAGTTCGGAACCGATCCCGGCTCGCTGAGTGCGGATATCTATATTCCGGAGAGCTTCCCGAAGGACGGCCCGCTTGTTGTCGTGCTGCATGGCAGCACCCAGTCGGCGGAAAGCTATAATCTCGGATCGGGGTGGTCCACCCTCGCAGACGAATGCGGGATGGCGCTCCTGTTTCCGGGGCAAAGACTGACCAACAACGTCCTTGGTAGCTTCAACTGGTTCGAGAGCGGCGACAGCGAGCGCGGCGGGGGCGAGCCGTTGTCTATTCGTCAGATGATCAAACAGGTCGTTGATGACCATGCAATCGACCCATCGCGTATCTTCATTACGGGGATGTCCTCAGGCGGTGCCATGACATCTGTGATGCTTGCGACCTATCCGGAAGTGTTCGCGGGAGGCGCAATCATTGCAGGGCTGCCATACCGCAGCGCGAATAACATGATGGAGGCAATCATTCGCATGAATGGTTTTGGCAGCCCATCGGTCAGCGCGCTTGACGCCTCCGTCCGTGAAGCCTCAGATTCCACAGGTCCCTGGCCGACAATCTCTGTCTGGCATGGTGGCAGCGATACGACCGTCGACAGTTCCAACGCCGGTGATATCGTCGGCCAGTGGCAGAAGATCCACAACGTTGAAGGACCGCCGACACGTGTCGAAACCGTCGACAGCATTCCCCGGAAAGTCTGGTCCGATGCGGAGGGGCGCGTGGTGATCGAGGAATACATTATCGAGGCAATGGGCCACGGCACACCTATCAGTGCCGGAGGTGATGAAGGGCTTGGGGAAGAAGGCAAATTTATGCTGGAAGTTGGCATTTCGTCGACCCGCCACATAGCGGATTTCTGGGGTTTGACGCGAACCAGTGCCACGAACCGGGAGAAACCGAAAACCGCAGCTTAGCGCGGGCGGGGGCAGTAGCCGCAAGATAAGAAAAACGGACAGTCGTTTTTGCGAGCCCACACCAATTTACTGCTGATTGAGCCTGTCTGCAGGTTCAAGGCGCATAATTTCCTCGGACTGCACCTGACCGGAAGGAGCGACGCTTGACGATGTCATTTTCAATCACACGCATCGCCGTGATCTGGGCACGCCTGAATTCGAGTTTCTGGTTCGTTCCTGCCGTGATGTGCGCGGTTGCGGTGGGGCTGTCATTCTTGCTGATCGAGGTCGATACCCGGCTGGGTGTGGGACGTGTGAGCGATTTCGGCTTGCTCTATACCTTCGGGCCGGAAGGTGCCCGGGCAATCCTGTCAGTCATCGCGAGTTCGATGATAACGGTGGCCAGCCTGATTTTCTCCATCACCATGCTGTCGCTGCAACTCGCGTCCTCGCAGTTCGGGCCGAGGGTTCTGGAAAACTTCATGCGCGACCGCAGCAATCAGATTGTGCTCGGAACTTTTGTGGCGACGTTTCTTTACTGTCTTGTTGTGCTGCGTTCGGTGCGGGGTACGGCGGACTCCAGCTTCGTTCCGCACCTGACCGTTGCGTTTGCAGTGGTTCTTGCTGCTGTCGGTGTCGCGGTCCTAATCTACTTTATCCATCACATCGCCACCTCGATCCGCATCGAAACGCTGCTCGATTTGCTCGCCAAAGATGGGTGCGACGCCGTGGATCGGCTCTTTCCTGAACAGCGTGACGATGCGCTGCTGCAAGATGAAGACGGGAAAGTTACTGTTCCGCTTCCTGGCAATTTCAACAATGGGTCCGGTCAGGCTCGTGCAGCGGCCAGCGGATACGTGCAGAATGTCGGTATGGATGCAATCATGCAAATTGCCACCGAACATGATCTCGTTTTGCGGGTCGAGGCCCCGCCCGGCCAATTTGTTACCGAAGGCGAATGCCTGATCACTGTATATCCGCGTAATCGCGTGACGGAAGAGATCGCCAACAGACTGCGTGGCGCAATTGTCATCGGACGCAACCGGACGATCAACCAAGACCTCGAATTCTCGATCCGGCGTATTGTAGAACTGGCCCAGCGATCCTTGTCGTCTGGCATAAACGACCCCACCACCGCGCTTTACTGCATCGACCGCCTCGGAGAGGTGTTAGGTCGGTTGGCCGGTCGGATCTCCCATCGCCGATCCACTATGACGAGACCGGGGAGTTGCGTATCGTGACTGAAGCCATCGTTGTTGAGGAATTGGCATGTAAGGCCTTTTCGGCAATAGCCCGCTACGGAATATCCGACGCCGATGTGGCTGCGCGGCTGGTAAACACGATGGACAAAGTGGCCCGTTCTCTTTCACCCTCAGCAGGTGAAGCAATAACGGCATTATGCGAACAGCTGCTCATTGCCAGTGCGAATAGCGCTTCATTAGATTTTGATCGGGACGCACTTCAGGAACTGCTGGACCGTCAGAGATTCTGATCCGTTGTCGTGCGAGATCATTTTGAAACGCAGCTTGGCCCCAAGCCATATGGAGGCGAAAGGGCCAAACTGCTTCCCTTAGCCTGGCGCGCCATCCAAACCGATACAGGCCAGTTCCGCGCCCCACCTGCGTCATGGTCGCCGCACCGAATTTCCGCCTGCGATGATGCGATTTATCAGCGCCGCGACTGCCCGGTGGGTTTCCATCTCACTGTGCGAGCCGACCCCATTCTCATGCGTCTCAGCGGAATCGCGCAACACGCCTACAATTTCGTTTTCGGGCAGGAGTTTATGGTCGTTCATGGCCAGAAGAAGCGCCTCGCATATCGTGAGCGCCGCTATTCCTGAATGATCGTTATGTTCGGACATTGCAGTCTGTCCCTCCTAAAGAGGTTTCAGGACCCGAAATAGGGCACCTGATCGTCATTAGTATCCTTTCAGTAAATGACGTAAGCTGGACTGATCTGAAGCAGTGCCTGCAACGATGGTCTCGGCAATCAGACCCAAACGCGGAGAAATCTTTGAACGCCGTAGAAAACAGCCCTCTCACCCGAAAACTATCTGCCTTCGTCACGTTGTCGTCGAATGAGCTGACTGTTTTGGAACGTTTGCATCAACGCCGCCGGTCCTTCGTGGCCGGCCGTGATCTTGTACACCAAGGTCAGACGGATCAGGCCGCCTACATTCTTGCGTCGGGATGGGTGTGCTCCTACAAGCTCCAACCCGACGGGACGCGACAGATCGTCGATTTCCAAATAGCGGGGGATTTTCTGGGGTTGCGCAGCGTCCTTTTGCGGACATCCGATCATAGTTTTGAACCCATAGTGGACATTCAAGCGGTCGAGGTGATGGCCAGCGACCTGCTTGACGCCTTCGAAGAGACACCGCGCCTTGCAACGGCGATACTCTGGGCGGCATCCCGCGACGAGGCGATGGTGGTCGAACATCTTGTGGGAATGGGACAGCGCGACGCGGACGCGCGGGTGGCGCACTTCTTGCTCGAGCTTGGCGCCAAGCTGGCTCTGGTCGGATTGGGCAGCAAGGCAGGCTATGCCTGTCCACTGACCCAGTATCATCTCGCGGACGCGCTGGGGCTCAGTTCAGTGCATGTGAATCGCGTCTTGCGCAAGTTGCGGGAGGACGGGTTGGCGACGTTTCGCAATGGCCTTGTGACGTTCCACGACATCGATCGTTTGGCTGAATTGGCAGAGTTCGATCCGGCCTATCTGGACCATACTGGCCCGCTTATCAAATGATGTGCGACCATTCCCAGACCGATAGGCATCCGATCCGGTCGGTCCTGTCGCCTGGGGGCACAGGATTGTCGTCAGGGAATATCCGGATAATCGAAGCGCGCGCGATCGGGCACATTGAGGGACAAAAATCCCGCGCGCTTCGGTAGTACTCATGAAAATGCCCTCCAGATCTTCGGCGGGCATATCTTAGTTAACAGGCAGAGGTGCCGTGATGCACTGACCCAGGTTAGCCCAAAGCCAAGTATCAGAGTATTTTAGGTAGGTGTCTGGGCCAACATCGTCACAGACTAAAGGGAAATTTCTTTTCAAGTGGACAACGGAAAGCCATAGGATCTCAGGCGCGCTGTGCCTCGGCAAAGGAAAGGAGCTTTCGGCTGTTCTCGTCCCAAAGATGTCGGCGCGCGCAGTCCAGGCTTTGACTCAGTGTCAGGCGCTGTGCGCCAGCGAGCGCGTGATGGTCACGGAGGACCTCAGACAAACGGTAGAACGGAATCCGGTTGTAAAGGTGATGAACATGGTGAATTCCGATATTGGCGGTAAACCATCCCAGAACAGGTGGCAGGACGTAATGTGAACTGCCTTTGAGTGCTGCATCGTGCAGTACCCAGTCGGGTGCCCGGTCCCAGGAAGTCTCTTCGAACTGATGCTGGACATAGAACAACCATACGCCAGCCGTAGCACCGACCAGCGCCGTGGGCAGAACCGTGACCAGCACGGGAACGATCCCGGCCATCCAGATTGCCGCACCAATGAGGGTTGCAAGTGCGACGTTTGTCGCCATGACACTGAGCCAGGCTGACACTGACCCCATCGACCCGAGAGGAACGCGGTTCTCCAGAAAAAACAGATAGGCTGGCACGATACCGAACATGAAGAGCGGGTGGCGGTAGAGCCAGTACCCGATCCGCCCGGCCCGCGACAGGCTACGATACTCGGCAATGGTCAGTGTCTTCACGTCGCCGATACCGCGCCTGTCGAGGTTCCCGGCCGAGGCATGGTGAATCGAATGTTTTTTCCGCCAGACATCGTAGGGCGTCATCGTGAATACGCCGAGAGCCCGCCCTGTCCAATCATTGGTCTGTCTGTTGTGAAAGAATGATCCATGGCCACAGTCGTGCTGAATCACGAAAAGGCGCAACAAAAACGCGCCGTTCAAGGTAGAGATGATCGCGGCAAGGGCATAGCTGATAGACAGCGACCACCATGCCAGCGCCATGAGCAGGGTGAATGGACCAAGCGTGATCAGAAGTTCGAAAACGCTGCGCTGTGGCGACGGCTCGCGATAGTGCGCAAGGATTCGCACCCAGTCCCGCCCATTCTCTGGCGTAGGCGAGGTATTATCAGCCGAAGATATCATTTTGCGACCTTTCTTGTGCGGTGTTGGGGTCAATGTGCACTCCCTACATGGGCCATGCAGACGTAGTGTATTCGACAGTTTTGCCAGTATGCATTGACGCGGATTAGGTCAGAGAAAGCTCAAAAAAATCTTTCGGAAAGGTTCCATCCGATGCAAGCAAAGCTCTCCGGCAAACGCCCGATTCTGGAATCTGCGGACCAATGCCAGCAAACATGATCCACGACCCCAAATGCGGTTGTCGTTGCTTAATCGTCGGGGTTTTTGAATTTTGACCAGACAAGCCGAAAGATAGAGCTGCAACCGGTCATCTGCCCTGATCTGTATCAGTGCGCAGCAGTCGACTTTTGTCATAGTTATGTACTTGCGACAGGGAAGGTCCGGTCACGCCCCACCTTCGCAGGCGCGACTTGCCATTATCAATTGTTACTTTGGGGCGGCGCGATCCGGATTGGTATGAATTTGAAACATGAGACAACTGATCTTGAACCGGAGACGATCGCCAACAGCATCGCTGAAGCGGATCATCGCATTGCTAACCATCTGACGATGCTGGCCAGCTACGTTCGCCTTAAGGGGGCGGGGATGGCTCAGCGCGATGCGCCGCTGGATACCCATGACGTCCAAATTCTGATCCGAATGATTGTTGCCCAGATCGACGCGATTTCGAACTTGCACCGTATCCTTTCAGTCAAGGAGAACGCGGCCACTCTGAACCTGAGTGCTTCCTTGTCCAAGATGTGCGACGCGATGAATACCAGTGTCGCCAGCGAGATCAAAATAATCCAAACACTTGAGAAGGACTGTAATGTTGCGTCGCAATGCATATTGCCAGTTACGCAGATTTGCGCCGAGATCATCACAAACGCACTGAAGCATGGATGCACCTCCGACGCCCCAGGCGAAATCCGGGTCGCATGCCGCAAAAGCTCTGCTGGTGCCGTCATCGTCGAGATCAGCGACACCGGACCCGGCCTCCCCCAAAGGTCGACAGAAACCGTACAAGTTGGCCTTGGAACTCGCCTGATCGATGCGCTGATCCAGCAGGTAAATGGACGCATCGAATATCTTTCGACTCCCCAAGGTTTGACAGCCCGCGTGACATTGCCTGCGGCTCTGGAAACAGCCGGCGACCGAACAAGCACCCCATCACCAAATCGCCAAGGTCATTCGACCGTTTCACGACTGCCAACATCGAGTAGGTGATGACCCGTTCTTAACGGGATGCCACCTGAGGGTTCTTACGCCGATCGCTCAGGCCTTCTGCCGCCTGGTCGTTACCGTTCTCGCTTTGTCGGCGAATTTTTGTACTCGGCAGCTATTCGCACTGCACCGCTGATTTCTGCTGCTTCGCAGCGATGAAAACTCCAAATGTGCTCGGAAGATGTTTCGGATTCGTACTCGGAACTTTTTTGGATTCGTATCGGCTCAAAAGCCGCCATTATTCGCAAATGTCACCGAGGTCAGCAGTGGGCCGTTCGCATGACTTTGCAAAGTACACTACCTGCACACAGCCGCCGTTCACACACAGCGCGGCATCCTACCGGCTGCCTTCCCCCAGCCATCCCGCACCACCCCCTGCCTACCGCGTACTCGCCTTGCGCAGCAGTGCCGCCGCGTCGGGGCGTTTCAGCAGGGCTTCGGCCACATCCAGCCCGGCGTGCGGCAGATCGGAATGGCCGGGGATGACATCGCCCAGGGCGGCGGACAGATCGTCGGGCAGCACCGATTTGGTGCGGCTGTCGATCAGCATTGATTCCGCCGCGATCCCTTCGGCATAGATAATCTGATGCCCGTCAAAAAGCAGCTGGAAATAATCGACAAACCCGCCGTCCTGCAGCACCACGCTGTCGCCATTGACCAGATGCCGCGCCTTGACCAGCAGCTCGGACCGGCCTGCGCCGACCTCGTCACTGCGCTGATAGATGAACAATCGGTGATCGGGGCTGACAATCAGGTCGTTCTCATTGTTCAACGTGCCCGCACGAATACAGATCGGGGCAAAATCGCCCACCGCCCGCAACGTGCTTTGCCCGATCCAGCGCAGCACCTGCACCCCGTCATCGCGGGTCAGGATACGGTCGCCGACGCGCAGGTCTTCGATGCGGCGCTGTTCGCCCGAGGCCAGTGCGATGTGGGTGCCACGGGTGAAAGACACACAGGCGACCTGTCCAAATTTCTGCCGCGCAGCCTTGGCGTCAATGCCAACCAGCCGGTATTCCGTCCGCGCTGTCAGGGCACTAAGCGGCAGCAGGTAAATCTCGGCGGCATTGCCATCGGCATCGACCTCGACCAGCAGCAACGCCTCGCCGGTCTGGCCATCGAAGGTCATTAACGTCACCGCGCAATCAAGGTGCAGTTCAGCACCCGGCGTCCCGGTGGCGGTGTCCTCGGCAATGCGAAAGCGGTTGCCATCCACGGTCAGCAGCGACAGGCGCTTGCTGCTCGCGTCATGTGACAATTCATAGACATCATCCAGCATGATATCGGCGCCAAAGGAGATGGCATCGCCCATGTTGGCCCCATTGGTAACGCGAAACATTTCGGCCGCAAAAACCGGGATGCTTTGAGCAGGGGCAGGGCGGGTGCGGGTCATGGCGGGCCTTTGGTTGGGGTGGGGGCGTGATTGGCAAGTGCCATGCAAGCGGTGCGGGTGTCGCCAGCGGTATAAGGTAGAATTGTGGCTGGGGTGGGTCAAGCCTTGGGTGATTTGCTGGCATCGGCCAACCAGCATGGTAGGCATGTGCAAACGCATGAAAGGAATCGCGATATGGATCTGGGAATCAAGGGTAAAAAGGCGCTGGTCTGCGCATCATCCAAGGGGCTGGGGCTGGGCTGTGCCGAGGCATTGGCCGCCGCTGGCGTCAATCTGGTCATGAACGCCCGCGGCGCTGAGGCGCTGGAGGCATCCGCCGAGCGCATCCGTCAGGCGCATGGCGTCGAGGTGGTGACCGTGGCCGCCGATGTGGCGACCCAAGAGGGTCAGGCGCTGGTGATCAAGGCCGCCGAGGGTTGTGATATTCTGGTCAACAACGCCGGTGGCCCACCCCCCGGCATGTGGCACGACTGGGACCGTGACGATTTTATCAAGGCGCTGGATGCCAACATGCTGGCCCCGATTGCGTTGATCAAAGCGCTGGTTCCAGCCATGATGGATCGGGGCTGGGGCCGGGTCGTGAACATCACCAGCCAATCCGTGCGCGCGCCGATCGGGGTGCTGGGGCTCAGTAACTCGGCCCGCACCGGGCTTACGGGCTATGTCGCGGGCACCTCGCGGCAGGTGGCGGGCAAAGGCGTGACGATCAACAACCTGCTGCCGGGTATTCATGCCACGGACCGTGCAGATTCGCTTGATGCCGGTGTGGTCAAGGCCAAGGGCATCACGCTGGACGAGGCGCGCGCCGAACGGCAGGCGGGCATCCCGGCCGGGCGCTATGGCACGCGCGATGAATTTGGCGCCGCTTGTGCCTTCTTGTGCTCGCAACATGCCGGTTTCATCGTGGGTCAGAACCTGCTGATGGATGGCGGTGCCACGAACGTCACGATGTAACCGACGAGAATGGCTGAGAAGTTTTCGCTCAAGGATCATTTGTTCAATGAACAATCGGTGGGGCGGCTGGCGGGTGAATATGCCGCCGCCCTGCCGGGGTTCGACGCCACACGCTTTGAAGCAGAGGCGCTGGCAGGCTTTGCTGAGCGCGAATTGATGGCGCGGATGGAGTGGATGGCCGATTGCCTGCAGGGGCAATTGGCGGAGGATTTCCCGACCATGGCCGCACAACTGCACGCCGCGATGCCCGCACCGTTGGACCCGGCGCGGCGCGACGACGATTTTGGCCATTTCATCCATGCCATGCCGGGGATTTTGGCCGTGCGGCACGGGTTGGAGGACCACCGCGACCGTGCGCTTGATCTGCTTTACGACGCGACGCAGCGGTTCTCGATGGAGTTTTACATCCGCGCTTTCCTGAACCGTTGGCCCGACGAAACGCTGGCGCGGATGCGGGACTGGGCGGCGGATGACAATTATCATGTCCGGCGTCTGGTCAGCGAAGGCACACGGCCCAAACTGCCTTGGGCGCGGGCGGTATCGCTGCGGGTTGACCAGACACTGCCGCTGCTGGAACGGCTGCACGCCGACGGCACGCGCTATGTCACGCGGTCGGTCGCCAACCATTTGAACGATATTGCAAAAACGCAACCTGATCTGGTGGTGGATACCTTGCATGGCTGGGCAGAGGCCGGGCGGCAGGACACGCGCGAAATGGCGTGGATGACGCGCCATGCCCTGCGGGTCTTGGTGAAGCAGGGGCATGTGGGGGCGCTGGCGTTGCTGGGCTATCGCGGCGACGTGCCGGTAAAGGCCGAGCTGCGGCTTGGCGCGCGCGCGGTGCAGATCGGGGACGTGTTGGAGATCACCTGCACGCTGCGCGCCGATCAAGCGCTGCCAGTGATGGTGGATTACCGCATCCGCTTTGCCCGGCCCGGCGGGAAACAGGCCGACAAGGTGTTCAAGCTCAAGGTGGCCGATCTGGCGGCGGGCAAGGCGCTGACGCTAAGCAAACGCCATCGGTTAAAGGGGGATGCGACGACATTTACCCTGCATCCGGGGGCGCATTCGGTGGTGCTGCAGGTCAATGGGGTGGATGTGGCGACGGCGGATTTTGTGCTGAGATAGGGCCAGCGCCTGCCCGACGCACCAAAGGTGCGCCGTTCATGTTGGCACGCTTTTGGCGTGACGGGTGGCGATTACTCGGGTTATTCGTGGCCCTTTATGGTGCAGCCTTGGTGGGAGTTTCAAAGGTGCGCCCAGCCTACCTAAATCGCCTCCCCGTGGGGCGGGCAGGCGATGGCACGGCGCGTAGCCTCGTTGTTCCGGGCTGTGACGCGCTCACCCGCAGTTCACATTCTTGACAGATGCTGCGTCGGCGGTGGCGAAGGCATCCGGGCAGCGCTAATTCTTGCGAGGATACCCACCCGAAAAGGCCGCGCCATGCAAACCACCGTTTTGATTGCTCTGTTCGGGCTTGTCGTGCTTGCCAGCCTCTGGGCGGCACCGCGCCGCGCCACGGTCGACGGGTTCTTTGGCGGTGCGGGGCCGGACGGGCGCGCGCCGGGCCTTTGGGTGCTGGTGCTAAGCCAAGTCACCACATGGATTTTCGCGCGCAGTCTGATGAATGCCGCGATCCTGGGCTACTACTACGGGATCGCGGGGACGCTGGCCTATGCGGGCTATTACGGGTCATTCCTGACGGGCGGATATATCGTTGGGCATCTGCGGCGTGGCGGGGCGCGATCGGTGCAGGACTGGCTGGGCGCGCAATTCGGGCGCAGCGGCACGGCGGCTTATAATCTGGTAATCGCGCTGCGGCTCTTGTCCGAGGTTTTTGCAAATCTGCTGGTGGTTGCCCTGATATTTGAGGCGGTTCTGCCGGGGTCAGGCACGGCGGCGGTGCTGATCGTTGCCGCCCTTGGGCTGGGCTATTCCGCCTGGGGCGGGCTGTCGGCCGCGCTGCGCACCGACGTGGTGCAGATGCTGGTGTTTCTGGGTGTCTTCGGCGTGGCGCTGGGGGCTTTGGTGCTCAGCCCCGGTTTTGATCTGGGCGCGGTGATCACGGCGCCGGGGGTGGCGGGGCCTTACAATGGCTGGGTCTTGCTGGCGGTGGCGCTGCTTCAGGTGTTTTCCTACCCGGCACATGATCCTGTGATGATGGACCGCGGCTTTCTGGCGGATGAAGCGACCACGCGGGCGTCGTTCCTGCATGCGTTTTGGCTGTCGACGCTTTGCATCATCGGGTTCGGGTTCTTTGGCATTCAGGCCAGCCTGACCGGGGCGGCCTATGAGGGCGAGCTGATCGGCACTTGGGAGCAGATGTTTCCCGCCTGGATCTTTGTCGCGCTGATGCTGTCGCTGCTGGTCTCGGCGCTCAGCACGCTCGATTCGGCGCTGGCCTCGGCGGCGCGGCTGATGGTCGAGGAATGGCGCGTAGCACCGCGCAGCCTGATGGGCGGGCGGCTGGTGATGGGTGCGTTCATGGCGCTGGGGGCGGCGCTGACGCTCTGGGGCAACGCCACGCTGTTTGATGCCGTAGCAGTCAGCGGCACCGCGTCGATGTTTCTGACGCCGGTGTTGCTGGTGGGACTGATCGGTGGGCGCACCGTTGCGCCATGGGCTTACCTCGCGGCCTTTGGCGCCGCGATGGCGGGCGCGCTGGTGTATTTCGGGCGCGGCTGGGGGCCGATTGCCGCGCTGCTGCGCGACGGGCACAAATATGAACAGCTTCTGGTGATCTGCGTGCTGGTTCTGGCGGTTGGGTTCGCGGCGGTGCTTGCGGGGGCGCGGCGGGGCTGATAGCCGTGGTTTCCGAGTGATTTGATCGGATACCGCCCCGCCTTATGCCTGAAATTCCCCCCCGACTTGAGATCAAGAACCTGCGACGCAGCTATGGCGGGCGCAAGGTCGTCGATGATGTGTCTTTGCAGATCATGCCGGGGCAGGTGACCTGCCTGCTGGGGCCGTCGGGCTGCGGCAAATCCACGACGCTGCGGATGATTGCAGGGGTCGAGATGCAGGACAGCGGCACGATCCATGTAGATGGCAAGCTGATCTGCGACACCGTGTTCCGCGTCCCCCCAGAGCGGCGCGAAATTGGCCTGATGTTTCAAGACTTTGCCCTGTTTCCGCACCTCAGCGTGGCCGACAATGTGGGCTTTGGTCTGAAGAAGGGCACCAAAGCCCAAAAACGCGCCCGGATCGAAGAACTGCTCGACCGGGTGGACCTTAAACGCTTTATCGACGGCTATCCGCACCAACTGTCGGGTGGCGAACAGCAGCGCGTGGCACTGGCGCGCGCACTGGCCCCGCAGCCGCGCATCATGCTGATGGATGAACCGTTTTCAGGTCTCGACAACAGGCTGCGCGACGGCATCCGTGACGAAACACTCAGCATCCTCAAGGAAGAAGACACCGCCGTGCTGCTGGTCACACATGAGCCGGACGAGGCCATGCGCATGGCCGATGAAATAGCCCTGATGCGCGACGGCAAGATCGTGCAGCAGGGCGCGCCCTATAACGTCTACACACGGCCTATTGACCGCGCCTCGGTGGCGTTTTTCAGCGATGCCAATGTTGTGCACGCGACGGTCACAGGGGCCTTGGCGGAAACGGTCTTTGGTCAGTTCCTGGCCCCCGGCGTGCCCGATGGCACCAGGGTCAGCATTGTGTTCCGCCCGCAGCATCTGCGCATCGACTTTGACCGCGCGGGCCAAGGCCCACGGCCCACCGCCACCGATGGCACAGCCGCGCGCGCCGTGGTGGCGCGGGCGCGGTTTATGGGCAACGAAAGTCTGGTTGAATTTGTGATGGACCACGATGGCTCGACCCTCAAGGCCACGGTGCCAAACGTGTTTCTGCCCAGCCCCGGTGCTGTGATGTGGCTGACCGTCCGGCGTGACCGCTGTTTTGTATTTCCGGTGAAATGATGCAGACATTGATGGTGGAATTCGGCATGGGGTCGTCACTGCGGCGCGGTGATTATACCCAGGCGGCGGTGCGCGCGGTGCAGGACGCCCTGTGGCACAATTCGATCAATCTGGCAGAGCTGTTTGGTTTTGATAAATCCGACATGCAGATCACGCTCGATGTCGGCGTGCAGCGCCCCGATCTGGTGGATGAGGCCGCGTTGCGCGCCGTCTTTCCCTATGGTGCGGTAACGGTGAACCTGCACCACGGCGGCCTGGACGTGCCGCGCCCCGACGGCGAGGGCAACCCAACGGTGATGGCCAACGTCGCGCTGTCCGTGGGTTTTGAGATGGAGCGGGCCAATGACTGAGCGCACGACTGAACCCAGGGCTGAACCCAAGACTGACCCCATAACTGAACAACGTGTGATCATCGAGATGGGTATGGGCAATGACCTGCACGGGATGGATTACACCAAAGCCTGCGCGCGCGCGATCGAAGACGCGTTGCGCCATTCGTCATTGCCCCTGTTTGGCGTGCTCAAGCTTGGCCACGATACGATGCGCGTGCAGGTGACGGTGGCCGTGCAAGAGCCTGATAAGGTAGATACCGACGCGCTTGTCGCCAGGCTGCCGCGCGGTCGGGCCGACGTCCGCGCCGTCAAAGGCGGGCTGAACGTGCCGAGCGGTGATGAGGTGATCGTGGTGGCACAGGCAAGTGTCGAGGCGTTTTTGCCGCCGCAAACCGGCTGGAAAACAACGCGATAATCAGGATCACAGCGTTGATCGCGGGCTAGGGCGCGTAGTCGTCAATCGTCTTTCCCGGCTCATCGACAAACAACTCCGGCAGCGCTTCCGCGCTTTCAATCAGATCCAGCCGAAACACCCGAAACCCCGCGCGCAACTCGCACCACGCCGTCAGGGTCCAGACCCGGCCCCAATGCTCCATCAGCAATGGGCGCACGGTGCGGGTCGTCACCATTTCGTCCTTATTGGTGTAGACCAGCCGCAGCTTCTGTCGTGCTTTGATCGCGGCGCGCAACACCGGCAGATGGGTAAACACGTGGGTGGCATCGCCAAAGGAGTAGCGTGCAAATTTCCACATGTCGGCCTCTGCGGCGCTCTGGGTCGGCAGTACCGCGTCAATCTTGTCGGCCAGACTGTCGGCGGCGGCCTGCAAATCGCCATCGGCCACCTGCGCCGCCACGGCCAGCCCGAGGTTCAGCGCCTCAAGCTCGGCCGGGGTCAGGGTCAGCGGGGGCAGGGTGATCGCCCCGGTGATCCTATAGCCAACGCCGCGCGCCCCCGCGACCGGCACACCCGACGCCACCAGCGTATCCATGTCCCGGTAGATCGTCCGGGGCGAAACCGCCATCCGCGCGGCAATATCCTGCGCCCGGTGCAACTGCCCGTCGCGCAGAATCTGCATGATATCAAAAAGGCGGTCCGAGCGGCGCATGACCGAAAGATCGCACCCGTCCCGCGCCGTTGCAATGTGATCTTTGTCGATTTGACGGCTTGCACAGGTCCGCCCGCAACTGACATAAACCTGTCAGTTGCATTTCTGTGCCTGCGAAAAACGTCGGGTGTAGCGGCGGTGGACCGGCTTTGACCCGCTTTGCCCCTTCAACGGGCGTCTGTGCGGGGCTAGACAGGGATAAATGACAGCCCGCTTGGGGCACGAAAGATATAATGGGAGAAACGACATGTTGAACAATATTGGTTTGCCGGGCCTGCTGCTCATTGCGGTTGTGGTGCTGGTGCTTTTCGGTCGCGGCAAAATCTCGTCGTTGATGGGTGAAGTCGGCAAAGGCATCACCAGCTTTAAAAAGGGCATCAGCGAGGGCGAAGAAGACGTGACCAAGGTTGAAAACCTGCACGACGCTGACCTGCCAGAGCACACCGACATCGGCACGGACCCCAAGACGAACCTGAAGGCCGACAAGGACCAGGTGTAACCTCATGTTCGATCTGGGTTGGACAGAACTGCTGCTCATCGGCATTGTCGCGCTGATCGTGGTCGGCCCCAAGGACCTGCCGGTGTTGTTTCGCCGCGTCGGTCAGTTTGTGGGCAAGGCCAAGGGGATGGCGCGCGAATTCAGTCAGGCGATGAACGACGCTGCTGATGACAGTGGCATGCGCGAAATGTCGTCGTCGCTGACCAAGACGTTGAAAACCGCGTCCAACCCGCTGGGCAGTGCGATGGACGGGGTCAAGGACGCCGCGAAATCGCTGACAAACCTCGATCCGGGTAGTGAAACCGGCAAGCTCGCGGCGCAAAAGGCCGAAGATATCAAGAAGATACAGGCCGGCACCGCCCGCGCCGCAGCCGAGCGTAAACAGCGCGAAGCAGCTGAGGCGATGACACAGGCCGAGGCGGCAGAGGCCAAGCTGACGCCGCCCCCTGCGGCAAAGAAAGCCCCGGCCAAGCCGAAAGCTGCTGCCAAAGTCGCTGCGCCAAAGGCAACTGCGCCCAAGACAACTGCGCCAAAAACAGCCGCCCCCAAGAAAGCGACTGCGAAAACGCCAGCCACCAAACCCGCCGCCAAATCTGTCGCCAAGAAACCCGCAGCCAAAAAGCCAGCGGCGAAAAAAGAGTGATTAAATGAGCACCACCGACGACATTGACGACATCGACGACAGCTCAGCCCCGCTGATCGAACATCTGGCCGAGCTGCGCACGCGGCTCATTCATTCGGTGATCGTCTTCATCATCGGCATGATCATCTGTTTCACCGTCTGGAACCCGATCTTCAACTTTCTGACCAACCCGCTCTGCTCGGCCATGGCCGAACGCGGGCAGGACGATTGCGGGCTGATCCTGATCAAGCTTCAGGAAGGTTTCTTTGTCGCCATTTCGATTTCGCTTCTCGGCGGTCTGGTCCTTGGGTTCCCCTATATCAGCTACCAGTTGTGGCGCTTCGTTGCACCGGGCCTCTACAAGAACGAAAAGGGCGCGTTCCTGCCCTTCCTGATCTCCTCGCCGTTGATGTTCTTCCTTGGCGCTGCCTTTGCCTTTTACGTCGTCACGCCGCTGGCCTTTGATTTCTTCCTTGGATTTCAACAGGCTGGCACATTGGTCGGTGAGGGGCCGGAGGGCGAAAACGGCATTGCCGCCATCGCCTTTCAGGGGTCTGCCCAGGAATACCTGTCGCTGACGATCAAGTTTATCGTGGCCTTTGGCCTGTGTTTCCAACTGCCCGTCCTGCTGACGTTGATGGGCAAGGCCGGGCTGGTCAGCTCCGAGGGGCTTGGCAATGTGCGCAAATACGCGGTTGTCGGGATTCTGTTGCTGGCAGCGCTGGTCACCCCCCCCGATGTGATCACCCAAGTGATCCTCTTCGTGGTGGTCTACGGGCTTTATGAAATTTCGATCCTCCTGGTGCGCCGCGTCGAGACCAAGCGTGAAGAAAAACTGCGCGCAGAAGGCTACTACGACGACGAAGACGAGGAAGACCTGCTGTGATAGACGACCCCATGGACCGGATTGCGGCGGCGCTGGAGCGGATGGCCCCGGCACCGCTGGCCGCCCCGGACTTTGACGCGGCGACCGCCTTTGTCTGGCACACCGACCCTGACCGTCTGGTGCCGGTGGCACAGGTGGCCCGGGTCGATCTGCCGCTGCTGATCGGCATCGACCGGGCGCGCGACACGCTGCTGGCCAACACACGCCAGTTCGCCGCCGGGCTGCCCGCCAATAACGCCCTGCTCTGGGGCGCGCGCGGCATGGGAAAGTCCAGCCTGGTCAAAGCCATACACGCCGATGTTCACGCGTCACATGACGGGCTGCGCATCGTCGAGCTGCAACGCGAAGACCTGCCGTCGGTGGGCCGCCTGCTGGCCCTGCTGCGCGGGGCGCAGCAGCGGTTTATCCTGTTTTGTGACGACCTCAGCTTTGGCCATGACGACGCGCATTACAAATCGCTCAAGGCGGTGTTGGATGGTGGTATCGAAGGGCGGCCTGACAACGTGGTGCTTTATGCCACGTCAAATCGCCGCCACCTGATGCCGCGCGACATGATTGAAAACGAACGCGGCAGCGCGATCAATCCGTCGGAAGCCGTCGAGGAGAAGGTATCGCTGTCGGACCGCTTTGGCCTCTGGCTCGGGTTTCACCCCTGCGACCAGGATCAATATCTGGCAATGATCCGCGGCTATTGCGACGCCTTTGGCGTCACGATCGACGACGCGACGCTGCGCAGTGAGGCGGTGGAATGGCAAGCCACCCGCGGCGCGCGATCGGGCCGTGTTGCATGGCAGTATTTTGTCGATCTCGCCGGCCGCAAAGGCGTTGCCGTCAAAGGCGGATAACGCCCTTTGTCATACTTTTCTGAGTTTCAAATACCCTCGGGGGGTCTGGGGGGCTGGCCCCCCAGATGTATCGCTCGGGTCTGGGGGCTGGCCCCCCAGGAGTATCGCTCGGGTCTGGGGGGCGGGCCCCCCCGGGCGTACCGCTCAGGTCCGGCGGGGGCCGCCTGTCAGACCGCGCAGCCATCCGGTTAATCCTGCCCTAGGCCAGACACACCGCCTCAAACGGCCGGATACAGGGCACAACCTTGGGCCCGTAGCTGCCAAGGTCCGGAAACAACGCCAAAATCTCGTCCCGCGCCGCTGTGTTCACGGTCTGCAGTGTCATGTCACCGGGATAGAGACTTTCGCTCCACACCCCTTCGGAACGCACAAGGTGATGGGCCTCTAGCAGCAGGTGTACATAGGTGACGCTGCCGCCGGGCTTGCGGTAAACTCCGTCATGGCCCAGCAGGTCAACCGCCCGCACCAGCACCTCATCCTGGCCAAAGAAGAACTCGGCGCGCCAGTCGTCCAGCAGGATAGCATGCTGGGGCGACACGACCAGATCTTCATCGTTGCCCAACGTGCCCTTGCGGATCACGATCGGGGCCAGATCGCCCTTGGCAGGCACGGTAGTCTGGCCGATCCAGACGATCGGTTGAAGCCCGCCGTCTCGGGTCTTGACCCGGTCACCCAGGGCAAGAGTGTCAATCGACACGCGTCCCTCTGCGGTGGAAATCAGGGTATCCGCCGCGAAACAGACCACGCTGCCCCCCATCGTCGAGTGCAGGACGCTGTCGCTGTTGTCGCTGATACCGACAACGCTCAGGTCGGTGTCGGCAGGGGGCATTCCATTGGGGAAAACCAGGTAAAAGCCGTTTTCTGTGGTGCCTGAGATCGTGTCGTTGTTGTCAAGATCGACGTCGATCACCGCGACATCCCAGGTGGTGACGCCATCTGTGACCTGAAAGGTGTAATCATAGATCAATTGGCGGTCGACGCCGTCAATCGTGGTGGTCTGCTGCCACGCCCCGCCGATGCGCTCTTGGGCGCCGACCTCTTCGTTGGTGGCGTCGCCGTTGAAATTCGTGGCGCCGGTGTTTTCATCGACCACAAAATAGGTGTCCGGCCCGGAATAGCGCCAATCCGCGCCTGTTGCGGGACCATAGGCATAGTTGTGGGCTACGCCGTCCACCGTCGACTGGCTGCCGAAAATTGTGTTGGTATAGCCAAAATGCTCGGGCATGAACTGTCCAATCGCCATCTATTGCGTTGGACTGTTTCTAATTTGGCAACGGGGCGTCGGTGCGGCAGAAACCGTTCGTTTTAGACAAATGCAAGGCAATTTAGAGATAGTTGAGGGCGCACCACAGCGGTGCGCCTTGTTCTCACCACAGTCATGCAGTCATGGGTTCAGGGGCGTTATTGGATGTAGGGCGTGGGATCGACGCTGTCGAAACCCTTACGGACCTCAAAGTGGACATGCGAATCGTCGCCTGCCCGCAGTTTGGCAATCTGCTGACCCCGGCTGACGCTGTCACCCTTGGCGACCGACACATTGGCCACGTTGGCATAGACCGTGAGCAGGTTGTCGGCGTGGCGGACCACCACAATCGGGATGCCATCGGCGCTTTTGGTGATCGCGGCGACAGTGCCGGCGTTCGCGGCCTTAACGGCGCCACCGGGGCTGCCCTTGATGTTGATGCCTTCATTCTTGCCTTTGGAATAGGCCCGGATGATCGGCCCTTGCACGGGCGCCTGCATCTTGCTGGCTTTCGCGGGGGTGGTGGTCTTGCCGACATCGGCGGCAGGTTTGGCCGGGGCTGTCGCAGCGGGCAGAGGTTTGGCGGTGTCGTCCTTGGGCAGAGGTTTCGCGGCCGAAGGGGGCGTGGGTGTGGGGCTGCCGGTGCCAGGGGCAGTTGTGGCCGGTGCCGGTGCGGCAGGTGCGGCGGCAGCGGTTGCAGTGCGCGGTGGGTTTTGCTGGGCCACGGGGATCAGCAGGAACTGCCCCTCGCGAATGGCAAAGTCCGGACCAAGGCCGTTCCATTCGGCCAGCGATTTGACCGGCACATTATAGAGCCGCGCCACGGTATAGGCCGTCTCGCCCCGTTCAACGCGGTGACGCACAGGTTCCTTGCCGGTCTGGGTGGCAGGCGCGGGGGCGACCGTTGCCGGGGGCAGGGCTGCGGTTTGCACGCCGGGGGTGGCCGGAGCGCGGTTGATCGCCCCACCCGCAAGGCCCGCGATATCAACACCGCCGCTGCTGTTGCTGCTGTTGCCGCTGGGGGCCACGGCCACACGATTTGGCAGGGCGATGATTTCACCTTTGCGCAGCCGCGCGTCGGGGGCGATGCCGTTGTAGCGCGCCAGCGTGCCTGCATCCGCGCCGACCCGTGCGGCGACATCCCCCAGCGTGTCATCGCGCTGCGCAACGACAACTTGATAATTCGGGTAGGAAATCACGCCACGACTGTCAGGCTGGGGCCGGTCCGCCAGCGGCGCCGTGGCCGCCTGAGCGGTGCTGAACCCATCGCCGAACCCGCCGCGCAGATCAAAATCCAGTGGCTGGCCTTCGCAGCCGGCCAGAACGATGGCGCTGCTGCCTGCCAGCAGGGTCAACCGCGCATGGCGGCGAAAGGAAGGGTGACGCATCTGCATGTCCTCATCATCATATCCCGTGTGGTCCGGGATTTTCGCTACTATAGCGCATTTATCAGTCTTTGCCCAACCCTTCCAGTAGGGGAACAAAGCGGACGGCCCGCATTTCGTCGTATTCAAGGCCCTCTGCGGTTTTCCGCACCCGGATCAGGTGCTGCACGGTGTCGGATTGCCCGACTGGCAGCACCATGATGCCACCTTCCTTGAGCTGGGCCAGAAGCGGGCCGGGCGGGTCCTCGGCGGCTGCGGTCACGATAATGCGGTCAAACGGGGCCTGTTCCGACAACCCATAGCTGCCGTCGGCGGTAATGGCGGTGATGTTGGACAGATCCAGCGCCTCGAACACCACGCGGGCCTCGCGCACCAGACGGCTGTGCCGGTCGATGGTATAGACCCGGCGCGCCAGTTTGCTGAGGATCGCGGCCTGATAGCCCGATCCGGTCCCGATCTCGAGCACCTTGTCACGGGGCGAGACCTGCAACGCCTGCGTCATCAGTCCCACCACCGACGGCTGGCTGATGGTCTGGCCACAGGCGATGGGCAGGGGCATGTCCTCATAGGCGCGGTTGGCAAAGAGGCCGCGGATAAAGGGGCCGCGGTCGACGGCCTCCATCGCGGTCAGCACGCGCGCGTCCGTCACCCCCTTGGACCGCAGCGCATAAAGAAACTGCATCTTGCGTTCCGCCTCGGAGATTGGCGGTTCGTTCATGTGTCAATGCCCGTGAGGCTGGCCAGCGCGGCATGATCGGTCAGGTCACAGCGCATCGGTGTGACCGAGACATAGCCGTCAAGGTTGACGCAGGCATCGCTGCCCGGTGCGGTCTGCACACGCTGGTCGCCGCCCTTGATCCATAAGAACCGCCGCCCGGACGGGGACAGATGCGGTTCGGTGCTGAAATTGGTATCGGGCCGCAGCCCCTGTGCCGCCAGCCGAATGCCACGCACATCCGCTGCCGCGACGGGAGGGAAATTCACGTTGAAAAACAGGCGGTAGCCTGACGCATGGTCGGGCATATTGTCGAGGATACGGCGGCAGGTTTCGACGCCATATGCGGCGGCGGCCTCGAACGGGTTTTCCAGATCGCGGTTGGCAGGGCCGTAGTATTGCGACAGCGCGATGGCCGGCAACCCCTGCAAGGCCGCTTCGATCGCAGCACCAATGGTGCCGGAGTACAGCGTGTTTTCGGCGGCGTTGTTGCCCCGGTTCACGCCCGACAGCAGCAGATCAGGCGGTGCGGCCGTCATCGCATCATGCAGCGCGGCCAACACGCAATCGGCGGGCGATCCTTCAGTGGCAAAGACGCGCGGGGCCAGTTCGGTGATCATCATCGGCTTGGTATAGCTGATGCAATGGCCGACGCCGGATTGTTCAAAGGCGGGGGCAACGGTCCAGACTTCGCCCTTGGGGCCTGCAAGTTCGGTGGCGATGTCACGCAGTACGGCCAGACCCGGCGCGTTGATGCCGTCGTCATTGGTGATCAGAATACGCATGAATGGCCCCTTTTTGCCTTGATAGGCGAGGGGCCGCGCGGCGGCAAGCGGTGTGGGCCGCCGACGGGGTGTTTAGGGGGCAGTGATGTCTGAAAGTTGCGCCAATACCGCAGCCGCCTGCGCCGCCGGATCGGCCAGCGGCGCACGGTCTTCGCCGGGAAAGAAACGGGCGCGGGTCGCTGTGGGCATCGCATCAGGCGTCAGGATCGCAACGCGCGGCCCGATCTGCGCTGTTTCGGCCTGCCACGACCGCGCCAACGCGATCTGTGCCGCCTTGGTGGCACCGTAGCTGCCAAAGAACTTGGCCCCGGCGCGCGGGTCGTCAAAGAATACGGCCTGACCTGATTGCCCCAGCAATGGCGCGACAAAGGTGATCAGCCGGGCGGTGGCGGTGATGTTGCAGGCGATGGATTTGTCCATGTCCTTGGGGTCGATATGATCGCTGGGCGTCAAAGGGGCCGCGTGGACGGCACAGTGCAGCCACAGGTCCAGCCTGCCCCAGCGGTCGTGAATGCCCCGGCAAAGCACCGCCATTGCATCGGCGTTGGTGACATCCATTGGTGCCAGCGTGGCGCTGCCGCCGCCCGCCTGAATGCGGTCGTCGAGCTCTTCCAGCGCGCCCGTGGTACGGGCAACGGCGATAATGTGATGGGTGGGGGCCAGCGCCGTGGCCAGCGCGGCACCAAGGCCGCGTGACGCGCCGGTGATCAGTGCAGTTTTTATCATGGCTGGGATGTGCACCGCGCGGCGGGGCGCGTCAAGTCTTTGGGTGGGCCAGCGGCCCAACCTCAGCTTTTGGGCAGGCGCAAGACCTTGTTGCCAGAGCGGCTGGACAGCACCAGTGCGTCTTCTCCGATTGCGGCCACAACGCCGCCTGCCACGCGGTCGCCGATGCCGACGCGGCTGACCTTGCCGCCGCGTTCCAGAACCAGCGCGCCGGGGGCGGCGCTGTTGCCAAATACCCCGATCAGTGCCGTACGGGGAAGGGCGGCGCGTTCGGTCGCCAGTTGGGTCACCTTGTCAGGGGTGGGTGTGCCATCGCTTGCCATATTCGTCCTTTCGCATTCGGGTGCGGGCGCGACTCGTGAAGGGCGCGCAAGCCGATCAGCTATGCGGTGCTGCACCGCCGCGAAAGGGGGGTGGGTCTGGCTGGGCAAAACCCTGCCGCAGGGTCGGCGGGGCATGGCCGATGAGGCCGCCGCGGAGGGGCGGAGGTTCAGGGGATGTAAGGAATTTAGCGCCTCAGAATGCCGGGATAGCGGGAGCGTGCCGATCTTGCTCAGCTGCGCGGGGCGCGGTGGTAGCAAAAGGTCATCTCGGCCAAATGGCTGATTGCGTCATCTGGCAGCGGTGCGGCAAGAGATACCGCAATGCGGCGACGGCCATCGTTGGCAGGCAGGTCGGGGTACAGATGCTGCATCCGGGCGGCGATATCGGTTTTGCAATCGACAAAGAACGCCAGATCACCGGGCTGCTGTTCGTCCCAGAGCAGGCGCAGTGTCGAACCGGTACGCGGGCGTTTGGGCCGCCAGGAGGGCTGATTCCACTTTAGCGCCTCGTCCAGCGGGCCGATGTCGTCACGTTTGGCGATGTCATGAAACCATGCCCGACACGTCCACAGCGCGTGCTGCGCGGGCGCGGGCCAGGTGGCGATGCGGGCCAAAAGGGCGGCAGGGGCGTTTTGCATCCCGTCGGTATAGCGGGCCGTGCTGACAGAAAGCGGCAGCAGATTACTCTGCTGCCGGCTTCATCTGAAACCCCTGATCAATTTGATCTGCCGGGGTGACCGGGTATTCACCCGAGAAACAGGCATCACAATACTGCGGGCATTTGGCGTTGCGGCCCTCGGCCTCGCCGACGGCGCGGTAAAGCCCGTCGAGCGAGATAAACTTGAGGCTGTCGACCTGTAGATGATCGCGCATTTCGTCCTCGGACATCGTCGCGGCCAGCAGCTTTTCGCGCTGGGGCGTATCGACACCGTAAAAGCACGGCCAGGCGGTGGGCGGCGACGCGATGCGAAAGTGGACCTCGGCCGCCCCGGCATCAAGGATCATTTCCTTGATCTTGCGAGAGGTGGTGCCGCGGACCACGGAATCGTCCACCAATATCACCCGCTTGCCCTTGATCAGGGCGCGGTTGACGTTGAGTTTCAGACGCACGCCCATGTTGCGGATCTGTTCGGTGGGTTCGATAAAGGTTCGGCCCATATATTGATTGCGGATGATCCCCATGGCGTAGGGGATACCCGATTGCAGGCTGTATCCGATCGCCGCAGGGGTCCCGCTGTCGGGGACCGGGCAGACCAGATCGGCATCTACCGGGCTTTCCTTCGCCAGTTCGCGGCCAATTGCCTCGCGGGTTTCATAGACGCTGCGGCCCCCCAGGATGCTGTCGGGGCGCGAGAAATAGACATGTTCAAAGATGCAGAAACGCGGCTCCATCCGGCGGAAGGGGAAGTGGCTTTCGACACCTTTGGTCGTGATCACCACCATTTCGCCCGGTGCGATTTCGCGCACAAACTCTGCCCCGATGATATCCAGCGCACAGGTTTCAGACGACAGCGCCCAGCCATCACCGACGCGGCCCAGCACCAGCGGGCGTACGCCCAGCGGGTCGCGCACGCCAATCAGCTTGGTGCGGGTCATGGCAACGATGGAAAACGCGCCTTCGACCCGGCGCAGGGCGTCTTCCATGCGTTCGGGAATGTTGCGTTGCAGTGAACGGGCCATCAGGTGAATGATACATTCACTGTCTGAGGAGGACTGAAAAATGCTGCCGCGTTCGATCAATTCGCGGCGCAGGGCATTGGCATTGGTGATATTGCCGTTATGGGCAATCGCGGCCCCGCCCATGGCAAACTCGCCAAAGAACGGCTGCACGTCGCGGATCGCTGTCGGCCCCTTGGAGCCGGAAGTGGAATAGCGCACATGGCCGATGGCCAATTCGCCGGGCAGGGTTTCCATCACCGATTGCGAGGTAAAGTTATCGCGCACATAGCCAAAGCGGCGGGCGGATTGAAAACCGACTTCGGGGTCATAGCTGACGATACCGCCGGCCTCTTGCCCGCGGTGTTGCAGCGCGTGCAGGCCAAGCGCCACAAAGTTGGAGGCATCGGCGACGCCGATCACGCCGAACACCCCGCATTCTTCCTTGAGTTTGTCACCGTCATCTGCGTCGCGCAGATAGGATGTGTCGAAAGGATGGGCGGGGGGCATGATCTTGGACAACGGGGCAGCTCCGAATCCGGGTGTGGGGTCGGTGCCTATGTAGGCGCTAAGCGCGCCCCTGTCACCCCGCAGGTGACAGGGATGTGACAGGAAACATGCGCGGGGCCACCGTGGTCTGCGAAAGACCTTGCAGTTAAGGGGTTTGGCGGCCTTCGGTTGGGGTGATTTCATCTATCTGTGGCAAAGACAGCGCAGTGTCGCCCAGCGATGCGGTTGCGCCGGCCCATGTTCCGGGCAGGGTAAAGCGGATCACGGCACCGCCGGTTTCGGAATTGGTGGCGCAGATTTCGCCCTGTCGCGCGGCGATCAGGCGGCGGACACCCAACAGGCCATAACCGCTGTCGATCTTGAGCGCGCCACCGTCAAGGAACACGATCGCCGGGTCGGAAAAGCCGACCCCGTTGTCGGTTAGCGTCACGGCAATTGTACCCTCCGCCGCGCCGCGGACCGTGATGTCGATCTCCAGCGCCGCGCGGCCGCCGTATTTGATGGCATTGTCGAGCAGGTTGCGCAGCACGATTTGCAGGGCCGTGCGGTCTGTCGTCAGATCCGCCTGAGTTGCCGTGATTTTATGGTGGCCCTGCGGATCGAGCACATCACAGATGTCAAGACACAGGGCGGCAAAATTGAAGGTGGCAGCGGCGCTTTCGTTGGGCGCACCGGCGCGGGCGTGTGACAGCACGTCAGAGATCAGCGCCATGGACTTGGTGGCGACGTCTTCCATCATCGTGATGAGTTCCAGTTTGCCGTCGCCGTAATCGACAAAATCCTCGCGCAGCATGTCGGCCAGCAGGGCAATGTTGCGCATCGGCGCGCGCAGGTCATGGGCGGCGAGGGCGATAAACTGCTCCATCTCGGCCATGACGGTTTCATAACTGATCCGCGCCTCATGGGTGGCACGGTCGGCGGTGACATCATGGGAGGTGCCGTAAAGATAGCGCACCGCGCCTGTGTCGTCGCGGCAAGGCACCAGCGTCGTGCGAATTGCGCGGGTGACGCCGCCAAGCGGCAGGTCAAGTTCATAGGTCATGGCAGCACCCTTGTCGGCGACCTCGCAGTGGCGGGCATAGGCGGTGCGACCAAAGGCGCCGGGATAGATGTCGAGCGCGGAGCGGCCCATAAAATCGCTCAGCGGGCGTTTGGCAATGGCACGGCCAAAGGCGTTCAGGGTGATATAGACTGGCACCCCGTCATCGCGCACGACGAGCACGAAAACGGGGAACTGGACATAATCCAGATGTGTAAAATCGGGCGTTTCCAAGATCAGGGCCTCATGCTCGGCCCCGATGTTAACTGGTTAACCCCTAACGAGTTGCTAATCCGTACGCGGTGTTATTCGCCGCAATAGCCCACCAGCGCCTCATAGCGTGTGGTGATCCAGCCCAGTGCCTGTTCGGGGTCTTGCTCTTCGATCTGCCCGGTAAAGCGGGAAAACACGGTGGCAGAGCGGCTTTCGTCGACCATGGTGATGCGTTCGCCGGTGATCACGGTGTCATAGACAAAAAACGCAATCGCCACGAGCAGGATACCGCGCGCGACGCCAAAGACAAAACCTAGTCCCTGATCGATACCCCCCAGCACCGACCGCTGCACCAGCGACGAAAACAGCGGGGTAAACAGCGACACCACAATCAGCGCCACGGCAAAGACCAGCGCAAACGCCCCGATCACCGACAATTCGCAGCTATCGGCAAGGAATTCCCCCACTACAGGCAATTCACGCACCAGCGGTTCGACCTGCGGGGCAAAGAGGAATGCCAGAACGGCGGCGGCGATCCAGCCGACAATGGCCATCATTTCGCGTACCAGCCCGCGGCCATAGGCCAACAGGGCAGATAGGACGATGACCAAAGCCACAACCCCGTCGATAATGGTAAAACCTTCCATGCGCGTCTTGCCCTTATGTTGGGGGGATCAACCCGCCCCGAAAATTTCGCCTACAAATCCGGTCAGATCGCTCATCGTGTTCAGCGCAATTCCGGTCGCGCCCACGGCTTTTCCGCCACTGGGTGCAATGGCGGAGGTAAAACCAAGTTTTTGCGCTTCTTTCAACCTGTTTTCGGTCTGGGTGGCGGGACGCAGCGCGCCGGACAGGCTGATTTCGCCAAAAACAACGGTTTCGGCGGGTAATGCCACGTCTTCGCGCGCAGAAAGAATGGCCGCTGCAACCGCCAGATCGGCTGCGGGCTCGGATATCTTGAGCCCGCCTGCGACGTTGAGATAGACATCAAGGCCCGCAAACGGGATGCCGCAGCGCGCTTCGAGCACGGCGAGGATCATCGCCAGGCGGCCCTGATCCCAGCCGACAACCGTGCGGCGGGCCTGTGAGTGGGGCGAAGGGGCGACAAGCGCCTGCAATTCCACCAGCACGGGCCGGGTGCCTTCGATACCTGCAAACACCACGGATCCGGGCGAGGGTTGGCCACGCTCAGACAGGAACAGTGCAGAGGGGTTCGTCACCTCGGCCAGTCCCGAACCGGTCATTTCGAACACGCCGATTTCATCCGCCGGGCCAAAGCGGTTCTTGACCGCGCGCAGAATGCGGAATTGGTGGCCGCGCTCGCCCTCAAAATAAAGCACCGTATCGACCATATGTTCGACAACGCGCGGCCCTGCGATCTGACCGTCCTTGGTCACGTGACCAACAAGGATCACGGACACGCCGCGCCGTTTGGCAAAGCTGGTCAGCTCATGCGCCGCCGCGCGGACCTGGCTGACAGAGCCGGGGGCGCTTTCGACGTTGTCGGCCCACATGGTCTGGATCGAATTGATGATGGCCAGCTGCGGGCGCTCGGCCTCGAGCGTGGTCAGGATGTCGCGCAGATTGGTCTCGGCCGCCAGTTTTACCGGGGCGTCCGACAGGCCCAGACGCGCGGCGCGCATACGGACCTGCGCACTGGCCTCTTCGCCACTGACATAGATGGTTTTCAGACCTGAATTGGCGAAATGTGCCGCCGCCTGCAACAAAAGGGTCGATTTACCGATGCCGGGATCGCCGCCCACCAGAATGGCCGAGGCAGGGACCAACCCACCGCCCAGAACGCGATCCAACTCGGCGATGCCGGAATTGGCACGCGGTGGCGGGGTTTCCTGCGTCGCCAGATCGGTCAGCACCATGGCGCTGCCGCGTTTCGCACCCAGCGATTTGCTGGGCGGCCCGGCAGAGATGCCTTTATCTTCGGTGATGGAATTCCACGCGCCACAGGCGTCGCAACGCCCGGACCATTTGGTGTGATGCGCGCCACATTCAGCGCAGGAGAAGGACGCGGTTGATTTGGCCATGGGGACTTGTGAAGCAGGGGGCAGGCGGCGTCAAAGCAAAAACCGCCCCGCCACGCATTTGCAGATTACTCGGCGGCTTTCGGCATTTCGACGACACCGTTGTCGAGGCGGGTCACCTCGGCGGTGTGACGGTGCTCCATGCCCAGTTCGGGCATCATCTCGCGCATCTGGGTGCGCAGGCGTTCCAACTGTGCGGCGGCTACGCTTTCTTCCAGCTCGACCTCGTGCAGCCAGTGGCGCATTTCGTTCGAGATACCCTTGGCCTGATCAAGACGGCTGTTGAACAATTCGACTTCTTCCTGGCGCTGCTTGAGGAAATTGCGGGCGCGCTCGATCTTGGTGTCGGAATAGACATCTGCCAGTTCGCGCGAGATGTGGCTCATCTGCGACGCAACTTCGAGAACGGCAGGTTCCAGTGTCGACAGGTCTGGGTGATCGCGCAGGTAGGTCAGCCGTTCGCGCACTGCGTCGAATTCCGAGCTCATCTGAAAGATCGCGGCGCGGTCGGCGGCATGTACGGCGGCATAGGCGCGGGCGACGTCCTGCATCCCGATGGCGAATGTGCGGTGCGAGTTTTCAAGCTGCATAATCCGGCTGTTCGACGGCAGGAAGAAACACAGGCCGATGGCCAGTGCCGTCAGACCAAGTTGGGCATACATCCCGGCATTTTCGACAGGCTGGCCCTGATATTGGACCGCCAGACTGATCCATTGCCACTGGCCCAGTGCCGCCATCACGCTGGCACCCCCCAAGACCAGTGCCGCGACGACGAAAAGCGCGATCGCCAGACGCTGCAGGACATATTGAACGAGATAGGCAAATGCGCGCAGTTGTGACATCAAGACTTCCCCCACCGGAAAACTAATCCAACACCTGTATAGGCGAGTTTATGCCGACTAACGTGCGTTTCTACATATTAGTTCCACAGTAAGGCCGAAATGTGCGGACGGGGCATGTTTGCCACAGATTTTGCAGCGATTGTTGCGCGATCCGCGTCAATCACTGCTGTTGGGCGATGATTGTTCGGTGCGCCATGCGATCAGCAGGGACGCGAGGATGCAGAAGGTGAACAGGTATAGGCCCCACGCGACTTCGATCCGGCCCACACCGATGCCTTTGCTGAGCGTGATATATAGTGCGATGAGGAAAATATCCGCCATCGCCAGCTTGCCCAAGGCGTGCAGCGCGGGAAGCGTGCTGCGGCTGAGCAGGCCAAACTGCACCAGCGCCAGGCCCAGCGTTTTCACATAGGGTGCCACGAGCGCAAAGACGGTGACGACGAGGGCCAGAAAGATATCCGTCGCCCAAAGCGATTGCAGCCCGGTCAGAACCGAAATTTCGCTGAGCGAAAACAGCGGCAGCAGGCCCGCGCGCAGCAGGGGCGCCGCCCAGGCGACGGGGTAGAGGACCAGCAGCGTCAGGTTGAGGATGTGCAGCATCACGCCATCAGATGCGGTATTCGCGCTGGTAGCGTGCCCCCAGCGCGGTCAGCACCTCGTACCCGATGGTGTCGGCGAAATCTGCGACGTCGTCGATTTTCTGATGTCGGCCAATCAGTTGAACTTTGGCCGGGGCGTCGGGCAGGCTGCTGATATCGACGGTGATCAGATCCATGGATATGCGGCCCAGCACCGGCAGGGTCTGGCCCAGATGGGTAAAGGTGGCCTTGCCCCCCATCGCGCGCAGCAGCCCGTCAGCATAGCCGCCTGCAACGGTGGCGACATGGGTGGGCGCGGTGGCGGTCCAGCTATTGCCATAGCCCACGGTTTCACCGGGCAAGACTTCGCGGGTCTGGATCACGGGTACATCCAGCGTGACGACCGGTGCGGCATCGGCAAAGGGTTGGCCGCCGTAGAGGCCGACACCGGGGCGCGTGAGGTCAAAGTGGTAGTCGCGGCCCAGCAGGATGCCCCCGGTGGCGGCCAGCGAGCGCGGCGTGTCGATGCCTTGGGTCATGTCGCGGAACGTGCGCAACTGGGTGTCGTTCATGGCGTGGTCGGGTTCGTCCGCGCAGGCCAGATGCGACATGATCAGACTGGGCTGCTGCGCCAGCGCGATGTCACGCACGGCGGCCCATTCGGCAGGCTCCATCCCCAAGCGGTTCATGCCACTGTCAAGCTGGATGCCAAAGGGGTGGCCGGGCAGGGTTTCGACATGCATCAGCAACTGTGGTGTGGAATTGATCATCGGGGTCAGATCGGCACTGCGGATCAGGTCGGCGTCGCCGGGCATATGACCGGAAAACACGCTGATCACCGGACCATGGCCCAGCGTGCGGCGCAGGGCGGCGCCCTCTTCGGCGACGGCAACAAAGAACTGCCGCGCGCCAGCTTTGGCAAGTGCCTGCGACACTTTGGCAGCGCCCAGCCCATAGCCATCGGCCTTGACCACTGCGGCGGTTTCGCAGTCGGTCATCCGGTCCAGTGCCTGCCAGTTCGCCGCAATGGCAGACAGATCAATCGTAAGGGTTGCAGTGCTCATGCGCAGGGTTTTGACAGGAAGTGTGGGCCAGTCAAGCGCGCAGTGGCAACGCGACGTCAGCCGAGACAGCGGCGTTCTTGATTTGATACACTATGTAACGGGGGAAATCGCAATGACACGGATCAAGATCATGTTCAGCCATGCCGGGGTCAGCCTGATGGCGTTGGCCTGTCTGGTGGCAATTGTCGCGATGATCTGGGGGGCGCCGGTATGGGCGTGGGCGCTGGTGCCGCTGGGCGTCGCGGCGCAGATGCTGAATGAATATAACCTGCACCGGCATGTGTTCCACCTTGATCCGCCGCGCCGGCAATGGGCCTTTGACCTGCTGTACCGGGCACATTACGGGCATCATGATTTTCCCACCAACCACGGGCTGTTTTTTGTCCCTCTTTGGGTGGCGCTGCCGATGCTGGTGGGGAATTTCTGCCTGGTCTGGGGGATCGTGGCGCTGCTGGGGGTCGATGCGGCCATCTGGGTGGCCACGGCGATCGTGCCGCTGGGCGGGGTGCTGACCTTTTTGGGGTACGAGTGGTTTCACATGACGGCGCATCTGACGCTGCCGAAAACGGCTGTCGAGCGGCATGTGACGCGGCTGCACAACCAGCACCATTTCCGGGACTTCAATAAATGGTTCCACGTCAGCCCCGGCGGCATGATCATCGACCGCGCCATGGGCACCGACATCGACACGGAGGCGCTGAAAAAGCAGCAGCGTGTCGCGTTTATCCGCACGCTGGGGATGCAGCCGGACGACGCCAGACTGGTGTCGGCGCGGGCCAGATTTGCAGGTAAGTATGGGCTGAGCGATGCCGAGATCGCCCAGGCCGCGCGTGTGTGAAACTTCCGCAACGTCACAGGGTTGTCACTTGTTCGGGGCGGGGTTGTGTCTAGGCTTTGCCCATACACAAGGGGAGAGGATGAACCATGCAGAACCGCGTCATGAAAACTGCCGGGGCGTTGGCCATCGGTCTGGCGGCCAACACCGTGCAAGCTGAGAACCGGATCGACACGCAATTGCCAAGCGCGCCGGAACTGGCCGCCTATGGTGATCTGCCTGTGGGGGTGCGCACACTTGAGATGGTCAACCCGGATCAGATTGATATCCTGGCCATTGATCCCAGCACTGACAAACCCGCGGAACTGCCGCGCTATGACCGCGCCTTGACGGTGGAAATGTGGTATCCGGCGGCGGCAGGGGCCAGCGGGGAGACGACACTCAAGGCGTTCTTGCGCGACGGCACCACCGAGGTTGAATTGCAGGGCCAAGCCCGGCGCGACGCGGAGCCGGCGGCGGATGAAACCTATCCTTTGGTCCTGATTAGCCATGGCTATCCGGGCAACCGGTTCCTGCTGTCGCATCTGGCGGAAAACATCGCCTCGAAGGGCTATGTCGTGGCGTCGATTGACCATACCGACAGCACCTATCGCACGCAGGCGGCGTTTGGATCAACACTGGTGAACCGGTCGCTGGACCAGTTGTTCGTGTTGGAGCAGATGGCGCAGATGGCCGCCGAGGGCGGCGCGTTTGCCGGGCTTTATGATGCCCAGAACACCGGGCTGATCGGTTATTCCATGGGGGGGTATGGCGCGATCATCACTGCGGGCGGGGGCGTGACCGAAGCATCGGTCGGCTATGCCTGGGGCGGGCCGCATGGCACGCTGGGGATACATCAGGCGGGGTCGGACACGCATAAGGCGCTGCCCGACGCGCGGATCAAAACCGCCATCGCCTTTGGCCCCTGGGGGATGAACACCGGGTTCTGGGATGCCGATGGGCTGGCGGGCGTGCAGATACCGATGCTGTTTATCGCCGGGTCGCAGGACGATGTATCGCTGTATGAAAAAGGCGTGCGCGCCATCTGGGAGAACGCGGTGAACGTGGACCGGGCGCTGCTGACCTATGTGAATGGCGGCCATAACGCCGGCGCGCCGATGCCCGCCCCGGCAGAGGCGTATTATTTCAACGACGACAAGGGCTTTGACATTTCGGAGCACTATACCGATCCGGTCTGGGATACGGCGCGGATGAACAATATCGCGCAGCACTTCGTGACCGCATGGTTGGACAACCATCTGAAGGGGCAGACCGAAAAGGCCGCGTATCTGGAACTGGTCGAGAATTCCAACGACGGGGTCTGGTCGGTCGAAGAGGACGGGACCGAGAAAACAGACCACAGCCATTGGAAGGGTTTTGCCGAGGGCACGGCCAAAGGGCTGATGTACGAGGTGAGACCAGCGGCCAAGTGAGGTGGCGACTGATACGGGGTATGGCTGCGCTGGGGAAACCCGGCGCAGTTTGTCTGTGTGGTTTGTTGTGGATCGTTGGGTAGCCCGTTAAAAAGGCGGCGCCGCCAGATCGGATATATGAGACAGGATTTTATCCCTGCATGTCTGAACCGTTCAGATATGGCGCATCGTGGGCGCGCCTCTGGTCCTTGGGTAGGCGTGTTGCAACGGGGGTAAAGGTGCCGCGTGGGGGTTAAGATCGGGTGATAGCACCGCACGGTAGGGCCAGCGGCTGCGCGTCGCACCGAAGGTGCGCGATGAATCGTTACACCGAAGGTGCGCGATGAATCGTTACACCGAAGGTGCGCGATGAATCGTTACACCGAAGGTGCGCGATGAATCGTTACACCGAAGGTGCGCGATGGATCGTTACACCGAAGGTGCGCCGTAATAATTGGCGTGACGGGGGGGGCGATTGAAACTAGACGATAAGGGCCAGCGGCTGCCCGTGGGGTGGCGATCCAATACGCTGATCCGTCCCACTTTATGGTGCAGCCTTGGCGCGACAAATCAAACTTGATCCCTGCCTAGCTAAATCGCCAGCCCTGGGGACGGGCAGGCGATGGCCCGGCGCCTGCGGCTTGTTCCGGGCCGGTGGCAGGATCAGCATTGCAGAAGGTTGAGCGGTAAGAGGGTGCGCGTAATCGCCTCCCCGTCGCACCGAAGGTGCGCATAAAACCACTTCGCGGGCAGGCGATGGCCTGGCGCTACGCTTGATTCCGGGCCGGTGGCAGGACGTGCCGATCAGAACTCCTGATCGTCTCCGCCGCTACCTTGCTGCCAGGGCTGCACAAGGTTGCCGAACCGGGTGAACCGCCCTTCAAAGCTGAGGTCGACCGTGCCAATCGGGCCGTGACGCTGCTTGCCAATCACCACTTCGGCGCGGCCGTGCAGGCGTTCCATTTCTTCCTGCCAGGCGGCCATCTTGTCCAACTCGTGATCGCCGGGCTTTTCACGTTCTTTGTAGTATTCCTCGCGGAACACGAACATCACCACGTCGGCATCCTGTTCGATCGACCCGGATTCGCGCAAATCGCTAAGCTGCGGGCGTTTATCTTCGCGGTTTTCCACCTGACGCGAGAGCTGCGACAGCGCGATGACGGGGATATCAAGCTCTTTGGCGATGGCCTTGAGCCCCATGGTGATCTCGGAAATCTCGTTCACCCGGTTTTCCGATTTGCCTGTCCCGCGTACCAGTTGCAGGTAGTCAATGATCAGCAGATCAAGCCCATGCGTCCGTTTCAGACGCCGCGCGCGCGCCGCCAGTTGGCTGATTGGCAGGGCGGGGGTGTCGTCAATGAACAGTGGGCAGGCCTCGAGCGCCTTGGCGGCATCGACAAAACGGCGGAACTCGGTTTCGGTCATGTCGCCCGAGCGGATTTGCTGGCTGGGAATCTCGGCCGCCTCGGACAGAATACGCGCGGCAAGCTGTTCGGCGCTCATTTCGAGCGAGTAGAACCCGACCACGCCGCCATCCACGGCCCCTTCGGAGCCGTCATGTTTCAGGCCGCGCTTATAGGCTTTGGCGACATTGAAGGCGATGTTGGTCGCAAGCGAGGTTTTCCCCATCGACGGACGACCCGCAAGGATCAGAAGGTCAGAGCGGTGCAGCCCGCCCAGTTTCTTGTCCATGTCGATCAGCCCGGTCGATACGCCGGACAGGCCGCCGTCACGCTGATAGGCGGCGTTGGCAACATTAACTGCGTCGGTTACCGCCTTGAGAAAGCTTTGAAATCCGCTTTCGACTTGGCCCTGTTCGGCAAGGCGGTACAGCTCTTGTTCGGCCTCGACGATCTGTTCGCGCGGTTCTGATGACACGTCAACCTGCGCCGCTTTGGCGGCGATGTCGCGGCCCAGTAGGATCAACTCGCGGCGCACCGCGAGGTCATAGATCATCTGGGCGTAATCGCGCACGGCAAAGGCGCTGATCGCGGCACCGGCGAGGCGGGCCAGATAGGCCGGGCCGCCAAGCTCCTTAAGGCCGTCATCGTCTTCCATAAACGCCTTGAGCGTCACGGGTGAGGCGAGATTGTTTTTAGCAATGCGCGCGCTGGCGATATCAAAGATGCGCGCGTGTACGGGTTCGTAGAAATGCTTGGGTCCGATGATGGAAGCGACGCGGTCATAGATGTCGTTATTGGTGAGGATCGCACCGAGCAACTGCTGTTCCGCCTCAATCGAATGGGGCATGGATTCAGGGGCCTGCACGGCCAGTTGGTTCGCGTTCAATGACGTAATTTCGTTCATGATCTCACCCTTTGCTGCCCCGGTGCTGTCATAGCCAGCGGGGCGGCCTGGCGCAAATTGTATATCCTGTGGATATGTCGCGATCTGTGCGGCGCCCACCACATCTTGCCTTGTGGTGGGTGCTCACGTCAACATTTGGTTGTGGCGAGGTCAAGTTTTGCGGGATTCTTGCCACTCGCGGGGGGCGTTCAAAAACTTTTCGACTTCGGCCAGTGTGGCCGCGTCAAATGCACCCTGCGCCTTGGCTTCGGCCAGCACGTCCCACCAGGTGCACAGCGCGTGCAGCGCAACCCCATGATCGCCCAACGTCTTTTCCGTCTGCGGGAAAATCCCGTAATAGAAGATCACGGCGGTATGCGCGCAGGTGGCGCCGGTTTCGCGAATCGCATCGACAAAGGACAGTTTCGAGCCGCCATCGGTGGTCAGGTCTTCGACCAGCAGCACGCGCTGGCCGGGCGTCATGTCGCCCTCGATGCGGGCGTTGCGGCCATAGCCTTTGGGTTTTTTACGCACATAGGTCATTGGCAGAGCCATGCGTTCCGCGACCAATGCGGCAAAGGGGATGCCGGCGGTTTCACCGCCTGCGATATTGTCAAACGCTTCGAACCCTGCGTTGCGCATCACGGTGACGGTCAGGAAATCCATCAGGGTCGCGCGGATACGCGGGTATGAGATCAGCTTGCGGCAGTCGATATAGGTGGGGCTTGGCAGACCGGAGGCGAGCGTGAAGGGGTCTTCGGCGTTGAAGTGTACGGCCTTGATTTCCAGTAGCATCCGGGCGGTGAGGCGGGCCATTTCGGTGGCGTCGGGGTAGCTGGTGGGGATCATGGCTGGCGTCCTTGGCTGGAGAGAGGTCGGGGAGGTATTTGAGAAAGGATGAAGATCAGGCAGACCAGTGCAGGTCCATTGCCGGATCGAAT
Organism: Sulfitobacter sp. KMM 9851; assembly: GCF_057178245.1. Taxonomy (NCBI): domain Bacteria; kingdom Pseudomonadati; phylum Pseudomonadota; class Alphaproteobacteria; order Rhodobacterales; family Roseobacteraceae; genus Sulfitobacter; species Sulfitobacter sp. KMM 9851. The sequence goes on from NZ_CM169991.1 coordinate 1,420,384, forward strand.
ATCGTGACCGGTCCATCGGGCGTGTCGATGTGGCTGGGAAACTGCGGTGTCTGGCGGGTAAGGGTGAGCGTGGTTTCATTCACCGGCAGGCCATAGAAGGCTGGGCCGTTGAGCGAGGCAAACGCTTCGAGCCGGTCGAGCGCGCCGTCTTGTTCAAAGACTTCCGCGAGGATCGACATGGTGTTGGGTGCGGTGAAGCAGCCGGCGCAGCCGCAGGGCAGCAGTTTGTTGGCATCCGTGTGTGGCGCGCTGTCGGTGCCGAGAAAGAAGCGCGCGTCGCCCGAGGTCGCCGCCGCGCGCAGGGCGAGGCGATGGGATTCGCGTTTGGCAACCGGCAGGCAGTAGTAATGTGGTTTGATGCCACCCGCGAGGATGTGATTGCGGTTAATCACCAGATGATGCGTGGTGATCGTGGCGCCAAGGCCGCTGTCAGCGCTGCGCACGTAATCGGCGGCCTGAGAGGTTGTGATGTGTTCCATGATCACGCGCAGGCCGGGGTGCTGGCGGCGGATCGGGTCGAGCACGCGGTCGATGAACACGGCCTCGCGGTCGAAGATGTCGACGTCGGGGTCGGTGACTTCGCCGTGGGTGCAAAGCGGCAGGCCGATCTGCGCCATTTTTTCGAGCACCGGTGCCACGTTGTCAAAGTTGGCAACGCCGCTGGCGGAATTGGTTGTGGCCCCGGCTGGGTAGAGTTTGACCGCGTGGATCAGCCCGTCGGCGTGGGCTTGGGCGACATCGGTCGGATCGCTGTCTTCGGTCAGGTAGAGTGTCATCAGCGGGGTGAAATCGGCGCTGGCGGGCAGGGCGGCGAGGATACGGTCGCGGTAGGCGCGCGCCTGCGCGGCGGTCACGACGGGGGGGACCAGATTGGGCATGATGATGGCGCGGGCGAAATGCGCGGCGGTATGGGGCAGCACGGCGCGCAGCATGTCGCCGTCGCGCAGGTGCAGGTGCCAGTCATCGGGGCGGCGGATGGTGATGTTTTGGGTCATGGCGCGGGGCTAGCACAGCCCGGTGCATCGCGCCAGAATGAAAACCTATTCGGCGCTGTCCAACGCCTTTTGGGCGGCGGCCTTTTGTTCGGCCCGCAGCGCCGACAGGCGGCGGGCAAAACGCGGTGCGCGCATCCGGCTGGTTACATTGCGGCAGAGCCCTTCGAGCAGGGTGTCGCGGCCTTGGGAATCGAGTGTCGATAACATGTTGCGCAGATAGGGCAGATAGTCGCGCCGCGCGCGGTAAAGCTGGGCAAAGCGGTTTTCGTCAAGTGTGCCGTCTTCGGCGGCGCAGAGCAGGGGTTCGAATTGGTCCATTTCCAGCAGGTCGGTTTGCAGGGCATCGCCCATATTGCGCATCCGCAGCTTGGTCACGTTGGGCCGGGTGAAAAGCGCCGCATGCATCGCATCAAAGCTTTGACGGGGGTCATAGAGCACATAGGCCCTGTCGGCGCCATCGAGCATGTCGGGGGCATAGCCATAGCGGGTGGTGAAATCACGCGCGCGCATGTCGGTGAAACGGTCGTCCCATTCCGTGATGCGCGGATCAAGCGTGGCCTGCGGTTGAATCGCAATCACGCGCGCACCTGGGGCGGCGACGGAGTAGGCACAGGCGGCATAGCCACACGGACCGGCGCCGTAGAACAGCACTTGATCGAATTCGTCGAAAAAACCGTCGTCAATCAGCCGGTCGATATAGGCATAGACCGCCGGGTCGCGAAACCAGGTGTCGCCATCGCTGGCCAGGCACAGGTGCGACCAGTTCTCATTGCGCACCAGATCCCAGCCCAGCGGCTGTGCCTTGTCCGACAAGGCGTGCATGCCTTGGATGGTTTCAAAGGTCACCAGCAGGGTCGAATCGCGTTCGATAAAGGCTGCAAAATGCCGTTTTCCCAGGGTTTGAAAATAGCCGTCTTCCTCGGCCACATCTTCGATCGCTTTCAGCCATTGTGCCTTGGGCAAATCGGCCAGAGAGCTATCAATTGTGGGCGTTTCACGCGGCATGGGATGTCCTTGGGTTGCACTGTATTGGATTGGTTTTAGCACCAGTTGCACTCGGTCTAACGCGATATTAAGGCAAAAATGCGGAGAATGCGTGCGAAATTGAAGGGGTTTTCGGGCTGCGGCGGCACAGCGGCGTGGTGCGCAGTGCGGCGGGCCACGGTCCCGTGCTGCGCGTGCGGCCAGGGGTAATATAGGTATTTAAGGTCCGAAAAAGTTGACGTTAGTCGGTGCCGTCTGATTGGCCCCGCATTGCGTGGCGCAGCATGAAACGGGCGGCCTGCGGCGTGACGGGCAGGCTGCCGGGTGTCATCAGCAGGCGGCCAAAAAGTGCCCGGAACGGCTCTTGTTGCATCAGCGCGTCAAAGCGTGCCGCGCGCCAGGCCACGGCGGCGGTATGCAATGCGGCAAGGGTTGGGTCGGCTTTGAGCCGCGCAAGTTCACGCTGACGGGCCGGGGCAGTGGCGGAAATTGTGGTGTCGCTGTCGGTGTTAAAATTCCGCTCGACCCAATAGTCGAGCCCCAGCATGTGATCGCTGTGCACCGCGCGGCCGCGATCGACCTTGAGAACATAGGTCTCCATCGCGCCAAGCGGGTAGTGGTTGATCTGGGCCAACCCGTAATTGTCACGGCCATAGGTCGAAAAGATGCGTTTTGTTTTGAATAGATCAGGCAGCTCGCGGCCGTGGCCATCATACCAATGCGCATCGGCCAGCCGCGTCTTGTCAGGGTCACGGGGACGGTGCACGCCGGGTTTTCGGTAGGTGCCGTCGTTGCGATAAAGCGTCTTGAACATCGCCGCACGCCAGGGCCAGTGCATGACGGAGGGCGCACATTTGGTGAAAGTCTCGGTCACCGGTTCGTCAGCGTAGCGCACCTGACCCCCATTGCCGAACAGCCGCCATGTGAGGGTGATCGCCGTGGCATCCGGCAGGGCGTCGTGCAGGGCGGTCAGGGTGTGATCGCCGCAGTGGATGTTGACAAATTCATCGACGTCCAGCGGCAAGACCCAATTCGCGCGGCGCAGCACGTCCAACTTGGCCGCGGATTTGAGGGCCGTGAACTGGATACCGCCCTTGTCGTAGGGGCCGTCGTTGCGCAGATGGGTGACCCCGCCCCGTTCCTGAAGGTGATCCAGCATCACATCGGTGCCATCCTCGCAATCGTTCGAGAAGATGATGAAGTGGTCGAACCCGATGGCACGGTGATGGGCGAGCCATTCCAGAAGAAAGGCGGCCTCGTTTCGGATGCAGAGAATGGCGATATGTGTCAATGGCTTACCAACCGTGTCTAAAGCGGGTGACGTTGCTTCGCGCGACAGTTTCGGCCATGCTCAGCTTTCCATGTCGAGCGACAGGGCGTAGGCCACGCGTTCGGTTTCGTCCAGCTTGACCGCCAATGCCTGATGGTAGAGGTCGCGGAATTCAGGCATCTGGTGCAACTCGTCAGCCTTGGCGCGGTGCCACGCCAACCCGCCCTGATGGTGCGCGCGCAGGGTGTCGTCAGTCATCAACCGATCATATTCCGCGCGCAGGCGGGGCAGGTTACGCTTGATCGTGACATCCTGAAAATCGCTCCAGTCCATGCGGATCCAGTAGTTGATCCCGATCGAGCGGTCGACATGCAGCGCGCGGCCCCGTTGGCGTTTGATCAGAAAGGATTCCGCCGAGCGCAGGGCGTAGTGGTTCAGTTGCAGCAGGTCATAACCGATATTTTTCTTGGATGACCGCCAGCCGTTATGGGCTGCGTCGCGGGTCATGTCCTGGCCCGATCCGTTGACCCATTTGATTTTGTCGGCAAAGTTTTCGTCAAGTTTGTTCGGGCGGTGGCACGAAATTTTCTCATAAGCGCCGATGTTGCGGAACATGGTCTTGAACCCCCAGACGGTGTGCGGTTTGGGGCAGAATTTCGGGGCGCAGTGGTCGAATTGGTCGATGACGAAATCGTCGCTGAGGTCGGTCACGCCGTTATGGCCAAACAGCCGCCATGTCATTGCGACATTGGTGGCATCGGGCACGGCGGCAAAGAAATCATCCAGACTGCCGTTGCCGGTGCGGATGTTCATGAATTCATCCACGTCGATGTGGATGATCCAATCCGCGTTCTTGATCACCTGTTCGTTCAAGGATTGGTTCAGCGCGTATTGCTGCGGTGAATTGCCTTTCCAGTTGTCATTGTTGCGGTGCTGCACGATCCCCATCTCTTGCAGTCGGCCCAGCACCTCGTCGGTGCCGTCGGTGCAATCGTTGGTATAGATCAGGAAGTTGTCGACCCCGATGGCGCGGTGATAGGCGATCCATTCGACGATATAGGGGGCTTCGTTCTTCATGCAGCCCACGATGACGTTGCCGCTGCTGCCCGGCGGCAGGTCGCGCGGCGCGTTCGGTAGGTAGGGGTCGCCCAGTTCGTCCTCGTTCTGCGGACCGATGTCGTTGTGAGGTTTGAACTGGGTGCCGAGGATCATCTGGTGGTTGACCTTGACGCGGTTCAGCAGGCGCGCGTTGGCGGCCTTCTGATCGGGGTCTACGCTGTCGTCGGTCAGCAGATCGTCGAATTTGGCCGATGCCTGTTCAGCCTGCGCGGCCTCGGCGCGTTTCTGGGACACCGGGATCGAGGTGGAGCGTATCCGAAAGGCGGCGGCGGCAAGGTATTGCGTGGCGCGAAAGCCGAAACCGGGATCGGCCTCTGACCAGAGCGGCAGTTTGGCATCGGGTTTCAGCGCGGGCTTTAGGGCGGAAAAGCGTTTGATCAGCGCGGCGTTCTCGGATTTGAACCGGTCCGAGACCGGGAAAAGCGCCCCCGGGGCCAGAGGGGCGCCGTTGACGTGGAGCGATTGCAGCAACTGGCCCCAGGTGTCGCGGGGGCAGATCAGGTCACGTACCTGTACATAGCGGATCAGCACATCGTTCATCTGCCGCATCCGGGTCAGCCAAGCGGCCGGCATCGGTGGCGGGTTCCGCCCCGGTTCGACCTTGCCGAGTGGTGTGCCGAGGCCGAGCACAGAGGCCAGTTCATCGCCGCCACGGGGGCTGCGTAGGTTTGCCATGTCCAGCGGACAGAATGTGACATTGCCCGCGCCAAAGGCGGCTTCCCAATGGGTCAGAAGGGTTTTGTAATCCAGCCAGAAGGGCGGGTTCTGAACATCCGGGAACAGACCGAACAGCGGCGCATCCTCGCCACTGTCCGTCTGTGCTGCCTGCCACCAGTCGGTGCCGTTGGCCAGTGCCAGTTCGCGGTCAAGCGGGTTGCGGCGGCCTTCGGTCACCGCTTCGGCGTAATGGGCGCAGAGCAGACGTGCCTGTTCGTCCAAATGGGCGACGATCTGAATATCGTCAAAATGCGGTGTCAGCAGGGCGTGCAGGCGCGCAATTTCGCTGGGGCGCGACAACAGACTGCCCAGTTGCGCGGCGAAAACAACGACGTGTTTGGCCTCGGTTGCGGCCAGATCCTTGACGATCAAGCTGTGAAATTCGTGGCGTAGGGTGGTCGGCACCAAGGGGCTGTCCAGACCCCGGCGATACCGCAAGACGCCCACGGCCTCAGGCTCTGCACAGGCCGCATAAAGCCGCATGTGGTTCCATTCCGGGGCCAGAACGCCCTGTTTGAGTAGGGCTGCGGATTTCTCCTGTGCGATGCTGCGAAACCGGGCGGCGGCGTTTTCGGTGGGGCCTATCATCAGGGTGAGGCGCATCTAATTACTTTCCAGCTTTATCGGTTTGCCCGTATTGCTTTGGCCCCACCACGGCAGGTCGATGCCCAGAAAATCCGCTATCCGGTCACGGGCATCGCCATCTTCGATGTCGAATTCAAGAAAGCTGTCACAGCCCTGAAACACCTGACGCACAAAAGCAAAATGCCCCTCAAGCCAGCGCGCCAGTTCGGCTTCGGTGGTGCCAAAGCCGCGCGGCAGGCCGGGCACATCCGCGCGCGGCAGGCGCGTTTTGCCCAAATTGTTCCAGCGCATCATGCTGTTGGCCGTTTTGGCGGGGTCGCGGTGGGACAGTAGAAACTTGACCTGAGGATGATGGCGTCGGATGGCGCTGATCACGCCCCAGTCGGTCTGCGGCCAAAGGCTGTGGTCGTGGCGTACACAGCTCATTTCGTTGATGAAATCGAATTCACCCAGGCGCGCCAGCGGGTCGCCGCTGTCGTAGTAATCGGCATAGATCATCTTGCCGACAAACTGCCCGACAAGGTCTTGGTGCGCGGTTTCCCCGCTGCGGATGCGCCAATCGGCAACCGTCAGCCCGGCGTGGCGCAGCGCATCGGTCAGCGTGGTGGTGCCCGTCTTGGGCAGCCCAAGGTTGATACCGCGCAGCGTTTTCATGCGACGCCGATCTCATCGCGGATGGCGGCTTCGGCAACGCTAAAGGGGCTGGAGCTGCGTAGCTGCTCGCGTAATTTGCGGAAATCGGGCTGCGCCAGCAAAGTATCGCGTTTGGCACGGTGCAAAGCCACCGCTTCGGCGTGCAGGTCCGCCACACCCGGCAACGCCGCCAGCCGCGCCATTTCCGCGCGCAAGTCCGTTTCATACCGCAGGATGCTGTCGTCTCGCCAAGCGGCATCATTGCGGTCGCGCCAATAGGTTTCGTCAAAGGTGCGGTGTTCGCGGTTCACGTCGCCGCGGTCGTTCTTGACCAGAAAACTGTCCAGCGACCGCAGGGCATAGTGGTTGAGCGTGGCAAAATTGCGCGCGCCGCGTGCCAGAAAGGCCCGGATGCGCCGCTTGGTCACGCGCTTGCGGAAAGGCGGCGGCACGGGGCGGCCCGACCCATCGGTCCAATGGGGTCGACCGCTTTTCTCTTCGTCGTGGAAGGGGCGATGCGCGCCGTAGTATTCTAGTGGAAAGTCTTTTCGCACCAGTGACTTGACCTCAATCGCGGTGTCGGTGCAGCAGATGTCGGGGTTGTGACTGTGCACGAACTGCGTGATCACAGGGGCATCGACATAGGTTTCAACGTCGCCACTGGCAAAAAACTGAAAGGTGACCGAAATCGCCTGCGGATCTTTGCAGGCGGCAACCAGCGCCGGGATGGTGTGATCGCCGACATGGATATTGAGAAATTCGTCGACATCGGCGATCCAGACCCAATCGGCGTCAGTGACTATAGGCTGACGGCGGGCGTGTTTCAGCGCCTGCATCTGATAATTGCGGTTCTTGGCGGGATTGGGCAGGTGGGTGACGATGCCGTGGTCCTGCAACCGGTCGAGCAAACGGTCAGTCGCATCGGTGCAATCATTTGAATAGAAAAGAAAATCCGTCACGCCAATGACGCGGTTATAGGCAATCCATTCCAGCAGGAAGGGGCCTTCGTTCTTGACGCAGGTCACAGCCGTAATGCGCATATCAGCCGTTTCCACGCAAATTGGCACTCGTGGTCTTCTGTCTCATGTCCGCCTCTGTGGTCCCGGTTCATCATGTCCGGTGACCTATATTTATACGTTAAGACTATGTCAGTGGTGGGCAAACGCGTCAATCTATGCGCCGCGCGGGGCTGCTGTCGCGTGACAAATCGGCACGACGTTCCCCTTGACGTGGCGTGGCAGTGATGCACCTTTGATAAGATGCAGCAACCAGACAATATCGACGCCGTAAGAGACATGTTGGCCGCCCAAGGGTACGTATGCGACCGCGCACTTGGGGTTGTCGTGTTTCTCAGCCTGAAACTGGGTCGCCCGCTGTTTTTGGAGGGCGAGGCGGGGGTTGGCAAAACCGAGATCGCCAAGGCGCTTGCGGCGGGGCTGGGGCGGCGACTGATCCGGTTGCAATGCTACGAGGGGCTGGATGCCAGCACGGCGGTCTATGAATGGAATTTCCCGGCACAGATGGTCGCGATCCGTACAGCAGAGGCCAGCGGTGCGGCAGAGCGAAAGGCCCTGACGGCGGAGCTGTTCAGCGATGCGTACCTGATTGAGCGCCCCCTGTTGCAGGCGCTGCGCCCCGATGAAAACGGCGCGCCGGTGCTGCTGATCGACGAATTGGACCGAACCGACGCCCCCTTCGAGGCCTTCCTGCTGGAAGCGCTGAGCGATTTTCAGGTGACGATCCCCGAACTCGGGACCATCCGCGCGCCTGAGCCGCCGATTGTGATCCTGACGTCCAACCGCACGCGCGAGGTGCATGACGCCCTGAAACGTCGTTGCCTCTACCATTGGGTCGACTACCCCGATTTCGACCGTGAAATGGCAATCCTTGCCGCCCGCGCGCCGGAAGCAGCCAATGCGCTCAGCCGCGAGGTGGTCAGTTTTGTGCAGCAGTTGCGCACCGAGGATTTGTTCAAAAAGCCGGGTGTGGCGGAAACCATTGATTGGGCCAAATGCCTGCTGGCGCTGGATGTCACCACGCTTAGCCCCGCCGTCATCGCTGACACATTGGGCGCGATCCTCAAGTATCAGGACGACATCGCCAAGCTGCACGGCTCTGAGGCCGCGCGGATATTGGAACAAGCCCGCACTGCACTTGCCCCGGCATGATCCTTTTATTGGTGCCAGCATTCCCAAAGGTTTGGAGGCACCCTCAGTCTGCACCATTGTTCATATCCCAATGGCAGCGCCTTTATTGGGCGAACCATGGCTGAGCAAATTCCCATAGAGTTGCCCGACGATCCGCGCCTCGCCGGCAACATCACCCATTTTGCCCGCGCCTTGCGCCGTGCCGGACTGCCGATCGGGCCGGGGCGGGTGATAGAGGCAATCCGCGCGGTCGCTGCTGTGGGCTTTACCAGCCGCCATGACTTTTATTGGACGCTGCACGCCTGTTTTGTGAACCGCCCCGAACATGCCCGTGTTTTTGCCCAGCTCTTCCGCCTTTACTGGCGCGACCCGCGCTATCTGGAACATATGATGGCTGCGATGCTGCCTGCGATGCGTGGCGTACAGGAGGACCGCGCCGCACAGCCCGCCGAAAAACGCGCCGCTGAGGCGCTGCTGGATGGGGCCGAGGGGCCACAGCCCGACGAAAGCCCGCCCCAGCAGGAAAGCCTGATCGAGGTGGACGCAAGCCTGACGACGTCACACCGCGAAAGGCTGCGCAGTCTGGATTTCGAGCAGATGAGCCTGAGCGAGATGGCCGAGGCCAAGCGTATGCTGGCAAAGCTGCATTTGCCTGTGCCGCCGATGCGCAGCAGGCGCAATATGGTTGCGGCACAGGGGCGCGTCGACGTGGCACGCACGATGCGCAGCGCGCTGCGGCGTGGGGGCGAGATGGACAGGCTTGTCTGGAAGAAACCGCGGCTGCGCTATCCCAATCTGGTGGTGCTGTGCGATATTTCCGGCTCCATGAGCCAATACAGTCGCGCGATCCTGCATTTCCTACATGCGGTCAGCAACCGGCAGGGCGCGGGCTGGGCGCAGGTGCATGGGTTTACCTTTGGCACGCGGTTGACGAATATTACCCGGCATCTGGCCACGCGGGATGTAGATGCTGCACTCGCCGCTGCTGGCGCGCAGGCGCAGGATTGGGAGGGGGGCACGCGCATTGGTGCGTCAATCGCGGCCTTTAACCGCGACTGGTCGCGGCGGGTGATGGGACAGGGCGCGGTGGTTTTGCTGATCACCGATGGGTTGGACCGCGACGCACCCGAAGAACTGGCGCGCCAGATGCAGCGGCTGCATTTGAGTGCGCGGCGTGTGATCTGGCTGAACCCTCTGCTGCGCTGGGACGGCTTTGCCCCAAAGGCGGCAGGCATCCGCGCGATGCTGCCGCATGTGGACAGTTTTCGCGCGGGCCATTCGATTGCGTCGCTTGAAGCATTGGCCGAGGCGCTATCGCGGCCCGACGACAGTGGTGAGAAAGCCCGGTTGATGGGGGCGCTCAATGGGTAGGGGCGCGGGTCTGTCTAAAACCAAATGATGCTTAGGCAAACGTCGCGCCAAAGGTGGTGGCGAAGGTGACGCGCAGATCGGCGAGCGGTGCGGTGCTGGTGCCGAAGCTGACACGGTCGCCGCCGAAAGTGCCGACTTGGGCCGCGGGAATGCCTTTGGCCTCGGCGGCGGCAATCAGGGTGGCGGCTTGGTCGCTGGAACAGGCCAGCAGATAGCGGGCCTGGTCTTCGCCAAAGAGCGTCGCGGTGTCGTCGCTGTCCAGCGTGACGCCCATATCTGCGGCTTCGGCCATTTCGAACGCGGCCAGTGCCAGCCCGCCATCGCTGAGGTCGGTACAGGCAGTAACCTTGCCCGCCAGCGCACGCACGAAATCGCCGTGGCGGCGTTCGACCGCCAGATCGACATGCGGGGCATCGCCCTCGGCGCGGCCAAAGGCCTCGGACAGCAGGGCGGATTGGCCCAGGTGACCAGTGGTGGTGCCGATCAGCACGGCAACATCGCCGCTTTTCAAGGTTTGGGTGATGATCTTGTCCGTGTGATCCAGCAGGCCAACGGCGCCGATAGTGGGCGTGGGCAGAATGCCTTTGCCGTCGGTTTCGTTATATAGTGATACGTTGCCCGACACGATCGGCATGTCGAGCGCCAACACAGCTTCGCCAATGCCTTTGATGGCGCCGACAAACTGCCCCATGATCTCGGGCTTTTCGGGATTGCCGAAGTTCATGTTGTCTGTGGTGGCCAATGGTTTGGCCCCAACGGCGCAGAGGTTGCGGTAGGCTTCGGCCACGGCCTGCTTGCCGCCCTCGACCGGGTTCGCCTTGACGTAGCGCGGGGTCACATCGGAGGTAAAGGCCAGCGCCTTGTCGGTGCCGTGTACACGCACGATGCCAGCACCCCAGCCCGGTGTGCGGGCGCTGTCGCCCATGACCATGGTGTCATACTGCTCGTACACCCACGCTTTCGACGTGTGATTCACACTGCCGATCAGGGCGCGCAGCCCTTCGATTGCGTCAATCTGGGGGGCATCCGTCAGCGGCGTGGCGGCGGGGGTTTCGACCCAGGGGCGGTCGTATTCGGGTGCGGTGCTGGCCAGTTTGGACAGCGGCAGGTCCGCTTTGACCTCGCCGTTGAGGCAGATCAGAAAGCGGTCTTCGGGCAGTGTTTCACCGACGATGGCAAAATCGAGGTCCCATTTGTCAAACACGGCCTTCGCTTCGGCCTCAAGCTCTGGCCGCAGGACCATCAGCATACGTTCCTGCGATTCCGATAGCATCATTTCATAGGCGGTCATGTTCAGTTCGCGCGTTGGCACCTTTTCGAGGTCCAATCGTACGCCGAGGCCGCCCTTGTCACCCATTTCGACGGCAGAACAGGTCAGGCCCGCAGCGCCCATATCTTGAATGGAGATCACGGCACCGGTCGCCATCAGTTCGAGCGTCGCTTCCATCAGGCGCTTTTCGGTGAAGGGGTCGCCGACCTGGACGGTGGGGCGTTTTTCCTCGATCGTGTCGTCGAACTCGGCGCTTGCCATGGTGGCACCGCCAACGCCGTCACGCCCGGTTTTGGCACCAAGGTACACAACAGGCATGCCCACACCGGAAGCAGCGGAGTAGAAAATCTTGTCGGCATCCGCGAGGCCGGCCGCGAAGGCGTTGACCAGGCAATTGCCGTCATAGGCCGCGTCAAAGCGGACTTCGCCGCCGACAGTCGGCACGCCAAAACAATTGCCATAGCCGCCGACGCCCGCCACGACGCCGTGTACCAGTTGCCGTGTCTTGGGGTGGTCAGGGCGGCCAAAACTGAGCGAGTTCATCGCCGCGATGGGGCGTGCGCCCATGGTAAAGACATCGCGCAGGATGCCGCCCACGCCGGTGGCCGCGCCCTGATAGGGTTCGATGTAGGAAGGATGGTTGTGGCTTTCCATCTTGAAGACCAGCGCCTGACCATCACCGATATCGACCACGCCGGCGTTTTCGCCGGGGCCGCAGATGACCTGCGGGCCGGTCGTGGGCAGGGTGCGCAGCCATTTCTTAGACGACTTGTAGGAGCAGTGTTCGTTCCACATCGCCGAAAAGATACCCATCTCGGTATAGTTCGGTTCACGCCCCAGAATGTTCACGACTTCTTTGAATTCGTCAGGGGTGAAGCCATGGCTGGCGATCAGTTCTGGCGTGATGGCAGGTTCTTGCATGGTTTGGTCCCCGACTGGCGCATTTGCGCCCTCATACAAGGGGTACGGCGTGGGGGAAAGGGGGTATGGACGTTGAGTGTGTGCGCAGGCCGACAATCAAGCAGCGGGATATGGCGCTTGCGGTTGGCGCAAAAAAAAAGGCCGAGCTAAAAGCTCGGCCAAGTCCAACAGGGAGGTATGAAGCGACGCACCCTCGGGCGGTCAATCTTCATAATGATGAAATAGGGGGCAGGGGTGCACGGATCAAGGCAGAAAAGCCAAGCAATACGGCATGGCGGATATGCGCCTAGCGCATGGCTAACTGTGCTTGCCGATGACTACGTCTGGGTATTTGTCTTTTCGCGCAATTGCTTACGGTACGAAATGATCTCATCTTGGACGAAATCCTTAAAGGCGGCGACGCGTTTTGATTGCCGCAATTCCTCAGGGTAGGCGAGATAGACAGGGACATCGGCCGACTCGACCTCGGGCATGACCAGCACCAGATCAGGAAAATCCTGCGTCAGGTAGTCTGGCAACACACCGATGCCCAGATTGTGCAGCACGCCCTGCAACACACCGAAATAGTTGTTCACAGTCAGCAAAGAGCGCACGTCATGCAGCATCAGTTCTTTGACCAATTGCAGCCCCGCGCCGACTTGATCGCTTTCCGTATTTTGGCAAATCAGCCGGTGTTCCGACATATCTTCCATACGTTTCGGCGTGCCATTGGCGGCCAGATAGGTCGGACTGGCGTACATGCACATGCGCACCGTCATCAGCCGTTTGCGGATCAGATCGGCCTGCGAGGGTTCTTTCATGCGAATGGCGACATCGGCCTCGCGCATCGGGAGGTCGAGGACACGTTCCTCAAGCATCAGGTCAACCTTGAGGTCGGGGTATTTCTCGTAAAGTTTGGGCAGGCGCGGGGCCAGCCAGAGCGTGCCGAAGCCGGTAGTGGTAGTGACGCGCAATTCGCCAAACACTTCTTCTTCGCTGTCGCGGATGCGTGCGGCGGCGGCATCAAGGCGTTTGGTCATCGCGGTGGTGGCGTCGAACAACAATTCGCCCTGTTCGGTCAGGATCAGCCCGCGGGCATGGCGATGGAATAGATTCGTGTTAAGCTGCTCTTCCAGTCCGCGGATCTGGCGGCTGACGGCGGATTGCGACAGGTTCAGCTTGTCGCCGGCATGGGTCAGAGACCCGGCATCGGCCACGGCGTGAAAAATCCTTAGTTTGTCCCAATCCATCGTGCTTCTTTCCTTAGCTGGCCTCTCTCCTATCGCAATTGCAGGAAAAAGACAGGGGAAAGCGGTGCGCCAGGGACCGCCAGCGCACAAAATATTTGCTATACAGGTCAGCAATGGTGACCTATATACGTCTCAAACCATGCAAGACTGACGTGACCAGGGAGGCCCGCCATGACGACGCAAAAGATTTCACTCAATGATCGTTTCGACCTAGAGAAAAGCCCGGTGCTGTTGAACGGCACGCAGGCGCTGGTGCGGTTGATGATGATGCAGTCGGCCCGCGACAAGGCGGCGGGGCTGAATACGGCGGGATATGTCACAGGCTATCGCGGTAGCCCTCTGGGTGCCGTCGATCTTCAGATGCAGCGGTCCGAGAAAAAGCTGGCCGAGCATAACGTTAGGTTTGAGCCGGGTCTGAACGAAGATCTGGCCGCTACGATGCTCTGGGGGGCACAGCAGGCTGAGTTGCGCGGCGAGGGCAAGTACGACGGTGTCTTTGGTCTGTGGTACGGCAAGGGGCCGGGCGTCGACCGCACCGGCGACGTCATGCGGCACGCCAATATGGCGGGCACGTCGCAGCATGGTGGTGTGCTCATGGCGATGGGCGATGACCACACCGGCGAATCCTCGACAGTGCTGCACCAGTCCGAATGGGCGATGGTGGATGCCTATATGCCCGTGGTGTCACCCGCAGGCGTGCAGGAAATTCTGGACTACGGCATTTACGGCTGGGCGTTGTCACGTTTCTCTGGGCTTTGGGTCGGTCTTAAGACGATGAAAGACACGGTTGAGGCAACCAGCGTCGTTAACGGTGATCCGAACCGCATGAAGCTGGTGATCCCTGAGTTTGACATGCCGCAGGGCGGGCTGAACATCCGTTTGGGCGATACGCCGCACCTGCAAGAGGCGCGGATGATCGACTACAAGCGTTTCGCGGCAGAGGCGTTCAGCCATGCCAACAAGATGGACAAGCGGATGTGGGGCAAACGCGGGGCCAAGATCGGTTTTGCCGCGGCGGGCAAGAACTGGCTCGACCTCGTGCATGCGCTGAGCCTGCTGAACATCGACGAAAACGAAGCCGAGCGGCTGGGGATCACGACCTATAAGATTGGTCAGACCTTTCCGCTGGACATGCATGGCTTTCACGACTGGGCCGATGGGCTGGATTTGATCGTGGTGGTCGAGGAAAAGCGCAAGCTCATCGAGATTCAGATCAAAGAGGCGCTTTTCTCTGACACCCATCGCCGCGTTTATGGCTGGCACAAGGGGGGTGCGGGTATGGAACATGGCGAAGAGCTGTTCCCGACCCGTGGCGCGTTGGACCCGATCCTTATTGCCGAAAAGATTGGCGGTATCCTGTTGGAGGAAGGCCGCGAGACCGATGGTATTCGCGCCGGGCTCGAAGCGCTGAGCGAGGCGCGCCGGTCGGACAACGCCGAGGACATCGCGGCACGGCTGCCGTATTACTGTGCAGGCTGCCCGCATAACTCATCGACCAAAGTGCCCGAGGGCAGCCGCGCCTATGCCGGTATCGGCTGTCACTATATGGTGCAGTGGATGGACCGCGAGACCACAGGCTTTACCCATATGGGGGGCGAAGGGGCAAACTGGATCGGCGAAGCACCATTTTCCAACACCAAGCATGTGTTCCAGAACCTTGGCGATGGCACCTACAACCACTCGGGCGTGCAGGCGATCCGCGCTGCGTTGGCGGCGGGCACCAACATCACCTACAAAATCCTGTACAATGATGCTGTTGCCATGACCGGCGGGCAGCACAACGAAGGTGATTTGGACGCCTACCGCATCGTTAAGGAATTGCAGGCGATGGGGGTAAAGCACCTTGCCGTTGTCTATGACGAAAAAGAAGATGTCGATCTGGCGCGGTTCAAAGGCGTGGAGGTGCATGAACGCGCCGAAATGCCAAATGTGCAAAAGGCCTTTCGCGAGCATGAGGGCGTCAGTGCGATTGTTTATATCCAGACCTGCGCCGCCGAAAAGCGCCGCCGTCGCAAACGTGGGCTGTTCCCCGACCCGGACAAGCGTGTGTTCATCAACGAAGACGTTTGCGAAGGCTGCGGCGATTGTGGCGTGCAGTCGAATTGTGTGGCCATCGTCCCCAATGAAACGGAGCTGGGCCGCAAGCGCGCGATTGATCAGTCGTCGTGCAACAAAGACTATTCCTGCGTGAACGGCTTCTGCCCGTCTTTTGTGACCTTGGAAGGTGCCAAGATCCGCAAAGATCCGACAACCGAGATCGTGCTCCCCGATCTGCCACTGCCGCAATTGCCTAAGATTGACGGCACGCACAACGTGGTGATCACGGGTGTGGGCGGAACCGGTGTGGTGACCATCGGCGCGCTGCTGGCGCAGGCAGCACAGCTTGATGGCAAAGGTGCCGGCATGATGGAAATGGCGGGCCTCGCGCAAAAGGGTGGCGCGGTGCATATCCACTGCCGTCTGGCCGAACGTCCCGAAGATATCAGCGCGATCCGGGTCGCCACGGGCGAAGCCCATGCGCTGATCGGTGGCGATCTGGTGGTGTCTGCCGGGCACAAGACATTGGGGCTGACCCGCGCTGGGCGCACCGGAGCGGTTGTGAATTCGCACCAGATCATCACGGGGGATTTCACCCGCGATACCGAATTCCAATTGCCCTATGACCGTCTGACACTGGCGCTGGAGGCACGGCTGAAAGACGATGTGGCGATGTTTGATGCCTCTGATCTGGCAAAGGCAGCGCTGGGCGATTCCATCTACTCCAACATGATGATCTTTGGCGCGGCGTGGCAGCGCGGCCTGCTGCCGCTGACCCTGGAAAGCCTGCAAGAAGCGATCCGTATGAACGGCGCCGCGGTCGAGCGTAACCTGCGTGCCTTTGACATCGGGCGCTGGGCGGTGCTGTACCCTCAGGATGCCCTGAAGGTCAGCCAACCCAAGGTGATTGACCTGCCAAAATCCCCGGTGGACAAGATCGCCTACCGGATTGATCACCTGAAAGCCTATCAGGGCAAAGGGCTGGCCAAACGCTATGCCAAGATGCTGGATGGGATTGCCGATGGCACGGTAAAGGCCGCCGTGGCGCAGGGCTATCACAAGCTGTTGTCCTACAAGGATGAATATGAGGTTGCCCGCCTGCTGATCACCAGCCGCGACAAGGCGCGCGCCGAGTTTGATGGCGACTTCAAGATGACGTTTCACATGGCACCGCCGCTGATTTCGCGCATGGGGCCAAACGGCCGCCCGCAAAAGCGCGAATTTGGTCAGTGGCTCGAAGGTCCGTTGCGGGTGATGGCGCGGTTGAAGCCGCTGCGCGGCACACCGTTCGATCCCTTCGGCTATACCGCTGAGCGCAAGATGGAACGGTCGCTGATCAAGCAATATGAAGGCGACATGGCCGAAGTGCTGCCAAAGCTGACCGATCAAACCCGCGATGCCATCGTGGCGCTGGCCGAACTGCCGCTGCAAATCCGCGGCTTTGGCCCGGTGAAACAGGCAAACGAGGCCAAGGCCGCAAAGCGCCGCGAAGAACTGCTGGCCGTGATCCGCGCAGGCGGGACGGCCACGGCGCAGGCGGCTGAGTAACGCACGACGTCCTTTGTCACACAGGCGTTGCAGAACTGCCATAAAGGGGTCAGGGCAAACCTGCCTTGGCCCCTAACGCCGGAGACAGCAGTGAAATCGCAGTCGTTGAGAACCGCACGTGACATCAGCTATGCCCATTCTGCCCGATCCAAGGGGGGGCGGGCGCTGATCCGAGCGATGGAGAATACGACGGGGCGCCTGTCGTTGGTCAAACGCGCGCGCGGCTATGAGGATGCGGTTGCGCGCGGAGAGAGCTTTTTCGACGTCATGGTCGACCGATATGGGCTTAGCCTTGAGGTTGTGGGCGGCACCCTCGACAATATCCCAAGTGACGGACCGCTGATTGTCATTGCCAATCACCCTTACGGCATTCTGGACGGGCTGATGTTAGGCCACATCCTTTCGCGCACGCGCGGAGATTTCCGCATCATGGCCAATTCGGTATTCAACCGCGCGCCCGATCTCATACGCAACCTTCTTCCGATCAGCTTTGACACCGACAAGGCGGCGCTGGCGCTGAACCTTGAGACCCGCAAGACCGCGCTGGCATATCTGGGGCAGGGCGGCGTCGTGGGCATCTTCCCGGGTGGCACCGTCAGCACCGGGGCCACGCCGTTTGGGCCGCCGATGGACCCGCGCTGGCGCAGCTTTACCGCGCGGATGATTGCCAAATCGAACGCCACAGTCGTGCCGATTTATTTCGATGGCCACACGGGCCGGTTGTTTCAGATCGCGAGCCACCTGCATGCCAACCTGCGCATGGGGTTGCTGATCAAGGAATTTCGCAAACGGGTCGACACCCCGGTGCGCGTGGCGATCGGCACAGCCATCCCGCGCGGCGCGTTGCAGCCTATGGTGGGCGACGCAAAAGGGATGATGGATTTCCTGCGCAAAGCCACTTATGAGTTGTCACCGAACCCCGACAAACGCTTTGATCTGGGGTATGAATTTGAGGATCGGCATCGCGCCGACAGGTGACGGAAAAGCCATGGCAGTCGGTATTTTTGATTCGGGATTGGGCGGGCTGACCGTCTGGGAAAAGGTGCAGGAACGTCTGCCAGAGGTGGAGTTTGTCTATCTCGCCGACAGCGCCCATGCGCCCTACGGTGTGCGCACGGCGGATGACATCTATAACCTGACCTGCGCGGCGGTGCAGCGGCTGTTCGATGCGGGCTGTGATCTGGTGATCCTGGCCTGCAACACTGCCTCGGCGGCGGCGTTGCGCCGGATGCAGGAAGGCTGGGTGCCGCAGGGCAAACGCGTCTTGGGTGTGTTTGTCCCGCTGATCGAGGCAATGACCGAACGCCAGTGGGGCGATAATTCGCCGCCCCGCGAAGTTGCGGTGAAACATGTGGCGCTCTTTGCCACGCCGGCCACCGTGGCCACCCGCGCGTTCCAGCGCGAACTGGCGTTTCGCGCCATCGGGGTCGACGTTGAGGCGCAGGCCTGTGGTGGTGTTGTCGATGCCATCGAAGACGGCGATTTCATTCTGGCCGAAGCGTTGGTGCGCAGCCATGTGGATGCGCTGAAACGCAAGATGCCGGAACCGCAGGCGGCTGTGCTGGGCTGTACCCATTATCCGCTGGTGCAGGAGGTGTTTCAGGAGGCATTGGGCCCGCAGGTGCAGGTGTTCAGTCAGGCATCGCTGGTTGCCGCGTCGCTGGCCGACTACCTTGAACGGCATCCGGGCATGATGGGCGAGGGGCAGGCCGCGTTTCTGACGACGGGAGACCCCGTTCGTGTCAGCACCCGAGCGACACAGTTCCTGCGACGACAAATCACATTTGCTGCCGCCTGACCTTGCGCTAACCTGATATGATATCGACGGAAATTGACATGACACATAACATCGCCATCCTTGGCGCCTCTGGCTATACCGGGGCAGAATTGATCCGGCTGATCGCTGGACACTCATCTATGAAAATCAAGGCCTTGGGGGGCAACTCCAAGGCCGGGCAAAGCATGGCAGAGGTGTTTCCACACCTGCGCCATATGGACCTGCCGCCGCTGGTCACCATCGAGGATATCGACTTTTCACAGATCGATCTGTGTTTCTGCGCATTGCCGCATAAGACGTCTCAAGAGGTTATCGCGGCGCTGCCTGCGGACCTGAAGATCGTCGATCTTTCCGCCGATTTCCGCCTGCGCGATCCCGAAGATTATGCCAAGTGGTACGGTAACAAACATGCCGCCCTCAAACAGCAGGAAGAAGCTGTTTACGGGCTGACCGAATTTTACCGCGACGAAATCGCCAAGGCCCGTCTGGTGGCGGGCACGGGCTGTAACGCGGCGACGGGGCAATTTGCCCTGCGCCCGTTGATCAGCGCCGGGGTGATTGATCTGGACGAGATCATCATGGACTTGAAATGCGCCGTTTCTGGCGCGGGGCGGTCATTGAAGGAAAACCTGCTGCATGCCGAGCTGAGCGAGGGCTATCACGCCTATGCATTGGGTGGTACACATCGGCACCTGGGCGAATTTGATCAGGAATTTTCCGCACTGGCAGGGCGGCCGGTAAAGGTGCAATTCACCCCACATCTGGTGCCTGCCAACCGCGGAATCCTTGCGACCTGCTATGTTAAGGGTGACGCGCAAGCCATTCATAATGCGTTGAATTCAGCCTATGAGAGTGAACCGTTCATCGAAGTGCTGCCCATGGGCGAAGCCCCCAGCACGCGACATATCCGCGGGTCGAACTTTTGCCACATCGGTGTTGTCGCAGACCGGATCGAGGGGCGGGCGATCGTGGTGGCGGCGTTGGACAACCTGACCAAAGGGTCCAGTGGTCAGGCCCTTCAGAACGCCAACCTTATGCTGGGTCTGGACGAAACAGACGGCCTTATGATGGCGCCGTTGTTCCCATGAGGATGTCATGAAGAGCCTAAAAAAACAGCGCCGTATTCAGGTGATCGCCGTTGCGGTGGTGGCCTTGACGCTGTCCAGCGTGCTGATCGGCTATGCCCTGCGCGACGGCATCAACTATTTCCGTGCTCCCAGTCAGGTGATCGCCGAGCCGCCCGGCCCGGCAGAGGTGTTTCGCATCGGTGGTCTGGTCGAAGAAGGCACGCTGGTACGCGGCGAAAGCGAGACGATCCGCTTTAGCGTGACCGACGGCGGGGCGACGGTGCCGGTGATCTACAAGGGTGTGTTGCCTGACCTCTTCGAGGAGAACCAGGGCATGGTCGGCACCGGTAGCTACATTAACGGTGTCTTTGAAGCCACTGAAATACTTGCCAAACATGATGAAACATACATGCCTAAAGAAGTCGTTGACGCGTTGAAGGAACAAGGCGTCTACCGCGAAAACGACAGCTGACAGCGTACGCTGTCTATCGTCATCGTTAACGAAGTTCTGCCCAGACTTGCCGCATAGAAACGGTAAGGAGCGGTGGAAATGCAGTCTGTTCATGACATTGCGCAAGGCATCGTGGCCCGCGAGGGTGGCTTTGTGAATGATCGCGATGATCCGGGCGGCGCCACGAATTTTGGTGTCACGATCCACACGATGCGGCGGTTGGGGCTGGATCTGACCGGGGATGGCCGGGTCGACGTGTCGGATGTGCGCAGCCTGACGCGGGCGCAGGCGGTCGAGATATTTATCAAACACTATTTCGACGCACCGCTGATTGCGGAGTTGCCGGAACCGCTGCACGCGACGGTGTTTGATATGTATGTCAACGCGGGCGGCAACGCGGTGAAAATTCTGCAACGGCTGCTGCGCGACATGGGCCATGATATCGCGGTCGACGGTGCGCTGGGGCCGCAGAGCATTGCCGCCGCCCATGCCGCGATGCGCGCGGCACCAGATCATCTGGTTGATGCCTACGGGATCGCGCGGCGAAACTACTACTTTCGTCTGGCCGACAGACGCCCCGCCAGCCGCAAATATGCCCGCAACCGTGCGGGCGGCAAGGGGGGCTGGATCAGGCGAGCCGAGGAATTCATCACACCGCAGTACCATCTGAGCAAGGCGGCATTTGAGCAAAGGGTGGCAGAATGGCGATGATCGAACGGATTTTTAGCATGATATTTGGCGGCAACCGCAACGTCGTGCGCGAAACCGTCGAGGTGTTTCGCGAAAACGCCGAGGCAGGTGCGCAACGCGCGCAGGTGGTGCAGGGGCAGGCTATGGCACAATATGGCGCCGAATTTGCCGTTGCCCGGCAGGGCGGGTTTGATCGGTTCATGGATGGGGTGAACCGTCTGCCGCGCCCGATGCTGGCGCTTGGCACGCTGGGCCTGTTTGTTTCGGCCATGGTAAATCCGCTGTGGTTTTCTGAACGGATGCAGGGAATTGCGCTGGTGCCAGAACCGCTGTGGTGGCTGCTGGGGGTGATCGTATCGTTCTACTTTGGCGCGCGGCATCAGGCCAAGGCGCA
This sequence comes from Sulfitobacter sp. KMM 9851, assembly GCF_057178245.1. Lineage (NCBI taxonomy): Bacteria > Pseudomonadati > Pseudomonadota > Alphaproteobacteria > Rhodobacterales > Roseobacteraceae > Sulfitobacter > Sulfitobacter sp. KMM 9851. The sequence goes on from NZ_CM169991.1 coordinate 1,441,589, forward strand.
GGATTTTCAGGCCGCGATCGTGGGCAGTATGGCGCGGGTGCCGCAGGTGGTAGAGAACATCGAAACGCTGCGCGACTTACGCGCCGATGCGGTGCGCGCGGCTGCGACGGGCAAGGACGCGCGGCTGACATTGGCTGTGGTTCAGCCTGACGCCAACGCAGCCCTTGCGGCCTGGCGCAGGCGGGAACTCTGACTGCGACGCTTTGCGCAGTCAGGCGGCGCAGATTGGCATGGCTTAGGGGGCTTCGGCCCCCTATAGTTTGCGCTATGATTACAGAACTTGGACATTTCGCACTGGTGCTGGCCTTTGGGGTCGCGCTGATACAGATGGTGGTGCCCATGTGGGGCGCCCAGCGGCGCAATGCGGCCCTGATGGCGGTGGCCGAACCTGCTGCGGGGGCGCAGTTTGCCCTGATCGCGCTGGCCTTTGGGGCGTTGATGTGGGGATTCATTTCGTCGGATTTCAGCCTGCGCCTGGTGGTTGCCAACAGTCATTCGGCCAAGCCGCTGTTGTACAAGATCAGTGGCACCTGGGGGAATCACGAGGGGTCGATGCTGCTGTGGGTGCTGATTGTGGCCCTGTTTGGCGCGATGGCGGCGTGGTTTGGTGGAAATCTGCCGCCAAGTCTGCGGGCGCGGGTACTGTCGGTGCAGGCGGCAATTGGCGTGGCCTTTCTGGCCTTTATCCTGTTCACGTCGAACCCGTTTTTGCGTATGGCGACGCCGCCTTTTGATGGGCAGGATCTGAACCCGCTGCTGCAGGACCCAGGTTTGGCCTTTCACCCGCCATTCTTGTATCTCGGATATGTGGGGCTAAGCATGTCGTTCAGCTTTGCCGTGGCGGCGCTGATCGAGGGGCGTGTGGATGCCGCATGGGGGCGCTGGGTGCGGCCCTGGACCTTGGCCGCGTGGATATTCCTGACCATCGGCATCGCACTGGGATCGTGGTGGGCCTATTACGAATTGGGCTGGGGCGGTTTCTGGTTCTGGGACCCGGTGGAAAACGCATCGTTCATGCCTTGGCTCTTGGCGGCGGCGCTGCTCCACTCGGCCATCGTCGTGGAAAAGCGCGAAAGCTTGAAAAGCTGGACGATCCTGCTTGCGATCCTTGCCTTTGGGTTTTCGCTGATCGGTACGTTCATCGTGCGCTCGGGCCTGCTGACGTCGGTACATGCCTTTGCCAACGATCCCGAACGCGGGCTGTTCATTCTGGCCATTCTGGGTCTGTTCACCGGCGGGGCGCTGATCCTATTCAGCCTGCGCGCCGGTGCGCTGGAGGCGCGTGGGGTTTTTGGCCTCGTCAGCCGGGAATCTGCGTTGATTGTGAACAACTTGCTGCTGGCGGTGGCCTGTTTCGTGGTCTTTGTCGGCACCATGTGGCCGTTGCTGGCCGAGATGTTCTTTGACCGCAAACTGAGCGTTGGACCACCGTTCTTTAACGCTGCCTTTACGCCTTTTATGGTGGTGCTGGGGCTGGTGTTGCCAGTCGGCAGTGCGATGCCTTGGAAACGGGCGCGGATCGGGCGGGCGCTGTATCCGCTGCGCTATGTGTTTGTGCTGGCGGTGGCGCTGGGGGGGCTGGTCTTTGCGATACAGTCGGGTCGCGGGCTGTTAGGGCCTGTGGGCATGTTCCTGGGGGCCTGGCTGATCATGGGTACAGGCGTGGACGTGATGCAGCGGTTGGGCCGTGGGCCGGGGCGTTGGGGTCGGTTGCGGCGCCTGCGACGTGCCGATTGGGGCAAGGCGACCGCGCATGCCGGTCTTGGCGTGACGATGGCGGGCATTTCGGGCCTGATGGCCTGGGCGGTGGACGATATTCGCGTCGCGCGCATTGGCGAGGCCTTTGATGTGGGCGCCTATACGCTGACACTGACGGGGGTCAACGAGGAACGGGGACCCAATTACCTGACGACGATGGCGCAGGTGACGCTGGCCCGTGACGGACAGGAAATCGCGCAACTGCGGCCTGAGAAACGGTTTTACCCGGTGGCGCAGATGCCGACCACGGAGGCCGCCATTGACTACAATCTCGCGCGCGACGTCTATGTGGTGATTGGTGATGCGCAGGATGGCGGTGGCTGGGCGGTGCGGACCTATATCAAACCGATGACGATCTGGATCTGGATTGGCTGCGCTATGATGGCGCTTGGCGGGTTGCTGAGCCTGAGTGACCGACGTTTCCGTATTGCTGCCGGGGCGCGCAAGGACGCAGCGGCGGTGGCGGCAGAATGAAACGTCTGGTTTTGATTCTAATGCTGCTGGCCGCGCCGCTGATGGCGGTAGAGCCGGACGAGGTGTTGGATAACCCGGTGCTTGAAGCGCGGGCGCGTGAACTGTCTCAGGGGCTGCGCTGTCTGGTTTGCCGCAACGAAAACATCGACGAAAGCAATGCCAGCCTGGCGCGCGACTTGCGTCTGCTGCTGCGCGAGCGGCTGGTCGAAGGCGATAGCGATGCCGAAGCGGTCGACTTTATCGTGGCACGTTACGGCGAATATGTTTTGCTGAACCCGCCGGTTACCGGGGCCAACTGGCTGCTGTGGGCTGCGGGGCCGCTGATGTTGCTGCTTGCTGGGGGGCTTGGCGGGTTCTATTTGCGGGGTCGCGCCCGCGGTCAGAATGCCGCCGAGATACCGCTTAGCCCCGAGGAAGAGGCACGTTTGCGCGACATTCTCGATCCGTGACGTGCGGTTTTACTGGCAGTGCAGCACTGCTTTGATATGAAGTGGCAAGCCCAATCCCAAGCCACAGGCCAAGGAACCCGAGATGGATTATAGTACTCTCACCTATGCGCTGAGCGACGGCATCGCATTGATCACCCTTAACCGGCCAGACAAGATGAACGCGCTCACCACCCAGATGCGCGCCGAAATCACCCACGCGGTCAAGCGGGGCGGCAAGGAGGCGCGCGTGGTGGTGCTGACGGGCGCTGGCCGGGCATTTTGTTCGGGTCAGGATTTGGGCGACCGTGCCACGGCGGCCTCGGTCGATCTGGAACGCACCCTGCGGGACGAATACGCGCCAATGCTGCGCGCCATTGTGGAATGTCCGGTGCCGACGATTGCGGCAGTGAATGGCGCTGCGGCCGGGGCGGGGGCCAATCTGGCCCTGGCAGCGGATGTGGTTTTTGCCACTGAATCTGCTTACTTCATGCAGGCGTTTACCCGGATCGGGTTGATCCCTGACGCGGGCGGCACCTATGCACTGCCACGTCAGATGGGCATGGCCAAGGCAATGGGTGCCGCGCTGTTCGCCGACAAGATCAGCGCCCGGCAGGCCGATGACTGGGGCATGATCTGGCAAGCGGTGCCGGATGCCGATTTCGATGCGCATTGGCGGGCCAAGGTGGCACAGCTTGCGGCAGGCCCGACGGCGGCCTACGCGGCGGCCAAGACCGCACTGCGGGCAAGCTGGGACAATGGGTTTGAGGATCAGCTGACGCTGGAGGCCCAGGAACAGGGCAAATGCGGCAAGTCGCGCGATTTCAAGGAAGGCGTCATGGCCTTTACAGAAAAACGCAGCCCAAAGTTCGAGGGCCGCTAATCGGTCTGGAGTGTTTCAGGTCGACCGTTCGATCAATAACACGTCATCGACCGACGGCGCAGGGCCCGTGGCCCGCGCCACAACCGCCACAGCCACGCCATCAGCCAGCACAGTATGGACGGTGCCGGACACTTTGGTGATGGTGATTTCGGGCGGCCTCTGTCCCTTGTCATAGACAACGGCAATTTGATCGCGGTCATGCAGAGTATCGGGGATCAACGCGCCGTGTGGTCCCTCGTCAGAGGGGTCGGAGCGCGGCATCAGGGACGCTGCGCAGTCAAGTCGTCGGCCCTTGCCGGATCGAAAGGTGTTCATCGTTTACTCCTTCCGGTGTTATGCGGACTTGGCAGTACACCCATTGAGTGTGCCACAAGTGGCATCAAAATCAAAGTGGTCATGGCGCGGCCAGACACTCGGCTAACCATCGGAACGACACCTGCGAAATCCATTTTACCACTCCAGACCTTTGATACAGGCAAACTATCTGCGAAGTGTTCAACCGGTCAAGCAGGTGCGTGTCATTGTGCGGTGGGGCGAAACAATGCCATAATTCTGCCATGTTTCCAGAGGGTATGTTTCGATACCGTCACAGACCGCTGCAACAGTCCTGTCCAGAAACGATGATTTTGCAATGATCGCATACGGTAACGGCGCAGGCGATTCGCGGTTCTGACCTTTGCCGTGCCAGTTGCAGGTGCCGCCGCAGGCGCTGATTGTTGCCCTTACGTCAACAGCGGCGACGTCGGGGGTAATAGCAAAACGCCCCGGCAGGACCGGGGCGTTGTAGGTTGTTAGCGGTTTTCGATGTCGGTGTAATCGCGCTGGGTTTCGCCCAAGTACAACTGGCGCGGACGGCCAATTTTGTTCTGTGGGTCGGCGATCATTTCCTTCCACTGCGAAATCCAGCCGACGGTGCGCGACAGTGCAAAGATCGGGGTGAACATCGACGTCGGGAAACCCATCGCTTCGAGGATGATGCCCGAATAGAAATCTACGTTCGGGAACAGTTTCTTTTCCGCGAAATACGGATCTTCGAGCGCCTGTTTTTCCAACTCTTTGGCAACCTGAAGGATCGGGTTGTTCTCGACACCCAAAAGCTCAAGCACCTCATCGGCGCTTTCCTTCATCACGGTCGCGCGCGGATCGTGGTTTTTGTACACGCGGTGGCCAAAGCCCATCAGGCGGAACGGATCGCTCTTGTCCTTGGCGCGGGCAATGAATTCGGGGATGCGGTCGGGCGTGCCAATTTCCTTGAGCATCTCGAGGCAGGCCTGGTTGGCGCCGCCATGGGCAGGGCCCCAGAGGCAGGCAATACCCGCCGCGATACAGGCAAACGGGTTGGCCCCCGAAGAGGACGCCAGACGCACTGTCGAGGTCGACGCGTTCTGTTCGTGATCGGCGTGCAGCGTGAAAATCCGGTCCATCGCGCGGCTGAGGATCGGGTTGACCTCGTATTCCTCGGCAGGCACGGCGAAACACATGCGCAGAAAGTTCGACGCATAATCCAGATCGTTGCGCGGGTACACAAACGGCTGGCCGACCGTGTACTTATACGCCATCGCGGCAATTGTCGGCATCTTGGCGATCAGGCGGATCGACGCGACCTCGCGCTGGTGCTCGTCAGCGATATCGGTGCTGTCGTGGTAGAATGCGCTCATCGCGCCAACGACACCGACCATCACGGCCATCGGGTGCGCATCCCGGCGGAAACCACGGAAGAAGTACATCATCTGCTCGTGCAGCATGGTGTGGTTGGTCACGAGCGCTTCGAAATCTTCCAGCTCTTTGGGGGAGGGCAGCTCGCCGTACAGCAGCAGGAAGCAGACTTCGAGGTAATGGGATTTACCTGCCAATTGTTCAATCGGGTAGCCCCGGTGCAGCAGCACGCCCTTGTCACCATCAATAAAGGTGATGGTGCTGTCGCATGCGGCAGTCGACGTGAACCCGGGATCATAGGTAAAGACATTGGCCTGCGCATAGAGCTTTCGAATGTCCACCACATCCGGGCCGGCGGACGGCGTATAGATCGGCAGTTCGTAGTCGGTGCCGTCAATTGTCAGTGTCGCGGATTTATCGCTTTTGGTCATGGAATCCCTTCCCGAATGTTGGCTGCGGGGCGCGCCCGCCGTCTGGGCTTTGCCCCGAAACGGGGGGCAGTCCCTGTCTGTTATATCCGGCCACGTTGAGAAGTGGTTAACCAAATCTCAGAGTGCAGCCTCCGTCAGGCGGGCAAGGGTTTCATCGCGCCCCAGCACCAGCATCATGTCAAAAACCGATGGGGTGACTGCCCGGCCAGCAAGAGCCGCGCGCAGGGGCCCCGCCAGCTTGCCGAATTTGGTGTCATGAGCGGCGGCAAAGCCGTTCAGCACCTCCTCCAGCGTTTCTTTGTTCCAGCTAGCATTTTGCAACTGCGGCGTCAATTCCGACAGTATGCCACGGGATACCGAATCAAGATTCTTGGCTGCTTTCTCGTCTGGGGTGATCGGGCGGCTGGCCAGAACAAACTCTGCTTTTTCAAGGAGTTCTGGGAATGTTTTGGCCCGTTCCTTGAGGCAGTACATGCCTTGCTCCAACAGGTCCGCTTGCGCTTCCGTCAGGGCAGGCTGTCCTGCGGCGGCAAGGTAGGTCTGGATCTCATGCCGCAGCGCGGCATCATCGGCCGCAGCGATATGCTGCCCGCAGATATTTTCCAGCTTTTTCAGGTCGAATTGCGCCGGGCTGCGCCGAATACCGTCCAGATCAAACCATGCCTGGGCCTGGGCGTCGGTAAAGAATTCATCGTCGCCATGGCTCCAGCCCAGACGCGCCAGATAGTTGCGCATACCTGCCGCAGGATAGCCCATGGCCTGATATTCCTGCGCCCCCAGCGCGCCGTGGCGTTTGCTTAGTTTCTTGCCGTCCGACCCGTGAATCAGCGGGATATGCGCCCAGACCGGGACGTTCCAGCCCATCGCGTCATAGATCATCATCTGGCGTGCGGCGTTGTTGAGGTGATCATCGCCCCGCACCACATGTGTCACGCCCATGTCATGATCATCCACCACCACAGCCAGCATATAGACAGGGGTGCCATCGGAACGTAACAGCACCATGTCATCCAGTTGATCGTTGCGGATCGTGACATCGCCCTGCACCTGATCGCGGATCACGGTGCTGCCCTCTAGCGGTGCTTTGATGCGGACCACAAACGGCGCGTCGGGATGTGTGTCTTCTGGCGCGTCGCGCCAGGGCGAGCGGTAGAGCGTGCTGCGCCCCTCGGCCTTTGCGGTGTCGCGAAAAGCGGTGATCTCGTCCTGAGTGGCGAAACATTTGTAGGCTTTGCCCGCGGCCAGCAGCTCATAGGCCACGGCGGCGTGGCGGGGGGCGTTTTCGAATTGGCTGACGATCTCGCCGTCGTGGTCAAGACCCAGCCAAGCCATGCCCTGTAGGATCGCGGCGGTCGCCTCGGGCGTAGATCGCGCGCGGTCGGTGTCTTCGATCCGCAGCAGGAACTTGCCGCCGCGGCCCCGCGCATAAAGCCAGTTGAACAGCGCGGTGCGCGCGCCGCCGATGTGCAGGAACCCGGTGGGCGAAGGGGCAAATCGGGTGACGACGGGGGCGTTCATGGCAGGGCCTTTCGGTCAGAGATACGGACGGGGCCGGGGCGCGTTTACCTTTTGCTAACCATCGGCTCATTAAGCTGTCGCCTATCTACCCAGTGCGATCCGCGGGGGCAAGCATGGGCCTGGCACAGCAACTGCGCGACATGATGTCAAACCAGCGAGGGCACCTGATGGGCTGGGTGCCTGTCTGTCTTGCGACGGGGATTGGCAGCTATTTCAGCATCGGGTTTGAACCCGTGTTGACGCTGCTGATCGCAGTGGCGGGCGGGGCTGTTGCCCTGACCCTGTTGGCGTGGCGACTGCCTGAAAATATTGCACCTATGATCATCGCGCTGGCCCTTGTGGCGACCGGGTTTTTACTGGCGGGGATGCGGGCGCACAGCGTGGCCGAACCGGTGCTGGGCTGGCGGTATTATGGTCCGGTCGAGGGGCGGGTGGTGGCGATCGACCGCAGCCAGTCCGACGCGCTGCGGCTGACGCTGGATCAGGTGCGGCTGGCGCGCGTACCGCCTGCGCGCACCCCTCATCAGGTGCGGATTTCACTCCACGGCGCCGCTGAAGGCAGTATCGCGGCAACGCCGGGACTGCGGGTGATGACGACCGCCCATCTGTCGCCTCCCAGCGGTCCAGTCGAACCGGGGGGCTTTGATTTTCAACGCCATGCGTGGTTTGCCCGGTTAGGCGCGGTCGGCTATACCCGCGTGCCGCTGTTAGGCGTGTCCCCGGCGCACGAGGGACACGCAGGGCTGGCGATGTTCCGGCTGCGCATGGCGGCCTCGGCGCGGATACGGGCGCAGCTGCCCGGCGATGTCGGCGGGTTCGCCGCCGCAATCACCACCGGCGACCGCAGCGCCATATCCCAAAAGGCCTTGATGGATTTGCGGGCCAGCAATCTTGCGCATCTGCTGGCCATTTCGGGCCTGCATATGGGGCTGCTCAGCGCGGTGGTCTTTGGTGCGGTCCGGGTGCTGTTGGCGCTGCACCCGTTCACCGCCCTGCGCTGGCCCTGTCGGGGTATCGCCGCGGTGGCGGCGCTGATCGCGGCGACAGGGTATCTGGGCCTGTCGGGTGGCAATGTGGCGACGGAACGGGCCTATATCATGGTGGCGGTGGCACTGGGTGCGCTGATCATCGGGCGGCGGGCCTTGTCGCTGCGCGCAGTCGCGGTGGCGGCGACGCTGGTGCTTGTGCTGCGGCCAGAGGCGCTGATGGGGCCAGGATTTCAGATGTCGTTTGCCGCCACCACGGCGCTGGTGGCCGTCTTTGGCGTGCTGCGCGATATCAAAAGCGATGCTGTCCCCCGCGCCCTGCGCCCGGCGCTGGCCGTTGTGCTTTCCTCTGCCGTGGCGGGGTTTGCCACAGCGCCCATCGCCGCGGCGCATTTCAACACGATTGCGCATTTCGGTCTGGTGGCAAACCTGCTGTCGGTGCCGCTGATGGGGGTCTTGGTGATCCCGGCGGCCGTGCTGGCCCTGGTGCTGTCGGTACTGGGGCTGGATGGGGTGGGTCTTTGGGCAATGGGGCTGGGGCTGCAATGGATACTTGGTGTCGCAGATCAGGTGGCGGCGCTGCCCGGCGCCCGCGGCCATGTGCCGGGGCCGGGGGCCTGGGTTCTGCCGCTGCTGACGTTGGGTTTTTTGGTGCTGATCCTGTGGCAAGGACGGTTGCGCTGGGTTGGGGTGCCGATGATGGTCGCATCATTCGGCCTGTGGCACGGGGCCGAGCGTCCGACGGTACTGATTGCCGATACCGGCACGCTTGTCGGGGTTATGACGCCCCAAGGCCGTGCGTTGAGCAAAGCCAAGGGCGCCGGTTTCGTGGCCCGCAATTGGCTGGAGAACGACGGCGATGGCGCGGCGCAGGATCAAGCTGCAGCGCGCTGGCTGAACGACGCGGGCGCAGTGATCCACTTGTCAGGCAAACGCGCGGTGGCGGCATTTATCGAAGGCGGGCAGGGGTGCGCGGCAGGGCAGATCATCGTGGCATCGGTCGAGGTGCCAAAGGACACATCGGCCGACTGCGTGATATACGATGCGCTGCGTCTGCGCGGTACAGGTTCGATTGCGCTGTCACCAAAAGTTGGCGGCACAGGGTGGCACATCGTCACCGCCCGCGAAAAGGCAGGCGCGCGGCTGTGGAACAGCCCGCCGCGCCGCCATAGGGGTGATCAATAAGTGCGGATCAACCCGACAAGACGCCCCTGAACCTTGACTTGATCGGCACGGAAGACGCGGGTTTCATAAGCGGGATTAGCCGCCTCAAGCGCGATGGAGCTGCCTTGGCGCTTAAACCGCTTCAGCGTTGCCTCGTGGTCTTCGACCAAGGCGACGACGATATCGCCGTTATCCGCCACGGATGTTTCACGAATTACCACCACATCGCCATCGTTGATCCCGGCCTCGATCATCGAATCGCCTTTGACCTCAAGGGCATAGTGTTCCCCTTTGCCCGAAATCATCCCCCCCGGCACCGTGACAGAATGGGACGCCTGAGAAATGGCTTCGATCGGGACACCGGCGGCGATGCGCCCCATCACGGGCACCTCGTATGACTGGCCCGCCTGAACGGTGATGGCGTGGGGTGGTGGCGGTGTGTCGGGCCGGTCGCCATCAATGACCCGTGGGCTAAAGCCGGGGTTGGGCGCGCCGCCCAGGCTTTCGGGCAATTTCACGATTTCGATGGCGCGGGCGCGATGCGCCAGACGGCGGATAAAGCCGCGTTCCTCAAGCGCCGTGATCAGCCGGTGAATGCCAGATTTGGACCGCAGATCAAGCGCGAGTTTCATCTCATCAAAGCTGGGCGGTACCCCGTCGCGCTGCACCCGCTTGTGGATAAACGCCAAAAGATCGAGTTGTTTTTTGGTCAGCATTCGGGGGCCCCCTGGAACATTTATGTCGCTTTGTTCTAGGGATGTTCTTGTTTTGTGTCAACACAATCAGAGAGCGATATAATCCTGTGTCTCACCTTTGCCGCGAGGCCCGTCGCCCGGCGGGCGCAGCAGCAACACGTCTGCCCCGGCCAAGACAGACAGCAGCGACGAATCCTGTCGGTCTTCGGGCCAAAGCTGCCCGTCGCGCAACTGGGCGCGCATGTAATGAGCGCGGGGGCCGTTAGCTGCAACGTCTCGGCCAAGCGGGGCGCTGTGGCGCGCGGCATGGGCCGTGCCCAACCCCAGCATCTTGCGCAGCATCGGCACCACAAAGACCACGCCGCAGACCATCGCCGACACTGGATTGCCCGGCAGGCCGATCATCGCCGCGTCGCGCAGCCGCCCGGCCATCAGGGGTTTTCCGGGACGCATGGCGACCTTGTAGAAGGCCGGTTCCATGCCCAGTTCTGCCGCGACCGGCGCCACCAGATCGTGATCCCCGACAGAGGCGCCGCCGATGGTGATAATCAGGTCAGATCCGCGTGCGAGATCAAATGCTTGGGTCAGCGAAGCGGTGGTGTCGCGCGCGATGGGCAGCAGACGCACCTCGGCCCCGGCCTGCTCCAGCATCGCGGCGAGGCCATAGCTGTTGGAGGCGATGATCTGGTCCGGGCCGGGGGTTTCGCCCGGTTGCACCAATTCGTCGCCAGTGGCGAGGATCGCAACCTTGGGTTTACGGGTGACGGGCACGGCAGCCACGTTCATCGCGGCCAGAAGGGCGATGTCGGCGGGGCGCAAAAGACGCGGGGTAGACATTGCATCGCCGACCTTAAAATCGCCACCTGCGGGCCGAATATTGTCTTTGTTACCAATGCGGTGGCCAAGGGTGATCAGATCGCCGCGGCGGGTAACGTCCTCTTGGATCACCACGAAATCGGCGCCGTCTGGCACCGGCGCGCCGGTAAAGATGCGAACGGCTTGCCCGGCACGCAGCGTGCCTGCATAGCGGTGGCCGGCTGCTGATTCACCCACCACCTTGAACATCGCATCTGGTTCGACCTCGGCCCGGCGCAGGGCGTAGCCATCCATCGACGACGCGGCAAAGGGCGGCTGTGTGCGGGTGGCGGTGACGGTCTGCGCCAGGACCCGGCCTACCGCCGCGCGCAAAGGCACCTCTTGGACCGGCAGCACAGTGACCAGATCAAACAATGCATCGAGGGCGGCTTCTACGGTGATCATGGCGCCTCGTAACGGCCTGATTTTCCGCCATCTTTCAGGACAACACGCAGCCCGCCGACTTCCATCCCCTTGTCCACCGCCTTGGCCATGTCATAGACGGTGAGTGCGGTGACGGACGCTGCGGTCAGTGCCTCCATCTCGACGCCCGTCTGGCCCGTGGTTTTGACCGTGGCCGTGATGCGAAGTCCCGGCAGGTCACTGTCGGGCGCCAATTCCACCGCAACCTTGGTGATCGGCAGCGGGTGGCACAGTGGGATCAGTTCGGAAGTACGTTTGGCCGCCATGATCCCAGCCAACCGCGCCACGCCTAAAACGTCACCCTTTTTGGCGCGGCCTTGGGTAATGATATCAAGGGTTTCTGGTAGCATCTTGATGTGACACTCGGCCACGGCCACGCGCGCGGTTACGGCTTTGTCCGAGACGTCGACCATGTGGGCGTCGCCCTTGGCATCAAAATGCGTCAGCGCCATCACATACCTCCGGGGATTAGCGGGTTGGCCAGCAGATCACGGGTGGCCTGTTCGACATCCGCCTGCCGCATCAGGCTTTCTCCGATGAGGAACGAACGTGCGCCATAGATGGCCATATCGGCAAGGTCGGCCGGGGTCGACAGACCAGACTCGCACACCATCAGGCGGTCAGGTGGCACCGCCTGTGACAGCTCACGCGTTACATCAAGAGATGTCTCGAACGTATTGAGATTGCGGTTGTTTATGCCGATCATGCGGCTGGATAGCTTGGCCGCACGTTCCAGTTCGGCGGCGTTATGGACTTCGACCAGAACATCCATCTCCCAGTCATGCGCGGCGCCTTCCAGTTCGGCGGCCTGCGCGTCGGAAACCGAGGCCATGATGATCAGGATGCAATCCGCCCCCATGCTTCGTGCCTCGGCCACTTGGTAGGTGTCGTACATGAAATCCTTGCGCAGCACCGGCAGATCGCAGGCCGCGCGGGCCTCGATCAGAAAATCCTTGGCACCCTGAAAGCTGGGCGTGTCCGTCAGCACCGAAAGACAGGTGGCACCGCCAGCGGCATAGGCGCGTGCCAGCGCCGCAGGGTCAAAGTCGGCGCGGATCAAGCCCTTGGACGGGCTGGCTTTCTTAATCTCGGCGATCAGGCCGTACCCCTCTCGCGCGGCTTCGTGCAGGCGATCGGCGAAATGACGCACCGGGGATGCCGCGCGGGCTGCGGCTTCGACCTCGGCCAGGGGCATCGCGGCCTTGTCGGCGGCAATTTCTTCCAGCTTGTAGGCTTTGATCTTGTCCAGAATTGTGGCGGTCATGGCATCCTCAGGGGTTGGTCCAGTTTATCGCGGGTTTGCCCTGTTCGTACAGCCAGCCGTTGACCTTTGAAAAGGGCCGCGCGCCAAAGAATCCGCGATGCGCCGACAAGGGTGATGGGTGTACGGTTTCAATCTTGAGATTTCGGTCTGCATCAACCCCGGCGGCGACCTTTTGGGCCTGATCGCCCCATAGCAGATAGGCGCGCGGACGGTCTGACAGGCGGTCAAGAACCTGCGCGGTCAACACCTGCCAACCCAGCTTTTCATGGCCCTTTGCCTCGCCCGCGGGCACGGTCAGAACGGTGTTCAGCAGCAGAACCCCCTGATCGGCCCAAAACCTTAGATCGGCAGTGTCGGGCGCGGCGCCCAGATCGCTTTTCAATTCCTTAAAGATATTGGCGAGGGATTTGGGCAGGGGCCGCGTATCTTCGGATGCGGAAAAGGCATAGCCATGGGCGTAATCGGCTGTCGGATAGGGGTCCTGGCCCAGGATAACCACCTCGACCGCGTCGGGCTGGACGTGCTCCAGCGCTGCGAAGATCTGATTTGCGGGGGGGTACACCTCTCGCTTTTCTGCCGCAAGGGCAGCGGCGATGCCGGGCCACGTGGTGTTGAAGAACGGCAGGTCGGCCCAGGGGCCAAGGGCGGCGCGGTCGAATTTGATCATTTGGTCTGACTTATCCTTGCAACCTGTGCAATTTTATCGCGGGCGGCGCCGCTGTCGATACTGGTGCGGGCCATGTCGACCCCGGTTTTGAGATCAGGTGCGGCATCGGCCACCACCAGTGCCGCGGCGGCGTTCAGCAGCACAGCATCGCGGTAGCCCGATGGGACGCCGTCCAGCAAGGCTTTGAAATGGGCGGTGTTTTCTTCGGGGGAACCGCCCTCAATGGCGCTAAACGGATGCACGGGCAGGCCTGCGTCTTCGGGGTGCAATTCGCGCAGCGTGACGGTGTCATTCTCGAGCGCGGCAACCCAGCTGACGCCAGTGATCGTCAACTCGTCGGTGCCGTCAGAGCCGTGCACAAGCCAGGCCTTTTCCGACCCAAGCCGCTGTAGTGTTTCGGCCATCGGGTGTATGAGGTCGCGATGATACGCCCCGGTCAGTTGGCGCGTTACACCCGCAGGGTTGGTCAGGGGCCCGAGGATGTTGAAAATCGTGCGGGTGCCCAGCTCTGACCGGGTGGGCATGACGTGGGCCACCGCGGGGTGGTGCATCGGGGCCATCATAAACCCGATGCCGGCCTCGGCCAATTCGCGCTCGACCACGGCTGCGCCGACCATCACGTTAATGCCAAGCTGGGTCAGCGCGTCGGAAGCGCCTGATTTAGAGCTTAGATTCCTGTTGCCGTGTTTGGCCACGATCACGCCCGCGCCTGCGGTAACAAAGGCGGCGGCAGTTGAGATGTTGAGCGTGCCCTTACCATCGCCGCCGGTGCCAACGATGTCGATCGCGCCCTTGGGCGCGCGCACGGCGTGGCATTTGGCGCGCATCACCTGCGCGGCGGCGGCATATTCATCGACGGTTTCGCCGCGGGTCCGCAGGGCCATCAAAAAGCCGCCGATCTGGCTGGGCGTCGCTTCGCCGTCGAACAGGATTTCAAAGGCCTCAACGGCCTGTTCCGGGGTCAGCGGCCCATTGGCGGCGGCGTCGATCAGGGGTTTCAGCGCGTCGCTCATGCCGGGACTTTCATGTCGTTCAGGAAGTTTTGCAGCAGGGCGTGCCCGTGGTCAGACCGGATCGATTCAGGGTGAAACTGGACCCCGTGCAGCGGCAGTTCGCGGTGTTGCAGGCCCATTATCGTGCCATCCTCAAGGGCGGCGGTGACATGCAGGCAATCGGGCAAACTGGCGCGTTCGACCACCAGTGAATGATAGCGGGTCGCGGCAAAGGGTGTCGGCAGACCCGCGAAAACGCCAGTGCCGTCGTGGTGCATCTGGCCCAGTTTGCCGTGCACGATGTCGTCCGCGCGCACAACCTTGCCGCCAAAGGCCTGGCCCAGGGTCTGATGGCCCAGACAGACGCCCAGCAGCGGCAGTCGTGCGTCAGCGGCAGCGCGGGTCAATTCCAGGCAGATGCCCGCCTGATCGGGGTCACAGGGGCCGGGCGACAGCAAGATGCCCGCAGGGTTCATTGCCATCGCATCCGCCACGCTTAGCGCGTCATTGCGGTGCACCTGCACATCTGCGCCCAGGCTGCCCAGATAATGAACCAGATTGTAGGTAAAGCTGTCGTAGTTATCGATAAGCAGCAACACAGGCGGGCATTTCTTTGTATTAGGACTAGAGAAACCACGCGGGGACGCGGTATAGGTTGCGCATACATGTTCAGGCTTGAACCCTATCGTCAAGAGTGCGGGGCATGCCATGTGAGGGGAAATGCCGCGCCGATGGTGCGGTGGCAGACAGCAGGAGAATGGAACATGGCGCGCGGATTTCTGAGCGGTGTCCTATGGGGCGGAGTTGTTAGCATTGGTGTGGCCGGTGTGGTGTCAGTATTGGCACCGTTGCCGATGCCGCCAGAGGTAGGCGATGCTGCACCCGGCGCGGCCCAGGCACCCGACAGTGCGCCCCCGGTCGTAGGCGCCACCAAGGCCAGCCGCGACGCCGATACGGCCCCTGACAGCAGCCAGCCGGTACCGCAGGCCGCTGCCCCGGCGCCGGATGCGCTGCAATTGGATGCCGATGTGACGACCCCTGCGGGACAGCCCGAAACCGGTTCGGCGGATGGGCTGCAAACCCCTGCCGCAGCGGGCGATGTGTCCCAAACGGCACCAGAGGCGGAAGAGCCGGTTTTGCCGAACCCGCAGGCGCTGGCCCCGATGGCGCCGCAGCCGGTTGAGGAGCTGTCGATCAGTACCGAACCGGCGCAGCCGCCTGCGCCCGACGTGGCCGAAATCGAAGGCGCATTTGACAACCCTGAAATGCCGCAGGCACCCGAGGCGGAGCCTGAATTGGCGGGTGAACCGCAGAGTGAAATCGCGGTGGCGCCTGTGACGGAGGCACCGGCCGAGGCCGCGATTGAGCCTGCCGCCCCAGATGCCCCAGGCGCGCCACAGGTCGACGCGCCCGTGGTGGCAGAGGTGCCGAGCGAGGCCGAGGCCACACCGGAGGCTGTGCCACTGCCCGACGTGGCGGACCGCGATACCGACAGCACCCGTCCGGCCATTGGCACGCCTGCCGTGCGGCTGACGGATCGGTCATCTGGCGTGGCGGTGAACCGCCTGACAACTGGCAGCACAACTGTGGAAGTGGCCGAGGAAGCCGTGGTGGAAGAGACCCCCGCAGCGGAAGAAGACCCACGTCCGTTGGTCGAAAATAGCGTTACATTTGAGGGGGATAGCGATAAACCCCTGATGGCCGTGGTGCTGATTGACGATGGCACGTCGGTCACTGCTGGGGCGGCCGGGTTGGCGGCGCTGCGCAGTTTTCCCTATCCGCTGAGCTTTGCCGTGGATAGCGCCCTGCCGGATGCGGCGCAGCGTGTAGAGACATACCGCGCTGCCGGGTTTGAAGTCTTGGTGATGATCGACCTGCCCGAAGGCGCGCAGCCGAGTGATGCGGAAACCGCCTTTGGTGTGACATTGGATAAGATCGACGGTGTTGTGGGCGTCCTGGAAGGCACCAGGGGCGGCTTTCAGGGCTCGCGCGATGTGTCGGATCAGGTGACGGAAATCCTGGCGCGGTCAGGTCACGGGCTGGTGACGCAGGATAAGGGATTGAATACAATGCCGAAACTGGCGCGCAAGGCCGGGGTGCCTGCTGATCCGGTGTTCCGCGATTTTGACAGCAAGGACCAGTCCGCCACGGTGATCCGCCGTTTCCTGGATCAGGCGGCCTTTAAGGCGGGCCAAGAGGGTGCGGTGATTATGCTGGGCCGGTTGCGGCCTGATACGGTGTCGGCCCTGTTGTTGTGGGGGTTGCAGGACCGGGCCGGGCAGGTGGCGCTGGCGCCGGTTTCAACGGTGCTGCTGCGCGCGGAATGACGCCGCGCCGCGGACGCCTGTCGATTGCTATGCGAATCAAAGGTAAACGGCTGAAAAGACGCTGAAATCGCATGTCACACTTTGTGCACCGGGCGTACACTGGGCGTACACTGGCGCGGAAGGGTCGGCCGCAGTAACGGGGCGGGCGCCGAAACTACCAATTGTTAACGGCGCGCCGGCTCCTGCCAGAAACTGACAAGAGCGGCGGTTAGGACGACACCAGTCTTAACCAAAGGAGCTATTTCATGCCCACGCTTTACCACGCCCCCAATTCGCGTTCATCCGGCCTTGTTGCGCTGGTCGATGAACTGGGGGCGGATATCGACATTCAGCAGGTCACGGTTACACGGCAGGATGGGTCAGGTGGCCCGGACCCGATCAACCCTCATCCGGAAAAGAAAGTGCCCTATCTGGTCGATGGTGACGAACATATCCGGGAGCGGGGTGCGATCGTTGCCTATCTGACGGACAAATACCCGCAGGCCGGGCTGGGCCCGTTGCCGGGCACGGCAGGACGGGGGGCCTATCTGTCGTGGTTGTTCTACTATCAGGGGGTGATGGAGCCGGTGATCATTCTGCATTGGGCGCAGATATCGCACCCGGCGGTGCAGGCAAATCTGCGTGATTTCGACACGATGATTGCGCAATTGGCAGAGGCTTTGGCAGGTCAGCCGTATTTGCTGGGGCAGGACTATTCCGCCGCCGACCTGCTGTGCAGCAGCCCGTTTGTGTGGATGCCTGACCTGTTGCAGGATCATCCGGTGATCGCAGATTGGGTGGCGCGGTGCAGCGATCGTGCGTCGATCAGGCGTGTGGCGACACGTGACGGGATTGCTGCCTGAAACTGGGCTGGGGGGCGGCGGCGGCGCGCGGTGCGGCGCTGCCCCTTAGATGATTTCGTCTTCGTCGAACAGCGGGTCGGCAATCAGTTGTTCGACCATTTCGTCGACGGTATCGGCCACCGCCTTTGGCAGCAGTTTGGCAAGGTGAAACACTGCGTCGCCTTCATTGACGACGGGCAGGATCGCGCGCCCGATCAAAATGCCTGCGTTGGGGGCCACGACATTGGCCTCGCTTTTGCCAAAGGGGTCGGACACGGTGGCGAGCACATCGCCTTCGGCCACCATTTCGCCTTCGGCACGGAAGGTGCGCAGCAGCCCCCCCACTGGCGCGCGCAGCCAAGTGGACGAGGAACACACATGTGGCAAGCGCCGCGAGGGGGCGATGCCCTTGCGCGGCAGCATCTCGTGCGTGTGCATCACCCGCAGGATACCAGCCAGCCCGGCCCGCACGGCCATTTCATCAAAGCGCAGACCTTCGCCTGCCTCGTAGAGCAGGACGGGCGTGCCGTTGGCGCTGGCGACCGCGCGCAGGCTGCCGTCACGCAGGGGCGAGGTCAGCACCACGGGCGCGCCAAAGGCCATCGCCATGGCACGCGTCACCGGATCTGAGGGCGAGATGCGCACCTGCGGCAGGTTGGTGCGGTGGATCGCGGCGGAGTGCAGATCAATGCCGAAATCGCAGCGCAGCACGACTTCGTGCAAGAAGATATACGCGAGCCGCGCGCCCAGCGAGCCGGAGGGGTGGCCGGGAAAACAGCGGTTGAGATCGCGCCGGTCGGGCAGGTAGCGCGACCGATTGAGAAAGCCGAAGGAGTTGACCACCGGCACCACGATCAGCGTGCCGCGCAGGGAATTCAGTTGCGGCGCGCGCAGCAGGCGGCGCACGATTTCGACGCCGATAACCTCGTCGCCGTGGACAGCGGCAGAGACGAACATCGTGGGGCCGGGTTTGCGCCCGTGAAACACCTCGACCGAGAGATGCACCGGCGTGTGATCGGGCAGGATCGACACCGGCAGATCAATCTCGAGGCTGCTGCCGGGGGCCACGACGTGCCCCGCAATCTCAAAGGGGGCACGGTTTGGCATGTCAGTTGTTCCCTTTGCCGCCAAAGCGTGCGGCCTCGGCTGCGGCGCGGCGGATGGCACCGGATTTATGCACGGTTTCCATATATTCGGCCTCTGGGTCGCTGTCATAGACAACACCGCCGCCGGCCTGAATATACAGGGTTTCATCCTTGATCACCGCGGTGCGCAGGGCGATGCACATGTCCATGTCGCCGCCCGCACTAAAATAGCCGACACCCCCACCGTAGACGCCGCGCTTTTCGGGCTCAAGTTCGTCGATGATCTGCATGGCACGGACCTTGGGGGCACCTGAAACGGTGCCTGCGGGCATCCCGGCAAAGAAGGCATCAAGGGCGTCGCAGCCGTCTTTCAACTCGCCCACCACGTTGGACACGATGTGCATCACGTGGCTGTAGCGTTCGACGATGAATTCTTCCGTAGGGCGCACGGTGCCGATTTTGGCGACGCGGCCCACGTCGTTGCGGCCCAGATCAAGCAGCATCAGGTGTTCTGCCAGCTCTTTGGGATCGCTGAGCAGATCGGCCTCCAGTGCGCGGTCTTCTTCCGGCGTGGCGCCGCGTTTGCGGGTGCCTGCGATTGGTCGGATCGTGACCTCGTTACCGAACACCCGGACGAGGATTTCGGGGGAGGCACCGACCACGTGAAAGCCGCCGAAGTTGAAGTAGAACATGAAGGGGGACGGATTCGTCCGGCGCAACGAGCGGTAAAGCGCGAAGGGCGGCTGTGTGAAACCCTGCGCCCAGCGTTGGCTGGGAACAACCTGAAAGATATCGCCCGCAACGATGTAATCGCGCGCTTTTTCCACGGCGGCTTTGTAGCCATCGCGGGTGAAGTTGCAGGTCGGTTCGGCCGGTTCGACCGCGTCGCCCAGATCACGCGAGGTGCCGGGGGGGCTGCGTTCCAGATCGCGCACCGCGTCCATCACGCGTTCGGCGGCCTGAGCATAGGCCGCGCGCGCGCTTTGCCCGTCAGAGGCCCATGCCGGGGCGACGATGGTCACCTCGCCCTTGACCCCATCCAGCACGGCAACAATCGAGGGGCGCAGCATCACGGCATCCGGCAGGCCAAGCGGGTCGGGGTTCACGTGGGGCAGGTGTTCGACGAGCCGGATCATGTCATAGCCGAGATAGCCAAAGAGGCCAGCGGCAGCCTGAGGCAGGTCGTCGGGCAGGGTGATGCGCGATTCCGCGATGAGGCTGCGCAGGGTATCGAGCGGATTGCCCGGCATCGGGGCAAAGGCATCGGCATCGTAGCGGGCCGCGCGGTTGACCTCAGCCTGTTCGCCCCGGCAGCGCCAGATCAGATCGGGTTTCATTCCGATGATGGAGTAGCGCCCGCGCACCTCGCCGCCGGTGACCGATTCCAGCACAAAGCCGTTTTCGGCGGCCCCGGTCAGTTTCAGCATCAAGGACACCGGCGTGTCGAGATCGGCGGCGAGGCGGGTATAGACGACCTGATTTTCCCCCGCCGCGTGGGCGCGGGCGAATGTGTCAAAGTCCGGGGTCAGGGCCATCAGCTTGCCTTTTAGGGGAAGTTTACGTGTACGGCGTTGACGGCCTGCTGGTCGATCTGCGGTTTGGCACCGGCGACAACGGCATCGGCGTAGATGCTAAAGAGATCCTGCGCCAGCGCCTGATCAAGCTGTTCACCAAGTCGGTCCATCAGTTGCGCGGTGGCGTCGTCGTCGGCGGCAGGGGTGATGGCATCAAGGCGCACGATCACCACGGATTCAGCGGCAGGCAGCACGGCGACATGGCCTTCTTCGAGGTCAAAGACCTGCTCCATAAAGCCTTCGGGGGTGCCTTCGACGTAGGCGTCGCGGGTCATGCCTTCGTTGATCTGCGGGATCAGGCTGGCCGCCTCAAAGGATGCTTCGGTGCCTAGGGTGGCTGTCAGGGTTGCGGCCTTGGATACCAGACGGTCGACGGTCTGATCGGCACGCCATGCGGTGCGCACCTCGGCGCGGGCGGCGTCAAAGGGGTTGGGCCGCGCGGGCAGTTCTTCGTCCAGACGCATGGCAAAGACACCGCCATCGTCGAGCTGTTCGATCTTGGGGAAATCGCTGGTTTTCAGCGCGGCGGCAGCCTGACGGAAACCGGCATAGGCGGCGATGTCGTCGGAGCTGTCGGCGGTCCAGTCGATTGTGCCAAGGCGCATCTTGGTGGTTTCTGCCAGGTCTTCCAGTTTGGCACCGCCGGCCAGAAGATCGTCCAGCTCGGCTGCTTTTGCCTCGACCATGCGGATGGCGCGGGACCGGGCGAGGGTCTCGTTCAAGGTTTCGCGGACGTCTTCAAAGCTGGTGTTCTGCGCGGGCAGCACGCCATTCACACGAAACAGGGCAGGCCCCAGACCGGTGGGCAATGGGCCTACGATATCGCCCGCTTCGGCGGCAAAGACCGCTTCGCCTGCGGCGTCAAGTTCAAGGCGGCCTACATCGCCCATATCGACATCGGCAAGGGCCAGACCGCGTTCTTCTACCAGCGCCTCGAATGTGGTGCCGTCGACTTCGAGCGCGGCTGCGGCCTGATCGGCAGATTCAGCGTCGGCAAAGACCAGACGTTCCACAAGGCGGCGTTCGGGTTTGATGTATTCATCGGCGCGGGCGTCATATTCGGCGCGCAGTTCTTCTTCGGGGACGTCGACCTCGTCCAGCAGATCATCGGGCGAGAGCCAAGCATAGGTGATCCGCTTGGTCAGGGGCAGCATGAACGCGTCGGCGTTGGCGTCGTAATAGGCGCGCAGGTCGTCATCGCTGGCGGCGGGCAGCGGCGTGTCGAGATTGCTGGCGTCCAGCACGGCCCAGGTAAAGCTCCGCTTTTCGGCCACGTAATCGACCAGCGTGCGGGCATAGGTGTCGGGCATGGCAACACCGCCGAGGATCGCGCCCTGAAGCAGGGTGCGGGCGGCTTCTTCGCGCAGGGTGGTTTCAAACTCGGCCTCGCTGATGCCGCCCTGTTGCAGGGCAAAGCGGTAGCCTTCGCGGTCGAATTTGCCGTCGATGCCCTGAAAGGCGCTGATGCTGAGAATGTCATCGCGCAGGGTTTCGTCGCCAATGGAGATGCCCATTTCGTCGGCTTCGTGATCCAGCGCGCGGTTGCGCACGATGCGTTGCAGCACGGCCCGGTCAAGGCCCATTTCCTGCGCGCGGGCAAAGGGAACGGACTGGCCTGCCTGCGCCTCGATCGCGCGGATTTCCTGCTGAAGCTGGCGGGCGTATTGATCGACCGAGATAGTCTTGTCACCCACGGTGCCGATGCTGCGGATATTGCCGCTGAGATTGATCGCGCCAAAGCCGCCGAGGCCGAGGATCAAAAGGCCCATCAGAATCCAGACGGCGGTCTTTGAAATGCTAGAGCCTTTTTTGGCCATGGTGACGGTCCCTCGTTAAATTTGGACCTGTCTATGCGTTGCGTGGCAGCGCTGCAAGCCTCTCGAAAAGCTGAGTTATGCCCGCCGCGTCGAGGTTGGCAAAGGCGATGCGCAACTGGCGCGTGCCGCTGTCATCACCCTCGGGCGCGAACATGGTGCCGGGCAGGCAAAGCACGCCTGCGTCGCGCACCAGTTTCGGCGCCAGATCAGCCGATGACATGGCAAAAGGGTGCTGCATATAAGCGAAATAGCCGCCAAGACCGAGCAGTTTCCATCCCAGTGCGCTGAGTTTTGGCATCTGTGCTGTGATCGCGGCGCGCCGGGCCAGAATCTCGTCGCGTTCCGCTGCCAGCCAAGGGCCGAGGTTCTGCATGCCCCAAAGCGCGGCATACTGGCCGATCTGGGCCGGGCAAATCGCAACGGTGTCGAGGAATTTCTCGACCTCGGCCAGACGCGCGGCGCTGGAGACCATCGCCCCGACGCGGTGCCCGGTCAGGCGGTAGGCCTTGGAAAAGGAATAGAGGTGGATCAGGGTGTCGTGCCAATCGGGGTCTTGGAACAGCCGATGCGGCGGGCCGGTGCGGCTGTCGAAATCACGGTAGGTTTCATCGAGGATCAGCGCGATGCCGTGTCGGCGTGCGAGGTCAAAGAAGGCCTGCACCAGATCGGCGGGATATTCGACGCCGCTGGGGTTGTTGGGCGTGACCAGTGCGATGGCGCGGGTGCGTGGTGTGATCAGCGCCTCGGCGCGGGCGGGGTCAGGCAGCAAATCTGCTTCGGTTGGCAGGGGCACGGCGTGTAAACCGCTCATGTCCAGCCACATTTTATGGTTGAAATACCATGGTGTTGGAAGAATTACTTCATCCGATTCGGTACACAGCATGGCGATGGCTGCTGCAAAAGCCTGATTGCAGCCTGACGTGATGCAGACCTGATCCGGCGTGACGGTGCCTGCGTAATGCGCGCCGGTCTGCGCGGCCAGTTCGACGCGCAATTCCGGCAAGCCCAACACCGGGCCGTAGAGATGCGCATCGTCATTGTTCAGCGCCACATCTGCCATCACCTGTCGCAGCGCGGCGGGCGGCGGATCAACCGGGGCGGCCTGGCTCACGTTGATCAGCGGGCGGTCAGGCGTAAAGGTGACGCCGTTGAGCCAGCGGCGCGCCTCCATCACGGGCGGGGCGAAAGTGGTGGCGGTGCGTGAAAGAGACATTGGTGGAATCCGGATAAAAAGGCGGATGGAAATACAGGACCAAAGAGAGGCCGCGTTGTGCGATCAGTCCTTGCCGCGATAGGGTTCGACGTATTGCAGCGCCATGTCCCAGGGGAAGAAAATCCAGGTGTCCTGGCTGACCTCGGTGATAAAGGTATCGACCTGCGGGCGGCCTTTTGGCTTGGCATAGACGGTGGCGAAATGCGCTTTGGGGTACATCGCGCGCACCACCTCAAGGGTTTTGCCGCTGTCGACCAAATCGTCGATGATCAGGATACCTGTGCCGTCACCCATGAGGGCTTTGTCCGGGGATTTCAGCACCTTGGCTTCGGCCTGATCCTGATGGTCGTAGGATTTGATCGAGATGGTATCGACGGTGCGAATGTCCAGCTCGCGCGCGGCGATCATGGCGGGCGCCATGCCGCCACGGGTGATGGCCACAACGGCGCGCCATGCGCCGTCATCCGGGCCTTGGCCATCCAGCCGCCAGGCCAGCGCGCGGCTGTCGCGGTGAATCTGGTCCCAGGAGATGTGAAAGCCTTTCTCGTGGGGCAGGCGGCTGTCGTCTTTTGTATCGCTCATGTGATCGTCCCTCGGGGCAGGTGCTTATTCTTTCGACATGTCAGGCGCGTCCACGGCCTTCATGCCTACCACGTGATAGCCCGCGTCGACGTGCAGATTTTCGCCCGTGGTGCCCGAGCCGAGATCCGACAGCAGATAGAGCGCGGCCTTGCCGACTTCTTGGATTGTGACATTGCGGCGCAGGGGTGAATTGTATTCATTCCACTTCATGATGTAGCGGAAATCACCGATACCGGAGGCGGCCAGTGTCTTGATCGGCCCGGCGGAGATTGCGTTGACGCGGATGCCATCCTTGCCCAGATCTTCGGCCAGGTATTTCACCGATGCCTCTAGCGCGGCCTTGGCCACACCCATCACGTTATAGTGCGGCATGACTTTTTCCGCACCGTAGTAGGTGAGGGTCACGGCGCTGCCGCCTGGGTTCATCATCTTTTCGGCCCGCTGCATAATGGCGGTGAAAGAATAGACGGAGATGTCCATCGACATGGCGAAATTGCCGCGGCTGGTGTCGACATAGCGTCCACGCAGTTCATTCTTGTCGGAAAAGCCGATGGCGTGCACGACAAAATCAAGCGAGTCCCAGCGCGATTTCAGGCCGTCAAACAGCGCGTCAATCGACGCTTCGTCGCCCACGTCGCAGGGCAGGACGATATCACTGCCCAGTTGCGCCGCCAGCGGGTCGACGCGTTTCTTCAAGGCGTCGCCCTGATAGGAAAAGGCCAGATCCGCCCCGGCATCCGCCAGCGCCTGCGCCACACCCCATGCGATGGACTTGTCATTGGCGAGGCCCATGATCAGCCCCCGCTTGCCCTTCATCAGTTCATTTCCCATTCCGCACCGTGCCCCATATTCTAATTTACTGAACTTTGGTTTAGGCGATTGCGCGGGTGCCAGCAAGACTACTGCGCACCGGGGGCGTCTGGTCGCGGTTTTGGCCGGCGTTCGGCAGAGGCTGACCGGATTTGGGTCAGCGGTGACGTTTTTGTTGTTGGACTAATTCTTATGATATAGCGCTGTATGCGATTGCTAGGCGGGGGCCATGCGACGATAGGGGACGTAGAGCGCGATGGAAGTACGCAAGGGGATTTTTGCCGGGGATGATCCGTTTGAGATCGCGCAGCGCTGGCTGAGCGAGGCCGAAGCAAGTGAGCCGAATGATCCCAACGCCATTGCATTATCTACTGTTGATGCAGACGGTCTGCCAAATGCGCGGATGGTTCTGCTGAAGGAAATCGAGGCGGCGGCGTTTGTGTTCTATACAAACTACGGCAGCGCCAAGGCGGTCGAGCTGGACGGAGCGGGCAAAGCGGCCTTTGTCATGCATTGGAAATCGCTGCGCCGTCAGGTCAGGGTCCGCGGGCTGATCAGCCGCGAAGAAGGGCGCCAGGCAGATGCCTATTACGCGTCACGATCGCTCAAAAGCCGTTTGGGGGCCTGGGCGTCAAAGCAGTCGCAGCCCCTGTCGGGACGCAGTGCATTGATGGCTGAGGTGGCCAAGGTGACGGCCCGTCACGGCACGGCACCGACGCGGCCACCGTTCTGGGGCGGCTACCGGGTGACCCCTGTAGAGATTGAATTTTGGGCGGATGGCGAATTTCGGCTGCATGATCGTTTCCAGTGGCGTCGCACCGATCCGCAAGCGCCCTGGCAGATCACGCGCCTGAACCCATAGCGCGGGGCAGATGCGGTGCCGGTGCCCGGTAGGGCCTACGGCGCCTGGTATCTGTGGCCTGTAAGACTACTGAAACACTATTGACCAATCGAAGGACCGACGTGTCAGAGCTCGAAGAAGATAAGCAAGCGCTCAAGGGTGTGGTAAAGTGGTTTGATCCCATCAAGGGGTTCGGTTTTGTGGTGTCTGACACCGGCGGACCGGATGTATTGCTGCACGTCAATGTCCTGCGCAACTTTGGCCAAAGTTCGGTTGCCGACGGGGCGCGGGTGGAATTGTTTGCCCAGCAGACCGATCGCGGGGTGCAGGCGACGACGATCGTGTCGATCCAGCCGCCCGAAGGCACCCAAGCCGCTGTGCTGAGCGATATTGCTGGTCTTGATGCGGCAGCAGTGGCGGCAGAGCCGTTGCAGCCAGCGCGGGTCAAGTGGTTTGACAAGACCAAGGGTTTTGGGTTTGCAAATGTCTTTGGCAGCCGCGAAGATGTTTTTCTGCATGTCGAAGTGCTGCGCCAGTCCGGTCTGTCAGACCTGCAACCGGGCGAAGCCTTGGCGATGCGGGTCATCGAGGGCAAGCGCGGCCATATGGCTGCTGAGGTACAGGCATGGGAAACAGTGCAGATCGACAAGCCCGAGGGCAGCATCTGATCGCCATGGCCCTTGTGGTGCTGGCCACGGGGGGGGCAGGGGCCGCGCAGGCGGCCGCAGGTGCGTGCCGCGACGATGCAGTCATGCTGCGGGGCGACTGGGGCAAGGCGCGGTTTTCCATCGAAGTGGCGGATGAACCCGAAGAACAGGCGCGCGGGCTGATGCATCGTACCTCGCTGCCGGGCAGTGCGGGCATGTTGTTCATCTACGCGTCGCCCCGGCGGCTGAGCTTTTGGATGCGCGACACACTGATTCCACTCGACATGCTGTTCATCGATGCGCGCGGGGTGGTGCAATACATCCATCACCGGGCGGTGCCGCTGGACGAATCCCCGATTCCGGGCGGTGACGATCTATTGTCGGTGCTTGAGATCAACGGCGGCATGTCCGAGCGATTGGGCATCACCGTCGGCACCCAGCTGCGTCACCCGGCGTTTGCGACATATGATCCGGCCTGGCCCTGCTGAGAGGCGCGTTTCGTCGGGTTTTTTCCAGCTTTTGCGCCACAGGCAGACCGCGCAGAGCGGCGCGGCAGATAAATTGCGGATAATCACAGGATCGGGCCAAACAGGGCTTTTCAATTCCTTTGCTAATGGCTAAAGAAGCCCCAGTCGGAGCGTGGCGCAGCCTGGTAGCGCACCTGTTTTGGGTACAGGGGGTCGGAGGTTCGAATCCTCTCGCTCCGACCACTTTCACCAGCATTGAAGTCTTGGTCGGTTCGCGCCGTTTGGCGTGTGACGCGGCGCGCGGTGATCTGCATGGTGCCAACACCCCCCCCCTCATTTAAACACAAGATATAGCGTTGGCGCGCTGGCGTGCTGCTGTCCGTAGCGGTAAGTGCCGGGGGAATGGTTGCAATTCTGCCATTTCGCTTGCGCGCCACGATGCGCCGCTGCGGCCCGGTGACAATTTATTTTGCGCGCCGGATCTGCCCTCCAACGGGTTGTGGAAAACCGGTCTAGCCTGTGGATGAATTCAAGTGACGGGTGAAGAAATCTGCCTAAGCCCGCACCATCGTTTGATTATTCCGAACCGGGAGCAATGCCACCCCTGCGGGTATCTTTGGGGATATCGTGGGGCTGAATCGGTTGGCGTCTGACGGACCCAAAGATGAGGGACGTGGTCAACCGCAAGAATGAGAAAAAAGCGTAAAAAAAGCGTTGACCAAATAGGGTCGGATACGTCAGTTTGTATGGACCGACGATGACGCCACAAGATGTAGTGGTTAACGCTCGAAAGGCGCATCGCGGTGCAGAGACAGGCAAACGACATAATTCGTTCCGTATTTTGGTCATCACCGGGCATTTGCAAGGTCGATGAGCGGTGTTTCTGCGCCTTGCACGGTGACGAGAATTTGGTGGAGGCGGCCTGCAATGACAGGAACGGCTTCGAGTTTGAAATTGCTGGATATGAGGCAGCGACAATGAAAATTGAACGTAAATTTACCAAAGCCGGGCAGGATGCCTATGCGGATCTGGATTTCATCACAACGGTGTCGGAAATCCGCAACCCTGACGGATCGGTTGTGTTCAAACTCGACAATGTTGAAGTGCCCAAAAGCTGGAGCCAAGTCGCCAGCGACGTGATTGCACAGAAGTATTTCCGCAAGGCGGGCGTGCCGTCAGCGGTGAAGAAGGTCAAGGAAAAGGACGTGCCGGAGTTCCTGTGGCGTTCGGTCCCTGCCGAAGGCGCCACCATGGGCGGCGAGACGTCTTCCAAGCAGGTGTTTGACCGTCTGGCCGGTGCCTGGGCCTATTGGGGTTGGAAAGGTGGCTATTTCACCACCGAAGCCGACGCCAAATCCTATTACGACGAAATGCGTCACATGTTGGCCAGCCAACGATCCGCGCCCAACAGCCCGCAGTGGTTCAACACCGGTCTGCACTGGGCCTACGGCATCGACGGCCCGGCGCAGGGGCATTACTATGTGGATCACAAGACCGGCAAGCTGACGCGCTCCAAATCCTCGTACGAGCACCCACAGCCGCACGCCTGTTTCATTCAGTCGGTTGCTGATGATCTGGTGGGTGACGGCGGTATCATGGACCTGTGGGTGCGTGAGGCGCGTCTGTTCAAGTACGGCTCGGGTACGGGCACCAACTTTTCCAGCCTGCGCGCAGCCGGCGAAAGCCTGTCGGGTGGCGGCAAATCATCCGGCCTGATGGGGTTCTTGAAAATTGGTGACCGCGCAGCGGGCGCGATTAAATCGGGTGGCACGACGCGCCGCGCGGCCAAGATGGTGATCGTCGATGCCGACCACCCCGATATTCAGGAATTCATCAACTGGAAGGTGCTGGAAGAGCAGAAAGTGGCGTCGATCGTCGCAGGCTCTAAAATGCACGAGCAAAAGCTGAACCTGATCTTCAAGGCAATTGCCGCCTGGGATGGGCTGGAAGAAGATGCCTATGACCCAGCCAAAAACGACCAGCTGAAACAGGCGATCCGCGAGGCCAAAAAGGTCGCGATCCCAGAGACTTATGTCAAGCGCGTGTTGGATTATGCCAAGCAGGGCCACACCAGCATCGAATTTCCGACCTATGATACCGACTGGGATTCCGAAGCTTATAATTCGGTATCGGGCCAGAACTCCAACAACTCGATCCGCGTCACCAATGCGTTTCTGACGGCTGTTGAAAAAGACGCCGATTGGGAATTGTTGGACCGCACGACGGGGCGCGTGTCCAAGACCATCCGCGCCCGTGATCTGTGGGATCAAGTCGGTCACGCCGCATGGGCCTGTGCCGATCCGGGCATCCAGTACCACGACACCGTGAACGACTGGCACACCTGCCCAGAAGACGGCGCGATCCGGGGGTCAAACCCTTGTTCGGAATATATGTTCCTGGATGACACCGCCTGTAACCTCGCATCGATGAACCTGCTGACGTTCTTGCAGGACGGCGAATTCATGGTCGAAGACTACATGCACGCCTCGCGTTTGTGGACCGTGACACTGGAAATCAGCGTGATGATGGCACAGTTCCCGTCCAAGGAAATCGCGCAGCGGTCGTATGATTTCCGCACGCTGGGTCTGGGCTATGCAAACATCGGCGGGTTGCTGATGAACATGGGCTATTCCTATGACAGTGACGAGGGCCGCGCGCTTTGTGGTGCGCTGACTGCGATCATGACCGGTGTGGCCTATGCCACCTCTGCCGAAATGGCGGGTGAGCTGGGGCCATTCCCCGGCTACAAGAAAAACAGCGCCCATATGCTGCGTGTCATCCGCAACCACCGCAATGCCGCTTATGGCAACACAGGTGGCTATGAGGCGCTGTCGGTGAAACCCGTCGCACTGGATCACGGCAACTGTCCGCAGCCCGGTCTGGTCGATGTGGCGATGTCATGCTGGGATGAGGCGCTGAAGCTGGGCGAAACGCACGGCTATCGCAACGCGCAGACATCGGTGATTGCGCCTACGGGCACCATCGGTCTGGTAATGGATTGTGACACCACGGGTATCGAGCCTGACTTTGCGCTGGTGAAGTTCAAGAAGCTGGCGGGCGGTGGTTATTTCAAGATCATCAACCAATCCGTGCCTGCGGCGCTGGAAAAGCTGGGCTATGGTTCGGCCCAGATCGAAGAGATTGTCGGCTATGCGGTCGGTCACGGCACCATCGGCAACGCGCCGGGGATCAACCACACCACACTGATGGGGCACGGTTTTGGCGCCAATGAGCTGGCCAAGGTCGATGCCGCGCTCAAGCAGGCGTTTGATATCCGGTTCGTGTTCAACCAGTGGACGCTGGGCGAAGAGTTCTGCACGCAGGTCTTGGGCATCCCTACGGAAAAGCTGAACGATCCGACCTTTGATCTGCTGAAATCCCTGGGATTTTCGCGCAAGGACATCGAGGCCGCCAACGATCACGTCTGCGGTACGATGACCCTGGAAGGCGCGCCGCACCTGCGCGAAGAGCACTACAGCATCTTTGATTGCGCCAATCCATGTGGCAAAAAAGGCAAGCGGTTCCTTGGGGTTAACAGCCACATCACCATGATGGCCGCGGCACAGTCGTTCATTTCGGGGGCGATTTCCAAGACCATCAACATGGCCAATGACGCGACCATCGAAGATTGTCTGAAAGCCTATGAGCTAAGCTGGTCGTTGGGCATCAAGGCCAACGCGCTGTACCGCGATGGGTCGAAGCTGAGCCAGCCACTGGCAGCGTCGCTGGTCGAGGACGACGAGGAAGCAGCCGAGACGCTGGAAAGCGGCAATCCGCATGAAAAGGCCAAGGTTCTGGCCGAAAAGATCGTGGAAAAGATCATCGTCAAGGAGATCATCAAGTCGCACCGCGAAAAGATGCCACAGCGCCGCAAGGGCTATACCCAAAAGGCGAATGTCGGCGGGCATAAGGTCTATCTGCGCACGGGCGAATACGAAGACGGCAAGCTGGGTGAGATTTTCATCGACATGCACAAGGAAGGTGCGGGTTTCCGCGCCATGATGAACAACTTTGCCATCGCCGTGTCGGTGGGTCTGCAATACGGTGTGCCGCTGGAAGAGTTCGTTGACGCCTTTACCTTTACCAAGTTCGAGCCTGCCGGCATGGTGCAGGGCAACGACAGCATCAAGCAGGCGACCTCGATCCTGGATTACATCTTCCGCGAATTGGCAGTGTCTTACCTCGACCGGACCGATCTGGCGCATGTGAAACCCGAAGGGGCCACATTTGATGATCTGGGCAAGGGCGAAGAAGAGAACGTCGCCAATGTGACCGAGTTGAGCGAACGGGCCGCCAGCAATTCGCTGGAAGTGCTGCGCCAGATCAGCTCGACCGGGTATCTGCGTAACCGTTTGCCGCAGGAACTGGTGGTGTTGCAGGGTGGCCAGATGCGCAGTGCGAGTGCGGCATTGGAAACGCTGGTGCCTGATGTGTCGGCCAGTGGCGGTGTCGCGGTGGCAATGGCGTCCACCACGGCAGTGTCGTCCGGCGCGGTTGGGCTGGACGCCCGCACCAAGGCCAAGATGCAGGGCTATGAGGGCGAGGCCTGCGGCGAATGTGGCAACTACACGCTGGTGCGCAACGGCACCTGTATGAAGTGCAACACCTGTGGTGGGACATCTGGGTGTAGCTGAGGGGATCGCGTGCCGGGAAGGGGCGTGTAGGGCAGGGCCGCAAGGCCCGCCCGACGAGATACGGGGGGGCGCTGGTTATTGCGCTCCACAAGTTACCGGGGTGGCTCTCATCGTTCCCAAGTGGAACGACTGCCGCCACCTCGTCGCCCCGGTCGTTGGCCGGGACGACGTACACGGGGCGGGTGCGCTCGCCCCCTGACGACGTTCAGGCCGCAGGCAAAATATTACCGAGCGGTTAACATACTGAGCCTGAACGGCGAAACTAGCGGAGCGCTTTGGCGCTCCGTTTTTTTTGTGGGATGAGGAGGTGGGTCGGCGCGACCCTGAGGAAGAACAAGGCTGCTCTCAGGTGCCTGTGCAGGCTGCGCCCAGCTTTGCTGCCGGGCAAAGGGTTTTCATGCAGCGGGGGCCACCGGGATCAGAAGTGTCACGCGGTCGGGGTTCATGTCGGCGATGACGATGGTCCCGTCAGGCTGCACCGCCAAGCCATGTCCGTAGGTCGAAAATGTGCGGCAACGACCGACCAAAGCGCCGTTCGGGGCATATGCCGACAGGCGTGGGGTCTGATCGGTGACAAGAAACGTGCCATCGGGCGTCACGGCCACCGCCATCGGTTTGTGCAGCCCGTCGATCTGGGCCAGCCAGGTGCCGTCGCCGTCAAATAGCTGAACACGGTTGTTTTCCCGGTCTGCCACGCAGAGCCTGCCTTGGGTGTCGAACACGATGCTGTGCGGCGTTGAAAATGCGCCGGGTCCGGCACCGGGGTAGCCGAAGCTGTCGAGGTGGCGCAGGTCGGCGTCGAAAATATGCACGGCGCTGTTGCCATAGCCGTCGGCGATGTAATATCGGCCATCCGGTCCCTGCACACAGTCGCATGGGTGGTTGAACGGGCGTCCAAGGCCGGGCCTTTCGCCACAGTCCAGGCGCGCGACCTCTTGCAGGGCGCCATCAAGCAGCACGATCTTGTGCCCATCCATATCCGTGGCGGCCAGCCGATCAGTGCCGAGGCTGCGCAGCCCATGACCGCAGACAAATTGCGGCAAGGGCGCGGCTTGGGTCAGGACTGTACCGTCGAGGGTCAGCGTGACCAGATCGGGTGCATGCCGTCTGAGGGCCACGATCCTGTCGCTCTGCACAGCCACATCTGTGATGCCGGACAAAGCCGCATCAGTAACATGCTGCACACGGTAGCGCTGCGGCCCCAGCGCCACGTAAGCGCTGGGGCGATTGGGGGGCGTGGCGGATGCGATCACAGCACGCCGTGCAGTGTTTCGGCCATGTTCAGCAGCATCGCGTCGGCGCCACCTGCGGCGGTCAGCATCAGGCCTGCGCCCGGATATTGCGTCAGCGGAATGCTCACCGAACAGCCGTCAATCACATTGCCGAAACTGGTGTTTCGCAGCGCCAGCAGGTTGATGCGGTCATAGGTGGCATCGTCGCTCAGCGCGTCGAGCTTGGGCGGCATGATGGCCACGCTGGGCAGTGCCAGAGGCGTGTCGCCAAACAGGTGCGCGGCCTGCGCGATCAGTGCCTCGCGGGCGACCAATGTGCGGGCATAGTCGGTGGCTGCAACACCATCGGCGCGCGCCATGCGCGATGCGACGCGCGGGTCCAGCGCCTCGCGTGCCGTGTCGAAGTGGGCGCCGTGATGCGCGCGCGATTCCACCGCCGAGAACTGCCAGACCGGCAGGGCGCGGTAGCGATCAAAGATATCGAGCGAAAGCCGCCGCACCGCCACACCAGCGGCCGCGAGGGCGCTCAGGCCCGCCTCGAACGCCTCGGCCACCTCTGCGTCCAACTCGTCCATGCCAAAGTTTTCTGGCACGATGACCGCGCGGGGCATGGCGGTATCGGGCAGGGCGGTGTCACGCAGCACATTCAATGCCGGGCGCAGCAGGCCAGCCTCGCGGGTCAGAACGCCCACGCTGTCGAGGGAGTGCGACAGCGCCACAGCCCCGTCGCGCGGAATGGTGTGTGCCGTCGGTTTGAACCCGAACAGACCGCAAAACGCCGCCGGGATACGGACGGAACCGCCAGTGTCTGTTCCCAGCGCGATATCGGCGACGCCACGCGCCACGGCAGAGGCCCCACCCGAGGTCGACCCGCCCGCGATACAGCCCGCGCGCAGCGGGGTCAGCGGGGTGCCGTAATGTGGGTTCAACCCAAGGCCGGAATAGGCAAATTCGGTCATGTTGGCGTGACCGATCAGCCCCGCCCCGGCGTTGCGCAGGCGGGCGACTGCCACGGCATCTTGGGGGGCGGGGGATGTGTCCTTGCGCACGACGGTGCCAGCGCGGGTGGCATAGCCGCGTACATCAAACAGATCCTTGACCGCGACGTTCAGCCCGGACAAACAGCCTTCGCCTTGGACCGGGTCATCAAAGACCTGGGTGAAGTCGGGCGCTGCGGCCTCGGCGCGGGCGGCGTCGAGCAGGGATTGGGGGGTGGTGTTCATGTTCTCAACCTTCATAGGGTTTTCTGTACAAGCCAGGTTGCGATGCCGGGAAAGGCGGTCAGCAAGACAACGGCAAGCACAAGGATCAGGAAATATGGGACGACCATGCGGGTAATCTCGAAGATCGACTTGCCGGTCAAGTTCTGGATCACAAACAGATTAAACCCCAGTGGCGGCGTGATCTGCGCCATTTCCACCACGATGATCAGGTAGATGCCGAACCAGACCGGATCAATACCCACGGCGGCCACGGCGGGCATGACGACCGACGTCGTCAGCACCACGATCGAGATCCCGTCAAGGAAACAGCCCAGCAGCACGAAGAACACGGTCAGCACGGCGATCAGCCCGTTTGCGCTAAGCCCGCTTGCCGAAATGATTTCGGCCAATTGGCCGGGCAGGCCGGAAAAGCTCATTGCTGAGGT
The DNA here is from genome assembly GCF_057178245.1 of Sulfitobacter sp. KMM 9851. NCBI lineage: Bacteria > Pseudomonadati > Pseudomonadota > Alphaproteobacteria > Rhodobacterales > Roseobacteraceae > Sulfitobacter > Sulfitobacter sp. KMM 9851. The sequence continues at coordinate 1,475,478 of NZ_CM169991.1, forward strand.
CAGGAATGCGGCCCCCAGCAGGATCAGCCCGATCATGGCAGAGGTGCGGGTGGCGCCCAGAAGGGAATCGATGAAGGTTTCGATGCTGAGTGATCTGCCGAAGGCTGCGATGATCAGCGCGCCTGCGACACCGATGGCGGCAGCTTCGGTTGCGGTGGCGACACCGGCGTAGATTGACCCGATCACCCCGATGATCAGCCCGACCACGGGCAGCAACATGCGCAGGCGGCGCAGGCGTTCGCCCACGGAAACGCGCGGTTCGGGGGCAGGCACGCCGTCCGGGTTCAGTTTGGACCACAGCGCGATATAGCCTGAAAACAGCGCCATCAGCATCAGCCCCGGCACCACACCCGCAATGAACAGGCGGTTGACCGAAACCTGGGCCGCGACGCCGTAGACGATCATCACGATGGACGGCGGGATCAGCAGGCCCAATGTCCCCGACCCGGCCAGTGACCCGATCGCCAGACGATCAGCGTAGCCGCGCGCCTTTAGTTCGGGCAGTGAGATGCGCCCCACGGTCGCCGTTGTCGCGGCCGAAGAGCCTGAAACGGCGGCAAAGATCCCGCAGCCGACGACATTTACATGCGCCAGGCCACCCGGCAGGCGGCCAACCCAAGGCGCCAGCCCGGAAAACAGGTCTTCGGCCAGACGGGTGCGGTACAGGATTTCGCCCATCCAGATGAAGAGCGGCAGCGCGGTTAGTGTCCAACTGGCCGAATTGACCCACATGGTGGTGCCCAGAATGGCATCCACCGGGGTTGAGGTGAACAGCATAAAGATCACGACGCCCGAGGCCATCAGCGCGACGCCAACCCAGACGCCGAGCCCCAAAAGCACCAGCAGTGTAAAGACCAGCACGGCAGATTGTGTAATGATATCCATGGTTATTCTCCGCGTGCCTGTTCTTGGGTGTCGTCAAGTTCGACCGGCAGGCTGAGGATCAGGCGCAGGCTGCGTTCGGCAAAGGCCAGTGCAAACAGCACCGATCCGAGCACCATCGCCGACTGCGGTATCCAAAGCGGCACTGCCACCACGCCTTGGCTGACTTCGTTGTAGGTCCAGCTTTCGGCGACATAGCCAAAGATCGCCCAGGCAACCCACCCCATCAATGCGGTGGCAAAGAGTGCCGACATGACATCGGCGGCGTGGCCCAGCCCCACAGGCATCAACTGCCGCAGGGAGGTGACGCGAATATGGTCGCCGCGCACCAAGGTGGCGGGCAGCGCGAGGAAGATCGAAGCGCTTAGACCCCAGGCGGCAAAATCGTCAGCCGAGGGGATCTGACTGCCCATCAAGCGCAGACCGATTTGCGACAGGATCAGCACCGCAATCCCCAACAGGGAAAGCGCGGCCAAAGCTCCGCAAAAGTTAAATATATAGCGTGTCAACAACATGATGGCGGGCTCCAAAACAGGACGGCGGCCGGGGTGCGCGCATCCCGGCCAGTTTGCAAAACGGCCCGGGGCATCACGTACCCCGGGCCTGTCTGGATCACTTCATCGCGTCGACGATTATCTGACCTTCGTTGCCGGCCTGTTCCAGCCATTCGGCCCGCATTGTCGCGGCGATGGTGTCAAAGTCGGTTACAAGGCCTTCGGGCGTCGGCAGCACCTTCATGCCGTTTTCAGCCATCGTTGCGGTCGCTTCGCCGGTGGCGGTTTCGGCCATCTCAAAGCCGCGTGTTTCAGCCAGTTCGGCGGCCTCTTGCAGGGCTGTCTGGACCTCGGGGGACAGGCCGTCGTAGGCGGATTTGTTCACGATCACCATGTTTTTGGGCAGGAAGGCCTGAACATCATAGTAGTGCGAGACGAAATCCCACGCCTGGCTGTCAACGCCGGTCGAGGGTGAGGTGATCATGCCGTTGATCACACCTGTCGAAAACGCCTGGCTGATTTCGGCTGTGGCGATGGTGGCAGGCACGGCGCCCAGCAGTTCGGCCAGACGGGCCGTGGACGGGTTATAGGCGCGGAATTTGACGCCATTGAACGATGTGGCATCGGTCACTTCTTGATTCATGTAGATGCCCTGTGGCGGCCAAGGTGCGGCGTAGAGCAGAACAAGCCCGTCTGCGGCCAGCTTTTCCTCGTAGATCGGGCGCGACGCTTCCCATAGCTTGCGTGCCTCGTCAAAGTTGGTGGCCAGAAGCGGCACCGCGTCGGCAGAATAGACTGCATCTTCGTTGCCAAGTGCGGAAATCAGCACTTCGCCAATCGGAACGATGCCACGCTGGACGCCGCGCTTGAGATCGGGGCGTTTCAGCAGGACTGAGTTCGACACCACGTCGATTTCCAGCGCGCCGTCCGACAAACGGGCCACATCTTGGGCGAACTCACGGATGTTTTTGGTCAAGTAGTTGCCGTCCGGGGCGTCGGCGGACATCTTCCAGGTTTCGGCGTGGGCAAGGCCGGCGGTCAGCGCGGCGATGGCAGTTCCGATAAGAAAAGTCTTCATGTCAGGTATCTCCTTGTTGGGTCGCTTGTTGTCCCCGTCTTGCGGAACTCGCAAGACAGGGTGGTTGGTTTTAGTCTTCCAATGCGGGCAGATCGTGTTCGTCCAGCGCCCACATCAGGCGGAAGGTCTCGGCCTCGCGCACGGCGCTGCCCAACTCTTCGGTCAACTGGCGCAGCGTGGCCTCTGCGATCGGTTCGGACGATACGTCCACGGCGATGCAGGGGGCCAGAACGCGGCCTTGGGTGTCCTCGGAGGGCAGGGGTGTGGAGAGGGTTTCATCCGGGATCATGTGGTGCACACGCAGGACGCCGTCTTTGTCCAACAGGGTGCTGAGCACCTTGCCGACGGCGTCATTTTCAAGGGCACCAGGTTTCAGTTCAATCAGAACAAGCGCGCTGCCCCAGCCAAACCCGCCTTCCTGTGCGACATGCATGACGCGGCGACGGGTGTTGGACATGCGGCCAAAATTTGTGACCGACCACTGGGTCTGTTTGGTAAAGGCCTTTTGATAGGCCGCCGATGTGAAATCGGCCAGGCTGCTGGCCCGGTACAGCGCGAGGTAGCGGCGGGCAGAACCTGACACAGAACGGTAGCGTCGTGCGCCGGTGAAACCGGGGATGCGCACGCGTTCTTCCATATGTTCACGATCGTACCACTGGTTGAAATCGGCCTCGTGATCAGGGTCGATGTCGCTCCAGACAAAGAGCTGCGCCTGATCTGTGTTACGTATCTTGGTCATTCGGCATCCCGATCTTTGGACAGAACTCTGCCGGCACGTGGCGGGCATGTCCCGCCGCCGTCAAAGCGCGGTAAGGCTCTGTCGATTGCTGTTAGCGGCAACCTCGGGCAGATGCGGGATATCCACAAACGGGATTATTCATGGGGGGGTGATCGGGTTTTCCGATCATGCCACGCGGCGCAGGGATCACGTCAGTTTCTGGTGACGCTTTGCGCAGGCGCGTGCCAGTTCGGCAATGGCCTTGTAGGTGGCCGCGTCTGAGCTGCGCCGCCAGACGCAGTACAGCGGCAGAGCAGGTAATTTTGCAGCTACATCAAGCTCGTACAGGCCCGGCCCAGCCAGATCGCAGGCCAGTGGCAGTGTCGCAATGCCCAGGCCGCGCCTTGTCAATCTGGCGATCGCGGCCATTGAGGTGATGCAATGCACGATTGAGGGTCGCAGCCCGCGTTCACTGAACAGCGCAAGGACATTGGCGTGGGGGCGGGAATTGCGGGTAAATGTGATCAGCGGGCTGCTGACCACATCGGACAGCGACAACGATTCGTCGCGCATCCCTTCGGGTCCGAACCAACCCATTGCCAGCGGTGGAAGGTCTGCGCAGACGCAGGTTTCATCATGCCGTTCGTCGGTTGTCAGCAGCATGTCCAGCGCCCCGCGTTCAAAGGCGGCGGCGATGTTTGGCGTGGGTTCGACCGTCAGTTCCAGCTCAAGCCGGGGATAGCAGCGCGCAACTTCCTCGATCAGATCACACAGCCATGTGTGGACCACGGACGACACCAGCCCCAGACGAACACGCCCGACGGCCGTCGTTGGATCAGACAGGGTTTCGCGCAGTTTGCGTTCGGTGGTCAGGATATCCTGCGCCTTGTCGAGTATCAGCGCGCCGGCGACGGTGATCCGGGTGGCATGAAATTCGCGGTCAAACAGATCGACCCGCAGTTCCGTTTCCAGGGATGAGATGCGGCTGGAAACCGTTGCCTGGCTGACATTCAACTGCTGGGCGGCGGCACGAAAGCTGCCCAGATTTGCGACCGTAACGAAGGTTTCCAAAAAACGCGTGTTCACCGTGATTGTGTCCCTGTTCGTTGCGGTTGCGAAGGATGAGGGTACGGTTTGCCAGCACCGAAGTCACTATGGTGTGCATCGCGGCACACGGGCAGTGCAGGTCCGTCGCAGTTTCTGGATACAGTGGGCCTAGGGGGGGGGCAGCGCAACAAGAGAAACCCCTGCTGCGCTGGTCCGTTTCAAAGCCAGATGCTTAGGTGATGGTGAACCCGCGACCAACCGGATCGGTTTCATCAATCAGCCATTTGGCGTAGCCGACAACTTTGGCGGTGCCTTTTACCGTGGGGATCACGGCGCGTTGGCTGCCCAGCATCGTCTCGCCCAGCAGTTGACCTTCAAAGCGGCCCTGGCCAAGCAGGCCCTCGGACTTGATGGTTTCGCCGATTTTCATTTTTCCGCGTGCTTCGAACATCGCCATCATCATCGACGTCCCGGTGCCGCCTGGTGAGCGATCCAGTTTACCGTCACTGAACACGTGGACGTTACGGTACAGGCTGTCAGCGTGATCGGGTTCCTGCCAGAATGTTGTGAAATTCAGGCCCTGAATGTGCTTTTCGGTGGGGTGCTGGATTCTCATTTTGGCGTTGATCTGGTCTTTGACCAACACACCCATTTCCGACAACAGCTTGCCGTTCTGGGGGCCGATCGGGCGCGCGTTGTCCGGCCATTTCACCACGGCGAAAAAGTTGCCGCCAAAGGTAATGTCGGCCGTCAGGTCACCGTAGCCGGGCAGGGTGATGGGCACGTCCTGTTCCAGCACAAAGGCGGGCACGTTCTGGAATTTGGTCCAGGCAATCTGCCCGTTCTCGCGGCCGACTTCTGATGTCACGTCGCCTGCGGGTGTTTCAAAGCGGATCTTGGTCACGTCGCCGCCGGCATCGTGGACAAGCCCGTGTGACACCAGTGCCATCGACAGCGCGATCGTGCCATGGCCGCACATTTCCATGAAGTCGTCCCCGTCGCACCACAGCATCCCGGCGTCGTAATCCGGGCTGGAGGGGGGCGTGACAAAAACGCCGACCATATCGTGATGGCCGCGCGGTTCGCGCAGCAGGGCGGTGCGGACAAAATCATAGTTATCGCGGATGAACTGGCGCTTTTCAGTCACGCTCAGCCCATGCGGGTAGGGAATGCCGCCATGGATGATGCAGGTGGGTTCACCATCGGTGTGAGTGTAGATCACATCGACGAAACGGTTGTTGGTCATCATTGGACAGAGTCCTCCTGTAGGTTTTCTTTAGGATTGGAAAAATTGTCAGAGTCCGAGGGCGCGCGGGATCAGCAGGACCAGTTGATCGGGAAAGGCGATCACAGCACCGAGAACAAGGAACATCACCGCGATGAAGGGCAGATTGGCGCGGGTCAGCGAGAGAATATCCACCTTGGCAATCACGCTGGTGATGAAAAGGGCGGCACCCACCGGCGGCGTCTGTTGCCCGATCCCCCAGCACAGCACCACGACCATGCCAAAGTGGATGGGGTCGATGCCCAGCAGTTTGACCGCGGGGATGAACAGCGGCACGATGATAAAGATCATCGCGATCCCGTCCAGAAAGGTGCCTGCGATAATCATGATCGCGCTGAGCATGATCAGGAACATGGTGGGCGACATTTCCATCTGCGCCAGAGGGGCGAGGATGCTGTCAGCCAGTTGCTCAAAGGTAAAGGCAAAGCCCATGACATGCGCGGTGGCTGTCACCAGCATCACGGCACCCGACAGGACCGCCGCCTCGCAGAAGGTCTGATAGAGGACGCGAATTTTCAGCGTGCGGTAATAGAACATCCCGACGCAGATGCCGTAAACCACGGCCACGGCGGAGGCTTCGGTGGGGGTAAACACACCGCCCAGGATGCCGCCCAGAATGATCGCGGGCATCAGCAACGCGGGCAGCGCCTTGCCAAAGGCAAAAACCATGCGTTTGCCACTGAACGGTGCCTCGACAGGGTAGCCTTCGCGCACCGAGATGATCCAAGCGACGATGATCAGCGCGACACCCAGCAGCAGACCGGCCATAAGCCCTGCGGCAAACAGCGCACCGGTGGAGATGCCGAGGTAGGCGCCCAGGATAACCATCGGAACACTGGGCGGGATGATGATGCCGATGGTCGAGGACGCAGCGGTGACGGCGGCGGTAAAGGGGCGGCTGTAGCCACGTTTGATCATCGGGTCGATAATCATGCCGCCGACCGCTGCCGTGTCGGACATGGATGTGCCGCTCATCCCGGCAAAGAACATGGACGTGACGACGTTCACCGCCGCCAGACCGCCGCGCATCTGCCCCACGAGGGTTTTGGCAAATTCGATCAGATGGCCGGAGATCCCGCTGCGGCTCATGATCTGGCCTGCCAAAATGAACAGTGGCACGGCGAGCAACGGGAAGCTTTGAACGCCGCGGTACAGCCGTTGGGCGACGATCAGTTGGTCGACGTCGCCCATCCAGAAGATGCCGATGGCGATGCAGACCAGCGCAAAGGCGATGGGCAGTCCTATCCCGATCAACCCCAGGAGGATGCAGAGGATCAAAAGCAGTTCCATATGTGTCTTATCCTGTGGTCAAAGATCGAAGGGGGCAGAATTGGTGTCGCTGCGGCTGTCGGGGTCGATACCCTGCCGGATACGCGGCAGGCTGCGCGCAAACTGCACCACAGCATCAACGCAGATCAGCGCGCCGGCCAGCGGGATGGCGGCATAGAGCCACGCGCTTGATATTTCCAATACGTTGGTTGTCTGTTCGGCAAAGCGCACGACCTGCCGACCGCCGTACCATGCCATGATCGCGCCGACGCCGCCGATCAGCACCTGGTTGAACAGGAACAATACACCCTGCGCCCAGTTTGGCAGGTAGCGCACAAATACATCCACTTTCAGATGCGCCCCGCGCCGCAGCGCCAGATAGCTGCCCAGAAATGTAATGTAGGTGAGCAGGGCCAGCGACACCTCAAAGCTCCAACTTAGGGCATTATCGAGGAGATAGCGGTATATCACTGCCAGAAATGCGACGCTCACGGCTGCGAGCAGCAAGGCCGCGATGATCGCTTCGAGTATCCGGTTGATCATGGCTATCTCCTCGGGGCCTGGGTTTACTTGTCCGCGTCGCGGATAAGGTCGATCAGCTGTTGCGCCTCTGGGCCTTGCTCTGCCGCCCAGTCTGTCCAGATCTGGCCGGATTTGGCAGTGAACGCAGCAATGTCGGCCTTGTTAACTTCCATACCTTCTTCGATCAGATAGTCGACGATTTCGGCATCCGCCTTGATCCCCAGTTCGACAGAGCGCAGTTCAGCCGCTTCGCCCGCCTCAAGCACTGCTTGTTTCTGCGCATCGGTCAGGGCCTGGAATTTGTCCTCGGCCATCAGCAGATATGTCACCGTGTAAAGGTGGTTGGTCAGCGACAGGTATTTCTGCACTTCGTAAAATTTGGTGCTTTGTGCCCAGATGACCGGGTTTTCCTGCCCGTCAAACACGCCGGTTTGCAGTGCTGAATAGAGTTCACTGAACGGCAGGGGGGAGGCATTGGCACCGTAATGGTTAAAGATGGCGATGCGCAGGGCGCTGCCGGGTGTGCGGATCTTGATGCCCTTCAGGTCTTGGGGTGTCACCACGGGGCGTACATTGTTCGTGATCTGGCGAAACCCGCCTTCGAGAAACCCGACGACGCGCAGACCCTTTTCGGCAAGAAGGGCTTCGATCATCTCTCCCGCTTCGCCGTCCATCGCGGCCTTGACGTGTTCGCGGCTTGAAAAGATATACGGCAGCGCGGTTGCGCCCAGCACAGGAGCGACCGCTGTGATCGGTGTTTCGATCGTTGCCATGTCCAGAATCGATGATTGCATGGCCTCGATCGAGCTTTCCTGATCGCCAAGCGCGCTGGAGTGGAACAGTTTTACGTCAAGCGCGCCTTGGGTTTTTTCGGACAACACATCGGAGAAGTGTTCAACCGAGCGATATGCGATACCGTCTTCGTTTCCCGGCACGTTGACGCGGAATGTTGCATCTTGGGCCAGCACTGGTGCGGTGGCCAATGCGCTGACCGATGTTGCCAAGGCCAGCGCGACTAAAGTTCTGCGATTCATTATTCATCTCCCTATCTGCATCCCGTCGTATACGCGGGACTGACATTGACGTTAGACAGCTATGGACCGCCGTTATAGAATGGTTCAGACGCATAGGTGGATATTTCAGACATATCCGTTTGAAAATCTGCTTATCTGATCACGCCGATGTAGCAATAGGGACTTCACGTGCGCCGCAATCAACAAAAGCTTCGGGTTGGATTCGTGCTGCTGGACAGTTTCACCCTCAACGCGTTTTCGGGATTTGTAGAGGCGATCCGGCTTGCTGCCGATCACGGGGGCCGCAGCCGACAGGTCGCCTGTGGCTGGGAAGTCATGGGCGAAGGCAAGATCACGGCGAGTTGTGGTCTGACCGTCGCGCCGACGGCACCTCTGATCAGCCCGTCCGAAATGGACTATATCGCGGTCTGTGGCGGGAACGGGTATCGCACGCGGTCGCAACCGGCGTGGCTGGACAGCTACCTGTCCAAGGCAGCCGGGGCCAGTGTGCCGTTGATTGGCCTGTGTACCGGCACGTTCAACATTGCGCGCGCGGGGTTGATGCAGGGATATCCTGCCTGCGTGCATTGGAACGTCGTGGACGAGTTTCACGACCAGTTTCCGCAGATTGACGCATTGACCGATCGTATTTTCCTGGACGCAGGTGCGCGCATCACCTGTGCTGGATCGACCGGGGCCTCCGATCTGGCCTTGCATCTGATCGACCGTCACTGCGGCAGTGTCTATGCGCAGCAGGCGATCCGTCACATGATGTTGCAGGGGCAACGGGCAGCGACCTTTCCCCAAGCGCATTTTTCGCAGAATATCCAGCATGTGAAGGACGAGGCGGTGCGCCGCTGTGTCGCCCTCATGGAGCAAAAGATCAACACGCCGACCCAGATTGACGTGCTGGCCACCCAAGTGGGCCTGAGCGCGCGCCAGTTGGACCGACGTTTTAACCGCGCCCTTGGCCAGTCGCCTGCACGCTATTTCCGTGCCATGCGGTTGAGCTATGCCTTGTGGAGATTAACCCACACCACCGACACCATTGCGCAGATCGCGGCAGATGCGGGGTTTTCGGACGCCGCCCATTTTCACCGGGAGTTCAGGAAAACCCATGGCGTCGCGCCGCGGCAGTATCAGAATACCGCCGAGCGCCCCATACAAGTCGGCGGGGCCGCGGGTTTGGCGCGTGAAGGGGGAGCAACAGCACCTTAGTCTCGGATGTCGTCTGTCGCGGCGGCAGTTGCTAGAGCGCTGAGAGCGGCACGACGCCGCTGCACGTCGCGTCAATATGAATCATTCCATCCACACGGCCCGAAAACCGGCCCCAGCCGCTGTTGTCCCCAAGCACCGCCGCTGGCAGGCTGGTGGCCCGCGCCACGGCGCTTTGGGGGGCATGGCCCAGGTCACGGACAAGATACCCAATCGCCCCGGCCAGCTCAAGATCGGCGCCGGCCAGCGTGCCGTCGGCAAGCGTCAGGCGGGCATCCCGGCGCTGCACCTCGCGGCCGTTGAGGGTAAAGTGTGAGATGTCGGACCCCGCGGTGGCCATGGCGTCGGTCACCAGAAAGATGCGCGGATTGCCCTGTTCTGCGGCAAAGGCGGTGGCCATGCTGGCGGGGTGCACATGGATGCCATCGGCGATCAACCCGCAATGCACGCCGCCGTGATGCAAGGCGGCACCCACCAGCCCCGGCGCACGGTTGCCCATCTGGCTCATCGCGTTGAACAGATGCGTGACACAGCGCGCCCCGGCGTCGAAACTGGCCATGCAGATGTCATAGCTGGCATTGGTATGTCCCAGCGACACGATCACCCCGGCCTGCGCCAATACCTTGATCTGCGCAGGCGTGGCGTTTTCGGGGGCCAGCGTCAGCATCACATGCGGCAGCCGTTGCGCGGCATCGAGATAAAGAGTGAGGTCATCGTCGTCCAATGGGCGGATCAGATCGGCGCTATGCGCCCCCTTGCGCGACACCGACAGATGCGGCCCCTCCAGGTGGATGCCGATAATGCCCGGCACCCGCGCCGCAATTGCCTGTTCCACTGCGGCAATCGCGGCGCGACTATGGGCCGGCGTGTCGGTGATCAGAGTCGGCATCAGGGCGGCAGTGCCGATACGCGCGTGCGCTTCGGCCATGCGGCGAAGGGTGTCTACCGATTGGTCATCGTTGAACATCACCCCGCCGCCGCCGTTCAGTTGCAGATCGACAAATCCCGGTGCGATGATCCCCCCCGCAAGCGCCTGCTGCGCCACACCGCCGGGCAGGTCTGCAACGGGTATGATCTGCGCCGTGCCATCACCGGGCAGCAGCAGGGCGGCATCGGCGTGCAGGGTAGTGCCGTCGTGAATGGCGGCATCGGTCAGGGCTTTGGGGGCCTGCTGGGTCATATGGTTTCGGTGACCTTTTTCAGGTGCCGAGGGGCGTCAGGGTTGATGCCACGGGCGGTGGCGACACGTTCGACCATGGCATAGAAACTGGCAATCAGGGCAATTGGATCGGTCAGCGGGTGATCGGTGCGCACAGTCTCAAGCCGGTTTGCGGTCTGCACCTTGCCCGTGGTGGCAAAGACCGCCGCACCCTTGGTCGCGATGTCATCCGCCACCCCGGCCAGTGCCGCTTCTGCCGCGTCGGCAGAGGCCAGCGCGATCACCGGAAAACCTGCATCCACAATTGACACCGGGCCGTGCAACACCTCGGCCGAGGAATAGGATTCGGCGTGGATTTGGCAGGTTTCCTTGAATTTCAGCGCTGCCTCATTTGATATGGCATAAGCAGGCCCGCGCCCCAGACAAAAGATCGACTCACGGTCGCCCAAAGCTGCGCGTGCCTGCGGCCAATCCTGCGCCACGGCCTGTTCCAATTGCCCAGGCAAGGCGCGAATGGCACGGCGCAGGTCATCATCATCGGCCCATTCCGCCAAAAGCCAGACGCCCACCACGGCAGAGTTCACAAAGGTCTTGGTCGCCGCCACGCTCAATTCATCCCCGGCGTCGAGGTAAAGCGTGTGATCGGCCACCTCGGCCAGTGGGGATCCAGGCGTGTTGGTCATGGCAATCGACAGCGCGCCGCCCGCCTGCGCCATGCGCGCCATCTCGACGATATCGGGGCTTTTGCCTGACTGTGACACCGACAGGCAGGCACTGCCTGCGAGGTTCAGCTTGCGCTTGTAGACCGACGCAATCGACGGCCCGACAGAGGCGATGGGCGTGCCGGTCAGCAGTTCCGACACATATTTCAGGTAGGTTGCCACATGATCCGACGATCCGCGCGCGACGCTGATCATATAGGCTGGATCGCGATCGCGCAGGGCGGCGGCGGCGCGGATGACGGCGGCGTGCTGGCTGGTCAGCAGCCTGTCGACCGCGTCGGGGATTTCTAGCACTTCGCGGCGCATCTGGGTTTCGGAAGGGGTCATGTCACGTCCTGTTCCTTGAGCAGCGAAAGTTCGGCGACGAAGTTATAGGCGTCGCCGCGATAGATGGATTGGGTGAATTCTGCCACCCGACCATCGGCAAGGTACGATGTCCGTTCGATCCGCAGCCCTGCATCACCCTGGGCCACCTCAAGCAGGCGGGCATCGTCTTCGCCCAGATTGATCGCGGATATTTTTTGCAGGGCGCGCACCGGGCGCAGGCCGGCCTCATCCAGAATGGCATAGAGCGAGGTTTCCACCAGCAGCGGGTTGGGCAGGATATCGACGGGCAGCGAGGCGCGTTCAATCGCCATTGGTTTGTCGTCGGCGGTGCGCAGCCGCGCGATGCGCGAGACGGACGCATCAGGGGCAAGGCCAAGCGCTTCGACCTCCGCCTCGGCGGGCATAAAGACGCCGCGTTCCAACCAGCGGCTGCTCGACACCATGCCCCGGTTCGACATGTCTTCGGTAAAAGATGTCAGCCGCGACAGGGATTGTTCTATGCGCGGTGCGGTGCTGGCGACAAATGATCCAGACCCTTGTTTCTGGACGATGATGCCTTCTTCGGCCAGCGACTGGATCGCCTTGCGCACGGTCACGCGCGACAGCCCCGTGATTGCTGCGATTTCACGTTCAGGCGGCAGGGAAGACCCGGTTTTCAAGATGCCCTGCGCGATGCCATCGGTCAGGCGTTGGCGCAGTTGCACATAGCGCGGTCCGCCGTCGGGTTGAAGCCATACGGCCGGGGCGAGAAAGTCTGCGACGTTCATGGCCGTACCTCGGTTCCAAGCGCGCGCAGGGCCATCTGAAACGCCCCCTGTGCAGCACTGTGTTTTGGCGGTTGAACATTGCTGGTGAGAGCATCGGGCAGAAAGGGTGCATAGTGCGGACCCACGCCCCCCGAGAGGCACAGCAGATCGCCGGGGCGGAACCCCAATGCGTGCAAACCACGCGCGATGAAATCGGACCCCTGTGCCATCAGCGCGCAACCCAGTTCATCGCCATCGGTTGCGGCGCGCAGCACATCGGGGACAAAGCTGGCGTAATCGCCTGGCTGTGCCGTGGCGCTGAAGCGGACCATTTCGCTGGGGTCATTCTGGAATTGCATCAACAGCGCCCGCGTCATGGTCGAAAACGGCATCATGCCGTCATGGCATTGCAGCGTCCAGTCAAGCGCAGCGCGACCCAGCCAGGCGCCGGAGCCATGATCGGACAGTTGGAACCCGCGCCCGCTGACAAAGCGCAGATTGCCATCCTGACTGGTCGCGATGATCGTGCCGGTGCCGATGGCAACAAGGTATCCGTCAGCGCCATCGAGCGCGCCGGTGATCGCGGTGGCGCGGTCGTCGGTCACGGTGCAGTTCTGATAGGGCAGGGCGGCAGACAGGGCGGCGGCGTCTGCCGGGGTCACGATCCCTGCCAGGCCCAGATGCACCTGCGCGCCGTGCAGCGCCGAAACGGGCTTGCCCGCCTTTTGCGCTGCTGCCTCGATTGCTGTGGTGATGTTGCGGACGGTATCGGCCAAATCGGTGCGTGCATTTGCGCGCCCGCCTGAGGCTTCGGCCAATATGCCTGCTGCCTGCGTGCCAAGCGTAATCCGGCAGCCGGTGCCGCCGCCATCCACGCCGATAACTAGGGTTTCCGGTGAAGTGCTCATGCAATACCTATATAATACCTATTGGCGAAATGAAAGACCTATTTGCCCACTTTTTGGGGTATTGGTGCTGTTTTAGCCGAATATATGGCGTATTAAAGATTTATATGGACAATAGGTATCTAATAGGTATTGTCGAACGTGGGGAGAATCGAATGTCGCTGCTGCACACTGAAATGCAATCTGATCATCATGCGATCGACGCCGTGACGGCCGAGCGCGGCGTGGCGCTGATATTGGACGGGCAGGCCGCTGCCGTTGACGCCGCAAGGCGCGCCACGTTCGATCTTGCCGCCGGCGCGGCGCTGATGGCCGAAGCGCTGCGGGCAGGTGGGTCATTGATTTATGCCGCTGCGGGCAGTTCGGGGCTGATGGCGCTGTCTGATGGTTGCGAGTTGCCCGGCACCTTTGGGGTGTCGGCGCGGCAAATCCAGATCCATATGGCAGGCGGTGTGCCTGCGGATGGCGTGATGCCCGGCGATGTCGAAGACGACGCCGAGGCCACGAAAAACATCGTGATCCGCCGCAGCGATGCCGTGATCGTGCTGAGCGCCAGCGGGGCCACGCCCTATGCACTGGCTGTGGTGGCGCGGGCGCGGGCGGCAGGGGCCAAGGTGATCGCGATTACCAACAACCCCGGCACACCCCTGCTAGCGATGGCGGATGTGGCGATTTACCTGAACACCCCGCCAGAAGTGATCGCAGGGTCCACGCGCATGGCCGCAGGAACCGCGCAAAAGGCGGCATTGAATGTGATGTCGACACTGATGGGTGTGCAACTGGGCCATGTCTATCAGGGGCTTATGGTCAATCTGGTGGCCGACAACGCCAAGCTGCGCCAACGCGCCAATGGCATCGTGCGCCAGATATCAAACGTCACATCGGATGAGGCCGCAACCGCGCTGGCCACGGCGAAAGGGGCGGTAAAGCTGGCCATTCTGTTGGCCAAGGGGCTGCCCGAGGACCACGCGCAGGCGTTGCTGGACCGGCACGCAGGCCACCTTGGCCCCTGTCTGATAGATACGTCCAAATGAATACGACACCAAAAAAAACGAGAAACTGAAAGGGAGACCAACATGAAACTTCGCAATGTTACAACCGCCCTGCTGGCCAGCACGATGCTGGCGGGTATGGCCCAGGCCGAAGACGCCACGCTGACCATCGAAAGCTGGCGCAACGACGACCTTGCCATCTGGCAGGACAAGATCATCCCCGCCTTTGAAGCCGCAAACCCCGGTATCAAGGTGAAATTCACGCCGTCTGCTCCGGCGGAATACAATGCGGTGCTGAATTCGAAACTCGACGCTGGGTCAGCGGGCGATATCATCACCTGCCGCCCCTTCGACGCTTCGCTGGCGTTGTTTGAGGCCGGGCATCTGGCAGATGTGACCGATCTGGAAGGGATGGGCAACTTTTCCCCCGTCGCCAAATCGGGCTGGAGCACGGATGACGGTGCCACGCAGTTCTGCGTTCCGATGGCCTCGGTGATCCACGGATTTATCTATAACAAAGACGCCTTTGCCGAATTGGGCCTTGAGGTGCCAAAGACCGAAGCTGATTTCTTTGCCGCACTCGACAAGATCAAAGAGGACGGCACCTATATCCCGATGTCGATGGGCACCAGCGACCAGTGGGAAGCGGCGACCATGGGCTATAACAACATCGGCCCGAACTATTGGAAAGGCGAAGAGGGCCGTCTGGCGTTGATGGCGGGTGACCAGAAGCTGACCGACGATGCATGGGTCGCACCGTACCGCCAGTTGGCAAAGTGGGGTGAATACCTGGGTGACGGGTTCGAGGCGCAGACCTATCCTGACAGCCAGAACATCTTTACCCTGGGCCGGGCCGCGATCTATCCTGCCGGGTCTTGGGAAGTGTCGGGTTTCAACAACCTGGTCGATTTCGAAATGGGCGCGTTTTATCCACCCGTTCAGGCCGAAGGCGACACCTGCTATATCTCGGATCACACCGACATCGGCATCGGCATGAACGCCAAGACGGCGCATCCAGAGGCGGCCAAGACCTTCCTCAACTGGGTCGGCTCGGAAGAGTTCGCAACGCTTTATGCCAACGCGCTGCCGGGCTTCTTCCCGCTGTCCAAAGGCGAGGTCGCGCTGGAAGATCCGCTGGCGCAAGAGTTCATCTCTTGGCGTGGTGAGTGCGAAAGCACAATCCGGTCGACCTATCAGGTGCTGTCACGCGGCACGCCGAACCTTGAGAACGAAACCTGGAACGCTTCTGCCGCTGTGATTAAAGGCGAGGAAACCCCAGAAGACGCAGGCGCACGTCTGCAAGAGGGTCTGGCAAGCTGGTACGAACGCCAGCAGTAAACGCCCATCCCAACCGCGCGCCCTATGGCCTTATTATCGGGGCGCGCGGACCCTTTCCATCGTCCATAGCCCGCAGGATATCGCCATGACTGATCGCCCCGGAAAAAGCAAAATCAGGTGGCACATCGTGGTGTTTTTGGCCCCGGCCGTGCTGGTTTACACCGCCGTCATGATCTATCCGCTGTTCAACACCCTGCGGCTGTCGCTGTTTACCGAAGTGGGCAATGAACGGGTTTTTGTGTGGTTGCAGAATTTCCGCACGTTGTTTGGCAACCCCAATTGGTCGGGGCAGTTCTGGAACGCCCTTGGCAACAACTTTTGGTTCTTCATCATTCACATGCTGGTGCAAAACCCCATCGGCATCGCGCTGGCCGCGATCCTCAGCCATCCACGCCTGCGCTTTGCGGGCTTTTACCGCTCGGCCATCTTTATCCCCACCATCCTGTCCTTTGTCATCGTCGGCTTTGCCTGGAAGCTGATCCTGTCGCCGATCTGGGGTATTGCGCCGGGAATGCTGGATGCGGTGGGGCTGAAATCGCTTTACGCGCCCTGGCTGGGCAAACAGGAATATGCCCTGACCACGCTGGCGCTGGTGTCGGTCTGGCAATTTGTCGGCATCCCGATGATGCTGATCTACGCCGCCCTGCTGTCGATCCCCGACGAGATACTTGAGGCCGCCGAGGTTGAGGGTATCACCGGATTTGCCGCCTTCTGGAAGATCAAGCTGCCGCTTATCTTGCCCTCAATCGGCATCATCTCGGTGCTGACCTTTGTCGCCAACTTCAACGCCTTTGATCTGATCTATGCCGCCCAGGGGGCGCTGGCGGGGCCGGATTTCAGCACCGACATTCTGGGCACCTTCATGTACCGCACTTTCTTTGGCTTTCAGCTGCAACTGGGCGATCCGCATATGGGGTCAACCATCGCCAGCGCCATGTTTGCGGTGATCCTCGTGGGGGTATGTGTTTACCTCTTTGGCATCCAGTCGCGCATGCGCCGCTATCAGTTCTAAGGGGATGACCATGAACCGCGCCCGCCAAAACCCGCTCAACACCGCCGCCGCCCATGGCGCGCTGATCCTCTATACGTTGATCGCGCTGTTCCCGGTGTTTGTGATCGTGATCAACAGCTTCAAAACCCGCAAGGCGATCTTTCGCGATCCGATGGCGCTGCCCGATACCGACAGTTTTTCGCTGATCGGCTATCAGACGGTGCTGAAACAAGGGGATTTTTTCCTCTACTTCCAGAACTCGATGATCGTAACCGTCGGCTCGCTGTTTTTCATCCTGTTGTTCGGGGCCATGGCGGCCTTTGCGCTGGCCGAATACCGGTTTCGCGGCAATCTGATCATGGGGCTGTATCTGGCGCTGGGGATCATGATCCCGATCCGCATCGGCACGGTGGCGATTTTGGAAATGATGGTGCAGACAGGGCTGGTCAACACGCTTTGGGCGTTGATCCTTGTATATACTGCGCAGGGGCTGCCGTTGGCGGTGTTCATCCTGTCCGAATTCATGCGGCAGGTCAGTGATGATCTGAAAAATGCGGGCCGCATAGACGGGCTGAGCGAATACCGCATCTTTTTCCGCCTCGTGCTGCCGCTGGTGCGCCCGGCGATGGCGACAGTGGCCGTGTTCAATATGATCCCGATTTGGAATGATCTGTGGTTCCCGCTGATCCTGGCCCCGGCAGAAGAGGTGAAAACCCTCACACTGGGATCGCAGGTGTTTATCGGGCAGTTCGTCACCGACTGGAACGCGGTGCTGTCTGCGCTGTCGCTGGCGATCCTGCCTGTCATGGCGCTGTACGTAATTTTCTCGCGGCAGTTGATCCGTGGTATCACATCAGGAGCCGTGAAATGAGGGTTCTTATCGCCGGTCTGGGCAATATGGGGCTAAGCCATGCGCTGGCCCATCACAACCATCCCGACGCGCAGATTGTCGGCCTCGTGAACCGTTCGGGCACAGTCGACCACCCCGATCTACAAGGCTATCCAGTGTTTACCGATTTCCATTCGGCCCTCGCTGAGGTGACGCCGGATCTGGCCGTGATCGCCACCTATTCAGACAGCCATGCCGATTATGCCGTGGCCGCGATGGAGCAGGGCGCACATGTCTTTGTCGAAAAACCGCTGGCGACCACGGTCGCAGATGCAAAACGCGTCGTCGATACTGCCACCCGGCTGAACTGCAAGTTGGTCGTTGGGTACATCCTGCGCCATCACCCAAGCTGGCAGCGACTGGTGGCCGAGGCGCGCGGGCTTGGCGGGCCTTATGTGTTCCGCATGAACCTGAACCAGCAGTCAGACGGTGCCACTTGGGAAACCCATAAGGCGCTGATGCAGACCACCAGCCCGATCGTGGACTGCGGTGTGCATTACGTTGATGTCATGTGCCAGATCACCGATGCCAAACCGCTGCGTGTGTCGGGCATCGGCCTGCGCCTGTCCGATGAAATCGCACCCGATATGTACAACTACGGGCAGTTGCAGGTCGTGTTCGATGACGGCTCGGTTGGTTGGTACGAGGCCGGATGGGGGCCGATGATGTCGGAAACCGCGTTCTTTGTAAAAGACGTGGTATCACCCAATGGGGCCGTGTCGATCAGCGATGGCGACAAGGCGGATTCCGATGATGTGGATGGCCACACCCGCGTCGGCAGCATCCTTGTGCACCGCCCCGGCAACGACCAACGCATTGATATGCCCGATGAACCCGGCCACCAGCAGCTTTGCGATGCCGAACAGGCGCACACTATCCGCGCTATCAGTGAAAACCTTGATCTGACCCGTCACATGGACGACGCGGTACAATCGCTGCGCATTTGTCTGGCGGCGGATGAAAGTATCCGTTCCGGCCAGCCCGTGACATTGGGAGACCCCGCATGACCGCCCTCAAACTTGAAAACCTGCATAAATCCTTTGGCACCGTCGAAGTGCTGAAGGACATCAATCTGACGGTCGAGGAGGGGGAGTTTGTCGTGTTCGTCGGCCCGTCAGGCTGTGGCAAATCCACCCTGCTGCGGGTAATTGCGGGGCTTGAGGACGCGACCTCGGGGGATATTTCCATTGGCGGGGATCGGGTGAACACGGTGCCGCCGGCCAAGCGCGGCATCGCAATGGTGTTCCAGTCTTATGCGCTTTATCCGCATCTAAGCGTGCGCGATAACATGACCCTCGCGCTCAAGCAGGAAAAACAGCCCAAGGACGAGATTTCGGCGCGTGTGGGCAAGGCGATCAATATGCTGGATCTGGCCGCCTATGTGGACCGCCGACCGGCCGATCTGTCGGGTGGCCAGCGCCAGCGTGTCGCCATTGGGCGGGCAATTGTGCGCGAACCTAAGTTGTTTCTGTTCGACGAACCGCTGTCCAACCTTGATGCGGCCCTGCGGATGAACACCCGAATTGAAATCGCCGATCTGCACCGCAAGCTGAGCGCGTCGATGATCTATGTCACCCACGACCAGACCGAAGCGATGACACTGGCCGACAAGATCGTCGTGTTGCGCGATGGCCGGGTCGAACAGGTCGGCTCGCCCATGGACCTTTACAATAATCCTGTGAACCGTTTTGTCGCAGGTTTCCTTGGATCGCCCGCAATGAATTTCCTGGCCAAGGTCCAAGGGGTTGGCCCGGTCGGCGCGACCCTGGGCATTCGGCCCGAACACCTGCGCCTGACCGACAATGGACCGATCCGCGGCCAGGTCACCCATGTGGAACGCCTGGGCAGTGACACCAATCTTCTGGTGCGCAGCACGGCGGACGAGGCGCTGACGGTGCGGCTGTTTGGCCAGCACAGCGCGCAGGTGGGGGATGCGGTCACGCTTGATTTCGACCGATCTGCCGCGTTTTTCTTTGACCGCAATCAGGCGCGCATCGCCGTCTAACGGTGCCGCACATCTACCCAAATTGGCAGGTGGTCTGACGCCCGCCGGGTTTGCGGTGTTTCCAGCACGCCGCCATGATGGCTTTCCAATTGGTCGTTCAGCGCGATCCGGTCGAGCGCGGCCATCGGCAGTCGCGCGTGATAACTCTTACCCGGTGCATGGATCGAAAAACGTTTCGCCAGACGCCCCAGCCCCGCCTTGCGAGACCATTCGTTCAGATCACCTGCGATGGCGGTGGGGCAGGCGGCACAGCTTTCCAGATGTGCAAAGAGCGCCGAAAGCTGTTCCTTGCGCGAGGGCCGCAGCAGCCCCAGATGTGAGGCAATGATGCGCAGCGGTTTGCCGCCCAGGTCAAGATCGGCCACCATGGCACCGCGCGGCTCTACGCCCGGCAGGGTCAGATGTTCGACCGTGCCGATCGTGGCGTCGGCGCGCACCAGCACCGCGTTGCCGTGCCAGCCGATGCTGACGTCACCGGGCACCGGCACCGCGCGCATCCCGGTGATTTCGGTGACCATCGCCAGCGGAAGGGCAGAGGGGCGCGCGCCCAGACGGCGGTCGGCCTCTTGCAGGACCACCACATCGGCGCGCAGGCCCTTGATGATGCGCAGGATGCGTTCGGGGTCGCGGCGGCGGTCGGTGCCGACCGCTTTGCGAATGTTGTAGCTGGCGATGCGAAGGGTATCGTTTGCAGGCAGGGTGATCACAGGATTGGCGCCCCCAGACGAAACAGACCTTCGGCCACCCGGCGCAACAGACCGGCGGGAGGCTTCTCCATCGTGCAGTGTTCGGACAGATGTTCGAACCAGTTGGTCAATTCGACCACCGTGCCGGCATCATAGACAAACAGCGATATCTCAAAGTTCAGCAACATGCTGCGCACATCAAAATTGGCCGATCCGACGAAAGCCATATCGTCGATGATGCCGGCCTTGGCGTGGATCATGCCCGGCTGATAGTACAAGACCTTGCCACCCGCATCCTGAAGGTCGCGCAGATAAGCCCCGCGCGCAAAATCGGCCAGCCGTTGGTTGGACCGGGCCGGCACCAGCACCTGCACATCAACCCCGCGCCGCGCCGCGATGGCCAGCGCATTTCCAAGTGCTTCGGTCGGAACAAAATAGGGGGTGACCAGCAGGATACGCGCCTCGGCCATATGCAGCGCGCGGATCAACCCGTCATGCAGCGGATCTTCCAGCACATCGGGGCCAGAGGGTACCAGTTGCACCGTGGCATTGCCCGCCGTATCGGACGAAATCGCCGGGGCCGGCTCCGCCTCGACGCCGCTGGCGACGCTCCAGTCGGAGCGGAACACATTGGCAAAACTCTGCACCGCACGGCCCTCAAGCTCAAACGCCAGATCGACCCAGCCGTCTTTCTGCTTCACCGGGCTTAGGTAATGCGCGGCGATGTTCATGCCGCCCGAAAACACCCGTGCGCCATCGGCAATGATCATTTTGCGGTGATTGCGCAAATTCAGATGCCCCGAGCCGGGCAATTGCAGAAGGGGCGAGTAGAACAGCGTCTCACCGCCCGCGTCGCGCAGCTTGCGCAATTCTGCCGCGGGTCCGCGCATCGTGCCAAGGCGGTCCATCAGCAGTCGCACCTTCACCCCGTCGCGCGCGCGCGCCGCAAGGGCCTCGACAAAAGCGCGGCCGGTGGAATCGTTGGCGACGATGTAAAACAGCACGTCCAGGCTCTCTTGCGCCTCTGCTACCAGCTGCATAGCGGTCTTGTACGCGGCGTCAGGTGCGGTCAGCAGGCTCAGATGTTGCCCTGCCGCTGCCGCCGGCAGTCCGAAATGCTGCATCGTCGCGTCAAGCGGGTGGGCCGGGCCGGGCGGGGCGGTTGCGCCGTCTTGTGGGAAATGAACCGGGTCATAGCGCGTCGATTGCTTGCGAAAGCCCAGACCGAGGAACAGTGGCACCGCTACCCAAGGCAAGGCGATGATGAACAACAGCCATGCAGCGGTCGACTGCGGCGTGCGGCGCTGCTGCAAGATCACAATCGCGGCCAACAACGTCAGCACCACGATGATGACGATCTCCAGATGGGTCGTGATCCAGTACATTCCGGTGTCTTCCTACCAAGTGTTCAGCCCGCCTGATGCAGATAACCCATTCACCGCAAGGAACAAGGATTTTGCAAATCGAGCTGAAACGCGCCGGCTGCCAGATGGTTCTTCCTGCTGCTTTTTTGGACTAAAAATACCCTCGGGGTTTGGGGCAGCGCCCCTACGCGCCCCAATGGCGCTACTACAACATCTCCGCGACCGAACTGTCGGCGTCCAAACCCAGATCCGCGCGCAACCGGGCGCGGGCGCGGGACAGGCGCGACATCACGGTCCCCAGCGGCAGCCCCGTCTGAGTGGCCAGCACCCGTGGGCTGGTTTCGCCCCCCTGCACCAGCGTCATCAGTAGGGCCTGATCATCGGGCAGGCGGGTGATGGCCGCACGCAGTTCGCGGCAGGCCAGTCGGGCCGGGCCTTCGGGGTCGGTCAGGGCCATTTCATCTGAAAGCTCAACCATCTCGCGCCGCTGGCGCCAGCGCTGGCGTGCCAGATTGTGCAGCATGATCATCGCATAGCGGTCGGGTGTGTCGATCCGGGTCTTCCCGCGCAGCACCTGCAACAGCCGGACCGCGACCTCCTGGGCCAGATCGTCGGCGTCGTCGGCGGTGCGGCACAGACGGCGGGCGCGGCGGGTCAGGCGGGGCAGTAGCTGTCGGAGGATGTCAGTCTGCTTGGTCATGGGTATCGCCTCATATTGTTGTTTTGGCGCAGATTGCCCAGTTTCGCCGGTTCAACCAGTGGGGGAGTTTTCGCCGATCCGCGGTACCGGGGCTTTTTGGGCGACGCCCCGCCCAAGCGGATCGTCCAGATCGGCAGGCAACCGCGTGCCGCAACCGCGCCGGGACGCAAAGCGCCGTTACCGCATCTGTCTAGGGGAAGGCCGAGAACGCCTTCATATCAGAACCAAGAAATGGAGTATCCAAATGACACGACTGAACAAATTCGCCGCTGTCGCGATCACGACCCTGTGTGTGCCTGCCTATGCGATGGGCTCGGGAGCGTCTGAGGTGGACGCAAATGGCGATGGCCTGCTGAGCGTGACCGAAGTTCAGGCGGTGTATCCAGAAGTCACCGCCGAACAGTTCTCGGCCATGGATCTGAACGCCGATGGTGCACTTGACGATGCCGAAGTGCAGGCAGCGACAGAGGCCGGCATGATCCCCGCCGCCCCAACCGAAGGCTAAGGCATGTCGCGCACTTTCCCGAAGGTGCCGTAAGAACAGCCGGGGGATGTTACCTCGTGTCCCCCGCCGCTGTTTCAGGGCCCGGTTTCCCACAACCGGGCCCTGTTGTTATCTGGTCAGGACGAGGCTGCCCATCATGTCGGCAGGTGGATATTGAACCGGGCCCGAATGGCGTGATCTACGGCCGGATCAAACCGCGCCGCCGCAGGTTGGCTCAGAATATCCTCCTTGCGCGCGGTGGCCCGCGCCAGCAGGTCCGGCTTGCCCTTTTCCACCCATTCCTTGGGTGACGTCCGGTCGCCCAATTTGGGATATACGTGGTCCAGTTCCATCCGGCTGAGTGTTTCGTCGGTGCCCAGATAATGCCCCGGCCCCCCCATGCAGACCGCGCGCATCTGGTCCAGCGCAAGCGTGTCGTCATTCACCTCGATCCCCCGCACGCAGCGCAGGGCCTGACCGATCAGGTCATCACCCAAGATCAGGCTTTCGTGGCAGAAGCCCAGCAGTGACGCATGCATGCCCGCCGCTTCATAGACCATGTTCAACCCCGACAGCCCTGCCATGACGTTGGAACACATCTGTTCCCATCCTGCCTGCATGTCGGGCAGCTTGCTGTCGGCGATGCCAGCGGCTGCACCGCCGGGCAGGTCGTAATAGTGGTGCATCTGCGCACAACCCGCCGTCAGCAGTGCCTGTTCGCCCGATCCACCCGTCATTGCGCCAGACCGCAGGTCAAGCCCGAAGGGCCAGGTACCAAAGACGGCCGGATGCCCCGGCTTGACCGCATTAACATAGACCAGCCCCGCAAGGCATTCCGCCACCGCCTGCACAATGGCGCCCGCTATGGTCGAAGGTGCGGTGGCTCCGGCCATGCCAGCCGACAGCAGCAGTACGGGCATCCCACCGGCTATCACATGCTCCATCACCTGACAGGATTCGGTGGCGAATTTCATCGGCGGCACGACAAAGCAGTTGGAGTTGCTGACAAATGGCCGTTCGCGCCACTTGTCCTCGCCGCCTGCGATCATGTGCAGCAGTTCCAAGCCATCTGCGACAAACGCGGGTTCGCTGAACGACACGCCCACATGTTTGCGGGTGCCGGCACAGCAGGCATAGATCGAATTGACGTCCATCTCGCGGTTGTCGGGGATGTCGCGACAGACCATGGGGCGTTGCAGGAAATGGATATTGTCCAGCACGTCGGCGATCCGTGCGGCATCGTGCAGATCCTGTACCCCACATTCGCGGTAATTGCGCCCCTGTGCGTCAACCAGATGCACCGCCGCCCCGGCGGTGCCGTAGTGCACGCGGGTGCCAGACAGGTCCAGATCATGCGCCGGGTCGCGGCCATGCAGGGTGACGCTTCGGTTGGCGCGCGCGATGGTGTCTTCGACCAAGGCGCGCGGAAAACGGATGCGGCCATCGTCACCTAGAATCGCGCCCGCCCCCGTCAGATGTTCAACGCCCGAAGGCGGGGCATCGGCAAGCCCGATTTCCTCTAGCGCCCGTAACGCTGCGTGGTGAATGTTGTCCATATCCGCGGCAGTCAGAGGGGTATAGGTGCCGCCCGACATGCCGGGGCGCACGGGGCGTAGATGGGCGGCAAGTGGGGCCGCACGGGCAGCGCGCCGCGCGGCGCGGCCACCGGTGCGGGCGGGAGATTGATCAGTCATGGTATGGGTCCGGGAAAAAGGGTCAGGGCAGGTGGCGCACTTGCTATAGATGCGCAGGTGCTCCGCGTGCGGCGCGACCGCGTTCTGCTCCGATGGTGCGCTTCACACGCGCAATGATGCACAAATCAACGTTCAATCGCCCACTCCTACATGGGATCATGCTGCAAAGCCTGCCGGCTACCGTCTGTCCTGTTTGCGACGCGGCGCTTGGTTTGCGACCCATGCGCACACAGTAAGGAACGGCGGCGATTGGCCGATCAGTCGTGACAAATGTGCAGCATCCTGCCCATCGCGATTCCGTGATGGGCAATCTGTGAAACCCAAGCCTAAGTCAGGCGTTGCGTGAATGACCCCGCCAACGTGCGGGTGTTTCAAATGTAACGAAGGAGCAGAATATGAAACGTACGACAACGCTTGCCGCAATCGCTTTGATGTCCACAACAGCTATGGCTGGCACAGCATTTGCAGGTTCGCTGCAAGAGCCAGTGGTGGAAGCGCCCGTATATACACCCGCGCCAGAGCCAGTGGCTTACGGCGGCGACTGGACTGGTTTCTACACCGGTCTTCAGTTGGGCTATGCCGACGTCGACAGCAACGGTGCCGGTCTTGACGGCAGCGACAACACATACGGTTTCCACGCCGGTTACGACTATGACTTCGGTCAGTTCGTTCTGGGTGGTGAGCTTGACTACGACAAGGGCGATATCGACCTTGGCGGCGGCGCAGCCACAATCGATTCCGTGGCCCGTGCCAAAATCAAGGGCGGTTACGACCTTGGCAACACGCTGATCTACGCAACAGCAGGTGCGGCACGTGCCGACACCAGCGGTGGCGACGAGTCGGGTGCCTTTGCTGGCCTCGGCATGACCTACAAAGTAACTGAGCGTTACACCGTGGGTGCCGAAGTTCTGCAGCACAAGTTTGACGACGTCGGCGGCGTGGCCGGTAACGACCTGGATGCGACCACCTTGTCGCTTCGCGGTTCGCTGCGGTTCTGATCTGCTCCTAGCTTGGCACCCGGCAGACGGGTGCCACCAGACACTGTAGCGGCGGGGCTGGCATGTAATGTGCCAGCCCCGTTCTTTGTTGGGTCACGCGATGTTGGGTCACGCGATATCGTAAAGCTTGGGGCGCGCCCGGATCCTACGTGCGCACGACCGCCAGTTCTTTGGCAAAGGCGCATAGTGTCTCTAGCGCCGCGGCAAAGGCCGTATCGTCGACCGTCATCGCCACGCGCACATGCCCCGCCGCCGCTTGACCAAAGCTTTCGCCCGGCATCACGGCAATATGGTGGGCGTCCAGCAGGGCATAGGCAAACTCTTGGCCCGTCATCCCGGTCGCACGTACATCCAGCATCAGATACATCGCGCCCTGTGCGGGGACGAGGGTCACGGTATTTTGCTTGGCCAATGCTTTCTTTGCCATCAGACGGCGGCGGGCAAAGGGCGCGCCAATTTCTTCCTCCAGTGGGTTCCCCTGCTGGAGCGCAAAGACAGATGCATCCTGAATGAAGCCCGGCACGCCATAAGTCGTGTGGGTGGCAAGATTAATCAGATCACCGATGATATCCTCTGGCCCCACGATCCAGCCACAGCGCGATCCGGTCATGGCGTGCGATTTCGACATCGACCCAATCACCAGCGTGCGGTCGGCCATGCCCGGCAGCGCGCGGGGACTGATGTGCGCGCCCTCCCAGATCTGGGTGTCATATACCTCGTCAGAAATCAGCCAAAGGTCATGTTTCTGGCAGACATCTGCAATGCCTTGCAGCGTGTCGCGGGAATAGACGACGCCAGTGGGGTTGTTGGGCGAATTGACCAGCAGCGAAACGGCCCCTGCCGCCTGCGTGTCGATATCCGCTGCGCGCGGTTGAAAAGCATCCTCGGCGCGGGTCTGGATGGCGACGGGTACACCGCCGGCCGCGCGGATCGTGCCGGGGTAGGTGGCATAGAAGGGATCAAGGTACAGCGCCCGATCTCCACTGTCGCAACAGGCTACATGCGCGGCAAAAAGCGCCGCCTGCCCGCCGGGGGTGATCATTACGTTGGCGCGGGTCGTGGCGACGCCGGTGCGCGCCTCAACCCGTCGGGCGACGGTATCGCGCAGCGCGTCGGTGCCTGGTACAGCGGCATAACCTGTATGCCCAGCCATTGCGGCGCGATGCATGTCTTGCAAAATCGGTGCGGCGGTGCGGATGTCATGTTCGCCAATGGTCAGTTCGGTCACCGCGACACCATCGGCAATCATCTGGCGGGCGCGGTTGAACACTTCCCAGCCGTCTGACCCGCCGCCCAGCAATCCCGTGATACGTTCTGATTTTTTCATGACATGCCCCATTTAGATGATCCGGGCAGGGGCGCAGAGCCGATCTGATTCGTCAATCGGCCCTGATGGCGCGTGCAGGCAAAGCGGCCTGGGCCTTTTTCGTCATGCCCGCGCGGATCAGATCATAAGAGTGTTCCAACCGGTGGCGCAGATCGTCGTGCGGCGTGTCCCAGTCCAGTAAGACCCAGCTCTTGTGGAAATAGGGCGCGCGGGCGGCCGCCCCGACGTCGATCAGCATCTGCGCGGTCTCGACGTCCGGTGTTTTCACCGAAACGCCTGTGCCCAACGAACCGATACAGGCAAACATCTTGCCGCCGACCTTCCAGGCGTCATGGCCGCCGCCCCACGGGTCCGACACCTCGGCCCCCGGAAACGGGTGGCAGATACCATTTACGATCTCGCGGGTCATGGCATGCAGGATGCCAATAGCGCCCCGCGCTGACAAGAGGCTTGGCGATCTGGCCCCGGCTTGCTACAACCACCCTATGAACACAACAACGCTCATTATTTGCTGCATTACCCGCTGAGACATCCTCGCGGGCCGCTGTTCACGTCATTCCCATTCTGACAAAACTATGCCAAGCCCGCGCGACACCCGCGTAAGGACGCCTGCCTCCATGACCCAAGAACAGACCCGTGATCTGACGATCAAGCTGCACAACACCGCCACGCGGCGCAAAGAAGAATTTGTGCCAATCGACCCGGACAATGTGCGCATGTATGTCTGTGGGCCCACAGTGTACGACCGCGCCCATATCGGCAACGCGCGCCCCGTTATCGTTTTTGACGTGCTGTATCGCCTTCTGCGTTATCGGTACGGCGACGATCACGTGACCTATGTGCGCAATTTCACCGATGTGGACGACAAGATCAACGCACGCGCGGCCGAGAGTGGGCGCTCCATTGGCGACATCACGGCAGAGACAACCCAGTGGTATCTGGATGACATGGCCGCCGTGGGCGCACTGGAGCCGTCGATCAAAGATGGTGAGCATCAACGCGCCATGCCGCGCGCGACGCAGTATATCCCCCAGATGGTCACGATGATCGGCGGGCTGATCGCGGATGGCTACGCCTATCCGGCAGAGGGCCACGTTCTATTCCGTGTGCGCAAATATGCAGAATATGGCGCGCTGTCGGGGCGGTCTGTTGACGATATGATTGCTGGCGCGCGGGTCGAAGTGGCCCCCTACAAAGAAGACCCGATGGATTTTGTCCTGTGGAAGCCGTCAGACGAGAACTCACCGGGGTGGGACAGCCCCTGGGGTAAGGGGCGTCCGGGCTGGCACATCGAATGTTCGGCCATGGCACATGATCTGCTGGGCGAGACATTTGACATCCACGGCGGCGGTCTGGATCTGCAATTCCCGCATCATGAGAACGAGATCGCCCAATCCAAATGCGCTGGGCACGGCTTTGCCAACTATTGGCTGCACAACGAGATGTTGCAGGTCGAGGGCAAGAAGATGTCCAAAAGCCTGGGCAATTTCTTTACCGTGCGGGATTTGTTGGAGCAGGGGGTGCCGGGTGAGGTGATCCGGTTTGTGATGCTGAGCACGCATTACCGCAAGCCGATGGATTGGACAGAGAAGAAGCGGGCGGAGGCGGAGAAGACGTTGCGGAAGTGGCGTGCCTTGGTCAATGCTGCACAAGGCACTGGAAAACCAAATGCTGATTTTTTGGGGGCCTTAGTGGATGATCTAAATACATCCAAGGCAATCACCGTGTTGAAGGTGCTTGGTAAGGCGATCGAACAGCAGCAACGTGGTGATGTTTCCCAAACCCAAATTGAAGAATTTGCGGCGAGCGCCCGACTACTCGGTTTGCTGGAAGATAACGCTGAGATGGGTGCCTGGATATTAGATGGTGCGGTAGAGCGGTTAGCCAATGCCGCTACGCTGGAAGATTTACAAAAAGCTCTCATCGTTGCGCGGCAAGAGGCACTTGATAGTAAAGACTTTACTACTGTGGATAGGTTAAAGGGGCTATTACTCGACGCCGGGGTGAACGTGCAGATGAGTAAAACAGAAGTGATTTTGGCGCCCGGCCCCAACTTCGACCCCGCTAAACTGGACGCCCTCAAATGACCTCTCTCCAACATAAGAACACCGCCCGGCCCTGGGGGGGCGAGAAGCGCCCTCCGTCAAACCACAGGTTTGCCTTCGGCAAAACGGGGGTGGTTGGGCGCTGTTCGTGCAAAGGGCACGAACGGGTGTTTGATGCGGCTGTCCGCCTGAATATCATCGGAGGTCAGCCATGACCCGCGAACGCCTCTACCTCTATGACACCACCCTGCGCGACGGGCAGCAAACCCAGGGCGTGCAATTTTCCACGGATGAAAAACGCCAGATCGCCAGTGCCCTCGACGCGCTGGGCGTGGACTATATCGAAGGCGGTTGGCCCGGCGCCAACCCCACCGATAGCGCCTTTTTCGACGCCGCCCCCCAGACCCGCGCGCGCCTCACCGCCTTTGGCATGACCAAACGCAATGGCATGTCGGCCCAGAACGATGACGTCCTGGCCGCCGTGCTGAACGCGGGCACAAAATCTGTCTGCCTCGTCGGCAAAACCCATGATTTCCACGTCAAAACCGCGCTGGGCATCGCGCTTGATGAAAATACCGATAACATCGCCAAATCCGTCGCCCATCTGGTCGCTCAAGACCGGGAAGCGCTGTTTGACGCAGAACATTTCTTTGACGGCTACAAGGCCAACCGCGACTACGCGCTGCAAACCATCCGCGCCGCCTATGATGCAGGCGCGCGCTGGATCGTGCTGTGTGACACCAATGGCGGCACCCTGCCTGCGGAAGTGGGGCTGATCACCGCCGCCATCATCGCGTCGGGCATCCCCGGCAGCCACATCGGTATCCACACCCATGACGACACCGAAAACGCGGTGGCTTGCACGCTGGCGGCGATCGACGCAGGCGCGCGGCAAATCCAGGGCACGCTGAACGGTTTGGGCGAACGCTGTGGCAATGCCAACCTCACAGCGCTGATCCCGATCCTGCTGCTGAAAGACCCCTACGCCAGCCGCTTTGACATCGGTGTTTCGATGCAATCGCTTGCCGGGCTGACCCGCACCAGCCGGATGCTGGATGAAATCCTCAACCGGGTGCCGATGAAACAGGCGGGGTTTGTCGGGTCGTCTGCCTTTGCCCACAAGGCGGGCCTGCACGCCAGCGCTATCGCCAAAGACCCCACAACCTATGAACACATCGACCCCGCGCTGGTCGGCAATACGCGCATCATTCCGATGTCCAACCAAGCCGGCCAATCCAACCTGCGTAATCGGCTCGAAGCTGCGGGCCTCACTGTGGCCAAAGATGACCCCGCGCTGGGGCGCATCTTGGACGAGGTCAAGGACCGCGAGGCGTTGGGCTACGCCTATGACACCGCGCAGGCAAGTTTCGAGCTGCTGGCGCGCAAGGTGCTGGGGCAGTTGCCCGATCTTTTCGAGGTCAAACGCTACCGGGTCACGGTGGAGCGGCGCAAAAACAAATATGATCAGATGATCAGTCTGTCCGAGGCGGTGGTCGTGGTCAAAGTCGACGGCGAAAAACGCCTGTCGGTGTCCGAGAGCATGGACGAAGACGGCTCTGACCGCGGCCCCGTCAACGCGCTGGCCAAGGCGCTGGCGAAAGACCTTGGGCAATATTCCACGCTGCTCGATGATATGCGCCTCGTCGACTTCAAGGTGCGTATCACGCAAGGCGGAACCGAAGCTGTGACCCGCGTCATCATCGACAGTGAAGACGGGCAGGGGCGGCGCTGGTCCACCGTGGGCGTCAGCGCCAACATCATCGACGCGTCGTTCGAGGCGTTGCTCGACGCGATCCGCTGGAAACTCATCCGGGACAGTGCCACATGACCGATACAACCGCGTTTTTCACCCTGCACCGTGATCTGCCCCGCGAAGGACCGGGCGAGGCGGCGGATGTCGTCTGGGCCGTTGCCCAAGCCGCTTTGCCGCCCAAACCCGATATTGCCGACGTCGCCTGTGGCCCCGGTGGTGATATCGCCGCCCTGCGCGCTGCGGCCCCAAGTGGCCATGTCACCGCATTGGACAAAACCGCGCATTTTGTCGATGCCGCGCGGGCCCAGTTTGCCAGTGATCCTAACGTCACCGTGCTGCGCGCCGACATGGGGGCCATCGCCAACCAATACGACATGATCTGGTGCGCGGGCGCTGTATATTTCCTCGGCGTGACCGAGGCCCTGACGCGCTGGCGCAAGTCGCTGCGCCCCGGCGGGGTCGTGGCCTTTTCCGAACCGTGTTATTTCACTGATACGCCTTCGGAGGCCGCCCGCGCGCTTTGGTCCGACTACCCGGCCATGGGCACCGAGGCCGACATCGCGGCACGCGTCACCACCGCCGGCTACGACGTGCTGGCCACCCGCCGCCTCGCCCCCGCAGCATGGGAGGCCTATTACACCCCACTCCAAGCACGCATTGCGCAACTGCGCCCCGGCGCAGATGCGGCTTTGGGTCAAGTGCTCGACGAGACCGAAGCCGAGATCGCCAATTGGCGCGCGCATGGCGACGCCTACGGGTATCTGCTGACGGTGGCCCGGCCCACATGAGCTTTGACGCCGACCTGACCGCCTGCGCTGCCATGGTTGAACGTGCCGATCCCTGGCGGTTTCGCGCGACGATGGCGGCACCGCTTGCCGCACGTCATTTGCTGTTTCCGCTCTATGCGTTCAATGTTGAAGTAGCCCGCGCGCCCTGGGTCACCCAAGAGCCGATGATCGCAGAGATGCGCCTGCAATGGTGGCGCGACATCTGCGAAGAGATCGCCCAAGACCGCTCTGTGCGCCGTCACGAGGTCGCGACCCCGCTGGCCCGCGTCATCACACCTGCTGATGCGCTGCTCCTGGATGAGCTGGTCACGGCAAGACGGTGGGATGTTTACCAAGATCCGTTTGAGGACGAAACGCATTTTGCGCAGTATATCGACCGCACTGCTGGCCACCTGATGGTGATCGCCGCGCGCCGTTTGGGACAGGTCGACGAAGCAGTCGTGCGCGATGCCGCTTATGCCGCAGGCATCGCCGCCTGGCTGGCCGCCATCCCCACCCTCGAAGAAAAGGGGCGTATTCCCTTGCTGGATGGCACTGCCAAAGCGGTGGCCGCCATGGCCGACACCGCGCTGCAGCGTCTGGCCAAAGCCCGCAAGGCCCGCCACAAAATCTCACGCAACGCCGCCCCGGCGCTTCTCCCAGCCGCGATGGCAGGCCCTGTACTGCGCGCCGCGCGCCGTGATCCGGGACGCGTCGCCGCGGGTCAGTTGCCAGACCCACGCCAGCATTTTGCCCTTCGGGCCTTGTTCACCCGCTGGTAACCCTTTCTTTTTGGTTCTAAATATTCCTGGGGGAGGAGCCGAAGGCGCCCGGGGGCAAAGCCCCCGATCAAATTGACGGTGCGGGCAAAGCCCCCGATCAAATTGACGGTTTGGGCAAAGCCCCCGATCAAATTGATGGTGCGGGCAAAGCCTCCGTTCAGCGGCTAGCTTAGCTGCGTCACTTTGGACCGTGTCATCAGCCAGACCAATGCCCCGCCTGCCAGTAACAAAAACGGCACCATGGCGATATTGACTGCGGCCCAACCCTCAACGGCCGTGCCGCCGGAGCAGTTCATCAAGCCGCCAGAGGCCAACGATGCCACGGTCACGCCACCAAAGACCAGCAGGTCGTTCAACCCCTGCATCCGCCCGCGCTCGTGTGGCTCATGGGCGCCCGCCAGCATCGTGGTCGCACCAATAAAACCAAAGTTCCAGCCCAGCCCCAGCAGAATGAGTGCGACAAAGAAATTACCCAGGTCGACCCCTTGCAGGGCGACAAGCCCGGCAGCCGCCAAAATGACAAGCCCCAGCCCCATGATCTTTTCCACACCAAAGCGTGCGATCAGGTGGCCGGTGAAAAACGACGGTGCAAACATCGCCAACACATGGCCGGTCACGACATAGCCCGCACTGTCTTGCGAGTAACCGCAGCCGACCACCGCCAGTGGTGTCGAGGTCATCACAAGGTTCATTAGCGCATAGGACACCATCCCACAGATCACCGCCACGGCGATGCGCGGCGTCGTCAGCAATTCCCAGCGGGTGCGGCCCTTGGGGGCGTCGACGGAAGGTACTGGCGGGGCGGGGATATTGATGAACAGAAACAATAACGATCCCACGGCATTCAGAACGACAACTGCCAAATATGTCCCCAAGAATGGCACAACGAGGCTGGTCGAGGTGGCACTGGCGAGTTGTGGCCCCAGCACGGCAGAGACAAGCCCCCCCGCCATGACATATGAAATCGCCTTGGGCCTGAAATCATCCGAGGCGGTATCGGCAGCGGCAAAGCGGTAAAACCCCTGCGCTGACATGTAGACACCCGTCAAAAGCGACCCCAACAGGAAAACTGGGAATGACGCAAGATACAGCCCGTAGGCTGCGACAGCGGCCCCCGTAGCCCCGCCAGCGGCGCCCACAAAGAAACCGGCGCGGCGTCCGAAACGTTGCATAATCGCCGAGATTGGCGTCGCCGACAGCATGGACCCTAGCACGATCATGGAAATCGGCAGCGTCGCCAGACAAACGTTGCTGGCCAGGGATTGCCCCGCCAGACCGCCGACGAGAAATATCATCGGCATCTGCGCCCCTAGAAATGCCTGTGCTGCCACCAGCACCGCCACATTGCGCTTAGCGCGGCCGTCGTCGATCATACGAAACATCCTACTTTATCGCCAAGGCGTAGCCCCGCACCCGGCCAAGAGCAACCCCCCACGCGCCGCCGCGCCAACTGGCTCTTGCGTCTGGCCCGCGCGTGCCTAATGTCGCGCAGATGGGGCATGGTCTTGATATTCTTTTGCTGGCGGGCAGTGCCGAGGCGCGTCAGATTGCACAGCAGTTGGTGGCACAGGGGCACCGCGTCAGGGCATGGCTGTCCGAGCCGCCGCGCGGGACCAGCCCGATGCCCGTGCCCTTTGACATGCAGCGGTTTGATGATCCGGCGCAGGTCGCAGCGGATATGGCGCGGTTCGACGCCGTGATTGATGCCAGTCACGGTTTTGATGGCACGATGAGCGCCGCAGGGTTCGCAGCGGCACAGGTACGTGGCTTGCCGTTTGTCACATACGCGCGACCCGGCTGGCCGATTGATGACCCTTTGCTGCGCGCAGTGCCGGATGTCGCGGCGGCGGCCCGTGCGGTGCGCCCCGGCGCGCGGGTTTTCTGCGCGACGGGCTGGACCAGCCTGCCTGCCTTTACCCCGTTTCCCGGTGCGCGCCTCTTGCTGCGCCAGACCAGCCACCACAACCGCCCCGCACCCTATGATTTTGTCGATCTCGTCTTTGGCGACCCACCCTTTACCCAGAACGGCGAGGAGGCGCTGTTTCGCGGGTTGCAGGTCGACCAACTGATCTGCCGCAATCTGGGCGGAGAGGCCAGCCGCCCCAAGGTCGACGCGGCGTTGGCGATGGGGATCGACGTGATCTTGATTGATCGCCCGGCATTGCCGCAGGGTGCGGCGCAGGTTTGGAGCATCACTGATGTTTTTGATTGGGTGGCGCACCTGTGACGCCGCCGGGCCGGGTCATCACCTGCGACGCCGATGTGGCCGAAGCCGCCGCGTGGCTCGGTTCCGCCGAGCCGCGCTTTTCACATGCGCTTGCCCAGACGGGTCCGCTGCCGCTGCGCCTGCGCCCACCGGGGTTTGCCGCCCTGCTCGACATCATCATCAGCCAGCAGGTCAGCGTTGCATCTGCGGATGCGATACGGGCACGGCTGGCCGCCGCTGGACTGACCACGCCAGCGGCGGTGACCGCTGCGGGAGAGGCGGGGCTGCGCGCAGCGGGGTTGAGCCGACCCAAGATCCGCTATGCCCTTGCGCTGGCAGAGGCTGGTTTTGATTTCAACGCGCTTGGGAGCAAAGAAGATGACGCCGTTCTAGCCGACCTGGTCGCGCTGCCCGGCATCGGCCCATGGAGTGCGCAGATCTATGCGATGTTCTGTCTGGGCCGTGCCGATGTGTTTCCGTCCGGCGATCTGGCCTTGCAGGAATCGGCGCGGGTGTTGTTTGATCTGCCATCCCGCCCCACACCACAGGACCTCGCACAGATGGCCGCCGCATGGTCACCCTGGCGGTCGGTTGCAGCACGGCTGCTCTTTGCCTACTACCGGACTATAAAACAACGGGAAGGATTAACATGACACGGGTTTTGAACGCTGAGCGCCGCGCGCCGCTGTCTGGGGACGTGCGGTCGGTCGTGGTCTTTCTACACGGATACGGTGCCAATGGCGCCGATCTGCTGGGCTTGGCCGATCCGCTGGCCGAACATCTGCCGGACACGCTGTTTGTCGCACCCGATGCGCCCGAAGCCTGCGCCGGCGCGCCGATGGGGTTTCAGTGGTTTCCCATTCCCTGGATCGACGGATCCTCAGAGGAAGAATCGATGCGCGGCATGTCCAGTGCCGTCGAAGATCTGAATGCCTTTCTTGATGCCCTGATGGTTGATGAAGACGTGATGCCGGAACAGGTTGTTCTGTTCGGCTTTTCCCAAGGTACGATGATGGCCCTGCATGTTGCCCCGCGCCGCGAAGATGCGGTGGCCGGCGTTGTGGCGTTTTCCGGGCGCCTGCTGGACCCCGAGGCGCTGGCCACTGACGCCCTGGTCAGGCCCCCGGTGCTGCTGGTGCATGGCGATCAGGACGATGTGGTGCCGCCACAATCGCTGCCGCAGGCCGCCGAGGCCCTACAGGAAGCGGGCTGGAAAGACGTCTTTGCCCATGTGATGAAGGGCACGGGCCACGGCATCGCACCGGATGGGCTCAGCGTCGCACTGGCCTTTATGCGCGACAAACTGAGCCTTTAGCGACGCCGCGGAACAGACTGTCATCTGCCTGTAACTTCTGCGCGCCATCACTGGCGCATCTAGTGGTCCACCTTTGGCTTGCCAGAGCGAAACCACGAGATATAGTAGATACAAACGGGCAGAGGACGCACCCCAGATGGATGGTGATTTCAGGACCGAATTTACCCGCCATCCGGCGGGGCTCAAACACCGGCCAGCGCTGGTGTTGAATGCGGATTACCGACCGCTCTCCTATTATCCGCTGTCGCTTTGGCCCTGGCAGGAAGCGATCAAGGCGAAATGGCTCGACCGGGTCGATATCGTTGCCGAATACGACGACGTGGTGCGCAGCCCTTCGACGGTGATCCGAATACCGTCGGTCGTGGTGCTGAAAGACTATGTAAAACCTCAAAAGCGCGTGGCCTTCACGCGCTTTAATTTATTTCTGCGCGATGAATTCTGCTGCCAATACTGTGGCGCGCGCGGCGAACTTACCTTTGACCACGTGGTGCCACGGGCCTCTGGCGGGGTGACAAGCTGGCAGAATGTGGTCGCCGCCTGTAGCCCGTGCAACCTGCGCAAGGGCTGTCGTCCGCTGCATCAAACCGGGCTGAACCTGCGCAAACCGCCGCGCCAGCCCGGTGCCGAGGAATTGCGCAACATGGGCCGCAAATTCCCGCCCGGTCACCTGCACGAAAGCTGGATGGATTTTCTGTATTGGGATGCCGAACTTCAGGCCTGACTTGTATTTGGCCGACATATCCCTTGATGGGCAGGTGTGACACAGGCCATCGTGGGCCGAAAGCGCCATGCAGCACCGCAAGAGGTGCGTATCTCAGATATCCAGATCAACCCAGACCGGAACGTGGTCTGACGGTTTGTCACGCCCGCGCACATCCTTGTCGATCTGGCAGTCGCGCAGGGTATCGGCGCAGGCCGGTGACAGTAGGAAATGGTCGATACGAATACCATTGTTACGGTTCCACGCGCCTGCTTGGTAATCCCAAAAGGAATAATGTCCCGGCCCTTGGGTACGGGCGCGGAAAGCTTCGGTCAGTCCGAGGTTTAGCAGACGCCGCCAAGCAGCGCGCGATTGCGGCAGGAACAGCGCGTCATCGCGCCAGCTGTCGGGTTTGGCCGCGTCTTCGGGCTGTGGGATGATATTGTAGTCACCCGCCATCAGGAACGGGATTTCCTCGGCCAGCAGCGCCTCGGCACGGGCCTGCAAGCGTTGCATCCATGCGAGTTTGTAGTCGTACTTCGGCCCCGGGGCAGGGTTGCCATTTGGCAGGTACAGCCCGCAGACCCGCAGCGGGCCCTTATCGCCGATAACCGTGGCCTCAATCCAGCGGGCCTGGTCGTCATCATCATCGCCCGGCAGCCCGCGAGTGACATCCTCAAGCGGCAGTTTGGACAGGATCGCGACGCCGTTAAATGATTTCTGCCCGTGCGTCTCAAGGTTATAGCCCCGGTCCTCGAAAATCTCGCGGGGGAAGTTTTCGTCCACCGATTTGATTTCCTGTAACACCACAACGTCAGGCTGCGCCTCGTCCAGCCATTGCGGTAACGCCTCGGCGCGCGCCTTGATGCCGTTGATGTTAAAACTGGCGATTTTCATGGTAGCGGCCCCCGGCTGATTATCCCATCTGCTATCGCGCAATCACGGCGCTGGGGCAAGGGTCGCGGTGACGACCGTAGGGGGATTCGCGGCCACGAAAATCAACTATACCGGGATTAAGTTTCAAGGCAGAACCGAACTTTGGCATGATTTAGCCCTGTTAATAACAAATTTATGATGCTGTGCACAACTTTAGGTAGATCGCTGATTGCGGGGGGTTAGCCGACGATGTGGATGTGGATAAGCGTTTGACATCAATTGGTTAATCAAATTTTCAGTTGGCATAACACCTTTAAGCTGCATCAATTGCTTCACTACACTTCTAGATTGCATCGCCGAAAGGCATCCACCTTCAGAAAGGACGTAACAATGACAGCCGTTGCATATTCCCAGCCCCCCCTGAGCCGCGCACAGTCTCGCTTTGACGACACTATGTTGATGGGGGACGGCACTGACCTGTTCACCTCCGGTTCTGCGCCCTGCGGGTCTGATTTGATGATGGGCGACGGGACCGCGTTGTTCACCACAAGTTGCCTGTCAGACGGCGACGCCGTCCAGCTCTTTACGACCTCGTGCCAGGAGGCGGGCCGGTTGATGGGCGTGGGCGACGGGGTCGCGCTGTTCACCACCAGCTGCTGAGACAATCTGTCGGACAGCGGTGGTGCATGCCGCTGTCTGCCCCAAAGGATGGAGTTGAGAATGACCAATGTCGTTGCACTAAGACCGCCAGCACATCAGCCCGACGACCACCGCCTCGCGGCGCTGATCGACGGATTTGCCTGCCAGCGCCGCGCGCGACAAGACGTTTTTTGGCTAAAGGAAAATGCCGAGTTGCTGGGGGCTCTCGCCAGCGGTGGCACCGACGTGCCGCTGGGTGCGCTGGCCCCATGGCACGACTATTACACTCAAATTGAACGCAGCTTGCGCGATTTTCCACAGTATTACCGCTTTATTCTCTCCATCGGGCTGGATCTTGAGGCGCTGGGTATGCCCGGCACCCGTGCAGAGGCGCTTTGCGCGCAGACGGTGTCGGCGGGGCTGGCAGAGGCGGAACTGTCTGATCTGCAACGCGCAGAGGCGCGGCGTCTGTTGACCCGGCGCGGCCAGGCGATGCCCGTCGGCCATGGCGCGCTTGGCGCGCGGCTGCGCCGTTTCATCACCCGCAGCGAGACATTTGCCACGCCCAACAAGAAAGCGGCCTACGAGCTAACGCACATTGTTTTCTATCTTTCAGATTACGGGCGCATCACGCCAGAGTTAGACGCCGCCGTATCGGTGAGCCTGGAATATGCCGGGTTGTTGGCCTTTCTTGACCGCAACATGGATCTGCTGGCCGAGGTCTGTGCCGCGCTGCGCTTTGCCGGGCAGGTGCCAAGCCCGGTATGGGAGGCGGCGGTCGCGGCGGCGCATGGCGCCTTTGTGCTGCGCGACGACGCGGGCGCCGATTTGAATGACGGTTATCACGAGTGGTTGCTGACCGGTTGGTCCGCGCAGATTGCGCAGCGCGGTGGATTGCAAGCACCGGTGCCGGGCGGTGCGCTGCGTTTTGGTCGGCTGGGGCAGGGCGCCCGCGATTCTGCGCTGCGTCCGATGGCTGCCTGTATCTGCGACATGGGCCCGCGCCGCAGCGGGGATTGGGGCCGGATGCGTCCGCATGTCATGAGCTATCTTGGCGCCGAAGCGCATGCGGTGCTGGTTGAAGCTGAAGGCTCAACCACGCGATTTGACAGCTTCTTTGAGGGGTTCGCGCGCGCCGAAGCGGTCTAGCGGCCCCTTGCGGCGCAACAGATTTCAATACACGTCACACCCTTTGGGTGTGACGCGCCTCCAACGGGACGTTTATCTGGCAAAGTGCGCAGGATCACATCGAAAAGACAGGATCACATCGAAAAGGATGTGCCACAGCCGCAGGCCGCCGTGGCGTTGGGGTTTTCGATGGTAAAGCGCGCGCCGATCAGCTCTTCGGAAAAATCGATGACAGCATTGGCGAGGAAGGGCAGCGACACCGCATCAACCACGACCTTTTGCCCCGACCCTTCGAGGATCAGGTCATCGTCGGCGGGTTCATCCAGCGCGATATCGTATTGAAAGCCTGAACATCCGCCGCCTTCGACGGCGACGCGCAGGGCTTTGCCATTATCGGCGGCGCCGATCTCGGCGAGCCGCTCAAAGGCGCGGGGGGTTACTTTTGGTGGCAAGTTCATTCGCGGGCTCCGATGCATCGGTTTCCATCTGGTCTAGTCTATCATATAGAAAGCGTAAGGACAGGCCACAAGGACCAGCCGCAATGCGCGCATCTTTTGCCTCTGATCCGGCCACAGCCAGGGGACGGTTGGTGCCGGAGGAGGAAAGCACGTTTCGATCCTGCTATCAGCGGGACCGGGACAGGATTATTCACGCCTCCGCCTTTCGGCGGCTCAAGCACAAGACGCAGGTCTTTGTGGAGCATGAGGGCGATTATTTTCGCACCCGTCTGACCCATTCCATCGAGGTGGCGCAGGTTGCGCGTACCATTGCGGGGGCGCTGGGGTTGAACGGTGAGCTGACCGAGGCAGTGGCGCTGGCGCATGATCTGGGACACACGCCCTTTGGCCACACCGGAGAAGACGCATTACATGCGTTGATGGCGCCCTATGGCGGCTTTGACCACAACGCGCAGGCGATCAAGATCGTCACCGATCTGGAACGGCACTATGCAGAATTTGACGGGCTGAACCTGACCTGGGACACGCTGGAGGGCATTGCCAAGCATAATGGCCCGGTAAAGGGCGATCTGCCTCATGCCTTGGCGAATTATAACCTGCGCCATGATCTTGAACTGCACACCCATGCCAGTGCGGAGGCGCAGGTGGCAGCACTGTCGGACGATATTGCCTATAACAACCATGATCTGCACGACGGTCTGCGCGCCGGGCTGTTCACCGAAGCCGAGATTGCCGAGCTGCCAATGGTGGGTGCGGCCTATCATGAGGTGGACCGGCTTTATCCCGATACCAACAGCTATCGACGCAGGCACGAGGCGTTGCGCCGCGTGTTCGGGGTAATGGTCGCCGATGTGATCGAAACCTCGCGCGGAATACTGGCGGCGTCGGGGGCGCACTCGGCGGCGGAGATACGGCATCTGGGTTATCCGGTTATCCGGTTTTCTGACACCGTTTTCAATGATCTGCGCGCGATCCGCACGTTCCTCTTTACCCGCATGTACCGCGCACCATCGGTGATGGAAAACCGCGCCAAGGTGACAAAGGTTGTCGAGGACCTGTTTCCGCTGTTCCTGTCGCAGCCCGACCTGCTGCCGCGTCATTGGGCCGATGCCATTGCCGCCGCCGCGCAGGACGAGACCACGCTGGCACGGATGGTGTCAGATTACATCGCCGGCATGACCGACCGCTTTGCCCTGCAAGAACATGCGCGGCTCTTTGGCAGCGATCTGCGCGACTTTCGCTAGGGCGACAAAAGTGCTATCGCGGATGGCGAACAAGCCGGTGCAATACTCATGATACAGATGCCCATCCTTCAAGAGACGACCATTGCCATTTTCGCGGCCAGCCGTGGACCGGGGCCTGCCGTGGCTCATGAGGCGGCCCAGCAGGGGGCGCGTATCGTGGCGATAGATGGCAACCCCGTGGCGCTGAGTGAAATCGCGGGGCTGCACCCGGTCAAGATTGAGACGCTGGTGATGAGCGGTGATCAGTTGGAAAACCTGCGGCAATTGAAAGACAGTTGGGGGGCGGTGCCGACGGACCTGGTGCTGAACCTGCTGCCGCTTGATCCGCGGGTCGAGATCACGGCGCAGATGCGCGGGCTGTCGGCCCTGGTACAGGCGATGGGCCGTGGCGTGGTGGCCGGTAAAGGCGCCATCGTGACCGTGGTCGAACGCCCACGCGAGGCCCTGTCGCTAACGGCGCAGGGCATGCTCGGGGCTGTGGATCATGCATGCGCTGCATTGGGCCGTGAACTGGCCGCCTGGTCGGTGCGGGTACATGTGGTCACTGTGCCGCAGGGCCAGGCCGAGATGGCCATGAAAACCGTGCTCTATCTTGGGTCTGACGCGGGGCGTTCGGTGCAAAGCGGGCGCATTGATCTGGGCTAGATCGGGCTGTGCCGACCCGGCTGATTGACTGCACCTTCCCAAGTGATACATGAGCGGGGAACAAGGATACCCGAAATGAACTTATTTGCTGAAATTCGCAACCTGATCGTCGCCACGCTGGAAAGAATGGTGGCACAGGAAGCACTGCCTCCAACCCTGAATTTTGACGCGATCACAGCCGAGCCGCCGCGCGATGCCTCCCACGGCGACATGGCGACAAACGCGGCGATGGTACTGGCAAAGCCCGCAGGCATGAAACCACGCGACATTGCCGAGGCATTGGCAGCGCAATTGCTGGCCGATCCGCGCATCATCTTTGCCGATGTGGCGGGGCCGGGGTTCTTGAACTTGCGGTTGGCGCCGTCGGTCTGGCAGTCGGTTGCGGGTCAGGTGCTGGCGCAGGGGACAGATTTTGGCCGCGCCTTGCTGGGCACCGGCCAGCGTGTGAACGTGGAATATGTCTCGGCCAACCCGACCGGGCCGCTGCATGTGGGCCATACCCGTGGCGCAGTTTTTGGTGATGCGCTTGCCAGCCTGCTGGATTTTGCGGGCTATGACGTGACGCGTGAATATTACATCAACGACGGCGGCGCGCAGGTCGATGTGTTGGCGCGCTCCGTCTATCTGCGGTATCTTGAGGCAAACGGCCAAGAGGTCGCCTTTCCCGATGGGACATATCCCGGTGATTATCTGGTCCCGCTGGGTCAGGCACTGGCGAAAATGCACGGCGATGCTCTGGTTGGCCAACCCGAAAGCGAATGGCTGGACGATATCCGCGACTTTGCCACCGATGCGATGATGAACCTGATCCGTGATGATCTGGCCTCGCTGGGTGTGGAAATGGATGTGTTCTACAGTGAAAAGTCGCTTTACGGCACCGGACAGATTGAGGCCGCCATTGCCTCTCTCGAAGCCAAGGGGCTGATCTATGAGGGTGTATTAGAGCCGCCAAAGGGCAAGAAGCCCGAAGATTGGGAGCCGCGCGAGCAGACGCTCTTTAAGTCCACGCAACACGGCGACGACGTGGACCGTCCGGTCAAGAAGTCGGACGGCTCCTGGACCTATTTCGCGCCCGACATCGCCTATCACTATGATAAGGTGCAGCGCGACTTTGACATGCTGATTGATGTTTTTGGCGCCGACCACGGTGGTTATGTCAAACGTATGAAGGCGGCGGTTTCGGCGCTGAGCGACGGGCATGTGCCGCTCGATATCAAGCTGACGCAACTGGTGAAGCTGTACAAAAATGGCGAGCCTTTCAAGATGTCCAAGCGGGCAGGGACGTTTGTCACCCTGCGCGATGTGGTCGAACAGGTGGGCCCCGATGTAACCCGCTTTGTCATGCTGACGCGCAAAAACGATGCGATGCTGGATTTCGACTTTGACAAGGTGATGGAGCAGAGCCGCGAAAACCCGGTGTTCTACGTGCAATATGCCCATGCGCGTGTGGCGTCGGTGCTGCGCAAGGCGGCAGAAGCCGGGATTGCGGTGGATGATGCCACGCTGCGGGACGCTGATCTGAGCATGTTGGATCATGACGCCGAAATCGGGCTGCTGCGCAAGCTGGCGGAATGGCCGCGTTTGGTGGAAACCGCTGCGCGCAGCAATGAGCCGCACCGTGTGGCCTTCTATCTTTATGAACTGGCGTCGGATTTTCACAGTCTCTACCACCTTGGCCGGTCCGAAGACGGGCTGCGCGCGGTGCAGGAGGACGATCCGGCCACCAGTCAGGCGAAAATCGCCCTGTCGCGTGCCGTGGCGATTGTAATTGCGGCAGGTCTTGGTATTCTTGGGGTCACTCCGGCGCAGGAGATGCGGTAAACGCACCAGCGCGCCGATACAGGCTAACCCCAAGACCAGACCCGCATGGCGATGTACCGTGCCGGGCAGTGAGGCATAAATGGCAGATTTCACCTCGTCCCCGATGATGGGGGCGTATGACCCCGATTCACACGCCGGAGAGATCGGCGCGGCTTCTTCCAATAGATTGACAACGCTGACAAATGTCGCGGGCGCAGTGGTGTCGCTGGTGCTGGTGGCGGGCATTGGCGTCTGGGGCTATAAACTGCTGGTGCGCGACGTTACGGGCATCCCGGTGGTGCGTGCCATTCAAGGTGACATGCGGGTGCGCCCCGAAGAGCCGGGCGGTGAATTGGCTCAGCATCAGGGATTGTCGGTCAATGTGGTCGCTGCCGAAGGATCCGCAGGCCAGCCCGCCGATCAGTTGCGTCTGGCGCCGCGTCCGATTGATCTGCTGGACGAGGATCAAC
The DNA here is from genome assembly GCF_057178245.1 of Sulfitobacter sp. KMM 9851. Taxonomy (NCBI): domain Bacteria; kingdom Pseudomonadati; phylum Pseudomonadota; class Alphaproteobacteria; order Rhodobacterales; family Roseobacteraceae; genus Sulfitobacter; species Sulfitobacter sp. KMM 9851. Next base: position 1,519,156 of record NZ_CM169991.1, read on the forward strand.
CCATTCAGGCGTCGATGGTGGCCCAGACGCCACAACAGATCACGACACCTGCGCCCATCGACGCGGCCGCTGCGATCAAGTCTGGCAATGTTGACGATCTGGTTGCGCAGTTGACCGATGGGGTGGCACCGATGGAGGAAGTCACCGTGGAGGACGCCGTTGAACAGGCCGTATCCGAAGTCTTGATCGAAGAAGCCGAGGCCGCAGAGCCGCTGGTTGTTGCGGCCGTTCTGGACGCCCCCGGTATTCGCCACTCGCTGCGCCCCCGCAACCGCCCCGCCAACGCGCCCGCCGTGGTAAAGGCGTCGATGATGGTTGAGACCGCAGACAGCAGCACCAAGGAAATTGACGCCGACAGCCTGCCCGTTGGGACACGTCTGGCTCAGCTGGGCGCCTTTGACAGCCCCGAGGTGGCGCGTGAACAGTGGACACGTCTTCAGGGCCGCTTTGGCGCGTACCTGCAAGACAAGGACCGCATCGTGCAAAAAGCCACCAGCGGTGGTCGCGTATTCTACCGGCTGCGGGCCATGGGATTTGAAGACATCGCCGATGCGCGGCGCTTCTGTTCGGCGCTTGTCGCGGAAAACGCGGATTGTATTCCGGTGGTGACACGCTGATGCCGCCCTTTGGGGCCACGGTCCTTGATGCGACAGGGCACCGGCTGAGCGCGGATGAAAAGGCGTTCTTCCGGGATGTTCGGCCCTTTGGCTTTATCCTCTTTGCGCGCAACATCGACACGCCGGACCAGCTGCGCGCGCTATGCCACGACATGCGCGAGGCGGCGGGCCATGAGGCGGTGATTACCATTGATCAGGAAGGCGGGCGCGTGCAACGGATGCGCCGACCGGCATGGCGTGACTGGTTGCCGCCGCTGGATCTGGTGCAGAAGGCGGGGGACCGTGCGCCGCAGGCGGCCTATGCAATGTACCGGTTGATTGCGGACGAACTGGCAGCGGTGGGCATCGACAGCAACTGTGCGCCCTTGCTGGACGTGGCGCTGCCCGAAACCCATGCCTTTCTGCGCAACCGTTGTTACGGTGGAGATGCCGGTCAGGTGGCCGTCATTGGCCGCGCGGTGGCCGATGGGCTGCTGGCGGGCGGCGTGCTGCCGGTGATGAAACATCTGCCCGGCCACGGCCGCGCCACGCTGGACAGCCACCATGACCTGCCAAGGGTCGCGGCACCGCGCACAGACCTCGAAGCCGTGGATTTTGCGCCCTTTAAACAGCTGAATGATCTGCCAATGGCGATGACAGCACATCTCGTTTATGACGCGCTGGACAATTGCCCCGCGACCCTGTCCCCCACGGTGATGCGCGTAATCCGCGAGGAGATCGGTTTTGACAACCTGATTATGACCGATGACATTTCGATGAAGGCCCTGCCACACGCCCCTGCCGACAGTGCGCGTGCGGCGATTGCGGCAGGCTGTGACGCCGTGCTGTATTGCAATGCGCCGCTGCACGACCGTGCCAAGGTGGCCGAGGCCGCGGGCGAGATGACCCCGGCGGCCCAGACCCGCGCACACCGCGCCCTGGCAGCGCGCAGAGCACCCGAAGATGTTGACATTGCCGCCTTGGAGGCCCAGCTTGGGGCGCTTCTGGGCGGGGATGCACATGGCTGACACCACATTCGAAGAGGATCAAAGCTCGGTCGCCGAACGGCTGGCCGCAGAGGCGTTGATCATCGACGTGGACGGCTTTGAAGGGCCGCTGGACCTGCTGCTGACACTCAGCCGGACTCAAAAGGTTGATCTGCGCAAGATATCGGTGCTGCAACTGGCGCGACAATATCTTGCCTTTGTGGAAAAGGCCAAGGCGCTGCGGCTGGAACTTGCGGCGGATTATCTTGTCATGGCCGCTTGGCTGGCGTTCTTGAAATCGCGTCTGCTGTTGCCCCCAGACCCAAGCGAAGAAGGCCCCTCGGGCGAGGAACTGGCAGCACATCTGGCGTTTCAGCTGGAACGCCTGCAAGCGATGCGCGATGCCGCCGCGCGGCTGATGGCGCGGGATCAGTTGGGGCGCGATTTCTTTGCGCGTGGTCAGACACACGAAGTCACGCGGATCAAGCGGGTGACCTATACCGCCACGCTGCTGGACCTGATGCAGGGCTATGCGCGTATCCGCACCCGCGACGATTTCCGTCCCTTCGTAATGGACCGCGATTCTGTCTATACGATGGAGCAGGCGCTGGAGCGGATGCGGGGCCTGATCGGTTTTGCCGGTGACTGGGGCGATCTGATGAGCTTTCTACCCGAAGGCTGGGAGACTGATCCGGTCAGGCGGCGATCTGCGACGGCGGCAACCTTTGCCGCGTCGCTAGAACTGGTCAAGGAAGGCCACTTAGAGATCAGGCAATCGGAACTATTTGCCCCGATCCAGTTGCGAAAGAAGGATTGAGCCTCTTGTCCGAAGATATTGAAGAAAAAGAAGAAAGCCTGTTCGAGGCGCCGGTGATGGCGGAACAGGAGCGCATGATCGAAGCCGTTCTTTTTGCCGCGTCAGAACCGGTGTCGCTGCGCGAACTGGAAGCCCGGATGCCGCATGGCTGTGACGCGGGCGAGGCGATGGTCCATCTGCGCAAACGCTACGAAGGGCGCGGTGTACAGGTCATGAAAATCGGCGATGCCTATGCCCTGCGCACGGCACCCGACCTGGGGTTTCTGATGCAGAAGGAGACGGTGGAAACCCGCAAGCTGAGCCGGGCTGCCATCGAAACGCTTGCGATCATTGCCTATCATCAGCCGGTGACGCGCGCAGAAATCGAAGAAATCCGGGGCGTTTCGGTGTCGCGCGGCACGGTGGATCAGTTGTTGGAGATGGAGTGGATACGCTTTGGCCGACGCAAGATGACACCGGGTCGACCAGTGACATTTGTTGTGACGCAGGGGTTCCTCGATCACTTTGGTCTGGAAAGCGCACGTGACTTGCCGGGGCTTAAGGAGTTGCGGTCGGCGGGATTGCTGGAAAACCGGCCCCCTGCGGGTCTATTGCCCGCGCTTGGCGATGGCGAGCACGAGGAAGAGGCCACCGAGGGGCAGAGCGAACTTTTTGAAGATTGATGCAGGCCGATGTAATCGGACCTGAAAATTGCCGCAATGAACACTATATATGTAGCAGCAGTCGAGCATAAGAGGCAGACCCATGAACCAGATTATCAACATGATTATCCGCCAGGTGATGCGGCAAGTGGTCAATCGCGGCGTTAGGGCGGGGTTTGACCAGGCGGGCAAGCTGGGCAAGTCGCGCGGCAAACAGGCACCGCAGGGCGAGATTGACGATTACGGCAATCCGGTGCAGCCGCAGATGACCCGTGAGGAACGCCAGGCCAAGCGGCAGGCGCGACAGAATGCGGGAAATGCCGGCAAGTCGATGAAGGTCTTGCGGCGGATGTCAAAGTTCTGACGAGGGCGCAGGTGCCCGATGGGGGCTTTGCCCCCAAACCCCTAGGAATATTATGACCAAAAAGAGGGAGGGGCGGCCATCTTGAAGTGTTTTGATAGCTTCAGCCCCTGGCCCTGATAATTTGAAGCAATGCCAGTGCCGTAAAGCTGGCTGGGCACCTCGGCCATTTTTTCATAAACCAGACGGCCCACGACCTGACCGTGTTCCAGCACGAAAGGCGCTTCGTGGCAGCGGACCTCGAGCACGCCGCGCGAGCCTGCACCACCGGCATCGGCAAAGCCAAAACCGGGGTCGAAAAAGCCCGCGTAGTGCACGCGAAATTCTCCCACCATCGCCAGATAGGGTGCCATTTCGGCGGCATATGCCGGGGGGATCGTCACAGATTCGCGGCTGACCAAAATATAGAATGCGCCGGGATCGAGGATGATCTGGCCGTTGTCGCTGTGAACTTCCTCCCAGAAATCCGCCGGGGCGTAGTGGTTGAGCTTGTCCAGATCAATAACGCCGGTATGGGGTTTGGCGCGGTAACCGACCAACGTGCTGCCGGGCAGTTTCAGGTCGACGGAAAAGCCCAGCCCATCGTCGATCACAGCCGCGCCGTCGACCAGGGGGGTGTCATCGTGCAGGGCGCGCAGCGCGTCGTCGTTCAATGTGGCGTTGCCTTGGCCAAATCGGATCTGGTTGAGCCGCATGCCCGGGCGCACCAGCACGGAGAATGAGCGCGGGCAGATTTCGGCGTAGAGCGGGCCGGTGTAGCCTGCGACGATGCGATCAAATTCGGTGCCGTCATCGGTGATGGTTCGGGTCAGTAGATCGAGCCTGCCGGTCGAGCTTTTGGCATTTGCGACGGCGGCTACTCCCTCGGGCAGGGCCAGGCTTTCCATCAGCGGCACAACATAGACGCAGCCCTTTTCCAGCACGGCGCCGTTGTTCAGATCGACCCGGTGCATTTCGAACTCGGCCAGGCGATCTGCGACTTTGGCGCCTTGGCCCGTCAGGAACGACGCCCGCACACGGTAGGCGATTGTGCCGAGGCGCAGATCAAGGCTGGCGGGTTGGATCTGTGCGGGGATCACGGCCGGGCTGGCAGAGATTGCGCCGCTGTCGATCATCGCAGAAATCTGTTGGTTGGGGAGAACGCCGTTCATCGCGTTGTGCATGACATCTGGCCTTTCGCAATGACAAACGCCCGCACCAAACTGGCGCGGGCGTTTTGTGTTAGTCGGTTGGTCGGGCTAGCAGGACTCGAACCTGCGACCTTCCGTCCCCCAGACGGACGCGCTACCAGGCTGCGCCATAGCCCGACTACGGCTGGTACATACCCGATCTTGGCGGGCGTGCAAGAGGGAATTGCCGTTCCGGGCATGGCTTTAGGATTTGGCTGCAGGGCTGTTCCGGCGCGCAGACATTTGATCGCGCAGGGCAGTGAGTTGTTTCAGCAGTGTGGCGATCTGCGGGATGTTCTCCGCGGGCAGGCTGCGCACATTCCAGGCGGCGCTGAGCGCGGCCGGGCTGACGGCAAAATCGGATTCGGCTGCGAGCGGCGGCAGATCGAGGATGCGCGGCCTGGGCCGGGCTGGCTCTGCGGCGACGGGGGCCGGCTCGTGCGTTTCCGCAGGCTGCGGTTCAGGGTCTGAGGTGTCGTTGGTATCATCCTCGGTCGGCGCGGGCGCATCCGGAGGTGCAACGGGATCGGCGTCGGGCGGGGTATTGTCGGTGGGGTGCCCAGCGGGTTCAGGCGGTGTTTCTGTCAGCGGTTGGCGCAGAAAGGCGGGCAGGTCTTCTTTCGGAGCCGGGGCCGCATCCTGTGTCTTGGGGGTATCGGGCTGTGGCGCGGGTTCAGGCGATGACTGTGCGGCGTCCACGCGCGGTTCAGCCCCGTCATGTGCTGCCCCGTCGTCTGTTGCAGCGTCGTCTGCTGCCACGTCGTCTGCTGCCACGTCGTCTGTTGCGGCGTGATCTGCTGCCACGTCATCGGGTGCAGGAGTGGCAAGGCGCGGTGCATCTTCGGTGCTATCCGCACCCAGCGGGTCTGGGCTGGCAGTTGGCGTTGTGTCCTGCGGGGGCTGCGGCGGTGCGGCAACCAATGGTTCGTCGATCTGTGGCGCCTGCGGCGCATCCGCAGTGTCATCTGAGACAAAATCAATCGTGACCGATGTGCGCGGCGGTTCGGCGGGGTGTTCCGGTTCCGGGGCGGTGGCGGTGGCGGTGGGCGTGTCAAAGGTTAGCACGACGCCGGTTTCGGGCTTAGGCACGACTGGTTTTGGCTGCGCCTGCGCGGCAGCGGGGTCGCCCAGTTCCGACAGGGTCAGCTCGTCCAGCGATGCGGACAGGTCGGACACATGGTTCATGCCTTCTTCGCGAAGGATTTTCTGCACGCCTTTAATGGTCAGACCGTCATCATGCAGCAATTTCTTGATGCCACCCAGCAGCAGCATATCGGCGGGCCGGTAATAGCGGCGGCCCCCGGCGCGCTTGATCGGTTTGACTTGGGTGAACTTGCTTTCCCAGAAACGCAGCACATGCGCCTGGATTCCAAGCCAGTCAGCGACTTCGGAGATTGTGCGAAAGGCGTCTGGCGACTTGGCCATGCTTTACGACTTGTTGCCGTCCGCAACCCGGTCTTTCATCAGGTGCGAGGGCCGGAAGGTCAGCACGCGGCGTGGGTTGATCGGGACCTCTTCGCCGGTCTTGGGGTTGCGACCGACGCGGGCGGTCTTGTCGCGGACTGAAAAGGTGCCGAAGGACGAAATTTTTACTTGTTCGCCCTCAACCAGCGCGTCAGACATATGTTCGAGCACAGCTTCGACCAGAAGGGCGCTTTCGTTGCGCGACAGGCCCACTTCACGAAAGACGGCCTCGCTCAGGTCCATACGCGTCAAGGTCTTGTTAGACATCTTATCCCCCATGTTTTGAGGCAGCATAGGCTGCTGTGAAATTCGGAGTCAATATCAATGGCTTGCGGCGGTCGCTTTAGGCGGAAATTTTGCGCGTTTGGTCAGGCACTTACCAGCGCAGCACCACCGCACCCCAGGCTAGGCCGCCGCCAATGGCCTCGGTCACAATCAGGTCGCCATCCTTGATCTGGCCGCGCTGACGACCCACCGACATCGCCAGAGGGATCGACGCCGCAGAGGTGTTGCCGTGGTCCTGCACGGTGACAACAACCTGATCCATCGACAGGTGCAGCTTTTTCGCGGTGCCTTGAATGATGCGGATATTGGCCTGATGTGGCACGATCCAATCGACGTCTTGCGCCGTCACGCCTGCACGCTCCATCGCGGTATTGGCGGTCGCTGCGAGCTTTTCGACCGCGTGGCGGAATACTTGATTGCCCTGCATGCGCAGATAGCCTGTCGTGCCTGTGCTGACACCGCCATCGACATAAAGCAGATCGCGGTAGCGCCCGTCTGAGTTCAGGTCCGTGGCCAGAATGCCGCGGTCTTGCGGCGTACCGGCACCTTGCTGCGCTTCCAGCAGCAGCGCACCGGCACCGTCGCCAAACAACACGCATGTCGATCGGTCGGTCCAGTCCATGATGCGGCTGAAGGTTTCGGCGCCGATCACCAGCACACGTTTGGCCTGACCCGACACAATAAGCGCGTTGGCGTTGGTAAGCGCATAGACGAAACCGGCACAAACCGCTTGGATATCAAAGGCAAAGCCGTGGTTCATGCCCAGTTCGGCCTGCACCATCGTGGCGGCTGACGGAAAGGTCAGATCCGGCGTGGACGTGGCAACAATGATCGCGTCCACATCGTTGATATCACAGTTGGCATCCGCAAGTGCGCCACGAGCAGCGGCGGCCGCCATGGTCGATGTCGTCTCGCCTTCGGCGGCGAAATGGCGGCGCTCGATGCCAGAGCGCGACTTGATCCATTCGTCATTGGTGTCCAGCGTTGTTTCAAACTCGGCGTTTTCTACAACACGGGATGGCAGGTAATGGCCACAGCCAGTGACAACAGCGCGCAGGCTCATTCTGTCGACTCCTCGGCGGGCAGCGTCGCGGCGACGCGGGCTGCCAGCTTGTCATTGAATTTGTTCTGCGACAGTTGCGCGGCCAGTTTTATTGCTGCCGAAACACCCATTGCATCGGCTGAACCATGGGATTTTACCACGGTGCCGTTCAACCCTAAAAAGACACCGCCGTTCACACGACGCGGGTCGATTTTCTTGCTCAACCGGCGCAACGACGTATAGGCCAGCACAGAGGCCAGGCGCGACAACGGTGAATATTTGAACGCTTCGCGCAGGCGCTTGCCGATCAGGCTTGCCGTGCCTTCGCCGGTTTTGATCGCGACATTGCCGGTGAAACCGTCGGTCACGATGACATCTGCGCGGTTGCCGGAAATATCGCCGCCTTCGACAAAACCGACGAATTCGAAACCGGTGGCGTCGCCTTGGGCGCGAATCAGATCATAGGCTTCTTTAAGTTCGCTGCGGCCTTTGTGCTCTTCGGTGCCGACGTTCAGCAGGCCGACGCGCGGGCGCGCCAGATCCATGCCGTTGCGGGCATAGGACGTGCCCATCAAGGCAAAGCGCAGCAGGTCGTCGGCATCGGCGCGCACGTCGGCGCCGACATCAAGCATCACATTGAAGCCATGCGGATTGGATGATGGATAGAGCACAGCAATGGCCGGGCGGTTCACACCGGGCAGTTTGCGCAGCCGAATCATCGACACGGCCATCAGCGCGCCAGTGTTGCCGCAGGATACTGCCACGGCGGCCTCGCCCGTGCGCACACATTCGATGGCAGACCACATCGACGTGTCCTTGCCATTGCGTACCACTTGGCTGGGTTTGTCATCCATGGTGACGACATCGGTTGCGTGGCGCACCTCGCAGCGGCCGGACAGCTCGCGGCGCTTGGCCACAAGCGGATCAAGCTGGTCACGGGGACCATGCAGGATAAACCCGATGTCAGGATTTGCGCGCGCGGAAAGGGCACACCCGGCAATTACAATTGCCGGGCCCTGATCACCCCCCATCGCATCGACGGAGATAAGGGTGTGTCTGGCCTTCGCTTTGGTGTGATCGGTCTGTGCCGTCATCGGTGCGAGTGCCTCATCTGCCTGTGGTTGACGGTCAGCTTATGCCGCGTCGTCTTCCAGGTCTACTTCTTCGGTCAGGGCAACAACTTCTGTGTCGTCGTAGTGACCGCAAGCAGCGCAGATGTGGTGTGGGCGCTTCAGCTCACCACAGTTGGAACATTCGTTCGGATTCGCTGCTGTGAGCGAATTGTGCGCGCGACGGTTGTTGCGACGCGATTTGGATACTTTATTCTGTTGGACAGCCATGTCTGGTGCCTTTGCCTTCGGGGTTGCAGACCTGCATAGGCAAGTAACAACCGTGTTTCATTTCGGACCCCGGTTTGGGCGTGACGTGCGTTTAGGCCCGGAGCCACACAATGTCCAACCTTAATTGGGGTGAGGGGCGCAAAATACTGCGAACGCGCGCCGATGCAAGCAGGTATTTGCCTGCAACAGGCGCTATTCGTTCTTGTCGTCATCGCCGCCCTGCGTCAACCCGTCACGCAGCCCGGCCAATCCGGCAAAGGGGCGGGCATCATCATCGGTCATCGGCGCCTTGCCGGGTTCCGTGTAAACGATCTGCCCCACGGCGGCTTCGTCCTTGCGCGGGTAATCGGGAACTTCCAACGCCAAAGCTTCGACCATGACGCGGGCAGGGTCGATCCACTGGCCCAGCGGTTCGCTGGTATCATCCTGAGGCATCTCTACCTCGGGTTCTGTGGGCAGGTCGTAATTGCGGATGAACTGGCGCAGAATGTCGACATCAACGCGGGTGGTAACAGGGTCCAGCGTGACAACGCAGGGCTGGACGACAGTTGCCCCCAGCCGCCCTTCGAGACGCCAGTCCTGATTGCCGACTGGCAGGATGCGACCGCTAAAGCTGAGCTTGCGCAATGCGGACACGTCCAATTCTATGGCGATCCGTGCCATTTCTGCGGCGTCAGGGCGCAGGGAAAAGCTATTTTCGTCGTTCTGGGCCAGTTCGGCAACAGAAATGGCAGTTGGTGATGGTGGTGTGCGAGACATGGGTCTGATACTTTCGTTTCTTGAACCCAAGGGGTCCCTTGGTGTATGCGGAATAAAAGCCATAATCCGTCAGGGCAAGAGGGCAGACCAAATGCGCAACATCAAACGATCCAGCACAGGGGTGCTTTGCGCCGTCGGACTGGGCGCTTTCCTGTTCATCGGGGCCTGTACGCCGCAGTACGAAAACCATGGCTATGTCCCACCCGAAGACCAGTTGCAACAGATTGTCGTGGGCAGTGATACCAAGGAAACTGTTGCTGAAAAGATCGGCGTGCCTGCCTCGTCGGGCGTGTTGGGCGACGGAGGCTACTACTATGTGCGGATGCGGCAACGGGCCGTAGGCTTTATGGCGCCGCGCGAAATCGACCGCGAAGTGGTTGCCATCAGCTTTTCCGACGCCGGTGTCGTGCAGAACGTCGAACGCTTTGGCCTGGAGCGCGGCCAGATGGTTACACTGTCGCGCCGCGTGACGTCCTCGCCGGTGTCGGACAAGACCTTCTTGCGTCAATTGCTGGGCAACCTTGGTCGGTTCAGCCCTGCGGGCCTTGGCGGATAGGTTTTTACTTCGTTATTTTACATCATGTGGTTACATGACATCGACCATGGTTGCATGAACCGTGGTGGATGATGTGGATGGCCTTATGGATGCCCCTACACAAGGTAGATTTTGTGCGCGCGAAGCGATCAGCGGTGCTGATGTTGCGGCGGCACAGGCGCTGCGCGCCCTGTGTTTCAAGCTGTCAAAGCCGCATGATATCGACGATTTCGACGGACGCGCGCGACATTTCGTGATCGAAGACCGCACCAGCGGTACTTTGGTGTGCTGTTTTCGCCTGATGGCGCTGCACGGCGCTGACCTGCCCCAGAGTTATGCCGCGCAGTTCTACGAACTTAGCCCGTTGCACAGCTACGAAGGGCTGATGATGGAACTGGGGCGATTCTGCGTGCATCCTGATTGGCATGACCCTGATATCCTGCGTGTGGCCTGGGCTGCGCTGACAGCCTTTGTCGACGCGCGTGACGTTCAGATGCTGTTTGGCTGCTCTTCCTTTGCAGGGGTCAACACGGACGAATATCTGGATGCCTTTGCTGTGCTCAAGGCGCGCCACCTGGCGCCAAAACGCTGGCTGCCACGGGTCAAGGCGCCGGATGTGTTTCGCTACGCGGCACGGCTGCGGCGCAAGCCGGATATGAAAAAAGCGATGCTGCGGATGCCGCCCTTGCTGCGCAGTTACCTGATGATGGGTGGCTGGGTCAGTGATCACGCCGTGGTCGATCACCAGATGAACACGCTGCATGTCTTTACCGGACTTGAGATCGGGGCGATCCCCGACAGCCGCAAGCGCCTGCTGCGTGCGTTGGTCTAAGGTATTTAAGGTCCAAAAAAGCGGGGGGCTGATCGAGGGGTCATTGACCTTGATCGCGCGCCCGGATAGCTGGCAGCCATGGCACGTGCACCCCTATTACAACTCACCGATATTTCGCTGACCTTTGGCGGCGATCCCGTATTTGAAGACCTGTCGCTGGTGGTACAAGCCGGCGACCGCGTGGCGCTGGTGGGGCGCAACGGGTCAGGCAAATCAACACTGATGAAGGTCATGGCCGGGTTGGTGGAAGCCGACAGCGGTGCCGTGATTGCGGGGCCGGGTGTTTCCGTCGGCTATATGGAACAGGACCCTGATCTGGCTGGGTTTGAAACGCTGGGCGACTTTGCGGCGCATGGGCTGGACCCGGGCGAGATGTATAAGGTCGAGCGTGCTGGCGAGGGGCTGAAATTTGACCCGGATCGGCCTGTGGCCACAGCCAGTGGCGGTGAACGCCGTCGCGCGGCCCTGGCGCGGCTGATGGCACAAGAGCCGGAGCTGATGCTTCTTGACGAGCCGACCAACCACTTGGACATCGAGGCGATTGCCTGGCTCGAGGATGAGCTGAAATCGACGCGGACGGCTTTTGTCATCATCAGCCATGACCGCGCATTTTTGCGTGAACTTACCCGCGCAACCCTTTGGATTGATAGAGGATCTGTGAAACGCCAAGAAACTGGATTCGCCGGATTTGAAGCGTGGCGTGACCAGATATGGGAAGAAGAAGACACCCAGCGGCACAAGCTGAACCGCAAGATCAAAGCCGAGGCGCGTTGGGCTGTTGAAGGCATTTCGGCGCGGCGCAAGCGCAACCAGGGCCGGGTGCGCGCTTTGCAGGAGCTGCGCGCGGAGCGCAGTTCGCAGATCGCCCGCCAGGGCACCGCCGCTATGGCCTTGGACGCGGGGCCAAAATCGGGCCGCAAGGTGATGGAAGCCTTCGGCATTTCGAAAGCTTTTGGCGGCAAACAGATCCTTAGCGATTTTTCGATAACCGTGCAGCGTGGGGACCGGATTGCGCTTGTCGGGCCCAATGGTGTGGGTAAGACGACGCTGCTTAACATGTTGATTGGAAAGGAAGAACCTGACGCTGGTGAGATCAAGCTGGGCACCAACCTGGAGCTGGCGTTGTTCGATCAGGCACGGGCGCAGTTGGACGGCGACATGACCTTGTGGGAAAGCCTGACGGGCGACCCGGACATGCGGGTGTCGGGCAAGGCGGATCAGGTATTGGTGCGCGGACAGCCGAAACATGTGGTGGGCTACCTGAAGGAATTCCTGTTTGACGAAGGCCAGGCGCGTGCGCCGGTGCGGTCGCTATCGGGCGGTGAAAAGGCGCGCCTGCTGCTGGCCAAGATCATGGCGCGGTCATCGAACCTGCTGGTATTGGACGAGCCGACCAATGATCTGGACGTAGAAACCCTTGATTTGATGCAGGAATTGCTGGGCACCTATGATGGCACGGTGCTGTTGGTCAGCCACGACCGGGACTTTTTGGACCGGGTTGCGGCCACGACGATTGCCATGGAAGGCGACGGTAAAGCCACGGTTTATGCGGGCGGGTGGAGCGATTATCTGGCCCAACGCGGGCAGGATGATTTTAGCGAAAGCGTTGCCAAATCCAAACCCTCGAAGGCCGAGGCAAAGGCGGAAAAAACGCGTCAGACCGGGCTGAGCTTTACCGAAAAACATCGGCTGGAGGCGCTGCCTGGAGAGATTTCACAGCTCGAAGCGGAGATCGGCAAGCTGGAAGGGCTGCTGAGCGATGCGGAGCTGTTCACGCGCGAGCCGATGAAGTTTAAGAAAGCCACGCAAGCCCTTGTAGAACGTCAGAAAAAGCTGAGCTCGGCAGAAGATGAATGGCTAAAACTGGAAGAGAAAAGCGCAGGCTGAGCCGCGCTTTTCTTAACAATCTGTAAATTGTCACACAGCGTACACTGCACGTGCACCGGGCGTACATATCGCGCGCGGGGCGGTCATCGCATGCGCAGCGCCCCATCGAGGCGGATCACTTCGCCGTTCAGATAACCCATTTCGACGATGAACCCGGCCAGCCGCCCGTATTCGGCGGGGTCACCCAGACGTGCGGGGTTTGGCACATCGGCGGCCAGTGACGCCTGGACTTCTTCGGGCAGGCCCGCCAGCATCGGGGTTTTAAAGATGCCGGGCGCAATGGTCATCACGCGGATGCCCGATTGCGCCAGATCGCGCGCCATGGGCAGGGTCATGCCAACAATCCCACCTTTGGACGCGGCATAGGCGGCCTGACCCTTTTGCCCGTCAAATGCGGCGATGGAAGCGGTGTTGATGATCACGCCGCGCGCGCCATCAAGTTCGGGGGTGTTTGTGGCCATAGCCACAGCGGCCAGACGGGCAACATTGAAACTGCCGACAAGGTTGATGTCGATGCTGCGCTGGAAGGCGTCGAGCGGATGCGCGCCATCGCGGCCCACGGTTTTGATGCCAAGCGCGATCCCGGCGCAATTAACGGCGGCGGTGATCTGGCCCATCTTTTCGGTGGCAAAGGTAATGGCGGCCTGTACCGACGCCTCATCTGTCACGTCGGTTTTGACAAAATGCCCGCCGATGTCAGCGGCCACATCGGGGCCGCGGGTGTCGTCGCGGTCCAGCAGGGTGACCTGTGCACCTTGGCTGGCGAAATACCGCGCCGTGGCTTCGCCAAGGCCCGAAGCCCCGCCAGTGATGATGGCGGCTGTGGTGTTGAGGTGCATCTGCGGCTCTCCCGATATGAACGTTTGTTCATTTCAGCACGGCGCAGCGATTTTCGCAAGTTTTATCGCGCCAGCGGGGTCCAGCGCAGCCAAGTGCCGCCGGTCATCTGGACCTGCGCCCCGGCGCGTCGTTTGAACCGAGTCAGTCCGGGCGAACCGCTGTGCAACAGCCCCAGATCGACCTGCGAGAACCCGCGATCGGCCAAACAGTCAGACGCGTGCCACAGCAACAGGTTATGCGCGCAGACGGCCCTGCCGGCAGGTGAGATATGGCCGATATGATAGGTGGCACTGCGGCCGTGGCACAAAAACAGCATATGCGCGATGGGTATGCGCCCCTGCCAGGCGGTAAACAGATGGGTCTGCGCAGGGGCCATGCGGGCAAAGGCGGCAGTGAGAGGCGCGGGCCAATTGGCATAGCGGCGGCTGCGTGCCTGTGCGGCCTCGGCCATCAGCAGGGGGTGGCGCGGATCGGGTGGCAGGGCGGCTTGGGTGAGGCGTAGATTTGCGGCTTCGGCGCGGCGCAGTTGGTTGCGCCATTTGGGATGCAATGCCGCGCGGCGGGTGGCGGTGGGCGCTGTGAGGTCGATCACGGCGATGGGTTGCGGGGCGCGCAGGCGCAGGGCGCGCGGCAGCGCCACGGGTGTGGGCGGCGAGAGGATCAGCGCGGTGCGGTGCAGGCCGAGGGCGCGCAGATCATCTGACAGGGTCGACGGTGGGTGCGCGCGGGGCAGCATCGCCACGGGCAGGCCGCAGATGCGGCGGTGCAGCAGGGTCAGGCCGCTGCTGGGCAAGGTGCGGGGCTGTTCGCCGCAGTCGCGCAGGGCGGCGGCAAAAGCGGGATCTTGCATCAATGCGGCAGGTGTGGGGAGAGCGGCATCAAACATGCGCTATTAGGCACGCAGGATGGTTAATGTGAGGTTAAGTGGGGGAGGTTGAGGGCCAGCGGCTGCCCGTCGCACCAAAGGTGCGCCGTGAATCGCGCACCAAAGGTGCGCCGTGAATCGCGCACCAAAGGTGCGCCGTGAATTGTGGCAGGCCTTTGGCGTGACCGGGGCGATTGAAGGCTGAGGGCCGTCGGCTGCCCGTGGGGTGGCGATTGAAACGGTTGTTCATGCCACTTTATGGTGCAGCGATACTGCGACTTATCAGGGTTGCGCCCAGCCTTGATAAATCGCCAGCCCGCCGGGACGGGCGGGCGATGGCCCGGCGCTGCGCTTGATTCCGGGCGGGTGGCAGGATGGGCCTTTACCCCAGTTGCACTAGCGCATGGCGTTTTTTGCCGGCGCTGAGCTTGATCGGCGAAGACAGCGCGGCGGCGTCGAGCATCAACCCGGCGTCCGTCAGTGGCTGGTCGTCGATGCGCGCGCCGTTTTCAGCAATCAGGCGCTTGGCCTCTTTGCCCGATCCGGCGAGGCCGGATTTCACGATCAGCTGCACAATGGAAATGCCATCGCCCACATCGGCCGCCGTCAGGGTCAGGGTCGGCAGGTCATCGCCCACGCCGCCTTTTTCAAAGACTTCGCGCGATGTGGCTTCGGCGGCTTGTGCGGCGTCGGTACCGTGCAGCAGGCCGGTGACTTCGTTGGCGAGGCGCACTTTGGCCTCGTTGATCTCGGACCCGGCCAGCGCGCCGAGGCGGTCACATTCATCCACCGGCAGTTCGGTATATAGTTTGAGGAAACGCCCGACATCGGCATCGGTGGTGTTGCGCCAGAACTGCCAAAATTCGTAGGGCGACAGCATGTCACCATTCAGCCAGATCGCACCCGACTGCGATTTGCCCATCTTCTTGCCGTCCGACGTGGTCAGCAGCGGCGATGTCAGCCCGTAGACTTCGCCGTCGATCACCCGGCGGGTGAGGTCGATGCCGTTGACGATATTGCCCCATTGATCAGAGCCGCCCATTTGCAGCACACAGCCATAGCGGCGGTGAAGCTCCATGAAATCATAGGCTTGCAGGATCATGTAGTTGAATTCGAGGAATGACAGGGACTGTTCGCGGTCGAGCCGGGATTTTACGGATTCGAATGACAACATGCGGTTGATCGAGAAATGCCGCCCGATGTCGCGCAGGAAATCGAGGTAGTTGAGTTCATCCAGCCATTCAGCGTTGTTGATCATCATCGCATCCGACGGACCATCGCCATAGGTCAGGTAGGCGCTGAACACGCGTTTGATGCCTGCGATATTGTCGTCGATCTGTTCGGGGCCAAGCAGGGGGCGTTCATCGGCGCGGAACGATGGATCACCCACCTTGGTGGTGCCGCCGCCCATCAGGGTGATCGGCTTGCCGCCCGTTTTTTGCAACCAGCGCAGCATCATGATCTGAATGAGCGAGCCGACGTGCAGCGATTTTGCGGTGGCGTCAAAGCCGATATAACCGGGTTGCCCACCCTTGAGCAGGGCCTCATCCAGGCCCTGATAATCGGTGCAATCGGCCAGAAACCCGCGTTGCATCATCGTGTGGATGAATTCCGATTTGGGATGGTATGTCATACTGGCTTGCCTCATGGGGGGATTGCGGGGCAATCTATAGGCGCTGAGCAGTCAAAGGAAAAGGCCATGAATAAGGCCATGGGCATGAGCATCGCAAAAACAGGGGTTGTGAGCGCGCTGGGGGCAATGTCTGGCACGTCGCTGGACGGGGTCGACGCGGCGGTGCTGCGCACTGATGGGCATGAGATTTCGGGCTTTGGGCCGACGGGGTATCGCGGGTACAGCGCGGCTGAACGGGCGGTGATTGCCGCCGGGTTTGGCAAGTGGTCGGGGCCAGAGGTCGCGGCGGCGGCGGAGGTCGTTGAGGTGGCGCATCTGGCGCTGCTGCGTGATTTTGCGCCCGTTGACCTGATCGGGTTTCACGGTCAGACGCTGGCCCATGCGCCGCGGATGCAAGGCACGTTGCAGGTGGGTGACGGGGCGCTGTTGGCGCGGGAACTGGGGCTGCCTGTGGTGTGGGATTTTCGCAGTGCGGATGTGGAACTGGGCGGTGAGGGCGCGCCGCTGGCGCCGTTTTTCCACCACGCCTGCGCGCGGTATGCGGGGCTGAGCGCGCCGGTGGCGTTTTTGAACCTGGGCGGTGTTGGCAACCTGACATGGGTGGACCCCGGGGTGATACGGCCCGAGGCGGAGGGCGCGCTGCTGGCGTTTGACACCGGGCCCGCCAATGCGCCGATCAACGATCTGATGCAGTCGCGGTTGGGGCAGGTGTATGACAAGGGCGGCAGGCTGGCTGCACGGGGGCAGGTGGAACAGGGCGCGCTGGAGCTATTTCTGGCGGAGCCCTATTTTGCACGTATCCCGCCAAAGTCGCTGGACCGTAACGATTTTTCAGAGATGATTGCGCTGGTGGGCGAGCTGTCGGACGCGGATGCCTGTGCCACGTTGACGGCGATGTGTGCAGCCGGGGTGGCCGAAGCGATGCAGCATTGTCCGGCCCCGCCCAGCCGCGTGTTGGTGACCGGGGGGGGGCGGCTGAACCCGGTGCTGATGCGGATGCTGGATGTCAGTCTGGATTGTCCGGTGGCCCCGGTCGAAGAGATCGGGCTGGACGGCGATATGCTGGAGGCGCAGGCCTTTGCCTATCTCGCGGTGCGCGTGGCGCGGGGGTTGCCGACGTCCTGTCCGGGCACCACCGGTGTGCGTGCGGCCGTGGGCGGCGGTACGGTCAGCAGGCCGTGAGGTGTGAGAGGTTGGGAGGGGCTGCGGGACTGTCCATCCCAGTGGTCCCGACCTCCCCCTTTTGATTGATCTCTGTCTTGCCCGCCCGAGGTCAAGCAAGGGCGGCTCCAGACCAGTGGGAGGGCTTAGGGTCAGGACCCTAGAGCGGCATTTCGTAGAAACAGATCGCGTCTTTGGCCATGTCGGGCATGGGTTGGTAGGGGCCGCATTCGGCAAATCCTAGTGACTGATAAAGCGCGCGGGCTGGCGCAAAGGCCACAGAGGTGTCCAGCAGCACCCGTTTGAAACCATCGGCGCGGGCCTGTGCAATCAGCGCGGCGCAAAGCGCGCGGCCGGCACCGGTGCCACGGGCAGCATCGGTAACAAAGACGCGTTTGATCTCGCTGTCGGTCGGGGTCAACGCGTGGGACATACCGCAGCCGACGGGCTGGTCGTCCCGCATGGCCAGCAAGATGATGCCCTTTGGACGGGCATGTTCCTGCGGAAGGCGGGCCATCAGGGCCGCGTATTTGTCCTGCGGATAGAAGGTTTCGGTGATCAGGCGTTCCGCCGGGCCGAAATTCAGCAGGAAATCGCGGTAGGCCCAGCACAGGTCAACCACCGCCGCGATATCAGCGGCGGTGGTTGCAGGGCGTAGCGTCAGCACGGTCATCAGCGGCGCAGGATGGACCGGCCCGCGTATTCGGCGGTTTCACCCAGCATCTCTTCGATGCGGATCAGCTGGTTGTATTTCGCCAGCCGGTCAGAGCGCGCGAGGCTGCCGGTTTTGATCTGTCCGCAGTTGGTGGCGACGGCGAGATCGGCAATCGTCGCATCTTCGGTTTCGCCCGAGCGATGCGACATCACGTTGGTATAGCCCGCACGGTGGGCCATATCGACCGCTTTAAGAGTCTCGGTCAAGGTGCCGATTTGATTGACTTTTACCAGCATCGAGTTGGCGCAGCGGCGCTCGATGCCCTGGGACAGACGCACGGGGTTGGTCACAAACAGATCGTCACCGACCAATTGCACCTTGTCACCTAGCAGGTCGGTCAGCGCCTTCCAGCCCTCCCAATCGTCCTCGGACATGCCGTCTTCGATCGAGATGATGGGGTAGTCGTTGACCAGTGCGGCCAGATAGTCGGTGTTTTCGGCGCTGGAGAGTGTTTTTCCTTCGCCTGAAAGGACATATTTGCCATCCTTAAAGTATTCCGTGGCGGCGCAATCCAGTGCGAGATAGATTTCCTCGCCGGGTTTGTAGCCTGCTTTTTCGATGGATTTCAAAATAAAATCAAGGGCATCGCGTGTGGAGCTAATGTTGGGGGCAAAGCCGCCTTCGTCACCGATGCCGGTGGACAGGCCTGCCGCGGACAGTTCTTTTTTCAGGGTATGGAACACTTCGGAGCCCATGCGCACGGCGTCGCGGATGTTTTCCGCAGCGACAGGCATGATCATGAATTCCTGAATGTCGATCGGGTTATCGGCATGTTCGCCACCGTTGATGATGTTCATCATCGGCACCGGCAGGATACGCGCAGAGGTGCCGCCGATATAGCGGTACAGCGGTTGTGTGCAGTAGTCTGCGGCGGCTTTGGCGGCGGCCATTGATACGCCCAGAATGGCATTGGCGCCGAGGCGGGATTTGTTGTCGGTGCCATCCAGTTCAATCATGATCTCGTCGATCTCGACCTGTTCGGTGGCGTCGATGCCGACCAGCGTCTCGGCGATTTCGCCGTTGACGGCGGCGCAGGCTTCAAGAACGCCCTTACCCATGTAGCGCGATGCGTCACCGTCGCGGCGCTCGACGGCCTCGTAGGCGCCGGTGGAGGCCCCCGACGGTACGGCGGCGCGGCCCATGGTGCCGTCTTCGAGGATGACGTCAACTTCGACCGTGGGGTTGCCCCGGCTGTCGAGGATTTCGCGGGCGTGAATGTCGATGATCGTGCTCATGGCTATGTCCTTTGGCGGCGGGTTTGGTGCGGTTTACCCCGAGATACCGGGCTTGGAAAGACTGGCGGCAGCGGCGGGGCGGATTTTACGTTCCCGCCAGATCGTGTAGACACCCGAGGCGATGATGATGGCGGCGCCGATCAAGGTCATGCTGTCGGGGGATTCGCCAAAGACAGCGATGCCCAGGATCAGCGCAAAGAGCATCCTGAAATAGCGGAACGGCGTGACAAAGCTGACCTCGCCCACGCGCATCGCGGCGACGATCCCGTAATAGGCAAAGACGCCGATCAGCATGGCGCAGATCAGGTAGGTCCATTGCGCGCGGGCAGGTGCCACTGCGTCAGTGCCGGTGGCCAGCATCAGCACGATCCCCGCCGGAATGAGCACGACAAATGCCAGAAAGCTAAGCTGCATCGAACTGATTGTGGGCGGCACGCGGCGGGTGGCCAGATCGCGCAGTGCCAGGCCAAAGACGCCAAAGACAGCAAAAAGCGACAGGGCGTTAAAGCCTTCGAGCCCCGGCCGCACGATCAGCAGGACGCCGCAGAAACCAACGATGATCGCGCTCCAGCGTCGCCAGCCGACCGGTTCGCCGAGAAACAGCGCGGCACCCAGCGTGACCGCCAGCGGCGTGGCCTGCAAGATGGCCGACGCCGAGGAAAGCGGGGTCAAGACGATGGCGGTGACAAAGCACAAGGTGCCGAGGACCTCGCCCACCGCGCGCAGCAGGATCGGTGCGGTCAGCATGTCGGGTGAGAACAGCCGCCGGCCCTGTGCGACGAGGACAACGGCAAAAATGGCGCCGCCGCCCGCGCCCAGCATCGCGATCATCTGGCCCACGGGCACCGCATCGCTGGCCAGCTTGATGAACATGTCCTCGAGGGCAAAGCCAGCCATGGCCAGCACCATCAGCAACGCGCCGCGCATATTGTCCATCGGGTATGTCCTTTGACATGGGGTAGTTAGTGGGAAGGTAAGTTGTGGGCACGCTTGGACCTTTTGCGCCGCAAGGGCAAGGGGGTCTGGCCACTGTCGGGGCGCGGTGCTAGCTCTTGCACCTATGAGATGGCCAACCCTTTCCCACGCGCCGCGTGACACGTTGCTGACCCTGGGTGCGGGCACGGCAGGTGCCGCTGTTTTCTGGCTGATCGGCGCGCCGGTCTACATGTTGCTGGGGCCGGTTGTCGCGGTCAGTCTGCTGGGTCTTGGCGGGGTGCGCACCGCCATTGACCCCGCGCTGCGCAACGGCTGTTTTGTGGTGCTGGGCATCGCCGTGGGGGCGGGGTTCAACGCTGATGCGGTCGATGCGATGGTGCGCTGGCCGCTGGCATTTGTGTTCATGACGCTTGTGATCTGGGCGATCATGGCGCTGTGCCGCTGGCTGCTCGGCCGCTTTTTCGGGTTTGACGCGCGATCGGCGCTGCTGGCCTCGGCGCCGGGGCATCTGAGTTTCGTGATTGCCATGGCCAGTGATACCGGGTCTGACGTGGCGCGGATTTCGATCACCCAGTCGGTGCGTCTGTTGGCGCTGACCATCGTGGTGCCGTTTGTGGCGCTGGCGATGGGGGTGGATATGACCGGAAACATCGCGCCGCAGGGGGCCGGGATGGGCTGGCTGCCGATGGCGGTGCTGATTGCGGCGTCGGTGGTGGTTGGCCTTGTCTTTGGTCGGCTGTCAGTGCCGGCGCCGTTGCTGCTGGGTGCGATGGTGGCCTCTGCGCTGGCCCATCTGAGCGGGGCAGAGACCGGTGTTTTGCCCGGCTGGCTGACGCTGGCGGCCTATCTGGTGCTGGGCTGTCTGATCGGCACGCGGTTTTCGGGGATCACGCCCGCGCTGCTGGCCCGCGGGCTGGGGGCGGGGCTGGCGATTACCGGGGTTGCCGTGGGGCTGGCGGGGCTGGGGGCGGTGCCGGTGGCCTGGGCGCTGGGGATGCCGCTGGCGCATGTGCTGGTGGCCTTTGCGCCGGGCGGGCTGGAGACGATGATCGCACTTGGTGCTATTCTGGCGGTGGTGCCGGGGTTCGTTGCGGCCTGCCATATCATGCGGTTGGTGGTGCTGAGCGTGCTGCTGCCTGCGATGCTGGCGCGCATCAATCGGCGGGACCGGCGGGCAGGCTGAACCAAACCGGCGCTGCCGCGTTGGCCTTGCAGGAGGTCGACACATGAATACACCCATTTTCTTTGACGGTTATGAAGGATTGCTGCGGGTTCTGATCAGCGCGCCAATACTTTACGTGATGGTGATCCTGTTCATCCGCATCAGCGGCAAGCGATCTACATCGCAGATGAACAACTTTGACTGGGTCGTGACGGTCGCTCTGGGGTCTCTTATGGGGTCCGGCATCCTGCTGCGCGATGTGACGCTGGCCGAGGCGGGGCTGGCCATCGGATTGCTGCTGTTGCTGCAATGGTTGCTGACCAAGGCGATGGTGATGTTTCCCGTCGTCAGCCGGACGGTTCGCGCCACGCCCACGGTGCTGTATCACAACGACGCCTATATCACGCAGGCCATGCGCCGCGAACGCGTCACCGAATACGAAATGCTGTCGGCCCTGCGTGAACAGGGTGTGGCCGATCTGGCCGAGGTTCAAAGTGTCATCCTTGAGGCGGACGCGGCGATGAGCGTGCTGCTGAAATCGGACCGGACAATCCAGAAACCGGCAGTGCAGGACGTGCAGGGGCTGAGCGCGTCTTCGATCCGCTGATCAGGGTTTCAGGCGCACCATCAGGCGGTTGCCGCTTTTGCGGGTCTCCAACGCCTTTAGGTTGGCCGCGAGCGCGCTGAGCTTGCCGTGGCCGTAGGTGCGGCTGTCGAAATCGGGGTGCGCGGCCTGAATGGTCTGGCCGATTTGGCCGAGGTTGTACCAGTCGTCTTCGGATTCGATCTTGGCCATCGCGGCCTTGAACAGGGGCAGGGCGCTGGCGACCTTGGCGCTGGTGCCAGAAGGGGTTTCATCCTCGGCCCCGTCGAGGTTTTCGATCAGGATAAAGCGGTTGTAGACATTGCGCAGGGATTCATGGGTCTTTTTCTCGCCAATGCCGATGACGGTCAGACCATCTTCGCGCAGACGGTTCACCAGCGCGGTGAAATCGCTGTCAGAGGACACGATCACCACGATGTCAAAGCGGCGGCTGTGCAGAATGTCCATCGCGTGGATCACCAGACCGATATCGCTGGCGTTCTTGCCCTTGGTATTGGCGGTTTCCTGATGCGCGACCAGACCCAATTCGCGGATCGGGGTTTTCCAGCCCTTGAGGTGATCGTTCGACCAGTCACCATACACCCGGCGCAGGGCGGGTTCGCCAATGGTCGTGATCTCGCGCATGATGGCGGCGGCATGTTTGGCGGGCACGTTGTCAGCATCGACCAAGACGGCCAGAAGGGGGCGTTCACGATTCATGTGTTTGTCCCTTTTTCAGCGGCACACCGTATAGCTCCATCCGATGCCCGCGCAGGGTATACCCCAGCTTGCGCGCGATCTTTTCCTGCAGCTCTTCGATCTCTTCGTCGACGAATTCGATCACTTCGCCAGAATTCATGTCGATGAGGTGGTCGTGATGTTCGCGTTCGGCATCTTCGTAGCGGGCGCGCCCGTCGCCAAATTCAAGCTTGTCGAGAATCCCTGCCTCTTCGAAGAGTTTGACGGTGCGGTAGACGGTGGCGATCGAAATGCCACTGTCGATCGCCATGGCGCGGGCCAGCAGCTCTTCGACGTCGGGGTGGTCGTCGCTGTCTTCGATAACCTGCGCAATGATGCGGCGCTGGCCGGTCATGCGCAGGCCCATGGCCTCGCAGCGTTTCATGATCGGATTGCGCATGTCAGTGGCCTTTGGTCGGTCGGGCTTTTGGTTTAGCGGCAATTCGCGCGCGGTGCCACCGCATTTGGAGGCCAGTGGTTGACTTTTGCGCGCTCAGAGGTCATGTGGGGGTCAAGCGATGCCTTCTGCCGCGTGAGCAGTATCAGCCATATGCCCAAATTGGGCCTCTGAATGCTGACGACAAGGCCCGCCGATGTTCCCAAAATCACGCGTGGGGCCAAGCGCGACAGACGGGTGTCTGGCATGTGGCCACTGCCCGCGATCTGCTTTGCGCACCCTGCGGCGTCTTCGGGCGCGGCGCAAGACTATGGCGCGGGCGATCCGCGTCGGAAAGACGAATGAATGAGCGATTTTGACATGATGGGCCTGCCCAAGAAATTGGTACAGCGGCTGCATGAAATGGGTCTGAAAGATCCGACACCGATTCAGAAACAAGCGATCCCGCATGGGATGAATGGCCGCGACGTGATGGGCCTGGCCCAGACCGGCACCGGTAAAACGGCGGCCTTTGGTGTGCCGCTGGTGGCACAGATGATGGCCATGCCGGGCCGTCCCAACCCGCGCTGTGTGCGCGGTCTGGTGCTGGCCCCGACACGCGAGTTGGCGACCCAGATTTCCGTCAACCTGCGCGACTATGCCAAGGGATCGTCCTTGCAGGTGGCGATGGTTGTCGGCGGGCAGTCGATCAACACCCAGATCAAACGGCTGGGCGGCGGTGTTGACCTTTTGGTTGCCACACCGGGCCGTCTGCTTGACCTGATGGACCGCCGCGCGGTGCGTCTGGACGAAGCATCGTTTCTGGTGCTCGACGAGGCGGATCAGATGCTGGACATGGGGTTCATCCATGACCTGCGCAAAATCGCCAGCGTGATCCCGAAGAACCGTCAGACGATGCTGTTCTCGGCCACGATGCCAAAATTGATGAGCGAAATTGCAAACACCTATTTGCAAAGTCCGATCCGGATCGAAGTCTCGCCTCCCGGCAAGGCGGCGGACAAAGTGACGCAAGAGGTGCATTTCATCGCCAAAGCCGAGAAAACCGAGCTGCTGAAGGAGCTGCTGGGCAAGCACAAGGGCGAACGGGCGCTGGTGTTTGGCCGCACGAAGCACGGGTCGGAAAAGCTGATGAAGACGTTGGTGAAGGCAGGTTTTGACGCCGCGTCGATCCACGGCAACAAGAGCCAGGGCCAGCGCGACCGCGCGATTGCGGGTTTCAAAGCCGGTCAGGTGACCGTGCTGGTGGCCACGGATGTGGCGGCGCGGGGCCTTGATATCCCCGATGTGAAACACGTCTATAACTACGAATTGCCGAACGTGCCTGACAACTATGTCCACCGTATTGGCCGGACCGCCCGCGCCGGCAAGGATGGGGCCGCTGTTGCGTTCTGCGCGCCTGACGAGATGGGCGAATTGAAGGCAATTCAAAAGACCATGGGCGTTGCGATCCCCGTGGCGTCGGGCCGTCCGTGGGAAGTGATGGATGATCCTGCGGCCAAGCCCAAAGGGCGCGGTCGCGGTCGCGGTGGCCGCCCTGGCGGCGGCGGTGGCGGACGTCCCGGTGGCGGCGGCGGCAATGGCGATGCCAAGCCGGGTGCCGGTCGGCGTCGGCGCAGTGGCGGCGGTGGCGGCAAGCCGGGCGGCCAGCAAGCGGCGTAAACTGCTGAACACATAAATCCATGGCGCGCCGGTGAATTCATCCGGCGCGCCATTGACTTCCCCCCGGCGCAGGGCATTCCTGACGGGATGGAGCGTAAATCCCACATTGATACCTTTGGCGCGGTGGCACTGGTGCTGTTTGCGCTGAACCTTGCCTTTAACCAGGTGGTGATCAAGGTCACGACAGGCGGGATGAACCCGATCTTTATTGCGGGGCTGCGGTCTGCGGGGGCGGTGATTGTCCTGCTGATCTGGATGCATCTGCGCGGGATCAGCCTGCGGTTGCCGCGTGCCGCCTGGCCTGCGGGCGTCGGGGTTGGCGTGCTCTTTGCCCTTGAGTTCATGTGCCTTTTCACCGCGCTCGACCTAACGACCGTCAGCCGCGCCTCGGTGATATTCTATTCGATGCCGGTCTGGCTGGCGCTGGCGGCGCATCTTGTGCTGCCGGGCGAACGGTTGAACGGGATGCGCGTGGGCGGGTTGGCGTTGGCGATGGCGGGGGTCGCGCTGGCGCTAAGTGACCGCAGCGGTGGGCAGGTCAGCTGGGCCGGCGATCTGCTGGCGCTTTTGTCGGCGTTCTGCTGGGCGGGTATCGCGCTATGTGTGCGGATAACGCCTCTGGCCAAGGTGCCGCCGGCGCAGCAATTGATGATGCAGGTGGTGATTTCTGCGCCGATCCTGCTGCTGCTGGCGCCGCTGACTGGGCCATTGCTGCGCGATGTGCAGGTGATTCACTTGGCGGCGCTGCTGTACCAGATCATCGCGGTGGCCAGTCTGGGGTTTCTGGCGTGGTTCTGGCTGATGACGATCTATCCGGCGGCCTCGGTCGCGTCCTTCAGCTTTCTCTCTCCGGTGTTTTCGGTGCTGTTGGGCTGGCTTTTGTTGTCGGAAAGCGTGGCACCGTCGGTCTGGGGGGCGCTGGTGCTGGTCGCGGCTGGGATATACCTGATCAACCGCAAACCCCGCGTGACCGTTTAGGTGCCACAAAAAGTTGCTGGCACGATCTCGGCCTCTGTGGGGGGACGGTGCAGGTCGGGGTCGGTTTCGACATAGGGTGTGGCAAGCGCTTTCATCAGACGCTCAAACGGGGCCATGTCGCCTGCCACGGCGGCGTCGATCATCTGTTCGACACGGTGATTGCGCGGAATTACGGCGGGGTTTGCACTTTGCATCAATGCGGCGGAATCAGGTTCCGACTGAAGCCGCGATTGCCATTTTTCCGACCAGAGATCAAAGGCTTCACGGTTTGCAAACTGATCGCGTGCGTCAGCTTTGCAAAGTGATCGGAAAGTATTTGCAAAATCGGCGCCATCCGTCTGCATTAGATTGAGCAAGTCATTGACCAAGGTCACATCATCGGGCCGGGGGGTGCTGATGCCGATCTTGGCGGCGAAACGGCGCAACCATGCGGATTCCAATTGGTCAGGCATCGCGTGCACGATCGCGGTTGCCTCTTCGATGGCGGCGTCTTTGTCATCAAGCTGCTGGATCAGTGAGGTGGCAAGCTGTGCCATGTTCCATACGACGATATTTGGTTGATTGCCAAAGGCATAGCGCCCCTGCCTGTCGATCGAGCTGAACACGCGGCCTTGATGAAAGGCGTCCATGAAGGCGCAGGGGCCGTAATCAATCGTTTCGCCCGAGATCGCGCAATTGTCGGTGTTCATCACCCCGTGAATAAAACCCACCGACATCCACTGTGCGACCAGTTCTGCTTGCGCCGCGCAGACCTCGCGCAGCAGACCCATGGGGCCGTCGGCATCGGGGTAATGGCGCGCTATGGCGTAATCGGTGAGGGTCTTGAGATGGTCTATGTCGCCCCGGTGGGCAAAGACCTGAAAGGTGCCAACCCGCAGGTGGCTGCGCGCCACGCGCGTCACGATGGCGCCGGGCAGCGCGCCCTGTTCGCGGAAAATCGGTTCGCCCGTGGCAACGGCGGCCAGCGCGCGCGTTGTGGGGATGCCGAGGGCATGCATCGCCTCGCTGATCAGGTATTCACGCAGCACCGGTCCCATCCAGGCGCGCCCGTCACCCATGCGCGAATAAGGCGTGGGACCCGCGCCTTTCAGGTGAATGTCGCGGCGTATGTCATTGGAATCTATGACTTCACCCAGCAGAATAGCGCGACCATCACCAAGCTGCGGGTTGAAATTTCCAAACTGATGCCCGGCATAAAGCTGGGCCAGAGGGTCGGCGCCTGCGGGCACCGTGTTACCCGCGAATACCTGTGCCAATTCATCGGTGTCGGCGGCGGAAATACCCAACAGCCGGGCAAGACCATCGTTATAGGCCATCAGTTTGGGCGCTTTTACCGGGGTGGGGTTCTGCCGGGTGTAGAACCCATCGGGCAGGCGCGCATAGCTGTTGTCAAAGGGGATTTGCATCACAGCGGCCGGGACATGAACATATACTGCGCGCGGGGTTTGAAACCGGCGCGGGTATAGAGCTTGAGCGCGGCGGCGTTGTCGCGGTCGACCTCGAGGTGGATGGCGCGCAGCCCACCTGCGGCCAGTGCCCGCGGCAAGGCGACCAGCGCCTCAGACGCAATGCCGCGCCCGCGCACGCCGGGGCGGATGTAAAGTTCGTCGATGATGGCGTCCAGCCCGCCAAATTCGACAGACCAGCCAAAACAGATCACGATATAGCCGATTGGCGCACGCGGCGGACCAATCAGATAGGCCGCACCATGGGGGATGCCTTCGAGCAGCGGAGTCAAACCGCGCCGCCGCTGTTCGTCTGACATTTCAATGCCTTCTTCGGCGTGAAAGGCGGTGACCAGCGCCACCAGACGGTCCAGGTGTTCTGGCGCGCCAAGGGTGAGAACAGCGCTCATAGCCGGGCCAATCGGTCGGTCAGCAGGGCAAAGAAGCCGTCGGCATCCACATCGCCGATGAATGTCGCATTGGGGGCGCGATCGGTAACGCCCCACCAGTCGGCCACGGTCATGCCCATGGTCAGCTCTGATGTGGTTTCAATCTCGACGTTGATGTGTCGACCGCTGAACAGATCGGGGTTGATCAGATAGGCCGTGACGCAGGGATCATGCAGCGGCGCGCCATCAGAGCCGTATTTTTCGCGGTCAAACCGTTCAAAGAAATCAGTCATCTGGGCCACGGCGATACCCACCGGGCTACCGATGGCGCGAAAGGCGTCGTTGCGCGCCTTGGTGACCAGCGCCTTATGTGTCACGTCCAGCGGCATGACCACAATCGGAGCGCCTGATTTAAACACGATATCAGCAGCTTGTGGATCGACGTAAATGTTAAACTCTGCCGTGGGGGTGATGTTTCCCCCTTCAAAATAGCCACCGCCCATAAGCACGATCTTGGCAATGCGTGCGGCAATGTCCGGGGCCTTTTGCAGCGCTGTGGCGATGTTGGTCAGCGGCCCCAAAGGGCAAAGCGTGACGGTGCCGGGCGCATGGGCGCGCAGTTGGTCGATGATGAAATCCACGGCGTGACCGGGCGACAATGGCATCGTGGGATCGGGCAGGTCAGGTCCATCAAGGCCGGACTTGCCGTGCACATGCTCCGCCGTGACCAGATCGCGGCCCAAGGGGCGATCGCAGCCGGCAAAAACCTTGATATCGGGCCGTTTGGCCAATTCGCAGATGATGCGCGCGTTTTTTGAGGTCAGATCAAGCGGCACGTTACCTGCGACACAGGTGATGCCCAGCAGGTCAATCTCGTCCGGGCTGGCCAGCGCCAGCAGGATCGCCACGGCGTCGTCCTGGCCGGGGTCGGTGTCGATGATGATCTTGCGCGGTTGCATGGGTATTCCTGTCGTTATGTGTTGCCCAGAGCCTTGCCGGAGGGCGCGCCGCTTGTCCAGCCTTGCGCCGATGGGTTAGCTGCGTTCCGCCACTTTGACCGCATCCCAAAGCGCGTCCATCTCTGCCAGATCGCTTTGTTTTGGCGTTTTCCCCATGGCGGCAAGCCGCGCTTCGACGGCCTCAAAGCGGCGGGTGAACTTGGCGTTTGCTGCGCGCAGGGCGGCTTCGGGATCTAGGTTCAGGTGACGGCCCAAATTGGCCATGACAAACAGAAGGTCGCCGTATTCCTCTTCGATTTCGGCTTGGCTGAGGGTGTCGCGCGCCTCTACCAGTTCGGCGGCTTCTTCGGTGATCTTGTCCAGTACCTCGTCGGTGTGGGGCCAGTCGAACCCCACACGCGCGGCGCGGTTTTGCAGTTTCAGCGCGCGCAGCAGGGCGGGCAGGCCGATGGCAACGCCGTCCAGCGTGCCGCGCTGCGCCTTGCCTGCGCGTTCCTTGGCTTTGATCGCTTCCCAATCGGCGGTCTGTTGTTCGGCGGATTTGTCGCGCGATTCATCGCCAAAGACATGCGGGTGGCGGGCGACCATCTTGTCGCTGATGTTGCGCACCACTGTGGCAAAGCTGAAATGCCCGGCCTCTTCGCCCATGGCGGTGTGGTAGACGGTTTGCAGCAGCAGATCGCCCAGCTCGCCTTCCAGCTCTGCCCAGTCGCGCCGCTGAATGGCGTCGGCGACTTCGTAAGCCTCTTCAATGGTATAGGGGGCGATACTGTCGAAATTCTGCTCGATGTCCCAGGGGCAGCCACTGTCGGGGTCGCGCAGGCGGCGCATGATTTCCAGCAATCGTTCGATGCCGGCCCCGGTGTCGTGAATGAGGTCGGAATTTGTGTCGTCTGGCATTGCAGCCCCCGCATGTCTGGTGTCAGATGCGACCTGATCAAACCTGCACCAAGGAGTCCAGCCCATGCCAGTGGTCAACCGCATTGCCGCCTTTGCCGAGGATATGACCGGATGGCGCAGGCATCTTCATACGATCCCCGAATTGGGGGTCGACTGCCATGACACGGCGGCGTTCGTGGCAGAGCGGTTGCGCGAATTCGGGGTGGATGAACTGCACGAGGGTATTGCCACAACGGGTATGGTGGCGATCATCAACGGGCAGGGTGCGGGGCCAACCATCGGGCTGCGCGCCGACATGGATGCGCTGCCGATCAATGAGGCGACGGGGGTCGATTATGCCAGCACGCGGCCGGGCAAGATGCATGCCTGCGGCCACGACGGGCACACCACGATGTTGCTGGGTGCGGCGCGCTATCTGGCGGAGACGCGGAATTTTGCAGGAAGGGTCGCGCTGATCTTTCAGCCGGCCGAGGAAACCGGCGGCGGGGCCGAGGTGATGGTGCAGGCAGGCGTCATGGAGCAGTTCGACATCGCCGAGGTCTATGCGCTGCACAATGCGCCGGGGTTTGAGCATGGGGCGTTTTTCACCACGCCGGGGCCAATTATGGCGGCGGTGGACACGTTTCACATTCACATCAAGGGCAAGGGCGGTCATGGCGCGATGCCCCATGATACCCGCGATCCGGTGGTGGCGGCCTGTGGCATGGCGCAGGCGATCCAGACGATTGTCAGTCGCAATCACATGGCAACGCAGGATCTGGTGGTGTCTGTGACGCAGATCCACACCGGGTCAGCCGATAATGTCGTCCCTGATACCGCCTATATCAATGGCACCGTACGTACCTTTGACCGCGAGGTGCAGGCCATGGTGATGCGCCGATTGCAGCAGATCGTCGACGGGCAGGCGGCCAGCTATGATGTGACGGCAAAGCTGGACTATGACGTGGGGTATCCTGCTACCATCAATGATGCGTCCAAGACCGAATTCGCCGTAGATGTGGCGCGTGATGTGGTGGGCGAGGCCAATGTACACGGCGACTACGGTCGGGAGATGGGGGCGGAGGATTTCAGTTACATGCTGGAGAAACGCCCCGGCGCCTATCTGTTTCTGGGCCAAGGCGAAGGCGCGGGACTGCACCATCCCGAATATAACTTTGATGACGAGATCGCACCGGTCGGGGCGTCGTTCTTTGCCCGGATCGTAGAGCGGGCGCTGCCAGTGGGGGGCAAATAATGGCATTGGAGGATGCGGCCAAGCAGATGGACATGGCCTTTACCCGTGACTCGTTGAAAGGCCCCAGTTTCGAGCTGACCTTTGCCGGGGCCACGTCGTTTCTGCGGCGAAAATATACCAAGGATCTGACCGGTGTTGATATCGCCGTGACCGGGGTGCCGTTTGATCAGGCAGTGACGAACCGCCCCGGCACGCGGCTTGGCCCGCGGGCGATCCGCGAGGCCAGCACGTTGCAGGCCCCCGACGCGCCTTATGGCTGGGATTTTGATGTGCTCAGCGAGTTTGCTATCGCCGATTATGGTGATCTGGCGTTTGATTATGGGCATGTGAGCCAGTTTCCCGCAGCGTTGACCGCGCATATCAAGGGGATTCTAGACGCAGGTGCAGCGAGCGTGGTGCTGGGGGGGGATCACTATATCACCTTCCCGATCCTCAAGGCCTATGCCGAGAAATACGGGCCAATCAGTCTGCTGCAATTCGATGCACATTCCGACACATGGGTCGATGACGACATGGACCGGATCGACCACGGTACGATGTTCTATAAGGCGGTGAAAACTGGGATCGTGGACCCCAAGACCAGCGTCCAGGTCGGTATTCGCACCACCAACGCAGACACGCTCGGGGTGACGGTGATTGATGCGCGCGAGGTTCATGAAATTGGCGCGCAGGCGACGGTGGCCAAGATCAAGGCCGTGTTGGGCGACCGGCCAACCTATCTGACCTTTGACATTGACGCGCTTGACCCTGCCTTTGCGCCCGGCACAGGTACGCCGGTCTGGGGCGGGTTGACGTCGTCGCAATGCGCGATCATGCTTCGCGATCTGGCGGGGATCAACATTATGGGCGGGGACGTTGTCGAAGTGTCGCCGCCGTTTGATACAACGGGCGCCACCGCGATTGCGGGCGCTCATGTGGCGACGGAAATCCTGTCGTTGCTAGGCCATAGGATGCGCAGCACATGAGCGACAAGAACCAACCCATCAGCGGTAACGATCTGGCGCGGTTTTCCGGGCCAAATACCTTTATGCGCCTGCCTTTCGCCAATGATTTGAAGGGGCTGGACGTCGCAATCTTGGGCGTGCCGATGGACATCGGTACCTCGTGGCGGTCTGGAACGCGTTTTGGCCCCAAACAGGTGCGCAGTGAAAGTGCGATGATCCGGCCCTATAACCTTGCCACTGGGGCGGCGCCCTTTGACGGGTTGCAGGTGGCGGATATTGGCGATCTGGCAATCAATACTTTTTCTCTGAGCGATTCATTGCGCATTATTTCAGAGAGTTACGATGCGATCTTAAAGTATGATGCGACGCCTATGGCTATCGGTGGCGACCATTCGATGACGCTGCCGATCCTGCGGGCCATGGCGCGGCGGCATGGTCCGGTGGCGTTGGTTCATGTCGATGCCCATGCCGACGTCAACGACGAGATGTTTGGCGAACGGGAAACGCACGGGACCTTCCTGCGCCGTGCGTATGAAGAGGGCCTCGTAAACCCTTCGAAAACATACCAAATTGGTCTGCGCGGTTCGGGATATTCCGCCGAAGATTTTACCGAGGCGGCTGGCTGGGGATTTCAGCAGTTCCCGGCGCATGAGCTTTGGGGGCGCAACCTGTCGGCGATGGCCGCCGAAATCAGGCGCGATATCGGGGATCTGCCCACTTATGTGACCTATGATATCGACAGTCTTGATCCGGCCTATGCGCCTGGGACCGGCACGCCAGAAATTGGCGGGCTGACCACGCCGCAGGCGCTGGAACTGATCCGCAGTCTAAAGGGCGCAAATATCGTTGGCTGTGATCTGGTCGAAGTGTCACCGCCCTATGACACATCGGGCAATACTGCGCTGACAGCGGCCAATATTCTGTTTGAACTGCTGTGCGTATTGCCCGGCGTGGTCTACCGCTGAAGGTCGGCGATACTTATATTGAGGATAATCAACGCGGTGGGGTGCGCAGGATGATTTTTTGGATTTTAGCGATCATTGTGGTGGCGGTGCTGGCCTATATCAGGCTTGCCCCATCAGATTTGGCGCGCTGGCATGTTCAGGCCAGCGGCAGCGAGATCGGTGACTATCCGCGCACGGGTGGCCGCGTCTGGCGCCAAGAGATCGTTGGCAATGGCCGTGATCAACTGCGCGATCTGGACCGCATCATTTTGGATACGCCGCGCACGACACGACTGACCGGATCGGTGGATGCCGGGCAGGTGACCTATGTCACGCGCAGTGCCGTCATGGGATTTCCCGATTATACGACGGTGGGCGTTTACGGCGACAGTCCACGGTATCTGGAGATTTACGGCCGCCTGCGCTTTGGCCGATCAGATCTTGGGGTAAACGCCAAGCGGATTGAAGGCTGGCTCGCCGCCTTTGAGGCTGGAGGATAGACAGCCCTTTTGCACCTCGCGCCACATCGGCACATTCAGTGACATCTGGCATTGCGCCATGAACATGCGCCCGTCGACCTGCAAACATATCGTTTCGCCCAGTTCTACGCGGCTGCCTGACCGGTCGGTGCAATAGCAATCAATTGTCTTGCCGCCGGGGGCTTTGACATCGGCCAGCGCCGGGCTGGCCATCAGGGCGATAAGGGCGAACGCAGGTTTCATGGCCCTACGATAGCATGTCACGCCTCTTGACCAAAGCCTTTGCATAGGCGACAGGAAACCCATGATCCCAATGGACCGCCTTGAGCAGATTTCACAACGCTTTCAGTTTCTGGAGGCGACAATGGCTGTTGGCTCGGACGGGGCGGATTTTGCCAAATTGGCCAAGGAATATGCCGATCTGCGCCCAGTTGTAGATCAGATCGACGCCTATAAGCAGTTGCAGCGCGATATGGCTGACGCCAAGGCGATGCTGAACGATCCTGAGATGGCCGAACTGGCGCAGGAAGAATTGCCACGGCTCAAGGCGGCGCTGCCTGCGGCCGAGGCGGCGTTGCAATTGGCGCTGCTGCCCCGCGACCTGGCGGATGCCAAGCCTGCGATGCTGGAAATTCGGCCCGGCACCGGTGGCGATGAGGCGGCGTTGTTTGCCGCCGATTTGTTGCGCATGTATCAGCGCTATGCCGAGGCGCGGGGCTGGGGCTTTGATTTGATCGAGGCGCAGATGACCGAGCTGGGGGGCGTCAAGGAAGTGGTGGCCCATATCACCGGGCAAAACGTCTTTGCCCGGCTGAAGTACGAAAGTGGCGTGCACCGGGTGCAGCGTGTGCCGAGTACCGAAAGCGGCGGGCGCATTCACACGTCGGCGGCCACGGTGGCGGTTTTGCCAGAGGCCGAGGATGTGGATATCGAGATCAACGCGAATGATCTGCGCATTGATACGATGCGGTCGTCTGGGGCCGGTGGCCAGCACGTGAACACCACTGATTCTGCCGTGCGGATCACCCATATTCCGACCGGGATTGTGGTGACGAGTTCGGAAAAATCGCAGCACCGCAACCGCGACAAGGCGATGCAGGTACTCAAAGCGCGGTTATATGACATGGAGCGCAGCCGGATGGACAGCGAACGGTCGGCCAGCCGTGCAGCACAGGTGGGGTCGGGCGATCGGTCCGAGCGTATCAGGACCTATAATTTCCCGCAGGGGCGGATGACCGACCACCGGATTAACCTGACGCTCTATCGTTTGGATGCGGTGATGCAGGGCGATCTGGACGAGATCGTGGATGCGTTGACCGCTGATGCACAGGCGCAGATGATGGCGGAAATGGGCGTATGAGCCCGCCGACCGCAGCACAGGCGATGGCCGCGGCGGCAGGGCGATTGCGTGCGGCGGGCGTGCCTGATCCCGCCCGCGATGCACGGCTGCTGCTGGCGCATGCCGCATCTGTCGATGCCGCACGGGTGACATTGATCGCACCAGAGGAAATTGCCCCCGATGTGGCCGAACGGTTTGAGCATCTGGTGGCCCTGCGCGCCGTGCGGGTGCCGGTGTCGCATTTATTGGGACGGCGGGCGTTTTATGGCCGTGATTTCCGTATTAGCCGGGATGTGCTCGACCCGCGCCCGGAAACCGAGACCCTGATCGAGCTGGCGTTGAACGCGCCGTTTACACGGGTTTTGGACCTTGGCACCGGATCGGGATGTATTCTGGTGACGCTGCTGGCTGAACGGGGTGATGCCACTGGTCTTGGGGTCGATCTGTCCGAGGCCGCCTGCCTGCAGGCCAGCGCAAATGCGGTGCAGCACGGGGTCGCAGAACGCGCTGACGTCCGCCAGTCGGATTGGTTTGCCGCCGTCGACGGGCGGTTTGATCTGATCGTGTCGAACCCGCCCTATCTGGCCGCGTCCGAAATGGACGCAATCGCGCCCGAGTTGCGCGATCATGAGCCGTCGATCGCGCTGACGGATGGGCGCGACGGGCTGAGCGCCTATCGGATCATTGCCGCCGAGGCGCAGGGCTATCTGACCGCCGCGGGTCAGGTGATGGTCGAGATTGGCTGGCAACAGGGTGCCGCTGTCTGTGAGATTTTTGAACGGGCCGGATGGGGGCAGGTGCGGCTGGCGCAGGATCTGGATGGTCGTGCGCGTGTGGTCAGCGCGGCCAATCCGGCATGAATTCGCACAAAAATGAGGTCAAGGCCCGGATCGGGTGCAGTTTCTTCTTGCCGTGGGGCTTCTGGCGTGTTTATTCAAAGATGTTGCAGCGGTGGATGCCTATGGTGGTCCCGCGCGGCGTTAAGCCCAACATATCGCTTTGGCCGGGTATAACACGGTGCGGTTGCGCCTCCGGTATTACGACTAACAGCACTAAAGGCTGACATCATTTCATGAACTCTCCCAGATCACGTTCCCGATCGAAGAATAATCGCAAGCGTTCGCCCCAGAGCGGCGGCAATGTCGTCAACCGGGTGTTCGACAGCTCCGGCCCTGAGGGCAAGGTGCGCGGCACGCCACAGCAGGTTATCGAAAAGTATAACCAGTTGGCGCGTGACGCACAGCTGAGTAACGACCGCGTTGCGGCCGAGAATTTCCAGCAGCACGCAGAACATTACCTGCGGATGCTAAGCGAGGCGCAGCGCGAAGTTGACCAGCGCCGCGAAGAGCAGGAACGCCAGAACCGCGAACGTCAGGCCGAACGCGACCGCGAGCGTGCCGAGCGCCAAGAGCGTGATGGCAGTCAAGGTGGCGATCCACGACAGCAGAACGACCAGCGCCCGCCGAACGATCAGCGCCAGCAGAACGATCACGGCGACCAGTCTGGCGATTCTCATCAGGAGCCACAGCCCGATGTTCAGGTCGAAGCCGAGGCAGAGAGCGGTCTGGTGGAAACACCCGAAAGCAAGCCAAAGCCCAAGCGCGCCCCACGTCGCAAACCCAAGCCAAAGGGTGACGACGAGGCGTCGCAGCCCGCAGAGGGTGGCGGCGACCAGCCCAAGGCAGCAGAATAAGATTAGGCCCCGCATGATGCGGGGCTTTTCTTTTGTACGGTGAGAATTTTCTGCTCAGGCCCGCGCGGCCCGGCTATTCCGTCATGCCGGCACGCACATAGCGTACCTTGCCGTAGCGGCGCATGACGGTTTCGCGTTCTTCCCAATCATAGCGGCGGTCCTGTGCCACCGTTGACCAGAACAGGACGCCGCCCTTGCGCCAGGGGTCCAGCACAATACCTGCCTGCATGGGCGCGCCTGCGGCGCTGATCACAGCAGTGGAATGGTCGATCAGCAGCGCGTTGTCGCCATTGGCAATCGCCCGGTGCAGATCGAGCGTGGCAAAGTTTTCGGCTTTCAGGCGCTGTTCCATGTCTTCGGCCCAATGCCAGCACAACCCGCGCGCGCGTCTGCCGCTGTTGACCTTGGCGTTATGTACCAGCGGTGGATCGGTGATCTGATAGGCGATGGCGAGGTCGTGGGTATAGCGATAGGCAATCTGTGCGGCGCGGTTGGCCTCGGCGGGATCAACGCTGGGTGACAGACGCAGGATCGCGGCACTTAGCCCTGCGATGTCGTCGGCGCTGCCGGGCGGCGGCGGGCCATTGCGGGTGACGCCGCAAGCCGACAGCGCCAGCAGGGCGGACAGGACAATCCAGCGCATCGCGGCCATGGTCAGGCTCCGGCCACTTCGCGGGCAAGGGCGCAGAAGCCCTCAAGCGGCACCTGTTCGGCCCGGTCGGTGGGGCTAAGCCCAGCCGCGCGCAGGCGGTCTTCGATGTCGGGGGTCAGCCCCTTGAGCGCCGAGCGCAGCATCTTGCGGCGCTGGTTGAACGCCATGGCGACCACGCGGTTCAGCACGGCCGGATCAGCGGGAAAGCGTGGTTGCGGCAGGGCCGTGAGATGTACAACAGCAGAAGATACCTTGGGCGGCGGGGTGAAGGCACCGGGCGGCAAATGCATGACGATGCGCGCATCGCAGCGCCACTGTGCCAGCAGCGCCAGTCGACCATACGCCTTGGAGCCGGGGGTGGCCACGATGCGTTCCGCCACCTCGCGCTGAAACATCAGTGTCAGGCTTTGCCAGAAGGGGGGCCATGCGGGCGGGGTCAGCCAGCGTACCAGCAATTCGGTGCCGACGTTATAAGGCAGGTTTGCCGCCACGCGGATCGGCGGTGTCAGATGTGCCAATGGGTCGATGTCGAGCGCGTCACCTTCGATCACGGTTAAACGGCCAGGGTAATGTGCGGCGATTTCGGCCAGCGCCGGCAGGCAGCGGGCGTCCTTTTCGATGGCCAGCACATGACGCGCCCCCTGGGCCAGAAGGCCGCGGGTCAGACCGCCCGGACCGGGGCCGATTTCCAGCACATCGCAGTCCGCCACATCCCCGGCCTGCCGCGCGATCTTGGCGGTCAGGTTCAGGTCGAGCAGGAAGTTCTGGCCGAGCGATTTGCGCGCGGCCAGATCATGGGTGGTGATGACCTCGCGCAGCGGGGGCAGATCGTCGATACCGCTCATGCCATGCCTGCCATCCGGTGTGCCAGCTTGATCGCCTCGATCATGCTGGTGGGGTTGGCCAGCCCGCGCCCGGCGATGTCAAAGGCCGTGCCGTGGTCGGGTGATGTGCGCACGAAAGGCAGGCCCAGCGTTACGTTCACGCCGCGGTCGAAATCCAGCGTCTTGATCGGGATCAGCGCCTGATCATGGTACATCGCGATCGCGGCATCATAGCGCGCGCGGGCGGCGGCGTGAAACATGGTGTCGGCGGGCAAGGGGCCTGTCAGATCAAACCCTTCGCCCTGCATCTGGGTGATCAGCGGTGCGATCCAGTCGATTTCCTGCCGACCCATGGCGCCGCCTTCGCCAGCGTGGGGGTTCAGCCCGGCCACGGCGATGCGGGGGCTGGCGATGCCAAAGCGGTCGCGCAGTCCGGCGGCGGTAATTTCGATCGTGCGGCGCAGGCGGGCGGGGGTAAGGTGCAGCGGCACCTGATCCAGCGCGATGTGGATCGTGGCGGGCACGACGCGCAGTTGATCAGAGGCCAGCATCATCACCACGTCATCCACCCCGGCCAGAGCGGCAAGGTATTCGGTGTGGCCCGGATAAGCGAAGGCGGCGCCGTCCTTTAGCGCCTTTTTGTGGATCGGGGCGGTACACAGCGCACAGGCCTGACCGGCACGGACCAGATCGACCCCGCGTGCGATAGCGTCAATCACGCCGTGGGCGTGGCCCGGTTGAGGTATGCCGGGTGTTGCGGCGCTGCCGAAATCATGGGCCAGAACGGGCAGGGCGCCGGTGCAGATGGCGGCGGCCTCAGAGGGGTCGTTGATCTGCTGGACAGGCAGATCGGCGGGCAGGTGACGCGGATTCTCCGATCCAGAACATCGGCACGTCCGCCGCAAGCGCCGCCCAGGCGCGGGCGGCCACTTCTGGCCCGATCCCTGCGGGCTCACCGCAGGAAATGGCAACTGGCAGAGAGGTCATAGGCGCGTGATGCGAGCATCTGCGCGGGCCTGTTCGATCATCTGCTTGGAATAGCCTTCCAGCTTGCGCTGGCGCAGTGCGTTGATGACTGCCTCCCGGTCGACCTCGGCATTGGCTTCGGCGGTGCGTTTGCACAGCATCAAAAAGACAAGGGTCTGACCGTTGGAGCGGGTGAGCGCCGTGGACACTTCACCGGGGTCAAGTTTGGCGAGTTCGATAGCCACATCCTGTGGAATCTCGCCCGGTGCCTTGGCACCACGGTCGAGTACCTGGGCAGGCTGGCCTTTGGCGGTG
Source organism: Sulfitobacter sp. KMM 9851 (assembly GCF_057178245.1). Taxonomy (NCBI): domain Bacteria; kingdom Pseudomonadati; phylum Pseudomonadota; class Alphaproteobacteria; order Rhodobacterales; family Roseobacteraceae; genus Sulfitobacter; species Sulfitobacter sp. KMM 9851. The sequence continues at coordinate 1,557,855 of NZ_CM169991.1, forward strand.
GCGTAAAGGTCGTCACAGGTATCAACCTCGCCGCGCAGCTTGGCGGCCTGTGCAAGTGCGGCGTCAGAGCGGCCACCGGGAATGTAGTAGGCGGCATAGTCGATCTTGGAATAGGCGATGCTGGGTTTGCCGGTTTCCTCGATGCCGCGCAGCTGGAACAGCGCCACTGCATTGGGGATCGGCAGCGGCGGGGTCACTTCGCCGGGGGACAACGCCAGGATGATCGGGTGCAGGGAGGCGGGCAGTTTGTCCAGCTCGGTCCAGGGCATCTGTCCACCGCGCCCGCGCGAGGCCGTTGCAGAATACTGGCGGGCATAGTTGGAGAACTCGGCCTCGGAACGGCTTTGCGCGATGCGCTCGGCCAAGGCGTTGACCTGCGCGGCGTTCTGTGGCGGTGCGGGGATGATAATTTCGGACAGCAGCACGCGGATGCCGCCGCGTGACGTGGACGTGCCCAGGGCGCGGTCCACTTCGGCGTCGGTGATGTTGACGCTGCTGTTATAGCGCCCCCGGATCAGATCGCGCCAGGCCAGGCTGATCACCACAAAATCGCGGAAAGTTTCTTGTTCCACACCGGATTGAGCCAGTGCGGTAATGAATTCTTCGGCTGTCAGATTGGCGCGGGCGGCAAATTCCGTCATCCCGGCCTGGATCGTTTCGGGGGTGGTTTCCAGACCAAACCCCTTGAGGATTTCACCGCGCAACCGATCCTCGATCAGCGCGTCGATCACGCTTTCGCGGTCCGTGCCGGGAGCGTTCAGAACTTGGAGAAAGCGCTGGCGCTGCTGGATCTCGTATTCTGTGATCACGGCGTCGTTCACCTTGGCCACCGGCGCAAAAAGGTTCTGCGCCACCGCCGCTTGCCCGATCAGCATCACGAAAACGAGGGCGGCAAGCCTGCGAAGGGCTGCGCGGATATTCATTCTGGTTACTTCCGACATGAGCGCACGTATCTTTCTGTTCCGTTGGATGCGGCAAAGCCCCGCAGGCCGATGTTAAAGCCGATATTGGTTGAGGGCTCAACACTTGTTGAAGAGGAATAGCGCCGCCGGACCGAAAGGTCGACCGTCACACATTCATTATTATAGGCCAGACCCAGCCCCGCAGTGGCGGCACGGTCGTCCGCCACGTCGAAACGCCAGTCGGCACTGGCCTGCCATTGGCTGTTGATGTCGTAGCTGCCGTCAAAAGTAATCTCCGAGACCGCCTGTGTGCGTTCTTCGGCGGGATCAACGCCAAGCCAGACATAGCTCCCGCCGATCTGCCCGCGCTTGAAATCCCAAAGGCCGCGAAATTCGGCCTTGGACACCTGGAAATCTTCGTTGATCAGTCCGCGCCCGATGAGCGCCAGACCGTTGTCCGATTTTACCTGTGCCGCGACGAGGAAATCAGACTGCGTGCCGGTCAGGCCGGATGTGGTGGTAAAGGCAGGATCTGCCTGGCCGCGCAGCACCTGTCCCAGGGTTAGATAGGTATCCCACCCGCCCGGATTGATCCGTGCCCAGTTGACCCCAAGGGCAACCACGGCATTGCGTTCTCGCCGGTCGGGGCGGGGAAAGCGGCTGAGCGCCAACAGGTTGCCTTCGTCAAATTCGACGCGGGTGCTTTCCTCATTGGGGATGTTCAGACGGTTGCCGCCCATCCAGCCCAACTGCACCACCGGCTCCAGCGTCTGTACGATATTGCCCGATCGCCGGACCATGGGATAGCGCAGCGCCAGCGCCGCGTTTGGCACCGCATCGGCGTGGTTTTGATCGAACGTGCTGTCTTGGGTGATGTTGAAGACGCTAAAGTTCAAACCGGCGCGCAGATCGGTCACCAAGCCGCTGCCAAAGGTCAGACGGTGCAGCCATTCGACCTGTCCATTTATCCGCGCCACATCGCGACCATCGACCAGCAGGTCCGCGTCCGGCCCGTCGACGCCCAAATCGGAATTTCGGCGGTGGGCATGGGCCTGAAGCCCCAGCCGAAATTCGCCGACAAGCCCGTCGGGAAAATAGCGCCGCTCATATTCGCCATCCAGCACAAGGGTGGGCAGGTTGTCGTTGATATCGCCGTCGCGCAGGGATTCGTAGTTGATCATGCTGGCGCGCACATATTGATCGCGGCGCGCGCGGCTGACTGTCAATTCACTGGTCAGCCGGTCCTCGCCGGAATAGCCGTATTCGGTCAGATAGGCACGGTCGCCGGTCGTTTCGATTTCAAAATGCAGCTTGTAGTCACGTCTGAGATCAAAATCACCGTTGCCAAAAAGGTAGCCGCGCAATTCGCCGGGGCGCTGGTCGTCGCTGGAGATGGCGGCGTCAAATTGGATGCGCCCGGTGCGAAACGCCTGCCGATAGCGCAGCTCCAGCGTGCGGGTTGCGCTCGACAGATAGGGGGTGAGCGTCAGATCGCGGTGATCGCCGATCTTGATAAAATAGGGTAGTTTGAACCCGGTGCCGAGCTGCGAGGTGCTGCGGATCGCCGGTGTCAGAAAGCCGGTGGCGCGGTCCAATGTCGGATCAGGCAGGCGCAGGCGCGGAATATAGAAGACCGGCACGTTCTTGATCAGGAACTTGGCTTCGTCGAAATATAGCTGCTGTTCTTGCTGGTCGTGCACCACGCGTTTGGCACGAATTTGCCACAGCGGCGCTTCGCCGTCCTCGCAGACTTTGCACGAGGTCACCGCAGTTTTGTAAAGCTGGCTATAGCGCCCCTCGACGCGGTTGATCTGGACCGCGGCCAATTGCAATTGTTGATCAAGGATCAGGCGGGCCCCGGTCAGCAGGCCCGATTGCAGATCGGCGTCCAGCGCGGCGGCATCGGCCAGAATGGTTGTTGCGTCGCCTTCGGACAGCACAATCGGTCCGGTGATGCTGAGCGAGCCTGTGGCCTGATCATAGCGGATTTCTGCCGCGCGCAGGCGGGTGTCGCCCTGAAATGCCTCGACATTGCCACGTGCCACCAGCACCCGGTCACGGGTGATGAACAGGTTATCGGCCACCAGTATGGCGGGCTTTGCCGGTTGATCCTGTGCCGTAAGCGCGCCGGGGCAAAATAGTGCCAGCGCAAGTGCAAAGCCAAACCCGCGCATCAGCCATCCTCCGCATGGAGCAGCAGGCCAAGGGCGAGCAGAATCGCCGCAAGCGGTGGCGCCCAAGCGGCCAGCGCCACGGGGATCTGCCCGTTCTCGCCCAAAATCTGTGCAAAACTGCGAATGAAATACAAACCAAACCCCAGCAGGACCGAGGCCAAGACCGCCACGCCTGTCCCTCCGAAACGGGTATGGCGCATGGTGAATGCGCTCGCAACCAGAACCATCGCGACCAGAAAGAACGGCCGCGCCAGTTCGGTTTGCAGCCATACCTTGTGGCGGCGCGGGCTGAAGCCGGCCTGTTCGAGCTGGCGGATGAACTCGGGCAGGTCGTAGATCGACACGGCTGCGGGTTTGCCGATGCTTTCGCGGATACGCTCCAGCGTCAGGGAGGACGGGATTTCCAGGGTCTCGTGGACCTCGGCGTTGCCTTCGGCGTTGACACCAGCCTTGAGCGGCCAGGATTTGGCATTGCGCAGCGACCAGACCCCGTCGAGCAGTGCGGCAGATGCGGCTTCGATGCGGCGCACCGGGCCGGTGCCGGGGTCGTAGCTGATGATCGTGACATCATAGAGCACCGAGGCGTCGGCATTGGACCGCCAGGCGCGGATCACCGACTGCCCTTCAGCATTGCCTTGCCGCAGCCACAGGCCTTCGTCGCTGATCGACAGGGCGGCACGGCCCCCGGCGCGGTAGGTTTCAGACAGTTGCAGATAGCGTTTGCCACTGGCCGCGACGATGGGGTTCAACATGCCCACGGCCATCACGCCGATGGCCAGCGCCACCACGACGGGGGCAATCAATGCGCGCAACGCAGATCGCCCGGCAGCGCGCGTCACCACCAGCTCTGACGAGCGTGCAAGTGCCAAAAACAGCGCCACTGTCGCGAGGATCATGATCAGTGGCAGGATCAGGTTGATGGTCTGCGGCATGTTGAGCAGGGTCAGGCCCAGAATCTTTTGCCAGCCGATGTCGAAACTGGCAAAGCGTCGCGCCTGATCGACACCGTCCACCAAGAGCACCAGCGCCGTTAGCACCATGGTGATCACCGCAAAGGCGATGGCAAAGCGCCGCGCGAAGTAGAAATGCAGGATCATGCGTGCGTCCCCCCGGCGCATGCGCCGCAGCCAACCGGGATGTGCGGCCTGCCATAGCATTGCCAGCACCAGCACGGCCCCGACAAGAGATGGCAGATAAATCAGCGGCCAAAGCGTCGCATCCGCCCGCACCTGCGCCACGAGCGTGCCGCGCATCCCGTCGATGGCGATCAGCAGTGCAAAGGCCAGCAGCGCCTCGCGCCAGACGCCAAAGCGCGAATACCCCCCCAGCAGCAGCGTTGCAAAACCTACCAGCGCCGCGATGATACAGAACAGCGGCTGGGCAAACCGTGCATGCAGCTCTTCTGCGACCACGCCGGGGCTGTCGCCTGTCAGGGCCGCGACATCGGTCCAATTTGCGATCAGCGCGGGGGTCGTCATGTTTTCGACCGTCAGATATTCATCCGCCTGTTTGGTGACGAGCGATGAGATATCAAAGGAAAAATCCCGAAATTTGGCGGTGGCGAGGCGGTTGTCCTGCGCATTAAGCCGCTGTGCCATCCCGTCGACCATGATCAGCGTGGTCGCATCGCCATTGCGCAGCAGATAGGCCTCGGCGGCGGTGTAGATCACGCCTTCTTTGGCGTTGCGCCGGTCCGACAGGAATACATCGCGCAGCACGCCGTCGGCACCAATGGCGCGGGTATAGAATGTGACCTGATTGCCCGGATGCAGGAATGTGCCCTCGGTCAACAGGCGCGCCGTGACATTCTGTGAAATCTCGGCTTGGCGTTGTTGCAACTGGCCTTGGGCCATAGGCACCAGAAAGTGGCTGAGCACTGTCATCATCGCCGCCACGCACAGGCCAAACACCACCACAGGCCGTACCAGACGCCAAGGGCTGGTGCCGGTGGCCTGTAACACCGTCATCTCGGATTCGCCTGACATCCTGTTGGTGACGTAGACCGCCGCCGAAAAGGCCGCAATCGGCAACACCGTGGTGATCAGTTTTGGCAGGCCCAATGTCGTGAATTCCAGAAACACCATCGCCGACTGGCCGTCGCCGATCAGCCGGTCAAACAGCACCACCGCCCGGTTGATCCAAAACAGCGCAACCAAGACGAGGGCGAAAAAGCCAAACAACACAAGGAACTGCGACAGCATGTAGCGGTCTATTCTGGCCACTGCGTTCCCCCAATGTGCTCTGACGGCGTTTCGGGCGATGTTAAAGCAATTTTGCGCCCGGGAAAACTGCTATCTGGTCATGCTCGCCACAGCAGGCTAGGTCTGGTCGAAATCACAAAATGAGGTATCCGCATGACCGATCTGACCCCAATCACATTTGCCGCCGTCGATATTGACCAAATTGCGGGCCACGCGGGCCGCGTGGTGGTTTTTCTCGATCCCGCAGGGCGGATGGACACCGGGGCGCGTCGGGTCAACAAATTGATGCGCGGTGCATTGGCGCGGTTGGCCAGTAGCGACCGATTTGGCGATCTCAAACCCGGCGATGCGATCAGCATGGCCTATCCGTCGGGCATGGCGGCCGAGGCCGTGGATGTTGTGCGCCTGCCGCGCCGCGCCGATGTCGCGACGGCCCGCAAGGCAGGTGCCGCGTTGGCCAAGGTGCGCGGGCAGGCGGATATGCTGCTGCTGGCCGCCGGACTGCGCCGTGTGGGACAAGTGGCTTATGGTTTGGCCATGCGTGACTATGGGTTTCAAGATCACAAGACAGCGGCCAAACCCCGCAAGGGCGCCGTCACAGTCATGTGCGCCAAACCGGACGAGGCCACCGCCGCCGCCGCCCCATTGCTGGCAATTGCCGAAGGCGCGTTTATGACGCGCGATCTGACCAATATGCCTGCCAACGTGCTGACCACCACCGCCTTTGCCGACCGTCTGCGCGAGATGGAAACCTTGGGGCTAAAGGTTGAAGTTCTGGATGAAGAAGATCTCGCAAGCCTAGGAATGAGAACGCTTCTGTCCGTTGGCCAAGGGTCGGATAGCCCGTCGAAAGTAGTGGTTATGCGTTGGGAAGGCGGCGCCAAGGACGCAGCCCCGCTGGCGTTGGTGGGCAAAGGCGTCGTTTTCGATACCGGGGGCATCAGCCTTAAGCCAGGCCTTGGCATGGAAGACATGACGATGGACATGGGCGGTGCCGGCGTGGTGGCCGGTGTCATGCGGTCCTTGGCACTGCGCGGCGCGCGCGCGAATGTGGTGGGGCTGGTTGGCATCGTGGAAAACATGCCTTCGGGCAACGCGACGCGGCCCGGTGATGTCATCACCACGATGAAGGGTGATACGGTTGAGGTGATCAACACAGATGCCGAGGGGCGTTTGGTGCTCTGTGACGTGATGTGGTACGCACAGGACCGGTTCAAACCCGCCGCGATGATCGATCTGGCGACCTTGACTGGCGCGATCATCATCGGGTTGGGCCATGAAAACGCCGGTGTATTCTCCAACGACGACGCTTTGTGCGACGCCTTCCTCAAGGCCGCACAGGCCGAAGGCGAAGGGGCGTGGCGGATGCCATTGGGGCAGGGCTATGACGATCTGCTCAAAAGCCGCATCGCGGATATGAAGAACATCGGCGGCCGGGCGGCGGGGTCGATCAGTGCAGCGCAGTTCCTCAAGCGGTTCGTCAAAGACGACATGCCGTGGATTCACCTGGACATCGCAGGGGTCGCTTCGGTCAAGTCCGAGACGGCATTGGCCCCGGTGGGTGCGACGGGCTGGGGTGTCGCCGCATTGAACCGGTTGATCTCTGACCGTTTCGAAGAGGCATAAATCGCCATGGGGGCTGCCTATTTCTATCATCTGACGCGCAGGCCTCTGGTCGATACGCTGATGATGTTGCTGGAAAAATCGCTGGAAAACGGCTGGCGGGTGGCGGTACGGGGCACCGATCAGATGGCCCTGACCGCCATCGACCGGGCGCTGTGGCTGCGGCCTGCGGATGGATTTCTGCCGCATGGGATGGCGGGCGGGCCGCAGGACGCGGACCAGCCTGTGCTACTCACGCTGGACGCTGCCGCCGCCAATGACGCCAATTGCGTGATGGCAATCCATGGTGCCGAGGTAACAGCCCAGGAAGTTGCCGCACTTGATCGGGTCTGTATCCTGTTTGACGGCGATGATCCGCCCGCGCTCGACAAGGCGCGGGCGCAGTGGAAAGCCCTCAAAGACGCCGGCGCCTCCGCGCAATATTGGTCAGAAGAAAGCGGCCGCTGGGAGAAAAAAGCGCAAACGTGACCCCGACCTGTTCCTAACTTTTTTGGACCTTAAATACCCTCGGGGGGGGCCGGGGGCCTGGCCCCCCGGATTGCACGTCGCGGGTCGGAAGGCCCTCACACCTGGTCCACCGGTCACCGCGTCAGGATCAATTCACCCTGTGAAATTTCGATCCTACCCCAGCGTTGCAGATACCCCATGCCCAGCAGCGATTGGTCCATCCGACCCTGATTGACCACCGCCGCCACATCGTTGTCGCGCACGCTCCCCAGTTGAACGGTATCGAGCCGTACAAACGCGGTGCGTACCTCGCCATTGGCAGTGCCTGCGCGTCCCAGATATTGCAGCGTGTCGGGTGCAAATCCGGCTCTGGCGGCATCGGCCTGCGATAAAACGATGTCGGTAGCACCGGTGTCGACAACAAAGCGGATAGGCGCATCGTTCACGCGAGCGGTCAGGTAATAATGCCCGTCACGGCTGCGCGGAACGATGATCTGGCCCTGATCCGTGACGCCGATCTGCTGACGCGCGCCGTCGCGGGCGATGTCTTGCCACAGGCCAACGCCGGCCGCGCCCCCGACAAAGATCATTCCCCAGACCGCCGCCTGTTGCAGCGTCTTGTTCCACCGTTCGCGGCCTTGCATGAAAAACCAGCCGGCGACCATGGCCAGCAACACAATCAGGTAAATCAATCGCCCGGTTTCAATCTCTGCCATGGTGTGCCTCGCGTTGCGCTATGGGGCATATAGGCGGGCGGGCGGGTTTTGTCAGCCCGGACCGGGGCCAAAACCAAAGGCAGACAGCCCATCCAGCACGAATTGCACCGACAAGGCGGCCAGCAACATCCCCAGAAGGCGGGTAACAATGTTGATGCCGGTCTTACCCATGACACGTTCCAGCGATCCGCTGACCTGCATCGTCAGGCCCATCACGACCAGCGTCAGGGCGGTGATGACGATAATGGTTATCAGCCCCTCGGCGCCGGGTTTTTCGCCGGTCAGCAGAATGACCGAGGCAATGGCCCCGGGACCGGCAATCAGCGGGATCGCGAGGGGAAAGACTGAAGGGTCTTCGTGGTCATCCTCATCAGCGCGGTCTTCGCGACGTTTGGTACGGCGTTCAAACAACATGTCGAGCGCTGTAATGAACAGCAAGATGCCACCCGCCACCCGAAACGCAGCCATGGATATCCCAATGAACCCCAGCACGGCCTCGCCGAAGGCGGCAAAAATCAGCAACACCAGCCCGGCCACAAACACCGCACGCCATGCAATGCGACGGCGTTGGGCGGTCGACATGCCAGTGGTCAACGCCAAAAACAGCGGTGCTATCGCGATCGGGTCGATCACGACAAACATCGTGACGAGGGCTGTGATCATATAGGCGGTGTCGAGTGTCATCTGCTGTTCCTTGGGGACCAGCCCCCAAACCCCCGCGGTATTTGTCGTCCAAAAAAGCGGGACAGACCACGTATCAGGTTCAGGCGGTGGCCTTTTCCAGTTTTTCCTGTGCGCCGACCCAAAGGCCCTCGGCGCGTTCCAGCGCGTCCATCACTTCGGCGTACTTCTTGTTCCAGACTTCAAGTTCGCCGTTTTTTCCGTCTTCGTAAAGGGCAGGATCAGCCAGCTTGCTTGCAAGCTTGTCGCGCATCTCGTTGATCTTCTCCATGCGCGCCTCTGCCTTGCGGACTTCGCTGCGCAGGGCCAGCACCTCATCGCGGCTGGCGCGTTTGGGTTTTGGAGCCTCTTTCGGCTTGGCGGCCTTGCTTACCGGCTTTTCCGGGGTCAGCAGCATCTTGCGGTAGGCCTCAAGGTCATCCTCGTAGGGTTCGACCGTACCGTTCGATACCAACCAGAGCCGATCTGCCACCATCGACAGCAGGTGCATGTCGTGGCTGACGAGGATCACCGCGCCGGAATAGCGGGTCAGCGCCTCGACCAGCGCTTCGCGCGATTCGATATCAAGGTGGTTGGTCGGTTCATCGAGGATCAGCAGATGCGGCGCATGCAAGGTGGCCAGCAGCAGCGACAAGCGTGCCTTTTGCCCACCGGACAGGCGGCCTACCTCGGTTTCGGCCTGTTCAGGGCCAAGGCCAAAGCCCGCGAGCTGCGCGCGCAGTTTCGATTGCATCACGCCGGGGCGCGCGCTGATCATATGCTGAAGCGGCGTTTCCTCGACGATCAGTTCATCCACCTGATGCTGGGCAAAGAAACCCACGCGCAGCTTGCTGGAGTTGATCTGTTTGCCCGCCATCAGCGGCAAACGATCCGACAGCAGTTTCGCCAGTGTCGATTTGCCCTGACCGTTCTTGCCCAGCAGGGCGATGCGGTCGTCCTGATCAATGCGCAGGTTCAGGCGCGTCAGCACGGGGTTGTCGGCGGTATAGCCGACCGAGCCGTTTTCGATGTTGATGATCGGGGGCGACAGTTCCTCCGGCTCGGGGAAGGTGAAGACCTTGCGCGCCACATCCTCGGGCGCGGTGATCATGTCCATTTTTTCGATCATCTTGAGACGCGATTGCGCCTGTTTCGCCTTGGATGCCTTGGCCTTGAAACGGTCCACGAAGGATTGCATGTGGTCGCGCCGGGCCTGCTGTTTTTTGGCCATGGCCGTCAACAAGGCGCGTTTTTCGGCACGCTGGCGGGCGAATTGGTCGTAGGGACCCTGATAATAGGTCAATTTGCGGTCTTCGAGGTGCAAAATGCCGCCCACCGCGCGGTTCAACAGGCCACGGTCGTGGCTGATGATCAGCACGGTATGGGGGTATTTCGCCAGATAGCTTTCCAGCCAAAGCGCGCCTTCGAGGTCGAGATAGTTGGTCGGTTCATCCAAGAGCAGCAGATCAGGCTGCGCGAACAGCACGGCGGCCAGTGCCACCCGCATCCGCCAACCGCCCGAAAAGGCCGAGCAGGGCATGATCTGTTCGGCGTCATCAAAGCCAAGACCCTTGAGGATTGCCGCGGCGCGCCCTTCGGCAGACCAGGCGTCGATATCGGCCAGACGGGTTTGGATGTCGGCGATGCGATGGGCGTCGGTGGCGGTTTCAGCCTCGACCATCAGTTCGGCGCGTTCGGTATCGGCGGCCAGTACCGTGTCGATCAGTGATGTGGCAGAGGAGGGTACCTCTTGGGCCACGCCGCCAATGCGCGCGCGCGAGGGCATGGAAAACTCGCCACTGTCCAGCGACAGCTCGCCCCGGATGATTTTGAATAGCGTGGTTTTACCCGCGCCGTTGCGCCCGACGATGCCCACTTTGTGGCCTTCGGGGATCACGGCGGAGGCTTCCTCAAACAGAGGGCGGCCTTCGACGGAATAATTGATTTCTGACATGCGTAACATGGGCGCGGTGTGGACCAAGTAACAGGCGGGGTCAATCACGGCTTTTCATGGCCCATGCCCCATGTTAGGGAGCGCCCAAATCAACACCCCCAAAGGAGCAAGCCCAATGGCCCTCGAACGCACTTTTTCGATCATCAAACCCGACGCAACACGTCGCAACCTGACCGGCGCGATCAACAAGAAATTCGAAGACGCAGGTCTGCGCGTCGTCGCGCAAAAGCGTATTCACCTGACAAAAGCCCAAGCCGGTGAGTTCTACAAGGTGCACGCCGAGCGTCCGTTCTATGACGAACTGTGCGAATTCATGGCGTCCGCGCCGATTGTTGCTCAGGTTCTCGAAGGCGAAGGCGCCATCGCGAAGAACCGCGAAGTCATGGGTGCAACGAACCCAGCAGACGCGGCAGCAGGCACCATCCGCGCCGATTTCGCTGAAAGCGTTGGCGAAAACTCCGTTCACGGGTCCGATGCCCCTGAAACGGCTGCGGTTGAAATCGCTTACTTCTTCTCCGGTCTTGAACTGGTTGGCTAAGCCAATCCATCCCGGATTATGACGAACAAAAGGGCTGCCTTAGGGCGGCCCTTTTTAGTTATTGAGGGTAGGGTGGTGCGACGAAAGTTGCCCTTCAACAGTCCGCGTGCTTGGCGCACGGGCCGCCTCGCGCTTGAGGTGGCGTTCCAATAGGTCGACGTTGCGCATCTTGGACTTCCAGCCGATGTCAAAGAGATCACCTACCAGCGGAACCGACCCGATGACGTAGTCTATGCCCGTGTTGACCAGCATCCGACCCAGCAGCGGCTTGGAAGCGCCCATCCTGTGTGATTCTTTCAAGATAATAGCGGAGGGGATCAGTGCCAGCGTGTCGCCTACCACCGGTACGAGCCCCAGAATCGCATCCCAGCCCAGACGGACCCCGACGATGGGTAGACGGTAGGCGCTGTCCATTGTCTGCGCGAGTTTGCGCAGGCGCGCGAGGTCGGCGGCGTGGGGGTGTTCGTCAAACTGCATGCTGTGCCCTGAGATGATGTAAGTTACATCCCAACGCGCGCGCAGCGTTGTGGGTTCCCTTAGCTGTCGCGCACGCCGATGACGTTCATCATGCGCTCGAATTCGGATGTAGCTGGATCGTGGTGCCGTGCCTTGAGCGCGTCAAACGTCACCCGAAGGGCTTTTTTCTCGGCTCCTTTGCAATCGTTCCACGGCCGACCCATCAGGCCCATGACCAACACGTAATACCCAATAAAATGCGGTTTTGTGCCAGCAGCGAGCAGACGTGCATAGGCGGCATCCGCGCCTATCGCGCGCAACGTCTCGGCGTCGGGGATGCCGGCGTTGATGCAGGCGGCCTCGAACGCGGGGCCAAGATTGCGGATGGTGGAAATCGCAGCACTCATACCCCTAAAATACCGGGGCAGGGCGGATTTGTCACGCTGGGATCGCGGCCTTACAGGCTGGCGTAGTCCGTGATCAGCGGTGTTGGTTTTGGTGCCGGTTTGGACGCGGCGATAACGGGTGCGGTCGGCTTTTGCGACGCAGGTTTCTGAGGTTGCGAAGATTTGTCAAGACGGGCCATTTGAAAGCTCCTTGCTGCTCTGAGCGGGCAGATGCAACGCAACTGCCGCAATGCCAAGGGTGGATGACGAATGGGCCGTCAGATGGGCGTAATTGTGCCGATATTGTGACAGGTAAGCGGAGAGGCGCAGCCTTTTTACCGCGCGGGCGCTGTCAGCGCTGTTCGAACCGCGCGTCGGCCCGCAGCGGGCCAATCGGGGCCGCCAGCGATTTGCCGGTCAGATCTACCAAATGTGCCAGAACATTGCGGGTGGCCGCCCCCAGAAGTGCGGCAGGCACATCAGTATAGATCGCGGCGGCCAGGGCGGCAGCATCAGCGGGGCCTTGGGAAAGCTGATCCAGTATCGCAGCCTCGCGGCTTTTGCGATGGGCCACCAGCCAGCCCAGCCGTGCGGCAGGATCGGCTATAGGCCCGCCGTGACCGGGATAGAAAATGCGCCAGCTCCGCGTCGCCAACCGGTCGCAGGAAGTCATGAAATCGGTCAGGTCCCCGTCGGGGGGAGACACCAGCGAGGTGGCCCAGCCCATGACGTGATCGGCCGTCAGGCAGGCGTCGCCAATGGCGAGGCATAGGTGGTTGCCGATATGGCCGGGCGTGTGCAGCGCCTCGACCTGCCAGGTGTCGCCTATCAGTGTCTCACCATCCGCGAGCCTGTGGTCCGGTACAAAATCGGCATCAATGCCTTCGCCCCCCCCCAGCATCCCGGCCTGTGCCAGCTGTTGCATCACCGGCGACCGCCCGGCTGTCGCATCGCCAAAGGCCCAGACCGGCGCGTCACAGCGTTGGGACAGGGCGCGCGCCAGTGGTGAATGGTCCAGATGCGTGTGGGTCACGATGATGTGGCTGATGTGCTGGCCGGGGGTGAGGGCGGCAAGGATCGCCTCAAGATGGGGCGCGCTGTCGGGGCCGGGGTCGACCACGGCGATGTCGCGCGTGCCCAGCAGATAGGTATTGGTGCCGCGATAGGTCATTGGCGACGGGTTCGGGGCCACGATCCGGCGCAGGCCTGTTTCCAGCGTTTCGGCCACCCCGATGGGTGGATTGAAGTTATCGGGTGGCAGCATGGTTTGGCCTTTCGCAGGGGCAGGGGGCTGGCTAAGGTCTAGCCATGATTTTTGTCTGGCTCAAACGATATATGCCGCGGGGGATCTATGGCCGCGCCGCCTTGATCCTGCTGTTGCCGGTGGTGTTTTTGCAGCTTGTCGTCACAGTGATTTTTGCCCAGAGGCATTTCGAAGGCGTGACCAACCAGATGACGGACACGGTGCTGCGCGAATTGTCGTTGGTGATGATTGCCGCAGCCGAGGCCCCGAATGCCGCTGCCGTGCCAGAGGCAGTACAGGCCCGTGCCGCGCCCCTGGATATTGCCGTAATAGCTGCCGTGCCGCCGTTGCCGCAGGTCAATCGCTTGCGGTGGTATGACTATTCCGGTCGGGTGCTGATCGCCCGGTTGACGTCAAAGCTGCCGTTGCTGCGCACCGTTGATCTGAGCGATGGTGATTATGTCGTGCTATACGTCGACAGCCCGAACGGCCCTTTGCAAATTCAGTTCGACAGGCGTCGAATTTCCGCGTCAAACCCGCATCAGTTGTTTGTTTATACTGTATTTTTCGGCGTGCTGTTGTCGCTCATCGCATCCATTTATCTGCGCAACCAATTGCGCCCGATCAAGCGGTTGGCCCGCGCCGCCGAAGCCTTTGGCCGAGGGCGGCACGAGCCCTATACCCCCGCAGGTGCGGTCGAAGTGCGCGCGGCGGGCAATGCCTTTATTGACATGCGTGCCCGGATTGAACGGCAGATTGAACAGCGTACCCTGATGTTGTCAGGCGTCAGCCACGATCTGCGCACGCCCCTGACGCGGATGCGGTTGGGCCTGTCGATGATGGACGACGACGAGGCGGCACCGCTGCGCGATGATGTCGATGATATGCAGCGCATGTTAGACGAATTCCTGAACTTCGCCAAAGGGGCCGCAGAGGGCGAGCCTGAAAAAGTCGACCCACATGATTTCGTCGCCACCATCGTGGCCGATGCGCAGCGCGCCGGGCGGGCCGTTGTCGTGCTGCCGCCAGAAGGCGAAGGCACCGGCACGGTGAAACTGCGCAAGGTGGCGATGCGGCGGGCGGTTGATAACCTGATTTCCAACGCGGTGCGCTATGGCGCGCGCGCCGAGGTCTCGGTGTTGTTGACAGATAAGACGCTGCGCATTCGGGTAGAAGACGATGGCCCCGGTATCCCCGAAGACCGCCGGAACGAGGCAACGCGCCCCTTTGCGCGCCTTGACCCTGCCCGCAATCAAGACAAGGGCGGCGGTGTGGGCCTGGGTTTGGCAATTGCCACCGACATCGCCCGCGCCCACGGCGGGGTGTTGCGGCTGGGCGAATCTGCCCGGATGGGGGGCTTGCGCGCTGACATCGTCATCGCCCGGTGACCCTGCGGCACGATTGTGCCACTGCGGCCCATTTGCCAGACTGGCCGAAACCCCAGACTGGCCGAAACCCCAGACTGGCCGAAACCAATGCGGAGCACACCGATGACGCCTTATGACATGATCAAATCCCATCTCGACACGGCGGTCCCTTTTGCCACCCATGTGGGGGTCAAGCTGTTGGAGGTGGGCGACGGCACGGCGCGCGCTGAACTGGCGCAGCGGCCCGAGACAAGCAATCACATCGACACGCAGCACGCCGGTGCGATGTTCACGCTGGGCGAGGCCGCATCGGGGGCGGCGATGGCTGGCGCGATGGCGCCGGTGATAATGAACATGCGGCCTGTGGCAGCGATGGGCCAGATCGCGTTCAAGCGCATCGCCAAGGGCACGCTTACGGCAAGCGCGCGCACATCGCAGCCAGGCGCGGATTTGCTAACGGCCTTGCACGACAACGGCAAGGTCGCCTTTGACGTGATGGTTGATATTCAGGACGCGGCGGGTGAAACTGTCGTTGAGATGACGATGAATTGGCACGTCAGCGCTTCCCGCTGAAACCGCCGGGGGCAGATGGCTTATCCGACCATCCGCTGCGCGATTTCAACCTCTGCCGAAAAATGATGCGCAAATTGGGCGTGCTGTCCCATATCCATCCCCAGACAGGCCTTGGCGCGTTCAAGCGTCGTCAGTCGCGTGTGGTCAAAGACGAACATCGCGTCATAGATGCGCCGCAGATCATGTTCTGGCGTCGGGGAATTGACCGCCTCCAACAGAATGTCGCGCATTGTCCCGCGATAGCCCCAGGACGACAGCCGCCAATCAAGTTTTGAACGCCAGGCATCGAACCCCTGATCAATGAAATGTAGCAGATAGGCCCCATTCTCGGGCCCCAGAATGACATCGACATGCGCGTCACCCTCGGCAGAGCGCAGATAATGCTGGCGCACCCGATGGGTCGCTAAACCCGTCCGGGTGACCGATTTCCCGATCCAATGACCGCTTAGGCCGCGCCGCTTTTGCATTGCTTCGCTCAGATCGCGGTAAACCGAATTGCAACACCAGCGCGGCATTGCAGTGCGAAACTGGATCGTTCCCGGCCTGTCCGGGCTTTGGATGCGTTCGGCGGGGCGGATCAGGATGGCACTGACCTGATCTGGCTGTGCCGAAACCTCTTGTTTTAGGGTTCGACCTTGAAGATAGGCCAATTCATCGCCGTCGACATTCAGGAACCAACCGACGGGCAGGCCATCATATATATGCTGCATGGCTGCGTTTTGCCGCAGCGTGAAGCGCTTTCTAGGCCGGATGCCGATGCCGAGCCAGAACGCGCGGGTGCAGGGGATGCAACGGACCTTGTCGTGATCCTTGAGCAGGGCAATGGCCGGGTCATCAGGATCGTCAAAGCACAAGACGATCTGATCGACGCCTTGATCAAGGTACCAACTGACAAACCGCAGCGTGACGTCGACCGGTTCTCGCAGAATGGCGCCCACAACTAACAAGGCGCGCACTGCGCCACACGAATGTATGCCTCAAATTCGACCATCTATTTCGCAGTCTTTGTTTCAGATAAAAATCTTAATCAATTGCGGTCAATTAGTTGCAAAAGATCGGGAATCGCGAAAGCCGGGATGTCGCATTGTTCTGAATTTGTTGTATTTCCGCTACGTCGAGGCGGGTGATGTTGGATTTCAACATCAGACCAAGAGGCAAAAAGGGGTGCGCCCACAAGCGGTGTAAAGACCGACGCGGGGGCGTCCAACACATACTAGGCGGAGTTTGGTAGGCCCGGCAGGACTTGAACCCGCAACCAAAGCGTTATGAGCGCTCTGCTCTAACCAATTGAGCTACAGGCCCGCCATGGGCGTTTGGGTATGACGCGCGCGGCGGGGCGTCAAGGGAATACCTGCACCATTTGATTGCAGAACGCGACGCAATACTCTAACCCGCGCGCAAGGGAATTGCGCGCCGGGGGCCAGACCATGACAAAATCCAAAAACGGGATCACCTATGCTGAGGCAGGGGTGGATATTGACGCCGGCAACGCGCTGGTGGAGCGGATCAAACCTGCGGCCAAGGCCACGGCGCGGCCCGGCGTGATGTCGGGCCTGGGCGGTTTTGGCGCGTTGTTCGACCTCAAAGGTGCTGGTTTTACGGACCCGGTGCTGGTGGCGGCGACCGATGGGGTCGGCACCAAGCTGCGGATCGCCATTGATACGGGCAACGTCGACAGTATCGGCATCGACCTAGTGGCAATGTGCGTCAATGATCTAGTCTGTCAGGGTGCCGAGCCACTGTTCTTCCTGGATTATTTTGCGACGGGCAAGCTTGAGCTGGATCAGGCGACGCGCATCATCGAAGGCATCGCGGCGGGCTGTGCGCAGTCGGGTTGCGCGCTGATCGGTGGCGAAACGGCGGAAATGCCGGGGATGTATCATGCGGGCGATTTTGATCTGGCGGGCTTTGCCGTGGGTGCGATGGAACGTGGCACTGAACTGCCCCGCGCCGTGGCGGCGGGCGATGTGCTGCTGGGTCTGCCCAGCGACGGGGTACATTCCAACGGCTACAGCCTTGTGCGAAAAATTGTCGACCTTAGCGGGTTGGGCTGGGATGATGCCTGTCCTTGGGGAGACGGCACTTTGGGGGCCGCACTGCTGACGCCCACCCGCCTGTATGTCAAAGGGGCGGTTGCGGCCCTGCGCGCCGATGCGGTCAGTGCGCTGGCGCATATCACGGGCGGTGGGTTGACAGAAAATCTGCCACGGGTGCTGCCCGAGGGGCTGGGTGCCGACATTGATCTGGGGGCTTGGGATTTGCCGCCGGTGTTCAAATGGCTGGCCGCCCAAGGTGGCATGGCCGAGGCGGAACTGCTGAAGACCTTTAACGCCGGGCTGGGCATGGTTGCGGTCGTTCCCGCCGCACAGCTACAGGCGGCCAAGGATGCCTTTGCCGCCGAAGGCCACGACGCGGTCGAAATTGGCCATATCACAAAGGGTGCGGGCGTGCGTTACACAGGCGCGCTGCTTTGACCAAACGGGTTGCGATCTTTGTGTCTGGCGGCGGGTCTAACATGCGCGCGCTGGTGGCGGACATGACGGGCGACCATGCGGCGCGCCCGGCTGTCGTGGTGTCCAATAATGCGGATGCAGGCGGTATTGCCTGGGCGCAGGGGCAGGGGATCGCGACCGAAATTGTCGATCACCGCCCCTTCGGTGCCGACCGTCCGGCGTTTGAGGCAGCACTTGGCGCAGCACTTGCCCCGCATGCGCCTGATATTATTTGTCTGGCGGGGTTCATGCGCAAGCTGACGGGCGGTTTTACCGATGCCTGGGCCGGCCGGATGATCAACATACACCCATCGCTTTTGCCAAAATATCGCGGGCTTCATACCCATGCCCGCGCGCTTGAGGCTGGTGACCGGGTGCACGGCTGCACGGTGCATGAGGTGACAGCAGCGCTGGATGATGGGCCTGTTCTGGGTCAAGCGCAGATCGCGGTTCATCCGGGTGACACGCCCGAGACATTGGCCGCGCGCGTGTTGGTTCAGGAACATCTGCTCTACCCGGCCGTCTTGCGACGCTTTGCTGCTGGGGATCGCCAACCGGTGATGTTGTCAGCGACCATGGGTTAGGCCGACACTGGTCAATAGCGGGCGTCTGTTGTACCCCTTGTCATTAGAACCCATGCGGGCCTGTCAACGTCGCAAAGAGCATCTATGAAAACCATCACAACCACCGCCGATCTTGCCCAGTTTTGTGAGGAGGCGGCGCAACATGCCTATGTGACCGTCGACACCGAATTTCTGCGCGAACGTACCTATTATTCCAAACTTTGCCTTGTGCAGTTGGCTATGCCCGGCACGGATGACAGCAAGGCCGTTCTTGTTGATCCGCTGGCTGACGGCATTTCGCTTGAGCCGCTGTATACGCTGTTTCGCGACACATCGGTGGTAAAGGTTTTTCACGCCGCCCGGCAGGACCTGGAAATTTTCTATGTCGATGCGCAGGTGTTTCCCGAGCCGCTGTTTGATACGCAGGTCGCGGCGATGGTCTGTGGCTTTGGCGAACAGGTGGGCTACGAGACTTTGGTGCGCAAGATCGCGCATCAGCCGCTCGACAAGACATCCCGCTTTACCGATTGGTCGCGCCGCCCATTGACGGACGCGCAGAAAACCTATGCCTTGGCCGATGTGACGCATCTGCGCCAGATCTATGAATTTCTGGCCACGAAACTGGAAGAGTCCGGGCGCAGCCATTGGGTCGCAGAAGAGCTGGAAATTCTGACCAATCCCGACACCTATATTACCCTGCCGCAGGACGCATGGAAACGGGTCAAGACCCGGACCAATTCTTCCAAGTTTCTGGCGATCGTGCGTGAATTAGCGGCCTTCCGCGAGGAATTTGCCCAGAGCCGCAACATCCCACGCAGCCGCGTTTACAAAGATGATGCGCTGGTTGAACTCGCGAGTCTGAAACCCAAGAACACCGAGGAATTGGGCCGCGCACGTCTGCTGCTGCGCGAGGGCCGCAAGGGCGAGATCGCTGATGGTATCCTCAAAGCGGTGGCTGCGGGACAGGCCTGCAAGGCCGATGATATGCCCCAGCCTGACCGAAGCCGCGACAAATTGCAGGTCAACCCGGCACTGTCTGATCTGTTGCGGGTTCTGCTGAAGGCCAAGACCGAAAGTGCCGGCGTTGCGGCCAAGCTGATCGCGCCTGCGGCGGATCTGGATGCGCTGGCGGCTGGGCTGCGTGATGTTCAAGCCTTGCAGGGCTGGCGGCGCGAAGTCTTTGGCGACGATGCGCTGCTGCTGTGCGAGGGCAAGATCGCGCTGGCTGCCGTTGGCAATGATGTAAAAGTTGTAAAGGTCTGAACCAGCCTGCGGGCGTGGCGCTTAGCGCCGCGCGACCAATGCGTTCAATGCACCCTCGACACGGATCGTGCGCACACCGCGCAGGGTCTGGTCAGTGACGCGGCGCGCCGCAATCACTTCGCGCGTTGGTTTAGCGCCTTGCGGTGTCTGCGTTTCGGGGCGGACCCCTTCGATGCGGTAGGTCAAAACCCCGTCCACCGGCAGTTCATCATCGTTCTGCGGGGTCAGGCGCACCGAATAGATACCCTGACGCGCTGCCAGACCAGTGGCACGGATCAGCGCACCACCCGGAACACGTTCGATGGTCAACTCGGTAACCTGTTCAAACGGGCGCCCTTCATAGGTTTCCTCAGCCGCACGGCGGTTGGCGAACAGCCCGCCTTTCTTGGGGATCAGCGGGTTGGTGCTGGCCGTTTGCTCGACTGCAACGGAACGCGAGTTGCCGAACCAGTTGAACGGGTTGACGCGGCTATCGCGCACGGCACCGCAGGCGGTGAGCAGGAGGGTCGATGCCGTTAAGGCTAGGATGGTCTTGCGCATAGGATCCGCCGTGGAATTTCGATTGCCTTTTGACTAACCCATCACGTGACACTTGGGAAGGGGGTGGACCTTTGTCAGCCCGCATCCTACCTGTTTGACAGCAATTTCCACCGGAGACGATACCAGATGGCCACGCCCGCCTTTGAAGACCTTGTTGAGGATTTCGAGTTTCTTGAGGACTGGGAAGACCGATACCGGCATGTGATTGATCTGGGCAAGGCGATGGTGCCACTGCCAGAGGCGCTGCGTGTGCCTGCGACCAAGGTGGACGGTTGCGCAAGTCAGGTCTGGCTGCATGCCCAATTCGAGGGCGGTAAGCTGCATTTTGATGGTGCCAGCGACGCGATGATCGTATCCGGGCTTATCGCCGTTTTACGACATCTTTACAACGGCTTGACCCCGGTTGAGGTGGGCCGTGTCGATGCGCGTGCGGAAATGGCGCGGTTGGGATTGAACGATCACCTGTCGGCACAGCGGTCAAACGGGCTGCGCGCGATGATTGAACGTATCCGCGAAACGGCAGCGGCCGAAGCGTGATCAGAGCTGTGCCAGCGCGGTGGTCAGGTCACCATAACCGGTAAAGCGACGCTCGAACGCCAGACCTAGACGTTCGGCACATTTGCGCGCCTTGTCGGTTAGGGCCGGATCGTCGGTTTGCGCCTGATAGACCAGCTTTTCATAATTGCCAAAATACATGTCGCGCAATTCGGGGTGGCGGTCGAGGCCCAGTGGTTTGATCACAAAGGCCTCGAACTGTCGCACCAGAAAATCCGTGAGATAAAAGGCCGTTATCTCGTCTTGCGCAGTTTTGGCGAAACTGTCGTTGCCCTGGAAAAAGCTGTAGCAATGCGGGCCTGCCACCATTTGCACGCCCATCTCGTCGCAGGCCGCCTGCAACTGCCCGCCGGTGCCACAGTCCGCGTAGACGACAAAGAATTCGTCGTAATCATCGCGGTGTTTGGTCACGCAGTCGCGCACGGCGTCCGTGATCTTTTCCGGGTAGATATGCAGATTGGCAGGCAGGCACGTCAGATCAAGGTGGGTCCAGCCATTTGCCTGCTTCAGGTCCAAAATCTCGCGCGCCAATGCGCCACAGGCGATCAGCAGGATGCGCCCGCTTTTCGCGGGTGCGAGACCCGTTGTGGTCAAGGTGTCGCTATCTGGAAGGCGGGGCTGTGACATAGGTACAGTTTGCCATCATTTGGTGGCATTGGCCATGCCGGCTCCGCGCCGCCGTTACGGCGCGGAACGACAGTAGGCTTATGCCGATTGCATGGAGTTGTGCTTGCGCCCCATCCATTCTTTGGCGGTTTCCACCGCCACGGCGGCATCGCGGCAATAGGCATCGGCACCGATGGCCTTGCCAAATTCCTCGTTCAGGGGCGCACCACCGACGAGAACGATGTAATCGTCGCGGATACCTTGTTCGATCATCGTGTCGATCACGACTTTCATATAGGGCATCGTCGTGGTCAGAAGGGCGGACATTCCAAGGATATCAGGCCCTTCGGTTTCCATCGCCGCAAGATATTTCTCGACAGAGTTATTGATCCCCAGGTCGACCACCTCGAACCCGGCACCTTCCATCATCATGCCGACAAGGTTTTTGCCGATGTCGTGAATGTCACCTTTGACAGTGCCGATTACCATCTTGCCCACACGCGGTGCGCCGGTTTCGGCCAGCAGCGGCTTTAGAATGAACATACCACCCTTCATCGCATTGGCGGCCAGCAGCACTTCGGGCACGAATAGGATGCCGTCGCGGAAATCGGCGCCGACAATTGTCATCCCGCCAACAAGCGCTTTGGTCAGGATGTCGTAAGGCTCCCACTTGCGTTCCAGCAGAATGTTCACACCTTCCTCGATCTCTTCCTTGAGGCCATCGTAAAGGTCATCGAACATTTGTTGGACAAGTTCTTCGTCGTCCAGATCGGCCAGGATGATTTCTTCTTCGTCGGACATGGTCTTTCCTTCTGCTGGGCTTTGCAGGTGCATGGCACTTGCGCCCTTTTGTCACGTAACGCGTCATTCGGTTGAACATTTTGCGACATTGGCCGCACATTGCGCGACGCGCTGGTGCAAAAGCTACTTCCCAATGCGGTGCAAGGACAAGGTGTTGACGGCATTTACTTGCATATGTTCCTGATTTGTTCTAGCTGATTTAAATGGATAGGGAAGATCAGCGTTTTCGTGTGTTGGGCCGGGCGGCAGCGACCAACCATGCGGGCCGGTTTGAACGACACGCGCGGGCGGCGGTCGATGATGGCTGGGCGCGCGATGACGACCTGCCGGTGCTCCGCACGCGGACCAGCATTGAGGTGCCGCGCAGTGTGATCACTTATAACAAGTCGCCTGATCTGCCCTTTGATCGGTCGATCAACCCGTACCGGGGCTGTGAACACGGATGTGTCTACTGCTTTGCGCGGCCCAGCCACGCCTATCTTGGTCTGTCACCGGGGCTGGATTTTGAAACGAAACTGGTGGCGCGGCCCGAAGCGCCACAGATCTTGCGGCGGGAACTGGCCGCCAAACGGTACAGCGTGGCACCCATTGCAATCGGCACCAATACCGATCCCTATCAGCCGATTGAAAAGACCCACGAGATCATGCGCCGCTGCTTGCAGGTTCTGTCAGATGCCAATCACCCCGTCGCGATTGTTACCAAGGGCAGCCTGATTGAGCGCGACATTGATATCCTTGCTGACATGGCGCGGCGAGGGCTGGCGGCGGTGGGGATATCCGTCACGACGCTAAATTCAACGCTTAGTCGTTTGATGGAACCGCGCGCGCCAGCGCCACAGCGCCGCCTACAGATCATCCGCCGATTGTCAGAGGCGGGTATACCCGTGCGCATCATGGCGTCGCCGATGATCCCAGCGCTGACCGATCCCGAACTTGAGACAATCCTTGCCGCCGGGCGCGATGCCGGGGCCCGCTGGGCCAGCTGGATCATGCTACGCCTGCCGCGCGAGGTGTCGCCGTTGGTGCAGGACTGGTTGGCGCAGCATTTTCCCGACCGGGCAGAGCGGATCATGGGCCATCTGCGCGACATGCATGGCGGCAAGGAATACGACGCGACCTGGCACCGGCGGATGCGCGGCAGCGGGCCTTACGCGGATCTGGTCGCCCGGCGCTATGAGGTCGCGATCAAACGGTTGGGGTTATCCAAAGCGGGCGCACCCCTGCGCCGCGACCTGTTTCAGGCGCCTGTGCCGGTGACCGATCAGCTCAGCTTGTTCTGATCCGTGATCGGGCGTGCAAAGGCGCGCCCGATCAGCCATGTGACAATAAACACCAGCGCCACAATCGCCCCCGGCCCATAGACCAGAAATTGCAGGTCTTCGCCGCGTAATTCCCATGGCATCCGCATCCAGCAGCCGCCGTTCACACTGCCAAAAGCGCAGGCCATACCCATCACCTGCACATAGCCCAAGCCCCACAGAAACAGCGCCCCAAGGCGCAAAAACCACAGGAAGACATTCAATCCGGTTGGTACTTTGGTCTGGATCACCTGCGGCGTCGCCCGCGGTTCAGCCACGGCGACGGCCGCGGCGTTCGGCGCGCACTGGTCCCTTGCCGTCGGTGCCATCGCTGGCCGAAGAAAACGGGCCGATTTCGGCGACGATTTCATCCAGCGTGGGCGCAGGGCCTTTTTCGGTACTGTCGAGTGCAGCACGCATGGCCACCAGATGTTCCGGCATGGTGCCACAGCAGCCGCCGATGATGCTTGCGCCCGCGTTGCGTGCCATGACGGCGTAGCGGCCCATCAATTCGGGCGTGCCATCGTAATGGATGTGGCCCTCAACATACTTCGGAATGCCGGCGTTGCCCTTTGAGATGATCGGCAGCGTGCCACCCTTGGCGGAAAAACCCAAGACCGTACGCAGCAGGTCAGACGCCCCGGTGCCGCAGTTGGCGCCGTAGGCCATCGGGGCGTTGTCCAGTTCATGCACCATATCGACCATGCCTTCAGAGGTCAGGCCCATCATGGTCCGACCGGCGGTATCAAAGCTCATGGTGCCGCACCAGTCCAGCCCGGCCAGCGCAAAGCCTTCGGCAGCGGCGCGGTATTCTTCGGGGGCGCTGATGGTTTCCAGCCAGCCGATATCAGCCCCACCAGCCTTGAGCCCGTCGGCGGTTTCGTGAAACATCTCGACGGCCAGCGCATGGGTCAGGGGGCCGACCGGCTCCATTATTTCGCCGGTGGGGCCGACAGACCCTGCAACGATGACCTTGCGCCCGGCAGTGTCTGCCACGTCGCGGGCCAGTTCGGCGGAAACGCGGCTGAGTTCACGCACGCGTTTTTGCGCGCCGTGCAGTTTCAGCCGCGAGGCATTGGCGCCAAATGAGTTTGTCAGGAACAGGTCGCTGCCGGAATCGACGGCGAATTTGTAGAGTTTGATGATCTTTTTCGGCTCATCGGTGTTCCACATCTCGGGCGCATCGCCCGACATCAGCCCCATGTTGAAAAGGTTTGTGCCGGTGGCACCATCGGCCAACAGTGTGCCTTTTTCGGCCAGAAGATCGGTGAAAACATTAGACATGGGGTATGCTCCTGCAGGGGCGTGGAATTGGGCCTCATCTCATGATGGTAAATGCAGGGCAACCTCATATTTTTCATCTTGTTTATGAAGCGGATCGTTGTGAGCGGGCGTCTGGCCCGGTTTGTGCACTGCCAGCGCGATGTCGACCAGTGACAGGATCAGCCCCGCCCAATTGGAACTTGCGGCATATAGCGGCTGCCATCGGGGGCCAAAGCTGTCTTTAAACTGGCGCAACCCGGCGTGAGCATGGCGTGCCGACAGCCAGCCATAGAGGAGCGTGGTCGCGCGGTTCACGGGGACAGGGCAGGCGGGTACGGCGGCAAGGCTAAGGCGTGGGATGTCGGCGATGGCCGCGTCGTGCAGTGCGTGCAGGATCATGGCGTGGTTGGTGCCGTCAGGCATGTCAAAGGCGCTGCGCATCAGGTCGAGGCACCATTCTTGGCGGCTGCTGTGAAAAGTGACAAAGGCGACCAAACGGTCGTTCTGATGGGCTAGAAAGACCCGTTGTTCGGCGACGTACGCGCCGCAGAATCGCCCCATCGTGCCGGCACGTGCGCCGCCACGGCGCGCCTGCCAGCATTGGTCGAGGGCCTGCATCTCGGTCAGAGGCAATTCCGGCGGGGACGTGACGATGATACCTGCCTTTTCGGCTTGTCGCAGCTTTCGGCGCAGCCCCCGGCAGGCCGGGCGCGACAGATCAAAATTTGCCGGGCTTAGCACCGCCTCGTCTGCGATATGGGTCACGCGCCATCGGGCTTGGCGCGCGGCAAGCGCGTTGCGAGCGGTGGTTTTGTACAGGCAAGCAAGGCGATTTTGCTGCCGGGCCGCGCGTTGCAGGGGCGTGAGAAGATTGGCCATTTTGCCATGCAGCGGATCAGACAATGCGACCAGTGTCTGCGCCGTTGGCCAGACCGCCAGCGTGCCGCCGTCGCTGTAAAGCAGTCGCCCGCCGTTTTGACGGATCACGCCCACTTCGGCGCGCGGCGCTTGGCAAAGTTGCTGCGGGGGAGGCTGGCGTCGGGCAGAGGTCGCAGGATATGGCCGCATGCAGCCCATCAGCGCCAGAACGGCAGGAAATGCGTAGTAAAGCGCGCGAAACATCACGATCCCGGCCAGCAGGTCAGGCGCAGGCACTTGCGGTAAAAGCCCCAGAAGCACCAATTCAAACGGTCCGACACCGCCCGGCGCACCCGAAAGCAGTGCCGCCCCCAGCGCCAGCAGATAGACCGGCAGGAAGGTGGCAAACCCCGGCTCGATGCCCGGAACCAGTAGGTAAAGCACCAGTGCCGCCGCCGTTGTATCCACCGTGGCCCAGAGCAGGATGGCCGCGCCCGCTCGCAAGCTTGGCGCGCGCGCGGTAAACCGCCCCAGCCGTAATGTCGGGTGCCGGACCATCATCCAAAGCAGCAGCGGCAGCGCAATCAGAACCCCGCATGAAAACGCCACAGTACCGGGCGGCGGCGTCAGCGTCAGGCAGGCCAGAGCTAAGATAACGGCAAGCGCCGACAGGAATGACAGGCACACGAAACCGGACAGGCGCAGGGCATCTGCCATTCCCAACCCCGGCAGCATCCGCCAACGCACCAGCGCACCGGTGAACAGACCAAAGCCCAGCGTCTGGGCCAGTGATACCGCCATCATCCCTGTGATATGCGCCTGTCGATGGGGAATATCCGTGCCGAGATGTCGGTGCGCGACAACGTCGTAGCGGCCCACGGCCCAGAGGCTGAGCCAAGTAAGCAATGCCGCAAGCAGCAAAGTTGCCGGCGTGATCCGGGTCAGCGAGGAGAGCAGCCCGCCGAGGTCTGACGCTGAGATTTTCTGGCTGAGAAACCAAAGCGCCACAAGGCTGGCAGAGAGCGGCAGCGCAACCCGCAGTGCGAGCACCGGCGCCAGCCGCGCTGAAAACCGAAAACGTGACATGATGCCCCCAGACCGTAGCCGACACGAGGCTAGGCCAAGGGGGATGCCAAAGGATTAACGCGAGTAGCCAAAAACGCGAAACGCGCCCTTTGACCAGTCAAAAGGCGCGTCAGATTTTCCGCGATATTACCGCGAATTGTCGCATGTTTGTACGGGCTTATTTGATCTCGGTCATCAGCTGGGCCTTGGCTTCGGCCATCAGCGCCAGCATCTTTGCACGAATCGTGGCCTCGTCGGCCTTGTCGCCCAGATCGCCTGAAACCTTGCGGTAAACATCTTCGTCGCCGGCCTCTTCGAAATCCGATTTGATGACTTCCTTGGCATAGTCTTCGGCATCGCTGCCGGATTTGCCCAGCAGCGCTGCGGCCCAGAGGCCCAGCAGCTTGTTGCGCCGTGCCTCGGCCCGGAACTGCATCTCGGCATCATGGGCGAATTTGTTTTCAAAGGCGTTTTCGCGGTCGTCAAAGCTGCTCATCATAGTCTCCGGTGTGTCGGTTGTTCACTTATGATATGCGGTCAAAGCGATCCTTTCGCAAGAGGCGCGGCAGCCGGGCTGCGCAATCGGCACACCACAGGGGCGGAATTTCCGCCTATGCTTGCAGCGTACCCCCCCTTGCACTATGAGAAGCGCCATGTGGCGGGGATACTCCCCAGCCCTCTGTGTGGAAAGGACGCCCATGGCCCGGCGCAAGAAGATTTACGAAGGCAAGGCAAAAGTCCTTTATGAAGGCCCAGAGCCCGGCACCATCGTGCAATATTTCAAAGACGACGCGACGGCCTTTAACGCAGAGAAAAAAGCCACGATTGAAGGCAAAGGCGTGTTGAACAACCGCTTGTCTGAATATTTTATGACCGGCCTGAACAACATCGGCGTGCCGACGCATTTCATTCGCCGCCTGAACATGCGCGAACAATTGGTGCGTCAGGTCGAGATCATTCCGTTGGAAGTGATCGTGCGCAACTATGCCGCCGGGTCAATGTCCAAACGGTTGGGCATCGAAGAAGGCACGCAACTGCCGCGCCCGATTGTCGAATATTGCTACAAGGATGACGCCTTGGGTGATCCGCTGGTCACCGAGGAACATATCGCCGCTTTTGGCTGGGCCAGCCAGCAGGACATGGACGATATCCTGAGCCTCGCGCTGCGGGTCAACGATTTCTTGTCCGGCGTGATGATGGCCGTGGGGATCAAGTTGGTAGATTTCAAGATCGAGATCGGCCGGGTTTATGACGGTGATTTCCAGCGTCTGATCGTGGCCGACGAAATCAGCCCCGATTCTTGCCGCCTGTGGGATATAGAGACCGGTCAGAAGTTGGATAAGGACGTGTTCCGACGCGATCTGGGGTCGCTTACCGATGCCTATACCGAAGTTGCGCGGCGGCTGGGTGTGATGCCCAAGACAAGTTCGCCAGTGACCAAGCCAACACTTATCAACTGACGCAGCCGTCGGTTCGATGTTATTTTGCAAGATGAAACAGGGGAGTGTCGCGCCATGAAAGCACGGGTGCATGTGATGCTGAAGAACGGCGTGTTGGACCCACAGGGCGAGGCCGTGCGCCATGCGCTTGGGGCCATGGGCTTTGACAAGGTGAACGGCGTGCGCCAGGGCAAGGTGATCGAGCTTGACCTGGCCGAGGGTGCTACCGAAGCGGACGTCAACGCGATGTGCGAAAAGCTCTTGGCGAACACGGTGATCGAATCCTATTCGGTGGAGATGGCCTGATGCACGCAGCGGTGGTTGTCTTTCCGGGGTCCAATTGTGACCGCGATCTTGCCGTGGCCTTTGAAGCTGCGGGTGCCAAAGTGTCGATGGTCTGGCACAAGGACAGCGAGCTGCCGCAAGGCGTTGATATCGTGGGTATTCCCGGCGGGTTTTCCTATGGTGATTACCTGCGCTGTGGGGCGATTGCCGCGAACTCTCCGATCTGCCGGTCGGTGGCGGCACATGCGGAACGGGGCGGCTATGTGATGGGCATCTGTAATGGTTTCCAGGTTCTGACCGAAACCGGCCTGCTGCCGGGGGCGTTGCTGCGCAATGCCGGGCTGAAGTATATCTGCAAGACTGTCGGGTTGAAGGTTGAAACTTCGGCCAGCGATTTCACCCAAGGGTATAATGCGGGCGATGTGATCAACATTCCGATTGCGCATCACGATGGCAATTATTTTGCCGATGCCGAAACGCTGGCGCGGCTCAAGGGCGAGGACCGTGTGGCGTTTTCGTACGTGGATAATCCCAACGGAGCGCAGGCCGACATTGCCGGTATCCTGTCGGAGAACCGTCGGGTTCTGGGCATGATGCCTCATCCCGAGCGGGCAGCCGACGCAGGCCATGGTGGCACTGACGGGGCGGCGCTCTTTCGCGCATTGGCGGGGGCTCTTGTCACGGCGTGACTTGAGTGCATGAGGCGCAGGGCGTAGATTGCTGCAATGAGCGACGCCCCCGACGACAATAGAAACTTGACCGTGTCATGGCGGGTTCGGCTGGCCATTGGCCTGTTGATGGTGCTTGCCGTTGTCACGATTTCGGTCACGAACAGGCTGCTGACTGACCGCTTCACCGAAAGCACCCGCAACCGTGCCGAGCTTCGGATCGCGCTGTATAGTGGGAACCTGCTGGCCGAATTGCGCCAGAACGCCATTGTGCCACAACTGCTGGCGCGTGACCCCACATTGATCGGGGCGCTGCAGTCTGCGGATTATTCGCTTTCTACTCAGCGGCTTATTTCCTTTGTCGAGGAGATTGGTGCCGCGTCGCTGATGCTCTATGACATCGACGGGCGCACGGTGGCGGCAACGGATCGCAACAGGCTCGGCTCCGCCCATAAGTCGGAGCAATATTTTGTCGATGCCATCCGCTCCAACGCGACCATCTTCAGCACCATCAAGCGCGAGCAGGGCGGCTACCGATTTCTGTACTCGCGGCGCATCCAGTCGGGCGGCACCACCCTTGGGGTGATCGCGGTCGAGGTCGATCTGCAAAAGTTTGAACGCGCTTGGGCGGGGATTTCCGACGCAGTGATCGTGATGGACAGCACCGGCCAGATCATTCTGGCCACTGAATCGCGCTGGCGTGGCCTGACAGAGCCCGAAGCGCTGGCCAACCACACACCGCAAAGCGCCATTGAACGGGCCATTCAGGCCACCGCCGATTGGACGGCACTGCCACCTGACGCTTACCTTCAAGGCGAGGCCGTGATGCGACTAGAAAGCCGCATCCCCTTCCGTGGTTGGCGGATGAGCAGCTACACCACCTATGCCTCCGTGCGCGAACGCGTGAACGGGGTTTTGGCATTGGAGGTCATGGGCTTTGCGATTCTTCTGGCCCTGGCGTTTTACTTCCTCAGCCGCCGGACGGCGGGGCGGCTGGCGATCTTCCAACGAGAGTCGGCCAAACTTCGCGCATTGAACCTTGCTTTGCAGCGGGAAATCGCCGAACGCAAACGCGTGCAGCAGACCCTCGCGGTGGCTGAACAGACGCTGGAACAGTCCAGTAAACTGGCCGCCCTTGGCGAGATGTCGGCCGCAGTAAGTCACGAGTTGAACCAACCCCTTGCCGCGATGAAGACCTATCTGGCGGGCGCGCGTTTGCTGCTGCGACGCAACCGGCCTGAGGAGGCGTTGTCGTCTTTCGGGCGCATCGACGACCTGATCGAGCGTATGGGGGCGATTACCCGGCAGCTCAAATCTTATGCCCGCAAGGGGCAGCAGGCGTTTTCCCCTGTAGATATGGGTGCGGCGCTTGCCTCCTCCTTGTCTATGATGGAACCACAGCTGCGCCAACGGCAGGTGCAGATCAGCCGGATTATGCCCGATACACCGGTGCTGGTGATGGGCGATCAGATGCGCATTGAGCAGGTTTTGGTCAACCTGCTGCGCAACGCCCTGGACGCAACTAAATCGGAACGAAACCCGCAGGTGGACATTATACTATCAGCGGGTGAGACGGCGACGATTACTGTGCGTGACAATGGCCCCGGTATCGAGGACTTGGATGCGCTGTTCGAACCTTTCTACACGACCAAGCAGCCCGGCGATGGTGTCGGGCTGGGTCTTGCCATCTCCTCAGGGATCGTAAACGACCTCGGCGGACGGCTCACGGCGCGCAACGGTCAGGCCGGTGGTGCTGTATTTGAAATGCAACTGCCTATATTGGCAGATGAAACAAAGATAGAAGCGGCGGAGTAAACTCATGGCTCAGGCAATGAAGATCGCGATTGTAGACGACGAACAAGATATGCGGCAATCCATCAGCCAATGGCTGGCCCTGTCAGGTTATGACACGGAAACTTTTGGCAGCGCCGAAGACGCGCTCAAGACCTTGGGGCCCGATTACCCCGGCATCGTCATCTCGGACATCAAGATGCCGGGTATGGACGGCATGCAGTTCCTGAAAAAGCTGATGGGCAGCGACAGCGCCTTGCCGGTGATCATGATCACGGGGCATGGCGATGTGCCTATGGCGGTTGAGGCGATGCGCGTCGGCGCGTTTGATTTTCTTGAAAAGCCGTTCAACCCGGACCGGATGAGCGAGCTGGCCAAGAAAGCCACCAACGCGCGCCGTCTGGTGATGGACAACCGCGCCCTGCGCCGGGAACTGTCCGACGGTGGCCAGCTGATGAAAAAGCTGATCGGGCAGTCGCCCGTGATGGAGCGTCTGCGCGAAGATATTCTTGATCTGGGTCAGGCCGACGGTCACGTGCTGATTGACGGTGAAACCGGCACCGGCAAGACGTTGGTCGCACACGCGCTGCACGCCGTGGGCAGCCGCGCGGGCAAGAAATTCGTGCTCGTGAGCTGTGGCGCGCTGGAAGAGGACGCACTGGCGAAACGTCTGTTTGGCCCGATGCAGCCTGAGGACGCGCAACTGCCCGCCATCGAAGAGGCGCGCGGCGGCACACTGGTGCTTGAAGATATCGAAGCGCTGTCAGAAAGTCTTCAGGCGCGCCTGCTGAGCGTCATCAACGAACAAGGCACCCCTGCGGAAACCCGGATTGTTGCCATCTCGAACCTGCAAGAGGCGGGCCGCACGTCGGAGGATGCCCTGCGGTCTGATCTGTTTTACCGTCTGGCGGCGCTGCGCATCACCGTGCCACCGCTGCGCCAGCGCGGTGAGGATATTTTGACGCTGTTTACGCGCCTGTCCGACCAGTTCGCAGATGAATACGGCTGCGAGGCGCCGCAGGTGTCAGCACAGGAAGCAGCCCAGCTTTTGCAGGCCCCGTGGCCGGGCAATGTGCGCCAGTTGATCAATGTTGCCGAACGCGCTGTGCTGCAATCGCGCCGTGGGTCGGGCACCATCGCATCCCTGTTGATGAGCGATCACGACGAGATGCAGCCGGTCATGACCACCGAAGGCAAGCCGCTGAAGGAATATGTAGAGGCGTTTGAGCGGATGTTGATCGACAACACCATGCGCCGCCACAAAGGGTCGATCGCATCTGTGATGGATGAACTTTGCCTGCCGCGACGCACGTTGAATGAAAAGATGGCGAAATACGGCTTACAGCGGTCAGATTACCTCTGACCGCCGCAAAGAATTCGGCAGATCGGCGTCAGCCGGTCTGCTGGTTAACAATCTCGACAGCGTTTCCGTTGGCATCTGTGATGCAGGTCCACAGGCCAGATTTCGGCGCGCTGACGATATAGCGGTTCAATTCGACGACGGGGATTGCGGCGTTGATTGCGGCGCCCGGCTCTTGGGACTCTTTGGCGACGGCGGAAACACAGCTTTTCTGACCGCGCACATCCGCCAGCGCTGCCGGGTCGCCCGCCACCGCCATTTCGTCACAGGCGGCAATGGTCAGCAAGCTTAGGCAGAGCGCGGGGCGCAGAAAATATCGCATTGAGAAAGTCCTTTGACTACAGGTGCCGCCACGGGCACCCGACGGGTTGGCAGAATTTTTCCGGGCAGGGCGTCCTGCACGTCGGTGCGAATGTTTCCAAGCCCATGGCCCTTGTCAAGCGCCCGGCAATATTGCGCATTTGAGTGTTGCCGTTTCGATTGACCATTGTCATTTGCCCTGCAAAGCCCTTAACTAGGCAGATGGGTGCTTTGATGCCAAGCGGCGTCAGTGGCTACCTTTGACAGTTTCGCTGCCTTTGCAGACCCGGATACGGGGGGCAAGGCAGACCGATTGGGCCGGAAACGGCCGAAGAACCGCTGACGGTCGCGATGGGCAACACCCGGATAGAACGCAGCTAATTAATGGATGTGACAGGTGGCGACATCTTCACATCGGAGAAGAACCGCGATGACGCGCGCAGATGCACTACGCAGACACACCGAGGCCGCTTTCGGCCTTGCTGTTGCCGCGTCCCCTATCGCCCTGACAAGACACAGCCCCCAGCCCGAGGCCCCACCAGGGGCGGCGCGCGCGCGGGTATTGTGCATAATGGATCTATGCCTAAGAAAATGCTTATCGATGCCACCCACGCCGAGGAAACTCGGGTTGTGGTCGTGGATGGAAACAAGGTTGAGGAATTTGACTTTGAATCCGAGAATAAACGCCAGCTTGCTGGCAACATCTACCTTGCAAAAGTAACACGGGTTGAGCCGTCGCTTCAGGCGGCTTTTGTCGATTACGGCGGAAACCGTCATGGTTTTCTGGCCTTTTCGGAAATTCACCCCGATTACTATCAAATCCCCGTAGCCGACCGTCAGGCGCTGCTGGAAGAAGAGCGCGCCTATGCCGAAGCACAGGCCGCCAAGGAAGATGAAGACGAGAAACCCAAACGCTCGACCCGGTCGCGGTCGCGTAGCCGGTCCAAATCCAAGGCCGCCGATGTGGCCAGCGATGACGCTGTAACCACCAGCGCCGAGATCGACGAGGAAAATTCGGATCAGATCGCGGGTATGGAAACCGTCGATCTGGACGATGATGAAGGATCTTCGCCGATGGAGCGGGTGGCCGAAACGCCCGTCGAGGAACCCAGCGATGATACCGACGGCGATGACACGGACGGCGCTGACGCCTCTGATGGTGTCGATGCGGCGACCAAAGACGATTCCATCGAATCCGTCGCCGAGGAAGACGATAGCGAAGACATCCGCCCGGCGCGCAAGCCACGGCCCAAGCGCTATAAGATTCAAGAAGTTGTCAAAGTTCGCCAGATCCTGCTGGTTCAGGTCGTCAAAGAAGAACGTGGCAACAAGGGCGCAGCCCTGACCACATACCTGTCGCTGGCGGGTCGTTACTGCGTCTTGATGCCCAACACGGCACGTGGCGGTGGCATCAGCCGCAAGATCACCAATGCCGTTGACCGCAAGAAGCTGAAAGAGATCGCCAACGAGATCGAAGTGCCAAAAGGTGCCGGTCTGATCGTGCGCACCGCCGGTGCCAAGCGCACCAAGGCCGAAATCAAGCGCGACTATGAATATCTGCAACGGCTGTGGGAGCAGATCCGCGAGCTGACGCTGAAATCCATCGCGCCGGCCAAGATTTACGAAGAAGGCGACCTGATCAAACGGTCGATCCGCGATTTGTATAACCGCGACATCGACGAGGTGTTTGTCGAAGGCGAACGCGGCTACCGCATCGCCAAAGACTTCATGAAGATGATCATGCCGTCGCATGCGAAAAACGTGAAGCTTTATAACGAAAACCTGCCGCTCTTTGCGCGCTATCAGGTCGAAAGCTATCTGTCGGGCATGTTCAACCCCACGGTTCAACTGCCCTCTGGCGGCTATATCGTGATCGGCGTGACCGAAGCCTTGGTGGCGATTGACGTCAACTCTGGCCGTGCGACCAAAGAAGGGTCGATCGAACAAACCGCGTTGAAAACCAACCTCGAAGCCTCGGACGAGGTGGCCCGCCAGCTGCGTCTGCGCGACTTGGCCGGGTTGATCGTGATCGACTATATCGACATGGACGAGCGCAAAAACAACGCCGCCGTCGAAAAGCGCATGAAAGACAAGCTCAAGACCGACCGCGCGCGCATTCAGGTGGGCCGCATTTCGGGCTTTGGCCTGATGGAAATGTCACGCCAGCGTCTGCGCCCCGGTATGATCGAGGCGACAACACAGCCTTGCCACGCCTGCCACGGCACCGGTTTGGTACGCTCAGACGACAACCTTGCGCTGTCGATCATTCGCCAGATCGAAGAAGAAGGCACCCGCCGCCGCTCACGCGAAGTGCTGGTGCGCGCCCCTGTGGGCATCGCCAACTTCTTGATGAACCAGAAACGCGAACATATCGCGCAGATCGAGGCGCGCTATGGCATGTCGGTCCGGATTGAGGGTGACCCAACCCTGATCAGCCCTGATTTCAGCATTGAAAAGTTCAAGACAGCCACCCGCGCCGTACCACCTGCGCCGACCCATGTGGTGTCTGTTGATACTTCGCTGATGGATCAGATCGACGAGGATGACAGCGACGTCGAAGAGGATGACGCCGAGGCCGAGGATGATGCAGCCGATACACAGGGCGGCAATTCCGGTCAGTCCAGTAGCAATGGTGCATCGCATAACGGCAATGGCTCCGAGGATGGCGATGGTAAACCAAAGCGTCGGCGTCGGCGTCGGCGCAGCCGGGGTGGCCGTGGCAAATCGAACGGTGCTGACGGCCAAAATGGCGACAACCAGAACGGTGAACACCAGAACGGTGAAACCACTGTTAATGGGTCGGCTCAACAAAATGATGGTGCCGAAACCGCCTCCTCCGCTGATGATGCCGCCCCTGCAGAGATGGCAGATAACAGCGCCGCTGGGGAAAAGCCAAAGCCCACGACGCGCAGCCGTTCGCGCAGCAGCACAAGCAAAGCCAAGTCCAAGGTTGAAGCCAGCCAAGCGGCAGATGCGGATGTAAAAGCCACCGCACCCGCTGCCGGAGCCGACGCGCCAGAAGCAGAGGCCCCCAAGCCAAAGCCCAAGAGCACCCGTTCGCGCAGCACCAAGGCAAAGACAACCACCGCGAAAGCGGCTGAGGCTAAGGCATCTGACGCAGCAGCGGCAGAAGCACCTGGGGCAGAGACACCGGCGGAAGATGCGCCCAAGCCAAAAGCCAAGCCCAAGGCAACGCGCAGCCGTGCCAAGCCAAAGCCCAAGGCCGACGCACCAGCCGCAGTCGCTGATGCAGAAGCATCAGTGCCTGCCGCTCAACCTGCACCGACCCCGGCGGCAGAAGTTGCGCCAACCCCGGTTGTTGTCGAAGCTGCCCCGGCACCGCAGCCTGTACCGCAGCCTGAGCCGCAGCCTGAACCCGTATCGGCTGCCAAGCCGGAGCCGGTGGCGGAAAAGGCCGCCACAGAGAAACCCAAGCCCAAGCGCAAGGGCTGGTGGTCGCTCGGGGGCTGATGGCCGCCACCGATGACGATTACGAACAACGGCGGACCTTCGGGTTCGCCGTTTGCTTTTGTCGCCTGCGTCGAGGTGACACCGCTCAGGCGCGGGTGGGTTTTGCGCCCTTGGTGATCAGATAAATGTGATCGGCACCGTTTTGCACCATCTCGACAAGATCATGGCCGGCTTCAGCGCAGAAATGCGGCACGTCGATCACCGCTGCCGGGTCATCCGCCCGCAGCCGCAACTGATCGCCAATATCCAGCGCCAACAGCCGTTTACGGGCTTTTAACACGGGCAGGGGGCACAAAAGCCCAGTGGCATCCAGTTCTTCGATTTTCATATCGTTGAGATATCCAACATGTTTCATCCCGTCCACAACCTTGTGACAATATGACAGGTGACGCGGGCCCGTGGGGGCGATAGGTATCGGGCATGTTTGGAATTGAACTTATCGACGCGGGCCTGCTTCCTGCCATGATCATCGCACTGATTGCGGGGATCGTGAGTTTCCTGTCACCCTGCGTCCTGCCCATTGTGCCGCCCTATCTGGCCTATATGAGCGGCGTGTCGATCAATGATATGTCGAGCCAGACAACCGCGCGCCGCCGCGCCATCGTGGCCGCGTTGTTCTTTGTTTTGGGGCTGAGCACGGTTTTTCTGATCCTTGGTTTCACCGCCTCGGCCTTTGGCATGTTCTTTTTGCAGAACCAGATCCTGTTTGCCCGGATTTCCGGCGTGGTCATCATCGTGTTTGGCCTGCATTTTCTGGGCGTCTTTCGCATACCGTTCTTGGACCAAGAGGCGCGTCTGGATGCCGGGGACAAGGGCGGATCAAGCTTTGGCGCCTATGTCTTGGGGCTGGCCTTTGCCTTTGGGTGGACGCCCTGTATCGGTCCGCAACTGGGCGCGATTCTCAGCCTCGCGGCCTCCGAATCCTCGGTGGCTCGGGGCACTATGCTGCTGGGTATCTACGCGGCAGGCCTTGGCATTCCGTTTTTGCTGGCGGCCATGTTCATCACCCGCGCGATGCATCTGATGAACCGGATCAAACCGCATATGAAACTGATCGAGCGTATCATGGGCGGGCTGCTGATTTTGGTCGGACTGGCCCTGCTCACAGGGGCCTTCACCAGCTTCTCCTTTTGGCTGCTAGAGACATTCCCAATTCTATCTACTCTGGGATAAAGCCTTAATCTTGCCCCGAAATACGGCTAGAGTGTGCCGGACCAAGAGGTGGGGCATGCGCAGAGAATCCGCAGGACAGGTGGCAAAACGCCGGGTGTTTTACATTCCCGGCTATGACCCCATTCATCCCCGCCGCTACCGCGAGCTGTACCGCAAGGAAGGCAGCGCGCAGGCGGCTATTTCAGGCTATGACATCGCGCTGAAACCCAAGGCGGGCAACGGAAACTACGGCTGGAATGTCAGCAGCGTGATCGACGGGTCAGAGGTATCGGCGCAGGTCGAGGTGCTGGTCTGGTCCGATATCGTACGCGATAGCATGAGCAACTCGATACCTGCCACCTATCTGCAACTGATCCGCACCGCTTGGGTCTATATCGCGTCGGGCGCGCTGTGGCGATTGATGCGGCTGCGCAAGGGGCCGGTGATCGCCGCGCTTTACCCGGTGGGCATGCTGCTGACGCAGTTGATACTGGCGGTGGGGCTGGGGGCAGGGGTCTTTGCCGCGCTGGCGTTTTTGTCTGACAATATCCTGCTCAGGACGGCCTTTGCCGTGGTGGCTGTCGCCTGCGCCATCGCCCTGCTGCGCTGGTTCAAAAAGAAAGACGGCAAGTTTTTCGCCTATTACCTCATGCATGATTACGCCTATTCCGCCGCCACGCGCGGGGCAAACACGCCCGCGCTTGAGACGCGGATGGCCCGCTTTACCGACGACATTGCCGAAGCGCTGAACAGCGACACAGACGAAGTGCTGGTCGTCGGCCATTCCTCAGGCGCGCATCTGGCGGTGTCAGTTCTGGCCGATCTGATCCGCGCCGGGCGGGTGCCCGCAAGCGGCCCGGCGCTTGGCTTTTTGTCGCTGGGGCAGGTGGTGCCGATGGTGTCTTTCTTGCCTCGGGCGCACCGCCTTCGGGCGGATTTGCAGTATCTTTCGGCGCGCGATGAACTGACTTGGGTCGACGTCACCGCGCCGGGCGACGGCTGCGCCTTTGCACTATGTGATCCGGTGTCGGTATCGGGCGTGGCCCCGACGGACAAAAAATGGCCGCTGGTCTTTTCTGCCGCCTTCACCCAATCGCTGAGCGCCGCACGCTGGAAAGAGCTGCGCTGGCGGTTTTTCCGGCTGCATTTCCAGTATCTCTGCGCCTTTGACCGGCCGCGCGATTATGATTATTTCCAGATCACAGCCGGGCCGCAGAGTTTGGGCGCACGATATGCCGGCCGTCCGCCATCGAAATCCCGCATCGACAGGTCGGTCAGTAAATACACGTCGGTCGCGGCATGACACTGCCGCCAAAGCCGCCCAGCCGACCGGATAAGGTGTCGCTCTGGCGCTACGCCAAGCTGTTTCGTAGCGATATCCTGTCGGCCCAACCTGCGCGGCTGTATCGGGCATGGATGGCCGAATTCAAAACCCCATTTTTCCGCAGCTACCTGATGAACCAGCCTGACCTGGTGAAAACCGTCCTCAAGGATCGCCCTGATGATTTCCCAAAATCGGACCGCATCGGCGAAGGCCTGCGGCCCTTGCTGGGCAATTCGGTGTTCCTGACCAATGGCGAGACGTGGAAACGCCAGCGCCGCATCATTGACCCGGCATTCGAAGGTGGGCGCCTGCGCGAGACATTTCCAGCCATGTGGGACGCCGCCGAAGCCGCCGCTGCGCGGCTGGACGCGCAGGCAGGCAATGTGGTCGAGATCGAGGCCGAAACCAGCCATGCCGCCGCCGATGTCATTTTTCGCACGCTGTTTTCGCTGCCCATTGAACACCACTTGGCACGGGCCGTGTTTGACGAATTTCGCACTTATCAGCGGTCTCAGCCGATCCTGAACCTTGGGGCGTTTATCCCACTGCCGCGCTGGATGCCGCGCCTGTTCAGCAAGGGCACGCGCAACAGCGCCGCCAAAATCCGACGCCTGATCATCGAACTGACCCAGCACCGCATGGCCGAGATCGCCGCAGGCACCGCCCCAGACGATCTGGCGACCAAGATCATGACAACCGTCGACCCGGTGACGGGCGACAGGTTCAGCGCCGATGAAATGGTCGACCAAGTGGCGATATTCTTTCTTGCCGGGCATGAAACCAGCGCCTCTGCACTGGCGTGGGCGCTGTATCTGATGGCCACGCATCCCGAATGGCAAGACAGATTGGCCGAGGAAGCCAAGGCGCTTGAAACCTGCGATTTTTCCGTGATGTCCAAGCTGCGGATCAGCCGAGATGTCTTCCGCGAGACCCTGCGCCTGTATCCGCCCGTGCCGATGATGGTGCGCGAAACCACCTGCCCAGAGCGGTTTCGCGACCGCGACGTGAAACCCGGCGCGCAACTGGTCATCAGCCCCTGGCACCTGCACCGACACGCGCGGCTGTGGGACAATCCTGATGGGTTTGACCCGGACCGCTGGAAAACCGAAAACGGCAAAACCTGTCAGCGCGAGGCCTATATCCCGTTTTCCGCCGGGCCACGGGTCTGCACCGGTGCGGGGTTCGCCATGGTGGAGGGGCCGTTGATCCTGTCGCGCATCCTGCGTGACTTTCGCATTGAGGCTGTGCCGGGCAAAGTGCCCGTTCCCGTGGCGCATCTGACTGTGCGCTCTGACAAAGGCATTTGGTTGCACCTTGTCCGACGCTAACCTTCTATCATCGCCGCGGCGTTTGAATTAGACATCGAGCAAACGGAATCAGACAGAAAGTGGAAAGTCACATGGGGATCAACGGCGCACAGAAAATTCAGATGGCCAGCGGCAAAGGCTTTATCGCGGCGTTGGACCAGTCGGGCGGTTCAACCCCCAAGGCACTGAGCCTTTATGGGGTTGAGCCTGACGATTACAGCGGTGAGGCCGCTATGTTCCAGGCGATGCACGACATGCGCGCGCGGATCATTCTGGCCGAAGATTTCACCAGCGACAAAGTGATCGGCGCGATTTTATTCGAACGTACGATGGACGACGCGATCAACGGTACGCCTGTGGCCGAGCTGCTGTGGAAGGACCGGGGCGTTGTGCCGTTTCTGAAGATCGACAAGGGCCTGGAAGAAACTGGTTTTGGCGTTCAGATGATGAAACCGATGCCCGATCTGGACGCGCTGCTGCAACGTGCGGCCAATGCAGGGATTTTCGGTACCAAGGAACGATCCGTCATTCATGAGGCCAACGCCGAAGGCATCGCGGCCTTGGTGAAACAGCAGTTCGAGGTCGCCAAACAGGTTTCTGCGGCGGGCCTCGTGCCGATCATTGAGCCGGAAGTGAACATCCATTCCGATAGCAAGGCAGAAGCGGAAGACCTGTTGGCACAAGAGCTGATGAAGCACCTCAATGATCTGCCAGAGGGCGAGATGGTGATGCTGAAGCTGACACTGCCGGAAAAGGCGGGGCGCTATGATGAACTGGCGGCGCATACCAATGTGCTGCGTGTGGTGGCCCTGTCGGGCGGCTATTCTACAGACGACGCCTGCGCGCGGTTGGCGCAAAATTCGAGCATGATCGCGAGCTTTAGCCGCGCCTTGACCGAAGGGTTGAATGTGAAAATGTCGGATGAAGAGTTCAACACCGCATTGGGTACAAACATCGACAAGATTTACAAAGCATCGGTGGCTTAAGCGGAATTTTTTGAAAATTCCGGGCCGTTTTCTTTAAAAGAAAACGGTTACACCCAGCGGGTGATCGTTTCGGTATTACACAGGATGATCACCTGACCTGCATTTTCAATGGCTTGAAAGCCGCGCCTGCGTACCTCAGCCTCAAACGCGGCGCGGCCCACAAACCGTTCGATATCGCGGGCATTGCGGCGGATAACCCGCCCAGACGCCGCCGCTTTCGATGCGAAAATATCGTTCATCCAAACGTCAGGCGACAAAGGTGAGGGGCGCAGGTTCATGCGCAAAACCTACCCGTTCTTTGGTAAACGATCTTTTAACGCCTGATCTTTTAAGTCTCGCAAGACATAAAGCCTGATCGCGCTTGCCAGCCCAATCTCAATGCCGCGTTCGGCATCAATTTCGGCGACCAAAGCATTGATCGGCATGTCTTTTGCATCCGCAATTGCGCGGAATTCGGCCCAAAATTCATCTTCCAATGATACAGACGTCCGGTGACCCCGCAGGGTCACCGAGTGTTTGCGGGGCCGCGCACTCATTTGTCGCGCTTATGCGCTTCCAGATTGCTGGCGATTTTGGCCAGACGGGCCTTTAGCACGTCTTTTTCGACCTTGGATTGGCCAAATTGCACCGCGTTTTCATCGGCGCGGGCCTTGCGAGAGGCGCGGTTGCGCTCTTTCTTCACTTTGCTGAGGTTTATGGGCGCGCTCATTTTGGTCCTATCATGTTTTCAGGCCGCACGACCCGTTCAAAGGTTTCTTCGTCAACATAGCCCAGTGCGATGGCTTCTTCTTTTAGCGTTGTACCATTTTTATGCGCGGTTTTGGCAACTTTGGTGGCGTTGTCATAGCCAATTTCAGGCGCCAGTGCCGTCACCAGCATCAGGGATTCGCGCATCAGTTTTTCGATCCGAACCGGATCGGCCTTGAGGCCCGCCATCAGGTTATCGGTAAAGGCCGAGGCCGCATCACCCAAAAGCTGCATGGATTGCAAGACGTTATAGGCCATCATTGGCTTGTAGACGTTCAATTCGAAATGCCCCTGCGACCCGGCAAACCCCACGGCGGCATCGTTGCCCATCACGTGGATACAAACCTGCGTCAGCGCCTCGCACTGTGTCGGGTTCACCTTGCCCGGCATGATCGACGAACCCGGCTCATTCTCCGGCAGGACCAATTCACCCAAGCCACAGCGCGGGCCAGAGCCCAGTAGGCGGATGTCATTGGCGATTTTGAACAGCGACGCGGCGGTGGTTTTCAGATGGCCCGAGATTTCGACCATCGCGTCATGCGCCGCCAGCGCCTCAAATTTATTGGGCGCAGTCACAAAGGGCAGGCCGGTGATCTCAGCCATGTTATGCGCCACGGTTTCGGCCCAGCCTTTACGGGTGTTCAGACCGGTGCCGACAGCGGTGCCGCCCTGTGCCAGCTCGTAAATCCGGCCCAGACCGTCGCGTACGCGTGCGATGCTCATGGCGACCTGATGCGCGTAACCGGAAAACTCCTGGCTCAGCGTCAGGGGTGTCGCATCCTGGGTGTGGGTCCGGCCGATCTTGATGATGCCGTCGAACTCGGCCACCTTGTCCTGCAATGATCCATGCAGCTTTTCCAGACCGGGCAGCAGAACGTCACGCGCCATCATGGCGGTGGCGATATGCATGGCGGTGGGGAAGGTATCGTTGGACGATTGGCCCATGTTGCAGTGGTCATTGGGGTGAACGGGATCTTTCGATCCGATCACGCCGCCCATCAGTTCGATCGCGCGGTTCGCGATGACTTCGTTGGCGTTCATGTTGGACTGCGTGCCAGAACCGGTCTGCCAGACCACCAGCGGGAAATTGTCGTCAAACTTGCCCTCAACCACTTCACCCGCCGCCTGAATGATCGCGTCTCCGCGCGCCTGGTCCAGCGACCCTTGAGCGATGTTGGCCTGCGCGCAGGCTTTCTTGATCACGCCAAGGGCGCGGACGATGGCGATAGGCTGCTTTTCCCAACCAATGGGGAAGTTGATGATCGACCGCTGGGTCTGCGCCCCCCAGTATTTATCGGAAGGGACCTCAAGCGGGCCAAAGCTGTCGGTTTCGGTGCGGGTATCGGCCATAATGCGGCTCCTGATGTGGCAAATGCGTCGCCCAGCGGTGTAACCGCACGAAGGCCGCTGCGCAATGAACGGTTGGCGCTAACGCCAATTTGAAATGCTATTTGCGAAAGGAATCGAGCGAGACGATTTCGGCATCCTTGACGCGGGTTTCGGCCACTTCCAACTCGTGTTCGTGGATCTGGGCCAGGCTTGGTTCGTCGTCCTCTGCGTCATCCACGGCTTCGGGTTCCTGTTGCTCGAACCGCAGGCCAAATTCCACCGATGGGTCAACAAACGTGCGGATCGCATCATAGGGAATATACAGGGGCTCGGGTGCGTCGCCAAAGTTCAGCGTGACAGAAAACCCTTCTTCCGTGACCTCAAGCCCATCATACCAGTGCTGCATCACCACCGTCATCTCGCCGGGATAGCGATCGGACAACCAATCAGCCAATTCCGCATCGGGGTGGGCGGTGTCGAAGGTGATGAAAAAATGGTGACTGCCGGGCAGACCGTTGTCGCGCACATCAATCAACACCTTGCGGATAAGCCCGCGCATGGCATCGTGCATCAGGTTGCCATAATCAATGCTGCGGCTCATTCATTCTCTCCGGTCTGGCCCATGGGCAGGATCAGC
The DNA here is from genome assembly GCF_057178245.1 of Sulfitobacter sp. KMM 9851. Taxonomy (NCBI): domain Bacteria; kingdom Pseudomonadati; phylum Pseudomonadota; class Alphaproteobacteria; order Rhodobacterales; family Roseobacteraceae; genus Sulfitobacter; species Sulfitobacter sp. KMM 9851. Next base: position 1,601,195 of record NZ_CM169991.1, read on the forward strand.
ATAGCCCAATTGTCGGCGAGTAAAAGGGGGCTTTGGCTAAATCGCGCTCAAGGTGAGGGCTGCCAGCGCCAGCAGGAACATCGTCAGCACAAAGCCGCGTTTGAACACCATCATCAGCAGCGCCGCGGCCAGGGTAAAGATGGCAGCGGGCAGGTTGAAACTGGCCAAATCGGGGGCGGGCAGGGCCATCCAGACGCGCGGCGTAACCTTGTCGAAAAGCACATGCAGGGCAAACCAGACCGACAGGTTTGCGATGACACCGACAACCGCGGCCGTGATGGCCCGCAGGGCGCCCGCGATGCGCGGCTGGGCAGAGATCCGTTCAAGATAGGGGCCTGCTAGAAATATCCATAGAAAACAGGGGGTAAAGGTGACCCAAACGGCCAGCATTCCAGCCGCAACCGCGCCCCAGACCCCGCTGTGGGCAAAACCAGCCAGCATGGCGACGAATTCAGTCACCAGAATCAGCGGCCCCGGTGTGGTTTCGGCCAGCCCCAGCGCGTCGATCATCTGATCCGTGGTGATCCAACCGTAATCCTGCACGACGGTCTGGGTCATATAGGCCAGCACGGCATAGGCCCCGCCGAAGGTGACAACCGCGAGTTTGGAGAAAAACAGCCCCAGTTGCAGCAGAAAATCCTGCCCGAGCAGCGCCAGCACCAGTAAGGGGGCCGCCCAGAGCGTACCCCAGATCAGCAGGGTGCGCAGCGTATGCGCGGGGGCTGCGGGGGCGGTTTCGGGTATCGCTTCGGGGCCCGCACGCTGGACCAGCCCCAGCAGTGCGGCGCACAGGATGATCAGCGGAAACGGCAGGCCCAGCACAAAAAGAGCCATGAAAGACGCCAGCGCCAGCGCCCAGCCTTGCGCCCCATGCAGCGCCTTGGCGGCCACCTTGCGCAGGGCCTGAAACACCACGACGATGACCGCCGCCTTGATGCCCAGAAACGCCGCCTGGACCAGTGGCAATTGCCCGTACCATGCGTATCCCAGCGCCAATGCGGCAATCACCAGCGCGCCGGGGACCACGAAGAGCAGCCCCGCCAGCAGCCCACCGGCCACGCCCCGCTTGCGCCAGCCGGCATAGGTGGCCAGTTGCATCGCCTCTGGCCCCGGCAGCAGCATGCACAGCGACAGGGCGCGCAGATAGGCTTGCTCAGACAGCCAGGGGCGCAGTTCGACCAGTTCGCGGTGCATCACTGCGATCTGGGCTGCGGGGCCGCCAAAGGACAGCAAGCCAATGCGGCCAAAGACGCGGGTCATTTCCCGCCAACTGGGGGCAGTCATTGGGCGCGCCCAGCGGGCCAATCGTGGCCTTCACCGGCACCATCCCGCGCCCACCGATAAAGCGCGTCATAGATCACCATGCCGGCCTCAAGCTGGGCCAGATCATCGCGGTATTGGCGCGACAGCCCCACGGAAAGGGCCAGCAGCCCGGCCGCCTCGGGGGCGAGGTCGTGGCGGTTGGTGTCGGCGGCGCGGATCACCTGCGCCATCTGGTCAAGTGCCTCTGTCTGAAGGCCGAATTCGGCCAGCATCGTGTCAAATGTGCACATCTCGCCGCGGTGCGACCAGAAGGTATCTTCGACGTCAAAGGGCGTGGCGCCATAGCGGTCGGCCACGCCCAAGACTTCGGGCGGCGACACAAAGAGAAAACGGGCATCGGGGTCGACAAACCGCCGGATCAGCCAGGGGCAGGCGATGCGGTCAATCTTGGGCCGGTGGCGCGTGACCCAAAGGGTTGCACCATCAACCGGCGGCGGTAGTGCAGCGGCGGGAATACGGGGGGCGCCCGCGTGATCACGCCAGGCGTACATGCCGCCCGAGAGGTATTCTGCTACCAGCCCGTCGGCGCGCAGCCGGGCGGCCAGACCCTGGCTCAACTTGATACCGCGCTGACAGGTGACGACGCAGGATCGCCCCGCAAGCCGCTGTTTCAGAGTGGCTATTTCCGAATGCGGGTGGCGAAAGGAACCAGGTATCAGAAAGGGGTCGTCGGCAAAATCCGGGTCGATGGAGATATCGACAATCACGGGCGCATCGGGTGTGCCGATCAGGCGCAGCAGTTGCGGGACGGTGATTTCATTGGGCGCAGGCATAAGGGCATCCTTTGTTGGCTACAGGATGCGATCTTTGGGCCGGAGCCTCACGGGGCAATCGCTGTCCCCATGAGGCAGAGATACGGCACTGCGCCAATTGGGTCAAGCCGGGGCGACGATCACAACACCGCCGGTTTCGCCTTGCAGAACGCCATGTTCCGCCGAGGTGGGTTTGGTCAATGCGTCAAGCAGCACAGGCACTGGCGTCCAATAAGGAACGTACCATTCCTGGTCGACTTCGAGGATCAGAACCGCGTCCTTTTCGGCGTCATATGCACCGATGAGCGAGACATGCGGGCCGTCCCAATCACCCGTAATATGGAAAAATCTGGGGCGTAATGGTGAGGGGAGGTAAGTGCAGGTTTCTGTTGCCAGGTACCTGCGAACCCCGCCTTAAGTCGCTAAACCCAAGGACTTAGATTTCAGTCACTGAAACCGCTTACGCGGCCATCGCAACTGGAGCACGATTGTCATTTGCAATTGTACATTTTGTACCGATAACGGTGGTAACTCACCGAGACAAAGCAACACCTTTAGACGTTCGTCGATCCTGTTTCGACCCCATGATCCCCAAATGAAGGATGTTTGGTGGAGTCGCCGGGTACCGCCCCCGGGTCCGATCCGCTTATTACGAGCGCGTTTATGTCCATAGTCCCGAAGGACAAGAATAAGGTAGGGCTGAAGGGGGCGAATTGCAAGGGGCGTGATGTGGAAAATTCGCGATGAGCTGTGCGCTACAGGTCGTTGTTAACAAACAAAATTAACAAAAGGTAAAATGTCACAAGTTGTACACTGCGCGTACACCCGGCGTACACGGACCATCGCGTCTGGGGCAGAATGGCACGGGGTTAACCCACCGCGCCCCAATCCGAAGGCGGATTGGCAACGGCAGTCAGCCGACCGACTTGGCGCGGCGGGCGGCAAAGACGCTTTCGGCAAGGGCCTGGGTTTCGGCCTCGAGCGCGGTCAGACCGGCGGTGACGGCGGCGCCGTCGCTGGCCTCGACTGCGTCGGCGATATCGGTGTGCAGCGCGATGATTTGCGCACGGTCGCGGGCGGTGAAGGTGATCATGTTCATCAGGGGCTGCATCGCCTCGACCGCGCCGGCGAGTTGATAGCTGAGCACCGGATTGCCCGCGCCATCGACCAGCGCGCGGTGAAACGCGACGTCAGAGGCACAAAACGCCTCGTCGGTCAGGCCGGGCTGCGCCTGGCGGTGGATTTCGGCGCGCATGGTGGCCAGATGATCAGCGCTTCGGCGCGCGGCGGACAGCGGGGCGCAGGCACGTTCAAGTGCATAACGTGCCTCGCAGGCGGTCTCGAAACTGATGGCGTTCATCGACAGCAACAGGGTCGAGGTGGTGATCTGCTGGACATAGGCCTCTTCAAAGCTGAGGCGGTTGACGAAGGCGCCGCCCGTGGCACCCCGCTGGGTCCGGATCAGCGATTGCGCAGCCAAGCGTTTGAGCGCTTCGCGCACGGTGGGACGCGAGACGTTGAACTGGTCCGAAAGCTCTGCCTCGGACGGCAGCCGCTGGTCGACAATGAGCCGCCCCTCAACGATGGCATCGCGGATCGCAGCGGCGATTTGCGCGGAAAGATCGGCGGGGTTGGTGGGGTCAATTTTCATATGTCTTACATTTATTGTTTGCCGGAACTTTAAATGTCTGACATTAATTTCGCAAGTCCGAGTCGTGGAGGAACGCCGAATGACATCACTTATCCGATCCACCCTGTGGCTGGGTTTTTTCGGCCTCGTGCTGGCGGCATGGTGGATGATGTATGCCATGGCGATGCAGATGGATGTCGACCTGTTGGGCCGTCCGGGCGCGATGGGCGACGTGATGCGCTGGATGGACCCCGGCATGGATATGGACATGCCGATGGCGCGGTTCGGGCCGCTGTTTGTGATGTGGGGCGCGATGATGGCGGCCATGATGGTGCCCACCATGGTACCGACCATGCGCGCCTACGAAGACCTGATTACATCAGCCAATGGCACGCGGGCGGGGTGGTTGGCGGTGCTGGCGGGCTACTTTGCCGTCTGGCTGGCGTTTGCCGCCGCGATCGCGGCGCTGCAACTGGCGCTGTTGCATGGCGGGCTGATCGACATGTTGGGCATCGCGCGGTCGCGCTGGCTGGCGGCGGCGCTGCTGCTGGCGGTGGGGCTGTTCCAATTCACCCGCGCAAAGGAGATTTGCCACGGGGTATGCCATTCGCCAATGATGTATTTTCTGGGCCATTGGCGGCCCGGCGCAGCGGGTGGATTTCGCATGGGGCTGGGGCTGGGCGCGTTTTGTGTCGGCTGCTGCTGGGGCTTTATGGTGCTGGGGTTCGCGGGCGGTGTGATGAACCTGGCCTGGATGGGGTTGGCGACGCTTTTCATGGTGGTCGAAAAACTGCCGCAAATCGGACATTACGTAACAAAACCAATGGGTTTTGCCTTGATATTCGGCGCTTGCGTCGTGGCGGGCTGGCCCGTGATCGCAGGAGGATAAGATGACGGATAAACAAGCAAGCAAACCGGGCAAGGCCCCGGAGTGGGCAATCAAGGGAGAGCTGTTTTTGAACTGTTCCTGCACCGTGTTCTGTCCCTGCGTGGTCAGCCTTGGCGCGCATCCCCCGACCGAGGGGCATTGCCACGCCTGGATGGCGATTGCGGTCGACGAGGGCCATTACGAAGGCGAAGACCTGTCGGGGCTGAATGTGGGGCTGTTGGTCGATATTCCGGGTCGGATGGGCGAAGGCAATTGGAAGGTTGCGGCCTATGTGGATGAGCGCGCCAGCGAGGCGGCGTATAACGGGCTGTTGCAGATTTTCAGCGGCGCGGCGGGGGGCACCACCGGGCTGTTTACCATGCTGGTGAGCGAGATTATCGGCGCGGAACGTGCGCCCGTAGAAATTGTACGCGAGGGCACCAAACGCAGCATCATGATTGGCCGCAAGATTCAGGGCGAGATTGAAATGCTGACAGGCAAATCACCGGACCATCCGGTGATGGTAAGCAATTCCAAATATTGGATGGGGCCTGATATCATCGCCGCCAAGGGGCTGAAAAGCCGGGTACGTGATTACGGCCGGGTCTGGGATTTCGGCGGTATGTCGGCAGAGATTTGTCCAATTGACTGGCAGGGTCCGAACCCGTGATTACCCCCGGCTACGTTCAGATGATGGCGCGTTATAATGCGTGGCAAAACAATCAGTTGATGCGCGTTGTTGACGTGATGGATCAAGCGGAGCTGGACGCGGAACGTGGGGCGTTTTTTGGGTCAATTCAAAAGACCTTGAACCATTTGCTGTGGGGTGATCTGGCGTGGCTTTCACGGTTTGACAGCCGCCGTCCGATGCCGCCAAGCGAGGGCGGTATCGCGGCCTCCACGGGGTTTTGTGCGGATAAGGCCGACTGGGCCGTGGCGCGTGATCGCTGTGATCGCGAGATTGAGCAATGGGCCAAGGGGATCAAGCAGTTCGACCTGGCGGGGGATTTGACGTGGTATTCCGGAAGCGTTGGGCATGACATGACGATGCCCATGGCCATTTGCGTGGCGCATTTGTTTAACCACCAGACCCATCACCGCGGTCAGGTGCATGCCATGCTGACCGCCGCCGGGCAGGAGGCGCCGGTGTCGGATCTGCCGTTCATGCCTGAGGGTTAAGTCGCGTCGAAAGGTGGGACCGAGGGGCCGGCCTGATGGGCACCCCTGAGATATATTTGGTAAGATGAAAGGGATGAAGAATGTCGTTTAACGCATTGGTTGTGAACAAGAATGACGAAGGAAAAACCTCGGCTGAGGTGGTGCAGATGACCGAGGATCAGCTGCCCAATGCGGAGGTGACCGTGGCGGTCGAATATTCGACGGTGAACTATAAAGACGGGCTGTGCATCGGGCCTGGGGGCGGTTTGGTGCGGAACTATCCACATGTGCCGGGCATTGATTTTGCCGGTACGGTCGAGGCATCGGACGACGACCGCTACAAGCCCGGCGATAAGGTGGTGTTGACTGGATGGCGTGTGGGCGAGGCGCATTGGGGTGGCTATTCGCAGAAGGCGCGGGTCAAGGCTGACTGGCTGGTGCCGCTGCCCAAGGGGCTGGACACACGGCAGGCGATGGCCGTCGGCACGGCGGGATTTACCGCGATGCTGGCTGTTATGGCGCTGGAAGATCACGGCATCAAGGCGGGGCCGGTTTTGGTGACGGGGGCCGCAGGTGGTGTGGGATCTGTCGCGACGGCGATATTGGCGAACCTTGGCTATAAAGTGGCCGGGGTGACCGGGCGGCCCGAGACGGCGGATTATCTGACGTCCCTTGGGGCCAGTCAGATCGTGGCGCGCGACGAGATTAATGAGACCGTCAAACGCCCGCTGGAGGGCGAGACCTGGGGCGGCTGTGTTGATGCAGTGGGCGGGGCGATGTTGGCGCGGGTGCTGGGGCAGATGGAGTATGGCGCAAGCGTTGCTGCCGTCGGCTTGGCCGGTGGTGCAGGTTTGCCCGCGACGGTGATCCCGTTCCTGCTGCGCGGGGTGAACCTGCTGGGCATCGATTCCGTGATGCAGCCCTATGACAACCGTCTGCGCGCCTGGGAGCGGATTGCAAAAGACCTGCCGATGGACAAGCTGGAGGCGATGATTACCCCTGCGGTGCTGTCGGATCTGCCCAAGCTGGGGGCGGATATTCTGGCGGGGCAGGTCAAGGGGCGCGTCGTGGTTGATGTGAACGGCTGATATTGCGCAGGCTTCGGGCGGTGTGGTTAATAGCGCCAACCGCCCGAACCCAAAGGAGAGCGTGATGACCGCCTATGACGACGACAATATCTTTGCCAAGATTCTGCGCGGTGAAATCCCCAGTTTCAAGGTTTATGAGGACGACGAGACCTATTGTTTCATGGACATCATGCCCCGCAGCGATGGCCATTGTCTGGTGATCCCAAAGACGCCTTGCCGCAACATGCTGGATGCCAGCCCGGCACAATTGGCGGCCTGTATGGTGACGGTGAACAAGGTGGCCAATGCCGCGATGCGGGCGTTTGGCGCCGATGGCATTACGTTGCAGCAGTTCAATGAGGCGGCAGGCGGGCAGGAGGTGTTTCACCTGCATTTCCACATCTTGCCGCGCCACGAGGGGCAGACCATGCGCGTACCGGGCACGATGGGCGATATGGAGAGAATCAAGGCCCATGCCGAGGCGATAACCGCCGCATTGGACGTCTGAACGCGAGATATTCGTCCCGATTTGTTCGTATGTACGTCGTTTCGGGACGGATCGGCCCGGATCAGAGGCAAATGGTTGCCCCTGTGGTCTAAGCCCCTATGCTAACCCCTACCATACACAAGAGAAATGGGTCTGCTGCCCTGCGGGTGGCACGACGCATCACATATGGAGGGACAAATCCATGAGCGATACGACCTCGCACGGGATACCGGAACCTGACGGTATCGCCGATGTCATTGATACAGATTATGAAATTGGACAGGACAATTTCGAGGCCACCATTGGCCCCTTCGGGATGGACATTCACAACCCGGTCTTTGCGATTTCGGGGGCCGCGATCGTGGCCTTTGTTTTCTATACCATCGCCTTGCCGGAACAGGCGTCGGGCATCTTTAAGGCGATGTTTAACTTTACCACCAAGAATTTCGACTGGTTCCTGCTGGGGGCTGCGGACATTGCGGTAATCTTTGCGCTGTTGCTGATCGTGACGCCCTTGGGCAAGGTCCGGTTGGGCGGTGACGAAGCGGTGCCAGATTACACCTACGCCGGCTGGTTTTCGATGCTGTTTGCCGCGGGTATGGGCATTGGCCTGATGTTTTACGGCGTGTCCGAACCGCTGACGCATTTCTCGACCTCGTTGGGCGAGACGGCGATTGGCGAAAACGGGCTGCGCACCGATTGGGCACCTTTGGGCGCTGCGTCGGGTGATGAGGCGGGGTCTGTCCGGTTGGGCATGGCCGCGACGATCTTTCACTGGGGTCTGCACCCTTGGGCGATCTATGCGATTGTTGCGCTGGCGCTGGCGCTGTTCACCTATAACAAGGGTCTGCCGTTGACCATCCGGTCGGCGTTTTACCCGATACTGGGCGAACGTGTTTGGGGCTGGCCGGGGCATATCATTGATATCATCGCGGTTTTTGCCACGCTCTTTGGTCTGGCGACATCGCTGGGTCTGGGTGCGACACAGGCCAACGCGGGGCTGAACGAATTGTTCGGCGTGCCAATGGGGCAAACCTCGCAGGTGGTGCTGATCACGATCATTACCGCCATTGCGCTGGTGTCGGTGTTGCGTGGCCTTGATGGCGGTGTGAAGGTGCTGAGCGAGATCAACATGGGTCTGGCGGCATTGCTGGCGGTGTTCACGTTGATCGTCGGGCCGACCGTGTTCCTGATCACGTTCTTTTGGGATTCGCTGGTCGCGTATGTGCAATATCTGCCGCAATTGGCAAATCCATTTGGCCGCGAGGATGTGAACTTTTCCCAAGGCTGGACATCGTTCTATTGGGCGTGGTGGATTAGCTGGTCACCTTTTGTGGGCATGTTTATCGCCCGGATCAGCCGGGGCCGCACGGTGCGTGAGTTTATCACCTGCGTTCTGTTGATCCCGTCGATTGTCTGCGTGATGTGGATGTCGATCTTTGGCGGTACTGCGATCCATCAGGTGCTGGCAGACAGCTATACCGGTGCGCAGGATGCAGAGCTGCCGTTGCAGTTGTTCCGCATGTTGGATCAATTGCCGCTGGCGTCGATCACATCCTTCATCGGGATTGTTCTGGTTGTGGTGTTCTTTGTCACCTCGTCGGATTCCGGGTCGCTGGTGATTGATACCATCACCGCCGGGGGCAAGGTTGACGCACCTGTGCCACAGCGTGTGTTCTGGTGCATCTTTGAAGGTGCCGTGGCCATTGCGCTGCTGATTGGCGGCGGGTTGGCGGCCTTGCAATCCATGGTGATTTCCACCGGGTTGCTGTTCACCGTGCTGTTGATGTTCATGTGCTGGTGCATCTTCCGCGGCTTGCAGGATGAACGCGCCAAGGCCAAATAGGCCTGCAAGATATGATGTTTTTGACGGCGGCCTTTCGGGGCCGCCGTTTTTCGTTTTCAATGGCTTGACCTTGGCGCGGTGGCGATGGACGCTCTGCCCATGACAGTTGATTCAGAATGGGTCCGGGCCCAATTTCCCGCCTTCGCTGAGCCGTCCCTTCAGGGGCAGGCTTTCTTTGAAAACGCGGGCGGGTCCTATACCTGCAAGCCGGTGATTGATCGGTTGTTCCGCTTTTACACCCAGCGCAAGGTGCAGCCCTATGCGCCTTATGCCGCGAGCACGCTGGGCGGGGCCGAGATGGACGAGGCGCGCGCGCGGATGGCGGCGATCCTCGGCGTGGACACGGATGAGCTGTCTTTTGGCCCGTCGACGACGCAGAACACCTATGTTCTGGCGCAGGCCTTTGGCCAGATGATGCAGCCCGGCGAGGCGATCATCGTGACCAATCAGGACCATGAGGCCAACACCGGCCCCTGGCGGCGGCTGGCCGAGCGCGGGATCGAGGTGCGCGAGTGGCAGATTGACCCCGAAACCGGGCATCTGGACACCGACAAGCTGGAAAACCTGCTGGACGACAAGGTGCGGCTGGTGTGTTTCCCGCATTGTTCCAACGTGGTGGGTGAGATCAACCCGGTGACGGAGATCACGGCGCTGGCCCATGCGGCGGGCGCCTTTGTCTGTGTCGATGGGGTGTCATACGCGCCGCATGGCTTTGCCGATGTGGGCGGGCTGGGGCCGGATATCTACCTGTTCTCGGCCTACAAGACGTTTGGGCCGCATCAGGGGGTGATGGTGATCCGCCGGGCGTTGGGGGAATTGCTGCCGAACCAGGGGCATGTGTTCAACGGTGACACGCTTTATAAACGGTTTACACCTGCGGGGCCGGACCATGCGCAGGTCGCGGCCTGTGCCGGGATGGCCGATTATGTCGACGCGTTTTATGCGCATCATGTCGGTGGTGCGGCTGATGCCCGGGGGCGTGGTGTGGCGGTGCATGATCTGATGCGCGACCATGAGGTTGCGCTGTTGCAGCCGCTGCTGGATGGCTTGTCTGCGCGCAATTCGGTGCGGGTGATCGGGCCGACCGATGCGCGCAAGCGTGCCCCGACCGTGGCGCTGGCGCTGAACCAGCCGGGCGAGGACGTGGCGCGCCAGCTTGCCGATCATGGCATCATGGCGGGGGGCGGCGATTTCTATGCGGGCCGTGCGCTGGGGGCCATGGGCGTGGACGAGGACCGTGGCGTGCTGCGGTTGAGTTTCACCCATTACACGACCAAGGCGGAGGTGGATCAGCTGCTGAATGCGCTGGATGCGGTGCTGTAACGCTTGACCTGAGCGGGGGCGCGCTATGTTTCGATGTCATGCCAAGAGGTTGACACGACATGACAAATGCTGCCCCCATTCTGGTCTGGTTTCGCCGTGACCTGCGCCAGAGCGACCACGCGGCACTGACCGCAGCCTGCGAGAGCGGGCGGCCTGTGATCCCGGTTTTTGTCCACGACGATCTGGTGGGCGGGCTTGGGGCTGCGCCTAAATGGCGGCTGGGGCTGGGGATTAGCTGCTTTGCCGAGGCGCTGGCGGAAAAGGGCAGCCGGTTGATCCTGCGCCGTGCGCCGGGGGCGTTGGCTGCGTTGCGGCAGTTGATTGCGGACACAGGCGCGGAGGCGGTTTATTGGTCGCGGCTCTATGATCCTGACAGTGTGGCACGCGACAGTGAGATCAAGGACGCTTTGAGCGAGGACGGCATCGAGGCGCGCAGTTTCGGCGGGCATCTGATGTTTGAGCCTTGGACGGTGCAGACCAAGACCGGCGGGCCTTACAAGGTTTATACCCCCTTTTGGAAGGCGGTGCGCGGGGTGGGGGTGGATGCGCCGCGCAGCGCGCCGGGCAAGATACCGGCCCCCGAAAGCTGGCCCCAAAGCGATGATCTGGACGATTGGCAGATGGGGGCCGCGATGCAGCGGGGCGCAGATGTGGTGCGACCGTTCGTGCAACTGGGCGAGGAGTCAGCGCAGGCGCGGCTGGGGGCATTCATTGCGCATATCATCGACGGATACGGCGAAAGCCGCGATATACCGGGGCAGGATGGCACATCGAACCTGTCGGAGAACCTCGCCTTGGGCGAGATCAGCCCGCACCAATGCTGGCACGCGGCGAAGCGCGCGATGGAGGAGGGCAAACGCGGGGCCGAGACCTTTGCCAAGGAGTTGGTCTGGCGCGAGTTTGCCTATCATCTGATGCACCATACGCCGCGCATATTGACGGAAAACTGGCGCGAGGAATGGCAGGCGTTCCCATGGAACGAGGACGAGCGCCGCGCCGAAGTAAAGGCGTGGAAGCAGGGGCGCACCGGGGTGCAGTTCGTCGATGCCGCGATGCGCGAGATGTATGTCACCGGGCGGATGCACAACCGGGGGCGGATGATTGTGGCGAGCTATTTGACGAAACATCTGATGTGCCACTGGCGGATCGGGCAGAAATGGTTTGAGCACTGTCTGATCGACTGGGACCCGGCCAGCAACGCGATGGGCTGGCAATGGTCGGCGGGGTCGGGGCCGGATGCGACGCCCTATTTCCGCGTGTTCAACCCCGATACACAACTGGATCGGTTCGACAAACAGCGCGACTATGTCAGCCGGTGGATCGCCGAGGACCGTGCCAATCCGCACGCCGACGCGCTGGCCTATTTTGACGCGATCCCACAGCAATGGAGCCTGTCAAAAAGTGATCCATATCCCGCGCCCATCGTATCCCTTTCACAGGGTCGTAAACGTGCCCTCGCGGCCTATGAAAACCGCGACTTTTAAAAGTTTGTTAATCTGTGAGCCGGGGGTAAACTGAACCCGCTCACCAAAACCAAAGACCGGGGTCATGGGCATGATACTGACTACAATTGACAGACAGCAGGGGCTGCCGCGCTATTTCGCACAGGTCTATGCCAAGGCGCAGCAGTTGCAGCGCGGGCGTATCGATTTTGTCTTGGCCGATGGGCGGGTGTTTCGCGCCGAAGGGACATGGCCCGGTCCGGTCGCCGAAGTGCAAATCCATAACAACGATCTGTTTGCCCGGCTGATCCGTGAAGGCGATCTGGGGTTTTGCGACGCCTATCTGGATGAATGGTGGTCGACGCCCGATTTGCAGGCGTTCATGGATCTGGTTCATGCGGGGAACGAAGACATTTATGACGGGTTTCCGGGTCAGGGGCTGGTGCGGATGTTCGAGAAGTTCCGCTTTTGGCTGCAACGCAACAACCGTGCTCAGGCGCGGCGCAACATCAGCCACCATTATGATCTGGGAAATGAATTTTACCGGCTGTGGCTAGACGATACGATGACCTATTCGTCGGCCTTGTTCGAGGATGGTGCGCAGTTGTCGCTGGAGGCAGCGCAGCGGGCCAAATACAAGTCGATGGTAGATCAGATGGGGGTGAAACCGGGCGATCATGTGTTGGAAATCGGCTGTGGCTGGGGCGGCTTTGCCGAATATGCCGCTGGCGAGCGGGGCCTGCGGGTGACGGCGCTGACGATCAGTCAGGAGCAGTTTAACTACGCGGTGGAACGTATTGAAAAGGCGGGACTTTCCGATAAGGTTCTGTTCAAGATGCAGGATTACCGCGATGAGACCGGCAGCTATGACGGCATCGCCAGCATCGAGATGTTCGAGGCGGTGGGCGAGCAGTATTGGCCGGTCTATTTCGACACGCTGCGTGCGCGGCTGAAGCCGGGCCGGGCGGCGACCTTGCAGATCATCACGGTGCAGCACCGGCGTTGGAAAGTGTACAAGCGCGGCGTCGATTTCATTCAAAAGTACATTTTTCCGGGGGGCATGTTGCCCAGCCCGGAGGTGTTGCGCGGTCAGGTGGAGCGCGCAGGGCTTATCGTGGATCGGTCAGTGGAATTTGGCAAAAGCTATGATCTGACGCTGCGGCGCTGGCACGAGACCTTCAACGAAAAATGGGATCAGATCACGGCCCTCGGCTTTGACGAGCGGTTTCGCCGGATGTGGAATTTTTACCTCACTTCCTGTGCAGCGACATTTGACAGTGGAAATTGTGACGTTACGCAGATTACGGTAAGGCGACCCATTTCGGGGTGAGTAACCTCTAGGAGCCGATCCATGCCTACCGCTGCACGTCTGATGGCGGCTTTCTGCCTTGCCGTATTGGCCTTTGTCCTGTCGGGCATGGTGATGCCGCTGATGCCCGAAAGTACTGATTTTGGCTATTTCACCCCGGTGAATATGGTTCTGGGGTTGGCAGTTGGCTGGATCGTGATGGGCCGGCGCGCGGGGCGTGGCACCACATCGGCGATCAATAACGGGCTGACGGGGGTGTTTGTTCTGGTGCTTTGGGGGGTTGCGGTGCAGGCCACCAACGAAATGATCCGTCTGGCGATGCGCCACCGGTATGACAACGCCTTTGAGGCGCTGATCGCGATTGTGCAGATCGGGGCGGAATATGCCGTGATAATTGCCACTGTGCCCATCGGTATTGCGATGCTCGTGGGCGCTGTGGTGTCGGGTCTGATGGTCGAAATGGCCCACAACCGCTGGCGTTGACGGTATGATAAATCTGTTTTGCTACGGCACATTGCGGCATTTGCCGCTGTTGCAGATCGTGCTTGGCCGCGCGCCCGACGATCTGGATGCGCGGCCGGCGCAATTGCGGGGTTATGCCGTGTCGGCGGTGGCCGAGGGGCCGTTTCCGACGATCGAGGTCAGGGAGGGGGCCAGCGCCGAAGGGATCGTGGTCGCGGGCTTGAGCGCGCGCGATATCGAACGATTGGATTTTTACGAGGGCGCTTTTGACTATGATCTGGCGGCGGTGACGCTGGCCGATGGATCGCAGGCGCAGGTCTATCTGCCGCAGCCCGGCCGCTGGACGGCGCGAGGGCCATGGGTGCTGGCGGACTGGGCGAATGACTGGGGCGAGATATCGTGCCACGCGGCGCATGAGGTCATGGGCTATCTGGGCCACAAGAGCCGTAACGCGGTTGACGCCATGTTTCCGATGATACGGGCGCGGGCGGCATCCAAGGTAAACGCGGCACAGTCGCGGCATGGGGCGGGGACAAAGCAGGGCAAGGTCGAGGTGATCGAGAGCACCCGCAGCTATGCGAATTTCTTTGCGCTGGATGACATGCGCCTGCGGCATGAGCGGTTTGACGGGGCAATGTCGGCAGAGGTGTTGCGCGCGGTGTTCATCGCGGCGGATGCAGCGCTGGTGTTGCCGTATGATCCGGTGCGTGACCGGGTACTGCTGGTCGAGCAGTTCCGCATGGGGCCGCTGGCGCGGGGCGACCGCGCGTGTTGGCAACTGGAGCCGATTGCAGGGCGGATGGATGCAGGCGAAACACCCGAAGAGACCGCCCGGCGCGAGGCGCGCGAGGAGGCGGGGATCACCTTGGGGGCGCTGGAACGGGTGGCCGAAGTCTATGCCAGCCCCGGCAACTCGACGGAATTCTATCACATTTTCGTGGGCTTGGCTGATCTGCCTGACAGCGCGGCGGGCCTGGGCGGACTGGACAGTGAAGACGAGGATATCCGGTCGCATGTGATCGGGTTCGACGCGCTGATGGATCTGGTGGACGGATTGCACGCTGCCAATGCGCCGCTGGTTCTGGCCGCTTATTGGCTGGCGCGGCACCGGGAACGCTTGAGGTTGGCGGGGGCTGGGGCTACACCAGTATCAGTTTAATCTGGGGGCAAATATGCAGGTTGCATCTGATCTGGCCGAGGCCATTGGTAACACGCCGTTGATCCGGCTGCGCGCGGCGAGCGAAGCGACGGGCTGCGAGATTCTCGGCAAGGCCGAATTCATGAACCCCGGACAATCGGTCAAAGACCGTGCGGCGCTGTTCATCATCCGCGACGCCATCGCGCGCGGTGATCTGAAGCCCGGCGGGACGATTGTAGAAGGCACCGCCGGGAACACCGGGATCGGGCTGGCGCTGGTGGGGGCCTCTATGGGGTTCAAGACGGTGATCGTGATCCCCGAAACCCAGAGCCAGGAAAAAAAGGACATGCTGCGGCTTGCCGGGGCGGAGCTGGTGCAGGTGCCGGCGGCGCCTTACCGCAACCCCAACAACTTTGTGCGCTATTCCGAACGGCTGGCCAAGGAGCTGGCGCGGACCACAAATGAGGGTGTGATCTGGGCCAACCAGTTTGACAACACCGCCAACCGGCAGGCGCATATCGAGACAACTGGCCCGGAAATCTGGGAACAGACCGGTGGCAAGGTCGACGGATTTTGCTGCGCTGTGGGGTCGGGCGGGACATTGGCGGGTGTGGCGATGGCGTTGCAGCCCAAGGGCGTAAAGATCGCGCTGGCCGATCCTGATGGCGCCGCGTTGCACAATTTTTATACCAAGGGCGAGCTGACCGCCGAGGGCAGTTCAATCGCCGAGGGTATCGGGCAGGCGCGGATCACCGCGAACCTTGAGGGGTTCACCCCTGATTTCAGTTATAACATCCCCGACGCCGAAGCGCTGCCGGTGGTGTTCGATCTGCTGAAGAACGAGGGTCTGTGTCTGGGTGCGTCGTCGGGCGTGAACGTGGCCGGTGCCGTGCGCATGGCGCGCGACATGGGGCCGGGGCATACCATCGTGACGGTGCTGTGCGACTTTGGCACGCGGTACCAGTCGAAACTGTTCAATCCCGACTTCCTGCGCGAAAAGGGCCTGCCGACACCTGGCTGGCTTGAGAGCGCACCAGCGTCGATCCCGGGTGTGTTCGAGGACGTATGACCATTTTTCTTCGGCACTGTCTGGGCCTGCTGGCGATCACTGTCTGGCTGGCGGGGGCGGCTTTTGCGCAGGATGCGGGACTGCCTGACTTTGAGCGCTGGAACACGCTGGCAAAATCCGCAGAGAATGCGGTGGACACCGGCGCGGACAGTGACGAGGTGCTGGATATCCTGCGCAAGCGGATGGTCGGATACCGTCAGGAGTTCGACGCCGCGCGCAGCATGAACGACGGGCGCATCGCGATCCTGCGCGAACAATTGGCGGCGCTTGGCCCGCTGCCCGACGGCGAAGGGTCCGAGCCCGAAGCCCCCGATGTGGCGGCCAAACGCGAAGAGCTGACCCGGCAGTTGAACGGTTTTCTGGCCCCGGTGCAGCGCGCCGAGGCGGAATTTCTGCGCGCCAACGGGTTGATCGGCCAGATCGACAAGATGATCCGCGACCGCCAGACGGAAAAGCTTTTGACGGTCACGCCCACGCCGCTGAACCCGGCCCATTGGTGGCCTGCGATTGCCGATTTTCGGGCTGCCGCGTCGGCGATCTGGGTCGAAAATCAGCCGGGTGACGGCGCGGACATCTGGCCGCGCTTGCGTGAAAACCTGCCTGCTGTGCTGTTGCTGACCGCCTTTGGGCTGGTGTTGATCCTGCGCGGGCGGCGGTGGTCGGCCAATATCGTGCAGCGGCTGCAACGCTTTGGCGCGCGGGGGTTTGGCATCTGGCGCTTTGCGGTGTCGTTGCTGCGTATCATCCTGCCCACAATCGGGCTGGTGCTGTTGTCGATGGCGGTTCTGGCGACCGATCTGGTGGGGCCGTTGGGCACATCGGTGGTGTTGCTGATCCCGGTGCTGGGCGGGGCGATGCTGGGCTTTCGCTGGGTCGCAGAGCGGGTGTTTTCGCGCGATGACGACGAGGCGCTGATCCTGCTGCCGGAAGCCGAACGCAAGCGGGTGCGGTTTTATGTCAGCGTGATTACCGTGACCATTGTGCTGGGCGTGCTGATCAGCACGATCCTGGATGCGGGCAATCCGGCGCCGGCCACCGAGGGTGTGCTGCGCCTGCCGGTGATGCTGCTGACCGCCTTTTCGCTGTTCAACATTGGCCGCATCCTGCGCGGCTTTGTCGATCCGCGCGACGAAAGTGACAGCGCCGCAGAGGTGCGCGTGTCAACGCTGAGCCGGTTTGTGAACGGGCTGGGGCTGGGGGCGATTGTGGTGTCGGTGCTGGCACCGCTGCTGTTGATCAGCGGCTATTTCTCGGCTGCGGATGCGCTGCTGCCGCCCTATGTGTCAACGCTGGTCCTGCTGGGGCTGGTGATGGTGCTGCAACGGTTTTCCGCTGACGTTTACGGCGCAATCACCGGGCAGGGCGTGCAGGCCCGCGAGGCGTTGATGCCGGTGCTGTTCGGGCTGGTGCTAATCCTGATGGCGCTGCCGGTCGGGGCGCTGGCCTGGGGCGCGCGCGTGACGGACCTGACAGAGCTTTGGGCGCTGTTCAGCCGCGGTTTTGCCGTGGGTGACAGCCGCATTTCGCCCACTGATTTCCTGACCTTCGCAATCATCTTTATCATCGGCTATGCCGTGACGCGACTGGTTCAGGGGGCGCTGCGCAGCAACGTCCTGCCCAAGACGCGCATGGACATTGGCGGGCAGAACGCCATCGTGTCGGGCCTGGGCTATGTCGGGATTTTCCTTGCTGCCTTGCTGGCGATCACCGGGGCGGGCATCAATCTGAGCGCGCTGGCCTATGTGGCAGGTGCGCTGTCGGTTGGTATCGGTTTTGGTCTGCAAAACGTGGTGTCAAACTTTGTCTCGGGCATCATTCTGTTGATCGAACGACCGATTTCCGAGGGGGACTGGATCGAGGTCGGGGGGCAGATGGGCTATGTCCGCGATATTTCGGTACGCTCGACCCGGATCGAGACCTTTGACCGTACCGACGTGATCGTGCCTAACGCCGATCTGATCAGTGGCACGGTGACGAACTATACACGCGGCAATACCGTGGGGCGGCTGATTGTGACCGTGGGCGTGGCGTATGGCACGGATACCAAACGGGTCGAGGGGCTGTTGCGCGAGATCGCGCAGGCGCAGCCGATCGTGCTGACCAACCCGCCGCCCAATGTGTTGTTCGTGAATTTCGGGGCCGATGCGCTGGAATTCGAGGTGCGTTGTTATCTGCGCGATATCAACTGGATGATGGTTGTCAAAAATGACATCAACCACGCCATCGCCGCAAAGTTCAAGGAAGAGGGGATCGAAATACCCTTTGCCCAGCGTGATCTGTGGCTGCGCAACCCCGAGGCGCTGCGCAGCACACCGACGGAGCCGTCCGAGTGACGCGTCTGTTGTTTCGCGACGATCCCTATATGCGCGAGGCCCCGGCACGGGTGGCCGGGCATACCGCCGAGGGCGGTGTGGTGCTGGACAGCAGCCTGTTCTATCCGGTGGGCGGCGGGCAGCCCGGTGACAGCGGCTGGATCACCTGGGATGGCCAGCGCCTGCCGATTGCCACGGCGATCAAGGACCACAATGGTCATATTGCCCTGGTGCCGTCAGAGCCGGTGCCGTTGCCGCCGATTGGGGCGCATGTGGTGCAGGGGCTGGACTGGGACCGCCGACACCGGCACATGCGGGTGCATACGGCGCTGCATCTGCTGTCGGTGGTGGTGCCCTTTGGCGTGACAGGCGGACAGGTGTCAGCCAGTCATGGGCGGCTGGATTTCGACATGCCAGATGCGCCGCAGGACCGGGACGCATTGGAACAGGCGCTGAACGGATATGTGTCGATCGACGCGCGGGTGAACGAGCTGTGGATCAGCGCCGCTGATCTGGCCGCTGCACCGCATCTGGTCAAGACGATGGCAGTGCAGCCGCCACGTGGCGCAGCCGACATCCGGCTGGTGCGGATCGGTGAGGACACCAATTGGATTGATTTGCAGCCCTGTGGCGGCACCCATGTGGCGCGGACCGGTGAAATTGGGGCCTTGCGTCTGGGTAAGATCGAGAAAAAGGGCCGATTAAGCCGTCGGATTTATGTTCATCTGGACAGCTAATTGATTTAACCGAAAAATGCGGGATTTCCCTCTTGCAACTGGGGCGCAGGCCAAGCTAAACCCGCGCTCAACGGATCGGTGGCCGAGTGGTCGAAGGCGCACGCCTGGAAAGTGTGTAGGCGGGAGACCGTCTCCAGGGTTCGAATCCCTGTCGATCCGCCAATATACCTTTGTGCGACCTTAGGGCGCGCGATTGGTTGTTAAATATCTCGATTATTGATGGCTTGGGATCTGCGTGATTGCGCGGGGTCGCGCATTTTGCGTGCCGGGGTTTTAGTCCTGCCGTTTTGGGGCAGGCGCGTCTTTCCATGTGTCTTGACGTCGGACAAGGTGGTTCGCGCCCGTGGTGCAAGGTTTATTTGATCCTGGCGACCGGGCGGCTATTGCGCGGCGTAGATGCACAGCACACATATAGGGTCTGCGCTGTATCGGAGGATCCAAAATGCGCCTATTCATCGTGCCTGCACTGTTAAGCACCCTGTTGTCCGCTCCCGCCTTTGCGGACCAGACATCGGGTGAGATCGTCGCCTATGACCGTTTGGCCAATGTCATTGTTCTGGCTGATAAATCTGTTTGGCGGCTGGATGCCAAAACGCTTGTTCCGTCTGACCTGATGGCCGGAGACAAGGTCACGTTGACGTTTACATCTGACGGGGACAACGGAGCCAAACCGGCGACTGCGTTGACGCGCAGCGAGTGACAAGATGTCCTCCGACCCGGTCGGAGGACAATCGTGATGCGCGATGGGGCCGCGTCAGCCGCGTGGCGTGCAATGCGAGATATGGCCGTGGGACGGTTCAGCGTCGGTCAAAGAAAAAGGCACCCGGAAGGTGCCTGTTTTTCCATGTGTCTGGTAAGGAGGGGGGCGTTTAGCCGCCCCAGCTGCGCACTACGCCGCAATCCATATGGGTAAAGTTGGACCCGGAGTAACGACCGACGCCGCCGCCGTGGCAGGCGATTGCCGCGCGGGACACCTGACTGACCGACCGCGACCCGAGCCGCAAATCAGCCGCCTGGCCTTTCATGTGCAGCGAGTTCTTGGCCACACCACGTGAACGAGAGCGCAGCATCGCATTGGTTTGTGGGCTGCGGTAGCCGGACAGGAGCATGTAAGGTTCGTTGACGTCCAGCAGGTTATGCGCGGCGGCCATGATGTCGACGGTGCGCAGATCAATGTTGATGGCGTCATCCGTGCGCCAGTCGCGCATGAAATAATTAACTTCTTTGATTGCGTCCTTGATGTACTGACCTTCGATCCAATAGATCATATCAAGCCGTTCACCGGTGCGCCCCGAATACATGCGGATGCGGCGGATGTCGCCGGCGCCGCGCAGGAAACCTGCTGCATTTGCGAAAGTAGGAGCTGCTGCCACGGTCGTTGCTGCGAAGGCACCCAAAAGGGCGCGCCGGGTCATACCCGTAGTGCTTTTGCCTGTCATGTCTCTGTCCCGTCGTCTGCCAAAATGCTCAAGATGTTACTTGGGCGGTTCATCTCATCCCCAGATGCATCTTGGTTATTACATAGCGAAATAAATGAACCAAGTATTGAATCCCGCGGGTTCCATGTAATTGCAAATTTAGGCGATTTTTTGCGCAGAGGCCGTTAGGTTTGTCATAATACTAAGGGAAAGAGGTGCCTTTTCGGCATCATATACCACTAAGATTATCGCTCACGGGAAATGTGAATGGACTTGTGCTGCGGCAGTTTGGCAATGCTTGGTTCAACGCCTGTTGTCTGTTCATGGGGAAAATAATGACATTAAACGGTTCACTTATGCGCTGGATTTCGGCTTTGATGGTTGGTCTGGCAGTGTTGCTGGCAGGGGTCGCCGTGCCCGTACCCGCGCAGGCGCAGGTTACTGCGTTCAAGCAGGCGGTGGCCGAAGCTGCGGCCCGTGATGACGATATCGCTGCGTTTTACCGTACCACCAATTACGCCCCAATCTGGACCGGGCCGGGCGATGCCGATCGGGCGCGCCGTGCCGAACTGCTGCGTGCCATCAGCACTGCGGATGCCCATGGTTTGCCGATCGCACGCTATGACCCAGACGCGGTGATGGCGCTGTTGCAGTCGGTGCGCAGCCCCCGTGATCAGGGGCTGGCCGAAGTCGAACTGAGCCGTGTGTTCTTGCAGTACGCCCGTGACATTCAGACTGGCGTGCTCATCCCCAACCGTATCGACAGGGCCATCGTGCGTGAGATTCCCTATCGCGACCGGGGCGCGTATCTGACCGGGCTGGCCGCATCTGCGGCACCGGCGGCGTTCTTTCGGGCACTGCCGCCGCGCAGTCTGGAATACAATGCGTTGCTGAAAGAAAAGATCACGATGGAGCGGTTGTTGTCGCGGGGCGGCTGGGGACCTAGCGTGCCCGCGTCGGTGCTGAAGCCGGGCGAAAGCGGCAGTGCCGTGGTGGCCTTGCGCAATCGGCTGATCGCGATGGAATATCTGGCGCGCTCTAACACGCAGGTCTATGACGCCGCGTTGCAGGACGCCGTGCAGCAGTTCCAGATTGACCACGGGTTGAACGCCGACGGTGTGGCCGGTGCCGCAACAATGGATCAGATCAACGTCGGCGTCGAACAGCGTCTGCAATCGGTGATGGTCGCGCTGGAGCGGGAGCGCTGGTTCAACACCGAACGGGGTAAGCGGCATATCCTGGTCAATATCCCGGATTTCACCGCCCGCGTCATTGACGATGGCAAGATCACGTTTGAGACCCGGTCGGTTGTCGGGGCGCGCAGCGAAGACCGCCCGACGCCAGAGTTCTCGGACATGATGGAGCATATGGTGGTGAACCCAAGCTGGTACGTGCCGCGGTCGATCGTGACCAAGGAATATCTGCCGGCTCTTCAGCGCAACAGCAATGCCGTGAGCCATATCGAGATCACCGATCGTCGGGGCCGCAAAGTGAACCGGGGGGCGGTAAACTTTGGCGCCTATACCGCGCGGACCTTTCCGTTTTCGATGCGCCAGCCGCCCAGCAAGGGCAACGCGCTGGGGCTGGTGAAATTCATGTTCCCGAACAAGCATAACATCTATCTGCACGACACCCCGTCAAAAAGCCTTTTTGCCAAGGACGTGCGCGCCTTTAGCCACGGCTGTGTGCGTCTGGCCGATCCGTTTGATTTTGCCTACACGCTTCTGGCGCGGCAGACAGACGATCCGCAGGGTGTGTTCAAGGCAGCGCTGAATTCTGGCCGCGAGCAGAAGATCGTTCTGGAAGAGCCGGTGCCGGTGCATCTGATCTACCGCACTGCGGTAACCAATGCCCGTGGCCACACCGAATACCGCGCCGATGTCTATGGCCGGGATGCGCGCATCTGGGATGCCTTGGCCAAGGCAGGGGTGGCCATGCGCGGCGTTCAGGGGTAACTCTGGCCCCGGATCAACCGGGGGGCCGACATGGCATATACCGTCAAACAGATTGCTGAAGCCGTTGGCGCCGTCGCTGAGGGCGATCTTGGGGTGCGGGTGGCCGGTGTGGCAGAGCCAGCAAGCGCCAAGCCGGATGAGTTGGCGATCGCGATGGACCCGAAATATGCCAGCGAACTGTCGCAAGGTGGCGCGCAGGTTGCGATGCTGTGGGAAGGGGCGGATTGGCAGGCGCTTGGCCTGAAGGCCGCCATTCTGCCGCCGCGTCCACGATATGCGCTGTCGGGTGTTACCAAGATGCTGGACAAGGGCCAGGGCTTTGCCCCCGGTATTCACCCCAGCGCGGTGATCGACCCGGATGCACAGCTGGGGCCTGATGTGTCGGTCGGGCCGCTGGCAGTGATTTCAGCCGGGGCCAAAATCGGCGCGGGCAGTGTCATCGGGCCTTTGTGTTTCATCGGTGTTGATGCGCAGATCGGGCCGGACGCCTTTTTGCGCGAACACGTCAGCATCGGCGCGCGCGTCAGCATTGGGGCAAGGTTCATTGCGCAGTCGGGTGTGCGCCTCGGCGGTGACGGATTTTCCTTTGTCACGGCAGAGCTGAGCACCGTCGAGGCCGCGCGCAAGACGCTGGGCGATCGGGGCGATACCCAGGCGCAGCCCTGGACACGTATTCATTCGCTGGGCGCGGTCAGCATTGGCGATGACGTCGAAATGGGCATGGGGTCGACCATCGACAACGGCACTGTGCGCGACACATCGGTCGGCAGCGGCACCAAGATCGACAACTTGGTCCACATTGGTCACAACGCCCGCGTCGGGCGCAATTGCCTGCTGTGTGGGCAATGTGGCGTTGGCGGGTCATCACAGGTGGGCGACAACGTGGTGCTGGGCGGCCAAGTGGGTGTCAGCGACAATATCTTTATCGGTGACGGTGTGATTGCGGGCGGTGGCACGGTCATTTTGTCGAACGTGCCTGCGGGCCGCACCATGCTGGGCTATCCCGCGACACAGATGGACCGGCAGATGGACATCTACAAGGCCCTGCGGCGTTTGCCCGGTTTGCTGCGCGATGTGGCAAAGTTGAAAAAGGCGGTTTCCGAATCCGACAAGGGTGGCTAAGCCTTGCGCAACCGAACCTTTGGGAGTTTGCCGGATGAGCATCAAGGATCAGGTGATCGCGATTATTGCGGAACAGGCGGTGCTGGAACCTGAGGACGTCGCGATGGACAGCACGTTGGAAAGCCTCGGCATCGACAGCCTTGGGCTGGTTGAAAGCATCTTTGCCATCGAAGAGACCTTTGACATTTCAGTGCCCTTCAACGCCAACAACCCGGCGGAATCGGATTTCGATATCTCGACCGTGGCCAGCATTGTCGCGGGCATTGAACGGCTGAAAGCCGAACAGGGATAGCCGTCATGAAACGTGTGGTCATCACCGGCGCTGGCACCATCAACGCATTGGGCCATTCGGTGGCTGACACGATGGCCGCCATGCAGGTCGGCACCTGCGGCATCGGGCAGTTGGAGTTCCGCGATGTGGAGCGTCTGTCGATCCAGATTGGCGGGCAGGTGCGCGGTTTCGAGGCGCAAGGCCGCTACAATCGTCAGCAGATGGCGCTTTATGACCGCTACACCCAATTCACCCTTGCCGCCGCACAGGAGGCGATTGGACAATCAGGTCTCAGCTTTCACGGGGATCTGTCGGCGCGGTCGGGGGTCGTACTCGGCACGGCGGGCGGTGGTGTGTCGACCTGGGACGACAATTACCGCGCTGTGTACGAAGAAGGCAAAAACCGGGTGCATCCCTTTGTGGTCCCCAAACTGATGAACAACGCCGCCGCCGCCCATGTCAGCATGGAATACAACCTCAAGGGTCCGTCATTTACCGTGTCCACCGCCTGTGCGTCGTCCAATCATGCGATGGCGCAGGCGTTTTCGATGGTGCGGTCCGGCATGGCGCCCGCGATGGTGACGGGGGGCTCTGAATCCATGCTGTGCTTTGGCGGGGTCAAGGCCTGGGAAGGGCTGCGTGTGATGAGCCGTGATGCCTGCCGCCCGTTTTCGGCCAATCGCAACGGCATGGTGCAGGGCGAGGGCGCGGGGGTTTTTGTGTTCGAAGAATATGAACACGCCAAGAAACGCGGCGCGGAAATTCTGTGCGAGGTGGCGGGTTTTGCCATGTCGTCGGACGCCAGCGACATCGTGATGCCGTCCAAGGCAGGGGCCGCGCGGGCGATGGCGGGGGCGCTGTCCGATGCCGGGATCAACCGCGACGAGGTCGGCTATATTAACGCCCATGGCACCGGAACTGCGGCCAATGACAAGACCGAATGCGCGGCGGTGGCCGATGTGTTCGGACCCCATGCGGACCGGTTGATGATCTCGTCGACCAAATCCATGCACGGGCATCTGATCGGGGGGACGGGCGCGGTGGAATTGCTGGCCTGTATCATGGCGCTGCGGGACGGGGTGATCGCGCCGACCATCGGCTATGAAGAACCCGATCCTGAATGTGCGTTGGATGTGGTTCCCAATGAGGCGCGTGACGCCAAGGTGACGGTC
The DNA here is from genome assembly GCF_057178245.1 of Sulfitobacter sp. KMM 9851. Taxonomy (NCBI): domain Bacteria; kingdom Pseudomonadati; phylum Pseudomonadota; class Alphaproteobacteria; order Rhodobacterales; family Roseobacteraceae; genus Sulfitobacter; species Sulfitobacter sp. KMM 9851. The sequence continues at coordinate 1,626,056 of NZ_CM169991.1, forward strand.
GCCCTCAGCAATGCCTTTGCCTTTGGTGGGATGAACGCCGTGATTGCGCTGCGCAAAATCTGATCAACGCCGCAGAATGCAAAACGCCGCCCCCGGACAGGGGCGGCGTTTCAAATCTGGTATCGCGGCAGGATTTACTGCTCGATCACCGATACCTTGTCATAGCTGCCGGTAAAGCCGTCCAGCGACAGCGCCAGTTCAACTTTCTGATCGGGTGCCAGTGCAGGCACGATGGTGATCACCGCCGCCTTGCCACGTTTGAACGCGGCGACATCCGCGGCCGTTAGGCCCAGGCGTACGTAACAGCCAACCGGGTTGCAGAAGGCATAGGGATAGCGGCGGGCCTTGCCACCATCGACAGCGATTGTCAGTTGCGCGGGCAGGGCGGTTTCAAGCGGTACAACGATCGTAGCCCCTGCTTCGGCCTTGCCACCTGCGGGCAGACGGAACAGCGAGACTTCTGCAACGGGGGCGCCTTCGCCATCGTCCAGCAATTGATACATCTGGCAGGGGTCAACCTCTTCGCCGGTCTTGATGCAGCGCATTTCCCAGGCGCCGATCACTTCCTTGGTATAGGGTTTGCCCAGTTCCGGGTCCTTGTCCGCATCTTCGCCAAGGCTCAGCTGCTCTTCGACCTCGGCGGCGGTACCGCTGGCGCCGGCCTGTGGCTTGGGTTCTGCTGCGTCGGTAGTTGTGGGGGCGGTTGGGGTGGTTTCGGTCGTCGCCGTTTGCGCAAAGGCTGCCATGGGCGCCATCAATGCAAGTGCAGCACACAGCGGCAGGGCGGTCATAAACTTGGTCATGTCAAATCCACGTTGGTTTCGTTAGTCGCCCTCTACCACGCCAACATCCAGATGTCAGCGGTCATGGCCTTGATTTATAGGAATGACACGCGATTTCATGCCGATACGGCCCGCAGATCGACCTGCATGATCGGCCACAAAAAGGGGCATGGCGCTGCCCCTTTCTATTCGTTCTCCCCGTCGGACTGGGCCGACTTATTAGCGCCACGTTACGGCAAGCGCGCGATGCCGGTCAACCGGAAAAATGCGACATTTCAGCCCTCTTTCACGCCATGATCCAAAGTCGTGAAAAAAGGGCCGCACCCTAAGGCGCGGCCAGTCTGACAGGGAGGAAGTCATCCGCGCCAGGAGGACATGTCGGCGCGGAATAACAATGACTATGGCGCGCAAAGGTTAAGTTTGTATGCTCGAACGGAACGGACATTATCGAATTTTACTGAAAAAGGGCCTTTCGTGAGCAATGACATCTTTATAGGCGGCGGTGGTGAAGACTACGCCACACAGCAATTTCTGCCTTTGGGCTATGCCAACCGGCACGGTCTGATTGCCGGGGCGACCGGCACGGGCAAGACCGTGACACTGCAAATTCTGGCCGAAGGTTTTGCCAACGCCGGGGTGCCGGTATTTCTGTCTGACGTAAAGGGAGACCTGTCGGGTCTGGCCAAAGCCGGCAGCGCCGAGGGCAAGCTGCATGTGCCATTTACAGAACGTGCGGAAAAGATCGGGTTCACCGATTACCGCTACGAGGCCTTTCCGGTTACCTTTTGGGATTTGTTTGGCAAACAGGGCCACCCGGTGCGCACCACCGTATCAGAGATGGGCCCGCTGCTGCTGTCGCAATTGCTGGACCTCAGCGAGGCGCAGGAAGGCATTTTGAATATCGTGTTCCGTGTGGCGGATGAAGACGGGCTGCCGCTGCTGGATCTGAAGGATTTGCAGGCGCTTCTGGTCTGGGTCGGCGAAAACGCCAAGGATCTGTCACTGCGCTATGGCAATGTATCCCCGGCGTCTGTCGGCACCATTCAGCGACGGCTTTTGGTGTTGGAGAACCAAGGTGCTGCCGAGCTATTTGGCGAGCCGGCGCTGGCGCTGTCGGACCTGATGCGTACCGATGCCGATGGCCGGGGCAGGATCAACATCCTGGCGGCAGATCAACTGATGGCCTCGCCCAAGCTATATGCCACGTTCCTGCTGTGGTTGCTGTCGGAATTGTTCGAGGACCTGCCAGAGGTCGGTGACCCCGACAAACCCAAGCTGGTGTTCTTTTTCGACGAGGCGCATCTGTTGTTCGATGACGCCCCCAAGGCGTTGGTCGATAAGGTGGAACAGGTGGCGCGGCTGATCCGGTCCAAGGGTGTAGGCGTTTATTTCATCACGCAGAACCCGGCAGATGTGCCGGAGGATATTCTGGGCCAGCTTGGCAACCGGGTACAGCACGCGCTGCGCGCCTTTACCGCGAAGGACCGCAAGGAATTGCGCATGGCCGCACAGACCTATCGCGAGAACCCGCGTTTCGACACCGAAGAGGCGATCCGCGAGGTGGGTGTGGGCGAGGCGGTGACGTCCTTTTTGCAAAAGAAGGGCGTGCCCGGGATCGTGGAGCGCACATTGATCAGACCGCCGTCTTCGCAATTGGGGCCGATCACGGTGCAAGAACGCGCTGCGGTTTTGGCGGCATCGGATATGGCCGGGAAATACGATGCCATGCAGGACCGCGAGTCAGCGTTTGAGATGCTCAAGGCCCGCGCCGAGGCTGCGGCAAAGGAAGCCGAAGCCGCCGAGGCCAAGATCGACGCCGAGGAAGAGGCGCAGCGCGAGTTTCAGAAGGCCCGCCGCTATGGCGGGGCGCGCAGCACCAGCCGCCGCACCAAGAAAGACAGCTCTGACGGCTTTGGCGGTGCCATCGCCAGCGTTGTGATGAAGGAGTTGAAAGGCACCACAGGCCGACGCATCGTGCGCGGTATTCTGGGCGGTCTGTTCAAGGGCCGTTGACCCGGACAAGGGGCGTTAACATAGACAAGGGCCGTTGACATGGACAAGGGGCGCGGGATTTCTCCCGCGCCCCTTTTTTGGTCTCAAGTCATGCGCGTTGCGGCGCGGGTGCGTCACCGCTCTGGGATCAACCCGCGCGGACTGAACCGCAGCACCAGCAGCAGCACCAGCCCCATCGTCATCAGCCGCATATGGGCGGCGCTGTCGATCAGGTGATCCTTTAGCGCAGAGCCATCGGCCATGCCTGCCGTGATCAGGTTCATCAGCCACAGGCCCATTGGTTCGACCTGCACCCACAGGAACCAGATCAGGAAGCCGCCCAGGACCGCCCCAAAGTTATTGCCCGATCCGCCAACGATCACCATCACCCAGACAAGGAAGGTAAAGCGCAGCGGCTGGTAAGTGCCGGGTGTTAGCTGGCTGTCCATCGTGGTCATCATCGCACCGGCGATGCCGCAGATGGCAGAGCCGAGGATGAAGACTTGCAGGTGCCGTGCGGTGACATCCTTGCCCATGGCTTCGGCGGCCACTTCGTTGTCGCGGATCGCGCGCAACATGCGGCCCCAGGGCGAATGCAGCGCGCGTTGGCTCATCCACAAGAGCAGCAGCAGCACGACACCAAAGAGGCCGATATACAGCACCTTGACCCAGAGCGTCGACGCTTCGACCGGGTTAAAGCCAAAGCCAGCAGCCGTTTCCACAAAGGACGCGCTGTTTTGCAGGTCGATTTCGTAGGGCACGGGGCGCGGCACGCCGATCACGTTCTTCACGCCGCGGGTTAGCCAGTCTTCGTTCTTGAGGATCGCGATGATGATTTCGGCAATGCCCAGTGTGGCGATGGCCAGGTAATCCGACCGCAGGCCCAAGGCGGTTTTGCCGATCAGCCAAGCCGCGGCAGCGGCAAAGAGCCCTCCAACCGGCCAGGCCAACAGAACCGGCAGCCCCAACCCGCCAAGATAACCAGTCTGTGCAGGATTGATCGCCTCGACCGCCGATACCGACGGGTCAAGCAGGGCGCGAAACGCGAAGAAGCCGACAATCAGCACGGCAACCACCGTGAGGTTGCGAACCGTGCCGCCCTTCATCCGTTTCATCAGCACAACGGCCACAACAACCGTGCCGGCCCCCAAAAGCAGGGCGCCAACAATACCGAAACCACCGGCCGCCCAGGCGCCTTCGGTGGGGGGCATACCGATCAAGACCGCTGCCAAGCCACCAAGGGCGACAAAGCCCATGATGCCCACGTTAAACAGGCCGGCAAAACCCCATTGCAGATTCACCCCAAGCGCCATGATTGATGAAATCAACCCCATCGCGATGATCAGCAACGCGGAGTTCCAACTGCTGGTGACACCGACATAGATAATCATCACCGCGATAACGGCAAAGAGGATTGTATTTTTCAATATGTGGTTCATGTCGACTGCCCCTTGAACAGGCCTGTGGGCTTGATCAGCAGCACAATCAGGAGAATGACAAAGCTGACCGCGAATTTGTAATCCGTGCTCATCAACTGCACGAGGCCGTCAGGCCCCATGCCGTCGGGCATGACGTAGCCGAGCACCTTTTTCCACGCATAGGTGATCGTGACTTCGGAAAAGGCGATCACAAAGCCGCCCGCGATGGCACCTACCGGGTTGCCAAGGCCGCCCACGATGGCGCTGGCGAAAATCGGCAGCAACAGTTGGAAATAGGTGAAAGGTTTGAAGGATTTATCAAGCCCGTAGAGCACACCTGCGGTTGTGGCGAGGGCGGCGACGATCAGCCAGGTGATCATCACCACACGTTCGGGATTGATGCCCGACAGCAGCGCCAGATCCTCGTTATCGGAATAGGCGCGCATGGATTTGCCCGACCGTGTCTTGTTGAGGAACCAAAACAGCAGCGCCACCACGATAATCGCGGTCACGATGGTGATGGCTTGGGTGGTTTTGAATGCCAGACCTTCCTCGAGCCCCGTCATTTCCTTAAAAGTGCGGGCCGAGATGATAAAGCGTTCACCATCGAGGAAATTCTGGTCATCCGCGCCGATGATAAAGCGGGTAATGCCGTTGTAGATAAAGGTGACGCCCAGTGACACAATTACGAGGATCACCGGTTTGGCCTTTTGCACCCGGTAGAATTTGTACACCACGCGGTCCGTGCCCAGCAGCAAAAGACAGGTAAAGGCGATACCAAACGGCAGGGCCAAGAGGGCCGTGGGCAGCACACCCAGGCTGATCCCCATCGACTGGAACCACCAGGTGATCAGCACCGTGGACATCGCCCCCAGCGCCATCGTGTCGCCATGGGCAAAGTTGGAAAACCGCAGAATGCCGTAAACCAGCGTCACCCCAAGCGCGCCGAGGGCCAGCTGTGATCCATAGGCGATGCCGGGGATCAGAACGTAGTTGGCGAGGGTAATGAATGCGTTGAGTAGGTCCATTGATCAGCCCCCCAAGAAAGATTTGCGCACTTCGGGATCGTTCAGCAATTCCTTGCCAGTCCCGGTAAATGCATTCGCGCCTTGTACCAGGACAAACCCTTTGTCCGCGATTTCAAGCGCTTGGCGGGCGTTCTGTTCGACCATCAGGATCGGGATGCCGGTGCGGGCCACCTCGATGATGCGGTCAAAAAGTTCATCCATCACGATGGGGCTGACCCCGGCGGTGGGTTCATCCAGCATCAAAACCTTGGGCTGCGTCATCAGGGCGCGACCCACGGCAACCTGCTGACGCTGGCCGCCTGACAATTCGCCCGCGGCCTGTAGCCGTTTGTCCTTGAGGATCGGAAACAGGTCATAGACCTGCGCCAGCGTATCGCGGAAATCGTCGCGGCGGATAAAGGCGCCCATCTCCAGATTTTCCTCGACTGTCATCGAGGTAAAGATGTTGGACGTCTGCGGCACGAACCCCATACCCTTGGCCACGCGGTCTTGCGGCGACAGATGTGTGATGTCTTCACCATCAAGCCGCACATGGCCCTTGCGCATATCGAGCATGCCGAACACGGCCTTCATGCCCGTCGATTTGCCCGCGCCATTGGGGCCGACGATGACGGCGATTTCACCCTTTTCCACCGCAATGGTGCAATCATGCAAGATATCGGGGCCGTTGCCGTAGCCCGCCGTCATGCTGTCACCGATCAAGAAAGGGCCACCGGGGGCGGGAAAGGATTTGCCGCTGGCCTTGGGCATTACGCTGCCCATGCCTTTGGGGTTGGCGATCGACACATCTTTGTTGCCGCGGTCGCCGTAAGGATCACTGCTCATGCGCCCACCTTTGATTTGTTCTTGAGACCGGTGCCGAGGTACGCCTCGATCACCTGTTCGTTTGCCTTGATCTCGTCCAGCGTGCCCTGAGCCAGCACGTGACCTTCGGCCATGCAGATCACCGGATCGCAGAGGCGGCCGATGAAATCCATGTCATGTTCAATCACGACAAAGGTATAATTGCGTTCTTTGTTCAGGCGAATGATCGCGTCACCGATGGTGTTGAGCAGGGTGCGGTTCACGCCGGCGCCTACTTCGTCCAAGAACACGATCTTGGCGTCCACCATCATGGTGCGCCCCAGTTCCAGCAGTTTTTTCTGCCCGCCCGAGATTTGGCCCGCCTTCTGGTCGGCCAGATGTTCAATGGTCAGAAATTCCAGCACCTCGTCGGCCTTGGCCGCCAGCGCGCGTTCCTCGTCGGCGATGCGTTTGGCGCCAAACCAAGTGTTCCACAGGGTCTCGCCCGATTGGTTGCCCGGCACCATCATCAGGTTTTCGCGGCATGTCATCGACGAAAATTCATGTGCGATTTGGAAGGTGCGCAGCAGTCCTTTGTGAAACAACTCGTGCGGGGGCAGGCCGGTGATGTCTTCGCCGTCCATGGTCACACGCCCGGAAGTCGGTTTAAGAACGCCAGCGATTACGTTGAAAAGAGTGGTCTTTCCCGCCCCGTTTGGCCCGATCAACCCCGTGATCGACCCCTTTTCGATTGACAGGCTTGCCCCGTCAACGGCGTGAAACCCGCCGAAGTGTTTGTGTACGTCGTGAACGACGATCATATGTCCATCCCCGTGTCTGCCAGCAATGTGGCGGATCTGTTTTTTGATCTTTATGTAGCAATTCAGCCCGGATTGCTCCGGGCTGTATTGTCTGTCTCATATCGCTGTCGCGACGGATTTACTTGAAACCGATGGTTTCGTTCTTGCCGTCTTTGACTTCGATCATGCGGTAGGTGCCTGCAGATTCACCTGGGCCGATCAGCTCGACCGCAGAGGCGCCGACGTAATCGATGTCAGTGCCTGCTTTGAGCAGCTCAAGCGCTTTGCCAAGCTCACCGGGATAGATTTTCTCGCCGGGCGCGTTGGCCACTTCGAGGATCTTTTCCTTGTACTCTGCCGGATCGGTGGAGTTTGCCGCCTGCATCGCCAGCATAAACAGCGCCGCCGCATCATAGCTTTCGGGGGTGTAAGGCGAGGTCGCATCAAATGCATCGCCTGCCATTTCGACAAGTTTGTCGATGCCTTCGCCCTCGGAACCCGCGATTTGGCCGTAAGAACCGTTCAGATCGTCGCCGATGGTGGTGGGCAGGTTGTCACCAATCATGCCGCCTGGCAGACCAAACTGATCCCATGCGCCCGAATCCAGCGCTGCCTTGATGATGCCAGCGCCACCTTGGTCAAGGTAACCCGCAACAACCAGCAGATCACCACCAGCCGAGGCCAGCGCGCCCATTTCGGCGGAATAGTCGGCTTTGCCATCTTCGTGTGCGGCAACGATGGTCACTTCACCACCGGCAGCTTTGAACGACGATTCAATCGCGTCTGCCAAACCTTTGCCATAGTCGTTGTTGGTATAGGTCAGGGCGATGGATTTGACGCCACGCTCCGTCAGAATTTCCGCCATGACTTCGCCTTCGCGCGCGTCAGATGGCGAGGTACGGAAGAACAGGCCGTTGTCTTCCATTGTGGTCAGGCCGGGTGATGTGGCCGATGGCGAAATCATGACCATGCCGTTCGGAATGGCGACGTTTTGCAGGATCGCACCAGTCACACCAGAACAGTCGCCACCGATGATGCCGCTGACGCCTTCGGCGATCAGACGTTCGGCACCGGCCACAGCCATACCGTTGTCGATGCAGCCGTCATCGGCGCGGATCGACACAACTTTGGCACCATCAAGCAACATGCCGCTGTCGGTCACTTCTTTCATCGCCAATTCGGCGCCGGCAGCCATGGGGCCGGTCAGTGATTCAATCGGGCCGGTAAAACCGAATTCAATCCCAAGTTTCACTTCCTTAGCGTGGGCATCAGCCCATGCGTTGCCCGCCAGCAGAGCCGCAGCCGTTGTGGCCATAAGCATCTTTTTCATTGTTTTCTCCCTAGTTGGAACATCATGTTCAAAACGAAGGTTAGGGGCTGGTCTGGTAAAAGAAAAGTAGATTTTTGCCCCGTTGTCAGGCGTGTCGGTCGGGGTGCGGGGGCGTTGCGATGGAAAATTTGACCACGCTTCCTACATTTACTGAAATGAGTTCGCAAATCAGGAGGATGAACGTGAGATTCCCGAAAAATTTTGCCAAAGTCCTGCTTGGCGCCGTCCCGATCATTATTTCGCTTCAGGTGGCACAGGCGCAGGAACCGCCTGATATTCAACCTGTGATTGCGGGATTGGAGACCCCTTGGGCCATCGCGCCACTGCCGTCGGGTGGGGTGTTGGTGACGCAAAGGGCCGGGCAATTGCTGCTGGTGCAGGGGGATCAACGGGTCGAGGTGGCCGGCCTGCCAGAGATTGAGGTCGGCGGGCAGGGCGGCTTGCTCGATATCACACTGGCGCGTGATTTTTCACAAAGTCGGCGGCTTTTCCTGACCTACGCCAAAGCCCAGCGTGGGGGTGGGTCTGGGACGGCGCTGGCGGCGGCGCGCCTGTCGGAAGACGGGCGTCAGCTCTTGGATGTTGTGCAGCTTTTCGAAATGCGTCCGGGCAGTTCGGGTGGCCAGCATTTTGGCTCGCGAGTGGTGGAGGGGACCGACGGCAGCTTGTTCTTGACCCTTGGTGAACGTGGTGACCGCGCGGCGGCCCAGGACCGCAGCAGGCATAATGGCAGTGTCATACGCATCAATCCCGACGGCAGTGTGCCTGCCGATAACCCGTTTCTGGGGGTGCCTGAGGTGCTGCCGGAAATCTGGAGCTTTGGTCACCGCAATCCGCAAGGGGCGGGGTTGGACCTGAACGGCAATCTTTGGGTGTCCGAGCATGGGGCCAAGGGCGGTGACGAGGTGAACCGCATTGAAAAAGGTGCCAACTATGGCTGGCCCGTCATTTCCTATGGGCGACATTACTCAGGTTTCAAGATTGGTGAGGGTACGGCGAAACCGGGAATGGAACAGCCACAGTTCTATTGGGACCCGTCGATCGCACCGTCGGGGCTGATGATCTATTCCGGTGCCGGATTTGCCGCTTGGCGCGGCGATATATTTGTGGGCTCGTTGAAGTTTGACTATATCTCGCGTCTCAGCGGTGACCCGCTGCAGGAGGTTGAACAGATCAAGACCGAGGCCACAAAACGCGTACGTGATATTGTCGAGGCGTCTGATGGGTCTATCTGGTTCATTTCGGAAACCAACGGCACGGTTTACCGCATCGGCCCTTGATTTTCACCTTGCCGGATGAACCTCGGGCTGGCGGCGCTGGCCCCGGTCCTGCGGTGGTACAACGCGCGCGGACTTGGTCAAATGGGCGTTTGGTCAGGTGGGCGCTTGGTCAGATCGACAACCGCGCGGCATGTGACCCACGTTCGCGGTAGGGCGTCGTGTCATAATGCGCCCGGTAGCATTTCGAAAAATGCGACGGCGAGGCAAAACCACAGGCCAGCGCCACGTTGATCACGCTCATATCCGTCTGCATCAACAGGTTACGGGCCTTTTGCAGGCGCAGTTCCATGTAGTATCTTTTGGGCGACCGGTTAAGATAGCGCCGGAACAGCCGTTCCAGCTGTCGCGTCGACATGCCGACATCGCGCGCCAGGACCGACGGGCTGATCGGCTCTTCGATATTGGTCTCCATCATCTGAATGACCTGGCTCAGCTTGGGATGGCGCACGCCGATCCGCGTGGGCACGGACAGACGCTGGGTGTCCTGATCGGTACGGATCGACGAATAGATCAGTTGGTCGGCCACGGCGTTTGCCAGATCCTCGCCCAGATCGTCGGCAATCAGCTTGAGCATCAGGTCAATGGAGGATGTACCCCCAGCAGTGGTCAGACGGTTGCCATCGGCGACAAAGACCGATTTGGTCAGCGTCACCTCTTCGAATTCCTCTGAAAAGCTATCCTGGTTCTCCCAGTAAATCGTCGCTTTCTTACCGTCGAGCAGACCGGCCTTGGCCAGTGTATAGGCTGCGGTGCATAACCCGCCCACAATCAGCCCTTTGCGGGATTCGCGGCGCAACCAGCCTAACAGTTTCTTGGTGGTGGCCGCCTGAACGTCAATGCCGCCGCAGATCATGACTGTGTCATCGCGGGTCAACTCATCCAAGTCGCCATCGAGCGCAAACACAGCGCCCGATGAACTGGCCGCCGTGTCCCCGCTTTCGCCTACGATGCGCCACGAATAGGCGTCACGGCCGGCCATGCGATTGGCAATGCGCAGGCACTCCACTGCCGAAGCAAAGCTGAGCAGTGTGAAATTGTCGAGCAGGACAAAGACAAACCGACGCGGTTTGTCGCTTTGCGGCATTGTGCGGGCGGCCTGGCGCGGTTCTGACATCGCGGCATCTTTCTATTCTTGATCGTACTGTGTCGCCATGAGCCATAGGCGACAAGACTTGCCGCAAACCTTGCTCATGCGTCTGGCCCAAGGTCAAGGGTCCGAATTTCGGTTCTGGTCTCTTAGCCCATGCTTTTGTATAGGAAAGGTTCACGATAGCGCCAACATGCGGCGCAACGTAGCGGAGTAGAGATTATGAACGACTGGAGCAAATCAAGCTGGCGCAGCAAACCGCGTATTCAGATGCCTGATTATCCCGATCAGGCAGCGTTGAATGCGGTTGAGGCCCAATTGGCGCGATATCCCGTTCTGGTCTTTGCAGGCGAAGCGCGGCGTCTGAAAAAGCACCTGGCGGCAGCCGGACGGGGCGAGGCATTTTTGTTGCAGGGCGGCGATTGCGCCGAAAGCTTTGAACAATTCAGCTCGGACGGCATCCGCGATACGTTTAAGGTGATGTTGCAGATGGCCATCGTGCTGACCCACGGTGCCAAGGTGCCGGTGATCAAGCTGGGCCGGATGGCGGGCCAATTTGCCAAGCCGCGCAGTGCGCCGACTGAAGTGGTCGACGGTGTGGAACTGCCCAGTTACCGTGGCGATATCATCAACGAGCTTGAATTCACCCCGGCGGCCCGCATCCCGGACCCCGCCAAGATGCTGCGCGCCTATACGCAGGCCGCCGCGACGCTGAACCTGATCCGCGCGTTTTCGACGGGTGGTTATGCTGACGTGCACCAAGTGCATGGCTGGACGCTGGGCTTTACCGACGGAGAGAAGGCGCAGAAATACCGCGAGATTGCCAACCGCATCTCGGACACGCTGGATTTCATGGCTGCGGCAGGGGTTACCTCTGACACCGCGCATACGTTGCAATCGGTCGAATTCTACACCAGCCATGAATCGCTGCTGCTGGAATACGAAGAGGCGCTGTGCCGTCAGGACAGCCAGACCGGTAAATGGCTGGCCGGTTCCGGCCACATGATCTGGATCGGTGACCGCACCCGTCAGCCCGACGGCGCGCATGTCGAATTTGCCCGTGGCGTGCAGAACCCCATCGGTCTGAAATGCGGCCCTTCCATGACCAGCGAAGACCTCAAGCGTCTGATGACGACCCTGAACCCCGACAACGAAGCCGGGCGCCTTACCCTGATTGCGCGTTTTGGCGCAGGCAGCGTTGGTGATCATCTGCCGCAGCTGATCAAGACGGTGCAGGAAGAGGGGGCGAACGTCGTCTGGACCTGCGATGCGATGCACGGCAACACGATCAAATCTTCGACCGGCTACAAGACGCGGCCGTTCGATTCCGTGCTGCGCGAAGTGCGTGAATTTTTTGGCGTGCATCAGGCCGAAGGCACCGTGCCGGGTGGGGTGCATTTCGAGATGACAGGCCAAGATGTGACCGAATGTACCGGTGGTGTGCGCGCGGTCAGCGATGAAGACCTGTCAGATCGCTATCACACCGCCTGCGATCCACGTCTGAACGCCAGTCAGTCGCTGGAACTGGCATTCCTGGTGGCCGAGGAGCTTTCGGCACGCCGGGGTGCACAGATGTCGCAAGCGGCCAGTTGATCAAACGATGCCGCAGGCGCTGTGCCTGCGGCATCGCGCTTTGGCCGCCGGTATCGGGATCAGCCGGGCGCGGCGGCGTTAATCGTCGGATTTGATCAGGCGCAGATAGGGGGGGCGGCGTTTGTCGTCTGAGCCCTCAAACCGTCTCGCGGCCTCTGCCATGCCCGGAACAATATCAAGCGGCCGCTTTGGTCGATCAACCGTGGCCGGGGTCACCGGTTGGGGCAGGGGGGCCGTGCGGCCCATGCTTGACCGCAGGTCTTGGCGCGTCACAGAGAAACGGCGCGGAGAATGCCCGATATCGCCGCGTGACACGATACACCCCAGCGCGCGGCTGACATCGCCCAGATCGCTTTTGAGGGGCAAGATCAGCATCCTCGCCTCCAGTGGCGGGCGGCCCTGACCAGATTGGGCCGACAGGTGCATGGTGCATTGACCGGGCAGTTGAAACAGGCTCTCGACGGTGGCCGCGACGGCGCGCCGTGCCTCGGGAACAAAGAACGTCGTGACGGGCATGCCCCGCACCTCCATGCCCATCAGATCGCGCAGATGGCTGCCAGCAATGCGCATTCTGGCAACCCCGGGCGAGATGCGTTCAAGGATAAAGGCATATTCCAACGCCAGTTCGATCCCGCGCGGGTCGATCTCTGACCGCTTGGGCATCAAACGATTGCCACGCAGCGCTTCCCAATAGGCTTCGATCTGGGCGACAGCCGCATAGCCGGTATCTGGCTGATAATCTGACATTGAGACTACATTTTGCGCGTTCTGGGTGAACTTGTCCATCGACGACCGCCTTACCTATGTTGCGGGCCACATTTCAACGACACGGACGGCCAAAGCCACGTATGGGCGCGTACAGCCCGTGCCGAAATACTTACCAAAACATTAATACGCCTATTTGACCTTGGTTTGTGCATAAACCGCGCCTTTGGTTAACCGATAGAGCGCGCGCAGCCGGCCCCGACGCGCGGCGGGGGGCTTGCCCCTTGCGGGGGATTCGCCGTAAGGCAGGACGTATCTGAACACGCAGGGGGCACGGCCAATGATCCGTTCGATGACAGGTTTCGCGTCGGCCAGCGGGGCGATGGCGCCTTATTCGTGGGGCTGGGAACTGCGGTCGGTCAACGGCAAGGGGCAGGATCTGCGCCTGCGGGTACCCGATTGGATTGACGGGCTGGAGACGGCGTTGCGCAAGCAACTGGGCGCCGGAACAGCGCGCGGAAACATCACCTGCAATCTGCGGATCAGCCGCGACGAGGGCGGTGGCGCGGTGCAGGTCAATACCGATCAATTGGATCTGTTGCTTGACGCGCTGCACACCATCGAAGCGCGCGCAATGGATGCCGGGGTGTCGCTGGCACCGTCCAAAGCAACCGATATCGTCACCATGCGCGGCATCCTTGAGCAGGGCGAGGTCGATGAGGACAGTAGCGCCTTGGCAGCAACTCTTTTGGCCGAATTCCCCAGTGTGCTGGACGATTTCAACGATATGCGTGTCCGCGAGGGGGCGGCATTGGCGCAGGTGATGCAGGCCCAACTGACCGAGATCGAGGCGCTGAGTGCCCAAGCTGCATCGCTGGCCGTGGCCCGCAAGGACGAGATGGCCGCTAATCTGCGCCGCAATCTGGCGCGTGTGATGGACAATGCAGAGGGCGCGGACCCGGCCCGGGTGGCGCAGGAACTGGCGTTGATTGCCGTTAAATCAGACGTGACCGAAGAAATAGACCGGCTTGCCGCGCATGTCGCGGCAGCACGGGCGTTGATCGCGCAGGGCGGTGCCGTGGGGCGCAAGCTGGATTTCCTGATGCAGGAGTTCAACCGCGAGGCTAACACCCTATGCTCCAAGGCGCAGAATACCGAGTTAACCAATGTCGGGCTGGCGTTGAAGGCCGTCATCGACCAGATGCGCGAGCAAGTACAGAATGTGGAGTAAGACATGAGTGACCGACTTGGCCTGCTGATCATTCTCAGCTCACCCTCGGGGGCTGGCAAATCGACGCTGGCACGAAAGCTGCGCGAATGGGATGCCTCGTTGCAGTTCTCGGTGTCTGCCACGACCCGCGCGCCGCGGCCCGGCGAGGTCGAAGCGCAGGATTACTACTTTTTGTCTCAGGACCAGTTCCGAGCGTCGGTCAATCAGGGCGACATGCTGGAACATGCCCGCGTGTTCGGCAATTACTATGGATCGCCGCGCGAACCCGTCCAAAAGGCCATCGACAACGGCCGCGACGTGCTTTTTGACGTTGATTGGCAGGGGGCCCAGCAAATCAGCAATTCGACGATGAAACAGCACGTTTTGTCGATTTTCATTCTGCCGCCCTCGATTGCCGAATTAAAGCGCCGGTTGGTGTCTCGCGGCCAGGACAGTGCCGAAACCATCGCCCTGCGTATGTCGGAATGCTGGGACGAGATCAGCCATTGGGATGGTTACGATTATGTGCTGATCAACGATGATCTGGTCGATACCGAAGCGCGCCTGAAGGCGATTATTACCGCCGAACGCTTTCGCCGCTCACAACAGCCCAAACTGCTGGACCACGTGCGCAAACTGCAATCCGAATTCGAGGATCCGTCATGACCCTATACGCCCTTGCCGCAGCCCGCCCCGATGTGCACCCAGACGCCTGGGTTGCCCCCGATGCCAATATCATCGGCAAGGTGGTTCTGGCCGCCGAAAGTTCGGTCTGGTTTGGCGCGACCCTGCGTGGCGACAACGAGGTGATCACCGTAGGGACCGGCAGCAATGTGCAGGAAAACTGCGTGTTTCACGCCGATATGGGGTTTCCGCTGACGATCGGGGAAAACTGCACGATCGGGCACAAGGTCATGCTGCACGGGTGCACCATTGGTGACAATTCCCTGATCGGCATGGGCGCGACCGTTCTGAACGGGGCCAAGATCGGTAACAACTGCCTGATCGGGGCAGGGGCGCTGATTACGGAAAACAAGGTGATTCCGGATGGGAGCCTTGTGATGGGGGCGCCGGGCAAGGTGGTGCGCATGCTCGATGATGCGGCGATCCAGATGCTGACCGCCAGCGCCAAGCATTACAGCGAAAACGCCCGCCGATTTCGGCGCGACCTAGAGCCGATCTGACCAATGGCGCAGCCCGGCCTTTTGCAGGATCTGGTGGCGGCGTTGTCGTTGCCGAGCGTGGCGATTGATCGCGGCGAAAGGATCGTGGCCCTGAATGCCGCGGCAGAGCCGCTGCTTGGCAAGGGCGCGTTGGGGCGGCATTTCATCACCGTGTTGCGCCAGCCTACGCTGGTCGAAGCGGTGGAAAAATGTCTTGCCGGGCAGGGTGACCAACTGGCGCGGTTTCTGGCCAGCGAGGGCGAGAACAACACCAGCTATGATGTCAGTCTGCGCGCCGTTGGGGACAGCGGTGTCGCCTTGTTAAGCTTTCGCGATGTCACAGATCTGGCGCAGGCCGGGCAGATGCGCCGCGATTTTGTTGCCAACGTCAGCCACGAACTACGCACGCCTCTGACGGCGCTGATGGGCTTTATCGAGACGCTGCGCGGTCCGGCACGCGATGACGCGGCTGTCAGGGATCGGTTTCTGGGCATTATGGCGGGCGAGGCCGAGCGGATGAACCGTCTGGTGGGTGATCTGCTGTCGCTCAGCCGGGTCGAAGCGGAAGAGCGCGTGCGCCCGGTGTCGGAAGTCAACCTGCGCGATGTGCTGGAGCGTACCCTGCGCAATCTGACCCCGCTGGCCAGCGACAACAACGTGACGCTTCACGCCAGGTTCGGTAACGCAGCGTTGCCAGTGCTGGGGGATGCCGATCAATTGTTGCAGGTCTTTACCAATCTGGTGGAGAACGCGATTAAATATGGGGGCGCGGACAGGGCGGTGGAGGTCGACGTGACGACTGACCCCCATGATCAGGCGATGCGCGGCCCCGGCGTGCGCGTTACGGTCACTGACCACGGTCCGGGAATCGACCCGTTACATCTGCCGCGCCTGACCGAGCGGTTCTACCGTGCCGACAGCCACCGCAGCCGCGCCCTCGGCGGCACCGGGCTGGGCCTTGCCATCGTCAAGCATATCCTGAACCGTCACCGGGGACGGCTGAAAATTACCAGCTCGCTGGGTGAGGGGGCGCAATTTCATGTGATATTGCCGCTGGAACCCGCCGTGCCATGATTTTGTGACAGTTTTTCTTGCCAAAGCGACCC
Source organism: Sulfitobacter sp. KMM 9851 (assembly GCF_057178245.1). NCBI lineage: Bacteria > Pseudomonadati > Pseudomonadota > Alphaproteobacteria > Rhodobacterales > Roseobacteraceae > Sulfitobacter > Sulfitobacter sp. KMM 9851. The sequence continues at coordinate 1,642,333 of NZ_CM169991.1, forward strand.
CTGTCATAAAACTGTAACATGCGTGTCACAAAAGCTCAGCACAGGCCCCATAGACGGGCGGCAAGATCACCATGGGGGTGATCATCAATTCGCAACTGACAGGAGACATCATGTCACTCGCAAAACTCACCACATCCGCGCTGGCCATTGCCGCCGTTTCTGCCACTGCCGCCGCTGCGCGCGATCAGGTGCAGGTTGCAGGCTCGTCCACCGTGCTGCCCTACGCCTCCATCGTCGCCGAAGCTTTTGGCGAGAACTTTGATTTCCCGACACCGGTCGTGGAATCGGGCGGCTCCTCTGCCGGTCTCAAGCGGTTTTGCGAAGGCGTGGGTGAAAACACCATCGACGTGGCCAACGCGAGCCGCAAAATCAAGGACAAGGAAGTCGCGGTCTGCGCCGAGAATGGTGTTACCGACATCATCGAAGTGCGCGTCGGCTATGATGGCATCGTGTTCGCCTCTGACATCGCGGGCAACGCCTTTGAATTCACCCCGACCGATTGGTACAAAGCCCTGAGCGCCAATGTGGTTGTCGACGGCAAAGTGACCGCCAATCCCTACACCACATGGGATCAGGTGAACCCCGCGTTCCCGGCCCAGCCGATCCAGGCGTTCATCCCCGGCACCAAGCACGGCACACGTGAAGTGTTTGAGGAAAAAGTGATCCTCGCCGGTTGCGAAGCCACGGGTGATTTCGAAAAGTTCCTCGAAGTGGCAACAGGCGAAGATGACAAAGCCAAGGGCAAGGCCGCCGAGAAAGAGTGCATCGCGCTGCGCAGCGATGGCAAATCCGTGGACATCGACGGTGACTATACCGAAACGCTGGCCCGGATCGAAAGCAACAAGGACGGTATCGGCGTGTTCGGCCTGGCGTTTTACGAAAACAACACTGACAAGCTTCAGGTTGCCACCATGGGCGGCGTCGTGCCATCGACCGAAAGCATCGCCGCCGGCGATTACCCGGTGTCACGCCCGCTGTATTTCTATGTCAAGAAAGCGCATATCGGCGTTATCCCTGGCCTGAAAGAATACGCTGAATTCTTCGTTGCCGACGAGATTGCAGGCCCCGATGGCCCCTTGGCCGAATACGGTCTGGTATCCGACCCCGAGTTGGCCGACACGCAAGCGGTTGTAGCTGACGAGACCATTCTGGGCGGCGGTTCCTGAACCAAAACGATTGTGACCGGAGGCAGGTAGCTGCCCCCGGTCACACCTATTTTTGATCCGCTGGGGGATATGTGGGACAAATTCTGACATCTGCATCGGTGCTGCTGCTGGTGATCGTGGTCGCAGGTCTGGCCGTGCTAGGATACGTGATGGCGCGCCGCAGGGCCATCGCCTCTGCCGGGGGCGACGTCCGAAAACTTCATTCTTTGCCAGGATATTATGGCTACAATGCTGCGATGTGCGTGGCGATCCCGTCGCTTTTGGTGCTGGTTCTCTGGCTGCTGGTGCAGCCGGTGATCGTGCAGAACGCCGTGGTGGACATGATCCCCGACACGGCGGTCGCTGAAGGGTCTTCAATCAACCTCGTAATGAGCGATGTGCGCCGTCTGGCCGATGGGTTGGACGGGGCCGTGGCAGCCGGTGTGCTGACGCGGGACGAAGCCGTGACGCTGGACGCACAGACCGATTTGCGTGCCCGCCTGGCCAAGCGCGGCGTGGCATTGGGTGGTGATGTGAACGCTGCGGTGCTGAAAGCGGCGCAGAAATACCGCACGCTGAACGCCACCGGGCATTTGTGGCGCACTGTTATCGTGGCCGCGCTGGCGCTGGCCGGGCTGATCCTGGCCCTGCGCCGCAGCACAGCCGATTTTCGGGCCCGCAACATGGTTGAAAGCGGCATCAAGGCCCTTTTGATCCTCGCTGCATCGCTCGCCATTCTGACGACCGTGGGCATCGTGCTGTCGATGTTGTTTGAATCAATCAATTTCTTCCGCTTGCACCCCTGGCAAGATTTCTTTTTCGGATCAGCTTGGGCTCCGAATTTCCGTGGTGACAGTGATCTGTCGATCCTGCCGCTGCTTTGGGGCACGATTTATATCTCGGTCATTGCGTTGATCGTGGCGGTGCCGATCGGGCTGTTTGCCGCGATCTACCTTAGCGAATATGCCGGGCCCAAGGTGCGCGCCATTGCCAAACCTTTGCTGGAAATCCTCGCCGGTATCCCAACCATCGTTTATGGTCTGTTTGCCCTGCTGACGGTTGGCCCCGCGCTGGTCAAAGTGTTTGGCCGGGGTGACGACGGGCTCTTGGGCGTAGAATGGATGTCTGGGGCTACGTCGGTGCTGACGGCCGGGTTGGTCATGGGCATCATGTTGATCCCTTTCGTTTCTTCGCTGTCGGATGACATCATCAACGCGGTTCCACAGACGATGCGCGACGGGTCTTTCGGGCTGGGAGCTACCCATTCGGAGACCATTCGGCAGGTGGTGATCCCCGCAGCATTGCCGGGGATCGTGGGCGCCGTATTGCTGGCGGCCAGCCGTGCCATCGGCGAGACCATGATCGTGGTGCTGGGGGCAGGGGCGATTGCCCGCATTTCCGGCAACCCGTTGGAAGCCATGACAACAATCACCACCCGCATTGTCAGCCAACTGACGGGCGACGGCGATTTCTCAAGCCCTGAAACGCTGGTGGCCTTTGCCCTCGGTCTTACGCTTTTTGTCCTGACACTGGGGCTGAACGTGATGGCCCTATATATCGTGCGCAAATACCGGGAGCAGTACGAATGACCGATATCCCCAACCTCGCCACCCCAAGCGGTGCCTCGCTGCTGGTGCAAGACGCGCGCACGAAACGCCGCAATGCGGCTGAGACGCGGTTCAAGTTCTACGGCGTCGCGGCCATCGGGATCGGCCTGATGATGCTGATGGTTCTGTTGTTCACAATTGTGTCGCGTGGCACGGGCGCATTTCAGCAGACCTATGTCAGCCTGCCGGTGCAATTGCTTGCCGCCAAGCTGGACAAAAACGGCAATCGCAACCTTGACGAGATCAAGAAGGTATCGACCTTTGGGTATGCGCCTCTGATGCAGCAGGCTTTTGAAACCAAGATTGAAGCCGCCGGGATTGAAACAACTCTCAAGCCCAAGGCCATGGCCGATCTCTTGTCCAAGGACGCCGCCGCCACGCTGCGTGATTTTGTTCTAGCCAACCCAGAACTGATCGGCACGTCGGTTGACTTCGAGTTTTTGACCAACAGCCGGGTCGACGGCTATCTCAAGGGCCGTGTGACCCGCGACAGTATCGCCAACGATAAGAACATCAATATTGACCAATTGGATCTGGTCGACGCCCTGGTGACGGATGGCAGCCTGCGCAAACGCTTTAACCTTGATTTCATTACTGGCGGCGACGCATCGGACCAGCGGCCCGAGGCGGCCGGTATCGGCGTGGCGATGGTCGGGTCGTTTTTCATGATGTTGGTGGTGCTGGCGCTCGCCCTGCCCATCGGCGTTGCCGCCTCGATCTATCTTGAGGAATTTGCCCCGAAGAATTGGATCACAGACATCATCGAGGTAAACATCTCGAACCTCGCAGCGGTGCCATCCATCGTTTTCGGTATCCTCGGGCTGGCCGTGTTTATCAACTACATGCACCTGCCCAATTCCGCCCCGCTGGTCGGGGGGCTGGTGCTGACGCTGATGACCCTGCCAACCATCATCATCTCGACACGCGCCTCGTTGAAATCCGTGCCGCCGTCGATCCGTGACGCGGCGCTGGGGGTAGGGGCGTCGAAAATGCAATCGGTGTTCCATCATGTCCTGCCACTCGCCGCACCTGGCATTCTAACCGGGACCATCATCGGGCTGGCGCAGGCATTGGGGGAAACCGCACCACTGCTGCTGATCGGCATGGTCGGTTTCATCGCCTCCAACCCCCCCGACAGCATTGCCTCGGGGTTGATGTCCCCGAACTCTGCCATGCCGGCCCAGATCTACGAATGGGCCAAACGCGCCGACCCCGCCTTTTACGAACGGGCCTGGGGCGGTATCATCATCCTGCTGGTGTTTCTGATCTCGATGAACGCCATCGCCGTACTGCTGCGCCGCCGGTTTGAGCGGCGCTGGTAAATTCAGAGGACGGGACCCATGAAAGACAACAGAATTTCGGAGAATGACGTGACAACGCACCCCGTCAAGATCGCGGCCCGCAATGTGCAGGTCTATTACGGCGACACCCATGCCATCAAGGACGTGAACGTCGATATCAGCGCCAATACTGTGACCGCATTTATCGGGCCATCGGGCTGTGGCAAGTCGACATTCCTGCGCTGTATCAACAGGATGAACGACACAATTGATGTATGCCGGGTAACTGGTGACATCCGCATCGACGGCGAAGATATCTATGACCGCAAAGTCGACCCTGTCCAGCTGCGGGCCAAGGTGGGCATGGTTTTTCAAAAACCGAACCCGTTTCCAAAGTCGATCTATGACAACGTCGCCTACGGTCCACGTATTCACGGGTTGGCACGCAACAAGACCGAATTGGACGAAATCGTCGAACGCGCTTTGCGGCGTGGCGCGATCTGGAACGAGGTTAAGGATCGGCTGCACGCACCCGGAACCGGACTGTCGGGTGGCCAACAACAGCGGCTGTGCATCGCACGCGCGGTGGCGACGGAACCCGAGGTGCTGCTGATGGATGAACCCTGTTCCGCGCTGGACCCGATTGCAACGGCACAAGTCGAGGAATTGATCGACGAATTGCGGAAGAACTTTTCGGTGGTGATCGTGACCCACTCGATGCAGCAGGCCGCGCGGGTCAGCCAGAAAACCGCCTTTTTCCACCTTGGTAATCTGGTCGAATTTGGCGACACCGACGACATTTTCACCAACCCCAAAGACCCCCGCACCGAGAGCTACATTACCGGCCGGATTGGATAATATCATGTCAGATCAACACATTGCATCAGCTTTTGACCGCGACCTAGAAGGCGTCCAGGCCCAGATCATGAAGATGGGCGGCCTGGTCGAAGATGCCATTAGGCTGGGCGCGCAATCACTGGAAACCCGCGACGAAGAACTCGCACTTCAGGTTAGGAACGGCGACCAAGCCATTGATGGGCTTGAAGAATTAATCAACGAAAGTGCTGCGCGAGTGATCGCCTTGCGGGCGCCCACAGCCGTCGATCTGCGCCTGACGTTGAGCGTGATCAAGATTAGTGCCAACCTGGAACGTATTGGCGACTATGCGAAAAATATGGCCAAGCGCACCAGTGTCTTGGCCCAGATGCCGCCCGTGAGCGACAGCACCGGTGCCATCCGCCGCATGGCGCGCACCGTCGAGGGTATGCTGAAAGACGCGCTGGACGCCTATATTCAACGCGACGCCAGCCTGGCGCTGGATGTGATCAGCCGCGACGAAGATGTCGACCAGATGTACAATGCGCTGTTCCGGGAATTCCTGACTTTTATGATGGAAGATCCGCGCAACATTACGGCCTGCATGCATCTGCACTTCATTGCCAAAAACGTTGAACGCATGGGCGACCATGTGACGGCCATTGCCGAGCAGGTGGTCTATCTGGTTACCGGCCAACATCCTGATGACGCGCGGCCAAAAGCCGATCAAACGTCTGTAAATACAAAGGGTTGAACAGTATGTCCGTGACACAGCCACAGGTTCTACTGGTCGAAGACGAACCGGCCCAACGTGAGGTGCTGGCCTATAATCTGGAGGCAGAAGGTTTTGCTGTGCGCCGTGCCGAGAATGGCGAGGAAGCGATGCTGCTCGTTGCTGAGGCGCTGCCGGATCTGGTGATCCTTGACTGGATGATGCCGCTGATGAGTGGGATTGAAGTGTGCCGACAGCTCAAAACGCGTGAGGACACGCGCAGTATTCCGATCATCATGCTGTCAGCGCGGTCCGAAGAGGTCGATACCGTGCGTGGGCTTGAGACCGGCGCGGATGATTATGTGATCAAGCCCTATAACCTGCGCGAACTGATGGCGCGGGTACGGACCCAGTTGCGGCGCACACGTCCTGCGGCGTCAGGGGCGATGCTGAGCTTTGATGATATCAACCTCGATCCTGAGCGTCACCGCGTCAGCCGTGCTGATCAGGAACTAAAGCTGGGACCGACGGAATACCGCTTGCTGATTACCTTGTTGGAAAAGCCCGGCCGGGTGTTCAGCCGCGATCAATTGCTGGACCACGTGTGGGGCCGTGACATCTATGTGGACACGCGGACGGTCGATGTTCACATCGCGCGGCTTAGAAAAGCGCTGACGCGTCATGGGGGTGGTGATCCCATCCGAACGGTGCGCGGTGCGGGCTACGCCTTGGGTTAGCACGCGGAACCGCGTGATTTCAAAGGTTTAGGCATAGGTTTTATTTACATAATACTGATTATAGGTATTGTGTAGATCTGTCAGGTGATATCACACTGCGCCCCTCTCGCCACAGTAAGGGTTGAATGACGGCTGACGCTGGACAGCAGCAGCCTTGCTCCGTTAACAATAATCAACCAATGAAAGTGCGCGCTGATGTCCTCCGTCCTGATCCTGAACGGTCCGAACCTGAACCTGCTCGGTTCCCGTCAGCCCGACGTCTACGGCACAACAACCCTGGCTGATGTTGAAGCGCTCTGCGTGACCGAGGCCACGCGTCTGGGTCAGAGCATTCAGTTCGAGCAAAGCAACCACGAAGGCGTGCTGATCGATCTCATTCATGCGGCCAAGGGCAAGCACGATGCGATCGTGCTGAATGCCGGTGCATATACCCACACCTCCGTGGCGCTAATGGATGCTATTTCGTCAGTCGAATTGCCCGTGATTGAAGTGCATCTGAGCAATATCCACGCGCGCGAGAGTTTTCGTCACAAGTCCTATATAGCGGCGGTGGCTGTTGGGCAGATTTGCGGCTTTGGCGCCTTTGGCTATGTCATGGCGCTGCAGGCGCTTAAAGATAGGCTTGTAAGTAAATGAATTTACGGGATTATCTCCATTTTGTGGCACATGCCCCAACGATCGAGGAACTGTGGGACGCGCATCTTGAGCGGATGGCGGAATTTGGGTTTGACCGACTGATCTATGGGTTTACCCGGTACCGCACATCGACGTCGTTGGGTGACCCTGAGGATTTCATCATCCTTAGCAATCACAAGCATGAATACCTCGATATGTTTCTTGGGGGTGGTCTGTATTTCCATGCGCCGATGGTTCGCTGGGCACTGGCGAATGAAGGTGCCTGTAGCTGGACGGTACTGCATGACATGTCGCGCGAGCGGGCCATGACACCTGCGGAGGCGCGGGTGCTGGATTTTAACCGTCGCATGGGCGTCACTGCGGGCTATACGGTGAGTTTCAAGTCGATTTCTGCCCGGTCTAAGGGCGCCATCGCGTTGACCGCGCGTGCGGGCACTACACAGGCCGAGGTCGACGAGATATGGGCGGAGCACGGCGGTGATATTCAACTGATGAACGAGATTGCGCATCTCAAGATCCTCACCCTGCCCTATAGCACTCCCAGTCGCGCCCTGACGCGGCGGCAGCGCGAGGCGCTTGAATGGGTCGGTGATGGCAAGACAATGCAGGATATCGCTGTGTTGATGGGTTTGACCTCAGCGACCGTGGAAAAGCATCTGCGCCTGGCGCGCGAGGCGCTGTCTGTCGAAACAACCGCGCAGGCCGTGCTCAAGGCGGCATTTGCCAATCAGATGTTTGTATTGGACGTCTGACGAGCAGTTTCCGGCAAAAATCGTATCGAAGGTATGGAATCCCTTACTAGCGATTTGGAAAAGGTTAACGCAAGGTAACCTTGCTTCTGCTGGTTGGTTTGGCCACTTGAGCAACGGCGCCTAAATCTTTGCAATTTCAAGGCTCTTTGGCGCCGCCGGGTTCAGCTGGGCCTATTTATCGGCCTGGTTGACCGGGGTAATTGTGTCCCCGCTCCTCCCCGAGCACCCCGTCGCGGGACGCATGTGGGATCATCGCCGTGTGGTGATCCCGCCTTTCCTGCCTGCGGCAGAAAATGAGGGACGCTGTCCCTCAAACTCCCTGAGGGTATTTGCGACCCGAAAAAGCAGGCAAGAAAAAAGGCGATGCATCAAAATACACCGCCTCGTTTCAAGATTTATTAGGGTGTTTAGCCTTTGGCGGCTTTGGCCACTTCGGCGGCGAAATCTTCCTTGATGACTTCGATGCCTTCGCCCACTTCGAGACGAATGAAACCGGTGATTGTTGCACCTGCTTCTTCGGCGGCTTTGCCGACTGTAAGGTCAGGGTTAACAACGAAGGACTGGTTCAGCAGCGTCACTTCGGACATGTACTTTTGCATACGCCCAACGATCATCATTTCGATCACGGCCTCTGGCTTGCCGCTTTCGCGGGCGATATCCATCTGAACCTGCTTTTCTTTTTCCACAACCGCTGGATCAAGATCGGCCTCGGACAGGGACGCAGGGTTCACGGCGGCGATGTGCATGGCAACCTGTTTGCCAAACTCTTCGTTGCCACCGGTCATTGCGACCAGAACACCGATTTTGCCCATCCCGGGTGCGGCAGCGTTGTGTACGTAGGACACAACTGTATCACCGTCGATGGTGGCCATGCGGCGGACCGACATGTTTTCACCGATCACGGCAACCGCGTCTGTCACGGTCTGCTCGACGGTCTTGCCGTTCATGTCAGCCGCTTTCAGCGCGTCGATGTCGGCGGCCTTAACGGCCACGTTCGCGATACCGGCCACCATTTTCTGGAAGTCGGCGTTTTTGCCCACGAAATCGGTTTCGGAGTTCACTTCGACAGCGGCGCCATGGCCGCCTTCGACCTTAACAGCCACGAGGCCTTCGGCTGCTGTGCGGCCGGATTTCTTGGCGGCTTTGGCGAGGCCTTTGGTGCGCAGCCAGTCAACGGCCGCTTCCATGTCGCCATCGGTTTCTGTCAGCGCCTTTTTGGCGTCCATCATGCCTGCGCCAGTGCTGTCGCGCAGTTCTTTGACCATAGATGCGGTGATTGCCATCTGTAGGTTCTCCTTTTGGGAATCGGGGTCGGGCATAGGCCCGTCATTCATAAAAATTTGAGCGGTGAAACATGGGGCAGGATATCCCTGCCCCATGTTTCAGGACCGTGACAGAATTAGCTTTGCGCTTTTTCGACGGTCTCTTTGGTGGATTCGATATCCAGTGGCGCATCTTTGGCCATAGCATCGTTGTGCACGGTCTCGTTAGATGCATTGCCGACTTCGACGCCTTCGCTCAGCGCTTCTTCTTCGGGCGCTTGTTCCATGGCACCCAGATCGACACCGGCGGCGCCCAGCTGTGCGGACATGCCGTCAAGTGCGGCGCGCGCGGCCAGATCGCAATACAGCGCGATGGCACGGGCAGCGTCGTCGTTGCCCGGGATGATATAGTCAATGCCGTCGGGCGGGCAGTTGGTGTCGACAACCGCAACAACCGGGATACCCAGTTTGTTGGCTTCGGCGATGGCCAGCTGTTCTTTTTTCACGTCGATGACGAAGATCAGGTCAGGGCGACCGCCCATTTCGCGAATACCGCCCAGCGATGCTTCCAGTTTGAACTGGTCGCGTTCCATGCCCAGACGCTCTTTCTTGGTCAGACCTTCAAAGCCGCGCTCGGACTGTTCGTCGATGGATTTCAGGCGCTGAATCGATTTGGACACGGTCTGCCAGTTGGTCAGCGTGCCGCCAAGCCAGCGGTGGTTCATGTAATACTGTGCGCATTTTTCGGCGGCGTCGGCGATCGGCTGTGCGGCCTGACGCTTGGTCCCGACGAACAGGATGCTGCCGCCTTTGGCGACGGTGTCACGGATGACCTGCAGGGCCTGGTCCAGCATTGGAACAGTCTGTGTCAGGTCCATGATGTGGATGCCGTTGCGTGCGCCGTAGATATACGGGCCCATGCGGGGGTTCCAGCGCTGTGTCTGGTGACCAAAGTGTACGCCTGCTTCGAGCAATTGGCGCATGGAGAACTCAGGAAGAGCCATGTCTTTATACCTTTCCGGTTTAGCCTCATCGGGGGTATGACAGCATGTGCTGCCAACCGGCGGACGCTTTGGGATTTCTCCCCAAAAGGCCCAACCCCGACTGCGGGTTTAAGTGGGGCGCGTATAGGCGTTATTTGTCAGGCGTGCAAGGGCTATTGCTCATCGACCACCAGGGGTGCGGTTGGGGTGGCCTGCGCGGCGCTGTGTCCGGCGCGCACCTGATCCTCGCAGGCCTTTGCCAGTGCTTTGCGGTTAGGGAAATCGGCGACGCTGAGAGGGGTGTGGTAAACGACCGTCACCGCCCCTTGCCGGGCCGGCGCCAGCGTGGCCAGCAGATGTGCGCCAAATGACATGTCACCCCACCAGCCATAAAACCGTACGTCGGCCCCCGGTGGGGCGTGATAGGCCACGCTGACCGGCTGCACTGCGATGACATCGCGCAGATCGGGGGCAAAGAAAGCTTCGAACAGGGTCGTTTTGAACGTGATCACCTGTTGCCCATCGGTGCTGGTGCCTTCGGGAAAGAACAGCAGCTTGTGACCGGCCAGCAGGCGGGCCTGAAACAGGTCTTTTTGCCTGCGCGCCTGTGCCGGTTCGCGCCGGATGAATACCGTGCCCGTGGCGCGTGCCAGCCAGCCGATACCGGGCCAACCTGCGACTTCGGACTTGGACACGAAATATATGCGTTTGACCGCATTCAGCGCAAAGATATCCAGCCAGGAGGTGTGGTTGGCCACCACCGCCCCCCGCCCTTGCATCGGCCGACCCTGCACGATGTGGCCAATCCCGAGGATGCAAAAGGCGGTCCGGCAGACCGCTTGTGTGATATGCGGGGTAACCGGTCGGTGCAGCCCGCAAAGCGGGCGTTCGAATAGTCTGATTGCCAGAAGCACCAGTAGGCCACCAAATACCAATACCCCCAGCGACAGGCCCCGTAGGACGACCCTGAGCCATCCCCTCGCTGTGATCTTCGTCGGCGGCGGTGGCGTGTTGCTGTCCCAGGTGATGGTCACGGGGCGCCACCGTAAATCCGCGCCTGACGGGCATTCATCTGGTTAGTGTCCATGATCAGGCAGACATCGGTGGTATTGAACGCGCGGTCGATAAAGGCCCCTTCGCCCACGCAGCCCCCCAGCCGCAGGTAGGCCTTGATCAGGCTGGGCATCTGCAACATCGCGGCGCGGCGGTCTAGATCGGCCTCGGCTATCAGGTTCATCGGTTGAAAACAGTCCGCATGGGCACGCACCCGCAATTCAGGCGGCGCCAGATGCCGGTGGTGCAGCATCGACAGCGGCTGGGCCAGTGACGCCGTATCGGTGCCATGAAAACTGGCAACGCCGAACAGCACCTCGATCTTGTGATCGGCCACATACTGCGCCAACGCACCCCAGAGGTAATGCATCGCCATGCCGCCGCGATAAGCCGGATCAAGGCAGGAACGCCCCAGTTCAAGTACCCGGCGGCCCGATCCAGTGAGTTTTGACAGGTCGTATTCTGCCTCGGAGTAAAAGCCCCCTGCCCGCGCGGCCATGTCGGCGCGCATCAGCCGATACACGCCCACCACGTCGCCGCTGCGCAAATCCCTCAGCAGCAGGTGATCGAAGTAAGGGTCAAAGCGATCCTGCTCAATCCGCTGATCATGGTCGACCATTGTACCGCCGCCGCCCAACTCTTCGACAAACACACGGTAGCGCAACTGCTGCGCCGCACGCAGGTCCTGTGGCGTCTCGGCCAAGGTCACCTGAAAATCTGTTGCCGGGCCGCGGGACATGGGCGGGTTCTGTGCCTTTGGTGCAATTGGCTGCGTGATAGGCAATTGCCCGATGCAGCGCAACACTTGCTATTTCCGCCCAACCGCCGCTAAACTATCTTTGGTTGTGTTAAGAAAACTTTTTCTATCGTTAAGATTTTGACAAGGATGATCCGGCATCAAAGACGGGTATCAACCCTAAGCGAAAGCTGTCTATGACAATCTTGCCCTGGTCGCGAAAATTGACTGTCACTTTGCCGCCCACGTTGCTTTGCACTTGGCCGACGCCCCAATCGGGCTGGTCGGGGTGGCGCACCAACATGCCGGGTACCAGCACTGCGTTCAAATCATCCATTTGTCGTCCTGCCATCATAGGGGGCCAGCATGGGCCAAAGTCATCTTAACCTATCTGCCTTGATCGGCAGTCGCATCTGCCACGATCTGATATCTCCGGTCGGTGCAATCAACAACGGGTTAGAATTGCTGAACATGTCTGGTGTGGTGCAGGGACCTGAACTGGACCTGATCGGCCAAAGCGTCGGCAGCGCCACCGCCCGCATCCGTTTCTTTCGCATCGCCTTTGGCGCGGCAGGTGAACAATCGGTTGGCCGAGCCGAGGTGGTTTCGATCCTGCGCGATCTTTACAGCGGTGGGCGCCTATCGGTGGACTGGACCCCTGAAGAACCACAATCCCGCAATATCACGCGTTTAGTGTTTCTGGCAATCTTGTGCCTTGAAACGGCGATGCCTTACGGGGGGCGCATCGCGATAGAGGTTCAAGACGGCCATTGGAAACTGCGGGCCACGGCCGACAAGATTTCCGTCGATCCCGACCTATGGGCCCTGTTGGAAAACCCCGATCAAAGCGACAAACTGCAACCGGCGCATGTGCAATTCGTGCTGCTGCCGATGATTGCATCGGACATCGGGCGGCTGGTGGGGTCGCAGTCAGATGAGACCACCCTCACGATCCGGTTTTAGGCTAGCTCCGCACCGTTCCATCGCCACGCACAAGGTATTTAAAGCTGGTCAACTGCGCGGCACCAACCGGCCCGCGGGCATGCATTTTGCCCGTGGCAATACCGATCTCGGCGCCCATGCCAAACTCACCGCCATCGGCAAATTGGGTTGAGGCGTTGTGCATGAGGATCGCTGAATCCAATTCATTCATGAACCGCGCTGCCGCACCCGCGTCTTCCGTCAGGATGCAGTCGGTGTGGTTCGATCCGAACTGCCTGATATGGGCGATCGCCGCGTCGATGTCTGGCACCACCCGCGCGGCGATGATCATGTCCAGATATTCGCGGCCCCAATCATCGTCTTGCGCTGGCGTGGCGCCGGGCACTGTGGTCAGGGCGCTGTCCACACGGACTTCGACGCCGGCATCGATCAAAGCACGGATAACCCCCTGCCCGATTGTTTTGGCCACTTTTTCATGGATCAGCAGGCATTCCGCAGCACCACAGATGCCGGTGCGGCGGGTCTTGGCATTCAGGACAACCTTGAGCGCCTTTTCGGGGTCCGCTTCGGCGTCGATGTAGATATGCACGATGCCTTCGAGATGCGCAAAAACCGGCACGCGCGCCTCGCGTTGCACCAGACCAACCAAACCCTTGCCGCCCCGTGGCACGATCACGTCGATGGTATCGGTCATCGTCAGCATCTCGCGCACGGCGGCGCGGTCGCGCGTTGGCACCAGTTGCACCGCGTCTTCGGGCAGACCGGCGTCGCGCAGCCCCTGTTGCAGGCAGGCGTGAATGGCACGCGATGAATGAAAACTTTCCGATCCGCCACGCAGGATCACGGCGTTGCCAGCCTTGAGGCAAAGCGCGCCCGCATCGGCGGTCACATTGGGGCGCGATTCATAGATCACGCCGATCACGCCGAGCGGTGTGCGCACGCGCTGTATATTGAGCCCCGACGGCTGATCCCAATCGGCCAAGACCTCGCCCACCGGATCGGGCTGTTCCGCAACACTGCGCAACCCGTCAACCATGCTGCGGATGCGGTCTTCGTCCAGTGTCAAACGGTCCATCATCGCGTCCGACAGGCCCTTGTCGCGGCCAAAGTCGAGATCCTTGGCGTTTGCGGCGAGAATATCACTGCGGTTTGCCCAGACTGCGTCGGCGGCACTGATCAGGGCGGCATGTTTACGCTCGGCAGAGGCAGTGGCCAAACGCGCTGCCGCAATGCGGGCGCGCGCGCCGATGTCGGCCATAAGTTCGGGGATATTTTCAAAGTCTTTCATAGCCCTACACCCTTTTGTTAAAGTCAGTCAGGCCGAAACCGGCCCGTTACAGTGCCATATCATCGCGGTGAATCAAAGCAGCCCGACCCGGATAGCCCAAAAGCCGCTCGATTTCGGCGCTTTGGTGGCCTTTGATCTGTGCTGCCTCAACCGAGGAATAGCGGCACAGCCCATAGCCAATTGCACGGCCCGCAGGATCAAGCAACGCCACGCTGTCACCGCGTTCGAACGGGCCGGTGACGGCAGTTATGCCCGCAGGCAACAGCGATTTTCCCCGCGCCATCGCCGCCACGGCACCGGCATCAAGTGTAACTGATCCGCGTGGTTTCATGGCCGCGATCCAGCGTTTGCGCGCGGCTTGTGGATCGGTCTGGGCGGTGAACCATGTGGCGTTAGCCCCGCCTTCCAAAGCAGACAAGGGGCGCATGATTGACCCTTCGGTGATCGCCATGGCGCAGCCGGCCGCCGTGGCCGTGCGGGCCGCCATCAATTTGGTCTTCATGCCGCCCTTGGACAGGCCAGATCCCGCATCGCCCGCCATCGCCTCAATCTCGGGGGTGATTTCATCAATGATGTCATAGCGTTGCGCTGATGGGTCTTCGGATGGGTTGGCGCTGTAGAATCCATCGACATCCGACAGCAGGATCAACTGATCCGCCCCCACCGTCACCGCGATTTGTGCCGCCAAACGGTCATTGTCACCAAAGCGGATTTCATCGGTCGCCACGGTGTCATTTTCGTTGACGATCGGGACCACGCCCAGCGACAGCAACTGCTCCATCGTGGCACGGCTATTGAGGTAGCGGCGGCGGTTGGCGCTGTCTTCGAGCGTGACAAGCACCTGTGCGGTGGTGATGCCATGCGGGGCGAGAATTTCCTCATAGGCGCGGGCCAGTCTGATCTGGCCCACCGCCGCAGCGGCCTGCGCCTGTTCCAACGCCAGCGTCGTCATCGGCAGGCCCAGTACGCCGCGCCCCAGCGCGATAGAACCGGAGGAAACGAGCACAACGTCGATCCCCAAGCCCTTGAGCCACACGACATCAAGCGCCAGCCCTTTCAGCCAGTCGTGTCGCAATGCTCCGGTGTTGCGGTCCACCAACAGGGCGGAGCCGATCTTGACCACGACACGGGTGGCGCGACTTAGGGTTGCCAAGGTGCTTCTTCCTCGGCCGGACGATGGCGCAGGCGGTCTTCGTCGATGTTCTGGCGCAGGGTCCGCAGCACTTCGACGACACCTTCGCGCGCCACACCGGACATCATCATCACATCGCCGCCGCAGGCTTTTTCCAATTCTTTCCGCTTGGTTACGCGTTCTTCTTCATCCAACGCATCAACTTTGTTCAGGACAGTAACCCGTGGCTTGTCAGCCAAATCGCCACCGTAGGCTTCGAGTTCGGTGATGATGGTCTGATAGTCCTCGGCGACGGTTTCCGAGGTGCCATCGACCAGATGCAGCAGGACCGCGCAGCGTTCCACATGGCCTAAGAACAGATCGCCCAGACCCCGCCCTTCGGACGCGCCTTCGATCAGGCCGGGAATGTCGGCGACGACAAATTCGGTGTTGTCCACGCCGACCACACCCAGGTTGGGGTGCAGGGTGGTGAAGGGGTAATCGGCTATTTTTGGTCGCGCGTTTGAGGTCGCCGCCAGAAAGGTGGATTTGCCCGCATTGGGCAGACCCAGCAGTCCAACATCTGCAATCAGTTTCAGCCGCAGCCAAAGCGTGCGTTCCACGCCCTCCTGCCCTGGGTTGGCCCGGCGCGGGGCCTGATTGGTGGCGGATTTGAAATGCAGGTTGCCCCAACCGCCGTTACCGCCACGTGCAAGTTGCACGCGCTGGCCCAGCTCTGTCAGGTCTGCGATCACTGTTTCCTGATCCTCATCAAGGATCTCGGTGCCGACAGGCACGCGCAGGATGATGTCCTCGCCATCTTTGCCGGTGCGCTGCTTGCCCATGCCTGGCTGGCCGCTTTTGGCAAAGAAGTGTTGCTGATAGCGAAAGTCGATCAACGTGTTCAACCCATCCACGGCCTCGGCCCAGACAGAACCGCCGCCACCGCCATCGCCGCCATCCGGACCACCGTATTCGATGAATTTCTCACGCCGGAACGATATACAACCGCCCCCGCCCCCGCCGGAACGGATATAGACTTTGCACAGGTCGAGAAATTTCATGGGCTTGCCTTTCGGGGGCGGATAATGGGCCTAAAGCTTGCGGCTATAGGTCCATGTGGGTACGGCAGCATCGCGCGCCAGACAATAGATTTCGGCATCCCCGAGGTACACAAATCCCGCATTTGTCAGCACCTTGGCCGAGGCCGGGTTGTCGTGAAACACCGACGCGAACATAGCATCGTTTTTCAACGGGTTGGCCTGAACCATTGCCAGCACGGCGTCGGACGCCAAATGGGTGTTCCAAAAGGCCGGTGCCACCCAATAGCCGACTTCAGATTGGTTGCGGTCCAGCCGGGTCAGGGAAATTACGCCCATCACCTCGGAGCTGCCGGATTTTGTGCCATCCATGACCCAGACGTCTTCTTCGCGCGGCTCTGCCATGGCCCGGGTCACAAAGGCTTCGATCGTGCCGGGTGGCAAAGGGTGTGGGATGGAAGCGGTAGTCATCGCCACGCGCGGGTCGCTGGCGTACATTTCGATCAGACCTTGATCAGACCGGCGCGTCGGGCGCAGGTCAAAGCGGTCGGTTTCGATCACCGGTTGGTTCACAATGGGTTCCATTTGCATCGTCATGTTCCTCCTCCGAACAGCACGAACGCGGCATTGGCCCCAAGAGGCGTTGCCAAAGTCCACATTAGATAAGTCGTCGCGCGGCGTGATGCCAGTGCGGTGCGCCCTGCATCGCTGCAAAATGTAACACCACAGTGAATTCGCATCGCCACTAGGGCCGCCAATGGCGACAGCCGCAGCGTGCCGGGACGGGATACATCACACATGAAAACAATCCGTAAAAACAAAAATGGGACCGGCGGTAGCGCCGATCCCAGAATTTTTTCAAACCTTACAGGGTACGGCTTATTCAGCGGCCTCCGCGCGCGGCAGAACCGAAATAAACGTACGGTTTTTAAGGCCTTTGTGGAATTGGACATTGCCATCCACCACGGCAAAGATCGTGTGATCCTTACCCATGCCCACACCTGCGCCCGGCCAGAACTTGGTACCGCGCTGACGCACGACGATATTGCCTGGGATGACGGATTCGCCACCGTATTTTTTCACGCCAAGGCGACGACCAGCTGAGTCGCGCCCGTTACGGGATGAACCGCCTGCTTTTTTATGTGCCATCTCGGTCTCTCCTTAGCCTTTGGTCTTTTCTTTGGCCTGTTCGATCCAGCCTTCACGCTCGATCCGGCCTTTGAAAGACAGTTTCTCGTCCATCTCGGCGATGTCCGCTTCGGTCCATGCTGCGACTTGAGCGAATGTGGTGATACCCGCTTCGTGCAGTTTCTTCTCAAGTGCCGGGCCAACGCCGCTCAGCTCTTTAAGATCGTCCGCGCCCGCGTCGGCTTTTTTCGCCTTGGGGGCTGCTTTTTCTGCTTTCGCCTTAGGGGCGGCCGCTTTTTCAGCTTTTGGCGCTTTCTTGGCCTTGGCTTGCTTGGTGATGCCATCGACGGTCTTGGCGGTGATCGCTGCCACGGCGGCGGCGCTCACGGAACCGGTGCCGATGGCCGCAGCCACGCCCGACTTGTCCGCGCCAGAGGCGAGGATGTCAGTGATCTTGACCAGTGTCAGTTTCTGACGGTGGCCTTTGGTGCGCTTGGAAGAGTGCTTCCGGCGGCGCTTGACGAAGTGGATGACTTTCTCGCCCTTGATCTGGTCCACGACCTCGGCCTGAACGCCTGCGTCCTTGACCATAGGTGCGCCGAGAACCGGCTTGTCGCCGCCCAGCATCAGAACTTCGTTGAACTGGATCTTTTCGCCAGCATTGGCCGCAATACGTTCAACCCGCAGCATATCGCCGGATTGTACCTTGTATTGCTTGCCGCCTGTCTTGATGACCGCAAACATGCGTCTTCCTTTTCTGTCATCCGCGTTCTGTGGCCCCCGTGTCTGGGAGTTCATGGAAAAGCCTGTCGACCACTCCGCCTCGAACAGCGCGCCCTGGGGCGTCATTGCATATCAATCCCAAAGACGGATGATCCGCCGGGATGCGGGCTTATGTGCGGATCAGCGGGCCAAGTCAAGCAGGTTTTGACCGGTTTGGTGGGCGCAGGGGCTAAAGGTCCTGCGCTGTCATGTTCATCGCTACGGCGCGACCCAGGGCATAGGAAATATCCTCGTAGGTCTGGCCAAAACCGTCAAAGAGTGCCGCGTTTACCGCGCGCCCGGCGTCAGTGTTGGAAAAGGCCACATAGCCCGACAGGTCATCGGCATCCAGCGGGGAATAGGCCATCAGCATATAACCGTAAAGCCATGACACTGTATCTTGTGTCACGCTGTCGATGTCCGCAGTGACGTCGCCCAGCAACTCTTCATCGCCGCCGCGCAGGGCGTCGCCATCGCGCAGACCCCGCATGAATTCAAAATTGGCGTTCAGCGCATTGGTGACATTGCGGTTGATCATGTCGCCGCTCTCAACCAACTCGGTGATCTGGGCGAGCCTCGGGGCGTCGCTGCCTTCGATTTCTGCATAGCTGGTGCGGGCCGCCGCTTCGACGTCGGGATGCGAAATGGCGGCGCGGGCGGTGTTTTCAAGCGTCACGATCTGCCGCCCAAGGTCCGATGCGTAAAACGCGATGGCGGCGTCCAGAGTGTCTGTGGTCAAATGCTCTTCGAGGGCGCCGCGCACCTGTTCAACCATTCGTCCGGTGTCATAGATCACCTCGACCTGCACCTCCCAGCCGGGGCCACCCTGCCCGCCCAGCATATCGGTGTTCAGCTCCTGGGCGTGGTCCATCCCCTCAGCGCGCATGATCTGAGCGGCGTTCTGCACACCCAGCAGGTCGACCAACACGGTCATGCGGGCGTCGGCAAGGGCGGGCCCTGCCATCAGCCACAGCAGCGCAGCCGCGACCAGCGCGCGCATCACAGGTCCTGACTGGGCTGCATCGCCGACAGGCGCGCCGCAACCGCCTCAAACCGGTTGGCCATGATTTCGTATTGTACCGCGTTCATGAGGGCATACACCTTTTGCATCTTGGGGTTTTCCAACGCTTCGGCATAGGCCAGCACCTCGTCATCCGAGAACGCCTGATATGTATAGGCGGCATTGGCCAGCGCATTGGCAGCGATAGAACGGCGCAGCGCGCCTTCTTGTTCGCGCATGGCCTCGCGCAGATCGGGTTCGTCCATCTGCAATTCGATGATCCCTGCCCCGGCTGCGGCCATCAGAAATCTGATCTGCACCTCCTGTATCGCCTTGATCGAGATGTCTTCCACATCGCTGGCAGTGTTGAGCCGCTGTAGCGCCTCCACCCGGTCGGAGCCGATGCGCACCAGACCGGCGATGATCTCGGCACCGACCTCGGCCTTCAGCCCGTCTTCCTCGACCATATGGGCCTTGTTTTCGACCGTAACGAGCCGCTGTCCCAGGTCACCGGCATAGAAATCTGCGGCATGATCGAGCAAATCATCGGCCAGGGTTTCGCCAAGGATATCCATCGCCATGTCGTGCATGTGGTCGGTATCGAACACCTCGGCCACCAACCGCGACCATTCCGATCCGAAATCTTCCGCCTCCAGCCCCAGCATTTGCGGTGCAGAATCAGCCGACAGGCGAATACTGTCGAGAGCGACATCAAAACCCGTTACCTCAAGAAACTGTTCCAGACGCATCTTGTCGGCCGCCTGCGCGGGCAGGCTAAGCGCCATTACGCATAGAAGAACAAGGGGAGCGGCAAGGCGACGGGTGAACATGCGCATGTTGGGGTCCAGTATAAGGGGTTTGTTCTGAACTTAGGCCATCATGGTGCAGGCGCAATGAAAATTCCCGTGTGACGCTTTCATTGGCAAAACCCCTCTTGCCAGTGCGGGCAATCGCGACTAAACGGGCCATCCTAGACCCCCGCGGAGAGGTGCCGGAGTGGTCGAACGGGGCGGTCTCGAAAACCGTTGAGCCTTCACGGGTTCCCAGGGTTCGAATCCCTGTCTCTCCGCCATTTCACCCTTACCGGTGCGGCAAAAAATTTCATTAAATCAATATATTAGACTCAGATCATAGCAAAGAGATGCGCAAAATTGCTACACATTTTGCTACACATTTTCTGATTTTTGCTGCGATTGAAGGCGGCGCGCTGACATCTGTAGCAGCAGAAGGGTCGCCAGCGCGCCTGATGCGGGGTGTCTAAACCTGCATGTTCGGTCAGGCTGCGGCGCGCAGCACTTGCAGAGCCTTCTCGGCACGAAGGAGGTCGTGCACAGCCGAAAGCGTTATGTAGAGCTCGATTAGCACTCCCAGTGCGTTGGTTAGCCGATCGGCCTCCGGCGTCAGACGTTCCATTCCGTATTCCTGTGTGTCGGACACGTTCTCCGCGCTGTGATCGTAATGCGTTTCAACATATGTCCCTTCGATGATCTCGGCATCGAGCACGCCCACCAGATCGTGCAGCTTTGCGAGAACGCCTTTGTCGAAGATCGCCCCACGCTGAAGGAGCGCCGCGAGCGCTTGGGCCTCGCGTTTAGGCTTCGGGGCAATGAGGTCGAGAACATCCTGTTCGATGCCCGTCGCAGCGGCGCGCGCAAGCGGGTAGCACGCGGCGGCCATTGGGGTAAGTTCTGTGCCCGAATTGAGTGGTAGTTCCATAGTCTTTATCCTTTGATGTTTGGGGGTGCGGGGTCGCTCGAAGGCGCGGTTCCCAAAAGGAAACCGCGAACTACGCGCGACTATCGTGCCCGATCTTCCCGGCGTTCTTCGTGCGCGGCTGCCTTTATATCAGCGTCGGCTTGTAATCGCGCGCGCACGGCATTCATCCGCTCGATCAGTGGCGGATCAAGACGGCCGATGAGCGTTCCGCTATCGTCGTCGTCATCGAAACCAGAATGATTAACGCTGACGATGATCCGACGGGCGCAGACAAAGCGCGACGGCCGCTTCAGGCCAGCTGCGTGGCAGGACCCCTTCTCCCCTACCCTGACTTCGTAACCGCGGTTAGCTTTGGTCGGCGCTGAGGTTCCATAGGCGAGTTCGATGAAGCAGGTTCCGCCTATGGTAAAGACGTCGAGAACCAAGCAGGGGCGACGTTTTGGCCTCGTGTCCGTTGATGCGTCGTATTCGACCGCGAGAGGATACCGGAACAAGACGACATCGCCGCGTTCGACAAGGTTCTGCCAATCAAATGCTGGCACGAAGGGTTGAGTGGATTGATACATCTGGGGTCTCCTGTGATGCGATTGGAAATCGACACCAGCTTTGGAGACCTAAAATGGCTCCAGTTTTGCTGCGCGTCACAAAGACCGCGCAGCAAAACTGGAGGCAAAATCCGGGAGAGCGGCGAGAGGGTAGGCCCTCTCGTCAAAATACGTTTAGAGGGCAAAGTGGGCGGAAAGCAGACCTTCGCTACAAAAGCAAAAAGGTCTCCTACAAGATGTAGATTATCTGGTTGTCGATCTAATGGCCTAAGTTCTTCTGAGGAATCGTTCAACAAGCCTAAAAGATTGATCTCCCACCTTCTGAACGGTCTGAAAATCGTAGTAGGCCGGAACCAAGGAAGATGCAGTCCAGCAATCGTGTAGATAGTCCCTGAATAGTGTTGACCGTTCAAAACGGTCCGATATCGATGATGAAGACGCGATTGATTGTATGGAGTCGCGAGCATTTTCATCAAAAATAGGTGTGTCAGTCGACATAGCATCCAAAAATGCGAACGTTCCGGACCATTGCCTGATATGGTAGTTGCCAATGGAAGTTGTACGAAAATGAAATGCGGACGGCGATACCTCGGGACCTACTGAAATCTCTCGATAGTGAGCATGGGGAGTTTCGATTAGTCTTTTCTCTGCAAGCGACCGCAATCGATGACTCGTTTGATCAGATGAAAATCCAAGCCCTCCCATTTCGTCGATGATCGCTTCACCATAGGTAAATCCATCATTATCACGTTTGCCAGAGTCTGAATTCAGGTAAGCAGTAATCAGACTGCCCAAAAAATGTTCTCTTGGGTCTGAAAAGGCAATGTCGTATAAATTTAGTGCATACAAAGAAGATCGCGGAGAATAGTAGGCATATTCACCCAGCAGCGCGTGCTTTGTAAACTCATGCAACGGGACCTTGTAGTCTCCAGATCGCTCTTCAATTTCTACGATCTTTCTTGAGTCAACATTTGGACTCCCAACAAAACTCGACACCAACTCCACAACTGATCGGGTGTTTCCTCCAGAGATATTTGATAGAAAATGCCGTATCTCTTGATTTGATTTAATTGCTCTCAGAGTTGCTTTTAAGAACGCAACAACGCTGGTTAAATTAAGTCGAACATTAGCCAAGCCTTGGAATTTTTGTGTTCCATCTGCGATACGTAGCGCGAATTCAATTCGTTTTTGGATCACCCTGTCGGCCGGGGGTGGCGAAATTGTTAGGACTTTGTTCCTGTAGCCGGAAAGCGCCCCTTTCTCCTTTGATTGCAAAAACGTGCTGGGACGTAAAGAAATGAAGACCAGCACACCTTTCAGTGTTGCTAACTCTTGAGCTATCAGAAATGCTTCCTGTTGTGTTTCAAATTTTCGTTGGTCAGAGTTGTCAACAAAAACGATAATTTGTTTATTTTGCTTTCCCGCCAAGAATTGCAAACATCGTGAAACGTATGTTTCAATCTTGTCAATATGGTCCTGCATGAATTTTAGTCTGGATTTCCGGTAGTCCATTTCATCAACGGACTTTAATTGGCCTGCCGGGCTCCTATCAAATTGTTCTAACTCTTTGCTCAAAACGCTCTCAGCAAATTTTGCGTCAAGGATTGAGATGCCATAAAGGGTTGAAAGATATTCTGGAATTGCATCAAGAACAAAGTCCTTAACACTTTTTGTTAGGTTAGCCTTAATCCCTAAATTCAAATGTAGCGTGATCGTATTTGACGTTTTTTCCTCCGAAAGGCCCATCATCAAGTTCTCGAAAAATGAGGTTTTTCCTACACCAACATCGCCCAAAAGAATGATTGGCTTGTTTGATGTAGCACCTAGCAATCCCCCATCTGAAATTGAAATGTCGCTTCTTCCCGAGGGCTTTTTGACCACTTCGAAAGCAGACAGAGAGCCTTGATCTGAATTTGCTCTTTGGTATCGCGCGTCGATGATATTGCGGCTAAGCATTAGATGTCTGTTGTTAGCCTCAATGGGCACATAACACTCATTGTAAAATGCTTTTTTTAACTCTGGCTCATCTTCGAGTTCTTCTAACAGCAATGAACTAATCGATTGGAGTTCTTGTTGTAGTGCATTGCGATAGCGAACTTTGAATGGTTCAGTAATGGAATCAGAAGCCTTAGGCGGAATCCTAAGATTCTTGTGAGCCTGAAGTTCGCGATTTGCCCTATTTTCCTGAACCCCTTCAGGCGATAGCACAGTCCAAAGGGTATGAAAGTTAGTCTTCATGTTCTCAAAGCCATTAAAAAAGAAGCAGTTTCCATCAAGTGGAGATGCCCCAGAGTTAAATGTTTGAAAAATCAAGATTTGTGG
Source organism: Sulfitobacter sp. KMM 9851 (assembly GCF_057178245.1). Taxonomy (NCBI): domain Bacteria; kingdom Pseudomonadati; phylum Pseudomonadota; class Alphaproteobacteria; order Rhodobacterales; family Roseobacteraceae; genus Sulfitobacter; species Sulfitobacter sp. KMM 9851. The sequence goes on from NZ_CM169991.1 coordinate 1,665,906, forward strand.
CCCGTTGCAAACAACAGAACACTGAGCTCCAAGCATCGTCGAGTATCCGATGACTTGAGTCATGGCCTCTTTGAGTTTTTTGGATGCGGCAACAAGAGGTGCTATTTTTCTGATCGAAACGTCCTTGCCTATTGGCAGATCACCGAAGTGAACGGATTGCTTTTTGGCCTCTAAGACAACCTTTGCCGGAGTTCCAAGGGTATAGTCGGCCCAGCCGTCGGCTCCATCTTTCATCTCAACGTTGAGGTCAGGCTTAGACCATCCAAGACACTCCATCAGTAATCGATCAACAAAGTGAAATCGGTTCTGAGCTTCGTTCCAGAAATTGGATTCTGAGGGCAATTCCTCAAGTATTTTTGATAGGTTAGCTAAACCATCGGTCATTTCAAACTTTGCCTGCATGGAAACCTCTTATTCTGAAATGACACGGTTAGGATGATACCCGCTCCCCGCTTAACTTAAAGTTATACCTTTGCATAAGGCACGTCACCCATATTAATCACAACTGCTAAGATGGGATGGTGATCGCAATTATGCTGTTTATCAGTATGTTAGAATGGCTTGCAAACGCCGCCTAAGAACACTCATTCATGAATTCTGCACTACCGCATCATTTTGGGGTTGTATATCCGGTTTGGGCCGTTTGCGCCTGCGCTAGCAAGTTCCGAATGACCGTCGGAGACGCCTGAGAGGGTGCAGGGACAGACGGCGAGTGGTCCTTGCCTTGGAGCGTCCAGAGAGGGAAGTCCCCTCTTTGGTCCCAGACGGACAGGCTGCCAGGGGGTGCAGGGGGAGTGGCGAACGACGACCCTGCGAGTGGGGATGAAAGGGGTGGGCGAAACCTCCCTTTCTCTGGCTGAAAGCCCCTTGAGGGTTTGGGAGAGTTGGACGTCTCCCAAGGTCGCCGCAGGCGGCCAGGGTCCAGGGGCTTGCCCCTGGCGAACGGCAGGCCGAACAGAGGTGCCGTAGGCGCCGGAGTGCGGGCTGTTTAGTGAGTAATCTCCCTCCTCCCCCGCTGAACTTTCTGCTCAAGATTCCTCACGACGCCGGAATCATCGACCGATGTTCTGATCTCATAGTCTGGAGATCAAAAATGGCGGCGAAAAAACACCCTGTAGTCTTGCGGTATGCGGGGATGGGTCCAAGCGATATCAGCGGATACGAGGCCCATCGCCATCGCAAGTATGGGGATCTTGGGCACATTGACCGCGACAAGCCAAAGCCACGGCTTCTGATCGGAACAGAAACCTGGGCGGAGGAAGCGCTGGCCGAAATCAAGCTGATCAAGATGGAAACCTTTGCCGCAGAGCTGACCGACTTGGATCGTCGCAACCGACGCAAAGACTTGAAGAAGCGCCGCATCGAAGGGCCGCGTGATCCTTGGCGCGCATCCCGGCATGGCCCGTTGCGGGAAGTCCTACTGACCGCCAACAAGGACTGGTTCGAAGAAACCGAGGACAGTGCTGAGCTATTCAATACAGCTCGAGAGAAGCAGTTCGAGGAGCGCGCTGTTGCTTGGTTGAAAGCGAATTTCGGTGATGATGTCATCCACGCCCGGGCGGATACAGATGAACAGGCGTATCACATCCATGCGGTGATCATGCCCCGCGCGACCGTGCATAAACACGGGGTGGAGTGCCGTGTGCTCCAACCCTCCATTCATCCGCTGATCAAGGATTACGAGGCGGCACAAGACAGCGTTGGCGCTTGGTTCAGCGAAATCGGCCTGGTGCGCGGGGAAGCCCGCAAGCAGGCGATCCGTGAGGCGCTGAACAACGGGAAAACCCCACCGGAAAAACGGCGCCATGTTCGCCCTGCGGAATGGCGGGCAAAGGAAGAGTTGCGGCTCGCGAAAGAGGCCGCCGATCTCGAAGTGCGCCGCCGTGAGTTGGAGGAGCGTGAAGACATCGCGGAAGACGTGATCGCCTATGCCGAAGCCGTCTCCGCTGGAGATATTGACGAGTTTGGCAAGCCGATCAAACCATCGACAAAGACAGGATCACCAATCACGCCCGACCGCAGGACCGGGTTCGGGTTTGCCAAAGCGCGAAAAGCATTTCGGGCTGTCGCAAAGAAGCTGGCGCTGAAAGCGACTGTCAAAGCGGAGAAGGCAGCGGAGGCGCGGCTTGCGACCGAGATTTCCGAGATCAAAAAAGCCGACGACACCATTCTCGAAATCGCCCGGCATCTACCAAAAGGGCGTCGCGGAAAGATTGCGGATTTGCGGCGCAAACTGACCGCCAGCATTATGGCGCTGGACCCTGCGTGTAAGGGAAGAGGACGCAAATCGGGACAGGAGCAAAGTGGGCCGGAATGATCGGGTTGAAGTATGAATTCGTCACATAAAAACTATCAAAATTTGTGTATTACCATTTAATATCAGTTGCTTGCAATTTTATACAAAAAACATGGCTTGAGAATTATCGTGCCGAAAAATGCGTTCCAATATTAAGGGTAATCGGAAGCAGCGGGACGGAAAACCCAAGGCTCCGGTTGAACGTAAACACTTAAACTGGAGCCCCAGATATGACCAAGAAACTGTCGAAGAAATCGTCCCGCAAAGTCAACAAAACGAAATTCGTTATGACTGAGGCAATGCAGCGCCGTATGGAATCCGCAATGAACACGGTCGCGCGCCATGCCGACAAAGATGCCCGCAAGCATGACAAAACACAGCGCGAGGCACGTGCCGCTTTTGGAGCCACGCTCGATGTCTGGATTGACTGTATGATGGAAGAAAATGTCGAAAAAATCGAAGATATTTTCTTCGAGTTCGCCTGCTTTGCAACGGCCACTAACCGTAACCGCATGCTGAAACACGCGCAAACGCCTGAAGGCGTTGCTAACCGTATCGACGCGCAGCTTGAGATCTGGAAAGCCGACGACGAGGCTGAGCGAGCTGCGGCTGCTGAAGCTGAACTGTCCGGTGGCGATCACAAGGGCGAATGAGCGTGCCGCCCCGTGTGCAAGGTCTCACGGGGCCACCTCCCATCGTTCAACGCGATGAACAGACTGTTTCCAGATGAAAGCATTATCAATTGCACCCTCAGCGCCTAAATATGCCTAACGAGCAACGGAGTCCGACATGTAGCCAGCCATTCCCCCGCCCCCGAAACCAGCCGCAAATCTGCGGTGGTGGGGTATGGAGTGCTATGTCTCAGAGACACACCGCGCGGACGACGGTTACCGAAATCGCCCACATCCACCCCGTTCGAAATTCCGCCGTGGAAATCCAGATCGACCGGGTCAAACGCGCCAGACAACAGATCGCTCAACAGATCACCAACGGCGAAGAATGGATGCTCCCCCTGCTCAAACGCTTCAACGCAGATCTCGAAGCGCTCGAAGAAAAACAAGACCTGCTCTTCCAAGCCGCCCAAATTGCAAACCACGCCGCCCCCATCAGGGCGGCGTGATGCGTTTTGTGAGATGAGGTGAAGGACGGCTCAGCGGGAAAAGATTGCTGATTTCTGAGATTACACCATTTGAGCTGGCTCACTGAAATACGCGATACTAATGAGAAACATATTTCACCAATATATATGATGGGCGACCTCTATTGATATTCCCCAGGGGAGAAACATTGCCTGTTGTCTCCAACGCATAGCGTTCCTACATCCATATCGTCTTTTAGCACTACGTACTTTCCATCTGGCGCAAGAGAGTGTCCTTCTGGGCTAATGTGCGTAACGTGAATATGATTTGGGACAGTAGTATCATACCCCCCCGTCACATGGAGGTCTTGAGCCGTGCCGATGCGCTGCCCTCTCAAAACACTTTCACCTACTTTAATGCTGCTTGAAGCGTATAGAATTCGAGAAATTATACCTTGGTTATTTCGAACCTCCACGAGCGCGAAGGGTTTGCTCGACATCTGCCGAACGCCGACGATCACACCGCTTACCGGAGATAAAACTGCATCGCCTGAGGCCGTGGAGTAGTCAGTTCCTCGATGCAGCCCGTATTGCGTACCTCGGGTTCTTCTGACGCCGACGATTTGCTGTATCCCTCGGTCGCTTCTGATCGCACCTTCTGATGTTACGTTACCAGGAAGAGTTGAAAACCATGTGATATCTTCTGGTAGCGCAGTTCCTCTTGGTGCTAAGATTATACCACCGATCGCCCACTTTTCATTTTCTTCTTCGGTATCTTGCCATTCCTCAAATGCTAGGTCAGTTTCCCAGCCAAAGATATCGGGTTGAGCCTCAGGAATTTCGGACGGTACTCCCTGACCGTCAGTTGCGGTTGTGCTTCCGTCATCGCCTACAGTTACGCCACCAGAAACGTTGCATCCCTCTCCGTCCTCCTTCCCTACAACTGTACAGATGAACTCGGAAAACTCTTCGCCAGTTTGAGTGATTATGTGAATAGTGTCATCAGCGGCTTCGTCTACGACGTCAGCGACGTCTTCGACAGCTTCATCAACAATATCGGCAGAATCCTCTATTACGCCCCCGATTGTCCCACCTATCTCGCCGCCGAGGTCTCTTATGGGGGCTGTTACACAATGATGTGGATGGCTCCATTTACAGTGGGCCAAAGAAGTATTTGGAGAAAGTGAGAGAATGGCAATTAGAAAAAAATATCGCACCGATTATCCTTCCATATAAAATTTAGTGATGTCTATTATTGGGAAAGTCTATCACGAACTAGATTTCTCACCAACCTAAACGAGAAACTCGGGCTATGAAGGGGCTGACATTGGCGCTCAATACGACTTCCGCTACTTGGAGCCGAAATATTTTTATCCCTGTACCGTTTGCTGGCGGGTAGTCTTGTTCTCTGCGATTAGTTCAAGTGCTCCGGCACTTTCAGCATGACGCTCTGAGCAAGCTCCTGCTTTCGCGCTAAATCCATTGCGTCCCCATATACGGGGCGACCGCGGATGACCTTCACGCTGTGACCCATCATTTCACCGCTGACGTCCATACGCTTTGTCGCGTTCAATATTCGGCTCTCCCAAGTGTGGCGCACTCCCCCGATTGTATGCCGATCGGACGGCAGCAGGCCATTGCTGCGAAGGAATTTGTTCATCGTGCCTGAGTAGTTGCTCTTACCTCTGTATCGCGGAAATCCGTTCGGATGGCGCTTGGCTGCCGCGAGGGCGACGCCGACGAGAGGCACCAACCGCGCGGATGAACTGTTCTTTATCTCTCTCCGGTCTTCACCCTCTTCAAATGCGAGTTGTAGGTGGGGTATAGGGTGATCCAGCACAATAGCACTTGCCGGAAGGTCGTGGATTTCAGACTGCCGGCACCCGGTTTCGATAGAGATCAGCAGGATGTCCCGCGCCTCCGGATTCGTGGCGTCGAAAGCGCCTGGCGCAAACCACTTCTCGGTAATCCAATCTATCGGGATTTCCAATTTTCGTGTTTCAACCTTGTATCGATCCTTGAGGTTTACACGACGGTATGGCTCTGGCGGATTGGGTTTCGCGATGCCCTCGTAGTAACGACGAAGCATCCCGGCCATGTTTGCGAAGTCCTTGTTGGCACTTTCCATAGAAAGCCCCTCGGCGGTGATCTTCTTTTGCCACCAAGCCTTGTGCTTTAGGGCCGCAGAGTGGTCGATCTCTGACACAAACACATCCTTGCCACCCAGAGCCGTCATCAGGTTGGCAACGGCACGTTTGCGCGGATTGCGCCACAAGCGCAGCTGGTTTTCGCTTTTGTATCGGTTCTCGTGTGCCGCAAGGCTTTCAACTTCATCGACAAGCCCCGAGAGCATCAGCGCGGGCTCCTCAATCGCCCCAAGGAGGGCTTTTACCGTCTCGGTGGCAGGATCGGCGCTGGCAGTTTCTACGCGGCCCAAAATCTCATCCAGTGGTGCGTTCAGGAGATCGGAGAGCGGGCGGTAGGCAAACCCTCTCGCTTGCGCAATCTTCTGCGCTGCGCGGTAAGCGCTGGCCTCGTCTGGTCGCTCTTTTATGACTGTCATTTCTTCAAGCTCGGCAAGCAGTCTTGCTTTCATATCGGGCAACATCTCACGGGCACGCCGTTCACTATCGGTCTCGAGGCTGCGATGAATTTCTTTGCGACCGGCGACTGCGAGATACCGTTTCGGCACCCGCATCCGAAAGTGCCAAGTGTTCCCCCGTTTGATCAATCCAGCCATTTGTGCCACTCGCTTGTATTATTGCTGCCGCGTGTCACGGATCAGCGCATTGCAACACAATTTGCTACACTTTCTTGCTGGCCGTTGAAATGGGTAAATGACCTAAGTGCACTGAAATTATAGTATTATTTGGAGATTAGAGATTAAGTATGAATCCCTGTCTCTCCGCCACAATTCCGGTTAAGGAATTGTATTTATTTCAAGATTTAAGGGCGGATTGTCGTTTGCATGTCGCGAGAATGGCTAGAAACAAGGGATCGTCGATTTAAGTCGATCACGCATTCGTGAGGTTCACTAGCGATGCAGGTCATACCTCTCCGTCAAGAGTTCCAATCTTTCGTATGGAACGACGCAGTTTCTTGTGCATCAACTTCATACCCGCAGGATCACCGTCAATAGAATTTGGGGCGTTGGCACGTAAGACGACCCGAAATTCATTCTCCGGTGAAAAGTGCTTGGGCTTTGTGAACATAGTTCTCAGATAGTCTTCAGTAGTCACATCCATCCCGCTGCCTTCATAAACCGACGGAATGGAAATTAACTTTTCTGTTTGCCCATATTTGACAAGGCTATGAAGCAAATACTCTTTTGCTGGAAGTGTAGTGTTCCATAACGGTGTTCTTGGTGCCTCCAAACTGACAGCGTCTAAGAAATCAATCAATTCGATTTCTGCAAAATGCGTAAGCTTTGAATTTCCTTCGTATTGTGTTTCACCCACACTAATCGCACCATTTTTTATATCTAGGTGCTGCTGACGAGAATATGCTCCCCACGAAGCACAAAAGACAAAATCGTTGAATTCGTGCGTCAATATTATGTCGGTCCCATTGCCCTCGAAGTGGCCGTCGGTAATGGTTATGCCACCTATTTTGACGCTCTTGGCATGACCCGTTTCAAAATTATGTGTAAGTTCGACCATGCCCTCTCGCCTATCAGAGAAGCGCGGCTCCACTACCACATCATCCTCTTTTTTCTCAATCATGCGGTATCGCTTTAATGTGCCAAACCAAAAACTTCCGCGCTGATAATTCTCCAACATGTCTGCTTCGAAAAATTTGGTTATTTTGGGCCGAACAAACGGCGGCTTTGGCATTAGATTTTCCCCTTCGAACACGGCGTGTGGCTAAAGATAGGCTAAGCTAGCGGCTATGAGAACGCACTAAATCGTCGAAATTTGCCGCCAACGACAGGTAAGATGCCATCAAAGGTGCAGACCAACGGAGGAAGCAAATCGGTGAACGCCCCCTGTACAACGACAGACATGTTGCGTTTAGGCGGGGGCGGTGTGCGTGGGGCAAACCCACACGCAACCTAGTCCAAGACTAAAGCCCCTCGCAGTGAGACGATCAATTTTTCGGGTTACGTCACTTTGACGATATCGCGCGAGAGGCCGGACAAAATTTCTGGCCCGCTGTCGCGGAGGATCACAATATCCTCAAGACGAATGCCGAAATCCCCATCCAGATAGATCCCCGGCTCGATCGAGAACACATTGCCTGCCCGCATCTCGGTGGTGGCGGTCGCGCTGATATAGGGGGGCTCGTGAATGTCGACGCCAAGGCCATGACCGGTGCGGTGCAGAAACCTGTCGCCATACCCCGCAGCCGCAATCGTATCTCGCGCGGCGCGATCAATGCGCGATGCGATGGTACCGGGGTGAGACGCCGCAAGTGCTGCTTGCACCGCGTCCTCGACGATCTCTGCAACCTTGAGAAATTCTGGCGACGGTGTGTCGCCAAACCAGCCGCAGCGGGTCATATCAGACGGCGCGCCGTTCAGGCGGCATCCGGTGTCGATCAACACGGCCATCTCGCGCGTCAGTTTGGTATCACCGGTATGGTGGTGTGGATACGCCGCATTTCGGCCAAATCCAACGATGGTGAACTCTGGTCGCGCGCCGTTTGCCTTGTAATGGGCATGGATTGCAGCCTGCACGTCGCGCTCGGTCACACCTTCGGCCAGGGCAGCAAATCCGGCCATGGCGGCGGCGTCGTTCAGGCGCGCGCTGGCGCGCAAGGCCTCGTATTCTTCATCATCCTTTATTTGCCGCAGCAGCCCCACTGTTTCGGCCGCAAAGCTGCGGCGCGGTGCGTCTAGCGCATCGAGCAGCAACAGGGCAAAATCCGCACGCATGGCTTCGTCTATGGCAACAGACAGGCCCGCGACAGTGGCCCCGCACTTGTTCAGCAGCGCGGCCAGTGCCGTGTCCGGGCCGGTGTCGTCGGCCCAAGTATGAAATGGCAGGTCTGTGTCCTTGCGCGCCGCGTCGGCGTTCAGGCCAGGCATAAGAAACCCGGCGTAATCCTGTGACACCAGCAACATCACCGGGCGCTCATCGCCGTGGGGGTCCAGCCCGGTCAACCAACGCATGTGGCTGGTCGGGCCAATCGCTACGAGATCGGTGCCGGTGTCGCGCATTTTGGCGCGCAGGTTCTTCAGGCGGATGGTCACGGGGGATGTTCCAGTTCATTGATATTGGCGTTCAAAGGGGCCACTCGGAAAAGCGGCCCCCCGTTGGTCACGACATGATCAGTCTTTTTCGACCAGGCGGTAGAACACGAAGTCCGACGTTGCGCCGTTGACATAGCCGGAGACGTCACTGTCCATCGCCACCTGATAGGCGGCCTGGAACATGATCACGATTGGGCTTTCTTTCTGCACGGCCTTTTGCAGTTCGACGTACTGGCCCAGACGCGCATCAGGATCAGGCTCGGTCAGGGCGCCCATGGTCAGCTTGTTCAGCTCTTCAGGCACCGCCCAAGCGTTCCGCCAGGTGGTCGTTGCCTGATAATTCTCGTCCGAGTTGTCGGAATTATAGGCAAAGGCCTTGGCATTGGAATGCGGGTCCATGAAGTCGGGGCCCCAGTAAAGCAGCATCGCGGCGTGGGTCCGCTCGCGGTACTTGGTAATGACCTGTGCGCCTGTGCCCGGCAGAATCTCAAAATTGATCCCTGCGTCAGCAAAGCTCGCCTGAAGCGATTGCGCCATGTCGGTAAAGGGCGCGGCGTTGATCACGTCAAGTTCAACGGTGATCGGCAGTTCGACGCCGGCATCTGCCAGAATCTGTTCGGCTTTTGCAGGATCATAGCTGTAGGGCGTTTCCTCAAGCGCGCCGGGGAAGCCTTTGGGCCAGAACGCCTGATGAATTTCCATCTGACCAGCAAGGAAGCTGTCGGTCATGCCGGAGTAATTCACAAGATAGCGGGCAGCTTCCCAGACGGCGGGATCGGTCAGCTTGTCGTTCTTTTGGTTGAACGACAGGAAATGCACGGCGGCCTGCGGGAACGACGCAACAGTGATGTCGTCGCTGGTCATCCCGGCGATCTGGTCTGGCGTCAGGTTGCGCGCCATGTCGACGTCGCCCTGCTCCAACAACAGCTGCTGGGTCGCGGCCTCGGCCACGTGCTGCAAGATCACCCCTTCCATCTGGGGCGCGCCCTTGAAGTAATCCGGATTGGCGGCCAGACGTACCAGCTCCGCAGGGCGGAAGGTCTGGAGCGAAAACGGGCCAGACCCGGCGCTGTTTTCGTTCAGCCAGGCGTTGCCCATATCACCGTCGACCTCATTGGCCATGACGGTTTCCATATCGACAATGGAGGCCGGCCGCGCGGCCAGCACGTTCAGCACAAAGGCGGGGGAAAAGTCGCCTTCATATTTAACCGTGACCGTATTGCCCTCGGCTGTGATCATCGCGTCGACGTTCTCGGGCGTCCAGCCGAGTTGTGCCAGAATGAACGCCGGCGTCAGGTCAAGCTTGATGACACGCGCAAGGCTGCCGGTCACGTCCTCTGGGCGCACCGGATTGCCGGAATGGAACGTGGCACCTTCGCGCAGGGTAAAGGTGACAGTTTTGGCGTCGGCGTCGGTTTCCCAGCTTTCCGCAAGGCCTGCGGCCAGCACGGTTGGATCTTCGGCGTCGTATTGGACCAGCCGATCATAGATGTTGGTGACCAGTTCACCGCTGGTGAATTCATAAGCCTGTGCGGGGTCAATCGCGACGATGTCGTCGATGTTCTGCGCCACGACGAGCAGGTTTGGCGGGGTTTCCGCCAAGACCGGTGCAGCCAATGGCAGGGCCATTACGCTGGCCAGTAGGGCAGTTCTCAAGGTTTTCATTGTGTCTCTCCTGTTGGGTTCGTTTTACGGGTTTTTAACTCACTTGCGCATCAGCACGCTTAGCGTGCCGGTCCAGATCAGCCGTGCGGGCGTGTCGCTGCGGTTGGCCCAGCTGTGCGGGGTGGCGCCGCTGTAGTGCAGCGCGTCCCCTGCCCCCATCGTCAGCGTTTCAGTGCCAAGGGTCTGTTCGATCTCGCCCTCCAGCACCATGACGATCTCTTCGCCTTCATGGGTTGCCACCTCGGACTCGTAGCCAGGCGGCACCATCATGATAAAACTGCTCAGTTCAGAGCCCGGATAATCGTTGCTGATTGCCTCATAAGACATGGCCGATCCGGGCAGGGAAAATTGCGCTCTCTCGCTGGCGCGCGACAGGGCGGTTGCGGCGCGCGGGGTCGTGATGAAATAATCCAGATCAACATCAAGCGCCTGCGCGATCTGCGCCAAAGTGCCAAGCGATGGCACCGCCTTGTCGGTTTCGACCTGACTGAGATAGCCCACGGACAAACCAGACAGCTCGGCCACCGTCTTTAGCGTCAGCGACAATTTGCGCCGCCGTCCGCGGATGCGGGGGCCCAGCACGGCTGGCGTCTGCCGCGATGGGTTGAGCGCGCGATTCTCGGCTTTGTCCGGCTGATCCTTCACACATCGCCCCCCTTTTTATGGTTTCAGTCAAAAAACTTTTTTAGATGTAAGCAAAACTTTTTGCATTTGCCAAGTGATTTCCCTAACGTCCGGCAAAACTGACCTTGGCCCCAATCGACGGGGCCGGACCAATGAGGACCGTCGCGCCATGTCATCCACTTTCAATTCTTCGCTGACGCGACTGGCAGAGTTTGCCCGCTCTCTCGGCGGGTTTGCGGTGATCACGGCGCTGACCTTTTTAGGCCTGCTGGCGATCACCTTTTTCATTGGGCGGGTGGTGCCGATTGACCCGGTTTTGGCCGTCGTCGGAGACCGTGCCACCAATGCGCAATATGAAACGGCGCGCATTGCCATGGGACTGGATCGCCCCTTGTTCGTGCAGTTCCTTTCCTACGTGGGCGATGTTTTGCAGGGTGATCTGGGCACATCGGTGTCTACCGGACGCCCCGTGGCCCAAGACTTGATCCGCGTCTTTCCCGCCACGCTTGAGATGGCAACAATCGGCATCATTATCGGCGTTCTGCTTGGCGTGCCGATGGGCGTCTATGCCGCCGCCCGTGCCGGAAGCTGGTCGGACCAGATCATCCGGGTATTGGCGCTGCTGGGCTATTCGGTTCCGGCTTTCTGGCTGGGTCTGGTTGGCTTGGCCGTGTTTTATGCCGGGCTCGGTTGGGTCGGCGGGCCGGGTCGAATCGACGTGTTCTATGACGGGCTGGTGAAACCGGTCACGGGTCTGCTGCTGGTCGATTCGCTGCTGGACGGAAATATGCAGGTGTTCCGCAACGCGCTGCACCGCATCATCCTGCCCGCCACGATCCTCGGCTTCTTTTCCCTTGCTTATATCGCGCGGATGACACGCAGTTTCATGCTGGACCAACTTAATCAGGAATACGTCACCACCGCCCGTGTCAAAGGCGTCAGCGAAACGCGCGTGATCTGGGCCCACGCCTTTGGTCCCATCCGCGTGCCTCTTATCACCGTCATCGGCCTCAGCTATGCGGGATTGCTCGAAGGATCGGTGATGATCGAAACCGTGTTCTCATGGCCGGGCATCGGTAATTATCTGACCACCGCCCTGTTCAATGCCGACATGAACGCCGTTCTGGGCGCCACCCTCGTGATTGGCGCGGTATTTATTCTGATCAACAAAGTGTCGGACGTGCTTTACCGCGTTCTCGACCCGAGGAGCCGATAATGCACGCATGGTTAACCTCTGACAGCCCCGTATCGCGGATGCAGGCCAACGCCGGGCGCGCCTATCTCGCGGGCGGTCTGATGTTGCGCAATCCTTTGGCGGTAACGGGTGCTGTGATCATCGGGCTGCTGATCTTTACCGCGATTGCAGCCCCCCTGATTGCCCCCGAAAGCCCGGTGGGTCAGAACCTCGCCGACCGTCTACTGCCCCCCTCCTCCGATCACTGGATGGGCACTGATGAGTTGGGCCGTGATATCTTCTCCCGCGTCGTCTACGGCTCGCGCATTACCTTGATGATCGTGGCGTTGGTCGCGGTGATCTCAGCGCCGCTGGGGCTCGTGATTGGGGCGATTTCGGGCTACTTTGGCGGCTGGACCGACCGGATCCTGATGGGGCTGACGGATGTGTTTCTGTCGATGCCCAAGCTGATTATGGCGCTGGCTTTTGTCGCCGCCCTTGGCCCGGGTATCGAAAACGCGATCATCGCCATCGCGATCACCGCCTGGCCCGCCTATGCGCGCATCGCACGGGCCGAGACGTTGACCTTTCGCAACGCTGAATTTGTCTCGGCAACCCGTCTTTTGGGGGCGTCGCATACGCGGATCATCTTTGCCCATGTGCTGCCGCTGTGCACCTCGTCGATGATTGTTCGGGTGACACTGGACATGGCGGGGATCATCTTGACGGCGGCGGGCCTTGGCTTTCTCGGCTTGGGTGCGCAGCCACCCCTGCCCGAATGGGGCGCGATGATCTCGCGTGGGCGGGTGTTCATCCTTGACCAGTGGTGGGTTGCGACGATGCCGGGGCTGGCGATTATTCTTGTCTCGTTGGGCTTTTGTTTCCTCGGCGACGGGCTGCGCGATGTCCTTGATCCCAAATCAGCGGGGAAATCATGACCAAACCCCTCCTCTCGGTGCGCGATCTGCGCGTAAATTTCCCGACCCCGCAGGGCCGCGTTGATGTGGTCAAGGGCGTATCGTTTGATCTGGGGCAAGAGCGCCTTGGCATCGTGGGCGAAAGTGGCTCGGGTAAATCCATGACAGGCCGCGCGATCCTGCGGCTGATCCGGCCGCCGGGCCGTGTCACAGCCGAAAAAATGGAGTTTCAGGGACAGGACCTTTTGTCCCTGTCCGAGCGCAAAATGCGCGCCCTGCGCGGCGCCCGCATTTCCATGGTCATGCAAGACCCGCGCTATTCGCTTAATCCGGTGATGACCATCGGACGCCAGATCGCAGAAGCCTTGCGCGTCCATGAAAAGCTGTCGCACAGCGCGACCCGCGGGCGGGTGCGCGATATGCTTGAGGCGGTGCAGATCAACGATCCCGACCATGTGGCCAATATGTATCCGCACGAAGTGTCGGGCGGCATGGGCCAGCGGGTAATGATCGCGATGATGTTGATCCCGAAGCCGAAGATACTGATCGCGGATGAGCCGACCAGCGCGCTGGACGTCAGTGTTCAGGCGCAGGTGCTGGACTTGATTGATAATTTGGTGCGCGAACAGGGCATGGGGTTGATCCTGATCAGCCACGATCTTCAACTGGTCGCCCGCTACTGTGACCAGATCCTGGTGATGAACGCAGGCCGCGTGGTTGAACGCTGCGCCGCCCGAGAGTTGGACCGCGCAACACATCCTTATACCCGCGGCCTATTGGCCGCCGTGCCGCGCATGAATGAAACGCGCGACACATTGCCGACACTGGACCGCACCACGTGGGAGGGCACATGACAGCCGCGATTTCACTCAACAACCTCGATATTTCCTACAGCGGCAAACGCGTCGTCCAAGGCGTCAGCTTTGACGTGGCCAAAGGCGAAAGTTTTGCTTTGGTCGGCGAAAGCGGCTCTGGCAAATCGACTGTGCTGAAAGCCATCGCAGGGCTTGCGCCGGAATGGTCCGGCAGCATGTCGATCCTTGGCAAACCGCGCGGGCACGGGCCAGACAAGGGGCTGGCCACGACGTGCCAGATGGTATTCCAGGACCCTTACGGCTCTTTGCATCCACGTAAAACCGTCGATGCGGTGTTGTCGGAACCACTGGCGATTCACGGGCTGGGCAACCGTTCGGAGCGGATTGAAAAGGCGCTCAGCGATGTCGGGCTTGATCGGCGCTTTCGCTTTCGCTTTCCGCACCAGATGTCGGGCGGTCAACGCCAGCGCGTCGCAATCGCCCGCGCCCTGATGCTTGAGCCGAAGATCATGCTGTTGGACGAACCCACCAGCGCGCTGGATGTCAGCGTGCAGGCCGAAATCCTGAACCTGTTGAAAAGACTGCGGGCCGAACAGAACCTGACCTATCTTCTGGTCAGCCATGATTTGCCCGTCGTCGGTTTTATGTGTGACCGCGTGGCAGTAATGACCAAGGGTCAGATTGTCGAAATCGCCCCCGTTTCGGCGCTGCACCACGGCGAATTCACCCACAGTTATTCACGAAGCCTCTATGCCGCCAGCGGCGGCTGACCCGAAGGATGCCCCTATGACGACCTCCCCCCTTACGCAGTTCAATGACGCCCTGTCCGCCGCGACAACCGCTGACGCAGCACAGGCCGCGTTGCACAAGCTGGCCGATACGCTGATCGGCGCCAAGCTGTTTACGGTAATGACCGTAGACATGGCCACCGAACTGGCCAGCCGGTCCTACACCAGTGACCCGAAAAACTACCCCACCTCGGGCACCAAACCGATCACCCGCAACAGCTGGTTCAATCAGGTGCATGACGGGCACGAGATGTTTGTGGCAAACACCCTCGCCGACATCGCCGACGTGTTCCCCGACCACGAGTTGATCGGCAGCCTGGGCTGTGGTGCGGTCATCAACCTGCCGGTGATCCACAAGGGCGAATTGATTGCGACGGCCAATATGCTTGACGCTGAACATCACTACACGCCCGAACGCCAGAAGATTGCCGCAGATCAGTTGACGCTGCCCGCATTGGCGACCCTGCTTACCGTCGCCCAGCTTGCCGCGACATGAGGGATGCACATCGTTCCGTGCAGCACCACTGAGGCGGGTCGCTTACGTTCATATCAAAGCCAAAAACGCCGCATGTGATGCGGCGTTTTCGCGTTTGTCTGGTCGGCGGGGTTCAGCATCTGCGCTTACTTGGCCGCCAGAAAAAACGGCAGCCGAGCAGCAGCGTTTCTGTACCATGTCACGACCTTGCGGCGTTCATCTTCTTCCATAAAGGACACGTTTGCGGGCGGCATTGCGTTGGTCACGCCGGCCTGCAAGTAGATCTGCCGCGCGGCGCGGGCGATGTCTGACGGCGTTTCCAACAGCAGCCCCTTGGGCGCGCGACGGATGCCGTCGTAGAACGGTTCGCGCGCGTGGCACATGGCGCAGCGGCCCGGCACGATATCTGTCACCTCCGCAAAGCCATCGGCGCTGGCAAAAACCTGTTCAAGGTCGGTCAGCGGGCGCGCCTCCGCCTCCTCCAAACTGGGCTGCATCAAGGGTGCTGTGGACAGCCACATGATGGCCACAAACAACAGCGCGGTGGCCCCCCATGTCCAATGCGGCCCTTTGCCTGTGGCGTGCATGGTGTTGAAATAATGCCGGATCGTGACCCCCATCAGAAACACCAACGCTGCGATGAGCCAGTTGTATTCTGTGGCAAATGCCAGCGGGTAGTGGTTCGACAGCATCAGGAAGATGACAGGCAACGTCAGGTAGTTGTTGTGGGTCGATCGCAGCTTGGCAATCTTGCCGTATTTCTGGTCTGGGGTGCGGCCCTCTTGCAGGTCCTTCACCACGATGCGTTGGTTGGGCATGATGATAAAGAACACATTTGCCGTCATGATCGTGGCGGTAAACGCGCCAAGATGCAGCAAGGCCGCGCGGCCTGTGAAGACCTGATTATACCCCCAGGCCATGGCCACCAGCAGCACGAATAGCAGCACCATCAGCACAGTTGGTTTGTCGCCCAGGCGCGATTTGCACAGGTAATCATAGATGATCCAGCCCAGCGTGAGCGAGCCTGCGGAGATCAGGATGGCCTGTACGGTGGTCAGATCAGCCTTGGCCAGATCAATCAGGTAAAGCTCGGCCCCCGCCCAGTAGACCACCATCAGCAGCGCGGCACCTGATAGCCATGTCGAATAGCTTTGCCATTTGTGCCAGATCAAGTGGTCGGGCATGTTTTCAGGCGCCACCAGATATTTCTGGATGTGATAAAATCCGCCGCCATGCACCTGCCATTCCTCGCCAAAGGCGCCGACGGGCAGATGCGGTACCTTACGCAGCCCCAGATCCAGCGCGATAAAGTAGAATGACGCCCCGATCCAAGCCATTGCGGTGATCACATGCACCCAGCGGATGGCAAAACCGATCCAGTCCCACATGATGGCGATGTCGTTCATAGTGCATGTCCTCCTTGATATCACGGGCAGACTATTCAATCGGCGATTTTAACGCTACGTTTGTCATTCAGCAAACTCTATCAAAAGTTCCCGATAAATGTCCTACCTCGATAACATCCGCACCTTTGTCCGTATTTACGAGCTGGGTAGCATGTCAGCGGCTGCGCGGGACCAGCGGATATCGCCCGCCGTGGCCTCGGCCCGGATCACCCAGCTGGAGGCACATCTGGGGGTGCGGTTGTTTCAGCGCACCACGCGCAGCCTGTCGCCCACGGAACAGGGCACAATTTTCTATGCGGGGGCCTGCAATATTCTCACGTCGGTTGAAGAGGCCGAGGCCGGGATTGACGATGTCACCGAAAACCCGCGGGGGACGCTGCATATCGCGGCCCCCTTAGGTGTCGGACGGCGGTTGATCGCGCCGCATATGATGGAGTTTGGTGCCACCTATCCGCTGGTGGACGTGCGCCTGCGGCTGAGTGACCGTAAACTGGATCTGACCGCCGAAGGATTGGACGTCGCGTTTTTCCTTGGGCGGCCCGAGGATTCGACGCTGCGCATCCGCAAGGTGGCGGAATGTGAACGGGTGCTTTGCGCCAGCCCGGCCTATATCGCGGCACATGGTCACCCCAAGGCGGGCAAGGACATTGACCGCGGCCAGCACAATTGTCTGAACCTGCGCTTTCCGGGGGCAACAGAGTTTCAATGGCAGTTGCAGGGGCCTGAGGGGGCCGTGAAATATGATGTGCGCGGACGGTTTGAAAGCGACGACGGTGATGTTCTGACCGACTGGGCGCTGGCGGGTGCCGGCATCGCGATGAAGCCGCTGTTCGAGGTCGCCGACCATATCCGCAGCGGTGCGTTGGTGCGGGTGGTGGAGGACACGCCCCCCCTGCCCGTGCAGATGGCCTGCCTTTACACCCACCGCCGCCACCAAGACCCCAAGGCCCGGCTGTTCATGGAGTTCATGATCGCGCGGATGGAGGATGCGTTGAAGGCGCGGTGAGGTGTCTGGACATGAGACGTTGCGCGCGCTGTGAGGGCGCGCAGAGGTATTTTTGACTCAAAAAAGTGAAAGAGTGCCGCGCATTAGCTGCCGCGGTAGGTAGAATAGCCGAAGGGCGAGAGCAGCAGGGGCACGTGGTAATGTGCGGCTTCCGACATGCCAAAGCGCAGCGGTACAACATCCAGGAAACGCGGGGTTTCGGGCGGTGTGCCGCAGGCGTCGAGGTAGGCACCGCAGTGGAACAGCAACTCGTAGGTGCCGGTCTGGAAGTCGTCAGCGGGCAGGATTTGTTCATCGGTGCGGCCATCGGCATTGGTGATCAGGCAGCGCAAGTGGGTGCGGGTCTCGCCGTCGATGCGGTAGAGGTCGATCTTGAGCCCTTCGGCCGGGCGCCCCAGTGCCGTGTCGAGGACATGTGTGGTCAAATAGCCGGTCATTGTCACCTCCCGTTGGTATGCTGCCTTGATCGCGCAAGCGTCCCGGCAGGGAAAGCCGAGATTTTACGATAGTCTTTCACAAATTAATTGAAAACAAATCATCATCTTCTGGTCTACTCAGAGCAAGGATAATGGAGGACCCTATGACACGATACCCCCGTGATATGCAGGGATACGGGCAGACACCCCCCGACGCGCAATGGCCCGGTGGTGCCAGGATCGCTGTCCAGCTGGTTCTGAACTACGAAGAAGGCGGCGAAAACAACATCTTGCACGGTGATGCGGGGTCTGAGGCGTTTTTGTCAGAGATCGTGGGCGCTGCGGCATGGCCAGGTCAGCGCCATGCAAACATGGAATCGATTTACGAATATGGCGCGCGCGCGGGGTTCTGGCGGCTGCACCGGTTGCTCAAGGGGGTGCCGATTACCGTCTACGCCGTGGCCACGGCGCTGGCGCGGTCGCCGGTGCAGGTCGCGGCGATGATGGATGCGGGTTGGGAACTCGCCAGTCACGGCCTAAAGTGGATTGAACACAAGGACATGGCCGAAGCGCACGAACGGGCGGCGATTGCTGAGGCGATCCGACTGCACACCGAAGTCACCGGCACCCCGCCGCGTGGGTTCTACTGCGGGCGCAGTTCCGAAAACACGATACGGCTGGCGGCGGAAACCGGGCAATTTTCCTATGTCGCAGACGCCTATGCTGATGATTTGCCCTATTGGATGGAATTTGGGGATACCGATCAGTTGATCGTACCCTACACGCTAGATTGCAACGACATGCGTTTTGCCACGCCGCAGGGGTTTAACGCTGGCGCACAGTTTCTTGACTACCTCAAGGCCAGTTTTGATGCGCTCTACCGCGAAGGTGCCGATGGGGCGGCCAAGATGCTGTCCGTGGGGTTGCATTGCCGCCTCATCGGGCGGCCCGGCCGGGTCGAGGCGCTACGGCAATTTATCGAGTATGCCCAAGGGCATGAAGGGGTCTGGTTTGCCACGCGCGACCAGATTGCGGCGCATTGGGCCGCCACGCATCCGCATCGGCGGCGGGAGCGCCCCAGCACGATGGACCGCGCAACTTTCGTCAGCACATACGGCGGCATCTTTGAACATTCCGCTTGGATTGCCGAAGGGGCATTTGAGTTGGAGCTGGGCGTGGGCCATGATACCGGCGTGGGGCTGCATAATGCGCTGGCGCGGGTGTTCCGCAGCGCCACCGACGGTCAGCGATTGGGCGTGCTGACGGCGCACCCGGATCTGGCGGGCAAGCTGGCGCAGGCCAAGCGCCTGACGGCAGAGAGCACATCCGAACAGGCGGCAGCGGGACTGGATGCGCTGACCGATGCAGAGCGTCAGCGCTTTACCTCGCTAAACGATGCCTATGTCGCAAAACACGGATTCCCATTTATTATCGCAGTGCGGGACCATAACAAGGACGGCATTCTCGCGGCCTTCAAACGGCGCATCGACAACGACCGCGACACCGAGTTTGCCGAAGCCTGCAGTCAGGTGGAGCGCATTGCGATGCTGCGTTTAAAGGATGTCCTGCCATGAGCCGCACGGTGGCAACCAGACCCCTGACAGCAGAAGATTTTGCACCCTTTGGTGACGTTCTGGAAGCAAGGGGCGCACCGGAAAAGCTTATTAATCAAGGGCTTTGCGGGCGGTTTCACGATCGTGCCGCACTTGATTTCAGCGATGGCCGCGCAGGTGTCAGCGTCTTTGACGCAACCCCGCGCACCCTACCCTTTTCCCTTGATATGATGGAGCGGCATCCGCAGGGGTCGCAGGCGTTTATCCCTATGCATCAAAACCCCTATCTGGTGGTCGTGGCGCCAGACGCGGCGGGCAAGCCGGGGACACCTGCGGCGTTTCTGGCGGCACCCGGTCAGGGGGTGAATTTATACCGGAATATTTGGCACGGGGTCTGTTGCCCGCTGGCGGCACCGGGGCTCTTTGCCGTGGTGGACCGCATCGGCAGCGGCACCAATCTGGAGGAACATTGGTTTGACGACCCCTGGGAGGTGACGGGGGAGACATGAGGTAACCCGACCGCAAAGATGCGGCAGGATCACACGGTCATAAGGGAGAGAGACATGACTGATACTTCGCTGGGCACGCCCGAGCAATTGCGCGACCCGAATTATACGCCGGCCCTGGCGCAGGCGGTGCCGCTGGGCATTCAGCATGTGCTGGCGATGTTCGTATCCAACGTGACCCCGGCGATCATCATCGCCGGCGCTGCGGGCTTTGGATTTGGGTCTGACGCGGGCGCCCAGGGGTTTCCCGATATGACCTATCTCATTCAGATGTCGATGCTTTTTGCCGGGATCGCGACCTTGTTTCAGACCATCGGCATGGGACCTGTCGGGGCGCGGTTGCCGATTGTTCAGGGCACTAGTTTTGCCTTTATCCCGATCATGATTCCGCTGGTCGCTGGCAAGGGGGTGGAGGCCCTGCCGGCACTTTTTGGCGGGGTTCTGATTGGCGGGTTGTTTCATACGTTGCTGGGATCGGTGATCGGTAAAATCCGCTTTGCGCTGCCGCCTCTGGTGACGGGATTGGTCGTGACGATGATCGGTCTGGCACTGGTAAAAGTGGGCATTCAATACGCCGCTGGCGGCGTGCCTGCGATTGACCAGCCGGAGTATGGCAGCCTGCTGAACTGGTCCGCCGCGCTGGTGGTCATCTTTGTTACCTTGGGGCTGAAGTTCTTTGCTCGCGGGATGATGTCGGTCTCGGCTGTCGTGATCGGGATTCTTGTGGGCTATGTCTATGCGCTGGCGATGGGGATGGTCACCTTCGACGGCATCGCAGGCAGTTGGAGCCGCTCTGCCGCCTTTGCCTTTCCGGTGCCGTTCAAATACGGGTTCGAATTCAGTCTTGCGGCGGCCGTTGGGTTTTGCCTGATGGCCTTTGTCTCGGCGGTGGAAACCGTCGGCGATGTGTCGGGGATCACCAAGGGGGGCGCCGGACGCGAGGCAACAGACGCCGAGATCACCGGCGCCACCTATGCCGATGGTCTGGGCAGTGCTGTGGCCGGGATTTTTGGTGGATTGCCAAACACTTCGTTCAGTCAGAACGTTGGGCTGATCGCCATGACGGGGGTGATGAGCCGCCATGTGGTGACCATTGGCGCGCTGTTTTTGATCCTCTGCGGACTGGTGCCCAAGGTTGGCGCGGTGATCCGCACGATCCCAATCGAGGTGCTGGGCGGCGGGGTTATCGTGATGTTTGGCATGGTTGTCGCGGCGGGGATTTCGATGCTGTCGGACGTCAACTGGAACCGGCGGAACATGGTGATTTTCGCCATTGCCCTATCGGTGGGTCTGGGGCTGCAACTGGACCCGAAAGCGGTGCAGTATCTGCCCGATACATGGCGCATTCTGATGACATCGGGATTGCTGCCCGCGGCGCTGATCGCGATTGTGCTGAACCTGTTGCTGCCGGAAGAATTGTCCGATGAATCGACCGAGGAAGTGTCGGGTGGGCTGTCGGGTAATGGCAGTGGATCATTGCAAAAACGCGGCTGATGTCGGAGCCTGACGCAAATGATGAGGGGGCGTTCCGCCGGGGCGCCCTTTGCGGTTTTGAGGGCCTGCGCAACGGTCGCTAGGGGCGCGCAACGGCACCGGGGGCGAATCGGCGCTGAATGGCTGGGTTAACGGCGTGTTTTGAGGGGGTTGGGCCTGTCACTTCATGTACACCCGGCGTACACTGGGCGTACACCGATGGATACGGGGCGGCGTGATGCAGGCGTGTTTAACGCAGCACGCGCTGAGGATTGTTAAAAGGTGGTTAAAGGGGGCTCTACAATCGGCCCCTTCCGCGCGCCCGGCCCGTGCAGGATGATTTGCCTGCGCCCTTCCCCATTTCTCGCTTTTTTGAGTCGTAAATACCCTCGGGGGGTCCGGGGGGCTGGCCCCCCGGCTACGTGGCCCCATACTCAGCGCAGCTTCATATGCCGGTTCACATCCTTGTAAAGCAGGTAACGAAACGGTCCCGGCCCGCCGGCATAACAGGCTTGTGGGCAGAAGGCGCGCAGCCACATGAAATCGCCCGCTTCAACCTCGACCCAATCCTGATTGAGCCGATAGACCGCCTTGCCCTCAAGCACGTAAAGCCCGTGTTCCATCACGTGCGTTTCGCAAAACGGGATCACACCACCGGGTTGCAGCGTTACGATCGTCACGTGCATGTCGTGTCTTAGATCGGTCGGATCGACAAAGCGGGTGGTGGCCCAGACACCATTGGTGTCGGGCATCACATTTGGCGCGATGTCCTGTTCGTTCAGCACCAGCGGGTCGGGATGATTCAGGCCCTCGACAGCTTCGTAGGATTTGCGCACCCAGTGGAACCGCGTGACCGCGCCGCTGGTGTTGCGCAGGGTCCAGGGCGCGCCGGCGGGGATATAGGCATAGCTGCCTTCACGCATGTCGTGTTCGGTGCCGTCGATGGTCAGGCTAAAACCACCTTCAACGACAAAGAGCACCCCTTGGGCCTGTGCGTCCAGTTCTGGCCGGTCAGAGCCGCCACCGGGCTGAACCTCCATGATATACTGCGAAAATGTTTCGGCGAAGCCGCTGAGCGGGCGGGCGATGACCCAAAGCCGGGTGCCCTCCCAGAACGGCAAGAAGGAGGTTACGATATCGCGCATCGTGCCTTTGGGCAAAACGGCATAAGCATCGGTAAAGACCGCGCGGTCGGACAGCAGGGTTTTTTGATCCGGGTGGCCGCCCTGGGGGGCGTAGTAGCTGGGGGATGTCATCGGGCGCTCCGTCCTTTTGATGTGGCACTCAGGATGGCCGTAACGGCGCGCCGCGCCAAGATGGCGGATGGCTGAAAGATTGTATCGGAATATTTGATAGTGGATGCGGGACTGACGCTGCCGTGGTGTGGGCTGCGCCGGTGCGGAGGTATTTTTAATCCAAAAAAGGAACGGTGGCACAGTCCGCGGCGCGATTTGGCTAAAACCTAGCGACAATTGCACTGAAATGCCGTGGGTCGGCCCAAGTGTGACCCCGCAGATGCCGCAATCCGCGCGCAGTCTGATGGTTGGGGTAGCCGGATATGGACCCCGGAGGAGGACCGTTCGCATGGTGCAATCGCCACAGCCTGCCCTGCCGCCGCGCCACCTGCAGCTGTTTGAACTGCTGCGGCACGCCAATCAGGGTGCAACTACCACACGCCGACTGGCACGGCCGGGCCACCGCGTGTTGGAACAGGCCACGGCACTGGATATTCAGCAGCGTGCGATTGCGTCGCTAAAGGCCGTGGCCCCCGCGCCTATGCTGGCGGCATCGCCCGATGGCTGGCACCGGGCGATACACGGCATGTTCTGGTGGCGTCAGAAGAACGCGCTCGCATCCAGCCCGATGGTGATGGCGCCGATGACATTCCCGCTGGCCGGATCGGTAACCGCAACCGAAACCTGACCCTGATAGGTTTGGGTGCTTTCATCAAAATCGACCTGGTCGATAAAGACGGTGCCGGCACCTTTCGGGTAGGTATTTTTGAACTTGGCTTCGTCGCCCTGCCAGTAGTCTGAGGTGACGGCGCTGGCGGCGACGTTGAGGCCATGATTGTCCATGATGAACACTTCAGTGATGCGTCCGCCTGATGCGGCGACCTGTTGTTTGAGGAAATCCGCGACCGGGGCCGAGAGCACCGCATCGACCAGCGGTCGGTTTGCGGTGCCGACCTGGGCGCGCCACTCCTTGTCCCTCGCGTCGATATCGGCCTGGGTGAGAGCGCTGTGCGCGGTGTTCTGGGCAATGATGGCGTCGACGATCTGGGCGTCATTGACCCAGGTAAGAATATCGCTGTCGACATAGGCGGACATCGCTGGCGGCGCTTCGGCAGCGATGAGAGAGGTGGCGGCGATCAGTGGCAGGGCAGTCAGCAGGTGTTTCAGCATCGAGGGTGTCCTTTGTGGCTGGTCACCCCCCGGCGTGGGCGGTGAAAACTAGCGGCACCCTAGAATGTCATTCTTAACAGGCTCTAAATGCTGTCGTCAGACCCTTTGAACCCTGTTGCCACCACGAATTTCTCTGATGAATCCTGTCGGCTGGCCGGGGGTTTGATGTTGGCCACTTTGGTAAAGCGCTGTTTGAGTAGTTTTTGCAGATCACCCTCGGCGCCGCCGGCGAGTACCTTGGCGACAAAGGTGCCGCCTTCCTCCAAAACGTCAAAGGCGAAATAGGCAGCGGCCTCGCACAGCGCGATGATGCGCAGGTGGTCGGTTTGTTTGTGCCCCGAGGCAGAGGCGGCCATGTCGGACATGACCACATCGGCCTTGCCGCCCAGCCATTCCTTGACCTTGAGATCGGCGTCGTCTTCCATAAAGTCGAGCTGATGCAGTTCGCAGCCGGCAATCGGCTCCATTTCTTGCAGGTCAACGCCAAGGATCGTGCCGACCGCCTTGCCGCCGCGTTCCGCCAGTACGTTGCAGCGTTTGACCGCGACCTGACACCAGCCGCCGGGGGCGCAGCCCAGATCAACGATGCGGGCACCGGGGACAAGAAAGCGGAACTTATCGTCCAATTCCAGTATTTTATAGGCCGCGCGCCCACGATAGCCTTCGGCCTTGGCGCGTTTCACGTAAGGGTCGTTCAACTGGCGCTGCAACCAGCGGGTCGAGCTGAGTTTGCGGCCGCGGGCCGATTTCACTTTGACCTTGAGGTCGCGTTGTCCGCGCCCGGATGTGTTTTTTCCGTCCGGTATCTTGGCCATCAAAAGGTCCCTTCTTCCAATACGCCATCGGCGCTCATTTGGGCGTATAGCAGCCCTTCGCGCAGACCGCGATCAGCAACTGACAGTCTGTCGGTCGGCCAGCATCGCATGAGTGCTTGCAGGATGGCGGCCCCCGACATGATCAGCGCCGAGCGGTCCTGCCCGATGCGCGGATCGGCGCGACGCCCCCCCGGCCCCATCGCGAGATAGGAGTGGATCACCTTGTCGATCTGCTGGCTGGTCATGCGCAGCCCGTCAACTTTGGTTCGGTCATAGCGTTTGAGGTTGAGGTGGCTGGCCGCCACGGTGGTGACCGTGCCCGAGGTGCCAACGATCTGGAACCGCTTTTTCGACTGGATCGACTGATAGGGCGTGAAATCGGTGAGGTTTTCCTCAAAGAACCAGCTCATCAGGGCAAAACGGGCGGCGTCGTCTTCGACGTCGGAGAATTGATCGCGCAGGGTGGCGACGCCAAGCGGTACGGAAATCCAATCCACCACGCGGGCGGCGGGGATATCGGTGATTGCCTGTTTGAAGCCGCCGTGCAGGCGCATGATGGATTGGGCGCGGTCGGCCATCGGCACATGGGCGATGTCGATCCAGACCAGTTCGGTCGAGCCGCCGCCGATGTCGACCACCAGCAGGTTTTCGGTTTTGCGGCTGACCAGCGGGGCGCAGGAAATCACGGCAAGCTGGGCTTCTTCCTCGGGGCGGATGATGTCGAGCCGCAGACCGGTTTCGCGGTGAATGCGGTTCATGAATTCTTCGCCGTTGAGCGCGCGGCGGCAGGCCTCGGTGGCGACCAGCCGCATGTTGCGGACTTTGTTGCGGCGGAGTTTCTGCTGGCAGATGCGCAGCGCCTGAATGGTGCGCGCCATTGATCCGCGCGACAAACGCCCGGTTTTTTCTAAACCGGCGCCAAGCTGGACCGATTTCGAAAAACTGTCCACCACATGAAAACCGCTGCCACGAGGCTGGGCGATCAACATGCGGCAGCTATTTGTACCCAGATCAAGGGCCGCATAAAGCTCGTTTGATCTGGGCGGAACTGGCGCGGGGCTCAGAGCCGGTATCTTGTCCTTATCGAGCGCACCCGCACCTTTGGGACGCTGTGGCGCCATGGGTTGCGCCTTTCATATCGAGTTGCCCCCAAGGTATTCGCCCTGCCCTCCCGGCGCAAGTGGTCGCGTTGGATTGGCGGTATTTGGGCGGCAATCAGCGGGGGTAACTGCGGGTCACCTCACTATCATCTTGAGAATTATGAAGCCGCGCTGCCCTCGTTCCGGGCCGGGCGATGCGCTATGACCGACGCCAAGTCGCGGATGGGACGTGTTTCGTCGAAAAACGTCACCGATCCCTGCACGGCTGCCGTTAGACAGGCTCAAACCGGATCAGAGGAATCAGCCCATGCCCGATGTTACGATAGTTTACTGGCGCGATATTCCTGCACAGGTGATCGTGGGCAAAGGGCGCCGTGCGTCCAAGCGGCAATTGGCAGAACGTTTTGAACAGGCGATTGACCGCGCTGCGATGAAAACCGGCTCGGGCGACACCGACGCGTATCTGGCGGAGTGGCGCAAAGCCGAACCCGTCGAGATGGAAGGTGACGCTGACGCCATCGCGGATGCGGAGGCCGCGCGGCTTGACGCAGAGTACGACCGCGACCGGCTCAAGACACTGATCAACAACGACGGGTGGGCGTGATCCGCTCCACTCCCTTTATATCTGGCCCTGCCTCACATGATTAAGGACACGCTCATGGCTTTGCTGAATTTCCGCAAGAAAGAGACCCCTGCCCCTCAGGCCCCCACAGCCGAGGTCGAGGCGTTTCTCAAGGATTTTTCGATAGAGGTGATGCCACGCACCGCCGAGAAAGTTGAGGATTTTCGTGATCTGCTGCCAGAAGGTACGCGCGTTTATATTGCCCATATCGAAGGGACGCCGATCGAAGATATGGTTGCCACTGCGGCGCGGTTGAACGCTGGCGGCTATAAGGTGATGCCGCATTTCCCGGCGCGCATCATCAAGGATCGGGCCACGCTGGCCAATTGGATCGCCATGTATCAGGGCGAAGCGGATGTGAAACAGGCGTTGCTGCTGGCCGGTGGCGTGGCCACGCCGCATGGAGATTTCAGCGATTCCATGCAGTTGATGGAAACCGGGTTGTTTGACGAGGCCGGATTTGAGCGGCTGCACGTCGCAGGCCACCCCGAGGGGAACCGCGACATTGACACTGACGGCCAGCGCCTGAAGGTCGATGCGGCGCTGAAGTGGAAAAACGAGTTTCAAACCCGCACAGACGCCGAGATGGCAATTGCCACACAGTTTGCCTTTGAGGCGCAGCCGATCATCGAATGGGCCGACAGCCTGAAATACGCAGGCATCACCCTGCCGATCCACATCGGCATTGCCGGGCCTGCCAAATTGCAGACGCTAATCAAGTTTGCCATCGCCTGCGGTGTCGGCCCGTCGCTGAAGGTGCTGCAAAAGCGCGCGATGGATGTGACCAAGCTGCTGTTGCCCTATGAGCCGACAGATGTGATTACTGCGCTTGCCGCGCATAAGGCGCTAAACCCCGATTTTAACATCAGCCATGTGCATTTCTTCCCGCTGGGGGGGATCAAGACCAATGCCACATGGGCCCAAGACAACGGCGGCACCTCTGCCGTGCCCGCAAACGCAGCCTGAAGGACCAAGTTACATGACCAGAACCGTCGTCGAATCCAAAACCAAAACCGCGATCATCGGCTTTGACCAGCCGTTTTGCGTGATTGGGGAGCGGATCAACCCCACCGGCCGCAAGATCCTGTCCGAAGAGTTGGAGCGCGGTGATTTCAGCCGTGTCGAGGCGGATGCGATTGCACAGGTTGCTGCGGGTGCCACGATTCTGGACGTGAATTCGGGCGCGGTGTTTTCCAACAAGATGGGCGAAGACCCGCGCTATGCCGACAACAACTTTGTCGAGCCGATGCTGATGCCAGAGCTGATCAAAGTGGTGCAATCGGTGGTCGATGCGCCGATTTGCATCGACAGTTCTGTGCCCGGCGCGCTGGAGGCGGGTCTTGAGGCCTGCGAGGGTCGACCGCTGCTGAATTCGGTCACGGGCGAAGAAGAACGGCTGGAACTGGTGCTACCGCTGGTCAAAAAATACAACGTGCCGGTGGTGGCGATTTCCAACGATGACACTGGGATTTCCGAAGACCCCGATGTGCGGTTCAACGTGGCCAAAAAGATCGTCGAGCGCGCGGCAGATTTCGGCATTCCAGCGCATGACATCGTGGTTGATCCGCTGGTGATGCCGATCGGCGCGATGGCGACAGCCGGGCATCAGGTGTTTACGCTGGTGCGGCGTCTGCGCGAGGAATTGGGCGTGAACACGACCTGCGGCGCGTCAAACATCAGTTTTGGCCTGCCCAACCGCCACGGCATCAACAATGCGTTTTTGCCTATGGCGATGGGGGCCGGGATGACCTCGGCGATCATGAACCCGGTGGCGGTGCCGCTGAACGCGGTCAAGATTGCGGAAAAGCGTGCTGAAATCCTGGCGGCAGGGATTATTCTGCCCGAGGAAATGGACGACGAAACTTTCCTGACGCTGTTCAACCTTGGATCGACCCAGGCGCGCGCGGGCAAGGAAATGGAAGCCATCCGCGCCGCCAACTTTCTGTTTGACCGCGACCCCCATGGCACCGAATGGATCAAGTTCAACAAGGTGGTGCCAAAGGCAGGCCACGAGGGCCGCGGGCGCGCAGGCCGCGTGGGTGGCCGCCGCCGCGGCTGATACCCGCTGACATGTTTCCAGACCGGGGATCTGGAAAACGGTCTTCAGACAGTGACCCAAGACAGTGACCCCAGACATCGACCTCGCCCAGAAATGGGCGGGGTCTTTTTCGTTATGGGGGGATTGGGTGAAATTCCACGCCAACGGCCGATCAAGGTAACGCAGAATTAACGCTCCGCCCTTTAGAACAGCAACAACACCTGTCTGAACCCGGAGGGCCGCTGCGTTGTATATTTTTATTTCATGCCTCAGGCCCCTCCGATGACGGAGGTGATCATGCTCGAAGGCAAGCTGGATCTATCTGCGGTGTCAGACCTTTACGCAAAGTTGTCCGGGGTCACGGATGCGGTGACAATGGTGGATATGCACAAGGTTACCCACCTGGGTGCATTGGCAATGCAGGTACTGATCGCCGCGGCGCAGGCAACACGCGGCAGCGGTAAAACATTCACCCTCAGAAACACGTCAGACCGGGTTTTGGCCCAGATGGCGGCGATGGGCATGACCCCCGAAATGATAGCGGAGACGCGTTGATGACTTTGGAAATTCTGGCGGTCGATGACAGCCGTACGATGCGTGATATGATCCGGCTGGCGCTGCTGCCTGCGGGTTTTACCGTACATACCGCTGATGATGGGGTCCACGGGGTTGAGGTGCTTGATGGCATCGAACCGGATGCGATCATCACCGATATCAACATGCCGCGCATGGATGGGTTTGGATTTATCGACGCGGTGCGCGGCCAGGACAAGCACCGCGCTACGCCCATCCTAGTGCTGACCACCGAAGCCGCGCCCGAACTCAAGGCCCGCGCCCGCGAAGCCGGGGCAACCGGTTGGATCGTGAAACCTTTTGACCCCAACAAGCTGGTCAAGGCCCTGCAGATGGTCACCGGATAAGGAGCGCCGACGTGAGCACCGAAAATGATCCAATGGCCGAAATCCGGGCCTCCTTTTTCATCGAATGTGAGGAATTGCTGGAGGCGTTGCAGGACGGGCTACAGACGATGGACGATGGGGAGGACGACTCTGAGACCATCAACGTCGTGTTCCGCGCGGTGCATTCGATCAAGGGCGGCGCCGGGGCGTTTGGTCTGGAGGGGCTTGTCCGGTTTGCGCATCGGTTTGAAACCGTGCTGGACGAAATCCGGGCAGGTCGGATGCACGCCGACGCTGACGCGCTGAAGATCTTTTTTCAATGCGCCGATCACCTATCTGATCTTGTGCGGATCAGCCGCGATGGGGGGGACCTGCCGACCGAAGAAACTGCCGATCTGCTGACCCGCCTTGATGCGCTTTTGGGCGATGACGCCCCGGCGGAGGATGAACCCGAAGCGGACATCGAATTTCAGCCGATGGGGCTGGCGCTGGATTTGGCCCCACTGGATGACGCAGATCCGGGCGATCTGACCGATCTGCCGGACCTTGATGATCTGCCGCCGCTTCCCGATCTTTCTGCGCTAGACCAGGATGCCGCTACTACCTTTGTGATCCATTTTACCCCGCTGGCCGAAATGTTCGAGACCGGCAATGAGCCTTTCATGTTGCTGCGCAACCTGCAGGAACTGGGCGAAACCAAGGTTGTCTGTGACACGTCGCAGATACCGCCCTTTGAGAGTCTCGCCCCGGACCTGCCGCATCTGAGTTGGACAGTTCACCTTAAAACAATGGCGCAAGCGGCCGAAATCACTTCTGTTTTTGAATTTGTCGAAGGGCTTTGCACCCTGCGCATCAGCACAGAGGAGGGCGACGTCGTGGACGACGGTGCCGACTTTCGGCCTCTTCCTCCCCTGAGTGATGCAGAATCAAGTGAAGAGAGCGCCGCCGGTGAGGAGGCCGCCGAAGGCCTGACGCCGGAGCTGGCACCTGCCGCAGATCCCGTGGCCCCGGCCCAGTCGCAGCCAGCCACGGCCGCCAACAACACATCTGCCAAAGTGCCGCAGCCCGCGCCCCAAACCGCGGCAAAACCACCAGCGAAACCCGGCCCATCCACAAGCGCGGCGCCCGCTGCCAAAGGCGTGGTGCGGGTTGATCTGGACCGGATTGAACGGCTGGTGAACTTGGTCGGCGAATTGGTGATCAATCAGGCGATGCTTAGCCAGAGCTTAGAACAATCGGGCCTGTCGCCCCATTCTGACGCGATGAACGGATTGGAAGAATTCCAGCGCCTCACCCGGGATATCCAGGATTCGGTGATGATGATCCGCGCGCAGCCGGTTAAATCGCTGTTTCAGCGGATGTCGCGCATTGTTCGGGAATCGTCTGCTGCGGTGGAAAAAGACGTGCGCCTGCATACCGAGGGTGAGTCGACAGAAGTCGACAAAACCGTGATCGAACGGCTGGCCGACCCGCTGACTCATATGATTCGAAATGCCGTCGATCATGGCTTGGAGACCGCCCAAGACCGTGTCGCAGCCGGGAAGCCGCCGCAAGGCCGCGTGAACCTGAGCGCGGCACACCGCTCGGGCCGGGTGGTGATCGAAATTTCCGATGACGGTGCCGGGATCAACCGCCCCAGGGTGCAGCAGATCGCCATCGACAAGGGTCTGATCGCCGCCGATGCACAGCTGAGCGACAGTGAAATTGACAACCTGTTGTTCTTGCCGGGGTTTTCTACCGCCTCTGTGGTGTCTGATCTGTCCGGTCGCGGGGTCGGCATGGACGTGGTGCGCACCGCGATCCAGGCCCTTGGCGGGCGGATCACCACCACTTCGGTGCCAGGCCAGGGTACGACATTTTCCATCTCGCTACCGCTGACCCTGGCGGTGCTGGATGGCATGGTGGTGCAGGTCGCGCAGGAAACGCTGGTTCTGCCGCTGAACCTTGTGATCGAAACGCTGACGCTGGAACGCGGTGACGTCGAGATGGTACGGCCCGGGCACAATGTGGTGCGGGTGCGTGGCGGGTTTGTGCCGCTTTTTGATCTGGGTGTCGAACTGGGCTATCGCGCGCCGCTGCGGGATTTTGCCGGGTCGGTTGTGCTGCTGATCGCGCATGAGGACGGCTCGCGCGCCGCGCTTGTCATCGACAATATCCTTGATCAGCGACAGGTCGTAATCAAGGGGCTGGACGATAGTTTTTACCGCGCACCCGGCATTGCTGCAGCGACGATCCTTGGTGATGGCCAGATCGCGCTGATCCTTGATCCCTCTGACATCATTACCAATGCGATGCAGAACCCGGCGCAGACCCCAATTGCAATCGAAGCAGGAGTTTCGGCATGAGCGATAAAGACAGTCCCACCACCATTGAACTTTTGACCTTCCGGCTCGCGGATCAGGAGTATTCGCTGGATATCATGTCTGTGCGCGAGATCCGCGGCTGGACACGGGCGACGCCCCTGCCCCACGCTCCGCGCTATATGAAAGGTGTGATCAATCTGCGCGGTACCGTATTGCCGGTGATGGATCTGGGCGAACGACTGGGCCTGCCACCGCGCGAACAAAGCGACCGAAATGTCATTATCGTGGTCAAACACGAGGATGCTATGACGGGGCTGTTGGTGGACGCGGTGTCGGATATCATCGCGCTGACCGCGGATGATCTGCAACCGCCGCCGGACATGTCGGGCGGCAATGCGGCGGGTGTCGTCAGCGCGCTGACGTTGATCGACGAACGCATG
The DNA here is from genome assembly GCF_057178245.1 of Sulfitobacter sp. KMM 9851. Taxonomy (NCBI): domain Bacteria; kingdom Pseudomonadati; phylum Pseudomonadota; class Alphaproteobacteria; order Rhodobacterales; family Roseobacteraceae; genus Sulfitobacter; species Sulfitobacter sp. KMM 9851. The sequence continues at coordinate 1,697,911 of NZ_CM169991.1, forward strand.
ATCCGCGTGCTTGACCTCGCCGCCACCATCAGCCTGTCCGAAAGCATTGCCGCATGACACTGAGCGATCGCGCCCCATTGACCCTTGATGCCGTCAGCTTTCGCGAGATTGCCGATTTGGCCTACCGTGAAAGTGGGCTGACGCTGGTCGAAGAAAAGGCGATGATGATCCAGTCGCGGCTGCGCCACAGGTTGCGGGCCCTGGGGCTAACGGATTTTGGTCAATATAGTGCTTATGTCAGCTCGGACGCCGGGCGTGACGAGCGCAAGCAACTGATCTCTGCCCTGACGACGAATGTTTCGCATTTTTTCCGCGAAAGCCATCATTTTGACAGTCTGAAAGAGATGCTGGATGCGCGCCTGCCCAATCTGCGGGCGGGCGGGCGGATGCGGATCTGGTCCGCAGGCTGTTCGAACGGCCAGGAAGCACTGTCAGCTGCGGTGGCGCTGCTGGATCACTGCCCCGAGGTGAGCAGGCTAAACCTGCGTATCCTTGCGACGGACATCGACCCCAAGGTGGTCGAATTTGCCCGCCAGGGGCGCTATGATACGCGGCTGACCGATGGCATCCCCAAGGCCCTGATCAACCAATATTTCGACGCGGATACCGAGGGAGCCGACACGGTGTTCAGCCCAAAATCGCTGGTGCGCAACATGATCAGCTTTAACGAGCTGAACCTGCTGGCCGACTGGCCGATGAAGGGCCGCTTTGACGTGATATTCTGTCGAAACGTTGTCATCTACTTTGATTTGGCCACACAGAACGCCCTCTGGCCGCGCTTTCATAGTCTATTGGCGCCGGACGGTGTCTTGTTTCTCGGCCACTCTGAACGGATTGCCGACCCTGCGGCCTTCGGCTTTGTCTGTACCGGCCCCACGACCTATCGGCATACCGCCCACTGACCCCCCCCGCGTCCGCCCGGGTTCGGACCAACAGCAAGGAAAAAGAAAATGGCATTGCGCGATCAAATTCGGATCATGGTGGTGGACGATATGTCGACCAGCCGGGGCCTTATCACGCAGGCTCTCGATGCTTTCGGGGTGCGCAGTGTGGCCACGGCAGAGAACGGCAAACAGGCACTTCAGGCCCTCGCGACGCGGCCGGTGCATCTGGTGATTTCTGATTACAACATGCCAGAGATGGATGGGCTGCAATTGCTGCATTACCTGCGTGCCTCGCCCAAGACCAAGGGCGTGGGTTTTGTGTTGGTCACCGGGCGGGCCGAGCAGCAGATAATTGATCATGGCAAGAAGCTGGGCATGAATAACTACCTGAAGAAGCCGTTTCAGGCAGAGGAATTGCGCAATTGTATCGAAGCGGTCGTTGGCCGTCTTTGATGTCTGCCCTACCGCCCTTACCCTGCCTGCTGACGCTCGAGGAATTGATGAAGCGCCTGTCAGGGCATCTGGATGGACTGGCGTCTGAGGTGCACCGCGTCGAGCATGCGATCGGCGAAGACATGTTTCCGTCACAGGTGATTGGTGGGGCGGCTATTACACAACTTCAAAGCCTTGATTACCTGCGCCAATCGCTGGAAGATCTCGCGCTGCTGACGCATTTTCTGGGGCAGAATGATGTCGAGGGTGATGGTCGGTCCGGCTGGCAAGACCCGTCGCGGGTCAGTGGACAGCTACGTCTGCACAGCACGCGCGCCCTGTTTGGCGCGGCACGTCAGGACAGTGGTGCCCGAGCCACTGGTGTCGTGGGAGAGGTCGATCTGTTCTGATTGGACAACGCCAGCGCAGATCGTGATTCTGCCACAGAGGCTCCGCCCTTTTGACCCATAGACAGACGGTGCAGTCGGCTGCGCCACATCTTGTGGTTTGTTCGTTCTTGCCGCCGCAAATACATATTTTTCAAGGTGATGTTAAGGCTGTGCGCAGCGGGCCATAGGGCGCCTGATCCCTGCGTTAGAACAGCTCCAGCCCGTTTCCGACGGGTACGACGGGGCGCGCGACGCGCGGTTCTGCGACCGTTTCATGGCGCGTGATTTTCTGGCGTGCCGCGCCGGTACTGGGCCAGAACAACAATTGCCGCGCGGAGGTGCCGCCAAGCGATTGCGCCACACATTCGATGCCTTCGCGTGCCAGAAATTCAATGGTAAAGGTGCAGTTTGTTGCCCCGATGACTGACAGGCCCGATACCATCTGTGCGCCGCCAAAGGCCTTGGCCAAAAGCCGGTCCCGCCGCGCGCCAAGTTTGAGCAGATCATTGATCAGCAATTCCATGGCGTTGACACCTGCCATATCGCAATGCCCATTGGCCTGCGTGGAGTTGGTGAGCAACATGTGGTTCATCCCGCCAACCCCGACCAAAGGATCCCACAGGCAGCAGGCCACACAGGAGCCCAGCAAAGTCGAAATTGCTATATCCGGGTCAGCAGAGACCGAATGTTCTCCTTGGGTGATGACGACGCGATTTTCGGTCATGACAGGCTCCGTCTTGCGCGGGCGGAATGATTTAGAACCGCAGTGTTTACCGCGTGACCGATGGCGGTAAGAGGCAATTGGTGGTCGATTGCGCCGATCTCCCACGCCGCTTTGGGCATGCCGTAGACGACGCTGCTGGCGGCGTCCTGACCGATGGTCAGCGCGCCCGAACGGTGCAGCAGTTCCATGCCCTCGGACCCGTCGCGGCCCAGCCCCGTGAGGATGACCGCGATTACGTCATGGCCAAAGGGGGCTGCGGACGAAAACAGGGAATCGACCGAAGGGCAATGCAGCGCACGTTCGGTATTGGGGCGCAGTTGCGCCTGCCAGATGTTGTTGCGCCGTGTCAGTTCGGTCTGTTGCCCCAACGCCGGCGCGAGGCGGACCTGGCCACGGCCAAGCGGCGTCTGATTGTCGGCCAAGCGCACATCCTGCGGTAACGTCCGGTCCAGCATCTGGGAAAAACTGATCAGGAAGTTCGCTGGCATATGCTGTACCACCAGCACAGGTGGGCCATCGGGGGCCATGTCCGCCAGCACGGTTGCGAGCGCGGTAACGCCGCCCGTGGAGGCGCCAATGAGCACGATCGGTTCGGCAATGCCGTTTGCATATTGCGGTGAGGCCCGGACAACGGATGGCCTGGGTGGCGCGCTATGGGTCCGGCTGCAGGCGGCCGAAAACACCCTGCGGGCGATATCGTGACATGTGGCCGGATTGGACGCAGACATTGGTTTCACGATGCAATCGACCGCACCAAGCGACAGTGCCCGGATCGCTGCCGCTGACCCGCGTGGGGTTGTGCCCGACACCATTACAACCGGCATGGGCCGCAGTGCCATCAACCGGGCAAGAAAATCCAGCCCGCTCATCCCCGGCATTTCGATGTCGAGCGTCAGCACGTCCGGCTGGGTTTCCTTGATCACCTGACGCGCCTGTACGGCGTCTGACGCTTCGCCCACCACGCAGAGCCGCGAATCCTGTTTCAGGATGCTGCGCAACCACAGACGGATGCTGCGGGAGTCGTCGACAATGACCACGCGTTTAACAACTGGGGCATCGGGGGGCGCGGCCTGGAAGGACGAAGAATAGTCCGTCATCGGGCGCAATTGCGCCTGTCACGCTCTGCCAGAGCATCTCTGCCGTGTCGCGCGGTCAGCATATGCCGCTGTCTCCTTTGCTGCCGGTTCCGGGCCGTCGCCTCCTCTATGCGACAGAGCCGTAAACGCGGGATTAAGGAGCGCCGGGTGGATGTAGAATTTTTGACCGGATGCCAGAAGTTCTGCCGCTAACGAAGGCGGCATCGGGCGGATGATATGGGGAGAGTGGTGAACCCAGCTGGATTCGAACCAGCGACCTCTGCCTTCGGAGGGCAGCGCTCTATCCAGCTGAGCTATGGGTCCACTGCGGGCGGGTATAGACAGCCTGTAGCACGGCTGCAATCGGAAATCTTGTTGGTCTGTCAGGCAAAAAGATCATGGGCCAATTCAAGGGCATCAACAAGCACGTCGACCTCTGCCTGCGTGTTGTAGAGGCCAAAGGACGCGCGGCAGGTGGCGGAGACGCCAAAATGGGCCATCAGGGGCGCGGCACAGTGGTGGCCCGCGCGCACGGCGACGCCTTTCTTGTCCAGAATGGTCGAAATATCATGGGCATGCGCCGCACCGTCCAGCGTAAAGCTGAAGATCGCGGCCTTGTCAGCTGTGGTGCCTTGTATCTGCAACCAGTTCAGCCCGCCAAGACGCGTGACGGCGTAATCGCGCAGGGCGTCTTCGTGGGCGGCGATGTTGTGCATGCCGAGGTCCATCATGTAGTCGAGCGCCACGCCCATGCCGATGGTCTGCACGATGCCGGGGGTCCCGGCCTCGAACTTCATCGGCGGATCATTGTAGGTAACGCTGTCTTTGGTGACTTCGCGGATCATGTCGCCGCCGCCGAAAAACGGGCGCATCTCGGCCATGCGGTCGGCCTTGATATAGATCGCGCCAGATCCGGAGGGCCCGTAGAGCTTGTGCCCGGTGATGGCATAGAAATCGCAGCCCAGATCAGCAACGTCCACCGGCATATGCACCGACGCCTGCGAGCCATCTACAAGGACGGGAACGCCCTTGGCATGGGCGGCGGCGGTGATGGTTTTTACATCAACTTTGGTGCCCAAGACATTGGAAAGATGGGTTATCGCAACGAGTTTGGTCTTTGGCCCGATGGCGTCGATCACGGCCTGCGGATCAAGCGCGCCGGTGCTGTCGACATCAACCCATTTCAGCACGACACCTTGGCGTTCGCGCAGGAAGTGCCAAGGCACGATATTGGCGTGGTGCTCCATCACGCTGAGCACGATTTCGTCGCCTGCCTGCATCCGCGGCATGGCCCAGCCATAGGCGACGGTATTGATCCCCATTGTGGTGCCTGTGTTCAGGACAATCTCGTCCTCCGAGGCGGCATTGAGGAACCGCGCGACCGTGGCGCGGACACCTTCGTACTTGTCCGTTGCTAGATTAGAAAGGTAGTGCAAGCCCCTATGAACGTTGGAGTATTCCATCGAGTAGGCTTGGGTGATCGCGTCGATCACCACCTGTGGCTTTTGCGCAGAGGCACCGTTGTCGAGATAGGTGAGCGGCTTGCCGTTGACCTGTCTTGACAGAATAGGGAACTGCGCCCGGATTGCGTCGACATCATACATTGTTCACTACTCCTTGGGCGGCTAGCCCAATCAATGTCAGCAGAATTCCCAGTCCCAGCACCAGCCCGACGGCTGACAGGAAGAGGACGGCGCCTGCGTGCAACAGGCTGGGCAGGGCAAGCACCTGCGCGATAAAGCTGAGCAATATCCACAGGCCCCAGATTGAGGCGGCGACGGACAGCAACAGGGCCAGCGGCGGCACCAGAATGGTCAGTACCAGCACACCGATCTGCGCCAGCGTACGCAGCAGTTGTAGCCAGACGATCACGCTGAGCATGGCGTTAAGCGAGCCCTGCCCGCCGATCGCCAGCCCGGCCCAGTAAATCGCATGAACATAGACCACCATCAGCCCGGCAAGCAGCACGAACATCACCAGCGGTGCACCAAAATAATGCGGCAACGCGATGCTCGGGGGCGCGATGGTAATCAGCAGATAAATGACCAAAGTATTGACTGCCGCCACCAGCATCAGCGCGGTCCAGAGCGCGTCACGGCTTAGCGGGAATTGCACCACGGCATCTGCGGCGATGCGGGGCTGCATCAACGTGGTGCGCGCCAGTGGAAAGAGTGCGGAAACCATGCCCCTAGCCCTGCTCAGCCGAGAGTAAGCCGCTGACCCAGAACCAGAAAAACACGGCCAGCCAGAGCGCACCGATGATCTGTGCCTGCACGCCCGGCCCGATAAAGCCGAGCACCAGACCCAGCAAGAGAAGCAAGGGAGCGCTGGCCAGCAGCGACCAGACCAGCGTCAGTCGGATGGCATAGCCGCTGATCTGGCGTCTTGCGACACGCGACAGACCCCAGACCAGCGCGGCAAAGAGATAGAGCACCAGCGGCATGACAAAGACCCAGAAAAACGCGCTCCAGTACTGGCGCACGGCCAGCGGGCCGTCCGGGTCCAGATGGGCGGCGCGGGCCTGGTAGGGCGACATGGCGACAAAGATCAGCACGCCCGCCATCAGAGCGAACATCAGCACACGCACTTCGTTGCGGCCCTGTGCCAGCAGGGTCTGCATCACCCTTCCGGGGCCACGGTAGGTCGCCAATATGTCGCTGCTGACCGCCATCAGTCGCGACGCCGATCAAGCCAGGCCGCCAAGCGGCCGTTGATTTCCTCGCGCAGGTCCTCGGCGGCGATTTCTTCGACCGCTTCAGCAAGGAAGGCCAGTGTCAACAGATCGGTCGCTTCAGATTTGGTCACACCGCGCGCACGAAGGTAGAACAGCCCGTCTTCGTCGATCGCGCCGGAGGTGGACCCGTGCGAGCAGATCACATCGTCGGCGTAGATCTCAAGCTCGGGCTTGGCCAGAAACTGGCTGTCGCCGTCCAGCAGCAGCGATTGACTGATCTGGTAGCCATCGGTCTTTTGCGCCCCTGCCTTGACCAGAATTTTGCCCTGGAACACACCGGTGGCCCCATTGCGCAGCACCTTTTTGAACACCTGACGGCTTTCGCAGTTCACCGCATCATGGGTGACAAAAACCGTGTCGTCGTGGTGAAAATCGCCATCCCCGACACAGGCGCCGGCCACGTGGGCCGAGGCATCGTCGCCCGTCAGTTCGATCACACATTCGTTGCGCGTCATCCGGCCGTTGACCGTGACAGTGAAGGATTTGAACTGCGATTCCGTGCCAAGGCGGGCAAAGATATGCGTGGCGGCGCGGCGTTCGTGGTCGCGGCCCTGGGCGCGGACATGGTGGAACCGCGCCCGATCGGCGACATCAACTTCCATCACCTTGTTAAAGCGCGCGGCAGCGGGACCGTTTTCCAGCAGGGTCATTTCGGCCCCGGCATCCAGCTTGATCACATGGTGTAGCATCGCGTCAGAAGTATCGGATTCGTGGCGATAAATCAGATTGACGGGTTTGCTGGGCGTGCCCGTGACATGGATCAGCACGCCATCGTGGGCAAAGGCTGTGTTCAGGGTGGCCAGCGGGCGGGCAACCGGGGTCTGACCGCGGGTTTCCAGCGCGCCATACAGATCGCGCGCCCAGTGCAGGTCGCTGTCGGCAGCGGCGAGGCGTTCGATGCTGATCCCTTCAAGCGTCAGATCGTCGGAGGCGGCTGCGTCAAACACCCCGTCGACAAAGACGATTTTCAGCCGATCGACCGCGTCGAACAGCGGCGCCTCGTCGTGCGTCAGAACGGCGGCGGGCTGGGCCTCGGGCTGGATCAGGCTGTCGGGCCGGGTGAATTTCCAGTATTCGTCGCGCCGTTCGGGCAGTCCCATGGTGCGCAAGCGTGACAGCGCGTCGGCGCGCGCGGGCGCCGACCAGCCGCCCTGGGGCAGGCTGTGCCGTGCGATCATCGCCTCGGTCGGGGTCTGTTTCAGTGTTGCCTGGGCCATTATACCACCTCGGCGAGGATATCGGTGTAGCCGTTGTTTTCCACCTCAAGCGCCAGTTCCGGCCCGCCGGTTTTGACGATGCGACCATCGGCCATGATGTGAACCACATCCGGTTTGATGTGATCAAGAAGACGCTGGTAGTGGGTGATGACCAGAAAACCGCGACCTTCGGAGCGCAGGGCGTTCACGCCCTCTGAGACCAGTTTCATCGCGTCCACGTCAAGCCCGCTGTCGGTCTCGTCGAGGATGCACATTTTGGGTTCAAGCATGGCCATCTGCAAGATTTCATTGCGCTTTTTCTCGCCGCCGGAAAAGCCCATGTTGACCGGGCGTTTCAGCATTTCGGCGTCGATTTTTAGGTCTTTGGCGCGGGCGCGGATCACCTTGAGGAACTCGGCCGCCGACATTTCGTCTTCGCCACGTGCCTTGCGCTGCGCGTTCACTGCGGTGCGCAGGAAGGTCATATTACCCACACCCGGAATTTCTACCGGGTACTGGAACGCTAAAAAGAGGCCGGCTGCGGCACGTTCTTCGGGCTCCATGTCGAGCAGATCATTACCTTCAAGCGTGGCGCTGCCTTCGGTGACTTCGTAGCCGCCCTTGCCAGACAGCACATAGCTTAGCGTGGATTTGCCCGAACCGTTGGGCCCCATGATCGCGTGTACCTTGCCGGCTTCGACCTCAAGGTTGACGCCTTTGAGGATCTGCTTGTCCTCTTCTTCGAGTTTCACGTGCAGGTTTTTGATGCTCAGCATGTCGGTCTCCTTCTGGCGCAGGGCTGCGCCGCAATGACAGTATATTTTTGGAATGAACAGGCCCCGCTAAGGGCCTTGGTGATGGGGTGGCTCATGCGGGCCCCCGTTCGGCGCACAGATACGCCGGGAAAGAGGTGCGCAGCGCGACACGGCAGGCGTCGATGCCATCCTGATACGGCAGCGCGCGGCCTGTGGGTTTGGGCGCCGTTGCAATCTGGTCCAGCGTGATTGGCAGGCGCATGGCGCGGCCAACTGAGGCGGCGTAGTCGTAAAACTTCAGCCACCCCTGCCCGTCGGGTGCGACCCATGTGTTGGGCACGCCGTAGGCGTCAGCGGTGATCAGCCCGTGCAACGACGAGGCAAAGATATGCGCGCAGGCGGCGATCTGGGCGCAGACCAGTTCGGCCGGGTTGCGCGGGTCGATCAGCACATAGGCGTCATCCGCGTCAATCAGCGCCAACAGCGCCGGATCATCGGCCAGCGTGTGGTGCGGCACGATGCCGATCACGTCGCTGGGGTCTTCCTCGGCGGGCAATACGTCGTTGACCAGCAGACCAGGATCGCCAAATTCGGTCGTTTCGATATTCAACAGAGCAGCGGTGATCGGCCCGCGCAGCAGCGCGATGTCGATGTTATCAAGGAATTTGAAGCCCGCAGGCGGGTGTAGCAGGCCACTGCCCCAGATCACCGGCTTGGCCCCGTCGCGCGGGTGATGAAAGCTGCGCCGCACCACCTGCATGAGAGACCCAAGCGCAAAGACATCCGCGGTATCCGCCTTGGCATGTTTGACGACACGCCCCGACACATGCGCCAGCAGCAGCGGGCTGAGCGCGTCGCCGAAATTCGGCTTGGCCTTCCACCAGTGCAGACGCAGGGGGGCCGTATAGGGGGCGGTATTGGTCATATGCTGTGCGTTTCAGTGCATCAATTGATGCGACGGGCGAAACGGTCGGTCTTTCTTTGATTGCGGTTGTTGACGGATGCACCCCCCGTCCGGGGGGCGCAATTTTACCCGACGCTGCCCTCCAACGAGATTGCGACGAGCGCCTGTGCTTCCATGGCAAATTCCATTGGCAGCGCTTGCAGTACGTCCTTGCAGAACCCGTTGACAACCAGTGCCACGGCTTCTTCCTCGTCCATCCCGCGCGAGCGGCAGTAGAACAACTGATCGTCGTCCACCTTGGAGGTCGTCGCTTCGTGCTCTACCCGGCTGCTGTTGTTCTTGACCTCGATGTAAGGCACCGTATGCGCCCCACATTCGCTGCCAATGAGCAGGCTGTCACACTGGGTATAGTTGCGCGATTCCTTGGCTTTGGGGTGCATCGACACCAGGCCGCGATAGGTGTTCTGGGCCTTGCCCGCCGATATGCCCTTGGAGACGATGCGCGATTTCGTACGCTTGCCCAAGTGGATCATCTTAGTGCCGGTGTCGGCCTGCTGCATGTTGTTGGCGATGGCGATGGAGTAGAATTCACCCTGTGAATCGTCGCCGCGCAGGATGCAGGACGGGTATTTCCACGTCACAGCAGAGCCGGTTTCGACCTGCGTCCACATCACCTTGGCCCGGTCGCCCCGGCAATCGGCGCGTTTAGTCACGAAGTTATAGATGCCGCCCTTGCCGTTTTCATCGCCGGGATACCAGTTCTGAACGGTGGAATATTTCACTTCGGCGTCTTCTTCGATGATAATCTCGACCACCGCTGCGTGCAATTGCGACTCGTCGCGTTGCGGCGCGGTGCAGCCTTCGAGGTAGGATACATAGCTGCCCTTGTCAGCGATGATCAGCGTGCGTTCGAACTGGCCGGTGTTTTCGGCGTTGATGCGGAAATAGGTCGACAGTTCCATCGGGCAGCGCACGCCCGGTGGCACGTAAACAAACGACCCGTCAGAGAATACGGCCGAGTTCAACGTGGCATAAAAGTTGTCAGACACCGGCACGACAGAGCCGAGGTATTTTCGCACGAGTTCGGGGTGTTCGCGGATCGCTTCGGAGATCGAGCAGAAGATCACCCCGGCCTTGAGCAGTTCATCCTGAAAGGTCGTGCCGACGGAAACGGAATCAAACACCGCGTCAACGGCGACCTTGCGGCCCTCGGCGGGGGCATTTTCGGCGCCCTCGACACCGGCGAGGATCATCTGTTCCTTCAGCGGGATACCCAGTTTCTTGTAAGTGTCCAGCAGCTTGGGGTCGACGTCATCCAGCGACTTGGGCTTGACAGCCATGCTCTTGGGGCGGGCGTAGTAATATTGGTTCTGAAAATCGATTTCGGGGTAGTCGACCATCGCCCAATCGGGTTCTTTCTTGGTCAGCCAGCGGTCGTATGCCGCCAGCCGCCAGTCGGTCATCCACTGCGGCTCTTCGTTTTTCTCAGAGATCAGGCGCACGATGTCGGGGTTCAGCCCCATCGGCGCATAATCCATCTCGATGTCAGTGGACCAGCCATGTTTGTAGGCCCCGCCGACTTCGCGCACGGCATCCACGGTGTCTTGATCGACGCCCTCTTTGACGCCATCATTCTCTGTCAGGGTCATGTTTTCCAAGGTCTCGTTCCTTTCCCGTGGGCGCTTAAGCGGCCCGCTGTTCGTGCTTTTTCAATTTTTCGGCCCAGCTTGTTGCGAACCGTAGTATCTCATCCCGGGTGGTGTTCAGGCCCAGCGACACCCGGATCGCGCTGGCGGCCTCTGTTTCATCAAAGCCCATCGCGCGCAACACGGCACTGGCCCGAACCTTGCCGCTGGAACATGCCGATCCGGCGGAAACGGCATGTCCGGCGAGATCCATTTGCATCACTTGCGTCTCGCCCTTCCAGCCCGGCGTCAGCAGGCAAGAGGTGTTGGGCAAACGCGGCGAGTCTTTCCCTACAAAAATAGTCATCTTTGTTGCATCCTCAAGGGTTGCTTCCAGCAAATCGCGCAGGGCAGCGACGTCGTCCCACCGCCCGGACGCCACATCTGCCGCCGCCGCTTCTGCCGCCGCGCCAAAACCGGCAATGCCGACGATATTTTCGGTGCCCGAACGGCGGCCCATTTCCTGCCCGCCACCCCGCAGCTGTGCTGCCACGTCAATGCCGCGTTTGACGATCAAAGCGCCGACGCCCTTTGGGCCGCCGAACTTATGCGCCGAACACAGGATGAAATCCGCGCCGCTGGTGGCCATGGTAAATCGTGTCTTGCCAAGGGCTTGCGCCGCGTCGACCAGAACAAATGGCGACTGGTCCATCGTCCAGCACTGCTGTGCCAGCGGCATGGTCTGTTGCAGAACGCCGGTTTCGCTGTTGGCGGCCTGAAGGGCCACGACATCGGCACCCTGCGCCGGGGCCAGATCACCCGTCCATTGTCCGTCCGGTGTGACGGACAGCCGGGCGCCCTGCCCCCAGGACAGAACGGCATCATGTTCTACCGCCGAAGTTGTTACCTGCGCGCCAGCCGGGATCGCCAGCGCTGCCGCTTCGGTCGCGCCGGAGGTAAAAATCACATCAACGGGATCGCAGCCAACCAGCGCCGCCACCTGCGCGCGGGCGCGTTCGACCAATGTCTTGGCTGCGCGCCCCTCGGCGTGAACGGACGACGGGTTGCCCGTCACATCCAACGCCGCCTGCATCGCGGCGCGGGCCTCGGGGCGCAGCGGCGTGGTGGCATTATGATCGAGATAGGTTCTCACGCGTCGTCCACCACGGCAAATAGGTTCGGCACGGCAGGGCATGGCGCCAGTTCGTTCGCCACCACATCTGAAAGGCGGGTCTGGTGCAAATAAACATAGACATGCGCGCTTAACCCTTCCCACAGGCGGTTGGTCAGCGACTGCGCCCGACTGCCGGACGAGCCGCCGGACGCGCCTGCGCCCTTGTGCATAGCGTCAAGCATTTCATCCACGGCAGCCAGTACGTCGACGACCCGAATTTCAGAGGCTGGCCGGGCAAGCCGATACCCGCCACCGGGGCCACGCACAGACGTGACGAGTTCGGCGCGCCGCAGTTTGACAAAGAGCTGTTCCAGATAGGGCAAGGACACTGACTGGCGATCTGCGATGTCGCCCAGCGACACCAATGATCCCGCGGGTTGCAAGGCGATATCGGCCAATGCGACCATGGCGTAACGCCCTTTGGTTGACAGCTTCATCGTTTCTCCCCTGCCCAAAGACGCCATTTGATTGACGCGGGCGCACGAAATGCCTAAGTGCAATGTCTGACCCGCGCAGCAATGCACGACAACAGATTAGAACCGTTCTAAGGTGCCTTAGCGAATTCGTCAACTATTCGCAGACAGCTTTGAACCACCAGACAGGGACACCCATGCCCGAGGTTATTTTTCCCGGACCCGAAGGCCGCCTTGAGGGCCGCTATCATCCACAAAAAGAACGTGACGCACCGATTGCCATCGTGCTTCATCCGCACCCGCAGTTTGGCGGCACGATGAATCACAAGGTGGTCTATAACTTGCATTACGCCTTCTACAACATGGGGTTCACCGTTCTGCGGTTCAACTTCCGTGGCGTTGGGCGCAGCCAAGGTGAATACGATCAAGGCATTGGCGAATTGTCCGATGCGGCCTCGGCGCTGGATTATCTGCAGTCGATGAACAACAACTCTAAACACTGCTGGGTTGCTGGTTTTTCGTTCGGCGCATGGATCGGTATGCAATTGCTGATGCGGCGGCCCGAGATCACCGGGTTCATTTCGGTCGCACCACCGGCGAATATGTATGACTTTTCGTTCCTTGCACCCTGCCCGGCCTCTGGTCTGGTAATCAACGGCACCGCCGACCGCGTGGCGCCGCCCGCCGATACCGTAAATTTGGTCAGCAAGCTGCACGAACAAAAAGGCATTACGATTACCCATCAGGAAGTCGAAGGTGCCGGGCATTTCTTTGAAGAGCCGCATATGGACACGCTGATCACGTCCAGCACTGAATACGTGAAGCGTCGCCTGACCGAGACCACGCGGTAATGGCCGATCCGGTTGTCATCGAATTGGCCAACCGACTGGCCGAAGACTGCCTGAAGGTACAGGACGAGACCGGTGCAGACCGATTGTTCATGGAGGTCGGCGACGTGCTGGGTGCCTCGTCACAGACGCTGGAAGAGGCGTTTATGACGGCGGTGCGCACACGGATGGCGAACGACAAGGCGCGTGCGTTCCTGGCCCGCAAGCTCAAGGAACACCGCGCCACGGTCGGTACACCCGGTGGCACGGCGGGATGACTGAACGGCTGGATCGTCAGATTGCGTTTCTTAATGAGGCGGACAAGCTGAAATCCATCATGCGCGGCACCACCCTATGCGATGGCAGCCGCGCAGAGAATTCGGCAGAACATTCCTGGCATCTGACGCTCTACGCGCTGGTTCTGGCCGATCAGGCCGGGCCGGGCGTGGACATCAACCGTGTGATCAAGATGTTGATCCTGCATGATCTGGTCGAGATCGACGCAGGCGACAACCCGATCTTTGGCGACTACGACGCGGCCGCGATGGCCGCGCAGGAGCAGATCGCGGCAGACCGAATTTTTGGACTTCTTCCCAATGACTTGCGTGACGACCTTCGCGCAGTTTGGGAGGAATTCGAGGCGGCGCAATCGCCCTCTGCCCAATTTGCCAAATCGCTGGACAGGTTCCAACCCCCGATGCAGAACTTGGCATCGGGCGGCGGCAGTTGGACTGACTATAACGTCAGCGAAGCCCAGATCGAAGAGAAAGTGGGCCGCAAGATCGCTATCGGTGCTCCGACACTCTGGGCCTACGCCAAAACGCGCATCGCGGTGTTTTTTGCCGGGATCAATGCCTGACCGCAGGTTTCGGCATACAATTGCATACCGTCTTTCCCTTTGCGCGGAGATAGGCTAGACCTCGCGCAAATTCCCACCAACCCAAAGGATTCCGCCATGTCCAAGATTAAGGTAGAAAACCCCATCGTCGAGCTTGATGGCGATGAAATGACCCGCATCATCTGGGATTTCATAAAGAAAAAGCTGATCACGCCCTATCTGGACGTGGACCTCAAGTATTACGATCTGGGCATCGAGGCCCGCGACGAGACCGACGATCAAATCACCGTCGACGCGGCCCATGCTATCCAGAAATACGGCGTTGGCGTGAAATGTGCGACCATCACCCCAGATGAGGACCGCGTTGAGGAATTCGGCCTCAAGCGTATGTACCGCAGCCCCAACGGGACCATCCGCAACATTCTGGGCGGCGTTATCTTTCGCGAGCCGATCATCTGCAAGAACGTGCCGCGCCTTGTGCCGGGCTGGACCCAGCCGATCGTCGTGGGCCGTCACGCCTTTGGTGATCAGTACCGCGCCACCGATTTCCGCTTTCCGGGCAAGGGCAAGCTGACGATCAAGTTTGTTGGCGACGACGGTGAAGTGATCGAAAAAGAAGTGTTCGATGCCCCATCCGCTGGCGTGACTATGGCGATGTACAACTTGGACGATTCGATCCGCGATTTTGCCCGCGCGTCGATGAACTATGGCTTGGCGCGTGGCTGGCCTGTGTACTTGTCGACCAAAAACACCATTTTGAAAGCCTATGATGGCCGTTTCAAAGACATCTTCCAGGAAATCTTTGACGCCGAATTTGCCGACGCGTTCAAGAAAAAGGGCATCACCTACGAACACCGCCTGATTGACGACATGGTCGCCGCGGCGATGAAATGGTCGGGTGGCTATGTATGGGCTTGCAAAAACTACGATGGCGACGTGCAGTCGGACACCGTGGCACAGGGCTTTGGCTCGCTTGGTCTGATGACCAGCCAGTTGATGACCCCCGATGGCAAAATTGTCGAAGCCGAAGCAGCCCACGGCACCGTGACGCGTCACTATCGCCAGCACCAGAAAGGCGAGGAGACATCGACCAACTCTATCGCGTCAATCTACGCCTGGACCGGCGGTTTGAAGCACCGTGGCAAGCTGGACAGCAACACCGCGCTGATCAACTTTGCTGAGACACTGGAGAAGGTCGTCGTGGACACGGTTGAATCCGGCGACATGACCAAGGATCTGGCACTGCTGGTTGGGCCCGATCAAAAGTGGCTGACCACCATGGGCTTCCTCGAGAAAGTCGATGAAAACCTGAACAACGCCCTCAAGGGCTAAACAAAAAAGGGGCCGCAGCGATGCGGCCCCTTTCTTTTATCGGTAACCTGCCCCGATCCCTACTGACCGCGGTTGTGGGTCTTAGCATATAGTTTGGCGATGATGCCGCTGGCGGTTTTTTCGAACAGGCACGGGATCAGCGCGTGAACAAGTGCGGCACCTGCGGCGGCAAACAGCAGCCCAGAGAATTTCAGCGCAAAGGCCATATGTTCAAAAAACGTTTCGTCCACCTTTGCGGGGTGGTCGAGAAAGATACGTGCGATCATCATGTGCTCCTGCTGTGCGGTTTTTCCCAATATATACCAGCGGCTGTGTGAAGATCTCTCAATATTCGCTTCAAATTGCTTGTCTGTGGGAATGTTTCCCGTCAGATTGACGAAATGACAACATTTGATGATATAGATCGGCGCATTCTGGTGGAATTGCAGCGCGACGCCGCGCAGTCGCTTGAGGCGCTCGGTGAATGCGTGAACCTGTCGCGCAACGCGTGCTGGCGGCGCATAAAGGCGCTTGAGGCGGCGGGGGTGATCACGGGGCGCGTGACTTTGCTGGACGCCGCCAAGCTGGGCTTGGGGTTGACGGTTTTTATGCAGATCCGCACCAATGCCCACGCTCCAGACTGGCTGGAGACGTTTTCAAGGGCCACCAAATCTATGCCCGAGATCCTGGGTGTGTACCGGATGACCGGTGATCTGGACTATTTGATCCGGGCCAAGGTTGCGGATATGGCCGGGTACGATCAATTGTATCAAAACCTGATCCGTCGGGTGCCCCTGTCGGATGTCTCGGCCAGTTTTGTGATGGAAGAGATCAAGGAAACCACGCAATTGCCGCTTTGAGTAAGGTTTTTCCCATGCACTATCTCTGGCTTTTTATCGCGATCATCGCGGAAACGATCGGCACGACCGCCCTGCAAGCATCGCATCAGTTTACGCGGCTCTGGCCATCGGTTGCGGTGTTGGTTTTTTACCTGATTTCCTTTTACTTTATGGCGCTCGCGCTCAAGGTGATGCCGGTCGGCATCGTTTATGCGATCTGGTCGGGGCTGGGGATCGTCTGCATTGCCGGCATCGGCTTTGTTATGTTCAACCAACGGCTTGACCTTGCCGCGGTGCTGGGACTTTCGTTGATTATCTGCGGCATTCTGGTGATCCACCTGTTTTCGGCCAGCACGACCCACTAACCGGCGGAAAATGTTGCGCGGACGCCCGGCTTGTTGCCTGTTTTGGCTTTTGTGCTGGCGTTTATGGCGCAGGCACGGTATGCGCGGCGCAAATCCCGCGCCGCCTCGGGCTGGCGCGTCCTTCCCCTATCAAAGGCTTAACCTATGGACCTGCGCAACATCGCAATTATCGCCCACGTTGACCACGGCAAAACGACGCTGGTGGATGAACTGCTGAAACAATCCGGCACCTACCGGGAAAACCAGGCGACCACCGAGCGCGCCATGGACAGCAACGATCTGGAGCGCGAGCGCGGCATCACGATTTTCGCCAAGCCAACTTCGGTTGAGTGGAAAGGCACCCGCGTTAATATCGTCGACACCCCCGGCCACGCCGACTTTGGTGGCGAAGTGGAACGCATCCTGTCGATGGTGGATGGTGTGGTGTTGCTGGTCGATGCCGCCGAAGGCCCAATGCCACAGACCAAATTTGTGACCTCCAAGGCGCTGAAACTGGGCCTGCGCCCGATTGTTGTGATCAATAAGGTCGACAAGCCCGATGGCGAACCTGACCGTGCGTTGGACGAAGTGTTCGACCTTTTCGCCAATCTTGACGCTACCGAAGAGCAGCTTGATTTCCCGATGATGTACGCCTCCGGCCGCGCCGGTTGGGCAGATCACACGCTTGATGGCCCCCGCAAAGGGTTGGATGAGTTGTTTGAACTGATCCTCAAGCATGTCCCTGCCCCGAAACAAATCGCGGACACAGACAAGCCGTTCACCATGCTGGCCACCACGTTGGGCGGCGATCCCTTTTTGGGCCGTTTGCTGACGGGCCGTGTGGAGTTGGGCACATTGAAAGCGGGCCAGACAATCAAAGCGATGTCGCGCGATGGCACGTTGATTGAGAACTTCCGCGCCACGAAAATTCTGGCCTATCGCGGCTTGGATCAGGTTGGGATCGAACTGGCCGAAGCGGGCGATATTGTCTCCATCGCGGGGATGTCCAAGGCAACCGTGGCCGATACATTGGCCGAACAATCAGTAACCGTGGCGATCCCGGCCCAGCCGATCGACCCGCCCACCATCACCGTCACCTTTGGCATCAACGACAGCCCACTGGCCGGCCGCGATGGCAAAAAAGTACAGTCGCGCGTCATCCGCGAACGTCTCAACAAAGAGGCCGAATCCAACGTCGCGATTAAGATCAGCGATACACCGGGCGGCGAAGCCTTTGAGGTTGCGGGCCGCGGCGAATTGCAGATGGGTGTGTTGATTGAAAACATGCGCCGCGAGGGTTTCGAGCTGTCGATCTCGCGCCCGCAAGTTTTGTTCCGCGACATTGACGGCGTGCGTCATGAGCCGATCGAAGAAGCCACCATCGACGTGGATGATGAATACTCGGGCGCCGTGATCGAAAAGATCACCGGCCCTCGCAAAGGCGAGCTGATCGAGATGAAGCCAGCGGGTGCCGGCAAGACACGCATCGTGGCACATGTGCCGTCGCGCGGGCTAATCGGCTATCATGGCGAATTCCTGACCGACACGCGCGGTACAGGCGTGCTGAACCGCGTGTTCCACGACTGGGCCCCGCACAAGGGCGCCATTCCGGGCCGTCGGGCCGGTGTTCTGATTTCGATGGAAAACGGCACTGCCGTATCCTACGCGCTGTGGAAGCTTGAAGACCGTGGCAAGTTCTTTATCGGGGCGCAGACGGATGTCTATCAGGGCATGATCATTGGCGAACACAGCCGTGAGAACGATCTGGAAGTGAACCCACTGAAGGGCAAGCAATTGACCAACGTGCGGGCCTCCGGCACCGACGAAGCGGTCCGTCTGACCACGCCGGTAACCTTGTCGCTGGAGCAGGCGATTGCCTATATCGACGACGATGAACTGGTCGAAGTGACGCCAAACGCGATCCGTCTGCGCAAGCGTTTCCTTGACCCGCATGAGCGTAAGCGGATGTCAAAAGCAGGCTAAGCGCCTGTCATAGACATGAAAAAAGGCCGGTCCCTGCGAAGGGGCCGGCCTTTTTTTTGTCGGTGTAACGCGGAACTTGGGTTATTCGCTTGTCTCGATGATCATCAATTCGCGCTCTGATGCGCCCCGCGCAAAGTTCAGTGCCGCCTGATACGCATCTGAATGATAACACTTTTCCGCAGTTTCGACGTCGGGGAAACGCGCCACGACATTACGGGGACGTTCCTTGCCTTCAAGCTGAACAAACCGCCCACCGCGCGCGATAAACTCGCCGCCGTGCTCGGCAATGGCGACAGTCGCGCCCGCAGCGTATTTCTTGTAGGCTTCTTCATCGGTGACGGTGACATGTGCAATCCAGAGTGCGCCCATGGGTTTTATCCTTTCAAAATTGTTTCAGCTGCGGCGATGGCCGCGTCAGCATTATCAACGCTCGCGCCGCCGCCCTGCGCCATATCAGGCCGACCACCGCCACCTTTGCCGCCCAGTTCCGCCACAGCAGCCTTGACGATATCGACAGCCGACACACGGTCGGTCAAATCTGCTGTCACGCCGCCGGCGACAGCGGCCTTGCCACCCGCATCTGCGATGAGCAGCACCACGCCAGAGCCAATATTGGCCTTATGCTCATCCACCAGCGCGGGCAGATCTTTTCCTGTCACGCCGCTGAGCACCTGTGCCATAAACTTGACGCCGCCCACCTCGCGGGCTTCGGGGGCTGCGGCACCACCACCCGACATCGCGAGTTCGCGGCGCAGTTGGGCCACTTCGTTGGCGAGGCTGCGGCGTTCGTCCATCAGCGCACGCACCCGGTCCGGCACGTCAGCGGTAGAGGTCTTTAACTCGGCCGCCACACGGCTTAGCGCCGCTTCTTGGCCGCGCAACCATGTCAGGGCTTCGGCCCCGGTCAGCGCCTCGATGCGCCGCACGCCCGCGCTGCTGGCGCTGTCGCCAAGCAGAACAAAGGCCCCGATGTCACCGGTTTGGCGCACATGGGTGCCGCCGCAAAGCTCTAGCGAATAGGTGGTTTTGTCCGCGCCCTTGCCCGAACCGTCCTCGCGCCCCATCGACACGACGCGCACTTCGTCGCCGTATTTTTCGCCAAATAGTGCCTGAGCGCCTAGGGCGCGGGCATCGTCCGGTGTCATGATCCGGGTTTCAACGGCGGTGTTTTGGCGGATGTAGTCGTTCACCTCGCGTTCGACCTTGGCCAGATCGTCGGCACTGAGGGCGGCGTTGTGCGAGAAGTCAAACCGCAGACGGTCCGCTGCGTTCAACGATCCGCGTTGTGCCACGTGATCGCCCAAGGCACCGCGCAGCGCTTCGTGCAGCAAGTGCGTGGCCGAGTGATTGGCGCGGATGGCGGTGCGGCGCGTATGGTCAACCGTCAGCACGCCGCTTTGACCCGCAGTTACCTCGCCCTCGATGACATGGCCAAAATGCACAAAAACGCCCGCCGATTTGCGGGTGTCGGTGATATTTACCGTGCCGGTTGCGGTGCGGATAACGCCGGTGTCCCCGACCTGCCCGCCACTTTCGGCGTAAAATGGCGTCTGGTTCAGCGCGATCTGGACGTCACTGCCCAGTTTGACCGCAGGCACGGTTGCGCCACCTTGCACGAGGGCGACAAGCTGCCCCTCGGCGGTTTCGGTGTCGTAGCCCAAAAATTCAGTTGGCCCGTATTTGTCGGCCACGTCGAACCACACGGTCGCATCGGCTGCTTCGCCTGATCCGGACCAGGCGGCACGCGCCTTGGCTTTCTGTGCCTCCATCGCGGTGTCAAAACCATCGGTATCGACTTTGCGGCCCTTTTCGCGCAGCGCGTCCTGTGTGAGGTCGAGCGGAAAGCCGAATGTGTCGTAGAGTTTGAACGCAGCAGCCCCCGGCAGCGTCGCGCCTTCGGGAAGTGTGCTGAGTTCATCGTCGAGTAGTTTCAGCCCACGTTCCAGCGTCTGACGGAACCGGGTTTCCTCCGACAGCAGGGTTTCGCGGATCATGGATTGCGCCTGACCCAGTTCGGGATAGGCCGCGCCCATTTGTTGCACCAATGCGGGCACCAATTGATGCATCAACGGGTCTTTGACCCCCAGCAAATGCGCATGGCGCATCGCCCGGCGCATGATCCGGCGCAGCACGTACCCGCGCCCTTCGTTCGAGGGCATCACCCCGTCCGCAATCAAGAAGGAAGTAGAGCGCAGATGGTCCGCGATCACGCGGTGATGCGTCTTGCCGGGGCCGTCTGGATCGGTGGAGGACGCATGTGCGCTGGCCTCGATCAGGCTGCGCATCAGATCGGTCGAATAGTTGTCGTTGGTGCCTTGCAACAGCGCTGCGACCCGTTCGATCCCCATGCCAGTGTCGATCGACTGATTGGGCAGTGGGCGGCGCGTGCCATCCTCGAACTGTTCATATTGCATGAACACGAGGTTCCAAATCTCGACAAAACGGTCGCCATCTTCATCGGGTGAACCGGGAGGACCACCCCAGATATGGTCGCCGTGGTCATAGAAAATCTCGGTGCATGGACCGCAGGGGCCTGTGGGACCGGCAGACCAAAAGTTGTCATCGGTGGCGATGCGGATGATCCGTTCGTCCGGGAGCCCGGTGTGGGCCTTCCATATTTTCACCGCCTCTTCGTCGGTATGATAGACGGTCACCAGCAGGCGGTTAGGATCGATGCCGAACTCCTTGGTCAGCAGATCCCAGGCAAAGGGGATTGCCTCGGCCTTGAAGTAGTCGCCAAAGCTGAAGTTACCGAGCATCTCGAAAAACGTGTGATGGCGCGCGGTATAGCCGACGTTGTCCAGATCGTTGTGTTTGCCGCCGGCGCGCACGCATTTTTGCGCCGTGGCCGCACGGGTGTAATCGCGGTGTTCTACCCCGGTGAACAGGTTCTTGAACTGCACCATGCCTGCCGCAGTGAACATAAGCGTCGGATCATTGCGTGGCACCAGCGGGCTGGAGGGCACGATCTGATGCCCCTGCGCGTCGAAATAGGACAGAAAGGAGGATCGGATGTCGTTCAACGTCTTCATGTGCGGGGCCTTCCGGGGCAGATTGGGTCGGTTTCAAATACCCTTGCACCCGCGCACTGTCCACCGTTTGCCCACATGAAAAAGGGGCCGCCCAATGGCAGCCCCCCCTTTGTCACCCGATCCGAGTACTACGCTTCGAGAATGTCGGCATCGTCTTTGTTGGACCCGTGGAAATCCAGGCCGTGTGCGGCACGGATCTTGTCTTCAATCTCATTTGCCATGGCGGTGTTTTCCTTCAGGAAGGTCTTGGCGTTTTCACGCCCCTGCCCGATCCGTTCGTCGCCATAGCTGAACCAAGAGCCAGATTTATCGACCACGCCGGCCTTGACGCCAAGGTCCAGCAGCTCGCCCATCTTGGAAATGCCTTCGCCATACATGATGTCGAATTCGACCTGTTTGAACGGCGCCGCGACCTTGTTTTTCACGACCTTGACGCGGGTGGCGTTGCCCACCACTTCATCGCGGTCTTTCAGCGCGCCAATCCGGCGGATATCCAGACGCACGGACGAGTAGAACTTCAAGGCGTTGCCACCCGATGTGGTCTCGGGCGAGCCGAACATAACGCCGATTTTCATACGGATTTGATTGATGAAAATTACCATGCAGTTGCTGCGGCTGATGGAGCCGGTCAGTTTGCGCATCGCTTGGCTCATCAGGCGGGCCTGTACGCCCACGCTGCTGTCGCCCATTTCACCTTCAAGTTCGGATTTTGGTGTCAACGCGGCCACGGAATCGACGATCACCATGTTCACGGCACCCGAGCGCACCAGCGTATCGGTGATTTCGAGCGCCTGTTCACCGGTGTCTGGCTGGGAAATCAGCAATTCGTCGATGTCGACGCCTAGCTTTTTGGCGTACTGCGGGTCCAGCGCATGCTCGGCGTCAACAAAGGCACAGACGCCGCCCGCCTTTTGCTGTTCTGCGACACAGTGCAGGGTTAGCGTTGTCTTGCCCGAGGATTCGGGGCCATAAATCTCGATGATACGCCCCATCGGCAGACCGCCGATGCCAAGGGCGATGTCCAGTCCGAGCGAGCCTGTTGAGCTGGCCGTAATATCCTGTATCGCGCCTTCCGCGCCCAGCTTCATGATCGACCCCTTGCCGAACTGACGTTCGATCTGGGCCAAGGCACTGTCGAGCGCCTTTTGCTTTTCCGCTGCTTTTTTGCTGTCCATTGTCAAAAGATCTGCCGTTGCCATTATGATTATCCCTTAGTGTCACAGTGGCGGACCGGCGGCAATCGCCAGCTGTGCCACGCTGCTGATGTTCCTCTAATGTTCCATATGGGGCTAAAACGAGAACATTTCAATCAAATTATCGATGTTTCATCTTTTTACCAGATTGGTTAAAAAGTGGTTTACGATTGCGCGTTATGGTCTAATTCGGCTGCCGGGGGAATTAAGTGCTTGTATTCTTTCAGGAACGTCTGGCGTTCCTTTCTGTGCCCAAGACGGGGACGACAGCCTATGAAACGGCGCTGGCGCCGCGCGCTGACATGGTCATTTCAGAGCCACCGATGTTGAAACACGCGCCGGTCTATCGGTACAATCGATTCATCAGGCCGATGTTTCTCAAGGTCTGTGACGTCGAACTGGAACTTATGGCCGTCATGCGCGAGCCGATCTCATGGTTGGGCAGTTGGTATCGCTACCGTCAGCGCCCGTTCATGAAGGACAAACCCAACAATACCTTCGGGATCAGTTTTGACGACTTCATCCTTGCTTATATGAAGGGCAGCAAGCCTGGATTTGCGGATGTGGGCAGCCAGTTGAAGTTCATGGAGAGCCAACCCAACGGCACCGGCATCACCCATTATTTTCGCTATGAAGACCAACCTCGCCTGCAAGGGTTTTTGTGCGACCGTCTGGGGGTTTCGCTGGATCTGAAACGCGAGAACGTGTCGCCAGAGATGGCGTTGAACTTGTCCGCAGATGTCGAAGCGCGCTTTCGTCGAAAGTTTTCCGATGAGTTCGACCTTTATGCCTCGATCCCTTGAGGATTGTGGCCTCGCCGACCTTGCGTCGCAGGGTAAACAGACCGCTTAGTGCAGTTGATTGTGCACGGTTTCCGTCAGATCATTGAGCGAAAATGGTTTGGGCAGGAAGACCGAATTCGGTATCTTGCTCTGCGCTTCGCCAAAGCTGTCCTCGGCATAGCCTGACACGAACACCACTCGAACGCCGGGCCGCATCTTAAGCGCTTCTCGAACCCAACTGGGTCCGTCCATTCCCGGCATCACCACGTCCGTTACAAACACGTCAATGTTCAGGCTCTCGTCCTCAAGCGTCTTCAGCGCCGCTTCGGCGGATTCGGCTTCGAGGACCGTATACCCCCGCAACCGCAGTGCCCGGCTGGCAAAAGCGCGCACCGGGGCCTCGTCTTCGACCAGAAGGATCACGCCATCGTCATGTTTGATCGGGCTCCTCTCTGTCTTGGGAATGGACGCGCGTGGGGGTGGCAGGGGCTGTGCCTCCAACACCGGAAAATAAAGCGAAAAAGACGTGCCTGCGCCAAGAACGCTGTCGACAAAAATAAAGCCGCCGGTTTGTTTTACGATGCCGTAGGCGGTGGACAGGCCCAGCCCGGTGCCTTCGCCGGTGCGTTTGGTGGTGTAGAACGGTTCGAACACTTTTTGCAGCTTGTCCGACGGAATCCCCTCGCCGTCATCATTGACCTGCACAGTAACATATTGCCCTGCCGGGACGGTCACACGGTCGCGCAGCAGAGGCTCCTTAAGGTCTGTCACCTCTGTGATGATGCGGATCTCGCCCCCGGCAGGCATGGCGTCGCGGGCATTGACAACGAGGTTCATCAGCACCTGTTCCAACTGCCTCTTGTCTGCGCGGATCGGCGATAGCACCGGATCGTGGCTAAGGGTTAGCGTGACCTTTTCACCGACAAGCCGGTTCAACAGATGCGTCAGATCGGCCATCGTATCGCGCATGTCCAGTGTTTCGGGGCGCAGGGTCTGTTTGCGGGAAAAGGCCAGCAGTTGCCCGACCAGGGCCGCGGCGCGGTTGGCGTTTTGATTGATTTGGACCAGATCGCTGTAATCGGGATCACCCTGGTCATGGCGCAACAACAGCAGATCGCAATGGCCAGAAATAGCTGTCAAAAGATTGTTGAAATCATGCGCCACGCCACCTGCCAGTTGCCCGATCGCCTGCATCTTCTGACTTTGGACAAACTGCGCTTCGAGAGATTTCAGTTCCGTCGCGTCGTTCAGCACCGCGATCAACGCCGGCGTCCCGGCTTCTGTTACGCGGTTCAGGGTCACCTGCACGAATACTTCCCGGTCGGTCCGTTTCAGCCGCAGGAATTCGGACTTTTGGATGAGCCGACCGGCAATTGTATCATCCAGCCAGTCGGTGATCGACCGGCCAAGCCCTTCCATCAGATCGGAAAGATGGACCTCTTGCGTCAATGAAACCCCGATCAACTTGGCCGCCATCCGGTTAAAGGATCGCACCATGCCGTCCGGCCCGACCTTGATCAACGGGACCGGCAGATCCTGAAAGACCTGCCAGCTTTGATCCTCGTTCCCGTGTCTGCCCCCGCTTTGCGGACTTAGCCCTTCGGCGGGCGGCAAAAGGTAAAGAGCACGGCGGCCCGCACCGCCATTCACTTCGGCAACCAATACATTTTGATTGCCATCGGGGGTGGAAATCTCGGCGATTGTTCCATTGGCAACAGGCATCGAAATGAACAAACGGTCGAGCGATTTGATGCGCCCCCCGGCCAACAGCCGTGCGGCGTCGTTCATGAACAAGATCGCGCCGCTGCGCCCGACCATCAGCATCGGCAGGCTCAGCCCCTCTTGTGCGGCGCGGGTGGGCTGGCGTTCGGCCATCGGTTCAACCCGCCAGACGAAACTATCAGGAGATAGTTCATGTACGCAAAGCCGGATATGGCCACTGCGGGTCACGATATCTTCGCGCGCGGCGCCGGTCGCTTCGGCACGCGATTGCAGTCGGTAGATGATCCCGGTCGGGTTGGCAAAACTATCCCCCAGTGCCGCCGCAAGCGTCCCCGTTTCGGACCCCTTAAAGCGGGTTTGGGCGGCCTGATTGTGCGTTTTGATCTGGCCATCGCGGCTGACGACAAAGCTGGGCGTGGAATCCTTGGCAATGAAATCTGAGATATTGTCGCTTGCTACATTCTTGGTACGGGTGGCGCGCCTGTTGATCAGCCACAGCGGCAATGCCATGAAAATAAGCGTCGCAGAGGCCGCGCCAAGCCCAAGCGCAACCATCTGATGCGGCGCGATCAGCGCCAACACCCCAAGCACCAGCGCCATCAGCATCACGCCTTGCAACCGCCGCGGCGGTTGCCGGTTCAGCCCCGCTGGAACGGTTAAATCTGTCGCGTTTTGCTGCACGTCTGCTCCCGAAAATCGCGAATCGTCCGACCATTACGCGCAATTAGGGTTAAGCAAGGTTTAAGCAGTCACCGCTTTACACGCCTTAGTTGAGTATGCGCGTGTTTACTTCCGCGTCAAGTGTGCTGAGTAGAAGCCGTCGCCATCAGGGGTGATGTCAAATCGCTTGCTGCAACCCACCTGCCAGTCGGGATGGCGCGACAAAAAGGCGTCAACGCGGTCTTCGTTCTCTGTGCGCAGTACGGAGCAGGTTGCATAGGCCAACACGCCCTCGGGTGCTGTTAACGCGGCAGCTTGATCCAAAATCTGATCTTGGATCGTGGTCAGTTCGGCCAGCCTGTCGGCGGTCAGGGCCCATTTCCCCTCGGCCGCGCGACGCCATGCGCCGGAACCCGAACACGGGGCATCGCACAGAACGATGTCATAGGGCGCGCCCTGCCCCAGATCGTCGGTCTTGCGCAGCTCAATCGCGGCACCCGCGCGTTCGGCGCGCAAAGGCAGGTCGTTCATGCGGCGTGGATCAATGTCGTGGGCGAACACGATACGCCCCTCATCCATGGCAAGGGCCAGCGCCTTTCCGCCCCCGCCGGCGCAGTAATCCAACACGCGGCCACCGGGCGGCAAGGCGGCGACTACCGCCTGGCTTGCGGCATCCTGCAATTCGACGAAACCCTCGGTATAGGCCGCGGACCCGCGCAGCCGCCGCGTGCCTTCGCCGACAGTCAGCGCGGTGTCGGCCAGCGGGTTTGCCGCGGTCTCAACGCCCTCATCGGCCAGCATCGCCTGCGCCGCGTCGCGGTCAGCCTTGATCAGGTTCACGCGCAGGCAGATTGGCGCGCGTTGTTGCAAGGCCATCGCAGTCGCATCAGCCGTGTCACCAAGTGCTGCGTCAAACAGTGGCATCAGCCAATCAGGCAGGTTTAGGCGGGTGGCGCGGTCGGTTGGTGCGGCGGGGAAAGCGGTCTCAGCGTCGGTCAGGGGCGCAGGTGAATGCCCTTCACCGTTGAAAAGGGCCGCAAGGTCAGCCTCTTGGCTATGCAGCAGGCCGATCATCAGGGCGCGCCCACTGTCGCCCTGACCGTAGTGCGATGCGGTGCGCAATTGGCGTTGTACCTCAAATACATGGTCACGCACCGCAGCACGGTCCTTGGACCCGGCAAAACGGCTGCCCCGCGACCAGCGGGTCAGCGCCTGTTCGACGGCCAACCCCTCAGAAATGGCGTCAAGGATCTCGATTGCTGCCGATACGCGTGCGCCGGGGGTCATGGCCGTTCCTTAATAGTTGAAGAGTGGTTTGTAAGCCATTGTTACGGCTTACGAACTCACTCGGTAGTTGGGCGACTCGCGGGTGATCTGCACGTCATGCACATGGCTTTCCTTCAGCCCGGCACCGGTGATTTTCACAAAGGTGCAATTCTTGCGCATCTCTTCGACGGTGGCGCAGCCAGTATAGCCCATGGCGGCGCGCAGGCCACCGACCAATTGGTGCAACACATTGTTCGCGCTGCCCTTGTAGGGGACCTGCCCTTCGATGCCTTCGGGCACCAATTTGTCGCTGGCGGCGTCTTTTTGAAAATAGCGATCGGCAGAGCCGCGCGCCATTGCGCCGATGCTGCCCATGCCACGGTAGCTTTTGAAGCTGCGGCCTTGGTACAGGATGACTTCGCCGGGGCTTTCGTCGGTGCCTGCGATCATGCTGCCGACCATCGCACAGGAGGCACCGGCGGCAATCGCCTTGGCAAAGTCGCCGGAGAATTTGATGCCACCATCAGCAATGACCGGAATATCGCCCGCAGCCTGTGCGCAATCCATGATCGCGGTCAGTTGCGGCACGCCGACGCCGGCGACCATGCGTGTGGTGCAGATCGACCCCGGGCCGATGCCGACCTTGATCGCATCGGCGCCCGCATCAATCAGCGCCCGCGTGGCACTGGCTGTGGCGACGTTGCCTGCCACGACCTGTATGTCATTGCTCAGCTTTTTGACCCGGGCCACGGCAATCGCCACGCCCTCGGAATGGCCATGCGCGGTGTCGATCACGATCATGTCGACGCCCGCGTCAACCAGCGCCTCGGAGCGTTCAAAACCGGCGTCGCCAACGGTGGTGGCGGCGGCGACCCGTAGACGGCCAAGCGCATCCTTGCACGCCGTTGGGTTCAGCACAGCCTGTTCGGTGTCACGCAGGGTCAGCAGCCCCGTCAGCTTGCCGTTTTTGTCGGTCACCAGCAGCTTTTCGATCCGGCGCGATTTCATCAGGCTGATCGCCTCGTCGCGGTCGGCGGGTTCATGCAAGATGGCAAGGTTGTCAGAGGACATCATCACCGACACAGGGGTGCGGTCGTCGCTGGCAAAGCGCATGTCACGGTTGGTCACGATGCCAACCACACGGCCCATATCATCTACAACAGGAAAGCCGGTGACGCGGTAGCGTTCCTGCAAGACCTTTGCGTCGGCCAATGTCTGGTCCGCACGCAGGGTAATCGGATTGTAGACGATGCCGGATTCAAACCGTTTGACGCGGCGCACTTCGCGGGCCTGTTCGTCGGTGGTCAGGTTGCGGTGAACCACCCCCATGCCACCCGCCTGTGCCAGCGCAATCGCCATACGGCCTTCGGTCACTGTATCCATGGCGGAACTTAGCAACGGTATGTTCAACGCGATGGATTTGGTCACGCGCGTGCGGGTATCTGCGGTGGACGGTAACACAGACGACGCTGCGGGAACGAGCAATACATCGTCAAAGGTCAGAGCCTCACGAATCTCCATTTTGCACCTCGGCTTGGATGGGTTCATTTGGCGGTTTCATATTTCACGGATGGCCGAGATTGGAAAGACCTATTGCGCGGCCTTTGGCCAATCTGCCGAACGCGGGTATCTGGGCAGGGTATCTGGCCGCCGCCAGCCGCGACAACTGCGCGCAAATGACGCCCAGCAGTCATTAATTGCCGCCCTTTGGCTTTCACCTTTTGCTTTGGCCGCTATGGTGACCAAAAGTAGTTAAGGACGGCACGAGATGAGCAGCGACCCCCTGGTGATCTTCACCCCCTCTGGCAAGCGGGGAAATTTTCCTGTCGGCACACCCATTCTGACAGCGGCACGTCAGCTTGGCGTTGATCTGGATTCGGTCTGTGGCGGGCGCGGCATCTGTTCGAAATGTCAGATCACACCCAGCTATGGCGAATTCTCCAAACATGGTGTCACCGTAGCCCCTGACGCGCTGAGCGAATGGAACTCGGTCGAGCAGCGCTATAAGGACAAGCGCGGATTGATCGACGGGCGGCGTCTGGGGTGTCAGGCTGCGGTGCAGGGCGATGTGGTCATTGACGTGCCGCCCGAAAGCCAGGTGCACAAACAGGTCGTGCGCAAACGCGCCGAGGCGCGCGAGATTGTCCTCAACCCGTCGACCAAGCTATTTTACATTGAGGTGGCAGAGCCGGACATGCACGACCCCTCGGGCGATCTGGAACGGCTGCGCGATGCGCTGCGTGACCAATGGGCGTTGGAAAAGGTCAACGCTGATCTGCACATCTTGCAGATGATGCAGCCCATCCTGCGCAAGGGGGATTGGAAGGTCACGGTGGCGGTGCATCTGGGCGACGCCGAGAACCCGCCGCGCATCATGCATATTTGGCCAGGGTATTACGACGGCACCGTCTATGGGCTTGCGGTTGATCTCGGCTCGACCACCATTGCCGCGCATCTGTGTGACTTGCAGACGGGGGTTGTTCTGGCATCCTCAGGTGTGATGAACCCGCAGATCCGTTTTGGCGAGGATCTGATGAGCCGGGTCAGTTATTCGATGATGAACCCAAAGGGCGCGGATGAGATGACGCGCGCGGTGCGCGAAGGGATGAATGCGCTCTTTACCCAGATCGCGACCGAAGCCAACGTGGACAAGAACCTGATCGTCGACACGGTGTTTGTTTGCAATCCGGTGATGCACCACCTGTTCCTCGGGATCGACCCGTTCGAACTGGGCCAGGCCCCCTTTGCGCTGACCACCTCAAGTGCAATGCGTCTGCGCGCGGATGATCTTGACCTGAACATCCACCCCTCGGCGCGGGTGTATATCCTGCCGTGCATTGCGGGCCACGTGGGGGCGGATGCTGCTGCGGTGGCCCTGTCCGAAGCGCCTGAAAAGTCCGAGGACCTGGTGTTGGTGGTCGATGTGGGTACCAACGCGGAAATCCTGCTGGGCAACAAGGAAAAGGTGCTGGCCTGTTCCTCGCCCACCGGCCCGGCGTTTGAAGGCGCACAAATCAGCAGCGGCCAACGCGCGGCCCCCGGCGCGATTGAGCGGGTCGAGATTGATCCTGTGACCAAGATTGCGCGGTTCAAGGTCATTGGCAGTGACCTTTGGTCAGACGAGGACGGGTTTGATGCCGCAACGGCCCAGACCGGGATCACCGGTATCTGCGGGTCCGGGATCATCGAGATGGTTGCGGAAATGCGGATGCACGGCATCGTGGACGCGCCCGGTCTGATCGGTACGGCGGAACAGACCGGCTCGCCCAATGTCTTTGCCGATGGGCGCACCAATTCATATATGGTGCATGACGGCACGGCCACAGGCGGGCCACGCATTACTGTGACCAACCGCGATATCCGCGAGATTCAGATGGCCAAAGCGGCGCTATACTCTGGCGCGCGGCTGTTGATGGACAAGTTCGGTGTCGACAAGGTGGACCGGATCGTGCTGGCCGGCGCCTTTGGCGCGCATATCTCCCCGAAACACGCAATGGTGCTGGGCATGATCCCGGACGCGCCGCTGGATAAGGTGACATCGGCCGGAAATGCCGCAGGCACTGGCGCGCGGATTGCACTGCTGAACACCGATGCGCGGGCCGAGATCGAACAAACAGTGCATGAGATCCACAAGATCGAGACCGCGATTGAACCGCGCTTTCAAGAGCATTTTGTGAATGCCTCGGCGATGCCCAACGCGGTCGAGCCGTTCCCGATTCTGAACTCCATCGTCACCTTGCCCACCGCGACATTCAACACCGGCGGTGGCGAAGGCGGCGGCAGACGGCGGCGGCGGGGATAGTATATGGTGCCATATCAGGACAACAGCGACCAGGCGGCGTTCTGGTCTGACAATGCCGGGCCAAAGTGGGTGGCGCGTCAGGCAGGGCTTGATGCCCTGATGCAGCCGGTGCTGGACGGTGTTCTGGCGCGGGCCGACCTGCGCGCGGGCCACCGGGTGCTGGATATCGGCTGCGGCACGGGGGCGAGCAGTCTACGAGCCGCGCAGGCCGTGGGGCCAGATGGCGCTGTGCAGGGTGTCGATATCTCGGCCCCGCTGCTGGCAATGGCGCAAAAGCGGGCAGGCACCCTGCCCCATGTACGCTTTGATCTGGGCGATGCCGCCAGCCACGATCTGCCGACTGCCGCGTTTGATCGCCTGATCTCGCGCTTTGGCGTGATGTTCTTTGCCGATCCGGTGGCGGCATTTGCCCATATGACCCATGCGCTGCGCCCTGACGCGATTGTCAGTTTTGCCACTTGGGGCGAGATACCTGAAAACCCGTTTTTCACCCTGCCCGCCCGCATTGCGCGCGGCGTGCTGGGGCCCGTCCCCAAAAGTGATCCTGACCTGCCCGGCCCTTTCGCCTTTCGCGATCCCGCGCGGGTCATGCAGATTTTGCAGGACGCTGGACTTCGGGGTGTAAGTTGCGACGTTGAAACGCTTAATCTGACCCCGGAGGGCAGCCGCGCCGAACTTGCGTCACAGATGTGTGATATCGGCCCGGCCCGCGCTGCGATCAACCATCACGCGGCCACGCAGGTGCAGGTTGCCACGGTACAAACCGCGCTGGCGGACGCATTGCGGGAATACGATGCAGATGGGCAGTTGCGGTTGCCCGCGCAGATCAATTTCTACCGCGCGGTCAATCCCTGACTTGACGCTGGCGACCGGGCCGCTTATCCCAGCCTTGGCGCGCGGGTATGGTGAAAAGGTATCACGGCAGCTTCCCAAGCTTTAGTTACGAGTTCGATTCTCGTTACCCGCTCCAGTCGCAAAATTCATTATGGGTAATATAAATAAGGCTTTTGGGCCTATTTTTGAATTGAATTTTGCTGTTGGGATTGACCAGCTCCCCTGAAATGTCCGGCGTTTAGGGTTTGCCTGTTCTCCAACTGAGGAGACGGCCGATGAAGAGAAGCCGTTTCAGCGAAGAACAGATCATTGGGATATTGAAAGAGCATCAGGCGGGGCTTGGCGCAAAAGAGCTATGCCGCAAGCACGGTGTCAGCGATGCGACGTTTTATTAATGCCGGTCCAAGTCAAACGTGATGGAGAGCCGCCGCTACCCGACGCGGAGTACGGCCCCGAGCGGGCTTTGGTGAAAATGACAGCAACGGTCGAATAGCGGCCAATTGCTGATGGTCGCGCTGCGAGGGGGCTTTTTATTCGAAAGTGCAGAGCTGGTGTAATGTCACTGATCGTCCCAGCGCCTCAGCATCCAATACCATTGCTCGGGATTTTTAAGAATTCGCGCAGATAGGCTATCGTTGAACGCACGAGTCATCGTTCTGCTGTCAGTATGCGGGATGGGTGACTCAAATTCGACGCTAAATAGATTTCCGTCTTCTGTACGAAGGCCATATGCCGGGATTACGGGCAGATCGTATTTGAGGGCAAGCTGGGCCACCGACAGAGATGTGAGAGCCTCTTGCCCAAGAAACGGTAGCCGTTCCCCTCCAGCGTGTTTCTCGTCCAGCAGAATAGAAATTATACCACCATTGCGAAGATGCCGCACAAGTGCCCGTGTTCCCACGCGGCCCGTTGCCAAAATCGGCCTTCCCCCAGCTTCGATGCCAGCTCTGATCAAGCGCTCGTAATGGTAGTTCTTGTGCGGGCGATACACAGCCCCGCTTTCAAAGCCATGCATCTTAATCGCGGCGCGCACAGCTTCCCATTGCCCAAAATGTCCGGAGACGACAATGACACCTTTGCCTGCTGCCTGCGCCTCTTTCAGTGCGCCAAGACCCGGACCCGTAATCTTGAATTTCCAGTGTTGTGTTTGAAACTCGGCGTTGTGATAAATCTCGAAAAGAGTCCGGCCCATTTGTCGGCCCATCTCTTGACCGAGTTTAGCGCGATTGCTGCGCTTCATGTCTGGAAATATCCGTTTGGTCTCACGGTCAAATCGCAGCACTGCTGGCGGAAACCATCGCATGACCGCCGCGAACGTCGTGCCCAACGCACGTGACCGCGCATCAAAGTCACGTCGGCGAACTATTGTCAGCGCCAACCACAGCGGAAGATAACGAGCTCCGGCCAGCAGTGGAAGACCAGTCATAAGCGTCGGAGTGACGCAGAGAGCTGGATCATTGTAGTGCCGCTTGGTTGGCAAATATCAATTGGGACAACCGAACCATGACCGGCGATACCTGCCGATCTAACATCGCCCCCAGCAGGGTTGGCTGAAGGGGCATGTCTGATGAACGGGGTACAACGCACTAAATTATGTCTCGTTTTCTACGGGCGGGGACTTTGCGTCGTCGGTACTTAGTGCATGTTCGGCGTCGCTCTCATGTCGTGCCTTGCGAAGACGCGCATTTTTTTCTCGCCGTTTATCTGTTTCCTGCTCAGTGATTTCCTTAACTACGCGGCTTGTTTTTTCCAACGTTGTTTCAGATCGCGGCTTTGCGGCTGTAAAATGGGATGATTTTGTGAGCTTGGCGATAACGAAATTTCCCTTTAGGTCATATTTATCATATTAAGCAGCCGTACCGCGCAACAGACCAGATTTTACAGGGGATGCTGAATCGACAGGCTACCAATATAGGTGTTTGGCAGTTCAAACGTACTATGCCAATTCCATTGGCTTTGCAAAGGTTGATGCCCCCGCCAAGCCAACGCTCATTCCAGCGCAGCGAAGGGCCGTTTCCCGCCTTTGATGAAGGGTGCCGCTTTCGGCCCATACGGGACCTTGATGCATTTCGCAGCTAACGGCGGGGATGAGTCCAACCTACCCGACGCAGCGGAGCCAGAGAATGTCCACCATCGGCGTTTAAGTTCGAGCCCAGCCAAGGGTCGACCGACGCTTGCTGGGATTTTGTGGTGTTGGCACGTGTTAGAAGAGCCGGCAAACACGCGCAATTAATTCTTTTGTGCGCCTACTTTGACCGCGACGGGTGCGCATTCGCCTCGTCCGATGCCCTTTCCTGTCCGCGCGATACTGTCGTGATTGGAGTGCCGAACATTTCGTTTGCAGCAGCAAAATCTTCAGCCGTATCAATCTCGGTCCATTTCATTCCTGTGATGTCCAGCGCGTGAAACGGTACCCCTTTGTCAACCAGCCGCGTGTAGGCCGCTTCATAGTAGTCCTGCGCATGTGCGGGGCTTTCCATCATCTCTTTTAGTTCCGCAAACAGCATTGGACCTGTAGCCGCGGAGATTTTTTCGATCCCGATGGATTCACCCAGTGCGGTTGCTGGGTCGACGGATTTTCCAATCTCGCTCACGCGCATTTCGTCATCTGCGATCACTTTGACCTCTTCATCAGCCAGCGCGATATTGCGGTCAATGCACAAGACATTGGGCAAATTGCTGTCGACCAGTGCGCGAAGGATCTTGGTGTCAAACACTACATCTGCATCGAATTTGATGAACTCTGCCGCGCCGACGGCGCTTGATGCCAGCATCAAGGAATAGCCTGTGTTGGTATCGCGGTACCGGTCATTGATCACATAGGTGACGCGGATTCCACGAAACGTCTTGTCGACGAACTGCTTGATCTCGTCTGCACGGTGGCCCAGCACCAATACGAACTGGGAGATCCCACAACTCAAGCAGTTGCGGATCATACGTTCGAGAATAACTGATCCGCCGACAGACAGGAGGCTTTTGGCACTTTTGTCTGTCAACGGGCTGAGGCGTGACCCAATGCCTGCGGCCAGAATTACGGCCATGGGTGGGCGATTATTGTCATATTTCATAGTTTTTCCTGACTTTATCAACGATACTGGATACTATTTTTGGATCGAAAGCTTTTGGTTTGCGTCAATGCTCGCGCCGCGCTGCCATGCTTTGGTTGTGCCCAAAAACATCTGACTTGCTGCGAAAATCCACAGCATTGGGGTCAGTTGGTCAAAGATGAGAGCGGCTGAAAGCATGAAGATGAACACGCCCTCGTCAAATGCGAGAACCTTTTGCTGTTCCTTGAGAAACCATTTGAAGTTGGCAAGGATGCCAAAGCCCAATCCAGCCACGGGCTCCCGTCGCTTTCGTTGCGCCATCTTCGCGGGGTATTCGGGATCAAGCGCTGTCTCGATTTCCAGCGCGACGTACTTCACATAGCCGCGCAGCCCATAAAAAGAGATGCCGATCAGGGCGAGAAATACTGGCACGACACTGAGCGATTGAGAATAGGCCGCAAAGCCCGCTGCCCCGAACCAAAGGGTCACCTGCACCTGATCTGTGACACGGTCATAATAGCTGCCAATGGCTGACGACACTTTGCGATAGCGCGCCATTTGTCCGTCCATGCAATCAAGAATGTGGCTCAGATGGATGAGAACAGCCGCAGCGATGAATCCGCCGAAACCACCGACCAAAATACCAATGGTCGCGATGACAGCGACAACAAAGGATGCGGCAGTGATGCGGTTCGGTGTGATCGCTGGAACGTCGACGGCCCAATAATTTGCAACGATGCCAAGAGGTGCTGTCACAAATGAAGACCACCATTCGTCATCGGCGGTTTTCGTCGCCCAAAGCCGCATGAATTTATCCCTCATAATCTGACCGTTACCAGTTCTGGCTTTGGACGTGCCTGGATGGTTGGATTGACGATCTTCGGTCGGATCGGGGAAACATCGCCCGCCACCTCTGCCTTCAGTTTCACCAATACGTCCCTCAAGGTGCTCAGGAAAAACCGGATATCGAGATCCGACAACTCGCCGATGTTGCCAACCTGAAAGACTTTCCCGGCAAAACAACCTTTGCCCTCGTAGATGATGATTGATGTCTCACGCAGCCTGTCTCGCAAGTCTCGGACCAGGATCGACGGAGGCACCCTGACTGTCGTCAGGACCGCGCACATGTCTGCTTCATCCAGTACGAATTCAAGGTTCAGCTTGCGCATCCCCAATCGAAGCTGGTCAGCACGGCGGCGTATCCGTGCGATACGGTTGGCGAGACCCTCGGACAGAATATTCGTGAGCGCTTGTTCGAGGGCAAAAAACAGGGGAACAGCGGGCGTATTGGGCGTTTGGCTATGCTGCTTGAGAAAGCGATAGAACGTCGCAAGGTTGAGATACGTTGTCTTGGCGGCATGACGTTTCAGCTTCTTGAACTGCTTCTTGCGCCCGATTACGAATGACAGACCGGGGTAGGACCCGATCGCCTTGGAGCTGGAACTGGAACAGAAGGCAATATTGCAGCCCTCCATATCAACGACTTCCGCACCAACCGAACTGACACCGTCGACCACAAAGATCGCGCCATGATCCTTGGCCAGTGCCCCGATCACATCAAGCGGGTTCAACATACCCGAGCAAGTCTCGTGGTGAACCATTGCCACAACATCGATTTTATGGGCCGCAAGATAGGCTGCAATCCGGTCTGCGTCGAAAGGCACCCCCCAAGGCTGCTGCAGTAGATGGGTGCGTTTGTTGTGAATAAGCGAGGTCTTGTGCAATCGCTCTCCAAACTCGCCATTCGACAGGATCAGAATTGCGCCGTCGCCGACAACCGATGACAGGATCGCCTCATTTGCGGCAGTGCCTGATCCAGTGATGACAACGGCGCGATAGCGATTGCGTTTCTTGATCTCAAATAGCGTGAGCAGCTTGTGCTCAATGCTGGCCAAAAGACTATCAAAGTCCGCTTCGCGGTGACAGATATCTTCTTTGCAGATTGCGTGGCGAAGAGATGCGGCCACATTCACAGGACCGGGGGTAAAAAGCAGGTATTTATCCAAAATAGGTTCAATCTTCATCGACCTTCCCCCCTTGAGGGTAAAGCCGCTACGCCCATGATATCTTCACACGCGAGGGGCGCGTATGAACATCGAGAGGGCACAAATCGATTTCGAGAAAACGGCTCGAAAAGTTGCCGTTCACATGTCGTCCGAAAATTGAACGCGGGCAGAACTGAAAATAGCGTAACACCACACGAAGTGTGCTTCAGGCGGTTCGTGCGCACCGAAATCCAGCGCCCGTGAGCCGCAAAAAGAATAATATTCAAGTGTCGTGATAGGCGGACAAGGCATGTCGCTGCAGGTTGCCTTGTCTTGAGTTCTCCGCAGGCATTTTTACCGCGAAGATGCATCACTATCCAGCAAATACACAAATAGCAAGGGACCTCTGCCGCAGTTGACTGCGCGGTCGCATATGCATAGGCCACAGGTCTTATGGTCAAACTCATGTCACTCAGTGACCTTGCACCACACTATGACGGCTTGCTCTGCGATATCTGGGGCGTCCTGCACAACGGCATTGCCGCCTTCCCGGACGCCGTTGATGCCCTGTGCAAATATCGCGCACAAGGCGGGGTCGTCATTCTGATCACCAACGCGCCGCGATCCAACCAAGTCATCTATCCGCAATTGGCGCGTTTGGGGGTGCCGCACGCGGCATTCGATGCTGTCGTCACTTCAGGCGATGCGGCGAACCGCTTGCTGCAAGAGCAGCCCGACACGGCCCTGTTTCATTTCGGTCCGCCGCGGGATCAGTCGATCTTGGATGGTCTGACCCACGCGATGGTTGGCAGTAGGGACGCTAAAATCTGTCTGTTAACCGGCCCATTGGATGATGGGATCGAAAGCGCTGAAATATATCAGCCTGCATTGCTTGAAATGCGTGACAACCTGGTCGACATGATCTGCGCCAACCCTGATCTGGTCGTGAAAAGCGGCGACCGCACGGTGCTCTGTGCGGGCTCAATTGCGCAGTTGTATGCCCACCTCGGTGGCAAGGTGATCTACGCGGGCAAGCCAGAGGCCTCAATCTACGACGCGGCCATGACGCAAATTACGATCGCTGCAGGGGAAAAGATGTCAAAAAGTCGAATACTTGTTGTGGGTGATGGCTTGCTGACAGATATCAAGGGTGCTGCTCAGAATGGTTTTGACGCTTACTTTGTCACGGATGGCGTTCATTCTAAAGAAGTGGGTGTCCTGCGAACCCCCGAGGACTTAGGGCGTGCTTACGGCATGATCAGGCGCCAGTGTCCCAAGGTCAAACTTGCCGGGATCTGTGATCAATTGCGCTGGACCTGAACGAAGAAGATAGAATAGCAGATCAGCCTGCTAACCTTCGGCACAAACGGATTCACTTTGCTGTATACGGTCGCAATGTCCCGAAACCCGTCATTGGCGCAACCGTAGCGAATTCGCTCCTTGTTCGGCGTAGCGGACCTCGGAGCAAATTGCGGCGAAGGTCGCCGCCCCCGCCCTGCTCTCCCAGAAAATCTCCCCGACTTCGAACAAATACCCTTAGTTGCCTGACGCTGCGCATTTCTTCCGAAGCTTTAGTTGCGAGTTCGATTCCCGTTACCCGTTCCAGCCCATCAGATCAGCGCAGTAGAACGTCACCATACTGGTCCCGCAAGTTGCGCTTTAGCACCTTGCCCGTGGCGTTGCGCGGCAGCACGTCTGTGAACACGACCTTGTCGGGCACCTGCCATGTCGCGATCTTGCCGTCGAAGATTGTTAGTATCTCCTGTTCGGTAGGATTGGCCCCGTCGGCCCGGACCGCAACCAGCACCGGGCGCTCATCCCATTTTGGATGTTTCGCGCCGATGACGGCGGCGTCTGACAGCAAGGGATGCGCAATGGCGATATTTTCGAGCTCGACCGAGCTGATCCATTCCCCCCCTGATTTGATGATGTCCTTGGAACGGTCACGGATGGTGACATAACCGTCGGCGTCCATCGTGGCGATATCGCCGGTGTCGAACCAGCCATCGGTCAGCGTTGCCGCGCGGTCAGAACGGAAGTAGGCGTCCAATATCCAATGCCCACGTGTGACCAGATCGCCCTGGCTCTTGCCATCATGGGGCAACGGCTGGCGGTTTTCGTCCCAGATTTCCAGTTCGACCCCAAATACCGGACGCCCCTGATTTTCGCGTAGCTTGTGCTGCGCGCCTGACGGCAGATCGGTGTGTTTTGCCAGTGGTTTGTTGACGGTACCCACTGGCGACATTTCCGTCATCCCCCACGCGTGGATGGTTTCGACGCCGTAAGTTTCCCGAAACGCGGTGATCATCGATGGCGGGCAGGCAGAGCCGCCGACCACGGTCCGCCTTAGGCTGGCGAGCGTGCTGCCGGCCTGTTTTGCAGCCCCCAGCAACCCCAGCCAGATGGTCGGCACACCGAGTGCCAAAGTCACCTTGCAGCGGTCGATCAGCCCGACCAGCGATGCGCCGTCAAGGTTCGGCCCCGGCAGCACCATCCGCGCGCCGACCATGGCGCTGGCATAGGGGCAGCCCCAGGCGTTGACGTGGAACATCGGGACGACAGACAGCACCACATCCTTGGCTGAAATGGCGATGCTGTCGGCCATATTGATGCCGAATGAATGCAGGACGGTCGACCGATGAGAATAGAGAACGCCTTTGGGATTTCCCGTAGTTCCCGATGTATAACAAAGACTTGACGCAGTTTGTTCATCCAGTTCTGGCCAGGCGAAATCCGCCGATCCTGTGGCAAGCAGATCATCGTAGAACATCAAACCGGGTAGCGTTTCCGCTGCTTGCTTGTCTGTGCCGGACATCAGAACAATGTGCTTGAGATGCTCCAGCTTGTCGCGGATGGCGGCCACCAGCGGCACAAATGTCTTATCAATAAAAAGCACCTCGTCGGCGGCGTGGTTCAGGATATAGACAAGTTGCTCGGGAAAGAGCCGCGGATTGATGGTGTGACAGACAAACCCGGCCCCCGACGTGCCAAAGTAAATTTCAAGGTGCCGCCGGTTGTTCCAGGCGATGGTGCCGCAGCGGGCTTGGGCCGACAGACCAAGCGCCGTCAGCGCCGAGCCCAGCCGCCGGGCATTGGCGGCGACCTGGCCCCAGGTGACCTCTTCTACCGTGCCATCGGTGGATACCGAAAATATCTGCCCATCCGGATGATACCGTTGTGCGTGGGTGATCAGACTGGAAATCAGCAGCGGTTTCGTCATCATCTGGCCAAGCATACGCAGGTATCCTTTTGTTACGTCGAATTTGTTAATTGGATCTGCATCAGACTGGTCAATGTGCGTTACACTTGCAAGCCTCACGCGCGGGAACTAACAGACGCCATGACCATGATTTATCACACCCCGCTTGATGTCGGCGCGCAACAGGTCTTGGGCATTTCGCCGCCACAGCCGCTTGCCATGGGCGACCGGGTACGGTTTTCCGAACTGGACGCGCTGCGCCACGTCAACAATGCCGTCTATATGGAATGGTTCGAACGGCTGCGCGTGCGTTACGTGCAGGATTGGGGGCTGTCGGGCTACGACGCCGCGACCGACCCGCGTATCGTGATCCGATCTGGGCAGATCCATTACCGGCAAGAAATGCTGATGGACGAAGATTACGTGGTGACC
Organism: Sulfitobacter sp. KMM 9851; assembly: GCF_057178245.1. NCBI lineage: Bacteria > Pseudomonadati > Pseudomonadota > Alphaproteobacteria > Rhodobacterales > Roseobacteraceae > Sulfitobacter > Sulfitobacter sp. KMM 9851. The sequence continues at coordinate 1,738,313 of NZ_CM169991.1, forward strand.
TGCGGCTGTCTTGCCTATCGCAACACGTCATTCACGCTGCGCCAGCAATTGTGGTCGGGTGGCGGTTTGCGGGCGACCTTTGACTGTGTCATCGTCCTGCTAACCCCCGATGGCGCAGCCCGCAGCGCGATCCCTGCGGCGGTGCGGGCACGGTTCGACACGATTGACGGGGCCAAGCCCGAAGGCTGAGCCAACGCCCGCGGCCCCTGCCCGGTCATTGCAAAGGACGACAGATGAATTTTCTTCAGATTACTTCGCTTTTGATCGTTATGGCCGGTGCCTTTGGCGCGATCAATTACCTGTTTCTGAAACTGCCCTCGGCCATCGGTATCCTGGTCGTGGCGCTGCTGGCGTCTTTTGCCCTGCTGGGGGTCGATCTGATCTGGCCGCAGTTGCTGATCGCCGACACGGTGCGCGCTATCGTGACCAGCATCGACTTTTCCGAGGCGCTGCTGGAGGGGATGTTGGGGCTGCTGCTGTTTGCCGGCGCGCTGCATGTCAAGCTGAGCGACCTGCGCGAGGAATGGGTGACCGTCTTCCTGATGGCGACACTGGGCATTGCGCTGTCGACGGTGATCGTCGGATTTGGCTTTTCCTGGCTGACGGGCATGCCGATCATGCTGGCGCTGGTTTTTGGCGCACTGATTTCGCCGACCGATCCGGTGGCGGTGCTGGGTGTGCTGCGCGAAGCCGACCTGCCCAAAGCGCTGGAGACCAAGATCGCGGGCGAGAGCCTGTTTAACGACGGTGTTGGCTATGTGGTGTTTTTGGTGCTTGTCGGGCTGGCATTTGGTGCCACCGGCGATCATGGCCCGGCCGAAAGCCCGCTGATCGGTGCGGCGCTGCTGTTTGTGCAAGAAGCGCTGGGGGGCGCTGCTCTGGGGGTGACGCTGGGCTGGCTGACGTTCCGCGTGATGCGGTTGATCGACGATTATTCGCTGGAGGTGCTCTTGACGCTGGGCCTGGCGTTTGGCGGATATGAGTTGGCGGTGGCGCTGCACGTATCGGCGCCAATTATGGCTGTCTGTGCGGGGCTTTTGATCGGCGACGTCGGTGCGGCGCGCGGCATGTCCGAGGTCACCCGCCGCTACGTCGAGGCGTTCTGGAAGCTGATCGATGAAATCCTGAACGCGGTTTTGTTCCTGCTGATCGGGTTCGAGGTCTTTGCCATCGCCTTTTCCCAAGACATGATCCTGACGGGGATTGCCACAATCGCACTGGCGCTGCTGGCGCGGCTGGCGGCGGTGGCAGTGCCGATCGGTCTGTTGAAGCCATTTCGCAGTTTCAGCGCGGGGGTGACGCCGATCATGACCTGGGGCGGACTGAAGGGTGGGATTTCGGTGGCTTTGGCGTTGTCGCTGCCCGAGGGCGAGTGGAAGCCGCTGATCCTGACATGTACCTACATCGTGGTGGTGTTTTCGATCATCGTGCAGGGGTTGACCGTGGGGCGCCTGGCCAATCGGCTGGGGCGCGCGCCTGACTTAAGGTGATCGCCTGTTTCGGGCGTCGGATTGAGGGGTGCGTTCCGCCCCCCTCAAACTCCCCCCTGAGGAATATTAGGACCAAAAAGAAAGCTAAGAGTGTCTAGCCTTGATGGGTGTGGACGTAGTTGATCATCGCGGCGGTTGAACCGTCCTTGCCATCCGGGGGCGCGCTGCCATCGACCACGGGGTGCAGTGATGTGGCCAGTTCCTTGCCCAGTTCGACGCCCCACTGATCAAACGAGTTTATGTCCAGGATCACCCCTTCGACAAAGACGCGGTGTTCATAAAGCGCAATTATCTGGCCCAGTGTGAAGGGATCAAGCTGCGGATAAAGCAGCGTCGTCGAGGGGCGGTTGCCGGGGAAAACGCGGTGGCGGGCCTGACGGTCAAGCTCGGCCCCGGTGAGGCCCTTGGCGGCCATGATCTTGCGCGCCTCGTCAAGCGAGCGGCCCCGCATCAGGGCTTCGGACTGGGCGAGGCAATTGGCGATCAGCAGTTGGTGGTGGTGCGCAAGTTCATCCTCGTGGCCCTTGGCGGCCAGCAGGAATTCGCAGGGAATGACGCGGGTGCCTTGGTGGATCAACTGATAGAAGGCGTGCTGGCCGTTGGTGCCTGCGGCACCCCAGACCACCGGGCCCGTGTGGCGCGGGCTGGCGCTGCCATCCATGCACACGCCCTTGCCGTTGGATTCCATTTCCAGCTGTTGCAGGTAGTCGGGCAGCAGCGCGAGGCGTTGGTCATAGGGCAGGACGGCGCGCGTGGCATAACCGCAGATCTGGTTGTGCCAGATGCCGACCAGCGCCAGCATGACGGGCAGGTTTTCATGCAGCGCGGCGGCCTGAAAATGACGGTCCATCGCCTGACCCCCGCGCAGAAAGGCATCAAACCCCTTGGGTCCAATGGCGATCATCAGCGACAGACCGATGGGTCCCCAGACGGAATACCGACCGCCGACCCAATCTTCAAAGCCAAAGACCTGCGTCGCGTCGATGCCAAAATCGGCAGTCTTGTCCTCGGCAGTACTGAGCGCCGCAAACTGCGTTTTCGGGTCACCGCCGTGGTCGAGCATCCAGGCGCGCGCCGTGCGGGCGTTGGTCATGGTCTCGACCGTGGTAAAGGTCTTGGACGCGACGATGACCAGCGTCGTCTTAGCGTCCAACCCACGCAGCGTATCGGCAATATGCGCGCCATCTACGTTCGAGACAAAATGGCAGCGCGGTCCATCGTGGTAGGGCGACAGCGCCCGAACCGCCATCGCCGGGCCGAGGTCGGAGCCGCCGATGCCGATGTTCACCACATCCGTAATGGCACTGGCGCGGATACGCTCGGCAAAGGCGCGCATCCGGTCAAGTGCTGCGTGGACAACTGGCATTACATCGGCGCCGTCGACCAGCACTGGCCCACCATCAAGGTTGCGCAGCGCAGTGTGCAGCACCGCGCGCCCTTCAGTCTGGTTGATTTTTTCGCCTGCAAACATCGCGTCCCGCCGCGCCGTCACGTCTTGGGCAGTTGCCAGCGCAATCAGGGTGTCACGCGTGTTTGCGTCAATGTTTGTCTTGGCATAGTCAAACCGCATGTTTTCGATCTGGATCGAAAAAGCATCAGCGCGGTCGGTGCCGTCGAACAGTGACAGCAACGCGCGGTCGGCCACGGCCAAGTGTTGGTCTTGCAGGATGGTCCAGATATTCATCATGCGGCCCAAAATACTTCCAAATCGTTGAGAACCGCGGCGATTGGTGCCTCGTCGGGGGACAGGCTGGCGGCGCGTTCAATTGCTGCGCGCTTTTGATCGCCAAAGATGACAAGATGTTTGTTCATCGCCCCATTCAGCACATGCGCAGGCAGGGTGACGCGCGGCGTGGGTTGGCCCGCCGGGTAAACCGGGCAGAGCAGCGGTGCATCTGGCGCAAGGGCGGCGGCGAGCCCCGCATCACCAGGAAACATCGAGGCCGTGTGCATGTCGTCGCCCATGCCCAGCAGCAGCACAGAGATCGGCAACGCCTCGGCCAGACCGGGTGCGACCTGTTCGGCACCCTCGCCCACCGACAACCCCTCGCGGAAGTACGGGATGAACCGGGCGGCGGCCGCGTGATCTGTCAGCAGATGCTGGCGCACCAGACGCGCATTTGAGCGGTGGTCGTCCTCGGACACCCAGCGTTCGTCGGTCAGCAGGACATTCACCTTGTGCCAGTCCATCGCCGTGGCGCTGAGCATTTCAAAGATCGGGCCAGGCGTGGTGCCGCCCGGCACGGCAAAGGTCACCGCGTCATTGCCTGACATGGCTGATTTCAACTTGCCTGCCAGTATATTGGCGACATTCATGCACAGCATTTCACGGTCAGCATATTCGACGATGTTCATGGGGTAACCTTTCGCCACTCTCGGCCATCGCGCCGCATCAGTTCGGTGGAATCTGTCGGCCCTTCGGAGCCGCTGTCGTAGGGTTTAGGCACGTCGTTGCGCGCCTCCCAGCCCTGAATGATCGGATCGGTCCAGGCCCAGGCCGCTTCGACCTCGTCGCCGCGCATGAACAGGGTCTGGTTGCCGCGGATCACGTCCATGATCAACCGCTCATAGGCGTCAACCTGATCGGCCCCTTCCGGCCCCAGCGCATCGGCAAATGTCATGTCGAGCGGCACATCGACGAGACGCATACCGCCCGGCCCCGGTTCCTTGATTGTCACGCCCAATGTGATGCCCTCATTGGGTTGCAGGCGGATCGACAGCACATTGCGATGGCGGCCCGCGTCGTCGCCAAAGATCGAATGTGGCGTGTCCTTGAACACCACGGTGATTTCGCTCGACCGCGCCGCCATCCGCTTGCCGGTGCGCAGATAGAACGGCGTGCCGGCCCACCGCCAATTGCTGATATGGGTCTTGAGCGCGACAAAGCTTTCGGTGCGCGAGCGTGGATCGTCCACGGCGGTGCGGTAGCCGGGCATGTCGGCCTCGTTGCACGGTTCGGCCTGATATTGGCCGCGGGTAATGTGATGCGGCAAGACGGGGTCGAGCGCGCGGATGACCTTGAGTTTTTCATCGCGCACCGCGTCGGGATCAAAGCGCGCGGGCGGCTCCATCGCGATCAGACACAAAAGCTGCATCAGGTGGTTCTGCACCATATCACGCATGGCGCCCGATTTATCGTAGTAATCGCCCCTGCCCCCAACGCCCACGGTTTCGGCCACAGTGATCTGGATATGATCAACGTATTGCGCGTTCCACAGCGGCTCAAACAGCATGTTGCCAAAGCGCACGGCCATCAGGTTTTGCACCGTTTCCTTGCCGAGGTAATGGTCGATCCGGTAGATTTGTGCTTCCTTGAAATAAGTCGCAAGCGTCGCGTTCAGCGCACGGGCTGTTTCAAGGTCGCGACCAAAGGGTTTTTCGACCACGATGCGGCTGTCCTCATCGGCCATGCCCCACTGCTGCAAACGCTCGGCCAGATCGCCAAAGAGCGAGGGCGAGACCGAGAAATAATAGGCTTCGATCCTGCCCTTGCCGGCCATCTTGGCCTGCAAATCTGCCCAGCCGGTATCGCCCCGCGCGTCAATGGCGATGTAATCAAGCTGTTTGAGGAAGGCATCCAGATGGTCCCGGTCGTCGGTGCCGCCGAACTCCTCAATCGCGTCGGCGACCATCTCGCGGTAGCCCTTATCGTCCATCTCGGAGCGTGCCGCGCCGATGATACGGGCGTCAGATGGCATCTGGCCGGCACAAAAACGGCGGTACAGCCCCGGCAGAATCTTGCGCCGGGCCAGATCGCCGGTGCCGCCAAAGATCACCAGATCGAATGTGTCGACGGGAATAACGCGCGAGACCATATGCTATCCTTTGTGTGTCTGGATCAGACTTCTTGACACTGTTAGCGCAAACATAGCCACATTTCCCTGCTTCACAAGACTGTGCATACCTGTGCTTGGACTTTTCATAGCCAGACAATAGTTTACAGCCACGACCAAAGGCAATCGTGCAAGGAACCGCAATGAAAGATCTCGCGCAGGCGAACAATGGCAAGTTTGAAGACCCGCAGGTGACCGCCAAAGGCGCGCGTCGCGCCAGCGTTGCGTTGCGCGATCCTCAGACTTTATGGTTTAATACCGGTACCTTGTGCAATATCGAATGTGTGAATTGCTATATCGCGTCCAGCCCCAGCAATGATGCGCTGGTGTACATCACCGCCGACGAGGTGCGCGATTACCTTGATCAGATCGAGGCGCGCAATTGGCCAGTGCGCGAGATTGCCTTTACCGGGGGCGAACCGTTCATGAATCCGCAGATGGTCGACATGGCCGAGGCGGCGCTGGCGCGTGGATACGCAGTGCTGATCCTGACAAATGCCATGCGCCCGATGATGCGAAAATCTATGCAAAACGGTCTGTTACGCCTGAAAGACAGCTATCCTGGCATGCTGAGCTTGCGGATATCGGTCGATCATTACCGACGCGACCTGCACGATGCGGAACGTGGCGATGGGGCGTTTGACAAGACGCTTATTGGTATGGAATGGCTGCGCGATCATGGATTTTCGATGGCTGTGGCGGGGCGGTCCGTGTTTGGCGACAGCGATGCCGACAGCCGCGCGGGCTATGCGGCGTTTTATGCGGAACACGGGTTTGATATTGATGCCTATGATCCCGGTCAGACCGTGCTGTTTCCCGAGATGGACGAAAATATAGAAGTGCCTGAAATTACAACCGATTGCTGGGGTATCCTGAACATATCGCCTGATGCTGTCATGTGTGCGTCGTCGCGTATGGTGGTCAAACGTAAAGGGGCGAAAAAGCCTGCGGTTCTGGCCTGTACCCTGCTGCCCTATGATGCGGAATTTGAATTGGGCACGACATTGGAAGAAGCCGAGCGCGATGTGGCGCTGAACCATCCGCATTGTGCGAAATTCTGTGTGCTGGGCGGGGCGAGCTGTTCCGCCTGAGGCACTGAAACGGTGATGCACCGCGTGTACACCGGATGTACACCGCGCGTGCATACGCCGACCCAGAACCGGACGAAAGCCTGCCCATCAGACCAATTTAGTGCAGGGTAAACTCCCCCACCTGATTTTGCCATTCACCGGGCCCGATCATCTTGCGGTGGGTAAAGCGGACCGAATGCAGCGGGCCTTCGATCTCAGTTTGCCAAAACTCGACAAATTTGAACAAGCGGGGATGATCCGGTGCGATGTCGTAATCTTGCCAGATATAGCTGTTCAGCACATGGGTATAGTCGGGCATCCGGTAGAAGAACTCCGCCGTTGTCAGCCCATATCCCTTGAGCATCAGTTCTGTTTCACTACGGGGCATGTTGCGCCTCCTTTTCTGCCTCTGTACAAGCAGCTTGGCAGGCAATATTTACTTTTCAATGAAAACAGTATGTTGGCACTTTCACCCGAGTGCTGCCAGTGCGTTTTGGCCACAGGCATTGCACCTGATATGCCCATTCTGCTATAGAAAACCCCAAGATATAGAACCAAGAAAAGCTGGGCAGAACACGTGAACGATACGCCGGAAACCCCTGAAAACGAAGAAGAAAACACGCCGCAGCGGCCCGTATACGACGGGCCATCGGTGACCATCGAACATGAGATGCGCACATCCTATCTGGATTACGCCATGTCGGTCATCGTCAGCCGGGCGATCCCTGATCTGCGCGACGGGCTGAAACCCGTGCACCGGCGGATCATCTATTCGATGTATGAAAAGGGTATCACCCACGACAAGACCTATCGTAAATCGGCGAAGTCTGTGGGTGATGTGATGGGTTCGTACCACCCGCACGGCGACAGCGCGATCTACGATGCGCTGGTGCGGATGGCGCAGGATTTCTCGATGTCGCTGCCTCTGATCGACGGTCAGGGCAACTTTGGCTCGATGGACGGCGATAGCGCTGCGGCAATGCGTTATACGGAATCGCGGCTCGACAAGGTCACGTCTTTCATGACCAGCGATCTCGACAAAGAGACCGTTGATTTCATGGACAACTATGACGGCAAGGAACGCGAACCTGCGGTTCTGCCTGCCCGTTTTCCCAACATGTTGGTCAATGGTGCGGGCGGTATTGCCGTCGGCATGGCGACCAATATTCCGCCGCACAATCTGGGCGAAGTGATTGACGCCTGTCAGGCACTGATCGAAGAACCTGATCTGACGTCGGAACAACTGATCGACTATATCCCCGGCCCCGATTTCCCCACCGGTGGCATCATGCTGGGCCGGACTGGCGCACGCAAAGCCTATCTGGAAGGACGCGGCAGTGTCATCATCCGCGCCAAGACGCGGGTAGAGGAAATTCGCAAGGACCGCTGGGCGATCGTCATCGACGAAATTCCTTATCAGGTGAACAAGGCCAGCATGATCGAAAAGATTGCGGAACAGGTCCGCGAGAAAAAGATCGACGGCATTGCCCACGTGCAGGACGAAAGCGACCGCAATGGCGTGCGCGTGGTGATTGAGTTGAAACGCGATGCCACCGCTGAAGTGGTGATGAACCAGCTGTTCCGCTTTACCCAGATGCAGACCTATTTCGGCTGCAACATGCTGGCGCTGAACGGTGGCCGGCCCGAAACACTGACGCTGCGCGGTTTCCTTACTGCCTTTATCGACTTCCGCGAGGATGTCGTGGCGCGCCGTACGGCCTATCTGTTGCGCAAGGCGCGCGAACGCAGCCACATCCTGTGCGGTCTGGCCGTTGCGGTTACCAATATCGACGAGGTCGTGGCGACGATCCGGTCGTCCGCCGATGCCGCCGAGGCGCGCGAAAAGCTGATGACACGGCGCTGGCCCGCGGCGGAAATTCTGCCCTATATCGCGCTGATCGACGATCCGACCCACACCGCCAATGATGATGGCACCTATAACCTTTCTGAGGTGCAGGCGCGTGCGATTCTGGAACTGCGGTTGCAGCGTCTGACCCAGATCGGCGTCAAGGAAGTGACGGACGAGTTGGAAGAACTGGCCGCCAAGATCAAGGAATACCTTGATATTCTTGGTAGCCGCGAACGCATCATGTCGATTATCTCGGACGAGTTGAAAGAGGTACGCGACCAGTTTGCCGTGCCCCGCCGTACCGAGATCGTCGACTGGTCTGGCGACATGGACGATGAAGACCTGATTGCGCGCGAAGACATGGTCGTGACCGTGACCTCGGGCGGCTACATCAAGCGCACGCCGCTGGTCGATTTCCGCAGCCAACGTCGCGGAGGCAAGGGCGTTTCGGGGATGCAAACCAAGGAAGAGGATGTCGTCACGACCCTTTTCGTGGCCAACACCCACACGCAGCTGTTGTTTTTCACCACCGACGGCATGGTTTACAAGCTGAAAACATGGCGTTTGCCCCAAGGCGGGCGCACATCCAAGGGTAAGGCGATTGTGAACATCCTGCCGATCCCGGTGGGTGTGTCGATTGCTGCCATCATGCCAGTAGACCGCGACGAGGCCGAATGGGACGATTTGCAGGTGGTCTTTGCCACCTCGGCCGGCACCGTGCGGCGCAACAAACTGTCGGATTTCACCAACGTCATGCGAAATGGCAAGATCGCGATGAAATTCGAGGATGATCATGCAAATACGACGCTGATCAATGCGCGCATTGCCAGCCATGATGACGATGTGATGCTGGTCACCAATTCGGGTCGGGCGATCCGGTTTCCGGCGACCGATGTGCGGGTGTTCAACAGCCGCGCATCTGTCGGGGTGCGCGGTATCCGTCTGAACGGCGATGACAAGGTCGTGTCGATGTCGATCATTCGCCACTTTGATGCAACATCGGACGAACGGCAGGCCTATCTCAAGATGCGCCGCGCGATGGCCGGTTTGGCGGATGACGCCGAAGGCGCCGCAACCGACGACGAAGAAGCCAACGCCAATGCCACCATTTCGCAGGAACGCTATGCCGAGATGTCGGCGGCGGAAAATCTGCTGCTGACCATCACCGCCAAAGGTGCGGGCAAGCTGAGCAGCAGCCATGATTACCCGGTGCGTGGGCGTGGCGGCATGGGCGTGACCGCGATGGACAAGGCGATGCGCGGTGGCGAGATCGTGGCCTCCTTCCCGGTCGAGCTTGACGATCAGATCATGCTGGCGACGTCCAAGGGCCAATCCATCCGGGTGCCTGTCGAGGGGATTTCATTCCGCTCGCGTTCTGCCGGCGGGGTCAAGGTGTTTGACACGGGACGCGGCGAAATTGTTGTGAGCGTGGCGTGGATTGCAGATCAGGGCGACGACGCCGAAGACTTGCCAGAGGCGTGATGCCTTCGCCCTGCCCGTTTGCGGGCGGGGCAACGAGACGTAAAAAAACCGGGCCTGATCATTCAGGCCCGGTTTCTTTTTGTGTTTGGTATCGTTCGCAGCAGTAGCCGCGAACGATGGTAGGTTTAGGAATCCGGAGTCGATGTGGTGGTCGACGTGCCGTCGGAACCGGCTGCAATTGCAACGATGACCAGAGCGGCGGCACCGATGATTGCGCCATTGCCCAGACCCGCGCCCGCGTTGGTCAGACCGCCAGCATTAGGATCAATGCAGCGACGTGCTGTCAGGCCGTTAATCTGTACCAGTTCGGGCTTACAGTTATACACAACGCCGTTGGCGCCCTGAACCTGCAGCGAATACACCGCGTCGCCCGAGTTACCAAGAACTCCGGCCTGTGTTGTGGTTTGTGCAGTCGCGGCGCCTGCAAGCATGACGGCGGCGGCGGCGGTGACTGATGCCAGTTTGTTCATCGTAGGTTAACTCCTGAATTATGGGCAGTGCGTGGATCATGTACCACAGTCGCATACCATAGCGACCCACGCAGGCGAGAATTTATGGATAGGCAAAGCATGGCCTATCTCTGTCCAACTAACTGTTTTGAGCGGCGTTTGGTTCCGCCCGGTTTCAGATAATGACGCCTTGGCGCGACAATCACAAGTGGTAGAGATCGGAAAATTTGGTCTGTAGATAGTCAAGGAGCGGTCTTTCGCTCGGTTCGGCTCCGCTGGCACGTTTAATCACCTCGCGTGGTTCGAAAAGGCCACCGTGGGTCTGCACGTTGCTGCGCAGCCATCCAGTCGCCGCAGAGGTGTCGCCCTGGGCCAGATCATCGTCGAGGCTGGGATGCGCCTTGCGCAGGGCCTCGTGCAGACAGCCGGCATAGACATTGCCAAGGCTGTAGGTCGGGAAATAGCCGAACAGGCCGACCGACCAATGCACATCCTGCAAGACGCCGTTGGAGGGGCGGTCTACGGCATATCCGAAATCAGCTTTGAAACGGTCATTCCAGGCGGCCTCAAGATCGCCAACCTGAAGGTCCCCGGCCATCAGCGCACGTTCCAGATCAAAGCGCAGCAGCACATGGAGATTGTATTGCAATTCATCCGCTTCGGTGCGGATAAACCCGTCGGACACGCGGTTCACGATGCGGTAAAATGTGTCGGCATCCGCCACGCCGAAGTCACCAAAGGCGTCTTTCATCTGGCCGTAAAGCCAGCCGGTAAAGGCGCGGCTGCGGCCAAGCTGGTTCTCGTAGATGCGGCTTTGGCTTTCGTGCACACCCATCGACACGCCGCTGCCCAGCGGGGTCAGCAGATAGGCGGCGTCGATACCTTGTTCATAGGCGGCGTGGCCGACCTCATGAACGGTGGAGTAAAAGCAGTTGAACGGGTCAAGCGCATTGGTGCGGGTGGTGATGCGCACATCAAGTCCCGAGCCGGACGAAAACGGATGTACCGCCTTGTCGACGCGGCCCATCGACATGTCGTAGCCGAATGTCTTGGCCAACTGGCGCGTCAGCTTCATCTGGGCACCTTCGTCAAAGATGCCTTCCAGCACCGGGGGGGCCTCGGCGTCGCGTACTGCGGCGCGCAGATCGCTGAGTTCGGGGCGCAGCGCGCCAAACATCGCCTCCAGCTCGGCCCCGGTTGTGCCGGGTTCATAATCTGCAAGCATGGCGTCATAGACGCTGATGCCGCTGCCTGCCGCCAACGCGGCACCCTCTTCGCGTTTGAGGGCGATCACCTCTTCCAGCGTGGGGGCAAAGGCGGCAAAATCATCCGCCGCGCGGGCTTCGGCCCAAATGCCCTGCGCGGCCGACGTGACGCGGGCGATGCGCGCAGCCAGTGCGGCGGGCACTTTGCTCGCGCGGTCAAAATCGCGCTGGATATGGCGCAGGTTCGCGCGGCCTACGTCGTCCAGGGTATCGACGTCGATCTGATCCAGCCAGCCGGCGATACGGCTATCAAGCCGGCGCGCATGCAGCACCCCTTCCATGGCGGCCATTTCCTCGGCGCGTTGGGGGGCGGCGCCACGGGGCATCATTGTTTCCTGATCCCAGCCAAGGCGGCCTGCGACCTGCGATAGGGCTTCGGTGTCGCGTTGAAACGCCATTAGGTCATTATAGGCCGTCATTGTGCAGAACCTCGCAGGGATGTGGGAACAGGATAGGCAGACAGGTAGCGTGCGCGCAGGATCAACACCCACAGGATCACGGCAAGTGCCTGATGCGCCAAGGCAAAATGTACCGGCGCGGCATATAGAACGGTGGTGATGCCCAAACCGATCTGCACCGCAAGTGCGGCCATCACGGCGTTGAATGCCGTGCGCGTATGCGGATGCGCTGACCGGCGACCGCGCAGCCAAACCACGACACCAAAGATCGCCAGCAGATACCCCGCCATGCGGTGCATGAACTGCACCAGACCGGGGTTTTCAAAGAAGTTGCGCCAGATGGGCGTGATGTCAAAGGCATCTGGCGGAAAGAACTGCCCCTGCATCAACGGCCAATCGACAAAATAGCGCCCGGCGTCGATGCCTGCGACCAATGCCCCCAGAAGGATCTGCAAAAAGGCGAAATGCAGCAACCCGGTGGCAAGGCCAAATTGCTTGGCCTCTTTGGCGCGGCGGGCCTGTATCAGATCACGTTCCGTACGACCCAGCAGCAGCGCGTACCAGGTGATGAACCCCAAGATGACAAAGGCCAGCCCCAGATGCGTGGCAAGCCGGTATGAGGCCACGGCGGTAACCCCTTCGCCGGCGGTCACGCCCGAGGCGACCATCCACCAGCCAATTGCCCCCTGCGCGCCGCCAAGCGCGCCGATGAACAGCAACCGTGGGGTCCAGCCCGTGGGGATTTGGCGCCGGACGAGGAAATAGAGAAACCCAACTGCCCAGACCAGACCGATGACGCGACCCAGCTGGCGGTGGCCCCATTCCCACCAGTATATACTTTTGAAATCAGACAGTTGCATCCACGAGTGCTGTAGCTGGAACTGGTCGATTTGCTTGTATTTGTCGAATTCCGACTGCCAGTCGGCATCGTTCAAGGGCGGGATGGACCCGGTCACGGGGCGCCATTCTGTGATACTCAGCCCGCTGTCGGTAAGACGCGTAAGCCCGCCCACGGCGATCATCACAAACACCAGCACAAAGAGCAACATCAGCCAGATGCGTATCGCCCCGCGCGCCCCGCCCCGGCCACGGTCAATGCCGCCGGTTTGCAGCGGTGTCCGGTTGGGTTGGTCGCTCCCGACCTCTTCGAAAAGTTTGCGTTTTTCCGCCATGACGCGCCTCTTTTTCCGTTTGGTCAGAGTGGTATGGCATGGGACGCAAAAGGTCTAGGACACTTGTTCGTATGCCGCACGTCCTGCGCCGTGCCGCGCCCCCGCACTTTACCTTGCCCAGTGAAATCCTGGCCGGGAGGCTGGGGGGCAAAATCCCCGGTGCCTGCTGCTGGGGGCGCCGACGCTCAGCCGCGTTCTTTCCACCGCACCATCTGGCGCATCATGCCGTGCAGCATCTGGACATCGGCGCGGGTCAGCGGCATCCGCGACCACATATTGCGCAGGTTGATCTTCATCGAAGCGGCCTTGTGATCGGGATAAAAGAACCCCGCCTCCTCCAGCCGTTCCTCAAAGTGTTTGCCCAGATGTTCAACCTCGGCCCCCTGGGCCCAGTCGGTACCCGCCATTTCGGTGACCTCACCCACCACATCACCCTGTGCGCGCATCCATTCATAGCCCATCAGCAGCACACATTGCGCCAGATTGAGCGAGGCAAACGCAGGGTTGACCGGGACCGAGACGATGGCATTGGCACGCGCGATGTCGTCATTCTCCAGCCCCGCACGTTCAGGGCCAAAGAGCACGGCAACCCGCTGACCCGCCGCGATTTTTTCGACCGCGAGCCGCATTGCCGCTTCGGGTGAATAGACCGGTTTGGTCAGATCGCGCCCGCGTGCCGTGGTGGCAAAGGTGAAATCGACGTCCGCCAGGGCGTCGGGCAGATCGGAACACAGCCGCGCCGCGTCCAGCAGACGGCCTGCACCCGATGCCATGGCCACGGCTGATGGGTTCGGCCAGCCGTCACGCGGGGCAACCACACGCATGTGATCAAGGCCAAAGTTCCACATGGCGCGCGCGGCGGCACCGATGTTTTCGCCCATCTGGGGGCGGACCAGCACGATGGCGGGAATTTGGGCGGGGGCGATCGGTTGGGCGGGGGCGATAGGGTTTGTCATGGCAGCCTCTTACGCCCTGCCCGTCTGCACCGCAAGAATGGCTATAGGCATTAAGAAAGGCTGCGGGCATTGCGCATATCCGTTTTCTTTTGTCGCACCTTGCGCTAGTCACAGCGATGATACCGAGCAAGGATAGACCCATGAGTGCGCCAGAACAGCCGCAGATTTACCTGATTACCCCGCCCGAGTTGGAGCTGAGCCAGTTTCCCGCGCAATTGGCCGCCGTGCTGGATGCGCATCCCGTCGCCTGCGTGCGTATGGCGCTGTCGACGCGCGATGAAGACCGGCTGGCCCGTGCCGGCGATGCCCTGCGCGAGGTGACCCATGCGCGCGATGTGGCGCTGGTGATGTCGGATCATCTGTTGCTGGTCGACCGGCTGGGGCTGGACGGGGTGCATCTGAGCGACGGCGCGCGGACGGTGCGCCATGCCCGCAAGGAACTTGGCGAAGACGCAATCATTGGCAGCTATTGCGCCGGGTCGCGCCATGACGGGATGGCCGCCGGCGAGGCCGGGGCGGATTACGTCAGCTTTGGCCCGGTGCAGGCGAGCGCGCTTGGCGATGGCAGCTTTGCGGAACATGACCTGTTTCAGTGGTGGTCAGAGGTGATCGAAGTGCCTGTGGTGGCCGAAGGGGCGTTGGATGTGGAGATGATCCGCAAGCTGGCCCCCTGCACCGACTTCTTCGGCATCGGGTCCGAGATATGGGACAGTGAAGATCCGGTGGCGGGTTTGGGTGTTTTGATCGCGGCCATGGTTTAAGTAATCGAGGCTGGGGGACGCTGTCCCCCAGACCCCCTGAGGGTATTTAAGACTCGAAAAAGTTAAAGAAAGACGCGTTCGACGAACCAATAGGCACCAACCGCCGCAATGATGCAGGAGGCGGGGACCGCGATGTAGCTGCGGTACCATGTGCGGCGTATGGCCCAGCCGACCAGCACAAAGGCGATGGCGATGACGGTCAGCTGACCAAACTCGACGCCAATGTTAAAGCCGATCAATGCAGGAATGAACTGGTCTTCGGGCAGGCCAAAATCGGCCAGCACCGAAGCAAAGCCCAGACCGTGCAGCAGGCCAAAGCCAAAGATCACCAGCGGGCGCCAGCGGCTGAGACCGGAGGTAAAGATATTTTCCACCGCGACATAGGTGATGGAGGCGGCGATCAACGGCTCCACAATCGCGCCGGGTACGCTGACCCAGCCCATCGCGCCCAAGGCCAGTGTGACTGTATGTGCCAGCGTGAAGGCCGAGACCTGCCAGATCAGCGGACGTAAGTGGGTCGACAGGAAAAACAGCCCCAGCACAAAGAGGATATGATCCAGCCCCTTGGGCAGGATATGGTCGAACCCAACGGGGATATAGCTGATGAAAGCCTGCAGCGGGGACTGCGCGTCGCCGCCGCCCAGTGTGATTTCAGGACTGGTTTCGCCACCAGAGAGATACCCCGTATAGGGGTCGTCGACACCTTGCTGGCGCAGCACCAGCGCGCCGGCACCCTTGGGCCAGCTAAGGGTAACGCGAGACGCCGTTGCGGGAACGTCGGCGGTGAGCGTCCAGAGCGACGCGCGCGGCAGTTCCGGGTCAATGCCCTGCGGTACGTCGATTGTGGCGCTGGTCAACGGCACCGCATCGCCATCGGCGTGCAGCATCGGCAAGGCGTTCCAGCCGGGCAGCAAGTCGGGCGCGCGCGCGGAGATGCGGTCAGCGGGCAAGGCGCGCAGGCTGTCGTAGTCATCGGCGTTTTCGGCATTGTCGGTGTCGTCCACCGCGTCGAGGTCGATTCCGGCCAGCAGCGCCTCGAGGTTCACGCGCAGGATCAGCGCCGCCTTGCCATCGGCCACTGTGAGGTCGGCGATGGTTGGCTGTACTTCATGCGCCACCGTGGCGGTGGTCAGTATGCTTGACAAACCTGCAGCAAGCATCAGCTTGAGCAGTAGCTTATAGAGAGAATGCGCCATGGTCCCGTCCCGTCTTTTACAATTATTGTTACTCGCACTGCCACTTGGTCCGGCGCTTGGACATGAATACTGGATTTCCGCGCAGAAGTATCAAGTGGAAACCGACGAAACCGCGCTTGCCGATTTTCGCAACGGTCAGGATTTTGTCGGGTCAAGCTTTTCTTACCTGCCCAACCGCAGCACGCGGTTTGATATGATCGTGGACGGTGTGACCACCCCGGTGCCTGCACGTGCGGGCGATACGCCAGCCTTTCAGGTGACGGCGCCTGATCACGATGCGCTGATGGTGGTGGTGACCGAAGCCGCGACGTCGACGGTGACCTACAAGGAGTGGGAAAAGTTCCTGGCGTTTGCCAAGCATAAGGATTTCCCCACCGCAGGTGAGGATCACATCGCTTGGGGTTGGCCGCAGGATCGCTTTAAGGAAAGCTATACCCGCCATGTCAAAGCGTTGATCGCCGTGGGTGACGGGCGTGGGGCGGATGCGGCGACCGGCATGGAAACCGAATTTGTCGCCCTGACCAATCCCTATGACGCGGAATTCGATGATATGATGCGGGTGCAGTTGCTGTACCAGGGCGCCCCCCGCCCAGACGCGCAGATCGAGGTCTTTGACCGCGCGCCCGACGATAGCGTGACTGTGACGATGCACCGCACTGACGCGGCAGGGATTGGTGCAATCCCGGTGACGTCGGGGCATGAATATCTGTTTGATGCTGTGGTGTTACGCCCCGTTCCTGATGTGGGGCGTGGGGATGCGGTGGATGCCAATAAACCGATCTGGCGCACCCTGTGGGCAGCCCTGACATTTGCCGTGCCGCAGTAACGCGGGCTTGCGCCGACCCCAGTTGGGCGGCTAGACGCAGGGGATGAAAAACACCGCTGACATTCTGTGTATTGGTTCTGTCCTATGGGACGTGATTGGGCGTTCTGAAAACGCGATGCGGCAAGGCTCTGACATGCCGGGGCGGATCACGCGGCTGCCGGGTGGCGTGGCGCTGAACATCGGCATGGCGCTGGCGCGCTTTGGTCTGACGCCTGCGCTGTTGTCAGCCGTGGGGCGTGATGCCGAAGGGGACGAACTGATCGCTGCCTGCGCGCGGCGCGGCCTGATCACCGATCACATTTACCGTTCCGACGATCTGCCGACTGATCGCTACATGGCGGTCGAGGGGGCCAATGGGCTGATTGCGGCGATTGCCGACGCGCATTCGCTTGAGGCCGCGGGCGACAAAATTCTGCGCCCCTTGTCCGATGGCAGTTTGCCTGCGCCCTATCGCGGTGCCGTGGCGCTGGATGGCAACCTGACTGTGGACCTGTTGGCGCAGATGGCGCAAAGCCCCCTGTTGGCGCAGGCCGATCTGCGGGTGGCACCCGCATCACCGGGCAAGGCGTTGCGGTTGAACCCATTTTTACAGGCCGGTCGCGGCACCCTATACGTCAATCTGGAGGAAGCGGGCCTGCTGTGTCAGACCGGGTTCGATACATCAGCGGCGGCGGCCGAGGGTCTGCTGGCGCGCGGTGCCAGGCGCGCGGTTGTGACCGATGGCGGCAACCCGGCAACCGTCGGCAGTGCCGACGGGCTGACCATCCAAGACCCGCCAAAAGTACATGTGGCGCGGGTTACGGGCGCAGGGGATACATTCATGGCGGCCCATGTGGCGGCTGAAATTCGCGGTGCTGCCCCCGAGGCGGCGCTGGCACAAGCGCTGCAAGCCGCAGCCCTTTACGTTTCTGGAGAGACCAAGATATGACCACGCCCACCCTGCCCCTGACCTTCAGCGCCGAAGTGGCGAAGGCCCGCAAGGAAGGCGCGCCGATTGTGGCGCTTGAAAGCACGATCATTACCCATGGCATGCCCTATCCGCAGAATCTGGACGTGGCGCGGCAGGTCGAGGATGACATCCGCCAGGCCGGCGCTGTGCCCGCCACCATCGCGGTGATCGACGGGGCGCTGCACATCGGGCTGGATGATGATCAGCTCAGCACCCTGGCGCAGGCCAAGGGCGTGGCGAAACTGTCGCGCGCGGATATGGCGGTCTGCATTGCCACGGGCGGTACCGGTGCCACCACGGTGGCCGCAACCATGATTGCGGCGCATCTGGCGGGTATCTCGGTTTTTGCCACCGGCGGTATTGGTGGTGTCCACAAGGGCGCGGAGGATACGTTCGATATCTCTGCCGATCTGTTGGAACTGGCGCAGACCCCGGTGACCGTGGTCGCCGCTGGCGCCAAGGCAATACTCGACGTGGCCAAAACACTTGAAGTGCTGGAAACCCAAGGCGTTCCCGTGATTGCTTACGGCCAAGATAGTTTCCCGGCCTTCTGGAGCAGCACTTCACCGTTGAAATCGCCCCTGCGTCTGGACGATGCGGCGCTGATCGCGCGCGCCCACCGCACCCGTGCCGCGATGGGCCTGCCCGGCGGGCAGCTTGTGGCCAACCCAATCCCCAAAGAGGATGAAATCGCCGCCAGCGCTCTGGCCCCGGTGATTGCCAAGGCACAGGCCGACGCTGTGCAGCACGGTATCAGCGGCAAAGGCGTGACCCCCTACCTGTTGCAGCGCATTTTTGAGCTGACCGAGGGGCGTTCGCTGATCGCAAATATCGCGCTGGTGCGTAACAATGCCCGTCTGGGTGCTGCGATTGCCCGGTCATTGGTCGACACCAAGATCTAAACGGCGAAAATTACGGTCAAACCATTGTCGGGGCGGGGCAAACGCCCTAGCTATGTTTCGATCTCATTTTCGGACTATGCCCTGATGAATACGCCTTTTGATCCCGATCCGGCCCCGCCACAGGCCCGGCGCAGCCTTGTGGCGCGTCTGCGGGCATCGTTTCTGACCGGGTTGGTGGTGATTGCCCCCGTTGGCCTGACGATCTGGCTGATCTGGAGCGTCGTGGGCTGGATCGACGGTTTTGTGCTGCCGCTGGTGCCCAAGGCGTATCACCCGGACCGGATGTTGCAGGATTTTCTGGGGCTTGACCCGTCGATGCAGATCAATGTGCGCGGGCTTGGCGTTGTCATATTTCTGATTTTCACGATCATCGTCGGTTGGATGGCCAAGGGGATCATCGGCCGCTCGACCATCCGTTTCGCCGAAAGCCTGTTGGCCCGCACGCCGGTGGTGCGCACGATCTATTCCGGAATCAAACAGATATCGGAAACCATCTTTGCCCAGTCAGAGCGCAGTTTCGAGACAGCCTGCCTGATCGAATACCCGCGTCGCGGTATCTGGGCACTTGGCTTTATCTCGACCGATGCCAAAGGCGAAATACTGTCGCGCACTGACCCGAGTGGCGAGATGATGTCGGTGTTCTTGCCCACGACACCGAACCCGACATCGGGTTTTCTGTTGTTTGTGCCAAAACGCGATGTGATCGAGCTGGACATGAGCGTTGAGGATGCCGCCAAACTGGTGATCTCGGCGGGGCTGGTATATCCCAACATGCCCGGCCCCAACATGCCCGGACAAGACACGCCCGAGGCGTTGAAACTGTCCGACCCACAAAGTTAGGGATCAGCCGAACATGCCCGGCAGGTCGACGGTGCTGCGTTGGTTCAGATCGTCGAAATGATCGGTCAGGAACTGCTCTGCCGCCGCCTCGCCTGCGGCCTTGAGTGCGGCAATCACAGCCGGGTTCGGCATTGTCTTGGTCGCCACCGACAGCTTTGCCATCAGGTCGTCATCGGCAATCATATGCATATTGATCCGCTTCATGGTGCCGGGGCGCAGGCTGCCGTCACTCAACAGGCGCTGCACAAACTCAATCGCCCGCATTTCGCGCAGCAGACTTGAGTTAAAGCTGATCTCGTTGATCCGGTTCTGGATCTGCTGTGGCGTTGTGGGAATGCCCTCGCGTTCCAGCGGATTGATGTTCACGACCACGATGTCAGGCGGCAGATCGGCGTCAAACAGCGGGAACAGCGCCGGATTGCCGGTATAGCCGCCATCCCAGAACGCCTCGCGGCGGCCCGTCGTGGCGTCGTCGATCTCGACCGCTTGGAACATCGTGGGCAGACAGGCCGAGGCCAGCAGCGCGTCGGGGCCAATTTCGTCGCCCTGAAACACCCGGATTTTGCCGTTGCGCACACGGGTGGCGCAGACAAAAAACAGCGGCGGGTGGTTGTCGGCCACGCGGTCATAGTCAAACCGGGCAACGATATCCGCCAGCGGGTTACGGTACATTGGGCCGTAGGAATAGGGTGAAATCATCCGCGTCATTGCGTCGGACATCGCAAATGGCAGCGAATATTCCATGGCCTGGCTCAGCTTGGCCAGCCCAAAGGGTGCCATCCAATGCGTCATCGCCAGATCAGAGACCCCTGCCACCTGCCCCCAGAGCCAATCGAGGTTTTCGCGGGCCCCTTCCCGCCCGCCGGTGATCATCCCCGCCTTCAGCGCTGCCCCATTCAGCGCACCCGCCGAGGTGCCGGATATGCCGCAAATCTCGATCGCGTCGGATTGCAGGAGATGATCCAGCACCCCCCAGGTGAAGGCGCCGTGCGCGCCACCACCCTGAAGCGCGAGGTTGATTTTTTTGACCGCCATTACAAGGCCGTCCAGCCGCCATCGACGCTGATGGTGGTGCCGGTGATCTGTGCGGCCGCGTCAGAACACAGGAAGGTCGCGGTGCCGCCCATCTGTTCGACCGTCGCAAACTCGCGGCTGGGCTGGCGTGTCAGCATGACGTTCTCGATCACCTCTTCGCGGGTCATGTTGTATTCTTTCATCGTGTCGGGGATTTGCTTTTCCACGATGGGGGTCAGCACATAGCCCGGACAGATGGCATTGCAGGTGATCGGTTCCTTTGCGGTCTCGAGCGCCGTTGTCTTGCTCAGGCCCACGATGCCATGTTTCGCCGCGATGTATGCCGATTTATAAGGCGAGGCCGTCAGCCCGTGCGCCGAAGCGATGTTAATCACCCGGCCCCAGCCAGAGGCGCGCATCATCGGCAGGGCAACGGCGGTGGTGTGAAATGCCGAGCTGAGGTTGATCGCGATGATGGCATCCCATTTCTCGACCGGGAAGTCGGGGATTGCCGCGACATGCTGGATGCCCGCGTTGTTCACGAGGATGTCACAGCGGCCCGCGTCGGCAACCAGACGCCGACAGTCGTCACCCTTGGACATATCGGCCTTGATGTAGCGGGCGTTTACAGCGCATTCATCGGCGATCTGTCGGGCCAGCGCATGGTCTGCGTCGTCATCGGTAAAGGAGTTGAGCACGATGTCCGCCCCCGCCCGCGCCAGTTCCCATGCGATGCCAAGCCCGATGCCGGAGTTCGATCCGGTGATGACGGCGGTCTTGCCGGAGAGGTCGATTGTAAAAGCCATTGCGGGTCTCCTTATTCATGCTGCGGCTGCATCATGTAGCGCCGCGCGCGCAAAGGAAACGGGGTATTCGTGCTGATCGGTTATCGCACTGTCACGCGGCCAACACCCGGCCAAAAAAAAACGCCCGCACGAAGCGGGCGTTAAGTTATTGAGGCAGGTTTCATACAGGCAAGAAACCTATCGAGCAGTGACCCTGTTATATGCAATCTGCCGCGATATTCCAAGCTAAAAGTTTGATAAGGCGGGAAACCGCAGGTAAGCATTGCCTTAATAAAATAAGGGCAGAGCGGGATTGTTTCAAAAATGACGTCGGATTTTTTCCAGAAAGCACGGGGCGTTGCGGCGCTTTCTTCACTGATTCTGTGGTCCGGGCTGGCACTGGCTGACCCGCAGCACGGGATATCTATGTATGGGGACCCCGCTTTACCCCCCGATTTTGTGTCCCTACCCTATGTGAACGCTAACGCCCCCAAGGGCGGAGACATCGTTCTGGGCAACACCGGGGGCTATGACAGCCTGAACCCGTTTGTGCGCAAAGGCACCTCTCCGTGGCAGTTACCGTTCTTTACACACGAGACGTTAATGGGGCGGTCTTGGGACGAACCTTTCGCGTTATACGGGTTATTGGCCGAATCGATTGAGGTGCCAGACGACCGTTCATGGGTCGAATTCACCCTGCGCGAGGGGGCCCGATTCTCTGACGGCAGCCCGGTCACCGTCGATGACGTGATCTTTTCCTTCGAGCTTTTGGGCAGCGAGGGGCATCCGCGCTATCATGGGCTGCGCGAACAGATCGAAACGATCGAGCAGACGGGCGACCGCAGTCTGCGGCTGACCTTTAACAGCGACAACCGCGAACTGGCGCTTTTGGCCGGTCTGCGCCCGGTGCTAAGCCGGGCACAATGGGAAGGCCGCGATTTCGCCAATGCGCCGTTGGCCGACATTCCACTGGGCACTGGCCCCTATGTGATCAGCGATTATCAGGCGGGCCGACAGGTTATCCTGACCCGCAACCCAGACTACTGGGGCGCCGCGTTGCCGTTCCGGCGCGGCACCAACAACTACGACCAGATCAAGATTGATTTCTACGGCGATGCCAATGTTCTGTTTGAGGCGTTCAAGGCCGGGCAGATTTCGGCCGTTCGCGAATTCAACGCCGAAACCTGGGCCACCCAGTATGATTTCCCCGCGATCACCCGCGGTGATGTGGTCAAATCCAGCTTTCCACACAGCAAACCGTCGGGCATGACCGGGTTTGTCATGAACACCCGGCGCGCGCCCTTTGATGATTGGCGGGTGCGGGATGCGATGATCTCGGCGTTTAACTTTGAATATATCAACGAAACGCTGACGGGCGGTGCATTGCCGCGGATCACCTCCTATTTCTCCAACTCGGACCTCGCGATGCGCCCCGGCCCCGCCATGGGACGGGTGCTGGATCTGCTCAGCGAATATGCCGATACGCTGCCCCCCGGCACCATCGACGGCTATGCCCTGCCCGTCGCAGATGGCTCCGTGCGCAACCGGGCCGGCATCCGCGCCGCGATCCAGCAGCTTGAGGCGGCGGGATATAGTGCCGAAGGCGGGCAAATGCACCGCGCCGATGGCACGCCCTTGTCCTTTACGATCCTACTGGCCAAGGGCAGCAGCGAAAACACCGCGATTGCCGAATTATATGGTCAGGCGTTGGCACGGCTGGGCATCATGGCCCAGATCGAAGTGGTCGATGACGCGCAATTTGTGGCGCGCAACAATGAATATGATTTCGACATGACGTACTTTCGCCGTTCGCTGTCGCTCAGCCCCGGCACCGAACAGAGGTTCTACTGGGGCTCTGAAGCGGCGGATGAGCCGGGCACGCGCAATCTGATGGGGGTAAAGTCACCCGCCGTGGACGCGATGATCGACAGAATGTTGAACGCCCGCGACAACGCTGAATTTGTCGCTGCCACCCGCGCGCTGGACCGTCTGCTGACCGCCGGACGCTATGTGGTGCCGTTCTGGCAGTTCGACGAGGGGCTGATCGCCCATGATGCGCGGATGAAATACCCTGAAACCCTGCCCCTGTACGGAGATGGTCCGAATTTCATGCCCGAGGTCTGGTGGTGGGAGCCTAAATCCTGATTTCAGGTCAGAACCCGGCGTTACGTCAGTGACGTCACCCATAGGATGGTGGCGTCTTCGTCGCTAAGCGATACGACATTGTGGCCCATCGTGGCGTCGTAATAGGCGCTGTCGCCTCGGCGCATATCGACGGGTTCGTAAAATTCGGTGTACAGCCGCACCATGCCCGTCACCACAAACAGGAATTCTTCGCCGTCATGGCGCACCCAGCCGTCGAATTCCTCCATTCGGCGGGCGCGGATGCGGGCGCGGTAGGGCAGCATCTGTTTCCGGCTCAAGCTGTCGGCCAGCAGTTCATGTTCATAGGTGCTGGTCGCCTTGCTTGCGCCCTCGCCCGATTTGGTGATGGCCATGCGCCCGGTGATCTTTTCGCCGGCAGGCGGTGTGAACAACTGCGGCACTGAAATCTCAAGCCCGATCGCCAACTTCTTGAGCGCGTCATAGGTGGGCGACATCAGCCCGTTTTCGATCTTGCTCAGTGTCGAGCGGGCCAGCCCGGCCTGTGCGGCGGCCTGTTCCAGCGTCCAGTTGCGTGCCTTGCGCAGTTGGCGCACCCGTGCGCCAAGGTCGACAGGCGGTGCCGTCTCGGTGCTGCCGCTTTCGCGGGCGATCTGGATCATGGATTTGGGTGCGCCTTGGGTCATGCAGAGTGCTATAGCGGCGCGCCTTGTCCCTTGCAACGGCGCTGGCACTGGACGTGCCGCCAAGGGCCGGGTATGCCGGGCCGCGACCATTGCAACACAAAGTGAGGCCCGGACATGAGCGATCCAATCAAGCTAGACATCATGTCTGATCCCATTTGCCCCTGGTGCTATATCGGCAAGGCGCATCTTGACCGTGCGCTGGCCGATCATCCCGACCACCCCTTTGTCATTGAATGGCACCCTTTTCAGCTAAACCCCGACATGCCCCGCGAAGGCATGGATCGGCGCGCCTATCTTGAGGGCAAGTTTGGCGGCAAGGAAGGCGCGGTGCGCGCCTATGCTCCGGTGGTGGAACACGCAAAAAAGGCCGGACTGACGATCAATTTCGAAGCGATGCAGCGCACGCCAAACACGCTGGATGCGCACCGCCTGATCCATTGGGCCGGCATCGAAGGGCGCCAGACCGCTGCGGTATCCGCGCTTTTCAAGGCGTATTTTGTCGACGCGCGCGACATTGGCGATGCCGAGGTTCTGGCAGACATTGCGGATGATATCGAAATGGACGCCGCCGTGGTGACACGGCTGCTCAAGTCAGACGTGGATACCGCCGACATCCGCGCGCGTGACGATCATAGCCGCAAGATGGGCATTTCCTCGGTGCCGACCTTCATCGTCGCCAATTCCCATGCCGTCCCCGGCGCACAGCCGCCCGAGCTTTGGGCGAAGGTGATCGCGGACCTGCGCAGCCAAGCAGGGTGACGCCTGGGGTGTTCGCACCGCTGGGCATAACCGCCCGCGCGCCGCACCCAAATACACCCCGCCCGCCAATAAATCCTTTGCGTTGCCCCCGGCGCTGTCATAGTTTGTTGGGCAATGAGGGGCAGCAAGCCCCCGATACATATTGAGCGGGTTACATGGCAGAGAAAACAGCGGCGCCGAATGCGGCGAATGAATGTCCTATATTTGAACGCCAACTGATTGGCTTGGCCGATAGTAGGCTCCGCCCCTCGTGGGGTATTGACCCAATGAAGTTGTCGACGCCCGCCCGCCCCCGTGTAGTGCTGACCTATGGCAGTTTCGATCTGCTTCTCCCCGGTCACGTGGACCTGCTGCGAAAACTGTCGGCCATGGGCACTGAACTGATTGTTGGCTGCGCGACCGATGCCTTTAACGCGCAAAATGGCAAACAGACGGTTGTGCCCTTTGATCAGCGCCGCGCCCTGCTGCAACGCTGTCGTTACGTGGACCGGGTGATCGCAGAAGAAAACTGGGCGCAAAAGCGCACTGACATCGTGAATTACAATGTGTCGGTGTTTGCCATCGGCGACAATTGGGCCGGACGTTTCGACGATCTTCAGGACTTGGCGCAGGTCGTTTATCTGCCGCGCGGGTCGCATGGACGCCCGGACCTGCTGCGCAGCCCCGCGCCTCGGGACCCGCAACGCGCCACCGGCTGATTACTCTGAATATGTTAACGATTGCCGAAATCGCAACCGTGGGTTATCTCTGACCCCGTTGCGGACGGTGCCATATGTGCCGCGTCAACGTATTGTGTTCAGCGTATTGTGTGGAGTGATCCCTTTGGCGATGCCTCAAAGTGATTTTAGAATGGGCCGTGTTGAATTTGTAGCGCTGGTGGCGATGATGTTTGCCACCATCGCTTTTTCCATCGACGCGATGCTGCCCGCCCTGCCAGAAATTGCCGCCGAATTGTCGCCAGAACTGGCCCATCGCGCACCGCTGATCCTGACCGCCTTTGTCTTTGGTATGGGCGTTGGCACCTTTGTCAGCGGCCCGCTGTCCGATGCCTTTGGCCGCCGCAATGTGGTCTTTGCGGGGGCGGCGCTTTATATTGTTGCCGCCTTTGTCGCTTGGCTCAGCCGCTCGCTTGAAGTCATGTTGCTGGCGCGGGTGGTACAGGGGCTGGGCGCATCGGGGCCGCGTGTCGTTGCCGTGGCGATTGTCCGTGACCTGTATTCAGGCCGTGAGATGGCGCGGATCGTTTCGATCGTGATGATGGTCTTTGCATTGGTGCCGGCCATTGCGCCCGCTCTTGGCGCCGGGATCATTGTGCTGGCGGGTTGGCGTGCAATCTTTTTGGCGTTTATCCTGTTTTCGGCTGTGGTTATGCTGTGGATGGCGTTCCGACTGCCCGAAACCCTGCCTCCCCAAGACCGCCGCCCCCTCCGCCTGCGCCTTATGGTCGGCGCGGTGCGCGAGATGTTTGCCCACCCATCGGTACGCCTGTCGATCCTTGTACAGTCGCTGGCAATGGCGATGCTGTTCACCATGCTGATGCTGGTGCAGCCGATCTATGACACGGTTTACGGGCGCGGCGACAGTTTCCCCTTTTGGTTCGGGGGCATTGCGGTGGTGTCGGCCAGTGCCAGTCTGATCAACGCGCTGCTGGTGGTGCGCTACGGGATGCGGCGGCTGATCAGCATTACGCTGTTTGGCCAGATCATCCTGTCGGCCATGATGTTCGGGTTCGATCTGGGTGCCCTGCCCGACCCTTACGGCTTTGCCGCCTTTGTGGTGTTCCAGACCTGCCTGTTCTTTCAGGTCGGCCTGACGCTTGGCAATCTCAACGCCATCGCGATGGAGCCGATGGGCCATATCGCGGGCATGGCCGCATCGGTGATCGGGTCGGTATCGACGGTGCTGGCGGCATTGATTGCGTCGCCTGTGGGGCTGATGTTTGACGGCACTGTCGCTCCGCTGGCGCTGGCAATTCTGGTGATGGCGGCGGTGGCTTTTGCCCTGATGATGTACATGGGCTGGGTCGAAACACGGGCGGGTGCTGCGGCAGAGTAACCCCTACCGCGCCGCTTTGGCCTTTTTCTCTTTGGCGATGACCTGTTCGGCCAGATCACGGGCAATGGAAAACGCGCCCTTGATCTTGTCGGTCTCTGTTGCCCAATCCCGGCGCACAACGATCTTGTTGTCTTTGACCTTGGCCATGCCGCGCTGATCCTGGATAAACTGCACCAGCCCCTCGGGCGAGGCGAACTTGTCCTTGTGAAACTGGATTGTCGCCCCCTTTGGTCCGCCGTCCAACTTGGCAATGCCAGCGCGTTTGCACATCGCCTTGATCCGCACCACCAGCATGAGGGTGTTCACCTCGCGCGGCAGCTTGCCAAAGCGGTCGATCAACTCAGCGGCAAAGCCCTCCAGCTCGACCTTGGTGCTCAGCCCGCTGAGACGGCGATATAGGCCCAGACGTACATCCAGATCCGGCACATAGGCCTCGGGGATCAGGACCGGCACCCCGAGGTTGATCTGCGGCGCCCATTGATCATCGGCCTCTGACAGGCCTTCCATCTCGCCCGCACGGATCTTGGCAATCGCCTCCTCCAGCATGGATTGATACAGCTCAAAGCCCACATCGCGCATCTGGCCGGATTGTTCCTCGCCCAGCAGGTTGCCAGCGCCGCGTATGTCCAGATCCTGTGACGCCAGCGTAAAGCCCGCGCCAAGCGTGTCCAGACTGCCCAACACCCGCAGTCGTTTCTGCGCCGTATCAGTCAGTTTCGCACGCGGTTTGGTGGTCAGATAAGCATAGGCGCGGGTCTTTGAGCGCCCGACCCGCCCGCGAATTTGATAAAGCTGCGCCAGACCAAACATATCGGCGCGGTGCACGATCATCGTGTTGGCGGTTGGGATATCCAGCCCCGATTCAACAATCGTCGTTGCCAGCAGGATATCGAACTTGCCGTCGTAAAAGGCATTCATCCGGTCATCCAACTCGCCCGCCGCCATCTGGCCGTGGGCAATGACATAGCTTAGCTCGGGCAATTGTTCTTTCAGGAAGCTTTCGATCTCGGGCAGATCGCTGATGCGCGGCACGACATAGAAAGATTGCCCACCCCGGTAATGTTCGCGCAATAGGGCCTCGCGCAGGGTCACGGCGTCGAATTCGCTGACATAGGTGCGGATCGCCAGCCGGTCGACAGGCGGCGTGCCGATGATCGACAGATCGCGCACCCCCGTCAGCGACAATTGCAACGTGCGCGGGATCGGCGTGGCGGTCAGGGTTAGCACGTGAATGTCAGTGCGCAGCGCTTTTAGGCGTTCCTTGTGACCGACACCAAAATGCTGTTCCTCGTCGATCACCAAAAGCCCAAGGTTATTGAACCTTATGCCCTTGGCCAGCAGCGCATGGGTGCCGATCACGATGTCCACCGTGCCGCGTGCCATGCCGTCACGGGTGGCGGCGGCATCCTTGGCCGATACAAACCGGCTTAGCTGGCGCACTTCGATCGGAAAGCCGCGAAAGCGTTCGGCAAAGCTTTTGAAATGTTGCCGGGCCAACAGGGTCGTGGGGGCGATCACCGCGACTTGCACGCCGGACATGGCGGCGACAAAGGCGGCGCGCATCGCCACTTCGGTCTTGCCAAAACCCACATCGCCGCAGACCAGCCGGTCCATCGGGTTGCCGCTGGTCAGATCGTCCACGACATCGCCGATCGCGCTGAGCTGATCATCGGTTTCGGTATAGGGGAAGCGCGCGCTAAAGGCGTCCCACATGCCCGGCGGCGGTTCCAGCACCGGTGCCTTGCGCAGGGCGCGTTCCGCCGCGATGCGGATGAGTTTATCCGCCATCTCGCGGATGCGTTCCTTGAGCTTGGCCTTTTTCGACTGCCACGCGCCGCCGCCCAACTTGTCAAGCAGCCCTTCCTCATGGCCATAGCGCGACAGCAGCTCAATATTCTCGACCGGCAGATAAAGCTTTGAGCTTTCGGCATATTCCAGAACGAGACATTCATGCGCCGCGCCGGCTGCGGTCACGACCTCCATCCCCAGATAGCGGCCAATGCCGTGGTCCACATGCACCACCAGATCACCGGGTGACAGGCTCTGCACTTCGCTGAGGAAATTTTCGGCCCGGCGTTTGCGTTTTGGCGCGCGGATCAGGCGGTCGCCCAGCACGTCCTGTTCCGAAATGACCGTAAGGTCGGGGGTTTCAAACCCATGTTCCAGCGCCCAGACCGCCAGATGCAGCCCGCGTTTGCCGATGCGGGTGGCATTGGGCACCGGGATTGCTTCGGCCAGCCCCTCGTCCTCGATCAGCCCGGTCAACCGTTCCCGCGCGCCCTCAGAATAGCTCGCGACCAGCACCGGACCTTTGTCCATCTTCGCTTTAATATGTGCCGCCAAAGCACCGAAAAGGCTGATACTTTCCTGCTGTCGTTCGGGCGCAAAGTTGCGTCCGATGCGCACGCCAGCGTCCAGCACACCCGGCCCGGTGGGCTGTGGCAGCGGGTTGAACTGGATCACGCGGTGATCCGCGATGGCCGCCGTCCATGCAGCATCGGTAAGGTACAGACCCTCAGGTGGGGCCGGTTTATAGACGCTGTCCATCTTTGACCGCTTTGCCATGGCCAGACGTCGGGTTTCGTATTGGTCGGCGATGCTGTCCCACCGCGCCAGACGCATCGGTGTCAGTTGATCATCCAGCGTGACGGTGGCCTGCGGCAGGTAATCGAACAGCGTTTCCAACGTATCGTGAAAGAACGGCAGCCAGTGCTCCGCTCCCTGATGTTTGCGCCCCGCACTGATCGCTTCGTAAAGCGGATCATCGGTGCCAGCCGCGCCAAATTCGATGCGATAATTCTGGCGGAACCGGGTGATCGCCGCCTCGTCCAGAATGATCTCGCTGACTGGTGCCAACTCGACAAGGTCCAGCTTTTCCGTGGTCCGCTGGGTCGCGGGGTCAAACCGGCGTGCGCCGTCCAGCGTGTCGCCAAACAGATCCAGCCGCACTGGCCCCAGATCGCCGGGCGGGTAGATGTCGATGATCCCGCCGCGCACGGCATAGTCACCCGGCTCCAACACCGTCGGGCTTTGCACAAAACCCATCCGGACCAGGAAATGCCGCAGCGCGGTATCGTCGATGCGGCTGCCGACATGGGCGGCAAAGGCGGCATCGCGCAGCGTCGCACGCGCCGGGATGCGCTGGCTGGCGGCGTTGAGCGTGGTCAGCAGCACATAGGTCTGCGGCATCCCATGGGTCAGCGCGGCCAGCGTCGCCATGCGCCGGGCGGAAATATCGGCGTTGGGTGACACCCGGTCGTAGGGCAGGCAATCCCAACCGGGAAAGGTGATCACTGGCATGTCGGGGGCAAAGAACTGCAAGGCCGACTGTAGCGCCGCCATACGTTTGTCATCGCGCGCGACATGCAGCACAGGCGCGCCGCGCTTGGCGACCTCGTCAAGGATCGCGCGGGCGTCAAAACCTTCGGGCACGCCCGACAGGGTGATATTTTGCGGTTGGGTCATCGGGTCTCAATTGGGGTTGGGCGGCGTGCTGTCAACCTGCCAAGGGTCCGACGCTCAGGTTTTGGTACATTCCCCAGAGCGCGGTGATGAAAATCGCAACCATCCCGATAATCTGAGTATAAAGCCGGTGTCGCATCAGGCGGCGTTGCAGGCGCTCTCCGCTGGCCTGTTCCAACTGGATCAGCCGCGCGGTCGACAAGCTCAGCAAACCCACCAAAGACATGGGGAACCCCAGCATCAGCACGGCTTGGGCAAATTCGACGTCATAGACAAAGCCGAGCAGGCCCAGCGTGGTCAGCAGGAAACAGGCCAGCCCCAAAAGCCACAACCCAGAGGTCTGGGCAATGTACAGAAGGCGGTTCACGTTGATCCGCACAATGTCTTCCAGATCGGTCTGGGCGTCGCCGCCATGGCGGCGCGCGCGCAGCACCATGTCAAACGGCACTCCCAAGACCCAGTGGCTGGCAGTGGACCACACGACAGCCAGCATGATCCAGAACCACAGGTTCGAGAAAGACCGCAGGTCGATCATTTCCAATAGCGTTTGATACCAGTCCAAGGGTCACTCGTCTGCCAGTCAGGGTTCGAACCTCTTAACCGGACCCCGGGGCAATTCATAGGGTTGAGGCGCGCAAAAATCCGTGGCAAGCCGATGGGAGGTTAAATTGAGGTATTTTTGATGCAGCCCGTCCATGCCCCCTTTCCCGCGACCCGCCTGCGGCGGACCCGTGCCAATCCAGCGGTGCGGGGCTTGGTGCGCGAAAACGCCCTTAACCTCTGCGATCTGATCTGGCCGGTTTTTGTGCGCTCGGGCGAAGCTGTGACAGAACCGGTGCCGTCGATGCCCGGTGTGATGCGGCGGTCGGTCGACACCTTGGTCGATGCCGCGCGCGAGGCCGCTGATCTGGGCATCGGCGCGATGTGCATCTTTCCCTATACTGGGCCCCAGGACCGCACCGCCGATTGCGCCGGTGCCTGGGACCCGCAGAACCCCGCCAACCGTGCGATCCGCGCCATCAAGGATGCGCTGCCGGACATGGTCGTAATGACCGATGTGGCGCTCGATACCTATAATATCAACGGGCACGATGGCTTTGTCGAAGACGGGATTATTGTGAACGACCGCACCGTTGCGGCGCTGGTCAAAATGGCGCTGGCCCAGGCCGAGGCCGGGGCGGATATCATCGGCCCGTCTGACATGATGGACGGGCGCATTGGCGCGATCCGGCACGCGCTGGAAAGTGCCGGTCATTCAGACGTGATGATCCTGAGCTATGCCGCAAAATACGCCAGCGCGTTTTATGGACCGTTCCGCGATGCGGTTGGTGCGTCGGCGGCGCTGACAGGCGACAAGAATACCTATCAGATGGACCCAGCCAACAGCGACGAGGCCCTGCGTCTGGTGGCCCGGGATCTGTCCGAGGGCGCGGATATGGTCATGGTGAAACCCGGCCTGCCCTATCTCGATATCTGTCGCCGGGTCAAAGATGCCTTTGGCGCGCCGACCTTCGCCTATCAGGTGTCCGGTGAATACAGCATGATCAAGGCCGCTGCACAGAACGGCTGGGTCGATGGCGACAAGGTGATGATGGAAAGCCTGATGGCGTTCAAACGCGCGGGCTGTGATGGAATCCTGACGTATTTCGCGCCAGATGTGGCGCGGATTTTGCGCAACTCCTGAACAAAAGGCGGTAATCTGCCCACTCGGGGCCAAAAGGCATGACAAAGGGCCGAATTATGCCTAATGTCTGCGTCAAGTCGGGCAAACCGGCATCAGGCAACAATTACAGGCAAAATCCATGAGCAATCAGACCTATACCCGGCGTATTTTCACCTTGGGCGCCCTAGCCGGTGTCGGCGTCACCGCAGCATGTGGCAACGGTGTTGGCGGGCGCGGCGGTGCGACGATCGACGCCCGCGTTGATGCCACATTGCAAGAAATGTACCGCAGCTTTCCCAACACCCGGCAGTTGTCGGACAAGTCCAACGGCATGCTGATCATGCCGCTGGTGACCGAAGCGGGCCTCGGCTTTGGCGGTGCCTACGGGCGCGGCGCGCTGCGGGTGAACAACGTGACGGTGGACTATTATTCGGTGACCAAAGCCTCGGGCGGGTTGCAGATCGGCGCGCAGCAATATGCGCATGTGCTGTTTTTCATGACCGAAACCGCGCTGAGCGAATTCCGCCGGTCGCCGGGTTGGGCGGCAGGGGCCGATCTGGAATACGTCATCTCGGACAAGGGCGACAGTGTGAACGCCGATACCACCACCGTACTGGCGCCGGTATTGGCCGCAGTCTTTGGCCGCGCCGGCCTGCGGATCGGTGCCACACTTGAAGGCACCAAATACACGCGCATCATCCCTTGAGTTGGGATTAAGATCGCGAATTAAGTTATTGATTTAAAACGGTAAGGCCCGGAATTATGCCACAGGCGCCGGGCCACCACCAGACCCCTTTGGGCTGACACTGGCTGACAATGGCCGTCACCGTGCGGTGCCCTCATCCGATCTTAACCGCCCAAAGGCACTCTTATCCCCGTTGCAACAAGCCTACATACGGACCAGAGGCGCAGACGATCGCGCCATTTCTGACCGGTTCAGACATGCAGGGATAAAATCCTGTCTCTTATATCCGATCTGGCGGCGCCGCCCTTTTTATCAGGCCCAAAACGATCCACATCAACCCAACATCAGGCACACTGCACCGGCGTATCCCCGGCGCAGCGATACCGGATTGCGTCTGCCTCACCCCATGGCGCGCAGGCGTTTGATCAGGCTCGATGTGTCCCAGCGCGCGCCGCCCAGTTTCTGCACATCCTTGTAAAACTGATCCACCAGCGCGGTCAGCGGCAGGCTCGCGCCTGTCTCGTCGGCGGTGTCCAGACAAATCCCCAGATCCTTGCGCATCCAGTCCACGGCGAACCCGTGGTCAAATTTGTCGTCCAGCATGGTTTCATAGCGGTTCGCCATCTGCCAGCTTCCTGCGGCGCCTTGGCTGATGACCTCGACCACGGCACGGCCATCCAGCCCCGCCTTTTCGGCGAAATGCAGCGCCTCGCTGAGGCCCTGAACCACACCTGCAATGGCGATCTGGTTGCACATTTTGGTCATCTGGCCGGCACCACTGTCACCGATCCGGCGGCAGATCTTGGCATAGGCCTGCATGATCGGCAGCGCCCGGTCAAATGCCGCCTGATCGCCGCCACACATGATCGACAGAGCACCGTTTTCGGCACCCGCCTGCCCGCCCGAGATCGGCGCGTCGATAAAGCTTATTCCCGCCGCCTCTGCTGCGGCATAAAGCTCGCGGGTCACGGCGGCAGAAACCGTCGTGTGATCGACAAAGATGGCACCCTTGGCCATCCCGGCAAAAGCCCCGTCATCGCCCAGACAGACCGTACGCAGATCGTCATCGTTGCCGACACAGGACATCACGAAATCCGCGCCCGCTGCCGCCTCGCGCGGGGTCTTGGCCATTGCGCCGCCATGGGCATCGGCCCAGTCTTGTGCCTTGCGGGTGGTCCGGTTGTACACGGTGACGGAATGACCAGCTTTTTGCAGATGGCCCGCCATCGGTCCACCCATGACACCAAGACCCAAAAACGCGAGTTTTGACCCAACTATTCCCATCTGCTTTTCCTCACCAATCAGTTGCGCTATTGCCTGTGGATACACCTATCATCCTGCGCGCTCCGGTCAATCTTACGCGCCCCGGCAAGGAACCACACATGGCCCTGATCTTTCGCTGGCTTATCCGGCTGTCCGTGCTGCTGATCACGGTCAGCGTGGTGGTGGTCGGGCTGGTCTACTGGTTCGCCGCGCGGTCCTTGCCCGACTACAACGACGACGTGTCCGTCTACGGCATCACCGCCCCAGTCGAGATCGTGCGCGACAACGCCAATGTGCCGCATATCTTTGGGCAAAGCGACGCTGACGTGTTTTTTGGCCTTGGTTTTGCCCATGCCCAGGACAGGATGTGGCAGATGACGTTGCTACGCCGCACGGCGCAGGGGCGGCTGTCCGAGGTGTTTGGCATCTCGACGCTTGCCACGGACAAGTTGATGCGCCGGTTCGATCTGCACACACTGGCGCTGCGGTCGATTGATGCGCTGGACGCCGAGGCCCGCAGCGCGCTTGAGGCATATTCCGCCGGGGTCAACGCGCGACTGGATCAAATCAACGCCGAAGCGCTGGGGCGCGGTGCGCCGGAGATGTGGCTTTTCAACGCGCCGATGGCGCCCTGGCGGCCCGCGGATTCGCTGGCCATCGCCAAGCTGATCGGCCTGCAGACCTCGGGCCATCTTGAGGCCGAAGTGATCCGCGCGCGCACCTCGCTGGCGCTGGAAGATCAGGCGCGGCTGGCCGATATCCTGCCCGATACCCCCGGCACCGGGGTGGCCGCCCTGCCCGATTACGCCGCACTTGCCCCCGGTGTGGCGCGCCACGCCGCGACGATACCGCTTGATCCGCACCCGCTGTCGCCGTTTTCGCATCTGGCCTTTGCTGGTGCCTCAAACGCATGGGCCGCGGCGCCGTCGCGGTCCGCCTCGGGTGGAACCTTGCTGGCCAATGACCCGCATATGAATTTCACGGCCCCCGCGATCTGGTATCTGGCCCGGCTGGAACTGCGCAGCGGCGGGGTGATCGGTGGCACGGTGCCGGGCATGCCTGTGGTAATGACCGGACGCAGCGCCGCCCTGGGTTGGGGCCTGACCTCCGCCTACGCCGACGATCAGGATGTCTATATCGAAGAGTTGAACCCGCTCAACAATGAGGAATACCGCACCCCTGACGGGTTCAAGAAATTTGCCAAACGGTCGTCTATCATCAACGTAAAAGACGCCGATCCCGTCACCATCACCCTGCGCTGGACGGACAATGGGCCGGTGCTGCCGGGCAATCACTACAATCTGGCCAGTATCACGCCCCCCGGCCACGTCGCGTCGGTGAATTGGACGCTGCTGAGCGACCGCGACACGTCGCTGGCGGCGGCCATCGACGTGATGCAGGCCAAATCGGTAGAGGAAGCGATTGACGCCGCAGAAGCCTATGTCGCCCCGACCCAGAACCTGATGCTGGTCGACCGTGACAAGATCGCGATGAAGACCATCGGGGCGCTGCCCCGCCGCGATGCGGCACACCAAAGTCAGGGGCGTATGCCCAGCCCCGGCTGGATCTCTGCCAACCGCTGGGACGGCATGATGCCCTATACCGCCAACCCCGAATTTCTAGAGCCGTCGGGCGGCATTCTGGGCAATACCAACAACAAGACGCTGGATCGGCCATTTCCCAACCATGTATCATTTCTGTGGGGTGATACGCAGCGTGTGCAACGCTGGCAGCGCCTGATGCAGAACCGCCAGGTTCACACCCGCGATAGTTTCATCGAGGCGCAGTTGGATACCGTCAGCCCCGCCGCGCGGTCGCTGTTGCCGCTGATCGGGGCTGAACTGTGGTTCACCGGCGCGGCCGCGCCCGACGGCACGGCGGAACGCCAGCGCCAGC
Source organism: Sulfitobacter sp. KMM 9851 (assembly GCF_057178245.1). Classification (NCBI taxonomy): domain Bacteria; kingdom Pseudomonadati; phylum Pseudomonadota; class Alphaproteobacteria; order Rhodobacterales; family Roseobacteraceae; genus Sulfitobacter; species Sulfitobacter sp. KMM 9851. The sequence continues at coordinate 1,774,122 of NZ_CM169991.1, forward strand.
GCGCCCTGACCCTGCTGGCCGGCTGGTCGGGTGAAATGAACGAACATTTGCCCGAACCGCTGATCTATGCCGCCTGGATACGGGCCCTGCAGGACCGTCTGATCCGCGATGATCTGGGCCCTTTTGCCGAGGAATTCGATCACGTCGAGCCCTTGTTCATCGAACGGGTATTCCGCGATGTTGATGGTGCGGCAGCTTGGTGTGACGTGCGCCAGTCCGCGCCGGTCGAAACCTGCCCTGACATGGCCCGGCTGGCGCTTGATGATGCGCTGCTGTGGATCAATGAAACCTGGGGCAGCCAGCTTGAATCGCTGCGCTGGGGGGATGCGCATCAGGCGACCCATGATCACCCTATTCTGGGCGACGTGCCGCTGCTGCGGTATTTCGTGAACATTCGGCAGTCGACCTCGGGTGGCGATCACACGCTGCAACGCGGGCTGACGCGCGGCGCCGGGCCTGATCCGTTCTTTAACGTGCATGGCGCGGGTTATCGCGGGGTGTATGACTTTGCCGATCCGGATTCTTCGGTTTTTGTGACATCGACCGGGCAATCGGGGCATTTCCTGTCGCGGCATTACGACGACATGGCGCAGCTGTGGCGGCGTGGCGAATATATTCCGATGTCGCTGGATGCAGGCCTCGCGCGCGCCGCCGCCGTGGGGGTGACCCGGCTGGAGCCCAAGGAATGACCATGCCGCGGGTGATCCTGTTCAACAAACCCTACGGTGTGCTGTCACAATTCACCGACAAGGGAACCGAGGGCAGCGCCCGCCCGACCCTGTCGGCCTACCTGACCGAGCCGGGGTTCTACCCTGCCGGACGGCTGGACCGTGACAGCGAGGGCCTGCTGGTCCTGACGGACCACGGCCCGCTTCAGGCCCGGATTGCGCATCCGAAGTATAAACGCCCCAAGACCTATCTGGTGCAGGTCGAAGGTGCGCCGGATGACGCCGCCCTTGCCGCGCTGCGCGAGGGTGTGATGCTCAAGGATGGCAAGACCGCACCGGCAGAGGTGGCGCAGATCGATGCCCCCGCTGACCTGTGGCCGCGCGACCCGCCCGTGCGGTTTCGCAAATCGGTGCCGGATAGCTGGCTAAAGATAACCATCCGCGAAGGACGCAACCGTCAGGTGCGGCGCATGACGGCGCATGTGGGTCTGCCCACGCTGCGGCTGATCCGGGCCAGCGTCGGGGACTGGGAATTGGCCGGGCTGCAACCCGGCGCAATGCGCTGGTCGACCGAGAACGGCCGCTAGGTCAGCGCGCGGGTGAGCCAGACGCCGCCCGTGGCGGACACAGCCGTCAGCACCGTACCCCAACAGAAATCCCGCGCGACCATCGCCCATGTCCAGTCTTTCAGTGTCGCCAGATTGGTAAACTCATAGGTGCCATAGCCCATCGCCCCGATCAGCGCGGCATTGCCCAGCACCCACATCAGGCTGCGGTCTTGGGTCAGTGCGGGCCAGGAGACAAACCACAGCAGCACCCCGACATAGAAGGCGTAGAATATCACCGCAGGCAGGATGCGGAATTCATCGAGCAGCAGACCGCCGATGTCGCGTTCAAACACTGGTTTGATGAAGAAACTCAGCCCGATGTAGTCGAGACCGAGAAACAGGATGAAGGTGGCGAGGTAGAGGGTGATCAGGGTCATCGTGCAAGGCTCCGTCCGGGGTTACGGGACCATATGAGGCGCGGCGCGGGGAATGCGATGTTTTGGGGTGAAATAAATTGGCTGAGGTGCCGGTTTCTGACCGCTGGGGGACGCTGTCCCCCAGACCCCCTGAGGGTATTTTTAACCCGGAAAAATAAGGGGACGGTCAGATTTTCTGAAACTGCGCTTCTTGGCGGGCGGACCAGCGCACGGTCAGCGCAAAGCCGTCTTCAGTCTGGCGTTCGCTTTCGACCACCTCCTGCGCAAAAAGCCAGGCGCGTTTTTTTCCTTCGGCAAAGCTGAGGGTCAGGTCGGCTTCGCGTACCGCCCCTTGCAGGGCTTCGGCGACGGTTTGTTGCAGCAGCTCCAGCCCCTCGCCCGAGATGGCCGAGATCGCCAGCACGTTTTCGTCGCGCTGTGCACGGGCGCGCACGGCATCCGCGGCGTCGGGGGGCAGCAGGTCAAGTTTGTTCCAGACCTCGAATGTGCGGGTTTCCTTTGGCACGCCCAGGGACGCAAGAATATCGCGCACGTTTTGCGCCTGCTGCTCGGTTTCGGCGTGGGAGATGTCGCGCACGTGGCAGATGATATCTGCGGCCAGCACTTCTTCGAGCGTGGCGCGGAAGGCGGCCACGAGTTCTGTCGGCAGGTCAGAGATGAAGCCCACCGTGTCGCTGAGGATGATCTCGGGACCATCATCCAGCACGAGGCTGCGCATTGTGGGGTCGAGCGTGGCAAAGAGCATGTCCTTGACCAAGACATCCGCCCCGGTCAACCGGTTGAACAGCGTGGATTTGCCCGCGTTGGTATAGCCGACGAGGGCGACAATCGGGTACGGCACCTTGGCACGTGCGGCGCGGTGAAGGGCGCGGGTTTTCACCACCTTTTCCAACTGGCGGCGCAGGCGCACCAATTGGTCGTCGATGGCACGGCGGTCAGCCTCGATCTGGGTTTCGCCGGGTCCGCCGACAAAGCCCAATCCGCCACGCTGGCGTTCCAGGTGGGTCCAGGCGCGCACCAGCCGGGTGCGCTGATAGTTAAGGGCGGCCATTTCGACCTGCAGCACCCCTTCGCGGGTGGCCGCGCGGTCGCTGAAAATTTCCAGGATCAGCCCGGTACGGTCGAGCAGTTTGACCCCCCATGCCTTTTCCAGGTTGCGCTGCTGGACCGGCGATACCGGGCCGTCGACGAGCACCAGCTCGACCTCGGCGGCCTCAAACTTGTCGTGCAGCTCGGCGATCTTGCCTTTGCCGAACAGCATCCCGGCATTCACGGTGCGCAGCGGCACGATGTCAGCGCCGACAACTTCGATCTGGGGCAAGGCTTCGGCCAAGGCCACTGCTTCGGCCAGCGCGGGGGCAGCCACGCGCCGGTCGTTGTCTGATTTGATGTCAGGATGCAGGACCCATGCGCGTGTCATGCGCGGCCCATCCGTGTTGTCGATCTGAAAGTCTGGACGGCTCAAGAAGCGTCTTCGCCCTCGTAGAGGCTGATCGGCTGGCTCGGCATGATGGTCGAGATGGCGTGTTTGTACACCAACTGGCTTTGCCCATCGCGGCGCAGCAAAACGCAGAAGTTATCGAACCATGTGATCACGCCCTGCAGCTTGACCCCGTTGATCAGGAAAATTGTCACAGGCACTTTGGTCTTGCGCACGTGATTCAGGAACGCGTCCTGAAGGTTTTGTCTGTCTGACGCCATGATAGCCTCGCCTTTGTTCTTACTGGCGTCCGCGGACCGGACCCCCCCATTACTGCAAGTATGGAGTGCGTTTGTCGGAGATTCCAGCCCAAATATCAGGCCGCTAGGTGTGTTGAGGGGGCAAGCGTGTCAGGCGCGCCACAAATCCGGGGTCAATAGCGCAATAATTGCCAAGGTTTCGAGCCGCCCGAGCACCATTGCACCGCAAAGCACCGCCTTGGCCCCGATGCTCAGCTCGATCAGGCGGATCGGGGCATCGGCGGCAAATTCGATTAACGGGCCGGTGGTCGACAGCGTTGCCACCGACATGACGATGGCCGCATCAAAGGGTGCGCCGACCAGTGTCAGCAGCAGGGTGATGCCCGCCAGAGACATGGCGAAAAGCATGAAAAGAATCCAGGCGATAAAGGCGCCGTTGCTTTGCAGGCGGCGGCCCGCCGTGCCGGCCCCGCTGACCGAGCTGGGGTGCACCAGCCGTTCCATCTCACGTACGCCGTTTTGATACAGTGCAAAAACCCGCAGCAATTTTACCCCGCCCGCCGTGGTGGCGACGCCGCCGCCGATCAGGGCCAGCCCCATCAGGATCAGTCCCGGTGTGCGCAGGCCAGACCAGCTTTGGGCCTCGGCCCAGTGTTCAGAGACAAAGCCGGTGGTGGTTAGAAAAGACATCACGGTAAAGATGGCGCCCCAGAGCGCCAGCGCGGCCTCGCCCAGGTTTTCCATCGCGGCGACATCATAGGCGCCGATCCAGTGGCGACCGAACAGCAGCAGCGGCACGCCCAGCACCACGATGATGCCGATCCGAAACTCGGGGTCTGTCATCAGACCGCCCTGTGTTGCAGTCACCGTGTCCTTGGAAAAGGTCAGCCGCGACAGGGCAAAAACCATGAACAGCATCATCACCGCCTCGCCGGTGACGCCTACCGCCGCATCCTCGACCCCGCCGATCGGAGAAATGCCAGACGTGGCCAGCACCGACATCGCGTGGCACAGCGCGATCAACGCGGATTCGCCGCCGATCACCAGCAGCAGCCACAAAAGCAGCGTCAGCCCGACATATATTGGCAGCAGGGTGCGGGTGGCGCGCAGCATCCGCGCGCGGGGGTTTATGGGGGCCATGGCGGTGTTGCGGATATCGTCCCGGCGGCCCGGTTCGGCCTGTGACGTCACCTCGAATCCGCCCAGGTGCAAGGGCGCGAGAATGGCCGAGGCCGCGACCCACATCAGCAGCCCGCCCATCCAGCCGACCTGCGCACGCCACAGGTGCAGCGTCGGGCTAAGCCGGGCGGGGTCGTCAAACATCGTGGCCCCGGTGGTGGTGAGCGCGCTGAGCATTTCGAAATAGACGTTCACAAAATGGGTGGTCGGCAGGGCCTCGATAAAGGGCACGGCAAAGAACACCGGCAGGAACACAAAGGCCGAGAGCAGCGACATCAGCGGCCCCAGCGCGCCATGACGGGGCTGTCGGCCGGCGTGGGCGATGCCGATCAGCGAAAACGCCACCAGCCCCAGCAGCCCGGCATAAAGGAACGACCGGCTGGCATTGTGATCGTTGGTGACCAGCCCATAGATCGACGGCAGGATCATCGAACATGCCGAGGCCCCGAACAGCAGCAGGAACAGCGGCAGTTGCAACACATCGTGGCGAAGGGTGGTCAGTTTGCGCAACAGCAAGTCCCTTGCGGTTAGAAAAAGTCGATCGACACCTGAAGCAGTTGTTCGACCCGCGGCACGTCTTCGGCCAGCGCAAAGAGCGCGATCACGTCACCCTCGTCGATGCGGGTGCTGCCCAGCGGGCGGATCACATCATTGCCCTTACGCAACATGCCGATCAGAACCCCCTCGGGGAATTCGATCTCGGACACGCGGCGCCCGGCGAGCGGGGATGTCGACAACACTTCGGCCTCGATCACCTCGGCCTCGGCGTCACCGATGGAATAGACCGCACGCACCCGGCCGTGGCGGATGTGGCGCAGGATCGAGCTGACGGTGGTGGCGCGCGGATTGATATAGGCGTCGATCCCTAGGGGCGTCATCAGCGGCACCAGCGTCGGGTCGTTGATCAGGGCAATGACATAGGGGCAGCCTTCGGCCTTGGCGCGCACGCAGGCCAGCATGTTGGTCTTGTCGTCGTCGGTCACGGCAAGCATGGCATCGGCGCGGCTGATCCCGGCCTCGGCCAGCAGGGCGGCATCCAGCCCGTCACCGTTGAGCACGATGGTCCGTTCCAGTGCCTCGGCCGCGCGTTCGGCGGAGCGGCGGTTTTTCTCGATCATCTTGGTCCGCACGCGCAGCGGCCCGGCTTCGAGGTGCTGTGCGACGGTCAGGCCGACATTGCCGCCGCCAACCAGGACCACGCGTTCCTGTTTGGTCGTCTTCTTGCCAAAGATTTCCATGGTGCGGGCGATGTCGTCGCGGTGGGTAAAGACATAGCAATCGTCACCGACAAAAATCTGATCCTTGGCCTCGGGGGCAAAGAGTGTGCCATCGCGGCGCACGCCCACGACAACGGCGCGCAGGGTCGAAAACAGATCGGTCAACTGGCGCAGGGGTGTGTTGACCACGGGGCAATCGGCATCAATGGAAATGCCCAAGAGATGCGCCTGCCCGTCCATGAACACCTCGGTGTCAAAGGACGCGGGGGCGCTGAGCCGTTGCAGGGCGGCGGTGGCGACTTCTTTTTCGGGGCTGATCACCACGTCGATGGGCATGTGATCGCGGCGGTAAAGGTCGGAATAGATTGCGTCGAGGTAGGATTGGCTGCGCAGGCGGGCGATCTTGCGGTTGATGCCAAAGACCGAATGGGCAACCTGGCAGGTGACCATGTTGACCTCGTCGGAATGGGTGGCGGCGATGATCATTTCCGCATCGCGCGCGCCGGCCCGGTCGAGCACATCGGGATAGCTGGCAAAGCCCGCAATGCCCTGCACATCCAGCGTATCGGTGGCGCGGCGCACCAGATCAGCGTTGCTGTCGACCACGGTGACATCGTTGCGTTCCCCGCTGAGGTGGCGGGCAATCTGCCAGCCGACCTGCCCTGCGCCGCAAATGATCACTTTCATGTAAGGCTTCCTTACCCTTGGCGAATTGCCGGTTCCGGCCCATTCAACATAGATCGGTTAGAGGGCATGACAGATGGCATGGCAAGGGTCAAATCAATTGTCTTGGGGCGCGGTTCAGCGCATAATGGTGACATGAAAACAGATCGTAATCACCTTTTCTTGGTTGTTGTGCTGGGGGGCGCCGCCTTGGCGGCCTGTGCGCCGCTCAATACCTATTACAAACCCGGTGCCACGGTGGCGCAGGTGACCCGCGACACCACAGCCTGCGAGGTCAAGGCACTGCGCGATGTGCCTGCCTCTACCCAGGTGCGGCGGATGCCGCCGCGGTTCGTGCAGGGGCCGCGTATCTGTGATGCGGCCGGCAATTGCCGCTATGGACCGGGCTATTACATCCCCGGCGAAGTGGTGACATTTGATCCCAACGATGGCTTGCGCAAACGGGTCGAGGGGCAGTGTATGGCCGATCGCGGCTTTGCCCCGGTGACGATCCCGCCCTGCCCCGACAGTGTTGCGCGCGCAGCCCCCGCGCGGGCGACGACCACCCTGCCCGCTTTGAGCCCCAAGTCCTGCGTCATCCGAAACAGTGACGGGTCGTTTCAGATCGTCACACGCGGCTGAGGCTGTGGGAGCGAGGGGCCAGCCCCTCGCGCTCCCCGGGAATATTCAGGACCAAAAAGAGAGACAAAAGCGGTGTCTAGCCCGTGACCTCGGCATCTTCGTCGACATGGGCGATGCGCACGCCGGCCTTGGCCGAGGTGACCACGCCCAGTGACTTCAGCTTGCGGTGCAACGCGCTGCGTTCCATGCCAACGAAATTCGCGGTGCGGCTGATATTGCCGCCAAAGCGGTTGATCTGGGTCAGCAGGTATTCGCGTTCAAACGCCTCGCGGGCCTCGCGCAGGGGCAAGGTGGCCAGCGCACCCGACAGGACAACGCGGCCATCGTCTTCGGCGTGGTCGTCTTCGCCGGGCAGTTCGCGCGCCTCGATCGGGCCGGTGCCGTCGCCCAGGATCAGGACGCGCTCCACGAGGTTCTTGAGCTGGCGGACGTTGCCGGGCCAGACCATCGTCTGCATCAGCGCCACGGCATCATCGCTGAGCTGGCGCAGCGGCAACCCCTGGGCGCTGTTGAATTCACCGATGAAGTGGTCGGCCAGCAGCGGAATGTCCTCGCGCCGTTCCTCAAGGCTGGGCACCGCGATGGGCACCACGTTGAGCCGATGAAACAGTTCCTGGCGGAAGGTTTCGGCGGCGATGGCGGCGTCGAGGTCCTTGTTTGTGGATGATATCACCCGCAGGTCGACGCGCACCTTGTCGTTGCCACCGACGCGGGTGAACTGCTGGTCGACCAGCACGCGCAGGATTTTGGACTGGGTGCCAAGCGGCATATCTGCCACCTCGTCAAAATAGATCACGCCACCATGGGCCTGTTCCAACAAACCCGGTTCGACCCCGCGATCGGATGTTTCGCGGCCAAAGAGCATTTCTTCCATCTTGTCGGGTGCGACGCCGGCGCAGTTAACGGTGATGAAGGGGGCCGTGGCGCGGGCGGAATGGGCGTGGATATAGCGCGCGGCCACTTCCTTGCCGGCACCGGCGGGTCCGGTCAGCATCACCCGGCCATTCGATTTAGTCACCTTGTCGAGCTGCACCAGCAGCGCGCGGAAGGCGGCGGAGGTGCCGACCATTTCCGAGGTGGCCACGTCGCGGCGTTTGAGGGTGTTGTTTTCGCGGCGCAGGCGGGCGGTTTCCATTGCGCGGCGAATGACCACCAGCAATTGATCAATGTTGAAGGGCTTTTCGATGAAATCATAGGCCCCCTGTTTGATCGCCGCCACGGCGATCTCGATGTTGCCGTGGCCGGAGATGATCACCACCGGCACATCGGGATTGTCGCGTTTTACCGTCTTGAGGATGTCAATGCCGTCCATCCGGCTGTCCTTGAGCCAGATGTCCAGAATCATCAGCGCCGGCGCCTCGGCATTGATCTCGGCCATGGCGTCATCGGAATTGCCCGCCAGGCGGGTGGCATAGCCTTCGTCCTTGAGAATATCCGAGATCAGCTCCCGGATGTCGCGCTCGTCGTCCACAATCAGGATATCACTCATCAGCCTGGTCTCCTTCGTCAATCGTTAGTGTCACAGCCAGTGGCAGCGTGATCGCCGCCATGGCGCCAAAATGGGTCTGGCCCGCAAAGACGGGCGCGTTTTCAAGGGACAGGCTGCCGCCATGTTCCTCGATGATCTTCTTCACGATCGGCAAGCCGAGGCCGGTGCCTTCGCTGCGGGTTGTCACATAGGGTTCAAACAGGCGTGCGCGGTCTTCGGGCAGGCCAATGCCGTTGTCGCAGATGGTGATCCGAAGCGTCGTGTCCTGACACGTCATCGCCACTTTTATCTGCGGCTTCAAGCCCTCTGGCGCGCCTTTTTCCTTTAGCGTTTCAATAGCTTCGCCTGCGTTCTTGATCAAGTTCGTCAGCGCCTGTGAAATCATCGTGGCGTCGAGATTGGCCATAATCGGTTGATCCGGCAGCGTCATGTCGATCTTGACCCCCGGCTGGCCGGATTGTTGCAGCAGCACGGCATCGCGCAGCAGCCGTCCGACATCCTGAAGGGTGGTTTCCGGTTCTGGCATCCGGGCGAATTTCGAGAACTCGTCGACGATGCGGCGCAGATCACCGGTCTGGCGGATGATGACGCCGGTCATCTGTTCCAATGCAGTGACGTCTTCGTCGTGTTCCAGTTTGGTGATGAACTTGCGCTTGATGCGTTCGGCACTGAGCTGGATCGGGGTGAGCGGGTTCTTGATCTCATGCGCGATGCGGCGCGCGACGTCGCCCCAGGCCGCCATGCGCTGCGCGCTGACCAGATCGGTCACATCATCAAAGGCCACAACGTACCCTTCGAGACGGCCATCTTCGGCACGGCGGGTGGCCATGCGCACCAGCAGGTTCTCCATCGCACCCTGACGCGACACCTTGACCTCGCCTTGTGCCACCTCGCCCGGGCCTGCGGTGACGGCTTCGAACATCGGGCCGAATTCGGGCACCGCAAAGGTCAGCGCCAGGGATTGCTGGTTTTCCTCCCAGTCGAGCAGCCGCATCGCGGAGCGGTTGACGAAGGTCACACGCCCTTCGGGGTCAAGCCCGACAACCCCTGAGGTGACAGAGCTGAGCACGGAATCAAACAGCCGACGGCGGCGTTCGATGTGACGCGTGTTGTCCAGAAGGGTCTCGCGCTGGCCTTTCAATTGCCGCGTCATCTGGTTGAAATAACGCCCCAGCATGGCAATTTCATCATCGCCCTCTTCTTCGCGGACCTGCACCTCAAGATCGCCGGCGCCGACCTGCTGTGCCGCACCGGTCAGCCGCCCGACGGGGCCGGACAGGCGTTCGGCAAACCACAGGCCAAGCCAGACTGCGGCAAGGATCAGGATCACGGCAAAGGCGAGATACACAAGCGCAAATTCAAACAGCAGTCGGCCGCGTTCGGATTCAAGCTGTTGATAAAGCCGCACTGTTTCCTTTGTTTCGTCCAGCAGCGACAAGATTTCGCCGTCCACATCACGCGACACATATAGATAGCGATCGACAAAGGAATTCATCGGCACCAGCGCGCGGAATTCATTGTTGGGCCAATCCTCGATCACCAGCAATTCTTCGGTCGCGGCCCGGTCGATCTGCTCGGCGCTGGGGGCTTCGTAGTCAAATAGGTACGACCGATCGCCGCGGGCACGTATCTGGGCGGTGCCGTCGATCAGATAGGCTTCGCGCAGGCCGCGCTGGATCTGGCGCTGGCCCTCGCCCAGCAATTCGCTGTCGGACAGGTTGATGCCCTGCGCACGGGCGTTGTCGATGCTGCGGGCCAGCGCCAGCGCGTCAGATTTCAGGTCTTCGCGCTGTTCCGATTCGTAGGCCTGGGCGGCGGCCAGCGACGATCCGACAACGCCGCGCACGCGATCCGAAAACCATCCCTCAAGGCCGACATTCACCGTCAGCCCGGCGAAAACCGCAACCGTGACCGTGGGGATCAGGGCCATCAGGGCAAAGACCCCGGTGAGCCGAAGATGGAGCCGCGAGCCTGCAGATTTCGCGCGGCGCGCGGCGATCAGACGCGCCACCTGGCTCAGCACGAGAGCGGCCACCAACAGCACGTAAACCAAATCTGCCAGCAAAATCAGACGCAGGTTGAGCGTGTCGGCCCCCTGCGCCAACGGCCCAAGCGCCAGATAGGTGGCAAGCGCCAGCACCGGGCCCAGCACCACCAGCCCGAGCGTGGACCAATTGCGCAGCCGTTTGATCCGCCGAAGGCGTCCAAGTCTTTCTAGTGTAAAACTGCGTGTCCGGGTTGCCACCCGAGAACCTCACCGATGTTGTGGTGCATTGCTGCACCTACCGCCATATTTTGTGGTCCTGATCGGGGTTGATACCCGATGGCCACGGTTATGTGGCGCTTTTACATCATTTTTCGGCCCCGTGTAACCTCAATTTCAAGATCGGTGATTTTCTTGCGCAGGGTATTTCGGTTGATCCCCAAAAGGTCGGCGCATTTGGCCTGATTGCCAGCAGTTGCCGCGAGCGCGATCTCGATCAGCGGGCCTTCGACTTCGCGCAGGATGCGGGCATAAAGACCCGGTGGCGGCAACATGGTGCCGTGCAGATCAAAGTAGCGTCGCAGGTGACGTTCGACCGAGGCACCCAGTTTTTCGGTATTGGCCTGCGCGCGCAACGGTTCAGGGTTGGGCTGGGTGCCGATCACCTGTTCCGCCTCGGCTTCAGAAATTTCGGCGGCGCGGCTGGTCAGGGCCAGTTGCCGCATGGCGTGTTCCAACTGGCGCACATTGCCGGGCCAGGGATAGGTGGCCAGAACGCGGGTGGCCGGGTCGGAGAGGTGGCGCGCGCCGCTGGGGCTGCTGTCGGCCTTGGCCAGGAAATGCGCAGCCAGCATGGCGATATCGTCCACCCGGTCGCGCAGCGCGGGCACCTGTACGGTTGCACCCGACAGGCGGTAATACAGGTCGCGGCGCAGCTTGCCCTCCTTCATCGCGGCGGCCAGATCGGTCTGGCTGGTCGCCAGAAAGCGGGGGCTGTGGTCGCCGGGCGCGTCCATCATCCGGGCAATGCGGGCCTGTACGTCTTGTGGAATATCCGCAATCTCGTCAATCAGCAGGGTGCCGCCTCGTACCCGCGCCAGCACCCGTGCCGGGCCTTCGATGTCAATCAGTTCGGCGGCGGTGACGGTGACAAACGGCAGGCTGCGTCGGTCTGAAAAGTCATGGATCGCCCGGCCAATCAGCGATTTTCCGGTGCCGCTTTCGCCCCAGATCAGCACGGGCAGATCGGTATTCATGATCCGCGCCACCATCCGGTAGAGTGCTTGCATCACCGGGGTGCGCCCGATCATCGGCAGATCATCGCGATCGGCCGGGTTGTCGTCCACCGGGGCGGCGCGGCGCTGCGGCCCGCCGCGCTCCAGCGCCCGGGCAGTGCGCTTCATCAGGTCCGGCAGGTCAAAGGGTTTGGGCAGATAGTCATAGGCCTCGGCTTCGGCGGCCTTGATCGCGGTCATGATGGTGTTCTGGGCGCTGATCACGATGACCGGCAGACCGGGCCGGTCCTGCGCGATCTTTGGCAGCATTTCCAATCCGTTGCCGTCGGGCATGACCACATCAGAGATCACGACATCGCCCTTGCCTTCGGCGACCCAGCGCATCAGCGTCGTCAGGCTGGACGTGGCATGGACCTTGCACCCTGCCCGTGTAAGCGCCTGGGTCAGAACCGTGCGGATCGTGCGGTCGTCATCCGCCACCAGAATGGTGCCATCCATGTCAAATCTCCTCGGGCTGGGATTGTGCGCGGGGCAGTGAAATGCGAAACACGGTGCGCCCCGGCACCGAGGTCACTGAAATCCAGCCCTGATGGTCTGAGATGATCTTGCTCACCAGCGCCAACCCCAGACCGGTGCCGTTTTCACGCCCCGATACGAAGGGGTCAAAGACATCGCTGCGGATATGATCCGGCAGGCCGGGACCGTCGTCGATCACCTCGATCTGAAGCGGCAGCGGCTGACCCGACCCATCAGCGCGGCGCAGGCGAAAGGCGTGTTCATAATAGCTGTGCAGACGGATCGTGCCACCGCCTTTGCCCGCCGCCTCAGCCGCGTTGCGGATCAAGTTCAAGAGAACTTGCAGCAGTTGGTCCTTGTCGCCCAGGGCCAGCGGCAGCGAGGGGTCGTAATCCTCGACAATCGTCATATGCGCCCCAAATCCCAGCAAGGCCGAGCGGCGGGCGCGGTCGAGCACATCATGCAGATTGATCGGCTGGCAGACCGGCGGCACCAGGTTGCCGAACTGTTCGACCTGTTCGAGCAATTTCACGATGCGTCGGCTTTCCGCGACAATCAGGTCGGTCAGTTCCAGATCCTCAGCGCTGAGGTTCATCGACAGCAATTGCGCCGCCCCGGTGATGCCCGCCAACGGGTTCTTGATCTCATGCGCCAGCATTTCGGCCATGCCGATCGCGGATTTGGCGGCGGATTTCACCGAATTGTTCTGCGTCATGCGCCCGGCCAACTCGCGCGGGTTGATCATCAGGATCATCTGGCCATCGACCCCCGTCAGGGGGGCAATCTGCAAGGCGCATTGCAGTGGCGGACGCTGGCCGCTGCCAACATCGACGTCATTCACAAACAGCGGCGTGCCCTTGGCGCGCGCGCGGGCAAAGGCGGCCTCAAGCGGGTCGTCGACCGCCAGCATGTCCCAGACCGGCACCCCGATCACCGATTTGACAGAGGCGTTCAGGAACCCTTCGGCAGCGGGGTTGATATCTGTGATCTTGTCATCCGCCCCGATGATCACCGCAGGCACGGGCAACGAGGCCCAGATCGCCCGGTCAGGCACGGCCGCGTTCACGCGGCGGCCTGACGCGGTGCGGCAAACATCGCCTCGCGGATCAGCAACCGGGTGGCGGCAATATCGGGTGCGGTCAGCAGCGCGCGACGCAGATCGCCCGGTGTGGCGCAGTGATCCATGTACCAGCCCAGATGTTTGCGCGCGACGCGTGCGCCGATCTTGGCCCCGTAAAAGGCCAGTATCGCTTCAAAATGCCCCGCCACCATCTCCGCAAAGTCGGCCCCCTGCGGGATATTAGGCGCCGGTGTTCCATAAAGATCATGCGCCACCTCGGCCAGCAGCCAGGGCCGCCCTTGCGCACCGCGCCCGATCATCACCCCGTCACCGCCGGACTGGTCCAGCGCTGTGCGCGCGGTTGTGCTACAGGTGATGTCGCCATTGGCAATCACCGGGATATCAACCACGTCCTTGACCCCGCGGATCGCGGCCCAATCGGCGCGGCCCTTGTAGAACTGGCAGCGGGTGCGGCCATGGATCGTGATCATGCGGATGCCGGCATTTTCCGCCGCCCGCGCTATCTGTGGGGCGTTCAGCATGTCATCGTCCCAGCCCAGCCGGGTCTTGAGAGTGACCGGGACGCTGACCGCGCCCACCACCGCCTCGATCAGGCGCAACGCATGATCGGGGGTTTTCATCAGGGCCGAGCCTGACGCCCCCTGTGTCACCTTCTTGGCCGGGCAGCCCATGTTGATGTCGATGATCCGCGCGCCCTGCGCTTCGATCATCCGCGCCGCTTCGGCCATTGGTGCCGCCTCGCGCCCGGCCAGTTGCACCGCCGTACCCTCGACCCCAAGACCCAGTTCGGCCTTTTCGCGGGTGCCGGGGCGGTCGGTCAGCCATTCATGGCTTGCCACCATCTCAGACACCACCAGCCCAGCCCCAAAACGCGCCACCAATGTACGGTACGGCAGATCGGTGATTCCGGCCATCGGGGCCAGAAACACTGGCGGGTCAAAACGCATCTCGGGCGCTGTCACGTGCTTAATCCTTGTGCAGTTCCCGTTGGTGTAGCGGTCTATGGCACAAAGCTCAATAAAAGAGGGGATCAAATGAGCCTGACCTGACGGCATATGCCTAAATATTAAGCGCGCACCTGCGCGATTGCACCCGTCGCCGGCTTTGCCTAGACAGAGGTATGCTGAAACGCCCTGCCTTTTGTGTGTGTCCATGTCCGTCGCCGCGCTGATTGTCGCCGCTGGCCGGGGCACCCGCGCCGGGGGTGACGTGCCGAAACAGTGGCAGATGCTGGGCGGCAAACGGGTGATCGACCACACCATTGCGGCGTTCCGTGCCCTGCCCCAGATTTCACAGATCATCGTGGTGCTGCACCCGGACGATCAGAGCCGCGCGGCGGGACTTGCGGGGCCGGATGTGACGCTGGTTACCGGTGGCGTCGACCGCGCCGGATCGGTCCGTGCCGGGCTGGCGGCGGTCAAAGATGCTGACCGCGTCCTGATCCACGATGCCGCCCGCCCCTGTGTCAGCGCCCGCGTGATCACCGATGTGATCGACGCGCTGGCCACCCATGCCGCTGCCGCGCCGGGGCTGCCGATCACCGATGCGCTGTGGCATGGGCAACAAGGCAGTGTTACCGGGTTGCAGGACCGTAGTGGCCTATACGCGGCACAAACGCCGCAGGGTTTCGATCTGACGGCGATCCGCGCCGCCCACACCGCCTATAGCGGCCCTGCCGCCGACGATGTCGAGGTTGCCCGCGCCGCCGGTTTGACGGTTGCGATCACAAAAGGCAGCGCCGATAACCTAAAGATTACCCTGCCGGGCGATTTGGCCCGTGCCGCACGTATATTGGACAGACAGATGGACATTCGCACCGGTAACGGATTTGACGTGCACGCCTTTGGCCCCGGTGACCATGTCACCCTCTGCGGCATTAAAATACCGCATGATCAGGGGCTTGTTGGCCACTCCGACGCGGATGTGGGACTGCATACAGTAACGGATGCGATCTATGGGGCGCTGGCACGGGGTGATATCGGCCAGCATTTCCCGCCCAGCGATCCACAGTGGAAAGGCGCCGAGAGCAATATTTTCCTGCGCCACGCCGCGGCACTGGCGCATACGATGGGATTTACCCTGACCCATGTCGATTGCACGCTCATCTGCGAATTTCCCAAGATCGGCCCGCATGTGCAGCAGATGCGCGCCGCAATGGCCGATATGCTGAACATCGACATCGACCGCGTGTCGGTCAAGGCAACCACATCGGAGCGTCTGGGCTTTACCGGCCGGGGCGAAGGCATCGCCTGTATGGCCACAGCAACATTGGTGAAGGTATGAAACTCGCAACCCTGATCGGCACGCTTTTGGGTGTCGGCTATATCCGCCCCGCACCCGGCACGTGGGGGTCACTGGTGGCATTGCCATGGGCCTGGCTGCTGCATGTCATCGGGGGGCTGCCGCTGCTGGTGGTCGGCATCATCGCGGCCTTTATCAAGGGGTGGTGGGCGACTGCGAAAATGACCAAAGGCAGCGACGATCACGATCCCTCGCATATTGTCGTGGACGAACTGGTCGGACAATGGATTGCGTTGTTGCCGCTGTCCTACGCCGCCTGGTCGATGGAGATATCAATCCTTGCTATGTGGCCGGGCTGGATCGCCGCTTTTGTGTTGTTCCGGCTCTTTGATATCACCAAACCCTTGATCATCGGATGGGCCGACCGGCGTGGTGACGCGCTGGGCGTGATGCTGGATGACGTCTTTGCTGGCATCTTTGCCGCCCTTGGGGTGATGGCGCTGGCGGCGCTTTACCACGGGATGTAACACGATGATGATCGCAGGCGAAATCCTTGAAATAGCGCGAAAAAACGGCGTCATGATCACCTGCGCCGAAAGCTGCACCGGCGGCATGGTTGCGGCTGCATTGACCGATCTGCCGGGGTCGTCCGTGATGTTTGACCGCGGGTTTGTCACCTACACCAATGGCGCAAAAATGCAGATGCTCGGTGTCGACGCCGCCACGCTGAACACCTATGGTGCGGTGTCTGAGCCGGTGGCGCGCGAGATGGCCAAGGGCGCGCTGTCGCATTCTGACGCCGCACTTGCGGTGTCGATCACCGGCATCGCAGGCCCCGGTGGATCAGAGCACAAACCAGAAGGGCGCGTATGCTTTGCCACCGCCACCACAGGACGTATCGAGGCCGAGACTGTCGAGTTCGGCGCGCTGGGTCGCGATGCCGTCCGCCGGGCTGCGCGCGATCACGCGCTGGCCCTGCTCTACAGCAGATTGATCGCGCTACCTGACGCGTAACCGCGCCGCCTTTGCTGTTCTTTTTGGTCTTATATATTCCCCGCCGGAGGCATTTTTCTTTTAGATCCCCCGCCTTCTTTTATATCCCAGACCCGTAAAGCGCTGCCGCCCGCGTTTCAAACGCCCGGACAACCCGCGTCATCGCTTCGTTGAAAACCACGCCGATGATTTTTTGCAAGATCGCGTTGCGGAATTCGAAATCGACAAAGAAATGCACTTTGCAGCCGTCTGGCGCATCTTCAAAGGCCCAGTTTGACTTCATATGTTTGAACGGCCCGTCGAGATATTCGGTGTTGATCTTCATCGCTTCGGGCCACAGCACGACGCGGCTGGTGAACCGTTCGCGGAACACCTTGAAGGAGATCACCAGATCGGCCTCCATCACACGGTGATCGCCGCGGTCCTCGTCGCTGCGGATACGGGCGGCAGCGGTCCAGGGCAGAAATTCGGGGTAACGCCCCACGTCGGCCACCAGATCGTACATCTGTTGCGCGGTGTAGGGCAGATTGCGGGTCTCTGAATGTGTTGGCATTGCTTTCCGTCATTTGGCAGGTTACCCCCTATCTCACTGTTGAGGCGCGCAGATTCAAGGGCAAAGCCATGTCAGACAAGCCATATGTTATCGACGAAATGATCTCGGCAAAGTCCATCGCGGCCCGGATCGAGGCGCTTTCCAAGTCTATCCATGATGAATTTGAAGGCACCGACAAACTGGTGGTTGTGGGGCTGCTGCGCGGATCTTTCGTGTTTATTGCCGATCTGGTGCGCGAGTTGGATCTGCCGATCGAGGTCGATTTTCTCGAAGCTTCCAGTTATGGCGACAGCACCGAAAGCAGCCGCGAAGTGCGTATTCTAAAGGATTTGCGCGGCGCCATCGAGGGGCGTGATGTGCTGGTGGTCGAGGATATCGTCGACACCGGGCACACCCTGCACCATGTCACCAACATGTTGCGTTCACGCGAACCGGCGCGGCTGAAATCCATTGCGCTGCTCGACAAGCCCAGCCGCCGGGAGGTCGATCTCAAGGCCGACTGGACCGGGTTTGAAATTCCCGACGAATTTGTCGTGGGCTACGGTATCGACTTTGCCCAACGCAACCGCAACCTGCCGTTCATCGGCAAGGTTCGTTTCACATGAACCCGATCTGGCTGCTGCGCATGTCCCGCTGGGCGCGCAATCCGCCATCGTTGAAACGTGTTCTTTTGGTCTTTGGCGTCATTGCATTGGCGCTGATCATCGGTGGAATCGAATGGATGGGCTGGTGGCCGGAATGGGCCACCGCCGAACGTATACCGCGCAAGTTCTGAGACCGGATTTGGGGCGTCACGGCACTGCGCCATTGTTCACGTTTTTGTTTTTTGCACGCTCACTTTCCCGTGTTACGCTAGGTCAGCAACAGGGAGATACCGATGAATTTTGCCAGCAAAACAAGCGCGCTCTGTCTTGGTACAGTGATCCTAGCCACTGCCAGCTTTGCCGCGTCGCACAGTGACAAGGCCGCCGCTGCCGCGGTGGAAGCGCGTCATGCGCAGATGGGGCTGATCGCCTATCACACCGGAATTCTGGGTGGCATGGCCAAGGGCGAGGCGGATTATGACGCGGACCTGGCCCGTGCCGCCGCGACCAATCTGCACGCCGCCGCCAGCTTGGCACCCGCCACGATGTGGCTGGAAGGCACCGAACAGGGCGCGGTTGACGGCTCGCGTGCCAAACCCGAAGTCTGGAGCGATGCGGCCGGGTTCGCAGATCGGCTAAACGCGCTACAGACTGCAAGTGCGGCCATGATCGACGCCGCTGCCACCGATCTGGACAGCCTCAAGACGGCGATGGGTGATGTTGGCAAGGCCTGCGGGGCCTGCCACGACGATTATCGCGGCCCCAAGAACTGATCCTTGCGCCGTTATGCCATCTTGCTGATGGGCTGCGCCGTGATTGGCGCGGCAGCGGGGTGGGTGCTGACGCGCCCTGCCCCGCTTGATGCAAATTATGCCGCAGGGCTGACGCCCGATGCGCAGGCCGGGCAACTGATCTTTGCCGCCGGGGGGTGTGTGTCGTGCCACGCCAAACCGGGCGCCGAGGCGGAGGCCAAGAGGGTGCTTGCCGGCGGGCTGGCTTTTGCCAGTGATTTTGGCACCTTCTATGCGCCCAATATCTCGTCCGATCTGGACCACGGTATCGGCAGATGGTCCCTGCCGCAGTTCGCCCGTGCGCTGACGCGGGGCGTGTCGCCGGAGGGTCAGCATTATTACCCTGCCTTTCCCTATACCGCCTACAGCCAACTTGCCCCGCAGGACGTGGCGGATCTGTTTGCCTATATGCAAAGCCTGCCTGCCGCTGCCACACCCGACGTGCCCCATGATGTGGGGTTTCCGTTCAACGTCCGCCGTGGGCTCGGCCTGTGGAAGCTGTTATTTTTAAAAGATGATTTTTTTCTGACGGGGGATCATGATGCGGTGGTCAGCCGGGGCCGATATCTGGCCGAAGCACTGGCGCATTGTGGGGAATGTCACACGCCGCGCAACGCTTTGGGGGCGCTGGACATGTCAAACTGGCTGGCTGGGGCGCCAAATCCGTCGGGCAAGGGCAAAATTCCCAACATCACACCCGGCGGGCTGGACTGGTCCGAGGCCGATCTGGTGGAATATTTCACCTCAGGTTTCACGCCTGAGTATGACAGTGCCGGCGGCGAGATGGCCGAGGTGGTCAGCAACCTCGCGCAATTGCCACAAAGCGACCGTGCCGCGATTGCTGCCTACCTCAAATCCGTGCCTGCGGTGGCGGATTAAGCCAGCCCCAACTTGCGGTTGCGGGCCTCGCGCAGACGGGCGAAATCATCGCCGGCGTGATAGCTCGACCGCGTCAGGGGTGTGGACGACACCATCAGGAACCCCTTGCCATAAGCCGATTTTTCATAGGCGGCAAATTCGTCAGGATGCACAAAACGGTCGACGCGGTGGTGTTTCGGCGTGGGTTGCAGGTACTGGCCGATGGTCAGGAAATCAATGTCGGCGGCGCGCATGTCTTCCATCACCTGAATGACCGATTGCCGGTCTTCGCCAAGACCGACCATGATGCCCGATTTGGTGAACATCGAGGGGTCCAGTTCCTTGACCCGCTGCAACAGGCGCAGGGAATGGAAATAGCGCGCGCCAGGGCGCACCTCTGGATAGAGGCCGGGCACGGTTTCAAGATTGTGGTTGAACACATCCGGGCGCGCCTCGACGACCTTTTCCAGAACCGACGGGTCGCAGCGGATGAAATCGGGTGTCAGAATCTCGATTGTGGTGCCGGGGCTGCGGTGGCGCACGGCGCGGATGGTCTGGGCAAAATGCTCGGCCCCGCCGTCCTTGATATCGTCGCGGTCAACAGAGGTGATCACGACGTGGTTCAGGCCCAGCTTGGCCACGGCATCAGCGACGCGGCCCGGCTCAAACGCGTCCAGCGCCTCGGGCGGTTTGCCGGTGGCGATGTTGCAAAAGGTGCAGGCGCGGGTACAGACCTCGCCCATGATCATCATTGTGGCGTGGCCCTGCGACCAGCATTCACCGACGTTGGGACAACCCGCCTCTTCGCAGACAGTGACCAGTTTATTGTCGCGCATGATCTTGGCGGTTTCGGCATATCCCTTGCCACCCGGCGCCTTGACCCTGATCCAGGCCGGCTTTTTCGGCTGGGCATTATCAGGCTTGCGGGCCTTTTCGGGGTGGCGTTGTTCGGGGATCTTCAGGTCGCGCATTACTTGGGCCTCTGCGGAATGGTCACTTGGTGCATAACATAGTTATCTGGCGGCTGAACACCACCGTCCTTTTATCTGTCACCGCAAGGCTGCCATGCATTTGATACAAGGCTCTGTGCGGGCGGGTAACATGCTGTTTATGCAGGGTATCATCATTGTGCAGTTGCAGCATTTCTGAATTGAAACCAAGGCGAATTTCCAATAGGAGGACGGCAAAGACCAAATACTGAAAGGAAGACGCGATGAAAACCGGTATCAATGTTCCAAATGTCACCTTCCGCACCCGCGTGCGTGACGACAGCATCGAGGGCAACAACCCCTACCGTTGGGAAGACAAGACCAGCGCGGATTTCTTTAGCGGCAAGCGTGTAATCCTGTTCTCCTTGCCCGGCGCCTTTACCCCCACATGCAGCACCTACCAGCTGCCGGGCTTTGAAAACAACTTTGACGCCTTCAAAGAGCACGGCATCGACGCGATCTATTGCCTGTCTGTCAACGACAGCTTTGTGATGAACAAGTGGAAAGAGATGCAGGGCGTGCAGAATATCGACGTGATCCCAGATGGGTCCGGTGAATTCACCCGCCGCATGGGCATGTTGGTGTCCAAGGACAACGTCGGCTTTGGCCCGCGCAGCTGGCGTTATGCCGCCATCGTCAACGACGGTGCGATCGAGGCATGGTTCGAAGAGCCCGGGATCTGCGACAACCACGCTGAAGACCCCTATGGCGTGTCCAGCCCGGAAAACCTGCTGGAGTATCTGGGCGAACAGGCCAAGACCAAAGCGGCGTAAATTTGGCTGATGATGATCGGAAGGCCGGGGTATTTCCCCGGCCTTTTGCGTTTGCCGGGGCTGAGAAAGTCCGGGCGTTAGCTACGGCTTGTTTCCGTGCGCCCTTCACTCAGCCGCGCATTGCCGCCGTCAGCCCCTCGCCGACCTGGCGTAGTGCGCCTGCCAAATGGGTCAGCCAATCGCTGTCGGGGGTGCTGGCGCGGCGGACCAGACCGATGCGGCGCGACGGTTCTGGGTCGTTAAAACGGGCCACGCGCAGCCCCGGTGCCGCGTCCATTTCCGTTTTGGCAGCGATTTCGGGCATCAACGTCATGCCAAACCCCGCCTCGACCAGCCGCGACAGGGTGGCGAGTGACGAAGCACCGGTATTGATACCAGCCTGGGTGCGGTCGCGCTGACACACCTCAAGCGCCTGATCGGTCAGACAGTGGCCATCTTCGAGCAGCATCAGCGGCGTGCGGTTCAGATCGGTCGGATGGGACACGTCGGCTGCTGCCATCCGCTCGGCCGAGCCGGCCAAAAGAAAGCGGTCCTCGAACAGAAATGTCTCTTTCAGGCTACCCTCGCCGCTGGGCAGTGCCATCACCGCGACGTCGAGCGCCCCTTCGCGCAGGGCGGTCAGAAGTTGATCGGTCTGTGCCTCGCGCACCTCGACGCGCAGCGAAATATCCTGTGCGCGCAGCGCCGCCAGAACGCCCGGCAACAGATAGGGCGCGATGGTGGGGATCAACCCCAGCGTCAGCGTGCCTGCCAGCCCCACCTCCCCGCGCGCCGTGGCATCCAGCAGCCTTGCGCGAATCAAGATGTCGTCGGCCTGCCCCAGCACCTGACGGCCCAGCGGCGTCAGCACAGAGGCGCGGGTCTGGCGTTCGATCAGTCGGCCGCCCAAGGCGTCTTCTAACGCGCGTATCTGTACGGAGAGTGCGGGCTGCGAGATATTGCAGGCCTCGGCGGCGCGGCCGAAATTCCCCAGCTTTGCCAAGGCTTTGAAATATTCGAGCTGTTTGAGAGTGAAGTTCATAACCAAAAGCTATCAAAAGTAGAGAAAACTGCAATTGGAAATTATTGCATACCGCTGTCATCCTGCTTTGGAATGATTCTAACCAGAGGGACGACTCATGAGCAACCGCCTGACCACATCCGCCGGCGCGCCAATGCCAACCAACGAGACCAGCCAAACCGCAGGAGAGCGCGGCCCGGTCCTGCTCGAAGACTATCAACTGCTGGAAAAGCTTGCGCATCAAAACCGCGAGCGTATCCCCGAGCGTGCGGTCCACGCCAAGGGCTGGGGCGCCGAGGGTGTTTTCACGGTCACCCATGACATCAGCCAATACACCTGCGCGTCGATCTTTCAGAAGGTCGGCAATACCTGCGATATCCTGTCGCGCTGGTCGACTGTGGCGGGCGAATTGGGTGCTGCCGACAGCGAACGTGACGTGCGCGGTTTCTCGATCAAGTTCTACACCGAAGACGGCAACTGGGACGTCGTGGGCAACAACA
This sequence comes from Sulfitobacter sp. KMM 9851, assembly GCF_057178245.1. Classification (NCBI taxonomy): domain Bacteria; kingdom Pseudomonadati; phylum Pseudomonadota; class Alphaproteobacteria; order Rhodobacterales; family Roseobacteraceae; genus Sulfitobacter; species Sulfitobacter sp. KMM 9851. The sequence continues at coordinate 1,796,743 of NZ_CM169991.1, forward strand.
CCCCGATCTTTTTCGTGCGCGATGCCTATAAGTTCCCCGATTTCATCCGCACCCAGAAACGCCACCCCAAGACGAACCTGCGGTCACCAGAGGCGATGTTCGATTTCTGGGCGGCGCAGCCGGAATGTGTCCACCAAGTGACTATCTTGATGTCCGACCGCGGCATCCCGGTGAACCCGATGCATATGCACGGCTACGGCAGCCACACCTATTCGATGTGGAACGCCAAGGGCGAGCGGCATTGGGTCAAGTTCCATTTCCGCTGCCAGCAGGAGATCCGCAACCGGACCAATGAAGAGGCGGAAAAGCTGATCGGTCAGACGCGCGAAAGCTTTCAGGAAGATCTGTACAACGCCATCGACGAGGGCAAATTCCCGAAATGGGAGCTGAACATTCAGGTTATGCCAGAGGCCGACGCCGAAACCGTTGGGTTTAACCCGTTCGATCTGACCAAGGTCTGGCCGCATGGTGACTATCCGCTGATCCCGGTCGGGATGTTGGAATTCAACAAGAACCCGGACAACTATTTCCAGATGGTCGAAAACGCGGCTTATTCGCCGTCGAACAAAATCCCTGGCATCGGTTTTTCACCTGACAAGATGTTGCAGGCTCGGGTGTTTTCCTATGCCGACGCGCACCGCTACCGGTTGGGCACCCATTACGAGGCCCTGCCCGCCAATGCGCCCAGGGCCGCAAAGGTACAGCATTATCACAAGGACGGGGGCATGCGGTTCTTTCCGCAGATCACCGGACACCCGGACGCGTACTATGAGCCGAACCAATATGCCGAGGCCGCCCGCCCCGATCCGTCGGTGATGGAACCGCCCCTGCGCATTTCCGGCGACGCTGACCGTTACAAGCAAGAGGAATCGGACGCAGATTACGTGCAGCCGCGTAAATTGTATCTGGAAGTGTTCGATCAGGGCCAACGTGATCGCCTGCATTCGAACATGGCCGGCGCGCTGGCACCCTGTTCGCAGTCGGTCAAGGAGCGTTGGTATGCTGTTTTGGAAAAGGTGCACCCCGACTATGCCGTCGGCGTGCGCACGGCCTGTGAAAAGGATGCGGTTGCGATTTCCGTGACCGATGACACGCCGACCACAGTGGCCGAGTAAACGCACTAGGCGCGCGCCCGTTAATGGGGCGCGCGCCGTATCGCCAAAGCCAAGCCGCCAGCGGCATCTTTCTAAAGAAACATCGCGGCGATCACCCGATCATCGGCCCGCCCGGGCCGGTTGTGGTGTCGTAATGCCGCTTGAGCCGCATGAGCGCGATGCGCAACACAATCTTGCCCGAGCGCGCCGACCAGCCCAGCCGCTTTTCCGTGGTTTCCAACCCTTCGAGAAAACAGCAGCAGCGCAGAACAACGTCTGACAGACCCGGCCCCAGTTCGGCCATCGCCTCGGCCACGCGGTCGCGGGCTGCGGTCGACGCGCGGTTGCCGCCGCTGCCGGGCCGAGGGCCTGCGCCCGTGCCCTGAGTCAGGAAATGATCCCAATTCTGCGCCACGCGTGGCCCCATTTGGGCCAGTTCAAAATCCTCGCGCAGGCGTTCGCCCGCGTGGACCAGTGCGTCATCCAAAAACGGCTCGCCCTTTTTGTCGCGACGGCGCGCGAGGGCGGTCAGCGGACTTTCGGTCAGGGAATAGCGGGTGCGGGTGTCGCGGGTGTCTTCGTGTGTGTCGGGCTGCGTGGCCCAACTGTCTGCGGCAGTGACAAACGCGGTCTGATCTTCGGCAAAGCCCAGAGGTTCGCCGCCTAGATCGCCATGTTCCTCGATGATTTGAGCCAGGGCGGCACGCCCCGCCGTGGTGATGTGGTAGCGTATGATCCGGCCGCTATTTCCCGGCGCGATCCAGTTCTTCAACGCCATCGCCTGCGCCACAGCCGTGTCGACCACCGCCGTTCGCGTGCTGCCACCGGCCGCGCCGTCGCGCACCACCACGGCCTTGTCCATATCGGTGGCCACCGCCAGAACCGCCCCCGTCTCGCACAGGCGGCGCAGGACGCGCCGCGCCTCAACGGTGAGGGTCTCTTCGTCCAACAGCGGTGTTTGCGGGGTGTCACTCATTGCGGCAGCCTTTTTTGTTGGGGGGTGACGGTCATCTCTTTGGCGCAGGTGAACCGCGCCCAAGCGGCGCAAGGCGGCATCCACCAGAGGATCATCGCGGCGGGTCTCTATGCGGCGGATCTGGCGCATGATGGTCGAGGCGTGACATCCCGCCGCCCGCGCCAACGCCCGGATCGGCTCGCCTTGTTCGGTATGGGCCAGATAATGCAGCGCCCCGTCTGGCACCCATCCGGGCAAACAATTGGTATCAAAGTCAAAATGCGCCGTCACGAGATTGCCACTTCCATGCTGGCGGGCCCCCAAAATCTGATGGATTTTATCCACAGACACCTAACAACCTAAAGATGTATTGGTTACCCGTTCGTTAAAATGAGGTCGTAGGGTAAGCATTGTTTACAAAAGATAAACAGTAATGAAGGCGGCGAACGGGGATTGAGGACAGCGCGCAACACCCGCTTAGGTTGTGCAACACTCGGCAGATCAGGGCGATTCATGCCCAGTTTCAACCAAAGGAAACGCCATGCAAGATCTGCTGACGATGCTGCACAAACTTCACCGCCCCCGCCTGTTGATGCGCGCTGCCCGTATCGGGGCCGAGGACTACCGCCGCACCAGCCACCTGCCCCGCATTCTTGGGTTTGGTGTGCTGCCACGCCACGGCACGGCCTTGCTGAAACTGATGGAGATTGAAGCGGTGCTGGACGAACAGCGCCAACAGGCGGACGCAGGGTATAGCCTGGTCCGCCACGTTGACGTGTTGATCGCGATGGTGGGCGAAGCCCGCGTGCTTAAGGCGGCGCAGGCATCGGGTGGGGAATAGCGCCCCTTTGCGTTACATAAAGCTGTCTGGCTCTGCCGCTTTTTTCTGCGCGACATAGGCATCCAATGCTTCGCGGATGGCGGGGTCAAGGTGCGGCTGCTGATAATCGCCCAGCATCTTTTCAACCCGCGCCGAAGCCAGCGCTTGGGTATCGCGCGCGCCTTCATCTTCCCAGGTTTCAAAGGGTTTGTAATCCAGCAGGTCGGATTTCCAGAAGGCCGCTTTGAAGTTTTCTTGGGTATGTGCGCAGCCCAGATAATGCCCGCCGGGGCCGACCTCGCGGATTGCGTCCATGGCCTGCGCGTTTTCGTCAATCTGCACGCCGCGCGCCAGATGATGCAATGTGCCAAGCTGGTCGGCGTCCATCACGAATTTCTCGAACGAGCTGACCAGCCCGCCTTCGAGCCAGCCGCACGCGTGCAGCATGAAGTTCACACCCGACAGCAGCCCCATGTTCAGGCTGTTTGATGTCTCATACGCAGCCTGTGCATCCGGCAGTTTCGATCCGCAGAAAGAACCGGCAGAGCGGTATGGCAGGTTCAACCGGCGCGCCAGTTGCCCGGCGCCATAGGTGATATGTGCCGCTTCGGGCGTACCAAAGGTGGGCGCGCCGCTGTTCATGTCGATCGACGTCACGAAAGCGCCCATGATCACCGGTGCTCCGGCGCGGATCAGCTGGCTATAGGCGATGCCGGCCAGAGTTTCGGCCAGCACCTGCGTCAATGTGCCTGCGACAGACACCGGTGCCATCGCGCCACCGACGATAAATGGCGAAATGATGCAGGCCTGATTATTCTCGGCGTAAATCTTGAGCGCGCCCATCATCACGTCGTCGAATGTCATCGGTGAATTGATGTTGATGAGCGATGTCATCACCGTGTTTTCCTGCACGAAATCCTTGCCGAACAGGATGCCGGACATATCGACACTGTCCTGCGCGCGGCTGGGTTCGGTGACCGACCCCATATAGGGTTTATCGCTCAGCGTCATGTGGGCGTGCAGCATATCAAGGTGCCGCTTGTTCACCGGGATATCCGTCGGCTCGCACACCGTGCCACCCGAGTGATGCAGCCATTTCGACATATAAGCCAGTTTCACGAACTTGTTGAAATCCGCCATCGTGGCATAGCGGCGACCGCCGGCGGCATCGCGCACGAAAGGCGGGCCATAGACCGGGGCCAACACGAGATTGCGGCCACCGACGACGACATTGCGTTCGGGATTGCGGGCGTGCTGCGTATAGTGCGACGGCGCAGTGGCACATAGTTTGCGCGCCAGCCCACGCGGGATGCGGACCCGTTCGCCTGTTACGTCTGCCCCGGCATTGCGCCACAGGGTCAGCGCCTCGGGGTTATCGGGAAAGTTTACGCCGATCTCTTCGAGCACGGTTTCGGCGTTATGCTCGATGATCTGAAGCGCCTCTTCGGTCAGCACCTCGAAATTGGGGATATTGCGTTCGATGAAACGTGCCGTTTCAAATGAAACCGCCGTCCGTTCGGCCCGCCGCGCTGCTCCGCCACCGCCCCGCGTGCGCCGTGCTGATTCCACCATGATCTCTTCCTTCATCAAAAACTTAGCTGTCACTACCGCATTAACTTGGGCCGCTTCGCGCGGATAACGGCCTTGCCGGGAAAAAAGCGACATCGCGCGCCGCGGTTGGTTCTTTCACGCGGTGTCATATGGCCATTCACACTTGCCAGCAGGAGCCTGCGCGCATAATCAACGCTCATGACAGATATCACCCATGACCGCCTCCTTATCATCGACTTCGGCAGCCAGGTGACGCAGCTTATTGCGCGGCGCCTGCGGGAACTGAACGTCTTTTGCGAAATTCACCCGTTTAACGCGGTGGATGACGCCTTTCTTGCCGATTTCGCGCCAAAAGCGGTAATCCTGTCCGGTGGGCCGTCCTCGGTCTTTGCCGACGGGGCACCGATGCCGCCGCAAAAGGTCTTTGATCTGGGCGTGCCGATCCTGGGCATCTGTTATGGGCAGCAGGTGATGATGCATTGCCTTGGCGGACATGTGGAACGTGGCCACGGCACGGCTGAATTTGGCCGCGCCTTTGTGACCCCAACGGGGCAGAGCCTTGATCTGTTGCAGGGTTGGTTTGCAACCGACCGCGAACAAGTCTGGATGAGCCACGGCGACCACGTCAGCAAAATTGCACCAGGGTTTGAGGTTTACGGCACCTCGCCCAATGCGCCCTTTGCCATCACCGGCGATGCGTCGCGGCATTTCTACGCGGTGCAGTTCCACCCCGAAGTGCACCACACGCCCAACGGTGCAAAGCTGTATGAAAACTTTGTGCGCATTGCCGGGTTCAAGGGCGATTGGACGATGCGCGCCTACCGCGAAGAAGCGATTGCCGCGATCCGCGAACAGGTCGGTGACCAAAAAGTCATCTGCGGCCTGTCCGGCGGGGTCGATTCCTCGGTCGCGGCGGTGCTGATCCACGAGGCGATCGGCGACCAGCTGACTTGCGTCTTTGTCGACCATGGCCTGCTGCGCAAAGGCGAGGCCGAAGAAGTCGTCAAGATGTTCCGCGACAACTATAACATGCCGCTGATCCACGCCGACGAACAGGAACTGTTTTTGGGTGAGCTTGACGGCGTAAGTGACCCGGAAACAAAAAGAAAAATCATCGGCAAGCTGTTCATTGACGTGTTCCAGAAACACGCCAAGGACGTGGGCGATGCCACCTTCCTCGCGCAGGGTACGCTGTACCCCGATGTGATCGAAAGCGTGTCGTTTTCCGGCGGTCCGTCGGTCACGATCAAGAGCCATCACAACGTCGGTGGCCTGCCCGAAAAGATGGGCCTCAAGCTGGTCGAGCCGCTGCGCGAGTTGTTCAAGGATGAGGTGCGCGAGCTGGGCCGTGAGTTGGGCCTCCCGCCCTCGTTTATTGGCCGTCACCCCTTCCCTGGGCCCGGCCTTGCCATCCGCTGTCCCGGCGAGATCACCCGCGAAAAGCTGGCGATCCTGCGCGAGGCGGATGCCGTCTATATCGACCAGATCCGCCGCCACGGGCTTTATGATGATATCTGGCAGGCCTTTGTGGCCATCCTGCCGGTGCGCACCGTGGGCGTGATGGGCGATGGGCGGACTTATGATTTTGCCTGCGCCCTGCGCGCCGTGACGTCCGTAGATGGCATGACCGCGGATTATTTCCCATTCAGTCACGAATTCCTTGGCGAAACAGCCACCCGTATCATCAACGAAGTGCCCGGCATCAACCGTGTGACATACGACATCACCAGCAAACCTCCCGGCACGATTGAGTGGGAATGACGGCAACGGTTGCCCTGAACGGATTTTTGCGCTGCGCGGATGAGCGGCAGGCGGATCGTGTACGCGCCGCTTTGCACACCCATGTGCAGCTTACGCGTGCCGAGCCGGGCTGCCTTTTTTTTGAAGTGACGCCAACGGACGACCCGCTGGTCTGGCAGGTGCGCGAAGAATTCAGCGATGCTTCCGCATTCGAGGCACATCAGGCGCGTGCTGTCGGCTCTGACTGGGCGTCGATGACCGCCGGGATCAGCCGCGATTACCAAATAACGGGTCTGACATGAGCCCGACGTTGCGCGCAGCACTGTGGATGACGGGAGCGATTGCATCGTTTTCGACCATGGCGGTGGTTGGGCGCGAATTGTCGGGACAGTACGACACGTTTGAAATCATGATGTACCGCAGCGTCTTTGGCGTTCTGGTGGTGGTGACGCTGGCTTGGGCCACAGGCGCATGGCGCCAGATCAACACCCGCAACTTTGGGCTGCAAGTGGTGCGAAATCTGGCGCATTTCACCGGTCAGAACCTGTGGTTTTTCGCCGTTACCCTGATCCCGCTCGCGCAGGTCTTTGCGTTGGAATTTACCTCGCCGCTGTGGGTGATCGTTTTGTCCATCTTTCTGTTGGGCGAACGCATGACGGCGATGCGCGGGTTGGCCGCTGTGCTGGGGTTTATCGGCATCCTGATTGTGGCCCGCCCCGATATCGACAACATCAACATCGGTGTCATTGCGGCGGCATCCTGCGCGCTGTTCTTTGCGCTGACCAATGTGTTGACCAAACGGCTGACCCGGACGCAGGGAATTACAACGATCCTGTTCTACCTGACCACGCTGCAACTGATCTTTGGACTGATCACTGCCGGATATGACGGCGATATCGCTCTGCCCACCGCCGCCAGCCTGCCGTTTCTGGCGCTTGTCGGTGTGTGTGGCTTGCTGGCGCATTACTGCCTGACCAACGCACTGTCGCTGGCACCTGCCACGGTGGTGGTGCCGATCGACTTTATCCGTTTGCCGGTGATCGCGGTCATCGGAATGCTGCTCTATGCCGAAGCGCTGGATGTATGGGTTTTTGTTGGCGCTGCGGTTATTTTCGCCGGTAATTACCTCAATATCTGGTTCGAAACCCGCAAGCGCCCCGTTACATAGACCCCGTGTCATAAACTCTGACGTTGGGTCATAACCTGTGGTTGACCTAAGGTCACTGATTGACCCAATAGCCCCTTGTCATGCTTCCTGTCTCCACCCTGTCCGATAGACGCTGACAGGCGCTTCTGGGGAGGAGAAACATGAAAAAACACATTCTAACCATCGCCGCATTGCTGGGGTCCACCTGTGCGGCGCAAGCCGGTGGGATCGACCGCTCTGGTCAGTCCATCACGGCACTGTTCGAAGCGGGGCGTTACGCCGAATTCAGCCTTGGCAGCATATCGCCAAGCACCTCGGGCGTCGGCACCGTCTTTTCCGGCACGCCGGGGGCAAACTCCGGCGACATCACACCAAGCTATTTGCAGTTTGGTGCCGCCTATAAGGCAGACATCAACGAACAGCTGTCCTACGCGATCATCTATGATCAGCCCTTTGGCGCAGATATCGCCTATCCTGCTGGATCAGGCTATGTCGCACAGGGGTCCACGGCTGATCTGAAGGCCCATGCCATCACCGGCCTGCTGCGCTATAAGCTGCCCAGTAATTTCAGCTTTCATGGTGGTGTCCGGGTGCAAAGCATCGAAGCCACCGCCGCGGTGCCCTTTGTCGGCGGCTATACGGTAGATGGCCAGCGTGACACAGGTGTCGGTTACGTGGCGGGTGTTGCCTATGAACGGCCCGACATCGCCCTGCGCGTGTCGTTAACCTATAGCTCCAAGATCAAACATGACGTCGCCACCACTGAATTTGGTGCGCTGCAAACCACGACCGAGATCGAAACACCACAATCGGTCAACCTTGAGTTCCAGACCGGGATTGCCGCCGACACGCTGCTGTTTGGTGGGGTGCGCTGGGTAGATTGGTCGTCGTTTGACATCACGCCAGCCAATTACCCCCCCGGCGCGCTGGTCAGCTATGAAAATGATGTTTTCACCTACTCCTTGGGGGTTGGGCGCCGGTTGAACGAAAACTGGTCGGTATCGGCGTCGATTGGGTATGAAAAATCCAACGGTGGCTTTGCATCCAACCTCGGGCCAACCGATGGCAACAAAAGCCTGGCGCTGGCGGCGATCTACACCCGCGACAACATGAAAGTCACAACGGGCATCCGCTATGTGAACATCGGTGACGCGCAGACGACATTGAACGGTGTCAACGCGGCCAGCAACTTTAACGATAACGATGCCGTGGCGATCGGTGTAAAGGTCGGCTACACCTTTTGATCTGCAACGATAATTGTCTGATGAACGCCGTCCGGGATACCCCCGGGCGGCGTTTTTCCATGTTGCGCAGCTTTCGGGTCGTCCGTCGCCGCGATATCGCCTAAACCCTGCACATGATGGTTCAAAAACAAATCCCGCCCCGCGCCTGGATCGAAATGGCTGTGCTCGCCCTGCTATGGGGGGCGTCGTTCCTGTCGGTACGGGTGGCGCTGGACGAGGTGGGGCCGCTGACGTCGGTAGCGCACCGGGTGTTCTGGGCGATGCTGGTGCTTTGGGCGGCGGTCGTGGTGATGCGCCTGCCCCTGCCCCGCGATCCCAAGGTCTGGTTTGCCTTTGGCGTCATGGGCCTGCTCAACAACGCCGTGCCATTTTCGCTGATGGCTTGGGGGCAGTTGCATATCGCCTCTGGGCTGACGTCGATCCTTAATGCTGCCACGGCCGTGTTTGGCGTTCTGGCGGCCGCAGTCTTTTTCGCTGACGAACGTATCACCCCGCGCAAGGCTGTGGGTGTCTGCTTGGGATTTGCCGGGGTCGCGACGGCCATCGGGCTGGAGAACCTGCGCAATTTCGACCTGCGCAGCCTTGCACAGCTCGCGGTGCTGGCGGGAACGGTGTCCTACGCGATGTCAGGGGTTTGGGCACGCAAAATGCTGTCGGGCCAACCGCCGCAACTGGCCGCTGCGGGCATGTTGACCGGGGCGAGCCTGATCATGGTGCCGATGGCCTGGTGGGTCGAAGGTCCACTGACGCTTGACCTTGCGCCGATCACGTTGGTTGCCATCGCCTATTACGCGCTGGCCGCCACGGCGCTGGCCTATCTGCTGTATTACCGGGTGCTGGCAATGGCAGGCAGTGGCAATCTGATGCTGGTTACACTGTTGGTCGCCCCGGTGGCGATCCTGTTGGGGGCCTGGCTGCGCGACGAGGCGCTGCGTCCGGCGGCCTATGGCGGGTTTGCCCTGCTGGCCCTGGGATTGCTGGTGCTGGATGGCCGCATCTGGCGTATCGCGCGGCGCTGGGGTAGTCAGGGGAAACATAGCTAACAGCCGGATTGCCCATGCTTTATCCCACCGCTCAAGACTGGCGCCGCGCGCCGCGCCGCAAAGTGCTGATTTTCGGCATGTCGGGCCTTGGCAAGACCCACCTATCGGGCCTGTTGCGACGCAGCGGCGACTGGTTTCACTATTCCATAGATTACCGCATCGGCACCCGCTATCTGGGTGAAATCATTGCTGACAATGCCAAGGCCGAGGCGATGAAAGTGCCGTTCCTGCGCGAGCTGCTGCTGAGCGACAGCATCTATATCGGGTCCAACATTACCTTTGAAAACCTGACGCCCGTCGCCACCTGGCTGGGCAAACCGGGCGACCCCGGTCAGGGCGGGCTGCCGATGGCCGAATACCAACAGCGCCAAGACGCCTTTCGCCGCGCCGAAATATCTGCCCTGCACGACACCGCCCATTTCGCAGCGCGTGCCGAGGCGCTTTATGGCTATCAGCATTTCATCTGTGACACCGGCGGGTCGATCTGTGAATGGGTCGATCCCGAAAACCCCGACGATCCGCTGTTGCGCGCGCTGGCGCAGGAATGTCTGCTCGTCTGGATCAAGGGCGACGACGCCCATACCCAATCGCTGATCGAACGCTTTGACAAGGCACCAAAGCCTATGGCCTATCAGCCGGAGTTTCTGGCCGCGGCTTGGGTTGAATACCTGAACGAAAACAATATGTCAGAGGATGACGTTAACCCCGACAGCTTTATCCGTTGGACCTATGCGCGCGCATTGTCGCATCGCCAGCCCCGCTATGAGGCGATGGCGAAATGGGGCGTCACGATCACCCCTGATGAAATCGGACAGTTGCAGAACCAGCAGGATTTCACCGATATGATCGCCCGCCACTTGCCCTGACACGGCCATTGATTGCCGACCTGACCGACCCTATCTCACAGACCCTGATAGTCTGACAGACGCTGACAAACGGAACACCGCCCATGCCCATCAAGATCCCCGCCACCCTACCTGCCTTTGACGTGCTGCGGCGCGAAGGCGTGATGGTGGTCGACGAGGAACTGGCGGCACATCAGGATATTCGACCGCTGCGCATCGCACTGTTGAACCTGATGCCCAAGAAAATTCAGACCGAGAACCAGTTTGCCCGGCTGATCGGTGCCACGCCGCTCCAGATCGAACTAAGCCTGCTGCGCATGTCGGATCACCAGACCCGCAACACCGCCGCAGAGCATATGGAAAGCTTTTATCGGCCCTTTCAGGAGGTGCGCGATGAGAAATTTGACGGGCTGATCATCACCGGCGCGCCGATTGAGCACCTCGAGTTTGACGAAGTGACCTATTGGGACGAGTTGCGCGAGGTGATGGAGTGGACCCAGACCAATGTGCATTCGACCTTTGGCGTCTGCTGGGGTGGGATGGCGATGATCAATTATTTCCACGGGGTCAAGAAACACATCCTGCCGTCCAAGGCCTTTGGTTGCTTTCGGCACCGCAATCTTGCCCCGGCGTCGCCCTATCTGCGTGGGTTCTCGGACGAATGTGTGATGCCGGTGTCCCGCTGGACCGAGATGAAACAGGACGAAGTCGACAGCAAACCGGCCCTGACCACGCTTTTGGGCAGTGAAGAGGTCGGCCCCTGCCTGATCGAAGATCCGGAGCACCGCGCGCTCTATGTCTTTAACCACTTTGAATATGACCGGGACACGCTGAAACAGGAATACGACCGCGATGTTGAAAGCGGCGTACCGATTAACATTCCCGGCAATTACTATCCCGGTAACGATCCGACCCAGACGCCGGTGAACCGCTGGCGCAGCCATGCGCATCTGCTTTATGGCAATTGGATCAACGAGATGTACCAATCCACGCCCTTCGACATGAATGAAATTGGCCGCTAGAATGGGTCTTTATGCCCTGGTGGTCATTATATTGGCCGTGGCGGTGGTACAGTGGCGCGCGCATCAGCGGGAAACTGCGGCAGAGGCGGCGCATCCGCCCAGTGGCGACATCGTGATGGTTGGCGATGTGCCGGTGCATGTCAAAGTCATCGGGAGCGGGCCGGATTTGGTGCTGGTGCACGGGGCCAGCGGCAACATGCGCGATTTCACCTTTGGCCTCGCCGATCAACTGGCCCAACAGTATCGCGTGATCCTGTTCGACCGCCCCGGTCTGGGCTGGACCGGGCGTTTGCCCGGCAACCAAGGTGCGTGGAATACCACCATGGAATCGCCGCAGGCACAGGCGGCGCTGCTGCAACAGGCGGCCGATCTGATCGAGGTGCACAATCCCATTGTGATGGGCCATTCCTTTGGCGGGGCCGTCGCACTTGCTTGGGGGCTTTCGCGGCCTGATGACACCGCCGCACTGGTGCTGGTCTCTGCCGTGTCAAAGCCGTGGCCCGGTGGGTTGGGATGGCTTTATGGGGTCAGTGCCTCGGCGCCTGGCGGCGCACTGATTGTGCCGACGATCACCGCCTTTGTGCCGAAAAGCGTCGTCAGTTCCAGCATCGCGTCCATTTTTGCCCCGCAGCAGCCCCCCGAAGGCTACAACGCCCATATCGGCACCGGCCTGACGCTGCGCCGGACCTCCAGCCGGGCAAACGCCCAACAGGTCAACGGACTGCGGCCGCATGTGGTTGAAATGGCGGCGCAATATCATACCCTGACGATGCCGATAGAGATCCTGCACGGCACCGCCGACACCATCGTGCCTGCCCATATCCATGCGGAAAAACTGGTGCATGATGTGCCGAACGCTGTGCTGACCACACTGCCCGGCGTCGGTCACATGCCGCAGCACAGCCATCCACAAGCGGTGATTGACGCGATTGACCGTGCCGCGGCACGTGCGGGTTTGCGTTAAACCCCTTAACATCCCATATTGAAGTGTACACGGCCACTCAGGAGCCTTCATGACCCTGCCTTTTGACGGTGCCATCAGCGCCTTTTTCGAAAATGACGCCCCGGAGGACATCCGCAGCGCCATCCGCCGCGCCGACAAGGAGGACATCCTGACCGCGTCCTATCCCCATCCCGAACGGCTGGCCCGCAAGCCTTACGAACGGGACTATGAAAAGTTGCAGATCGAGCTGGTCAAGCTGCAAGCCTGGGTGCGTGACAGCGGCACCCGCATTGCCATGGTATTCGAAGGACGTGATGCCGCCGGCAAGGGCGGCACCATCGGGCGTTTCCGCGAAAACCTGAACCCGCGGGCGGCGCGCGTGGTTGCCCTGTCAAAACCGACTGAAACGGAACGCGGCGAATGGTATTTTCAACGCTATATTGCCCATCTGCCGACCGCAGGCGAAATGGTGTTCTATGACCGGTCGTGGTACAATCGCGGCGTCGTTGAGCCGGTGTTCGGCTTCTGCACCGACGACCAGCGCGAGCATTTTTTCCGCCAGGTCACCCCATTTGAAGAAATGCTGGTCGAAGACGGTATTCATCTATTCAAGTTCTGGCTGAATGTTGGCCGGGCCGAACAACTTCGCCGTATGTTGGCGCGTGAGGGTGATCCGCTAAAGCAATGGAAACTCAGCACAATTGATGTTCAGGGGCTCGCCAAATGGGATGCCTATACGACCGCGATACGCGATACGCTGACCCGCAGCCACAGCATCGCCGCCCCGTGGACGGTGATCCGTTCAGACGACAAGCGTCGCGCCCGGCTAAGCGCGATGCGCCATGTGCTGCACAGCTTTGATTACCCCCAAAAAGACATCAAGGCGATTGGCAAGGTTGATCAGGACATCTGTGGCGGGCCGGACATCTGGGATGTCTAAACGTGGCTATCACCACGGCAACCTGCGCCAGGCCCTGATCGACGCGGCGCTCGAGTTGATCGAGTTGCGCGGGCCGACTGGGTTTACCCTGTCAGAGGCTGCCAAACAGGCCGGCGTGACCCCAGCGGCGGTCTATCGGCATTTCGAGGGGCGCGAAGACCTGATCGCGGAAGCGGCCCTTCAGGGCTACGAGATTTTTGCCGATTTGATGGAGTTTGCCTATCAATCCGGTCAGCCCTCTGCGCTAAAGGCCTTTGAAGCGGCGGGCCGGGCCTATCTCGCATTTGCGCGTAAATATCCCGGCCATTATATTGCGATGTTCGAAAGCGGCATTTCGGTCAACCGCTCGCCCGAACTGGCCCGGGTCGCCAACCGCGCCAACGGCGTGCTGGAGAAAGCGGCGGCAGACCTCAGCCAGCACATTCCGGCTGACAAACGCCCGCCCGCCTCGATGTTTTCGGCACATATCTGGGCCATGAGCCACGGCGTTGTCGAACTTTTCGCACGCAACTCCCCCGGCCGCGCGTCGCCGTTTCCACCCGACGACCTTTTGGAAACGGGTATTGGCATCTATCTGCGCGGGCTGGGTCTGGTGCGGCCGGACGAGTGATCAGCCCAGATCGTGCAATACCTCTGCGGCAATTTCGAACGACCGCATCCGCGCGCTGTGATCGTGGATCTGCCCGGTCAGGATCAGCTCATCCGGCTGATATGTATCAATAAAGCCTGTCAGCTGCGCCTTGACAGTCGCGGCACTGCCCACGGCCGATATGCGCAAGGCGTGATCAACGCCGGCGCGCATCGCAGGCCCGATGGCTGCGTCAATGTCGGTAACGGGGCGCGGCAGTTTGCCGGGCATACCGCTGCGCAGCCGGGCAAAGGCTTGCTGCATTGAACTGCGCAAAAATGCACCTTCAGCGTCAGTTTCGGCGGCAAAGACGTTGACCGCGAGCATGAAGTGAGGTTTTGCCACGCCCCCCGATGGTTTGAAATCGCGCCGGTAGATCGCGGTGGCCTCTTCCAGCGCATCAGGGGCAAAGTGCGAGGCGAAGGCATATGGCAGGCCAAAATGCGCCGCCAATTGCGCACCATAGAGCGACGATCCCAATATCCAGACCGGCACATGGGTGTCCTGACCGGGGTGGGCCTGAACCGGCGCGCCAGCCGGGGCCGCCCCCAAAAAGGCGATCAATTCAGCGACGTCGTCGGGAAAACGGTCGCCGCCCTCCATCCCGCGACGCAGTGCGCGCATCACCGCATGGTCGCCACCCGGCGCACGGCCAAGCCCAAGGTCGATCCTTGGACCGTGGATGGTGGCCAGCGTTCCGAATTGTTCAGCAATGGCCAGCGGCGCATGGTTGGGTAGCATCACACCCCCGGCACCGACGCGGATCGACGTGGTGTGATTGGCGATATGCCCGATCAGGACCGAGGTCGCCGCCGAGGCGATCCCGGGCATATTGTGATGCTCTGCCAGCCAGTACCGATGAAACCCCCGCGCCTCGGCCAATTGCGCCAGTTCAACCGAGTTGCGGATCGCCGTCGCGGCATCATCGCCCTCGGGAACGGGGGCCAAATCGAGTACGGAAAATTTCATGGGAGATCCTCTATATCTTCCCCCGATGTATGGTGCCCGGGCCAAAACAGAACCCCACCCGCGCGAAAAAAGGGCCACGTCTGTGACGTGGCCCGGCAAATTGGTGAAATAGTCTCAGATCGCGGTGTTCAAAACTCTTCCCATTCTGCAGCTAGTGGTGCTGTCTGGGTTGATTGAGTTACCCGCATCTGGGCCACCGGGGTGTTGACGACAGATGCCGGACCCTGCTGTGGTCTGGCGCCGGTGCCGACACTCGCAGGTTTGGACCCGGTGTTAAATTCCCGCGACAAGGCAGTCAGCGCTTCAGCGGCGGTCGACAGCGACACGCTGGCGGCGGTGGTTTCCTCAAACATCGCGGCATTCTGCTGTGTTGCCTGTTCGATCTCGCCAATCGCCGCATTTGCGCTTTCGATGCCCGACGATTGCTGAGCCGCCGATTCCGCAATCGCCGAAACATGCTGTGTCGCAACATCAATCGACTGCGACATGTTGCGGATCGCATTGCCGGTCTGATCCACCAGATCAACACCGCGACGTACCTGTTCGGAACTGCGGCTGATCAGCCCTTCGATCTGCTTGGCCGATTCGGCCGCCCGGACGGCCAGCGCGCGCACCTCGGACGCCACGACGCTAAAGCCGCGCCCGGCATCGCCCGCCCGCGCCGCTTCGACCCCCGCGTTCAACGCCAGCAGATTGGTCTGGAAAGCGATGCCGTTGATCACGTTGACTGTTTCCGAGATTTGCTTGGAGAACTCCGCGATATCGTCCATCGCGGCCACGGCTTCGCGCACGACGGCTTCGCTGTCGCTGGCCTGTTGTTTGGTGCCGCTGACCAGTTTGTTGACGTCACGTGCGGCCTGCGCGGCGGACCGTACCGACGCCGTCAGCTCCTCCATCGCGGCCGATGTTTCCTCCAGGCTCGCCGCCGTACGTTCGGTCCGCCCGGCAAGTTCGGCGGCGGCTTCGCTGATTTCCGTCGAATCGCTGTTGATGCCCTCGGCGCGGTCGGCGATTTCATTCATCGCATGTTCGAATTTCTCTGCCGTGAGATTTGTATCATTTTGCAGATCGGCAAAGGCGCCACGGAATTCCCCGGCCATGCGCGCCGTCAGATCACCATGTGCCAGATCGCGCAGTACGTTGCGTGCCGAACTCAAGCCCGCCTCGACAGTGGTGAGCAAGGCGTTGACCCCGGTTTTCACATCATCTAGCGCCTTTTCGTTAAAGTCGTCGGCGATGCGCTGCTTAAAATCACCGGCCTCTGCGGCGCTGATGACGTTTGCCAGCGCAGTTTCCAACGCGCTGCTTTGTGCGGCGCGCAGATCGGCCGTCTCTTTTTCGACGCGGATGCGGGTGGCTTCACGCTCGGCCTCGGCCGCCTTGTTGGCCTGCGCGGCCTGTTCAGCCGCCAGCTTTTCGGTGCGCGCGCGCTCTTCGGCAGCGCGTAAATCGTTAGATTCGCGGGCGGTGTCGCGAAACACCTCAAGGGCAGCGGCCATCTGGCCGACCTCGTTCTTTGTGCCTGCCCCTTCGATTTCAACGTCCAGATCACCCTGCGCAAGATCGCGCATGTTGCCGGTCATGCGCAGGATGGGCACGGTGATCGAGCGGAAGATCGAAACCGTCGCGCCCAGGCACAGGATCATGCTGAGCAGTGCGATAGCGGTGAAAACAAATTTGGCTCGGTCAGCAGACGCGACACTGGCCTGGGTCTGATCGGCAATCTCGCGCATGCGCGTGGCTTCCAATTCTTTGGCCAATGCCGATACATCCGCAAAAAGTGAATCGGCGGCGTTGATCATGATCGTGCCGGTCATTGGCTCGATCGCCAGCATCGACAATGCTTCGTCGTTGGCCGTAAAGTATTCTGCCAGCTGTTCCTGAACGCGGCTGACGATCAGATTCTGCGCGGGGTTTTCAACCGCGTCGACCGCCGCCTGAAAAACCGCTTTGGTCTCGGCTGCGATGTCGAACTGGTTTTGCAGCGCGCTACCGCTCATCCCGGAGTTGGCAAAGGCGCTGGCGCGGATCAATTCGAGATGAGCATCGTTCATCATGCCCATGGTGGCGGCAATCGTTGCCACTTCGGTCAGGCCGACCAGTGCCTCATCCTCAAGATCGCTTTGCAGGCCAGAGATCGAATAGCGCGCAAGCCCGGTGGTACATAGCAGTGCGATGATGGTCACGGTGACCATGGCACCACCCTTTTTCAGCAGGGACAGGTCAGAAAAATAGCGGCGCATGGCAACCTTCCAGATGTTAAGAGAGCCTGCGCCGATCCGTTGAACCGGCGCAGATTAGGGCGCGTGGTACCGTCAGGACGCTGAGGAATAGATGCCAACACCGGCCCAGCTGCCATCGTCAAGGCGCAGCACGAAAGATGTCTTTGGGTCGATCTTTTTGGTCTGCGGATTTGGCCAGTGATAATCGACCGTGCCGGACCCCGGGCCGCGGGCAAGTGCGATCATCTGAACGATAAAGGCGTTCCCGTCAGAGTCCTTGACCCCCAGCAGATTGCGCCCGATCAGCGCAGTATTGGCGCCGTGGCTCAGCATGTTGCCCTCGTAATCCAGAACAAAGACATAGAGATCGCGGTCATGGAAGTCGCCGTTATCGGGGTCTTTGACCGCGTTGAGCACGGCGTCAAGGCCGCTTGACTGGTGTAGCGCCGCCACCCGGTCCAGCATGGCCTGTGCCTCTTGTGCGGTGCCGCGTTCTGTTGCTGACGCCGCGAAAGGGAGCAGTACCAGGGCCAGCACGGCCCAAAATCTGTTGAACATTGTTTGGTCTCCAAAGTTGTTGTCTTTGGAGATGTCGGTCAAAAACCTGAATATTGCCCTAACAGGAACCCAGCTCCGCCAGAATTCGCGCACTTACACATGAAAAAGGCCGCCTCCAACGGAAGCGGCCTTGATCGTTTTGGTTTGAAAAAGCTTAACGCTTGGAGAACTGGAAGCTCTTACGCGCTTTGGCCTTACCGTATTTCTTACGTTCCACAACACGGCTGTCGCGTGTGAGGAAACCGGCCGCTTTCAGTGCGCCGCGCAAGGAGGGTTCGTAAAGCTGCAAAGCTTTGGAAACACCATGCTTTACCGCGCCAGCCTGGCCAGACAGACCGCCGCCCTTGACCGTGGCAACCACGTCAAATTCGCCAACTGTATTGGTGATCGAAAAAGGCTGGGCCAGGATCATCTGCAGCACGGGGCGTGCAAAATATTCGTTCTGCGGCTTGCCGTTAACGGTTACTTTACCTGAACCTGGTTTGATCCAGACGCGGGCGACCGCATCTTTACGCTTACCAGTTGCATAGGACCGGCCCAGTTCGTCGCGCACGGGTTCACGTGGGGTCAGTTCGACTTCGGGTGTTGCGGCAACGCCAGCAACGTCTGCCAGGTCTTCGAGTGTGTTGATTTCGTCAGCCATGCTCATGCACTCCGCGTGTTTTTGCTGTTCATGGATTTGACATCCAGAACTTCGGGGCTCTGCGCCTCATGGGGATGATCGCCACCGGCATAGACGCGCAGGTTGGTCATGATCTGACGGCTCAGGCGGTTGCCAGGCAACATGCGCTTGACGGCCTGGGTTACGATGCGCTCGGGGTGGGCACCTTCGAGGATCTGCGCTTTGGTGCGCGATTTGATCCCACCGGGGTGGCCAGTGTGCCAATAGAAGTGCTCTTCGCGCTTCTTGCCGGTCATCTGGATTTTCTCAGCGTTGATCACGATGACATTGTCACCACAATCCATGTGAGGTGTGAACGACGGCTTGTGCTTGCCGCGCAGGCGCATGGCAATGATCGACGCGAGACGGCCCAGCACGACGCCTTCGGCGTCAATGATGATCCATTTCTTGTCGATATCTGCCGGTGTTGCAGAAAAGGTTTTCATGTACGGAATTCCCGTTTGGAGTTGGCCGGACAGAGATAACGCTGCCCGATGTCTGATGAGCGGGTTATACGCGCCTGTCTTGTCGCGTCAAGCGCATCCAATCGCAATTAAACATTGGATTTCAATGGGTTATAAAATAGGTATTATAATACCCCAAATCTAGACGCTGATTTGCTCCGGTGGGTTGTCCAACAGTGTCCGCAACCGCCGCATTGCGGCATCGAAAGACGCCAGCGAGACATGGGCATTCACGGCAATCCGTACGGCGTGGGGCGCGCGGCCATCGCGCAGGGCAAATTCATCTGCCGACCGGATCTGCACGCCCTGCGCCTCTGCCGCGCGGCAAAACCCAGCGGCGCGCCAGCCCGGCGGCAACTGTAGCCAGACAAACGGTACATCGCGATCCCATTTCAGCTCGTAACTGCCTAGATTATTCACTGCGATCTGAATGTATTTCCCCAGACGGTCGCGGATATCGCGGCATATCTGCTCCATACGTGGATCGGTGAGGATAATCCGAGTGGCTTCTGCCAGCGGGCGGGCCAACCCGAAAAATCCGTATTCCGCCACGCGCCGCAAATCTGCAGAGCGCCCAATCGGGGCAATGGCGAACCCTACCCGCAAGGCCGGGGTCAGTTCCTTGGAGATCGACGAGATATGCCAGACGTGCTCTGGCCACAGCGCCCGGTAACTGGGCGACTTGGCGCGGCCCATGCGATAACAGTCGTCCTCGAGAATTTCCAAGCCATAGCGGCGCGCCACGTCGAGCAATTCGCGTCGCCGTTCCAGACCGGTGTGGCCACAGGTGGGGTTTTGTACCTCGGGTGTGGTACAAAACACCTGCGCGCCACTGCTGCGCGCCGCGGCCTCTAGCGCGTCGGGTATTACCCCGTGTTCGTCCATGGCGACCCCGACCACCTCGGCGCGCAATACCTCGGCAGCGCGTCGAAATCCGGCATAGGATAGGTCTTCAACCAGCATGACGGGTTTCGGCCCGGTGAAAATAGCCTGCAAAACCAGCACGATCGCGTTCTGCCCGCCATGCGACAGCACGACGTCACGCTCTGACAGCGGTCCCAGGGGCAAATGCGACAGCCATTTGACCACCGCCTCGCGCACCGGCAGGTAGGCATCACGGGTCGGATAGTTCATCAGGTCTTCGCTGGGCCCATCTGCCACCTGCCGAAAGGCGGCGCGAATTGCAGCCACCTGTCCCATATCGGGCAAGCGCGGGCTGAACAGGCTGACGGCATCGGTTTCGGTCTCATCCAGTTCGCGCGGCCACTTGTCCTGCTCCTTGCTCCAGACGTCATCGCGCAGGGGCGCACGCGGCGCCGCGACAAAGGTGCCCCGGCCGACCTCTGCCTCCAGCAACCCTTCGTCCGTCAGGATCGTATAGGCGCGCGCCACGGTGCCCGGCGTGATGCCAAGCCGCCAGGCCAGATCACGCACCGGCGGCAGCTTATCTCCGATCGACAGATCCCCCGCCCGCACGCCATCGCGAATTGTCTGAGCGACCACTTTGTACTTGGGTCCGGGTCGGTCCGGCAGGGTTGGCGTCCAAATTGTACCCATTACAATATTCCTCTGGCCAAATTGTATCGCGCTTTGTACCTTAATATTGTAGCAAGACTACACATTGTGTCAATACAATATTGCAAGGAGCTTTCCCATGACACACGCACGGCCCCATACCCCCGATACCATGACGCTGTTGGCGCAGGGCAACCTGCCCGTGCTTGCGGATATCGCTGTGCGGTTTGCGGTCCTCGTGACGAAATGGGCAACACGCCGACGCACCCGCATGGTCCTACGCCAGCTAGAACCATGGCAGCTGCACGACGTGGGACTGACACCGGACCAAGCCTCAGGCGAGGCTTACCGCGTGTTCTGGAAGGTGTAACATCCCTGTGCCACCTGCCAGACCTCTTCACTGGGCCGGGATTTCCCGGCCCATTTTTATTGCGCAGGTTCGTTCTGCTTTCAAAATCAACGCGGCGGGATCGCATAGGTCAGGCTGGCGCGCGCTACTGGCTTGTCCGACCCTTCGGAATAGATCAGCACGTCTGTCACCGACAGTTGCTTACCCAGTTTCAGCAGCTTGGCGTGGGCGATCAGGTTCACATCGGCCAATGGTTTGCGCATGAAATCAATCGAGCAATTGGTCGTCACCGCCAGCGCCTTTGGCCCGATCATCGCCAGTGTCACCAGATAAGCGGCGACATCAGCCAGCGCAAACATTGACGGGCCGGACACGGTGCCGCCGGGGCGAAGATGGCGATGGCTGGTCAGCAGGCGCATCGTAATCGCCCCCTCTTCGACGTGATCAATGGCAAAATCATCCGCCACCTGATCAAACACGTCGCGCATGAACACCGTCAGCGCATCCGCGTCCATTACCAAAGCCATACTTGTTCTCCCCTCAGACACTTGTCTAAAGTTGGCGTGATCAAAGGCGGAGGGCAAGGTGGCAATACTTGACGTTACGACACAAGGGGCCGTTGCACGGCTAACCCTGAACGCACCCGAGCGGCTGAATGCGCTATCAGACGAGATGCTGGCTGCTTTGCAAACTGCTTTGGATGGTTTTGCAAATGATCGGCAAACTCGGGTGATCATCCTATCGGGCGCGGGCAAGGCGTTTTGCGCCGGGCATGATCTGCGTCAGATGACTGAAATGCGCAACGGTAATGACGGCGGCGCTGCGGCCTTCAAAGATTTGTTTGATCGCTGCACCGCCGTGATGGCGCGCATCCAGTCCATGCCACAGGTGGTGATTGCCCAAGTTCATGGCATTGCCACGGCGGCAGGATGCCAATTGGTGGCCACCTGCGATCTGGCGGTGGCGGCAGAGGGCACGCGTTTTGGCGTGAATGGTGTCAATATCGGGCTGTTCTGCTCGACCCCCATGGTCGCGCTGTCGCGCAATGTCCCGCGCAAGCAGGCGTTTGAAATGCTGACGACAGGCGATTTCATTCCGGCAGACCGCGCCGCGGAACTGGGGCTGATTAACCGGGTTGTGCCGGCGGATGACCTCAGCGCTGAAACCACCACGCTGGCGGCAAAGATCGCGGCAAAGCTTGGCGTTGCCGTCGCCTTTGGCAAAGCTGCGTTTTATGAACAGTTGCAGATGACCACGGCGCAGGCCTACGCCTTTACCGGCGACGTGATGGTGCAGAATATGTTGCACGACGACACCGCCGAGGGCATCGCCGCATTTCTGGAAAAGCGCGATCCAGACTGGCAACAATGATTGTTTCCAAAAAAAGCACCAACTGTTGAAATCTTTGTGCTGGCAAATCTGACCAAATTGGGGCAATGATATGGCAAGGCACAGCGCCTTGATGATTTTGGGTCGCCGCCGGCGGAAGGTCCCTCCAGGTCAGCCTCTCACTGACCGACCATTCCCGCAGCGGCGACCCCAAAACCCTCCACCCGTATGACGAGCGACCAAGAGATGCCTTTCGGCTGTTGCCTGTTGCGCGCGTGGTCACCCTGCCCTACATCGCGCATATGACAAAAGAATTGCACATCATCGGCGGCGGAATGGCCGGATCAGAAGCGGCCTGGCAGGCGGCACATGCGGGCGTTCAGGTGGTGATCCACGAAATGCGCCCCAAGGTTGGCACTTTTGCCCACCAGACCGGTCTTTTGGGTGAAATGGTCTGCTCCAACTCTTTCCGATCAGACGATGACGAACAAAACGCCGTGGGCCTGCTGCATTGGGAAATGCGCGCCGCGAACGGGCTGATTATGGCCTGCGCCGACAAGAATCGCCTGCCCGCGGGCGGCGCACTGGCGGTTGACCGTGATCCATTTGCGCAGACAGTAACCGACACGCTGCTGGCGCATCCCAATATCACGGTCGAGTATGGCGAAATCACCGAATTGCCCACCGACGGGCAGTGGATCATCGCCACCGGCCCGCTGACCTCTGGCGCGTTGGCCGAGGCGATTGCCGCCGAAACCGGAGCCGAAGCGCTGGCGTTTTTCGACGCCATTGCGCCGATCGTATATTTCGACAGTATCGACATGTCGAAGGCCTGGATGCAGTCGCGCTATGACAAGGGCGAAACCGAGGAAGAGCGTACTGCCTATCTCAACTGCCCCATGGACAAGCAGCAGTATGAGGATTTCATTGACGCGCTGCTCGCCGCTGAAAAGACCGAGTTCCGCGAGGGCGAAACCGCTGGGTATTTCGACGGTTGCCTGCCGATCGAGGTCATGGCCGAGCGCGGGCGCGAGACACTGCGGTTTGGCCCGATGAAGCCTGTGGGCCTGACCGATCCGCATCAACCCGACGTCAAGGCCTATGCCGTCGTCCAACTGCGCCGCGACAACAAACTGGGCACGCTTTATAACATCGTCGGCTTTCAAACCAAGATGAAGTACGGCGCGCAAGCAGATGTTTTCAAAAGAATTCCCGGTCTTGAAAATGCCAGCTTTGCGCGGCTTGGCGGTATCCACCGCAACTCCTTCATTAACTCCCCCACGTTGCTCGACGACCAGATGCGCCTCCGCTCGCGCCCCAATATTCGTTTTGCCGGGCAGATCACAGGTGTTGAGGGCTATGTTGAAAGCGCTGCGATGGGCCTGCTTGCGGGCCGTATGGCGGCTGCTGAAATCAATGGGGGCAGCCTGCCCACGCCGCCCGACAGTACCGCCATGGGCGCGCTGATCACCCACATCACCGGCGGTGCCGACGCCAAGACCTTTCAGCCGATGAACGTGAATTTTGGCTTGTTCCCCCCTGTCGAGGGCCTGAAATCGGGTCGTCGTGGTCGCAAGGATCGCTACAAGGCCTATACCGACCGCGCCAAGGCCGACTGGCAGTCCTGGCTGGGCGCTGACGCTGTTCAGAATAGTTAACACTAGACGTCTTCAGCGATCATTCGTAGCGTTGGGGGATGACGGAAAAATATCTGGATAAGGTCTATGGCGCGCGGGATGCCACGCAAACCCGCCAACTTTATGATGACTGGGCCGCAAGTTACGAGACCGAGGTCGGCGCGCAGGGATATGCAACACCCGGTCGCGCGGCGGCGGCGCTGGCCAAGTTTATGACCGACCCAACTCAACCAATCCTGGATTTTGGCTGCGGCACCGGGCTGTCCGGCCTGGCGCTGCGGCTGGCGGGGTTCACGACGATTGATGGCGTTGATCTGTCTGCCGACATGCTCGCGCAGGCGCGCGGCAAAGATGTTTACCGCGCGCTCACTCAGATCGAAGCGGACGCCCCTTTGCTGCATCAACCCGGCGATTACGCTGCTATTTCCGCAATCGGCGTTATCGGCCCCGGCGCTGCCCCGATCACTGTCTTTGACAGTTTGATGCACGGGCTGGACAGCGGCGGCATGCTGGTGTTTTCCTTTAATGATCACGCACTCGCGGACCGAAGCAACGAAGCCCGCTTGTGCGAGTGGACCGACTGCGGTGCCGCGCGTCTGCTTTTCCGCGAACATGGCGATCACTTGCCAGGATTAGACATGAAGTCCACCGTGTATGTGGTTGAAAAGATTTGAAGTTCGTAACAAGATTTGCGCCATCTCCAACGGGGCCGCTGCACCTTGGTCATGCGCACTCTGCCCTGTTGGCCCATGATGCGGCCCGCGTCGCGGGTGGCACATTTCTGCTGCGGATCGAAGACATCGACCAAAGCCGTGCGCGGCCGGAATGGGAAGCGCAGATTTATAACGACCTTGCCTGGCTCGGGATCACTTGGCCGACCCCGGTCATGCGCCAGTCTGACCGTCTGCCCATCTACCGCCGCGCGCTGGATCAGCTATGGGCGCGCGGTTTGCTATATGCCTGTACCTGCAACCGCCGCGACATTGCTGCGGCTGTCAGCGCCCCGCAAGAAGGCGGCGCGGCTGTTCTTGGCCCGGATGGCATCGTATATCCGGGAACGTGCCGTCTGGCCGATCATCCAGCAGCGGCGGGCGCGCTTCGGCTTGATATGTCTAAGGCATTGAAAACTATCGGAAACCTCGACATTCAATTCACCGAAATTGGGACCGGACCGGACGGCGAAACCGGGCTGATTTCGGTCACGCCCGACACGATGATCGCCGCCGTTGGCGACGTGGTGCTGGCGCGGCGCGATATGGGCACGTCGTATCATTTGTCCGTGGTGCTTGATGATGCCGCGCAGGAAATCACGCATGTGATGCGCGGTCAGGACCTCTTTGAAGCCACTTGCATCCATGTGCTGTTGCAGCGCCTGCTCGATCTGCCGACTCCGGTCTATCATCATCACAGGTTGATCCGCGATGTGCAGGGCAAGCGATTGGCCAAACGCGACGACGCCCGCGCCCTTGAACGCTATCGCCGTGACGGCTTGTCGCCTGAGGATATCGCAGCAATGTTAGCATCTTAGGCGACACTGTTGACGTGCCTTAGTCGCTGTTCTGCCAACCTGAATCGGACAACATCACTCAGGATCGCCCAAAATGATGAGCCCGCAAAACGTGGATCAAGGCATCGGCTTGGTCAGTTCCACCTCGATGCCGCCGCGCACGGCGGTGTAAAAACAGCTGCGCCGCCCGGTGTGGCAGGCAGGCCCGGTTTGGCGCAGCAGCACCAGCAGGCAATCGCGGTCGCAGTCGAGCCGCATCTCGACCAGATCCTGCACGTGGCCGCTGGTGGCGCCCTTGACCCAGAATTCCTGCCGCGAGCGGCTCCAATAGGTCACGCGACCTGTGGCCAGAGTGCGCGCAATGCTCTCCGCGTTCATCCAAGCCAGCATCAGCACCTCATGGCTGTCGGCGTCCTGTGCGATGGCGGGAATAAGCCCCGCGTCATTGAATTGAAGACTTGCAGGATCGAACATCGTCAGGCACCTCGTGGAAAAGTTTTGCATCTGCGGTAGCGGCGCTTATGTAGTCATTTAGCGCAGGAAGGAACAGCCATGTCGGACGAGACGGACCTGATTAAACTTTATTCCGCCCGTATTCTGGCCTTGGCCGCGGATATTCCGCATCTGGGGCATCTGGATGCGCCCGACGCCAGCGTCAAGCGGCGCTCGCCATTGTGCGGCTCGACTGTGACGGTGGATGTGCAGGTTGATGGCGATGTATTGCGCGCGATGAAACAGGACGTGAAGGCCTGTGCGCTGGGTCAGGCCGCCGCGGCGGTTGTCGGTGCCGCAGCCCCCGGCACTCGACTGTCGCAGATCGTCGCGGCGCGTGATCAGTTGCGCGCCATGCTCAAGGGCCAAGGCCCGGTGCCTGATGCGCCCTTTGACGGGTTCGAGGTGCTAACCCCCGCCGTCGCCTATAAAAATCGCCACGCCTCAATCATGCTGAGCCTTGAGGCGCTGACCGACGCGATGCAACAGGCGCAGAACTCGGCAAATATTGGCGAATTGTAAGTTAATTTCACGTCGCGGTCACAAACGATCTCTCTGCCCTACTGAAAACCGCGTGAAAACACGTCGGTCCGGTTGACCCGTCGTTACCGATCAATGCCCGGCATAAAAAAACGCCGCCCATCCAATGGGATGTGCGGCGTCAGTTAAGGCGTTACTCATGTGGGACCCGGTTTTCCCCCTCAAAGTGCCGACAGGGACAGGCAAGTCAGTCGGCTGCACCAAATTGGGACGGGTGCGGGGAGAAAAGCGGCATGAGAGCGCAGGCAGAAATCAAACAAGATTGGGCAGATGCAACCCAACGACCAACATCACTATCAGCGCCGCGGCACCGGCGGCATCCTGCAACAACGTGTCTTGCGACCGGGTTGCGATGGATTTGAGCGTCTTGAGCGTGGTCATTGGCTATCTCCTCATCCTTGTTGCCTCTTTGTTCTCATTTCCTTAACGGGTTGTAAAGAACTTTTTGAGAACATTTGCGAACAAAAGGAACAGAAAGGTTTTAACCTACTGAAATTAAACGGATTGCCTCATCCTGCCGCATGAGCCACAGCAACACCCGCGCGGCCTGCCCGCGGGGGGACGTCAGACCGGGATCATCGTGCAGAAGTTTACGTGCGTCGGATTGCGCCACCGCCATCAGCCCGGCCTGCCGTTCCAGATCAGCGATGCGGAAGCGGGGCACGCCGGATTGCGCGGTACCGATCAAATCTCCAGTGCCTCGCATTGCCAGATCGGTCTCGGCAATGACAAAACCATCTTCGGTCTCGCGCAGCACCTCAAGACGCTTGCGGCCCGTTTCGCTCAACGGCGATTGATACATCAGCAGACAGGTCGACGCACCCTGCCCGCGCCCGACCCGTCCGCGCAATTGATGAAGTTGCGCGAGGCCAAATATTTCCGCCCGCTCCACCACCATGATCGTGGCATTGGGGACGTCGACGCCGACCTCGATGACCGTTGTGGCCACCAACACCTGCGTTTCGCCCGCTTGGAACGCCCGCATCGCCGCATCTTTGTCGGCGGGCGGCATCTGGCCATGCACCAGCCCCACGATCCCTTCGCCCAAAGTCGCCCGGAGGCGTTTGAACCGTTCTTCAGCCGCGATCAGATCGCTGACCTCGCTTTCTTCCACCAGCGGGCAGACCCAATAGCACTGGCGCCCCTCGTCGATGGCCTTGCGCAGCCGTGCGATCACCTCGTCGATGCGCCCTGTGCTGACCAGCGCGGTCTGGATCGGTTGCCGTCCGGGTGGTTTTTCATCCAGCACAGACACATCCATATCGCCATATTGCGCCAGCGCCAGACTGCGCGGGATCGGCGTCGCGGTCATCACCAACACATCGGCCTGCCGCCCCTTCTGCCCCAGTTCCAGCCGCTGGCGCACGCCAAAGCGGTGCTGTTCATCTACCACCGCCAGACGCAGATCGGCAAAGCTGACGTCGGCCTGAAACACGGCATGGGTGCCGACCAATATCTGAATATCGCCACGGGCCAGCGCTTCCAGCTTGGCACGTCGCTCGGCGCCCTTGTCGCGCCCGGTCAAAAGCTCCAGCACCACGCCGGCGTGTTCGGCCAGGGGTCGCAGCCCCATCAGATGCTGGCGCGCCAGAATTTCGGTGGGGGCCATCAGCACACCTTGCCCGCCCGCCTCGACCGCGCGGAGCAGCGCCATAAAGGCGACCAGCGTCTTGCCGGCCCCCACGTCGCCCTGCAACAAACGATTCATCCGCGTCGATTGCGCCATGTCGGCAGTGATTTCACCGATGGCCCGCGTCTGTGCGCCGGTGGGCGCGTAGGGCAATGATTTCAGCACCTTATCCTGCAACCGGCCATCACCAATGCTTTCGCGGCCCTTCTTGCGCCGTGCATTTTGCCGGGCCAACGCCAGCGTGATCTGATGCGCCAGCAGCTCATCATAGGCCAGCCTCTCGCGGGCCGGCGCGGTGGCTGTCAGATCTGTGGTGTTCTGCGGATCATGCGCCGCTGCCGCCGCTGCGGCGAAATCCGGCCATCCGGCATGGGCCACCTGCCCCGGATCGCACCATTCGGCCAATTCCGGCACCCGGCGCAGGGCTGCGCGGGTGGCTTTGTACATCAGTTTTTGCGTGATCCCTGCGGTCAGCGGATAAACAGGCTCAAACGTCGGAATCTCGTCGGCCTCGTCCTCTGGCACTGCAAAATCTGGGTGTACCATCTGGGCTACCCCGTCAAACAGCTCCACCCGGCCGGACACAATCCGTCGGCTGTCGGGCGGGAGTTGCCGCAGCCAGAAATCACCGCGGGCATGGAAAAACACGAGTTGAAAACTGGTTTTGGCGTCTTGGACCTGGATACGGTAGGCACCGCCACGGTTTTTCGCAGCCCGGTGCGCGCCCACAGTCACAGCTACTGTCACGGTCGCAGGCAGAACTGCGTCTTTTACACTTTCTTGTATCCGCCGGTCGATGCCAGCGTAGGGCAAGGTAAACACCAGGTCGCGCGGCGCCTGAATACCCATCTGACCCAGTAATTGCGCGGTCTTGGGCCCCACGCCTTCCAGCGTTTCCAGCCCGGCGAACAGCGGAAACAATGGTTCGGGGCGGCCCTTCATGTGCCCTCGATCAGGGCGAGCCAGCCGTCTTCGTCCAACGTGTGTATACCCAATTCCGCCGCCTTCTTCGCCTTGGACCCAGCCCCCGGCCCCGCGACCAGAATGTCGGTCTTGGCGCTGACCGAACCAGAAACCTTGGCCCCCAACCTCTCGGCGCGCGCCTTGGCCTCGGCGCGGCTCATCTTTTCCAGCGTCCCGGTAAAGACCACTGTCTTGCCCGCGACGGGGCTGCGAGACGTATCGGGTCGCTCTGCCGGGACCACCTGTAGATGGGCCACCAGCCGGTCGATAGAGGCGCGTTCACGGTCCTGCGCAAAGGCGCTGACAAGCGAGCCTGCCATCACCGCGCCAACACCGTCCACTCCAATCAGATCCTCCCACGCCGGGCCGGACAGATCGCGCGCGGCGGCCATCGCGCCCTCGAAACTGTTCCAATCGCCATAATGCAGCGCGATCAGGTTCGACGCTGCTTCGCCCAGATGCCGGATGCCCAGCGAAAACAGCAGCCGCGCCATCGGGATCGTGCGCTTGTCCTCAATCGCCTGAAATAGGTTGTCTGCTGATTTTTCGCCCCATCCCTCGCGGTTCTTGAGCTGCTGCATCCCACTGCCAAAGCGGTCATTGAGGGTAAAAATATCAGCCGGTTCAGCGATCCAGCCGTCGTGGTAGAACTGCTCGACCTGTTTTGCCCCCAGACCTTCGATGTCAAATGCGCCGCGGGCCACAAAATGTTTCAACTTTTCCACAGCCTGCGCCGGGCATATCAACCCGCCAGAGCAGCGGCGCACCGCATCGCCCGTTTCCCTGATCGCGTCAGATCCGCACTCAGGACAAATCGTGGGAAATTCATAGGGCGCTGCATCTTCGGGCCGCCTGTCGAGGTCCACATCAGCCACCTTGGGTATCACATCGCCAGCGCGATAGATCTGCACCCAATCACCGATGCGAATGTCCTTGCCGCCACGTATTTCACTGCCCTTGCTGTCCAGCCCCTTGATGTAATCTTCGTTGTGCAACGTGGCGTTCGACACAACGACCCCGCCAACTGTCACTGGCCGCAAGCGCGCCACCGGTGACAGTGCACCGGTGCGACCGACCTGGATGTCGATGGCTTCCAGTTCGGTCCAGGCCAGTTCCGCCGGGAATTTATGTGCCACCGCCCAGCGTGGCGTGGTCGACCGAAATCCAAGACGGTCTTGCAGCCCAAGATCGTTAACCTTGTAGACCACGCCGTCGATGTCATAGCCCAGCGTCGCGCGCTGCGCCTCGATCTGCGCGTAATGTGCAATCATCTCGGTCGGGCCATGGCAAAGCGCGGTCAGCGGGTTTGTCGCAAAGCCGAGTTCGGCCAACCCTTCAATAGCGCCCTTTTGCGTGTCAGCCAGCGGAGCCGACAGCGCCCCCCAGGCATAGGCAAAAAACCGCAGCGGTCGGGATTTGGTGATGCTGGCGTCTAGCTGCCGCAGCGATCCGGCTGCGGCGTTGCGCGGATTGGCAAACGTCTTGCCCCCGTTTTCCGTCTGGCGCGCATTCAGGGCCGCGAAATCCGCATGGCTCATATAGACTTCGCCGCGCACCTCCATCAGGTCCGGCGCGTTGGCGATCTTGTGTGGGATGTCGGCGATGGTGCGGGCATTGGCAGTGACGTTTTCGCCCACCGCGCCATCACCGCGCGTTGCGGCCTGTACCAGCACACCTTGTTCATATCGCAAGGACAGCGACAGCCCGTCAATTTTTGGCTCGGCGGTATAGGCCAGCGCTTCATCCGGCGCGATCCCAAGATACTTGCGAACACGGGCGTCAAATTCAGTGACCTCATCGGCCTCAAAGGCATTGGAAAGCGACAGCATCGCAACTGCATGGGTGACCTTGCCAAACCCGTCGGCCACGGGCGCACCAATCTGATCGCTGGGGCTGTCGCTGCGTTTCAGGACCGGAAACCGCGCCTCGATCGTTACATTACGTTGCTTCAGCCGGTCATAATCCGCATCCGAAAGCTGCGGCGCATCTTTGCGATGGTAGTCCTCATTGGCCTCTGCCAGCACTTTGGCCAGTCGTTCTAATTCGGCCTTGGCCTGCGCTTCGCTCAGCGCGTCCACTTCTATTTGGGATGTCAAAACCTGCCCCCGCACCTGTCATCTTTGGTTCTAGATAGGTGGCGTTGCTGGGCAGGTCTAGCGATTTCAGCCCTGTTTCAGGCGCTGGCGGCCAACTGTGCCGGTTCGGGGTCGCGCAGGACATAACCCCGGCCCCAGACCGTTTCAATATAGTTATCGCCGCCCGTGGCCTGGCTCAGCTTCTTGCGCAGCTTGCAGATGAACACGTCGATAATCTTGAGTTCGGGTTCGTCCATGCCGCCGTACAGGTGATTCAGAAACATCTCCTTGGTCAGGGTCGTGCCCTTACGCAAGCTGAGCAGTTCGAGCATCTGGTATTCCTTGCCGGTCAGATGGACCGGATTATTGTCGACGCTAACCGTCTTGGCATCAAGATTGACCGCAATCTGCCCGGTTTCGATGACCGATTGTGAATGGCCCTTTGACCGCCGGATGATCGCATGGATGCGTGCCACCAGTTCCTCGCGGTGGAACGGTTTGGTCAGGTAATCATCGGCGCCAAAACCAAATCCCTTGATCTTGTTCTCCGTATCATCGGCACCTGACAAGATCAGGATCGGCGTGTCGATCCGGCTTAGCCGCAATTGGCGCAACACTTCGTGTCCGTTCATATCCGGCAGCCCGAGATCGAGCAGGATCAGATCATAATCATAGAGTTTGGCAAGATCGATACCCTCCTCGCCCAGATCGGTTGCATACACGTTCAGATTGGCGTGCGTAAGCATCAACTCAATACTGCGGGAGGTGGTGGGGTCATCTTCGACTAGCAATACACGCATTCATTGTCTCCGCATCAAGGTGGCATTGGAATGGATCGTGAACAAAAAAGGTTAACCACCCGTTACCGCTGATGGAGATGTTAACTTAACAACCTAAAGTTGTCTATATTTTTGCAATGCAGTTGCTTTTAGCGCCGATTCACCGTGTTCTGTGACCGCGCGCACCCATTCGAAAAACTCATCCTCGCTGATGTCATAGCGTTCCAACGCATCGGACTGGCTGATCAGGCCGTAAACCACCCCCCGCACAACCGCGGCTTTGCGCGAGGCAACCCAGCGTCTGATCCCCGCATCCGGCAGATCGCCCCGCGACATAACGCTGCCATCTGCCAGCGTGACAGACCTTGGGCCGTCGACTTTTTTAAGGTACATCACATCATCCGCCATTGCTTTGAGGCCAAAATGCCCCCATCTGCCTTAACGTGAGGTGAAGCGTGCCCTTGTGAGTATGTAGGATTTTCCTATATTCCCCCACAAACTAAGGAGTATCCCATGGCCCTCGACCAGACCCCCCCGCTCAATTCATTGGGCTTTGCCAAGGCCCCTGCCGATACGCGGGTGGTCGTTGCGATGTCGGGCGGTGTCGACAGTTCGGTGGTTGCCGCGATGCTGGCCGAAGAAGGGTACGACGTGATCGGTGTCACCCTACAGCTTTATGATCATGGGGCGGCGCTGGCCAAAAAAGGCGCCTGCTGTGCCGGGGTCGATATTCAGGATGCCCGCCGCGTTGCTGAATCCATGGGTTTTCCGCATTACGTGCTGGATTATGAAAATGTCTTTAAGGACGCGGTGATCGACGAATTTGCCGACAGCTATCTGGGTGGGGCCACACCCGTGCCCTGCATCCGCTGCAACGAACGGGTCAAGTTCAAGGACCTGCTGGAAACCGCCCGCGACCTTGAGGCCGATTGCATGGCGACCGGGCATTACATCCAGCGCAAGGTGGGCGTCGAGGGGCCGGAACTGCACGCCGCCGCCGATGGCAGTCGCGATCAAAGCTATTTTCTGTTCTCCACCACCCCAGAGCAACTCTCGTACCTGCGCTTTCCGCTGGGCCACCTGCCCAGCAAGGATGACACCCGCGCCCTGGCAGCCAAATACGGGCTCAGCGTGGCTGACAAGCCCGACAGCCAGGACATTTGTTTTGTCCCCAATGGCGACTACGCCGCAGTGATCCGAAAACTGCGACCCGAAGCGGCCGATCCGGGCAATATCGTCGATCTGGGCGGCAATGTGCTGGCCCAGCACGAAGGTGTCATTCACTACACCATCGGGCAACGGCGCGGGCTTGGCATCGGCGGACTGGCCGACCCGCTGTATGTGGTGAAACTGGATGCCGACCGCAAAGAAGTGGTGGTAGGCCCGAAATCCATGCTCGCCACCCGCAAGATTCCGGTGCGCGAAATCAACTGGCTGGGCGATATACCAATGACAGACCGCGCCGAATGGCCGATCGCAGTGCGCGTGCGCTCAACACGTCCCCCGCGCGACGCGATTCTACGCCCCATCAGCGCCACCGAAGCCGAAGTCGAACTGCTGACACCCGAAGAAGGCGTCAGCCCCGGCCAGGCCTGCGTGTTCTACGACCCCGACAGCACCCGCATCTTTGGCGGCGGCTGGATTCACCGCGGCTGAACCTGCGGTTTGTACTTCTCTTTTTGGTCTTAAATATTCCCGGGGAGTTTGAGGGGCAGCGCCCCTCATCCTGCGCTAGAGCCGGTCCATCACTGCCCGCGCGGCCCGCAGGCCCGGTGCCTCACCGCCCTTGCCCAACCGCTCCATCGTCAGCGCCATGGCATCATGCTGCGCACGCGGCGCCTGCAATACCCTCAGCACGGCCTCGGATATTGGGCCGGGGCGGCAGTTGGCGCCGATAAACTCTGGCACCACGCGGGTTTCCGACACCAGATTGACCAGCGTCACCGTATCAACCTTCAGCATCCGACCGATGATCTGCCGGCTAAGCCAGCTCATGTCATAGGCGATGACCATGGGTGTGTCCGCAGCGGCCAGTTCCAGCGACACGGTGCCGGACGCCGCCAGTGCCACATCCGCCGCACGAAAGGCCGCGCGTTTTTCTGCGTCAAAGGCCACTGGGTCTGCGTCGCGCGGGTCAAGGATCAGCGGATTGCCTTCCCAATTGCGGGTTGCCTGTCTGACCAACTGCGCCACCGGGGCCGCTGCGGGCAGCACAATCCGCAGCTCGGGCTGGGCGGCAACCAGTCGTGCCATGACCTGCTGAAACACCGGCGCCAGACGCGTCACCTCGCCGCGCCGCGATCCAGGCAGGACCAGCAGCAATGGCGCATCGCCCAAGCGGTGCTGCGCGCGAAAGGCAGCGGCGTCGTCCTCGGTTGCCTGTGTTTCTGCGACAACCGGATGACCGACAAAATCACAGGCCATGCCGGCCGCCGTCATATAGGGCGGCTCGAACGGGAACAGCGCCAGCACGTGATCAACCCAGCGCGCCATTTTTTCCGCGCGTCCAGGCCGCCAGGCCCAGACCGTCGGCGCCACATAATGCACGGTGCGAATGTCGGATTTTTCCTTGACCCGCCGCGCCACGCGCAGCGAAAAATCGGGGCTGTCGATGGTGATCAGTACGTCTGGTACAGTGTCGAGCACCGCTGCGGCGGTCTCGTTGATGCGGGCCATCAGGGCGCGGTACTTTGGCAGGATCTCGGCCAACCCCATTACGCTCAACTCATCCATATCAAAGCGGCTTTGCAGCCCTTCGGCCATCATCTGCGGCCCGCCAACGCCGTCGAAGGTCACGTCCGGGCACAGCGTCTTGAGCCCTGCCATCAGCGCACCGCCCAGCCGGTCACCCGAAGGTTCCCCGGCAAGGATAAAGACCCTCACGCTTCGCCCCCGCGCCGCGACCACAGCACAAGTTCCAACTCATCCGCCAGCGCCACGCAGCGTTCCACATCGAGAATGATGACATCGCCCGCGTCCACGACCACCCCCGCCAACCCGGCAGCATGGGCGGCGCGCAGGGTGTCGGGCCCAATCGTGGGCAGGTCAATTTCGCGGATCTGGCCGGCCTTGGGCCCTTTGCACAGGATCGCGCGCATGTCGCGCGCAGCAGCAGGCAGGCTGGCCAGCAGATGGTCCGTGCCACCGATGGTTTCGACCCCCAGCACCTGACCTGCCCCGATCACACAGGCCTGCCCGATGTCCAGCGGCGCAAGGCCCGCCAGCACCGCCTCGCCGCGTGCCGCATCGCCGCGCATCTGGGCGTCGGGCCAGCGGTCCGACAGCACGCCGGGCGGCGCCACCAGATCAGGCACCAGTTCATCTGCCCCCAGCACGGCAAAGCCGGTCTGCTCGAATATATCCTTGATCACCTGCAATGCGCCATTGTCGCCCGCCGCCAGTGCCTCTTGGAACATCGGCACGAGAGGCGCGGTTTCAGCGTCCAGCAGGCTTGGGTCCAGCGCAGGCCGGTCGATCGCGCCACAAAAACACACCTCGCGCACACCACGCTGGCCTAATTCAACCAACAAGGTGCCAAGTGTCTCAAGCCGGAACGTCAGGTCTGCCGACAGCCCATTCGGCGCACAGCCCTCGTAGACGCAGATCAGCGGTGGATTTTGTTGCGCCGCCGCAACCCGGCCCGGCAAATCGCCGCGCCCAGCGATCAGCGCCAGCGTCATTTCGGGGTCAGGAAATGGCGGCCCGTATCGGCCATGACAAAATCAACAATCTGGCGCACATAATCACTTTGGGTCTCTTCGCCCAATTTGTGCGCCCGGTCGTAAAACGTGCCCTCGCCCTGCGCCAGCATTTGAAACGCCGCACGCAAGGCCGTGATATCGGCCCGCGCCACGCCTGCGCGTTTCAGCCCCACAAGGTTCAACCCATCCAGATCACCACGCGGCGCCTGCACCAGACCATAGGGAATCACATCGTTCGTCACCATCGTGACGGCGCCGATAATGGCGCCTTGTCCGATCCGCACAAATTGATGAATCCCCGACAGACCGCCGATGATCACATCATCCTCAAGCACACAATGCCCGGCCACGGCTGCCGAATTGACCACAATCACCCGGTTGCCGATGATGGCATCATGGGCAATGTGACAACCGGCCATGAACAGCCCGTCATCCCCGACACGCGTCACGCCGCCACCGCCCTCGGTGCCACAGTTCATCGTGACATGTTCGCGGATGCGGTTACGCTCGCCGATCACCAGACGGCTGGCCTCGCCCTTGAATTTCAAATCCTGCGGAATCTCGCCAATCACGGCAAAGGAAAAGATCACCGTGCCCGCGCCGACCTCGGTCTGGCCAGTGATCACCACATGTGATTTCACCACCACATCGGCATGCAACACCACCTGTGATCCGATCACGCAAAACGGGCCGACCTGCGCCGACGGGTCGATTTGCGCCCCGTCCTCGATCACCGCTGAGGGATGGATATTGCTCATGCGGCGTCCTTTGGCAGGTCCAGCATCGCCATAAACTCGGCCTCGGCGGCCATTTCGCCGTCCACCGTGGCGACCCCGCCAAATTTCCAGATTTTTGCGCCGGGTTTGCCGCGCAACGTCTTAAGATCCATGCGCAGCACATCGCCGGGGCCAACTTTGCGGCGGAACTTACAGTTGTCGATAGACATAAAGTAAATCAACATGTTGCGGTCCATCATCTCCAACGCGGCCCCCACCATCACACCCGCCGTCTGCGCCATCGCCTCGACGATGGTCACACCGGGCATAATTGGCGTGCCGGGGAAATGGCCCTGAAAATGTGGTTCGTTCATGGTGACATTCTTGTAGCCCACAGCGGACTGCGTGCCGTCAATCTCTTCGACCTTGTCGACCAGCAAAAACGGATAGCGATGCGGCAGGATGCGCTGGATCATCTGGATGTCGGCGCGCAGCAAGTCTTGGGTCATTGAATGTCCTTTGTCCTCAGGGGCATGTGAATGGCTATCAATTCAGCGCCGTGGGGGCAAGTACGCCAAAGGGCGCGTCAGGGTTTAACGACGCCTTCGCCGCTGCCCAATGTCTCGTCTAGCCGGACAATGGCATCATCGGTCACCTCCACCGCTGAGGAAGACACAAAGACCGACCGGCGCTCAAGAATAACCGCCGCCCCGCTGTCACGCATCAGGCGTTCCAGTACCGGCGCCGCTGCCTTGAGAAAAATGTCCCGCTCGTCGTCCAGCAATTCGTTCAGCGCGCGCCCCTTGGCGGCCTGTTCGCTGCGAGTCTGCTGCACCTTTTTGTCAAAGGCATCGGCCAGAACGCGGAAACTGGCAGGCTTCATCGCCGCCCGTTTTTTGGTCAATGCGCGTTCTTCATTTTCCAGATCGGCCTCGATCTTGCGGTTCTCGGCGGCAAGTTTTGCACTCTGTGCCTCGACTTCGGCAGCCACACGGCGGCCAAAGGCGCTTTCACGAAAGACACGTTCGGAATCAATGGTCAGAACCGGGCTGATTACGGCCGTCCGGTCTGTTGTTCCCGTTGGTGCCTGCTGTGCAGCGACGGGTGCCGCCCCGGTCAGGGCCATCACACAGGTGGCAATGACGAGGGCGGCACGCATCCGATCAGAACCGGGTGCGCAATGTGATCTCGAAGGATTGTTCCTTGTCGTAGGTTTCCTTGCGCAGCGCCTCAGAGACGTTGAACTGCAACGGACCAACCGGGGTTTCCCAGAAGATAGACAGACCGATCACGTGACGGAACGACCCGTTTTCGCCGACGATCGTGCCACCTGTCGTGTTTACGTCACTCAGATCCCACAGGTTCCCCACGTCATAGAACACGCCACCGGTGATGCCATATTCTTCTGGCAGGCCCAGCGGGAATTCCGCCTCGAACCGTGCCGCAACATAAAGGTTCCCGCCCAGCGGATCATCTGCCGTGCCGGATTGGTCGCGCGGCCCGATGCCACCCGGCTCAAAGCCGCGCAGGATTGACGGGCCAAGCACAAAGCGGTCAACCACGCGGTTGGTGCCACTGCTCCAGGCCAATGCGCCACCTTCGAGCGTGGCGCGCAGGGTCACTTCTTCGTTCAGGATACGCTTTTCGCCCGTCACCTTTGCGGTGGTCTTGATGTACTTGCTGTCACCACCAAGGCCGGCAAAGTCCTGGCCAAACTGGAACAACACACCCGACGTCGGGTCCAGACCGGTGGTGCGGGTATCATAGCTGTACTCATAACCGATGGACGAGCTG
Organism: Sulfitobacter sp. KMM 9851; assembly: GCF_057178245.1. Classification (NCBI taxonomy): domain Bacteria; kingdom Pseudomonadati; phylum Pseudomonadota; class Alphaproteobacteria; order Rhodobacterales; family Roseobacteraceae; genus Sulfitobacter; species Sulfitobacter sp. KMM 9851. The sequence goes on from NZ_CM169991.1 coordinate 1,834,616, forward strand.
GCCTGCGGACCTGCGGCAATCTCCGACCCGATCACGACGCCATGTGTTGGCGTATCCCGCGCCAGCATCTCGATATTTTCGTAAGTATAGCGCAGCTGCATCCGACCGTTTTCGCTGACCGGGAAGGTCAGACTAGGCTGAAACACCGCCCGATTGGTGTCGTAGGTAGAAAAGGACGAATTCGTCTCGGCATAATCCAGCTTGAGCCCAAAGGCCACGTCGCGGCCCAACAGGCGCGGCTCGACAAAGTTCAGCCCATAGCGTGTGGCATCTTCTGCGGTCGAAATCGACAGCGACAGCTTCTGACCACGCCCGAGGAAGTTCTCTTCCTGAAAACTCACGGCCACACCGATCCCGTCGTTGTTGGAATAGGAGCCACCAAAGTTGAGCGAGCCTGTCGGCTTTTCGGTCACGTCCACATCGACGACAACCTGTTCGCCGCTTGACCCTTCACGGGCGTTGACTTCGGCCGTCTCAAAATAGCCCAGGGCGCGAATGCGTTCGGCGGCCTGGCGAATTTCACGCGGGTTGAACGGGTCGCCTTCAACACTGTCAAACTCGCGCCGGATTACCTGATCCTGCGTGGTAGTGTTGCCCTCGATGTCGATCCGTTCGACAAAAACGCGCGAACCGCGGCTTAGCTTGTAGGTGACGTTAAGGGATAGATCACGGTCATTACGGTCGATCACCGGCTCAACCCGCAGGAAATCAACGCCATCGCGGATTGCCTGGCGTTCAAGACGCGCGATATCAGCCTCAACCAGCGTCGGTGAATAGATCACACCGGGACGCACCTTGATGATCTTGCGATAGGCTGCGGCATCGACGCCCGGGATATCAACCTCAAGGTTGACCGCCCCGAATTTGAATTGCTGCCCCTCGGTGATGTTATAGGCGACGAAAAAGCCATCGCGCTCTTCGGTCAACTCGGCGTTGACCGCAGACGTGCGCATATCGACATACCCGCGAGACAGGTAGAAATCGCGCAGCATCTGCTTGTCGGCCTCAACACGGCCCTCGACGAAGGTGTCGCGCTTGACCAGACGGCGGAAAAGGCCAGCCTGCTTGGTACCCAGGACACGGCGCAGGCGACGGTCAGAATATTTGCGGTTGCCGACAAAGCTCAACCGTTCGATTTCGACGTTATCACCTTCAAAGATTTCAAACACCAGATCGACCCGGTTCTGGTCGCGGCGGATGATGCGCGGCTGCACACGGGCCGACAGGCGGCCTTCGTTGCTATAGGCCTCGGCAATGGCGGCGGCATCGGCTTCGGCTTGGGTTGGGTTGAACACCCGCCGTTCGGTCGACTTCACCAGCGCAGTCAGCGCCTCGTCCTTGATGCGCTTGTTGCCCTCAAAGGTGATGCGGTTCAATGTCGGCAGTTCGACCACGTCGATCACAAGCGTCCCGCCCTGCGGCTGAATGGACACGCTTTCAAAAAGACCGGAGTTTTGCAGGTTCTGATATGCGTCGTTCAACTGGCCGCCGCTGACCGCCTGACCGCGTGCGATTCCTGCCCGTGACAGGATGGCACTGTCGCCAATCCGTTCGTTGCCGTTGATCACAACGCTGTTAAAGCGATACTCCTGCGCCACCGCTTCACTGCCCGGCACCAGCCAAGCCACTGACAACATGACAGAAAGTGAACCAGCCCGCAGGGCCGTGGTGAATGTATCGCGCTTTGCCTGCTCGGAAGGCTGCGCGCCCTCGTTCCTCAGTCCCATGGTTCTAACCCAATCTTAAGACATCATTGACGTCCTGAGTACGCAGGTTGGTCTGATTTGTCAAAAGCAACAGGATCAAAAAAGCACTACATCATGCAGTGACCCAAAAGATTTCGACATCATGGTGTGTGAAAAGCAACGCAGCGCGGCGCCAACCTGTCAGAGTGATCCGACAAATGCGCCGGCGGCAAGCGCCACGGCGATGGTTGCGACATATAGCGCGCGATCCCAGTTGAGGTCCATCAACAGGCTCAGGCCGCGGTATGATCTTTGAATCGCTTGCATGATCTTATCCTCAGATAGGTAAGACTATGGTTATCAGCGCATTGCGGCATGATTTTGACCAAATGTGGCAATTTGAGGGCATCGCCCTGCCCGGCGGCCCATTTCCCGATTTGTTGGACCTGAAATACCCTCGGGCGGCGGCGCGTCACGCGCCGGGGGGCTGGCCCCCGGCACCACCTGCGTCCATCACGGACAGAACAGATCATTCCCCAGCGCAAAGACCATCAGCATCAACACCAGCGTGATGCCGATGCTCATCAGCACGCGAAGCGCGCCATCGCTTGGCGGTTTGCCGGCCACGGCTTCATAGGCGTAAAACACCAGGTGCCCGCCGTCCAACGCCGGGATCGGAAAGAGGTTAAGCAGGCCAACAGCGGTGGACAGCACCGCGATAAAATAGATGAACGACTGCGCGCCCTGGCTTGCCATGGCACCCGAGGTCTGTGCGATGCCGACCGGACCGCTTAGGTTACAGGTGCTGATGTTGCCAATGATCATCTGCTTCAGGCCGGAAATCGACCCGGTGATGATGCGCCAAGTATTCGCCCCCGCCCCGGTCAGCGCCTCACCCAGACCCGGAGCTTCGGTGGCGGGCTCGAACGCCATACCGCCAACGATCCCGATGCGCAGGTTCTGCACAAAACTGCCATCTGCCTGCGGCTCGTCCGTGGCCTTGGGGATCATGGTGAATTCCAGGGTTTCGCCGCTGCGCCAGACGGTCAGCAACAGCGCCGCGCCATTTGAGGATTCAACCGCCTCTTTCAGCTGGTCAAAGTCAAAGATCGGCGTGCCGTCAACGGCGGTGATCACGTCACCGCCCTGAAGACCGGCATCATGTGCCGCCGATTGCGGCATCACGCTGCTGACCAGCGGCGGTAGCAGATAGGGCCCGCGAACGGTTACATCCGCCCCATCGCGCTGGACATCATAGGAAAGCTCTGGCGCGCGTGGCAGCGCGTCCATAAAGGCACCATAGGCCCCAGCGTCTTCCAGCGACGGCACCGGCACACCTTCGACAGCGCGCAGCACATCGCCCGACTGCAACTCAGACCCCTGTCCCGGCAGAGCACGCATCTGCCCCACAGTCAGCGGATCACGGGCCGTGCCAGATGTCATCGCCACGGCAAAGAAAATTAGGATCGACAGCGCAAAGTTGAACACCGGCCCCGCAGCCACGGTCAGCGCCCGAGCCCAAAGCGGGGCGCCGTGCATGGTGTGGCGCAAAGCGGCAGGATTATCGGCTGCGGCTTCCATTGCCGCCACATCCTTGCCCGACGCGGCGTTGGCATCGCCTGCGAATTTTACATAACCGCCAAAGGGCAAGGCCGCGACCTGCCAGCGCGTGCCACGCTTATCATGGCGCGCCCACAGCACCGGGCCAAAGCCAAGGCTGAACACATCCGCCTTGATCCCGGTCCAGCGGCCCACGATGTAATGCCCGTATTCATGTATTGCGACGATCACCGACAACGCGACAACAAAGGCCAGCAACATCCAAATCACGCCGCCAAATTGCGGCAGAAGTCCCATAATGTCCAAAACGCTACCCTGCTCTTTTGTTGATCGCGGCGCGTGCCGCCTGTCGTGCCAGATGGTCGGCCTGCGCGACGTTATCAAGGGTCATGGCCACCTGCACAACCCCGCTTTGCCCGACGAGGTGATCCAGCACCTCCTCAACCACCTGCGCCATCTGCGTGAACTGCAACTGTCCCGCGATGAATCCGTCCAGCGCCACTTCCTTGGCGGCGTTGAAAACAGCCCCCGTCAAACCGCCTGCCGCCATTACATCGCGGGCCAGACGCAAGGCAGGCCAGCGGGCATCATCTGGTGCGGAAAAATCAAGCTGCCCAATGCGCCCCAGATCCAGCCGTTCCACCGGCACCTCGCGGCGCTGCGGATGGTGCAGCGCATAGCCGATGGCATGGCGCATATCGGCCGGTCCTACATGCGCCATCAGCCCGCCGTCGCAGAACCCTACCAGCGCATGAACCAACGACTGCGGATGCACCAGCACCTCGATATCGTCAGGCGCAATCCCAAAGAATTCACGTGTTTCGATGACTTCCATTGCCTTGTTGAACATCGACGCAGAATCGATCGTGATCCGCTGGCCCATGTCCCAATTGGGATGCGATGACGCCTGATCCAGCGTGGCATTGCACAAATCACCCAGCGGCCAGTCACGGAACGCGCCACCGCTGGCGGTGATGATGATGCGCTCAACCGTTGCGATATCCTCGCCCACCAGCGCCTGAAAAATTGCAGAATGTTCACTGTCCACGGGCAGGATCGTCGCCCCATGCGCGGCCGCCTGCCCCAGCATCAACGCGCCGGCACAGACCAGCGATTCCTTATTGGCCAGTGCCAGCGTGCCGCCCTGGCTTAAGGCCGCCAAACCCGGCGCAAGCCCGGCAGCGCCGACGATGGCCGACATCACCCAATCCGCAGGGCGCGTCGCCGCTTCGGTGATCGCGGCGGTGCCTGCGGCGGCTTCGACCCCGCTGTCGGCCAGCGCATCGCGCAGATCGTCCAGCAGATCATCCCGCGCGGTCACGGCCACATCGGCGCGCAGGGCAATGGCGTCGGCGGCCAGTTGTGCCACATTGCCATTGCCGGTCAGCGCCACGACGTCATAATCCGCCGGCGCGCGGCGGATCAGATCAATTGTGTTCTGCCCGATGGAGCCGGTGGCCCCCAGTATCGAGATCCTGCGCGACATCGCGGATCAGCCCAGACCGGGCGGAAAGCCGATCAGTGGCCCGACGATCAGCAAAAATACCGAAGCGCCCAGCATGCCGTCAAAGCGGTCCAGCAGCCCACCATGACCGGGGATCAGAGACGAGCTGTCCTTGACGCCCATCTTACGCTTCATCCCGGATTCGGCTATATCGCCCATCTGGGACGCCATCGACAGCGCCACGGACACGCCGATCAGGTGCAGACCCATCCCGGTGTTGATCGAGAACAGCAATCCGACGATGGCCGCCCCGACCCAGCCCGCAGCGGTGCCGGACCATGTTTTCTTGGGGCTGACGGCCGGCCAGAACTTTGGCCCGCCAATGGCGCGCCCGGCGAAGTAGCCCACCACATCCGTGACCACAACAACGGCGACCAGCCACATCAACCAGCCAAAGCCCATATCGTCGCGTACCTGCATCAGGCCAAAGCCTGCGAGCAGGATCATCACCGTGAACGCCATATAAAGCGTGCGGTTCTGCGCCAGCAGCGCAAACCCCGCCAGCGCGGGCAGCATCAGCACCGGCAGACCCAGCCCGACGGGCATATAGACCGCCGCCAACAGTGCTGCGCCGGTCAACCCACCCAGTTGCAGCGCGGTGTTGCGCGCCTCGGGGCGCAGCATCGTGACCAATTCCCACACCATCACCCCGCAGATCAGCGCGACCAGCAGGTGAAAGAAATGCCCGCCGAGCCAGATGCCCAGCACGCCGATGACCACCATCGCCGCCGCCGACAACATCCGCGCGCGCAGGTCCGACCATTGTTCCGCTGATCTCATCGCTTGCTCCTTCAGGTTTTGACCGCGCCGAACCGCCGGTCCCGGCCACCATAGGCGGCACAAAGCCGGGCAAATTCCTCACGCGAGAAATCAGGCCAGAGCGTGTCGATAAACTCATACTCCGCGTAGGCCGATTGCCACAGCAGAAAGTTGGAAATCCTCGCCTCACCGGAGGTGCGGATCACCAGATCAGGATCGGGTAAAACGTAAGTATCCAAGTACTTTGGCAGCGTTTCTTCATCCACGCTATCGGGGTCGAGCTTGCCCGATGCCACATCCTGCGCCAGCCGGTGGGTCGCGCGCGCAACCTCGTCGCGTCCGCCATAGTTCAGCGCGATGGTCAGATGCACGCGGGTGTTATGCGCCGTGGCCTGCTCAAGCTCGTTCATCAGCTTGATCAGCTTGTCATCCAACCGCACCCGGTCGCCAATGAACCGCACGCGCGCGCCAAACTGGCTGAGGCTGCGAGTTTCTTTGGAAATATAGCGCCGGAACAGGGACATAAGGCCCGCCACCTCGACCTGCGTGCGCTTCCAATTTTCGGTCGAAAAGGCAAAGATCGTCAGGTATTCCACGCCCACATCCGGGCAGGCCTCGACGATCTCGCGCACCCTCTTGGCACCCGCGTGGTGGCCAAACAGCCGGGGCCGCCCGCGCTGGGTTGCCCAGCGGCCATTGCCATCCATGATGATCGCCACATGGCGCGGCCCGCCGGGGATCTTCTGATCTGGGTTTTCGGCGGTGCTCATGGTTCGACCTTTTCCTTCAAGTTTGGCATCTGTCCTACCGGTGATGGCAGGGCAGGATTAAACTTGCATGATTTCGGCCTGTTTCGTCTCAAGCTGTTCGTCGATCAGCGAAATGAACCGGTTGGTCAGGTCCTGCACTTCGCCTTCCCAGATTTTCTGGTCGTCTTCGCTGACGTCGCCATCGTTCTTGGCTTTCTTGATCTGGTCCATGCCGTCGCGGCGCACGTTACGGATCGACACGCGGGCATGTTCGGCATACTGCCCCGCGACCTTGGTCAACTGGGTGCGGCGCTCTTCGTTCAGTTCGGGGATCGGCAACATGATGATGGTGCCGTTCAGCTGTGGGTTGATGCCCAATCCACTTTCGCGAATGGCCTTTTCGACCTTGCCCACCAGTCCCTTGTCCCAGACGTTGATCGTAACCATCCGAGGTTCAGGTACGTTGACGGTGCCAACCTGGTTGATCGGCGTCATAGAGCCGTAGGCGTCTACCATCACCGGCTCCAGCATCGAGGCCGACGCACGCCCGGTGCGCAGCGAGGCAAATTCAGTCCGCAAAGAGGCAATCGCCCCGTTCATCCGGCGTTCAAGGTCGTCGGTATCCAGCATAAATTCGTCTGACATGGTCAAGAGCCCCCGTAAATAATTGTCCGGCTTATAACGTGCCTAGTTAATCAGTGTACAGAACGTCCTTGCGCATTTTTTGCATTGCGCCTTGGCCCGCTCATTGTGTGGAATATCACGGCCCATGCGGTGAGGCACCGCAGGGATTAGCGCGCCGCTGGGTTCAGTAGCGCAAAAACTTGCCGCTTAGAAACCCGACAACCCCGCTGTCACTGCGCACCCGGTACCAGATGGCATTGGTCTCAAAACATTGGTTAAGATCGGCCATTTGGACAGCATCCATCGGCCCCCCGTAGGCCCCTTGGCACAGGGACATGCAATGGGGCGTGGCCGTGTCAGCGCCGTAAAACGCGTCGTCGGTGCGACTGACCCGCGCATCGCGTGGCACCTCGGCCACCAGCGGCGCAGCAAAGGCCGGGGCCGCGCGCAGATTGGCGAACTCTGTCACGTTGGTGACAAAAGCGCCGCCCTGCAACGCGGCACAGCGGCTGCGCAGGGGGCTCGTGGGATCAAATTGACCAGATGCCAGATAGCGCGCGGCGCGGGCCTCGATCTGACGGGCGGCGTCATTGGCCTGTGCCAAGGGCTGCGCCGGGTCCAGCACCGCGCGGGCATCGAAATCATAGACGTAGTTCAGATCGGGCGTGTCCCCGACCGAAAAGCATTCCCGCCCCCCGATGATGCGATTCTCCATGCCCAGCATCCCGCAGGCATAAAGTTGGGGCGCGGCATCGGCGCTATAGCTTTCAAGCTTGAGCAGGCAGAAATGTGGTGCGTCGCCCTCGAAATGGCCGCGCACCGCCCAGATCGCTCCGGTCGGGGTCACCGACACCAATTCGGCACCGGGATAGTTTGGGCTTTGGCGGGTCGGTTTGGGGTCATAGCGCGACTGCCAGACGCCCAGGTTGGTGCAGGCCTGATAAGCGGCATCGCCGTCCATGGCGCGGGGCAAGGCCAACCCGTCCACCTGGATGTTCCACCGCGCGGTCTTGCCGATGGTATCAATCTCAAAGTAATCCGCGCCCTCATGGGCAAACATCGCCTCGATCAGGTCCGACGGAATCATCGTCGTCGTCACCGACCCCTTATTTGCCAGCCGGACAAATTCCAGCGTGGCGGCGATGGCGATGTTGAATGATTTTTCCACCGCTGCCGCGTCAAAGGTACCGTCGTTGTTCAGACTGATCTGGGGCTTGTGAAACCCCAGACGCGCCGACAGATGCATCGCGCGGTTGGCGTTGTGACCATCCCCGACGCCCTCGTAGAAATATCGGGTGCCAAGCATGAACAGAACCGCACAGGCCGACAGGCAGGTGCTGTCGCGGGGCAATCTGGTGCCGATGCCGCTGTCATACAGAATCTGGCCCATCTTCAGCGCTTCTGCCAGTGATCCGCCGGGGCTGTTCAGACACAAAATCTGATCCGAGGTTTCACCATCTTCAAAGTCAAAGGCACCCAGATTGTCGTGCAGCCGCTGCGCGTCGCCCGCGGTGATCGTGCCGGAAAACGCCAACTGGCATTGCCCCGCCTGACCGGCGTCAAATTGTCCGGCACTGGAAGCGGTGGCGCAGAAAAGCCCAAAAAGGGCCGTGAAACAGACGGTCGTGGCGGTGCGCAGCATAGGGGGCCTTTCGTGTAGATGCCCCCCAGCCTAACCCGCAGCCGCCGTCACAACCAAGCCATTTGCGCCCGGCGTCAGCCCTGCACCCGCGTATACGTCCCCTCACCCGCCAAGATGCCTTTGAACCCGCCGGGTTCATCCAGTGAAAACACGATGATCGGCAGGTTGTTGTCGCGCGCCAGTGCAATGGCAGAGGCATCCATAACCCCCAGTCGCTTTGCCAGCACGTCATCATAGCTGACCGTGTCATAGCGTTTGGCATCGTCGAATTTGTTGGGGTCTTTATCATACACACCATCAACCTTGGTGCCTTTGAAGATCGCCTCGCAGGACATCTCGTTGGCGCGCAGGGTCGCGGCAGTGTCGGTGGTGAAATAGGGGTTGCCGGTGCCCGCGGCAAAAATGCAGACCCGCTTTTTCTCAAGGTGGCGCACGGCGCGGCGGCGGATATAGGGTTCGGCCACTTCGTTCATCGTGATGGCGCTGATGACCCGCGTGTGGATGCCCAGACCCTCAAGTGAGGATTGCATCGCGAGCGCGTTCATCACCGTTGCCAACATGCCCATGTAATCAGCGGTGGTGCGTTCCATCCCCTGCGCCGAGCCTTGGAGCCCGCGAAAGATATTGCCGCCACCGATCACCATGCAGATCTCGACGCCAAGGCTGTGAACGGACTGTACCTCGCGCGCGATGCGTTCAACAGTGGGCGGATGCAGGCCAAATCCCTGGTCCCCCATCAGCGCCTCGCCTGAGATTTTCAACATCACACGTTTGAATGTCACTTTGGGGGTGTCTTGTGGCATCGGGCGCACCTTTTTTGATCACCGGGTGGTGACGGGGTTTTCATTGGGGCGCAAAATGTCGCAAATAGCCCCAAGTTTCAATGCACCGCGAAAGGTTCACGCAAAGAAATGCCGGATATTCCCGACGCCCAGCTTGATGCCATCTTGCGCGACCTTGCCCCAGACCAGCCAGTGCTGATCGCGGGGCCGACGGCATCGGGGAAATCGGCGCTGGCGCTGGCGATTGCCGAGGCCCAAGGCGGCGTGATCGTGAATGCCGATGCGTCGCAGGTCTATGACTGTTGGAGCGTGATATCGGCGCGCCCGGATGCCGCTGATCTGGCCCGCGCGCCGCACGCGCTTTATGGGCATCTGGCCGACGACGCGCCTTATTCCGCAGGTCATTGGCTGCGTGAGGTGACACCGTTGCTGACGGCCGGCGTGCGGCCGATCATCACCGGTGGAACGGGCTTGTACTTCACCGCGCTGACCGAAGGATTGGCCGATATCCCCCCGACACCTGTCGCGGTTCGGGCGGCCGGCGATGCGATGGACCTGGCCGGTCTGCTGGCCGGTCTCGACGCGCCGACCGCTGCGGTCATCGACACACAAAACCGCGCCCGCGTGCAACGTGCCTGGGAGGTATTGCAATCCACCGGGCGCGGATTGCGCGACTGGCAGGCGCAGACCGCTGCCCCCCTGTTGCCGCTGTCGCGCTGTTATCCGGTGGTGTTTGACGTTGACCGCGACTGGTTGAACGCACGGATCGCGCGGCGGTTTGACCTGATGCTGGACCAAGGCGCGCTGGCCGAGGTGGCGGCGGTGCGCCCGCGCTATGATCCTGCCCTGCCCGCGCACCGCGCCATCGGCGTGCCGGAACTGATGTCGCATCTGGCGGGCGAGATGACCCTGAATGAGGCCCGCGCGCGCGCGGTGATCGCCACCCGGCGTTTCGCCAAGCGCCAGCGCACATGGATGCGCAGCAAGATGAGCGATTGGCACAAGGTTGTGCCGGGATAACGTGCGGCGTTTTCGGCAGCGCAAGCACCGGGGGGCCAGCCCCCCGGACCCCCCGAGGGTATTTATGACCCAGAAAAGTATAAAAGCCGCAGGTTGCTCGGGACAGGCAGCCCACGACTTGTGCAATTGCGACAGATTGTTAACCTGAGGAGGTACAACGGCTAATTAACTGTACGATATTCAACATATGGATGGGGCTGGCCCGTGGATGATATTCGCATATTGACCCTTGCCCAGCTTGCGACAGGGCAGGAATGGCAGCTCCAGCTGGCCCATGACCGGGCCTATCATCTGCTGCTTTGGGTGACCCGGGGTCAGGGGCGGTTGGTGTTGGATGGGCAGCGGCGCGGCGTTGGTGCCCATAATGCAATTTTGGTGCCTGCGGGTGCGCTCTTTTCATTGGATCTGGGACGTCAGGGTTTTGGCCAGGCGGTGGTGATCCCGCAGGCGACGCCGCTGCGCCTGCCCGCGATTCCACGTCATCTGCGCATCCGTGACGTGAACATGCAGTCCGAGCTGACGGCTTTGATCGAACAGGCCCAACGCGAACAGCAGCAGGCCCGCCCGCTGCGCCAGGATGCCGCCGAGGCCTACGCCGCCTTGATGTCGGTCTGGCTGCGGCGTCAGATCATGCGCGACGAACATGTGCCCGAGCCGCGCCGCGCCGCGGGCCGGCTGAGCGCGCGGTTCTGTGCAATGATCCCCGAGACCTATCGCACCGGGGTGCCGATGGCGGACTACGCGGCGCGGTTGGGCGTCACCCCGACCCATCTGACCCGCGCAGTCAAAGAAGCAACGGGCAAGACGGCTGCCGATCTGCTGGCCGACAGGCTGACCCATGCCGCGCGCACATTGCTGGCCGAAACCGCCGAGCCTGCGCAGGACATCGCGCGCCATCTTGGCTTTGGTTCGGCGGCCTATTTCACCCGATTTATCCAGCAGCATACCGGCCTGCCCCCCAGCAAGCTGCGCGGCGACAGGCCCCGGCGCTGACCACAACGTGGCCGACCGGCGCAGATGTCGCTTTCAAGCATTAGACATGTCGCAAAATAACACTCAAATGGTAAATCCGGACATTGACGGACCGGGGCCATCCGTGCCTCACTGACAGCACAAGCAGCGCGGGACGCCTGAAATCGCCTTTCGTGCCACTGCGCCACAAGGTGCGGTTGCCGACGGTTCGATCACTGACCGTCACGCCTGCTGCGGCGGTTTTTTCGGGCTGTTTTTCGCAGCTTTTGCACGACTGGCCGAAGGGCCAGAACAATCCGGTGGGGATCAACTTGCCTGGCCACGCAACAGGGGCACCATATGGGACTATTCATTCTTCGCCGGCTGGGCGTGATGCTGCTGACGGCGCTATGCCTGACGTTCATCGTGTTCTGGCTGACCAACCTTTATCCCAACCTCGAAAAGCTCGCCAAGACCCAGGGCAATTTCCGCATGACCGACGAGGCCGTGACCAGCTATCTGGAAAACCGCGGTTATTTGCAGCCGACCTATGACAAGTTCGGTGAATGGCTGGGCGTGATGCCCGGCTGGGTGACGGTAACCGAGGACCCGGCCAAGACATTTGGGCGCTGCTTTTCCGCAGGCACGCCGGTCGAGCAGCGCCCGACACGCTGCGGTATCCTGCAAGGCGACTGGGGCTATTCGACCGTGTTCAAGGAACCGGTTGGCGCCACCGTCATGACGCGCCTGGCGCTAACCGGCAAGCTGATGGCGTGCGTTCTGCTGCTGATGATCCCCTCGGCGCTGTTGGTGGGGGTTCTGGCGGGGATGAAGGAAGGGTCGAAGCTCGATCGGTCGCTGTCGACCTTCTCTATCGGCACCACCGCGACGCCTGAATATGTGTCCGGCGTGATCTTTATCGCGCTGCTGGCCTCGTCAAACTTTGGCATTTCGCCGCTGCTGAATGACTGGGGCTGGATCGACAGCAAGACGCTGTTTCTGGGCTCGGCCACGTCAGCCACAAAAGACGCTAACTTTTGGAATTTCTTTCTGCCGGTGCTGACGATCTCCCTTTACGGCATGGGGTATATCGCGCGAATGACGCGGGCGTCGATGACCGAGGTGATGACGGCGCAATACATCCGTACGGCGCGGCTGAAGGGCGTGAAATTCAGCGATATCGTTCTGAAACATGCCCTGCGCAACGCGCTGATCGCGCCCTTTACCGTGATCATGCTGCAAATCCCCTGGCTGCTGAACGGTGTCGTGATCGTCGAAACCCTGTTCAATTACAAAGGCTTTGGATGGCTGTTGGTGCAGGCGGCGTCGAACAATGACATCGAGCTGCTGCTGGCGGTCTCGGTTGTATCGGTTGTGGTGGTTCTGGTGACGCAACTGATCTCGGACATCGGGTATGTCTATCTTAACCCGCGCATTCGCATTTCTTAAGGGAGCATGGACATGGAAGAACTGACATGGACCGGGTCCCTAAGCGGGCTGAACATCATATTTCTGTTGGTGCTGGGGCTGCTGGGTCTGGCCGTCGTGGCGCAAATCCTGATGTCGTTCGTTCCCCAAGGCGGCGGGCGTGAGATCAACGCCGACGGTACATTGGCGGCCCATAAGGGACCTGCGGGGCTGCTGAACGCCGCTGTAGGCTATCTATTCTATGCCCTGATCGTGCTGATCCTCGTCTATGTGCTGGGCGGCATCGTGATCGGGCCGAGGGCGGGTATTTTCGGCGGCATGGCGCAACAGTTGCTGCCGGTCTGGACCGCGCTGATCGTGACCTTTGCCCTGTCGATCCGGTTCAAACGTCGGCTTGGGCTATATGGCAAGCTGTTTGACAGCACGGTGGGGATGATCGGATTTGCACTGGTGATGTTCTGGGTCTTTACCGGCATCTTCGGCGGCGTGTTTGATATGTTGGTGACCCACGACAGCCTGAGCCAAGCCTCTGGCATGAAGAACAAGTTACCCGGCACCCCCCTGCGCGGTGCGACAGAGGGCGAATACCCTTGGTACCTGCTCGGCGGTGACAATCTGGCGCGGGATGTGTTTTCGCGGCTGATCACCGGGTCATGGGTGGTGGTGCAGATCGCACCGATGGCGACGCTTTTTGCCTTTATGGTCGGGATCACGCTGGGCCTGCCTGCGGGCTATTATGGCGGGCGGCTTGATACGCTGTTGTCGTTCCTGGCCAACCTGATCCTGGCCTTTCCGGTGATCTTGTTGTTTTACCTGCTGGTCACACCGGAAATCGTGCAGACGGGCATCCCCAATTACATGGCGGTGTTTCTGTTCATCTTTCCGCTGGTGTTCCTTGCGATCCTGCTCAATTCGCGTTTCTACACCCAGCCAACCGTGCGCACACCGCTGCTGATTGTGGTGCTGGGCATCGTTGGCTGGCTATACCTATCGCTGATTTCGACCAATGGCACCGTGGTCGCGACACCAAGCTACCGTATTCCGGGGCTGCCACGGTTTCTGGATCTGTTCGACATTGATGCGGGGATTCTGGTGGTCTTTGTGTCGGTTGTGTTTGTGAATTCGCCCACGGTGTTTCGGATCGTGCGCGGCCTCGCGATGGATATCAAGACACGCGATTATGTGGCCGCTGCCCAGACGCGGGGCGAAGGGCCTTGGTATATCATGCTGTGGGAAATCCTGCCCAACGCGCGCGGACCGCTGATCGTCGATTTCTGTCTGCGCATCGGCTACACGACCATCCTTTTGGGCACGCTGGGGTTCTTTGGTCTGGGGCTGGAATCAGAAAGCCCGGACTGGGGCAGCACAATCAACGCCGGGCGGCGGTTGCTGTCGCTCTATCCGCATGCCGCAATTGCGCCGGCGCTGGCATTGCTGTCGCTGGTGCTGGGGTTGAACCTGCTGGCGGATGGGCTGCGCGAAGAGAGTTTGCGCGATTGAGCAAAGCATGTTCCGGGGGCGCTGCCCCCCGAACACCCGGAGGTATATTTGGCAAGATCAACGGGACCCCCCGGTGCTTGCGAGAGAGGACGAAATGGCCAAGCAAGACTATGACGGACCCATCTTGGAAATCGACAAACTGTCGATTTCGTTCTTTACCCGGCTGCGCGAAATCCCGGCGGTGATGGATTTTTCGGTCTCGGTCAAACCTGGCGAAGCCGTAGGGCTGGTGGGCGAATCCGGGTGTGGCAAATCCACCGTTGCGCTGGGCGTGATGCAGGACCTGGGCAAGAACGGCCGCGTTGTGGGCGGCTCGATCAAGTTCAAGGGCCGCGATCTGGGCGCGATGAGCGATGACGAACTGCGCGACATCCGCGGCAGCGAGATCGCGATGATCTATCAAGAACCGATGGCCAGCCTGAACCCGGCGATGAAGATCGGCAGGCAATTGATGGAAGTGCCGATGATCCACGCCGGGATGGGTGAAAAAGAGGCCTACGCGAGGGCGTTGCAGGTGGTGACGGACGTGAAACTTCCCGACCCCGAACGCATCCTGAAATCCTATCCGCACCAGTTGTCGGGCGGCCAGCAGCAACGCATCGTGATCGCCATGGCACTGATGTCTGAACCATCGTTGCTGATCTTGGATGAACCTACAACCGCGCTTGATGTGACGGTTGAGGCGGCGGTGGTGCAACTGGTCAAGGAACTGGGCACCAAATACGGCACCTCGATGCTTTTCATCAGCCACAACCTCGGCCTGGTGTTGGAAACCTGCGACCGGATCTGCGTGATGTATTCCGGCGAAGCGGTCGAGCGCGGGTCGATCGAGGATGTTTTCGACGAGATGCAGCATCCTTATACGCAGGCGCTGTTCCGGTCGATCCCCCTGCCCGGCGCAGACAAGAACGCGCGCCCGCTGATTGCCATTCCCGGCAACTTCCCTCTGCCACATGAACGCCCCAAGGGCTGCAACTTTGGTCCGCGCTGTGACTACTTTCAGGCCGGGCGCTGTGATCAGGCACCGATCCCGATGGAACCGGTGCCGGGCAATGACCGCCACCATACCCGCTGTATCCGCTTTCAGGAAATTGACTGGCAGGCGCCGCTGGAACTGGCCGAGGTCAAGCAGAAGGGCGAGATTGGCGAGGTGGTTCTAAAAATGGACAACCTCAAGAAATACTATCAGGTTGCGGCCAGCGCGCTGTTTGGCGGCGGTGACACCAAGGTGGTCAAAGCCAACGAAACCCTAAGTTTCGAGGCCCGCGAAAGCGAAACACTGGCCATTGTGGGTGAAAGCGGTTGCGGCAAATCCACTTTTGCCAAGGTGCTGATGGGGCTAGAGACAGCGACCGAGGGGCATATCTACCTCGATGGCCGCGACATCGGCAATGTACCGATTGAAAACCGCACAACGCAGAATGTGGCCGATGTGCAGATGGTGTTTCAAAACCCTTTTGACACGCTGAACCCGTCGATGACGGTGGGCCGCCAGATCATCCGCGCGCTTGAGATTTTCAAGATCGGCAAGACCGGAAAAGCGCGCCAACAGCGGATGCTCGAACTGCTTGATCTGGTGAAACTGCCGCGCGAATTTGCCACAAGGATGCCGCGCCAGTTGTCCGGGGGGCAAAAACAGCGGGTCGGTATTGCCCGCGCCTTTGCCGGCGATGCGCGGATCGTGGTGGCAGATGAACCGGTGTCGGCGTTGGATGTGTCCGTTCAGGCGGCGGTGACGGATCTGTTGATGGAAATCCAGCGGGAACAGAAAACCACCCTGCTGTTCATCAGCCACGACCTGTCCATCGTGCGCTATCTCAGCGACAGGGTGATGGTGATGTATCTGGGTCATGTGGTCGAATTAGGCACGACGGATCAGGTGTTCAGCCCGCCCTACCATCCCTACACAGAGGCATTGCTGTCAGCGGTGCCGATTGCCGACACCCGCGTCAAGAAAAAGCACATTGTGCTGGAGGGCGATATCCCGTCGGCCATGAACCCGCCGCCGGGCTGCCCGTTTCAGACGCGCTGTGGCTGGAAATCGCAGGTGCCGGGCAACCTGTGCGAGAAAGAGGTGCCACCAATGCGCCAGATGGCCGAGGGCCATCAGGTGAAATGTCATCTGTCCGAAGAGAAATTTGCGCAGATGGAGCCGGTGATCGAGCTCAACATTCCCGCCGAATAGTAGAATAAGGGTCAGGACTCATAACCAGAATATAACCGTTGCTGCGAGAGCGATTGCTGACAGGAAGACCTTTGGGCAGCGGTCATAACGGGTTGAGACACGTCGCCAGTCTTTGAGCCTGCCGAACATTCTTTCGATGCGGTTGCGGCGTTTGTATCGTCGCTTGTCATACTTGACGGTCTTCTTGCGCGATTTGCGCCCCGGGATGCAGGGTTTGGTGCCCTTATCTGCAAGGGTTTCGCGGAACCAATCAGCATCATACCCTCGATCAGCGAGAAGCCACTCCGCCTCAGGCAGGCCGTTCATCAAAGCCGCAGCACCAGTATAATCGCTGACCTGCCCAGCGGTTATGAACAGGCGGACAGGACGGCCGCTGGTGTCTGTTACAGCATGCAGCTTGGTGTTCATGCCGCCTTTAGTCTGCCCAATCAGGCGTCCACGCCCCCCTTTTTCAACCGCAGGCTGGAAGCCGTGCGATGCGCCTTGAGGTATGTTGCATCAATTGAGATAGTTTTGTTATCAGGGTCTTGTTCGGCCAATCCCATCATGATCCGGGCAAACACGCCCATATCACTCCAACGCTTCCAGCGATTATACAACGTCTTTGGTGGGCCATACTCCGTTGGTGCATCGCACCACCTTAAACCATTGCGATTGATGAAGATAATGCCACTCAGAACACGCCTGTCATCAACGCGAGCACGACCTCGGCTCTTAGGAAAGTAAGGCCGCAGACGCTCCATCTGCGCCTCATTCAGCCAGTATAAGTTGCTCATAATATCCCCCAAAACTGGGGATCGTAAATCATGACAACGCGACAAGCTCAATCGATTAATGGGTCCTGACCCAAAGGTGGGCGCGGACCGAGGGGTGATCCGCGCCCTTTTCCCAGGCCGGGTTGGCGGGGTATGGCCTGAAGGAAACTGTTGTCAGCGTTATTTGCTGATGGCGTCGCCAGCTGTGTTCACGTTGCTCAGACCTTCAACAACGCTGCTCGCAAAGGCCGCAACCATCGCGGCATAGAAGTCTTCGTCCGATGGCAGAACGGCAATATAGCCTTCTGGGACCACTTTTTCACCGCTATAGGCCGCGATATTTATAGGAAAGCTCAACCCGGCATTGGCGCCAGTTGGGTTTGTGATGTTAACAACGCCTTCCAACTCGTTGAATTTCTTGTGGTCCGGCAGCATGGTGGTGCCGTCCATCGAAATCTTGCGGATGTCGATGCGGATTTCTGGATCAGCGCCATCATCGCTCAACGGGACCATCGAAGCGACGGCTGTCTGGATGTCTGTGGCGATTTCAGGATAGAACTCCATAGCGTTGCTGTCGGTAGCGGCCGACATCGAGGCTTCGACGTTGACGTTTGAAATCTTGATGTCGGTGTCGGCGATGGCCGCACCGCTAAGGGCGATCATGCTGACGCTGGCCGCAAGGGCGATTTTTTTGACTTGGGTGAACATTTGGATGCTCCTGTCGTTCTTTGCGCGGTGGCGGGACAACCCCAACCTCCTGACGCTCTGACTGGACAACACCATAATGTACCTGCTGGTTCCGTTATGGTCGGTCGATTACCAAATAGCAGGGCACCGCGGCCTGACGAAAACAGGAAGATTTGCAGTCTTTATAAATTAATATCAAAGGGTTAACTCCCTCCGATAACCTTTACATAATTCATCGTTTCTTTGTAGGGCGGCACGCCACCGTACTTTTTCACGGCCCCGGGACCGGCGTTATAAGCAGCTAGGGCCAGTTGCCAGGTGCCAAAGGTGCGGTACTGTTGCTTGAGATATCGCGCGCCGCCTTCGAGGTTCTGCGCCGGATCAGCGGGATCAACCCGCAGCCTGCGCGCCGTCTGCGGCATCAGTTGTGCCAGGCCCATCGCGCCCTTATGCGAGACGGCCTGCGGGTTCCAACCGCTTTCCTGCTGCACCAACCGCAGGAACAGATCTTCTGGAATACCATGTTTGGTCGCGGCATCACGTGCCATGCCAAGGTAGACACCTTTATATTTGCCGCCATATTTCGGCACGTCCCATTTGGTGGGCGTCACCACGCTGGGCGGTTGCAAACGGACAGAAGCGGAATATTGCTTGGAGGCGCGGTTATCGAGGATGCTCTTTTGCGATTTAAACAATGTTGCGCGGTTTTTCGACGAAAACACATCTGCCGAGGCCGAGGTCGCGCACACCATGATCATCCCGGCCAATAAACCGGTCCCCAAACTTGCCTTATGCATGCCGTACTGCCCCCAGCCGTTGAATTGGGGCGACTATATCAAAAAACACCCCCTCTGCCAGTCAAAGTTTGCCGCCACCCAGGGTGGGAAAACGCGTGGTCCCTCTAGGTTATCCAAGTTATAACCTGTCGGATCAGGACGCGGGCGGATTCGCGTTCGCAGACATTCAATATAAAACAGGGGGCAGAATGGCCGGCTCAGTGAACAAAGTGATCCTTATCGGCAATCTGGGGCGCGACCCCGAGGTGCGGGCGTTCCAGAACGGGGGAAAAGTGTGCAACCTGCGCATCGCCACCTCGGAGACATGGAAAGACAAAAACACCGGCGAACGCCGCGAAAAGACCGAATGGCATTCGGTAGCGATCTTTCAGGAAGGACTGGTTCGGATTGCCGAGCAGTATCTCAAGAAAGGGTCAAAAGTATATATCGAAGGCCAGTTGCAGACCCGCAAATGGCAGGACCAGTCCGGCGCGGACCGTTATAGCACCGAAGTTGTGCTGCAAGGCTTTGGCGGGACGCTGACAATGCTTGACGGCCCAGGCGGCGGTGGCGGCGGCGCAGGTGGCGGCGGTGGCGGTGGCGGTTATGACGACCGCGGTGCCGGCGGTGGTTACGACAGCGGCGGTGGCTATGACAGCGGTCCGTCGTCTTCGGGCGGCGGTGGCGGTGGCGGTGGGTCACGCGATCTGGATGACGAAATTCCGTTCTAAGCAGTCACCACACCGAGATAGATATGAGGGCGCGCAGGGGTATCCTGTCGCGCCCTTTTTCTTGTCCGGGGCGCGCCGCCCGCTTGATCCGGGCGGCGTTTTTACGCCAGTGCGTCCCGCAACAGCCCCAACACCGCGTCGTTGTCGACCTTGGCGCCGGTAAAGGCCTGTCCAATTCCACGCGCCAGCACGAAATGTACGCGGCCATCCACGACCTTTTTGTCCTGGCCCATCAGCGCCAACAGCGCCTCGGCATCGGGCAAATCGCCTTCGATGTCACCCAGATCCTTTTTCATCCCCATCGCCGCCAGATGCGCACGCACCCGGCTAGGGTCTTCTTGCGCGCACAGCCCCAGCCGCGCCGACATCTCAAACGCCAGCGCACAGCCGATTGCCACGCCTTCGCCATGCAGCAAACGCTGGGAATAGCCTGTTGCCGCCTCCAGCGCGTGACCGAACGTGTGGCCGAGGTTCAGCAGCGCACGGTCGCCCTGCTCGGTCTCGTCGCGCATCACGATGTCGGCCTTCATCTGCACCGACCAGCGCACCGCCTCGACCCTTGCGGCCATGTCACCTGCCGCCAAGGCCGGGCCGTTCTGCTCAAGCCAGTTAAAAAACGCAGCATCCCCCAGCAGGCCATATTTCACGACCTCGCCGTAGCCCGCCAGGAAATCGCGCGCCGTCATGGTGGACAACACGGCGGTATCAGCCAGCACCAGCGACGGCTGATGAAACGCCCCGATCAGGTTTTTGCCATGGCGGGCGTTGATCCCGGTCTTGCCGCCCACAGAACTGTCGACCTGCGCCAGCAGCGATGTGGGGATCTGCACAAAACGCACCCCGCGCCGCAGAACGGCGGCGGCAAAGCCCACCAGATCACCGATCACCCCGCCGCCAAAGGCCACCACGACATCGCCGCGCTCCACCTGTTGATCCAACAACCAGTCCACGCAGGCCTGTAGATTTGCCCAGTCCTTGGTCCCCTCGCCGGGAGCCAACTCAAGCGTCACCATCTCGATGCCCTGCCCTGCCAATCCGGCGCGCAGCTTGCCCAGATGCAGCCCGGCAACATGGGTTTCGGTGATCACCGCCACGCGCGGGCGGCGCAGCAAAGGGGCGATATGCGCCCCCGCCTCGGCCAGCAGATCAGGCCCTACGACAATATCATATTCCCGCCCCGGCAGGTCGACCCGTATTGTCTCACGCATCCACGCTCTCCAGAATATCGGGGCGCGTCAGCAGGCAGGCGATGACCCGATGCGCCATGGCATCTATTGACAGGTTCGGCGCGCAGGACACCCGCAAATCCGCCTGCGCATACAGCGGCACCCGCGCATGATAAAGTTCAGACAAGGTGCGGCGCGGGTCCTTGGTATGCAGCAAGGGGCGCGTTTCCTTGTAGCGCACCCGGTTCCAGAGCAGATCCAGATCCGCGTCCAGCCAGACGGCGACACCGCGCGCTGCTATATTGGCGCGGTTGACCTCGGCCAAAAACGCCCCGCCACCGGTCGACAGGATGCCGCGTTCCTCGTCGAGCAACCGCGCGATCACCTCGGTCTCGCGCTTGCGAAAGAACGCCTCGCCGTCGCGGCTGAAAATCTCCGGCACGCTAAGATTGGCAGCGGCCTCGATCTCGGCATCGCTGTCCAGAAACGGCACACCCAACTTGACCGCCACCGCGCGGCCCACCGCTGTTTTCCCGGCACCCATCATACCCACCATCGCCACCGTCTTTTTCAAACGGTAACGTGGGTGCGGTTTTCCGCCATCGGCCATGGTTTGCTCAATTCCGCTCATTTTTACCTGAATGACGTGATCTTGCCCAAAAGGCCATATATAGAATGGACAAAACAAGCAGAAATTCGGGCAGGCGCATCTTATGGGAAAACTATTCAAGCTACTGATATTCCTGACGGTTATTGGGTTTATCGGGCTTGTGGGCTATGCCTATCTCGGCCCGTTTTTCGGAGTCGATTTTTCACCGGAACAAGTGGAAACCCGCCATCCCATCACCCTGAAAGCGGATTAAGCGCATGACAGGGCATATGTCGTTCCGGTCTGGCGGCGCGCTTGGCCTTTTGCTGCTTGCGCTGTGCGGGCCGCCCGTATCGGCGCAGGGGGCCAAGGTCGATTCCCCGCCTCAGGGCGGCACCGGCGATCAGCCCCTGTCGGTGATTGATTGGCTGGAAAATAAGCAAAGCGTGCCGCGCCGACCACCGGCCGCTCCGGTTGGCCTACCGAACCGGCGCGAACCGGCCACCGCGGTTTCCGCCAACGCGCCTGTCGTCACCGTCACACCGCTGGGCGAAGGTGCCCCGCGCGAGATCGGTCTGGTGCCCAGTGCCGTTACGGGCCTGCCGGCCGACATTTGGCGCAACAGTACGTCAGATCAGATCATCACCCTGATCGAAGACCTGCCAGACCCGCATATCCCCGCCGCCCAGGCCCTGCTATACACCGTGCTGCTGGCCGAGGCACAGGCCCCCAAGGGGCTGGCCCGCGAAGGTGACGCGCTGGCCTTGGCGCGGGTGCAGAAACTGCGCGACCTTGGCGCGCTTGACCCCGCGTTGTCGCTGATCGAACAGGCCGGCGTGGCCACATCGACAGCGCATTTCGACCTGTGGATGCAGATTGCCCTGCTGACCGGAACCGAAGACCGCGCCTGCGCCCGGCTGGTTAAATCGCCCCATCTGACCCGCGAATACAGCACCCGTATTTTTTGCAGCGCCCGGATCGGTAACTGGGACAACGCCGCGCTGACCTTTGGCTCGGCGCAAGCGCTAGGCCTGATGAGCGAGGAACAGCTTGATCTGTTCGACCGCTTTCTCAACCCTGACCTTTTTGAAGGTGCCGCGCCCCTGCGCGCCCCGCGCAAGATGGACCCGATGACCTTCCGGTTGTTTGAAACCATCGGAGAGCCGTTGCCCAGTGGCACCCTGCCGCGCGCCTATGCCGTGGCCGATCTGCGTGATCTGGCCGGGTGGAAAGCCCAGCTTGAGGCGGCAGAGCGGCTGACCCGCGCCGGTGCGCTGCCGGACAATCACCTGTTGGGGCTCTATACTGACCGCGCGCCTGCCGCCTCTGGTGGGATATGGGACCGGGTCGAGGCCCTGCAACGCTTTGAAACGGCGCTTGGCACCACAAGCGTCGATGCCGTCACCAAAACCTTGCCCAACGTCTGGCGCGCCATGCAGGAGGCCGAACTCGAGGTTGCCTTTGCCACCCTGTTTGCCGACCAACTCAGCAGCCTGCCGCTGCACGGGCGGGCGGCGGCGATTGCCTTTGACGTGGCCCTGCTGTCACCAGGCTATGAGGTGGCGGCGAACAGCCCTGCCGCCTCAGAGGCCAGCGCGGCGCGCGCGCTGCACATTGCCGTGGCCCGTGGCGAAGCGCCCGAGGCGCGCCCCGATGACGCGATGGCCGAGGCCATCTGGACCGCTTTCACAACCCCCGTTCCGCGCGCCGACCTGATGGACCAAGCCCGCGATGGTCAACTTGGCGTAGCGGTACTCCGCCTGCTGGCGCTGATGGACGACGGGGCCAACGGCGATTCCGGTGCACTGCGCGACGCGCTTGCCACCCTGCGCGCGCTGGGTCTCGAAGATACGGCGCGACGCGCCTCGCTTCAGATACTGCTGTTACAACGATGAGCCTGATGCACACTCAAACTTTCCACTGGATTTCCACCTTTCTGGAGGCGCAGGCCGCCGAACAGGGTGCGGCGACAAACACGCAGCTCGCCTATGGCCGCGACCTCAAGGACTTTGACAGCTGGCTGGCCCGGCGCGACCGCGATTTTACCTCCGTCCTGCGCGACGATGTTGAAGAATATCTGGTCTATTGCGATGCGCAGGGTCTGGCCAAATCGACCCGCGCGCGGCGGTTGTCGGCGATCAAACAGCTCTACCGCTTTGCCTTTGAAGAAGGCTTGCGCAGCGATAATCCGGCGGTCCAGATTGCCGGGCCGGGTCAGGACAAGCGTCTGCCCAAGATCCTGTCGGAAGCCGAGGTTGACCGCCTGCTCGACGCCGCGCGCGAATCCGGGCGCGCGTTGTCGGACCAGTTGCGCAACACCTGCCTGATGGAATTGCTTTATGCCACGGGGATGCGGGTCAGCGAATTGGTCAGCCTGCCGGTCAGTGCCGCACGCGGTGATCCGCGCCTGCTGCTGATCATGGGCAAAGGCGGCAAGGAACGTATGGTGCCGCTGTCGCCCCCCGCGCGCGACGCGCTGGCCGCTTGGCTGACGATGCGCGACAAGGTTGAGGCGGCAAACCTCACCAAAGGCAAACCCGCCTCGCGATTCCTGTTTCCCTCACGCGGAGCAATGGGCCATCTGACGCGGCACCGGTTCTACCTGCTGATCAAGGAATTTGCCGTAGCCGGCGGCGTTGACCCGTCCAAGGTCACACCGCACACCCTGCGCCATGCCTTTGCCACGCATCTGCTGGCCAATGGTGCCGATCTGCGCGCGATCCAGACCATGCTGGGCCATGCGGATGTCGCCACCACCGAAATCTATACCCATGTTCTGGAAGAACGTCTGACCGAACTGGTGCTGGACCATCACCCGCTGGCCAAGGACGGCAGCCGCAAACCCGGCGGCAGTACATCCTCAGAGGGCCAATAGCCGCTTTGCAGCGCGTCGCGGTAGGCGCGCGGCAGGCCTGCCGCGTCCATGTCGGCAATCGCACCCGCCACATCATACGATAGCCGGTGTACCTGGACCTCGCCCCCATCTAGCAGGGCGTAACGCGTTTGTTGCCGCCCGTCATGGGGCGGCATCCCGATAACGCCCGCGTTGATCCAGCAGCCGCGCGGGGTGTTGCGGATAAAGGCAAGGCCGGAATGCCCCGAGACGATGTGATCGACCGGGCCGATCGCCTCCTCAAGTGCGCGCCATTCCTCGATCAGCAGCGCATCCGGGGCGTCCGACCAGACAAACCGCGCCACATCCGCGACCCCGCCATGGATCACACCATAGCGCGCGCCTTGATGCCGAAAGCTGATCACATCGGGCAGCCCCGACATCCATGCCTTGTCGGCATCGCCCAAAACCTGCGCCGCATGGGCATACCAAGCCCCGCTCAGCAGATCACAGTCACTGCCCGCATCAAAACCACAGCCGCAGTCGGGCGCGCCGCTGCCCAGCTGCGCCTCGCAATTGCCGGCCACCACCGCGCAGCCCGCGTTTCGGATTGCCGCGACCGAGCGCATTGGCGCCCCGCAATAAGCCACCACATCGCCGGTACAGACCATATGATCGCCCGCGATGCCGCGCTCTGCCGCGACGGCAAGAACCGCCCCAAGCGCCTGCACATTGCTGTAGGGCCCGCCAAACAGCAGCACCGGACCGTCCAGCACCCCTAAATCGTGATGTCGTAGCGCGCGCATTGTTTTCCCCCGCAGCGCGACCCTTGAATGACCGCGCCCCTATGCCCATAACCAGTGCTGAACATATAGTGTATGGAATTGACGCAAATGGAAACGGGCACCGCCCTCTTCGACGCAAGCTTTTGGATCAGTGCCGGGATTATCCTGCTCTTACTTGTGCTGTCCGGCTTTTTCTCGGGTTCTGAAACCGCACTGACAGCCGCATCACGCGGCAAGCTGCGCGCGCAGGCCGACAAGGGGTCACGCGGGGCGCAGCGCGCGCTCAAGATCACCGAAGACAACGAACGCCTGATCGGGTCGGTGCTGCTGGGTAATAACATGGTGAATATCCTCGCCGCCTCGATGGCGACGGCGCTGTTCACCCGCCTGTTCGGGCAAAACGGCGTGGCGCTGGCGACGCTGGTGATGACGGTGCTGGTGCTGGTGTTTTCCGAAGTGCTGCCCAAAACCTATGCCATCACCAATGCCGAACGCGCCGCAGCGCTGGTGTCGCGCCCCATCGGTGTTATAGTACTGGTGTTTTCGCCCATCGTCAGTGCCGTGCGGCTGTTCGTGCGCGGCATCCTGCGCGTCTTTGGCGTGCAGATCGACCCGGACAGCAACATCCTTGCCGTGCGCGAGGAAATTGCGGGTGCGCTGCAACTGGGCCATTCCGAAGGCGTTGTCGAAAAAGAGGACCGTGACCGGATCCTGGGCGCGCTTGATCTGCGCGAACGCGCGGTCGAGGAAATCATGCTACACCGATCCGGGATTGAGATGGTTGATGCCGCGGCAGACCCCTCTGATATTCTGGAACAATGTCTGCAATCCAATCACACCCGCCTGCCCGTCTACCGCGATGATCCCGAAAACATCATCGGTGTCGTCCATGCCAAGGACCTGCTGCGCGCCATGTACAAGCTGATCGGCGGACCCGAAGGCGAAGCTGCGGCACTCAAGGACTTTGACGTCGCAAGTGTGGTGATGAAACCCTATTTCGTGCCAGAAACCTCGACGCTGGACGAACAAATGCGCCAGTTCTTGCGCCGCCGCACCCATTTTGCGCTGGTGGTGGACGAATATGGCTCGCTTCAGGGATTGATCACGCTTGAGGACATCCTCGAAGAGATCGTGGGCGAAATTACCGATGAATTCGACCCCGACGCTGACCACCCGGTGCGGCCCGCCGAAGACGGGCACCTGATGGTGGACGGCGCCATGACCATCCGCGACCTGAACCGCGCGACGGACTGGTCGCTGCCCGATGACGAGGCCAATACCGTCGCCGGGTTGGTCATCCACGAGGCGCAGATGATCCCGACCAAGGGACAGGTGTTTTCCTTCCACGGGTTCAGGTTCGAAGTGATGGCGCGCGAGGGCAACCGGATTACGCAACTCAAGATCAGACCGCTTTAACAGCTCCGGCTGGATGCGGGCCGGGCAGCGCCAGCCCGTCCGGGCGGTCTGGCGCTGTTTGACGCGCCTATCCCCTTAACCGCGTGCCCGCCGCATCAAACGGCGGTTCTGCCAGCACCACTGCATTATGCGGCGCGCCCAGCACCATCACCTGCACCACGTCGCCGGCCGCGACGCCGCGCACAAACCCCAGCGCCAGCGATTGCCCCACGCCAAAGCCATAGGCGCCCGAAGTGACCCGGCCTATTCCCTTGCCGTCTTTGAAAATCGGTTCCCCCCCAGCCGCATCGGCATTTGATGCATCGGTCTGCCCCGCATCGAGCGCCAGTACCACAAGACGCTCGCGGGCAGGTTCTGCCAGCGTCTGTTCCAGCGCTTCCTTGTTCAGAAAATCCTTGTCGAGCTTGCACAGTCGGTCCAGCCCGACCTCTTGAGGCCAGTATTCCGGACTGTATTCCCGCCCCCATGATCCATAGCCCTTTTCGATCCGCAGCGACATCAATGCGCGCGATCCCACCGGCCCCGCGCCCAGATCATCCCCAGCCTCAAGCAACGCCTGCCACAGCGCCAGTTGATCCGCCTCGGCGCAGTGCAGCTCCCACCCCAGATCACCGGTAAACGACACCCGCAGCGCCACGACCTTGATCCCTGCCAGTTCGATCCGTTTTGACCGCATGAAGGGGAAATCGGCATTCCCTAGCGGTGCATTGGTCAACCGCTGCAACAACGCGCGCGACTTTGGCCCCGCCACGTTGAACCCACAGACCGCCTGCGTCAGGCTATCAAAGACCGTGCCTTGCGGCAGTGGCACCGCACGAAAAAACCGCTGGTGATAGCGTTCTGCCATGCCGGACCCAATGATCCAAAACTCATCCTCGCCCAGCCGCGTTACGGTGAAATCCCCCGCGATCCCGCCGCGTTTGCCGATCAGCGGCGTGAGGCAGGACCGCCCCACCGCCCCCGGCATACGATTGGCAAAAAGCGCGTTCAACCACGCCTCAGCCCCCGGCCCCGCGACCCGGTATTTGGCAAAGTTCGAGATGTCGATGATCCCGGCATGAGCGCGCAGCATCCGCGCCTCGTGGCCGACCACATCCCACCAGCCCTGCCGGGTAAAGCCGTGGGTCTGATCCTCGGCACCCACGTCATCACCATAGTAAAGCGGATGTTCCCAGCCATAGTTAAACCCGAAAACTGCCCCCCGCGCCCGCTGGTCGTCATACGCCGGCCGCTTGCGGACCGCACGGCCTGCGGCGCGTTCTTCATGGGGGAAATGGATTTTGAAACGGTTGGCATATTGGTCGCGGACGCGCGCGCGGGTAAAGGCCGCATCGGCCCAATCGCCAAAGCGCGCCACATCCCAGGCGAACATGTCATAGCGCGTTTCGCCCGTGACGATCCAGTCTGCGGCCAGCAGCCCCATACCCCCCGACTGCGAAAACCCCGGAATGATCCCGTTGCAGCAAAAGTAGTTGCGCAGCTCGGGCACCGGGCCAAACAGTACGTTTGCATCGGGCGACCAGATCATCGGCCCGTTGATCACCCGTTTGATCCCCGCCGTGCCGACCGCCGGCACCCGGTCAATGGCGCGCATCATATTGTCTTCGATACGTTCCAAATCGTCGGGAAACAGTTCATGGGCAAAATCCAAGGGTGTGCCTTCTTCGGCCCAGAACCGCATGTCTTTTTCATAGGCACCGATCAGCAGGCCCTTGCCCTCTTGGCGCAGGTAATATTCGCCGTCGCGGTCGGCCACCGACGGCAGGCGCCGGTCCATGGCTGTGATTTCGGCAATCGCTTCGGTCACAAAGTACTGGTGTTCCGTCGGTTGCAACGGCAGTTTCAGCCCGGCCAATGCGGCCACCTCGCGTCCCCAGAGCCCGGCGGCATTGACGACCCACTGCGCCCTGATATCGCCTTTTTGGGTCCGCACGATCCAACTGCCGTCAGGCTGCTGTTCGGTCCCGGTGACGGGGCAAAAGCGCACAATCTCGGCACCCGCCGCCCGCGCGCCGACCGCATAGGCATTGGTCACGCCTGACGGGTCCACGTTGCCGCCATTTTCCTCAAACATGATACAGCGGATGCCGTCGTAATTGACCAGCGGATGCAATTCTTCGGCTTCAGCGCGGCTGACCTCGCGAAATGGCAGCCCGTAGTATTTCGCTTTGGCTGCTTGCAGACGCAACTGGTGTTCGCGCGCCTCAGTCTGCGCCAGATACAGTGATCCGGGCTGAAACACACCGCAGCTTTGCCCGGTTTCGGCCTCCAGCGCGTTGTACAGATCCATCGTGTAATTTTGGATGCGGGTGATGTTGTTGTTGTCGTGCAGCCCATGAATGTTTGCTGCCGCGTGCCAGGTTGATCCCGAGGTCAGCTCATTGCGCTCTAGCAACACAACATCGGTCCAGCCCAGTTTGGTCAGGTGATAAAGGATAGAACAGCCAATGACGCCGCCCCCGATGATGACAGCCTGGGCATGGGTGCGCATGTTGGCTCCTGATGTGACAATGCTCTGGCCCCATCCTCGCCCCGGCACGGGGGAACAGGGTTGCCCATAACCGACACAGATGGTCGCCAAAGGCCAAGAGGCACGGCTTTTGCAGCCCACCGCCTGCCGCCCGCGTCAATTTTCCACATAAACTTGGCGGCGGGCTTGGGGATTACAAAGCCCCCAGCACCGGCGGCTTGGTTACCGAGCTTGGGTGACCGCATCGCGCACATCACTGCGCGCAGCACTCAGTACCCGCGCCCGGTCAGGCTCAAAACCAATCGCCTGTAACGCGCGCTGCAAATGCACCTCCGCCGCCGCCCGCGCGGCCTTGCTTAGCCCGATGTCCGGGTGGCGCATCAGCCCGGCCAGCACCTCCTGCAGGATTTGTTGCACTTCGACCACGGTTGCACCGTCGCGGGCCAGTGGGCCAAAGCCGTCTTCGATCAAGTCGTCTGGTTGGATCGGTGCAACATGCAGATGCGACAGCGTAACCTCGCGTTTGGCCGCGGCCTCGTCAGAATACAGCGACAGTATCCGCCCGATGCGGGTGATCACGTCGATGGCGGTGCCGGGGTCGTTAACGCCCGGCGACAATGCTTTCGACGCCACCTCGCCCATCACCACCAAACCGAAACGCGGATCTTGGTCAAAGCTGCGCAGATCGCCCAGGCGAATATTGTCACGGACCGCCTCCTCCAGACTTTCCCAATCGTGGTCACTGTCTTTTGGCGCGCCGCGCGGGGCCGCCATCAGCAGGGGTTCGTTGAGAAAGACAAAATCCCCGATATTGCGCGTGAGATACAACGCGACCCCATGATCTGCGGCCTGCGCGTCCAGCGCTTCGGGATAGATATGCTGGATATAGCCGCTTTCGTGGGCGCAAATGACCCGTGCGTCATCGGGTGGCGCGGCGGTCAGGGCATGGCCGCCCAGGCAAGGCGTATCCAGACGTTCCTTGAATTGGGCGCGGGTGACCCGTTCGATCTGCCGGGTGGTGTCGATCAGGCTGCCGAAGCCCTGTAGGTGCAGCACCCAGCGGATCAGGTAGATGACGATAACGGCCAGCACCAGCACCGTCGTGGCAAACAGCACAAGCGCGCGTTCGTCAACATAGACGCCCAATTCGCGCAGAATGATCGCGATCAGCGCATAGACATAGGCCCCGATGAACACCGCCAACGTGTTCTGCGTCGTACGGTCCTGAATGATCAGGCGGTGCGCGCGTGGTGTGAACTGCGCCGAGGACGCGCGGTAGACGGTCACCATGATGGTGATCGAAAAGATCGTCACCGCCAGCATGGCGTCCGCTATGATCTGCAACAGTCGGTCCGCCGCCTCGCCCGTCAGGCTGGTGGCCAGTTCCTTGGGCACAAAACTTTCGACCAGTTGCGTCAGCCCCAGCGCCAGAATAGCCAGCAATCCCATGATCACCACCCGCACCCAAAGTTTGCGGGTATATTCGCGCGTCTTGCGCAGCAGGGTCTGCGGGATGAGGTTTTCCAGTTTCATTGCCGACAGATAGCACGCTTTACCGCCGCGCCAACCGACCAAATCGAATTTCACCCAAGCGGCGCGCGCCCGTGCGTCATGTGCCAAAATCGACCAACTGCGTCGGAAACCTACATGAAGGCGCGGGCCCGCTTTGGCAGGTTTCGGGTGAACAATGCTGGAGAATCCCATGAAGACCACCACACGTGCGCTTGTCATCGGGGGCGGTGTTGTCGGCGCTTCGGTGCTGTATCACCTGACCAAACTGGGCTGGTCGGATGTCATGCTGGTCGAACGGTCTGAACTGACATCAGGATCTACCTGGCATGCGGCGGGCGGGTTTCATACGCTTAATGGCGACACCAACATGGCCGCCCTTCAGGGCTATACGATCCGGCTGTATAAAGAGCTGGAAGAGATCACCGGGATGTCTTGCGGGCTGCACCATGTGGGCGGTGTCACGTTGGCCGATACCCAAGAACGCTTTGACATGATGCTGGCCGAACGGGCCAAGCACCGGTTTATGGGTCTGGACACCGAGATTGTCGGCCCAGAGGAAATTGCCAAAATCGCGCCGATCACCAACATGGATGGTATTATCGGCGGGCTATATGATCCGCTCGACGGGCATCTGGACCCGTCTGGCACCACCCACGCCTATGCCAAGGCGGCACGCATGGGCGGCGCGACGATAGAAACACATTGTATGGTCCGCGAAACCAACCAGCGCCCCGATGGCACCTGGGATGTGGTGACCGACAAGGGCACGATCCACACCGAACACCTGATTAACGCGGGCGGGCTTTGGGCGCGCGAAGTGGGCGCGATGGCGGGCATCTATTTCCCGCTGCACCCGATGGAACACCAATATATCGTCACCGACGACATCCCCGATATCTACAACCGCGACGCGGAACATCCACATGTGATGGACCCCGCAGGCGAAAGCTATCTGCGGCAGGAGGGGCGCGGGCTGTGCATTGGTTTTTATGAACAGACCTGCCGACCGTGGGCGGTGAACGGCACACCCTGGGGCTTTGGCCACGAACTGTTGCCGGATGATTTCGACAAGATCGAAGACAGCATTGCATTCGCCTACAAGCGCTTCCCGATCCTTGAAACGGCGGGGGTCAAATCGGTGATCCACGGGCCGTTCACCTTTGCCCCTGATGGCAACCCGCTGGTCGGTCCGGTGCCGGGGGTACGCAACTATTGGTCGGCTTGTGGTGTCATGGCGGGCTTTAGTCAGGGCGGCGGTGTCGGACTGACGCTGGCGCAGTGGATGATCGAGGGTGAACCCGAACGCGATGTGATGGCGATGGACGTGGCGCGGTTTGGTAAGTGGATATCGCCCGGCTATACGCTGCCCAAGGTGACGGAGAACTATCAAAAACGCTTTTCCGTGTCCTATCCGAACGAGGAACTGCCCGCCGCGCGCCCGTACCGGACCACGCCGATGTATGACATCTTTAGCGGCATGGGGGCCGTCTGGGGCCAGCAATACGGGCTGGAGGTGGCAAACTACTTTGCCCAAGGGGATGAGCCGACCTTTGAAACGCCGTCCTTCCGCCGTTCGGACGCTTTTGGTGCCACGGCACGCGAAGTGGCGGGCGTGCGCAACGGAGTCGGCATCAACGAGGTGCAGAATTTTGGCAAATACCGCGTCACCGGGCCAAAGGCGCGGGATTGGCTCGACCTTATCATGGCCGGCCGGGTGCCGCAGCAAGGGCGCATCAGCCTGACGCCCATGCTGTCGGACAAGGGCAAGCTGATCGGGGATTTCACCATGTCCTGTTTGGGCGAGGAGGAATTCCAGCTTACCGCCTCTTACGGGGCGCAGGCGTTTCACATGCGCTGGTTCCTGCAACATCTAAAGGACGGCGTCTGTGTCGAGAACATCTCGGACGCGCTGACCGGGTTTCAGATTGCCGGGCCAAAGGCGCGCGATGTCCTACAGGCCTGCACCCGCAGCGACGTGGCGGCGATGAAGTTTCTCGACGTCACCCGTATGACCGTGGGGATGGTCGACTGTATCGTGCAACGCGTCAGCTATACTGGCGATCTAGGCTATGAGATTTACTGCGACCCCATGGGCCAACGCGCGCTCTGGACCGTGCTTTGGGCCGCGGGGCAGGATCATGGCATGGTCCCGTTCGGTATGCGCGCGATGATGTCGCTGCGGCTCGATCGGTTCTTTGGCTCTTGGATGTCAGAGTTTTCGCCCGATTACACCGCCGCTGAAACCGGGTTGGACCGGTTTATCAGCTTCAAGAAAAACACCGCCTTTATCGGTCGTGAGCTGGCCGAGGCTGAACGTGCCACGCCGCCTGTGCGCAAGCTGGTCGCCTTTGAGGTCGCGGCAACGGACGCGGATGTGCACGGCTACGAACCGATCTGGCTGGACGGTGCCGTGGTGGGGTTCTGCACCTCGGGGGGCTATTCGCACCATGCGCAAAAATCCATCGCCATGGGGTTTGTGCCGACCGAACGGGCCGAGGATGGTTTGCAGGTCGAGATTGAAATTCTGGGCCAGATGCGCCCGGCTACGGTTATTTCGACCCCGCTGTTTGACGCCGATGGTGCCCGGATGCGCGGCTAGGCATTGCCCATGTGCGGCGGTAAGGTGGGGCCATGACCCACCTGCCCGTGATCCTTTTGGCCGCCGGAGCGTCTGCGCGGATGCGCGGGCGCGACAAGCTGCTTGAAGATGTGGGCGGCCAGCCACTGCTGCGGCGTCAGGCGATCATGGCGCAGCGCATCGGCCCGGTAGTTGTGGCCCTGCCACCTGCGCCGCACCCGAGATATACGGCGCTGTCGGGTCTGGATATCACCGTATTGCCCGTGCCGGATGCCGCCAAAGGGATGGGCGCCAGCCTGCGCGCGGGCTTTGCCGCCCTGCCCGCCGGCACCCGCGCCGCGATGGTGCTTTTGGCCGACATGCCCGATCTGACGGCAGACGATCTGGCCCACGTCGTGGCGGCGGTTGATTTGGACAGCGACACACTGATCTGGCGCGGGACGACGGCTTCGGGCGCGCCGGGCCATCCGATTGTCTTTGCCGCTGCGCTGTTTGCCCAGATGGCCCAGCTTACGGGAGACGATGGTGGGCGTAGCGTGGTGGCGCAGGCCGGGGACCGGGTGCAACTGGTCCCCCTGCCCGGCAACCGCGCGCGGCTGGACCTCGACACGCCGGAGGATTGGGCAAAGTGGCGATGCCAGATGCGGGACTGACCGGCAGTGGCCGGGCGCGGTTAAGGCAAATAGTCGCATTCGATTGATGGACGTTGCATCTATTGCAAGCAGAGCATTGGATCAGCGCATGAAACCCAAAATCCTGACGACACTCAAAACCTATGACCGCCAGCAGTTTGTCGGTGATCTGATTGCGGGGGTGACGGTGGCCATGGTGGCGCTGCCGCTGAGTCTTGCCATTGCGATTGCATCGGGTGCGGGGCCGGAAAAAGGGTTGGTCACAGCCATCGTTGCCGGGTTGATCATCTCGCTTCTGGGCGGCAGTCGGGTTCAGATCGGTGGCCCAACGGGCGCGTTTATCGTGGTGGTTTACGGCGTGATCACGCAGCACGGTTATGACGGGCTGATCCTTGCTACCTTGATGGCAGGTATCATCATGCTGGTCGCCGGATACCTCCGCGCAGGAAACCTTGTCGCCTATGTGCCCGAACCCGTGATCAATGGATTCACCATCGGTATTGGTGTCATCATCGCCACAAGCCAGCTCAAGGATTTGTTTGGCCTGTCGGTGAATAAGGTACCTGCCGAATTCATCGGCAAGATGGAGGCCTTATGGCAGGCCCGTGACAGTCTGAGCCTTTCTGCGCTGGCCATTGGCATCGTCACGATGGGGCTGATTACCCTGCTGCGCCGGATCGCCCCAAGGTTTCCGGGGCTGATCGTTGCCGTTGGTGTCACCTCGGCTGCTGTTGCCTTGGCAGTCTTGCCCGTCGACACGATCTTTTCGCGCTTCGGTGCCTTGCCAAGCACATTGCCGCGTCCCAGCTTGCCCGACATCAGCATGGGGCGCATCATTGAATTGCTGCCCTCCGCCTTTGTCATTGCCTTTCTGGCCAGCATTGAATTGCTGCTGTCGGCGATGGTGGCAGATCGGATGATCGGCGGCCATCACCGGCCCAACGCCGAAGTCTTGGCACAGGGCTTTGCCAATATTGGCTCAGCACTTTTTGGCGGGCTTCCAGCCACCGGTGCCATTGCCCGCACGGCCACCAACGTGCGCGCGGGTGGCAAGACACCCGTGGCCGGTATTGTGCATGCGTTGACGATCCTACTGGTCATGCTGTTGGCCGCGCCCCTAGCGGGGTATCTTGCGATGCCGGCACTGGCGGGTTTGCTGATCCTGACCGCTTGGAACATGAGCGAACCTCACAAATGGCGCGGCTACATGCAGACCCGCATGTCAGACCGGATCTTGCTGCTGCTCACGCTGGTGCTGACCGTGTTTGCGGATCTGACCATCGCCATCGGCGTCGGTGTCTCTGTCGGGCTGGCCCTCAGACTGCGGCGGCGAAAGGCGGTTGAGGAAACCGACTGGACACCGCCGGATCGCTAGGTTGGTCCTTCCAAATTCATCATTTGACCCAACAGCCCGGACTCATGGGCGTAGCCCGGCTCCTCAATCGATTTGTATTGGGATACTTTCTACCCCCGCAAAAAAGAAAACGGGGCGGTTGCCCGCCCCGTTTATGTCGTTGGTCTGAATTGCTCAGCACAACAGCTGCATATTACGTGTCCTGCGCCCCCGCAGGAATTACTTGATCAGCAGCTTGGCCTCGTGTTTTTTCAACGAGCGGCGCGCGGCGGCGTAGCCGTCGATGCCGTCCTGCGTGGCCAGTTCCGGGAACAGTTCCAGGATTTCGCTGCGCTGGGCCTTGCCGATACCGGCCAGTGACATGTCGCCCGGCTGGAAGCTTTCGGTCCAGGTGCCGTCTGACAGGATCACTTCGTGGCGGTCGAACATCACGTGGATATACGTGGTGCTGGACACATCGACGATGTCGATACCGTCCAAGCCGGTCAGGTGCTTTGCCGCGACCAGCACTTCACGCTCTTCAAAGTAGAGCGCCGTCTTGTCGTTGGCCACCAGAACACGGTGGTTCGGGCTGACCATCATGTCACGCTCTGGCAGATCATTGCCAAGCGCGCCCTGACGGATCAGGACCGGCTTGAGATGCGCTGCCCCTTCCAGTTCTGCGCCCGTCATGTCACGTGCACCGATCCAGCGGATTGTCTGGATGCCGTTGTCGCGGGTGATGACCCGGTCACCGACCTGCAGATCCTCGACGCGCACTTCGCCTTTTGGCGTGGCAATGCGGGTGCCGGGGGTAAAGCAGGGGATGACGTTTTCGATTTCGACAAAGTTCAGGCGGCCCGCGTCGGTGCCGTCTTCGTTAAAGTAATCAACATAGCCATCTTCACGGTCGTCAGAGGTATAGGTGACCTCCAACCGACCGCCCTCTGGTGCAGAGCCGCGCAGGTCGAGCGTGTCATAGTCGATCGCACCGCTACCGCCGTCGACATCGTCGCCTGCGTTGACGTTGACGAATGTGTCCTGACCGGCACCACCGGTCATGATGTCATTGCCAGCACCGCCATCGAGCAGATCGTCGCCTTGCGCACCTTGCAGCGTGTCGTTGCCGTCACCGCCCATAAGGGTGTCATTCTCGCCGCCGCCGTCGAGCATATCGTCGCCCTCTCCGCCTTCGAGAAGGTCGTCGTCACGGTTGCCGCGCAGCGTATCGTTGCCGGTGCCGCCGCGCAGGATGTCGTTGCCCTGCCCGCCAGAGATGCTGTCGTCACCGCCGCCACCCAGCAGGGTGTCGTTGCCAGTGTTGCCGTTGATGATGTCATCGTCGATCTGGCCGTCGATGAAATCGTTACCCGAACCGCCGTGCAGCTCGTCGCGGTCATCGGCGCCATAAATGACGTCATCGCCCGCGCCGCCATAGACGGTGTCCATGCCATTGGTCGGGTTGCGGTCTGGGGCAAATGGGTTGGTGCCATCGGCCACGTCGGGGATGTCGAGCACGTCAAGGCCAAGCTCTGGGTCGTTGCCGGCATAGATCGTGTCATTGCCCGCCCCACCAATGAGCAGATCATTGCCTTCGCCGCCTACGATCCGGTCATTGCCAGTGCCGCCATCGACGATATCATCGTCGATGCCTGCGTTGATCACGTCATCGCCTGCGCCGCCGTAAATGGTGTCGCGGTCGTCGCCGGTGCTGATCGTGTCGTTGCCCGCCCCACCATCGACATAGTCGCGGTCATTTTCGGGATCGCTGTCGGGGTCGAAACCAAGCGGATCGCTGCCCGCTGCGGGATAGCCCTGATCGGGTGCCAGCTCGCCGTTGCCCGTGTTGATCACATCATCGCCGTCGCCGCCCATAACGGTGTCGGAGCCTGTACCGCCTTCGACTGAATCGTCGCCCGCGCCCGCTTCGATGATGTCGTCGCCTTCTCCAGCCAGGATGGTGTCGTTGCCGTCACCGGCGCGAACGTAGTCATCATTGGGGCCAGCACCGGGCAGAATTTCGTCGTTGGCATCAACCATGTCGCCATCAGGGTCACCGGTATAGGCGGTGTCGATCAGATCGTCGCCCACAGTGCCGTCAACATAGCCGTCACGCGCGCCGGTGGGATCGGTGACTGTTACGGTCACGATTGCATCGTCGGTCAGCCCGTCGGGATCGGCCACGGTATAGGCGATGGTCGCCTCGCCGGTGAAACCGTCGTTGGCCTCAAACGTGATGGTGCCGTCGCCGTTGATTGTTACCGTGCCGTCGTCGCTGGTGGCCGTGAGAACATTCAGCATGTCGCCGTCAACGTCTGTGTCGTTGGCCAGAACCGGAATGATCACGGCGGTGGTGCCGCTGGTCGTGGCGGTGTCGTCATTGGCCTCGGGCGCGTCATTCACCGGGTTCACTGTCACGTTGACGGTGCCAGTGGCGGTGCCGCCGTTGCCGTCATCGACGGTATAGCTGATTGTGGTTTCGCCGTTGTAGTTTTCATCGGGCGTGAAGGTCAGCGTGCCATCTGGGCCAATATCAACTGTGCCGACGGGGCAAGACGCCATTGTCACGGTCAAAGGATCGCCGTTGGCGTCGGTGTCGTTGGTCAGGACATTGACAGTGCCGACGGTATCTTCGTCGATGATCAGTTCGTCGTCGTTGGCAACGGGTGCGTCGTTTTCGCCGCCGGTGTCAGGCTTGCCATCGTCCCATGTCAGGTTGTCGATCGCGCCCGACCCCTGGAGACGGACTTCCATCCGGGCCACGCCAGTCACGTTGAGCTGAACCGTACGTTCGCCGCCGTCACCTGTTGGATCGACAAAGTGGTTTGCAATCTCGTTGCCATCGGCATCAAAGAAAATCATCCGGGTGCCTTCGCCGCAGTTCTCTTCGATGTCCTTGAACGTCAGGCTCTTGACGCGCACGCCCTCTTCGAAATCAAAGAACAGGCTGCCGCCGCCTGCGTTGTCATCGGGATCGGTGCTGTCCCCGTCTTCGGACACGATCAGCAGGCCGCCCAGCGTATCGGACGCCAGATCGTCGTCACCCCCGGTGGGGTTCGAACTGTCGAAAATCATCGCCTGGCCCGACCCGCCGCTGGCAGAAACAGCAACGCCCAGAGCGGCGTATTCATCATCCACCACAGTACCGGCGGGAAGGGAATTGAAATCAATGGTTCTGATCATTGTAAGCTCTCCTAAGCGTTGTTGCGTGCGGCGCGCAACGCGGCCGTATTGGATGATGTTGAAAGAGACGTATCTGGTGCGGAGCAAGCGAAGATGAGACCTGCCAGCCGGGCCATCGCCGGAAATCTGGTCTCGTCGGTAACGTTCATTCTCTCACTCCGTTCATACACAAACGCCCCGCTGAGCAGCGACCACAGGTCAGGACGGCACACACCATTGCACCAAAAAGCGGGAGACAGCTGTCAGAGCAGCTAACACCGGGGGCAGACCCGGCATCATTGTGAATTACGGTCGCAAACTTTGCGCCCACACATCTCCCGCATCCCCAGATGCGAATAATGTGGCCGCCCCCGTGACCTACAGACTTGTGCCCCCCAGTTGGGCAAGATCATTCATAGCGAAGCGTCCGTTACCAACAAAGGGAAAAATGTCTGAAAAGTGTCTTATAACGCTAAATTATTGCCGTAATTTCCGTTTGTTACCCGTTTTGGTTGTGCGGATTGTTTCCACCGCGAAAGGCTGGAATCCGAACTTATATATATAAATATGGCGATCAGCCGGGTCCGCGCTGAATTCGAGGCCGTGATTTTTGGAAATTGTTTCTAAAGGGGCAACAGTCTGCGCGGGTCAAGGCCGATGGAATTGTCGCCTTGTTGCGGTCTTGATTGATCAGAACTTGTTCGCAAGCTGGAACCAATGGCCAGCAATCGGGCCAACTGGTGATGAACCGACGGCCGCTCTGCCACATTTGTGTCGAATCAAAATCAAATATGTCTGCGCAGATAATCGTCCGCGCTGGTTTGGTTTTGCGGCGGAACCTGTCGTTAGATTTATGGCCGATACCGGGATGCCTATGGGCAATCCCTGGGCCGGACGTGGGTTATCTTTGGGGAAAAAACGGAAACCTGTAAAACAGGTTGGTACCCAAGGCCGGACTCGAACCGGCACGCCTCGCGGCGGGGGATTTTGAATCCCCTGCGTCTACCATTCCGCCACTTGGGCACGAGTGGCGATGTAGCCTGCTTGGCCGAGACGGGCAAGCAGATTTTCACGGGCTCAAGCACCCGCCCCCCTGCGCAGGCTTGACCTTGGCGGCTGCGCATGGTGTTGCAGGGCAAACAGCCGGAGCGAGCGTGATGATCCGTGGCCTTTATGACTGGACTTTGGGCATGGCCCATCACCGCCACGCGCTTTGGGTGCTGGCGGTCGTTGCCTTCATCGAAAGCTCGGTCTTTCCGATCCCACCCGATATCTTGATGATTCCCATGATCATCGCCCGCCCCCGGCGCGCCTGGCTGATCGCCAGCGTGGCCCTGATCGCTTCGGTCCTGGGTGGGCTGCTGGGCTATGGCATCGGCGCGCTGGCGTTCGAAGGGATCGGCCAGCCCATCCTGGCAAGTCTGGGCAAGGCCGACGCGATGGCTGAATTTTCCACGCGGTTCAACGACATGGGGTTCTGGGCTGTGCTGACCGCCGGGGTCACGCCCTTTCCCTACAAGGTTATCACCATCATGTCGGGCTGGACCGGAATGCCGCTGGGCACCTTCATCGCCACCTCGATACTGGCGCGGGGGCTGCGGTTCTTTATCGTGGCGGGGCTGCTGTGGCACTTTGGCGCGCCGATCCGGGATTTCATTGAACGCAGGCTGGGTCTGATGTTTACACTGGCGCTGGCGCTGCTGATCGGCGGCTTTATCTTGATACGGTATCTATGACACGCAAATCTTTGATCATTCTGGCCACGCTTGGCTCGGCGCTGTTGTTACTCGGGGCGTTTGGGTTTCAGCATCTGGGCGGCTTTGCCCCGTGCAAGATGTGCCTGTGGCAACGCTGGCCACATGCGCTGGCGGTTGTTGTCGGTGTGGCACTGCTGGCCGGGGCCGGCCGGGCCTTGATCGCGCTTGGGGCGCTGGCAGCGGCGACCACGGCGGGCATCGGGGCCTATCATGCAGGTGTTGAGTGGTCGTGGTGGCCGGGACCAAGCTCTTGCTCCGGCGGGGGGCTTGACCTTGGCGGGATGGACGGCGGCACGCTGCTGTCGATGGATGCGCCAAGCGGGCTGGTGATGTGCGATGCGATTGTCTGGCAGTTTCTGGGTCTGTCGATGGCAGGCTGGAACGCAGTATTGTCTTTGGTGCTGCTGGGGCTGTGGTTGGCAGCACTGCGGCGCCCGGCATAATCAACGACCAACAGAGACCTATACTGTCACGGGATCAGGCGGTGATTCTGGCATCGCTATTCGAAATGCAAAATCAGCTATCCACTTTGTATAAACCATGACCAATATGGTCACTATGCTACCTTGTCATTGATCACATCGACAGCATACTCCCTAGGGCATCACCTTAGGAGCCTCAAAATGACACATGAAAAAGACTGCATCCTTCTGGGCGTTCCCATGGACAGCGGCAAACGCCGCCGCGGTTGCCTGATGGGGCCAGACGCCTATCGCACCGCCGGGCTGGAAGGCGCGCTGCGCGATCTGGGGCATCAGGTAACGGATCGCGGCAATGTCGCCCCTGCCCCCTATCATGCCAAGTCCCACGCCAAGACCCACGCGCTAGAGGAAACCATCGCTTGGACCGAAAGCCTCGCCGCTGCGGCGGATGCGGCGCTGGACGAGGGGCTGCCGATCTTTATGGGTGGCGATCACGCGCTGGCGCTGGGGACGGTTCTGGGGGCGATGAAACACGCCGAGCGGGTGGGACGCCCACTGTTTGTGCTCTGGCTTGATGCCCATACGGATTTCCACACCCCCGAGACCAGCGACAGCGGCAATCTGCATGGCACGCCGCTGGGCTATGTCACAGGGCGGGCGGGTTTTGACGGCTTTCCGGCGATCGACACACCACTGGCGCACGAAAACATCGCCATGATCGGATTGCGGTCGGTCGATGCGGCAGAACGTGCGGCCTTGCAGGAAACCACGATCACCTATGTCGATATGCGAGAGATTGACGAAAGCGGCATCGCCAAGCCGTTGCAACGCTTCCTCGACAAGGTCGAAGCGGCGGGCGGTATGCTGCATGTCTCGCTGGATGTTGATTTCCTCGACCCGTCGGTCGCGCCGGCGGTGGGCACAACGGTGCCGGGGGGCGCCACGGTGCGCGAAGGCCATCTGGTGATGGAGATGCTGCATGACAGCGGGCTGATGACCTCGCTTGATCTGGTCGAATTGAACCCGTTTCTGGATGAACGCGGGCGCACGGCCCAGTTGATGGTCGATCTGACCGCATCCGCATTTGGCCGTCGCGTATTCGACCGGCCCACCCGCGCATTTTAATAGAAAGACCCAAGACAATGACCAACCTGAAACCCTCCGACAAGGCCCTGGTGCCCTTTGTTTCCGTGCATCACATGATGAAGCTAATTCACCACATCGGCGTCGAAGACATGCTGCGCGGCCTGGCCGACTATATCGAAGCCGACTTCAGACGCTGGGAGCTGTTCGACAAGACCCCCCGCGTGGCAAGCCATTCTGAAAAGGGTGTGATCGAACTGATGCCGACCTCTGACGGCGATGTTTACGGGTTCAAATACGTGAACGGCCATCCTGACAACACCAAGGATGGGTTTCAGACCGTGACGGCCTTTGGCCTGCTGGCCAATGTCGGCAATGGCTATCCCGTGCTGTTGACGGAAATGACGATCCTGACAGCCCTGCGCACGGCGGCGACCTCTGCTGTGGTGGCGCGACTGCTGGCGCCCAAGGGCGCACATGTGATGGCGATGATCGGCAACGGCGCGCAGTCCGAATTCCAGAGCCTTGCGATGAAGGCGATCTGCGGCGTGGACGAAGTGCGGCTGTACGACATCGACGCCGCGGCCACGGCCAAATGCGCGCGCAATCTGGCGGGCCACGGCATCAAAGTGGTCGAATGCGCCAGCGCCGAAGACGCGATGCTGGGCGCGCAGATCATCACCACCTGCACGGCAGATAAACAATACGCCACGATCCTGACCGACAATATGGTTGGTGCCGGTGTGCACATCAACGCGATCGGCGGTGACTGCCCCGGCAAGACAGAACTGGCCCCCGCGATCCTTCACCGCTCGAACATCTTTGTCGAATTCCCCGAACAGACGCGGATCGAGGGCGAAATTCAGCAGCTTGACCCCGATCATCCGGTCACGGAAATCTGGCAGGTGCTGACCGGTCAGGCCAAGGGCCGCACCGATGACAAGCAGATCACGCTTTTCGACAGTGTCGGCTTTGCCATCGAGGATTTTTCGGCCCTGCGCTATGTCCGCGACCAAATCGCTGAAACAGGCCTGTTCCACCCGCTTGACCTGCTGGCCGACCCTGACGATCCACGCGACCTGTTCGGCATGCTGCAACGCGCGGGCTGATCCCCGCCGCCGTCAAGGATGTGGTCGGGCCTTATGGGACGGTGAATTCGCATCGCCCCCGGCCCGGCCACTACGTCAACTCTTTGTCACGTCATATCCATAGAGCCAGTCATAGGCCCCCAGCATCCTCCCAGGCGCCAGCCGTGATGCGACCCGCAGCCCCAGATGTGCCATGCTGCGGGTGACACCGGGGCGCAGATGATAGCGCGCGGCATTGCCCTGCGAGACTTTGATCACGCGGCGGGCGCGGTCATACCGGGCGGCCTGATACGCGGCCAGCGCCCGATCACGCGGCAGCCGGGCCAGACAATCGGCCAGCATCCAGGCATCCTCCAGCGCCATGTTCGCGCCTTGCGCCAGAAATGGCAGCGTCGGATGCGCCGCGTCGCCCAGCAGGGCCACACCGCCTTGATGCCAGCGTGCTGCGACCGGGTGGTGGTGTAGCCCCCACAGCGTCACCTCGCGCACCGCCGCGATCATCTCGCCCGCCTGCCCGGCAAACCCGGCAAAGGCATGGTGCAGGTTGGCCGGATCGTCGCGGTGGTGCCAGCCTTCGGCGGCCCAATCTTTGCGTTCTTCGACCGCCACAAGGTTGATCAGATGCCCCCCCCGCAACGGATAGCTGACCAGATGCCGCCCCGGCCCCATCGCCACGCGTGCCTCTGCCGGGTGGTCAAAGGTATTGGGAATCAGCGCCCGCCACGCCACCTGCCCGGAAAAGCGGGCAGCATCGGCGCCGTTCAACTGCACCCGGCCCACGGAATGAATGCCGTCCGCTGCGATCACCAGTTCGGCGCGCCGCTTGCCGCCTTGGGCCATCTGGACCTGCGGCAAGGTGTCGGGGCGCAGACTGGCCACCTGTGCGGCCATCTCGAAACTCACGTTTGCGCGGCGCGCGGCGCGTTGCAGCACCTCGAT
Organism: Sulfitobacter sp. KMM 9851; assembly: GCF_057178245.1. Lineage (NCBI taxonomy): Bacteria > Pseudomonadati > Pseudomonadota > Alphaproteobacteria > Rhodobacterales > Roseobacteraceae > Sulfitobacter > Sulfitobacter sp. KMM 9851. Next base: position 1,877,719 of record NZ_CM169991.1, read on the forward strand.
CAGGTCGGCCCGGTGCACGAAATAATAGCGCTGATCCTCGGCCAGCCGGGTCAGATCCAGCCGCGCCACCGCGCGACCGTTCAGGCCATCGCTTAACTGTACCGCCTGCCCGCGCACCGCGCCGCGCGCGGACAACCCAGCCCCCAGGCCCATGGCGCGCAGCACGGCCAGCCCATTGGGGCTGATCTGTAGGCCTGCTCCCACCTCTGCGATCTGGGTGGCCTGTTCAAGCAGGGTCACAGCCACGCCGCGCTGTGCCAGCAGGGCCGCTACAGCCAGCCCACCAATGCCGCCGCCAACCACGATTGCGTTTGAAATATCCATGACGTCCCGAAGTTCCTCGCCTGCGCCACCGCCGAAAACACAAACGCCGAAGCAATTGCTCCGGCGTTCGTATTATTGCTTGGCGAAAATCACTCGTCGCGGTGCACTTTTTCGCGCCGCTCGTGACGCTCTTGCACTTCCAACGTCATCGTGGCGATGGGCCGTGCATCCAGACGTTTCAGCGAAATCGGATCACCCGTAACCGAGCAATAGCCAAATTCGCCTTCGTCGATGCGCCGCAGCGCCGCGTCGATCTTGCCCACCAGCTTGCGTGCGCGATCCCGTGTGCGCAGTTCCAGCGCACGGTCGGTTTCTTCTGATGCGCGGTCTGCCACATCGGGAATATTGCGTGTCCCGTCCTGCAAGCCTTCGATGGTGTCACGGCTGCCGGCCAAAAGCTCGGCCTTCCAGTTCAACAGCTTGCGACGAAAATACTCCAGTTGACGGTCGTTCATGAACGGCTCGTCTTCTGCCGGACTATACTCATCCGGCAGGAACACTTCCTGCTTCATTTGTTTTTCCCCGGCGGTTCTCAACTCAGACATGTCGTGTCTGTCTCCCGATATCGCACTCTGCCGCAGCGTCTAACGCAGCAATTGCCGATTGTCACTACACAATCCCGCCGTTTTTTGCTTAAACCCCGTGGATCAAGCGCGCGTTACAGAAGGTTGAAAACAAGATGAAATTCCAAGGCACCCAAGATTATGTTGCAACCGACGATCTGAAAATCGCCGTAAACGCCGCTGTCACGCTGGAACGGCCGCTGCTCGTCAAGGGCGAGCCTGGCACCGGCAAGACCGAACTGGCGCGGCAAGTATCGACGGCGTTGGGTCTGCGGATGATCGAATGGAACATCAAATCGACGACCCGCGCGCAACAGGGCCTTTATGAATACGATGCGGTGAACCGTCTGCGCGATAGCCAACTCGGCGAAGAGCGCGTGCACGACGTGAAAAACTACATCCGCAAGGGCAAATTGTGGCAGGCCTTTGATGCAGATGAAAAGGTGGTTCTGCTGATCGACGAGATCGACAAGGCCGACATCGAATTTCCCAACGACCTGTTGCAGGAACTCGATAAGATGGAGTTTTTCGTTTACGAGACCGGCGAAACCATCAAGGCGGTCAATCGCCCGATCGTGATCATCACCTCAAACAATGAAAAGGAACTGCCCGACGCGTTTCTGCGCCGCTGTTTCTTTCACTACATCCGCTTTCCCGAGATGGAGACGCTGAAACAGATTGTCGAAGTGCACCACCCCGGTATCAAACAGGCGCTGCTGACTACCGCGCTGACCCAGTTCTACGAAATCCGCGATCAGCAGGGGCTAAAGAAGAAACCTTCGACCTCCGAAGTGTTGGACTGGCTGAAGCTGCTTTTGGCCGAGGACATGGACGCCGAAGACCTCAAGAAAGATGGCCCCAATGCCCTGCCAAAACTGCACGGTGCACTGTTGAAAAACGAACAGGACGTGCATCTGTTCGAACGCCTGGCCTTTCTCGCGCGCAGCCAGCGGTAGAGCTGCAACAGCGCGGCGGATAGATCACGACCGCGCTGATTTGCCTCGCTTTTATCGCAAAGCTTTCGTAGTCTGGGCTTGATCACGGGCAAAAAGACCCGGACACCGAGGCGAAAAAGGCAGGCAGATGATCCTACGAACCGCAGCTTTGCGGCGTGCACGGCTTTCGTTGCACGGCGCGTCGATACCGGCCCGAGTATGAGGGCGCGCGCGATCCTGCCGCTGGTGATGCTGCTCAACGCCTGTGTCCCTGCCTCGCATTCCGACGTTGCCACCCGGACCACGATTGCCCTCGCGCCGCTGCCCGCGATGAAGAACTTTGCCACCAGCGCGCCGCAGAGCCCGGTCAGGTCCAACCGTGATCTGGCGCAGGATTTCCTAGAACTGTCTTTTCAGATGGAAAGCGGTCGCGCCCTGCCCGTGCTTACCCGTTTCGAGGCGCCGATCACCCTGCGCGTGACCGGCACGCCGCCCGCAACGCTGGGCCCCGATCTGGCGCGGCTGATGTCGCGCCTGCGGCGTGAGGCCGGGATCAACATCACCGAAACGAACCGGTCCAACGCCAATATCACCATCGAAGCCGTCAGCCGCGACGATATCCGCCGGATGCTGCCCCAGGCCGCCTGTTTCGTGGCCCCCAATGTCAGCACCATGGCCGAATACCAGCGCGCCCGGCGCCAGCCCAAGACCAATTGGACCCTGCTGCAAGAGCGGCGCAAGTTGGCGATTTTCCTACCCAACGACGTCAGCCCGCAAGAGGTCCGCGATTGTCTGCATGAGGAGTTGGCGCAGGCGTTGGGGCCGCTTAACGATCTGTACCGGCTGCCCGATTCCGTGTTCAACGATGACAATGTGCATACGGTGCTGACCGGTTTCGACATGCTGATCCTGCGCGCCTATTACGATCCCGCCCTGCGGTCGGGCATGACGCGCAATCAGGTCGCCACCGCCCTACCCGACATCCTCGCGCGCATTAACCCGGGCGGCACCGGCCTGGCACCGCAACGCTCGGACGCGACGCCGCAAGTCTGGTCAGATGCCATGCAGACCGCTCTTGGCCGGGACACCAGCCGCAGCGCACGGCGCAATGCCGCGAATGACGCCATTCGCATTGCAACCCGGATGGGATGGCAAGACAACCGCCGCGCCTTTGCACATTACGCCATGGGCCGGGTGATACAGGGCGAAGACGCGCAAGCGGCCCAAGATCACTATGTCACCGCCGATCATTTCTATGCCCAGACCCCCGGTGCCGATTTGCACCGTGCCTATGTGGCGACCCAGATGGCGGCCTATGCCGTGTCCATTGGGGACGGCGCACAGGCGCTGCGCCTGATTGGGCCACATATCGCCCGCGCCGAACGCAGCGAAAACGCCGCGCTTCTGGCCACGCTGCTGCTGCTGAAATCCGAAGCACTTGAGCTGGAGGGCCGCGCGTCGGAGGCGCGCAGCGTCAGGCTGGACAGTATCGGCTGGGCGCGGTACGGCTTTGGCCCTGACTGGGCCGTGCGGGCCAAGCTGCGTGAGATCGCATCGCTGAACCCGCGCAAAGGATGAACGGACGAACACGATGATAGCAATTGGACTGGCAGTATTGGGTGCGTTGATGGGCGTCGTGACGGCGCGCAAACGTGGCGGCAATCGCAAGGACATCGCGCAATACGCGGCCGGTTTTGGCATCGCCTTTCTGGTAGTCGGCATGATTGTCACGGTTCTGTTGGACCGCGCCCTGACACTCTGATGGTGTCGCGCTGATGTTTTTGCCGTTCTTCGACCAGTTGCGCCGCCACGGCGTTCCCGTTTCCTTGCGTGAATTTCTGGCCTTCCTTGACGGCATGGCCGCAGGCTTGGCGACCTATGACGTAGAGGCGTTCTATTACGTTGCGCGGGTTTCGATGGTCAAAGATGAACGGAACATCGACAAGTTTGATCGTGCCTTTTCCGCCGCCTTTAAAGGCTTGGAAAACATAAGCTTGGACGATGTTCTTGAAGCGGTTGACCTGCCCGAGGACTGGCTGCGCAAAATGGCCGAGAAACACCTGACAGAGGCGGAAAAAGCCGAGATCGAAGCATTAGGAGGCTTCGATAAGCTTATGGAAACGCTTAAAAAACGTCTCGAAGAACAAAAGGGCCGTCATCAGGGGGGCAACAAGTGGCTGGGCACGGCGGGCACATCGCCGTTCGGCGCCTATGGTTACAATCCCGAAGGTGTCCGCATCGGCCAGAAAGAAAGCCGCCATCAGCGTGCGGTCAAGGTCTGGGACAAACGTGAATTCAAGAACTTGGACGACAATGTTGAACTGGGGACCCGCAACATCAAGCTGGCCATGAAACGCCTGCGCCGTTGGGCGCGTGACGGGGCCGCGGATGAGCTGGATCTGAACGGCACAATCCGCGCCACCGCCGAACACGGATATCTTGACGTGGTTACCCGGCCCGAGCGGCGCAATGCCGTCAAAGTGTTGCTTTTTCTGGACGTGGGCGGGTCGATGGACCCACATGTCAAAGTTGTCGAAGAACTGTTCAGCGCCGCGCGGTCAGAGTTCAAGCACCTCGAATACTTCTACTTTCACAACTGCCTTTATGAAGGCGTGTGGCGCGACAACCGCCGCCGCTGGGATGCGCAACAGCCGACACATGAAGTGTTGCGGCGCTATGGCCCGGATTACAAATGCATCTTTGTGGGCGACGCGTCGATGTCACCCTACGAGGTCGCCTATCCCGGCGGGGCCAGCGAACACTGGAACGCCGAAAGCGGGGCAACTTGGCTTGCCCGCGCGCGCGACCAATGGCAGAGCCATCTGTGGATCAACCCGGTGCCGGAACAACATTGGCCCTATACCCAGTCGATTGACATGATCCGCGAAATCTTTGGCCCCGATGCGATGGTACCAATGACATTGGAAGGTCTCAGCCGGGGCATCAAGGCAATGACCCGCTAACCGAAGCCCGAGGGGGAACTTTGCGCCGTGCGCGCCGTTGAGGTGGCAAGCAATGCGAAAGGAATATCCCATGGCTTCAATCATGAAATCAGGCAGCGCGAAATGGTCCGGCACCTTGAAAAAGGGCAAGGGCCACGTCTCAACCGAAACCGGCGTGCTGGACGACCAGCCCTACGGCTTCAACACCCGCTTCGAGGGTGCCAAGGGGACCAACCCCGAAGAACTGATCGGTGCGGCCCACGCGGCTTGTTTTTCGATGGCACTGTCGATGATCCTTGGCGAAAAGGATCTGACAGCCGACAGCATCGAGACCACCGCCGAGGTTTATCTTGAACCCAAGGACGGCGGTTTTCACATCCCGCGTGTGCACCTCAAGGTTCAGGCCAAGGTGCCCGGCGCCAGCGAAGAGGACTTTGCCGAAGCGGCCAACACCGCCAAGGAAAACTGCCCCGTGTCCACCTTGTTGAACGCCAAAATCACGATGGCTGCGGAATTGCTCTGACAGCCACCGGGCGCGCGGGTGATCTGCCACGCGCGCCCAACTTTCCCCTTGCTCCAGCTAGCAAAATAAACCGCCTGCGGAGGCATACGGCGCTTGCTCCTGCGCGCGCAGGCCCCATATTGGCAACATGATCCGCGTCTTGCCCATCTTGCTGGCGGTGCTATATGCGCTTGCCATGTACCGATTTTCCGCTTGGCGCACCGCGCGGGAACTCGACGCGCATTCTGCACCGCTGCTTGATCCAAAACTCAGCGACATGAGCAAACGTCTGGCGGACGCCCTCGATCTGCCGCGCATCAAGGTGCATCTGTATGAGATCGCGCCCGTAAACGGCTTGGCGGCACCTGATGGGCGTATTTTCATCACCCGTGGGTTCTATAACAAGTTCCGCGAAGGTGCGGTGACCGCAGAGGAACTTGCCAGCGTCATCGCGCATGAATTGGGTCATGTGGCGCTGGGACATTCGCGCCGACGTATGATTGATTTCTCTGGGCAAAACGCCCTGCGCACGGCGCTTGCAATGGTGCTGGGGCGGTTCGTTCCGGGCGTGGGTGTCTGGATCGCCAATGGGCTGACCACCCTATTGGCCGCGCGGCTGTCGCGCAGCGATGAATACGAGGCCGACGCCTATGCCGCTGCGCTACTGACCAAGGCCGGCATCGGGATTGCGCCGCAGATTTCATTGTTTGAAAAGCTAGACGCGCTTACTCAATCCGGCCAAGGCCGCCCGCCGGCATGGCTGCTGAGCCATCCCAAAACCGAAGAACGTATCGCGACCCTGCGCAAAATGCAGGCGCGGTGGGAGTTGGAATAGCTACGGGGTCAGCGCCTTGGCCAGCCGGGGCAGCCGCGCCTTCTTGAACAGGCTGCGCAGGTTCCAGTCCTGACCCGAGAGCCTGCGCGCCTCGTCCAGCACGCCTTGGGCAACGCCCAACACCAAATCGGGCTGCGCCTGCCAGATGCCATGCAGAAAGCTGTCGGGGTCTGCCCGGCTCAGCCCCTCTTCGGCAAGGATCTGGCGCGGGAAATCTTTTGCGTTGAGCGTAAGGATCATGTCGGCGCTGCTGGCCACTGCGACAGCAAGCACATGAATGTCATCGCCATCGGGCAACCACAGCCGCGCCTGCACCTCAGGTGCGGCGGGGTGTTCGGCCTGCGGCCATTGGCTGCGCAGCAGGGCAATTTCGCCCTGAGCCTGCGCTTCGCCCGCTGGCCCCAGCTTGATCGCAGCGCGCGCCCATTCGTCCAGGATGCGCCCCGACCAAATCGGCTCGAACACGCCTTGGCGCGCCACACCCACGACCATCTCGCGCATTACTGTCGGATACAGAACGCAGGTGTCGATCAAGACGCGCGTTTGGGCAGACATCAAAGGCGGAAGAACAGCGATTTCAGATAGCCGCTTTCGGCGAGTTGCGGCAGTTGCGGATGGTCCGGTCCGGCAAACCCGGTGTTGATCAGCACCGCGCGCCGCCCGGCCCGGCCAATCCCGCGCACCGATGCGGTGCGGAACTGTGCAAGGTCAGCGGCGTGGGAGCACGAACAGAGCCCTAGAACGCCATTTTCCGCAACCAGTTGCGCCGACAGACGTGCGACACGCTCATACGCGCGCAATCCTGCCTCAACCGCCTGACGCGACGGTGCAAACGCGGGGGGGTCGCAGATCACGACGTCGAATGTCGCCCCTTCGTCGCGCAGTGCTGTCAGCACGTCAAAAGCATCGCCCTGACGGGTTTCAAAGCGGTCCTGCATGCCCATCGCAGCGGCGCCGGCATTCGCCAGTTCCAGCGCAGGTGCAGAGCCGTCGACGGCCAGAGCCGACGACGCGCCACTGGCAAGTGCGGCCAAGGAAAAGCCACCAACATGGGCAAAGACATCCAGCACCCGTGCACCATTGCGCGCCAGATTGGCGGCAAAGGCGTGGTTTGGGCGTTGATCGTAGAACAGGCCGGTTTTCTGACCGCCGGTCAGATCGGCCATATAGGTGGCGCCGTTCATCGGCACCGGCAGCGGGCCGTCGGGGGCGGCACCGGCCAGCACGGCAGATACATCGTCAAGCCCTTCAAGGGTACGCGTGCGCCCGCCTGCGTTTTTCAACACGTTGGAAACACCGGTGACGGACTGCACTGCGGCCACCAATGGGGCGATCAGCGCGTCGGCCCAAGCGGCGTTTGGCTGGATCACGCAGGTATCGCCAAATCGGTCGATGATCACACCGGGCAGACCGTCGGCTTCGGCATGGATCAGACGGTAATAGGGCGCATCATAAAGCTGTGTGCGCAGCGCCAGCGCGCGGACCAGATGGGCCTCGAACCATGCCTGATCAATCTCGGCTTCCGGGTTCTGGTCCAGCATACGTGCGATGATCTTGGACGCCGGATTAACCGCAACCAGCCCCATGGGCGTGCGGTTCTCATCCTCCAGCCGTGCCAGCGTACCGGGGGCCAGCCCCTTGGTGCGGCGGTCGGTCACAAGTTCGTTGGCATAGACCCAAGGAAAGCCGTGGCGGATTGCGCGGGCATTGGCTTTGGGCAGGAGCCGCACCACGGGAAGCGTGGCGGGCGATGAGGCGGATGGGGTAAGGGGCGCTGTCATAGCGCCCCTCCTAGTCCTTTCGCAGCCTTTGGGAAAGGGTGCATTTGCACCTCGGTCCTTATGCGGCGGGTTTGTTCATTTCCTGGCGGATCACTTCGGCCAGATGGCCGGTGATGCGTACCTTTTGCGTTTGGCCGCGGGCTTCTGCATCAATCGCGCGCTGGCCGCCAAAGGCGTCAAGGTTGGCCTTAATTTCGCGGGTGGGGGCCAGGACCATGCCGGTTTCGGCGTGGCGCAGCGTCATCAGGAAGGTGATCGAATGTACACCGCCCACAGTATAACGGGCCTTTTCGGTCAGCGCATGAAAGCGTTTCACCTCGATGTCCATGATCGCGGGTGTTGTGCCCGTCATGTCTTTTACACCATGGTTCAGCGCCGCATCAAAGATCTTTTGGACCTGCTCGTAGCGGTTGCCGATCGGATCTTCGCGCCAGACGATGTCGCCTTGGGGGTAATAGCGGTTAGCTTCGGAAACTTTCAGCGTTTGCGGCACCGATACGCGCACATCGGTGACCCGCATGCTGGCGGCGACCGGCTGTACTGAGGTATCCAAGAGCGCCATACGCGGCGCGTGATCCAAGGATGCCGTGTTGGACAGGGTTGAGACCGTTTCCAGCGGCGCGTTGCGTGTCGGCAGGTCTGGTACAGCGCCACAGGCAGAGACCATGATGCCAAGGCCAAGTGCAGCAATCAGTTTCAACTTTGTCATTCTATCCTCGCTCCGGGCCCTAAGCCACTGTTCGATTGATCGGTGATGTGACCAATATGAGCGGAGAATGGGGCGTGATTTAGACAAATTGTTACTGATAAAGGGGCAATTGTGCGGCCAAGACTGCAATCAATCGGCACGTTCGCGTCGCGCAGCGGGTCAGTTGCGGTGGGGGTCAGTTGCGCAGGCGGCTGCGCCAGCCACCGCGGCGGCGGGGGGTGGTCACGGTGGTCAGCCCTTCGGTCAGGACTTCGGTCATCGGGTGCGGCTGATCCGGCGGCGCGTGCTGCGCCAGCAGGCGGCTGATCACCGCAGAGGTGTCAGCCCCCATCGGCAGTTTCAGCGCCCAGTCAAGAAAGATACTGCGGCACTCTGATTTGGTGATGCCCTCGATCCGGTAGGCTTCGCGGATCAGGCCGCCTGGGTCGTCTGGATCGGCTTGGGTCATTGCGGGTCCTTGTCTGCTGGTGCGTCGGTCGGTGGCAGTGCTGCCGTGATAATCCGGTCGCAGGCATCGTAGGTCTGGCGCATTTGCGTCTCAAGCGCGGTCAGGGTGTCGCATTCAAGCGCCCGGCACAGGAATGCCGCCCCCGCCTGCCCCAGATCGTCGCTGGCGATCGGATGCGACGACAGCAGCCGCGCGGCGCATTGCAGGGTCCATGCCATCGCGTATCCCTGTGTCAGCGCCTCGCAGCCAGCAGCGTCGATCACGCCGCTGTCGTGGGCGGCCTGCACCCCGGCGGGAATGTCCCGCGCGCCCTGCCCGGCAATCAGCAGACCAGCCTGTGCCAGCAGTTCGATATCTTGCAGGCGGCCCGCGCCGGTTTTGGCATCCCAGGGGCCAGAGGGGCTGCGCGCGGCGGCGATGCGGGCGCGCATCTCGGCCACGTCGGCCAGCACCTTGGCTGCGGGCGCGCTCTGGCTCAGGATCTCGCGGCGCAGGTGTTCCACATCTTCGGCCAGTGCCGCAGGCCCCGCAATCACGGCGGCACGGGTCAGCGCCAGATGTTCCCAGACCCAGGCCTGCGCCTTTTGATAGCTATCGAAACTGGCAAGGCTGGTGGCAACCGGCCCCTGATTACCCGAGGGCCGCAGGCGCATGTCGACATCATAGAGCTTGCCCTGCGACATTGGCGCGGTCATCGCGGTGATCATCGCCTGGGTCAGGCGTGCATAGTATAGTCGGGCCTGAAGGGGGCGCGGCCCGTCCGACGCATCTACCCCATCGGCATCGTAAATCACCAGCATGTCCAGATCAGAGGTGGCTGTCAGCCGCCCGGCCCCCAGCGACCCCATGCCAAGGATCACGGCGCCGCGCCCCGGCGGGGGCCCGTGCCGCGTGGCAAACTGATCCACCACCACCGGCCAAAGTGCTTGCAACACCGCGCGGGCCAGTTCGGCGTATTGCGCGCTGGCAGTCGCGGCATCGGTCAACCCGCGCAACAGGTGTACCCCGATGCGGAAATGCCATTCGCGGGCCCAGCGGCGGGTGCCGTCGAGCCGGGTTTCATAGTCGGCCTCTTGTGCCAGATGGTCTTCCAGCATCTTTGTCAGGGCCGCCTGCCCCGGCCAGTCGCTGAAAAAATCACCGCCGATCACCGCGTCGAATACACCTGAGTTGCGCGAGAGGTGCGCGGCAAGCGCCGGCGATGTGGCGACAATATCAATCAGCAGGTCGCCCAGTTGCGGGTTCGCCTTGAGCAGCGAGAACAGTTGCACCCCGGCGGGCAATCCCGCCAAAAACCCGTCGAAGGCCAGCAACGCCTCGTCCGGTTTGCTGGCCTGTGCCAGACGGCCCAGCAGCATAGGTTTAAGCGTGCCAAAGATATCGGCCCCGCGTTCGCTGCGCAGCGCCGGATAACCCGGCCAGCGTTCGAGTACGGAGGTGTCAAAGACATGTGGCACCCGGTCGGGCGCGTCTGGGGCGCTGCGCGAGGCGGCAAAGAAACCCTCGGTCAACTCGTGCACAGCACTGAGCCGCGCATTTAAATCGGCGCGCAGGGCATCGGTGCCCATGTCCATCATACAGGCCAAGCGATCAAAGCCCGTATCGTTTTCCGGCAGGCTGTGGGTCTGGGCGTCCTGCACCATTTGCAGGCGGTGTTCGACCGTGCGGTGTGCGCGGTAATGGTCCGTCAGCGCAGCGGCGGCCTCTGGCGGCACCCAATCCTTTTCGGCCAGCACGGCCAACCCTTCGCAGGTGCCGCGCAACCGCAGGTCGGAATCGCGCCCGCCTGCAATCAATTGGCGGGTCTGGGTGAAAAATTCAATTTCCCGGATGCCACCACGGCCCAGTTTCATGTTGTGCCCCGGCAGCGTGATCGGCCCGCCCAGCCCTTTGTGTTCGCGGATGGCAAGCCGCATGTCGTGGGCATCCTGGATGGCGGCAAAGTCCAGATGCCGCCGCCAGACAAAGGGGCGCAGCGTGGCCAGGAAACGGTTGCCCGCGCCGATATCACCGGCCGCCGGGCGGGCCTTTATATAGGCGGCGCGTTCCCATGTGCGGCCAAGGCTTTCGTAGTACCGCTCGGCCGCGTCCATCGACAGGCACACCGGCGTGACGCCCGGATCGGGCCGCAGCCGCAAGTCGGTACGAAAGACATAGCCCTGCGCCGTCAGATCACTGAGCGTCCCGCTCATCGTGCGGGTGGCGCGAATAAAGACGCTGCGGGCGTCGTGGAAATCGGCGGGGTCAAATCGGGTTTCGTCGAAGAGGCAGATCAGGTCGATGTCCGACGAATAGTTCAGCTCATGCGCGCCCATCTTGCCCATGGCCAGCACCACCATGCCTGCGCAATCGTGCAGATCATCCAGTGTCATCCCCGGCAGTTTGCCGCGTTTTATTGGGCCCATCAACGCGCTGCGCAGCGCCGCCCCGGAGGCGGCATCAGCAAAATCCGTAAGCGCCCCGGTAACCTGTTCCAACGCCCACGCGCCCCCCAGATCGGCAAGGGCCGTCATCAGGGCGACGCGGCGCTTGCCCTGTCGCAGCGCATCGGCAATTTGATCGGGGGCGTGGGTCGCGGCATCGGTAATGACCTGCGCCACGGCGCTTGCGGGGTCGTCCACGGCCCCCAGCAGCCAGTCCGTTTCTTTTTCAAGCAGGGCCATGAGATAGGGCGCGGTAGAGGCTGCGGCGCTAATGAGGTCGCGCGTTTCGGCAGGCAGATCGCCCACAAGCGCTGCGGCGTCATCGGCCCGCTGCTGCTGGTAGATACGCGGTGTTCGGGTGATCAAATCGGCAAGGGATTTGGCGTGGGGTATACCTGTCATACTGCCAGCTTTGCGATGTGGCGCGGGTGGCGTCAATGGGGTTGCGCCTACCGTGGGCTTTGGCCAGATTGCCGCGCGGAGGTGCCGACATGAGCAAAAGTCTGAAACGCGTACGTGCTGCCCTTGAGGGGGCTCGTGTGGCTGTCGATATCCGCGAAACCGCCCTGGCGCGCACGGCGCAGGACGCGGCGGATGCCCTGGGCTGTGGGGTTGACCAGATTGCCAAATCCATCGTGCTGCGCGGTGAGACGTCCGGCACTGCCGTGCTCTTCATCACAGCGGGCGGGCGGCAGGTCGATCTGGTCCGGGCTGCCGCGCTGGCGGGCGAACCTTTGGGAAAGGCCGACGCGGCACTGATCCGGGCGCAGACCGGCTTTGCCATCGGTGGGGTATCCCCGGTCGGTCACCTGACGCCGCCGCGCGTCTGGTTTGACGAAACACTGCTGACATTCGACCATATCTGGGCCGCCGCAGGCACGCCGCACCATGTCTTTCGTCTGTCACCCGATGAAATGGCACGAATTTCCGGCGCACAAGTCGCTGATTTTACATAGCCTTTCATAATAATGTAAAAAACATTCACATTAACCCTTGCAAGGGGGCGGGATAATGACAATCTATTCAATGTGAAAGACATTCACATCGAACAACGCACCAGGGCCGGTGAAAGGCCCACCAAAACCTGAAAGGCCTTTGTAATGAACACACTTACCTCCGAGCAGACCTACAGCGCCCGCCCCAGCTGGTTCGCCCGTGGCGAAAACTGGCTCGACGACAAGGGCAAAGGCGCCTGGATCGCCGCCATGGTCCTGGGGTTCATCTTTTTCTGGCCCGTCGGCCTCGCCCTTCTTATGTACATGATCTGGAGCAAACGTATGTTTTCCAAAAAATCCTGCAACCGCATGTCGGCACGCACCATGATGTCCGCCACCCGCAGCACCGGCAACAGCGCCTTTGATGCCTACAAAGCCGACACGCTGCGCCGCCTCGAGGAAGAGCAGACCAACTTTGAAGCTTTCCTGGAACGTCTGCGCGACGCCAAGGACAAGGCCGAGTTCGACCAGTTCATGGACGACCGCGCCAAGCGCAGCGACACCACAGCCGAAGCTTGATCAGCCCCCCCGGCCCCAAAGCCGGGGGGATCTTCACGACAGTACGCCCCCCAATTCCGGCCTACAGCCCATCAGATTTCATCAGGAGACCTTCATGACCCCCGACCCCGATCTGCATCCGCAATTCTACGATGGTGTCGTGACAAAACGCCTGTTGGCCTGGATCGTCGACACGGTTCTGGTCTTGTTGCTTTGTCTGCTGATCCTGCCGTTCACCGCCTTTACCGGGCTGTTCTTTTTCCCGTTCCTGTGGCTCGTGGTTAGCTTTGTCTATCGGGTGCTGACCATCACGGGTGGCTCTGCCACATGGGGGATGCGTCTGATGGCACTCGAATTGCGCGACAGCCGTGATCACCCTTTTGACTTTGGCACCGCGCTGATGCACACTCTGGGCTATTCGGTGTCTGTCGCCATGGCCCCGTTGCAGCTTATTTCCATCGTTCTCATGCTTGGCTCGGCCCGTCGTCAGGGGCTAACTGATATGGTGATGAACACGGCTGCACTTAACCGGCGCGCATAACGTTAAAGCTTTAGACAAACTTGTCCTTGGCGCGTGGCGACCGGATTGGTATCATCAGGCGATCAACTTCGGAATCCCATGCGCCATACACTTCCGCTCACACCGCAGTTCTACGTGACCGCGCCGCAGCCCTGCCCCTATCTGGAGGGCCGGATGGAACGCAAGCTGTTCACCGCCTTGCAGGGCGACAATGCCGCACGGCTGAACGACAGCCTGTCGGGTCAGGGATTTCGACGGTCGCAGAATGTTCTGTACCGTCCGTCCTGCGCAGATTGCGCCGCCTGCCTGTCGGCCCGGATCGACGTCAACGCCTTTCGCCCCAGCAAAAGCCAGCGTCGCATTGTCAAACGCAACGACCATGTGACGCGCCGCGCCACGTCGCCCTGGGCCACCGAGGATCAGTATGATCTGTTCCGCCGATACCTCGACAGCCGTCATGCGGATGGTGGCATGGCCGATATGGACGTGTTCGAATTCGCCGCGATGATCGAAGAAACGCCGATCCGCAGCCGGGTGGTCGAATACGTCGATACCCAGACCAAAACGCTGATCGGGGTTTGCCTGACGGACGTGTTGGGGGATGGGGTCAGCATGGTCTATTCTTTTTACACCCCCGACCGCCCGCGCGATGGGTTGGGCAATTACATCATCCTTGATCATATCGAGATCGCGCGCGCCGCCGGCCTGCCTTATGTCTATCTGGGCTATTGGGTCCCCGGCAGCCCCAAGATGGGTTACAAAGCCAAGTTTTCGGGGCTTGAGGTCTATATGGGCGGCGGTTGGCAAAAGATGCGCGACCCTGACGCGTTCAAACCGGACCGGCATCCGCTAAGCACCGATCCGATTGCGGAACAGGTCGCCAATATCTCACTGCCCGATATCGCGCGCAGCGACCGCGGCTGATGTGTTTTCGCTGAATGGGCGCGTCCGCTTCTGACCCTGCCCTGCGTCCCGTTTTGGCGGTTCTGGCTGTTGTCATCCACGATAATCACGTGCTGTTGGTGCAGCGCGCCAACCCGCCCGATGCCGGGCTTTGGGGGTTTCCGGGCGGCAAGGTCGACTTTGGCGAGGGTCTGTTGGCGGCAGCGGCGCGGGAATTGCACGAGGAAACTGGGGTGACGGCAACACCGCTGCGCGTGATCGACGCGCTGGATGCTTATGACGTGGCCGAGGATGGCGCGCTGCGCCAGCATTTTGCGCTGGTTGCGGTGGTGTGTACGTGGCAATGCGGTGACCCGGTGGCGGCGGATGACGCATTGGATGCGCGGTGGGTGCCTTTGGCAGGGCTGGACGGCGCGCTGCCGATGAGCCGCGATGTGGTGCGGGTGGCACGGCAAGCGGCGGCGGCGGCAGAGAAATTATAGGCCGCAGGTCAGCGCCCGATCGCATCCTATACGGCACAACAAAAAAGGGCACCCCGCGCGCCAGCCCTTTGCATTTAGTGGTGCATTTGAGCATTGCAGGGCCTCAAAGCGCAACGTCCGGTTTGAGCCCATACCTTAGGATTTTCTGAATTGCAGCGAATGTCGGCTACCATAAAAGGTCCGTAAAACCATAGCCTTCTTAGTTGCATTGATATTCATTATCCGTACCGTCTGTAAGATTAGAAAGAGCATCTTCCAGTTCGTGAATAACTGCGGGCCAACGGTTATCTGCTTCTCCTACTGGTGGCCAATGCCCAATCAAGTCTGTTCCCGTAGCGAAGGACACTGAAACTGCTGTTTTGTCCGGTAGTTGCCCCGTCAGTCTACAGAAATGTGCATCAGCATCGTTGCTATAGACAGGCAATCCGCGACGGCAGCTAACGGAAATCACTCGGTCAAACATACTCAGATTAAGTGGAAAATAGTGGGTCTCTGCATCGCCGCTCGCGATTCTCAGTTCAGAGTAATTTTTGCGCTCTTCGGGAGATTTGTACCATTCCAGACTATCCAAGCGAGAAGATACTGAAAGTTGCGCAATTTCCCAATCGGTACTTCTGCCCAACAGCAATTCAAGTACTGGCGGCGTACGAGAGCTTTCGGCGCCGCCAAAGCCGTTGTATGTAAAGCCTGTCAAAGTGAGAGGCGGCTGTCCGATCTGCCACGAAAGTGCTGTTAAATCAGTGGCTTCATCTGTGATACTCTTAAGCCGGATGCCACCGCTGTACAGTCGACCGTATTGAGGTAGCTGATACAGTTTTCCTTCCTTGCATACTGGTATGCGAACCGCCTCTTCTGCGAAGCTCTCACCACAGAGAAGACAAAGTACTACAACGTCTAGGCACAGCCCGGTGTAACCCTTTGCCTTCATAGTTCCCTCTTCACCAATTTTCTTGTGATGTAACAAAAAGCAGCAGTGCTCGATAGTGCATAGCTCGTTTGGAAAGCATCTGTTTGTTAAGGAGCTTTCTGAAAGCCGACATTGGATCGACTGCAATCCAAAGTCTGTTTCGTCCGCCAAGCCGACCTCCAGCGCGGAAGGCTCCCGAAGGTTTCTTCGGGAACCTTGGTTGGACATAGCGTTAGGTCCACAAGGAGGCCGGCCACGATCTACACTACCCAACGCAAAGGGCTGGCCCCGCGCGGGGCCAGCCCTTTTTCATGTCCCATGGTCTGCCGATCAGTTCGGGATCAGGTCCGGTACGATGGTCACGATCGCCGGGAACATCCACAACAGCGCCAGTCCGGCCACTTGGATCATCACGAACGGGATGATCCCACGGTAGATATGGCCCGTTGTCACGCTGGCCGGGGCCACGCCGCGCAGATAGAACAGCGCAAAGCCGAAGGGCGGTGTCAGGAACGAGGTTTGCAGGTTGACCGCAATCATGATCGTCACCCATTTGGGATCAAACGTACCGCCATAAATGACGGGCCCCACGATCGGGATCACGATGTAGATGATCTCGAGGAAGTCCAGCACGAAGCCCAGAATGAACAGCACCACCATGACGATAAGGAAGACGGTCAGCTCATTGTCAAAGCTCTTGAGGAACTGTTGGATGTAGTGCTCCCCGCCAAAGCTGATCACCACGAGGTTCAAAAGCTGCGAGCCGATCAGGATGGTGAACACCATCGAGGTCACTTTGGCCGTTTCACGCACCACCGGGCTTAGCACGCCGGAGGTATAAAGAATCCAGCACGAAAACAGCAGCCCGAACACCGCGTAGAGATAGGCACCATAGGCCACAAAGAAGGCGACCCAGCTTTCGAACGTCACACCGTCTTGATTGATGCGCAGGTCGAAATTGACCCCGACAAGGATGCAGATGACGATGGCCAACGTCGACCAGATGATCACCTTGGGCGATCGGTCCTGATCGCGCAGCTTGCGGTAGGCGGCCAGCATGAGCGCCCCACCTGCCCCCAGTGCCGCGGCCGGCGTCGGATTGGTGATGCCGCCAAGGATCGAACCCAGCACCGCAACGATCAGCACCAGCGGCGGAAAGACCACCCGGATCAGTTCGTTTTGCGAACAAATTTTGGTGGCAAAGACCACACCGTAAAGCACCATCGCCATCGGCAGCGCCATCAGCACCACCATCACGCCCGGGCTTGTCAGCGGGCCAACCAGCAGGACATCGACGAGGATGCAAAGCACCACACCGATGCCACCGATCATCAGCGGGCGACGATCTGCCGTGGGCGACACGCCCCGCGCAGTGGTCAGGAACAGTGTCAGCAGGATCAGGATGATCGCAGTGCCTGTGCCGACGGGGGCCGCCGAGGCGACCTTGGCCGCGCGCTTTTCGATCAGCGCCTCTTCGGACAGGCGTTCGCTTTGCTGGATGCCGCCCGCGTCATTGATGGCCTGTTGTTCGGCCACGGCTGCATCCCACTTGTCCTGGCCGTGCAGTTCGATCATCGAGACCTTGCATTGTTCACCCACATTGGTGCGCAGGCTGGCAGCATCTCCGATATCGGAAAAACTGGAAACCGTGGTCGATTGCCCGCCGACGATGCCGAAATTGCCCAGCAGCACTGTGCCTACGATGACCAGCACAGGCGCGCCAACAAACCAGGTAAAGGCTTCGCCTTTTGTCACCGGTTCGGCATTGGTGGACCCCATCGGAACCGCCGG
The DNA here is from genome assembly GCF_057178245.1 of Sulfitobacter sp. KMM 9851. Lineage (NCBI taxonomy): Bacteria > Pseudomonadati > Pseudomonadota > Alphaproteobacteria > Rhodobacterales > Roseobacteraceae > Sulfitobacter > Sulfitobacter sp. KMM 9851. The sequence goes on from NZ_CM169991.1 coordinate 1,895,277, forward strand.
CGCCTTGTCCGGGTTCAGCAGCGCATAGCCAAAGGCATAAAGCGCATAAAGCAGGGCCAAAAGGATACCGGGCAGCAGCGCCGCCTGAAACAGGGTGCCGACGGACACAACCGCCGGCTCACCCAGAAAGGTCAGCGCGTCGGTACATCCAGCAGAGGTAGCACGCGCCTCTTGGGCCGCGGAATAAAGATCACCCGCCAGTGTCCCCAACAGCACGATCACGATCGACGGTGGAATAATCTGGCCCAAGGTGCCAGAGGCCGCGATAACCCCGGTGGACAGTTCAGGCGAATAGCCGTTGCGCAGCATCGTCGGCAGCGCCAGCAGACCCATGGTGACAACCGTCGCACCCACGATCCCGGTGGACGCGGCAAGAAACGCACCCACAACCACAATCGACACGGCCAGACCGCCGGGCAGCGGGCCAAACACGCGCGCCATTGTGGTCAGCAGGTCGTTGGCGATCTTGGACCGTTCAAGCGTGATGCCCATCAGAACGAACATCAGCACCGCCAGCAGCGTTTCAATCGACTGACCCGCCAGCACACGTTCGTTCATGCGGTTCACGATAAAGGACACATTGCGGTCCAGCGCCACTTCCCACCCCTGCGGGAAGACGGATTCGCCGATGCGCGGCAGATCGGGATATCGGAACTTTGATATCGCGTCCGCCTTTACGCCCGAGTTGAGCAGATCACGGTAGGCCTGCGTCGACTGGTCAATGGCGTTGTGCACCATCAGCCCCGCACTATCGAGTGCCGCAATGATCCCAAAGGAAATAATACCCGCACCACCGATGGCAAATGCCACCGGAAAGCCCGAAAGGATGCCGCCGAACAGGCAGACAAAAACGATGATCAGGCCAATTTCGACCCCGTCGAGACCAAATAGCATGGAATGCCCCTTGAATTAATGCGTGCCTTCGTAGGCTTCTTCGCCCTCGCCCAGCGTGTCGCGGTCGAGATATTTATTTTCGCTCTCCGGCCCTTCGCGGAATTCCAGCAGCGCGCGGTAGAACACCGCGATCGCCTGTAGGATTACCATGGCGCAGAACGCGATGAGCAGCAGTTTGAACAGGAAATAGCCGTTGAACCCGTTGGGCGAGAACCCAATCGTCTCGACGTTCCATTTCAGCAGCTTGGCCTTGCGCAGCAGCAGCTCCAACCGATCCGATGCGGATGGGTTGGGCGTGACCAGATGCCGCCACAGAAAGAACCAGCCGTAAAGCCATGTCACGATCGCAAAAGGAATCATAAAGAACAGCGCGCCGAACATGTCGATCACACGTTTGGTGCGGAATTTCGCCCCGGCGTAGAACAGATCGACCCGCACATGCCCGCCCTGCACCATCGTGTAGGAGACGCACAAACAGACCACGAGCGCGTTGAAAAGCTTTAGTTCTTCTGCGAACCACGAGATGTCGAATTGCAGCGGGATGCCGAACCCGACAGAGATGTCAGGCCGGGTAAAGATACGCTGCATGAAGACGATGATGATCTGTTGCAGCACCATCAAAAGACCGGCCCAGGCGAACAAGCGGCCAACCCCGTTGGCAAAACCTTCGAGCGCGCGCACACAGGCCCACATAAAGCGGCGGTAGATCAGGCCAAAGAGGGTCACGATCAGCAGAAGCGTTGCCGCGACAAAGAACAGTTCGACCGAGCCGCCGTAATAGATAAAGCGCATCAGCGCTTCGCCATTCGACCAGTCCAGCCACATGCCCGGATTAAGCAGCGCCGCGAAAATGTTGTAAAAGGCTTCCAGGAAGTTGCCGAGAACGAATTGAATCATCCCGCCGTCCTGAAACGCGTCCAAACAGCTCAGCTTTGCGCCTTCCGCTGCCCGGAAAAATCCAGCGCATACTACGTCGTCTGCCATAAATCCCCCCTGGGTGACGTCGGGGTTGCCCCCCAAACTTTCACACCTGTCGTGTCCCCCGGCACAAGGCCGGTCGTCAAAAGGTACGAGGGGCCATGATAGGCCCCTCGCATCGTCATGTCAGGGTGATTAGCCCTGCCCCAGCACCCGCTGGCGCTGGTTGACATAGAAGGCATCCGACTTGGACAGCCATTCCGCGCTCGACTGCAACGATGTTTCGAAGCTGTTGCGGATGTCGGCGAACAGGGTGTCGTCCATGTTCTCGTCCATGACTTCTTTGGACGCGGCACCGAATGCATCCCAGACGTCGTCGGGGAACTGCATGGTTTTCACGCCCTGTTGCTGCAGACGCGCCAGTGCGGCACCGTTGTTGGCCAATGTTTCGGCCAGACCGGTGTGCGTGGTTGCCATCGCGGAATATTCGATGATCTTCTGCTGGGCTGGTGTCAGTTCGTTGAACACATCCAGGTTGACCGATGCGGTCAGGCCCGAACCTGGCTCGTGGAAACCAGCGGTGTAGTAAATCTTCGCAACTTCCTGGAAGCCGGCGCGTTCGTCGGCAAACGGGCCAACCCACTCCAGACCATCCAGCGCGCCCGAGGACAACGCCTGGTACAATTCGCCGCCCGGGATGTTCTGGACCGATGCGCCCAGTTTACCCAGCACCTTGCCACCAAGACCAGGCATGCGGAATTTCAGACCGTTGAAGTCGGCGGCAGAGTTGATTTCCTTGCGGAACCAGCCACCGGACTGCGAACCGGAGTTGCCGGCGAGGAACATCTTCATGTTGAAGATTTCACCGATCTGGTTGTGCAGCTCGTGGCCGCCGCCATGCAGATACCAGTTGGTCAGTTCCTGCGCGGTGGCGCCAAATGGCACGGCTGTAAAATACGCAAGGCCTGGGTGCTGGCCGAGGAAGTAGTAGTCAGCAGCGTGATAGATGTCGGCCTGACCGGAAGAAACCGCGTCAAAAACTTCGAATGCGCCAACCAGTTCGCCTGGGGCTTTCTTTTCGATGGTCAGGGTGCCGTCGGACATTTCATCAACCATGTTGTTGAAATATGTCGCGGCATCGTCCAGCACGGCAAAGCCGCGTGGCCATGCGGTAACCATTGTCAGGGTGCGCTTGCCTTGCGCATAAAGCGGTGCTGCCAGCGTGGTGGCCGCGGCGGCGGTGCCGCCAAGGGCAGATGTCTTCAAGAATGAACGACGATCCATAGGTGATACTCCTCCCGAGTAGATGCCCACAGCGCTTCATTGGGCGTGCAGGTCATTTCAAGTCTGGTTACACTAGCGATGCCGCCACGTTTGAAAATACCTACTACTACGTATGCCGGGCGCGGCGGGCCGGAATTTTCATAAATTACGCCGTCGAATTTGTCTAAGGCCCCGCGGTTTTCGGGAAAACGAATCAGCTGATAGTGCATCCTGCGCCCGCTCGGGGCTTTGATTCGCGGCGGATTCGGCGTATCGATTCGCGTCATGCGCCGTCTGCTTACCCTTTTCTCGTTCAGCTATGCCCAAAAGCTTACGCTTCTGGCCTCGGTCCCCTTGGTGGTGGCGGTTGCCGCGATTGCGGTGCTGGTAGCGATGCAGGCCCGCGCCTTGGCAGAGCGAGAGATCCGCACGCTTGAAACCCAGTTGATCGAGGCCAAGAAAGACGAGCTGCGCAATTACGTCACGCAGGCACGCAACGGGTTCTATTTCATCTACGGTTCCGCCGCGCCCGACGATGATGCGGCCAAGCGGCAGGTGGCACAGATCCTGTCGGCGATGATCTATGGCGAGGACGGGCAGTTCTTTGTCTATGATTACGACGGCAACGCGCTGGTCAGTCCGCGCCAGACCGACCGCATCAACTTTAACTGGTCGGGGCAGACCGACAGCGAAGCCACCCCAGTTGTCGACGAGTTGATCCGCATCGCACGGTCGGGTGCGGGCTATCACACCTATATGTGGCCAAAACCCAGCACCGGGGAAGATGCGCGCATGATTACCTATGTCACATCGTTCCCGTCCTGGCGGTGGGCCGTGGGTACGGGTGTGTTTATCGACGACGTGCTGGCCTCGGTCGCCACCGCGCGCGCCGATGTCGAAGCGCGCGTGCAGCGTACATTTGTCTATATCGTGGCGATTACGCTCGTGGCGCTGTTTTCGGTCTTTGCCACCGGTATGCTGATCAACCTGCGCGAACGGCGGCTCGCGGATGCCAAGCTTAAGCGGCTGACGCAACGTGTGTTTGACGCGCAAGAAGAGGAACGCGGCCGCGTGGCGCGCGAATTGCACGATGGCATCAGCCAGATCCTCGTCGGTGTGCGCTATGCGCTTGATAGCGCGCGGCGGCGGTTGGACCGGGGCGACGGCAGCGCCGCTGAACCACTGGGCAAGGGCATCGCGACGCTGGGCGATGCCATTTCCGAAGTCCGCCGCATCAGCCGTGATCTGCGCCCCGGTGTGCTGGACGATCTGGGCCTTGGCCCCGCGATCAAGACCTTGGCCGAAGATTTCGAGGCCCGCACCGGCATCACCTGCCAATTTGAAACTGTGGTGTTTCGTAACCGGCTGGACAATGACGCCAAGATTGCGCTTTACCGCATCGCACAAGAGGCGCTGACCAATATAGAACGCCATGCCGCAGCCAGTGTTGTGCGCATCGACCTGCGCGGCCACCGCCGTGGCGGCACCCTGCGGATCAGCGACAATGGCCGCGGTCTGCGCCCCGGTCAGCCCGCCAAAGCCCCCGGTCTGGGCCTGCGCAACATGCAAGAACGTATGGACCAGCTTGGCGGCACACTGAAAATTTCTGCCACCCCCGACGGCGGCACCACAATCGAGGCCACCGTGCCCCTGACCCACTTGTTGACCCCTGAATCCGGGTCGATGCCCAAAGAAAAGGCCGCTGCCGAATGACCATCCCACCCCGCACAGCGCCCCTGCCCGCCGATGCCGTGTCGCGTCCGACCCGCGTGCTGATCGCAGATGATCACCCGATGGTTGCCGAAGGTATTCAGTCAATTCTCGAAAGCTATGATGATATCGAGGTCATCGCGACGCTGCATACTGGCCGCGCGGTGGTCGACCAATTCGAAGCGCTGGCCCCCGATGTTATCCTGATGGATCTCAATATGCCCGATCTTGGCGGATTGTCGGCCACCGAGATCGTGCTCGAACGCCGCCCCGATACCCGCATCGTGGTCCTGTCGATGCACGACAATCCTGAATACATCGCCACCGCCCTGCGCCACGGCGCGATGGGCTATATCCTGAAAGACGTGCCTACCGACGAAATCAAAAAGGCGATTGATGTTGTCATGGGCGGCGCGCGCTATCTGTGTACCGGGGCACAAGGGTCAATCGCCCCAGAACGGAACGCAGCGCGCGAGGCGCTAACCGACCGCGAACAGACGATCCTGTTGCAACTGGCACAGGGCAAATCCAACAAGGACGTGGCCGGATCACTGGATATTTCCGTGCGCACGGTCGAGACCCACCGCAAGAACATCAAACGCAAACTGGGCATTTCCAGCACTGCCGGGCTGACACGCTATGCGATGGAACACGGTGTGTTGCAGGGCACCGGCGTGAAGCTGTGACCATCTGGTCCGATCAATTTCCGCCAGATTTTAGCAAAACATCCCTGTAAACCCACTTCGCGCAATAAAATGTCAAAATTTTTCACCCCTGCGACATAAATTTATGCGATTTGCCTGTTGACGCCCCTTTCCCCCGCTCATAATCTCACGCCACGCTAAAGGAGCCCGGAACATGACAACCCTAGTCGTCATTATTGGACACACGCGCATGGGCCGGTAACGGTTAACCATACTCTTTCCCATGCGCCCCCGTCACAACCGGGGGTTTTTTTATGCCAAACGCAAATATCAGATGCCTTACGGAGCAAGCACAATGAAACGCCAGATGACCGGAGCGAAAATGATCGTCCAAGCCCTGATTGACCAGGGTGTGGACACCATCTTTGGATATCCTGGTGGTGCGGTCCTACCGATTTACGACGAGGTGTTTCAGCAAAACTCGATCAAGCACGTGCTTGTGCGCCACGAACAAGGTGCCGTGCACGCCGCCGAAGGCTATGCGCGCTCGACCGGTAAACCCGGTGTGGTTCTGGTGACATCCGGCCCCGGCGCCACCAACGCCGTAACCGGGCTGACCGATGCCTTGCTCGATTCCATTCCGATCATCGTGCTGACGGGCCAGGTGCCGACCTTTATGATCGGGTCAGACGCCTTTCAGGAATCTGACACCGTGGGCATCACGCGCCCCTGCACCAAACACAATTGGCTGGTAAAAGAGACTGACAAGCTCGCCGGCGTGCTGCACGAGGCCTTTCATGTTGCCACCCATGGCCGCCCCGGCCCGGTGCTCGTGGACATCCCCAAGGACGTGCAGTTTGCCACCGGCACCTACACGCCGCCCAAACCCTCGACCTCGCATTACCAACCCCAGGTCAAGGGCGATTTGGAAGAGATCACCGAATTGGTGGCCGCTCTGGAAAAGGCCAAGCGCCCTGTGTTCTACACTGGCGGCGGGGTGATCAACTCTGGCCCGGCGGCAAGTCAGCTGTTGCGCGAATTGGTGGAGGCCACAGGCTTTCCCATCACCTCGACGCTTATGGGCCTTGGTGCCTATCCGGCCTCGGGTAACAACTGGCTGGGGATGCTGGGCATGCACGGCCTTTACGAGGCGAATATGGCGATGCACGGCTGCGACCTGATGATCAACATCGGCGCGCGGTTTGATGACCGTATAACCGGGGTGATCGACAGCTTCAGCCCGAAGTCCATCAAGGCGCATATCGACATTGATCCCTCGTCGATCAACAAGGTGATCCGCATCGACATTCCGATTGTGGGTGACGTGGCGCATGTACTCGAAGACATGCTCAAGATCTGGAAGGCCCGCGGTCGCAAGACCAACTCCGAAGCCGTGGCGAAATGGTGGAAACAGATCGACGAATGGCGCGCTGTCGATTGCCTGAAGTTCAAGCAGGCCGGCAAGATCATCAAACCGCAATACGCCCTGTCGCGGCTTGAGGCGCTGACCAAGGATCATGACCGCTACATCACCACCGAGGTTGGCCAGCACCAGATGTGGGCCGCGCAATACCTGAATTTCGAAGACCCCAACCGCTGGATGACTTCGGGCGGGCTTGGCACCATGGGCTATGGCTTTCCGGCCTCTATTGGTGTGCAGATGGCACATCCAGACGCACTGGTGATCAACGTGGCGGGCGAAGCGTCTTGGATGATGAACATGCAGGAAATGGGCACCGCGATGCAGTATGGCCTGCCGGTAAAACAATTCATCCTGAACAACGAACGCCTTGGCATGGTACGCCAGTGGCAGGAACTGCTGCACGGCGAACGCTATTCGCAATCATGGTCTGAATCCCTGCCCGACTTTGTGAAACTGGCCGAGGCCTTTGGCGCAAAGGGCATCATCTGCTCCGACCCCGACGATCTGGACGACGCGATCATGGAGATGATCAACCACGACGGTCCGGTGATCTTTGACTGTCTGGTGGAAAAGCATGAAAACTGTTTCCCGATGATACCGTCGGGCAAGGCGCATAATGAAATGCTGCTGGGGGGCGCGGATACCCAAGGCGTTATTGATGCCAAAGGTTCCGTAATGGTGTGATCCGTTTTCTTTTAAAGAAAACGGACCGGGATTTTCAAAAAATCCCGTTAGCAAGATAAAGAGGACAACAACATGTCAGCCCTAAAACTCAAAAAAGGTGCCACCTCGCACTCCGCCTATAACCTACGGCCCAACTTTTCGGACGTGATTGAACGCCACACCCTTGCCGTTCTGGTCGAAAACGAACCCGGCGTGCTGGCGCGGGTGATCGGGCTTTTTGCCGGGCGCGGCTATAACATCGACAGCCTGACAGTGGCCGAAGTGGACCACACCGGGCATCTGTCGCGCATCACCATCGTCACCTCTGGCACGCCGCAGGTCATTGAACAGATCAAGGCACAACTGGGCCGCATCGTGACCGTGCACGACGTGCATGACCTCACCGTTGAAGGTGCCAGCGTGGAGCGTGAGTTGGCGATGTTCAAGGTAATCGGCAAGGGCGATCACCGCGTCGAGGCGCTGCGGCTTGCCGATATTTTCCGTGCCAATGTTGTCGACAGCACGCTAGAAAGTTTTGTGTTCGAGATCACCGGCGCGCCGGAAAAGATCGACGCCTTTGCCGATCTGATGCGCCCCTTGGGTCTGGCCGAAGTGGCCCGTACCGGGGTTGCCGCCCTGTCACGCGGCGAATGATCTAATAACAATTACCCCGGTTGCGACTGTTGCCGGGGCTGCTCACCCCTTGCCCGCGTGCTGTGCGTTGCCCATCCGTGGCGCCGGTTCGATCCGTGGGGCAAAGGGGATGATCTGCGCGCTTTGGTTGGGGGCACTCGGGTAGCTCGGGCCGACTGTTCGGTTACGCAGTGCAGCGGGCAATTCCTTGGCCGCGCTCTCTTGCAGCAGACGCAGATTATACGCCCTACGCATGCGGCGTTCCTGATTGACATCAAACTGCACCATATCCCCGGCCTCTAGTTTCACCGCCGGCGCGTCCGCATGGGACGATCTCTCGTAGTAGGCTAGATCACCCTGATCTTCACACCAAAAAACCGCTTTATCAGCACCTTCGTCACACCAGAGAACCACACCAATCATTAAGATCCACCCGTTATTGTGTAATCTTTAGGTATCCTGCAACAATGCAGGGGTGTGAGGCACCGGAAATTCTGCAACGTAAGCTTGCAATTTGTGTCGATTTGCTTAGGGTCAAATACAAATTAGCATCACCCCTGACGCATTTTAGCGTCACCAAACCCCATGATGCGCCACCCCTTTGCGATCTGTCGGCCCTGCGCCGGCGGTTTAACTGTTTGTGAGGCACACCATGGCCCAACCGATGCGTTCTCCCGCTGAATTGCGCAGCATGTTTGGCGCAAATCTGCGCCGATTGGCCGAAGACTATGCGTCAATCTCTGAATTGTCGCGCCAGTTGGGCATCAACCGCACGCAGTTTAACAGGTACCTCTCGGGCGAAAGCTTTCCGCGGCCCGATGTGCTGGCCCGGATGTGCGCGTTCTTTGACGTCGACGCCCGTGTTCTGCTGGAACCCGTTGATCAGATTGCCCTGACACAGGATCCGATCAACAACCCGTTTCTGGGTGATTTTGTCGGCGCCGGCGCGCGCAATGTGCCCGCAAGCCTTTTCCCCAATGGGTTTTTCCGATTTTCACGCCGGTCTTTCGTCACTCACGACGTTTTCGTTACCGGGCTGGTCCGGGTGCACCGCGACGGCGAAAATACCTATCTTCGCGGATATGAAAACATCCAGGCGATGAAGATACAGAATCTGCCCACCACCGCACGCGCGCGCGAATTCCGCGGTATTGTGACCCAGCAAGAAGACGGCATCGCCATCATCGCGTCACGGCACAACACCATGACCTGCTCGTTCAATTACCTCAGCCGCGTGGCCTCGTTCGAAAACAACTTCTGGGTGGGCTATGTCACCCGCACAGTGCCTGAATCGGCAGGTGGGATGCGCGCCACACGGCTGGTCTATGAATACCTCGGGCATGGTATGAAAACCGCCCTGCCCGCCGCCCGTGCCTGTGGCTTTTCCAACGCTGCGGACCTGCTGCCGTTTCACCGACGCCTGCTGCGCCCCGACGATCCTTTTGTCTAGTCCGCCCGTCCGCGCGCGCGCTAGTTGTCAGATGTCGGCGGCGATAAAAACACGTCGCTGACGGCCCAGCCGCGCTAGACCTGTCCCTGCTAAGCTGACCACATCGTCAGGAGCAGCAGCATGGATCACACACCCCCCGATCTGGGCCCCGATCTCGCCACCGATCTAACCCGCGTCCGCCGCCCTGTTGCGCAGGCCAACGGATTGCCCAACGCGCATTACACTGATCCCGCCACCTATGATGAGGAACGCCGCGCGGTGCTGTTCGACAATTGGGCTGGCCTGGGCGTCGGCGCCGATGTGCCCGACATTGGCGATGCGCGGCCCGTGACCTTTCTCGGCGCGCCGCTCTTGATGCTGCGCGACCGTGACGGACAGGTGCGCGTGTTTCAGAACATCTGCCGTCACCGGGGCATGATCCTGGTCGACGCCCCGCGCCGGATCGAAGGCGCCATCCGCTGTCCCTATCACAGTTGGTGCTATGCCACCGATGGCCGCCTTGTCAGCACCCCGCATGTCGGCGGTCCGGGGCAGAACACCCACGAAGGCATCGACCGCGCTACATTAGGGCTGATCGAGGTACGCAGTCACATCTGGATGGACGTCGTTTATGTCAACATCTCTGGCACCGCAGCGCCCTTTGCGGTGGTGAATGCCGATCTGATCGCCCGCTGGGCCGAATTTGACCGCCCCCTGCACCACGGCGGGGCCGACAGCCGCTTTTCACTTGAGGTCGGGTGCAACTGGAAACTCGCGGTGGAAAACTACTGCGAAAGCTACCACCTGCCCTGGGTCCACCCCGGCCTCAACAGCTACTCCCGGCTCGAAGATCACTACCACATCGAAAACCCCGGCCAATACTCCGGCCAAGGCACCTTGGTCTACCGCCAACTGACCGGCGACGATGGTCAGAAATTCCCGGATTTCACAGGAATTTCAGATAAATGGGACACGGCGGCGGAATATATCACCGCTTTTCCCAATGTGCTGCTGGGGGTCCACCGCGACCATACATTCGCCATCGTGCTGGTCCCGCAAGGATTGGACCGGACGGTGGAACACGTGCATTTCTACTATGCGGACCCCAACACAGACCCCGCCCTGCGCGCGCGCAACACCGCCCAATGGAAAGAGGTGTTCGAAGAAGACATCTTTGTCGTCGAAGGCATGCAGCGCGGCCGTCACGCGCCGGGGTTTGACGGTGGGCGGTTCTCTCCGGCGATGGACGGGCCAACCCATCTGTTTCACGATTGGATCGCACGCCAGATGGAAACGTACCGTGGCACAGGCCGACAGGCGGCGGAATGAAAACCCTCGACGCGGCGCTGCTGGCGGCCCATGCGGCGGGCGACGGTGCGGCGCTGGTGCGGCTATACGCTCAGGCGGCAAAAGATGCCGCGACACCGGATGCCGCCGCCTTTTACTTAACTCACGCCCATGTCTTCGCGCTTGAGACCGGCGACACCACCGCCCCGGCCCTGCGCCAGCGGCTGATTGCGATGGGCCGTGAAAGCCCGCTGACCGCGCCGATACCGCCGCTCAGATAACGGGCGGTTGCCGCTGGGGATATGCGGTGGCGCCGTGCCAGTCCTCGGCCAGTTGCAACAGCCGGGCGTCACTGCCACGCGGGCCGATCAACTGTAGCCCCCCCGGCAGGCCAGCAGCCCCAAACCCGGCGGGCACATTAACGACCGGTAGACCAATCAGACTCGCCGGCACCACCACCTGCATCCAGCGGTGATAGGTATCCATCGTCACACCAGAAATTTCGCCCGGATGCACCTGCATCACGTCAAACGGCCACAGCTGCGCCGAGGGCAATACCAGCACATCCACCTTGTCAAACAACGCATGCGCGGCGCGAAACCAGTCCGATCGTTGCAGGCTGGCACGTTGGATATCCTGTCCCGAAAATCCCTGCCCGCGTTCCACTTCCCAGATCGCCGCAGGTTTCAACGCATCGCGCCGCGCCGGGTCGTCATGGGTCGCCCCCAAGGACGCGGCAACGGCAAAAGACCGCAGGGTGATCCAGCTATCCCACATCGCATCTGCATCAAAGGGGGGTGCGATGCTGGACACCCGGTGGCCCAGACCTGCCATCTGCGCAAGCGCCGCCTCTGACAACGCGGCAATGCCCGCCTCATAGGGCAAGGCCCCGCCCCAATCGCCAAGCCAGCCAATCCGCTGACGCGGCAGCGGCAGATCCAACTGCGGCAACGTATCGGCGGGATTGTTGCCATGGGGATGGCGTGGGTCCGCCCCGGTCATCACATCCAGCAACGCGGCCAGATCACGCGGGCTGCGCGCCATCGGCCCCGCAGTGGACAACTGATGCAAAAACATCTCGCCCTCCGACCCGCCCGGCACATCGCCCCAACTGGGCCGCATTCCATAGACATTGTTCCACCCTGCAGGATTGCGCAGCGATCCCATCATGTCAGAGCCATCGGCCACACAAACCATCCGCGAAGCCAACGCCGCCGCCGCCCCGCCCGAAGACCCGCCCGCCGATTTGGTTCTGTCATAGGGGTTGCAGGTCGCGCCATGCACCGGGTTGAATGTGTGGCTGCCCAAGCCAAATTCCGGCGTGTTGGTCTTGCCGATGATCAAGGCACCCGCCGCCCGCATCCGCGCCACAATGGGCTCGTCCCGCGTGGCGATCTGCCCAGCAAACAATGGCGATCCCTGCGAGGTCGGCAATCCCGCCGCATCCGCCAGATCCTTGATCGCCATGGGTATCCCATGCAACCACCCCTTGCGCGGCCCTGCATCCGCCGCCGCGGCTTCGGCCAGCAGATCATCAGCATCACGCAGCGACACCACGGCGTTCACAGATCCGTTCACCGCAGCAATCCGGTCCAACGTCGCCCGCATCACCTCAACCGCAGACAGCTCCCGCGCCGCCAAGGCCGTCGACAACGCCAGCGCATCCCACTCCAGAAACTCCATGCGCAGTTCTCCCGACTTTTTTGAGTCAAAAATACCCTCGGGGGGTTTGGGGGGCTGGCCCCCCAAAATTAAAAGCCGTGGGCTTGGGGGGCAGGCCCCCAAACGCTAGTTCCCCTGCGCTTCCGACCGGCTTTTGCCCGATACCGCCAGCGCCAGCGTCGCCCCCATCAACCCGTCCAGATCACCATCCAGCACACCCTTGGTGTCCGATGTCTCGTAGTTGGTGCGCAGGTCCTTGACCATCTGATAGGGCTGCAACACATACGACCGGATCTGGTTGCCCCAGCCCGCGTCACCTGCATTCTCATGCACTTCGTTGACCAGCGCCGAGCGTTTGTCCAATTCCATCTGATACAGCCGCGATTTCAGCGCCTTCATGGCAATATCCCGGTTCTGGTGCTGCGACTTTTCCGAGCTGGTGACAACGATCCCGGTGGGATGGTGGGTGATGCGCACGGCGGAATCGGTGGTGTTCACGTGCTGTCCGCCCGCACCGGACGACCGATAGGTGTCGATGCGGATATCGGATTGATTCACCTCGATCTCGATATTGTCGTCCACCACCGGATACACCTTGACCGATGTGAAGGACGTATGCCGCTTGGCCGCGCTGTCAAAGGGCGAAATGCGCACCAACCGGTGCACGCCGCTTTCGGACTTCAGCCAGCCATAAGCGTTGTGGCCGCTGATCTTGTAGGTGGCGGATTTGATCCCCGCCTCTTCACCCGCGCTCTCGGCCTGAAGCTCGACCTTATAGCCCTTCTTTTCGGCCCAACGCACATACATCCGCGCCAACATGCTGGCCCAGTCGCAGCTTTCGGTGCCCCCGGCCCCCGAGTTGATCTCAAGGAAACTGTCGTTGCCATCGGCCTCGCCGTCCAGCAGCGCTTCCAGCTCTTTCTGGGCCGCGGTTACGGCCAGGGCCTTCAGCGCGGCTTCGGCCTCGCTGATGACCTCCTCGTCGCCTTCCATCTCGCCCATCTCGATCAGTTCCAGATTGTCGGCCAACTCCTGCTTGATATTGTCATGCACCGCCATCGCATCGACCAGCATCTGCCGGTCGCGCATCAGCTTCTGCGCCGCTTCGGGATTGTCCCATAGGGTCGGGTCTTCGACACGGGCGTTAAACTCTTCCAGCCGGTAGGGGGCGGTCTCCACGTTCAAACGCTGCGCCAGCAAGTCCAGCGATTTGTTGATCTGGTCTGCCGTGTTCTGTGCCTCTGCGCGCATCTATGCCTGCCCTTAATATGTTTTGCGGCCCCGCACATCGGGGCCGCATGAGAGATAGACCAGCCCGGAACGGTCGGCAAGGGTGGCTGCCACCCCCGCGCCCGTAAGGTGGGGTTTCACCCCCAAGCCCCCGCTGCCTGTTAATAAAGCCCGCCGGAGCTGAGCGTGCCAAAGCTCGCCTTCGGCCCCACGGTCGCCTTCTTGCCCGTCGATGTCGTGACCTGTCGCCCCTGCTGCTGGCCCAGTTCCTCGACCAGCGGCAGATCAGCGCCCATGGCAAAACCGCCGTCAAAGGAGATGCCGAAAATCGGCTCTTCGCCGTCGCGGAAACATTCTGACACCACATTGCCCCCCGATGCGCCATCGCTCAGGCGCGCGCCGCTGAAACGGTCGATCTTTATGAAACGACACTGCTCCGGCACCTTGAATTCGCCACCGCCGTATTTTTTGATCGCTTGAGCCATGAACCGCTGGAACACCGGCGCACAAAGCCGTCCGCCACCGGCACCCCGGCCCATCGGGCGCGGCGTGTCGTAGCCGATATAACAGCCCGCCACGATGTTGGACGAAAAGCCGACGAACCACGCATCTTTTTCGTCGTTCGTGGTCCCGGTTTTGCCCGCGATTGGCACTGGCAGGTTGATCGCCCCACGCGCTGTGCCCCGTTCGACCACGCCGCGCATCATCGAGGTAAGCTGATAGGCCGTCACCGGGTCCATCACCCGTTCCCGGTTGGAAATCACCCGCGGCGCGACACCCGGTTCAAGGTTCACGTCTTTGCAATCGTAGCACTGACGCTCGTCATGTTGATAGACCGTGCGGCCGTAACGGTCCTGCACGCGGTCCACCAGCGTCGGCTGCACCCGTTCGCCGCCATTGGCAAACATCGCATAGGCCGACACCATCTGGTATAGCGTGGTTTCCTGACTGCCAAGTGCGTTGGCCAGTACCGGCGACAGGTCTTTGTAGACACCAAAGCGTTCAGCATAGCTGCCGACCACATCCATCCCGACTTCTTGCGCCAGACGGATCGTCATGAGGTTGCGCGACTGCTCGATCCCGGTGCGCAGCGGTGCCGGCCCGTAAAACTTGTGCGACGCGTTCTGTGGCCGCCAGACACCCTGCGGGGTATCGATCTCGATCGGGGCGTCGACAACGATGGTGGCAGGGCTATAGCCACTGTCCAGCGCCGACGCATAGACAAAGGGCTTAAAGCTCGACCCCGGCTGGCGGCGCGCCTGGGTGGCGCGGTTAAACACCGATGCCTGATAGGAAAATCCGCCCTGCATGGCGATCACCCGGCCGGTATCGACGTCCATCGCGACAAAGCCGCCCTGCACTTCGGGCACCTGCCGCAGCGTCCAGCGGATAAACTCACCGCTGGCGTCTTCGGTCATCCGGCGCACCAATACCACGTCACCCACAGTCAGCAGATCACCTGCAACCCGCGCCTGTGGCCCCAGCTTGCCGTCTTCGAGCCGCTTGCGCGCCCATTGCACGTCCTTGGCCGGAATCCAGTGGCCGTCGTCATCTTCGTCGACATTTTCGATCCCGACACGCGCGTCACTTTCGCCGACTTCCAGCACCACCGCTGGATACCACTGGTTTTCCAGATCAATGTCGCGCGGCACGCGCAGATCGGCCAGCGCCGCGCGCCAGCTTTCTTCGCTGCCCAGCTTGTCTGCGGCAATGGTCTTTTTCGTGCCGCGCCAGACACCTGTCCCGCGGTCGTATTGTTCGAGCTGCAGGCGCAGTGCATTCGCCGCAATCGGCTGCATTTCATTGTCGATGGTGGCGCGCACCGTCAGACCACCGGTAAAGAATTCGCCCTCGCCAAAGTTCTCGCTGAGCTGGCGGCGGATTTCATCGGTAAAGTAATCGCGCGGTGGCAATTCGGCCTTAAAGCTCTCAAAATCACCGTTCTGGACCGACCGCAGCGGCTGCGCTACTTCGCTCTCATAGGCGGCCTCGGTGATATAGCCGTTTTCCTTCATCTCGCGCAGCACAAAGTTGCGCCGTGCCATCAAGCGGTCCTTGGCGCGGACCGGATGATAATCCGACGGAGCCTTGGGCAGCGACGCCAGAAACGCGGCTTCATGCGGGGTCAGTTCGCCCAATGTCTTGTTGAAATAGGTCTGGCTGGCCGCCGCCACGCCGTAGGAGTTCTGACCTAGGAAAATTTCGTTCAGATACAGCTCAAGGATACGCTCCTTTGACAGCGTATCCTCCAACCGCGCGGCCAGAATGATCTCCTTGATCTTGCGCTCGGCCCGGCGATCACCGGACAGCAGAAAGTTTTTCATGACCTGCTGCGTGATCGTAGACGCCCCGCGCACGTCCCTGCCGCGCGATTTGACCGCGTCAATCGCCGCCGCCGCAATGCCGCGCAGGTCATAGCCTTCGTGGATGTAGAAATTTTTGTCTTCGGCGGAAATGAACGCCTGTTTCACCAGATCGGGGATCGTGTTGGCAGGCGCGAAAAGCCGCCGTTCCTTGGCAAACTCGTCAATCAGCCGCCCCTGCCCCGAATAGATCCGGCTAATGGTCGGTGGCGTGTATTGCGACAGTGATTCGTGGCTGGGCAGATCGCGCCCATACATCCAGAAAACCGCGCCGATGGTCAGCGCCACCATGCCGATGCTCATGGTCAGGGTCGTAAAAATACCCCCCAGGAAAGACAGGACAAATCGAAACACGTGTGCGGACCACCATTTTGGGCAAAGACAAGTCCGATGCTATACAGGAAGGTCGCGGCGGGGTCAAAACACAAGCCCGCCAGTCCGGGGCGGATACCCGCCCAGTTTTCCCGGGCAGGATGTCTGGCCTTTTATTGCCTTATCAACGGTTTAAGAGCGGCGTCATGGTCGCGCCACTTCAGGATCGCATCTGCCATCGCGGCCACCATGACCGCACGCCAAACCGGATCGCGCAGATTGGTCAGGTCGCGCTTGGAACTCAGAAAACCGATCTCGACCAGAACCGATGGGATATCCGCCGATTTCAGCACCGAAAATCCCGCCCGTCGCAACGGATGTCGGTTCATCGGGCCACCAGCCTGGGCCATGCCCTCTGCCAATGTCCGCGCCAAGGCTTCGGAGCGCGGTTCGGTTTCCTGACGCGCCAGATCCAGCAGGATACCCGCCACCTGATCATCCGATCCGGTCAGATCCGCGCCCGCGATGATGTCAGACCGGTTGTGCCGTGCCGCCAAATGTTCCGTTGCCTCGTCGCTCGCCTCGTCTGACAGGGTATAGACGGTGGCCCCCTTGGCCCCCCCTTGGGTCAGGATGTCGGCATGCAGCGAAATGAACAGATCGGCCTCGGCCTGATGCGCAATGGCCACGCGATGTTCCAGCGCCACAAAGATATCATCGTCCCGCGTCAGCAGCACATCCACACCACCGCGCCGCAGCACGTCGCGCAGCCCCCGTGCAAAGCTCAGCATCAGGTCCTTTTCCGCAACGCCATCGGTTTCCGCGCCGGGATCAATACCGCCGTGGCCGGGGTCTAGGACCACCAGAAAACGGTCTTCGTCGATCTTGGGCGGCGCCGGCGGCTTGGTCAGTGCCGCCGTCCAGGCCGGATCGACAGGGACACCCGCTGCCGCACTAAACGCCTCTGGCGTTACCGATTTCAGCGTGACCTCCAGGCGCGCCGTGCCGCTGGCCGCATCGACGGGCATGGCAATCTCGCCCGGCACCATCGGTTCGGCCAGATCAGCGACCAGCCGCGACCACCCCGGCTGAAACGCGCCAAAGCGCAGATCGGTAATGCGCCCCGCCTCGGGCAACAGATCACCGGGCAGCACGCCCGCCCAATCGGCCTCGCGAAAATCGACGACCAGTCGCGCGGGATCGTCCAGCAGGAACACCCGGAACGGCACGCCCTGGCTCAGCGCGACGGTCAGCTTGGTTTTGCCAAACCAGCCGTCGCTGACCCCGCTTGTGGCACCGTCGACGCGCGCCAATGCCGTCAATTCCTGCGCCTGCGCCGGTAAGGCACAGACCAGCATCACCGCCAGTTTTGTCAGTATTGCCCGCATCACCCTGCCCGCCCTTGTTTTGTCAGGTTCTAACATCTGCGCCCGGTGCAAACCAGCGTTTCAGCGCGCGGCCATAAAGCTCTGCAACCGCGCCAGCCCCTCTTCGATATCTGCCGTGCTGCGGGCATAGGAAAACCGCAGCGTGTGATGACCCCGCGCCGGGTCAAAATCCAGCCCCGGCGTGACCGCAACGCCGGCCTTGTCCAGAATTTCAGCCGCCAGCGCCCGGCTGTCGTCGGTGACTTTCGACACATCGGCATAGATGTAAAACGCCCCGTCCGGCGGCGCGATGTTGGTGAAACCCGCCTTGGGCAACCCTTCAATCATCAGATCGCGGTTGCGGCGATAGACGGTCAGGTTGGCTTGCAATTCATCGTCGCAATCCATTGCTGCCAGTGCCGCGATCTGGCTGGCGTGGGGGGCGCAGATAAACATGTTCTGGGCGATCCGCTCAACCACGCGCACCTGATCTTGGGGCACCACCATCCAGCCCACGCGCCAGCCGGTCATGGAAAAATACTTGGAAAATGAATTGATGACATAGCAATCATCGGTCAGCTCCAGCGCCGTGACCGCCTTTTTGTCATATTCGATGCCGTGGTAAATTTCGTCTGAAATGAACGACATTTCCTGCGCCGCGCAGGCCTCCGTCAGTGAACCCATCGCCGCCCGGTCTAACATGGTGCCAGAGGGGTTCGCCGGGGATGCGACCAGCAAACCCTTCAGATCGGCCCCAGCGAAATCCGCCGCTACGGGCTGCAACCGGTTTTCAGGTGCCGCGGGCAGATCGACGGGCTGCATGCCCAATGCGCTGAGGATCTGGCGATAGCTAGGATACCCCGGTGCACCAATGCCCACACGGTCGCCGCTATCAAAGAGTGAGGTGAAGGCCAGCAAAAAACCGCCCGACGATCCCGGCGTGATGACCACGCGCGCCGGGTCCAGATCGACGTTATACCATTCGCCATACATCTGCGCGATCCGGGCGCGCAAGGCGGGCAACCCCAGCGCCACGGTATAGCCCAGTGGCCCGTCCTGCATGGCCTTTTCCAAGGCTTTGACCGCCCCCTTCGGCGCACCGGTGCCGGGCTGGCCGACCTCCATATGAATGATATGGCGGCCTGCGGCCTCGGCGGCACTGGCGGCTTGCATGACGTCCATCACGATAAAGGGATCAACGGCGGATCGGGTTGAATTGCGCATGGGCTTGCTCCTACTGTCGGCATATGCTTTCACCGCGCCTGATGCCGGGCGTCAACCCTTGACCCCGCCAAAGAAAGGTCTGCCCATGTTCGCCCGCCTCCTCGCCCCCGCTTTTGCCAGCACCCTTGCCCTTGCCGCGCCGCTGGGCGCCATGGACCTGACCGAGTTGACAGAGGCCGAGCGCGCCCAATTCGGTGCCGAAGTGCGTGCCTATCTGATGGCGAACCCAGAGGTGATCATGGAAGCGGTGGCGCAGCTACAAAACCGCGAAGCGGAAGCACAGGCGCAGGCGGATTTCGATCTGGTATCCGTCAATGCAGATGAAATTTTCAACGATGGCTATTCGTGGGTTGGCGGTAACCCTGAGGGTGACATTGTGCTGGTCGAATTCCTCGACTACCGCTGCGGCTATTGCAAAAAGTCCCATAGCGAAGTGGCCAAGCTGCTGGAAACGGACGGAAATATCAAACTGATCGTCAAAGAATTCCCGATCCTGGGCGAACAATCTGTGCTGGCCTCGCGCTTTGCCGTTGCGGTCAAACAGGTGGCGGGCGACGAGAAATACAGGCTGCTGAACGATGCCCTGATGGAATTCAACGGTGACATCTCTGCGGCCACCCTGCGCCGCCTTGGCGACAGTTTTGAGTTGGACATGGACGCCATCGAGGCGCGCATGACCTCGCCAGAAGTAACGGCCGAGATCACAAAAACCCGCGAACTGGCGCAAAAACTGCAAATCAGCGGCACGCCAACCTTCGTGATGCAGGACGAAATGCTGCGCGGCTACCTGCCCTACGATCAGATGATGGCGCTGATCGAGGAAAAGCGCGGCTAATGATGCGCCCGTTTTGCGCAATCCTGTCCGCGATCTTTGTCGCGGGCAGTGCGCAGGCCGATACCGATTTCAGCGCGATGACCACTGCCGAGCGTCAGGTGTTTGAAACCGAACTGCGCGCCGCCATCCTCGCCGCGCCCGAAATTGTCGCGCAGGCATTGGCACAGGATAATCCAGCCGCAGGCGAGATGCGCCAGTACATTGACGATGATCTGGCCCTGCTGACCCGCCTTGCGCCCCGTATCCTGTCGGGCAATGATCTGGCACTGGTGGTGCGCAGAAACTGCCCTGACTGCGCCCGTGCAAAGTCAGAACTTGACGATATTTCAAATACTTCCGGCGCGTCGTTCATCCTTCATGATCTGGATGACCCCGACGTAGCGGCCTGGGCCGCCGAGCTTGGGATGGAGGAAGCGCCGTTCTATGTCCTGCCGCAGATGATCCTGCGCGGTCACATGCCCGCCGTCGTGCTGCTGCGCTATCTGGGCGCTGAATAACCCGTCAGTTTCACATCAATGTCGCCAGATAACCCGTTATTCTGCCGCATCTTTTTCAGCTTCGGCTTCTATCACCGCCGCGCGTTTCTCCACCTGTTCGACGATGTGATCTATCATTCCGTCATTACCAAGCTTATGGCTTTGCTTGCCTGCCAGATAGACCATGCCGGACCCAGCCCCGCCGCCGGTAAAGCCGACGTCCGTCATCAGCGCCTCGCCCGGCCCGTTCACCACACAGCCAATGATGCTCAGGCTCATCGGGGTCTTGATATGCTCCAACCGCTGCTCCAATGCCTCGACGGTTTTGATCACGTCAAACCCTTGCCGCGCACAGGACGGGCAGGAAATGATATTCACGCCCCGGTGCCGCAGGCCCAGAGACTTCAAAATCTCAAAGCCCATTTTGACTTCTTCCACCGGATCGGCAGACAGTGAGACCCGGATGGTATCGCCGATGCCCATCCACAACAGGTTGCCCATGCCGATGGCGGATTTCACGGTGCCGGAAATCAGCCCCCCGGCCTCTGTGATGCCCAGGTGAATGGGCGCATCGGTGGCGTCGGCCAACTGCTGATAGGCGGCGGCGGCCATGAACACGTCCGAGGCTTTGCAACTGATCTTGAACTCGTGAAAATCGTTGTCCTGCAATATCTTGATGTGATCCAGGCCCGATTCTACCATGGCGTCGGGACATGGTTCGCCGTATTTCTCCAGCAGATGCCGTTCCAGTGATCCGGCGTTGACGCCAATACGTATCGAACAGTTGTTGTCCCGCGCCGCGCGGATCACTTCTTTGACGCGCTTTTCGTCGCCGATGTTTCCGGGGTTGATCCGCAGACAGGCCGCACCTGCCTCGGCGGCTTCGATGCCGCGCTTGTAGTGGAAATGGATGTCCGCAACGATCGGCACCGACACGTTGCGCACGATCTCTTTCAGTGCCTTCGATGATGCCTCGTCCGGCACCGACACGCGCACGATATCCGCCCCCGCCTCGACGGCGGCCTGCACCTGCGCAATGGTGCCCGCCACATCGGTGGTCAGCGTGTTGGTCATCGTCTGGACAGAGATCGGCGCATCGCCCCCGACCGGCACATTGCCCACCATGATCTGCCGCGACTTGCGGCGGTAGATGTTGCGCCAGGGGCGGATGTGGTTAAGCGACATATGCGGCACCTTCAAGGGTTCAGGGCTGTTGCCCTTACCTAGTCAGGCCCGGTCACTTGTGCAATGGAAAGTGGGTCGCAGTTACTGCGTCTGGCAGGGGATCGCTGCCAGAACAGCAGGTTCGACCGACCCTTGCAGATCAGCAAACATCCGGCTTAGCGACTTGTCGACGGTGGGGTCAACGGGCTGATACAGTTCAGCCAAAGCCTGCTGGTGAAGTGGCACGTTCGATGTCACAGCGCCGCGCGGGCCAACGGGGCCATAGCAGCCATCCGCCATCGCGAAATAAAGCGCGCCGGATTCGCCGGTGCGCAGCGTTGCAGGCTCTTCGGTGGCCGGCACATCCCATGTGTCGCCCTTGTTCATCACACCCTCAAAGATGACGGTGCCATCGGCGGCCCGCACCCTGACCCACGACGGATAGGCGGCGACCATACGCACGGATTGACCTGTCGGTTCAACCACCTGCGGTACGGCGACACCGGCGGTCTGCACGGTTTCGGTTTCCGTGGGAGTCTGCCCCAGCGGCGACGTTAAACGGTCAGGCGACTTGAAATTACTAACCGACCGTGGGTCGATGCTGGCGATGGGTGCATCGCGTGCGACCAGCACCGGCACATCCAGCGCCTGCGGCCGATACAGCCGGTCCAGCGCATCGGCGCGCGGCGCGTCCATGGCGCTGGGTGCGGCCGGGTCATTGCTGGCATCCGGTGCGGGGGCCAATGCGCCATCCAGCGGATCAAGGTCAGACAGCACCACCGGCGTCTGGTCGACCTGGGCCACCTGCACACGCTGCACTTCTTTCAGAACGGTCCAGCCGCCAAACCCGATCGCAGAAATCAACGCGATCAGCACCAGCGACGATCCGACGGCACCCGGTTCGATCCGGCTCAGGAACCCTTCGCCAACCGGCACGAAAGGCGTGTTCGGACGGGCAAAAAATCTGCCTCTTTCGGGGTCTTGCGGCGCTCTTCGAAACTGGGTTTTTTCACCACCGATGCTTCGGCAGACATGCCATGTGCCACGGCAAACCCTGATTCTTTGCAGAATCCAGCAAAGGCCTGATCGGGGTCCATGTTCAGATAACGGGCATAGGACCGCACATAACCGGCAATGAAACCGGGCGTGTCAAAGGCATCGGGATCGCAATTTTCAATGGCAGCAATGTAGGAAGCTTTGATCCGCAATTCGCGCTGCACATCCAGCAGGCTTTTGCCAAGCGTGGCGCGTTCACCGCGCATCACATCCCCCAATCGCAACTCGAACGCATCAAACCCTTTGGGTTCAATCTGTTCTTCTTCAACGACTTTGGAGGACCAACGCCCGATCATCAATATGCCCCGCCCCTGTTTTCTTCGCAGCCATTACCCGAACACGCCCCGTCGATTCGGATTTGGTCTTTTCTTCCCGTAACTGTAGCATAAGGCAACGCGAAACACGAATATAGCGAATTTACCCTGCGGCTTCGGCACGATTCAGCGCACAATGCGACCACAGCCCGTCCATGGCGCGCACCAGCGCGTCCATCTCGCGCGGCCCGTGGACCGGCGACGGGGTAAAGCGCAGACGTTCGGTGCCGCGTGGCACCGTGGGATAGTTAATCGGCTGTACGTAAATGCCGTGATCCGCCAGCAGCATATCCGACAACAGCTTGGTATGGACGGGGTCGCCAACCATCACAGGCACGATGTGGCTGCCATGGTCGATGATAGGCAGGCCCATACCTTTCAGCCGCAATTTCAACACCTTAGCTTGCTGCTGATGCTTTTCGCGCAGTTCGGGCGCGCGTTTGAGATAGGCAACCGACGCGGCGGCACCTGCGGCAATCGCAGGCGGCAGCGAGGTGGTAAAGATAAAGCCCGGCGCATAGGATCGGATCGCGTCACACATCTTTGCGCTCGCCGCGATATAGCCGCCCATGACGCCAAATGCCTTGGCCAAAGTGCCATTGATGATGTCCAACCGGTGCATCAAACGGTCGCGTTCCGCCACACCGGCACCGCGCGGGCCATACATGCCCACGGCATGTACTTCGTCGATATATGTCAGGGCGCCGAATTCGTCGGCCAGATCACAGATCGCCTCAATCGGGCCAAAATCACCGTCCATCGAATAGATCGATTCAAAGGCAATCAGCTTGGGTGCGGCAGGGTCGTCGGCCTCTAGCAATTCGCGCAGATGGGCGACGTCGTTGTGCCGGAAAATACGCTTCGCACCGCCGTTGCGGCGCACACCTTCGATCATGCTGGCGTGGTTCAGCGCGTCGGAATAAATGATCAGACCGGGAAACAGTTTGGGCAGTGTGCTGAGCGTGGCGTCATTGGCGATATAGGCGCTGGTGAACAACAGCGCGGCCTGCTTGCCGTGCAGATCGGCCAATTCGGCCTCAAGACGTTTGTGATAGACGGTGGTGCCGGAAATATTGCGTGTGCCGCCCGACCCGGCCCCGGTGGCGACCAGCGCCTCCTGCATTGCTTCTAGCACAACAGGGTTCTGCCCCATGCCCAGATAATCATTGCCGCACCAGACGGTGATGTCCTGCTCGGTTCCGTCAGGGCGTGTCCAGACCGCGTGGGGAAACTGGCCGTTGCGGCGCTCGATGTCGATAAATGTCCGGTAACGACCTTCTTCATGAAGGCGCGCAATCGCCTGATCCAGCTTTTCTGTATAGTCCATTGCGCCTCTCCATCTGGCCGGAATGGCGGCGGCCGGGGCGCGCTGCCATATTCAGGTTTTAGAATGATTACAGAATCCTGCGCCCGGCATCAACGTCTTATCGCCCCCGATCAAGGGGCGACTTGTCGCAGGCAGGGCATTTTTGCCCCAATTTGCCGCCGCGCGGCACGGGTATGGAATTCCTGACTGAGCACGCGCGTCGACATTATGTTATTAAATTTGGCATACCGCTCTGTGCTGCGGGCTCTGTTCGCCGCCCAGTCGCCACCTGTTCACGGCCCCTTCAACGGTGCTTTGACCGTTTACCATTTTGCACAATTTGCATTTCATCACGTCCCCCCACCCGTCTACTTTCACGAGGTGTGTCATGGCTCTTTTCTACCCGCCGCTGCTCTTGCTGTTGCTGATGATACTGTCTGCCGCCGGATATGCTCTTGCCACCATCGGGATGCAGCTTTCATCGCAACAGCTGCATCCCGCTGCCGCGATGGTCATCCTTTTGGGTCTGGGGGGGGCCGCCTGCGCCGAAATTGCGCTGCTGCGGCAGGCAAGCCTGCCTATGGTCTACCTCGGTGTCATCCTTGGCGAGACCGTGCTGGTCCTGACCTACGCCGCCTGCCTTCAGGGTGGTATCGCCGTCAGTCAGGTTTTCGGCGCGGCGCTGGTGGTGGCGGGATTCGCGCTTGTCTCAACTCACGGCTGAACGCCGCAAGATATTGCGTTGCCTTTCAAAGGGCACGCCCTATGTCGAAAAAACATGACCTGTTGCAACGCCCTTCCCGCCTGCGACGCATTGTGAAACAAGCTGCTCCGTTCATCATTACCGCAGCACCATTTTGTTCGAGGCCCCTTTGTGATTGCACACGCCCACCCCGCGCAAGAAAAACGCCTGCGCGCGCTTTATGACTACGATATCCTGGACACGCCCCGTGAAGCGGATTTTGACGAAATCGTCGCTTTGGCTTCGCGCATCTGCGAGGCTCCGATTTCGGTGGTCAACCTGATCGACAAGGACCGTCAGTGGTTCAAAGCCGAAGTGGGCCTGAACGCGCGCGAAACGCCGCTGGACACCTCAATCTGCTCGCACGCGATCCTACAGGATGATTTCATCGAAATCCCCGACACGCTGGCCGACAGCCGGATGGCCGACAATCCGCTGTGTACCGCCGAAAACGGGTTGCGATTCTATGCAGGGTCTCGGCTGCTGTCAGCCGACGGGCTGCCTATCGGCACCCTGTGTATCCTCGACACCAAACCGCGCCGCCTGACCGACTTGCAGCGTAATGCCCTACAGGTTCTGTCGCGTCAGGTGATGAAGCAATTGGACCTGCGCCGCGCCCTGCGCAACCAAGCGACGTTGCTGCACGAGGCCGATCACCGCGTCAAAAACTCGCTTCAGACCCTGACGTCGATTGTCCGGCTCTATGGGCGCAAGTTTGAGGACCCGCACGCCAAAGAGGCGCTTGACGCCATCCAGCGCCGTATTGCGGCCGTCGGTGCGCTGCACGGCGAACTGCAATCCTCGCAGGGGCTCGACCAGATCAGCGCGCAGCTTTTCATGACGCGGGTCGTTGACCTGTTGCAGGAAACCGCACCAGAGAACATCGCCCTCACATGCGCCGTGGATGATACGAACCTCAGCCCGGCCAAAGCATCGGCGCTTGGCATGATCGTCAGCGAATTTGTCGCCAACGCCATCAAACATGGTTTTCCGGGCGACGCAGCCGGGCAAATCGATATCACCCTGCGCCTGTCAAACGGCAAGTTCACCCTGATCTGCCGGGACAACGGTGCGGGATCGAACGCAGCGGCGCAGAAATCGTCACACCTCGACGGCCTCGGCAGCAGTCTGATGGCCGCCGCCGCGTCACAGCTCGGCGCCACGCTGGACAGTGACCTGACGCCGCAGGGCAGCCGCCTGAGCCTGACCTTTTAAGACGCGCCCTGCGACACGCGCGCAGCACTGCACGGGCGGAAACGCGCGTGTTAGAACCCAATGGCGCGCGCAATCGCGACGGGGCGGATACCCCACTGGACACGCCCGGGCGGGCTGTTACCTTCGCGACAATTCACACGCGCCACAGGAGCCGCCCAAATGTCCCTTGATGATGTCCTCGCCCGGATCGACAGCGATCTGCCCGCCGCCACGGAACGCCTGCTTGACCTGCTGCGCATCCCCTCGATTTCGACCGACCCGGCGTTCAAAGCCGATTGTGACCGCGCTGCCGACTGGTTGGTGGCCGATCTGAAATCCATGGGCGTAGATGCCGCCAAACGCGCAACCCCCGGCCACCCGATGGTTGTGGGCCATGTCGGCGAGGGCACGCCGCACATCCTGTTCTACGGCCACTACGACGTGCAGCCCGTCGACCCGCTGAACCTGTGGGACCGCGACCCCTTTGATCCCGCCGTCGAAGAGACCAAGGACGGCACGGTGATCAGAGGCCGCGGGGCGGCAGACGACAAGGGCCAGTTGATGACGATCATCGAGGCCCTGCGCGCCTGGAAAGAGGTCAAAGGCGACTGGCCCTGCCGCATCACCTTTTTCCTTGAAGGCGAAGAAGAATCCGGCTCCCCGTCCCTTGTGCCGTTCATGCGCGAAAACGCGGACGAACTGAAAGCCGATGTCGCGATGATCTGTGACACCGGCCTGTTCCAAAGCGAGACCCCCGCCGTGGTGACCATGCTGCGCGGGCTGCTGGGCGAGGAATTGACGATCACCGGGCCTGACCTTGATCTGCATTCCGGCATGTACGGCGGTATCGCGATGAACCCGATCCGCGTGCTTGGCCGCATCATCGCGTCGCTGCACGACGATACTGGACGCATCACCGTGCCTGGGTTTTATGACGGTGTGCCTGAACTGTCAGACGAACTGGAAGCGCAGTGGCAGGGGTTGGCCTTTGATCACGATCGTTTCCTCGGCGATGTCGGGCTAAGCCAGCCCGCCGGGGAACAAGACCGCACCCCGCTCGAAATGATCTGGTCGCGCCCCACCTGCGAGGTAAACGGCATCTGGGGCGGCTATACCGGCGACGGGTTCAAGACCGTGCTGCCCAGCCAGGCCCATGCCAAAATCTCGTTCCGGCTGGTGGGCACCCAAGATCCGCTGGCGATCCGCGAGAGCTTTCGCAAGATGGTGCAAGACGCACTGCCTGCCGACTGCAAGGTCGAATTCCACGGCCACGGCGCCAGTCAGGCCTCGGGCGTTGACATCACCGGAGCGATGTTTGAACCGGCGCGCCGCGCGCTTAGCACCGAATGGCAGGTGCCTGCCGCCTATATCGGCTGTGGTGGGTCGATCCCAATCGCCGGGCATTTCCAGAAGATTCTGGGAACAGAGCCGATGTTGATCGGCTTTGGCAAAGACGATGATGCGATCCATTCGCCCAATGAAAAATACGACATGGAAAGTTTCCATAAAGGCATCCGCAGCTGGGCGCGGATTTTGGATGCCTTGACCTGAGCGTTACAACCGGGGGGCCAGCCCCCCGGACCCCCCGAGGGTATTTACAACTCAAAAAAGCGAAAAGAGATGCCTGACGCAGCCCTGCGCACCAACCGATCCGTGGCGCGCGGGGGTGGCATCGGTGTTTACCCCGCCGCAGCCTGCTGCGCCTGCTGGTATTCCAGTACTTCCCACCGGGACGCGGGCACCGCAAAAGGCGGGTTGAATTCGGAATGAGAAAACGACCCGATGTTGATCCCCAGTCCCAGCGTCGCGCTGATGCCGCCGCCCTTGAACTTGAACAATTCCCGCTCGTGGGTGTCCTTGACCATGAATTCATTGCCTGCGATTTCGGCCAGACCACCGGTGACGCCAAATGAAATCTCATTCACCGTTGCACCGCGCAACTGCTTGGCCGCAAAGGGATTGAGAATGGTCAGATGTCCGTCAACACTGCCGCCGGCCGCGCTGGCCAGCGCCGCGCCAATCGACTCACCGTCGATATCCAGACTTGCGCCGATCGACACGCCAACCCCCAGCCCGGTCGCCAGACTGGCACAACACAACTGCAAGCTTGGGCTCCAGAACCGCCAGAGCGCGGCATGTGCGCTGATCACCGCACCGATTCTGCCGCTGGTCACGATATCGATCCGCCAGTCGCGTGTGGGCGTGGTAAACGCAGGATGATCCATAGCAATGCTCCTGTTCAATTTGGACATTATAACCCAGACGGCCTGCAATTTTGCAGTTTATTAACAAGGGGCGCGGGAATTCTGCCCGGATATGGATTTTGTTGCCCGCCTTGGCCCCGTCTTTGGGTGATGCTGCCATGATTGCTTATCTCACCCTGTTTACGGCGGCGCTGGTGGCCGCGACGGTGATGCCGCTGCAATCAGAGGCGGTGCTGGTCGGGCTTTTGCTTGCCCAAACGCATCCGGCGCTGATGCTGATCCTTGTGGCCACACTGGGCAATGTCGCGGGGTCGATCATTAACTGGTATCTGGGGCGCGCGCTTTTGCGGTTTCAGCACCGGCGCTGGTTTCCCTGTTCCACGCGGCAACTGGACCGTGCACAGCACTGGTATCGCCGTTGGGGGCGCTGGTCGCTGCTGGCAAGCTGGGTGCCGGTTGTTGGTGATCCGCTGACCGTCATGGCCGGGGTGCTGCGCGAGCCGCTGCTGCCCTTCGTGGTGCTGGTCACGCTGGCCAAGGGCACGAGATATCTGGTGCTGGCCGCCCTCACATTGCCGTGGCTATGATACAGGGCGCACAGGGCCCCGCAGGGCAAAAACTCTGAACCATCTAAGGGAGGAAAGTGGCGCGGTTGACGGGGCTCGAACCCGCGACCCCCGGCGTGACAGGCCGGTACTCTAACCAACTGAGCTACAACCGCGCGATGGGGGCGGAATAGGTGAGCCTGCCGCGCGGGTCAAGCGCTATCTGCATCTTGTTTGGTGGTTTCAGCAGCCACCGTCCTTTTTGGGTGAAAACCGTGCCGTAACCGCTTTGCAACGAACCCAGCGCACACCGCGTTAATGCCCGTCTTCCCCAGCCGGGGCACACTGGGTGGTGTACAGTTGGTGCACGCCGGGTGCACAGGTTGTGACATGCGATAAAGCACTGATTCTGAACAGATTAACGCAGATTTCCATACCAGAGTGGCAACGCCCTTGCGGGAGTTGCGTCACATCACATCTGGTCTGGAAATATGCAGCGGTGGCGCGGTTGACGGGGCTCGAACCCGCGACCCCCGGCGTGACAGGCCGGTACTCTAACCAACTGAGCTACAACCGCCCACTGCGCGCTCTGGGCGGACCCAAAGCGTTCGGTCGTAATAGGGTCCCTCCCCCGCGCCGTCAAGCGTGCTTTGTCGTAATCTTGTCGGAAAATTGCATTGATCTGCTTCGCGCCTACAGGGGCCGAGGAATGTAGCCGGGCGTGCCGGGTGAAAACGTTTGTTGAGTGGGGATTGGGGCCATTAATCGCCGCCCCGGGTTGGCCGCGCAACGCGCGGGCCTTGGTCGGGTCACTTACGTCGGCGATGGTCCGTTGCGATAGTGGGAATATCCAGAAGCGGCGTAATCATGTCAGACGTTGTGGTGGCACGCTCATCGCGCTTGCAACGCGACAGTCGTTCCGGGAACTTTGTCTTGAGATGTGATTGGTGGGTCGTGAGAGACTCGAACTCCCGACATCTTCGGTGTAAACGAGCACTCTTCTAGGCTAACAGGTTGATATTAAATCTTAAAAGTTTCCCAAGAATGCCCATCATTTACCCACTTATCCCCTGCAAGTCGGGTAGTATTGGGAAACATCTTTTCAGATATTTTTGGCAAAGTTTTGGGTCGATCGCCCGCCAATCAAACTCGAAAAATTGCTGTAATGTAAAAGAATTTCACCCAGATCGAAGATGACTGCTACCGGCCCTTACTGGCCAATCGCCCACCGAGGAGTTGCCGTGCTGCGGCGTTTGCATTGCTGCCTTTGGTGAATTGCGACTAGCCAAGTTTGCTCGGATAATTTACCGGTTGTGACAGATGAACTATCACGAGCTTAGCGTTTAGGAGATTACTGGTGAGGCCAATTCGTGTAGCAAGTTTCTTTGCAGGTGCGGGCGGCCTCGACCTGGGCTTCAAACAGGCAGGCTTCGACATAGTATATGCTTCTGATATCGAGAGCGATTGCTGCGAAACGCTCCGTCTCAACCGTGGCTTCTCGACTTCTGACAAATCAGATATTCACTGCGGCGACATCCGAACAACCGACCTCAGCACTTTACCAGACAATATTGATCTCGTTGTTGGTGGACCTCCTTGCCAGAGCTTTTCTGCGTCTGGACGAAGAGCTGGCGGTGCCGCTGGAAGATTGGACGACCGAGGCAACCTCTTCGAAGCATACCGTGACATCATAAGGTATCTGAAGCCTAAGGCTTTTGTCTTTGAGAACGTGAGAGGCATTCTAGCAACCAACAAAGGTCAAGACTGGATCGCTATTGTCGCCGCGTTTAACGAACTTGGCTATTCAGTGAATTATCGGCTGTTGGATGCCGCAGATTATGGTGTCCCGCAACACCGTGAACGCATGTTCTTAGTCGGGCATCGCTCAGGCAAACCATTCTTATTCCCACGTCCACTGTTTGGACCTGACTCTTGCGATAACACACCACACATCTCCCCCAAGGATGCCTTCAAAAATCTGCGAATACGAAATTCAGAAGCTGATGGTCTGAAATTTGAGGGCGGTAAATATTCTCATCTTTTGCCAGAAGTGCCAGAAGGTCAAAACTACCTGTTTTTCACAGCCAAGCGCGGACATCCAAATCCAGTTTTTGCGTATAGGTCTCGGTTTTCTGATTTCCTCTATAAGGCCCATCGCGGGTATCCGATGAAAACCATCATAGCCAGCCCTGGCAAGTACACCGGGCCACTTCATTGGGACAATCGTTACTTTTCGATTAGCGAATACAAGGCGATCCAAGGCTTCCCTCAGGACTATGTTTTCTTCGGTGAGCGGGCATCTGTCGTGAAGCAGATCGGCAATTCCGTTTCTCCAAAGATTGCGTTTCGTTTGGCTCAAGCAGTAGCACATCAGATTTTCCAAGCGTCACCGGAGCTGGATCTGATAGGCGCGGAAGAGCACCTAACTTTCGATCGCAGAAAAGGGGTTAAGGCAGCGAAAACGCGTGTCCTGCATGGACAAATCCAGAAAAAGCGCAATGGAAGCGCAATCATTGCGAAGGGTGAAAAAACCTTCCAGTTCTCATTGTCACCTCGCGGTTCAACAGCACCCAAGGTCAACGTAGAAGGTACCGCGAAAGATGATAGGCATCATCTAGACGTCTTTTTTGAGGCTCGTGGTACGCTGAGCGCAGAGGTAGTTATTGACGTGTGGTCCTCGGCCCGCGACTTTTCAGGTGTTCCAACTGCAACATTGAACCTATCACTTTACGGAACTGGGCTAAACGCCCCGCAGCTTCTGTGGAATGCCGTTGACGAGTGGGTCCGATCAGTCAGTTCATTCGGCTCTCTGTTTGAGCTGTACGGACACTTCACAGAACCATACCCCTTCTTTCAAGTTTCAAAATTTCAAGCGCCAAAAAACGACGCAATTCTTCAGTTTGCAAGGTACGTCTCTGATTTCGATCGTTGCTCTAAATACTTAGACAAGAGCGATCTTATGAACGAACTCGCGGACACATTCCAAGCTTCAACATTTGATGAATTGGCAACGTCTTTAAGAGCGATGAGATACGATGTGAGAACCCGCGAGACAAACATCGCCATTCCGAACGGCAAATATATGATTGCGTACCCATTCACGTTACCTCAAAGCAAGCAGATGAATTTTTCAGTCAAACAGCCCAAGAATGCAAGAATGTCGGCTTCATACGTTACAGAGAAACGAGTTTCCCGTTGAGTGACTACACAGACCACAATTACCTTATCCTACAAGCACTAAACGAAGCTCTTGTTGTTGGGGACGAAGTGGATCGCAACGATGCTGCAGATAAAACTTTCGGTCTTCCTGAAGGTCTTAGGGGCAACTTGGATTCAATGAATGACAAGGCGGATAGCTCTGCTACGGCTGCGTTCACTAACTTGGTTACCGGAATTGCAATTAAGATTGCATATCCAGAGATAGATGTTCGCTTTCACCAGATTCAGATACAGGACCCCCAGCACTTTAACCATCGTGGGGTAAGTGAAAATATCGTCTATCCTTTCCTCCGAGATCAGGACTTTGATGGGGCTAAATCTGGTTGGCAGACTCGAACCTTGGAGCGCCCCAAACCTTATATTCTTACCTATGACGAGAATATAAGAGCAGTTAAAGACGAGTTTTTAGCTTGCTATCACGCACTTGAAGAAGAAGGCGCTGATGCAAGGCACATGCTCAATTATCTGTTTCTGGGACAGGTCATTCGTCGAAACGCTAAGAAGATCGATCTGATCGAACCGCGAATTGACGATATCAGTACCATTATGGGACATTTCGAAGCTCATTTCTTTGCTGAATATAAGTCTCGTGGTCAATCAAGATTGCCGGTTTTGGCGCTGCACAGTCTTTACAAGCTCATTATGCCTGAACTTAAGCGTTTTGAGGGGTTGGACCTTGCAAATCTTGAGCTTCACAGTGCCGCCGACTCTCAGACTGGTGCCACAGGCGACATCGAGATTAAAAACAATGACGGCTCAGTCTTCGAAGCGATTGAAGTTAAACACGGTATCCCAATTTCGCTCGATCTTGTAGCGGACGCGGCAAAGAAACTGGTGACCCGTCGTGTTGACCGGTTTTACGTACTTACAACTCATAAAAATTGTGGGCAGACAGATGAAGTAGCCGCAAAGATTAAAGAAGTAAGAGAACGCACCGGCTGCCAAGTTATCGCAAATGGTGTGATACCGACTATGCGGTATTATCTTCGTCTAGTACAAAATCCGGCTGACATATTTCCGCACTATACTTCGTTACTCAAAGTTGAACCGGCTATTTCGCATGAGCACCGGGTGAAATGGAACGACATCGTTTTACCGGACTGAGACAGTACTGGGTTGATACGCGACCAAACTTGTTCCCGTTCGAGTGCTGCGGTGAACGTCAGCTCCTTCGTAGTGATAGATGTATTAGCGCTCTCGCAGAAATTGGCTGCAGTCCGCCAATTCTCACAAAGCTGAACTGATCAGCTCTAGTTCAAAGTTAGCTCTACCGCCTTTTAGAGAACTCCACTGATAAGGGAGAGGTCGAGAGTTCTATTCTCTCCAGCAACACCATTTATCCATTGCTATTGTTTAATGATTTGCGCTGCGACACCTTGCCGGAAACTGCTGCCTTGCAGAACATTGCAAGAAAATGCCGCCCAAAACCATCCGTCCATGCACAATTCCCATATACTTTAGCGCGGGCGTTCTCGATCTGTGCAATTGTTTACACCCCGATCCGACCCACGGTCCAAGCCCCCTTGCGACGGCTCCGCCACTGACCTAGCGTGCCGAAAAGTCGAAAGGATGGCGACATGAAACCTCTGATCCTAGCCGTATTGCTGGCCACCCCCGCAATCAACGCCCAGGGCAAACCCCTTGCCACTCAGGTCATCAGCTGCTGGAACCGCGACGCACTCAGTACATCAGCCCAGGCTGCGACCGTTACCGTTGGGTTTCAGGTAGCCAGCGATGGCCTTCCGATCGCCGACAGCGTCCACCTCATTAGCTGGCAAGGCGACATCGATGTCGCAGTTCCTCAAGCCTACGCTGCCGCAAAGCGTGCGATCATCCGCTGCGCCTCAAAAGGCTATGGCGCGCCAGGCCATCAGGAACTGACATTCGCCCCTGACGGGATCCGCGACAATCGCGCCTTGTTGCCGATCGGGACTTAAAGCGCGCAGCTGCGCACCGGCACCCCTGCGGCTTTATCCTCTGCCTGGCCGATGATGCAGTCGATCGCCACGATTTTGCCCGCGTTGGCGTCGTTTACTTCAACCAGCTCCACCATCACCAAGCCGACATCGCCTAGGTTGGACAAGTCGCGGTCCGGAATCGTGGCCGGAACTCGCAAATCCGCAGGCACGTCAGGCACAATCATGCGCAGTTCGACCGGTCGCGCGCCGCAAGAGGCAAGCCACAAGGTCGCGAAAATCATCAGGCAAAGGCGCATCGAAATTCCCCTTTCGAAAAGCGTCACGGATGGTTTCATATTTTGCAGAGGCGACGGCCATCCGCGCCCGCTCCTTTTGCGCCACGATCGCAGCGCCCTGGGCCAGGGCCATCTGGTCTTCGCGCAGGGCTAGGTTGCGCGACAGCCGCGCATTGTCCGCCTCTAACGTGGTCAGCTTGGCCGATTGACGCCACAGCGCGCCGGTTAGCATCAGGCACCCTATCAGCGCCGCGACCAGAGCCGCGATCGTGATGCGGGTCAGCATTGCGCCGCCCCCCTTGCCTGCGCCATCACGTCAGCCCCGCCATGCACAGCTGGTATTCATCCGCCCGCCGACGCGCCAGGCCGCGCACGACGCGACCGCCCGCCCGGTTCCACCAGGTCAAAGCCTCGCACCCACCTGCGACGTCGCCTGCGTTAAGCCGCCGCGTCGCGGTGCTGCGCCCTGCCCCGCTGATCCCGACGTTCCACGCCAGCGACACATAGGCGGCATCGCGCTCCGGCGTCAGACGGTCAGCGATCGTGGTGCCGGAAAAATACCTGTGCAGCCCTTCGCGATACTCAACCAGGCCCGCTTCCAGCATCGCATGGCACTCCGCATCGGTCTTATAATCGCCATTCTTCACCCCGCGCGTTTCGCCGTGGCAAATGGTCCAGACAGGCGGGCGGGCAATCCGATCGAGATAGGCCCGGTTTTCCTTGCCTTCCCATTTTGCCACCAGCGGCACCGCTACCAGCAGAAACGCCGCAACCGTGACACCAGCCGCGCAGCGCAGCTTGTGATCGCCGACGCCCTGGTCTTTGATCCGCCCAACGACACCATAGATCACCAGGGCGATACCGGCCCACCACCACAGGCGCGGGTTGGTATCGCGCCCCGTCAGCCAGAAGATGATTTCAGGGGCCAGCAGGCACAAGACACCCAGATAATTGGCCCACATGCTATGCGCGCGCCAGGCGACACGCTTCCAGTTTGGGATTAGTCTCACTCGACGTTCCTTTCGTTTAAAATGCGTCGCAGCAGGCCAGTGCTTTCGCGCTGGTCCGCTTTGATTTCCTGCAGGGATTGGTAAAGGGTTTCGTACTGTGTCCGCGTCTGTGTCATCGTGTTTTCCAGGGTGCGGATGCGGATCTCCATACTGGCCCGCGACACCGCGGCATCCGACGATGCACGGCCCATTTCATCCATCTTGGTGGTGATGCTGGCCAGCTGCACCCCGACATAAAATCCGACACCCACCAGGCCGGTCGCCATTGTCCAGGCCAGCCCCTTATTTATCGTGATCCCCCGATCCGAATTTTCGATCCGTTGCGTCATTCATTTGTCCCTTGCTCGATGCCATTTTAGGCGGTCTGTTTTTTTGGCTGGCCAGGTCGATTACGCGATCGCTGGCCAGTGGGCCCCATCGGTAATATCGGCCGGGATGGTTTCCATGTCTTTCAGGGCGCGCGCAGCAAACACATGCGCCGCCTCATGCGCAGCTGCCGCCTGACCAAAGGCAAAGCAGGTGGGCGCGGTCATTGCGATGATCTCATTTTCGGCAGTGATCCACGAAAATGGATCCGCGCCGCCGTGCCAATAGAGGCTATCAAGATCCGCGCCGCCGATCAGGGCAAACTGCGCCAGCGTTGCGGCCCCGGCGATGCGGGTCTGGCTTTTCAGGTCAAAGTCGAATGCTGCGCCTTGGAACGTGAAGTTCTGCGCCAGGCGCCGGTCGCGTTCCTGGTTGATCTGGCGTTTCAGAATGGCGCGCTGCACGTTGTCCGTCAGGCCAAGTTCTTCCGCAAAGGTCCGTACCGGCTGGGGCGCAATTTCGTCCAGCGTTTCCACCTCGATCAACTCGCGCAGCTGATAGGGCATGTTGTAGGTGTCGATGATCAAGTCGCGTGTCAGTGGGTCTTGTGACCGCACGGCATAGGCTGCGACGGCGTTCATACGGTGGTCTGTGGGGCTGGCAAGGCTGATGGCCAGCAAAGTGATGGCATAGGGCCATGGTGCCGCTGTTTCATAGGTCTCTGTGTAATGCTGTTCGACAACACCGGCTGCGGCGTGCTGGGGGCGAAGGGTCTGCATGATGGATGCCTTTATGCTGGGGGTGGCGGGGCCACGAGGATCGTGGCGTCATGGGTGAAGGATGCAAAATCAGGATCAGACCAACCTTTGGTCCAGCGGTTTGCTGACTTGCGACGGATCTCCAATGTGGAATCGTCGACCTGCGCGACGTAAACGGCCCAAGAGCTGTTGTATGACCCATTCTGATAGTGGTCGTAGAAGTTGGTCCACTGCGGGGTTGCTATCCACGCATCGGGAATGGCCATGCCAATGTCGATGCTTTTGGAAACGCCCGTACTCAAGACGGTGTAAATATCCGCCGCCACAACATAGAGGTTCTTCAGGATTGGCAGTTGCTTATGACGGCTGTCGAACGTGACGTCGCCCGATGCCGAAAACGTCTGCAACCCATAACCTTCAGGGGGCGAGGACGGCGGGATGACGGAGGCCATGCGATACTCAATTTCGCTGCTGGCCTGATCGTGAAAGATGATGTGATAGGCACCTTCGTTAGTGCCATCATGGTGACCAATGCAGGCGTAGTAGTAGACCCCGCCATCAGACAGTCGGTAGAAACCGATATCGCCGTAATCCCACATCTGATTGGGACACACGTAGACCTTGCTGGTGGCTGGCATGATCTGTTCAATTGTCCCGGTCGAAAGATATCGAGATTCTTGGCTATTTGTCCCGCCCACATAGGTGATTAGGGCGCGTGTCGTGGGGAAAGCGTGTTTCGCAAGCCCGTCAATTCCGGCAGGTTTGATACTGAACCCGCGCGCGCGCTCATACATCGCCAGCCCATCATCGACGATAAGTTCGCCTAATTCGTTTCTAAATTCAGCGCCGTAGGCCATTGCAACGCCCAATCATTTGTAATGGATCATGTTGACGACGTAATCCGGTCGCCGCACGTAGGCTGTGCTGCCATCGTGATTGGTCGCTGGGGTGACGGTCAGTTTCTTGGTGGTGTTGTCCCATGCCAGTGTCGGCATTTGGCTCATAGAGGCGTAGATATGACCCACGCCAGGACTTGTAGAGCCATAGGTGGTCGGCCCAAACGGGCTTGCGAGAAACGGGATAGCCTTCGGGTAAAACGTAATCGCGCCGATCTTGTCGTCAAATTCCGGCACCGAGATATCGCCGGAATAGCTGTACCCAATGTGCAGGGTCTTGATCAGGCGCGTCAGTTTGCGCAGCCCGTAGATTTCCAAGTTCCCGCCCGCGTCGCGGGTTGCCAGACCATACGCCATCAGCCCAGGTTCCCCAGCTTGACGCGAACCACACCCGCAGCGTCATAGACCTCGATCACATCGTCTTGAATTTCGATGCGCTCACCTGACGCAGCACTTTTGAAATGCCCGATATTGGCGCTGATGGCGGACAGTTCTATGACGTCCATTTTGTCGGCAGTGACCGAATTTGTTACCAGCCTTTTACCGTCGAAATAGCTGATACCGCGCGGCAGGTATTGGCTTGGTTGGGTTGCATTGGCATGGGTGACGGCGAACATCGGGTGATGGATGAACATGAAGCTATCGGCCCCCGATAAGGTGCCAAACTTGCGGATAATGATGCTCACAAAGCGCGCATTGGCGGGGGCTTTCGCGATCAGAAACGGGCGCTGCCATGAATTTGGGTCCGTCGATGATCCGATATAGGTTGGCACTGCGGCGCTGGGGGCGCTGATTGAGGCTTTGTTGGCGTCCCGCCACTGCAAGTACAACTGGCCTGTGCAGCGGTGGGCGGCGATATAGGCTGAAAACTCGTAAAATGTGTTGGGTTCGACCTCGATATAATCGTAAGCGCCTGTTTCCAGCAGGTGGCGCAAGTAGACGTCGCTGTAACCACTTGCAGCAACACCAGTTTGGTGCATCTGCAAGGTGGGGCGGATACCGTCGGTAAAAGAGTTGCTGGGCTCCCGCAAAGACATCGTGGTTTCCGCCCCAGCAGCACCCCATCCCTGAAACAGGAAGTAAGCGGGGCCATCTGATAGATCCGTGTTTTCGAGCAGGTTGGCATTGCTGCCCACGGACATGTGCGACAGGGAAACAGTGCCATCCAAGATGATATTGGTGGCGGCGATGCGCGCGATCGAGACGGATCCGGCTGAACCGTCCGCCGCAATCAGATCTAACAGAGACACTTCACTGCCCGCCTGGGCGCGTATCAAGTAGCCTGCGCTGGCATTGCCTTCCAGGTCAGCGATTGCTGTCCCTTGCGCTGTCACAGTGGCCGGGACGCCGCCAGCTGTTACGCCTAGTTGGCTTAGTAGTACGCCAAAGATCGTGCCAGTCAGAGTGTCGCCACTAAGGGCCGTGATATCCGTGATGTTGCCCTGCAATTCTCCGATATCGACGCCCAGATCGGTGCGCGCCTGGGCGATGGCGCTGTTTGTATCCACAGCGGTCAGATAGTTATTTGTCAGGGTGGCAGACAAGGACGCCACTTCGCCCGACACATTGGCGGCATCAGTGATGTCCGCCACATCGACCAGTTTCATCTCGATTTCTTTAGAGGGATCACTGTAAGAGGATGGGAAGTAGACCATGGGCAAAATGTAAGCGGCATCGGCACCCGTCGCGATATAGGTCTGCTCAAACACTTCCCAGGTATCTGCGGCAGTAAACGTGTGATCGACGGTCCCGGATACCGAAACAAAGGCATAGGCGCCATTCATCTTGCGGAATTGGCTTTTCAAATGTGGCCCGACACCAAAGGCGCCGACATGCCGCGCAGCGATACGGATGCGGTAAGTATGTCCCGCCACGTAGCGCAAATACCCCCTTGGGGCCACATGTCGGTTAGACGCCGCTCCCGCGCTGTAAAGAACCCGACCCGCGCCCACGACAGTGCGGAAAAATACAAGGTTAGAGACACCTCCCTTGCTGTCTGGCGCACCGGTTAGCGCGTGTGACCAGTATTTATCGTCTTGTTCAAAGGTCGATGGCAGGGTGTTGATCTGCCCCAGCGTGATTTCTGCTGAGAGGCTGGTTTCCAGACCGTCAATATCGCCATCCACCCCTTCAAAGGCACTGGCCAGATCCCCCCCACGAAACCACTCACCAGGGCATTGTGATCATTTCGGATGTCCTGGGCATACTGATCGACCTCCGCCACATCTGTGGCAAGCTGGTCAGCCGCCATCTGGGCCGCATCGATGGCGTCTCCGACCTCCTGGTCCAGATCGACAAAGCCGGGCCGCAGATCGGGTGCGGTCACAGTTTTCCAGATCGACCAATCTGTCGGGCGCGGGCTGTCGGGAATGAACTTGGCGCGAACCTCGTATTCCACAGCAGGTAGGATGCCGTTTGAGATATAGACCTGGCCGTCGCTGACAGTATCCGATCGGGCTGGATCCAGCGCCACGCCGGTCGCCTTCACCCGCAGTTCGAAGGTGATCGATCGCACGTCGCCAATATCGCCATTCCAGACCGCCTGAATGGCCGGTCGCCGACCCGCGCCGGTTTCATCAGCCAGGCTGGCAGGATTGACCAGAAAACCTTCGACCTCCTGCACCGGAATAGGCTGCGGCAAAAGCCCTGGCACAGCTGGGGGCGTAAAATCGACAGCTGTGTCGAATACGTAGTCAGCCGGATCCACTTCGGTCAGATCGACAATCACATCAGCATCCGGCAGATCAATGACGCCATCGACGCGGAATTGCTTATCCTGGTACCCGTTGCGCACCGATGTCCAGGCAATGACATCGCCCGGTTCTAGCGGCCAGAACTTTGGCGGCAGGTGAAATGTGTGACGCCGCGCCCGGCGCGCCTCATTCAGCGCCGCCTGCATCAGGCGCTGCGCCTGCTCTGCATAAGGTACAAAGTCGAGTGATACATCGACCAGCAGCCGCCGCCCGCCGTCTTCGGCTTCATAGTCGGCCCGGTAGAGCGGTGGGGCTGTCTCGACCTGCCATCCGGCCGCAGGCGATGGATATTTTGCTGACACGCCGTTGACTGTTTCGGCCAAGCCCAGGAAGGGTGTGAAGCTCTGGTCAGATCTCGACAGGATGTCATCATCGGTCAGGGTCGCGACCGGCGCATCTGGCGCGCCGGCAAACAGCTTATAGACCCCGCCCGCATCCGACAGCCGCCCGTTGCAAGCTGTCAAAAGCCCTTGGATGGCAGTGTGAATTTCTGCGTTGACGGGAATTTCCCCAGAGGCGCGAAACAGCGCTTCGGACCCGCCTGCCCCCTCGACCCCGCTGGCGCATTTGGCCACCTGGGCAATCCAGTGCGCGGCAGGTAACTGTGCCTCTGCCACGCCCTGCAGCCCATAGAACCATTCGCCGTTGTAGCGGATGCCGCGCAGCACGTTGTAAAGCTGGACCGCGACGTTTTCACTGGGCTGCCAGGTCGACGCGTCATTCCACCGCTGCGCGCCGCTCCCGCCGACACTGCTGTCTTTGGAAATGTCGTAAAGCGGGATCCCTTGAACCTCGAAAAGGAAGGTCGGGAACCCGTTGCGGTAAAGATCCGCATCGATGTGCGCGCGCACAATGACATAAGACTTGCCATATCCGACAGCGGTCGCGTCCCAGGGCCGCTCCAATGATGACACATGATCCGTCAGCCAAGGATCTGCAGCTGTCTGGGTGCCATTGTAAAACTTGAATTGCAGGCGGTTTTTATCCAACGCCCCAGCGGGCGATTGTGGCTTGATAAACTCGCTGGCCGACACCCATCCATCCACGCCATCAACCAGCGTCACAGCGGCACCGTTTACCCAAAGGCCGGTCACACCGGCGCAGGGCAGATCCGCCAGTGTGATCACCCAGGTCATCCACCCGTTGGGGGCTGTAGCGCCAAATTGCGATGTGTTGGCGTAGGTCAGAGATCCTGCTGTCGCATAGCGCCCGACAATAAAGGCCTGCGGCACATCGGCCCCGCGATCCAGTTGGCCCTTGATCCCCAGCCGATCCGCCCCGTCCTTTCCTGACAGCTTCTGCGCCAGGGCGGACAGACCCAGGCTGGCGACGGATTTCAGCAGGAAGGTGCCAACCGCGCCCCAGGTCAGGCTTGCAAAGAAAGACCCGACCGCAGCCGCGATCGAACTGAAAATAGCCATCTACAGAACCCTTGAATATGTTATTTCACTGGGCGCAAAGCCCGCGCGCGCATAAAGCCGATCGAGCGATCGCCCTGACAGCGCGACCATTGATGCCCTTGCGCACCCCATACCCTGCGCCCAATCGAGATAGGCCCGCAGGATCCGCAGCACTGCGCCCCCGCCGCGATGCGCCGGATCGATCCAAAGCCCCAGCTCTGACGCGATGGCGACCGGCGACCAGGGCGACCGGCAGACGGTTGCGCAAAACACGCCGCGCGCAGCACCATCCACATCCACCACCAGGACCAGGTAGCCCCCCGACGCGATCATCGCGCGAAAGGATCCATCCAGGTAGTCGCGATCGATCGGCAGATCCGGCTGCGCGACAGCCAGAAACTGGCCTGCCATCTGCACCAAATCGGGAATGTCGCGACCCTCGGCAGGTCGGATCATGTGTTGCGACCCAGCAGTCGATCCAGGCTTCCTGGGATTGGGGCGACAGGCGGCGTCGGGTTCTGCTGTGACGCGTTGCCCCACCTGATTTCCCATGTTCCGACCGCTGCAGCATGTCGCGAAAAGCTGTCGCCCGGTGTGCGTCTTTGCTGATCCGCATGTGATCGCGTGGCTGTGTTGCGGCGGCTCATTT
Organism: Sulfitobacter sp. KMM 9851; assembly: GCF_057178245.1. Lineage (NCBI taxonomy): Bacteria > Pseudomonadati > Pseudomonadota > Alphaproteobacteria > Rhodobacterales > Roseobacteraceae > Sulfitobacter > Sulfitobacter sp. KMM 9851. The sequence continues at coordinate 1,937,320 of NZ_CM169991.1, forward strand.
CTTGGCTGTGGCCTAGGCAGGTCAGCTTGATATTGCCCGCCTGCGCCTCTGATGGTGTGATGATTTCAACGCCATCCACAAAACCAACAAAGCGCGCAAAGGCGGGGGCCAACTGGACCAGGGAGGCTGGCGCAAAAAGCCCGCGGAATATCTCGACCCGCGCCTGTTTTACCGCATAGCTGCGGATCAGGTCGCTCGCGTTGGAAATTTGGCTCATTGAGACATCAACCGTCTGCACCGTAAGATTGCTGGTCATCGGCACCTGCGAAATATCGATCAGCCCGCCCGCCCCTTGAAAACTGCGCGCGGCCTCGATGCCGGTGCGCGGATCGATCACCTGGGCGGTTACCTGGCCCAGGTCAGACCAGAACCCAACCGGCACCACGGCTTGGGTGGCGATGTCGCGCACTTCTAACCAGAGAAAGTCGCGGATGGTCACGCTGCGCGCCTGCAGCGCCGTCAGCGCGCCCGCAGGTAGGGCTCTCATGTGATCACCTGCGTGGCGGACCAGGATAGGGTATCGCGCAGCCCATCGACGGGTGATCGCAGCACCGTGCCAGGATCGACCATAAAGCGCGCGGGCGCATAGCGCAGCACCACCGGCATCGCCACCACGATCGATGGGCGCAGGCCAGGCCGGATCTCGAACCAGGGACTAAGGCCGGTGCCAGCGGCGACACTGGTTTGCGCCGCGCGCAACAGATGCAGGTTGGTGCCGTCATCGATCGACAGCCAATCGCCCTTGGTCAGGACGAAACCCGCAGGCAGGCCGGTAATGCGCAGCGCCAGGCGATCGGTTCGGATGCTGTGGATGGTCACCCCTGTCAGCAAGGACAGCTTGTCAGAGGCGGGGAAAGGCCGCGCCGGGTCATACCCTTCAAACAGCTGGCCACCGTTTTCGAGAGTTAATAGATCCGCTTCAACCTCGCCCGCGCGATCGCGCTCCATCGCCGTGGTCAAGTAGAAGACCTGCCACAACAGCGGCCCCAGGTCTTTCACCAGAGTGACACCGCCTGCGCTGCGGCTGGTTTCCTGGCGCCACAATGGCTTAATGCGCGGCGTGGTCGCGGGAAAGGTCAGACCGGCTAGGATGTCGGTGCGCGGAAATGTCAGGGTCATGTGATCATTCTCCGCTTCTTGCCCATGTTCACTGTGTTGATGACGCGGCCTTCGAACTCCGCATGGGCGCGCGCCAGGGCCGCTTCCAGACGCTGCACTGCGCCCACATCCGCGCCACGCGCATCGATGTTGTAAACTGGTGCGAAAGTGGCCCCGCCACCCAACGCGCCGCGTGTTTGGTTGGCGTTCAAAACTCGCGCGCCGCGCGGCATGTTCACCAGCTCCGGCCCGCGTTCGCCAACCATTGTTAGCCCGCCTCTGGCGTAGGGTGTGCCGGTTGCCAATCCTGGTATTTTGAAATTCGCAAACAGGCCCGTGACTGCGCTTTCGGCAATGATACTGGCCAGGCTCGACAGAACGCTGGCCAACGCCTCTTTGAAGGACATTGCCCCGGTGATCAGCCCCTGGAACGCCGACGACACCGACGACTTGAAAGTCTTGAACCCTTCGGCGACTTCATCCAGCGCGGGTTTGATTTCCTTGATCTTGCTGGCAGCACCGCTTTTGCCGTTGCCACCGCCCCCAGCACTGTCGGCCACGCCATCAAGGGCATCGGCCAACTGATCCGCTGCGTCAGCAGAGCCCTCGGTGTCGGTTGTGAAGCGGCTCTTGAATAAGGCCCATGCGGTTGCGCTCTTGTTCGCGGCTTTGAAGTTCGCAGTGGCATTATTTGCTGCCGCAATAGCGGCCGTCTCGTGGGCGCCAGCAATCTCCTCCAAACCGCGTTGCAGGCCGCGTCCCTTCGGAAGTTCTATCTCAAAACCCATAGCTCCCATGATTTTCTCGATCGGGCTGTTCAGGATCATATCCACGAAGTCGGAAAGAACGTTCGCCATCGAAATGATCGACTGAACAAAGCCATTGGCCATCTTATGCCATACAGCTTCGGCTACATTCCCGAACCCGACCAAATATGCGGCCATGTCGGAAAACACCGCCCGCATCAAATCGCCAACGGCAGAAATGGCATTGCCCCAGCCGCCTGTCCCTTTGACCAGCCGACCAAACCAGAACACAAGTTCGCCTGCCGCCACGACGAGCGCGCCGATGCCCGTCCGGATCAGCGCGCCTTTCAGGAAGACAAGCGCGCCCGATAGGGTGGCGGTGGCCAGCTTGGCCGCCACCAGCGCGCCGACATACCGCACCCCGAACCCAGTCACCGCCACTGCGACATAGGTGCCTAGCCGTTCGATGTTGTCGGCAAGCCCGTCGATAAGGGTGCGCAACAGCCCGCCTTCGCGCAGGCTGTCGGTCATCGCCTGGGCCATCGCCCCAAGTGCAGGCACCAGGGCGATCGCCAGCTGCTGCCCAGCATATTGACCGATCAGCCCAAGCCGCCCGATCTGGTCATTTGCCTGCTCGATCGCAGCGGCATCGGTGCTGCTGATCGCCAGGCCATAGTCCTCGATGTCTTTGCGCGCGTTGCGAAAGACATCACCGCCCGCCAGGACTGCCAGAACCATTTCCCGATTGCGGACCCCCAGATCCTGCAGCACGACGGAGGCCTGACCCGTAGACAGGCCCAAAGCCTTGATCCGGTCGGCAATCAACGCGACCTTTTCATCCGCTTCCAACCCGGCCAGATCTTTTGCGGCGAGGCCCAACGTACCCAGCGCGCGCGCGGATGCTTTACTGCCCTTCGTGATCTCGCGGTCCATCGTCTGGACCCCATCGGTCAGAGTGGACAGCGAAACGCCCGCTTCCCCCGCCGCCAGTTCCAACGCGCGGAAACTGCCGATCGATGAGCCAAGCCGCCGTGCCGCTTTTGCAGACTTGTCGATTTCTTGCGACCCTTTCAGGGCGGCGGCATAGATCGCGCCGCCCATTGCCGCCGCGACACCCGCCACAGCCACAAACTGATTGCGCATCGCCAGCAGCGGCTTTTGAACCCGCCGCGCACCGCTTTCGAACTTGGCGCTGTCCAGCCCAAGATTGACGCGAAGCGCGCCGATGACAGATGATGCCATTAGTGTTTCCTCATTAAAGCGCGGTCGACGCGATCCCAGGCGGCAAGACAGGCTGCAATCTCGGCCCGCTTGTCTTTCTGCCCCGTCACAAATTCATCAAACGGGATAGGCTTTTCCATGTGCGGCAGCATGGCAGTGAACCAGATTTCGGCGCGCCGGTCCTGGCTGCGCAGCGTCGCACCCGCCATTTCCAACATGTAAAGGCGTGGCGTGATGTGCCAGAAGCGCGCCGGGTCGAAACCCGCCGCGATGTAGCGCTTCAGAAGGTCAGAAAGGTCTAGGCCGCTGCCTTCTTCGGCCTTTTCCCGTTTCCCGGCGCGCCCTCCGGCACATCGGGAAAGCTGTTGCCCATCAGCTTTGGCAACACATCCGCGTTTTCCGCGATGATGTCATCCGCCAGCCAGCGATCTGCATCCTGCGCATGGTAGCGCTGCAGCGCGCCCAAGAACAAATCAGACACGATCGACAGGTCTGGCACCCAAGACGGCCCTGCCCCCTCTGGCGGATCCAACCGATCGAGAACGTCCAGGCCATGTTTGGCCTGTAGATCTGCCAGGACCGACATGCCGACGAACAGCGTATAACTCTTGCCCCCTGCGGTGACCGTTAGCTTGCCTTGCACATGGGTCATGCAATCACCCGCGCGTTTGCGGCCTGGCGGTCCTGAATCTTAATCGCCAGGTTTGCCATCGCCTTGTCCCCGACGGAACCGCTTGGGGTGTAGCTGTTGACATAGCCGCGATAGGTGCGGCGCGCCGATGTGCCAGCGGGGTCGATGTTGAACTCGATCAACACCTTTTCCTTGGTCCCGGCAGCGGTCAGGCCCGCCAGTTCTTCCAGGATCACATCGCCAGGATCAGCGGCCCAATACTGCTTTTCCTGCGCCCAATCGGCGACCGGCAACAGGCCAGGCGTGGTTTCCCGCGTCCGCCCAGGCGATTGCATATGCGTGACGTCGGTGTCTTCCGGCACCTGGTCAGGGAATGGCAGACTTTCGAAACCGAAAATCTGCGTGAAATTGTAGGTGCCCGGCGTGACGTCATCCTCGCGCCCGATCCACAGTTCCCAATCATGGACGATATCGCCCTCGAAGTCTTTCTGCGCCATTTACTCGGCCTTCCATGCTGTTGAAAAATCCAGGCCGACGCGGTAGGGGCGCTCGGCTTCGTTTGAACCGCCTTCGCGGCTGTCTCGCGTGGCCACATGGGTGACCAGGCGGAAACGTCCGGCGCGGTGGCAGTGCAGCAGGCTGATGACAGCCCGCGACAGCGCTTTCGCAGCCCCGTAGGTCAGGCCGTAGCAATCGACTTGCACCCGACCTTCAAACAGACGGTTACGCCCGTTCATGTGAAACCCTTCGATGTTGGTGATCACATTCAACACAAGGGCCGGATAACCCGCGCCCTGGGGCCGTTCACCCCAATCGATGCGATCCCCAACCAGGGCTGCAACGGCAGTGTCTGCCAGCAACAGCGCCCTAAAATCTTCTTCCATCGATCAGCCCCCAGCTGCGCGCGCGGCCTTGCGTTCGGCGCGCTTGATGCTCTGTTCCAGTTCCGCCCAGAGTTCCCGGCTCAAACGGTCCAGCATGGCCGTCTGGTCCTGATCCCAGGCGGGGCGCATGAAGGGATGCGGCGCGGAATGTTCAGTCCCGAACTCGACCAGATGGCCATGCCGCCCGCCCGCGCCGAGGTCATAAGATGGCCCCAGGAACATTTCGATCGATGCCCGCTCGTCGCGGAACATGCGGCGATGTTTGCCCGCCTGACGCTTGGCCAGCTTGGTGCTGACCGTGATCGAGCCTTTGAGCGCGCCGGTCTTTTCCGGCACCCCGGCCTTGGCGGCCTCGACCATCGGCTCTGCGGCCTTTTTCAGCGATCGCCGCAACACGCCCTTGCCTGCGGACCTGCTCAACTGATCCAGGGCGTCTTCCAGCGCTGCAAACCCTTGGGTTTCCATGGTGACCGTCATGCGCCCGCCACCCGCGCGCCTGCGGTGATTTCCAACCGCCAGCGATTGCCGATGTCTTTGATGCCAAAGATCGCATAGGTCGCGCCGTCACAGACCAGCTGGTCTTTTGGCGTGATGCCGCGCGTCAATTCCATGGATGGCACCACAAAACGGCTGGTGATTGTCGCCGACACTTCGCCCGCGCGCAGCCGCTCTGCATCACTGATATCGACCTTTCCCGCCCACAGCTCTGGGCCGTGGTCTTGGAAGGCATCCACTTTGGTGAAACCGTCATCGCTCTGCACCGCGCGGCGAAACTGAATCCGGCTGTCGAGTTTCATTGCCCCCGCCATTCGATCAACCCGTCACTCGGGGGCGGCGATAGCGCACCTGGTTCATCAGCGCGCGGATGTGAAATGACACTTGGGCCGGTTCCACCCCTTCCAAGGCGATGCCCGCGTCGCGGAATTCCTTCACCATCATGATCACCGCCTGGCGCTGTTGCTGGGTCGGCGCACCGCCGACATTGGCCGTCACCCGCGCCCCGCGCGCGCCCTGCAACGTTGCTGCCAGATCATCCGGCAGCAGCAGCTGCGGTTCATCCTGGCCCTGCACCACATAGGCGCCCCCGGCATCTGTGCCGGTCCAGATCCCCTGATCGTCTTGCCATTCCACCAGGGCCAGCGAATTGACCGGCCGCACCGGAAACCACCAGCGCGAATAACACCCCTGCGGCAGATCGAATTGATAGTCCGCCGCCGCCATGGGATGCGCCGTGCCTGTCTCGACCACGGCAGTCGCCGATGCGATCAGATCAGTGATCAGCGCATCATCGTCGGTTTCGATTTCAAGCATGTGAATGGACCGCTTAAACTCGGAAACTGTCACCGGCCCTGCAGCCGCCGTGGTCAGGTTCTTCATGTCCTGCAGACCCTACGACTTGGCCGCAGTGTCGGCACCCTGCGCGGGTGGTTCACCCTTGCCGGTCTTTTTCTCCTGTGCAGCGGTGGCGACTTTGGTAGCTGCTTCGGCTTCGCCATCATTATCGGCAGAACCCGCCGACACTGCGGCTTCACGTTTCGCCAGTGCTGCTTCACGGGCATCGAGCGCCGCGGCCTTTGCCGCAAAACCGGCATTGGCATCCTCGATCATCGCTTTGGCTTCTTCGGTACCGATCCGGTCCAATTGTTTGGCAAACTCTTTGTCAGCCGTTTCGTCATAGGGGCGCGCCACCGATGTCAGCTTGGCCGCTTTTTCGGGGTCAAATCCCGCGATGTCGCCTTTAACGTAGGGGCCATGCCCCTTGAAAAACTTCATGACTACTTTGGTCATCTGATCGTCCTTTTCAGTTTGAAACATTAATATACAGAAGGGGCGCGGCCCCCTCTGCCCCCGCGCGTGGCAGGTCGGTTTTTCGGTGGCGCGTTAGAGCGACCAGCCAGCGCCCGTCAGCTTGGCGATGGCTTCGTCATGACGCGGGGCGAAGTCGTGCTCTTCGATCGCGCGCATCAGGGTCAGATCGTTCTGATAGGCTGATACCGTGTCACCGCTGGTGTCGACGTAAGCCGCTTCGGTAGACGACGAGATCATCAGCTTCATACTGTCGCCGACCATCAGGTCATTGAAATCAGCAAAGAACACTTCGGTCTCATTGCCACCCACGCCCAGGTTGTCTGGCAGTTGCGATGTGGTCTTGATCGGGTAGCCCAGCAGCGTGTTGTTCTGGTCGATTGACGGGAACAGGTAAGACCCATGATCGGGCTCACGCAGGCTTGCCAGAAAGTTGCGGGTCGATGCGCGCATGATCCAGCCCGGCTTGATCATACCTACGTTGGCATCCTGCACCTTCGACACCATGCGACGCAGAGCCGATTCAACAAGTGCCGCCGTATTCGCCACCGCCGTCTGGGTGTGAGCCGCCAGAACCCAGCCGCCCATCCCTGTGGGGGTGTTGGCGGTGCCATCGCCGCGCAGAAATGCCAGGTCTTTGCGCAGGCCCATGACATCGAGCATGTCGTCGCGCACCAATTGCATCACGGCAGCACCACTGTGGCGTAGCAAGGCATTGCCGACCGGCACCAGGGTGCGCAGGGTTTTGAAGCTCTGGTCGACCTTGTCGAAAGTCGGTTCGCTTTCCGGTGTGACAAAGTTTTCCGCACCGTAGTTGGCGGTAGCACTGGTGGCTTGGCGGGCGTGGCGCACCTCCCCAGCAGGCATGTCGATGACGCGCGCGCCAGAATTGATCACCGTGACGCGTGGCTTCAGCAACTCGATCACCTCTGCGGCCTGCGCTTGCGGGATGGTCACACCACCCGCGCTGTCACTGGCCCCCGACAGGGCAGCGGACATCCCACTGTGGCCGTCTTTATCAAGGCGCGCGACCGCACGATCCTTGTCGCCGTTGCTGTTGGCCAGGGCGTGCACCATGAAGGCAAATCCAATGCCTTTGTCGTTTGGATTGTTGGCAACTGCGGGTGTCGTGGGAGTTGCAGGGTTATTAATTTCTGACAGGGCAGATGTGGCGTTCGCCGCCTCTACATCTTCGGCGCGTTTGACAGCTTTGTCGGCACCTTCAAACGCAGCCTTGGCCGCATCGAATGCGGCCACCGCCTCGATCATTTCGGCCGCATCAGCGGCCATGCCACCTTCTTCAAGTTCCGACAGAGCAGTCGCGCAGGTCTGCAAAGTTGTCGCCGCTGCTTTCCGGTCGCGTCGGTAGTCGTTCACGTCTTTCATGTTCCAAACTCCATGGAAAAGATGCCGCTTGCGCAGCACAAATATCCCGCCGCGATGGACAGGTCGAAATACACCGATGTGATGTTGGTGTTAGGTTGCCGCGCGCGCTGTCGCGGCTGCGGCCAGGGCGGCATAGGCCCGACTTTGCGGGCGTGGTGCTGGCGCGTTCGACGCCATTACGCGGGCATAAAATGCATCGCGGGCTTCGATCGTATCGACCAGACCGCGCGCGACGCCCTGGTCCGGGCCAAACACCGCGCCACCATCTGCCGGATCATCTGTCACAGACAACTGCGCCACCAGCTGGGCGGCATCGATGCCGCGCCCCGCCGACACAGCGGTGTGAAATTGCGCCTCGGTTTCATCCAGCGACCGGCGCAGCTCCGCCATGCCCTCAGCGGTTGCCGGGTCTGGGTTCTTCGCACGCGCGTGGCTCGACGACACTTCAAACCACCGATCCCCCCAGCTGTCGGTGGCCTGCGGCGATGTGGCGGTCAGCCGCACCCCAATCGACCCAACCAGCGCGCCTGGCGTGATGGCAATATCTGTGGCTTGCGATGCCAGCCAATAGGCCGCCGATGCCGACAGCGGATTAATCAGCACATGCACCGGCTTGACCGCCGCCGCCGCCGCGACCGCCGATGCAGCGCCCTCAATGCCCAGCACCATGCCGCCGGGGCTGTCCATGTCCAAGACAATGGCGCTGCAATCCTCATTGGCCACCAGATCCGCCAGACTACTTTCCAGCCCCTGATACGTGGTCCAGCCCATGTACTTCTCGAACAGGAACATGTTGGGCGTCAGCAGCCCGCGCACAGGCACGATCCCCAGGCCGCGCGACACCGCGTAGCGTTCGCCGCGCTCGACCGCGATCACATCGCCCGCATGGGCTTGCATCTTGTCGATCGGCAGATCGAACGCCAGCAGAGCGTCACCGCCATGATGCGACAGCGCCATCGCGCTGGATTGCAGATAGTGTCCGACTGTCCTGCGTGTCATGGCTTAGTCCTTTTTTTCGGTTTCTGCATCGCGGGTCATGTTCGCCGCAGGGTTCAATCGGTCATCATCACCCCCGTCGGTCACCGGCAAGTTGGCGATGCGCTGCGCGGTGTTGGCGGTCATGATCGGGCCGCCAACTGCTTTGGTCAGCGCGTCATATTTTTCCTTGGTGGTCGGCTGCAGCAGCGCGCCAAAGTCGTGGCGGAAAAACAGGCCTGCACGGCGCTCCGCTTCGGTCAGCAGCCCCATGGCATATTCCGCCTCGATCAAAGATGACCAATGCATCAGGCAGTCGGTCAGATAGTCGATCGCCTGCTGTTCGCCGTTGGCCTTCACCCCGTATTCCAGCATCTGCAGCTTGCTGGGCGGCATCCGGTACACCGCCGCGATCTGCTCGCGGTCAAACTTGCGGCTGGCCAGTAGTTCTTGATCGGCGGCCGACAGGTCCAGGCTTTCGATACTGTCGCCCGCGCCAATGATCGGAAACCCTTCGGTTTCTGGATCTGTCAGGGCGTTGCGGATGCGCTTGCCGTTGCGGCTGTAGGCTTCGGCGTCCTCATAAACGTCTTCCATCTTGATCACCGCGCGCATCGTGGTGCCGGAGGCTGTACGCGCCGCCGCTTCCTGGCCCGCCAGTGCCAGCCCAAAACTTTCGCCCGCGACCTCGATCGGGCTGCGCCCGGTCCAGCCATCCTCTGGCATGTAGCGCAGGTTAACCATCGAGCGCGACGGTACCCGGCGCCTGACCCCTGCCCCATCTTCAAAATCAAATACCCGGCTGCGGCCCGCCTTGAACATCGACACATGGTCAGGATTGATCGCCTCGATCAGCTCCAATTCGCCGCCACCATCGCGCGGCGCATAGCCATGCCCACGCCCCCGGATGCAAAAGGCATAGACCAGGGCAAACCGCAGCACCCGCGCCGACACGCCGGGCGATGCCTCGACGTTCATCAGATAGGCCGCAGGGTGATCGCGCACCCGTGTTTCACCTCCCTCGCCGTCTCGCTGGTACATTTTCAGAGGCACCTTGCAGTGATCCCCGGCGATGTTGTTGGCGCAGGCAAAGACCGTGGCGTGGCGCTGTGCGATCAGCCCTGTGGCGCGCGGCAGGGTCCGCACCCGCGACTGCCCGCCATAACCGATGTTGAACACCGCGCCATGCGGATCTCGGGTGCCGGATGTTGCGGCAGCTGCGATGACAGGTTCAACACGCGCCATCCGTTCGGGCTTGCGCCGTGTCAACAGACCAGAAAACATGCTCATACAACCTCAATTTCCCGCGCTTTGCGCTTACCTTCCTGTGCCTCGGCCCGTCCCACCGCCATGATCATGGCGACAGCGGCGTCGATCCGGCCACTCGATTTTTTCTTGTTCGGCTTCACGTTCTCTGCAGCGTCCTCATCGCGGTGGACATTGCCCACCTGCCAGGCCAGCACCGGGTTACCCCCGTGCCGAATGCTGCCTTGCACCACCCGTTCCTCGACCCGCTTCATCGGCTCCGACATCGAGGCATAACCCTGGCGATGTTCCACCATCGGGAACCGGCGCTGGTCCAGCCGCTTGGCCAGGTTCTTCATGCCCCACGGGTCGTAAGCAACCTCACGCAGATCAAACTTGGCCCTGATCCATTCCAGCCGCTCGGCGATCTGATCCTCGTCGATCACACCGCCGGCATGTACTTCCAGCCAACCTTGATCGCGCCAGCCCACAAACTCCCGCTTTTCTTTCTGCGCCCGCTTGATAAAGCCCTTCGGCCCCTCTGGCAGAAACGTATAGGCGATCAAATAAATCACCCCATCCACCGGCACCGCCACCACGATCGCCGTGGTGTCGATCTTGTTCGACAGGTCCAGCCCCACCCATGCTGGCCGCCCATAGAGTTTGCGGATGTCGATCGGCGCCGACCCCAGGCCCGCATCCCAACTGTCGCGGTCGATCCACATTTCTGCGCCTTCGGTCCACAGGTTAAGGTGGAACCGTTTGAAGTTGGGCATCCGGCCCGCAATCAGCTGGGCGTTCTTGGCCTTGCCCTCAACAAACGAAAGCTTCTTTGATACCCCCAGGTTCGGATTACCCATGGCCCAGGCAACCGGGTCCATTGGGTCACTGTCCGGGTGCGGCTCTGCCACATAGCCAAAGAACGCGTCATCCTGGACGGCCCCACGCAGAACACTTTCAGCATAGCCCCTGATTTCGCCGCACAGGCTGGTCCGATCATGGCCCGCCGTTGTGATGATCCAGTCGATCGGCTGGCCCCGCGCAGCCATACTCTCGATGATCGTTTCCTCAAGTTCACGATCGGTCCAGCGGTGCATTTCGTCTCGCGCTACAAAGCTTGGATTGATGCCATCGCTGCTGTCACCGTCCCGGCTCAGACAGGATATCGACCCATCAAAGCGCGGGGTTTCAATCACGGTCCGCCACACATCCATCATCTGGCTCAGAAACGCTGACCGCTTGATCATGCGCTTCACTTCCTTGAACAACAGCCCCGCCTGGTCTCTGGTTGTCGCCGCGCAATAAGCTTGCGGTGCGGCCTCCCCATCGAACAACTGGGTGTAGATCATCGGCAGCGCCGTCTCTGTCGTCTTGCCGTTCTTCTTGCCCACCTGGTTGTAAGCGGTCGTAAAACGGCGCAGTCCGGTCGCCTCATGTTTCCAGCCAAACATCGAGCCGATGCGAAACTGTTGCCACGGCTCCAGGGTCAAAGGCTGACCCGCCATGGGCCCGACCGAATGCTGCAGCATCCCGCCAAACCGGATCGGGCGCATCGCCGCTTCACCGTCAAAGACCAAGCCGCGATCGGCGCCGGTTTCGAGATCCATCAGGTGGCGCTCGCAGGCCATCCGCACCAGGTTGCCTGCTACAATCTTGCCCGCCAGCACGTCCTGCGCATATTGCGTGACCGGGTGCTCAGCCTTTCCCATTCAACATGCTCACAACGTCATCGAACAGATCACCCTGCCCTGCCGCGCCCAGTCGCTTTTCGTCCACCGGCGACATCCCGAACAGCGCGCCGATCCGCTGCATCTGCCCCAGCGCTTCCTGTTGCAGCCCCCAGGGAGCCGTCTTTTTCTGCTGCTTCCCATTCCGGGTCATCGTCTCATAGTAGAGACCTTCCATCACCAGGCAGTGGGTGGCCTGAATGAAATTTGATACACTCTCGCAGTACCCCGCGAACAAATGGACATGATGCGGCTCTAGCCGATCCTTCGCGACCAGCTGGCCCGCCAATTCGTCCCATACCATGCGTGCATCGTCGCTCATGAAGTCCGGCGCATCTGGTACATGCTTCTTGGCATCCCCCTTGAAAGGCACAACCGTGCCAGCGTTCGGCTTGCGTCCTTTCATTTTATCATCCTCTTGCCAGTCCCATGGGCTTTACCCCTGGGCTTTTTTCTCCAATTTCAAACGCACGAAAGGAAATGTCCCCACGCCGGTCCTGTCCAGAACGGATAAATTTTCAGACCACCCCCGGGGGAAAACTTCATGTGTTTAAAGATGCGGAACAAAGCACAAGTTTGTAGGCTTACGACAACTTTAAGAGTTTTCGCAAATTTCCCACACCTAAGAAGACGCGCTCACTTGGTAGAACCTTCATGCCAAACCCTGATCGTTCGAGTCAGGATCTGCAAAGCACGGCCTCTGCTAACTCTAAAATCCAGAAACGCAAAATGTTCTGAGAACATTGCATTGGTTTGCCCGTCGACAATGAACTCGTACCGTCCGCCATCGTCTTCATAGGCTGGGTCATATTCGACAACGCGCCATGCCCCAAGGAATTCGCCGTCTCGGGTAATGACATCACCACCTGCAAGATTAAGCGCGTATCCACTTTCCATCCACTCATCGTGGCCTACGAAGTTTATTGGATAAATCAAGTCCATGCCGACGTTGATAGATCCACGAAAGGATTCTCGCAAACTCCTTCACTTGTCATACACGCCGTGGAAAACCTCACGCGCCGTCTTGCGGCTGTGGCAGGACTTGCACAGCGCCTGCCAGTTGGACCGGTCAAGGAATAACCGCCTGTCACCCTTGTGCGGCCTGATATGGTCCACTTCTGTTGCAGGCTCGACCGCGCCCAGTTCGGCGCAGTCCACGCAGAGCGGGTTGCGCCGCAGGTACTGGAGCCGTCCAGTGATCCAGCTGTTCAACTTATACAGCTGTCGATGCGCTTGCGCATGATCCGACAGTTGGGCAGTAGATCGCCGCTCTGCCAGCTTAGCTGCGCGCCGCGCCTCGTGATCCTCACAATGCGCCAGTCCCTCGATTGCCAGATCATCGCAGCCCGCAGCAACACAGACCTTGCGCAACGCCATGACACACCCACCTGATTGATTGATAGCCAACAAAAATGCGCCCTGACCGTCTCCGGTGGGCGCATTTGTTGATGATGTCACAAGTGATACAAATCACCGATGTAAGCGTCAAGTGCCTTTCGGGACCTCGCTGCCAGAGTAGCCGCGCATACGGTCCAGCGCGGCGCATAGGGCGCGATGGAGCGCTGTTTTGTTTCCAACGTAGTCAGACCAGCCACACGCAATTAAAATCCCGCTCAATGTCTCACTGTCCACACAGAACAGATGCACCAGCCGCTGATCCGTGATGTTGCGCGCAGGTTGACCCATCGTCCCACCGCGCCGCGATGGCCGCACCCGCCGCACCGCCATCGCGGTTCCCGTTCCGATCCTGCGCTGCAACCGGCGCAACTGCTGCATGTCGGCCAGCATCGCTTCACTGACACCGCCTGCCCCAACGCCTCCGCCACCCGTCCCGCCGATCTGCGACAACTTCAACCCGGAGCTGGCGCAGCGGTCGAAGAGGTCACGGTATTCCCGACCCACATCGATCTGCCCCGGCGTATAGGGCGCGGGCTGCTTGCGCTGTACCGCCTGCAGTTCAGCCTTGTGGAAAGCATCCTGCACCATCATGGCTGCGAAGCGACCCACCTTTTTCGTCACCACATTGCCCGCATCCGTGATCACCGTCTCGCGCGGATGAAACAACAGCACCGGGCCGCGCGCCGGGGCCGCAACAATCTGTTCACGATCGCAATGCACCGGCACTTGCGCCTGACGGTCCATCAGATGCCGCAACACCTGGTCCCGATGGTGTTGCGTGACTTGATCAGGCCGGATGCCAAAACGTTTGGCGACCTCGATGTCGACGGCGGGCGGGCAAGAAATACGCGCGGCCATCATGCTGCGGCCCCCGCCCGGTTTGCTGCATCACCCAGCCCTAGATCCCGGGCTTGGGTGCAGCGGGCAATCTCTAACTGACGCGCGTCATACCATGTTCGATCCGCAGCCGACATGTCGCGCCCTCGATCATATCCGGCCTGCAAGTCTTCAGCTCGGCGCAGGTTATCCCGCGCGGCGTCGCGGATGCCTGACACCACGAAACTGCTTGGCCATTGACGGTTAGCGCGGAGCCACCGCATCAACTCCGGCGCAAAGCCTTGCGCCAAAGCCTCCTGACCAAGCCGCGCCGCAAACACTTTGCGGATCAAGGGCGATGCATCCGCCTGTGGTGGCTCGATCCGCCGCGCCTGTTCCAGCACCTTTGTTGCCAGCGGGAACCGATCACGGTCCTTGCCGCCGCCGCGCCCGGCCATATCTTCGGCCAGCGCGCCCAGGCCATCATCGCTCATATAGGCCAGTCGCTGGCACAACTCGTCCTGCATCGCGGCAAACAGTGCCTTGGTCATGCCTGCTGGCTTCATCAGCCCCATACGCTCCAATTGGTCTATCAGCAGGTGCCGCACCCGCTTTTCTCCGTCCTTCTGTGCCTGTTCGTCCATGCCTCTACCCCTTTTCTCAGCCTGCTACGTTTCAACCCGTCTCACCATTTGCGTCCTGCCGCGCCCCTGGTTTCTTATATTGTCGTGTCCTGTCTTATGGTGCGGGACACATAGATTCCTTAAGTCGCCGTTATGTCCTGCTATGTGTCCGCGACTGTCCCTATGTGTCCCGAGACACATAGGGACACACGTCATTCCCTTTGTGATTTCCGAAAGAACCCGCTGGCGACCTTCTCAAGACAAGCTTGAATGGCCGCATGAAACTGCGCCTCCGTGCGGCGCTTGTTGCCTTCGCGGTCCATCGCTTCGCGGATATGGGCATCGACCCAATAGACTTGCGCTGGCTCCATCGCGATCGACGGGGCTACGCCCGCCAGGGCCACCGACAGCCGATCGAGACGTTTGCGCGCCGATGCGCCGTCCGTGCGCGCCGCGTTCATTTCCTTGCGCGTCAGAGCCTCCAGCACCACGCGGGTGACGGTCTTGTGCATCAAGCGCACCGTGCCGTCGTCGCACTCGCAAGGATGCCAGCCGTGCAGCACACCATAGGGCCGCTCGACCAGTGCCTTGAAGGTTAGCGGATCGACCGCAGGCACCAGCATTCGCGCCAGCCGCGCATGATCATTGGGTAGCGTTCCGACGGGCGTTTGCTCATGAGACATCTGCACCAGGTCGAACCACATGCCCTTGACCTCATGTGTCGCATTCCAGCGCAGATCGGAGTTCAGATAGCGCCGGAACTCCCATGCGATAAACCCATGGCTGTCGAGGCGCACCGATGAGGAAACCGGGTATTCCTCTAGGTGATCTTTCTCAACGGGGATCAGATGCGGAACGGTCATGTTGAAACTCCGTTCCGGCGCGTGATTTCTCGATCGAGATACCAGCGCGCCTTCTCCAGGTCCTGAATGGGCGCACCCTTTGCATCGGCGCGCCAGATGTCTTTCAGCGCGTTTCCGAGATTGAAATTCATATGCTCGGCGACGGCGATGCATTCCACGCCGGACGGATGACCCGTGTAATGCGGCGGATGGTTGACTGCTCTACTCATGCCCCGTCACCTCGTTGGCGCGGTTGGCGCGGTTGGCGCAGGCTTCTGCGTTCACCTCTCCATCTGTGCTATCTACCTGTTCACAAAAGTGATTCAGAATAGGACAACTTGATGAACCAAGAAGAGATTGAAGCGCTTCAACAGCGTCTGGAATGTCTTGAAAACCAACAGGAAGAGCATGTTGCAGTCCTAAAGGATGTTCGCAAAATGCTTCTTCGAGTTGCTTCCCGGCAATCAAGGCTAAAAGCCATGGCGGGATTTCGGCAGAGCAAATCGCCCTTTCAAGCGAAACTCTGGCAATTTTTGCTTGATGAGGAAGTCGACCCTGATCAGGGCATCCTGTATCTGACCCGAGACTGAACAGAACTTCAGCGTTGTATTCATCTGCATATTTCAAGGCCACTTTCGCAACCCAAGCGATGATCTCCTGTTGAACCTCATGCATGAGACACCTCGTGTCCTGTGCAAGCGCGGGGATTTCCCGAAATTGAGCGTTGCAAGGCGCACAGCGCTTTGCCACCGTTGGCCTGATCCGTAACCGCCTCTGCGTTCTGGTTTGGACGCCACGCGGCAAGGCGCTCCGGGTGATCAGCCTGCGCAAACCCAATACCCGCGAATGGAAACGATATGAACAAAGTTAAACCCCTGACGAATAAAGACGGCGAAGCCCGTGAACTCGACGAGGCGTTTTTCCAAAACGCCACACGCGGGCGACCCGTCCTGCCTGATGCTGCGAAGAAGGTGCGCGTCAACCTGGCGCTGGACCCGGAGGTCGCAGCGGCGCTGCGTATGGCTGAAGGGAATGCAAGCAAGCGGGTCAATGATCTGCTCCGCGAGGATCTGGGGCTGCGGGACTGACACCGCACCCTGCCAACTCGACTCGAACCCGGCGATCGACCGGCCACGCACTTTGAAACTGCGTGACGTACCGCCGTGCCGCACTAGCCAGGTCCATCACACCCGCGTCGCGCCGCTCGTACTGCAGGAACATCATTCGCCACCGTAGAGCTTGTGGAAAAATTTTTCCGACCGGCGGTGCCAGCGGCGCGAACGCCGCTGCCACTTTGCCGCAATCAAATCGGCGCGGGACGACCACGCCTGAAACCAGATTGCCGCGATGCGCGTACGGAGCCTCATGCCGCCCGCCCCCCGCGCACACCGTCCAGCGCACATTCGACACCGGCCAGCACCATCACCGCGGTGACATAGCTTAGCGCCGCGTCATTCTCGCAGTTCAGCCAATTGGTGATCTGTCGCTCGGACACGCCCAAAACGGGCGCCCCCAGCCGGGCCACTTCGGTATTCGACACCGCTGGAAAGGCGCGCCACAGCAGCGCCGCGAACCATTTGCGCGACAGGTTTTTGTGTCGCCCGCCAAGAAAATCGCCGCGCCGTGCATTTCTGGAAAGATTTTTCCGCATGTTCACTCCATGTTTGACCTGTGAGTGATCAAACGATGGAACAACAACCTGAAGGGCGGGACGGGGTGCGCAGTTGGCGCACCCCTTTTCGTTTGAGTTGGAGACCAGGGCGGCGGTCATGCGGCGGAACCCTTTTCGAAGTCGGACACCCAGCCGGAAACCGTTACTGCACCTTCGGTAAATGTTTGAATTTTTACTGCCTTGTCCCAAGATGGCCGCGCCTGCTGTTTAAGCCAGCGGTTAACTGTAGGTTGCTTCACACCAATGGCCTCGGCAAACTTTGCTTGCGTCATTTTGGTGTTATCGAGATATGCAGCTAGTTCTTCCATGCCAGATATATACGTCCAACGTATTTACTAAGTCAATACGTCCAACGGATAATATACGCGCGCAGGGCTATACCAAAATTCCAAGCGGGCGCATAAACTGGCAATGAGAAACCTAAAAACCATCCGCCAATCAAAACAGATGACCCAAGCCGTCTTGGCCGAGAAAGCCAAGGTGAAACAGGCGACCATCTCAAGGATCGAACAGGGCATAAACAACCCGTCTCTCGATGTAGCGCAACGAATTGCTGATGCGCTAAATGTCAGTGTTGTCGAACTGTTTGGCCTCCCCGAACTTGAACAACGGGTACTGCAAGCCTTTCGCGAAGCATCTCCAGAACGGCGTGCCGCGCTACTAACTCTTCTGGGCCCAGACACCTAAAGTCGGACAGGAGTTGATTCCCCTCGAGATGTCGCAGTGATGCCCACAATTGACACTTGTATTCATTCAAGATCGTAGCCCTTCAAATGTTCCCGTAATGTTCTAGCATGACGGGTTCCCCTGGGGTAACATTTTTCTTTTCATATACGCCAGACGTATTGACCTGAATATACGCAACACGTATACACGGCTCTATCTTCCATTTTGGATATGGAGCTTTGATGACTACTCACACCCTAAAGGTCACCGTCTCATGCGCAGCCCATGCGCGCGGCGTTCTGATCGACCCCGAACGCTGCGCCAGCAATCCGAGCCTGCGCACAATTGCATGGCTGATCCTGAAATCCGAACGCGGCCAAACTGTGCACCAAACGCGTTTAGACGACATGCGTCATGCATGATCCAAACAGCGCAGCCACCCGCATCCCCTTTGATGATCTGCCCCTGCCCCAACAAGCAGGCATCCTATGCAATGAACCGCAGTTCCAGCAGTTCGCAGGAGCGCGCACCATCAAGTCCGGCATCCAACTCAGCCCCACCGCATCAGCGGAATATCTGCGCACCATCTGCCGCATCACGTCACGCCGGGATTTGGAAACCGACACCGCCGCCGCCGCCCGATTTGCTGCCCTTCGCACCGAATTTGACGCATGGCGCGGGCGCATTGCCCGTCCACGCGCCTGACCCGTCACCTGCCGGGGCAGATCTCCCTTGCCCCACACCTCGCCGGGGGCCACACGCCCCCGGCCTTTTCTTCAACCAGAAAGGACGCGCGTCAGATGCCCGGCAAAATCCCGATGAAACCTGACCCCACTTTTGATCAGGCCGCTGACAACGCATACCGCGCGACCGCCGACGAGCTGCGCCAATTTGTCGAACGCATTGAACGGCTCGATGCCGAGAAAAAGGATATCGCAGACCAGGGCAAAGAGGTGATGGCCGAAGCCAAGGCGCGCGGATACGACACCAAGGTTTTGCGCAAGATCATCGCCCTGCGCAAACGCGACAAAGACGACATCGCCGAAGAAGAAGCTGTGCTGGAAATGTACCGCGAAGCCCTTGGCATGTGATGCCTGCCCCTCCCAAGAAAGGATCAGCCCAGATGCCATTTACCCGCAAGCCCGGCCAGCCGCCAACCTATGCAGAACAATATTTCGAACTACCGCACCCGAAACGGCTGTCCACTCGCATCGGGCGGGCGCTGACCCCGGTGATCGCCGTGGCACTGCTGCTGGGCGCATTGGCCATCATCGCTGCGAAGACCATCTGACCCATGCCGACCCCACCCGAATATTGCAGCGTTAAGACGATCGCGGAACAGCTCGACTGTTCTGTCTCGACTGTTGAAAGCTACACAAATCGTGGCCTCTTGCCGCAGCCCAAGAAGCGCGGCACACTGGTGAGGTGGAAATGGACAGAGGTGCAGGCGATGATGGATGGGCTGGAAGAAGCCGAGAAACAGCCGCAAGATCCCATTTTGCGCGCTATCCATGCCAGCTGATATCGCACTGGACAAATACGTCCAGCCAAAGAAAGCGCGCGGGCGGCTCTACTATTATTTTCGGGTAGTCCGGGCCGACACGACCGAGTTTCGCAAGCCCCTGCCCCACCCCTTTGATGATGGCTACCGCGCCGCATACCGGATCGCCCATACGGAATGTTTTGGCAACGCGCCGATTGACCTGAATCCTACAGATGATCTTGGCTTCGAAAACCTCATTGATCAGCACAAGCTGCACCCAAAATACCAAAACCTAAGTAAAGACAGCCGTGCGTTGCGCGATCTGGCCTGCACACTGCTCCTGACTACGTTTAATGGCTTTCTACCTCGCGACATTCGCCCGCTGCATATGCAAGCCCTCTATGACAAGCTTTCAAGCCGCCCCGCCACGGCGAACCGCCGAATGGATGATATGTCTGCTATGTTCGCCTGGGCGCGGCGCCGGGGCTTTTGCGACATCAACCCATGTGAGCGCATCGAGCGGGTTCAAACCAGCAACGGATATGAACCTTGGCCCGCCTGGGCGATCGAGAAACTATTCACAGAAGGCAGGTCGCACATCGTCAAAGCAGCGGTCGCGGCGATCTATACCGGCCAGCGCCGCAATGACTGCCTACGCCAGTTGCGCCCCTCGCAGATCACCGATGGCGTGTGGTATGTAAAACAGGGCAAGACAGGCAACCCGACGCCCATTCCACTGCACCCAATGGTTTTAGCCATGGTGGATCTACACCAGGAAGAAATGCGCGCAGCGGGCAGGATCGATCCAAATGAACCGATCCTAAAGACGTCACGCGGCCAACCATGGGCATCAGGCTTTGGTGCGTCATGGGCCAAGGAACTTGAACGGCTGGAACTGCACCAGGTTGAGCCGCGCCTGACCTATCACGGGTTCCGCACAACTAATGCCACGTTGATTGGAAATGCGGTGGCAAAAAGCGAAGTGATCTTTGGCGGGATTGAGCGAGTCAAATCTATGTTGGGCCACCTGTCTGACCGCATGGCCGAACACTACGCGCGCCGCGCGGTTCAAGAACATACAAATGCCGAAACCATCATGCTTTTACCCGATTTTGGGAAATAGCCTGTCGGCGTGACCGGCCTTCGTTACGCCATCTCCCGAACGCTGTACTGGCCCTAAAGGAACATTCAGCCGAGCCGAGCGTCGATGCCACTAACGGACCACAGCGGACCTTTCCGCTTCCTCAACAATACCGCGGTGCAGCCCTTCATTCCGGACATTCGCTGCGGCGGCAAAATGTAAGAGGTGTTAGCCACTGTCGTCAGAGCTTCACGGCGTTAGCTCATCAATGTGGGCGGCGGGATCCTCGCTGGCGATGGCTTCCAAAGTGGCTTTGAAAAAGGTGCATGGCTCGACATTGTTCAGCTTGCAGGTCTCGAAATGCGAGGCGATGCGGCCCCAGTTGCGCCCGCCTTCATCATGCCCCGCAAAGAGCGCGTTTTTGCGGTTCAGTGCAATCGGACGGACGCTGGGATTCACGATATAGCTGTCCATCTCGACAGTGCCACCTTCAGCTTTGGCGTTGCTACCTTGAGTGGATTGTCAGATACTGAAACCAACAGGTAATTGGAGATCAAAGTGAAAGCAATTTCGTTCTTTAACAATAAGGGTGGGGTCGGAAAAACCACATTGACAGGAAACATTGCAGCTTACTTTGCTCTTGAAATGGGAAAAAAAGTATTGGTTGTCGATTGTGACCCGCAATGCAACTTGACTCAATTCATCTTGGGGGACACCAAAACTATCGATCTGTACTGGCCCTCTGGAAGCGACAAGGAGAAAACCCGTACAAAAACCATCTTGGACATCGTTCAACCGATTCTTGATGGCGATGCGGATATTGACAAATCAGTGAAGCCGCTCAAGGCACGGACCAACAGATTTGGTGTAGACCTTGTTCCTGGTCATCCAAAGTTCTCTCTATTTGAAGACCAGCTATCTTCTGCATGGGCAGAACTTCCCACAGGTAAGGCGGGCGGTTTTCGAGTTTCAAATTGGCTCCGGTCCTACCTAGCAAGCGTGGCGTCTGATTATGATTTTGTGTTTGTCGATGTGAGCCCGTCCCTCGGAGCCCTCAACAGATCAGTATTGTTGAGCGTAGACCATTTTATCACGCCGCTTGGTGCTGATGCGTTCAGCGTATTAGGAATCAGAAACATCTCTAGGTGGATGTCTGGTTGGATTGATTACTACAAGGTAGGATTGGAGCAGTCAGAACGCCTCAATCCTAACGCGCTGAAAAAATTCTCTATTCCTACGGAAATACCAATCTCAGAGGGTTTCATCGGATTTACGCTACAGCAATATATTGCGAAGGCAAAAGCTGGAGTGCGCCGACCAACGAAAGCATATGAGAGGATCCTCGAGGACATTCCGTCAGAAATCGATATATATCTGACTACTTTCTTGTCGCATCCCGATAAAGAATCGCACTTGGGTGATGTCCCTAACCTATACAGTCTTATTCCTCTTGCTCAGGGTGCTAACGCTCCCATTATTTCGCTCAAGTCCAAGGATGGCCTCGTTGGCAGTCAGTTCAGTCAAGCACTTCGGTACAAAGAAATAATCGGAGAACTTGCCGAGCAGATTGCAGCGAGGGTTTAGGATATGGTGAACTGGCCAGATGCGCTAGTAAGGGAAGCTGCGGAGAGGCGGGTATTGGTTTTCCTTGGCTCGGGATTCTCTAAGGCTGCCGTTCCTACGCTTCCTACTTGGGGCGCACTTCTCAAAGAGTTGTCCAAAAAGTTGCCGACCGCCAAAAGTAAAACATTGGTGGCCAAACTCATACGCCAAGGTCGCTTACTAGATGCTGCCGAACTCATTACATCAGGTGTAAATGCTCCTGACATGAATAACTTGCTGCGCGATCGATTTCAACTTCGCCCTCCGCCATTGAGTGACATCTATAACGACCTTCTACAAATCGATCCGAAGACAATAATTACCACCAATTACGATGAGTTGATTGAGAAAAATTTCGACCACTATAGTGGTGGGGGATCAAGCCACTCCATTCGCACACAAACCTCTAAGAGCCTTCTCGCTGATCTTCGTTCGCCAGTTCGCAGCATTGTCAAACTACATGGATGCATCACAGAAACAGACCATATTGTGTTGGACAGGCGATCATTTTTCAAAGCTCAGGCGGAAAATGTTGGCTTTTTTGATATCGTCAGATCCCTGATGACTGTAAACACTGTACTATTTCTAGGTTATTCTATGAGCGATCCAGATATTCAGCTAATTTTGGAGAATACGAATATGTCTTCGTCTTCCACAAATCCGCACTACGCTTTGGTGCCAAAATTTGAACACCCTTCTCTAAAGAGTGCCAATTCCGAAACTTACAATACTGCGTTTCTGGAGTATCCGGCGGGTGACCATGCAAAATTCCCATTGGCTCTAAGTCAGCTAAGGGAACAAGTTAGGCAAATGAGGGCTGATCGCGGGATACCCTAGATTTGCAGTGTCGCCATCCTGTAAGCAGGCAAACCATATCATCCAGCACATTCAAGAGCAGTAGGAGCAGACTTAGGACTCAATAAACCGATAGAAAATAATTGAGGAACTGGTTTTCCGTAACCTTCGTGAACTTCCGCACGTCAGCCAAAAGTCTGCTTGTGCTCTAGCGCCAAAAAGCTTCGTACCCGCGGTGAAGGTCCGCAATCCGCCCCTTGTGTCGAGGAACACGAACGGCCCGGAGCTGCCGTTCATGAATTGTGCAGGGGATGACCGCTCCCAGCCTATTGCTGCCCGTCGCCCTAGGCGAAGCGAGCCACCACATCCAGCCTTGAATGGCAGAGTACGGCGGGCTTTCATTCGGCGACCGGTTTTTTCACAATCCGCAGCATCGCATCGTAGTGCTTTCCATCACGCTCCCGAATATATTTCATTGCGCCATTTGCTGCGCGGTGGCTCTCTTCGACGGTAAGCGCGGGAAGCGAATTCACAGCCTCAATGTCACCATGCGACTCGATTTGGCATACTCGCTCAAGCTGGTTCATTTCCGCCTGATCTAACCCTTTGATCTTCCCGGAGTCGTCGAATAACGCTTCGGCGAAACTGGCTTTGTCCGGTGCAGCAAATGCCGTGAATATCTCCAGAAGCTTCCGGATCGCATTGGGCAACAGATACAGATAGTCGGTGCTCTTCTTGTCCGAAGCCTCGAACACGACGGAGAAAAGGTATTGGTATTCTGAGTCGTACTTCGCCAAGTGCGATGGCATCTTCACCAGCGCTGATTCTCGACTGCCTTTTCCATCGTCGCGGCAATCTACAAACAGCAACCCTTGAGGAACCGTATCCGCGAAGTTGACCCCTCGGAAGAAGGCTCGCTTCGCCATGTGCATGAGCTTGAGATTATGGGTCAAGAGGATGACCTGCGCGACACGTTTGGTGTGCTTCTTAATCAGGCCGAACGCGTAGGTCTGGGCATTGCTGTCGAGGCTCGACACTGGGTCGTCGATTACAACAACGAGCCTTTTCTTGTCCCGACCTTCGGCCCCAAATTGAGTTAGGAAGAAGCAGAAGGTTAGCGCGGTTTTCTCGCCCTCGCTGAGGTTCTGCGCGATCGAGCCATCCGAGCGAACCAATTGGTACCCTTCGTCCTTGGCCGCCAACCGGATTGAGTTGTGCCCGAGGTAGTCGTGAAGTAGTTTGTTGAGCTCGTTGGCCGCAATTCCATGTTTACGAATTGCATTGCGCAACGTTTCCGCCTTCTCTTTCAGATCTTTCGCCGTGCTTTGTGCTTTTTGGGCATCGTCTTCCGCCTCCGCCGCTTTTCGTTTCAACTGGCGGTATGAAGCTTGCTCGGCAAAGAGCACATGGGCCTTGAGTGCGTTGGCAGCGGCGTCTTTGCGTTGCCTAAACTGATCATTGATGGAATTGTGCTCGCTGATAACGGCGAGCAAACGGTTCTTGGCATCAATGAACCCGGCTGACCAGTCAACGCCCAAGAGCTTGGTCACGTTGTCGGGAACCGTTCGACTTGTCATAGGGTTCCGTTGGCGTTCCACAAGCGCTTCTTGCAGCTCCTTTATCGCCGTGCCAGTAGAAATGACCTCAGCCCGGAACGCCTTTTCGGCCTCGCCGAAGCCTTTGGCTAGAGTTGATTGAACGGCTGACTGCGATGGAAATCCCTCCAGCCACCCTCTCAGCAGCGAGCGTGACCGCCCGCACCATTCAATAGCCGCTGTCACTGCGTTTGTTTGCTCTTGCCAGCTCTCGCTGAACAGTGCCGCCAAGGTCTTTCTTCGTTGGTCTGATATCTCATTGCCACAATGAAGGCATGACACGAGCCGGTTTTCTTCGTGGTAGTGGTGGCCTTCAGCTACCCACGCCAACATGTTGGGGTGGGTGGTGAGGTCAGATGAAAGCTGCGCGGAGAAGTCCCGCTTAACCAGGTCACAAGCAGTTTTCAACTCGTCCAGAAATCCCTCGGGCAGTTCGAATGCTAGGTCAATTTTCGGAAGTGGGTCGGACTGACGAATGATCGCGCGGTACTCGTCAATATTGTCCTCCGCGAGGTTGTCTTGTTCCGTGAACTCTTTTTCGGAGTACTCGCGGTCGACATTTCCTCTATTGAATTGCTGAGTGTAGCCAGTACCTCTGGCGTCGCGCACGCGTCCGCCTATCTCTGTGCCTTTGTCCTTGTATCCTTTTTCCGCCGTTTCCTGCCTTGTCTTGGCTGCGCGAGCCTCGGCTGAGGCAGTTTCCAAGTCGGCTTCCAGCTGGCGCAGCTCGTTCACCTTTTCGATGTTCTCTTCGTCGATATGAAAGATCGGCAACGCCGAACCTTCATCCCATTGGAAATTGCGGGAAATGAAGTCCGAGTTGAAGACAAGGAGGTGGTTTCCAAGCGGATGTACTAAATTTGTTTCGGTTGATGTCGTTCCGTCGGAGAGCTTGGCCTGAAATTTCGCGCGATCATCAAGCCCATTGGCCAGCAAATTTGCTTCGAGCGAAGAAAATATGCGGGATAGGCTAGTCTTCCCTGATCCATTGAAACCATAAACAATTGTCTTTCGTGTGAAGTCGGCATCCGGGCTTTGAGGTTTGTAGTCGCGCCAAATACCTATGCCCGTGATCTGAACTAGCTTCTCTACAAAAATGGTTTCTGGCATTATTTTACCGCCATAATTTCTTGCGATCATAAAACAGGAAGATGCTTGCACATATTACGATGGGTTGCCAACACATCCATGTCGGCGGCAAACGCTGACGGCACTTTGCGAAGCCGGGCCTGAGACCACAAGTGCCATGTCTGCAAGCTGCGCGGTGCTGCCATTGGAGAAGAGTGCAGCGAAAGTCCGTTCTCCACCCGTGGTGCCGAACGACATGAACAGCCCAATCTGTGGAAAAGCTCTTTGCTGTGCCTACACATTCTCAAAACTTGGAACCTGTTCATTGGTCGGTAAAGCAGACCCTGAAATACGGGGGGCTTCTGCAAGACGTAGACGCCAGTTGCCCGTCAAACGTCGCTCAAAGGCTCTGCATCGGGGTTTTCTGGCAGTACACATCCCCGTTGGACATAAGCAGGTCGCGAAGGCGCGCAAGCCGATCACTACCTTCGTCTGAGCCCAAACTGGGGCCCTTGAAGACCTGTCCCACCGTAACGAATGCAACGCACTGAAACGCCCCGAAATCCGCAAATTGGGAAACACATTTGCCAGATTGGGAAACAAGAACAAATCAGAACTTGTTCGCGGGATTTATATCTATAAATTTCAAGGGGATAATGGTGGGTCGTGAGAGACTCGAACTCCCGACATCTTCGGTGTAAACGAAGCGCTCTACCAACTGAGCTAACGACCCGCTGCGCGTCTCATAGCCCAAGGTTGGGGCGGGCTTCAAGCCCCTAATGTCAGTCTGTGCTGCGTACTCTGTGCAAGATAAAAAACCACCCCCTGCCCGCCTGCCATATCGCGCAGCGCGTCGATGTCTTGGCCCAGCACAATCAGCCGCAGCATCCGCGAGGTGATGCCGTGGGTGACCAGGATATGCGGCGCCGTGAGCGTGGACAGAAACGCGCTGCAGCGGGCATGCAGGGCCGCAAAGCCTTCGCCGCCGGGCGCATGTTCGTACAGGTCATAGCTGTCGCGGGCGTCGGGTGTCTGGGCCATCAACGCATCGCGCTGCGCGCCGGCCCAGTCGCCAATACCAATCTCGCTCAGTCGGGGGTCGGTGCTGATGCCGTCAACCAGCCCTGCCAGCGCGATGGAGGCGGTGTGAAAGGCGCGGCCTTGGGGACTGGTGAGCGCGGTAAATCCTGTCAGATCACGGGCAGCGAGAATTCCGCGCTGTGCCTGTGCCTGCGCGCGACCCACGGCGGTAAGCGCAGAATCAAACCGACCCTGAAGCCGATTCTGCGCGTTCCATTCGGTTTCGCCGTGGCGCAGGATATAGAGCGGCGGATAATCCGTCACGTCCGCGCCTCCAAAACGGTTTCCCGACCGTTTTCAAGCAAATAGACACAGCCCTGTCGATTGCACAGCTGCCCCGCTTGCCCCAGGTCCAGGCCGCGCACCTCGGCCCGCAGCACCTGCCCCAGAAGACCATGCGCGACGATCACGCTGGGACCTGTCAGATCATGCAGGAACGCTTTGATCCGCGCGTGAAACGCGGCCAGCCCTTCGCCCTGCTCTGCCGCTTCGTAAATCTCAAGCGGTGCCGGGTCGGACGCGGCCCAGTCGGGGCGTGCGGACATGATTTCGTCCCGCGTCAGCCCCTGCCACGCGCCTGCGTGGATTTCCATCAGGCGCGGATCGGTCCGGTGCACCGCGCCCGCCAATGCGATCTCTGCCGTCTGCTGCACGCGCCCCAGGGGTGAGGCAAAGATAGCGGGGTGCTGCGCCAGAATGGGGGCCATGATCTCTGCCTGCCGCTGGGCGTCGGCGATACCTTGATCAGTCAGTGGGGAATCCAACTGCCCTTGCAGCCGAAAGGCACGATTCCAGACCGTCTGGCCGTGGCGCAGGAACCAGATTTTCGGATAGGGGGATGTCATGCCTGCTCCATCGTTGTTTGGGGCGGGTTATGTCATGTGTAGGCGGCGTCTACCAGCGGAACGACGGCGGGATTGGGCTAAGCTCTGAAGCGACCGGGGCTTACGAACATACGCAATGGTAAATGGAATGGTGGGTGATAAGAGATTTGAACTCCTGACATCTTCGATGTGAACGAAGCGCTCTACCACTGAGCTAATCACCCTTGCCGCGCGGATTATCCAATTGTGTCGGGGCTTGCAAGAGGGGCGCGGGAAAAATGCGCCTGCATCCCCTCCCCGGATCAATCGTCGCTGTCGTCACCGTCGTCGCTTTTGGACTTTTCGCCTGGGGCTGCCTGGCGGATCTTGGTGATCAATACGCGTCCGTTGGGCATCATGCGTTCCTTGCGCACCTTGATGCGCCCGAACGGCGGCAGGATAA
This sequence comes from Sulfitobacter sp. KMM 9851, assembly GCF_057178245.1. Classification (NCBI taxonomy): domain Bacteria; kingdom Pseudomonadati; phylum Pseudomonadota; class Alphaproteobacteria; order Rhodobacterales; family Roseobacteraceae; genus Sulfitobacter; species Sulfitobacter sp. KMM 9851. The sequence continues at coordinate 1,965,026 of NZ_CM169991.1, forward strand.
GTTCGCGGTTCTCGCCCAGTGCCTCGCCAAGCACCTCAAGCATAGCCTCTACCACGGGCTTGGCGTCTTTCTTTTTGATCCCTGACCGGGCGACGACGCTGTCAATCAATTCCTTCTTACGCAGGACCGGGCCCAGGATCACCGATTGCGGCGCGTCTACCACAGTCGGGGTCGCCGTGGCGCTGGCCGGTGCCGCCTGGCTGCCCAGCGGCGACACAGGTGCATCCTTGGGCGGGCTGACCGGGCTGGCGGCTGTGGATTTCTTGGCCACCGCGGCGGGTGACTTGCGCGCGCTGGTGCCGGGTTTAGATGCTTTTGCGGGTTTTGCAGTAGACGTGCCTTTGGCCGCGCTACGTGTTGTCGTGCTCATGGTGGCCTCGCTGATAAACAGTTTATTAATTGGAAACAGTGTATCAAGCGTGGGCTTCGAAAGCTAGTAAATGCTTGCCTGCGCGTCGGTCGCGCGCTGCAAAACGCAAAACGCGCGCCCGGTTAAGGGCGCGCGTGATAGATGTGTGATGCGGTCGATCAGTGCGTCGTGGCCGCGTCGCCACCACCCGATTTCGACTTCATCGCGGCGGCTTCCGCCGCTTCCTGTGCGGCCTCGTCCCACTCGATCGGCTCTGGCACACGCACCAGCGCATGTTTCAGCACTTCGGACACGTGGGACACCGGAATGATGGTCAGCCCGGCTTTGACGTTGTCAGGGATATCAGGCAGATCGCGTTCATTTTCCTCGGGGATCAGGACAGTGGTGATGCCACCGCGCAGCGCCGCAAGCAGTTTTTCCTTTAGCCCGCCGATCGGCATCGCATTACCGCGCAACGACACTTCGCCGGTCATGGCAATGTCGCGCCGCACCGGGATCTGCGTCAGCACCGATACGATGGACGTCACCATCGCAAGGCCAGCACTTGGCCCATCTTTTGGCGTCGCCCCGTCCGGCACGTGAACGTGGATGTCCAGCGTGTCAAACTTCGGTGGCTTCACCCCGATCTTGGGACTGATCGACCGCACATAGCTTGACGCCGCGTCGATGCTTTCCTTCATCACGTCGCCCAGTTTGCCCGTTGTCTTCATCCGGCCCTTGCCCGGCAGGCGCAGCGCTTCGATCTGAAGCAGCTCACCACCGACCGAGGTATAGGCCAGCCCGGTCACGACACCAATCTGATCTTCCTTTTCGGCCAGACCAAAGCGGTGCTTTTTCACGCCAAGAAATTCCTCAAGATTGTCGCCGGTCACGGTCACGCTCTCGGCCTGTTTCTTGATGATCTTGGTCAGCGATTTGCGTGCCACCTTGGCGATTTCACGCTCAAGGTTCCGCACACCAGCTTCGCGGGTGTAATACCGGATCATACCACTCAAGGCACTGTCCTCGATCGAGAATTCCTTACTCTTGAGACCGTGGTTCTTGATCTGCTTGGCCACGAGATGTTGTTTGGCAATCTCCAGCTTTTCGTCCTCGGTGTAACCCGACAGCGGAATGATCTCCATCCGGTCAAGCAACGGCCCCGGCATGTTATAGCTGTTCGATGTGGTCAGGAACATCACGTTGGACAGGTCGTATTCGACCTCAAGATAGTGATCCACAAATGTGGAGTTCTGTTCCGGGTCCAATACCTCAAGCATGGCCGACGCGGGATCGCCGCGGAAATCCTGACCCATCTTGTCGATCTCATCGAGCAGGATCAGCGGGTTCGTCGTCTTGGCCTTTTTCAGCGCCTGGATGATCTTGCCGGGCATGGAACCAATATAGGTACGGCGGTGACCGCGAATTTCGCTTTCGTCACGCACCCCCCCCAGCGAGATGCGGATAAATTCGCGTCCCGTCGCCTTGGCCACAGATTTGCCAAGGCTGGTTTTACCCACGCCCGGAGGGCCGACCAAACACATGATCGGGCCTTTCATCTTGCTGCTGCGCTGCTGCACCGCGAGGTATTCGACAATCCGCTCCTTGACCTTTTCAAGGCCATAGTGGTCGTCATCCAGCACTTTTTGTGCGCGGCCCAAGTCTTTCTTCACGCGAGATTTTACGCCCCATGGGATCGACAGCATCCAGTCCAGATAGTTGCGCACGACAGTCGCCTCGGCGCTCATCGGGCTCATGTTTTTCAGCTTTTTAATCTCGGCGTCAGCCTTTTCGCGGGCTTCTTTGCTCAACTTGGTTTCGGCCACGCGGGCTTCAAGTTCAGCCACTTCGTTCTTGCCGTCCTCGCCATCGCCCAGCTCTTGCTGGATCGCCTTCATCTGTTCATTCAGATAATACTCGCGCTGGGTCCGCTCCATCTGCGACTTCACGCGAGTCTTGATCTTTTTCTCGACCTGAAGCACGGACATTTCGCCCTGCATCAGCCCGTAAACCTTTTCAAGCCGCTCAGAGATCGACAGCGTTTCCAGCAGGTCCTGCTTTTGCTCAACTTCAATGCCCAGATGCCCGGCCACGAGATCGGCCAGACGTGCAGGCTCGGCGCTTTCGCCTACGGCGGTCAGCGCCTCTTCGGGGACATTTTTCTTGACCTTGGCGTAACGCTCAAACTCATCTGCCACGGTGCGCAGCAACGCCTGCGTGGTGGCGGCATCGCCGGGCATCTCGGTCAGATATTCGGCACGCGCCTCAAAAAAGTTATCGTTTTCAAGGTATTCTGTGATGCGCACACGCGCCTGCCCCTCGACCAAAACCTTGACGGTGCCGTCGGGCAGCTTCAGCAGTTGCAGCACGTTGGCCAGCACGCCCGCCTTGAAGATACCAGAGGTATCGGGGTCGTCCTCACCGGGGTCGATCTGGCTGGACAGCAGGATCTGCTTGTCGTCGGCCATGACCTCTTCCAATGCGCGCACGGATTTGTCGCGGCCCACGAACAGCGGCACGATCATATGCGGGAACACCACAATGTCGCGCAGCGGCAAAACCGGATAAGACGCGTTCAATGGCTCTAACATGCTCAATTCCTTATCATAGCAAGACATCCAGGCCCCTGTCATAGGCAGCCTCGGGCGTCTCCTTTTCTGGACTGGATATGTGTGTACCCCGTCCGCCTGTTTCAATCCCCTTGCGGGGTTATTCCCCCCATCATCGCCCGCCCGGCGGGCAGAGGCAAGGATGCGTTTACTGCATTTTTCGCGAATTTTCTCTGGTCCCGGACGCATCTGAGATTTCGATGCGTCCGGGCGGTGTATATCAGACTTAAGCGTCTTGTGCTTCGAGTGCCGGATAGTCTGTAAATCCTTCTCGACCGCCACCGTAGTAGGTATCGGTATCGCCTTCGTTCAGTGGTGCGTCCTCTTTCCAGCGCTGTTCCAGATCAGGGTTGGCGATATAGGGGCGCCCCACCGCGACCAGTTCGGCACGACCCTGTGCCACGGCATCCAGCGCCATCCGGCGGTCATAGCCGTTGTTGGCCATATAGGCCCCGTCGAACATCGACCGCAGCACCGACAGGCTCTGCCCTTCTTCCAGCTTGCGCGACCCGCCTGTCGCCCCTTCGACAAAGTGCAGATAGGCAAGGCCAAAGCGGTTCAGCCCTTTGACCACATATTCAAAGGTCTGCTGCGGGTTTTCGTCCGAGATGCCATTGGCCGGCGAAAACGGCGACAGGCGCAGTCCGACACGGTCCCCGCTCCAGGCGGCGGTCACGGCTTCAAGCACGTCGAACAACAACCGTGCGCGGTTTTCGACATCCCCGCCATAGGCGTCCGTGCGGGTGTTGCTGCCTGTTTTCAGAAACTGGTCGAGCAGATAGCCGTTGGCGCCATGCACTTCCACACCGTCAAAGCCGGCCTTATGTGCCATCTTTGTGGCATGGACATAGTCGGCCACGATGCGCGGCATCTCGTCAAGCGTCAGGGCGCGCGGATCGGATGTGTCCTCGAAGCCGTTGGGGGTAAACGTTTTGACCCCCGCAGAGATTGCGGACGGCGCAACGGGCTTGGCACCGTCTGGCTGCAACGACGTATGGCTGATCCGCCCCACGTGCCACAGTTGCACGACAATCTTGCCGCCCGCCTCATGCACCGCGTCCGTCACCTTGCGCCATGCGGCGACCTGGCCTTCGGTGTGGATGCCCGGCGTCTGGAAATAGCCTTTGCCCTCGGGCGAAATCTGGGTGGCTTCGGTGATGATGATCCCGGCCCCGGCGCGCTGGCGGTAGTAATCGACGTGCATGTCGGATACTTCGCCGGTGTCATTATCGGCGCGGTTGCGGGTCAGCGGGGCCATGATCACCCGGTTCTTGGCTTCGATGGCGCCGGCGGTATAGGGCGTAAAGAGTGCGTCAGACATGCGATTGTCCTTTCAATGCGGTTTGTCGTTGCATTGGCACCTAAGCCCCCGCTGCGTTGCAGCAAGGGCGGGCGCGCACAATTTCGCGTGACGTCGTGTAAGTCGCGCTTACAGCCGCTCGATATCGCCCTCGGCCCGGCCCGCGTGGAAATCGGCCTGCCACTGGGTAAAGGTGCCGGCCGCGATGGCGCCGCGCATCCCCGCCATGATATCCTGATAATACTGCAGGTTATGCCAGGTCAGCAGCATTGAAGAGATAATCTCCTGGCTGCGGAACACATGGTGCAGGTAGGCGCGCGAATAGTTCTGGCAGGCCGGGCATGTGCACTGCTCGTCCAGCGGGCGCGGATCGTCCTGATGCCGCGCGTTCTTGATGTTCAGCACACCCTTGCGCGTGAACACCTGCCCCGTGCGGCCCGACCGTGACGGCAGCACGCAGTCCATCATATCAATGCCGCGCGCCACGGCACCGACGATGTCATCGGGCTTGCCCACCCCCATGAGGTAGCGCGGCTTATCTTCGGGCAGCATGTCAGTGGCGAAATCGAGACAGCCAAACATCGCCTCCTGCCCCTCTCCCACGGCCAGACCGCCCACGGCATAACCGTCAAAGCCGATGTCGCACAGCGCCTTGGCGCTTTCCTCGCGGAAATCTTGCTCAAGCCCGCCTTGCTGAATACCAAACAGCATGTGCCCCGGACGGTCGCCAAAGGCATCCCGGCTGCGCTGCGCCCACCGCATCGACAGGCGCATGCTTTCGGCAATGCGGTCGCGGTCTGCAGGTAATGCGGGGCATTCGTCGAAACACATCACGATGTCACTGCCCAACAGCGCCTGAATCTCCATCGACCGTTCCGGCGTGATCTCGTGTTTGGACCCGTCGATATGGCTTTTGAAGGTCACGCCGCGCTCTGTCAGCTTGCGCAGATCGGCAAGGCTCATCACCTGAAAGCCACCGCTGTCGGTCAGGATCGGCCCCGCCCAGTTCATGAACTTGTGCAGCCCGCCGAGCGAGGCAATCCGCTCTGCCGTCGGGCGCAGCATCAGATGGTAGGTGTTGCCCAGCAGGATGTCTGCCCCGGTGGCCGCAACGCTTTCGGGCATCATCGCCTTGACGGTCGCTGCCGTGCCGACGGGCATGAAAGCGGGCGTGCGGATGTCACCGCGCGTTGTGCGGATCACCCCGGTGCGGGCCATACCGTCTGTCGCGGCACGTTCAAAACCTGTCTGTGTCATCACTGTCCCCTGCCTGACTTGGGCCTGACTTGGGCCTGATCTGGCGCGATAAACCAGTGGCGGGAAACTTGCAATAAAGGTAAAATGCCACCAGATAATCAATATACATATATTTCAAAGGATTACGATTTTGGACATCGAAGAAATGCTGCTGGACGCTTTGCAGAACAATCTCGCCTACCTGCTGCTGGCTGTGTTGGTCGTGGTTCTGATCCTGAAGGCGGTCAAGATCGTACCGCAGTCAGAACAACACGTGATCGAACGGTTTGGCCGGTTGCGGTCGGTGCTTGGACCAGGGATCAACATGATCGTGCCCTTCATTGACCGGATTGCCCATCAAATCTCAATTCTGGAACGGCAGTTGCCCATCGCCAGTCAGGATGCGATCACCCGCGACAACGTGCTGGTGCAGGTCGATACGTCAGTGTTTTACCGCATCATCGAACCGGAAAAGACCGTGTACCGTATTCGCGACGTCGATAGCGCCATTTCCACCACTGTCGCAGGCATCGTGCGCGCCGAAATCGGCAAGATGGACCTCGACGAGGTACAGGCGAACCGCAGCCAGTTGATCACGACGATCAAGGCCAATGTCGAAGACGCGGTGGACGACTGGGGCATCGAAGTGACGCGCGCCGAAATTCTGGACGTCAACCTTGATCAGGCCACGCGCAACGCGATGATGCAACAGCTTAACGCCGAACGCGCCCGCCGCGCGCAGGTAACCGAAGCCGAAGGCAAGAAACGCGCCGTCGAACTGGGCGCGGATGCCGAGCTTTATGCCTCTGAGCAAACCGCCAAGGCCCGCCGCATCCTTGCCGATGCCGAAGCCTATGCCACCAAGGTTGTGGCCATCGCGATCAATGAAAACGGGCTTGAGGCGGCGCAATACCAGATCGCGCTGAAACAGGTCGACGCGCTTAACTCCATGGGCAACGGTGCTGGCAAACAGACAATCGTCGTACCGGCCCAAGCGCTGGAAGCGTTTGGAGATGCCTTCAAGCTGCTCAAGGGCAAAGGCTGATGGCAGATTATCTGACTCTCTGGTGGGTCTGGCTTTGTGCCGCACTTGCGCTGGCGCTGATCGAATTGCTGCTGCCCGGCTCCATCTTCCTCGGCTTTGCGTTGGGGGCGCTTGCGATGGCGTTGGTGGTGGGGGTGTTCAGCATCACAAACGTGCCTGCTCTGTTGGCCCTGTTCGCGGTGCTGTCGCTGGTGGCCTGGATCGTCCTGCGACTGGCGTTTAAGCGGCAATCCAGCGGCATGCGTATCGTGACACGCGACATCAACGACAACTAACAATTGCCCGCGCGCCCTTGACCTGTGGCGCGCGCGGCTACATTCCCTTGCTATGTGGACTTTGCACCCTCTCGCGCGCCTGCGCCCGTTTCTGTTGGCGGCCCTGCTGGTGCTGGTAACGGCATTCGCCGCCACGGCGCAGGAAAAATGGTTTGAAACTGAAGAGTTGAACCCCGGCCTGCCGCCCAGCCCCCGCACGCTTGACCGGGCCACACCGATGGCGACGATGGAGAACTTCCTGTTCCACACATCGCGCGGTCACTACAGCGAAGCGGCCAATCTTCTTGACCTGACCGATCTGCCGCGTGCAGATCAGGGCGTCTTGGGGGCCGAACGTGCGTTTCAGTTGTCGGTGATCCTGGAACGCAAGGTCGTGATCCCGTGGAAAACGCTGGCTGACCGCCCCGACGGCTGGCTGTCGGGTTCGTCCGAAGACAATGATACCGGCCGCGTGCGCCGATCCCTGTTGATTGATCGACTGGAACTGGACGGCCACCTTGTGCCGCTGCGCCTTAACCGGATCAAACCGGGGCCAAACGGCACGGCGGTATGGGTCATATCGCGCCAAAGCGTCGACAACATCCCGCGCCTTTACGAACGCTACGGTCCGACCCGGCTTGAGGCGGCCTTGCCCGAATGGGCCAAGGTACGCGCCTTTTGGGGCATGTACCTGTGGGAAGTGCTGTTCTTGCCGTTTATTGTGACCCTTGCCGGGGTCGCGGGCTGGGCTGCCTTTCGCACGATGGGTCACCTTGGCACGGTGTCGAAACAGCGATGGATGCGCTTTGTGTTTCGGTCTTTTCGCTGGCCTGCGGCAATCGCGCTCTGTGCGTTCATGATTGGCACCGCGACCAGCCGCATTCTGGTCGTGTCGGGCCTGATTGATGCCGTGCTTAGCCCACTGTTGACGATTGCCTATGTGCTGGCCGGAACGCTGGCCATCGTGATGATCTTCGACGAGATTTTTGACCGTATCAGCCCCAATGACGCGCTCGAGCTTGCCGATCCGACGAATTCGCACATGCGCGCCATCGCGACAACTATTTCGGCCGCGCGCAAGGCCGTGATCGTGATCGCGGTGCTGGCGGCGGCTGGTGTCATCCTTGTTTCCATCAACACCGCCAATACGCTGGGCCTGTCGCTGCTGGCGTCTGCCGGGGCGCTGACCATCGTGCTGGGTTTCGCTGCGCGCGAAGTGCTGGGCAATATCCTTGCCTCTGTGCAGATCGCGCTGAACCGTTCCGCGCGCATCGGCGATCAGTTGATCTTTGAAGGGCATTTTTGCACGGTTGAAAAGATCCACTTCACCTATGTTCAACTGCTGAACTGGAACAACGTCCGGCTGATCGTGCCGGTCAGCTATTTTGTATCCGATGCCTTTGAAAACTGGTCCGTCGAAGACCAAGGGATGATCCGGCCGATTTTTCTGACGCTGGCGCAGACCGCCGATGTGGCCGCGCTGCGCCGCGTGTTCTTTGACTTGTTGGAGCGTGAAAACCCCGCAGACGTGGCACCGATGTCGCGCGCCAAGGTGCATGTGACCGAACAGGACGTCTTTGGCATCAAGGTTCGGTTTGAACTGCCCACCGCAAACGCCGCGACATTCTGGGAGATCGAATGCCGCGTCCGCGAGGGGCTGTTGGCCGCTGCCGCAGAACTGCAATTAAAAGATGGCAAAGCAATTTTGCCACCGATGCCAATCGACAAACCAGCGCCTTGATGCGCCCCCAGCGACAGGATAGGCACGGCACTTCATGCGTCACAGGAGCAGGTCATGGATAAGTTAACATTTGGCTGGGAAGAGTGGATTTCCCTCCCCGATCTGGGCCTGCCGGCAATCAAAGCCAAGGTCGATACAGGCGCGCGAACATCCGCCCTGCATGCCCATGATATTGAGGTTTTTGGCCCCGCGTCCAAACCGCGTGTGCGGTTCAACGTGCATCCGATCGCCGGGCGCGAAGACATTTCGATCACCTGTTCGGCTCCGATCATCGACCGCCGCGAGGTGACATCGTCGAACGGCGAATCTGAGCAGCGGTTCGTGATCACGACGACGCTGGACGTCGCCGGGCATAGCTGGCCGATCGACGTGACCCTGACCAACCGCGCCGGCATGGCCAGCCGCATGTTGCTGGGCCGTCAGGCGCTGACAGAACACATCAACATCTCGGCAACCGAGCGGCGTTTGCAACCTGATCTGTCCTATGACGTTTACCACACTGCCGCCGTGCGCAAGACGGCACCGCAGCGCGCGCTGCGCATTGCCGTACTCAGCCGCGAGGACAATTATTCCACCCGGCGTCTGGTCGACGTCGGTGAGGCGCGCGGCCACACTGTCGAGGTCATCGACACGACACGCTGCTACATGGCGATCAATCAACTGGCGCCCGAAGTGCACTACGATGGCAAACGCCTGCCGCGTTATGACGTGGTGATCCCGCGCATCGGTGCGTCCATCACGCCCTATGGCACCGCCGTGATCCGCCAGTTCGAAACCATCGGCACCTATTGCGTCAACGGCTCTGCCGGGATCACCGCCAGCCGCGACAAGCTGCATGCGCATCAGGTGCTGGCATCCAAGCGCATCGGCATGCCCACCACCGCCTTCGCCGCCTCGCCCAAGGACACATCGAACCTGATGGCCCTTGTCGGCACCGCTCCCCTGATCGTGAAACTGCTGGAAAGCACCCAAGGCAAAGGCGTCGTTCTGGCCGAAACCAAGAAAGCCGCCGAAAGTGTGATCGACGCCTTCCGCGGGCTGCGCGCCAACTTTCTCGTACAGGACTTCGTCAAGGAAGCGGCGGGCGAAGACATCCGCTGTCTGGTAATCGCGGGCAAGGTCGTGGCAGCGATGAAACGCACCGGGGCCGAAGGCGATTTTCGCTCGAACCTGCACCGGGGCGGCTCGGCCCAGGTGGTGCGCATCTCCAAGGTTGAACGCGACACTGCCGTGCGCGCCGCGCGGGCTTTTGGGCTGAACATGTCAGGCGTGGACCTGCTGCGCTCTTCCGATGGGCCAAAGGTGCTCGAGGTCAACTCCTCCCCCGGTTTTGAAGGCATCGAAAAAGCCACCGGCAAGGACATCGTGGGCAAGCTTTACGATGAGATCGAAGCGCGGGTGAAACCACAGCCTGCCCGACGCCGCAAAGGCGCCTAAATCCAAGCCACTTGCGCAGGTTCCTTGCCCGGTTAATGTTATACTGGCACCCACAAGGAACCTGCTCATGCGCTGTTTTATCCTGCCGCTTCTTGCCCTTGGCCTGCTGCCTGCCGCCGTCTTGGCCGATTGTGCCAGCGACGATGAAATCGCGGCCTTTGTCGGGTCGGCCCGCGCCAAGACACCCGCCGCAGCGCTGGTGCCCAATGGGTCGATGGCTGATGCGCTTTGCACCCAGGGCAAGCTGGCACAGGCGCTTGAGCCTGCAATGGGGCCGATCATTGGCTACAAGGCCGGGCTGACGAGTGCCGCCGCACAGGAACGCTTTGGCGCGACGGAACCGGTGCGCGGACTGCTGTTTGAAAAGATGATGGTCGAGGACGGCGCATCCGTACCACTGCAATTCGGTGCGGTCCCGGTGGTCGAGGCCGATCTGGTGCTGGTGGTCGGGGACGCCACGATCAACGATGCCTCCTCCCCGGCCGAGGTCATGGCCTATGTCAGCGCGGTGCATCCGTTTATCGAACTCGCCGATCTGGCTCTGGCCAAAGGTGAACCCCTTACAGCGGTCACCCTGACCGCGATGGCCGTGTCGCCCAGACTTGGGGTTTTGGGGGCAGCGATTCCGGTAGAGGATGCAGTCACTATGGCCAACGCCCTTGAGGCTATGACCGTGACCCTCACCAATTTTGACGGCGACGTGGTGGCATCGGCCCCCGGTGCCGCCGTACTGGACCATCCGGCCAATGCAGTGCTTTGGCTCGTTGCAAATGGTGTGACACTGCAAAGGGGCGACCTGGTATCGGTCGGCTCATTCGGCCCGCTGACCCCGGCGGCCCAGATGAGGGGCGGCGCGCGCGTCACCTATACCGGGCTGCCGGGTGACCCCAGTGTCTCGGTCTACTTCCTCGACTGACCTTGCGAAGACAGTTCTTCCGTCCCGCCACTTTACGCCCCGTGCCATAATCCCTATATAAAGAGTCGAGAATAACGCGAGGCTCCCATGACCGACCAGACTCAGCCCCTTGAAGGCACGCCATTGATTGCACCTTCCTCTACCGATCACCCACTTTACGAGTTTGTGGTCGAGGCATGCCGTTCGGTGTATGACCCCGAAATTCCGGTCAATATCTACGAGTTGGGTCTAATCTATACCATTGATATCAATGACGAAAGCGAAGTGAACATCAAGATGTCACTGACTGCACCCGGCTGCCCTGTGGCCGGGGAAATGCCTGGCTGGGTTGCTGACGCGGTTGAACCTATCGCCGGCGTCAAGCAGGTGGATGTTGCGTTGGTCTGGGAGCCGCCTTGGGGAATGGATATGATGTCGGACGAGGCCCGGCTTGAATTAGGGTTCATGTAAACCTCCCCTCGGCGCACGCGCGGATAACCGCTGGTTGAATTACAAAATCAAACATCATTTGACTGTCATCATAACGTCGTGAAACCGTTACTTGTCGGCACCATTCAGGCCGCGATAACTCTTTCACAAACGGATGACATTATGCGCCCTTTTGCTGCTCTTACCGCCCTCGCCCTGATCCCCGGATTTGCCCTTGCTGACGGCCATGCGACCGGCACCGCCACAAGCTATGGGCCCCGCCCGGCGTATCTCGTCGACAAACTGCCCGCCGGTGATCTGAAAGACAAATTATCCGCCTGCATGGGCCAAGAGGCGTCACAGACCCATTTTTCCATCGGCCACCGTGGCGCCCCGCTTTTGTTTCCTGAACACACGGTGCAATCCAACGTCGCCGCAGCGCGCATGGGGGCCGGTATTCTGGAATGTGACGTCGCGTTTACCGCCGATCACGAACTCGTCTGCCGCCACGCCCAGAACGACCTGCACACCACCACAAACATTCTGGTGTCCGATCTGGCGGGCAAATGCACCACCGGTTTCACCCCCGCCAACGGGGACACGCCCGCCAATGCCGAATGCCGCACGTCCGACCTGACGCTGGCAGAATTCAAGACCCTGATCCCCAAGATGGACAGCGCCGACAAGACCGCCACCACCGCCGAGGAGTATCAGGGCGGCGTGGCTCCTTTCCGCACCCAGCTTTATTCCGATAAGGCCGATCTGATGACCCATGCGGAATCGATCGCGCTGTTCAAATCGCTTGGTGCAAAATTCACGCCCGAGCTGAAAACCCCCTCGGTTGAGATGCCGCATGACGGGTTCACGCAAGCTCATTATGCCCAAAAGATGATCGACGAATACAAGGCCGCCAATGTGCCCCCGACCGACGTCTGGGCCCAAAGCTTTAACCTCGATGATGTGCTTTACTGGATTGAAAACGAACCGGAATTTGGCAAACAGGCGGTCTATCTCGTTGAATGGTCCGACGGGTTTGACGAACAGAACCCCGAAACCTGGACCCATGATTTTGCCGATCTCAAAGCCAAGGGCGTGCAGTATCTCGCGCCATCGCTCAACATGCTGCTGACCAACAAAGACGGCGCGATTGCCGGGTCCGACTATGCCCATGCCGCCAAGGATGCCGGGCTGACATTGATCGCCTGGACACTGGAACGCTCCGGCCCGCTGGCCTCGGGTGGCGGCTGGTATTTCCAGTCCGTCGGCGACATCGTCAAGGACGACAGCGATTATCTGGTGGCGTTGGACGTACTGGCACAGGACGTGGGCGTGGTCGGTGTATTTTCCGACTGGCCTGCCACTGTGACCTATTACGCCAACTGCATGGGGCTCTAATCCTCCCCGAAACCTGCGCTTGCGCACCTTGGTGCAGCAGGGCCGCCCCCATCCGCGGGGCGGCCCATTTTGTTTTTGCACCTTGGCTCACGACCCACTAAAGTTTGACGAAACAAGGGGCAAGCCATGGAAAACTGGGCGGTTTTTACCGGCGACATCGTGAAATCCAGCAAGATGTCGCGGGCCGAACTTGACGCCGTGTTTGCCGGTTTGGCGGATGCCGCGCAGGCGATCAGCGATTGGCAAGACGCTCCTGCCCGCCTGACCCGGTTTCGCGGTGACGGCTGGCAGATGGCCGTGCGCCCCGATCTATCTTTTCGCGCCGCTTTGGCCGTGCGCGCCGCCGTGCGCCACGCCGGCAAGGGGTTTGACACCCGCATCGGCATTGGCATCGGCCCGGGTGCTATCCCCGCTGCGGATCTTTCGGGGGCGGATGGCCCGGCGTTTGTGCGCGCAGGCCATGCGCTCGACACGATGAAACGCACCACCCGAATGTTTGCCCCTGACGCGCCGCTGGCCCTGCGCGTGGCCCTGCCGTTGGCCGACCAGATTGCAGGCGGCTGGACCCCACGTCAGGCCGAAATCGGTTTCCTGCTGCTGCCCCCCGCCGGGCCCACCCACGCCGAAGTGGCCGAACAACTGGGCCTGACCCGGCAAACCATTCAAATTCAGGCCGAAAATGCAGGGTTTCCGGCATTGTTCGACGTTTGTGACATCGTTGAAGACCAAAATAGCAGATGAAATCGTCTGCTTTAACAAATAGCAGATGAAATCGTCTGCTTTATACAATAGCAGGCGAATTCACCTGCCTTAGCCTTTGGACCCGCCGATGCTTGACCCAATGATCGCCACCGCAGCCGCCCTGATCACCGCGCATCTGCTGGCTGATTTTGTGTTCCAGACCAACTGGATGGTGGCCCAAAAACACCGCCCGCTGGTACTGGCGCTGCACGGTGTGATTGTCTTTTCCCTAACGGTCCTGGCGCTCGGCGGGGCTGTCACGCTGGCGGCGGCCCTTACGGGAGTGCATCTGGCGATCGACGCCGTAAAGATCTACGCGCTGTCCGACGAGCGCCGCGATCACCTGACCGCCTATCTTGGCGATCAGGCCGCACATCTGGTCAGCATCGCCGTGGCCGTCTGGTGGTTGCCCAACGCCTTTGCCACAGGGGTTTGGGCCGCGCACGCCACCACCCTGCTCCCGGGCGCGGTTTTTCTGTGTGGCTTGATCCAGGCCACGCTGGCCGGTGGCCCCGCCGTGGGCGGGCTGATGGCCCCTTACAAGGCGCAGGCACAACCGGGTGGATTGGAAAACGCTGGCAAAATCATCGGGTTACTAGAACGCGCACTGATCTATCTGATGGTGATGATTGGCGAACCCACCAGCATCGGTTTTCTGATTGCCGCCAAATCCATCCTGCGTTTTGACACCGTGTCAAAGGACCGCCACGTCAGTGAATATGTCATCATCGGCACGTTGGCGTCTTTTGGCTGGGCTTTGATCGCCGCCTTTGCAGCCCAAGCGGCATTGAATTACCTCTAACCGCTTGAGATTGCCCCTCACGAGGCTTACCTTGGTGGCAATAGGAGATTTCTCATGTTTGGCATCCCCGGCAAGCAAGCCGTTACAATGACACCCAAAGCCGCTGGTCAGATTGCAAAGCTCATGCAATCGGCGGGCCACGCGGGGCTGCGCATCGGCATCAAAAAAGGTGGCTGTGCGGGTATGGAATACACCATGGAATACGTCGAAACGGCGGATCCGAACGACGAAGTGGTCGAACAGGACGGCGCATGTGTGATGATCGCACCGATGGCGCAAATGTTCCTTTTCGGCACCGAAATCGACTATGAGACGACGCTGCTCGAGTCTGGCTTCAAGTTCCGCAACCCCAACGTAACAGAGGCCTGTGGTTGCGGCGAATCCATCAAGTTTGACGAAGCCCTGAGCGCCAAGTGAGCCTTGGCGCGGCAGACATTGCCTTTGCCCGCGATCTTTTCTCAGACCTGCCCGATGTCACCACCCGCCGTATGTTCGGCGGTATGGCGCTTTATACCCAAGGGGCGATATTCGCGCTGCTGCGCTCTGACGGGCAAATCTTGCTTAAGGCGCGCGCAGATTTTGCCGAACGTCTGGCCGGGATGGGCGCGCAACAATGGACATACACCCGCAAGAACGGCGCCGCCGCCGCCATGCCCTATTGGAGCCTGCCGGACGCCGCCCTTGACGACCCAGCGCTGGCCTGCGACCTAGGCCTGCAAGCGTCACAAACAGATCAGGATTAACCACATGCGCACCAAAATCGCCGCTGGCAACTGGAAGATGAACGGCACCGCCGCCGCCCTGACGGAGATCACGGCATTGGGCGCGCGCCTGCCCCAGAACCCGCCACAGGTGGTGATCTGCCCGCCCGCGCCGTTGCTTTTTCGCGCGGCCGAAGCGACCCGCGGCAGTGGTATCGCCATTGGCGCACAGGATTGTCACAGCGCGGCATCCGGCGCCTTCACCGGCGACATCTCTGCCGAAATGATCGCAGACAGCGGTGCCACACATGTGATCGTGGGCCATTCAGAGCGCCGCGAGGCCCATGAGGAATCCAATGCCGATGTACGCGCCAAAGCTAAATCCGCCTGGACCGCCGGCCTCACCGCCATCATCTGCATCGGCGAAAGCGGCGACGACCGTGCCGCCGACAACACGCTCGACATCATCGCGGGCCAGCTCTCAGGCGCCATGCCGGACGATGCAACGGCCACCAACACCGTGATCGCCTATGAGCCGATCTGGGCCATCGGCACCGGCAAAGTGCCAAGCCTTGATCAGATCATCGAGGTGCATGATTTCATCCGCACCCGCCTGATCACCCGCTTTGGCGAGAATACCGGCAACGCGATCCCACTGCTTTATGGCGGGTCGGTGAAACCCACCAACGCCGCCGAGATATTCCGCGCTGACAATGTCGATGGGGCATTGGTCGGGGGTGCAAGCCTTAAGGCAGATGATTTCGCACCCATCATCGCAGCACTAGCAGCATCCTAAGACAAGCAAGGGGCGGCGCACCAAGGTGATGCGCCGCCCGCTTTATGTCGTTTACATGCGTTCATCTGGCAAGGTGAACCAAGGGGGCGGCACATCACTAAGGATGCGCCGCCCTTTTGTCATTTCGTGATGATCTCAGGCCCCATCATGAGTGTTGGTAGCCATGTCGACAGGATCGGGATGTAGGTCACCATGATCAGGAAGACAAAGAGCACGGCAGTGAACGGCAAGGCTGCGCGGACCACGTTCATCATCGGCATATTGGCCACGCCCGACGTCACGAACAAGTTCAACCCCACCGGCGGCGTGATCATCCCTATTTCCATGTTCACCACCATGATGATCCCGAGGTGAATAGGGTCGATCCCCAGTTCAATCGCGATGGGGAACACCAGCGGCGCGACGATGACCAACAGGCCCGACGGCTCCATGAACTGCCCGCCGATCAGCAGGATGACGTTGACAATGATCAGGAACATGATCGGCCCAAAGCCTGCGTTCAGCATTGCCGCTGAAATCTGCTGCGGGATCTGTTCATCGGTCAGCACGTGTTTGAGGATCAGCGCGTTGGCGATGATGAACATCAATGTCACCGTCAGCTTGCCGGCCTCGAACAGCGTGTCACGCACATCGCGGTGCCAGAACACCGACAGCAGCGCCATGGGCCGTTGCATCAGCGACAGATTGCGCCCTTCGCCTTTTACATGCAGCGGGCCCATGTCGCGGTAGATGAAACAGGCAATGATAAAGGCATAAACCGCCGCCACCGCTGCCGCCTCTGTGGGGGTAAAGATACCGCCATAGATGCCGCCCAGGATGATGACGATCAAGAACAGCCCCCAGCCCGCCTCGCGGCCCGAGCGCAGCACTTCACCCCAGCCCAGCCATTCGCCTTTCGGCAGGTTGCGCAGTTTGGCGATGGCGTAGATCGTGATCATCAGCATGGAGCCTGCCATCAGCCCCGGAATGACGCCCGCAAGGAACATCCGGCCCACCGACACATCCGTGGCGGAGGCATAGACCACCATCACGATGGAGGGCGGGATAAGAATGCCCAGCGTGCCGGCGTTGGCGATAACGCCAGCGGCGAATTCCTTGGTATAGCCGACCTGCCGCATGCCCGCGATCACGATGGAGCCGATGGCCACAACGGTCGCTGGCGACGAGCCTGACAGGGCGGCAAAGAGCATACAGGCAAAGACGCCGGCAATCGCCAGACCGCCGGGCAGATGCCCAACAAGTGCGATGGAAAACCGGATGATCCGCCGCGCCACGCCGCCCGTCGACATAAAGCTGGACGCGAGGATGAAGAACGGGATCGCCAACAGCGTGTAATGCCCTGCCATTGCTTGAAACAAGGTCTGCGCGATGGAGGCCAGCGAGGTGTCGCTCAGCACCAGCAGGAACATGATCGACGACAGACCGAGGCTGACCGCGATCGGCACACCGATCAGCATCAGGCCGACAACCATGGTGAAAAGGATAAAGACTTCCATGGCTTATGCCCCTTCGTTCATGTGCTTAACAGCTTCGACATCGTCTTCGGCCTCGTGGCTGACGATCATGCTTTCCTGCTGCCCACGCAGCACGCGCAGGGTGGCCTGTACGAAACGAAACAGCAGC
The DNA here is from genome assembly GCF_057178245.1 of Sulfitobacter sp. KMM 9851. Classification (NCBI taxonomy): domain Bacteria; kingdom Pseudomonadati; phylum Pseudomonadota; class Alphaproteobacteria; order Rhodobacterales; family Roseobacteraceae; genus Sulfitobacter; species Sulfitobacter sp. KMM 9851. Next base: position 1,982,379 of record NZ_CM169991.1, read on the forward strand.
AGCGCCATGCCGATGGGCAAGATCGCGTAAGGAATGAACCGCGGCAGCTTTTCGTAACGCTCGCCCTGGTTCATCAGCGGTTCGATAAAGCGCAGCCAATCAGGAATCGGGGTCTCGGCCACTTCGTACCAGGCCTGATCGCGGCTATTGGCAAAACCGGTGGGAAACCAGCGGCCTGTAGTGGCATCCATGCCCGCAAAGGGGGCCCAGTAATCCCACGCACCTTTCATCAGAAAGACCGAGTAGATGATGCACAGCACCCCGACCAGCACTGCCAGCATCTTGCGCGGGCCATGGTCAAAGAGGTTAATCACCGCATCGACACCGAGATGCGCTGTGACCTTGACGGCATAGCTGACCCCGAGAAGCACCAGCCAGGCGAACAGAAACGTCGTCGCCTCCAGCCCCCAGATGATCCCGGTATTAAAGCCATAGCGCAGCACGACGTTGATGAATGTGATGATTGTCATAAGAGCCAGGATCACCGCAATCGCGGTTTCCTCGAATTCATGCACGATCCGGCCCAGCCGCCCGCGCGGTTGATACTGCGACGCCATCCCTCGTCCCCCCTTAAATTTTGTGAATATTGCTCAGCGCGAGGCCCCCGCGATGGGGGGCCTCGCTGTCTGATGATGCACTGTGGTTAGTGCTTTTCGTTGATCGCTTGGGCCGCGTCGATGTTTTCCTGGCCCACGTCGCCAATGAACTGTTCCCAGACGGGTTTCATCGCGGTGAGCCATTCGTCACGCTGTGCGGCGTCCAATTCGACGATCTTGCCGCCGGCATCGAGGATCGCCTGACGGGCGTCCGCGTCTACCTGGCTTACGGCGGCGTTACGCTCGACCGTCACTTCGTCGATGATGGTGCCAAGCTGCGTGCGCACGTCTTCTGGCAGGCTCTCCCACCAGTCGGTCGAGGTCACGACCATATAGTCGAGCACGCCGTGGTTGGTTTCAGTCGTGCCATCCTGCACTTCGAAAAACTTTTGGCCATAGATGTTGGACCAAGTATTTTCCTGCCCATCCACAACGCCAGTCTGCAACGCGCCGTAGACTTCCGAGAAGGCCATCGGCTGCGGGCTGACGCCAATCGCTTCCATCTGCGCCTTGATCACTTCGGACGGCTGCACGCGGAACTTCAGACCGTTTGCATCCGATGGCGACACCAGTGGCTTGTTGGCCGACATCTGCTTCATGCCATTGTGCCAGAAACCCAGACCGACCAGGCCGCGGCGGGCCATCGATTCTTTCATCGACTGCCCGGCTTCGGAGTTCTGGAATTCATCAACCGCTTCGATGTTCTTGAACACAAAGGGCAGATCGAACAGGCGGAAGACCTTGGTAAACTGCTCGAACTTGGACAGCGATGGGGCTGCAAGCTGCACGTCGCCTTGCAGCATCGCTTCAAGCACCTTGTCATCGTCATAAAGCGTGGAGTTCGGGAAAACTTCCATGCAGGCTTTGCCATTCATCTCGTCGTTCACGCGCTGTTCCAGCAGCGATGCAGCCAACCCCTTGGGGTGTTTGTCGGAGTTGGTCACATGGCTGAACTTGATGACAATTTCGCCATCATCGCAGGCAGCGGCAACAGCACCCGCGCTGACGGTCATTGTCAGGGCCACAGTGGCAGCGGTCAAAATCTTCATGGTGTCTCCTCCCAGAGAATTAGAATCATGTCTCAGGCAGTCCGTGTCAGGCTGCGCTACGGCATAAAACCGCGCGACGCGGCGCATCACAAGCATGTGTACCTATCTGAAGAGAGACCCGCAAAATCGGCTTTATTTCAGCGCGTTGAAGGGTAATCTTAAACCAGCGAAAAATCAGCACAGACGGCTTTGTGCGAAAATCCGCACAGACGCACGGCGTATTGTGCGGGATTTCGCACAATACGCCGTGCGCGTCAGCTGCGAAACTCTTCGGGCCGGATGCCATAGCGGGTCAGTTTGTCATAGAATGTCTTGCGCGGCAGCTTTAGCGCCTCAGCGGCGGCACTGGCTTGCCCTCCCGCGCGGCGCAGGGCCGCCTCAAGCAAGGATTGTTCGACTTGGGCCATCTGTTCAGCCAACCCCAGCCCTGCATCCGGCGCGACGTCGTCAGGCAATCCCAACACGAACCGCATCGCCGCCGACATCAGCGCGCGGGCGTTACCGGGCCAGTCGCGCGCCAAAAGGCCCGCCACCACCTGTGGCGTCACCTCGGGTGGGCGCAGGCCGGATTGCTCGGCCGCTTGGTCGACATATTGCCGGAACATCACCGGGATATCCTCGGGCCGGTCGGCCAATGCCGGCACCCGCACTGGCAGCACCTCAAGACGGTAGTAGAGATCGGCATTGAACTGTCCGGCCGCCACCACCGGGACCAGATCACGGGTACTGCCCGCAATCAGCCGCGCGGGGGTGCGCCCCTCTAACGCTTCGCTCAGCGCCAGTTGGCATTGTGGCGGCATCTGCGCAATTTCGTCGATAAACAGCGACCCGCCCTTGGCATCCGCCAGCGCCGCCGCCAACGTATCCGCCGCCAACCCCGCAGCCGCGCGTTTTACAAACGGCGCTTTAGACCGGACAGAACTGAGATGAATAACCTCCGCCACCTTGGAAATACCGCTGCCCGGCGCACCGTTGATCAATACCTCGCCTTCGGTCTGGGCCACCAGCCGCACCCGCTTGCGCAGCGCATCTGACATCTCGGACGTGCCAAACAGCATCCGCGCCGCCGGGTCACCCGTTTCTACCAGATGCCGCAGGCGACGGTTTTCCAACACCAGCGCGCGATTTTTCAGCGCCCGTTCGAGCACCGCCAGCAGATCACCCGGCGCACAGGGTTTTTCCAGAAACCCAAAGGCACCCTGCCCCATCGCCGCCACGGCCATCGGAATGTCACCTTCACCCGTCAGCAGAATCACCGGCAGATCGGGGTCCTTTTCCTGCGCATATTGCAGCAGATGAAACCCGTCGCGCCCCGGCATACGGATGTCCGACAAGATGACCCCGTCAAACTTGGCGCTGATCCGGTCCTTTGCAGCCACAAAAGACCCCGCCGTCAACGCCGTCAGGTTCGCCAATTCCAGCGTCTGTGCCAGCGCCTCGCGCACCGCCGCATCATCATCCACCAAAAGCACTGTGTTGGTCACGCCCTCGTCCCTTCCGTGCTCTCCGGGCCCTCGGCCGCCCGTTCCAGCGTCACCGAGAACAGCGCCCCACCTTCGGGGCGGTTGCTGCCCCGGATCTGGCCGCCAAAGCTTTGCACGATGCCATAGCTGATCGACAGGCCCAATCCCATGCCCCCCGTCTTGCTCAGCGTGCTGCCTACAGATTTGGTGGTATAGAACGGGTCGAACACCTTGTCCGGCATTTCGATCCCCGGTCCGCTGTCACGCACATTTACCACCAGTTTGCCGCCCTGCTCGATGTCGATTGACAGCTCTTTTTCTGCGCTTGCGGCCATGGCATCAACCGCATTGGTGATCAGGTTGACAAATACCTGCCCCAGCCGCACCTCGCCGCCCCGCACCCAGATCGGGGCCGCAGGCGGATCATAGTGCAAGGCTACCCCCGCCTCGGCCACATGCGTCTGCGTCAGGTCGATCGCAGATTGCAGCGCCGCGGCCAGATCGACCCGCCCCTGCGGATTGCTTTCCTGCCGGGCAAAGGCGCGCAGATTCTGAATGATGCGCCCCATGCGCCGCGCCATGTCCGAGATGCGGGCGAGGTTCTCTGTCGCGCGCTCGGGATTGTCGCGCTCCATGAACTGCACCGCGTTTTCCGCAAAGGATCGGATCGCCATCAGCGGCTGGTTCAGTTCATGACTGATGCCCGCCGACATCTGCCCCAGCGCGCTCAACTTGCCCGCCTGCACCAGATCGGCCTGCGCGCGTCGCAGCGCAGCGGTGCGGCGGGTCACGCGCTCTTCCAACTGTTGATTGGCCTGCGCCAGTGCGCGCCGCCGCTCCGCCGCAAGAAACAGCAGCGATCCAAACGCCAGACACAGCGCCGCCACCGCCGCTGCCTGCGCCTGGGCCAGACGCCGTGTCTGCGCCACATCAAGCAGCACATGCCCCGTCATGCCGATCACCGGCAAATCACGCGTCAGATGCAGCGCGCGCTGTGGCAGGTACGGCCCCCAGCCCAAATGCCAGATCTCGTGCCTGCCGATATTCTGGCTGTCAAAGTCGCGCACATCGACCTCGCCTGCCGGCACCAGCCCTGCCGCCCGGTCCAGCGCACGCCAGAACAACAGCTCGGAACGGTTACTGATGTAAACGGTGCCGCCAGCATCCGTGAAAAACGCCGCCGGATTGCTGCCGCGCCAGTTGTAGTCGATGCCGTTCAAATCGGTCACCACAACCACGGCACCCACCACCTGTCCCGCAGCGCCAAAGACCGGGGCGGCGTGGAAAAACGCGCGCCGGGTCAAAGGCTCTGCCGGGCCATGGCCCCAGCCAAGAGCGCCGGCATCCAACGCGCGCCGGACATGGCGCTGACCGCTCAGATCGCGGCGCAGCGCACCCTGCGCCGCCACTTTGATCCAGCCATCGGGGCCCACCACCAGCACATCCAACGCCGTGGCCTTGTCCGCCACCGCCTGCAACACCGCCACCGCGCCGGGATCACTGCGCCCGGCCAGTTCGGCCTGCACCACCGGATGCTCTGCCATGATCACCGCCAGATCGCGGTAGCGCTGCAACTGTCCCACCAGACGGTCGCTGGCCAGTGCCAGATCGGCCTGACCGCGTGCGGACAACTGATCCATCCCCTGCAAATAGCCATAGCGCCACACCGCCCCGGCCAACGCCGTCACGGTCACGAGGAAAATCAGGATCAGGCTGGCGCGGCGGCGCATTCCGTCAGTCATGTCGCCAGATTGCACATCACGCCCCGCCCTGACCAGTTACAGCGGCAACATCGTGGTCGATTTGATCTCTTCCATCGACAGCAACGCAGTGACGTTATGTACCTTCACCTCTGAAATCAGCGCCTGATAGAACACGTCATAGGCGCGCGCGTTCTTGACCCGAACCTTGAGGATATAGTCGATATCGCCCGCCAACCGATGCGCCTCCTGCACTTCGGGTCGGTCGCGCAGCGCCTTGAGGAAAGCCGCCTGCCACGCCGCCTCATGCTCTGACGTGCGGATCAGGACAAAGAAACACGCCTCAAACCCCAACGCCTCAGCGTCCAGCACCACGGTCTGTTGCCCGATCACCCCGGCCTCGCGCAGCTTGCGGATGCGATTCCACACCGGCGTCTTGGACGAGCCTACTTCACGGGCAATATCATCAAGTGACTGGCTGGCATCGCGTTGTAACTGCGCCAGAATTTTCCGGTCTGTCTCGTCTATGCGGACACTCATTCTCTACTTCCTTGCTTGCACGGGGGCTTTGTTCCAAATCCCCGACCCATCAGAACGGACGTTCTTATCTCCGCGCCCATCTAGCGCAATATCGGGAATATTTCCTATATATGAGTTCAAGTCAAACGCAACAGCAGGGCGCTTCATGGATCATTTTCCCATCTTCCTCGCCACACGTGGCCAGACCATCGCCCTTTCCGGTGGCGGCGATGCCGCCTTGGCCAAGCTGCGCCTGCTGATGAAAACCCAAGCCGCAATCCACGTATATGCGCCGACCCCCGCACCCCAGATTGCGGATTGGGATGCGGCGGGCAGAATTTTCCTGCACCGCCGCGCTATTACTGCGGGTGACCTGCCCGGTGCCGCATTGTTCTATGCCGCCGACGAGGACGCCGCGACCGATGCCGCCACCGGCGCGCTGGCGCGGGACGCGGGCGTTCTGGTCAATATCGTCGACAACCTGCACGACAGCGCCTTTATCACCCCGGCCATCGTCGATCGTGACCCCGTCACAATCGCCATCGGCACCGAGGGCGCGGCACCCGTGCTCGCCCGCGCCATCAAGGCCGATCTCGAAGAACGCCTGCCCACCACCCTTGGCACCCTCGCGCGCATTGGCAAAGGCTTTCGCAAGCTGGCCGATGCCCTGCCCATGGGCCGGGCCCGCCGCGATTTCTGGCGAGACTATTATTTTACCACTGGACCGCGTGCCATCGCCGATGGCCCGAATGCCCTACGCCCCGCGCTGGATGCGCTGCTGGACGATCACTTGGCCCGCGATGCCCGCCCCGGCCATGTGGCATTCGTCGGCGGCGGCCCCGGCGACCCTGAACTGCTGACGCTCAAGGCACGTCGCGCGCTGGATGAGGCCGACGTGGTAATCTATGACCGCCTGATCAGCGCCGAAATCCTCGAGCTGGCCCGCCGTGAGGCGCTGATGATCGACGTCGGCAAGGAAGGCTTCGGCCCTTCGACACCACAGGGAACGATCAATGACCTGCTGGTCAAACACGCCCAAAGCGGCGCGCAGGTGGTGCGACTAAAATCTGGCGATGCCACCATCTTTGGCCGCCTGGACGAAGAGATTGACGCGGTCGATACCCATGGCATTGGCTGGCACATCGTGCCGGGCATCACCGCCGCCTCTGCCGCCGTGGCCAGCATCGGCCAGAGCCTGACCAAACGCGGGCGCAATGCCTCGGTGCGGTTCCTGACGGGCCATGACATGCAGGGGTTTGCCGATCACGACTGGGCCGCATTGGCGCGCCCAAATGAGGTCGCCGCGATCTACATGGGCAAGAAATCCGCACGTTTTGTACAAGGCCGTTTGATCATGCACGGCGCGGATCGTGCCACGCCTGTGACGGTGATCGAAAACGCCTCGCGCGCGGATCAGCGGGTTTTGAAAACCACGCTGAACGATTTACCGCGCGATCTGGCTGATGCCGATATGTCCGGCCCCGCGCTTACATTTTACGGCCTTGCCCCGCGCGCCGCGGCACAAGCCGTCACTGAAATCCCGCTCGAGGAGATGGCCTGAGATGCCCAAACCCTTCACCCCCAAAGTTGTCACCGCCAATGCCCTGCTCGAAGGCGATGTGATCTATCAGACCGCCACCGGGTGGACCCGCGATCTGGCGCAGGCCGAGGTGCTGACCGATGAAGCCGACGCAGATTTGCGCCTGATCGACGCCCTACAACAGCAAAGTCACGTTGTGGGCGTCTATCTGGCCGATGTCGACACCAAGGGCGCTGCACCGCGCCCGACGCATTTCCGCGAAGATTTCCGCGCCAAAGGCCCATCCAATTATGCCCACGGCAAACAGGAGACCCTGTAAGATGTACAGCTATACCGAATTTGACGATCAATTCCTCGCCGCGCGCAACGCCCAGTTTCGCGCCCAGGTCGAACGCCGCATTGATGGGTCCCTGACCGAGGATGAATTCAGACCCCTGCGTCTGATGAACGGGCTCTACCTGCAACTGCACGCTTATATGCTGCGCGTGGCGATCCCTTACGGCACGCTCAATTCGGCGCAGATGGACCAGCTCGCCTACATCGCCGAAAAATGGGACAAGGGGTACGGCCACTTTACCACCCGCCAAAACATCCAGTACAACTGGCCCGAATTGCGCGATGTGCCAGACATGCTCGATGCCTTGGCAGAGGTAAAGTTGCACGCAATCCAGACATCGGGCAACACCATCCGCAATGTTACTGCTGACCATTTTGCCGGTGCCGCGGCGGATGAAATAGCCGATCCGCGCCCCATTGCCGAATTGATCCGTCAGTGGTCCACCGACCACCCGGAATTTCAGTTCCTGCCGCGTAAGTTCAAGGTAGCCGTGACAGGTGCCGCCGCCGACCGCGCGGTGATCAAGGCGCATGACATCGGTCTGCGCATTGTTGAGCGTGACGACGTGCAAGGTTTTGAGGTCATCATAGGCGGTGGCCTTGGCCGCACCCCGATGATCGGCAAGGTGCTTTATGAGTTTGTCAGCGCAGACGATCTGCTGCCCACACTTGAGGCAATTGTCAGCGTCTACAACGTGCTGGGCCGCCGCGACAATAAATACAAGGCCCGCATCAAAATCACGGTGCATGAGAATGGCATCGACGACATCCGCACCCGCGTCGACGCGCAATATGCGCTGATCCGCCCGCAGTTCACCGGTGTTGATCAACAGATGCTGTCGCGCATCGAGGCCGACTTTGCCGCGCCCACCTTCAAAACCGCCTCCCTCGCGACCTATGAGGCTGCCTATACCAACGATCCGGTCTTCCGCGCTTGGGCCGATACCAACCTCGCCGAGCACCGCGCGCCGGGCTATGCTATCGTGTCGATCAGCCTCAAAGCCCACGGCGCGACGCCCGGCGATGCCTCGGCCGATCAGATGCGCGTGATGGCAGAACTGGCGCGCAGATACGGCCACGATGAATTGCGCATTAGCCACGAACAGAACGTGATCCTGCCCCATGTCCACCGCAGCGACCTACCCGCTCTGCATGCTGAACTGAAGGCCGCGAAACTCGCCACCGCCAACATCGGGTTGATCAGCGATATCATCGCCTGCCCCGGCATGGACTATTGCGCCCTGGCCACGGCACGGTCGATCCCCATCGCCCAAGAAATTGCCACCCGCTTCGACGAATTGAAGCTGGAGCATGACGTGGGTCCGCTCAAGATCAAAATCTCAGGCTGCATCAACGCCTGCGGCCACCACCATGTTGGCCATATCGGCATCCTCGGCCTCGACCGTGCAGGCGTGGAAAACTACCAGATCACGCTCGGCGGCGACGGCACCGAAGACGCGGCGATTGGCGAACGCGCCGGCCCCGGTTTCTCGGCGGAAGACATCGTGCCCGCCATTGAACGTCTTGTCATGGGTTATCTCGATCTGCGCCGCGACCCCACCGAGACCTTTCTGCAAACCTACCGCCGTCTGGGTCTCGCCCCCTTCAAAGCAGCGCTCTACCCCGAAGCCGCCGACACGGACCGGGCCAATGCCGCTTGACCAGCCTGTGTTTCATCCTTTTTCAAATACCTCTGCGCCGCCGTCAGAAACACTGATCGCGGCCCAAGAGCGGGCGGCGCGCCTCAACAACGAACTGCGCCACCACAGCGCAACAGACGTGATCCGCCGCGCAACGAATGAGATCGACAATCTGGCGCTGGTCTCCAGCTTTGGTGCGGAATCGGTGGCGCTGCTGCACCTGGCCGCGATGGTCGAACGCGATCTGCCGGTGGTGTTCATCGACACCGAAATGCTGTTCGCCGAAACGCTGGTTTACCAGCAGGAACTGACCGAACGGCTGGGCCTGCGCAATGTCACGATCCTGCGCAGCGCTGAACTGGCAACCCAAGATCCCGACAACACGCTCCACCAATACGATACCGATGCCTGCTGTGCCCTGCGCAAAACCCGGCCTCTACAAGCGGCGCTGGCGGGATATGATGGCTGGATCACCGGGCGCAAGCGGTTTCAATCAGGTACACGTTCCGCGTTGGAGTTTTTCGAGGTGGAAACCCCGGCCAATGCCGCCCCACGGATCAAGGTGAACCCGCTGGCCTATTGGGCGACGTCTGATGTGGCCGACTATATCACCGAAAACCGCCTGCCGCGTCACCCGCTGGTGGCGCAGGGATATCCATCCATCGGCTGTGCGCCCTGCACCTCGCCTGTGGCCCCCGGCGAAGACCCCCGCGCGGGCCGCTGGCGTGATCAAACCAAAGACGAATGCGGCATTCATTTTGTGAACGGCAAAATGGTGCGAACAGGAGGAACGACATGAGCGTTATCGTAACCGATGCGGGCTTTGGCCCCGACGACTGGACCCACGGCTATTGCGGTGAAGGGGCGGCCAATGACTGCCGCGCGATTGACCTGCCGTCTGACAGTGACGCCACCAAGATAGACCTGACCCCGGCGGTGCAAATGATCCGCGTCGATTTTCCGTCTTCCGCTGATGGACGTGGCTTTTCCATCGCGCGCACCCTGCGGCTGCGCGGCTACAAGGGCCGGTTGCGTGCCCGTGGTCATGTTCTGGCCGACCAATACGCCATGGCGCGGCGGTCGGGTTTTGACGAGGTCGAGATCGACCATGCGCTGGCCGCACGCCAGCCTCAGGACCAGTGGCAGTTCCGCGCCAACTGGCAGCGACACGATTATCAGGCCCGCCTGCGCGGGTCCGTCGCGGCGGAATAACACCGCCCACGTTGCCCTCGCCCGTTCCATCCCCTAAGTAAGGACCGCAAGCCACCTTGTGGATATATTCATGACCGAGCAGACCAAAGTGAACCAAGCCAACGCCCGCCCCGTTCCGACATTGCCGGACGCCCAGACCGTCACATCGGTGACCCACTGGACGGACCAGCTTTTTTCCTTCCGCGTGTCGCGTCCGGCATCACTGCGGTTCCGCTCGGGTGAGTTTGTGATGATCGGCCTCATGGGCGACCCGCACCCCGAAACCGGCAAGCAAAAACCACTGCTGCGGGCCTATTCCATCGCCTCGCCTGCCTGGGACGATGAGCTGGAATTCTATTCGATCAAAGTGCAGGACGGTCCGCTGACGTCCAAGCTGCAACACATCCAGCCCGGCGATGACATCATCCTGCGCCCCAAGCCTGTGGGCACACTCGTACATGACGCGCTGCTGCCGGGCAACCGGCTGTGGATGTTTGCCACCGGCACCGGCTTTGCGCCTTTTGCCTCACTCCTGCGCGAGCCGGACACCTATGAGAAATTCGACGAGGTCATCGTGACGCATACCTGCCGTGATGTGGCAGAACTGGAGTATGGCCGCCAACTGATCGACGGGTTGAAGTCGGACGAGCTGATGCAGGAGTTGATCGGGGCCGAGAACCTCGGGAAAATCCGCTACTACCCCACCACCACCCGCGAGCAGAGCCCCAAGATGGGCCGGATCACCACGCTGCTACAGGACGGCACGGTGTTTGCCGATCTGGGCATCATGCCGATCTCTGCCGCTACCGACCGCGCGATGGTCTGCGGCAGTCTTGGGTTCAACAAGGACATCATGGCAATCCTCGAAGGGTTCGGCCTGACCGAGGGTGCCAATTCGGACCCCCAGCACTTTGTGGTCGAAAAAGCCTTCGTCGGCTGAGACAGATAGGCACGGAACAAGCGCAGGGCGCGCCGGGCAGTTTCTGTACCACCCTTTTCAGCACATCTTTCGTGCTAATGGCGGTTGCCGGCCCTATGCCGCCAGCGACCGCCGCAGCGCCATCGTCGCCTCTATCGCCGCCAGCACCGCCACCAATACCAACAACGGTACCGTGCCAACCTCGACGATCATCCAGCCTGCCACCAGCGGAAACCCGAATATCCCGATGAAATACGTCAGCGCGAACAGTTGCAGCGTCTGCGCGCCCAAATCCTCGCGGGCGTCACTGGCCGCGACCGAAACAAGGATCGGATAGGACACCCCGTAGCCAAGCCCAAACAGAACCGCGACCAGCAGATAGAGCGGAAAGCTCCCCCCGCTGAAAATGAACAACACCACGCTGAAGCACATGATATATTGCAGCAGCGCGATGGTTCTGTAGGGATTATCGCCGCCCTTGAACCGCGCCAATACCAGCCGCAACAAGACGACCGTGCCAGTATATGCCAGGTAAAACTGCGCATAATCCAATCCCCGAGCGTCTGCGAATACCGTCTGAAAATTATTCAGCCCGGCAAACACACTGGCCCCCAGACAGACCATCGTCACCGGCAACACGGCGCGCGACCGCATCACCCCCGCCAAGGCGGCAAGCGTGATGCGTGACGGTGCTTCGGCCCGTGGGCTTAGGGCATTGGCCCTGATCGGCGCATCCAGGAGGAAAAACATCACCGCGCTGACGAGACATAAGACCGCCGTCACGCCAAAGGCCGCACGCACCGAATAACCCGCGCCTTCGAGCACCGAGGCCAGCACCGGCGACAGCCCAAACCCGGCCATCACAAAGACCGACAGCAACGTGAAATACCGCACGCGTTCGTCCGGGCGCACCAGCCGGGTCAACACGATGGGCCCCAGCGAATACGTCAGCCCCCAGCCAAAGCCCAATAGCACACTCGCCGCAACCAGCCCCGCGTCCACAGCGCTGACATTTGCGTATAAAAATAACGCGGCAGAGATCGCAATACAGGCGACACCCAATGTCCGTTGCCGCCCGAATACATCCGACAAATGACCCGAAAAATAGACTGTCACCAGCGTGGCCAGCGTCGTGACCAAGAGCATGGCACCCACGACCTTTTCATTGGCGCCGAAACTGTCGAACAGGCGCGGCAGCATGAAGGTCAGACCATACGCACCAGCCTGGAGGAATATCGCGGCAAAAAACAGTAGAAACAGTACCAACCGTGACATGCGCGATACCTTTTCCGCAGGGGCAACTGGGACCGGGATAGCAAGCGACCAGAGGTGGATAAACCTAAAATCGCGACGCCGCGCGCGTTTGGCGCAAATTCCGATGTCACAAATGAAGAGGCCGCCCCCGGTATCCCGAACGCGGCCTTGATCGTTTTTATGTGGTCAGCTCAGATATTCAGCGCCGTGCGCACCTGCTCGAGCAAGGTTTTCAGCACCTCAGGATTGTCCTGTGCGGCCTTCAACCCCTTGATCAGAGTTGCCTTTTGGACGGCGCCCAGATCAGACTGTTCGATCATCGTACTGACCTTCTCAAGGTCGAAACCTGCAACCGTCAATGCTTCGGCATCGGCCTCAACGACGGCCTCGGTGGTCGTGTCGGCAGTGGCGGTTTGGGTCGTGCCCGAAGCGTTGTTGCCAGATGCGGCATTGTCGGTGGCCGTATCATTAGTGGTCGGCGTGCTATCGGCTTCGACGGCGGTCTGGGCGTCGGCTGCTGCATCTGCTTCAACCTCGGCCTCCACCTCTGCCTCGACTTCGGCCACATCGGCGGCGGAGTCATTGGCTACGGCGGTGGCGTCGTCCACGGCTTCGGAAATCACATCGGCGGCTTCCTCTGCCGCTGCGGTCACTGCGGCGCCCGCCTCGGCTGCGACTTCACCGACAACTTCGGCCGCTTCGGCAGTGGCGTCCACTGCGTCAGCAACCGCCCCCTCAACAACAACAGTCGCTTCCCCTGCCGCTTCAGAGGCGCTTTCCAGTGCTTCGGGCGCATTAACCGCCTCGGATGCATCGCTTGCTACCTCTTTGGGGTTCTTACCAGTGTAGAGCATATAAGCCCCCAGCGCGATAACAGCCGCAACGACGATCCAGATCAAATTCTTCATTATAGTGTCCCCTCAATGAAAGGCCGGATGTGCTAAAACACATCTACGCGCCCATTATGAGGCCAATTGCGCGGCAAATGCAAAAGGTGCAAGAGAAAATCAGCCCCAAAGCCCCCTCTAGCCCAATTTTGCCGCTTGAAGAAGCCCGTCCCCCCGTTTAGTTTGCAATCTCGAAATTCGTCAACAATCTAAGGACCATCACCATCGCTCGCAGACCTCATAATGCGCCGCCGCAACGCGACACCGGCCCGCGCATCAACGACAAGATCCGCTCAAATGAAATCCGCCTTATTGGTGCGGACGGTGAGAACGTCGGGGTTGTGACCCCATCGCGTGCCATGGAAATGGCAGAGGAAGCCGGACTTGATCTGGTTGAGATCTCGCCCAATGCCAATCCTCCCGTGTGTAAAATCATGGATTTTGGCAAGTTCAAATACGAGACGCAAAAACGCGAAGCCGAAGCGCGCAAGAAGCAAAAGATCATCGAAATCAAGGAGGTCAAGTTCCGTCCGAACACTGACACCAATGATTACGAAGTCAAAATGCGCAATGTTTTCAAATTTCTTGAGAACGGCGACAAGGTTAAGATCACCCTGCGTTTCAGAGGCCGCGAAATGGCGCACCAGAATCTGGGGCGCGAACTGCTTGAGCGGGTTGCCGAAGATACCAAAGAGCATGGTCGGGTCGAGAACTTCCCCAAGATGGAAGGCCGCCAGATGGTTATGCTAATCGGACCTCTGCCGAACAAGTAACCCTTCTGGGTCTTCTCATCGTGCGCTCAAGGGCGCACGACTGCCAGACCTCAGCATTAGCTGCGCCAACGCCTTGGACTTCTCATCGTGCGCTCAAGGGCGCACGACTGCCAGACCTCAGCATTGGCTACCCCAACGCCTTGGAAGACCGCCAGATGGTTATGCTGATCGGACCTCTTCAGAATAGATAGTTTTATACGAGCCGTAGAGATACTTGCGCTCCTAGATATAAAAACGCCCCCGGATCGCTCCGGGGGCGTTTCGCATTTTATGGCTGGTGCAGCGCGTTAGCGCAGCAGGCCGGTGATGTTACGCACAACCGCGCGGCGGTTGGCGGCCTCGGCTGTCGATGTCGGCACTTTCAATGCGCTTTCACCATAGCCTTGGGTGATCATGTTTTCCGGTGGCACGTCAAAGTACTCGGTCAGTGCCAACGCCACGGTTTCCGCACGGCGGTCCGACAGAGCCAGGTTGTAGGACGCATCACCCACGGCATCGGTGTGACCTTCAACAAGGATCACGGTGCGTGGATCGTTCTTGATCAACTGACGCAGTGTTGCGCCGATCTTGGCAAGCGACTTGGCCTGCTCAGGCTGAATTGCGGCCGAACCTGTTGGAAAGCGGACAGCGTCCAGTTCCAACTGTGGTGCCAGCGACCGGACTTCCTTGATCTCGCGCACCTGGCGCAGAGAGAAGGTGCGATTCTGGTCCGAGCGAAGTTCCGACTGCAAGGCAGCCAGCAGTGCCGCTTCGTCCTGACCGCTGGTGGTCCGGAAGTTTTCACGCACCTGCGGCAGGTCGTTTACCACCACTTCGCGCTCTTCAACCAGATCGTTGACCAAGATGTATTCGTTGCCTTGTGCGTCGACATGGACGCGGCGCAGAACCTGACCATCGCGCGCGCGGATCGTAACGATCTGCGTGTTATCGGGCTTGGTCACGATGGTCCGTGTGGAGCCATCATCAAAGGTCTGTGTCTGAACCTGGTCACCGGGGCGACGGATCAGAGCGTTGTCATCTTTCAGCACCCGCAGATCGCCATTGGGATCTTCGATCACAACGCGGTCACCTGACCGGCTGACAACTTTGTCGCCGTTTTTCAGCACGGAACCAACAACCACGGCACCCAGACCCAACAGCAACGCCTTTTCGAAATTGCTCAGACCGGAGTCGTCGTTCGAAGCGGCAGCGGCGGCTTGGCCGGCTGCGGTTACTTCAGTGTCAAAGTCTTCGTCGGAGCTGCGCACGTCCTCTTCGGTCACCTCTTCGGTCACCATCTCGGCGTCGGCATCATTTGCCTCGGCTGCGGCAGCGGCAGCAGCAGCGGCTTCACGTTCGGCACGGCGTTCGGCGCGACGCTGCTCACGACGCTCGGCGCGGCGCTCTTCACGTTCGGCTTCCGCCTCGGCTTCGGCCTCGGCCTCAGCTTCTGTTTGCTGTTCTGCGGCGGCAGCAGCTTCTGCTTCGGCGGCGATACGCGCCTCTTCCGCAGCGGCTGCTTCGGCGGCTTCAGCTTCTACAGCAGCGGCCTCAGCGGCGGCGGCATCGGCTGCATCCTCTTGGGCATCAGCGGCGGCTTCGGCTTGGGCTTCCTCAGCAGCAGCCGCATCAGCAGCGGCTTGCTCGGCGGCGTCAGCATCAGCAGCAGCTTGCGCTTCGGCTTCCAGTGCGGCTTCGGCTTCTGCATCAGCAGCGGCCTGCGCTTCTGCGTCGGCTGCGGCTTGCGCATCGGCCTGAAGTGCCGCTTCAGCCTCGGCATCAGCGGCAGCCTGAGCGGCCTCATCGGCAGCGGCCTGAGCGTCGGCAGCAGCAGCGGCCTCGGCTTGTGCAGCAGCAGCGGCGTCAGCTTCCAACGCGGCAGCAGCCTCAGCATCCGCAGCAGCCTGAGCTTCCGCCTCGGCGGCGGCGTTGGCCTCTGCATCTGTAGTTTGGTCGGTCAGCGTATCAAGAACGCCATTGGCCTGATCCGCAGCCAGACCGGACACAACGCGCAGTTCATCAATATTCGCGACAACCTGACCTTCCAGGTTACACGGAAATTCAGAAGCAGCGTCAACCGGGCCACAAACGGGCAGGTTTTCCTGGGCAAAGGCCCCATGCGGAAAGGCGAGCGCAAGGCTCAACCCCAGCGATGTCGTTGATTTTAGTATCTTTTTCATTGTTTGGTCCTCACGGTTACAGATACGCCGTTCGGGCAGCGCTTGTCCTCTAACGCACAGTGAGGGTTGTGGTTCCGCTATCCAATATCATCCAAATGAAAAAGGCCGCGCTTCCGATTGGAAACGCGGCCTGCGCCTTGAAAAAGGAGGCGAATTTTCAGCCGATGGCGTCGACCGCCCGGCGTGTCATGACGCCGCACAGATGGGCGCGGTACGCCCCTGTGCCATGCAGATCGCTGATCATGTCATCACCCGGCAGCGTCAGCCCGTCCAGTGCGCCCGCCGAAAAATTCCCCGACAATGCGGCTTCGGCCTCGGCCCAGCGGAATACACCGCCATTTGACGCACCGGTGATCGCCACCCGCACCCCATCAGAAAATTTGGCGACAAAGGCCGCGACCAACGGAAAGCGCGAGGCAGGCTGAATGAACTTTTCGTAATGCGCGCCCTGCGGCACTGGAAAGGTCACCGCCGTGACAATCTCGCCCTCATCCAGAGCGGTTGAAAACATGCCCTGGAAAAAATCATCCGCGCCGATTTCGCGCCGGTCAGTGATAATGGTAGCCCCACTGGCCAGCGCACCCGCCGGATAACAGGCCGAGGGGTCGTTATTGGCCAGCGACCCGCCGATGGTGCCGCGGTTGCGCACCGCAGGATCACCGATGCGCGCCGCCAGACCCGCCAGCGCCGGATAGTGATCTGCCGCGTCGAGCATCACGGTCGCGTGGGTGGTGCCCCCGCCGATCCACAGTTGGCCGTCGTCCGCCCTGCGGACCCCTTTCATCGCGTCGATGCCCGTCAGGGACACCAGCACAGACGGCATTGCCAGACGCGCCTTCAGGGTTGGGATCAAGGTCTGCCCCCCGCTTAACGGCTGGGCCTCGTCGCGCCCCAGTGCCGTGACTGCATCGGCCACATTGGCGGGCCGTTCTATCTCAAACTCGTACATCTGCTGTCCTTCCCTTCGGGGTCCGCAATCGCGCCAGTCCCCTGTTCATCTTGCAAAACAAACCTTCGCGGGGCGACCGGGGGGAATGACACCCCCGGTTGCCCGCAGCAGCCACTTACGCTCATCCCTGCATCGCCGCCCAGACCCGCGCCGGACTGACCGGCATATCAATATGGCCGACGTCCTTGCCGCCCGACCGCATCGCATCCAGCACCGCGTTAACCACCGCCGGGGGCGATCCAATCGCCCCTGCCTCGCCACAGCCTTTCACCCCAAGTGGGTTGTGCGTACAAGGCGTCTGACAGGAATGGTCTACCGCGTAGAATGGCAGATCACTGGCACGCGGCATGGCGTAATCCATGTAGGAGGCGCTGAGCAACTGACCGTCAGCATCATAGGCGCAGTTTTCCATCAACGCCTGCCCAATGCCCTGTGCCAAGCCACCATGCACCTGCCCGGTCACGATCATCGGGTTGATCACATTGCCAAAATCATCCGCCGCCGTGAACCGTTCGATCGTGACCTGCCCGGTATCGGGGTCCAGTTCCACTTCGCAGGCATAGGCCCCCGAGGGATAGGTGAAATTCGACGGGTCATAAAACGCCGTTTCTTCCAGCCCCGGTTCGATCTCTTCCAGCGGGTAGTTATGCGGCACATAGGCCGCTAACGTCACGTCGCCCCAAGCGACGGATTTATCCGTGCCTGCGACGCTGAACGCCCCGTCTTTCAGCTCGATATCACTTTCAGACGCTTCCAGCAGATGGCTGGCGATCTTCTTGGCTTTGGCGATGATCTTTTCCGTCGCCCGCACGATCGCACTGCCGCCAACGGCCAGCGACCGCGACCCATAGGTGCCCATGCCCATCGGCACTTTGGCGGTGTCGCCATGCACGATATCAACCATGCCTTCATCAAGGCCGATCATATCGGCCACAACCTGTGCAAAAGATGTCTCATGCCCCTGCCCGTGGCTGTGGCTGCCGGTCATCACGACCAAACCGCCCGTGGCGTTGACCCGCACGGTCGCAGATTCGTAAAGCCCCGCACGCGCGCCCAACTGGCCCACAAGGTTCGACGGCGCGATGCCGCAGGCCTCGATATAGCAGTTCACGCCAAATCCGCGCAGCCGGCCTTTGGCCTCGCTTTGCTTGCGCCGCGCGGCAAAGCCCGCGTGGTCGGCCAGCTCTTCCATCTTGTCCATCGTGGCGTGGTAATCGCCGGTGTCGTATTCCACCGCCACCGGGGTGGCATAGGGAAATTCGGTGATGAAGTTCTGCCGCCGCAAAGCGATGGGATCGACGCCGCGTTCATGCGCGGCCTTGTCAATCAGGCGTTCAAGCTGAAAGGTCGCCTCGGGCCGCCCGGCGCCGCGATAGGCGTCCACCGGCACCGTATTGGTAAAGACCGCCTTGACGTTCACATAGATCAGCGGTGTCCGGTAGTTGCCCGCCATCAACGTGCCGTGCAGCCATGTCGGCACCGACGGAGCAAAGGTCGACAGATAGGCCCCCATGTTGGCATAGGTATCGGTGCGGATCGCCTGGAAGTTATTGTCCGCGTCCAGTGCCAGTTCGATCTTGGTCACATGGTCGCGGCCATGGGCGTCAGACATAAAGGCTTCAGAACGGCTAGAGGTCCATTTCACCGGGCGGCCAACCGCCTTGGCGGCAAAGGTGCAAAAGGCCTCTTCCTGGTAGTGGAAAATCTTGGTGCCGAAACCACCACCCACATCGGGCGAGACCACGCGCAGCTTGTGTTCGGGGATGCCCAGCACAAAGGCCCCCATCAGCAGACGGATCACATGCGGGTTCTGGCTGGTGGTGTATAGCGTGTGATCGCCGTCAGCACGGTTGTAGTCACCGATCGCCACGCGCGGCTCCATCGGGTTGGCGACAAGACGGTTGTTGACCAGTTCAAGCGTGGTGACATGGTCGGCCTCGTCAAAGGCCTTGTTAACCGCGTCCTTATTCTCTTCGACGAAACCCCAGTCATAACAAAGGTTTGATGTCAGATCGTCATGCACCTTGGTCGCGCCATCCTTGACCGCGTCTTTCATGTTGATCACGGCGGGCAATTCATCAATTTCGACCACAATCGCCTCGGCCGCGTCGCGGGCCTGGGCCAGCGTTTCGGCAACCACGGCGGCGATGGGTTCGCCCACATGGCGGACCTTGTCATGCGCCAGAACAGGGTGGCGGGGTTCCTGCATGACCGCGCCGTGCTTGTCCGTTATCTGCCATCCGCAGGGAATGCCGCCCACTTCAGTGAAATCAGCACCGGTAAAGATCTTGACCACACCGGGCATGGCGGCAGCCGCCGTAGTGTCGACAGAGGTGAGCCTGCCATGCGCCACGTCAGAGCGCAGAAAGAAAACATGTGCCTGTCCGCGCATGTTGATGTCGTCGCAATAATTTCCGGCGCCTGTCAAAAAACGCACGTCTTCGCGCCGCTTGCTGCTGGCACCAATGCCGCTGCTGGGCTCTAGATCCTTTGGCATGTCTTCCCTCCCTTGGGTGGCGGTGCAGCGAGGCTGCACCCTACGATGTATCGCGCCTTGGCCCCGAAAGGTGGCGGCCTCCTCCTCCACCACCATCCGGGTCATTTGCTTGCTGCGTTATTCAGCCGCCAGCGTGCCGACCTCCTGACCGGATGCTGCCATGATCGCCTTGACGATGTTGTGATAGCCGGTGCAGCGGCAGATGTTGCCGTCGAGGTAATGGCGCACCTCGGCTTCGCTGGGCTTCGGGTTATCCTTGAGCAGGGCCGCGGCGGACATGACCATGCCCGGCGTACAAAAGCCGCATTGCAGCCCGTGGTGATCCTGAAACGCCTGCTGGATTTTGTTCAGCGTGCCATCGGCGGCGGCCTGCCCTTCGATGGTGGCAACCTCGGCGCCCTCGGCCTCTATGGCGAACATGGTGCAGGCTTTGACCGCCTGCCCGTTCACATGGACCACGCAGGCCCCGCACTGGCTGGTGTCACAGCCGACATGGGTGCCGGTCAGCCCCAGATCATCCCGCAGGAACTGCACCAGCAGCGTGCGGCCTTCGACGTCACCCGTTGCGGGTTTGCCGTTCACGGTCATCTTGACCTGCGTCATGTTCTTCCTCCCGGTAAATGCGTGTGTTGAACGCAGTTAAACACGCAGGCGGCGTGTTGAGAATAGCAAACTTTGAGGGCATCGCTACTTGGCGGTGCGGGGGGCGCGCGGTTGTGGACGGGTCGGGATTTCCTTGAGCAGGCCGCCCACACCCATTCCGGCAATATCGGCGCAGGTGACCGCGATGCCGCAAATGACGCGCGACAGCACCCAGTCGGCGCCGTTCAGGGCTGGCGAGCGGGCACACCCCGGCAGGCCGATCACCGGGCGGTTGTGCAGATCGCCAATGAACAGCAGGTTCCCCGGATCGACCGGCATGCCGAAACGTGCGACCTGCCCGCCCGCGGCGCGCAGGGCGGCGGGGGCGATGTCATTTGGGTCAGAGGTGGCCGATCCGGTAAGGATCAAGATCAGATCGCTTGTGGCGTCCGAGATCGCCCCGGCCAGCGCGGCGACATCATGCGGAACCGTGACGGTGTTTTCCAGCGTTACGTTGAGCGCGGTAAGCCGCGCCTCGATCGCTGCGCGGCCCTTGTCGCCGGCACCGCCTGAAACTTCGGTGATGATCAAGGTGGCGCTGTTCAGCTTGGGCGAGGCAAGCGACAGTGCACCTTGCGGTGCGGCAGCGCAGGCTTTGAGCAGCGCGGTGTCGGCCACGGCGTAGGAAATGATTTTGATCGTGGCAGCCATGCCGCCTTTGGCTAGTTGCTGATAGGGGGGCACGGTGGCGAGGGTGATCATCGGGTCCACGGCATTGACCTGCGCCAGCGCTACGGCGTCCAGCGTCACCACCCCTGCCCCCTCGGCCAGCAGGTTAACGCGGCCTGTAAAGGCATCTGTCATGCGCAGCCCCGGACCGCAAAGCCGTGCGGCCAGCCGCGCTGCGGCAGCGTTTTCGTCAACGTCCCCGGGGCCGAGCCGCGCCACCGTGACTTCATCCAGCCCCATGTCCGCCAGCACCGCGACGTCTTGTACCGTCAGCACATGCCCCTTGCGCAGCCGTCCCTTGGGCAGGGCGATCGAGTGGGCGAGCGTGGTCCCTGCGGCCCTTGCGATGGGGGTGGGTCCAAATTTCATGGACGGCGCAGCCCTTGGATCATTTCGGCGAGGATCGAGACCGCGATTTCTGCCGGGCCGGAGGCCCCAATGTTGAGCCCGATGGGGCCGTGGATACGGGCGGTCTGGTCAGGGGTGAAGCCGGCGTCCGTCAGACGTTGCTGGCGTGCAGCCTGGGTGCGCGACGACCCCAGTGCGCCGATATAGTAAGCGCCGGAGTTTAGCGCCACGTGCAGCGCTGGGTCGTCGAGTTTAGGATCATGCGTCAGCAGGGCCACGGCGCAGCGGGCGTCGAGGCCAATGGCGTTAAGTGCGGCGTCGGGCCAATCGTCGATCAACCGTGCATCGGGAAACCGGGCGGGCGTGGCAAAGGCCGGGCGCGGGTCGACGACGATCGGGTCGAAACCTGCGGCGCGGGCCATCTGTGTCAAATGCTGCGCGATATGCACGGCGCCGACCACGATCAGACGCAGTGGCGGGTTGTGAATGGCGACAAAGCGCGCGCCGCTGTCGTCTATGCCAGAGCGGTCAGCGCGAAACCGGTCGGCGTGAAGCCGGTCGGCGTTAAACTGGTCTGCGGGGCCATCTCGCGTTAGCGCGCGATCACTGCCGTCAAGCGCCACCTCGTAGGCGACAGGCACACGATCCGCGCGCGCCGCCACCAGATCGCGCAGCATGTCAGGCGGTATGCCGTCGGCACCCACGGGTTCAACCAGCACCTTGATCGTGCCGCCACAGGCCAGCCCCACTGCAAAGGCATCGCCGTCGCTGACGCCGTACTCCAGCAAACGTGTCTGGCCGTCCTGCAGCGCCGCGAGCGCCTCAAGCACCACGGCCCCTTCAACACAGCCGCCCGAAACCGAGCCCGCCATGGTGCCGTCTGCTGCCACTGCAAGCTGCGCGCCCGCCCGGCGCGGGGCCGAGCCCCAGGTTTCGATCACGGTGGCCAGTACGGCGCCCTGCCCGGCCTCGACCCAGCGCAGCGCCTGTTCGGGTATCTGATCCATCACATCCTCGCTGGCCCATTGTCCGCCCCCACCCTGTCGCGGCACATGGGGCAAGGTCAACTCACAACCCGCAGATGTTTGGCCCGCCATGCTTCGGCTTGCACGCAGTGCGGCGCGGCACTACATCTGGGACATAGATTGCACAACCAAGCGGAGCCTATCCATGCCCATGCAAGCCAGCGAAATCGAAGACCTGATCCGCGCCGCCTTTCCGCAGGCGAAAATCACCGTCGAGGGCAATGACGGGGTGCATATGGCCGCTATGGTCATCGACGAAAGTTTTCGCGGGATGAACCGGGTACAGCAGCAGCGCGCCGTCTATGCCGCCCTCAAAGGCAAGATGGACGGGTCCAACGGCGAATTGCACGCGCTGGCGCTGACCACCAAGGCGCCGGAGTAGACCATGTGGATCTGGGTCATCGCTGCTGTGTTTGCGGGGTTCGTCGCTGTGGCGTATGTCCAGCACCGCGCGCGGCGGGGCATCTATACCCCGTTGGCCCAGCGTCAGCCGCCCGTTACAGGTGCCGGTGAAAAGACCCCGCTGGGCATGGAAGCGACCGATCTGGATGCCATCGCCAGCACCAACCGGCGCAACGAAAGCCTTGAGCGAGGGCACACAAGCTGGACGCGCCGCCGGGGGGGCTTTTTCCTTGGGGGGGCGGATGTGGATGTGCGGCCCTGGGCCGACGATGAAACCTACGCGCGGCGCTATTTCACCGCGTTCAAGAAATCAAAGACAAAGGATGAATAACATGAGCGATGCCGCAAGCCGGATCAAAGAACAGATCACCAGCAACGACGTGGTGCTGTTCATGAAGGGCACCAAGGAAATGCCGCAGTGCGGGTTTTCCAGCCGCGTGGCCGGGGTGCTGAATTACATGGGTGTGGAATTTGCCGATGTGAACGTATTGGCCGATGATGGCATCCGCCAAGGGATCAAGGATTTCTCGGATTGGCCAACGATTCCACAGCTATACGTCAAGGGCGAGTTTGTCGGTGGCTGTGACATCATCACCGAAATGACCCTGTCGGGCGAGCTGGATGCGCTGTTTTCCGAAAGCGGCGTGACGTTCGACAAGGACGCGGCAGACAAAATCCGCGAAGCCAACGGGTAAGCAGACCTGCTGACGCTAAAGAAGATCTCAGACACCTCGGATGGGCACGCCCGCCGGGGTGATTTGTTTTGGTGCTGACTGCGGGGAGTGTGGGGCTGGTTTTACCTCAGCACGATCCTGGACGATTACAGTCGGCACATCGTTTCGTGGAACCTCTGCACGACGATGCGGGCTGAGGATGTGACAGAAACGCTGGACTTGGCGCTGCAAGCGTCGCGTTGCGACCAAGTGCATGTTGTCCACATACCACGCCTGCTGAGCGACAACGGGTCCAGTTATGTCTCTGGGGAGCTGGCGGAGGCAGAGGCATGAAGCACTAGCGTGGCGCGCCTTACCACCCACAAACCCAGGGCAACATCGAGCGCTGGCACCAGACCCTGAAGAACCGCATCTTGCTGAAAAACTACGTCCTGCCCGGTGATCTTGAAGCCCAATGAGAAGCCTTCGTCGACCACTACAATCACCAGCGATATCACGAGACCCCGAATAACGTCACGCCCGCTGACGTCTACTTTGGCCGCGACAAAGCCATTCTAAAACAACGGGAACGGATCAAACGTACGACACTCGAAACGCGACGCTTGCATCACAGACAAAGCGCCGCATAATCAAACCAACCAGATGAGCCAAACCCTCTCTTAGTTTAAGCCACTCTTGGACCCAAAAACTCTGGCGACAGACAGTAGCTGCTTCAGCGTCCGCCGCTGCTTGCGAGACTTGCATACCTCCGTCTTCAACCAGCCAGCCACTTTCTCCGCGTAAGGATCAAGGTTGCTCTGCCGCTCTGGCGTCATGAACTGTGGCTCGATCGTGCCCGCGTTCAGATATTTTGTAATCGTATTGCGCGACAAACCAGTGCGTCGCGCGATTTCACGGACCGATAGTTTCTCCCGCAAAGACATCCGTCGAATAATATTTCCAAAGTCCCATGTGTATCACTCCGCCGCTCCCCGTTGCGCATCGCGCTGGGGGAAGGGTCACATGGCTCAAATCTCAGTGGAAATCATACTGCTATCCGGCTCAATTCTGCGCGGAAATCTAAATAAATTGTTTCGTATATTCATTTACCCGTCATCTTTGTTAGGCAGAATGTACACAAATTGGAGGCGTCATAGGAGGCAGGTCATCCGAAAAAATAGAATGTCACCAGCATCCAAAATATCCGGTTCTTGCAATGGTATTTGCTTAGTTGAGTTTTACACAGAATAGGCTGAATAGTATTGCGCACCTGACCCAAACGGAAATTTATACTATGTTAAATTCATTGAAAATACTCCTTTGCAGCTTACTGGCAATCATACTCCTCGCGGCAGGCTATTCTGCTCTGCCACGTGTCACGGACCCTGATCCGGCCTACGGCGTAGAATTGAAAAAATCAGACATTCTCTCGACAGAGGTTGTGGCTGCAATTGACGATCATTTTGAAAATGACAGCACCCACATCGACGTCATCATGGCAGTGCAGAACAACGAATCTATTTATGAATATGGTGATGTCACACGCATCATGAATGGTGCGTCCACCCGCAAGGCCGTGTTGAGCCTGCTCTATGGTATTGCAATTGACCAAGGGCTGATCGACCTAAATATGACGCTGGCGGAGCTTAATATTGATGAAAACACACCGCTAACGGACCAAGAAAAAACCGCGACCATTCGCGACTTACTAATGGCTCGCTCTGGTATTTATCTGCCCGCCGAAGGGGAGCATGACAGCCAAATCACAGATCGCCCTGCACGTGGCTCTCATCTGCCTGGCGAGTTCTTCTTTTCCAACAACTTTGATTACAACGCGCTTGGCACAATCTTCATACAGGAAACCGGCCAATCGATTGGCCAGTTTATGCAGGACAACCTTGCAGAACCCCTTGGCATGCAGGATTTTGACGCAAATAACGTCGTGATGGGTGATCCATGGTTTATGCCAACCAATGGCTCTCAACACGATATGTATTATATGTATACAAGTGCGCGCGACTTTGCCCGGATCGGTGCAATGGTGGCCAATAATGGGATGTGGGATGGCAAACAGGTCGTGCCTGCAGACTGGATTACGCTCAGCACGTCTCCGCTAAGTGCTTTGAACAACAGCGGTCGGTATACCGCATCGGGATACATTTGGTGGATCGATGAGAACAGTAACACGGTTTGGACGGACGGCTACGGGGGTCACTATATGCTGATCGATCCAGCGAGAAACCTAACGGTCGTTCAGCGCACATTTAGCGGCAACTCTTTGCTGTCGACTGGCCTTTGGCTCGCAAAGTCTGATCGTAACGCCGCGCATCCCAAATACATGTTTCATGCCTACACGATGATGATTGAGAAGCTGGATCAGCTAAAATAGAGGCGATGTCTAAATCACCCCTTTTTGCCGGCCGCTCACACTGAAAAGCAGGATGGAGCATCAAGAACAAAACTGACCTGAGCCCCAAGACGCAAGTCTACTTAAATTTCGCCTGCCTAACTTCCGCAACAGGATGCTGCCTCTCGTCAGGTTGCACCCCGAACTTGGGTAGAACGCTGCCGTCCCAACCTTCGAACGGCACGCTCGCATTCAAAGCATTGATAACGGCTTCCTCCACCAAATCGGCAGTTGCGAGAAAAAAACCGTCAAGACGGTCATTGCGCAAGTGCTCTGCTGGGGTAACCGATCTTTTGGCCGAATAATCGGTCATGTTTTTTGTCGAAACAGCAACGGCGATGTCCCCACTGCCATGACCGTAAAAGCTGCCCAACCGGCCCAGTCCCGCAGCCGAACGGCGGGCAACGCGGGAAAGCTGATTGGAATTTAGCGGCGCATCCACAGCGATGACAATAACG
Organism: Sulfitobacter sp. KMM 9851; assembly: GCF_057178245.1. Taxonomy (NCBI): domain Bacteria; kingdom Pseudomonadati; phylum Pseudomonadota; class Alphaproteobacteria; order Rhodobacterales; family Roseobacteraceae; genus Sulfitobacter; species Sulfitobacter sp. KMM 9851. The sequence continues at coordinate 2,008,455 of NZ_CM169991.1, forward strand.
ATCGATCCCTTGTCTTCAACATGGGGAAGTTCGCCAAGGCGCAGCCCGCCCTCCTTGTCCCGCATCTGCCTGGGATCACCAAAATTAGCAAGAACCAGCGCCCCGATGGTAAAATTGCCGGCATCTTCGATATGCACCCGACGTGATGCCGTGCCGATACCACCTGCATGGCCAAAGGTACGCATGCCAGTGCCTGCCCCCACGGTCCCCTGTTCTACTTCGGGCGCACAGGCTTGCAGGGCGTCACGAGCCATCTGCCTGTCCACGCCAATCTTCTGGATATCGTTCACTGATCCGTCGTTGCATTCCAACACAAGCGGGTTGACCGTTGGATGACCGCGCCCGATCCGAGGGTTTTCAGCGATGGCGCAGTCAATCAATTCCTGTGCGCAGGCATGAACACCAAAAGTGTTGGTCAGGAGTAAAGGCGTTTCGATCTCTCCCAGTTCGGCAAGCTGGGTCAGACCCAATGCCTTGCTAAAGCCATTGATGATAGCACAGCCTGCAAAGGGCCTCTTTAGATAATGATTGCCGTCATGAAACCTGATTGCCGTCACACCCGTTCGGGCTGTGCCGCGCAGGTTCTGCGTATGGCCGACTTTTACACCATCCACATCCGAAATGCGGTTATTCGGCCCCGGTAGAATTGAATATTTTGTCATGGTATCCTAGTTTAGGTCGATCTTGGGGTCCAATGCATCGCGCAAACCATCACCCAATATATTGAAACTCAGGACAGTAAGAAAAATTGCCATCCCCGGAAAGAACGTAACGTGCCATTCACCGGCCATCATATATTCTCGGCCCGTAGAAAGCATCGCACCCCATTCGGGGATTGATGGTTCAACCCCTAATCCGATGAAACTCAGGCTTGCTGCTGTCAGGATCGAAGTACCCATACGCATGGTAAAGTAGATGATCACGTTTGATGCGACCCCGGGAAGAATGTGACGGAACATCAAAACGCTGTTTGACGCGCCCACCGCACGCGCACTTTCGACATATGTGGCTTGTTTCAGCGCCAACGTCCCACTGCGCACGATCCGCGCAAAGATCGGCACACTGAAAACCGCGACCGCAACAATCACATTACCCAGACCCGGGCCCAGGATGGCGACGATCCCAATGGCCAGCAGGATACCGGGAAAGGCGAACAAGACGTCGCATATTCGCATGATAAATGCGTCGATGTAGCCACCGTAAAAGCCGGCAATCAACCCAAAGGCCACGCCGATCAACGCACCGACTGTCACCGACGTAAATCCGATGAAAAGCGAGAGCTTGGCCCCTTCGAGCAAACGGGCAAGGATATCGCGTCCGAATTCATCAGTACCGGCCGGGTGTAGCAGGTTGGGTTTCGACAAGATGTTATCATAGTCGAAATCCTGTGGCCCAAAGCTCAGCACATAAGGTGAAACCACGGCCGCAACCAACATGAGTAAGATGAACGACCCGGCAACCAGCGCTACACGTTGGTTGCGCATCTTGCGCACAAACTCACTTAGCGGTGAACGTACCGAGAGCTTTCTGGGCAGAGGTGTATCTGTAGTAACCGACATATCGACGTCCAAACTTATTTGTATCTGATTGTTGGATTGATCACGGCATATAGCACGTCGACCAGCAGGCTAATCAGCAGAAATTGCAGAGAAAACAACAGGATCTCGGCCTGAACCACCGCGTAATCGCGATACTGGATTGCCTCAATCAAGATCGAACCAAGTCCAGGCCAGCGGAATACGCGCTCGACAACGATCGACCCGCCCAGCAAAAAGCCAAATTGCAGACCAATCATTGTGACCACAGGGATCAACGCATTGCGCAGCGTGTGCTTCCAAACGACAACCTTTTCCGACAGTCCTTTGGCACGTGCAGTGCGCACATAATCTTCTCGGTTAACATCAATCATAGCGGACCGGGTAAAGCGCGCCATTACGGCGGCCACGCCCGAACCCAAGGTGATAGAGGGGAGCACAAGATCAATCGGTTCGTCGAATCCACTGGTTCCAAACCACCCGAGATTCACCGCAAAGATTTCAATCAGCAAAAGCCCAAGCCAAAAGTTTGGCATCGATATTCCTGAAATCGCAAGAACCATGCCAGCATTATCAGCAATAGAACCGCGTCGTACCGCCGAAAAAACCCCGAGCAGCAACCCAATGACCAAGGACCAGCCCAAAGCCGCGCTTGCCAGCCAGAATGTTGGCCAAAACGCGCGCCACAATACCTCTGCTACAGGTTCTTGAGTTCGAAAGGACGTGCCAAGTTCGCCTTGCAGAACGTTGCTCACGAACCGCAGGTATTGCATGATCAGCGGATCATCCAGGCTGAGAGACCGACGCACCGCTTCCACATCTGCAATGGTTGCGGTTTCGCCCGCAATCATACGAGCGGGGTCGCCAGGCAGCGCATGCACGAACAGAAACACGAACACAGAAATCAGAAAAACGACTGGTACAAGAGAGAGTACCCGTCTCGAAATATACTGAAACATTCAGTTCCACTCCTAACTGTTGGAGCCGCCTACGAAGAGGCGGCTCCTTGACCGGATTTAGTTATTTAAATTCGGCGTAGTTATAGGAAAGGTGACCGTCCGGCGTGATAAACAGACCATCTACCTTTTCGGACTGCGCGCTTAGCACATTGTCGGTCCCAAGCCATACAACAGGCGCATCTTTCCAGATATGTTCCTGCGCGATCTTGTAGGCTTCGGCGCGCTTCTCATTATCCGCAGTGTTCAATGCTGCCTGGATGTTTTCCTCTACGGTAGGGTTCTCATAGAACGCCATGTTGTAGATCTGCGGAATCCAGCCTTCTTTGCCATATACAGGGCGGATATGCCAATCGGCGTCACCAGTAGAGGGCGACCAACCACCGATAACCATATCGTATTCGGCCTCTTCAGGGCTTTCGATCCGAAATACTTTTTGTGATCGTGTCGCGGATTCCATAGGCACAATTTTGGCATTCACGTTAATCTGCGAAAGCTGCTGTTTCAGGAATTGAAGCAGACGAACACCTGCGGTCGAGTTCTGCCCCCAGATTTCCACGTCCATACCATTTTCATACCCCGCTTCCTTCATCAGGGCGCGGGCTTTTTCGAGGTCAAAGTTATACGGCTCCTGCGCGGAATAATGTGCTGTATTCGGGGCAATAGACGAGGTCGGCTCCGCCCCGTGACCAGAATACATGACCTTGACAAAGGCCTTGTTATTGAAGGCGTAGTTAAAGGCTTGGCGCACGCGGACATCTTTGAACTTGTCTTTGAGCAGGTTCATGGACGCGGTCCAGACGCGGATGCCGTCTTTCTCATTTACAATATACCCATCGGCTTCCTTCACGGCCTCGGCCAGTTCAGGTGGCAGCGTAAAGACATATTGCACTTCGTCTGATCTCAGCATCGCCACACGTGTGCCGCTTTCGGATACCGGGAAAAGAGTGACCTTATCGACCTTGGGCCAGCCTTCTTCCCAGTAGTCGTCATTCTTCACCATGGTGATCCGCTCACCGGGAACCCATTCAGAATACTTAAAAGGCCCGGTCCCTACGGGGTTTTTCGATACGTCCTTGCCCCATTTTTCCAATGCGGCAGGGCTATGCATGACCACCGAAGGGTGGGCAATGGTGGCGATCATGGCGCCAAACGGTTCTTTCAGGATGATCTTGACTGTTTCGCTGTCGATCACCTCGACGCGATCTACGTTCTTCATCAAACTGTTACGTTTCAGATTGAGCGACTGATCCGCCATGCGCTCAATATTTACTTTCACAGCGTTAGCGTTGAAATCGGTGCCGTCATGAAACCTGACACCTTTTCTCAACTTGAAAGTGAATTCGGTGGCCGCCTCGTTTGCTTCCCAGCTTTCTGCCAGTTCGGGAACAATGTTGAGGTGCTCGTCAAAACCGATCAGGCGCTGAAATATCCCCCCCTGCGCGATATAATCGATCGAGTTATTGGAATCCTGCGGGTCGAAATGGGAAATGGTCGCATGAATTGCAATATTCAGATCTTGCGCCAAGACCGCGGTTGAACTCAACAGTCCGGCGCTCAGCGCACAGGCCATAAGGCTGGGTTTAAGCCATATATTCATTGTTATTCCTCCTAAGTTGGTGATTTGGTCGTTTTTTTTGTTTGGTAATACTTGTCCGCTCAGTAGCGGCCACCGACACTGTGTTGGGCCACAAGATGTCCCGCCGCGACCTCCACAAGCGGGGCGACCTGGGGCGCATCATCAACAGACCTGATCGGGCTGGGCATTTCGCTCTGATCAAGCATGGTTGGTTTGCGGACGAACAGTGGGTCGGGGACCGGTGCAGAGGCCAGCAGATGCTTGGTGTAGGCATGTTGCGGGCTTTCAAATACCTGCCGGCGGGTGCCTATCTCAACAATTTGCCCAAGATACATCACGGCCACCCGGTGGCTCATACGTTCGACGACCGCCATGTCATGAGAGATGAACAAGAAGCTGACGTTGAACTGTTTTTGGATGTCCATCATCAAGTTGATGATCTGCGCCTGAATTGACACATCCAGTGCCGAAACGGACTCGTCTGCGATAATCAACTTGGGATTTGTGCTTAGCGCGCGGGCAATGCAGATACGCTGCCGCTGCCCGCCTGAAAATTCATGTGGATAGCGCTGCGCGGCCTCGGGTGGCAGACCGACCTGCTCCAACAGCCAGGCAACACGATCATCTACATCACGTCCCTTGGCGGTCTTGTGAACCAACATCGGTTCGGCAATTGAAAAGCCCACCGTCAGGCGTGGGTTAAGTGACGCATAGGGGTCCTGGAAAACCAGCTGGATATCCCGCCGCAACAGCTGCATTTTCTGGTGTGTTAGCCGGGACATATCCTGCCCATCGAAAATCAGCTTGTCGCACTGGGCTTCGACCAGCCGCAGGATCGATCGTCCCGTTGTTGACTTGCCGCAACCGGACTCGCCAACGATTGCAAGTGTCTCTTGGGGCCACAGGTCAAAATCCAGTTTTTCTACCGCATGAACACGGGAGCGCACCTTGCCGAAGAACGAGCGGTCTACGTCAAATCGGGTGGTTAGGCCCCGCACACTCAAAAGCGGCTGAGACGTTGCGTCAGCGACCGGCGCGATCGCAGGTCCATGAGCGCCGGGCGACGCTCCAAAAGGCAGCGGTCCGTCAATGCCCCGCATAGAACCAAGCCGGGGCGCCGCAGCCAAAAGAGACTTTGTATAAGAATGCTGGGGGTTTGCGAAAATTTCGGCGACCGGTCCTTCTTCGACCTTCTCGCCGCGATACATCACAATCACCCGGTCAGCAATTTCTGCCACCACGCCCATGTCATGGGTAATAAACAGGATGGTCATCCCGAGGTCTTTTTGAATTGTCCGTAGCAACAGCAAAATCTGTGCCTGTACAGTCACATCAAGTGCTGTGGTTGGTTCATCCGCGATCAAAAGCTGCGGCTGACAACACAGCGCCATTGCGATCATGACGCGCTGACGCATACCCCCCGATAGCTGATGCGGATGTCGCTTCATCACGGTGCTGGCATCTGGGATGCGAACCGTTTGCAGCATATCGATCGCAATATCATATGCCTTGTCGCGGCTGACATCCTGGTGCGTCATGATTGCTTCCATGATCTGGTCACCAACAACAAAAACCGGGTTCAGCGATGTCATGGGCTCCTGAAATATCATCGCAATTTCGTCACCACGAATGGACCGCATGCGGTCATCGCTCAGGCGTGCCAGATCGACTGCTTCGCCGGATCGCAAGCGGAACTGCATCTGTCCCTTGTCGATGACACCGCCGCCGTTCTCGACAAGACGCATCATGCCGAGAGACGTGACAGATTTACCCGATCCGGACTCGCCGACGATGGCAACCGTCTCGCCGTGCTTCAATTGGAAGTCCAGCGATTTGACGGCCTCGATACGTCCCGATGACGTTTCGAACGAGACACAAAGATCCCGTATTTCAGCCAACAGCTGGTCTTCCATAATCGCCTCCAAAACTGGGTAGTCGCCGCTTTCGAGATCGGCTGCCCTTGATAATTTGAAGGAGCTTACGCACAGGAAGATCGGCTTGACCAAAGCCGTTAGCACATGAACTATGCCGATTACGCATAGTTGGTCACCTTGGCCGAACTAAAGTGCTTTACTGCCCCATGCGACGATCAACCAATTGGTTTCGCTAGACAAACAAAGGTAAAATGAATGGAAATAAAGTGGATCGAAGACTTCCTGTCTTTGGCGCGAACACATAATTTCTCACGCTCTGCGGAAGAGCGGAATGTCACCCAACCTGCTTTTGGTCGCCGGATTCGGGCACTGGAACGGTGGCTTGGAACAGATTTGGTAGACCGGCGAACCTATCCAATCACGCTGACGGTCGATGGCCTTCAGTTTCGAGAAACTGCAAGTTCGGTTCTAGCTGAGCTTTACCGTAACAAAGCCGCATTTGCGAAATCCACAATTGATTTCAAACCTGACATAAAGATTGCCGCCGCCAGTAATCTTGTCCTTACCTTCCTGCCTGGTTGGTATTCTAGACTGGCGACAACGATGCAGCCCTTCACGCTGCGCGTCGGGACTGAAAAGTTTCATGACATGATCGACGACCTGACAAGCGCCGAAATTGATCTTGTCGTACAATATTACCACCGCGAGGTGCCGCTGCTGATGGACACCAACCTTGTCGAATGGCTGACCCTCGGGACGGAACGCTTTCGGCTATACTCAACCACCGACGAAGCCGGCAAAGCGGCGCACAATCCACACGGGGACGTTCCCATTCCCCTGTTAGCCTATTCCAACGATGGCTATTTTGCCCAGATTACATCATGTGTCCTCAAGAACTCTGAAACAGACATGGCGCCGCGTAACCACGTTGTTGAAAGTCCGACCGCTGATTTCCTACTCAAATTTTCAGCGACCACCTCCGGTATCCTTTGGCTGCCCGAAAACGGCGCAAAACAGGCCGTTAAGGATCATACACTGATCCCGGTTGGTGATGGGGTCTGGGATACTGAAATGGAAATACGTATGTTTTTCCGGCGCAACGTCGCAAATCCGCTGACCTCGAAAATCCTAGATGTCTTGCGTCGGACCACCAAATCCGCCCTCAAGGCTTCGCTGCAGGAACCATCAATGAAATAGCGGCAAGTGTCTGAATGGCACTTGCCCAGTCCTCAGACACAAAAGACACCGTTTCAGCCGCTTCACGTTTGATATTCGAGATCATCGTAGCGCAATCCGCCAGATGCTGACTTCTCAGTTCGACTATCGCATTCAACGGCAGCGCGATCGGGCTGGACGGACGGGTACGGCCGATATTAGACACTGCATGTTTTACGCCGTCCTCGATCAGCAGACGGGATTTTTCAGGCGACAGCGAATTGGCACTATAGGCCCCCACAGCATCTTTCACCCGAATGAACCGCGTATCAGGGAATTGATCAGCGATTTCCGCCTCGTAGAAATTGTCACCACTGGTCGCCAGAAACGGTACACCCAGTGATGCCGCATATCCCGCGAAAAGTGTTGCCTCTCCAACGCCAACACCATTCATCGTGATGCTGCGAAAGGCCGCGCTACTGATGGTATGGGCAAACTGTCCGAACGCCCCCGCACGGGCGTGCCAGCCAATCAACACGATACCCGCGCAACCTTCATGCACCCCTTCGATCATCGAAAACGGCCTTGGCTTGCCCGAGATCAAGCGCGCCCCGGGATGCAGGTCTTCGCAGATCATGTTGCACATAGATCCATGTGAATCGACAATCGTAACCTTGTCGGCCCCAGCCGCAAATGCGCCGCGCGCAGCGGCGTTCGCCTCCCCAGTCATCAAGCGGCGCGCAAACTCGTATTCGGGGTTACCCTTTGATTGTTGCACCCGCTCAGTGACGCCAGCGACACCTTCAATATCTACGGATATTAGAATTTCCATCTGCCTCACTCCGATCCAGATCCAATGCAGAATTTAGCCTCTGTTCAGGCCACAACGCCAATGCCAATTGCACACTTGCCATGTCGAGTTTGCATTGGGTGCTGATAGGCATCTGTGTAAACATCGACCCAGCTCCGGTGACCAACTGAAAGGACCTTCGTATGTCAGAGCAGGAATGGGCAATCGCGCTGCATGGAGGTGCCGGTCAAATTTCGCGCGATCGGATCACCCCTGAAAAAGAGACCGTATTTCGAGCGGCCCTTGCTCGGGTGCTCGAAATTGGAACGACGCTGCTGGACCAGGGCGCGGATGCCCTGGACGCTGTCGAGGCGGTGGTAAAGGCGTTGGAGCTCGACCCGCTGTTCAATGCCGGTCGCGGTAGTGTTTTGACCAGCGACGCTACCTTTGAGCTCGATGCGGCAATAATGCGCGGGTCCGACCTGCAGGCCGGGGCGGTCATCAACGTCGGCCACATCGCCCATCCGATTTCGCTGGCGCGATGTATTCTTGAAAACTCTGACCATGTCATTTTAGCCGGAGATGGTGCAGAAAGATTTGCCCTTCAACACGGTTTCCAAATGGTCGGCCCCAGTTATTTCGACACCCCGCACCGGCGCGAGCAACTTATGCAGGCAAAGGAAGCGGCCACAGTTTCGCTAGATCACAGCGATTTCAAATATGGCACGGTTGGGGCTGTCGCGCGCGATATCCGGGGGACCCTCGCCGCGGCAACGTCAACCGGTGGCATGACGAACAAACACCCCGGCCGCGTCGGTGACACGCCACTGATCGGTTCAGGCACCTATGCGGACAATGCCACATGCGCAGTGTCAGCTACAGGTCACGGCGAAGCGTTCATTCGGATGTGCGTTGCTCGTGATATTGCCGCGCAAATTGAATATGGTAACGTCTCGTTGGCTGATGCGGTACACAAGAAGGTCTTTGTCGATCTGCCTAAAATTGATGGCTCGGGCGGCGTAATTGCCGTCGGAAGGACTGGATTGCCCATACTGTCATTCAACTCCAACGGCATGTTCCGTGCAAAAGCCGGACAGGGCAGCCAACCTCTAATTGCAATTTTCGGTGATTGATACGAACCGCACCAACTATCACATCTTGCAGATCGTTGTTGGTTGAACGGATTACGCCGCCGGGCGAAGTTTGAGATACCAATGCGATAAACGTCAGCAGCGTCAGTATAGATTGAGGCAGTGCCAAGGTGTTGGCCGGGAAGCGATCAGGCTTTGGGTCAATCGCTTTGGTCGGCATTTCGCAGATTGCATCCGTCGGGATCGACCGCGACCGAACGCGGCAAGAGGCACCTGGACGAAGGTATGATCACAATCCGTGGCAAAAAGCACCGGCTGTGGCGCGCGCTCGACGCCAATGGCGACGTACTCGATTATCTTCTTGAAACGCGTCGAAACGCTAAGGGTGCAGAAAGCTAGAGTAGAGGTCACGGCGAAAAAGGTGGTTTCTGCCAGTGTCAGAAACGCGTTCCAAAATCCATGTTTTCAAGCTGTTCTGCTATTTGTCCTGCGATCTGAAATAAATCGGACGCCAGGTCAGACGCCCAAAGCAGATGCGCAACCGATCGTTCCATGTCCGGCACCGGCGCAGGTCGCGCAGGATGTAGCGGTATTCGATGAAGTTAATTGTGACCGGATTGTTGGTCTCGATGTTCTCGGTCAACCCATAGATGACCGCATCTTCCTCGCGCTGGAACGTGCCGAACAGCTTGTCCCAGATGATCAGCACGCCACCGTAATTCTTGTCTAGGTATTTTCGGTTCGATCCATGATGGACGCGGTGGACCGAAGGGGTGTTGAATACCTCATCCAGCCAACCCAGTTTGCGCACGCGCTCAGTATGAACCCAGTGCTGATACTGCGCCACCAGAACAAGGCCGATGATGGCCTGAAACGGGTTGAACCCCAGCAGAATCATCGGGATCAGGAATATCCATTCGAACAGACCCTCGATCCAACTGAGCCGAAAGCCGACCGTCAGGTTATAGTCCTCTGACGAATGGTGAACGCTGTGACTGGCCCAGAGGATGCGACGCTCGTGCTCGATCCGGTGCAGCCAATAGTAGGTAAAATCCGCCGCGACAAAGGCGATGATCCATGTCCACCAGAGCATCGGGATTTCCCAAGGCACCAGCCAATAAAATGGCAGCAGTCCGATCAGTCCGATTGACGCAAACACGGTTCCCTCAAGCACCTGCCCGACAACGAAGATTGCGCAGTTCGCCGCCGTGTCCTTCCAACGCCGCTCCTTGTGGGTGATCAGATCGAGAATAACTTCTCCGACTGTAAGGGCCAAGTTTATCAGAAATATCGCGCCGACGATGGCCATCAATGACGAGGTGGCAAAGGTATCTACGATCGCATCAATGGTCATGCCCGACACTCCTCATCCGAACGAAAGCCGCAGGCAAAGCCGTGAACCCCGGGTTTGTGCATTTTCATTTCCGCATACCTCTGCTATTGATTCGGTGAACGACTGTTCACTGGATAGTCTGCACATGTGCGAATGAAAGGGTCAACATGGTAGATGAGGTGCCCCAGCGGACCAACCGCGACGAAACGACACGCGCGCGCCGCGCACTGCTGGTCGAGACGGCAATCACCTGTTTTGTCGAAAAGGGGCTTGCCCGAACGGGAATGCGCGACATCGCGAAACACGCTGGGGTGAGTGTCGGGAACCTCTACAACCACTTTCCGGGCCGTGACGATCTGATCGCCGAGATTGCGCAGATCGAAACGGCAGGAGTGGATGACATCGTGGCGCAAGTCGCCAAATGCGCCGACCCGCACAAGGCCATTGATACCTTCGTCAAAAGCTACTTTCTGTATTGCGCCGACCCCGTTTCGGCGGTCCTGACCGTCGAGATCACTTCCGAAGCCCTGCGCAATCCGGCGATAGAGGACCTGTTCAGCGGTAACCGGGCACTGCTGGTCAATACGCTGACAAAGGCGCTCTCGCAAAGCAGCGCAGACGCCAACCGCGCACCAGAGATTGCCGGTCTGGTCATCGATACTATCGAGGGGTTCGCGCTGCGGATCGGGCTGACCGGAAAAAAGCCACGTAAGCGAGATGTCGAGGCACTGATGTCCTTTGTGCGTAACGCCCTGACGCCCGGTGTTATCTGATATGCGCCGTTTGCTGTTGATCTCTGCCGGTCTTGGCGCAATTGTCTTGTTCGGTCTCGGTTCAATCGTCGCATTTTCGCGCATCACCGATTTTGAGTTGCCGGCGGTTGCGCAGCAAACCGTCTCGTTTAGCGACAGCGGCAACAGGCTGGAAGGAACGTTGATCACTGCGTCTGTCGATGGTCCCACCGTGCTTTTGATCCATGGCGACGGCGCGCAGGACCGATGGTCCGCCGATGGATATCTGCCGCTCGTCAACACGCTGCTAGACGCCGGAGTTTCGGTGTTCAGTTGGGACAAGCCGGGTGTGGGTGCTTCCACGGGAAATTGGCTGCATCAGTCCATGACCGACCGGGCCAATGAGACTGTTGCCGCCCTCGCCGCGGTGCGGCAGGTCGCGGGCTTCCAAGACCGCACCATCGGTCTGCTTGGGTTTTCACAGGCTGGCTGGGTTTTGCCGCGCGTCCCCGCGCTGACGGATGATGCCTCATTTCTGGTCTTGATGGGCGGCGCTATCAACTGGCAGGCTCAGGGGCGATACTACACCACCATTCGGCTAACGCGCGAAGGTCAGACATCGGCGCAGATCGCGGCCGAACTGCCGCGACAAGCGCAGGAACAGAGGGAGTGGTTCGGGTCCGACGCAACATATGCGGATTACCGCGCTGCAATTCGGCCGAAGAACAGGTTTCTGTCAGCAGACAGGTTTCGTTTTGTGCAATTGAACTACAGGGAGGATGCCCGCGACAACATCGCCAAATTGGCCTTGCCAATTCTGGTTCTGTCAGGTGCCGAAGACCTTAACGTTGACCCGCAGGAAACCATCGCTGTCTACACGCAGCTTTTGAAAGCTGTGCATCCGCTTAGTGCATTTCATCTTGTGCCGAACGCGACCCATTCGCTGATGTCGGCCAGCTATCTTAACTACCAACTGCCGGATCAAATTCCGCTTATGGCGCAGGCAAGGTTCATCCTGGCGGGGCGTGATGCCTACGAGGGGGATGTTCTGAAAACCGTTACTGACTGGATTTTTGACGTTTCGCAGGCTGCGCCATGATGATGCGCCCCCCCCGCGTGCAGCGGTCACATTCTACGCTAACAAAAACCTCACTCAAAACCTAAGCCGTTGCTGAAGGTTTTTGACACTGCTCCTGATAGCAGACATTCAGCAAACACGCAGCATCAGCGATTTTGGGCTCGAACCAGACCTTCTCTGCGCAGTGCATCAGGGCCGGAAGTGCGGGACAAAGTGTGAATTCGCTGCGCTTGCGCCAATGTCTGCTTTTTGCATGTTGGCTCGCTAAAGTTCGACTGAGCTTTGTTTCACTGGGATGGATCGAACAACGGGTGAGTTCGTCATGCCGACTGGCATACAGGCAAGTCTTCCGTTTCCTACGTTCTGTCTTTCCTCGAACAGTTTAGACAGTTGATGGTCAAGACACGACCGGCGGCAATTTCGGTTAAGATTTCTTTCGCGTATCACGATTGATCGGATAGCCGCTTGCCGGGCCTTTGACCGGCTGAACCAGCATCCGATCGAGCCATAGGTCACGCGTTGTCCGGAATTGTTCGATCCCGATCGACATACCATCGTGCCCGGCTTTTGGCTGCGCCTTGTAGGTCCCAAGCAACCTGTCCCACCAAGGAAGGTTGAAGCCAAAATTGCTGTTAGTCTCCTCCGGTATGATCGAATGATGGACGCGGTGCATATCTGGCGTGACCACAACCAAGCGGAGGAAACGGTCGACAAGTATCGGCAGCCGGATATTGGAGTGGTTGAACATCGCAGTTGCGTTCAACAGGACCTCGAAGATTAACACTGCCACAGCAGGCGGGCCCAAAGCCATAACTACAGCCAGCTTGATCCCCATCGACAGCAAAATTTCAACCGGATGAAACCGCAAGCCCGTGGTGACATCAAACTCGAGGTCAGCGTGATGCATACGGTGCAACCGCCACAACACGGGCACCGCATGGAACATGACGTGCTGCAGATAGATGGCCAGATCAAGCACGACGATCGAGACCAGAACCGCAACCCACCCCGGCGCTTCGATGACATTGAACAGCCCCCAGCCGCGGTCCTGAGCGATCATGGCCAATCCGACTGCGAGGATCGGGAAACTCAAACGCAGGACAATAGTATCGATTACAACGAGGGCCATATTGTTCGTCCAGCGGATCACCCGCGGAATTTCTCGCCTGCGCCGGGGTGCTGCAAGTTCCCATAGGGCCATCGCCACCAGAACGCCGAGAAACACGATGAGGCGTAGTTGCGGTTCACTGACAAGAAGGGGTTCAGTCATCGGTTCTGTTGGAGCTTTCGTATTGCAGTCCGCACGGTGCGAACGTCAGGTAACGGTGAACTGGCCCATCATACCAGCATCTTCATGCTCGAGGATATGGCAGTGAAACATGAACGGTGTCTCGCGGCTGGCGGGCTGATCGAACCGGGCGAGGATCTCGGCCTCGCCAGGCACCAGTACGGTGTCTTTCCAGCCGGTGTTCTCGGGTCGCGGAGGGCCGCCGTTCTCGGTCACGACCCTAAACCGCACACCATGGACGTGAAACGGATGCGCGACCATGCTGCTGCGGATTTGCCAGCGTTCCACGGTTCCTCGGGCGACCTCGAAATCGATCCGGTCCATCTCGTAGGGGCGCCCGTTGATGGCAAAGCCACCGCCGCCCATCATCATGCCGCCCATGCCCATGTCGAGCGAGACCTGCCTGGTGGTTGCAATCTCGGCACCCGACAGGTCCTCGGGTGCACCGTCCAGTTGGTCTGGCAGGCGAATAATCCGCGTGGCGAGCGTCGTGTCAGTGTCGAACTGCAGGATGCCGTAGGCTTGGCCCGGATCACTCATCAATATCGGCGCTTTGTCTCCGGCGAAATCGACAAGGATCTCGGCCCTTTCACCGGGCGCAAGGCGCAGAGTGTCGATTGAAACAGGCGTAGGGAGGAAACCGCCATCCGTCGCTACCAGATGCATCGCGCGCATATCGTCGAAAAACAGCGTGTAGATGCGGGCATTCGAGCCGTTGAGCAGGCGTAAGCGCACGATCCCCTGCGGCACGACGGCCGTCGCGCCCGCCTGACCATTGACGAGCATCCGGTTCCCGGCAAACCCGTGCATTACGTCCATCATGGACGGGTTATAGACCATGCGTCCCGATGCATCGAAGCGTCGATCCTGTAAAACGAGCGTCAGATCGTCGATCCCGTATGTGGAGGGCAGACCGCGCGCATCGTCCTGCCCGTCCGTCACGTGGATGACCCCGGCCAGTCCATAGTAAACCTGCTCTGAAGTTCGTTCATGGATGTGCGAGTGATACCAGATGGTTGCCGGATCCTGTGCAATTGTCATCTCGGGCTGCCATGTGCCACCGGGTGCAATCGCAAGATGGGGGCCGCCGTCATGCTCTCCGGGGGCCAGAAGGCCGTGCCAATGCGTACTGATGGGCTCGTCGAGAGTATTCTTCACCTCGGCCGCGAGATCGCCGTTTTGCATCAGGATGGTCGGGCCCAGATACCCCTGATTGTAGCCCGCCGTCGGTGTGGCAGGCCCGCCGAAAAAACTGCTGCTGCCTGACGTCGTCGTCAGGGACAGCCGCCCCGTCGCCCGCGTATCAAGAAGCGGCGGCATGGCGAGGCGCGTTTGCGGCGTTTGCCCTTGTGCAAAGGCGCGTTGGGCTGGCGTTTGGGAAAGGACGCCAGCGGTCAGGATCGCTGCGGAGGTCGAAGTCAGGAACTTGCGTCTTTTCATGCTGATCTTTCAAGGCTGGGGTAGAAGTGTCGCTACGGTCGCGCTCGCCATGAAAGGGCAGAACACATCACGTATCATTCAGCCAGAAGCTTCTTGCGTTCAGTGAATTCGGTAGAATCGATCTCACCCTTGGCATAGCGCTCCTTAAGAACAGACAGGGCTCGGTCATGCGCCGCATGACTTTTCGAAGCGGGTCCGGTCGCGCCGGACAGCCCCAGGAGATATATGATCCCCGCAACGATCCCGACAACGATCAAAATCATGAAGATCGGCCCAAGCATCATTCCAAACCCTCCCCACTGGCTACTGCCCCACATCATGTCATGTCCATGATCGTAAAAGCTGTTTCGACCCGGGATTTCCCCGACCTCTGCCATCGCCGACGTCGCGGCGACGCTGAGCGCACCCGCCATGCCCGGGACAATCGCCTTATTCCTAAATTTCATCCTGTAACTCCTTTTGCGCGGCATCGACTGCGACCACCTATTCCGCTTTGATTATATGAGCGAAACGGCGCGCAGACCTTGATGTGTATCAAGAAGGCAGTGACAAAGTACTATAGCATGCAGCGCAGATACACAGGCGCGGATCGCGCGACGACTCCACTGGGATGGCCGCGCTTGAGCCATTTCGATGCAGCCTTTCCAAGTCAGCGTCTTCCAAACCCACCAATAAGGATATCATTGCAGTGAGCTACACCATCAATCGCAAATTCAAAGACTCGACTTTCGACAACATTGACGCCCGCACTCGCCAAGCCCTTGCGGACCACGGCTTCGGCGTACTGACCGAGATCGACGTCAAAGTGACGATGAAAAAGAAGCTCGATGTCGAGATGCCGTCCTATCGCATCCTTGGTGCGTGCAACCCGAAAATGGCCTACTCTGCCATCGAGATCGAGCCGCGGGTCGGTGCGATGCTTCCCTGCAATGTCATCCTGCGCGAGGTTGAGGGCGGCGTTGAGGTCAGTGCCGTCGACCCGGTGGCGTCGATGCAGGCGATAGAAAACGCTGACCTGACGGCCGTCGCGGGCGAGGTCCGTGACCTTCTGGTGAAGGCCGTAGAGGCGATCTGAGATGAGTCTGCGCGCGGCGATCCTCGCAGCGTTGGCGATCCTCGGGATCGCCCTGCTCGCCGTGTGGCTGTTCGCGCCATCGTTGTTAACCCAAGCACGTGGGCTGCTGGACGCCGAGCGTCTCGATATGCTGGTGGCGCGCGCAGGCATTTGGGGGCCCGTCGTGATCGTCACGCTTATGACCGTCGCGGTCGTGGCCAGCCCGATCCCGAGCGCGCCGATCGCGCTGGCAGCCGGGGCCGCCTACGGACATCTTTGGGGGACGGTGCAGGTCGTGATCGGTGCCGAGCTCGGGGCGCTGATCGCGTTCGGCTTGGCGCGAATTCTGGGGCATGATGTCTTGCGACGGGTGTTTGGCGATCGGGTTGATGCCGGTCTGCTCGGGTCCCAAACCGCATTGACGGCGACAGTCTTGGCCAGCCGCCTCATGCCATTCGTATCATTCGATATAATCAGCTACGCGGCGGGGCTTAGCAAACTGCACTCCTGGCGCTTTGCGCTTGCAACACTGGCTGGCATCATTCCGGCCAGCTTCCTGCTCGCCCATTTCGGTGGCGAGGCGGTCAGCGGCGATTTCGGACGGGCGACATGGGCGGTGCTTGGCCTTGGGCTTTTGACGGGTTTGCCGCTGCTCTGGGTGGGGCTGCGGAAACAGCCTGAAAAAGGCACGCCCGACTACTAACGGAAATGACTTGAGCTTCCAGCCCCTGGAGGCGTCATATTACGATAGAATCAGAAAGGTTCGCACACCATGAACCACGATCACCATCACACTGCGTCCGAAATACCGACAGGAACCGAGACGGCGAAGGACCCCGTTTGCGGGATGGAGGTCGCGGTCAAGCCCGACGGGCGACACGCGGATTTTGAAGGCGAGACTTTCCATTTCTGCTCTGATAAATGTCAGACCAAGTTCAAGGCCGACCCGTGGCACTACGCCTCGGGTCGGGCCGCTAAACAGACAAAGGCGGCACCCGCCGACGTCCAGTATACCTGCCCGATGCACCCCGAGATTATACGTGATGCGCCTGGGGCCTGCCCGATCTGCGGCATGGCGCTGGAGCCAATGGTTCCCTCGGACGAGCCAAGCGAGGAGCTGACCGATTTCACCCGCCGGATGTGGATCTCGGCGGCTGCGGCGGTGCCGCTGATCGTCCTGACGATGGGAGGAATGGTCGGCCTGCCGGTGCGCGACTGGATCGGGCATCAGATGACCAGCTATCTGGAATTTGTGCTGGCCACGCCAATTGTGCTTTGGGCAGCATGGCCATTTTTCAAGCGGGGCTGGGATTCCGTTGTGAACCGCTCGCCCAACATGTGGACGCTGATCAGCCTTGGTGTAGGGGCGGCATACCTCTATTCAATCTTCGCAACCTTCCTGCCTGGCCTGTTCCCCGAGCAGTATCGAATGGGCCACGGCGTCGGCACATACTTCGAGGCGTCTGTCGTGATTGTGGCGCTGGTCTTTGTCGGTCAGGTGCTTGAACTGCGCGCCCGTGAACGCACAGGTGATGCGATCCGCGCGCTTCTGGACCTCGCACCTAAAACCGCGCGGCGTATCTTGCCGGACGGCAATGAATACGACGCGCCACTGGAAAACATCATGGAGGGTGATCATCTGCGCGTGCGCCCCGGCGATGCGGTGCCGGTTGATGGAACGGTGGTCGAGGGGCGTTCCAGCTTGGACGAAAGCATGCTGACCGGCGAGTCCATGCCCGTCGAAAAGGGTCCGGGCGACGCGGTGACTGGCGCCACAATCAACAAGAACGGATCACTGGTGATCGAAGCGGGCAAGGTCGGCGCAGATACTGTGCTGGCGCAGATCGTGACCATGGTGTCGAACGCACGGCGGTCACGTGCCCCAATCCAGGGACTGGCGGATCGGGTCTCGGCCATATTTGTCCCGACGGTTGTGGGGACTGCGACCTTTGCCTTCGTCATGTGGATGATTTTTGGCCCCGAACCCGCACTGGTTTTTGCCATCGCTTCAGCGGTCTCGGTGTTGATCATCGCCTGCCCTTGCGCGCTGGGATTGGCCACGCCGATCTCGATCACCACAGCGGCAGGACGCGGAGCGCAGGCGGGCGTGCTGGTCAAGGACGCCGAGGCGTTGGAACGCATGGCAAGCGTCGATACGCTGATCGTAGACAAGACTGGCACGCTGACCATGGGCAAGCCGACGCTGACCGACACGGTGGCGCTGGGGGATATAGCCGAAACAGACCTGCTGTCGCTGGCCGCGGCACTTGAACGCGGGTCCGAGCATCCTCTGGCCGAAGCGATTGTCGAAGGGGCCGAAGCGGCGGGCGCAGCGCGTCAAGATGCCACCGACTTTGAGGCCATCACTGGCAAGGGTGTGCGCGGACAGATCGGCGGACGCGCCGTCGCGCTTGGCAACACCGCGATGATGCAAGAGATGGGGCTGGACACGGGCGCGGCCGAGGCAAAAGCCGATGCCCTGCGCGCCGAGGGAAAGACGGCGATGTTCATCGCGGTCGACGGGGCGCTGGCGGGTATCGTGGCCGTGGCCGACCCGATCAAGGACAGCACCGCGCAGGCGATAAAGGAACTCCACGCCCAAGGGCTGCGCGTCATCATGGCGACGGGCGACAACGAACGCACGGCGCAGGCGGTGGCGGGCAAGCTCGACATCGACGAGGTGCGTGCGGGCGTCCTGCCGGAAGACAAGAAGGACCTGATCGACCAATTGCGGAGGGACGGCCACAAGATTGCCATGGCAGGTGATGGCGTGAATGACGCGCCCGCGCTGGCCGCTGCCGATGTCGGCATTGCCATGGGCACCGGTGCCGATGTGGCAATGGAAAGCGCCGGGATCACCCTGCTTGGCGGCGATCTGATGGGCATCGTGCGGGCGCGCAAGTTGGCGCGGGCGACCCTGCGCAACATAAAGCAGAACCTGTTCTTCGCCTTCGCCTACAACACGCTTGGCGTGCCCATTGCAGCAGGTTTGCTTTACCCCGTCACGGGCCTTCTACTCTCACCGATGATCGCGGCAGCCGCGATGAGCCTGTCGTCCGTCTCGGTGATCAGCAACGCGCTGCGTCTTCGGCGGGTTGATCTTTAGACGAGAAACACTGTGGAAGAGCTAAGGCCGACATTCGCCGCGTTGCAGAATCTTTGCGGAGAGGGCTGTTTGGAGACGTTCGCTGCAGACCGGCCCGATGGCGGCTCTGCGGACCAAGCGGCCATTCGCTGTAACCGTACGAATGGCTGGTTGTGACGGGTATCGATTGACAGATCTGGGCAGTTTCGGCATCGCACTCGAAAGCCCATGGTAATGAAGCGCATCTCACCAATTATTGCCAAAAACCACATCAGAAGCGGAACAGCTATGACCACGAAAATTCTGATTGATCGTAGAATGAACTTGCTCGGGAGCATCTGGATGGTCGCGGCGATGGCTATATTTGCCATTGAGGACGCATTTGTGAAAGCGGCATCCACCACGCTGTCGGTCGGGCAGATCTTGATAATCTTCGGTTTGGGCGGGGCTGCTGTGTTTGCGGGTTTGGCACGCTTCAATAGCGAACCCCTATTCGTGCAAGATGTCGTATCGCGCCCGATGCGCATCCGCGTGGTATTCGAAATTGTCGGCCGCTTATTTTATGTCCTTGCCATTACGTTGACGCCATTATCCGCCGCGACGGTTATCTTGCAGGCAACCCCGCTGGTGGTTGTCGCTGGTGCCGCATTATTTTTCGGCGAAAAGGTCGGATGGCGCAGGTGGTTTGCGATCTTTGTCGGTTTGATTGGTGTGGTTATTATTATTCAGCCGGGTACAGACAGTTTTTCGGTGCTGTCGATTCTTGCGATTGTCGGCATGTTTGGTTTTGCAGGGCGTGACCTTGCGAGCCGTGCGGCCCCCGCCACGCTTAGCACAAATATCCTCGGCTTGTACGGCTTCCTGTCGATTGTGGTCGCTGGCGGGGTTTTCTCGATCTGGGAAGGTGCGATATTTCTTTTCCCTGACATTGAGACGTCCTAGGGTCAGGACTCATAACCAGAATATAACCGTTGCTGCGAGAGCGATTGCTGACAGGAAGACCTTTGGGCAGCGGTCATAACGGGTTGAGACACGTCGCCAGTCTTTGAGCCTGCCGAACATTCTTTCGATGCGGTTGCGGCGTTTGTATCGTCGCTTGTCATACTTGACGGTCTTCTTGCGCGATTTGCGCCCCGGGATGCAGGGTTTGGTGCCCTTATCTGCAAGGGTTTCGCGGAACCAATCAGCATCATACCCTCGATCAGCGAGAAGCCACTCCGCCTCAGGCAGGCCGTTCATCAAAGCCGCAGCACCAGTATAATCGCTGACCTGCCCAGCGGTTATGAACAGGCGGACAGGACGGCCGCTGGTGCCTGTTACAGCATGCAGCTTGGTGTTCATGCCGCCTTTAGTCTGCCCAATCAGGCGTCCACGCCCCCCTTTTTCAACCGCAGGCTGGAAGCCGTGCGATGCGCCTTGAGGTATGTTGCATCAATTGAGATAGTTTTGTTATCAGGGTCTTGTTCGGCCAATCCCATCATGATCCGGGCAAACACGCCCATATCACTCCAACGCTTCCAGCGATTATACAACGTCTTTGGTGGGCCATACTCCGTTGGTGCATCGCACCACCTTAAACCATTGCGATTGATGAAGATAATGCCACTCAGAACACGCCTGTCATCAACGCGAGCACGACCTCGGCTCTTAGGAAAGTAAGGCCGCAGACGCTCCATCTGCGCCTCATTCAGCCAGTATAAGTTGCTCATAATATCCCCCAAAACTGGGGATCGTAAATCATGACAACGCGACAAGCTCAATCGATTAATGGGTCCTGACCCTACTACCTGTTAGGGGCAATCCTCGCTGGTGTCGGCGCCTATTCGTGCCTTATGAAGGCAATGCGCACTGGCGAAGTCTCTGCTGTGACACCCTTCAGATACACAAGACTGCTTTTCGGTATATCGCTGGGTGTTGTGATGTTCGGAGAACACCTGAGTTCCGCAATGGTGCTCGGGTCAAGTATGATCGTTTTTTCTGGTTTGTTCATCCTTTGGCGTGGAAAAGCGGCAGGGTAGCTTAATAAGGAAACGACTCGACCCGCGCAGCTTTGGCAATGCGGCGTCACTGACCTGTTGAATGAACCTCTGTGGTCAAAGCTATACCGGCTCCAAAAACACATCAGCGGCCATTGGTGCATCGCGCAGCGTTGGTCAGAGTGGGGCTCTCTTCCGTCCTTCGCTGCATCTCGCGCCAACGTCGGCTTTTGACGTTCATCTCGCGCCGAACACGAACCTACAACCGATTGATCTTTAAGAGCCCCTATCTTTTGCTCCGCGCAGCCAGCACGGTTTGCGCGATCAGGCTGCCCTGTCGCGTGGGGCCGGATATCTCTCCGGGTTCATTTCATAGTGGAAGGGCCGTTAAAAAAGGCGGCGCCGCCAGATCGGATATATAAGACGGGGTGTCACGCCCGCATGTTCACTGCAATCAACATGGCCCAAGCGGGGCCTTTGATCCTGTGGGTGCCGAGGGGGTGAAAGTCCCCCGGCGGGTAATCGCGATTGGCACGGGTTTTACCGGCCATCCCTTAGCATGTCGTGACCCCACCGCGCGTTGCGCGGGTATGTCAGCCTTCGATTGCGGTGATCATATCCACCCGGCGCGCGTGGCGGCCACCCTCAAATTCGGTGTCGAGAAACGCATCGACAATCTCGATCGCCAGCCCCCGCCCGACGACGCGCGCCCCGAGTGACAACATGTTGGCATCATTATGCGCGCGGGTCATCCGGGCAGAAAAGGGATCAGAGCAGACGCCGCAGCGGATACCCTTGACCTTGTTGGCCGCCATCATGATCCCCTGCCCGGTCCCGCAGATGATGATGCCCAAGCGGCAATCGCCAGACGCGACGCGCTCTGCCGCCGCTTCGCCGTGTTTGGGGTAATCGGTGCTTTCGTCCGTCGCGGGGCCGATGTCGACCACCTCCCAACCGCGCTGCGCGACATGGGCGGCGATTTCCTGTCTGAGGGCGATGTCGGCGTGATCGCTGGAAAGGACGATGCGGTTGTTGGATGTCATGGTGAAACGCGCCTGTTTGCTGGTCTGATCGGAATAGGGCGCGCGTGATTTCGCGCGCAGGGGCCTCAGACCATACCTGAGGCCGCGCCGCAATGCCCCCTATTCCTGCGGCGTGCAGCTTTGATAGATCGGCGACGTGGTCCCGGTGGCCCCGTCTTTCCTGCTTAGCGTCGCGGTGCCCTGATGTTCCCACCATTCATAAGACGACCTATCCGACGGCCAGCCATAACGTGCACCCGAACCTGTTGGCAGGGTTTGCAGGTTAATCAGGCGGCCCTCAATATAGAGAACGGCAATGCTGGTATCCACGTCGTTGACATAGACAACCGGCACGGACACGCCCCGGTCGCAGTTATATGTCACGCCGATGACATCGGCGGCGGCAGGCGATGCCAGCAGCAGCCCCACCGCGCCAGCAAGGCGGGTCATCACGTGGCGCTGACCTTGTCGTCGACCTCGGCGGCCAGCGCTTCGGCACGCGCGGCCAGTTCGGCCAGCGTGTCCTTGACCGCCTGCGGCACCACCGGCACCTCAATGCGCTCTGGCTCTACCTTGACGTTGCGCAATCCGGCGAGTTCGGCCTCGCGTTCAGCGAGTTCGGCGCGCACTTCGGAAATGCGGTCTTCGACGCTGGCGGTCTTGTCGGCCAACAGCAGTCCCGCCATCAGCAGCATCCGCGCCTCAGGCATCCGGCCCACCTGATCGCTCAGCACCTGGGCCTCGTCATCCAGCATCTTGGCGGCGGCATGCAGATAGCTTTCCTCGCCCTCCTGACAGGCGACCTCGAACTGGCGGCCTCCGATCGTGATCCGTATCTCTGGCATCAGGCGTCCTCCTCTGCGCTGTTGTCGGCGTCAGATCCGTCAATCAGCGGGGTCAGCGCGGTCAGGATCGCGCTGGCTTCGGCCACATCGGCGGCGCGGGCGGCGCGCAGACCGTCCAGTTCGGCCAGCATCGCCTTGTTGATCAAATGCGGTTCGCCCACGCCTTCGGCATTGGCGTTGCGCAATTTATCGCAGGCATCGACCAGTTGTTCATTGGCGCGGCGCAGGCGCTGCAACTCGATATCGAGTTGGGCCATCCGCGCCTTGCCCTCTGACACCTCGTGGCGCAGGGCCGCCAGATCGGTCTCCGACTTGGATTTGAGCGCGCGCACCCGTTCGGTCAGCTGCGCATTGGCGGTGCGTTCATCCTCTAACGCCTGCACCATGTTGGCGTCTGGCGCGGCGCTGGTACTGCCCAGCTGTTCCAGCCCCTGCGCCACCCGGTCCATGGCGGCCGTGATGCGGCGCTGATATTCGTCTATGTCGCTCATGCCCTCGGATACTCCCTCAGTTACCCAATGCCGTAAATCCTGTCAAAGCCCGCCCGGCGCGGCGAATCGCCCTTTGCGGTCCGTTCCGGCAATCCTACCCAAAGACTTTAGTAATTGCGCCCCCCTTTCATTACAGCCACTTGGCAGACGGAGTTCATCCGCATAGCCGCGCACCGCCGCCGCAACGGGCCAGTTCCGCTTGAACTTTGCCGGATCGCTGGTATGCACGGGCGCAACCCTGACACAGCCCCAAAGGAACCTCCCCGTGGATCTGACAGCCCTCGCCCGCGCCCATCCTGACCATTGGTCAAAAGCCACCGCCATCCGTGCGCTGACCCTTGATGCGGTCGCTGCCGCCAATTCCGGCCACTCCGGCATGCCGATGGGCATGGCAGATGTCGCCACCGTCCTGTTTGAAAAGCATCTGAAGTTCGACGCCGCGAACCCGCTGTGGCCGGACCGCGACCGGTTTATCCTATCGGCGGGCCACGGCTCCATGCTGCTGTATGCGCTGCTGCACCTGACGGGTTATGAACAATTCCCCATCGAAGAGCTGCGCAACTTCCGCCAGATGGGCGCGCGCACGGCCGGCCACCCCGAGAATTTCCTTGCCGATGCGATCGAAACCACAACCGGGCCACTGGGTCAGGGCATTGCCAATTCCGTGGGTTTCGCCATGGCCGAAGAAATCCAGCGCGCGCATTACGGTGCCAAGGTTGTCGACCACTTCACCTATGTCATCGCCGGTGACGGCTGCCTGATGGAAGGCGTGAGCCAAGAGGCGATCACACTGGCCGGGCGTCATAAGCTGGGCAAGCTGATCGTGATGTGGGACAACAATAACATCACCATCGACGGCCCCGTCACCCTGTCGGATCACACCGATCAGGTCGCGCGTTTCCGGGCCGCGCAGTGGCACGTGATCGAAATCGACGGCCACAACCCAGATGAGATTGACGCCGCACTGACCGAGGCCAAAGCCTCCGACCTGCCGACCATGATCGCCTGCAAGACCCACATTGCCCTCGGTCACGCGGCACAGGACACGTCCAAAGGTCACGGCGCATTGACGGACGCGGGCCAGATGGCCGACGCCAAAGCCGCCTATGGCTGGAAAACCGGCCCGTTCGAAGTGCCGGCAGATGTGAAATCAGCCTGGGAAGCAATTGGCAAACGCGGCGCCGACGCGCGCCGTGACTGGGAAGAACGGTTCGACAAGATGCCCCACGCCAAACGCGAGACATTCAACCGCGCCCTGGCCGGGGACATGCCCAAGAAGCTGAGCGCGACCGTCAAGGCGTTTAAAAAGCAGATGACCGAAGCTGCGCCCAAGATGGCAACCCGCGCGAGCAGCGAAAAGGTGCTTGAGGTGCTGAACCCGATCCTGCCCGAAACCGTGGGCGGCTCTGCCGATCTGACCGGGTCGAACAACACGAAAACCGCAGATCTGGGTGTGTTCGACGTTGATAACCGGGGCGGTCGCTATGTCTATTGGGGCATCCGCGAACACGGTATGTCATCTGCGATGAACGGCATGGCACTGCACGGCGGCATCCGGCCGTACGGCGGCACCTTCATGTGTTTCACCGACTACGCCCGCCCCGCGATGCGTTTGGCAGCCTTGATGCAGATCCCCACCACCTTTGTGATGACCCACGATTCCATTGGTCTGGGCGAAGACGGGCCAACCCACCAGCCTGTCGAACACCTGGCCATCAGCCGCAGCACCCCCAACACGATGGTGTTCCGCCCTGCGGATGCGGTCGAGACTGCCGAGGCATGGGAAATCGCCTTTACCTCCAAGAAAACCCCGTCGGTGCTGTCACTGACGCGCCAAGGCCTGCCCACCGTGCGGCTGGAGCACAAGAACACCAACCTCACCGAAAAAGGCGCCTATGTGCTGGCGGATGCGGAAGGCAAACGGCAGGTGATCCTGATCGCCAGCGGCTCTGAGGTGCATGTTGCCATGGCGGCGCGCGATGTGCTGCAGGCCGAGGGCATCGGCACGCGCGTTGTATCCATGCCCTGTATGGAACTGTTCGCCGCGCAGGACGACGCCTACCGCAAACGCGTGCTGCCCGGTGGGGCCGTGCGCGTGGGCATCGAAGCCGGTGTGCGCCAGGGCTGGGACCAGTGGCTGCTGGGCGAGCGTGGCAAATTCGGCAAGGCTGATTTTGTCGGGATGGACCGGTTTGGCGCCTCCGCCCCGGCGGAAGAGCTGTTCGAAAAGTTCGGCTTTACTGTACAAAACGTTGCAGCAAAGGCCAAGGCACTTCTCTAAGCCTTACCGCAGCGCGACATGTAAACCCCTGCCCGTCACCGGGCGGGGGTTTTGCGTTGCCTAGGGGTCTGGTGCAGACACCGCGCAGGGCCCGGGGTTTTGCGTCCCAAACCCAAATGTCGCGCGCAACATCAGCGAGAAATCGCCGCTCCAAATATAACCCAGAGTTGCAAAGAGAGAACTTTAGTGCTTTCTTAGCGTTTGAAGGCTAAAACAACCCAAGCGCGAAATATACGCGCCCTGCCCCTTGAACCCGTGTTCACAGTGACGAAAGGTCTGCCCATGTCCGTTGCATATCTTCTTGGTGGCACGATTGTCGGGGCTCTGGCTGCTTTGGTCTGGCTGATCGTCGGTGGCAGCGTTGCGGGGGCTGTGGGTATGTATATGCTCGCCGGTCAAACAACCTTTGTTGCGATGGCCGCCCATGTCGCGTTGACCGATACGGTCCGCACAGGCTGAACGCACGTCCCTTCCCGCGTGAAATCATCTGATAAGCTCTGCGGGGGTCCGGGGGCAAACCCCCGAAGTACCCTACAGGTTTCACGCAGGTGTATTTAGAAACACGTTAGCAATCTGGCCTCGGGATCACACCGCCGCGCGGTGAAAGATCCGCCGCCAGATCGGCGTGATTACTTTTTCCCCCAGCGGGATCAGCGCCAGACCAAGCAGCAGGCCGAACACCCCGTCAATAGCTGCCTTGGTAGTCCATTCCGTCGCGCCGGTAAGCGCGCCTGGCACCGCATCGCCTGCCATCACCGCAATATCGTGAATCCAATGGCCCAGCGTGCCATAGCCCAATTCCTCAAACCCATGAATGATGATCGACCCGCCGACCCAAAGCATCGCGGCTGTCCCGACCACCGTCAGCAATTTCAGGAACCCCGGCATACCGCGCACCAGACCGCGCCCGATGCCACGGGTCGCGGCAAGACGACCCCGGTTGGCCATGGCCAGCCCCAGATCATCCATTTTAACAATCAACGCCACCGCGCCATAGACCGCCACCGTGATCATGATGGCAACGGCAGCCAGCGTTGCCGCCTCCAGCCAAAAGGAACTGGGCGGGATCGCGGCCAGCGCGATCGTCATGATTTCGGCAGACAGGATGAAATCGGTCTTGATCGCACCTGCGGCTTTTTGTTCTTCCAGATGCGCGGGATCGTCGGGCACCGCATCATGGCCGGGATAATCCTCGTGGCCCTTGGATAGCCCAATGGCATGGGCGACCTTTTCTGCCCCTTCAAAACACAAATAGGCACCCCCCAGCATCAGCAACGGTGAAATTGCCCAGGGCGCGAAGTTGGATAGGGCCAGGCCGGCGGGCAGCAAAAACACCAGCTTGTTGCGCAGCGACCCCTTGGTGATCCGCCAGATCACCGGCAATTCGCGGTCGGCGCTGAACCCTTGCACGTATTTCGGCGTCACGGCGGCGTCGTCGATCACAGCACCTGCCGCCTTGGCCCCCGCCTTGGCCGCCTGCCCGATCACGTCGTCGACACTGGCCGCTGCCACCTTGGCAATCGCAGCCACATCATCCACCAGTGCCAATAAACCGCTCATCGCTCGCCCCTTTTGCTGTAATCCAACCGAGGTAGCATGCCCACGGCGGCAGGCAAGCCCCCAAGCGCAGGTCGCGTCACACCCAGGTCACGGCAAAGCACCCGGCCCGAGGTTAACGCTAACATGCAGGTTTAACGCTAACATATGGAAAACATTTGGCTTTGCCCCTTTCCCCCATAGCCCGGCCACGGATATAGAGCGCCCAATCCATCAGAAAGGCACGCCCCCATGACCATCAAAGTTGGCATCAACGGATTTGGCCGCATTGGCCGCTGCACGCTTAGCCATATCGCGGCTTCGGGGCGTGACGACATCGAAGTGATCAAGATCAACGCCACCGGCCCGCTGTCGACCGCAGCGCATCTGATCAAATACGATTCCGTCCACGGACGGTTCCCCGGCGAAGTGAATATCGACGGCGGCTATATGAATTTGGGACAGAACGACATCGAAGTGATGTCGACCTACAACCTGGAAGAACTCGACTGGACGGGTTGTGACGTGGTGCTGGAATGTACCGGCAAATTCAACGACGGCAACAAGGCCCGCGTCCATCTGGACCGCGGTGCCAAGCGTGTTTTGCTCTCGGCCCCCGGTAAAAACGTCGACAAGACAATCGTTTACGGCGTGAACCACGACCAGCTTGAAAAATCGCACCGGATGATCTCGAACGGGTCCTGCACCACGAACTGTCTGGCCCCGCTCGCCAAGGTGATGCACGACGCCGTGGGCATCGAAAGCGGTCTGATGACCACGATCCACAGCTATACCGGCGACCAGCCGACACTGGACCGCCGCCATGACGACCTGTACCGCGCCCGCGCCGCTGCGATGGCGCTGATTCCGACGTCAACGGGTGCAGCCAAGGCATTGGGCGAGGTGCTGCCGGCACTTAAAGGTCGGCTTGATGGCACCGCGATCCGCGTGCCGACACCAAATGTCAGCGCTGTTGACCTGACGTTTCAGGCCAGCCGCGACGTGACCCGCGAAGAAATCAACGCCGCCGCGCGCGCCGCCGCTGAAGGGTCGATGAAGCGCGTGTTGGGCTATGACCCCGAGCAAAAAGTCAGCGTCGATTTCAACCACACTGAGGAAAGCTGCATCTTTGCACCCGATCAGACCATCGTCGTGGCTGGACGTACGGTGCGGGTGCTGGCCTGGTATGACAATGAATGGGCGTTTTCTGTCCGCATGGCGGATGTTGCCGTGGCGATGGGTCATTTGGGCTGACGCTTGCACGGCTGGCGCGCCCCTGTCATATCGGGGGTGCGTCAGCCGGAGAATGCCAAGATGACCAACCCGATCGCCAGCGTCCTGGCCCTGTTCCTTTGCGGCGCAGTCGTGGTGGATATCATCTATTTCGGCGACGAACATATGATCTATCTGGGCAAGAAACTGTTTGAACTGATCGAATGGATTGCGTTTTGGCGCTGAGCCGCCCGCGCGACCTGCCCGGCAAAAACATTGTATCGGTACTTTTTTCCGCACCCCTGCCCCGTTGACACCACCGCCACGGAGCGCATCTTGCCCGTGCAATTTGATCAAAAGGTGGCGCGATGACTGTGAAACTGGGCATCAATGGATTTGGCCGCATTGGCCGCAACGTGCTGCGCGCCCTGATGGAACGTGCGCCCGAGGGGCTGGAGGTGGTCGCGATCAACGACCTTGCCCCGCTGGAGACGCTGGCGCATCTGTTTGAATTCGACTCGGTGCATGGGCGGTACGGCAAGCCGGTCACCCTGACGGATACCACTATGGATGTGGGCCGCGGCCCGATCCGCGTCACGGCAGAGCCTGGGCCGGAAAACCTGGCCTGGGCCGATGTGGATCTGGTGCTGGAATGCACCGGGTTTTTCCGGGACCCCGCGCAGGCCGCGCTGCATCATCACAATGGCTCGAAACGAGTGCTGATCTCGGCCCCGGCCAAAGGTGACGTAAAAACAATTTGTTACGGCGTTAACCATGACCTGATTCAAGCCGATGACATGATCATCAGCAACGCCTCATGCACCACCAACTGTCTGGTGCCGGTGGCGCATGTTCTGGACGCGGCCTTTGGCATCAAGCGCGGGCATATGACCACGGTTCACAGTTATACCGGCACCCAGCCGGTACATGACCGCGCCCAGGACGATTTATACCGCGCGCGCGCCGCAGCCTTGTCGATGATCCCGACCAGCACCGGCGCGGCCGAGACGCTTGGCGTCGTGTTGCCGCATCTTAATGGGTTGATCACCGGTACTGCTGTGCGGGTGCCGACGCCCAATGTGTCCTGCATCGACCTGGTGGTAGAGTTGAACTGCGACACCACGGTCGAAGACGTCAATGACGCCATGCGCGCGGCTGCGGGTGGCGCATTGAAAGATGTGTTGGGCGTGACCGAGCGCAAGCTGGTGTCGACGGATTTCAACCACGACCCGCGCAGTGCAATCTTTGCCAGTGACCAGACGTCGATCCAGCAGGGCAATCTGTTGCGGGTCTTGGCGTGGTATGACAACGAATGGGGCTTTTCGAACCGGATGCTGGATACCGCAGGGGTTATGGCGGCGCAGATGTGACGTACACACCGAGGGAGCAGAACCCCAAGCCCGAGGCAACCTTTGTGGGGGCCAGCCCCCCAAACCCGACGTATCCATTTGGGGGGCCAGCCCCCCAAACCCCCCGAGGGTATTTGAGACCCGAAAAAGTATAAGATTTGGGTTTGTATCAGAGTTTCTTGTACCGTTTGATCAGTTCGGCGTTGACCGCAGGTGTGACGAATTTTGAGACATCGCCGTCGAGACGCGCGATTTCCTTTACCAGTTTGCTGGCGATGGCCTGATGCGTCGCCTCGGCCATCAGGAAAACGGTTTCGATGCTGTCATCAAGCTGGCGGTTCATGCCGACCATCTGGAATTCATATTCGAAATCCGACACCGCGCGCAGGCCACGGATGATGATCTGCGCGCCCACGTCGCTGGCGCAGTCGATCAGCAGGTTCTCGAACGGATGCACCACGATCTCGACCCCGGTTTCACGGGCCAGATGTACACATTCGGCCTCGATCATGGCGACCCGTTCTTCCAGACGGAACAATGGCCCCTTATCGCGGTTGATCGCCACGCCGATCACCAGCCGGTCCACCATCGGGGCGGCGCGGCGGATGATGTCGATGTGGCCCAGTGTGATCGGGTCAAAGGTGCCGGGATAAAGGCCAATACGCATGAGAAATCCTAATTTTGCCGCGTTGCGGCATAGCCAAGCATTTCACCGCCAGAAGCGCAACCCGGTTCGCGGTAGCAGATGGCGGCCTTAGTGGCCCATGATCATACCCTCAAGGGCCTGTTTCTCCATCGAAAGCTCCATTAGCTGTGCCTTGACCACATCACCAAGCGAGATCAGGCCCACCAGTTCGCCATCTTCGAGCACCGGCATGTGGCGGAAACGGCCATTGGTCATGGTTTGCAGAATCGCATCGGACCGATCATGGCGGCTGCAGGTGACCAATTTGCTGGTCATGATGCTTTCAACCGTCTTGGCCAGGCAGCCGGCGCCCTGTTTGCCCAATTCGCGCACGATGTCGCGTTCGGACACGATGCCGTCGGGGGTCTTGCCGTCTGCCGAAATGACAAGGGTGCCGATGCGTTTGTCGGACAGCATCTTGGCCGCTTCCGACACCAGCATACCGGGTGCGGAGGTGACGACCTTGCCGTCTGGCTTGGTCTTGAGAATTTGTGAAACCAGCATTTGGCATCTCCTTGCAGCGGCTGCGGACTATCCCCAGCGTCACCGGGAAAGCGTTTCCTGTCAAGCTTTTGCAACCGGCGCCGCACGGGCCTCGGACTCCAGCCGCGCGACCTCGACGCGCAATCCGGCGCTGAGGGCATCGGCAAAGCGGCGCAACCTAGCGTTTCGGCGGTCATCAGCGTGCCGGATGAGATAGAATGACCGCGTGAGGCTGACATGATCGGTCAAGACACGCCGCACGCCGGGGGTGGCAGGCAATGAAAAGTCATGTGCCACGCCGATGCCGCCGCCCTGCTGGATCATGCGGACCTGCACGGATACCGAATTTGACGCCAGCGCCACACGGCTCAGCCCCAGATCGGCGAGGTAATCCAGTTCACGGTCAAAGATCATGTCGGGGATATAGCCGACGATACGGTGGGCCTTTAGGTCCGCGGGGCTGGTCAGCGGCGGATGGGCGGCGAGATAGCTTTCAGACGCGGCCAGATGCAGGTGATAATCAGTGACCTTTTGCACCACCAGCCGCCCGGCAGTGGGAGCGGACACGCCGATCGCCATGTCGGCCTCGCGCCGGGACAGGTTGAACACACGCGGCAGGGCGACGATTTGCAAATCGACATCGGGGTTTTGCGCCGCAATCCGCGCGCAGACCTGCGGCAACAGATAATTCGCCGCGCCGTCTGGTGCGCCAATGCGGATTTGCCCCGACAAGCGATCGGTTGGTCCGGGCACCCCTGCGCTGGCGGCGCGCATGGCCTGTTCGGCCCGTTCGGCACGCGCCATCAAGTCAGTGCCTGCATCGGTCAGCGCATAGCCCTGCGGCGATTTGACAAAGAGCACCGCCTGTAATGACTTTTCCAACCGCGCCATCCGACGGCCCAGCGTTGCCGGGTCAAGACGCAGCACCTTGCCCGCGCCCGACAGGCTTGCCTCACGGGCCACGGCAAGAAAGAGCCGAAGATCATCCCAGTTCTGATGCATCGTTTGTCCCGCCTCACAATCCACATCTTGCAAAAATGCAAGACGGTTTTGATATCTTGCCCCTTTCCCTTGCCTTTTTGCAAGCCTATCCTACCGCCAAACACATAGAGGAGTATCCCATGCAAGAGATGACCCATTACCTGAACGGTGCACACGTCAAAGGCACCTCAGGCCGTTTCGCCGACGTTATGAACCCCGCCACCGGCGAGGTGCAGGCCAAAGTGCCGCTGGCCAATGGCGATGAGATGAACAAGGCCGTGGAATACGCCCAAGCGGCCCAACCCAAATGGGCCGCTACCAACCCACAGCGCCGGGCGCGGGTGTTGATGAAATTTGTCGACCTGCTGAACCGCGACATGGACAAGCTGGCCGAAGCGCTGAGCCGTGAGCATGGCAAGACCCTGCCCGATGCCGCCGGTGATGTGCAGCGTGGGCTTGAGGTCGTGGAATATTGCATCGGCGCGCCACAGCTGCTGAAGGGTGAGTTCACCGACAGCGCGGGCCCCGGTATCGACATGTATTCCATGCGTCAGGCGCTGGGTGTGACGGCGGGCATCACGCCGTTCAACTTTCCCGCCATGATCCCGATGTGGATGTTTGCCCCGGCGATTGCCTGCGGCAATGCCTTTATCTTGAAACCATCCGAGCGTGACCCATCAGTGCCGCTGATGCTGGCAGAATTGTTCGAGGAAGCCGGTCTGCCCAAGGGTATTTTGCAGGTTGTGAACGGCGACAAGGAAGCGGTTGACGCGATCCTGCACCATGATGTGATCCAGTCTATCGGCTTTGTCGGGTCGACCCCGATTGCGGAATATATCTATGCCACGGGCTGCGCGAATGGAAAGCGCGTGCAGTGTTTTGGTGGGGCCAAGAACCACATGATCATCATGCCGGATGCCGACATGGATCAGGCCGCTGATGCGCTGATTGGTGCAGGTTACGGTGCGGCGGGCGAGCGCTGCATGGCGATTTCGGTGGCTGTGCCGGTGGGCGATGAGACCGCCGACCGTCTGATCGAAAAGCTGGTGCCCCGGATCGAAAAGCTGAAGGTCGGGCCTTATACATCTGGCAATGATGTGGACTACGGCCCCGTTGTGACCGCTGCCGCCAAGGCCAATATCGAACGTCTGGTGCAGTCTGGCATCGATCAGGGCGCCGAACTGGTTGTCGACGGGCGTGATTTCAAATTGCAGGGCTATGAGGATGGTTTTTTCATCGGGCCACACCTGTTTGACCGCGCCACCAAGGACATGGACATCTACAAGCAGGAAATCTTTGGCCCCGTGCTGACCTGTGTGCGTGCCAAGGATTATGAAGAGGCGATCGGCCTGGCGATGGACCACGAGTATGGCAACGGCACCGCGATTTTCACCCGTGATGGGGATGCGGCACGTGACTTTGCCAACCGGATCAACGTCGGCATGGTCGGTATCAACGTGCCGATCCCGGTGCCGCTGGCCTATCACACCTTTGGCGGCTGGAAGAAATCGGTCTTTGGTGACCTGAACCAGCACGGGCCGGATGCGTTCAAGTTCTACACCCGCACCAAGACCGTGACGGCGCGCTGGCCGTCGGGCATCAAGGAAGGCGGCGAATTCTCCATCCCTGTGATGGAATAAAACGACGGGGGGTGGCCGCGGGGTCACCCCCCCTTGCAATATTCTCGCAAACATTGGAATTTAACACGTGTTCAATAACCAACATTGAGGGGGATCAGCGGTGGATTTTGCACTAAGCGAGGAACAGACGGCGATTTTTGATATGGCCTATGCCTTTGGCCAGGAAAACATCGCGCCTTTTGCCCAGAAGTGGGAAAAAGACGAAACCATCCCCAAGGAGCTGTGGCCCAAGATCGCTGAACTGGGCTTTGGCGGTTTATATGTGTCCGAGGATGCGGGCGGTTCGGGGCTGACGCGGTTGGATGCCACGCTGGTGTTCGAGGCGCTGAGCATGGCGTGCCCGTCTGTCGCGGCATTCCTGTCGATCCACAATATGTGCGCCAAGATGCTGGACAGTTTCGCCAGTGACGAGCTGAAATCGCGGATCATGCCGGATGTGCTGAGCATGAACACCGTGCTGTCCTATTGCCTGACCGAACCGGGATCGGGGTCGGACGCTGCCGCGCTCAAGACCAAATGCGAACGCACCAACGAAGGCTATACGCTGAACGGGACCAAGGCGTTTATCTCGGGCGGTGGCTATTCCGATGCCTATGTCGCGATGGTGCGCACGTCGGACGATGGCGCGGCAGGTGTGTCGACCGTCTATGTTGAGGATGGCACGCCGGGGCTGTCCTTTGGCGGGTTGGAAGACAAGATGGGCTGGCGCAGTCAGCCGACCTCGCAGGTGCAGTTTGACGATTGCAAAATCCCGGCGGGCAACCTTGTTGGCGAAGAAGGCAAAGGTTTTAAATACGCGATGATGGGGCTGGATGGCGGGCGGTTAAATATCTCGGCCTGTTCCTTGGGCGCCGCGCAGACCGCGCTGAATGCAACGTTGCAGTACATGGGCGAGCGGCAGGCGTTCGGCAAACCGATCGACCAGTTTCAGGGGCTGCAATTCCGGCTGGCGGATATGGAGATTGAGCTTCAGGCCGCGCGCACCTTCTTGCGCCAAGCGGCGTGGAAGCTTGACACCGGCGCGCCGGATGCCACGAAATTCTGCGCCATGGCCAAGAAATTCGTGACCGAGGCCGGCAGCCGCGTGGTGGATCAATGTCTGCAACTGCATGGCGGCTATGGCTATCTGGCGGATTATGGCATTGAAAAGCTGGTGCGCGATCTGCGGGTGCATCAGATTTTGGAAGGCACCAACGAGATCATGCGCGTGATCGTGGCCCGCGACATGCTGAAAAACCGCTGAGGAGCCAACCGATGAGCGATATCAATATCCGCATCACCGGGCGCGCGGGCCGGATCACGCTGACACGGCCCAAGGCGTTGAACGCGCTGAGCTATGACATGTGCATGGCGATCGATGCCGCACTGATCAAATGGCGCGATGATCCGGCGGTGGCAGTGGTGATCATCGACGCGATGGGTGACAAGGCGTTTTGCGCGGGCGGTGACATTGCCGAGTTGTACGAGACCGGAACCAAGGGCGATTACGCCTATGGCCGCCGGTTCTGGGCCGATGAGTACCGGATGAACAACCGGATTTTTGCCTATCCCAAACCTGTGGTGTCTTTCATGCAGGGCTTTGTCATGGGCGGTGGTGTCGGCATCGGTTGCCACGGCTCGCACCGCATTGTCGGTGACAGCACGCGCATCGCCATGCCCGAATGTGGCATTGGGCTGGTCCCTGACGTGGGCGGATCGCTGTTGCTTGCGCTGGCACCGGGGCGTTTAGGGGAATACCTTGGCACCACAGGCACGCGGATGGCGGCGGCGGATACGATTTATGCAGGGTTTGCGGATCATTATATCCCCGAGGGCGATTGGCCCGCGCTGATTGCCCAGCTTGAGCAGAGCGGCGACGCAGAGGGTATTGCGGGTACCCCCCCCGCCCCCGGTACCCTACAGGGCCAGCAGGCGCAGATTGATGCCACCTTTGACGGGGAAGCGCTGGAGGACGTGATGCGAAATCTTGCCCGGCCGGAGGGCGATTTTGCGGCTGATACCCTCAAGGTGATGCAGCGCGGCTCGCCTTTGTCGATGGCTTGCACGATCGAGATGATCCACCGCCTGCGCGGGCCGGCGCTGAGCATGGCCAAGGCGCTGGAGTTGGAATACCGCTTTACCTTCCGCGCACAGGAACAGGGTGATTTTATCGAAGGTGTGCGCGCCGCGATCATCGACAAAGACCGCAAGCCGCAGTGGAAACACGCCGGGCGCGACGTGCCGCTGGCGGACGTAAGCGCGATGCTGCGCCCCTTGGGCAAAGACGCATTGAATTTGGAGGACGAGGCATGAGCAATCTGACAATCGGTTTTATCGGGCTGGGCAATATGGGCGCGCCGATGGCCGCCAATCTGGCTAAGGCGGGGCATGATGTGCGCGGTTATGACGTGGCGGGCACCACCGCCGCAGGCGTCAGCGTTGCCAAGGACATTGCCGACGCTGCGACCGGCGCGGACGTGGTGATCACCATGCTGCCCAATGGTGCGATTCTGCGGCAGGTTGCGGTACAGGTGATCGAGCATATCGCCGAGGGCGCGCTGTTTATTGATTGCTCGACCGTAGATGTCGAAAGCGCGCGCAATACGTCGGAAGCGGCTGAGAACGCAGGTATCCTAGCGGTTGACGCGCCAGTTTCGGGCGGCATCGGCGGGGCCGAAGCGGGCACGCTGACCTTTATGGCCGGCGGGTCAGAGGCGGCCTTTGCCAAGGCGGCACCGCTGTTTGAGATCATGGGCCAAAAGGCCGTGCATTGCGGCGACGCGGGTGCGGGTCAGGCCGCGAAAATCTGCAACAATATGATCCTGGGTGCGACGATGATCGCCACCTGCGAAGCCTTTGCGCTGGCTGACAAGCTGGGGCTGGACCGGGCGCGGATGTTCGATGTGGTCAGCACCTCGTCCGGGTATTCGTGGTCAATGAACGCCTATTGCCCGGCACCGGGGATCGGGCCGAAATCACCCGCCGACAATGGCTACAAGCCGGGGTTCGCAGCGGAATTGATGCTCAAGGATCTGGGGCTGGCACAGCAGGCGGCGGAAATGGCCGATGCTGACACGCCGATGGGCGCGCTGGCACAAGAGCTTTATGCACGTTTTGTGGACGAAGAAGGCGGCAAAGGCATGGATTTCTCGGCCATGCTGCCGCGATTTGAAAAACGCGGGCGGCGCGGCTGAGGTCGCAAACAGGCATCTATGGCGGGTGACATCACTTAGGCTGGGGGGATATGCCAGCCAAAGGATGCCGCCATGCCCCTCCCCTTTCACCACTTCGCCGCCGAGTTGACCCATGACGCCCTGCCAGAGGACGTGCGTCAGGTATTGCGCCGGTCGTTCACCGATACGATGGGCGTTGCGGCCGTGGGCTCGACCACCCGCATGGCCGATGTCGGGCGACGGGGCGCGATGGCGCTGTTCGGTCCCGGTGGCGCGGGTGCCTCGCGGATCGTGATGCATGGTGGCCGGGTCAGCCCGGCGGGGGCGGCCATGGCCGGGGCCATGACAATCGACGCGGTCGATGCCCACGACGGTACGTCATACTGCAAAGGACATGCCGGATCGGCGGTGTTCCCCGCCCTGCTGGCCATGGCCGACGCCGCGGCGTCACCAATGACCGGGGCCGAGTTTACCGCCCTTCTCGCTGTGGCATATGAGATCAGCTATCGCGCCGGTCTGGCACAACACGCCACCTGCGCCGATTACCACACCTCTGGGGCCTGGACGGCAGTGGGCGTCGCCGCAAGCTGCGCGCGCGCCTTGGGGTGTACGCCAGCGCAGATCCGCCATGCCGCCGGGATCGGTGAATACCACGGGCCGCGCAGCCAGATGATGCGCTGCATCGACCATCCGACCATGCTGCGCGACGGTGTCGGCTGGGGCGCGCCGTCGGGCCTGACGGCGGCCTACCTCGCGGCAGAAGGATTTACCGGAGCGCCCGCGCTGACCTGCGAAGCGGCGCCGGCTTTTTGGGACGATCTGGGAGAAGCATGGCGGCTGGTCGAGCACACGCATTACAAGCCCTACCCCTGCTGCCGCTGGGCGCACCCGGCAATCGACGGGGCCGCCGCCCTGATGGCAGAGCACGGGCTGCACCACACACAGATCGCAGGCGTCGAGATTAAGACGTTCCACAACGCCACACGGTTGGCCGGGCATGAACCCACAAGCCCGGACGAATTTGGCTATGCCATCGCCTTTCCGGTGGCAGCGATGATCGTGCGCGGACAGGTCGGTGTGGCCGAACTGGCCGAAGACACCCTGCGCGACCCCGACATCTTGCGGGTCAGCCGCGCCACCACGCTGGTCGATGATCCACATTTCACGCGCATTTCCGATGGCAAACGCTGGGCGCAGGTGACGCTAACCCTGCACGATGGGCAGCGCGTCACCGATGCGGCGCGCACCCCGCGGGGCGATGCGGACCTGCCACTGTCTGACGCAGCGATTTCGGCCAAATTCCACGGTTTCGCCGATCCGGTCTTGGGCCACGTGCGGGCGGCGCAGTTGGAAGACCTAAGCGGACGGTTTGACAGCCTCGATACGGCGGATTTCAGCGCCTTGCTTGACCTGTGCCTTGCGGCCCCCTGAGCAGACGGAACCAACCCATGCGCCATTCGTTAGGGTCAGAGTGAAACCGGAGGAACAGCATGCGACGCATATTACTTACGACGCTGATTTGTAGCGTATCAACGGCGGTCATCGCCGCGCCAGCCATCGCCGCGCCGCAGGTTCAGCGCATGGTCGGCTGGCATGTCGGTGACGACAGCACGGATGCCCAGATTTGGCTGGCCAAGGACGACAAGGGCAAAAAGCCGAAACACGCGAAAAATAAAGGGAACGACAAGGGCAAGGCGCACGGCAAAAAGAAAGATCACGATCAAAAAGATCACGATAATAAGGCAAAGGTCGAAAAATCGGACAAGGGCGACAAGATCAAGGTCAAGGGGGCGCACAGCAAGGGGGACAAGGATTTTGACGCCCGCGTCGAACGGTTTATCAAAGACCGTGATAGCACCGCCGCTGCACTGCTGGAATCGCGCGCGCCCAAAGGTCGCGACATGGCGCTTTTGCTAGGTGCCGCAGGCCTGCTGTTGGCTGGGCCGGACATAAACGTGGTCACCCTACCCCAGGACGAACTTATCACTTACCGTAACTGCCCACCAGGACTGGCCAAGAAGGACCCGCCCTGCGTGCCGCCTGGCCTTGCCAAGAAGGGTGTCACATACGATGAATGGGCGCGATATTCAGACGCGGATTACGACCGCCTGCTCGACGAACAACGCCGCCCCTATCTGGATGAGGACCGCCTGACCGACCGTGAATTGCTGCTGTTGGATACGCAGCAGATCGCGCGCCTCTACGGGCTTGACCCTGCGCCGCAGGGGCAGCGCTATGCCCTGATCGACGGGCTGCCAGTGCTGTTGGAAGACAACGACTATTCAGCGCTGTTGCGGATCAACGAATTGGCGCGCGTGGCAGATATCGGCGCTGGATTGAATGTCGCTCCGACGGCGGCCTTGACCCAAGAGGAACTGATGCGGCTTTACCGGCTTCCTGCCCCGCAGGACGGCTATAACTACGCCGTTCTGAATGGTCAGGTGATCGCATTACAGGACAGCGCGTATGAAACCCTGCAATTGATCCGGATTGCGCGCGCCGTGCTTTAGACGCGACAACATGCCGCCTGTGCCGGGGGGCGCTGTTCCCCCGGCACTTAACAAAACCAGTTTGGTACGTTCTAGACGGCGGTTATTCGGCTGCCACCTTGGTGCGGTTCGTCAGCATGGGTTTGAGATACTTACCCGTATAGCTTTCGGCGACCTCGGCCACTTCTTCGGGCGTGCCTGTGGCCACGACCCGACCACCACCGTCGCCACCTTCGGGTCCGATGTCGATGATGTAATCGGCGGTCTTGACCACGTCGAGGTTGTGTTCGATCACCACCACCGAATTGCCCTGATCAACCAGTTCATGCAGCACCTCGAGCAATTTGCGCACGTCTTCGAAATGCAAGCCGGTGGTCGGTTCATCAAGAATATAAAGCGTACGCCCGGTCGAGCGTTTGCTAAGTTCCTTGCTGAGTTTCACGCGCTGCGCTTCACCGCCCGACAGCGTGGTCGCCTGCTGGCCCACCTTGATATAGCCAAGCCCGACGCGCATCAGCGCATCCATCTTTTCACGGATCGACGGAACGGCGGTGAAAAACGACTGAGCGTCCTCAACCGTCATGTCAAGAACGTCTGCTATGCTCTTGCCCTTAAAGCGAACTTCCAACGTTTCGCGGTTGTAGCGCGCGCCTTTGCATGTCTCGCATTCGACATAGACATCGGGAAGGAAGTGCATCTCGATCTTGATCACCCCGTCGCCCTGACAAGCCTCGCAACGCCCACCTTTGACGTTGAAGGAAAAGCGTCCTGGCTTGTATCCCCGCGCTTTGGATTCGGGCAGACCCGCAAACCAATCACGGATTGGGGTAAAGGCCCCCGTATAGGTCGCAGGGTTTGACCGTGGGGTGCGGCCGATAGGGCGTTGGTCGATGTCGATGACCTTGTCGAGGTGTTCAAGTCCCTTGATCGTTTCGCAGGGGGCCGGCGTTTGGCGTGCGCCGTTAAGGTTCATCGAGGCAGTTTTGAACAGGGTCTCGATCGTCAGGGTGGATTTACCGCCGCCCGAAACACCCGTCACACAAACAAATTTTGCCAATGGGAAATCCACGGTGACATTTTGCAAGTTATTGCCGGTCGCTTTGACCACCTGAACCTTCTTCTTGTTACCCTTGCGCCGCGTCGCGGGCACCGCGATTTTGCGCGCGCCGGTCAGATATTGACCGGTGACCGAATTCGGGTCCGCTGCAACCTGATCAGGTGTGCCGTGGCTGACAACCTGGCCGCCATGCACACCGGCGCCGGGACCGATGTCAAAGACGTAATCCGCCTCGCGGATCGCCTCTTCGTCATGTTCTACGACAATCACCGTGTTGCCCTGATCGCGCAGGTTTTTCAGCGTATCAAGCAAGCGGTCGTTGTCGCGCTGATGCAACCCAATCGAAGGCTCATCGAGCACATAGAGAACGCCCGTCAGGCCCGAGCCGATCTGGCTCGCCAGACGGATGCGCTGGCTTTCGCCGCCACTTAATGTACCACTTGAACGTGCCAGCGTAAGGTATTCTAATCCCACATTATTCAGAAACCCAAGACGTTCACGAATTTCCTTGAGAATGGCGCGGGCGATCTCGTTTTTCTGAGCGGTAAGGCTGTTTGGCACCGTCTCGCACCAGGCATAGGCCTCGCGGATCGACATCTGCACCACCTGGCCCGCGTGCAGGCGCATTTCAGGCTTGCCATCCGCTGGACCGATCTTAACCGCGAGGGCTTCGGGCCGCAGGCGATAGCCCCCGCAGGTGCCGCAGGGCCGGTTATTCTGATAGCGTTCAAATTCTTCGCGAATCCAGTTGCTGTCGGTCTCGCGATAGCGGCGCTCCATGTTTGGGATCACGCCTTCAAAGACACGGCTGACCTCGTAAACGCGGCCACCCTCGTCATAGCGAAACTTGATCTCTTCCTTACCAGAGCCGCGCAGAAACACCTGCTGCACCTTCTCGGGCAGGTCTTTCCACTTGGTTTTTTGGTCAAATTTGTAATGCTTTGCAATAGCTTCTATCGTTTGCTTAAAGTAGGGAGACTTGCCCTTGCGCCAGGGTGCCAACGCGCCGTCATAGATCTTCAAGTTCTGATCGGGCACCACAAGACGTTCGTCAAAGAACAGCTCCTTGCCCAGACCATCACAGGACGGACAGGCGCCAAACGGTGCGTTAAAGGAAAACAGCCGCGGTTCGATTTCAGGTATGGTAAAGCCGCTCACCGGGCAGGCAAATTTTTCGCTGAAGGTATAGCGATCCGGCTCGCCGTCGGTCACGGCGGTTTCAAGGATGGCAATACCATCGGCCAGATCCAGGGCGGTGCGCAGGCTGTCGGCGAGCCGGGTTTCCAGACCCTCGCGCACCACAATCCGGTCGACCACAACGTCGATATCGTGGCGAAACTTCTTGTCCAGCGTCGGCGGCTCGTCGAGATCGTGAAACTCGCCGTTTACCTTGACGCGCTGGAAACCCTGCTTGCGCAATTCAACGAATTCCTTGCGGTATTCGCCTTTGCGGTCGCGGACGATCGGGG
The DNA here is from genome assembly GCF_057178245.1 of Sulfitobacter sp. KMM 9851. Lineage (NCBI taxonomy): Bacteria > Pseudomonadati > Pseudomonadota > Alphaproteobacteria > Rhodobacterales > Roseobacteraceae > Sulfitobacter > Sulfitobacter sp. KMM 9851. The sequence goes on from NZ_CM169991.1 coordinate 2,050,112, forward strand.
CAAGCAGATAGGCACGGGTGCCCTCCTCCATCGTCATGATCCTGTCGACCATATCCTGTACCTGCTGGGCCTCGATCGGTTTGCCGGTGGCGGGGCTGTAGGGCGTGCCGACGCGCGCAAAGAGCAGGCGCATATAATCGTAAATCTCGGTCACGGTGCCGACGGTCGAGCGCGGGTTTTTCGAGGTGGTCTTTTGTTCGATGGAAATGGCAGGGCTGAGGCCGGAAATGTGATCGACATCCGGTTTCTGCATCATGTCAAGGAACTGGCGCGCATAGGCGCTTAGCGATTCGACATAGCGCCGCTGCCCTTCGGCATATATCGTGTCAAAGGCGAGCGAGGATTTACCCGAGCCGGAAAGACCGGTGATAACAACCAGTTGGTCGCGCGGAATATCCACGTCGATGTTTTTCAGGTTATGTTCGCGCGCGCCGCGGACTTCGATATTCTTCTGCTCAGCCATCACATGCCCCCATTAACGAGTTGTACATAGGTGCTGTTGTAGGATTCTCCAATGGAAAAATGAGAACTAAAGGGGAACGTCATGCCGCCCGCGTAAAACCGCCAGGTAGATGTGCAGCACCAGCGCGGCGGCAAAGGCGAGCCCGGCAAAGAGTGGCAGCGCGCCGTAACCCAGCCCGACGAGCCCGGCGGCCATCACCGGAGTGCCCAGAGTATTGCCAAGGTTGCCCATCTGCGCCATCGCCCCGTTGGCCTGTGCCTGTGTGGCAGCGCCGGGGTTGAGCTGTGGCACGGCAGCAAAACTGGCGCCCTGGATCAGCCCCATAGCCCCGGCAAGGCTGAGACACGCCAGTGCATCGCCCGGAGAAAGCCACAGCCAGATCATGCAAAGCAATGACAGCGCAAACCCGGTCTGCACCACCTGCACCGCGGGTATGACACGCAGCAGCGCCACGCCGACGGTCATGGACACGGCAATACTCATCAGTGGCATCGTCCCCATGATCATGCCACGCCATTCTTCATCCAGATAGGGCGGCAGAACGGTCAGGATCGACACGAAACTGAAGGTGTAGAACAGCCAGCCAGCCGCCGGGGCAGCGATATGGGGCGAGCGGTAGATGGTGACGTGGTCGCGTAGGATGCGGAGCAGCGACAAGGACGGCTGCGGCCCTTCGTTCGGCAGTGCGCGCAGACGGGCCGACAGGTAGAGCGCGAAAAAGGCCATGTAAGCGGCGTGGGCCGCGAATAGCGCCGGAAGACCAACTGACAGCGCCAAAGGCCGCCCGCCCCAGGTAAGCACGGCGAATGCCACGCCAAAGAAGGTGCCCCAAAGCGTGAGCGTAAAGCCACGATCCTTGGGCGCGCTAAGTTGAGCGATCAGTGTGGGTGCGGCAACGACGATGGCCAGATGCGACAGCCCTTCGGCCACACGGCTGGCCAGCATCCAGCCCAGCGGTGGTGTGAACGCCTGAAAGGCCGACACCGCCGCGCCGAGCCATAGGGCAGCCAGCAAGGCGCGGCGATAGCGTATCCGCGCAACCAGCAGTCCGGCCACAACACCAAATATGATACCGACAAACCCGACCAGCGACACGATAAAACCGTTTCCGGCGCCCGCCTGCGGATATATTCCCGGCAGCAAATCAAAGATCACGCTGACCTTGCCATATTGTGCCGCCGCCCCAAGGCCCGCGCCCCAGAGGGCTAAGATTAGGGGATAGGGCGTTTGGTGGGTCATGGGCGGGGCAACTCACTGTGGCAACGGGCCCAGATAGGCAGGTTCGGTAGCGCTGCACAAGCGGGGCTATGGCGGCAGTTCACTGCGCAGAGCGGCGCGATGACAAAGCGGGCAATGCCACCGGGCGGGCAAATCCCAATACGTCCGAGGCTTTTCGCCACCACGTATTCGCCGCTTTTAAGTGACCCTGAGCCAAGCGAGTCCGCGTCGCAAAAACGGGTGTGACATAAAAAATCCCCCTGCCGATGCGGCAGGAGGATTGCGTGTTTGGTGCCGATGCGGGCAATAAGCTAGATGTGAATGGCCCGCCCGTAGGCGTCGAGCACCGATTCATGCATCATCTCGCTGAGTGTCGGATGTGGGAAAACGGTGTTCATCAGGTCTTCTTCGGTGGTTTCCAACTGGCGTCCCACCACGTAACCTTGGATCAGTTCGGTCACTTCTGCGCCAACCATATGCGCGCCCAGCAGTTCGCCGGTTTTCGCGTCAAAGATGGTTTTCACCATCCCCTCGGCCTCGCCCAAAGCGACCGCTTTGCCGTTGCCAATAAAGGGGAAGCGCCCGACCTTGATGTCATAGCCCTGCTCTTTTGCCTTGGCCTCGGTCAGGCCCACGCTGGCGACCTGTGGATGGCAATAGGTACAGCCTGCGATGCTTTCGGGTTTGACGGGATGCGGGTGTTTGCCCGCGATCAGTTCGGCGACCATCACGCCCTCGTGGCTGGCCTTATGTGCCAGCCAGGGCGCGCCGGCGATGTCGCCAATGGCAAAGACGCCATCCACAGCAGTGCGGCAGTATTCATCGGTGACCACATGGGTGCGGTCGATTTTTACACCCAGGTCTTCCAGGCCCAGGCCTTCGACATTGCCGACGATACCCACGGCGGAAATCACGGTGTCAAAATCGTGCTTCTCGATCTTGCCGTCGATCTCGATATGGGCGGTTACCTTGCCCTCGGCGCGGTCCAGCTTCTTGACCATCGCCTTTTGCATGATCTTCATGCCTTGCTTTTCAAACTGCTTTTTTGCGAATTTCGAGATGTCTTCGTCTTCGACCGGCAGCACGCGGTCCATGACTTCGACAACCGTCGTGTCCGCGCCCAGCGTATTATAAAAGCTGGCAAATTCGATGCCGATGGCGCCCGATCCGATGACCAGAAGTTTCTTTGGATCATGCGGCGGTTGCAAGGCGTGGCGGTATGTCCAGACACGTTTGCCGTCAGCCTCAAGCCCCGGCAATTCGCGCGCGCGCGCGCCGGTGGCCACGACGATGCTCTTGGCCTCAAGCGCGTCAGTACCCTTGTCAGTTTGGACGCTGACCTTGCCTTTCGCGGTTATCTTGGCCGTGCCCATGATAACCTCGACCTTGTTTTTCTTAAGAAGGTGCTTCACCCCGCCTTCCATCTGCTTGGCCACCCCGCGCGACCGTTTGACGATGGCATCCAGATCATAGGCAATCTTGTCGGCGGCGAGTCCGAATTCCTTGGCGCGGTGCATCATGTGGAACACTTCGGCAGAGCGCAGCAAGGCCTTGGTCGGGATACAGCCCCAGTTCAGGCAGATCCCACCAAGGTTCTCACGTTCGACGACGGCCACGCTCAGGCCCAGTTGCGCGGCGCGGATCGCCGCGACATAGCCGCCCGGCCCCGCGCCGATCACGATCAGATCAAAGGTTTTGGCAGCCATGGCAGGACCTCACGTTTGTAGGATTGCAAATATAGTTTACCATTAAACTACATTTGCAGCCACGACAACAGCGAGAATCGTATGGTCAGGACTGCGCCTAGGCTGCTTTCTTGGCGGCCTGCAATTCACGCACCGTCTCGCCGTAACCGCCTTTGGCGAGATATGCCGTTTCAGGCGCGGTAAAGCTGCGCGAGAGGGCCTCGTTGCGATAGGGAAAACGCCCGAACTGGCGGATAACCTCGCGGTGCGCGCGGGCGTGCAGCATGTTGTTTTCGCGGGTTTCGGGCATACGTTCGCAGATCAGGCGCACACAACGGTCCTGATCGCACAGGTTTTCCGAATGCATCAGCGGCATATAAAAGAACTGGCGGGCCGGTTCGTCGATGCGCATGTCCCACCCTTTGTCGATGGCGGATTTTGCGGCGGCAAGGGCGGCGCGGTCGGTGGCGAATGACCGGGCGTCACCGCGGAACATGTTACGCGAGAGTTGATCGGTCAGGATAATATAGGCCAGAGACCCGGTGGGATAGGTCAGCCAGAGCGCGAACTTACCGGCGCGGGCATCTTCCCAGCTTTCCAGAAAACGCGCGCGGATCTTGTCATCCAATGCATCCGACGCTTCGTACCAGCCCTTTGGGCCAACCTCGTCCAACCAGAAACTCAATATCTCTTCCGGGCCTATCATCCTGCACACTCCTTTGCCGTGCTTGGCGATTGTTCTTCAGGTTAAGATTGTCTTAACCCAAAAGCCTACTCACGTTTTGTATCAACTGCGACATAGTTAACGCTATCAGGGCCGTTTTCCGCCTCTTCTATCGCATCCTGTTCGGCCTCAATGGCGTATTCCTGTGCAATTTCAACGGCCACGCGGGTGGCGGCGGGGTAGATTGGCACGTAGTTGCCGGTCTCTTCCACAGGCACTGCGGCACGCTGGGTCTTGCGGTAGGTGGCGTAGAAGGCCAGCACCACAAAAAGCACCGCGGTGAACAGGTAAAATCCGCCCGGCCCCAGTTTTGTACCCATCATCCACCCGGTAATGATCGGCCCCAGAATCGCCCCTAAGCCGTTGATAAATATCATTCCTCCCGACGCCGCAGCCATGTCTTCGTGTTCAAGAAAGTCATTGGTGTGCGCAATCAGCAACGAATAAAGCGGGTTGGACATGCCCCCCACCACAAAGGCCGACCCCAGCAGGATTGGAAAGACATGCCCCATCCACATGCCCAAAATGGACCCACATGCGCCGATCAATGCGGTGATCACAATCAGGTTGCGGCGGTCCATCCGGTCAGACACCCAGCCGATGGGATATTGCAAGATCACGGAACCTACAAAGAACATTGCGACAAAAAGTGAGATTTGAGCAACAGTTAGCCCCGCTTCGGCGCCGTAAACCGAGGCCATGCCAAACTGCGCCGAGAAGACTCCGCCGAGCAGGAACATACCAACACACCCCAGCGGGGAAAATTCCATGAGGGCGCGCAGGCTCATCGGTTTGGTCGTGTCGAAGGCCGGCGTGGGGCTGATCGACAGCAGAATGGGCGTGACCGCGATGCTGACCAGCACCGAGGGGATGACAAAAAGAACAAAACCCGATGGGTCTGCCGTCAGCAGCAACGCCTGCGCCACCACGATGCCCAGTGTCTGCACGATCATGTAAAGCGACAGCGCCTGGCCGCGATTTTCGTTGGTAGCGGCGTTGTTCAGCCAGCTTTCGGCGGTGACGTAAACGGCGGAAAAGCAAAAGCCGATCAGCACCCGGCCCAGGGACCAGACGATGGTATTGGGAAAGGTGGGATAAAGGATCATCACTGCCGAGATCAGCGAGGCAAGGGCGGCAAAAACGCGCACATGCCCCACCCGGCGGATCATGCCGGGGGCCATGCGCGACCCGCCCAGAAAACCGACGAAATAGGCGGACATGACGATGGACATCTGAAAGGTCGAAAACCCTTCGATACCACCACGGATACCCAGCAGCGTGCCCTGCATGCCGTTGCCGACCATCAGCAGGCACATGCCCAGCAAAAGCGCCCATGCGCCGGAGAGTACCTGAATCATCTGGCCGTTCCCTTATTCATGCCCGACCTCCCTGAACCCTGCGGCAGCCCTAGTCACCCTCGGGGGCGACATTCAAGCGGGTTTTTGCGCCTCTGGCAGCAACAGCGACGAATCGCCGTAGGAAAAGAAGCGATATTGCGCCGCAATGGCATGGGCATAGATGTCCTTGACCGCCTGCACGCCCATCAGGGCCGAGACCAGCATCATCAACGTCGATTTCGGCAGGTGGAAGTTGGTCATCAGCCCATCAGTGACGTTGAATGTAAAACCCGGCGTGATGAAGATATCAGTGTCGCCTTCCCATGCCTTGATCTGCCCCCCGCGTGCCGCAGTTTCGATTAGGCGCAGGGCGGTGGTGCCAACGGGGATCACTCGGCCCCCGGCGGCGCGGGTGGCGGTGATTTCATCCGCGGCCTGCGCGCTGACCTGCCCCCACTCGGCGTGCATCTTGTGCTGGGTGATGTCATCGACCTTGACCGGCAGGAAGGTGCCCGCGCCCACGTGTAGGGTGACGTGGCTAAATCCGACGCCTTTGGCTGCCAGGGCCGCAAGCAAAGCTTCGTCAAAATGCAGCGATGCGGTGGGCGCCGCGACGGCACCGGCGTTGCGGGCGAAAACGGTCTGATAATCGGTCATGTCGCGGGCATCCGCCGCGCGGCGGGCGGCGATATAGGGCGGCAGAGGCATGGCCCCGGCGGCATTCAAAGCGGCGTCAAAATCATCGCCCGTGCAGTTAAAGCGCAGATGCCCCTGCCCGTCGTCAACCGCGTCCAGAGTGGCGCGCAGATCGTCGGAGAAGATCACCTCTTCGCCGATTTTGAGCTTGCGCAGAGGTTTGATCAACGCAGCCCAGGTGCCATCGCCGCGCGGCTCAAGCAGTGTTACTTCGATCCGGGCCTGCACGGCGCCTTGGGCCGAGGCGCGGTGGCGCAGGCCGGACAGGCGCGCGGGGATCACGCGGGTATCATTCAGCACCAGTCGGTCGCCGGGGCGCAGCCATTTGGTCAGATCGGTCACATGACGGTCGTGCAGCGTCGGGCCATCCGCAACCAGCAGCCGTGCCGAGGACCGGGGGCTGGCGGGCCGCGTGGCGATCAACGCCTCGGGCAGGTCAAAATCGAAATCGGACAGTTTCATCGTGCCGCACCTTTGCTCTGGCCGTCATCATTCGTCAGGCTGTGAGGGGGCGCTTAGCGTCCCTCGTTGCGCTGGACAACCGGTTTATCGCGCGCCTCGGGTGCGGGTGGCAGGGTGGATTGCCCCTGCCCTTCGACCACAGGCAGATCGGGCGGCGGCGCGCGAAAGATATCGCGGAACATTCCCGGCGTCAGAGCCGACAGCGGATTAACCGACACGCTGGGTGATTTTGCCGGGCCGGTCAGACGGTAGTTGAACCCGATCAACCCCTCGCCCTTGCGCGTCAACACGGCGCCAATGCCATTCAGCAGATAGACCGGCGAAATCACGCCCTGCATGTCGACCAAGCCACTGTCGAGCGCATAAAGCCCGTCCATCGACAGGCCCATCGACGCGCCAACGGCGCTGGCCTTGGTCAGGGTCAGGCGGTTGGGGGTCAAGCGAAATTCGGCTTCGACGTCGTCAAAATAGATGCCGTCGCCATTCAGTTCGTTCACCAGCCCGACCACCGACACTGCATTCAGCAACGCGGCAATGCCCGGCGCGTCCTTAATCCGCACGTCGCCGACCGTCAGACGCCCGTCAAACGCCCCGCCAGAGCCCACGGGCAGCAAGGTCAGCGACAGATCACCGCCCACCACTTGTTTCAGCAGCCCGGCAGAGCTGAGCACGCCGCCCGCGTCTTTGGAGATCAGCCGCACCGCGCTGCGTCCGCTCTGTGGCTGCACCCGGCCCTGAACCGGCGTGCCGCCGTTCAGTCGTGCCTCGAATGTGCCGTCCATACCTTTGGACGTGTCAAATTGCCCCCGCATCCCGGTCAAGGCCACCGTGTCTGTGATCTGCAATCGGTCCAGCGCGACCTGCATCGGCGGGCCGGGAGGTCTATTGCCCTTGGACGTACCAAATTCGGCACGGCGCAGATCAAGCGTGCCACCGCGCAGCACCACCTGCACCGGTTTGCCCGCACCGCGTCCGATCAGATCAACCGGGATATCGAGCCAGTTGCCCAGCCGCAGCCTGTCAATGCGCAGCCGGTCCAGCGCGCCACCGGGGTGCAGTGCCACCGACCCCGCCGCGCGCAGGCCCGCGCCTTCGATCTGGATGGCGTCGACCTGGGGCGTATCCCCCAGCCGCCCGGCCAGTCGCAACAGCCCATCAGCACTGCGAGGCTTGGCCCAGGACAGCTGTGGTACGGACAGGCCGACGCCCCTCAGGTTTGACTCAAGTGCAAAGCGCGGAGCGGCGCCGCGTTCAAAATCAAGTGCGATCTCGGCCTGCCCGCTGCCGCTGAGCGTGCCGGGCGGCAGGGTAATGCCAAAGGCATCCATTGTGGCTGGGTCAAGCGTTATTTGCCCTTTCAGGCTGCTCTTGGTCGACCCTGTGCCGATGGGCTGTGACCAGCGGCCATTAAAGGCCACGCCGTCAATCTGCCCCGGCCCGCCGATACTGACGTTCGTGTTGTTCGCCTCGATCGTCAGATGCGGCGCGCGCAATTTGCGACCCTTGATAAGCATGTCACTGGACAGCGACAGCAGATCACCGTTCACATGATAGGTCACATCCGTCGGTTTGCCGCCTTTCTTGAGCGGCACCGCCAGCGTCCCGGTTAGCACCGCCTCGCCATTGGCCAGTGTCACGGGCAGGCCAACCTTGTCCATCACCTGCATCGGCGGCTGGTTGAGCAGAGATAGGGCCGCGGTAAGCGTGGACCGGGTGCTGAGGCGGACCACCGACGGCGCGCCATCTTTGACCCGAACATCGGGGATGATGAAGGACGACCCCTGCAATGTCACCGCCCCGCCCTGTGGTGCGACCACCTGGCCACCGTCCAACGTCACGACGAGACGGTTGTCGGCCAAGCTCATGTGACCGCGTGCGCCGCTGATATTTGGCATGGTTTTCATGAAACGCACCTCGGCCTCGTCATAGTCAAAGGCGACATAGGTCTGCGGCGCGGTGCCGGGGGCCGTGCGCAGGGCGAGATCAATGTTGCTGGCGGCGCCCTTGATCAGGTTTTCGTCCAGCCACTTGCGGGTCTTGGGTTTGACCCCCTCGGGCCAGAGCGTCAGCAGGCGCTCTGGGTCGAGCGCATCCATGCGCCCGTCCAACGACAAGCGCCAGCCCCGTGGTGCCGCTTCAAGCGCGCCGTTGACGCGCAGGGTCTTGCCCTGATCGCTGATCTGCAACCGCCCCACCGTCAGCCGGAACGGGTTGAGTTGCAGTTGCAGGTCGATGTCGGCCTCATCCAGTACAATGGGTTCGGCATAGACGCCGCCGGGATTGGCACGCAGATCGCGCAGGGTGAACTGCGCCACCAGCGTGCCGGGGATACCGCCCGCCACCGCGCCCAGCTCTGCCGCGCCGGACAATTGGCCGGACACCCATTTGCTGTTGAGCGTGACATCGTCAAAACGCAGCACTTGCTCTGCCGGATCATAACTGAAGTAGCAGCGCGCGCCGTCAAAGGGGATCGGTTTGGTGCGGGCATTGGGCTGCACGGCCCCTGCCCCGATCTGAAGCGTGGCGTTCAGCGGTGCAAAGGTGCCGTCAGACCGGATACCGCTGCGCACCGCGCCCGAAATCTGCGCCCGCACCACGTCGAGCCAGGCAAAGGCCGGGCCTTGGGCCGCGATGTCACGCGCCGCGATCCCGTCGAAGGTCACGCCGAAATCCGCCGCCGTGCCGCCCACCTGACTGGTGTAGTTCGCAGCCAGTGTCGCCACGCCGCTGCCACCGCTGAGCACCGCAAGATCCGCCGAAATCGCCAGCGCATCACCGTCACGCGACAGCCGCATGCGCCCGCCGTCCCCCGTCCAGGCCAAGCCCGACCGCATGTCTTCGTAGCGCAGGGTGAGTGCGCGGACCTCAATACTGTGCAGCGCGCTCAGCGCGGGGGCGGCCAGCACCTGATCAAATTCGCCGATCAACTGCGGCAGGGTTGCCGCCTCGCGCCGGGGCGAGGTCAGACCGCCCCCCGCGCTAAGCGCCACCCGCCCGTTCTGGCCGCGCCGCAGGGTTGCCACGACCCCCGACAGGTAGATGTCGCGCGGCTGCACCCGTCGATCCAGCAGCGCCTGCATGGACAGCGACGCCTTGAATTCGTTGAAGGTGACAATTTCGTCACCCTCCGCCGTAATCACGGCGACATCGCGCAGGCGCACGCGCGGGCGCCATCCTTCGTCGACAACAAATTCCATACTGCCAAAGGTCACCCGCGCCAGCGGCAGGGCCTGCGCAATCCGCGCTTCGATCCGCTGTTGCACCCAGCCGGGCGCGGTAATTGGCCGCCCGGTGAAGTAGATGATGCCGCCCGCGCCGCCGATCACCAGCAGCAGCATCGCGGCCAGCGAAACCAGCCCGGCACGGCGCAACCGGCGGCGGCGCGGCGTAGGTGGTGTGGGGGAAGGTGCTGGCGCGTCGCTCATGTCGGTCCGGTCTGGGGTGGTCGCTTTGACGTCGTGACGTCGCTTGCAGTATGACAGCCCCATGAGGCCCTTCACAAGCCAAGGAAAATCACATGCCCGACATCAGCGACACCGCACCCGATTTCAGCCTACCCGTCACCGGAGGCGGCGATATTACGCTTTCGGCGCTGCGCGGCGGACCCGTGGTGCTGTTTTTCTACCCGCGAGACGACACGCCGGGCTGCACCACCGAATCCATTGGGTTTTCCGAGCGGCTGGGCGATTTTGCCTCCGCAGGCGCACAGGTCTTTGGGATTTCGCGCGATACGCTGGCGAAACACGATAAATTCGCCGCCAAACACGGGCTCACGGTGCCGCTTCTGTCCGACATCGACGGCACAGTGACCGAAGCCTATGGCGTCTGGGTCGAAAAGAACATGTACGGCAAGAAATCCATGGGGATCGAACGTGCGACATATCTGATCGGCGCTGACGGCACGGTCGCGCAGATCTGGCGCAAGGTAAAGGTGCCGGGCCATGTCGATGCGGTGCTGGACGCGGTGCGCGCGCTGTGATGCCGCTGGCCCAGATGGCCGAGGCGGTGCTGCGCACCCCTGATGGCCGCGCCAAGACCGCCTTGTCGCGCGACTATGCCGCGCAGTGGCAGGCCGCGCGTAGCGCCGGGGAACGGCCCGAGATTGGCACCGCTGCCCCGCCGATGCACCCGGCCCGGCCTGCCCGACCCGAACTGCTGTCGCCCCGCGACGTGCCCCGCCGCCGCCCCGGCACCCCCGAAGGGCGGATCGCGCTGCTGCACGCTGTGGCACATATTGAGTTGAACGCCGTTGACCTGCACTGGGACGTGATCGCGCGGTTTGCCGATGTGCCCATGCCGATTGGGTTTTTCGATGACTGGGTCAAGGCGGCGGATGAAGAATCCAAGCATTTCAACCTGATGTGCGACTGTCTTGAGGAATTGGGCAGCCATTATGGCGCGCTGCCCGCCCATGCCGGGATGTGGCGCGCGGCTGAGGATACGGCGGATGACCTGATGGGCCGGCTGGCTGTGGTGCCAATGGTGCTGGAGGCGCGCGGCCTTGATGTAACGCCCGGCATGATCGAAGTGTTTCGCCGTGCGAAACAGACCAGTGCCGTGGCGGCATTGGAAACCATCTATGCCGAGGAAGTGGCCCATGTCGCTTATGGCAGCAAATGGTTTCATTTTCTGTGTGGTCGCTTTGACGAAGACCCCAAGGACCGCTTTCATGCCCTTGTGCGCAAGTATTTCCATGGCGACCTGAAACCGCCCTTCAATGAGGAAAAGCGCGCCGAAGCAGGGATTCCGCCTGATTTTTACTGGCCGCTGACCGCCAGCGGCCAACCTTAACGCGCGACGCCAAGTCTTTGGGATCGGCGGTTTTTTGCCCATATGCAACATAAGAGGGGAATGCCGCGCACGCTTGGGCCATCAGGGTTGCCCCATTGGCGGTCACTGGCTATTGACGTGGCTGACAACACGTGGCGGGGAGGCCTGGTTGTCGATGGGACGAAATGAGGGACGACACAGTGCGCACACGGCTTGCCATCAAGATCCATGCTCTGCTTGAGCATTATTTTCCTGAACGCCGTGTTTTCCTGAAGTCCGACAACGATACCCGATTCATTCGCCTGCGCCCCGGCACCCAGATTGTGGCCTTTACCGGCTCTACCCTCCTTGTGGCATGGGCCATCGTGGCCACGGCCATTATTTTGATGGACAGCATCGGTTCGGGCAACTTTCGCGAACAGGCTAAACGCGACCAGCGCACCTATCAGGCCCGGCTGAACGATCTTTCTGCCCAACGCGATGGCCGCGCCGAAGAGGCACTGGCCGCGCAAGAACGCTTTAACGCCGCGCTTACACAGATTTCGGTGATGCAATCAGAGCTGCTGTCCTCCGAGACCCGCCGCCGCGAGCTGGAAACCGGCATCGAAGTAATCCAGTCCACCCTGCGCGACACCATGAAAGACCGCCAGACGGCGCGCAATCAATTGGCTGATCTACAGGGCAATCTGGAAAGTGGCAGCAATGGCACCATCCAGGTCGCCGCCAGCAACGCCCCGGTCGATTTCCTGGCCGAAGCGCTGGCGCGCACCGCCGCCGAGCGCGACCAGATCAGCCGCGATGCGCAGGACGCGCTGCTGCAGGCCGACGATATGGCGCAGCAGATTGCCCTGATGCGCGACCAGAACGATGCAATCTTCCGGCAGCTCGAAGAGGCAATGAGCGTTTCTGTCGCCCCGCTGGACAAGATGTTCCGCAACGCAGGTATGCCGACCGACCGCATCCTTGCCACCGTGCGCCGCGGTTATTCCGGCCAAGGCGGCCCGATGACACCGCTGACATTCACCACCCGCGGCGAAGAGCTGAGCCCTGACACCCTGCGCGCCAATCGACTGCTGGGCCAGATGGACCGTCTGAACCTCTATCGCATTGCCGCGCAAAAAGCGCCCTTTGCCAAGCCGGTTAAATCCTCATTCCGGTTTACCAGCCAGTTCGGCTATCGCCGCGATCCAAAGACCGGCGGCCGCCGCATGCATTCGGGCGTCGATTTTGCCGCAGGCATGGGTACGCCACTTTATGCCACCGCTGACGGTGTGGTGGTGCATTCCGGTTGGCAATCGGGTTATGGTCGTCTGGTTAAGATACAACATGAGTTCGGCATCGAGACTCGTTATGCCCATATGTCCAAGCTGCGCGTAAAAGTAGGCCAAAGGGTCTCGCGCGGGCAGCATATTGGTGATATGGGAGCATCTGGACGGGTCACCGGTGTCCACCTCCACTATGAAGTCCGCGTAGGTGGCAAAGCTGTTAATCCCATGATCTATATCAAGGCTGCAAACGATGTTTTCTAAGAGCAAAATCAACGATCCCGCCCCAAAAGACGCCGATGCGTCCAAACCGGCGGCCCCTTCTACTGCTTCGGCATCGGCGGCCCCCGCCGCGCCCAAACCCAATGAATTCAAGGCCAGCGCCCCAAAGGCGAAACCGCCTGCTTCGGTGTTGTCGTCAGATTTGCATGTGACCGGCAACATGAAAACCACCGGCGACATTCAGGTCGAAGGCACGGTCGAGGGCGACATCCGCGCGCATTTGCTGACCATCGGCGAAACCGCCACGATCAAGGGCGAAGTGGTTGCAGATGATGTGGTGATCAACGGCCGCATCGTGGGCCGTGTGCGCGGCCTCAAGGTGCGCCTGACGTCGACGGCACGGGTCGAGGGTGACATCATCCACAAGACTATCGCCATTGAATCCGGTGCGCATTTCGAAGGCTCCGTGCAGCGTCAAGACGACCCGCTGAACCCCGGTGCAAAATCCGCGCCAGCGCAAAAGCCGAACCCAGCCTCCTAAGGGCAGTCTGACATGACTGACATCAAGGCGCCGCAGGCCCCTGCGGCGCCTGTTTTTTTGCCCGATTTCTGCGCGCCCGCTGCCCGGCCCTTTGTGCTGGTGGCAGCAATCCTCGCCTCGGCATTGGGGTTTATCGACGGGACGGTTGTGGCCATCGCCCTGCCCGCCATGCGCGCCTCGCTGGGGGCCGATCTGGTGCAGGCACAATGGATACATAACGCCTATATGCTCACACTATCGGCGCTGATCCTGGCGGGCGGCGCGATGGGCGATCGCTTTGGCCTTGCGCGGGTCTTTGGCGGCGGAATTTTGCTCTTTGTCGGGGCGTCAATCCTCTGTGCATTGGCCCCCACGCCCGATTTCGTGATTGCCGCGCGCACAGTGCAGGGCATTGGCGCGGCGGTTATGGTGCCGGGATCGCTGGCGGTCATCGCCCGCGCCTATCCGCGCGCCGAACGGGGCCGGGCCATTGGCATATGGGCCGCCGCCTCAGCGCTGACCACTGCTGCCGGGCCGATCATCGGCGGCCTCGCGCTCAGCTTTGGCGGGCCAGAAATGTGGCGCGCGATCTTTGCCATCAACCTGCCGCTTGGTGCGCTGGCGCTCTGGTTGCTTTGGGCCAAGGTCGGGGCCGATTCCGCCCGGTCCAGCACGCCGCCCGACCTGCCCGGCGCGCTGACTGCAACGCTGGCCCTGCTTTGCATCGCCTGGGGGCTGACACAACTGGGCCAAGACGGCGGCACCGTCGGCCTGTGGCTAACCGCAGGCGGGCTGCTGTTTGGGCTGTTTCTGTGGATCGAATCCCGCTGTTTAGCGCCGATGATGCCGCTCAGCCTCTTTGCCAATCGCATATTCTCAGCCGCCAACCTGATGGCCTTCACCCTGTATTCCGCGCTGAACATCATGTTCTTTTTCATGCCTATGACCTTTATCGCCGGTTGGGGTGCAAGCGAAATCGAAGCCAGCGCCACCTTCGCGCCGATGTCGGTATTCTTATCGCTGCTATCGGCGCGCGCGGGTCGTCTGGCTGACCGCATCGGCCCGGCCCCCCTGCTGGTTCTGGGCAGTCTGTTTGCCGCAGCGGGCTATGCTGCCATGGGCTTTTACGCCCATGAACAAGACCTCTGGCGGCGCGCCCTGCCCGCCATGTGTCTTGTGGGCTTTGGTATGGCGCTGGTGGTGGCCCCGCTGTCGACTGCTATCATGGCTGCCGTCCGTGAGGATCAATCGGGCATTGCATCGGGCATCAACAACGCGGTCACGCGCATGGCGGGGCTGATTTCGGTGGCAGCGGTGGGCGGACTTGTCGCCAGCCTGTATGCGGGCGCAGGCGGTAGGGCCAGCTTTGGCGTATTATCAGACAGCGCAAATCACAGTATGGCGATGAATCACGCCTTTGCAGGTCTTGCCTATCTCGCCGCAGGTCTCTGCACACTCAGCGCCTTGATCGCCGTTGTGGGGCTGGGCAAGACAATGCGTTGGTAATCCCCTGCTTTTTCGGGTCATAAATACCCTCGGGGGGTCTGGGGGGCAGCGCCCCCCAGCCTGTCGTCACTCGGTAACAGTGACCTTTTGCATCACGTCAGGCTTGGCCGGTGGCTCGCCACGTGCAATTGCGTCCAGCACGTCCAACCCTTCGGTAACCCGGCCGACGACCGTGTATTGTCCGTTCAGGTTATAGCCTTCGTCGAACATGATGAAGAACTGGCTGTTGGCACTGTCCGGGCTCTGACTGCGCGCCATGCCCACAACGCCACGGTCAAACGGCACATCCGAAAATTCGGCCTTCAGGTCCGGCAGGTCAGACCCACCGCGCCCGGCACCGGCAGTGTTTTCGCCGGATTTGCCGTACTGAACATCACCGGTCTGCGCCATGAAACCGTCGATCACGCGGTGAAACACCACGCCATCATAGGCACCCGCCTCGGCCAGCTCGGTAATGCGCGCCACATGCTGTGGTGCCACGTCTTCAGCCAGGTCGATGGTGATCGTGCCGTTCGCCTCGCCCGCGACCTCGATCTTGAGGCCGCTGGCAGCGGCAGCGGTGCCGAGCAGCGCCAGAACGGCGCCTGCGCCCAATAGCTTACGCATCTGCGGCCACCTTGACGCTGATCATCCGGTCGGGGCTTGCTGGCGGCTCGCCACGTGTCAGCGCATCAACATGTTCCATCCCGGAAATGACCTGACCGTAAACGGTGTACTGACCGTTCAGGAAATCATTGTCCTTGAAGTTGATAAAGAACTGGCTGTTGGCGCTGTTTGGATTTGCCGAACGCGCTGCACCGATCGAGCCACGCGCATGTGGCACCTTGGAAAACTCTGCGGGTAGATCGGGCATATCCGACCCACCGGTGCCAGCAGCGCGCAGGTTAAAGTTGTCTTCCATGTTGCCGTTGGCGACATCACCGGTCTGGGCCATAAAGCCCTCGATCACGCGGTGAAAGGCCACGTTGTCATATTTGCCGGCACGGGCCAGTTCTTTCATGCGTTCCACATGTTTCGGCGCCAGGTCGGGCAGCAGTTGAATGGTGACGGTGCCGCCTTTCAGCTCCATCAGGATGGTGTTTTCGGGGTCTTTGATCTCGGCCATGCCGCGCTCCTTGTCATAAACGTCCGCAGTTACCTAGGCGGCTTCAGTCCAATTGCCAAGCGTGTGCATTGACGCGCGGGCAGATAACGGCAAAACACAGCGCAACAGATGACATTTAGGGAGAAAGCGGTATGGCCTGGAAAACACTGGATGACATGGACCTCAGCGGCAAACGGGTGCTGGTGCGTGTGGACATCAACGTGCCTGTCGAAGCGGGCCGCGTCACCGACACCACCCGCATCGACCGTATCGTGCCGACGGTGAATGATATTCTGGCCAAGGGCGGCACCGTCACGCTGATCGCGCATTTTGATCGCCCCAAGGGCAAGATCGTCCCCGAGATGAGCCTGTCCCAGGTCCTGCCCGCGCTCAGATCAGCCCTCGGGCGCGAGGTGACATTGGTGCAGACGCTTGAGGATGCCGCCCTTGCCAAGGGTGAGGTGCTGCTGCTGGAGAACATCCGTTTCCATCCCGGAGAGGAGGCGAATGACCCCGCCTTTGCCGCCCGGCTTGCTGCTTTGGGCGATATCTATTGCAACGACGCCTTTTCCGCCGCGCACCGCGCCCATGCCTCGACCGAGGCGCTGGCGCGGCAACTGCCTGCCTGCGCCGGGCGGCTGATGCAGGCCGAACTTTCGGCGCTAGAAGCCGCACTTGCCAAACCAGAGCGCCCGGTGGGCGCGGTGGTGGGCGGGGCCAAGGTGTCGACCAAGATTGCACTGCTGGAGAACCTCGTGAACCGGCTTGACCTGCTCGTGATCGGCGGCGGCATGGCCAATACCTTTCTTGCCGCGCTGGGGGCCGATCTGGGCAAATCCCTGCAAGAGCCAGATTATTTCGGCACCGCCAAGGACATCATGGCCCAGGCCGACAAGGCCGGTTGCCGGGTGATCCTGCCCGTTGACGGGCTGGTGGCACGTGACTTTGCCAAGGGCGCTGCACACGACGTCATCAAACTGGGCCCTGACACCACGTTGGACTCCGATCAGATGGTGCTGGATGCCGGACCCGATACCGTGGCGCTGGTCGAGGTTGCCTTTGCAGGGTTGCGCACCCTGATTTGGAACGGCCCGATGGGGGCGTTTGAGATCCCGCCCTTTGACACGGCCACCGTGGCCGCAGCGCAGGCGGCGGCACGTCAGACCCGCGAAGGCACACTGACATCCGTGGCTGGTGGCGGAGATACCGTGTCTGCGCTGAACCAGGCAGGCGTTGCCGAGGATTTCACCTATATCTCGACCGCCGGTGGGGCATTTCTGGAATGGATGGAGGGCAAGACATTGCCCGGCGTCGCGGCCCTGGGCTAATCATGGCAAACAGCGGGCCGCTGCCCCCTACGCGGCCCGCAAACCTCGCATTTTTCCGCTGAAAACAACATCTTTCGCGAATCAAGGGATTCACATGGCGATTCGCCTGTGTCATACTGTTGTTACGCCCACCAAGAGGCGACCCAGAGGCACAGATCATGACACGCACCCCACGCCCCGCATTTGGCACCCTGCTGTTTTTCGCCATCGCCTTTGCGTTGAGCCTCTACTTCACCTTTGCCGCCGTGCAGGGTGATTTTGGCCTGTTCCGCCGGGCCGAAATTGTCGCTGAAAACCAAGACCTGCGTCTGCGCCTGGCCGAAGTGCGTGCCGATGTTGCGCGGATGGAAAACCTCACGCACCGCCTGTCGGACGATTATCTTGATCTTGATCTGCTTGACGAACAGGCCCGCAAGGTCCTTGGCATGGTGCGCACGGATGAGATCGTCATCCGCTGATCCAGCGTTTCTGGTGTTCTGCCCCTTGCAATCTTGACGTTTCTCTGGCCAGATTTGCCTTGTGGGGCGCGATTTTCACGTCGTGCCACAAAGCCACTCGCATTCCTGTACGGAATGGGATAAAGAATAGTTTAACGCTAAACTATTTTTGGCACCCTGACCTGCGCTGACGGAGGAGACGCCCATGGCCGCAAGGAAATCGACCAAGAAACCGAATGTTTCGCCCGAGGAATTAACCGCCTTCTACAAGGACATGCTGCTGATCCGGCGGTTTGAGGAAAAGGCGGGCCAGTTATACGGCATGGGTTTGATCGGCGGCTTTTGCCACCTCTATATTGGGCAAGAAGCGGTCGTGGTCGGCCTTGAGGCCGCCGCCGAAGAAGGTGACAAGCGCATCACATCCTACCGCGATCACGGCCACATGCTGGCCTGTGGCATGGACCCCAACGGCGTCATGGCCGAATTGACGGGCCGCGAAGGTGGCTATTCCAAGGGCAAGGGTGGCTCCATGCATATGTTCTCGAAAGAGAAACATTTCTACGGTGGCCACGGCATCGTCGCGGCTCAGGTGCCGCTGGGTGCTGGCCTCGCCTTTGCCGACAAATACAAAGACAACGGGCGCGTGACGTTCACCTACTTCGGTGATGGTGCTGCCAACCAGGGCCAGGTCTATGAGGCGTTCAATATGGCCGCCCTATGGAAGCTACCGGTGATTTTTGTCATTGAAAACAATCAATACGCTATGGGGACATCGCAACAGCGCTCGACCTCAAGTGCCGAAATCTGGGAACGCGGCCGCGCCTTTGGCATTCCAGGTGAGGCGGTGGATGGCATGGACGTGCTGGCCGTGAAGGCCGCAGGCGAAACCGCCGTGGCCCACGCCCGCAAGGATGGTCCCTACATTCTTGAAATCAAAACTTACCGCTACCGCGGCCACTCCATGTCGGACCCGGCAAAGTACCGGACCCGCGAAGAAGTGCAAAAAATGCGCGACGAACGTGACCCCATCGAACAGGTGCGCAGCCTGCTGCTGACCGGCAAACACGCAACCGAAGACGATCTCAAAGCGATTGATAAAGAGATCAAAAAGGTCGTGAACGAAAGCGCTGAATTCGCCAAGGAAAGCCCGGAGCCAAATCTCGATGAGCTTTGGACCGACATCTATGCAACCGACGTTCCGCAGGAGGCCTGAAGCAATGGCAACCGAAATTCTCATGCCCGCCCTCAGCCCCACTATGGAAGAAGGCACGCTCGCAAAATGGCTGGTCAAGGAGGGCGACACTGTCTCCTCCGGTGACATCCTGGCCGAAATCGAAACCGACAAGGCCACGATGGAATTCGAGGCCGTCGATGATGGCACCATTGGCAAAATCCTGATCGCCGAAGGCACCGAAGGCGTAAAGGTAAACACCGCCATCGCCGTGCTGCTTGAAGAAGGCGAAAGCGCGGACGACATCAAAGACGCGCCCAAAGCCGAAGTCGAAGCCAAGACCGACACCGCAGAGGCAAAACACAGCGCCCCGGCCGAGGCCAAGAGCCAGCCCAAGCCAGCGGCAAGCGAGAAACCCGCAGCCCCCGCCCCCGATACCAACCCCGATTGGCCGGAAGGCACCAAGTTGAAACAGCAGACCGTGCGCGAAGCCTTGCGTGACGGTATGGCCGAAGAAATGCGCCGCGACGAAAACGTGTTTCTGATGGGTGAAGAAGTGGCCGAATATCAGGGCGCTTACAAAATCTCGCAGGGGTTGCTGGATGAATTCGGTGCAAAACGCGTGATTGACACGCCGATCACCGAACATGGCTTTGCCGGGATCGGTGTCGGCGCGGCCTTTGGCGGTTTGCGTCCAATTGTCGAATTCATGACCTTTAACTTCGCCATGCAGGCGATGGACCAGATCATCAACTCTGCCGCCAAGACTCTGTATATGTCTGGCGGTCAGATGGGCGCACCCATGGTATTCCGTGGCCCCAATGGTGCCGCGGCCCGCGTCGGCGCACAGCACTCTCAGGATTATGCCGCTTGGTTCATGCAGATCCCGGGCCTGAAGGTCGCGATGCCCTATTCCGCGTCGGACTATAAAGGTCTGATGAAATCAGCGATCCGCGATCCGAACCCGGTGATCTTTCTCGAAAACGAAATCCTTTATGGGCGCAGCTTTGATGTCCCGGATGTCGAGGATTACACAGTTCCCTTTGGTAAGGCACGCATCTGGCGGACCGGCAGTGACGTGACAATCGTCAGCTTTGGCATCGGCATGACCTATGCCCTGCAAGCCGCCGAGAAACTGGCCGAAGAGGGTATTGAAGCCGAAGTCATCGACCTGCGCACCCTGCGCCCGATGGACACGGACACGATCCTGAAATCTGTCATGAAAACAAACCGTTGTGTGACAGTCGAAGAAGGCTGGCCGCAGGGCTCCGTCGGCGGCTACATCTCAACCGTGATCATGCAACAGGCGTTCGATTATCTGGACGCGCCGGTGATCAACTGTACCGGCAAGGACGTACCAATGCCCTACGCAGCCAACCTCGAAAAACATGCGCTGGTGACCACCGATGAGGTGATCGAAGCCGTGAAACAAGTTACTTACAAATAAGGAGCGGAACATGCCCACAGAAATTCTCATGCCCGCCCTCAGCCCCACGATGGAAGAAGGCACATTGGCCAAATGGCTGGTCAAAGAGGGCGATACCGTCGCCTCCGGCGATGTCATGTGCGAGATCGAGACCGACAAGGCCACGATGGAGTTTGAAGCGACAGACGAAGGGGTGATCGGCAAGATCCTGATCGCCGACGGTACCGAAGGGGTCAAGGTCAACACCGCCATTGCCGTGCTTCTCGAAGACGGCGAAAGCGCTGACGACATCAAGACCCCCAGCAAGGCACCCGACACGCCAGCCAAGGTCGACACGCAAGACACACCTGCCAAGGTCGACACACAAGACACACCTGCCAAACCCACGGAACAATCCAGCGAACCCGCTCCGGCCAAAGCCGATAGCGTCACACCTCCCGCCCCCAAAGACGCAGACGGCACCCGCATTTTCGCAACTCCCCTCGCCCGGCGCATCGCGGCGGACAAGGGTTTGGAATTGTCCGACGTCAAAGGGTCCGGACCCCGTGGCCGTATCGTCAAAGCGGATGTAGAAGGGCTTTCCAAATCCGACGCGCCCAAAACCGCTGCCGCTTCGTCGCCTGAGGTGACCACACCCGCCGCGGCACCAGCCGCAGCCCTTGCGTCTGGCCCATCGGCTGCCACGGTCGCCAAGATGTACGAAGGCCGCGACTACGAGGAAGTTTCCCTCAACGGTATGCGCAAGACCATCGCTGCGCGTCTAACCGAAGCCAAACAAAGCATCCCGCATTTCTATCTGCGCCGTGACATCCAACTGGACGCGCTGCTGGCTTTCCGCGGTGATCTGAACAAACAGCTCGATGGGCGCGGCGTGAAGCTTTCGGTCAACGATTTTGTCATCAAAGCCTGCGCTTTGGCCCTGCAAGCCGTCCCGGACGCCAATGCGGTCTGGGCCGGTGACCGCATCCTCAAGCTCAGACCATCCGACGTGGCCGTGGCCGTAGCGATTGAGGGTGGTCTCTTTACCCCCGTCCTGCAGGACGCCGAGACGAAGTCCCTGTCTGCCCTCTCGGCACAGATGAAAGACCTCGCCGCCCGCGCCCGTGATCGCAAGCTTGCGCCACATGAATACCAGGGCGGCAGTTTTGCAATTTCCAACCTCGGCATGTTCGGGATCGACAACTTTGACGCGGTGATCAACCCACCACATGGTGCCATTCTGGCCGTGGGTGCGGGCGCGAAAAAACCAATCGTTGGCAAAGACGGCGAGATTGCCGTGGCCACCGTGATGTCTGTCACGCTCTCGGTCGACCACCGGGTTATTGACGGGGCATTGGCGGCTGAACTGCTCAACGCAATCAAGGACAACCTCGAAAATCCGATGGTCATGCTGGCATAAACCGCCAGCACCCGTCTCTTTTTGGTTTTAATATTCCTCGGGAGTTTGAGGGCAGACAGCCCTCAATCGCCGCTCCTGTAAGGAGCGGCAAATATAAAGCAAAAGCCGGGGCTGATGCCCCGGCTTTTTCATGTCTAAAAACCACTCGAAAATTAGCGTTGATCAGGCCCAAACATGTGGTTCATCGACACCGCAGGTTGATCACAGCCCGCCTCACCAACAATCCGCGCCGGAATTCCGGCCACCGTCTTGCACGGTGGCACTGCCTCCAATACGACAGAACCCGCAGCGATGCGGCTGCAATGTCCAACAGTGATGTTACCCAATACCTTTGCCCCGGCGCCGATCAGCACCCCATCCCCGATCTTGGGGTGGCGGTCCTCTTCTTCCTTGCCGGTCCCGCCAAGCGTCACGGAGTGGAGCATCGACACATTGTCGCCCACGACAGCCGTTTCACCGATCACGATGGAATGGGCGTGGTCGATCATGATCCCTTTGCCGATTTTGGCCGCCGGATGTATATCAACGCCGAAAATCTCACTGACACGCATTTGCACGAAATAGGCCAGGTCACGCTTGCCCTTGGTCCAAAGGTGATGCCCCACACGGTACGCCTGCACCGCTTGGTAACCCTTGAAGTACAAAATCGGCTGCAACAGCCGGTGGCAGGCGGGGTCACGTTCGTAAATTGCCATCAAGTCAGCGCGCGCCGCCGAGATTAGATCGGGGTTCTCCGCATAGGCGTCGTCGACCATTTCGCGCACCACCATCATCGACATCTCGTTCGACGATAGCTTGGCGGCCATACGGTAGGACAACGCTTTTTCGATTGATTTGTGGTGCAGGATACAGGCGTGGACAAAGCCGCCGATCAGCGGCTCGTCGCGCACCGCAGCTTCGGCCTCTTGCTGGATCTTATCCCAGACAGGGTCCATCTTGGCGATGTTTCTACGTGGTTCGGCCATAGCGCAGTGTCCCTCTTGCTGTCGTCAGCTTACCTCATGCAACAGCATCGAACCAAATGTAAATCCGCAATGCCATTCAATTGTCATGTGGGGATGTAACCGGAACTTACAAGTGTTGGGCCCGGCGCGCGGCGATTTGCTGCACCACCAGCGCGATGCAGCGACAATAGTCATCACTGTCAAAGCCCGGCTCGCGCGGCATCCGACCCGCCCACGCCGCCGCCAGCAATGTGCCATTTCCCCAAAGCGGATGCGGACGGCCCATTCGCCGGGTATAGCAATCGGCGTAATGTGCACGTACCAGCATCCGCCCGCAGACCCGTGCGCGCGCGCCGTCCGGTATTGTCAGCAAAGCCCGCGCCGCTGCTGTGACATCGGAGTAGAGCACTCTGCGCATCAGATTTCGATATCAATCCGTGCCGCCAGCCCCGGACCGTAGGCCGCAGATAGCTGCGCGACAGTGACCGTAATCGCGCCTGCACCGCCATCTGCTGACCGTTCTGCCGCGCCGTAGGTCCAGCTTGGGGTCACCACGATCTCTTCGCGGATCACAACGCCACCATTACGAACGCGCACCAGATAGCTTTCGCGTTCTTCGCCCAATGGCACCTCTGACGTGTCCCAAGTATCGCCATCCACGCGGGTACGTCTGACCCATGTCAGGGCCACGTCCCCCCCGGCAGTCACAGTGCTGCGCAGGTGCACGGGGCTCAATGGTCGCAAGCCGTTGCCGTCAAAGGCGTGCACCTCATGACGGTACGACGGGTCGTCAAAAGGCCGCCGTGCAGGCCCGATGCGGTAGTGCTGCGCAACGCGCCGCAAGTTCGGACTAAGCTCAATCTGCTGCGGCACGCCATTCATCAACACAAACTGCGAACCGGCCGGCCAAGCATCGGGCATCAGCGCATCACTGCCTGCCTGCCCCCGCAACCGGGTTTTCAGCCAATAGGTCTGCGGCGCCACAAGTTCTGCCTCGGCAAACTGGAACAATTCCCAGTTGTCCGTGCTGCCGTCACCGATGGCGGCCAGATTGGCGCCACTTAACAACGCATCCATGCCCACGGATTCAAGCGTGCCGCTGGCAAGCTTTACTTCCAGAACATCGCCGCGATCAATCACACCTGACATCGCCGCGCGCATCACACTCTGTGTGATTCCGAAGGTCGCGCGGGCGGGCACCACCGCGTTGAGCTGATAATCGGAATCGGTGTTCGCGCGGTACACTGCGACAGATCCGGGCCAGGGCTGGGCGGTGATTGCAAGATGTGGCGCATGGGGCAACTCATCGCCGCGCAAAAGTGGCAAATCCATGAAAACAGGCACCACAGGCACCGGCGGCACAAAGGGGCGCATCCGGGCCAGCCCATCGTCGATCGGTGCTGCCGCATAGACCTCAGGCTCAATTCGGACCGCCTCGACCAGCAGCAAATCGGCGTGATCCAGGCGGTCGATTCGGTAGCGGCCCGGCGCCTCCTGCCCCTGTGCGGGCAACTCGATTACATCGCCCGCCCCCAGCGCCATGCGCGAGGGCGGTAGCGCTAGCCGCACCGCCTCGCGCGCAACACGCGCTTCGGTCAACCAGCGCTCGACCACCTGACGCCCCTCACCACGTGTGAGCGCCATGTTGAGCTCTGAAGCCGCCACTGCATGTGTCGCTTCGTCCGCCAGAACCGCTTCTTCCGAAACGACGTCAAAATCACCATCCGCCTGCACAAACCGCAGCCGCATCCGGCCGGACACTTCTGCTTCTGCTTCGCGCAACTGTTCGGTGATCCCGTCCAGATCAGCGCTGACAGCCAGCATCGCCGGATCCAATCTCACAGCCTCTCGACCGTCGCGCATCCGAAAAACCAACGTCCCGTCGCGTTCAATCGCATCGAACCCATAGCGGATCATCAAAGGTTGCAAGGCCGCCCGCGCCTCAGCCACTTGTTCTACCGCATAGCCGCGCACGTAGCCCAGCAGCGCCTCGGTATCGAAATGCGTGACCCCGGCGCGCCGACAAATCTCACCCACGACAGACGCCAGCGACCGCGCCGACGTGCGCCCATTGATCCAATGCCCCCGGGCATAGTTCTTGCCATCGCTCCACAGCTCGCGGTTGTTGGGAAAATGCGGATAAGGCCGCACATCCCACGCCCAGACAAAGGCCCGCGACATGTCCAACATCCGCCCCTCATATTCTTCGGACATCGGGTTATGCGCCTCGTCGCGCCAATACTCCGAGACCGCGCGCAGGTATTGCATTTGCATCAACTCATCCCGCGCGCCCGTCGACTGATGCGGCAAAGCATTTTCAGAGCTTTTCAGATCAAGGAATTTGTTTGGCTCGTTGGCGCCTTTGTCCACAGCAGCGCAGCCATATTCGTCCACCCAGGCGGCGTCGAATTGCGGCCCGCGCAGACCCTCTGGGTCATGTGCCGTATGAACCGTCGCCACGGCACCATTCGGCCAGACCAGCCGCTTGCGCGTCGCCTCCCAGGCCGGACGCCGATCCGGCGGGCTGCATGCCAAAATGCCGCTGTCGCCAAATATCATTACCTCGCGCACCTGTTCGATGGTCTCACCAACCAGCGCCACACGCGCGCAGGCCCCCGCGTCAAACGGCTTGCTCCCCTCGACCTTGCTGCGCACCCATTCTGCCCCGGCCCGGGTCTTGCCCGCCCCGCGCCCGCCCATGATCACCCAGGTCCGCCAGTCCCCCTCCGGCGGCAACTGGTGATGCATCGCCCAGAACTCGAACAAAAAAGGGAGAGCCAAAAGCTCTCCCTCATCCAGATCATTAAGAAACTGGGCCTGGGTCTGCGCATCTTCGCAGGCGATCCAGTTTGCACCCGATGTCAGCCCGTGCGGCATCAAGATCAAGGGCATATCCCCCCTGTGCGATTCCAGCTTGTTTGTTTCGACAGTCATTCAGGTCAATCTCCGCTCTCACGCAGCTCGCCAACATGGTCTTTGCCTCAGACACACATTTGCTCACCGCAGTTTGTTTGATTTCCTTCCCGGACTGGGCTTTTTCCAGCAAATCTTCAAACTCTCGGCGCAACGCAGCGATAGAAAGCTTCAGACCGCGCAAAACCTCTGCACATTCTTTTACTTCTTGTTCCGGGGTAATTATCATCATTGCTCATACCTCTCGTTGGTCTCCCAACCGAGCAGACACAAAAAAACGGCCAACAGGGTCACCCCCGCAGCCGTTCGCCCACGTCTCCTAGCATGTCACAAGTTGTACGTCAGACCGTTCGCAAAGTCAAGAAAAACTGTGTTACCAAAACCCTGTAACACCGCGCGATCATTAATAAATTCTTAACATAGACCGAAAACGGGCCCCACTGTCAGGCGGGGCCCGATGTTTGTTTAGTTCCCACCTGTAGACGCGTTTCCCGCCGCTTCCGCGCCGCGCTCCGCTTCGATCTTGCGCCAGTTGGCGACGTTGCGGTTATGCTCGTCCAGCGTCACGGCAAAGGCGTGACCGCCGGTACCGTCAGCCACAAAGAACACAAAGTCACTCTCATCAGGCTGCGCAGTCGCCATCAGGCTGGCACGCCCGGGGTTGGCAATCGGGGTGGGTGGCAGCCCGGGGATTACATAGGTATTCCACGCGGTTTCCTTGCGCAGCTCAGACTGACGCAGCCCACGGCCCAATACGCCTTTGCCCTCGGTCAACCCATAGATCACCGTGGGGTCCGTCTGCAGACGCATACCTTGGTTCAGGCGGTTGATGAACACGCTGGCCACCTGTTTGCGCTCCTCCGGCACACCGGTTTCCTTTTCAACGATAGAGGCAAGGATCAGCAACTCTTCCGGCGTGGTGATCGGCAAACCGGGATCACGCGCTTCCCATGCCGCAGCCAGCAAAACCTCTTGCGCTGCCTTCATCTGTGCCACCAGTGCTGCTCGGTCATCGCCCGGACGCAGTTCGTAACTGTCCGGTGCCAGCGATCCTTCGGCAGGAATCTCTTCAACCTTACCAGTCAGTTCCTCGACGCTCTTCAATCCTTCGATCACTTGCCAGCTGGTCACACCCTCGGCCAGCGCCACACGAAACCGCGTGTCGTTCTTCTTGGACAATTCGGTATAGACAGTCGGCACGTCTTCGGCGCCCGGCTCGAACTCGGCCCGTTCAACGAAGCGGTTGGTCACAGGATCAAGCTCGCGCAACTGCACGCTGATCCGGTTCACCCCGATCCGATACACGACCTCGGTCCCACAGGTACTTGCGCCGCCCCTGGTCACCACATCCACGATACCCGACATCGAGGTTTTCGGCTGAACCAGAAAACTGCCCGCCTTCAAATTGCTGGTTTTTTCCTCATAGTCCGCCCCAAGCCGAAAGATAGCGGCCGAACTGACGGCTCCCTGCTCTTCTAGGTCATGACTGACCTTGCGCATGTTCGACCCGCGCTCGACCTGCAAACAGATCGCCTGCTCCAGCGGTCCCTCAGCTTGGTATTGCGCCTTCCCCCACAGGATGACACCGCCCAGCAGAAAAAGACCGACCATCAGAAAAGTGACGGCATTTGACGCGATATTACGCCACATCAGCTGACTTTCCCGAAAAGAACCGACGCATTCGTACCGCCAAAGCCAAAGGAGTTGCTCAAAGCGATGTCGATCTTGCGCTCGACCTTCTTGTTTGGTGCCAGATCGATCTTGGTCTCAACAGCCGGGTTATCAAGGTTGATCGTGGGCGGTGCCACCTGATCGCGGATCGCCAACATGCAGAAGATCGCCTCGATCGCGCCTGCCGCACCCAAAAGATGCCCTGTGGCCGACTTGGTCGATGACATGGTAACCTTGCCCGCCGCATCACCCATCATGCGCTCAACAGCGCCCAGTTCGATGGTATCGGCCATGGTCGATGTGCCATGTGCGTTGATGTAATCAACATCGCCCGGCTCCAGACCCGCATTCTTCAGCGCTGCGCGCATCGACCGCTCACCGCCTTCGCCAGTCTCTGACGGTGCGGTGATGTGATAGGCGTCGCCGGACATGCCATACCCCAATACTTCGGCATAGATTTTGGCACCACGGGCTTTGGCGTGCTCATACTCTTCCAACACCACAATACCGGCACCTTCACCCATAACAAACCCATCACGGTCGATGTCATAGGGGCGGCTGGCCTTGGTGGGGTCGTCGCCGCGCTTGGTCGACAGCGCCTTGCAGGCATTAAAGCCGGCAATCCCGATCTCGCAAATCGCGGCTTCGGCCCCGCCTGCAATCATCACGTCGGCGTCGCCGTATTTGATCAACCGTGCAGCATCGCCAATCGCGTGCGCGCCTGTGGAACAGGCGGTCACAACCGAATGGTTCGGGCCCTTAAATCCATAGCGGATCGACACCTGACCAGAGATCAGGTTGATCAACGCACCGGGTACAAAGAACGGGCTGACGCGGCGCGGACCCTTCTCGTGCATCATCACGGCAGTATTGGCGATGGAATTCAGCCCACCAATGCCAGACCCGATCAAGACGCCCGTGCGCTCAAGATCTTCGGCGTCGGTCGGCATCCAACCTGAATCCTCGACCGCCTGCTGTGCGGCGGCCATGCCGAACAGGATAAAGGTATCAACCTTGCGCTGCTCTTTCGGCTCCATATAGGTGTCGGCGTTGAACGTGCCGTCGCTGCCATCGCCCAACGGTACTTCGCAGGCATACTGCGTCACCAGTTTGCTGGCATCAAACCCGGTGATTGGCCCCGCACCCGATTGCCCATCCAGTATCCGGGACCAGCTCGCCTCGACCCCGTCCGCCAGCGGCGTCACCAGCCCCAAACCTGTTACTACTACTCTGCGCATATCCAAGCCCCTTGGTATTTTATCGCGTTGACAGGCTATACCTTGTGGAACAGGAATTGTTCAAGGGTTCAGCGCATCGCGCGCGCGACACATCGCCCAGAAACGCCAGATAATACGGCCTTAGTTGTTCGTTAGACCGGTGGCCCCTTGCGCGTCAAAAGCAGAACCTTGTCACCCAGATACTCGGTGTCGCGCAACAGACTGTAGCCAAGCGCTTCGGCAAGGCGCAGTGACGCGTGATTGTCCACATTGATCAAGCACACCGTGCGGCCTGTGATAACCCGGTCGAACCAATCATGTGCCGCCCGCGCCGCCTCCAGCCCAAGGCCCTTGCCCTGGGCCTGCGGCTCCAAAACCCACCCGGCCTCTGGGTAGGCATCAAAATCCTCACCCAGTCCACGGGACCGAAAGAAAAAACCGGTCTGCCCGGCCATCTCCCGCTGTCCGTGGATCTGAATCGCCCACTGGCCGAAACCGACGATCTGCCAATGGCCTGCATTTGCCAGAAAAACATCCCATGACAGCGATTTGCTCCGAGGTTTGCCGCCGATGTGGCGGATAACGTCAGGGTTCGCCCAAATTTCGGCAAAGTGGCCGAAATCCTCGGCACGCATCGCGCGCAAGGTGGTACGGGCGGTATTGATCGTTGGAATGGTCCGGGACATGGGGGGTGAATTGCCTTCACACTTGAACTGCTGCCTGCGCTTAGAATTGCCCGCTGACAACACGTGGTACAAGACCCTCATTCGAAAAAAAAGAAAACGGCGTCATTCCGCTAGGAACAACGCCGCCGTTATCTTTTTACCGCCGACCCAAGGCCGACAAAACCCGCTTAAGAGGCTTCGTTGATGAACTTGACCGCGTCACCAAACGTCTGGATGTTTTCAGCGGCGTCATCGGGGATCTCGATGCCGAATTCTTCTTCGAACGCCATCACCAGTTCCACGGTGTCGAGGCTGTCTGCGCCCAGATCGTCGATGAACGACGCATTCTCGGTCACTTTTTCCTCTTCAACACCTAGGTGTTCCACAACGATCTTTTTCACGCGGTCTGCGACGTCGCTCATAATAAGTCCTCATGTCTTCGGGCCATTTTGGCCCCTTTTGGTTTCCGCCCGCTGTTGAGCAGCGTTTGAAGGGTGCCCCAAAAGGGGCGGCTATTATCCTTGTTCGCACAAGGTAGATGGGGCAATCAAGCACCCATCTTCAGGATTCTGCGCTCCCTTTAGCATATGCCACGTTCTTGGCAAACGCTATTGCGGTGCAGTCTCACAACATGGCCATGCCGCCATTCACATGCAAGGTGGTACCGGTGACATAAGCGGCCTCGTCACTTGCCAGGTAAATCACTGCGGCAGCGATCTCATCAGGGTTGCCCATGCGCCCGGCGGGAATTTGCCCCATGATTCCAGACTTTTGCTCATCGGTCAGCTTGTCTGTCATGGCTGTGGTGATGAAACCCGGTGCCACGGCGTTGACGGTGATACCTCGGCTTGCGACCTCGTAGGCCAGTGATTTCGACATGCCCACCATCCCTGCCTTTGACGCGGCATAGTTGGCCTGACCGGGGTTGCCCGTGGCACCCACAATCGACGAAATGTTCACAATGCGGCCCCAGCGCGCCTTCATCATGCCGCGCATGACGCCCTTGCACAGCTTGAAGGTGGCGGTCAGGTTGACGTTCAACACCGAATTCCACTCATCATCCGACATGCGCATGAACAGGTTGTCACGGGTGATTCCGGCGTTGTTGACTAGAATATCTACCGATCCCATTGCCTCTGCCGCCTGTTTCGGCAGCGCGTCGACCGCTTCCAGATCGCTCAGGTTGCACGGCAGTACATGCGCGCGCGCGCCCAATTCGGCTTTCAGGGCCTCCAGCGGCTCTGTCCGGGTGCCCGACAGGCCCACGGTGGCGCCCTGTGCGTGCAGCTTGCGCGCGATGTCGGCACCGATGCCGCCAGACGCGCCGGTGATCAGTGCATTCTTTCCTGTAAGATCAAACATGTGTCTTCCTTTATTCTTTAACTGTCAGGGCTGCGTCAGCAGGCCGTAGTGGCTGATTTCTGCCGCTGTCATGTCGTGTATCCCGTCCGAAGGCGCCGCCTGCAAGGTAAACCAGTAAAACGCATCGTTGCCCAGCATGTCCGCGACATAGCGGCGGGTCATCTGGTGTTCGGGCGATCCTGCGGGATAGCTGCTGCCTTCACGGTAACCGTTGCGCCACGAATGCACCCCCAGCCGCGCGCCCGGTGCCATGCTGCGGCGGGTGCCTGCCAGAAACAGGTCCACACCGCCAGAATCGACCACGCTGTCGCGGCGCAGATGCGTCGCCATCCCCAGCGCGCGCAGCTGATAGCCCATGTCGATCGTGGCCGCCCCATCAATCGACCCGTCGATCTGCGTCAGCACGACGGTATCCACCTGCGGATTGGCAACGAGCATGCGCTTGAAATTCGCCGCCGTTCGGCTGGTGATTGTGCCAGACAGCAGCAATTGCCGACCCTGCACCTGCATCTGGGTGCCGTCCGTGGCGTTTTCGATCGTGCCACAGGCGGCCAGTAGCATTAACACCAGCCCGGCGCAGGCCGCTGCCAGCCGTCTCATGCTGGAAGGGCCGTGGCGTCACGGGCGCCCAAGGCATAGCGGATCACGTCCACGTAATCGAACGCCAGCGAGATTGTGATGGTGACCATCACCACCCAAATGATCCGACGCGGCCAGACCGGCATGTAATCCTTGCCCTGTTTACGGTAAAGATAGGCCACCAGCGGCGTCCAGATCAGCACGTGCGGCAGACCCAACAGTTTGACATAGCCCAGTTGGCCAAAAAGCCCGTAGACCGCCGCCGCGGCAAGAAAGCTCGACAGCAGTGTCACAAGACCGACCACCCGGCTTTGCCGCCAGATCAATAGCGCGAAAGGCAGTACAAAGGCGCCGATAAACAGCCAGTTCAGCCACCATGCGACCCATGTCGGCTGCAAAGCGATTGCGTCTTCAAAACTCATGATGCCACCTCCTGATGCGCCGCGCTCAGGCGTCCCGCGCCGCTTCGACCTCTGCCGGTGTTCCGACGGTGCGGGTTACGATGTCCTTGTTGATGCGGCGGATCATGCCCGTCAGGGCCTTGCCTGCACCAATTTCCCAGATTTCGGTCACACCCTGGTCGGCCATCCACTCCACCGACGTGCGCCAGCGCACCCGGCCCGTCACCTGATCTACCAGCAAGGACCGGATCAGCTTGCTGTCGCTCAGCCCGGCGGCCAACACATTGGCAACCAGCGGCACCGCCGGATCGTTGAAGTCAACCTCATCAAGAGCGCGCGCCATCTCAGCCGCGGCGGGCTTCATCAAGGCGCTGTGAAACGGCGCGGAAACTGGCAATATCAGCGCCCGTTTGGCGCCTGCTTCCTTGGCCAGCTCCACGGCGCGCTCAACGGCGGCTTTGTTGCCAGAAACCACGTTCTGCGCAGGATCATTTTCATTGGCGACCTGGCAAACCTCGCCCTGCGCCGCCTGTTCGGCCACTTTTTCGGCCTCTTCAATGCCCAGCCCAAGGATCGCTGCCATTGCGCCTTCACCCACCGGAACGGCGGCCTGCATCGCCTTGCCGCGAATCCGCAGCAGGCGCGCAGTATCGGCCAGCGATACCGAACCAGCGGCACAAAGCGCGGAATATTCACCCAGACTGTGACCCGCGACAAAGGCTGCCTTGTCGATACCAATGCCCTCGGCCTTCAATGCCGCCATTGCTGCCATCGACGTCGCCATCAGGGCCGGTTGTGCATTTTCGGTCAGGGTCAGGGTGTCAATATCGCCTTCCCAGATGATCTTGGATAGGTCTTGCCCCAGCGCCGCATCGACCTCGTCAAACACGGCCTTCGCGGCGGGATAGGCCTCGGCCAGCTCGCGGCCCATGCCGATGGTCTGGGCGCCCTGCCCCGGAAATACAAATGCGATGGTCATGGTATGGTGTCTCCTGCGGAATTTGCCCCAGATGTAGCCTGCGCCGCAGGTGCAAACAAGACTGCACGGGGTCTGTGCGCGCATTGCCATTGTGAGCCAATGGCCGCGCCGCTACATATCGGCAACCCTGTTTCGGAGCCCCTCCATGCCGTTTTCCAACACCACACTGCGTTTTGGCAGTGTCACCAAAGCCTTTCACTGGCTGACCGCGCTGCTGATCCTCACCTTAATCCCGCTGGGCTGGTATGCTGACGAATTGCCCTATGAGACGGCGCCCGAACTGGCCCGCAAGGCATGGCTGTTTTCGCTGCATAAAACGCTGGGTGTCAGTGTCTTTTTCGTCGCCCTGTTGCGCATCCTGTGGGCCGCAACGCAGCCCCGGCCGGGACTGTTGAACGCCGACCACAAGCTCGAAGCATTTGCTGCTGAAACCGTCCACTGGCTGCTTTACGGTGCGCTTGTCATCGTGCCGCTGTCGGGGTGGATCGGCCATGCCGCCGCTGCGGGATTTGCACCGATCTGGTGGCCGTTCGGCCAGAACCTGCCGCTGGTGCCAAAAGATCCAGCAATCGAACATATCGCGAGTGCAGTACACTTTTATGCCGGTCGGATGCTAATCCTCGCGCTTTTGCTGCATATCATGGGCGCGTTAAAGCACCATGTGATCGACCGCGACGCCACCCTGCGCCGGATGCTGCCCGGCACGCCCGCCCTTGGCCCGCTGCCCCCGCAGACCCATAGCCGCGCCCCAATGGTTGCTGCGTTTGTGCTTTGGGCGGGTGTGATTGCGCTGGGTTCGGCACTTGCCAGTGGACAGGAAACGGCCAGTGACAGCCCCAAACTGGCCCAAGTCGCGTCCGAATGGCAGGTGCAGGACGGCAAGATCGCGATCACGGTGACCCAGTTCGGCAGCGCCGTCAGCGGCAGTTTTGCTGACTGGACCGCCGACATCCAGTTCGACGAAACCGCAACCGATGGCAATCATGGCGCGGTCACCGTGACCATCGCTGTCCCGTCACTGACACTGGGATCGGTCACATCGCAGGCGCTGGCGGCTGACTTTTTTGATGCAGCAACATTTCCAGTTGCTATCTTTAAGGCCGACATCATCGCTGTGCCGGATGGCTATGCCGCCGAGGGCACGCTGACGATCAAGGACAAGACGGTGCCGCTGACCATGCCATTCCTGCTGGCACTGAACGGTGATGTCGCCGAAATGCGTGCCGATCTGACGCTGGATCGGCGTGACTTCGGCATCGGTGACAATCTTGCCGATGACAGCAATCTGGCATTCGGCGTGGCAATCAACACGAGCCTGCACGCCCGACGCGCAGAATAGGGTCCCGTCCCCACACATATCTGTTGGATGCACAATTGGACCCATAACGGAAAAAGCCACCGCGCCTGCCATGGCGCGGTGGCTTTTGATCGCATCAGATGGTGGCGGGGTTATTCGGCCTTGCTGGCTTCGATCGAAATGCGCAGGTTAACTTCGTCGCTCACGTAGGGCGCGAACATGCCCAGATCAAAATCAGAACGCACCACTGTCGCCGTCGCGTCAAAACCGGCCCATGGTTTGCCTTCCATCGGGTGATCGCCCATCTGGTTCAGCTTGGCGTCCAGCACGACAGGCTTGGTCACACCATTCATGGTCAGATCGCCGGTGATATTTGCCGTGTTTTCGCCGGTCACTTCGATCGCGGTGGATTTAAAGGTGACCATGTCGCCTTCTTTGGCGCCAAAGAAATCATCGGACATAAGGTGGTCTTCGCGGGCCTCCCAGCCAGTGAACATCGACATCACAGGGATCGATACGTTGACCGTGGATTGTGCCGGATCTTCAGCGTCAAAGCTGATCTCGCCCTCGAACCCGCCGAAAATGCCGGTTGTCGTGGAAAAGCCAAGGTGCTGGTAGTCAAAGACCACCTGGCTGTGGCTGGGGTCAAGAACGTAGGTGTCAGCAGCAAGGGCGCCGTTTGCGCCAAGGGCAAAGGCAGCAGCAAGATATAGTGATTTCATCGGTGTCTCCAGTGTGTATGCCGTGTTGAACGAATATACGGTCAAGTTGGCGTTTCACAGGCAGACAACAACTCCGCACCACTCCACAGGGTCTGCGCGGTAATGAACAGAAATATCAAATAATTCTTATCTCAGGCCAGTTTACCGGCGTCTTGCAGGCCTGCAACAAGGCTGTTCATGGTGCTTCGGTCAGTCAATGTGACCTCGACCAGAAAATTGTCGTTTTCGTCCCAAAGACGCAGATGCGCACCACGGTGTTCCGCCCGCGACAGATCGCCAAAACGGCATCGGCCCAGCACGGCACGTTGACCTTCTTGGCCCTCACGCACCAGACGCACTTCGCGGCGGATCGTATCAATCTCAACTTGCGGGGCGCGCGGCGCCGCGCTGGCCTGCAACAGACAAAGCCCGGCAAGGACCGCCGTTACCGACAAAATCAGCTTGAACAATAACACCCCCTCTTCGCCAGCGGCACTGGGCATCAGCCACAGCCCCACCGCAGCCAATGTCAAGGACGCGCCCGCAAGGCGCTGCACCGCGCGCACCAACAGCCGACTGCCATCGCCAATGCGGGCTGCGTCTGCGATTGACGGATCGGGCGGCATGAAATCAGCGGTTGCGGTCATTTGATAACCTCTTGAATAAATTACTAGGAACACTTTGAAACTCAAAAGCGACAAAATCTGGACGTCCCTGCGGCACCGTCAAGGCCATGTCACGGCAACGCAATGTCGCTTCACCCGTTAAAGACGGGTTAATGGGGCGCTCTACCAGCCGTCAGACGGCCCCTGCCCGCCAGCAAAGCCGCGAGGGCTTGTCTGGGCTGATATTCCGTGTATATCAGCCCTTCCTTTGCAAAGGATATGAACCGCGCAGACTCTCGTGGTGGGGCCGCAAAGGAATACATGCCTCGCCTATGAAATGCGCCTTGATATAAATATAGGAGTACGCATGCCGCTATATGAGCATGTCATGATTGCGCGTCAGGATTTGTCCAACACGCAAGCAGAAGGCCTCATCGAACACTTTGGCACCGTCCTCGCGGACAACGACGGCAAGCTCGTCGACAGCGAGTACTGGGGCGTCAAAACGATGGCCTACAAGATCAACAAAAACCGCAAGGGCCACTATGCCTTCCTGCGTTCGGACGCACCTGCGACCGCCGTTCAGGAAATGGAACGCCTGATGCGCCTGCATGATGACGTGATGCGCGTTTTGACCATCAAGGTCGAAGAACATGCCGAGCTGCCATCCGTGCAGATGCAGAAACGCGATGAGCGCCCAGACCGTGGCGAACGCCGCGAGCGCCGTTGATTAACGCTTGAAGAAAAGGACATAAACCATGGCTGCAAAACCATTTTTCCGCCGTCGCAAAGTGTGCCCCTTCTCGGGCGACAACGCACCAGCGATCGACTACAAAGACACACGTCTGCTGCAACGCTACATCTCTGAGCGTGGCAAGATCGTGCCGTCCCGCATCACCGCCGTATCGGCCAAGAAACAACGCGAACTGGCCCGTGCCATCAAACGCGCGCGTTTCCTCGCCCTGCTGCCCTACGCCGTGAAATAAGGAGCAAAGCACATGCAAGTTATCCTTCTGGAACGAGTGGCCAAACTGGGCCAGATGGGCGAAGTCGTCGACGTAAAGTCGGGCTACGCTCGCAACTATCTTCTGCCACAAGGCAAAGCGCTGTCGGCCTCCAAGGCCAACATCGAAGCGTTTGAGGGCCAGAAAGCCCAGCTTGAGGCACAGAACCTTGAGACCAAAACAGAAGCCGACAAAATGGCGGAAAAGCTGAACGGTCAGCAATTCGTTGTGATTCGTTCCGCTTCCGACGCGGGCGCGCTTTATGGTTCCGTCACCACCCGTGACGCCGCCGAAGCCGCAACTGCCGAAGGTTTCACCGTCGACCGCAAGCAGGTTGTTCTGGGTCAGCCGATCAAGGAACTGGGCCTGCACGATGTACAGGTTGTTCTGCACCCCGAAGTCGAAGCCACAATCCAGCTGAACGTTGCACGTTCCGCGGAAGAGGCCGAGCTTCAGGCGTCTGGCAAATCCATCCAGGAAATGGCAGCCGAAGAAGAAGCGGCAGCCGAGTTCGAGATTTCTGAACTGTTTGACGATATCGGCTCTGCCGCGTCGGACGATGACGATCTGGGCGACGCCGTTCGCACATCGGACAACGAAGAAGACGACAGCGCAAACGCCTGATCGCCTTTCTCGAGCTAAAAACAAACGCCGCGCAGGAAACTGCGCGGCGTTTTTCGTTATCCCCAGACACGACGATACCCACCCTTTCACCGCAGAATTGTGATAGACTGGTCAGGTATAGGATGGAGGTAACGATGCGCTACATCACGATTACAACCTGGGAAATTGCCGACGGGGCCGATTACAATCTTGCTCTGCGCGCAATCGAGGAAAAACGCCTGCCCGCCCTCAAGAGCTTTGGCGCCAGCCGTGTCACTGTCGTACGGACCAGCGATCGCACCAGTGCAGCGATCACGGAATGGCCTGACAAGGCGACACGCGACGCTGCAGAGCTCAAGATCGACGAAGTGCGCCGGTCAGTCCACAAAGACGATCAGACCCGCATGACAGGCGAAATGAAGGGCGAGATCGTCGCGGACGTCTAGCGCGGCAATCGACCGAATGATCCGCGGCTAAATCATCGCAGCGCTGGGGCGCGGCGCCGTGGGCGGCGTTTTTGCGGCGCTGACCCTGCACGATCGCTTAGCGATATCGGGGGAATCCCGATCGCACCGGATATGCGGATTTCCGCCATCGGCCTCTACTACAGGATAAACCTGCCTGCCCCAGCAGCGCTAACCCCCTGCCAAATCGACAAATTTTGCCACTACGGCAAGGAGCCGCGCATCCCCTGCCAGCGTCTTGCCCGAAAGCGGCGACCGCGCCATGCTCCGGCAGTTTCAACAACTCCAGTGTGCTGCATGCCTCAGACAACTCGACGCGTCTTTTTATCGCTGATCGCGGCTTCTATGCTTACCGCCTGTAACGCCGCCCCAGACGTCGCCCCCGCCCGCCCAGCTGGTCCGCCGCTCCATCCGAATGAGACGCCCGAGCTACGGCAGAAGATCAACTACTGGTCCGATTTCTACGATGTCCCGCGCCCGTTGGTACATCGCCTCGCGATCCGAGAAAGCACCCATAACCCAAAGGCCCGCAACGGCCCCTACTATGGGTTGCTGCAAATCCTGCCCGCCACCGCGCGCGGCATGGGGTTCCAGGGGCAGCCGACTGATCTCCTCGATCCTGATACCAATCTGAAATATGCGGTGAAGTACCTGCGCGGTGCCTGGCTGCTGTCTGATGGTGATCATGGCACAGCGGTGAAATGGTACGCGCGCGGCTACTACTACGAGGCCAAGCGTCGCGGCATGTTGGTGCAAACCGGCCTGCGCAAGGGCTGAATTCAATTCATTCTTGTCACACGGCGGACATGGGATCAGGCTATGGGGGTGTTACAGCAAAAGGAACGCCGCCATGCCTCTCCGCCTTAACCGCCGCCATTTCCTTGCCGGGTCTGCCGGGCTGCTGGCCCTGCACCCGTTCTCCCTGCGCGCAGCGTCCAATCAGGCCCACCTGCGGCTGATGGAAACAACCGACCTGCATGTGCATGTCTTTCCCTACGACTACTATGGTGACAAGCAGGTCGACACTGTCGGCCTTGCCCGCACCGCCAGCATCATCAAGGATATCCGCGCCGAGGCCACCAACACGCTGATGCTCGACAACGGCGATTTTCTGCAAGGCAATCCGATGGGCGATTACATCGCCTACGAGCGCGGGATGAAAGAGGGTGACATGCACCCGGTCATTCAAGCGATGAACACCGTTGGGTTCGACGCCTCTACCCTGGGCAATCATGAATTTAACTATGGCCTTGAATTCTTGATGAAATCCTTAGCCGGGGCTGATTTTCCGGTGGTCAGCGCCAATGTCGTCAAGGAAATGGGCAGTGATCCCACCAAGGACGTCACGCTGGTCAAACCCTATGTCATTCTTGAGCGCATGTTGACCGATGGCGCGGGCACGGCACATCCGATCAAGATCGGTCTCATCGGCTTTGTCCCGCCCCAGATCATGAACTGGGATCGCCGCCATCTGGAGGGCAAGGTACAGACCCGCGACATCCTTGCCACCGCCCGCGCCTATGTGCCGCAAATAAAGGAAGCCGGGGCCGATATCATCATCGCGCTGTCACACTCGGGGATCGGGGCTGCAAAAGAGGATGAACTGATGGAAAACGCCTCTGTCCCCCTGGCTGCCGTGGATGGAATCGACGCGATCCTGACCGGCCACAGCCACCTTGTGTTCCCGTCGGGCACATATGCAGATTACGCGGCGGTGGATGCCGAAGCGGGAACGATCCACGGCAAACCCGCCACTATGGGCGGGTTCTGGGGCAGCCACCTGGGGCTGATCGACCTGATGCTGGAACGCGACGGCAACAGTTGGCGCATCGCCAGCCACAGCGCCGAGGCGCGGCCCATCTCGCAACGTAACGAAGACCGGTCTGTGACCGCCCTCGTGGAAAGCGCCCCTGCGGTGCTTGCCTCTGTACAGCAAGCGCATGATGAGACGCTGGCCTATGTGCGCCGGGCGGTGGGCAAGACGGACGCCAATCTGCACAGCTATTTCGCGCTGGTGGCAGATGACCCGTCGGTGCAGATCGTGTCGAATGCGCAGATCTGGTACATCGCGCAGATGATGAAGGGGACCGCGCATGAGGGGTTGCCGATCCTGTCAGCCGCCGCCCCGTTCAAGGCGGGGGGCCGTGGTGGGCCTGAGTATTACACCGACGTGCCCAAGGGCGATGTGGCAATCAAGAACGTGTCCGATCTGTACCTTTACCCCAACACCGTGCGCGCTGTGCGGGTGACGGGTGCGCAGGTCAAGGATTGGCTAGAACGCTCTGCCGGGATCTTTAACCAGATCACACCGGGCAGCGCCGATCAGCAGCTGATCAACGACAGCTTTCCCAGCTACAACTTTGATGTGATCGACGGGGTAACCTATCAGATCGACCTCAGCCAGCCCTCGAAATTCGGCCCGAAGGGAGAGCCAGAGAACCCGGACACCAGCCGTATTGTGAACCTTCAGTTCAAGGGGCAAGACATTGATCCGGCGGCGGAATTCATCATTGCAACCAACAACTACCGCGCCTCTGGCGGCGGCGATTTTCCGGGTGCCAAGGGCGACACCATCGTATTTGAAGGCCCCGACACGAACCGCGACGTGATCGTGCGCTACATCGTCGAGAAGGGAACCATCAGCCCGCGCGCCGACGCCAATTGGGGCTTTGCCCCGCTTGCGGGCACCACGGTCCTGTTTGCCACGGGCCCCAAGGCCGCCGATTATCTGGACGAGGTCAAAGGCGTACAGATGGAAGCGGCGGGCGACGCGGCGGACGGGTTCGCGCAGTTCCGTATCACCTTGTAACGCAGTGGCAGGCGGTCGCAGAAGGCCCGCCTGCCGGGCCGTCATACCGGGGCGTGACAGACCGCCTCGATGTTGTTCCCATCCGCATCGTGCACGAAGGCGCCGTAATAGTCGGGGTGGTACTTTGGCCGCAACCCCGGTGCGCCATTGTCGCGGCCCCCGGCGGCCAGCGCGGCCTTGTAAAACGCATCCACCTCGCCCCGGTTCGCGGCTGCAAAGGCACAGTGGAGCGGCGGCACCTGTGCGACCCCTTCACTGACCCAGAAATCGGGGCTTTCGCGGCCATAGCCTAACACCTGTTTGCCGCCGGTATGCTCTGCCGGAACCTCGAGCAATACCTTGGCCCCCAAGGTGCCAAGGCAGGCATCGTAGAACCGACGGGCCGCGGCAATATCCGAAACCTGAATGCCGAAATGATCAATCATCTTTAGTCCTTTCAATATGCTGACAGGACACCAGTAACACGGGATGATGACAGCGGGTGGCAGCAGGGGCTGCCGCGCAACGTACGGTGGGGCCGGCAACGATTGCGGGTGAATCGTAGGTTAACGCCATAAAAACCGGGATTTTGGCGGTATGATTTTTGTACACCGACTGTACACCGCGCGTACCGCAGCGATGCTGCGGTTATTTGGGTTAACGAGGCGTGCGCTAAGTGTGTTGCCAGAGGGTTAATGCGCACGCGCAGGGGGGGTTGATCCTATCCCCCGAACGAAAAAGGCCGCCCCGGATCGGAGCGGCCTTTCTTAAGTTATCTGACGATGCGGTCAGACTTATTCGTCTTCCAGTGCCTCAACGGCCTTTTGCAGATCGTCCTTGGAAACCTCTTTTTCGGTTACCTTGGCCTGCTCGACGATGTGATCAACAACCTTGTCTTCGAACAGCGGCGCGCGCATTTGCTGCTGCATCTGCTGGTTCTGCTGTACGAATTCAAAGAACTGACGTTCCTGACCAGGGTACTGACGCGCCTGGTTCATAATCGCCTGTGTCATCTCGGCATCGGTCACCTGAACTTCGGCCTTCTGGCCCAGTTCGGCCAGCAACAGGCCCAGACGCACGCGGCGCTCGGCCAGCTTCTTGTGCTCGTCCGTGGTTTCGATTTCGGGGTGATCGTGGCCCTGAACATCGGGGTTTTCTTCGTGCCACAGTTGGTGCGCGATCTGACCGGCTTCGGCGTCGACCAGCGATGGCGGCAGGTCAAAGCTGACCAGCTTGTCCAGCGCATCGAGCAGCGCACGTTTCATCACGGCGCGGCTGGCACCGGCGTATTCGGCCTCCAGACGCTCACCGATCTGCGATTTCAGCGCGGCGAGGTCTTCGGCACCGAATTTGGTGGCCAGTTCGTCGTTGATCTCGGCGGCGACGGGTTCTTTCACCTCTTTGACGGTGCAGGCGAATGTCGCTTCCTTGCCGGCCAGATGCGCGGCTTGGTACTCATCGGGGAAGTTCACGACGACAGACTTCTCTTCGCCTTCTTTCGTGCCGACCAGTTGCTCTTCGAAACCGGGGATGAAGGAGTTGGAGCCCAGTACCAGCGGATAATCTTCGGCA
This sequence comes from Sulfitobacter sp. KMM 9851, assembly GCF_057178245.1. Classification (NCBI taxonomy): domain Bacteria; kingdom Pseudomonadati; phylum Pseudomonadota; class Alphaproteobacteria; order Rhodobacterales; family Roseobacteraceae; genus Sulfitobacter; species Sulfitobacter sp. KMM 9851. The sequence goes on from NZ_CM169991.1 coordinate 2,091,590, forward strand.
GCGCCGCCTTCGAATTCTTCGCCGTCAACGGACCCTTTGAAGTCGATCACAATCTGATCGCCATCCTTGGCTTTGGAGCCTTTCTTGCGGGCTTTGAAGTCCTGCGCGGTCTCGGCAAGGTTTGCCAAGGCTTCGTCGATTTCCGCATCGCCTGCTTTGACGGTCATCTTTTCCAGCTTGATCTTGCCCAGATCAACTTCGGGAATTTCGGGCAGCGCTTCGTAAGACATGCTTACTTCGACGTCATCGCCTTCTTTCCAGTCTTCGTTGGTCATCTTGACCTCGGGCTGCATCGCAGGGCGGTCGCCGGACTTTTCAAAATGCTCGGACATGGCGCCATCAATGCTTTCCTGCATCGCTTCGCCCATAACCTTTTGGCCAAACTGCTTTTTCAGCAGCGCCATTGGAACCTTGCCTTTGCGGAACCCCTTCATCTCAACTTCGGGCTGCGCTTCGGCCAGTTTTTCGTTAACCTTGGCTTCAAGCTCTGCGGCGGTAACGGTGATGTTGTAACCGCGTTTCAGACCTTCGTTAAGCGTCTCGTTGACCTGCATGTTTGCTCCATAGAATAAGGCCGCGCCGACTGTGGCGCGGGCAAAAAATTTCTGCCCTTCTATGGGTGTTGACGCCTGCGTGCAAGGGGAAGACGCACCTGTCGGCAGGATCAATCCACCTATGCGGCCATGGGTAGGCAAATCGCGGCGATTGGCGGTGTTAATCCCGGCAGCGCCGTGGCCCGACAACGCAGATCGGCCCCACCCCGCATCCGATAGGCCTGCTAAAGCTTGGCATAGCTCCGGGCGGCTTGTTTGCATTTGAACAGAAGTTTGTTGCTCAGGTCGACAACCGCCATCAGCCCCGCCTCGTCCAGCGCGGCACCTGCGGCGACATCATTGGCAATCTGCGCAAATGGGTCCCAAAGCTGGCGCACACCGGCGAGTTTTTTGGCCAGTCCCGGCGCCGGTGGCATTATGCCGACAGCAGGGTTGCCTCTTTCCAGCGCATCTTGCGCCTCTGAAAAGGCGGCAAGCGTGCCTTTCAGGCGCGACAGCATTTCGGCCCGGTTTATGTTGAGGGCAACAAAGCAGATTTCCTTGGTCAGCTTTTGCGACAACATGATCTGGCGCCTTGCCAGTTCGATTGTCTGGCTCAGCATTCTGTTGCCTTTGGGGCCGTGGGCCTGTTCCACCGCCCGCATCGTGGTGTTTGATAGGGCGAGCAAAGGGTCGCTAAGCGCCAGTATCTGGCCGACGGGGACCGCGTGCAGATCACCTGCACCAACCTGTAGCGTGGCCGCCCGGTAGGTGGCAAACACCGCTGCCACAGTATCCAATGCGGCCAACACATCGGGATCTTCCTCAGGGAGGATGGCCATGTTTTCATCACCGGTGCGCAGGGCCATCATCGTGGCGTGAAACAGATCCGCCGAACCGCGCGCCTTGTCTGATTCCGATCCGGGATCAATGCCGCCCATGACAAGACAGACGGAGCGCCCCATCTGTTCGGTGAGAAGGCGCTGGCGATCAGCCAGCTTGACCTTGTTGGCGGCGCTGCCTTCGACCGTGGTCGGCTGTACCTGCGCATCGACAGGGGCCACTGTCGACAGCCACAGGGCTGCCAGCAGAAAGAACAGAAGTTTGCAGTGCCGCATCACATTCGCCCATAGCCGTGTTTAATCGGCATGTTGCGCAGAAGGGTCTTAAGAAGACGTAAGTTTGTCGGAGGCGATCACGTCCACAGCAAAACTATCAGATAGCCAACATAGGCCAACATCAATGCCGCACCCTGCCAGCGCGTAACGCGTGCGCCCATCAGCGCACAGGCAATCAGAGCAAGCGTTGCCGCCAGCATGATCCAGACGTCAAGTTCGACGATACGCGCCGAGACCGCAACGGGGTGGATCACCGCCGTTACACCGAGCACGCCCAGAATGTTGAAGATGTTGGACCCGACCACGTTGCCGAGGGCCACATCACTTTGACCGCGCCGCGCCGCGATGACCGAGGTCACCAATTCGGGCATAGAGGTGCCTACAGCCACGATGGTCAGCCCGATGACCGTTTCGGAAATACCAATGGTCTGGGCCAGCGACACGGCGCCCAGCACGAGGAACCGCGCCGATAAGATCGTGACAACCAATCCGCCCAGCACCAGTACAAACGCCATTCCTGCTTTGGGCCCCTGGCCCGCCGCCGGCACTGCGATCTCGGGCGACGTTGCGGGGTCTGCCGCCGCGTCTGTTTTGAATGTGTAGATCAGGTAGGCCGCCAAGCCAGCGATACATATCATCCCTGCCCCACGCGACACCTGTCCGCCCAGCACAACCCAGATGCACAGCAGTGTCGCCGCCAGCAGAACCGCCCCATCGCGGTAAAAGGTGCCGCGCGCAATGGCCACGGGGGCGATCACTGCCGTCAGGCCGAGGATCAGCAGGATATTGGCAATGTTTGAGCCGACGATGTTGCCAAGGGCAATGCCCGGTGCCCCGGCCAGCGCGGCCTGCACAGAGGTGACCAATTCAGGTGTCGACGTGCCGAACCCCACGATCGTAAGACCGATCACCAAGGGGGAAATCCCCCAGCCCTGTGCCAGCGCTACGGCACCGCGCACAAGAATTTCGCCGCCCCAGACCAAACCGATCAGGCCGCCAACAACGTAAACTATATCCATTAAAATTGCCCAAGGCCGCGCCTAAACTCACGCCGCGGCGGCCGCGCGGACCATCGGCAAATGGTCCTGATCTGTGTGGACTTCAAGCCCCCGCGCCCGGCATATTCGCGCCCCCGCGGACAAATGTCCACCGAGGGCGCAACCCGGTCACATGCCCAGGGCTTCTTTGTACATTTCGAGCACCGCTTCTTCTTCGGCAATGTCGTCCTTGTCGCGCTTGCGTAGGGCGATCACCTTGCGCAGCACCTTGACGTCATAGCCGCGCGATTTCGCTTCTGCCATGACCTCTTTTTGCTGTTCTGCGAGGTCTTTCTTTTCGGAATCCAGACGCTCGATCCGCTCGACAAACTGGCGCAGTTCGTTGGCGGTCACGCGGTAGGTGGCATCGCCGACGGTATCGACGACTTCGGGATTGGTGCTGGTGTCGCTCATGGGGGGCTCCTTAGGGGACGGCTTGGCGTGTGTGACTACAAGGCGCGCGGCGCGCCCGCAAGCGGGACTTGCCCGCGCGCGACGATTGGCGTAGCTCTGCCGCCATGGAAAATGCTGATACAAACCCGTTTGAACTGCTGATCTGGTCCGGCGCGGGCCTGTCCCTGCTGGGATTGGTCGGCCTGATCTGGTGTATTCTGAAGGTCAGCCGGGCAAAACGCGCCGGGTTGGACGATGATGCGATGCGCGATGTGGTGCAAAAGGCGCTGCCGGTGAACATGGGGTCGCTGTTTTTGTCGGTGATCGGGCTGATGATGGTGATCCTGGGGATTTTCCTGGCCTGATCTGACCGGCTTGGGTTGGCATCGCGGTGCAACCTTGGCTGGACAGCGAAGCCCCATCTGCGTAAATCGTTCCATGGACATTCGCCAAATCACCCCCCGCTATTTTGTCGCCCCGCAGATTGACGCGGGCGATATGGAAGCTCTGCGCGCGCAGGGCATCACCCGTATCCTGTGCAACCGCCCCGATGCCGAGGTGCCACCCAGCCATCAGGCTGCCGCGATCCGCACCGCCGCCGAGGCTGCTGGCATCGCCTTTGAGGAACAACCTTTGACGCATCAGACCATGGTGCCCGAGGTGATCGCACGCAACCGCGCCCTGGGCGTGGAGAGCGATGATACAGTTCTGGCCTACTGTGCCTCTGGCACCCGGTCGACCATCGCCTGGGCGCTTGGCCAGGCGGGCACGATGGATGGGGATGCCATTGTCGAGGCCGCGCGGCAGGGTGGATACGACCTCAGCAACATCCGCCCCATGCTGAACGAAGCCTTCTGTTAGAGTAGCGGTCCCCCGGCGGCGCCTATCCGACCTGAAATTCAGGCAGGTCCGGGAGGGCGTCGTCATCGCCATCCAACCCCGGCAGGTCAGACATATCGGGCATATCTGACAGGTCAGGCAGATCGCCCATATCAGGCAGGTCTCCCATATCAGGCAGATCGCCCATATCAGGCAAATCGCCCATATCAGGCAGATCGCCCATATCAGGCAGATCGCTCATGTCGGGCAGATCATCCATCATCGGCGCAGCGATGGCCGCGCCCGGTGGGGTGGCGCCGTGGCGGCGTTCAAAGCGTACCTCCGGCAGGTTCAGTTCCGCGCGGTCACTTGCGCGGCGGCGGGGCTGGGTCATCGGTGTGGGCTGGTGATTCAACCGCACGGCACGCATCCCGTTCAATTGCCCCAACGCCCCTCTGGCCAGACCACGACCGCCCGGTTCCAGCACTTTTACATCGTCGAACGAACAACTGGGTAATGTGAGCATATCCCCAGCCTTGAACCCACTGATCGCGCTGAGGGGCAAGGACATACGCGCCAACCCGATGTTAAGGGAGACATGCAACTCCATGACATTGTTCAGCAATATCTTGGGCGATTGAGTCGCGACCGATCCCTGCCCGTCTGCACCCATCTCGTCCGACTGACCCGCGGACGCGTCACTGTCGGACAGCAGCGGCAGGCACAGCAGCATCTGGCCCTGTCGTACCCCGCCCGCAATATCGACCGTCAGATGCAATATTCGGTAGTCGGGGGCATCCAGTGCCATCAGCATCAGCCGCAGGTCTTCGGAACGAGCGCCGAAACGATAGCCTTCGATCCAGCGTTGATCGGCCGGGGTATCAGGTAGCGACGCCACAGCGTCGAGCAGGGCATCGACAAAGGGTGCGCAGATGGCGGCGTCCGTGCTGGTCAGGCTGCGGGTCGCGGCGTCGGCACCTTGCAACACTTTGCCCATGGTCTGCTGCTGGATCAACGCCCCGACCAACAGCGGATCAAGTACCACCGCGCCGCGACGACGCGCCGGACCGTCAAGCAACATCAGCAACGACCCTGCCTCGAATGCCTCGGCAAGGGTGTCATTGCTGCGTTCCTCGACCCGCACAGCAAGCACGGCCATCGCCATGTCGAACAGATCGTTCGCCACCTTGGCCACGGTCACGCGCAACGCCTTTGACAGCGACATTGCACGCGCCTGATGGCCTGCCCGCCCCGCCTGTGCCTTGCGGCGCAGCGGCGAAGACGGGGTTGTTCCCGGCTGTGTTGCCTGTTCATCGGCTGGTATTTTTGCCTGATCTTCTGCCATCGCCTCCACCCGCATTACGCGGTCCTTTTACGATGCTTAACCGGGAATTGGTTACCATCGCATTTATGATAGGCGATCAAGTGGCACTGGCGGCGCCAAGGGCAACCGCAGACGGAAACCGGTGCCATCCAGATCGGGCCGGTAGGTAATGTCACCACCCAGGCGCGTCATGATTTCGCGGCAGATGGCAAGGCCAAGACCCGCGCCTTCACCCTCTACCCCGCTGATACGAGAGAATTTTTCAAAAATTAGCGCCTGCGCGTCGGTCGATATCCCGACACCGTTATCGACAAAATCAATCTGCACCGCGTCGGTTGTGCGTTGGACAGTGATCGTCAGTCTGGGGTCATCTGCGGCACAGTATTTTCGGGCATTGGCGACCAGATTGATGAAAACCTGTGCCAACCTGTCCAGATCGGTGGTCAGGATCACATCGTCAGCGGCCGGGTCACGAGCAACCGACAGCGGCTTGGCCGCGCCCGCCTGCGCCGTGGTCACCGCCTGATCCAGCACCAAACCCAGATTTCCCCGCCGCAGGTTCAGCGTGACCTGACCGTTTTCCAGCACAGACAGATCCAGCAAATCGTCCAGCAACCGCGTCAGGCGAATGGTTTCGGTATGGATGATCGAGGCATAACGGGTTTTATCCGACGCCAGCAGGCCCTTGGCGTCGCGCAGAATTTCCGAAAAAGATCGGATCGAGGTCATCGGCGTGCGCAATTCATGGCTGATCTGGCTGAGAAAACTGTCTTTTTGCAACGACAGTTGCGTCAGCTTTTCATTTGCATCGCGCAGTTGCGCTGCGGTTTCTGTCAGTTCGCGCGATTTGGTTTCGAGCTGACTGGAGTATTCCAGCATCTGTGCGGATTCGTCGGCAACCGCCAGCAGGTCGTGGACCGACACAGAAGCCCCCCCGACGATCTGCGCCACCATCGCATGGGCGGTCGCCGCCCCGACCGAGGCGGCCAGTTCACGTTCCAATGCCTGCACAAACTGCGGGGTTGGTTCCGGCAATCGCCTGCCGTGTCCCTGTGCGCGCGCGGCGGTGGCAAAAAACGACTGTGCCTCGGCCGCGCCCAGAATGCGCTGCGCCATGATCATCAGGTCCTCACTGCCCGCGACAGAGGCCGTCCACCCCCGTGCGGGGCTGGAATGATCAAAGACATTCACAAACTGCGCGCCCTGCAAGCGTTCCAGCGGCGCGGGAAAGGTAAAGAGCGAGACACCAATAAATATCAAGGAGTTGAGCGACAGGCTCCAGACAACGGCGTGCACCGTCGGGTCCATTCCGGTGACGCCAAACAGGGCCTCGGGCCTGAGCCAGAACAGGCCAAAAAGCCCCGTCTGCAAGGTGGCAGGCGTCAGGACGGCGCCCGCGCCAAAGCTGGGCAGCAGCATCGTGAACACCCAAAGGGCAAAGCCGACCCCCAGCCCGCAGAGCGCCCCCATCCGCGTGGCGCCGCGCCAGAAAATCCCGCCCAGCAGGGCGGGCAGAAATTGGGCCACGCCGCCAAATGAAATCGTGCCGATGGCCGCCAATGCGCCGCTGCCGCCGGAGGCGCGGTAATAGAGGTATCCCAACGCGATGATAAACAGGATCGACAGGCGCCGCGCGAGGATCACGACACTGCGCACGTCACCCGATTGTGTGGCCCCATCGCGGCGCAGCGTCAGCCATATCGGCATGACGATATGGTTGCTGACCATGGTCGACAGCGCCAGCGTTGCCACGATCACCATCGAGGTCGCCGAGGAAAAACCGCCGAGAAAGGACAGCATCGCCAGACCGTTGTAGCCTTGGCTCAGCGGCAGGCTGAGCACGAAGAGATCCGGGTTGGACCCTTCGGGCATCAGGTCTAGGCCCACGACCGCGATCGGCACGACAAACAGGCTCATCAACATCAGGTACAGCGGAAAGGCCCAACTGGCGATTTGCAGGTGTCGTTCGTCATCGTTTTCGACAACCAGCACCTGAAACATGCGCGGCAGGCACAAAAATGCGGCCGCCGACAGCATCGTCAGCGCCGCCCAGCGGCTGCCTTGGACCTCCCATTGCCCGATGTCCGACGCGTCAATGCGCGCAAAGGTCTGCTCAAGCCCGCCAGCCAGCCCCCAGACGACGAAAATCCCCACCGCCAGCAGCGCCAGCAGCTTGACCACGGCTTCGACAGCGATGGCGATGACGACGCCGTGGTGGCGTTCATTGACGTTCAGGTTACGGGTGCCGAACAGAACGGTAAAAAGCGCCAGCCCGGCCGCGACCCACAGCGCCGCCTGCCCGCGATTGATGACGTCGCTGCCGGCCTCGACCAGTGGCACATTGGGGGCGGCAAAAATCGACAGTGACAGGATAACAGATTGCAATTGCAGGGCAATATAGGGTGTCACACCTATCACTGCCATGACCGTGACGACGATCGCCAGCGTGTTGGATTTGCCGTAACGCGATGAAATCAGATCGGCAATCGAGGTCACGCGGTGGCTGCGCCCGATCCGCACCAGCCTCCGCAATATCCACCACCAGCCGATCATTACCAATGAGGGACCGAGGTAGATCGTGACATATTCCAGCCCCGAGCGCGCAGCATATCCAACCGCGCCGTAAAACGTCCAAGCGGTACAATAGATCGACAGCGACAGCGTATAGACCAGCGGCGAGCGCAGCAACCAGCCGCCCCGCCCCCGCAATGCCGCGCGTTCGGCGGCAAAGGCCACGATAAACAGCCCCGCCACATACAACAGGCAGACGATGACGAGCTGGTTCAGCGACACCATTACGGATCGGGCTTTGTGCGGGGGGCGGCGCCGTCGACCGGATCGAGGGTGCGCCGCCAAAGCGCCCATGTGGCGATGATCAAGGCAGCCCAGACACCAAATAGATAGCGCAGCGCGACGCCTGTGGTGACGCGGTCAGATGTCAGCGCATCGGCACCGTCGGGCGGCACGGGCCACAGCAACGGTACCATCCACAACAGCAGCCCCAACAGCGGCAGCAGGCGTACCGCATCCATCATCCGGCGCAATCGGTAGCTGCGGCGCTCAAGAAAGATGGGGGATTGCGCCATTGCCCCGCCTCAACCTGAAGTCAGATCGCGCACCGCATCCAGCATATCGGCATTGGAGAACGGTTTGGTCATAAAGCGGCTGACGCCGGCCTGTTCGGCCATCACCCGGTCACGGCTTTGGCCGCGCGCGGTCAGCATCAGAATCGGCAGATTGGCCAGCGCCGGATCGGCGCGCAGATCATGCAGTATCTCAAACCCACTGCGTCCGGGCAGCATCACGTCTAGCATCACCAGATCGGGTGCTGCCTTGCGGATCAGCTCGACCGCGGTGGCGCCATTGGCCAGTGTTTCCACCCGCCAGCCTTCTTGTGACAATAGAAACCGTATGGCCTCGGCGATGTTCACCTCATCCTCGACCAGCACAACATGTTTGCCCATCGGCAATCGTCCTCCCCCTCAGGGTGCGCACCGCCCTGTCTTGGTGCAGGGTCGTACGTACCGCCGTGCAGGATGCATCGGATTGGGGCGTCTGTCAAAAGGCTCAGATTCCTTCGCTGACGATGGAGGGTTCGCGCCGCGCCCGGCAGTTGGTCTGCGGGCAAATGCGGCAGGTCGAGCCGACAGGCTCCGCCGGTCCCTGCCCGGCAGGGGCGGGCAGCAACAGCATCACGGCCTGGCTGAGCGGTGGGGTGTTATAGGCAGGTGCCGCTTGAACCTCGCAGATGGCGAAACTGTCAAACTGCGCCTGCCCCCGCCCCAGTTGCCCCAGACGCTGTGCCACGACAAGACCGGGCTGGCCCAGCACGGCAAACAGCGGCCACAGCGGGCAACAGGCGCCAAAGCGCGGCACCGTAAAACCGTCGACGGATTTGCGAAAGGTGACAGTGCCCGACCGGTCGCAAACGACCAGCCCCGCCCCGAGGTCAGGCATCGCCGCCAACCGCCGCAGCACGCGGCCCATCGGTTGCTCAAGAACCCGTGCCAGCCGGGCGGGGTCAACACCTTCGCCCTCGATCGCCTTTGCCAGCCGCACCAGCGGCAGCATGGCCGCGTCGCGTGCCATCTGTTGCAGCACCCCGGTGGCGATGTGGCGCGCCGAGGGGGATTTTAGCGTCTCCGCCCCGGCCACCAGGGCCGCGATCTCTGTCGCCGTGTCGGCTTTGCGCTCAAAGGTCTCAAAATGATAGTCGTGCTCGGTCAAAAAGGCTTCGACCTCGTCTTGTGGCGAGCTGACGGCCTGTGGGGTTTCCGCGTCCGCGTCGAGATAGGCCACCAGGGCCTGCGCACTGTCGGACAAGCGGCGACTGTCCTGATGGATATTGGCGTGGAACCGGTCGCGCCATTCGGGTTGTAGCGTTTCGGTTTCCGCGAGAATCGCAGCGGTGGAGCGGATGGCAGCGGCGGTGCTGAGCAGTTCATGCATCGAGGCCGCGAGATGCGGATCATGCGCCAGCCGATCGGTCAGCGCCTCGACCGTTTGCTCCAACATGGCGATGCGGCGCTGGGTGCCTGCCAGAACGTCGGCCCATCCCGGAAAGCGACCGGCAAATTCGTCGGCGCGGTCCGCCTCCGGCCCCGCAAGACCCGCGTGAACGGCGGCCTCGCGAAGTGACGCGATCAGCGCCGCTTCGGCGCCTTCGGTAAGGGCCTGAGGTTCGACCCCGAGGGCGGCGGCGATATTAAGCAGCAGTTTGCCGCCGATTCTGCGGCGGTTATGCTCGATCAGATTAAGGTAACTGGCCGATATGCCGATTTGCTGCGCCAGATCGGCCTGCTTTAGCCCTGCCATCACCCGCCGCTCGCGGATGCGACTGCCTGTCAATGCCTCACGTGCCATCGGCAACTCCTTTGGGTTTGTCGTGTATTTTCAACGCGTTTCTGCGCTGCAATATCATGTTCTTTACAATCCAGCTAACTAATTTGCGAAGATATTTACAAATTAATCGTTTTTAACAAGGGACTTATTGCTTGGTTTTCAGTTACCGCGCGATAACTAATTTGCACAATTGTGCGTTGTCCAGCCGGGGAGGAGAAGCCCGCTGTACAATTTCAAAAATTGGGAGGAATTCATGTCATTTACAAAACTGACACGTCGTGGGCTGATCCAAACCGGCGCTATCGCCGGGGCTGGTCTGGCGCTGCCGACGTATCTGCGCGCCGATGCGCATGCAGGCTATCGCAACGCCCCGACGGGTGCCACGGTCACGCTCGGCTTTAACGTGCCCCAAACTGGCCCCTACGCTGATGAAGGTCTCGACGAGCTGCGCGCGCAGGAACTGGCAGTTGCGCACCTTAACGGTGAGGGCGATGGCGGCATGATGAACACCTTCAGCTCCAAAGCGCTGAAAGGGAACGGTATTCTGGGCAAAAAGGTCACTTTTGTGACGGGCGACACCCAGACGAAATCAGACGCCGCACGGGCGTCAGCGAAGTCGATGATCGAAAAAGACGGCGCCATCATGATCAACGGCGGATCGTCCTCGGGTGTCGCCGTGGCGGTTCAGGGCCTGTGCCAGGATGAGGGTATCATCTTTATGGCCGGTCTGACCCATTCCAACGACACCACCGGCAAAGACAAAAAAGCCAATGGTTTCCGCCACTTCTTTAATGCCTATATGTCAGCGGCGGCCCTGGCACCCGTGCTCAAGAACGCCTATGGCGCCGATCGCCGCGCCTATCACCTGACGGCGGATTACACTTGGGGTTGGACGCAGCAGGAATCTATTGCTGCGGCGACCGAAGCGATGGGCTGGGAAACTGTCAACAACGTGCTGACGCCGCTGGCGTCGACAGATTTCAGTTCTTACATCGCGCCGGTGCTGAACTCGGGTGCTGATGTGCTGGTGCTGAACCACTACGGCGGGAACATGGTCAACTCGCTGACCAACGCGGTGCAGTTTGGCCTGCTCGACAAGGAAGTAAACGGCAAGAAGTTCGAGATCGTTGTGCCGCTTTACTCCGAGCTGATGGCGGCGGGTGCCGGTGCCAACGTGCAGGGCGTTATCGGGTCGATGAACTGGAACTGGCAGCTTCAGGATGAGGGCTCCAAGGCGTTTACTAAATCCTTTGGTGAAAAATACGGTCGTCCGCCGTCCAACTCCGCGCACACCTGTTATGTGCAGACCCTGCTCTATGCGGATGCCTGCGAACGTGCGGGTACGTTCAACCCCTGCGGTGTCGGCGAGGCACTGGAAGGGTTCGAGTTTGACGGTATGGGCAACGGTCCCACGCTGTACCGTGCCGAAGATCACCAGTGTTTCAAGGACGTGTTGGTCATGAAGGGGTCGGAAAACCCGACCAACGAATATGACACGCTTGAGATCGTCGAGCAAACGCCACGGGCGCAGGTGGAGTACGCACCGGATCATCCGATGTTTGCCGGCGGCGAGCTGGGTGAATGCAATCCCGGCGCCTGATCACAGGTAAACAACGGGTGCGCGGTGGCATTAACCTGCCGCGCGCCCGACCCACAAGCACGCGCGGATTACTGGCTGCGTGAACACTTTCCTTAACGGTGGGGTCCATGGACGCAATCCTTCTTCAAATTCTCAACGGCCTCGACAAGGGATCGGCCTATGCGCTGATCGCGCTGGGTCTGACGCTGATTTTCGGCACCCTTGGTGTGGTCAATTTCGCCCATGGGGCGCTGTTCATGATTGGGGCGTTCTGCTCTGTCACCCTGCAACGGCTGCTATCGCTCAGTGTTGAGACGCTTAGCGACACGCAGAAGGATTTTCTGGGCAACCCGCTGAAGGTCAAGACACCCTATGTCGAGAACTGGTTTGGCCCTGAGATCGGCAACGCGATCATCGATTGGTCTGTGCCGCTGGCGATCCTGTTTGCCATACCCGTGATGCTGCTGATCGGTTTTGTGATGGAACGCGGGCTGATCAAGCATTTCTACAAACGCCCCCACGCAGACCAGATTCTCGTGACCTTTGGCCTGGCCATCGTGTTGCAGGAAGTGATCAAATACTTCTACGGGGCCAACCCGATCCCCACCCCCGCGCCCGAAGTGTTCAAAGGCAGCTTTGATTTCGCGCCGCTGCTGGGGCTTGATACGTCGCTTGCCTATCCGTACTGGCGACTGGTTTATTTCGGCTTTTCGACCATCATCATCGGCGCCGTCTTTGCCTTTCTGCAATTCACGACCTTTGGCATGGTGGTGCGCGCCGGTATGGCGGACCGCGAGACCGTGGGCCTGCTGGGCATCGACATCGACAAACGCTTTACCATCATGTTCGGCATTGCCGCTGCCGTGGCAGGTCTGGCAGGTGTGATGTACGCGCCAATCAATTCGCCCAATTACCACATGGGCATGGACTTTCTGGTGCTGAGTTTCGTGGTCGTCGTGGTCGGGGGCATGGGGTCACTCCCCGGTGCGGTGCTGGCCGGGTACCTGCTTGGTATCCTCGAAAGCCTCGCTTCGATGAACGAAATAAAAGACATCATCTACGGTATCGACCAGATCATCATTTACGTCGTTGCCATTGTCGTGCTGCTGACCCGCCCGCGCGGGCTGCTGGGCCGCCGCGGCGTGATGGAGGAATAAGACATGCTTGGACTAGAAAAACGCGACACCCTGCTGCTGATCGTGGTGATCATGCTGACGCTGTTCGCCCCTTTTATCCTGAACCCGTTTCCGGCGAATTCTGCGATGGCGCAGTTTAACGCGGGCTATCCGGACCTGATGCAACGCTTTGTGATCTTTGGCATTTTTGCCATCGGGTTCAACATCCTGTTTGGTCTGACTGGATACCTGTCCTTTGGCCATGCCGCATTTCTGGGGGTCGGTTCCTACTCTGCCGTGTGGATGTTCAAACTTCTGAGCTATAACGTGGTGCCCGCGCTGATCCTCAGCGTGATCATGGCGGGGCTGTTTTCGGCGCTCATCGGGTTTATCAGTCTGCGGCGGTCGGGCATCTACTTTTCCATCCTGACGCTGGCCTTTGCACAGATGTCGTTCAACCTGGCCTATTCGGTGCTAACGCCAATCACCAACGGCGAGACGGGGTTGCAGATTTACACCTCTGATCCGCAGTACCTGCAATCGGCCAGCGCGCCCAACTTTCCCAACCTGTTTGGTGCGGCGATGAACGACTCGACAACGCTGTTCTTCGGGCCGTGGTCGTTCACTTTTTCCGTCGGCTACTACTTTTCGGCGGCGTTTCTGGTGCTGGCCTTCTACATCGCGATACGCATCTTTCGATCGCCCTTTGGCATGATGCTGCGGGCGGTGAAATCGAACCAGCAGCGGATGAATTACACCGGCTTGAACACGCGGCCCTACACGCTGGCGGCCTTTGTCATCTCGGGCATGTACGCCGGGCTGGCCGGTGGCCTGCTGGCCGCGATGGACCCGCTGGCAGGCGCGGAACGGATGCAATGGACCGCCTCTGGCGAGGTGGTACTGATGACCATTCTGGGCGGTGCGGGCACCTTGATCGGGCCGGTTCTGGGCGCGGGGTTCATCAAATATTTCGAAAACATCTTTGCCAAGATCAACGACAATGTGCTGCACAGCTGGTTTTCCTTCATGCCCGATGGCATGGAAAATTTCATGGTCACGATCGTGCATCCGTTTGTCGGCAAGGGCTGGCACCTGACGCTGGGCCTGATGTTCATGCTGGTGGTCATTTTCCTGCCCGGTGGTCTGGTCGAAGGCGGGCAGCGTATTGCCCGGCTGTTCCGCCGCAAGCCTGCACAGTCGGCATCGGAAAAATCTGCCGAAACCCATAACACACCTGCCGAATAAGGACGTACATCATGGCCATTCTCGAAGTCAAAAATGTCGGCAAACGCTTTGGCGGGTTGCAGGCGCTGAACGATGTGAACCTACAGGTTGCCGAAAACACGGTACATGCGATCATCGGCCCCAATGGGGCGGGGAAATCGACGCTGCTGAACTGTCTGGTCGGCAAGCTGATCCCGGATACGGGGTCGGTCATGTTTGACGGACAATCTGTGCTGGGCCGAAAACCATATGAAATCAACCAGATGGGCATCAGCCGCGTTTTTCAGACACCCGAAATCTTTGGTGATCTGACGGTGATGGAAAACATGCTGATCCCCTGTTTTGCCAAACGTGACGGCGCGTTCGAGCTGAGCGCCTGGTCGCGGGTGATCAGCCAGCAGGATGTCATCGACAAGGCCGAGGAGATGCTGCACGACATGAAGATGATCGACAAGCGCCACATGCACGCCGCAGCCCTGTCGCGCGGTGACAAACGGCGGTTGGAGATTGCGATGTGTCTGGCACAAGACCCCCGGCTGCTGCTGCTGGATGAACCCACGGCGGGCATGGCACGCGCTGACACCAACAACACCATCGACCTTCTGAAACAGATCAAGGATGAGCGTGACATCACCATCGCCATCATCGAACACGACATGCATGTTGTATTTTCATTGGCCGAACGCATCACCGTGCTGGCCCAGGGCACCCCGCTGGTCGAGGACACGCCGGACAAGATCAAGGGCCATCCCAAGGTCCGCGAAGCCTATCTGGGCGAAAGCCAAGACGCCGCATGAACCGGGGCCGCCCCCTGCCCCTGCAAATCCGCAGGCCACCTGCCCGCCGCGAGGAATAAATGATGACCACTCAGACGCTGAACAAAAACGCCAACCACGCCGCCACCGCGCCCGCCTTTCTGTCGGTCCATGATGTGCATGCCTACTACGGCGAAAGTTATATCGTGCAGGGCGTCAGCTTTAACGTACATGAGGGTGAAATCCTCGCGCTGCTCGGGCGAAACGGGGCCGGAAAGACATCGACCTTGCGGACAATTGCGCGTGTGGCTGACCCCGAATTGCGCAAAGGCGAAATCTGGCTGGATCATCAACCGCTGCACCGGATGGCCAGCCATCAGGCGGCGGCTGCGGGCCTTGCTCTGGTGCCAGAGGACCGCCGGATCATTGCCGGGCTAACCGTCGAGGAAAACCTGAAGCTGGCGCAGATTGCCCCACCGATCGGCTGGTCACTGGACCGGCTTTACGACCTGTTTCCACGGCTGGGCGAGCGCAAAAATCAGGAAGGCACCACATTGTCGGGCGGCGAACAGCAAATGCTGGCCATCGCCCGCGCGCTGGCGCGGGACATCAAGGTGTTGCTGCTGGATGAACCCTACGAAGGGCTGGCCCCGGTCATTGTGGATGAGATTGAAAAGACACTGGCGCTGATCAAATCGCAGGGCATTACCACGATTCTGGTAGAGCAAAACGCCGTGCGCGCGCTGAAACTGGCCGACCGCGCCGTGATCCTTGATACCGGTGGCATCGTATTCGACGGGACCGCCGCAGAGGTGTTGGACAACGCCGAACTGCGGGCGGAGTATCTGGCGATCTGAGCGGTATCGCACGAAGCGCAGCTTGGAGCCCAAAGCGGTACTGCCGATCTGCTTACTTGAAGGTTGCGGCGTAGCGGGGCGCAAAGAACTTGGTGAATGCCTTGATCTCTGGGCGCCTATACGCGTCTGGTGCGATCAGCATCAGGTGCGATCGTGACAGCTCGTCGATGTCGCCAAAGCAACGGACGAGAGCAGTATCAAACTGAGCCTGTCTCAGGTTGACGAGGCCCAAACCATGGCCAGCTCTGATCGCTGCCTGCATCAGATCTACGTCTCTAAATGACATGATGATCTGGTCCGGTGATACGCGTTCTGACAACCAACCATGAAGATAATCGGGCACGTCAGCATGCTCAAAAGTTACGAAACGGTGACCCCGCAGATCGTCAGGGGATTTCGGCAAGCCGAACTTGTCAGCATATCTTTGACTTCCAAACAGCGCCCATTTCGCAGTGCGGATGGTACGGCAGATGAGGCGTTCATCCGGTTCGTTCGCTGTGACCCTTATTGCGATGTCCGCCTCGCCTTCTGAAAGGTCCAAGATCTTCACACTGGCAATGAAGTCAAAAGCAATATCTGGGTTCGCAGCAGAAAAGTCGCTGAATATATCCATCACAGCATTCGAGAAGAAACCCGGCGATGTGATGCGGATCGTGCTTGGTTCCTTAAATTCCTGTGACTTTTTCGCAAACTTGTCAGCGGCTTCTTCCATATCTTCTGCCAAATGAAGCAGGCTGCGCGCTGCATTCGTTGGCGTGAAGCCTCTTGTGTCGCGCTCGAACAAGACAAGACCCGTCGCGGCCTCCAGTGCTTCGATGCGCCGCGCGACAGTGGGTTGAGACATGCCCAGCATGCGGGATGCCGCTAAGGTCGAGCCCGCCCGAACAACCGCAAGAAACACTCGAACGTCTGACCAGTTCCTGAATTCGCTCTTCATTTTTGAATAACAGCACGAAATCTGACTCGATACCAGAACCGCATGAGGACGGGTAATATCATTCATAGAATTGAACCCGAGAGGATTGCCAGATGAATTCCGTTGCATCCCAAGCGCCCGCAAGCTGGAAACCGTTCAGGTTTCTAAAATCCATTGCGTCAATCACAAGGAAGAAACCTGTGAACACGGCCAGTGCCCAAGCAGAAAACCGGATGCGACGCGCGTTTATTCTTGAGATGATGGAGGCACATCCGGAAGCATTCCAGCACGAATTGGACGTTCAAAACATGATGCACTTCTACCCGTCGAGATTCTGACCGATCGTATCGACGAAACCGATTTGACGCGCGCTGTTAGAACGGCAGCATTGTCCGCATATCGGAACTCTAGCCAGCACCTACCGCCCCTCCTTCAGCATCCCTCGCAGTTCCGTCTTCAACACCTTTCCGTAGTTGTTCTTTGGCAACTCCCCGATCCGCAGGTAGGTCTTGGGCCGCTTGAAACGGGCGATGTTCTCCAGACAAAGCGCGTCCAACTCGGCATCAGACGCCTCCCCCACGACGAAGGCGACCACATCCTCACCCCATTCCGGGTGCGGCCTGCCCACCACCGACACCTCGCGCACGCCGGGGTGTTGCAACAGCACCTCTTCTACCTCGCGCGGATAGACGTTGGACCCGCCGGTGATGATCAGATCCTTGCTGCGGTCCTGCATCGTGACATAGCCGTCCGCGTCGAGAAACCCCATGTCGCCGGTCAACAGCCAGCCGTCTTTCAGTGTCTTGGCTGTGGCGTCAGGGTTGTTCCAGTAGCCGGGCATCACCGTCTGCCCGCGCACCATGATTTCGCCGTGTTCGCCCGGCGGCAGTGGCGCACCGCTGGCGTCGCCGATCCGCACCTCGACCGCCGATTGCGCATGGCCGACCGAGGCCAGCCGCGCACGCCAACGCGGGTGGTCGCGGTCCGCCACATCGCCCCGCGGCAGCACGGTAATACCCATCGGGCATTCGCCCTGCCCGTAAATCTGGACGAAGATCGGGCCAAAATGGTCAACCGCTGCGATGATATCCGCAGTGTACATAGGGCCACCGGCATAGACCACGGTCCGCAATCCGGTGCCGCGCAGGTCCGCCGCGCGGGCGCTTTCGGTCAGGCGTTTGACCATCGTGGGGGCGGCAAACATATGCACGTCGCCAAAATAGGCGGCGAGGTCAAAGATTTCGGCCTCATCAAACCCACCCGAGGGCGGAAACACATGTCGCGCACCAACGCGTACATGCATCAGGTTATAGATACCCGCCCCATGGCTGAGTGGTGCGGCATAGAGCGCGGCGTCCGACGCATGTACCTGATCTGCATCCGCCTCGTAACACAGCGCCATCGCCATAAGCATACCATGGGTCATCATCACGCCCTTCGGTTTGCCGGTGGTGCCGGATGTATAAAACAACCACGCCAGATCGTCCGGCCCCCGGTGGGCGATCTGCGTCACCGGCGGCCCCGCCAGAACCGCGTCGAACGCCTGCCCCGGCGCCACAGTTATCTGACACGTCACCCCTGCCTCAGTCAGCGCCTCTGCCAGGTCTTGCGTGGCAAAAACGTGGTCCGTCCCGGAATCAACCAAGATGAACGCCGCTTCGCGACCGTGAAGTTTGGCATTGATCGGCACCACGGCTGCACCCGCATACCAGATGCCGTAAAAGACAATCAGATACTCCGGCACGTTCTTCATGAATATCGCAACCCGGTCGCCGGGCATTACGCCCCGCGCGTGCAGCCAACCCGCAACCGCCCGCGCGCGCGCATCAAAATCGCCATAATCCGCAACCGCCTCACGGCCTTCAAACAACGCCGGGCGGCCTGTATCCAATGCCGCACGACGCGCCAGCCAATGTGCCAAATTCATCTGCATCCCCCTGGTTTTTGAAAACATGCCAAGCGGCGCGGCGCAACACAACAGGTGGCTTTCCATGCTCGGGCCCATGGCCTATAAGCGGGAACAATCATACGCGCAGCGATAACGCTGCCAGCCTATCGAAATCTTCGAGGACACAATGACAAAAAACACCCATGATGCAGATGTCGCCTTTATCAAGGCGCTGGCCGAATTGCTGAATGAAAACGATCTGACGGAATTGCAGGTCAAACGCGACTATGCCGAAGACGACAGCCTGAATGTGCGGGTCAGCCGCAAACCGCCGCAACAGATCATGGCGCCCCAACAGCAGTATCAGCAAGCGGCCCCGATGACCGCAGCAGCACCTGCCGCCGCTGCCGCATCAGCCCCTGCGCCAAGTGACGCAGACCCAGCCGATCACCCCGGTGCCGTTGCATCGCCGATGGTCGGCACTGTCTATATGCAGGCCGAACCAGGTGCACCTGCGTTCATTTCGGTCGGCGCTTCTGTTGCCGAGGGCGACACGTTGCTGATCGTCGAAGCGATGAAGACAATGAACCACATCCCCGCCCCGCGGGCCGGTACGATCAAGCGCATTCTGGTGGGTGACGGCGACGCGGTAGAATTCGGTGCGCCGCTTGTGATCCTGGAATAAGGATCGAAACATGTTCAAGAAAATCCTGATTGCCAACCGTGGAGAGATTGCCCTGCGCGTCATCCGCGCGGCCCGCGAAATGGGCATCCAATCGGTCGCGGTGCATTCCACCGCCGACAGTGACGCGATGCATGTGCGTATGGCAGACGAATCTGTCTGCATCGGACCACCGTCAAGCCAGCAGTCCTATCTGTCGATCCCCGCGATCATCGCCGCATGCGAAATCACCGGCGCCGAGGCGATCCACCCCGGCTATGGCTTTCTGTCCGAAAACGCGGGTTTTGTACAAATCGTCGAAGACCACGGTCTGACCTTCATCGGCCCCACCGCTGAACACATCCGCATCATGGGTGACAAGATCACCGCCAAGGACACAATGAAGGCACTTGGCGTGCCTTGTGTGCCCGGCAGTGAAGGCGGTGTTGCCACGCTCGAAGATGCCAAGCGCATCGGCGAGGAAGTTGGCTATCCGGTGATCATCAAAGCCACGGCAGGTGGTGGCGGCAAGGGCATGAAAGTGGCCCAAACCGCCAAGGACATGGAACGTGCGTTCCAGACCGCGCGGGCCGAAGGCAAATCAAACTTTGGCAATGACGAAGTTTACATCGAGAAATATCTGACCACGCCACGCCACATCGAAATTCAGGTGTTTGGCGATGGTAAAGGCCG
This sequence comes from Sulfitobacter sp. KMM 9851, assembly GCF_057178245.1. Taxonomy (NCBI): domain Bacteria; kingdom Pseudomonadati; phylum Pseudomonadota; class Alphaproteobacteria; order Rhodobacterales; family Roseobacteraceae; genus Sulfitobacter; species Sulfitobacter sp. KMM 9851. The sequence continues at coordinate 2,111,344 of NZ_CM169991.1, forward strand.
CGCCGTGCATCTGGGTGAACGCGATTGTTCGCTACAGCGACGCCACCAAAAGGTGTTCGAGGAGGCCCCCGGCCCCGCGATCACCCCTGAAGAACGCGCGCGCATCGGCAAGGTCTGTGCCGACGCCGTGGCCAACATCAACTACATCGGTGCGGGTACGATCGAGTTCCTGTATGAAAACGGCGAGTTTTATTTCATCGAGATGAACACCCGTCTGCAAGTGGAACACCCGGTGACCGAAGCTATCTTTGGTGTGGATCTGGTGCGCGAACAGATCCGTGTCGCATCGGGCATGGATATGTCATGGGAACAGGATGACCTGAAGATCAACGGCCATGCCATCGAGGTGCGGATCAACGCGGAAAAACTGCCGAATTTCTCGCCCTGTCCGGGGCGGATCACGCAGTATCACGCGCCCGGCGGCTTGGGTGTGCGGATGGACAGCGCGCTATACGATGGCTATTCGATCCCGCCCTATTACGACAGCCTGATCGGGAAACTGATTGTGCATGGGCGTGACCGCCCCGAAGCGCTGGCGCGTCTGGGCCGGGCCTTGGGCGAATTGATCGTGGATGGGGTGGACACCACCGTGCCGCTGTTCCATGCGCTGCTGGCCGAGGCCGATGTGCAATCCGGTGGCTACAACATCCACTGGCTGGAGCATTGGCTGGAAACCAACCTTGGCAATTCCTGACCGTCCGGCATGTCGGATTTAACGCCGGAAATCCTGCTGCATGGCTATTCCATCGGAATTTTCCCGATGGCCGAACACCGCGACGACCCGGACATCTTCTGGGTCGATCCGCGCCGCCGAGGGGTTTTGCCGCTTGATGGGTTTCACATCTCGCGGTCCCTGGCGCGCGCCATGCGGCGCAGCCCGCTAGAGCCGTCTATCAACCAGGATTTCGGCGGGGTTGTCGCCGCATGTGCCGACCGCGCTGATACTTGGATCAACGCGGAAATCACCAGCCTTTACAGCGCCCTGCACGATCGCGGGCAAGCGCATTCCATTGAAATATGGGAACAGGGCGTGCTGGTGGGCGGTGTTTACGGCGTCACGCTGGGCGCCGCCTTTTTTGGCGAGAGCATGTTTTCGCGCCGCACCGATGCGTCGAAAATGGCGCTGGCAGTGCTGGTCGATCGACTGCGGCGCGGTGGCTTTACCCTGTTCGACACGCAGTTTCTGACAGATCATCTGGCATCACTTGGTGCGCAAGAGATCACCCGCGCCGCCTATCATGCTCAGTTGGATGTGGCCAAGGCGGGGCATGGTGATTTCACCGGCCCACCCCAAACATCGCTTTACGATGTGGTGCAGCGCATGACCCACAAATCATAGCGCTGATGCTCAAGCCCATTCAGCGCAGGGGCAGAGCCGATCATCCAGCCGGAAAATATCGTGCCCGCGCTGCCGACTTCTGACACTTCGAGCGCCGCATAGGCATTTGCCGCAGGATCGGCCACCGGATAGCGGCAATCAATCATGACAATCGACAGATTGCCAAGGCTGACGGACTGCCCCTTAATGATGTCGATGTCGATCGTGTTGCCAGACGTCTTATCCAACGCACGCAACACACCACCGGGGCCACTGGCGACCTCTTGGGCCTGTAGCGGCGCGGCCATCAGCAGCGCGGCAATCAAAAGTTTTTTCATCGTATCACCCTTGGCAAAGACCCGCGGCCCTCGCGTGTTACATCAGGCCAACGGCCCATGATCACTCAGGCGACCAAGCCTCGTAGTCGCTGCGATCGGCAGGGTTTTCACGGCGGATCGACCCGGCAGGCGCATAGGCAAGCGCAGTCCCTGTCAGGTTTTCAATATGCGCCTTCTCCCATGGCTTGTGCACCAGTGGTTTGTCTGTCGGTGGTTCATCCCAAGTGTGGTGCAGCCAGCCATGCCAGTCTGGGCTGACGCGGCTTGCCTCCATTTCACCGTTGAAAATGACCCAGCGTTTGCTGTCATCGACATTGCGGTAATAGATATTACCCTGCGCGTCCTCGCCCACCTTGCTGCCCTTGCGCCAAGTGAAAAGCTGCGTGTTCAGCGTTTGACCGTTCCACCACGTAAGGCTGCGCAGAAGTGTGTTGAGAATGCCCATAAAGGTCTCCGTTCTTGTTGACCGATATATGCACCATGGCGGTCGTGGCGTCCAGCCTATGCCGCGGGTGTTGCAGCAAAGACCTCGTCCGGCAGGTCGGGGTGCAAACAGGCTTGGCGCAGGCAAGCGGCGCCGATACTCTCGCGCAAAACGGAGAGGCAGGATGACACACGCGCAGACGACCCCCATGGTGGTGGCAGAGTGCCACGGCGTGAAGGTGCCACATTCGCCGCTCGTGACGCCCACGCGGATCGAACGGATCAACGCGGCGCGCTATGAAGGGCAGGAAATTGCCGGCGCACTGGCCGTGGTGCAACCCGGCGACAACGTGCTGGAGATGGGCGCGGGCATGGGGCTGGTGGGTGCAATCACCGCGAAGAACACGGCCCCTGCTGCGGTTTTGTCGTTCGAAGCCAACCCTGCCCTGATCCCGCACATTCAGGCGCTTTATGATTTGAACGGGCTGAGCGATATCATCTCCGTTCGAAATCAGGTGGTTATCAGCGCCCCTACCGTGCCGAAAACCATGCCGTTTCATGTGCGCGGTTCCTTTCTGGGGTCGTCGCTGATTGACAGCGATACACGCAACACCACGCAAGTTGATGTGCCGACGGCGCGCTATGAGGACATTCGCAAGGCCTTTAAACCCGACGTGCTGTTGATGGACATCGAAGGCGGTGAACTGGAGTTTCTGCGGCACGCCAATCTTGACGGTCTGCGCGCCGTGGTGATGGAATTTCACCCCGATGCCTATGGCAGAGAGGGGATGCGAGAGTGCAAATCCATTCTGCAACGTGCGGGCTTTAGCAAGGTACAGGCCCACAGCACCCGCGTCGTCTGGACCTGTACGTTTGACGCAGACCAACATGCGCCCAAACCCGTTGATGGCTGGTCGACACGGATCACCCCGCTGCACGACGCGGTGGTGGTGCCGCCTGCGGGATCAAAGCTGGTGCAGGCGGCGGGTGTGTTGCAGGCGGACGGCAGCCACTTTGCGCAGGGAGCGTTGTGGCGCAATGGCCGCGCGCTGACCACCGCGCCGGATATGCCCCAGGGCGACATCCCGCGCCGCGAAGGTACGTGGCTGTGGGGTGGCGTGCTTTGGATGCACTTTGGCCATTTCCTGGTCGAAAGCAGTTCGCGCCTTTGGGCGCTGGATCAGATCAAAGAGAACATAGACGGCATTCTGTTTGTCCCGAAACGTCCGCGCAATGGCAGCGACGTTTTTGACTTCCAACGGGACTTCGTCGCCTTGTTGGGAACTGATGCACCCGTTGTCTGCCTTGATGCGCCCTGCCGGGTGGATCGCTTGCTGGTGCCGGGGCAAGGGTTCGGGTTGGGCCCCATGGCAAAAGGTACCGCAGATTTCCGCGCTGCCATAGCCACCCGTTTCGCCAAGGACGTAAAGGCGGACGGGCCTAAAAAGCTGTACATCAGCCGCAGCAAACTGCCCGCCGGACGGGGAAACCTGATTGGCGAAGACGCGCTAGAACAGGAATTGGCCAACGCGGGCTATACCGTATTTCACCCCGAAAAACATGACTTGCGCAGCCAGATTGCCACCTACAAGGCAGCACGGCAGATCATCGCCGCAGAAGGATCATCGCTGCATTTGCTGGCCATGGTGGCCGATGCCAAACAAAAGGTCGCGATCGTGGTGCGCCGTCCCTCATCGGCCACGCGAGGATTAGAAGATCACCTGCGCGCCTTTGCTGGCATCGAACCTGTGACCCTGTGCCGGCTGACCCGGTCGTGGAAGCCCTTGGGCGATGCCAAATCACGCCTTTGGATGGGCGAGTTGGACATGCCCGCGCTGCAAAACGATCTGGCCGATGCCGGGTTCATCGCCAAAAACAAACGCATCTGGTCATCGCTTGATGACGCCGAAGTGCGCGCGCGGCTGGGCGACGGGTTTGAGGTTGTAGAGAACTAAGTCGGCCTAGCCTAACCAACAGGCAAGACTGCCGTCACCTCAATCTCGATCCGGTCGGCCGGGTCGATCAGCTTTGCCTCGATCACGGTTGCGGCGGGTGGGTTTTCGCCGAATGTTTCGCGCAAATTGGGCCAACACGCCTCGAATTCGCGAATATCGGCCATGTAATAGACCACGCGCACCACATGGGCCATGTCTGTCCCCGCTTCAGCGAGCGCCCTCCTGATCACACCAAGGGCCGATGCACATTGCCCTACCGTGTCACAGGGCATGTCGTCGGCATGGGCGCAGCACCCCGCCACATGAACAAATCCCCCCGCCACGACGGCACGGCAATAGCCGACCTTTTCTTCAAACGGGCCGCCGGAATGTATGCGTTTGATCACGTTGATCCCTTTCGCTGGGCATAAAAAAGGCGGGCCGCGCTGGCCCGCCTGATATCATTTCGCATCGCACATTGGATGTCAGCCCGCGCTGGCGGGTTCTTTTTTGTCGGTGTCGGCATGGATCATCAAAGGCGCGGCGTCAGACATCACCGCCTCTTCATTCACCACAACCTCGGTCACCGTATCCAGCCCCGGCAGTTCAAACATCGTATTCAACAAGATGTCTTCAAGGATCGACCGCAACCCACGCGCACCAGTCTTACGTTCGATGGCGCGTTTGGCAATCGCTGCCAGCGCATCTTCGGTAAAGGTCAGCACAGTGTCTTCAATCTCGAACAGGCGCTGGTATTGCTTGACCAACGCGTTCTTCGGCTGGGTCAGAATCGTGACCAGCGCGTCCTCGTCCAGATCTTCAAGCGTCGCCAAAACCGGCAGACGACCGACAAATTCAGGGATCAACCCGAACTTCAACAGGTCTTCCGGTTCCAGATCGGTGAAAATCTCGCCGATACCGCGGGCGTCCTTGTCACGCACATCGGCACCAAAGCCCATGGCAGAGCCTTTACCACGTGCTGCGATGATCCGGTCAAGCCCGGCAAAGGCGCCACCGCAGATGAACAGGATATTCGTGGTATCCACTTGCAGGAACTCCTGCTGAGGATGCTTGCGCCCGCCCTGTGGCGGCACCGATGCCACGGTACCTTCCATCAGCTTGAGCAGCGCCTGCTGCACGCCCTCACCCGATACGTCACGGGTGATCGAAGGATTTTCGGACTTGCGGGTGATCTTGTCGACTTCATCAATGTAGACAATGCCGCGCTGTGCCCGCTCAACATTGTATTCAGAGCTTTGCAGCAGTTTGAGGATGATGTTTTCCACGTCCTCACCCACATAACCGGCCTCGGTCAAGGTGGTGGCATCGGCCATGGTAAACGGCACATCCAGAATCCGCGCCAGTGTCTGCGCCAGCAACGTCTTGCCACAGCCGGTCGGGCCAATCAGCAGAATGTTGGATTTGGCCAGTTCGATATCGCCGCCCTTCTGGGCGTGATTCAGGCGCTTGTAGTGGTTGTGTACCGCAACAGACAGCACACGTTTCGCCATCGCTTGTCCGATCACGTAATCGTCCAATACGTCGCAGATATCCTTGGGCGTGGGCACGCCGTCTGTCGCCTTCAGCCCGCTGGCCTTTGTTTCCTCGCGGATGATGTCCATGCACAGTTCAACACATTCATCGCAGATGAACACGGTCGGCCCCGCAATCAGCTTGCGCACCTCGTGCTGGCTCTTGCCGCAAAAGCTGCAGTAAAGCGTATTTTTGCTGTCGTTGCCGGAATTATTCGCCATCTCAACCCTTTCAGGTCTGTCGTGTGTGTCACGTCCCCGGATCGGAACGATAAAATTGGCCCCAAGCTTAGGCCAGCGGCCCCGGCGCTACAATCGCAAAATCGCGCGCGCCGGGATCACAATTTACTTGTCTTTCTTGCCCTTGCCGTCGGCTTTGGCATCGTCGTCCTTGCTGCGGCTTTCGACGATTTCGTCGATATGGCCCCATTCCTTTGCTTCCTCAGGCGTCATCCAAAGATCGCGGTCCAGCGCCTTTTGGACGGTCTTGAGCGGCTGACCGGAGTGTTTGACGTAAAGCTGATACATCCGCTCGCGGGTGCGTTCGATGTGGCGCGCCGAGATCAGGATATCTTCGGCCTTGCCCTGAGAGCCGCCGGAAGGCTGGTGGATCATCACTTCGGCGTTGGGCAGTGCAAAACGCATGCCCTTTTCACCGCCAATGGCGATGACAGACCCCATGGACGCCGCCATGCCGCAGACCAGGGTCGAAACCTTGGGCTTGATGTATTGCATCGTGTCATAGATCGACAGGCCTGCCGTCACTTCGCCACCGGGCGAATTGATGTACATGCTGATTTCCTTGGAGGGGTTTTCGGCCTCAAGATGCAGCAGCTGCGCGACGATCAGATGGCTCATCCCACTGTGAATCGGGCCGTTTACGAAAACGATCCGTTCCTTCAGCAGGCGCGAAAAAATGTCGTAGGCCCGTTCACCCCGGCTGGTCTGTTCGACCACCATCGGAACAAGGGTATTCATATAGGTGTCGATAGGATCGTTCATTGCTGCCTGCCTTGAGTACCTGTTCGCGGGACCATACCCACAAAACTCTTACCCAGAGATTAGTCGCCACGGTATGGGGGTTCAAGGGGGGGCCGAGACGCAAGTGGGCTGTTGAGCGGCAATCAGTCGGCAGCGCTGCGCAAATAGGCGATCAAGGCATTGATATCGCTTTCATCTTTCAAACCGGGAAAAGACATTTTTGTGCCCTTGAGATATGATTTTGGCTTTGCCAAAAATGCTGACAATTCCTCGGTGTTCCAGACCAATCCATCGTCAGCGGCACCTTGCAGCGCCTTGGAATAGCGGAAATCCGCGACCGCCGCCGCCGGGGCGTCGACAATGCCCGTCAGCACAGGACCTACGCGATTTTTCGCGCCTGAACCGATCTGATGACAGGATTTGCACTTGCGAAACACCTTTTCGCCCGCCGCCACCAGCGCCGGATCTACGCTGTCAGCCGCTGGTGCCTCGGCCACGGCAACAGGCGCATCATCCGTCGCTGCGGCGTCCACCTCGGCCGTGGTGTTTGTTTCAGATGCGGCCACTGCCTTGGCTGCTGTTTCTTCTGGCGTGACGTCCAGAACGGCGGCACGCATGGTGATTTCGACGCCGTTCTTGCAGTCGCTCATGCAGGGCTCTTGGGTGAACTGTGGCAGCTCCACCTCCGCCCTGTTATCGGGGATAAACGCGTCTTCGTTCGGCAACGCGGTTTCGGCAAAGTTCTCGGAGGAGAGCACGAAATCGTCGTCTACTTCGTCATTCAGATAGAGCAGATAGGCGGTAATTGCATAAACCTCATCCGGCTCAAGAGACTGCGCGTCGCCAAAGGGCATGGCGCGATTAACATAGTCGTAAACTGTTGAAAGATAAGGCCAGTAACTGCCGATGGTTTTTACCGGGCGGGCATTGCTCAGGCTGCCCTGCCCGCCGGTAAGCACCGGCCAGCGGCCCGTGCCTTCGCCAAATACGCCGTGGCACGATGAACATTTCGCGGTGAATATCTTGTCCCCCGTTGCGACGTCACCGCGCCCCTCGGGCAGGCCCAGTCCATCGGGGCGTACGTCGATATCCCATGCGGCGATTTCGCCCGGCGTTGCCGCCCGGCCAAGACCTAAAGGATCGGCGCCCGCTGGTGCAGCGAGACAGGCCGCCATCAGTGCAAGTTTAGGAAATTTCAACATTTTCCGCCTTTCCCTGCGCGTCAACCGCCCATGTCTGGATGCCATTGTTGTGGTAGATTGAATTGACGCCCCGCACCGCGCGCAGGGCATCTTTTGTCGGTTGGACATAGCCGGTGCTGTCATGCGCGCGGCTTTGCAGCAGCAACGGCGCGCCATCCCAGTCAAATTCGAAATAAAAGCGGTGCAGCGATTTCGGCAGGCTTGGCCCATCCATCCGCGCCGCGTGCCAGTTCACGCCACCGTCCAGCGTCACATCGACGCGCGGAATGGTGCCACGGCCCGACCACGCCAGCCCGGTCAGCACGGTTGGCCCCGCCCCATGGGTGATGGGGGCCTGCGGACTTGGATTGGTGATGACCGATTTTGCGTCCATTTCCCAGGTAAACCGCCGCGCGGTGCCATCGGCCAAAAGATCGGTGTATTTGCTGGTTTCCTCGCGGTGGTGCCAAGGTTGATCGCCCACTTCAAGGCGGCGCAACCATTTAATCCACATGTTGCCTTCCCAGCCTGGCACGACCAGCCGCAGCGGATAGCCTTGCTCGGGGCGCAGCGCCTCGCCATTCATCTTGAACGCCACCAGACAATCGTCTAGCGCCTTTTCCATCGGGATGGAGCGCGTCATCGCGGCGGCATCGGCACCTTCGGCTAAAAGCCATTTACCAGAGGGGTTTATGCCCGCTTCTTCAAGTATCAGTTTAAGTGGGACACCGGTGTACATCACGTTGTGAATCATGCCGTGGGTAAACTGGCACCCGTTCAGCTGCGCACCGCGCCACTCCATGCCAGAGTTGGCGGCACATTCCAAAAAGTAGACGTGATTTTCGCGCGGAAAACGCATCAGGTCTTGCATCGTCAGAACCAGCGGACGGTCCACAAGACCGTGAATCATCAACCGGTGCTGTGCGGGATCGACCCGCGCCACCCCGGCGTGATGACGTTCAAAGCACAGACCATTGGGAGTGATGATCCCGTCAAGATCGTGGATCGGCGTAAAGTTGATCGAGCTGACCGGATCGGCCGTCAGCCATTCCACGTTGCGGCGTTTGACATCAGCCTCAAACGACGACGGAACACCGTAGGGCGCAACGTCAACACCATCGCCCAGCTCTTGCATCCAAGGTTGGACGCTGATTGCCGGATCATCGCCGGCCCGCGCAGGGGCCGCCAATGTTCCTGCGGCAGCCGCCCCCGCCAGAAAGGCACGGCGCGATGGTCCTTTTGGGGTTTTATCTGTCATGGCTTGGCCCTCACATTTTCAAATTCAGTTTATTGAATTTGTTTGCCTGTGAGAACCCCTATTCTGACAATAATTACTCAGGCAGAACGATTTTCACCGGGGTCTCGGCCCCTTGGGACACACTGCCCAGTTTCGCGATATGGTTCTCTAGCACGTCCCAGATTGGCGGCCCCTCGGTGCCCTCGTTAACCGATGCCCACCCCGCCACGACATAGTTGCGCGACGCATCAATCGGTTCACCCGAACTCAACAGGGTCATCTCGCTGATACGTTCGCCCTGCGGTTTGGCAATGTCGATCTTGAACCCCATGCCGCCGACACGAACCATGTCGCCGCCCTGCTGGTAATAGGGGTCAGGGTTGAACAGGTTATCGCCCACGTCTTCCAAAACGACCTTAAGGAATTCGCCGGTCATTTCCGTACGGTAGACGTTGGGATAGGTCATGGCCGTGACGTTGAAAATATCTTCGCGGGTAATGTCCTGACCGGGCAGGATCGACGGGCCCCAGCGCACACCGGGGCTAAGCGCGATCTCCGCGTCACGCTCGCTTAGCATCGCGTCACAGATCACGTTGTCCCACGTCCCGTTCACATTGCCACGCCGGTAAAGAAGCGCGTCGGATTTGCCAACCACATGGGTCAATTCATCCAGATAGGGCGCGCGCTGTGCGTCGATCAGCTTGGTGATTTCGGGGTCCGGTGTGATCAGGTCGCTGAAGATCGGGATCAGCTTGTGGCGGATGCCCATCATCTGACCGTCGCGCACATCCAGATCAACGCGGCTGACAAATTTGCCGTTGGAACCGGACGCGATGATGTGGGTCTGCCCCACCAGCACCGGTTCAGGCAATGCGTCGTGGGTATGGCCCGACAGGATAACGTCGATGCCCTTGACGATGCCTGCCATTTTCTTGTCCACGTCAAAGCCATTGTGGCTCAGGCAGACCACCAGTTCCGCCCCTTTTGAGCGCACCTCGTCGACCATCTCCTGCATGTGTTCATCGCGGATACCGAATGAGTATTCGGGGAACATCCAGCCCGGATTGGCGATCGGCATATAGGGAAACGCTTGTCCGATTACAGCAATTTTTACGCCGCCACGCTCAAAAAATTCATAGGGCTTGAACAATTCCGATGGTTCGTCCCATTCGGCATCAAATATGTTCTGGCCCAGTGCCGCAAAAGGCAGACCGTTTACGATCTCTGCCACGCGCTCTGATCCCAGGGTGAATTCCCAGTGGAATGTCATCGCGTCGGGCTTGAGGGCGTTCATCACATTGACCATGTCCTGCCCTTCGGTCTTGAGACAGGTCATGGAGCCGTGCCATGTGTCGCCCCCGTCGAGCAGCAACGCATCGGGGCGATCCGAACGGATGGCGTTCAGAACAGTTGCAACACGGTCAAGCCCGCCGACCTTGCCGTAAGCCTTTGCGTGGGTCACAAAGTCGTCATAGGTCAGCGCGTAATCCAAGGGAGTGCCGCCGCCGATGCCATAGCGGACGCGAAACGCCTCGCCAGTCAGGTGCGGCACTTCGCCTTGATTGTTGCCAACGCCGATGTTCACCTCGGGTTCGCGGAAATAGATCGGCTTCAGTTGGGCGTGAATGTCGGTGACATGCATCAGGGTGACATTACCGAAGGTTTCAAACTCCAGCAGCGTGTCCTGATCAAAGCGGTCCTGCGCTGCGAGGCGCGCCCAGTTGCCAAAGCCGGACCCCCCATAGATGGAGGCCGCAGCCATAGACATTTGCAAAAAATCACGGCGGGACAGCATGGCAAGCTCCATCGGTAAACGTAGGGAAACATCCTGCCCCGGACGGGGGCAGGATCAAGATCTTTCAGACAGTCTCAAGTCGGTTTAGTTGCGCACCGAAGGTGCTTCGACAGACAGGCCATTGCCGCGGCTGGCGACGTAGAGCTCCAGCGCGATAAATTCAGGGCTGCCGGGGCTAAAGGTTTCGGCCCGCGTATCGCGGATACAGCCTTTGAAGCGCGAATGGCTGCCGTTCAGCTTGCTGTTTTTCAGACGATACACCGGAAAGCCGTTGATCTGGCCTTGGCTCAGGTGGTCGGCGCGGATCATGTTGCCAAAATTGTCTTCGTGGCAGTTCGCACAAGACAGCTCGAGCTGGCCATAGCGGGTGTAGTACATTTCCTTGCCCTGTTCCCAGACGCTCTGGGCCGGGCCGTCGATAGCCACATTTACCGGCATGCCACGCGACTGCACCGAGATCAGCGCCTCCATCGAAACGATGTCGGTCTTGTCATACTTCCAGGTGTCGGCGCCCATCTGGTTTTCGCGGCAATCGTTGATCTGCATCGCCAGAGTGCGGACTTCGCCCGCCTCTTCGTTCCACTTGGGATAGGTGGCGCGGACGCCTTTCATGCTTTCGGCCACGTCTTCGTGACAGGAGGCACAGGATTTACCCTCGGACCCTTCAACGGTATTCCAAGCCTCGATCGCCTGATCGACAAAGATCATGCCCGGGTTGTCAAAATCATCCATTTGCAGGGCCTGAGTCTCATCCGACCGGAACCGCCAACCTGACATGATTTCAGGCAACACACCGTCGAGATGTGCCGGTGCTTCGGTTTTGGTCACCATCTCGATCTCGCCGTTGATCACCAGTTCTGCGTCCTCGTCCGCAAAACCCATCATCGGGGCCGAGACCAGCAGCGCCGCCAGCGCCGTCATTGCCTTGAATTTCATGTCGTTTCCTCCCTGTTCCGGTCGCAGCTTTGGGCCAAATGCGGGTCAGCCCACAGCGATGGACTTTACCTCTTCGTAGACAGAACCATCGTCGTCGTACCAAGTGAATTTGAAATCTCCGGCCTCTGGCACGGTGGCGTCAAATTCAAAATATGGGTTGGTCGACATCGCCGGTTCCATGGTGATGTCGATGACGTTCTGACCATTGAATTCGCAGGTAAAGCGGTTGATGATCGAGCGCGGGATCACATTGCCGTCGTCATCCTTCCGCTGGCCGGATTCCATCGGGTGGCTGATCAAGGTCTTGATCGTGATTACCTCACCGGCTTCCGCTTTCTTTGGGACTTTGACGCGGGGTGTTACACCGTCTGCCATGTTCTAAAACTCCTGATAAAGAGGCGCGCGGACTTAACCGCCGCAGCCCCCGATTGTGACTTTGATCTCGGCACTGGTGCGCGCAAACGTGCCGTCTTCCAGCTTGGCGATGGCGACCACTTCTTGCGTCTTGGCCAGGCGGATACGGGTCGACGCGGTGCGTGAGCCGGCCATCGGGCCAAAGCTGAAGGTGCCGACGGGCGGCGTTGGGTTGCCGGTGGCCAGAACCATGATGGCCGAAGCGCCCGGTGCATCGACAGTGATCGGAACGGTATTACCGTTTTCCGCGATTTCTGGCGCGGTCAGGGTCACACCGGTGTCGGCCATATCGGCCCCGCCAGTGAATTCCGCGATCATTTCGTCCACCGTTGCGGCAGAGGCGCCGACGGGCAGCAAGGTCAGCGCCATGGCGCCCAGGCCCAGCCCTAGTGTTTCACGTCTTGAGAAGTTCATCTCAGTCTCCTTGTTCGACTTCGGCGCGGTGCGCCGGATAAATCTGCGAGCGAGGCCAGTGGCCGGTTACTCTTTCAACGTAGCCAGAAAGGCCACGACGTCTTCGATCTGTTGGGCCTCCAGCAAGGGTGCCAAGGGCTCACTCGCCGCGTCGCCTGTGTAGGCGTCGCCGGGACGGATGTAGCCGGTTGACTTGAAGTAGGAAGGCATCATCGACCCTTCAAAGGTCTTTTTGCTGTTGGCAACGATGCCGCGCAATTCAGCTTCGGTCCAGCGGTCACCGGCCCCGTCAAGCATCGGGCCAACCTCACCTTGAAACGGCACATCTTGCAGCGCGCTGATCTGGTGGCAGGCCACACAGTTGCCCTGTTTCTTGTCGCCCATGATGGCCGCACCATTGGCAGCATCACCCGGCGTACCGGACAGCGAGGTTTCAACCGCGCCGTAGTCATCAAAGGTCACATCGGCTGGGGCCACACCATCGGCGGCAACCAGAACCGGGGCGCCGATCAGGGCGGCGGTGACGATCCATTTCATCATAGAAGTTCCTCCCACTGCGGATCACGCATCCCTCGTGATCCCGTTATCACTGACCCTAAGGCAGTCGGGCCACAGCACGCAACAACAAATTCATAAATTTGAATAGCTATTGTGCGTGCTGCCCCAAAACGCCGGATCAATCGGTCTTACCGTCGTCCCTTTCCACGATGCGGCGCGCATGGTAGCGCTGAAAATCTTCTTCTGTATCAAGATCATAGCGCTCTTCCTTCACCCAAGTCAGAAGATCCAATGTCGTGCCAAAACTAAATGCCCCCGGCATCGCCGCTACGGCGGCCTGCGGGGCAGTAACCCCGTCTGGCACCTCTTGTGGCAAGAACATAAGCGTGGGCGTGAACAGAATCCCCCATTTGCGTGCCATTTTCTTTTCCGACAAAGTCTCGCCGTCGAAATCTGTCACCTCGACATCGCCATGCAGGTTCAGTTGCACCACAAAATAATTCTCTGTGATAAAGTCTTCGATCTCTGGGCGCGGATAAACTTCGGCGTGCATCTTGGTACAGTAGACGCAGCCGCGCTGCTCAAACATGAGCAGCAAGCGTTTGTCTTCGGCGTTGGCCTCGGCCAGATCCTCGCGCAGGTCCTTGAATGTATCGCGCATCCACGGGGCCTTGTGCAGCCCGTCATCGCCCAGTTCCGCCGCCCCAGCAGGCAGTGCGACCATAAGCGCCACAAAGGTGGATGTGATCAGTGATTTCAGTGTCATGTCAGGCTCCTTCCAGATTACCCAAATGTCGTAAATGCTGGGAACCAGCGGATCATCGCATCTGCGATCAACCGCACGCCCCCGGTGACTATCAGCACGGCAAAGAGAATCAACATCAGCCCCATCGCCTTTTCGACTTTCTGCACCAGCGCCATGTTACGCGCGGCCCAGTTCAAGAACGGCTTGGCAAACATCGCCGCCACCACGAAGGGCGCGGTCATCCCTGCCCCGTATGCGGCCAGCAGCAGCCCACCGCGCGAAATGTCCCCCATGCCCGAGGCGATCATCAGAATCGACGCCAGTGCCGGGCCGACGCAGGGCGTCCATCCAAAACCAAAGGCGAGCCCCATCACATAGGCGCCCCAGATCGACGTCGGCGCGCCGCCGCCATCAAGCCGCGCCTCACGGTAGAGCAGCGGCACCTTTACGACGCCCAGAAAATGCAGGCCAAACACCAGTAGTATCGCCGCCGCGACCCAACTAAGCGGTTCTAGGTATTGTGTAAAAACCTGCCCCAACGCCGTCGCGCCCATGCCGAGCAGTACAAAGATCGTCGTGACGCCGAGGGCAAACAGGACCGACGACAGCACCAGCCGACGCTGCGCGCCGGGCGCGATTGCCCCATCGCCGCGCAGCTCGGTCACGCTGAGACCGGCCATGTAGCTCAGGTAAAACGGCACCATCGGCAGGATGCAGGGAGTGAAAAAGCTGAGCAGTCCGGCCAGCAGCGCCCCCGCATAGGTAATGTCGAACATGGCCCCTCCCGGTCTGCGCTGGTGTGGCGCTTGATCAATTCACATATTCAAATTACGTTGAGTGTTATCCAAACGTCAATCAGGCATGCACCATGATCCGCGCAACGACTACCCTTTGCCTTGCGGCACTGACCGCCCTGCCTGCATGGGCGGTCGAATTGGTGATGGTCGAACAACCCGGCTGTATCTATTGCGAACGCTGGGATGATGAAATCGCACCGATTTACCCAAAAACCGCAGAGGGCAAATTTGCCCCGCTACAGCGCGTCAATATCCGCGCCGTCGACGATTTGCTCGCCACGTCGCGCGCTGTTGTCTTTACGCCCACGTTCATCGTGGTCGACGACGGGCGCGAACTGGCACGTCTCGAAGGGTATCCCGGCCGCGATTTCTTTTGGCCGCTGCTTGATCAGATCCTACAGGAATTCACTGAATTTGAGGGAGTACCCGAATGAAAATGCCCGTTCTTGCCCTATGCCTTGCCGCATCTTCCGCCGCGGCCGGCCCCGATGACGCCTTTGTCGAGTTTCGCAGCCTGAAACCTGAGTATGCGTTGAGAATGGCGCAAGCTGCGCTGCAATCCTGCCAAGATGCGGGATATCAGGTGGGTGTCACCGTCGTCGACCGGATGGGCGTAAGCCAGGTTTTCCTGCGCGACCGCTATGCCGGGGCACATGTGGTCGAAACCGCCCACCGCAAAGCCTGGACGGCGGTGAGCTTCCGCACCAACACCAGCGAATTGTCTGAACAGACACAGCCCGGCACCGTCTCCTTTGGCATCCGCGCAATCAGTGACGCCCTACCCTTGGGCGGCGGCATGGTCGTGCAGGATGGCGATGGGGCCACAGTGGCTGGCATTGGCGTGTCCGGCGCGCCGGGGCCGGATGCCGATGATGCCTGCGCCCAGGCAGGCATTGATGCCATCGCTGACGATATCCAATTCTAAGCTAGGATCACCCATGTCAGCCCTGCCTATTATTTCGCCCGACATGTCCGACGAGGACATGGACCGCATGTTGACCAACGCCGTGACCGCCTCGAATTTTCTCAAGGCGATCAGTCACGAGGGGCGGTTGATGATTCTGTGTCATCTCGTATCGGGTGAAAAATCGGTGACCGAATTGGAAGGCCTGCTGTCGACCCGTCAGGCGGCGGTGTCGCAGCAGTTGTCGCGGCTTCGGCTCGAAGGGCTGGTGATCCCGCGGCGCGAAGGCAAGACGATCTTTTACCGATTGGCTGACGACCGTCCGCGCAAGATGCTGGAAACGGTTTACGAACTGTTTTGCAAAGATGATTGACCTGCTGGGCCAGCCACTGACCATCGCGCTGCTGGGCGGGTTCGGCGGCGTGCTGCTTGGTTTGGCCGCGCGGCTGGGTCGGTTCTGCACGCTGGGTGCCATCGAAGACGCAGTTTATGGTGGCTCCGACATACGCTTGCGGATGTGGGGGCTGGCGATTGGCGTTGCCACATTGGGTTGTTTTGCTTTGGCGGGGCTGGGCTGGGTTGATATCGACCGGGCGTTTTACCTGCAGGTCGCCTTTTCATGGCCCGCCGCCATCGCGGGCGGCTTGATGTTTGGCTACGGTATGGCGCTGGCGGGCAACTGCGGTTTTGGCGCTTTGGCCCGTTTGGGTGGCGGCGACCTGCGCGCCTTTGTCATCGTTTTAGTCATGGGTTTGGCGGCCTATGCCGTGCTAAGCGGGCCGTTCGCGCCGCTGCGCGTATGGCTGTTCCCCCGCGCAACCGTCGTTGGCACGCCGCATGGGATAGCACATGTTCTGGCGGGATTCACCGGGGTTGGCGTGCCGCTGGCCGGCATGATCATCGGCGCTGCGATCTGTCTGGTGATGCTGGCCGGGCACCAGTTTCGCCGCGATCCCAAGGCGGTGATATGGGGCACGGTTGTTGGGCTTGCCATCGTCTCGGGCTGGGCCGCCACCGCCTGGATTGCGCGCCATGGGTTTGCGCCGCAAGTGTTGATTTCGCACACGTTTTCTGCCCCCGTCGGCGAGGCGCTGCTTTATGCCATGCAAGGCTCAGTGCGCCCGCTCAGCTTTGGCATCGGGTCGGTCGCGGGGGTCTGGGTCGGGGCCTTTCTCGGCTCGCTCTGGCTCGGTCATTTCCGCTGGGAAGCCTGCGAAGATCCGCGCGAACTGCGCCGCCAGATCTTTGGTGCGGGGCTGATGGGTGCGGGCGCGGTAATCGCCATGGGCTGTACCATCGGCCAAGGCATCTCGGCCATTTCCTCCCTCGCCTTCAGCGGGCCGATGACCCTACTGGCGATCTTTGCCGGTGCGGCCTTTGGCCTGCGGCAACTGATCGTCGGATTTAGCCGCAGCCCGGTCTGATCCGTCATAAAACCGTGACAGACGGGCGGTAAGTGGGGCGCATAAAATATGCCACCGACAAGGAAGCCCCATGACCCGTCGCGACATTCTCAAAGACCCCGCCATTGGCAATAAGGCCGAAGCCTACGAAGCCTTCGACGACATCCCCACAAACCCCAACCTGACGCGCACCATCGGCGATGTGATCAATGCGCGCTATGGCCGCCGCGACGTCCTGCGCGGAATGCTGGGGGTGTCTGCCACCACCGCGCTCTTTGGCACCGCCGCCGCGATCGCCCCGAACAAGGCCGCCGCGGCTGCGGTCGCCAGCCGCTATGCCTTTGACGAACTTGCATGGGGCAACGATGAAACCCACCACGTCGCCGATGGCTACGATGCGCAGGTACTCTTGCGCTGGGGTGATCCGATCACCGCGAATGCGCCCGATTTCGACGTGATGAACCAGACCGCCGCCGCCCAGTTGCAGCAGTTTGGCTATAATAACGACTACGTCGGCTTTGTGCCGCTGAACGAGGATGGCAGCCGTGGCTTGTTGTGTGTGAACCACGAATACACCAACGAAGAAGTGATGTTCCCCGGTCTTGGCCGTCAGGACAAGGCGGATTTTGCCGGCATGACGCCCGAGCTGATCGACATCGAAATGGCCGCGCACGGTGGGTCGGTGGTTGAGATTGCCCGCGATGCGGATGGCGTTTGGCAGGTCGTGCGCGACGGCGAGATGAACCGTCGAATTACACCGCTCGACACCGCAATGACGCTTGATGGTCCTGCGGCGGGCCATGCGCGTCTGCAAACCAACGATGACCCATCGGGCGTGAATGTGATCGGCACGCTGAACAACTGCGCAGGTGGGCTGACGCCTTGGGGCACATGGTTGATGGCCGAGGAAAACTTTCACGGCTATTTCTGGACCGACAAACTGGATGCCGAGGGCAAGCCAGACATCACGGGCGCCGCGGAAGAAAAATCATGGGACCGCTACGGCGTGCCGGGCATGTGGTACGCATGGGGCAAGCACCACGCGCGGTTCAACGTCGATGCCGAACCAAATATGCCCAACAAATTTGGCTGGGTGGTCGAAGTTGATCCAAAAGACCCCGGCGCGATACCCGTCAAACACACCGCCCTTGGCCGTTTCCGCCATGAAGGGGCCGAAACAACGGTCAGCACCGAAGGAAAGCTCGTGGTCTATATGGGCGACGACAACCGGTTTGATTACCAGTATAAATATGTCTCTGCCGACAGTGTGTCTGATGACCGCGCGGCGAACTCCGCCCTGCTAAGCGATGGCACACTCTATGTCGCGCGCTTTGAAGAGGACGGCATAATCAACTGGTTGCCCCTGGTGCATGGCACCGGACCGCTGACAGCAGAAAACGGGTTCAACGACCAAGGCGATGTGCTGATTGATACCCGTCTGGCCGCAGACCTGCTGGGCGCCACCCCGATGGACCGCCCCGAGGACGCGCAGCCGCGAGGCGATGGGACGGCCTACATCATGTTGACCAACAACAATAAGCGCAAACAAGGCGATACAAACGCCGCCAATCCACGCGCCGACAGCAACTTTGGGCATATCATCGAAATCAAAGAAGACGGCGGCGATCACGCGGCAACGTCGGGCACCTGGTCGATCCTGGTCAAATGCGGCGATCCGGCGATTGCCGATGTCGGCGCACAATGGAATCCCGAAACCTCTGAAAACGGCTGGTTCGGCAGCCCCGACAACGCCGCGATGGATGCGGATGGGCGGCTGTGGATCAGTACCGATCAGGGCAGCAAATGGGGCAAGACCGGCAAATCCGACGGGCTTTATGCGCTTGAAACCGAAGGCGCGGCGCGCGGCACGTCCAAGCTGTTCTTCCGCTGTCCCGTGGGCGGCGAGATGTGCGGCCCCTATTTCACTGATAACGGCGAAACACTGTTTGTTGCCGTGCAACACCCCGGCACAGACGGGACCAAGGATCTGGCCGGGTTCGAGCGCGAAAGCACTTTTGAGGACCCCGCCACGCGTTGGCCCGATTTCGATGACAACATGCCACCGCGCCCGGCCGTGGTAGTGATCACCAAACAGGGCGGCGGTAAAATCGCGGTCTGACGTCTATTTTATAAAGTCCTTTTTAGCACCAATGACAGGTGGCGCAGCCCAAAAGGCCGCGCCACCTTTTTTCATCAGTCAGACAGGCAGGCCGCCATACTGTCGGCCATGCCGCGCAGCAAATCGCCGTATAGGGATGCACCAGGTGTCAACGCCGCGCCCAGCGGATCAAGCGTGCCGGCCTTTACCGCCTGCCCGTCTGCAATGGCCGCCACAAGGCCGGGGTTAAACTGTGGTTCGGCAAACACGCAAGTGGCACCTGTGTCGCTCACAACGACGCGCAGTTCGGCCAGACGGGCCGCCCCTGGGGTGCGCGCGTCATTCTCGCTGATCGCGCCGGCGGCTTCGATATCAAATCGGGCCTCGAAATAGTGGTAGGCATCATGAAACACGATGAACGGGCGGCCACGCAGAGGGGCAAGTTGGGCGGTGATTTCGGTCTCCAGCTTTGCCAACTCTTCCTGCGCCGCCAGGGCGTTGTCCAGGTAGGTCTTGGCGTTGTCAGGATCGCGCTCTGCCAGAGCCTCGGCAATCTGGCCGAGCCAAAGCTGGCCGTTGCGTGGGTCCAGCCAGACGTGCGGATCGTTGCCGCCGTGGGCGTGGCCGTCGTGCGTGTCATGGTCTGCGTGGTCATCGGCGCCGTGATCGTGGCCTGCGTGGTCTTCCTCATGATCATCGTGATTCTCGCCATGGTCCTCGTCACCATGGTGTTCGGCTGCATTGCCCTCTTCGCCATGGTCGTGCGCCTCAAACTTCGCCCCCTCCCGAAACGGCAGGATGTGGGTGCCGGGTTGGTCCATCAATGTCAGATGTGTGGCCGATCCGGCCAATGTTTCAATCGGCTCAGCCAGCCACGGTGTCAGGGACGGCCCGACCCAGACGACCAGATCGGCAGCATTAAGGGCGCGGGCCTCGGACGGGCGCATGGCATAGCCGTGGGGCGACGCACGGGGCGGGATGATCAGTTCTGGCATGCCCACCCCTGCCATCACTTGGGTCACCAGCGCATGAACTGGGGCAATGTCGGTTGCGACAACCGGCACATCGGCCAAAGCTGGCACCGAAAAAGACGCCACAACGGCGGCAGGCAAACAATAGCGAAACATGGCGGACCCTTTTTGTTATACTATCACAGTTGCTACACTGGATGTTATAACATATCAATAGCCGAACTCATAAAAGGCCGCGCCCCATGCCCTCTGTCCCCGCCATCGGATTTGAACGCCACGATCACAGCGCCTGTGTCCGCACGACCCTGTCTCAGGCCGAAGCCCAATGTGCTGCCAAGGGGTTGCGCCTGACGCCGGTCCGACGTCGCACCCTGGAAATCCTGCTGGCCGAACACCGCGCGCTGGGGGCCTATGATCTGCTGGCGCATCTCGCCGAAGAAGGGCTTGGTGCGCAGCCGCCCGTCGCCTACCGGGCGCTGGATTTTCTGGTCAAGGCTGGTCTGGCCCATAAGGTCGAGGCGCTGAACGCCTATATCGGATGCGCCCATCCCGGCGCCGATCACGCGCCCGCCTTTCTGATCTGCCGGGGCTGTCGATCGGTGGCCGAAGCCGAAACCCAACCGATGCAGGGCCGTTTGGGTGACGCCGCCCGCGCCGCCGGTTTCAAAATTGAACGCACGGTAGTTGAGGCCGAAGGCCTTTGCCCGGCCTGTCAGGACAGCGGCGCATGATACTGCTCGAAACCAAAGGACTGACCCTGCGCCATGGCCGCCAGATCGTGCTGCGCGGGGTCGACTTTTCTATTAAGCGCGGAGAGATCGTTACCATCGTCGGGCCGAATGGATCGGGTAAATCAAGCCTGCTTCGCGCGTTGATCGGCGCGTTGAAACCCAGTGCAGGGGATATCATACGAACGCCAGGGCTGCGGATCGGCTATGTGCCGCAAAAATTGCAGATTGATGCAACACTGCCGCTGACCGTACAGCGTTTCCTGAACCTGCCGCGCCGCCAATCAAGCACCGTCATCCGCGATGCGCTGGAACAGGCGGGCGTGACCGACCTGGCCAGCCGCCAGATGGTCGATCTGTCCGGCGGGCAGTTTCAGCGCGTGCTTCTGGCGCGCGCCCTGCTTGGCAAGCCTGATCTTCTGATACTTGACGAGGCGACACAGGGGCTGGACCAGCCCGGCGCCGCCGCTTTTTACCGCCAGATCGAAACTGTGCGCCGCGAGATGGGCTGCGCGGTATTGATGGTTAGCCATGATTTGCATGTGGTTATGGCCGCCAGCGACCGGGTGCTGTGCCTAAACGGTCATGTCTGTTGTGAAGGCACCCCAGAAAGCGTCGCCGACGCGCCCGAATATCGCGCGCTGTTCGGCACCGGCACGCAGGGCGCGCTGGCGCTCTACCGCCATCACCACGACCATGATCACGACCACCATGACCATCACCACCACGGCGATGACCACCACCACGATAACACCCATGGGGGCCAGAATGCTGGATGATTTTCTTGTGCGCAGCGCGCTGGCAGGCTTGGGCGTGGCGCTGGCCGCTGCACCCTTGGGCTGTTTCGTGATCTGGCGGCGCATGGCCTATTTCGGCGATGCCACCAGCCACGCCGCCTTGTTGGGTGTGGCGCTGGCATTGGCCACCGATCTGCCGGTCACCGGCGGGGTGCTGCTGGTGGCGCTGGTGATGGCGCTGATCATCAGCACCCTGTCCGGCCGTACTGTCAGCGCCGATGCGTTGCTGGGTGTCATGGCTCATGCCGCACTGGCGCTGGGACTGGTGGCGGTGTCGTTGCTGCCCGGCCAGCGGGTAGACCTGCAAGCCTATCTTTTTGGCGAGATTCTGGCGGTGACGCCCACTGATCTGGCGGTGATCTGGGGCGGCGCACTGGCCGTCGCCCTGCTGCTGATCTGGCGCTGGTCGGCCTTGCTCGCTGCAACGGTGAACCCCGATTTGTCTCAGGCCAGCGGCGGCAATCCAAGGCGCGAACAGCTGATATTGACCTTTGCACTGGCGATCATGGTCGCCGTCGCCATCAAGGTCGTGGGTGCGCTGTTGATTGCGGCAATGCTGATCATTCCAGCAGCCACCGCCCGTCCCTTTGCCCGCACACCTGAAACGATGGCAATTTGGGCCATGGCCCTGGGGGCGATTGCCGCGTTGGGCGGTCTTGGGGCCTCTTTGCAATTCGATACGCCGGCCGGGCCGAGCATCGTCAGCCTAGCTGCTGTGCTCTTTGCCATCTCCGCCGCAGTCTCCCCCCTGCTTCGGCGCTCCTAAGTCTGCCAATGTACTGGATTTTGTCAAATAACTCTCTAGTCTGACGCATAGACATGGGGAGGAACTATGCGCACACAGGTTTTAATCATCGGCGGCGGTCCATCGGGGCTGCTGCTGGGGCAGTTGCTGCATCGGGCGGGGATCGACAATATCGTGCTCGAGCGTAAGACACGCGATTACGTGCTGAGCCGTATCCGCGCGGGTGTGTTGGAGCAGGGCATGGTTAACCTGCTGACCGAGGCGGGGGTCGACAAACGCCTGCGCGCCGAAGGGCTGGCCCACGACGGCGCCGTGATTGCCCATGTCGGCGGCACGTTCCGCATTGATTTTGCTAAACATACTGGCCAGCCGGTGATGGTATATGGCCAGACCGAAGTGACCCGCGATCTGTACGATGCCCGCGATGCCTGTGGCGCAAAGACGATTTTCAACGTCGAAGACGTTAGCATCGACGACGCCGACACCGACAGCCCGTCGGTGTCCTTCACCGTGAACGGCAAACACAAACAGATCGCCTGTGACTATGTGGCCGGGTGTGACGGGTTTCACGGCGTCAGCCGCCGAACCATACCAGAAGACCAACGCCGCGAATTTGAAAAGGTTTACCCCTTTGGTTGGCTTGGTATCCTGTCGCAGACACCTCCCGTCAGCGAAGAACTGATCTATGCCAATTCGCAGCGCGGCTTTGCCCTATGTTCAATGCGCAATGCCAATCTCAGCCGTTATTACCTGCAATGTTCCATGGCCGACCGGGTGGAAAACTGGTCCGACGCCGATTTCTGGGAAGAGCTGAGACGCCGCCTGCCCGAAGAAGTGGCCGACCGGCTGGTCATTGGTCGTTCGATCGAAAAATCCATCGCCCCGCTGCGGTCTTTCGTGACCGAACCGATGCAATGGGGGCGCTTGTTCCTATGTGGTGACGCGGCGCATATCGTGCCGCCAACCGGTGCCAAAGGGTTGAACACCGCCGCCTCTGACGTGCACTATCTGTATAATGGGCTAAAGGCGTTTTATGCCGATGGCGATGACAGCGGTTTGCAACAATATTCCACAAAGGCGCTCGCGCGCGTCTGGAAAGCCGAGCGTTTTTCATGGTGGTTCTCGCAGTTGATGCACCGTTTTCCAGAACAGACCGAATTTGACCTGCGCATGCAACAGGCTGAACTAGATTTCCTGCGTAGCAACGATGCCGCGCAGCTGGCGATGGCACAGAACTATGTGGGGCTGCCTTACTGATGACCAATCACGACACCTCGAAAAGCGTGATGAACAATCACGACACCTCGAAAAGCGTGATGAACAATCACGACACCCCGAAAAGCGTGATGAACGATCACGACACCCCCAAGGGCGGATATCTGGCGCGCGACATGGCGCAGCATCCCGCCCCGCTTTATCCGCCTTACCGCACATCGGTGAAACGCAGCCCGCAGGCCGCGCCCCTATCCTTTCCCTCGACGCTGAGCGAAGAAAGCGGTCCGGTCTTTGCTGCCGACATGCTCGGTCCGCTGGACGGCGATTTATTGCACAATTTTGCTGCGGACGGACAATCCGCCATTGGGCCCCGCATTATAGTGCACGGCCGCGTGCAAGATCAGTTCGGCCGCCCTGTGCCGGGCGCGCTGCTCGAAGTTTGGCAGGCCAATGCGGGTGGGCGGTATCGGCACGCCAAAGAAGGCTATATCGCGCCACTTGACCCGAATTTCGGCGGTTGCGGCCGGGTGATCACGGATGCGCAGGGGTGCTACAGCCTGCGCACGGTGATGCCCGGCCCCTACCCTTGGCCCAACGGTCCGAATGACTGGCGACCCGCCCACATCCATTTTTCGGTCTTTGGCGCAGGATTTGCCCAGCGGTTAATCACACAGATGTATTTCGAAGGCGATCCGCTGATCTGGCGCTGCCCCATTGTCGGGTCGATTAATGACAAGGCCGCGGTGGAACGGCTGATTGCGCCGCTGGACATGGGCCAAACGGTGCCGATGGATGCGCTGGCCTACCGGTTTGACATCACCCTGCGCGGGCGGCGTCAGACGATGTTTGAAAACCGAATGGAGGGGCTATGATGGCGGATTATCCCGAAAGCGCAAGCCAGACGGCAGGCCCCTATGTACACATCGGGTGCACACCGAATTTTGCTGGTTTGACCGGCGTCTACGACCAAGACCTTGGCGCGCGCATGATCACAGGCGAGGCCGCAGGCACCCGGATTATACTGACCGGGCGGATATTTGACGGCACCGGCACACCGCTGCGGGACGCCATGGTCGAAGCCTGGCAGGCCGACGCCGCGGGCCACCACACAGGCACCGCCATGGCAGACCCGCATTTTACCGGGTTCGGGCGCTGTCCCTGCGACGCAGATACGGGAGAGTTTCGGTTTGAGACGCTAAAGCCTGGCCCGGTCGCGTGGCCGCGCGGCGGAATGCAGGCGCCACATATCACGCTTTGGATCGTGGCGCGTGGCATCAACCTCGGGCTGCACACCCGCGCCTACTTTGCCGACGAAGACACCGCCAATGGCGCCGACCCGGTGCTGTCCCGGATCGAACACAAAAACCGCCTGCCGACCTTACTGGCCACCCCGGCAGCCGCAGGTGAATACCACTTCAATATCCACCTGCAAGGCCCTGATGAGACGATATTTTTCGACGTTTAGCCTTTGGGCTGAATCACCGCAGTTGCTTCGATCTCGACCTTGGCCTCATCTTCTACCAGGGCCGCAACCACGACCATCGCCATGGCTGGAAAATGCTTGCCCAATATCTCGCGGTAGGCGCGACCAACGTCTTTTTGTGCGGCGACATATTCCTTCTTGTCGGTCACATACCACGTCAGGCGCACGATATCTTCGGGGGAGCCGCCTGCCGCCTCGACCACATCGCGGATGTTTTGCAGTGCCTGTTTCATCTGACCGATAAAGTCATGCGCCTCAAACTTCTGATCAGCGGTCCAGCCGATCTGGCCGCCGACAAACAGATGCCCATCCGCGCTGAGCATGCCATTTGCATACCCTTTGGCGGGGGCCCAACCTTTGGGTTGAATAATCTGATGTGACATAGTGCTTTCCTTATAATGTGCTGGGTCAGACGCCCAGATACTGATCGGCCACCTGTGCATCCAGCGCCGTCATGGCCCCGGACCAGACAGATCGGCCTCGTTCAAGAATGACCGCGTGGTCCGCAATGCGGCGCAGTTCAGCGAGCGATTTATCGACCACCAGCAACGCCAACCCGCTGTCGCGTTTGAGCGTGGCCACAGCGGCCCATATTTCTTGGCGCACGACCGGGGCCAACCCTTCGGTCGCCTCGTCGAGCAGCAGTAATTTCGGGTTGGTCATCAGCGCACGGCCAATGGCCAGCATCTGTTGCTCTCCGCCTGAAAGCGATCCGGCCAGTTGATCACGCCGTTCCCCCAACCGCGGGAACAGATTTGTCACGCGGTCCTCGTCCCAGGGGCCGGGGCGTGCAGCGGCAATCAGGTTTTCATGCACGGTCAGCGGCCCAAAACAGCGCCGTCCCTCGGGCACCAGCCCCAACCCGGCCTGTGCTGCGCGAAAACTCGGCAAGCCACCGATGTCTTGCCCGTCAAAAGTGACCGTGCCACCCGAATGTTTCAGCATCCGGCAGATCACCTTGATGGTAGACGACTTGCCCATGCCGTTGCGGCCCATCAACGCGCAGACCTCGCCCGCGCGCAGGCTCAGGTCGACGCCAAACAGCGCCTGCGTGGGCCCATAGGCGGCGGTGATATCCTTGAGTTCCAGCAGGCTCATGCCGCGTCCTCCGCACCCAGATAGGCTTCACGCACCTGCGGGTCCGCCTTGATCTCATCCGCGCTGCCAGTGGCGATGATCTTGCCATAGACCAGCACGCTGATCCGGTCCGCGAGGGCAAAAACCGCGTCCATGTCATGTTCGACCAAAAGGATCGGTGCCTTGTGCCGCAGCCCGTCGAGGAACCCGGTCAGGGTCTTGGAGCCGCTGGCCCCCAGCCCGGCCATCGGTTCATCCATCAAGAACACTTTAGGCCGTAGGGTCAGCGCCACGGCCACCTCCAATTGACGCCGCTGGCCGTGCGACAGGTCGGCCGTCCGTTTGTTGGCGTTCTGCACCAGCCCTACCTGCTCCAGCGCATCTATGGCGCGTGCGCGCAGATCGGCATCCGCCATCACCGGGCGGAAAAACCGCATCACGCGGCCCGATTGCCCCAGCGCGCCCAGAACGACATTTTGCAGCACAGTATATTCCATGGCGAGCGACGAGATTTGAAAGGTGCGGCCCAGCCCTGCCCGCGCGCGTGCCACGGTGGAAAGCGCTGTCACATCCTGCCCAGCAAAATGCACGCTGCCCGCATCGGATTTCAACCCGCCTGCGATCTGCTTGATTAACGTCGATTTGCCCGCCCCATTAGGCCCGATCAACGCGTGGATTTCACCCGCGTTCAAGGTCAGAGACACATCATCCGTCGCCTTGAGCGCGCCGAACTGTTTATGCAGGCCCCGAATGTCCAAAAGCGGTGCATCAGTCATGGGCCACCTCCCGTCCCGCGATCAGCCCGATCATGCCGCCACGGGCGAACAGCACCACAAGCAACAAGAGCAACCCAAGATAGATGTGCCAGAACTCGCTAAGACCGCCCAGGACGTGTTCCAGCAAGATAAACAGTGCCGCCCCGGCGACCGGGCCAAACAGCCGCCCGACCCCGCCCAGAATGACAAAGACCATGATTTCGCCGCTGGTTTGCCAACTGAACATGGTCGGGCTGACAAATCGGTTGAGGTCGGCAAAGAGCGCGCCTGCCAGCCCGGTCACCGCCCCGGACAGAACGAATGCCACCAGCCGCAGGCGAAAGGGAGCGAGGCCCACTGCCTCGACGCGCTCAGAGTTTTGCCGCGCGGCGGACAGCGCCAACCCGAAGGGCGCGCGCGCCAGACGGCCGGCGAAAAACAAAACCAACGCAAGGATGCAAAAGGCGATGGCAAAGAAGGTGATGGGGTTAAGCGTATTTAGCCCCGGAAAGCCATTGCGCACATAGATCGACAGGCCATCTTCGCCGCCGTAGGCGGGCCAGGAGATGGCAAAGTAGAACAGCATCTGTCCAAAGGCGAGTGTCACCATGATGAAGTAGACGCCCGAGGTGCGCAACGACAGTGCGCCGATCAGCAGCGCCGCGAGGGCCGAGACCACGATCGCCACCAGCCAGATGACTGGCATGGAATTGGTCCCCTCTATCAAGAAAGGCACCTCCATCAGCGGCGTATAACTTTGTGCGTGGGCGGCGAGGATACCCATGCTATAACCGCCAAGGCCAAAGAATGCCGCATGTCCAAAGCTGACCAATCCTCCAAGACCAAGCGCGATGTTCAGGCCCACACCGGCCAGTGCGAGGATCGCGGCCTTGGTCACCAGCGTGATGATAAAGGGTTCATCCAGCGCGAGGGCAACCAGCGCCGTTGCGGGCAGCATCAGGAATAGAAAAGTATTGAGGATCGTTTCGCGGTGCATGGCTTACGCCTCCCCAAAGAGGCCGGTGGGTTTGAACAACAACACCCCCGCCATCAAAATGTAGATCGACATGGAAGCCAGCGACGAACCCACGGATGTGGCAGCAGACGTCTCCATGAAATTTGCAAACAGCAGTGGCAACAGGACCGAGCCGAGCGTATCCGTCAGCCCCACCAGCAGCGCACCGACCAGCGCGCCCTTGATCGACCCGATGCCGCCGATCACGATCACGACAAAGGCGAGGATCAGCACGGGTTCACCCATGCCGACCTGTACTGATTGGATTGCCCCCACCAGTGCGCCTGCCAGCCCGGCCAAGGCGGCACCAAGGGCGAAGATCAGTGTATAAAGCCGGGCGATATCGACGCCAAGCGCCGCGATCATCTCGCGGTCGGCCTCTCCTGCCCGGATCTGGATACCGATGCGGGTGCGGGCGATCAATAGGAATAGCCCGGCGGCGATGGCCAGCCCTACGGCAATGATCATCAAACGGTACAGCGGATACTGAATGCCCCCCGGCAAGGTGACAGGCCCGGAAAGTGCTGCGGGAATTTCAAGAAACAGCGGGAATGAGCCAAACAGATACCGCGTGCCTTCTGAAAAGATCAGGATCAACGCAAAGGTCGCCAGCACTTGATCCAGATGGTCACGGTCATAAAGGCGGCGGATCACTGTCATTTCAATCACCGTGCCTGCCGCCGCCGCAGCAGCAAGTGCTGCCACCAAGGCCAGTAGGAACGAGCCCGTCGCCGCCGCCACGGCCGCCGCAGCAAACGCACCAACCATGTAAAGCGAGCCATGGGCGAGGTTGATCAACCCCATGACACCAAAAATCAACGTCAGCCCGGCGGCCATCAAGAACAGCATGACCCCGGACTGAAGCCCGTTCAAAATCTGCTCAATCAGCAGGATTACAGTCATCTGGCAAAGCTCCCCGGCGCGCCGAGGCTCTGCCCCCGCGTCATATCATATACGATGGCCCCGGCGCGAAACCGGGGCCGTTCGACATTACATCGCGCAGTCTGCCGCGTAGGCATCCACGTGATCTGTCAGGGACGGGCCAACCAGTTTGTTGGTATAGACGTCACCCTCTTTGACGACCTCACGCACGTAGTAGTCCTGGATCGGGTGGTGGTTGTTGCCGAACTTGAACTTGCCGCGCACACTGTCGAAATCCGCTTCTTCCAATGCTTTCTGGAACGCATCGGCATCTGTGACCTCGGCTTTGCCCATCGCGCTCAGCAGCAGGTTGGCGGTATCATACCCCTGGCTGGCATATAGCGATGGCAGGCGGTCATACTCGGCCTGAAACGCCTCGACAAAGGCTGCGTTGGCGGGGTTGTCCAGATCCTTGTTCCACTGGCTTGTGTTCTTGATGCCAAGCGCTGCATCGCCCACGGCCTGCAAGATACCCTGATCAAAGCTGAACGCCGGGCCAACAACGGGCAGGTCTACGCCAGAGTTGGCGTATTGCTTGAGAAAGGAAATCCCCATGCCGCCGGGCAGGAAGAAAAACACGCTATCAGCACCAGAAGCGCGGATCTGCGCGATCTCGGCGGCATAGTCGGTCTGGCCAAGCTCAGTATAAAGCTCACCCGCCAGTTCGCCTGTGTACATCCGTTTGTAGCCGGTCAGCGCGTCCTTGCCCGCAGGATAGTTAGGCGCGAGGATGAAGCTGTTCTTGTGTCCAGCGTCATTGGCATAGGCGCCTGCCGCTTCGTGCAGGTTGTCGTTCTGCCATGCGACGTTGAAGTAGAGCGGGCTACAGCCCTTGCCCGCCAGTGCAGATGGGCCAGCGTTTGGCGATAGGTAGAATTTGCCCTGCGCCGTGGCCGACGGCACAACCGCCATAGCCAGGTTTGACCAGATGATCCCGGTCAGCACATCGACCTTTTCCGACTGGATCATTTTGTCGGCCAGTTGCACAGCGATATCCGGCTTTCGCTGATCATCTTCGATCACCACTTCCAGATTGTCGTTGCCTGCCATCTTGGCCGCCAGCATGAAACCATCGCGCACGTCGATGCCAAGGCCCGCACCACCGCCCGAAAGCGTGGTGATCATGCCGACCTTGACCTTGCCGCCCTCGGCCCAGGCGCCACCGGCTGCCAGTGCAGCCATCGAGGCCGCCATAAAGACTGATTTAAACTTCATACTTTTCTCCCTTGGTGTTTTGGGCCTCATTGAGTGGACCCGTTGGTAATTTCGTGGTGCGGCCAGCCTACCCCTGGCAGCGGTGCCTGTCAGGTCACCCGCGCGCGCGTTTTGTACTTTTCATCGTCCCAGAGCCGGTTCTCCATCACGTCACGAATGATCGCGACCGCCTTGGTTACATCGCTGGCGTCAAGATACATCGGCGTAAAGCCAAAGCGCATGATGTCCGGCGCACGGAAATCGCCAATCACGCCGCGGTCAATAACCGCCTGCATCGCGGCATAGCCATTATCGAACTGGAACGACACCTGAGATCCCGCACCTGCGCATCGCGGGGGCTTGCCAATGTAAGTTGTGGCACGTCGCGCTCAATCTCTTTGATAAATTGTTCTTGCAGAGCGATGGACTCGCGGCGCAATTCGTCCATATCTACATCTGCCCAGAGATCCATCGCGACCTCAAGTGCGGTCAGTTGGATCACCGGCGGCGTGCCAACCCGCATCCGCTCTATGCCGCGGCCCGGCTTGTAGTTGATATCAAATTCAAAGGGTTGCCGATGCCCAAGCCAACCACTCAGCGCCGGTTGCACCTCATCCGCAAGATCGGGACGCACGTAGATGAACGCCGGGGCGCCGGGGCCACCATTGAGATATTTGTAGGTGCAGCCGATCGCGAATTCACAGTTGCTGCCCGCCAGATCAACCGGCAAGGCACCCGCCGAATGCGCCAGATCCCAGATCATCACCGCGCCCGCGTCTTGGGCCAATTTGGTGATCGCTTTCATGTCGTGTTTGCGACCCGACCGGTAATCTACCTCGGTCAGCATCACGGCGGCGATGTCATTGCCGATCGCGTTCGCAACATCTTCGGGCGCCACGGTGCGCAGCTCATAGCCCTGCTCCAACAGCCCCACCAGCCCCTCGGCCATATAGAGATCAGACGGAAAGTTGCCGCTGTCCGACAAGATCACCCGCCGGTCAGAGCGCAGCTTCACCGCAGAGGCCAGCGCCTGAAAAACCTTCACCGACAGCGTGTCACCCATGACGACCGACCCGTCCGGTGCGCCCACAACCTTGGCCACCATATTGCCAACGCGCGTAGGTTGCTCCATCCAGCCGGCCTTGTTCCAGCCGCGGATCAACATTTCACCCCATTCATCCGTCAGCATCTGCTGAACCCGCGCGGCCACCGCCTTGGGCATCGGACCAAGCGAGTTGCCATCCAGATAGATTACCCCCTCGGGGAGGATAAAGGCTTCTTTCTTCAATACGTTAGACACTTATAATGCTCCTCTGACATGCCACAGCTCGGGGAAAAGTTCGACCTCGAGCATTTTGCGCAGATAGGTCACACCCGACGTGCCGCCCGTGCCGCGTTTGAAACCGATAATGCGTTCTACTGTCGTTACATGGTTGAAACGCCAGCGGCGGAAGTAATCCTCAAGGTCCACCAACTTTTCCGCCAATTCGTATAGGTCCCAGTGGGTTGCGGGGTCTTCATAAACCTTCTGCCATAGGTCCTGGACTGTCTGTTTGGCCTCCCAGGCCTTTGGTTCTGGCTGACCTGCAAGGGGGGCAACGCCCATCCGGTCACACAAGACGTCGATGGCCACCTGATAAAGACTGGGTTTCGCCATCTCGGCCACCAGCGCGGCATGGGGGGCTGGCGTGTGAACATGCAATTTGGTCAGCGCTGCGATCCTGTTCCCCAGCAGGTATTCCACCAACCGGTATTGATAGGATTGAAACCCCGACGAGGCACCCAGATAGGGGCGAAAAGCGGTGTATTCGCTCGGCGTCATGGTGCGCAGCACGTCCCATGCGGAATTGAGCTGTTCGAAGATTCGCGCCACCCGCGTCAGCATCTTGAAGGACGATTGCAGATCACCCTGCTGCATCGCGGTTCGGCAGGCCGTCAATTCGTGAATGGCCAGTTTCATCCACAATTCAGAGGTCTGGTGCTGAATAATGAAAAGCAGACCGTCATGCGCCATATCCAGAGGGTTTTCGACCGTCAAAATTTTGTCGAGACCTAGGTAGTCGCCATAGGATTTATCCTTGGCAAAATCCATCTTTGCGCCTTTTGACGCCTCGTCGAAATCGCTCATGTCTTTTCTCGCAATGCAAAACGTTGAATTTTACCCGTCGCCGTTTTCGGCAGGCTTTTGATGAACCGCACGTCGCGAGGATATTTAAACGGTGCAATCGTCGCTTTAACATGATCCTGCAACAGTTTGATTGTGCTCGTATCTTCGGGTGTTCCCGGAACCAGAACAACATGTGCTTGCACGATAGACCCGCGCGCCTCGTCCGGGGTGCCCACAACAGCACATTCGCTGACAAACGGATGGCTCAACAGCGCGGCCTCAACCTCTGGACCCGCGATGTTGTAGCCGGAAGAAATGATCATATCGTCATTCCGCGCAGCAAAATGCAGATAGCCATCTTCGTCCATCGTGAAACTGTCACCGGTGATATTCCAGCCATCTTTGACGTAGTCAGCTTGGCGCTCATCGCCCAGATAGCGGCATCCCGTCGGCCCGCGAACGGCAAGACGCCCCACGGTGCCGCGCGGCACCTCCTTGCCCTGCCCATCAATAATCCGCGCCTCATAGCCGGTGACCGGCTTGCCCGTACAGGCCGCGCGGTGATCGTCAAATCGGTTGGAGATGAAAATATGCAGCATTTCCGTGGCCCCGATACCATCCAACATCGGCTTGCCAGTCTTTTCTTTCCAATCGTGATAGACGGGTGCGGGCAATGTCTCGCCCGCCGACACCGCCGCGCGCAGGCTGGACAGGTCCGCGCCTTCCTCCATCGCCTGCAACATCGCTCTGTAGGCCGTAGGTGCGGTAAAACAGACCGTTGCTTTGTACTTTTCGATAATTTCGATCATATTTGGCGGGCTGGCGGTTTCTAGCAAGGTCGCCGCCGCGCCAAAGCGAAGGGGGAACACCGCCAACCCACCCAAGCCAAAGGTGAAGGCCAGAGGCGGCGATCCAACAAATACATCCTGAGGCGTCACGGCCAAGATTTCGCGCGCATACCCGTCGGCGATGATCAAAAGATCGCGGTGAAAATGCATTGTTGCCTTTGGGTTACCGGTCGTTCCTGATGTAAACCCCAGCAGTGCCACGTCATCCTGCGCGGTGTCCGCCGCGTCGAACTGCACCGGTTTTTCCAGCGCCAGCCGGTCCAATTCCGCATCGTGGTTGCTGGTGCCGTCAAAGCCCACCACCGTCTTGAGAAATTTCGAATTCTTGGCGCAGATCGCCATTTCATCCATCAGCCGCGTATCGCACAGCGCGTGGCTGATCTCGGCCTTGTCGACGATCGCGGTCAATTCGCCCGCGCGCAGCATCGGCATGGTGTTGACGACCACCGCCCCAGCCTTGGTCGCAGCAAGCCAGCAGGCCACCATCGCGGGGTTGTTGGCCGAGCGGATCAACACCCGGTTGCCTGGCTTCAGCCCCAGATTTTCAACCATCGCACTGGCCAGGCGGTTCGTCCAATCCGCCAGTTCCTTATAGGTACGGCGGCGGCCATTCCCGATCAGTGCGGTGTGGTCCCCAAACCCTTTTTCTACCATTGCATCAGTCAGTTCCACACCGATATTCAACCGCTCAGGATAGTCGAACCCATCGAGCAAGAACCCCGGCCATTGGCTTTGATCCGGCAGGTTATCGCGTGAAAATGTGTCTTCATGTCCCGATCGGTTCAGCATTATTTGACCCCTCCCAAGGTCTGACGTGCAATAACCACCCGCTGCACATCCGACGCGCCCTCGTATATCCGCAACGCTCTGATCTCTCGGTAGAGCCGTTCTACCGTTTCGCCACTGCGCACCCCGTCGCCGCCATGCAGCTGCACGGCCGTGTCGATCACCTTTTGTGCATGATCAGTGGCAAAAAGCTTGGCCATCGCCGCCTCGCGGGTGACACGCGGCGCGCCGCTGTCTTTGGCCCAAGCGGCACGATAAACTAGCAGTGCAGAAGCATCGACATCGACCGCCATGTCCGCGATGTGCCCCTGCACCATCTGCAACTCGCTCAGTGGCGCACCCTGCACATGCCGCGCCGTAACCCGCGCCAGCGCCTCGTCCAGCGCGCGGCGGGCAAAGCCCAGGGCTGCAGCAGCCACGGTGGACCGGAACACATCCAGCACCGACATCGCGATACCAAAGCCACGCCCCGCCTCGCCCAGCAGTGCAGACCCGGGCAGTTTGACCCCGTCGAAATGCAGCGTCGCCAGCGGGTGCGGTGCCATGACCTCAAGCCGTTCTTCTATCTTGAGCCCTGGCGTATCTGCGGGCACGATAAAGGCCGACAACCCCTTGGCCCCCGGTGCCTCGCCCGTGCGGGCAAAAACGGTGTACACATCCGCAATGCCGCCATTGGAGATCCAGGTTTTGCGGCCGTCTAACACATAGCCATTACCATCGACCTTGGCCGTCATGGTTGAATTGGCAACGTCAGAGCCCGACTGCGGCTCGGTCAACGCAAAGGCCGATATTGCCGCACCGCTGCGTGTCTTGGGCAGCCATTCGGCCTGCTGGTCAGCGGTGCCAAAAAGCGATATCGCCCCGGTCCCAAGCCCCTGCATAGCAAAGGAAAAATCGGCCAAGCCGTCATAGCGCGCCAGCGTTTCCCGGATCAGGCAGAGACTGCGCACATCCAGCACTTCATTGCCTTCGGCCCCGGTATGGCGCAGCCAGCCGCCGTCGCCCAGCATCGCCACCAGCGCCCGGCAGGCGGCATCGGTGTCGCTGTGATCAACACCGGGCAACTTGCGCCCGGCCCATTCATCTAGCGCCAGCGCCAATTCCTTGTGGCGCGGCTCAAAAAACGGCCAGTCCAGAAAACTACGATCTGCCACTATGCGCCCCCTCCCTCTTCATTTCGCTCAATAAACCTCCGCCCGGAGGGTCCAACCGATACCGCATTTAATCCCCTTCAAAGACGGGGCGCTGCTTGGCGACAAAAGCGTTGTAGGCCCGCTCAAAATCGCCGGTCTGCATGCAGATTGCCTGAGCCTGTGCCTCGGCCTCGATTGCCTGTTCGATGGACATCGACCATTCCTGCGCCAGCATCGTCTTGGTCATCATATGGGCAAAGTTTGGCCCCGCCTGAATCTGCTGCGCCAGTTTTAGCGCTTCGGCCTCGAGCGCGTCGCCATCGACCAGACGGTTGAAAAAGCCCCAGCGCTCGCCTTCGTCCGCCGACATCGACCGCCCGGTATATAGCAACTCTGCCGCCCGGGTCTGCCCGATGATCCGCGGCAGGATCGCACACGCACCCATATCGCAGCCCGCCAGCCCGACACGGGTGAACAGGAATGCGGTCTTGGCTTGCGGTGTGGCCAGACGCAGGTCAGACGCCATTGCGATGATCGCCCCTGCGCCGACACAAATGCCATCCACGGCTGCAATCACCGGCTTGCCGCAGTTCACAATCGCCTTGACCAGATCGCCGGTCATACGCGTGAAACGCAGCAGCTCCTTCATGTTCATTCGGGTCAGAGGCCCAATGATATCGTGCACATCGCCGCCAGAGCTAAAGTTGCCGCCGTTGGAGCCAAAGATGACAACATCGACATCATCGGCATAGACGAGATCGCGGAACCAGTCGCGCAATTCGGCATAACTGTCAAAGGTCAGCGGATTTTTGCGGTCGGGCCGATCCAGCCGCACGGTCGCAATCCCGTTCTCGATCTCGCAAAGAAAGTGTTTTACGTCACTGCGCATCGCTGCGTTCCTTTTTATCTGTTGCCACCGCATAGGCCTGTAAACGCAGCGCCATCGCGCGGGCATCTTCGGCACTGACACCGGCCAGCATTTCGTCAATCCAACCTTCGTGGGCGTCTGCCTGACGGGCAAAC
Source organism: Sulfitobacter sp. KMM 9851 (assembly GCF_057178245.1). Classification (NCBI taxonomy): domain Bacteria; kingdom Pseudomonadati; phylum Pseudomonadota; class Alphaproteobacteria; order Rhodobacterales; family Roseobacteraceae; genus Sulfitobacter; species Sulfitobacter sp. KMM 9851. The sequence continues at coordinate 2,147,090 of NZ_CM169991.1, forward strand.
TCGGCGCGCCCTGCCTCGGTTAGCCGCAGGGTCATGGCGCGGCGATCACCGGGGACGGGCACGCGTTCAACGAAACCCTCTTCGCCCAATCGGTCCGCGATACCCGTGACATTGCCATTGGAAACCCGCAGCACACCTGAAAGCTGGCTCATCTTTAGCCCTTGCGGGTGGCGCGACAATGCCGCCATCAAATCAAAGCGCGGCAGCGTGGTGCCAAATTCACCGCGCAGCTTGTCCCGCAAATTCGCTTCGACGCCGCGCACCACTTTCAGCAGACGCAACCAGAGGCGCAGGCGGTCTTTGGCACTTGTCATACTTCCCCCCCAGAAAGGCTCAGCGTATGGCCGTTCACACTGGCTGCGCCATCTGACAGCAGATAAAGCGCTGCCGCCGCAACCTCTTGGGTGCTGACAAATCGGTTCTGCGGGCTGGCGCGTTTCAGGATCGCACGCGCTTCCTCGGCGGTTTTGCCCGTGCTGGCGGTGATGTTGTCGACCGAGCGTTCAAGAAGTGGCGTGTCAATAAAGCCGGGGCAGATGGCGTTCACAGTGATCCCGCTGCGCGCCAGTTCGAGCGCCAAGGCGCGGGTCAGCCCCACCACCCCATGTTTCGCCGCGACATACCCCGCGACATAAGGATACCCCTTGAGCCCGGCGGTGGAGGCGACAGCAATCAGCCGCCCCTTGCCTGCCGCTTTCATCTCGGCCAAAGCGGCCTGCCAAACGTTGAACACGCCCGTCACATTGACGGCGAACATGTCGGTCATATCCTGCGCCGTGATCTTGTCGAATGGCGCGGAATGGGCCGCACCGGCATTGGCGATAACACCCGTGATTGCACCATTTTCCGCGCGTGCGGCGGCAAAGGCGGCCTGCACCGCATCGGGATCGGTTACGTCACAGGTTTGGTATGGCAACCCCTGCTCGCGTAACGGTTCCTCGCGTCGGCCCATGATCGTGACCTTGGCACCGTTGGCGGCGACGGCGCGGGCAATTTCAGCCCCCACCCCGGTCCCGCCGCCAGTGATGATCACGTGGGGGTTCATACCTTTTCCATCTCCGCCGCGCGGTCGGCCAGTCGCCACGCTTGATCGCGCCCAGGCCCATAAGGCAACGGCCATGTCGCGTGTCGGTCGCCAATGCCAGAGGCGGCGTGCAGCGTCCAATAGGGATCGGCCAAATGCGGCCGCGCAAGACAGACAAGATCGGCGCGTCCCGCCATCAGGATCGAGTTGACGTGATCGGCCTCGTAGATATTGCCCACCGCCATTGTCTTGATCCCGCCATCGTTGCGGATGCGGTCGCTGAACGGCGTCTGGAACATGCGGCCATAGACCGGCTGCGCCTGTTTTGAGGTCTGCCCGGCAGACACGTCGATGATATCTGCACCCGCATCGTTAAACATACGTGCGATTTCAACCGCTTCTTCAGGGGTCACGCCGTCTCGTTCAACCCAGTCGTTTGCCGAAATTCGTACCGCCATTGGCTTTTCGGACGGCCAAACCGCGCGCATGGCGGCAAAGACTTCCAGCGGGTAACGCATGCGGTTTTCAAGGCTGCCACCGTATTCATCGTCGCGGTTGTTGGATAGTGGCGAGATGAAGGACGAGATCAGGTAGCCGTGCGCAGCGTGCAGTTCGACCATATCGAAATTTGCGCGGTCGGCCATTTCCGTAGCGCTGACAAATTCATCGCGGATTTGGTCCATATCGGCACGGGTCGCGGCCTTTGGCACCGGGTTTTGATCGGACCACGCAATCGCAGAGGCCGAAATGGTCTCCCAATTGCCAGCCTTAAGCGGGGCGTCCATTTCCTCCCACCCCAATTGGGTCGAGCCTTTGCGCCCGGAATGGCCAATCTGACAGCAGATTTTCGCCTCGGTTTCCGCATGCACAAAGTCGCTCAAACGCTGCCACGCCGCCTCGTGCTCTGGCGCATAAAGACCCGGACAGCCCGGTGTGATCCGACCCTCGGGGGACACACAGGTCATCTCGGTATAGACGAGGCCCGCCCCGCCCTTGGCGCGTTCGGCGTAATGCACGAAATGCCAATCGGTCGGACAGCCGTCGACGGCCTTGTATTGCGCCATAGGCGATACGACGATGCGGTTGCCAAGCTCCATATCACGTAGCTTGAATGGCGCGAACATGGGCGCGCGGATCGGGCCATTGGTGTCGGCACCTGCCTGATCAAGGAACCATTTTTCGGCACCCGACAGCCACTTGGCATCGCGTTCGCGCAGGTTTTCATGGCTGATGCGCTGGCTGCGGGTCAGCATTGAGTAATTAAGCTGCACCGGGTCGAGATCCAGATAGCGTTCCACGTCCTCGAACCATTCCACCGAATTGCGCGCCGCAGATTGCAGGCGCAGCACCTCAAGGCGGCGGGCGTCTTCGTATTTTTCAAAGGCGGTTTTCAGATCTTTGTCGTCGGTGACATGTTTGGCCAATGAAATAGCCGATTCCAGCGCCAGTTTGGTCCCCGACCCGATCGAGAAATGCGCCGTCGCCGAGGCATCGCCAAGCAGAACGACATTTTCGTGGCTCCATTTTTCGCAAAGCACGCGTGGGAATTTGATCCAGGCCGATCCACGGATATGGCCCGCGTTGGTCATCAGCTTGTGACCACCCAGATGATCCTTGAAGATGTCTTCGCAGATCGCGATGGTCTCTTCCTGCGTTTTCTCGCCAAAACCATAGGCATCGAACGTCTTTTGCGAACATTCGACGATGAAGGTCGCGGTGTCTTTGTCGAATTGATAGGCGTGGACCCAGATCCACCCCTTGTCGGTTTTTTCAAAGATAAAGGTAAAGGCGTTGTCGAATTTCTGATGTGTGCCCAGCCAGACAAAAGGGCAGCGGCGCACGTCAATATCGGGTTTGAATGTGTCTTCAAACTCCATCCGGGTTTTGGAATTCAACCCGTCACAGGCGACCACCAGATCGTAGTCCGCCATGTAATCAGAGGCCGCTTTCACCTCGGTTTCGAACCGCAGGTTCACACCCAACTCACGTGCGCGCTCTTGCAGGATCAGCAGCAGACGTTTGCGCCCAATGCCGCAGAAACCGTGGCCGGAACTGAGGATCGTCTCGCCCTTGTGGTGCAGGGCGATGTCGTCCCAATAGGCAAAATGGCTGCGAATTTCCTTGGCCGAGACCGGATCATTGACCTCAAGATTATCAAGCGTTTCATCCGACAGAACGACCCCCCAACCAAAGGTATCATCAGCGCGATTGCGTTCCATCACCGTGACATCAGCATCGGGTTGGCGCAGCTTTAGAGAGATCGCAAAGTAGAGCCCAGCAGGCCCGCCTCCAAGACAGATTGCACGCATCGTCATCCCCCTTTTGGTACGTTGAGGGGAGCCTATGGTGAGTCGCGTTTTCGTTCAAGGGTAAATATTTTAAGTTTAAAATATCTAGCGCGGTGGCACGTAACCGATGGTGATCGTGGATATCCGATAGGCGTACCTCTAGGTGTTGGGCGCATGGGGACTGGCCGTCGCAAGGGGCGCGTCGTACATAGATCACGGCGCAACCGGGCCGCACTACAGGAGGACGAACATGATCCAGACGGCGACATTGAACGGACGTCAGAGCAGCAGCATGGTGACCGGCTAGATGATTGATCAGATCAAACCAGAATGGCTGGCAGTCGATTGGGGTACCAGCACCCTGCGCGTCTGGGCGATGCAGGGTGCAACCGTGCTGGATCAGGCGCAATCGGTCGATGGTTTGACCGGGCGGCGCCCCGAGGGGTTCGAACCGACCTTGCAGGCAGTCACTGCACATTGGCATCTGCCCCGGGCCGTGATGGTCATTGCCGCCGGAATGGTTGGCGCGCGTCAGGGCTGGGCCGAGGCCCCCTACCGGACCCTACCCTGCACCCCGATCGCACCTGGCTTTGCCCATCTGCGCAGTGACGTCTTTGATCTGCATGTGATTTCAGGTCTTTGCCAGCGAAAGCCAAATGACGTGATGCGCGGCGAAGAAACCCAGATCGCAGGGTTTCTGGCATTGAACCCAAATTGGGACGGCGTGATCTGCTTGCCCGGCACCCATACAAAATGGGCACAGGTCAGCGCGGGCGAGGTGATCAGTTTCCAGACCTACATGACCGGCGAGATGTTTGGCCTGCTGGCCGGACAATCGGTGCTGCGCCATTCGGTCCAGACCGAAGGCTGGGAGGATGCGGCGTTTGACATGGCCGTGAGCGAGGCCTTGTCGCGGCCCGAGAAACTGGCCGCGCGGCTGTTTGCCATCCACGCAGATGACCGTATGGATGGAACAGCACCGGAAGCGGCAAAGGCACGGCTCTCCGGGTTGTTGATTGGGGCCGAGCTGGCCGCGGCACGCCCCTATTGGCTGGGTCAGAACCTTGCCATCATCGGGGCCGATCCCCAGGCGGCGCTTTATGCCCGCGCGCTCGACAAACAAGGTGCACCTGCCACGCTGGCCGATGCCCCGCGCATGATGCTTGCGGGTCTCTGCGCCGCCTTCCGACTGCTAAAGGGAATCGCATAATCCTGCCGCTGATCGCGATCCTGCGCGTCACGGCGTTGCGAACCAAGGTTAATAGAGGCTGAAATATTCGTCCTGTTCCCAGGCTGATAACGTATCGAGATAGCGCCGCCATTCGGCACGTTTTAAGCGCAGCAGATAATCCACCACCTCGTCCCCCCAGGCGGTCCGATACAGCGTTGACCCCTCGAACGCCGCCAGTGCGGCCCCCAGATCGGCTGGCAGTTTTTGCAAGCCGCCAGCATAGGGCGTTTCACAGGCGTCGGGCGCCACCAGGCTGCGGGTAATGCCATCCAGCCCGCAGATGATCTGGCTGGCGAAAAACAGATAGGGGTTTGCCGTGGGCTCCGCCACGCGGTTTTCGATACGGCTGGCGCTGTCCCCCGGCGTCATCAGCGCGCGGATCATCGTGCCCCGGTTGTCGCGACCCCAGGCGATGGCATCAGGGGCCAACTGGTGCGGCTGATACCGTTTGTAGCCGTTTACGGTGGGCGTCGTCAGAAGGCATGTAGCGGCGGCGTGTTCCAGCAATCCGGCGATCCATCCACTGGCCTTCGCCGTGAGGGCGCCATCGGTTTCCGGTATGAAAAGAGCCTTACCAGTGCTGGTGTCTTGCAAGGATTGGTGCAGGTGCCAGCCACTGGCGGCGCAATTGTCGACCACCGGGCGGCACATGAAGGTGGCGTGGAGCCCGCGCAGGGCACAGACCTCTTTCACCATCGTGCGGAAAATCACCATATTGTCGGCATGGGTCATGGGATCGGCCGGGTCAAAGGTAAATTCGAACTGGCTTGGCCCCATTTCCACCTCGGTTGATCGTACCGGCAGGCCAAGGGCCGCGCAGTTGCGGCGCAGTTCGTCCATGATCGGCTCTAACCGCGAATAATGGCCGTCGGTCAAAAACTGCCAGCCTTGCGACAGGTTTCGCGTCACAGGCGCGCGGGGCGGCATGGTGGCGTCGATGTGATCCAAAGCGGGATCAGTGACCTCGAACACGTGAAATTCGACCTCAAGCCCCACCAGCATCGACAGGCCCGCGTCCTTGAGCTGTGCAATGGCTTGGCGCAGCAGGTGGCGCGGTGCGAAGGGAATGTTTGTGCCGTCTTTCATCACCGGATCACAGAGCAGCCAAGCGGAATGTGGCGACCACGGCAATTCGTAAAAATCCGTCGGGCGCGGCACCATCAATATATCGCCAGCCCCCTGCATCGGGCTGTCGCTGCCCCCATCCCAAACGGGAAACACCGTGCGATTTGCCGTGTCTTTCAACAGCAGCGTCGAAGGTGCGGCAAGGCCGCGCATGAAAACGCTTTCCAATGCGCTGGCGACAAGCGTTTTACCCCGAAGAATCCCGTGCTGGTCGGCAAAGAGCACGCGGATGGTTTCCAGCCCGCTCTTCTCCACCCGGCCAATCAGGTCAGCCGCCGCCCTGCAGGCCGCGTCATCAAGCAGGCCCATCCGGGCGAGCGGTCCGGCCGCCAAACGTTTGCCAAGGCTCTGATCGTTCATTTGATCGCAGCGTCCCAATCGGTACAGCCGGCGCGACGTGCGGCATCGCTGCGGGCGAAGGCGTCGTGCCAATCGGCGGTGTCTGCGATGGTGTCATTACTGATCGGGCCGCGCACGTCAGCAGGTGCCACATCACCGTGCATCGGCAACTCAGCACAGTTGCCATCCGCAAGCGAAGCGATTGCTGCGCGCATCATGCGGCGGTACTTGATGATTGCCACGTCAGTCTTGCCCAGATGTTCGCGGGTGCGGTCAAAGATCGGTCCGGGGCTTTCGACCGCCCATTGGTCGTGCACATTGATATCTAGACCCATACCGGTATAGGTTTCGGCCGCCTGTTCAGCGGGGTCATAGCCGTAGTTGTTGCGCTTGTTCTTGATCGGCGCGTAGTCAGGCAACCGATGTTCGGCCAAGCGCTGATCGCGCATCTTTTTCTTGTCCACGGGGGCGCCAAAGCTGGTAAACATCGAATACCAATAGCAGGTTTCATCGTCGATGGGCACATGCCACTGGGTGATGATCATCTCGCGGCTCATCGGGATAGAAATCGCCTGCGGGAATATCTGGTTGGTGACGCGCACATGGGTGCGGCCATCGTCAAGATGGCGCAACGCGATCAGGCGCATCCCATAGTCCGTTTCCTCGACCGTGATCTCAGGGCGCGGGTAATCGCGCAGCAGTTTCGTCATCGGTATTTCCGCGCGCCCTGCCCCGTCCTTGATGCTGTCGCGGAACTGCTTGCCGTAACTGTCAGCCGGGTCTTCGTCTTGCAGGAAACGGTGCAAGAAAGAGGCATGCGCGGGGTCAATCCCGACCTCCATCGCTTGCAGCCAATTACATTCCCACAGGCCCTTGAACGCAAAGACATGGCTGTCGGGGGCGGTAAAACAGTCAAAACCCGGCAGTGGTGGCGGATCACCGGGACCCATATAGGCAAAGACGATGCCGTTGCGTTCGATCACCGGATACGAGGTGTTCTTGATCTTGTTGTGCATGGTTGAGCCTGCTGGCTCTCCGGGTTGTTCGACGCATTGACCGGTACGGTCAAAATGCCAGCCGTGAAAGGGGCAGCGCAGCCCGTTGTCCTCTAGCCGCCCATAACACAAGTCCGCACCGCGGTGCGGACAGGCGCGCGCGATCAGGCCCAGCTCCCCGTCATCGTTGCGAAAAAGCACAAGCTTTTCACCCAGCAATGTGACCGGCACCACCGGGCGCGGGCTGTTCAACTCATCCGACAGCGCTGCCGGTTGCCAGTAGCGCCGCATAACCTCGCCCGCCGGCGTGTCGGGGCCGGATTGAGTGAGGGTCCGGTTAAGTTCGGCTGAGATCATGGGCTGGCTCCGGTCTGGTGGTTTGGGCTTGCGTTTTGGCCGAATAGCGAACATTATATCATATATACGACCATTCTGGCGGCATCCGCTGCCAAGTCAAGTTGGAATCGCGATGCGCCCTCCTACGAAAGACCTATCGAGCACATTCATCAAAGGATTGCATGTGATGCGCGTGTTCGATCAGGGCGGCGCGCTGTCGCTGGCTGAGATTGCTCGCGCCGCCGGGATAGACCGTGCAGCCGCGCGGCGCCTGGTACTGTCGCTGGTGGAAGAAGGTTATGTGCATCAATCAGGGCGTCGGTTCGCCCTTGCGCCCCGGTGCTTGACCTTTGGCGCCGGCTATCTGCGCGGCGCAGCGGTGGGGACGCAGATCCAGCCGGTGTTAAACCGGTTTGCCGCAGAACTGGATGGGGCAATCACACTGGCGGTGCCGGATGGGATGCAGGCCATCTATATCGCCCAATCGGCCCTGCCCGATAGCGCCGTGAGTTTCGGATTTACCATTGGCAGTCACCTGCCCCTGCTGCACACCGCAGCCGGGCGGATGATGCTGGCCTATGGCGCGCCAGACTGGGCGGAAACTGCCCTGCGCGACGCGCCACTCACGGCGCATACACCCGCCAGCCTGACCACGCGCGACGCAATTGGCGCGGATGTGGCCCGGGCGCGGGCGTTGGGCGCCGCGGTGGTGGTGGGAGAGTTCGAGCCGGGGGTTACGGGCTTTGCCGTGCCTTTGGGCAATCCCGGCGCGTTGCGCGCAGTGTTGGGCACGTCACGCATGACCAGTGAGGCGGATGACGGGATAGTAGACGGGTTGCAACGCGCGGCGCTGACGCTGGACCGAATGGGTGCTTTGCAGCGTTAGACGGGATGGAGTTTGAAAAATGGGGGGGGCCAGCCCGCCAGACCCCCGAGGGTATTTCAGGTCCAAAAAAGAAAGTAGTGTCGGGTCGCTAGTCCTTGAGGTTGTTCAGCTCTTCGAGCAGGTCAAGAAGTTGCTCCATCCGTTCAGCGCCAAACCTCTTTTCGAGATCGGCAAACAGGGCGGCGGCCTCGACTGCGTGGTTTTGCAGCATGTCGCGGCCTGTGGTGGTGACGCTGACGATAGACTTGCGCCCATCGTCGGGATCGGTACGCCGTGTCAGCAGGCCTTCGTCCTCCATCGCGCGCAACATGCGCGTCAGGCTGGGCAACAGCAGACACGCCGCCTGAGCAAGAGTGGTCTGCTCCATCGGGCCGCTTTCATCAAGCACCCGGATTACACGCCATTTCTGTTCTGAAATGCCGCTTTGGTTTAGCATGATACGGATCGGGGCCATCACCGTTTCGCGCGCCCGCAGCAAGGCGATGGGCAGCGATCGCGCCGTGCGACGCAGGGGTAGTTTTTGGTCCATACTTGACAGCGTCCTAGAAATTACTTAACAAAGCAAGTATACCTCGGGAGGGATCATGCCCCATTTCCATATCGACTATTCACCTAACCTTGAAGACCGTATGGATATTTTGGCGTTTTGCACGATGCTGCGCGACGCCGCGATGGAAACCGGCCTTTTTCCGCTGGCCGGACTGCGCATTCGCGCCCTCCCCGCCGCGCATGTGGTGATGGCGGACGGCAATCCGGATCACGCCTATCTGGACCTGTCCATTCGCCTGCGCGCCGGCCGCGACCCCGGCGCCAAGAAGGCCGCTTTGTCCCATATCTTTGCCGCCGCCGAGCGGTTTTGCGACAGCGTACTGACCAGTTCGTCCTTTATGTTGTCGTGCGAAATGCGTGACATTGATGCAGATCTTTCCCCAAAGGTCAGCTCGATCCGCCGCTACATGTCAGGAGATGATGAATGAACGATCTTGAAAGCCGCAAGGCCCGCCTGGCCCCGTTGCTGGCGCGTTTTGCGGATGGCGGTGTGCAGAACCTGATTGGCGGGCAGTCAGTCGCTGCGCGGTCCGGTGCGGTTTTTGCAAATTCGTCGCCTGTGGATGGCAGCCATATTGCCGATGTGGCCCGCTCTGATGCCGCCGATATCGACGCAGCGGCCAAGGCGGCCAAGGCGGCGTTTCCTGCGTGGGCTGCGATGCCGGGTGCTGCCCGCAAGGACCTGCTGCACCGGATTGCCGATCTGATCGAGGCGCGTGCCGACGATATTGCGTTGTGTGAATGTTGGGATTCCGGGCAGGCCTACCGATTTATGTCCAAGGCCGCTCTGCGCGGTGCCGAGAACTTTCGCTTTTTCGCGGACATGGCGCCGGCGGCGCGCGATGGCCAGTCGCTGCCTACGTCGACACATATAAACGTCACCTCGCGGCAGCCGATTGGACCGGTGGGGGTGATCACACCGTGGAATACGCCGTTCATGCTGACCACCTGGAAGATTGCCCCGGCGCTGGCGGCAGGCTGCACCGTGGTGCACAAACCGGCAGAGTTTTCGCCAATGACCGCCCGGTTGCTCGCCGAAATTTGCCACGAAGCGGGCCTGCCGAACGGGGTGCTGAACCTCGTCAACGGCATGGGCGAGGACGCGGGCCGAGCGCTGACCGAACACCCCGACATCAAGGCCATCGCCTTTGTCGGGGAGAGCCGGACCGGGTCGGCAATCATGAAACAAGGTGCAGATACCCTCAAGCGCGTGCATTTTGAACTGGGCGGCAAAAACCCGGTGGTGGTGTTTGACGATGCCGACCTGGACCGGGCGCTGGATGCGGCAGTTTTCATGATCTATTCGCTGAACGGGGAACGCTGCACCTCGTCATCGCGGCTGTTGGTGCAAAAATCAGTCGCAGAGGCGTTTCAGGCCAGGCTGGTGGCGCGGGTGAACCGGATCAATGTGGGCCACCCGTTGGACCCGGCGACCGAAATCGGGCCGCTGATCCACCCGACACATCTGGCCAAGGTTACATCATATTTCGACATCGCCCGGGCCGAGGGGGCAACCATAGCCGCAGGGGGTGCGGCAATTGCGGGGGATGGCTGTTACGTGCAACCTACGCTCTTTACCCATGCGCGCGCCGACATGCGGATCGCGCAAGAAGAGATTTTTGGCCCGGTCCTGACTATGATGACCTTTGAGGATGAAGCCGAGGCACTGGCGATGGCCAATGATGTGGCTTACGGGCTGGCGGGGTATGTCTGGACCAATGATATCGCGCGCGCCTTTCGGTTTTCAGACGCGTTGGAAGCAGGTATGATCTGGGTGAATTCCGAAAACGTGCGTCACCTGCCGACGCCCTTTGGCGGGACCAAGGCCAGCGGAATTGGCCGCGATGGCGGGCAGTGGAGTTTTGATTTCTATATGGAGCAGAAAAACGTGGCCATCGCACGTGGCGCGCATAAAATCACCCAACTGGGAATGGAGGCCTAAGCATGGCGATACCGGCGGCGAACCTATACGCTCCGTTCAATATCGTCCGGCTGAGCCATGTTGAGCTCAAAGTGACCGATCTGACATGGGCGCGCGGCTTTTACGTCGATACGCTGGGGTTGCAGGTCACGCACGAGGACGCAAACCACATCTACCTGCGCGCGATGGAGGAACGTGGCCATCATTGCGTGATCCTGACCAAGGCTGCGGCGCCCTCTGTGGGGCCGTTGGGGTTCAAGGTCTGGGATGAAAGTGAATTGGACAAGGCCGAGGCGTGGTTTCAATCGCGCGATCTGCCGACGTCCTGGATCGAGCGGCCCTTCATGGGGCGTGTCTTGCAAACGCGCGACCCTTGGGGCGTGCCGCTGGAATTTTACGTTTCGATGGACAGGCTGCCGACGATTCACCAGAAGTATGCCCTGTATCGCGGGGTCAAACCGCTTAGGATCGACCACTTTAACCTGTTCAGTTCGGATGTGGACGGCGCGGTGCAGTTCTATGGCGATATGGGTTTTCGCGTAACCGAATATACTGCTGACGCGGAAACGGGCCGCACCTGGGCCGCGTGGATGCAGCGCAAAGGTGGGGTGCATGATATCGCCTTTACCAATGGGCGCGGGCCACGGCTGCATCATCTGGCGTTCTGGGTGCCGACGCCGCTTAATATCATTGACCTGCTCGATCTGATGTCGACCACCGGCTATGTGACGCATATCGAACGCGGGCCGGGCCGACACGGTATTTCCAACGCGTTTTTCCTGTATGTCCGCGACCGTGACGGCCATAGGACCGAGATTTACTGTTCAGATTATCAGACCATAGACCCAGATCAGGAACCTATAAAATGGGATTTGAAAGATCCGCAGCGACAGACCCTTTGGGGCGCTGCTGCGCCGAAATCATGGTTCGAGGAAGGATCAGTGTTTGATGGAGCAGATTTGCGCGACAGCGACCTTGCCGCTCAACCGATTGTTGCGCCATGAACTGGGATGAATTCAGTCACTGGGGCGAGAAGATCACCCATTGGGCCACAGATTATCACAAGACTTTGCGCGACCGCCCTGTGCGGGCGCAGACCACCCCCGGCCAGATCGCCGCCATGTTGCCCCCTGCCCCGCCCGAAGCCGGCGAGGCGATGGAGACAATCATGGCGGATTTTGAGCGGATCGTGATGCCGGGGATCACCCACTGGCAACACCCGCGCTTCTTTGCCTACTTTCCGGCCAATGCCGCGCCGCCCTCGATGCTGGCCGAGATGCTGGTCAGCACCATCGCGGCGCAGTGCATGTTGTGGCAAACCTCGCCCGCCGCCACCGAGATGGAAGGTGTGATGGTCGATTGGCTGCGTCAGGCCCTGGGGCTGCCCGCCGGGTTTTCGGGCGTCATTCAGGACAGCGCGTCGTCCGCCACCCTGTCGGCGGTGCTAACGATGCGCGAACGCGCGTTGAACTGGCGCGGCAACAAGGAAGGCTTGTCCGGGATGGGCCGGCTGCGCATCTATTGTTCCGAGCAGGTTCACTCATCCATCGACCGCGCCTGTTGGGTGGCCGGGATCGGGCAAGATAATCTGGTTAAGATCGGCGTCGGCAGCAGCGGCCACGCCTATGAGATTGACGCTGACGCTTTGCGTGATCAGATTGCCCAAGACCGCGCCGCGGGTTTCATTCCTGCGGGGATCATCGCCATTACGGGTGGCACGGGCATCGGGGCCTGGGATTTTCTCGAACCCGTGTTGGCCGTCGCGAAGGACGAAGACCTCTATACCCATCTTGATGCGGCCTGGGCCGGCTCTGCCATGATCTGCCCCGAGTTCCGTGAAACCTATTGGCGCGGCGTGGAAGGGTTCGACAGCATCGTGTTCAACCCGCACAAGTGGTTGGGCGCACAGTTTGACTGTTCCGTACAGTTCCTGCGCGATCCGTCACAGCAGCTTAACACGCTCAAGATCGAGCCGGAGTATCTCAAGACCACCCACGGCGCGGTGACAAACTATTCCGAATGGACCATTCCGCTGGGCCGTCGGTTCCGCGCGCTGAAACTGTGGTTCCTTATGCGGTCTTATGGATTGGAAAATCTGCGCAGCCGTATTCGCAACCATGTCACCTGGGCGGGCGAACTCTGCGAGATGTTGCGTGGGATGGACCCATTTGAGATCGTGACCGAACCGATCCTGAGCATTTTCACCTTCCGCTGCCCCGGCGATGACGCGGCGCAACAGCGGCTGGTCGATGCAATTAATGACGACGGCTGCATCTACATCACCCAAGGGATGCATGATGGGCGCAAGGTCATCCGCTTTCAGGTCGGGCAATTCGACTGCACGCGCGACGATGTGATGCTAGCGGGAAATGTGATCCGCGACGTCTGGGAGCAGACACGATGAAAATTGCCACCGTCACCCATAACAACACACAGTTATGGGGCCTGATCGGCGCGGATGGATTTCATGACCTGTCCCACGCGCATCCCCAGTGGCCAACACTGCGCGAGGTGATTGAGGCCGGGCAACTGACCGCCATGTGCAACGCAGACGCCGGTGTCACCCACCCACATGGGTCATTTCGATATGACATCCCAGTGCCACGCCCGGAAAAAATCATCTGCGTCGGCGTCAATTTTCCCGACCGCAACGCCGAATACCGCGATGGCCAGGATGCACCGCCGCACATGTCACTGTTCCCGCGTTTCGCCCGCAGCTTTGTCGGGCATGACACCGCCCTCACCCGGCCGCCGGAATCGCCGCAACTGGACTACGAGGGCGAAATCGCTGTCGTCATTGGCACCGGCGGCCGCCGCATTGCACAGGACGCGGCACTGGGCCATATCGCAGCGCTGACGCTCTGCAACGAAGGTACAATTCGCGATTGGGTGCGCCACGCAAAGTTCAATGTGACTCAGGGCAAAAACTGGGATGGGTCGGGTGCCATCGGCCCCTGGCTCGTGCCATTCAGCGATCCGGCCCAGATCGAGGATGTGGCCCTGCAGACGCGCGTCAATGGCGAATTGCGTCAGGACGACCGCACCGGGCGGATGCTTTTTCCGGTGGCGCAGCAGATCGCCTATATCTCGACCTTCACCACGCTGATGCCCGGCGACATCATCGTGACCGGCACGCCCACCGGCGCCGGCGCCCGGTTCGATCCACCGCGCTTCCTGCAACCCGGCGACCAGATCGAGATAACGGCCACCGGTATCGGCACCCTGCGCAACGGGGTGGTGGACGAATGACGCCCGACCAGATCAAAGCCGCTGCCGACGGCCTGTTTCGCGCAGAAGTCACCGGCCAGCAATGCGGGCTGATCAGTCTTGCCCATCCGCAGATGACCCTCGACGACGCCTATGCGATCCAGGCGGCGTTGGTGGCCCAAAAGACCGCCCAAGGGCTGCGGCAGATCGGCTGGAAGATCGGCCTGACCAGCCGTGCGATGCAACAGGCGCTTAACATCACGACGCCGGATTCCGGTGTTTTGCTGTCCGACATGATGTTCGCGCCCGGTGACACGGTTCCCTTGGGGCGATTTATTCAGCCCCGGATCGAGGCCGAAATCGCCTTTGTCATGGGGTCAGATCTGGCGGGCGCAGATGTCACGCGCGATCAGGTTATCACCGCCACGGCCCATGTGTGCCCGGCGCTGGAAATTCTCGACACACGGGTGATGCGTGCAGACCCGGCCACGGGCACGGCCCGGATCATCTATGACACCGTGGCCGATAACGCGGCAAACGCGGGTATCGTGCTGGGCCGCCAACGACACGCCATTGCAGACGTCGATCTGCGCTGGATCGGGGCCGTGGTAAAACGCGACGGCGTGGTTGAGGAAACGGGTCTTGGTGCCGGGGTGCTCGACGATCCGGTTATGGGCGTTGTCTGGCTGGTTCAGCGATTGGCCGCATATGGCGCCGGGCTGGCGGCGGGTGACATCGTGCTGTCAGGTTCGTTTATCCGCCCGCTAGAAGCACCGCCGGGCAGCCTCTTTGACGCGGACTTTGGGGATTTCGGCAGGATTTCCCTGAATTTCGCGGCAAGCTAAGCGGTATCGCGCGCCCTAGGGCGCAATCACCTTAACGCCCGGAATGCGCTGAATCTTATAGACATCCGCGTCATAGGCTTCGGTCATCTGATCAACCAATTCTTCGGTCCAGCCGGGCATGTCGAGCTCTTCTTCGATCTCGTCTTCCAGCGCGAATTTATCAAGGAAGGCCGCGATAACCCGGCGCTTCTGCATCTCTGACATGTCGGGGTGGCTGTCGAGATAGCTGCGGAACCGCTGCATCCCCTCCTTGGACATGATCGTGCTGAGCAAGTCAAAGCCGCCAGCAATCTTTGCATCTGCCGCAACCCCCGCGATCTCGCGAATGATCTGTGACCAGATCAGGGGCGTGTCTTCGTTGCACCAAATGGTGATCGGAATTTCCGGCGCGGCCTCACGCATCAGAATCAATGTATCGGACCAGCGCACATCCAGCGGGCTCTTGTCGCCCCAGAACGCCGCCTGCGTTTTATCGGCGGCCTTGTCATAGAGGATCGGCACCAATGAGGCCGGATTGCGAATCGCAAAGAAAATTTCAAGCTGATCATCGGGAAACAACTGCGCCATGCGCATCATCCGCACGGGCGCTGCGGAATAAAGCATCCCCTCCTGCATCGCTGTGGCGGGCGTGCGAAAGAAATTCGCGTCTGACAGGATCACCCGTTCGGCGGGCGCATCATCGAGAACGGCATCCAGCAGCACTTCGCGCGCCTCGGCCGAGGGCGGCGTTTTGTGCATCGCATTCAACGTATCACGAAACAAGGACCGATAGGTGCTGGGACCCGGCATGGTTATGCCCTGCTTGGAAAACTCATCCTTATTGCGCAGCAGGCACTTGAGCAGCCGCTCGTCCTCGGTGAAATGGACGCCAGTGTGCAAAACGAGATGCATGTTACCCCAATCGATGGTCAATCTACTGCCGTTGAATACTAGGTCTTGCTGGCAGAGTAAAATGGCAAAGCAAGTGCAATTTCACCCCTTGCACGATCCGAACCAATCCCCTAAATGAACGCCCAGTGCCCCTATAGCTCAGCTGGTAGAGCAACTGATTTGTAATCAGTAGGTCCGCGGTTCGAGTCCGTGTGGGGGCACCATTTTACTCTAGCTTGACGACCAACCGTGGCTCGTAGGCGCACCGCAAGTCTGCTGCGCCCGGTGCACGGGCCACGTCGTCTGCGCCGCCCGCCCCTCAAAAGGGGTCAGGTCATCCTGTCATCCGCCACCTTAAGCCGCTCGACGATGCTTTGCGCCGTTACCGTGCCGATGCGGGCATCGCCCTCTGTGACGTCCAGCGCGACGTCAGGGCCGCTCAGCAGGTCAATCAGATCGCGCACGGCGGTTTCGGCGGTGGTGGTGCCCGAACCGGGCGTAGCACTGGACGGCCCCATGACATCGCGCGCGGTCAGGACCCCCAGCGGGTTCATATTGGCGACAAAATCGGCAACGTAGTCAGACGCTGGATTCGAAAAAATCTCACGCGGGGTGCCGATCTGCACGATGCGCCCGCCTTCCATGATGGCGATGCGCCCTCCCAATTTGAATGCCTCATCCAGATCGTGGCTGACGAAAATGATCGTGCGTTTCAGATCGCGCTGCAGATCAAGCAATTCGTCCTGAAGCCGACTGCGGATCAGCGGGTCAAGCGCCGAGAAGGGTTCATCCATCAACAGGATCGGTGCTTCTGTCGCAAAGGCACGGGCAAGTCCCACGCGCTGCTGCATGCCTCCCGACAGGTCGCCTACCTTGCGATCGGCCCAGTCGCTTAAGCCAACAAGCGCCAGTTGTCTGTCCGCCCGCTCAAGCCGTTCGGCGCGGGGCACGTCGGCCAGCTCCAGCCCCAGCGCTACGTTGTCACGCACGCTGCGCCACGGCAGCAGGCCAAATTGCTGGAACACCATGGACACACATTCGCGGCGCACGCGGCGCAGTTCCGAGGCGCTGCTGCTGTGCACATCGCAGGACCATGACCCATCGTTGACATGTACCGTGCCGCGCACCATCGGGTTCAACCCGTTGACCGCCCGCAACAACGTGGATTTGCCAGAACCCGACAACCCCATCAGCACCAGTATCTCGCCGCTTTCCACGGCCAGTGAACAATTATGGACGCCCAGGACCTGCCCTGTCGCCGCTTCGATCTCGGAACGGTTTTGGCCTTTGTCCATCAGGGGCAGCGCCTTTTCCGGCTTGTCGCCGAACACGATCGAAACGTTGTCAAACTCTACTGCTTTGGTCATTTCCGGCCCACCCGCAAAATCCGGTCGAGCATGATCGCCACGACAACAATGATCAGGCCGGATTCAAAACCCAGCCCCGTGTTCACTTGGTTCAGCGCCCGCACCACAGGTACGCCAAGGCCATCCGCCCCCACCAGTGCCGCAATGACGACCATCGACAGCGACAACATAATGGTCTGGTTCAGGCCCGTCATGATCTGCGGCAATGCGTAAGGCAACTCAATCTTCCACAGTGTCTGGCGCGGCTTGGCACCAAATGCCTGTGCCGCCTCGAGCAGCGATTTGGGCGTCGACGAAATACCCAGTTGCGTCAGCCGGATCGGTGCGGGCAGTACAAAGATCACCGTCGCGATCAGCCCCGGCACCATACCGATGCCAAAAAACACAATCGCCGGGATCAGGTAAACAAAGGTCGGCAGGGTCTGCATCAGGTCAAGCACGGGCGCCATGACGCGGTACAGCCGCGGCCGGTGCGCCGCCGCAATGCCGATGGGCACGCCCACCCCCATACAGACCACGCACGCCGAAAGCACCAGCGTCAGGCTTTCTGTCGTCTCTTCCCAATAATCCTGATTGAGGATGAACAGGAACCCAAGCACCACAAAGATCACGGTTTTCCAATTGCGTTGGATGGCCCAGGTTATGGCGGCAAAAACTGCGATGATGATCAGCGGATGCGGCGTTTGCAGCACCCACAGGATCGCGTCGATCAGCCATTCCATCGCCAGGGCCAGACCGTCAAAGAACCACGCACCGTTAATCTGCAACCAGTCGAGCGCGTTTTCCGCGACATCCGCAATCGGGATTTTGTTTTCGGTCAGCCAGTTCATGTCAGTCCTTCGGCATTGGGGCGTGGATCATAAAGAATGGCCCGCCTCAGGTGTGAGACGGGCCATTGATGTCATCGCGCGGTGGTCACTTCAGCGCCTCAACGGCGGCCATCGCATCACCACCGTCTTGGGTGGTGACACCCGCCAGCCAGCCATCCAGTACGCCTGAGTTTGCCTTGATCCAAGCGGCGGCGGCGGCTTCGGGTTTTTCACCGTCATCCAGAATCGCGCCCATGATTTCGTTTTCCATGGCCAGCGTGAATTCCATGTTATTCAACAGCTTGCCCACATTTGGGCATTCCTCGACATAACCGGCGCGGGTGTTGGTATAAACCGTCGCACCGCCCAAGTCGGGGCCAAAGAAATCATCGCCACCCTCAAGATAGGTCAGCTCAAAATTGGCGTTCATCGGGTGCGGTTCCCAACCAAGGAAGACAACAGGCTCTTGCTTGCGGGTGGCGCGCTGCACCTGCGCCAGCATGCCCTGCTCAGAGGATTCGACCACTTCAAAAGCGGCCAGCTCAAAGGCGTTGTCGTCGATCATCGACTGGATCAGCCGGTTGCCGTCGTTGCCTGCCTCAATGCCATAAATCTTACCTTCAAGCGCGTCTTTGTGGGCGGCGATATCGGCAAATGTCTTGATGCCCATGTCGGCGGCGGCCTTGTTCACGGCCAATGTGTATTTCGCACCCTCAAGGTTCGCGCGCACGGTGTCGACGGTGCCCGCTTCACGGTATGGGGCAATGTCGCCCTCCATCGTGGGCATCCAGTTGCCGAGGAAGACATCAATGTCGCCCGCCGCCATTGAGGTATAGGTCACGGGCACGGCAAGGATCTTGGTTTCCGTGTCGTATCCCAGCGCTTCAAGCACCACGCTGGCTGCGGCAGTTGTCGCCGTGATGTCGGTCCAGCCCACATCAGAGAATGTCACCTTGTCACAGCCTGCGGCCGAAACGGAGGTGGCAATGGTCAGTGCAAGTGCGGATGTCGCGAGCAGTTTCTTCATAAGATAATCTCCCCAGAGATATTTTTATTGATTGGTGAGCCAATAAAAAGCCATCAGCGGCCGCATTGCAACCAGAATAATTGGCCCGTCGTGGCGCCCGACGCAAAAATGCGCTAGGCTTGGCATAGCTAAGTCATGGTGGATCAATGACAACAGACACACCACAGGTTCCGGCCTTTCGACAGGGCAAATGCCCCTATTGTGCGGCACCGATCAGTATGCATCAGGCCATTCACCCCGGTCATTGTGGTGCACAAAACTGTTTTGAGGTTCATATCATCAAAGGGGCAGCCAAGCGGCGTGCCGAACGGGCGCAGGATTACAGCGACAAGATTGCAGCAGTGCGTCAGCAGATGTCGGGCCAGTTGGCGGAAGGTGACGTGATTGCGGTGGTGCCGCATCAGAATGGCGCGCTTGCCCCCCTGCCCGAGGATCGGCTGGCAGCCTTCTGCGCACATTTGGACCGAATAATCGCCTTGGCATTTGATACCGAACAGCAGTTGACCCCTGCCCGTGACAGCGGCAGCGCCCCGCCAGTGCCACCAGCGTTAGCGGCGGCTGGATGTTCGGCCTGTCAGGGCAGTTGCTGCCGTCAGGGCGGCGGCGAGACCCATGCGTTCCTGACGGCCAGTTCGCTACGGGCGGTCATGGAATCTGCGCCACAAATTGACGCAGTTACCCTGCGCGCAGAGTATCTTGCGGCGTTGCCTGAACGATCTGTTGACGGGTCATGCGTTTATCACGGCGTTGGCGGCTGCTCGTTGCGCCGTGATCGGCGCGCAAATAACTGCAACAGTTTCTTTTGCTACGAGTTGAACCAGATGGCGATTGTGCTGGACGACGCCGTGGCAGGGCCAGTGATCCTAGCCGGGGTAGATCAGGGCCAAGCGCAAAAGCTACTGGCTTTTACCCCCGACAGCGGCGCGGCAACCTGCATCAAAGAACCAGAACTCTAGAACGCAAATCCCCGTGCGGCCGAGGTTGCAAAGATCGGCTGCCAAATGTTCTTTGCAGGCACCCGTGTAGGTCTAAGGTTAAGCCCGGTCTGCTCGGCCAGATGCCGCAGCGCTTCGGCCTCGGCCTGACTGCTTTGGGTCAGATAGAGATGGCCCGCGATATGGGCGCATCCGATGTGTCGATGGCGCTGCTCGAAATACAAGTAAGGCGCGATCAGCAGCGTACCCGGGCGGGCGGTTTGGGTGATGATATCTTCCAGCTGGTGCAGCAGATCACCGCTGCGCAGCGGGCGAAAGAAATAGATCACGTCGTAGTCGGCATAGGTCTCAAACGTCAGGGCGTCGCCCGTTAGTATCCGGCAGGTTCCCGCGCCCGCAGAGGCCAATAGCGCATCGGCAGCATGGGCATAGTCCGATTGATACTCCAGCCCGTCGCAGCGATCGAAATACCGCGCGGCGGCCAGCACCTTGAGCCCCCCACCACAGCCGACATCCAGAAACCGGGTCGGGTGCGAAGGACGGCGCGCCAGCAGGACGCGATAGGCGGCGTGGACGTCACGGGCAAAAATACTGTGTGGCAATGCGATATCGGCATGGCATCCGTGGTCGCGCGCCGTGTCCGTTTGGGCCGCCGGATTAAGCACATGGTGCAACACATCCAACAAGGCGTCAGTGGCCGCATCCCGCGTGGATTGGTGGCCCGTCACGCTGTCAGGCCGAGGATATAGCGGGCGCGGCGCGGTTGAAATCTGGCCGAGAATCATCCGCTCGTAGGTGGCCCATTCGGCCACTTGCAGGCGCGCCGCCGACAACTCGCGCTGCAATGCTGCGCGATCTGATGAGGGTCCGGCGGCAGGTAAGGCCCCGGCGCGGATAATGAATTGGGAAAAACCTACGGTCAGACGGGTCACCTCGGCCATGGACCGCCGCAGACCTGCATCGCTGGCCTGTCTGCCACGCGCCAATTCTGTCCCCAAGGTGATCGCAAGCTGTGTCAGACCGTCCATCATCTGCGCCAGATCGGCGCGGATGCGGGCGGCCTCGCTCATTCCGTCAGGCCATATGCCGCGCGAATACCCCGCTGCGTACCTGCGCCAAAATCACCATCAATCGTGCCCTCGTAAAAGGCATATTGCGACAGCTTTTGCTGCAAGGCCTTGCGTGTCTCGACCTTGAACATCGTGGGCTCATCACGCAGCAGGTTGTAGACATCCTCAGCCCCGCTGCGCAGCGCACGGTAGAGGTACTCGGCGGCATCCGCCGGGCCGCGCCCCTCGATATTGCCGTCGTCAATCATCGCCGCAAAATTGAACATCGCCTGCGGGTGACGCATGTCTGCCGCGCGTTCGAAATACGTCAGCCCCCGCGCCGGATCACGGGTGACGTTCAGACCGCCCTGAAAGTAGATGAACCCCAGATCGTTCAGCGCATCGGCAAAATCCTGATCCGCCGATTGCTGATAAAGTGCCAGCGCGCGCACCGGGTCTTGCGGCACGCCCAGGCCCTTTTCATATAGCTGCGCCAATTCAAACTGCGCCTCGGCCGATCCAGCACTGGCGGCGCGTTGCAGGTAATCGGCGGCCTCTTGCGGGGCATAGCGGGGATCAACGGAGTTAAGTCGCATATAGGCCAGCCCAAGCATCGACCTTGTGTCGCCCTGATCGGCCAGCGCAGCAAGCTGCACCTCTTGGTCGCCCGCTAGCGATGCCCAGGCCACGCGCGGATTGGCAGCCGTGAGAACAGTCGATCCTTCCTCGGCGCTGCCTGCCACATAAAACGGCGTGCCGGAGAGTGACCCATATGTATGCGGCTCTTGTTGGTTGTTGGTCTGGGCCAGCACATCGTCGCGGACTTTGCGGAACATCAGGCTGATCTCAAGGTCCGGTTTGCGCAGATTGTCCATCAACGCCTGTGCAAACGGGCTGTGGTCGCCGCTGCCGTCCAGCGCCCGTGCGCCGTCTTTGGCGGCAAACGCAACCAACGTGCCACGGTCCGGCGATGGCGGAGCCAGCCCGGCAGAGCCGATGCTGCGGGTCTGTTCGGCCTGGGCGGCGGTTTCCTCAAGCGCGGCCAGATCGAGCGCGTCGCCAAACGGGTTGTCGCGACAGGAATCCAGGATCACGATGCGCATCTTTCGGGCGTTGTCGACCGAGGCAAGCAGTTGCTTCAGCGAGACGCCTTGCCGCTGGATGTCTTGATTTGATGTCACTTGCGCATCAATCGGAATAAGGAAATTCTCGCCCGACACCTCTACCCCGTGACCGGCGTAATAGATCAGCGCCAGATCGGCAGTTTCGGCACGAAAGGCAAACTCTTCTACGGCAGTGCGCAGCGCGTCGGCATCGCTATCCAGTAGTGTCGTTACGGAAAAACCAATGTCAGACAGCGTTTCAGAAACCCCCCGCGCGTCATTCAGCGTGTTGTCAAGTTTGACCACCGTGTCGTAATCGGCCATGCCGATGACCAACGCCACACGGGTGTCAGCCAAGGCCGAGAACGGAAGCAGCGATAGCAACAAGATCAGGATCAGGCGCATGTGACATCCTTGAATCGATACTGTGGTGATTGCATTATATCTTACCCTCTTTACGCCATGTTTCCAGCATCTGTTGCGAAACCTCAAAGTGCATCGAATCCTCGCGCCCCCAGGCCGCACCCCAGGCCCAGCCCTCTTCGTTAAAGAAATCGGCAAGTATGGTGAGGCCAAGCTGGGTCTTGCCGTCGCCCAAAGTGTCGAGCCGACCGTCGATGTTCAGATCTACCGCCAGACCAAAGGAATGGGTCGATGTGCGCCCCACTGTGCCACGTATCTGGCGCACGCAAAGTGACCCGGCGGTGTTGATGCGCGCATATAGATCAGGATCGGTCGCACGCACCTTTTCAAAAACCCGCGTCAGGCTGTCCACCGCCGGCTGCAACATCTGGACTTTGATCGGTCCGACATCAGCCACAACCAGCAGCGCCTTGAGTTTGGGATTGGTCATCGTTTCGCAGTCGTTGCTCAACACTTCGCGCGGGCGGCCCAAGAACTGCTCCAGCCAGCGCGATCCCGCGACGTTGATGCCCTTGTTGACCTTGCGGCGGTTGGCGATCAGCACCACCTGCGCATAGGCATCGAGGATGGCATTGTCACCGTCCGCCACGAACCCCTGATCCTGCGGCACTGCACCGATGGTCACCTGCGCCCCACCTCCGATGGGTCTGGCGGCGATCTCCTTAACCTGGCCTTGCAGCTGTTCGATCTGGCCCTGCAGGGCCTCGATCTGCTGGCGCAGGCTCTCGATCTCGATCCGGGCGCCGCTGTCAATGCCGCTGCCGGTTGCGTCGTATTCATAACTGTCGCCCATCATTGCTTGCACCGCGAGCCACAGCAGCGGCAGCATGAGCAGACCAATTGCGCCAAGAATGATCGGGACAACGCGCATGTTCGTACGCCCGCCTTTGATAAAATTTCACAGAATATAAGAGTAAATTGGGCCAGCGCCGCTGGTAAGTCAACGGGTCTGCACCTTGGGGGCTTGGGCAATAATCATTGGCATACGGACAGGGTTGGTATAGACTTTACGCAGGGTAACCTCGTATTTTTCAGAAAGTTTTTGACATGAAACAGCACATCATTCTGGCTGCGGCCAGTGTCATTCTTGGAATAGGCCTGATGACGACCCCGATCGTCACCGCCCCGGCGCACGCCCAATCGGCTCAGGGTCAAAGCGTGGAAGAAATGACCGAGAACTTCAAAAAGCAAAAAACCCGGGGGCTTACCATCGCCACGCCCAACGTGAATGGTAGCGCAGATACCGGCACAACTGCCGCCGTTGCCCCCACAACCCAAGAGATCGCCACCGCAGTGCCCAAGGAAGAGCAGGTCAACGTCAACGTGTCGTTCGACTTTGATTCCGCAGCCCTGCGTGAGGACCAGAAACCAAAACTGGTGGCACTGTGCACGGCGTTGAAAGCGGCGGATGTGCAGAAAATCCGCATTCTGGGCCATACAGATGCCTCCGGCTCTGCCGCCTATAACGAACGCCTGTCCAAACTGCGCGCCGAAGAGGTCAAGCGCTACCTCTCTAGCGACTGCGGCTTTCCCGAAGACCGGATGGAAGCACAGGGCGTTGGCGAACGGTTTCCCTTTGATGCCGCCGACCCACGCGCGGATGTGAACCGGCGCGTCGAATTCCAGGCCCTCAGCTAAGCGTGGTACAGGGCACTGACGCCGGACCGCCC
Source organism: Sulfitobacter sp. KMM 9851 (assembly GCF_057178245.1). Lineage (NCBI taxonomy): Bacteria > Pseudomonadati > Pseudomonadota > Alphaproteobacteria > Rhodobacterales > Roseobacteraceae > Sulfitobacter > Sulfitobacter sp. KMM 9851. The sequence continues at coordinate 2,171,089 of NZ_CM169991.1, forward strand.
CAATGAGCGGCGCAGGGCAGGACGGGACTGGGCATCGCGGCATTTTTCAGGTCGGCGATGTCTTGAACAACACCTACCGCATCGAAGAGGTGCTGGGTCGTGGCGGCACCTCAGAGGTCTACCGCGCGCGCAGCGAGATTTCGGGCCGGGTGATGGCGGTCAAGGCGCTGAGGTTGGAATATTCGCGTAACGAAGATTTTCTGGCCCTGATGACCCGCGAAGAGGACATGCGCGAAATTCGCCATGACGCCATTGTACGCTACTACGACAACCAGCGCACCGATGACGGGCTGGTTTATCTGGTCATGGACTACGTCAAAGGTCCCGCGCTCGACAAGAAAATCCGTGACGGGGGCATGTCGGCAGAAGATTTGATGGTCGTGGCGCGCCGTGTGGCCGAAGGGTTGGCCGCTGCGCACGGCAAGAACATCGTGCACCGCGATCTGTCGCCGGACAACATCATCCTGCGCAATGGCAACCCATCCGATGCGGTGATCATCGACTTTGGTATCGCCAAAGACACCAACCCCGGCGCCGAAACCATCGTGGGCAATGAATTTGCCGGCAAATACGCCTATGCGGCACCCGAACAACTCAGCGGGCAGACAGATGCACGCGCCGATCTTTATGCACTTGGGGCGCTGCTGCTGGCGACGTATCTGGGCCGCGCACCAAACATTGGCGCCAACCCGATGGAGGTGATCGCCCACAAGACCAAGCCGCTGGACACCAGCGAGGTGCCAGAACCGCTTAAATCCTTGATCGACAAGCTGACAAAGCCGGACCGCGAGGCGCGCCTGCAGACCGCGCAGGCTGTGCTGGCCGAGATCGACAGCCCCGGCACCGGGGCCGTCAACGCCGCCGAGATTGATCATGGCGACGACAGCGACCGCACGGTCATCGTGCCACGCAAGACGGTGCCGCCGACGACGCCCGCTGGCCCCTCTCCGGCCAAAGCACCTGACGCGCGGGCGCGCGGGCGTGGTGGCCTCATGGCCGTGGCCGCTGTAGTTCTGATCGCAGCACTAGCCGCAGGTGGCTATTTCGCCGGACTGTTGGACGGAATTTTGGGGCCGAAGCTCCCCATTGCAGACCCTTATACCCTGATCGCGCAGCGACAGCCGGATCAGCCGGTGCAGGTCGTGGGCCATGTCCCCTCCAAGGCGATGCAGGCCGAGATTGAAAACCTGATTGAAGAGCTGGGAGGCAGCGCGCAGCTGACCTTGGCAAGTGGTGACATCGCACCCGATTGGGGCACCGGCATCGCCCAGTTGATCGGGATGGTCTCCGTCCTCCCCGAGTGGCGCGTATTGGCAGAAGGCAACGCGGTGGCGGTGACCGGCACGACCGAGGACGCCACCCAACAGGCGCAACTGACCTCGGCTTTTGACCAGGGCGGAATGCCTGCCGGGCTGAGCGGCAGGGCCGAGATCGTCTTTCGTCCCGCGATCCTCCAGGCGGAAACCCTCGCGCCGATCCTCGCCACGCACGCCGATTGCGGCCCGCTGCAATTGGTCGACCCGCCCAGCGTGGGATATGCCACGGGCGCGCAAGTGCTGGTGCTAGGTAAGGTTGCCAGCATTGAAACGCGTGTCGCCCTGTCAGATGATCTGGTAGAAACCATCGGCGACCGTGATCTGCTGCTGAATGTCGATGTGTTGAATCCGACACTATGCTTGGTTGACGAAGTCCTGCCCAATGCACCCGAAGGCGGCTTTGGCATCACCTTCTCCATGGGGGCAGATGGGTCGGAAAACGTGGCGGGGCGGTATTTCGTCGGTGAAAACCCGGTGATCGACGTGGTGATCCCGGCAGAGGCAACGGATGGGTTCCTGTTCGTTTCGGCGCTGGATGTATCGGGCAATGTCTTTCACCTGATGCCCAACCTGCTGACCGAAGAAAACGACATCGCCGCGCTGCGGGCGGGGCAACCCGGCCCGGTCAGCATCCGGGTCGCCTTTCCGCTGAACGAAGCGGCGGATGGCAGCAAACTGGCCTTTACCGTGGACGACACGTCACTCGGCAAGACCAAGATCGTGGTGATCAGCGCCGAGGATCAGATGTTTGATGGGTTGCGCCCCACTACCGAAAGTGCCGGAGGCTATGCCGACGCGCTGGAAAATTACACCGGCGTCGTGCGCACGCTGGATAGCCGGATATTAACGACCGCAAAGCCCTGAAATTTTGATTATCGGGGCCGACTTTCACCACCTGACGGGAGGCGTCAAATGAAGATCAAGGATGCAAGTGAGATCGTCGTCGGACTTGTGCTGTTTTTTGAAACCAGTCAGGCCAAACCGCCAAAAGGCAATTTCGATGCCTTTGCCCTGGCCAAGAAACATCCTTATGTCTGCACCGCACGCAATGCGGCGGGGGGCAACAGCACCTGGTTGTTCATGACGTCGGATCAGCATCGCGCCGATGCAGGTTGTGTATTTGTCAGCAACGACAAGGATGGACATGAAAGCTGGACCAGCAAGAACAGCCATTATGAAAAGGACAATACCGTGACGCTGACCGATGAACAGGTCATCAATCTGGCCAAGGGTGATACTTCCAGCGGTGAGAACAAGGTCAAACTGACCTCGCTCAGCCGCAGTCCGGCCAACAGCGCCGTCAAGAAAGCGCAGATCGTCCCGGCGCACCAACTAAACCCAAACGCAAAGGTGTTTGTCCCCAGCGGGATGTGACGGACCGCCTAAATCACATCCACCACGATGATCGAAATGTTGTCACCCCCGCCGCCCTCAAGCGCGATGGCCAGTAGTTTTTCGGTCACGATTTCGATCGGTGTTCCCTTCATCGCGTCCCGCAACCTGTCGAAACCCGCATATTTGTTCAGCCCGTCCGAGCATAGCAAGAACCGGTCACCGCGCTCAATGCGCCCGCGCACCTTGTCGAGGTCCAACTCATCGCCCACCCCCACCGCGCGGGTGATGGCGTTGGATTGCGGGTGCTTTTCCGCCTCATCCCAGGTCATCTGCCCGGCTTTGACAAACTCGCCCACGATGGAATGATCGGCGGTCAGCATCTCGATCTGGCCGCCGCGCAGCCGATAGAGGCGGCTGTCACCCGCCCAAAAACAGACAAAATGTTCGCCCGAAATCATCAGCGCCACCACAGTCGCGCCAATTGTCACGCCGCCGCGCGCTGCTATCTCGGCAAGAACGCTGCGGTGCGCCTGCTGGATCGCTTCGCGCAGGGCCTGCATCTGATCAGCGGGCGCAATATCAAGCGGCAGCGTCGCCACGGCATCCACCACCATCTGCGAGGCCATATCGCCCGCTGCATGCCCCCCCATGCCATCGGCCACGACCCAAATCTTCTGGTCCGGCAAAGCCAGAATGGAATCCTCGTTAATCTTGCGCACCAGTCCCACATGGGTCACCGCGTTATGGCGCAGGCGCGTCATTGCGCGCAACGTGGCGCGGCGGCAGCCGCGTCCACGCTCGGGATCGGATCAAAGAAGTCACTGGCATGCGCGGCGGGTGGCATACCGTCAAAAACGCGGAGATACGGCGCTGCATCGCCGTTAAGGGCGGACCAAACACTGATCCGTTTCACAGATCGCGTCGCATCACGAGCAACCTCGGCCGTGGTTACGGGATGCACCTCTGCCATAGCCTCGGCCAGTTTGGCACGGGTCACCGTTTCGTCCAACGCCGCAAGGGCAATCTCCTCCAACGCGTCAAAGGTGGCTGCATGACATTGGTGTGCCGCCATCACATCGCGCCCTGCCCCGCGCATCACAAGTGTCAATGGAAACGCCCGGCCCACCCGGTCAACTGAGGGCATCATCACCCCGACCATCAACCCCGGCCCCGCCAACCCCGGTGCCAGCGAAAACCGCCAGATCGGCGCGGACATATAGCAACCCTCCCAACGTGGCCCAAGCGCCGCGCGGGCGCTGTGCAGTGTCGACTGCAGCCAACGGTCCCACGCCGCGACAAAGGCAGGCTCCGCCCCGATGCGGAAAAAATCACCCAACGCGGGAATTTTTCCATATGCTGCGACGGCGCTCAAATCAGAACGATTTGGGGCAGCTGAATGCGCCCAATGCCTTGAGGGTGAAGGGGTTGAGCGAGGTGCCCGACTGCATCTGAAAAATCGCAATGCGCCCGCCGATGTTAAAGATCACCCGCTTGCGGTCCAGCGCGTTGGTGTTGCGCACCTCGGCAGCGTCCAGCATCCGAAACCACGCCCATGACCCATTGTGCGTGATCGCGCTTTCAGAATTGCGCTGTTCGGGGGTAAAAGTGACCCGCGCCATCCCCGCCGCACCGGGCCAGCGGATTGCAAAGGGGCGCGGCACGCCCTGCCGATGTTCAAAGCTGACACCCTGTCCGTCGATCTCCAATAGGATCCCTTCGGCTTTGGGGTCCAGCGCCTCTGGCGTGATCTGAAAACCCACATTCAGCGCGGCCGAGCCTGCGAAAAATGCATCACGGATCAGCGCGGCATTTTCAAACTGAACCAATACCGCAGGCGATATGCCCAGATCGGTGTTGTTCACCTTCTTGAAACTCCATGGGCGTTTGGCCGTGTCGACAAATTTGTCCAGGTTCTGCTTAAAGAACGTGTCCATCTGACCGCCGGGGCGGAACAGTTCGGAAAATTCGGTCAGCGGCGCGTCCGACGTGGCGCGGCGTTTGAACGGATAGGTGTTTGTCGTTACCCGTTCGCAAAGCGGCAGCACACTTTCCTGCCAGCGCGCATTGATACCCGCCCGGGTGCCTTCGGTCGCGACCCCGCTGGACCCCACGGTGATCTGGCTGGCCCAGCGTTTAAGCGGCCCATCCTCGATCCGTCCGGCAGCAGCCTGAAACCGGGGCAGCGCGGTACTGCTTTCCTGCGGGTTTCCGACACCCCCGGCAAAGTTGAGATTGCTCAAATCCTGATAGACTTCCTTGAGCAGGTCGATCAGCCCATCAAGCTGCGAGGGCTGGCCTTCTTTCTTGTCTGTCAGCTGGTGCAACCAGGCGAAATGGCTTTCGACAAAGGCACCGGGTGGCGCGGGTGGCTGGCCGGTCTGGGCGGCCTGTGCCTCTTTCATTGCTTCGAGCATGAGGCGGCTGGTGGGTGACAGACGGCGCGTTAACAACGACCCTGCCACCGACCCCGCCCCTTCGCCTGCAACGGCGGCGCCTGGGTTACGGTCTTCGGTCAGCTTGGTTTCCTGTGCCACGGCGTCAAGCACGTTCAGGATGGGCGACGTGGCCCCCGACAGCACATTTGTCACTTCTACCGCGTTGGGCAGATCGCTCAGTGGGATCACGTCGATATCCCCTAGCAGCGTGTCGTATTGCAGGACAAAATCATCGTAATAAAGCGCCAGCACATCGCGGCTGAGGGTGATCAGCGCGCCTTCGGTCTGCTCTGCCCTGCCCGCCTCGCCCAGTATCCAGCTTTCGCGTTGAATGCGCGCGGCGACGGTCAGCGCCTCTTCGAGAAAGACGTCGTTAAAGCCGGAGTAGGTGTAGATGCCGGGAATGCCGTCGTTCAACTGCTTGCCCGACGATCGGCTGAAGGCACGGGCAATCGCCGGGCCGCCGACATCCGTCAGCCGCCAGTCCGGCAGCGATGTGGCGACGCTGGAGTTGATGATCCCGTTATAGACCCGCTGTGATTGCGGCATCTGCGTCAGCACGCGCTGCACGGCTTCGACCAGATCGTTGTTCAGCGCGATCGGCTGCATCGGTGCAGACATCAACGCCTCAAGATGACCTGTCAGATCGGCGCGCAATGCCTCGCGGCTGATGTCAGGAAAGGCCGCCTCCCAATCGTCCTGCATCCAGCCCAGCACCAGATCACGGTTCAACGGTCCCACCTGCCCGATGGTCAGATAGACCTTAAGCGTTTCATACAGCAGATCGGGGTTGTTGATGTTGCCCTGCATCTGGTTTTCCAACCGCAACAACAGGCGCGGCAGCAGATGGGTATTCAACGCTGACCGGTAGGTCAGGCTTTCCTGATTGCCCAGCAGCTTGCCCTGATACAGCCCCCAGCCCAGCCCCTCGGGGCGCGGCACGCTGCCTTCTACCGGGTTGCCCGGCATGTCGCGCAGGGTGTTCAGTGCAGGCACGATGGAAATCAGATCGGTGTCGCCCACCGGGCTGGGCGGGATCAGCGCCGCCTGCTCGCGGTACTGCGCGATGCCCGCCTGAGTCTGCGCCAGCAGTTCAGCATTGCCCAGATAGCTGCGGCCCCAAACGCTGCCCATCCCGATGGCCACCAGCAGCACTGCGGCAAAGGCGGCGCGTTTGGTCCAGCGATAGCGCCGCTCTACCCGGTCGTCGGCAGAGACCAGACCTGCCTCTTTGAAAATCACGGAATCAAATAGCCGCGTCAGGAAATAGGATTTCCCCGTACCCCGTCCCGATCCAATCGCCTGCCGCCCGATGCCGAATGTCCGCGCCATGCCCATCATCAGCCGGTCGATCGGCGTGCCTTCCTGTGTGCCAGAGGTGAAATAGACCCCGCGCAACATTTGGCGGTGTTCATATTTGTTGTCCTGAAACAGCGCCTCAAGGAAATCATGCGCAACCCCACGGACCGAGGCGACCTGCGCCGGGAATCCCGCGATCATGCTGCGCCGCTGAGGGTCCTGTTCATGCTGGACCTTCTCCAGCAGTTGCGCATTCAACCTTTCGACCAGCAGATCGAACTCAGCATTAAAGGCCTCGACCACCCGCGCCTTTGTCCCCTTCTTGGTGAACGGCAGGGTAAAGCCCCATACCTGCGCCCGGTCGTCTTTCCCCAGCCCATCGTAAAATTCGCTGAAACCGGCGATCAGATCGGCCTTTGTGAACAGGATATAGACCGGGAAATGCACGCCCAGTTTCTCACGCAGCTCGTGCAGGCGACGGCGCACCGCGGTGGCATGACCCTGCTGGGTCACTTCATCCTGCATAGACAGGTCGCTCAGGCTGATGGCGACGATGGCGCCGTTGATCGGCTGGCGCTTGCGGTGTTTCTTGAGCATGGCAAGAAACCCCAGCCAGGCGGCGTTATCCGCCTCGGCATCGCTTTCTTGTGTGGTGTAACGCCCGGCGGTGTCGACCAGCACCGCATCATCGGTAAACCACCAGTCACAGTTGCGCGTGCCGCCAACGCCGCCAATCGCCGCCGCCTCGCCGTCTTCGGCCAGCGGAAATTGCAGACCGGAATTGACGATGGCCGTCGTCTTGCCCGCACCCGGTGGACCGATGATGATGTACCATGGCAATTGATACAGATGGGTGCGCCCAGTTTTGGATCGCCGCAGCTTAGTCATTGCTGATTTCAGCTTGCCGCGCATCTCGTCCAATTCGGCGGTGACGATCTCATCCTCGACGTCCACCACTTCGGCCATGGTGACCACGTCGTCGGTCAGCGCCTCATCCTTCTTTTTTGCGGTCAAGAGCAGCACAAGAATGATCAGCAGCACACATATCCACAGGATCGCGAGGCCCACCAGCCGCCCCATCGCGCTGTCAAACGGATGCCATTCGCCCAAGGCGAGGTAGCCGCCCAGAAACCACACACAGGCAGACAGGATCAACCCCAGCATCACGGTGATGCCCACACCAGAGAATATCGCGCGAAGCACCCTCATGTCTGTTCCTCCCGCACCAATACGATCTCAATGCGGCGGTTGATGGCGCGGCCCTCGGATGTCTTGTTGCTGGCGATGGGTTCCTTGTCTGACCGCCCCTCGGCCCGCAGGCGCTTGGCATCAGGAAACACCGGGGCGATCGTCTTGAATACCGTTTCGGCGCGCGCCAGCGACAGCGCCATATTTGAACTGAAGCGTTTGCTGGAGATCGGCGAGGCATCGGAGTGGCCCGCGATGATGATCGGCCCCTTGGTTTCCAATAGTGCAGTGGCGACCCGGTCCAGCGGCTTTTTAAAGTCGGGCACCAGCGCATCAGAGGCAGAGCGGAACATGCCGTTGCCCGCGATGCGGATGGTAATGGCATTGGCGTCGTGCAGCACTGTTACCAGCCCTTCGTCGATCTCGGGTTGCAGGAATTCGGTCACCCGTTTCAGTTGGGCGTCATCAGCGGGGATCACCGGCACGTCCACGGGGGGCGCGCGCCGTTCCAGCGTGGCCAGCCCGCCCGGGTCAAGCACGGAAAGCTGCCCAACGACGTTCTGCGTCTGTGCGTTCAACAGGTAGGACAGCGTCATAAAACCCACTGCCAGCATTGCCGCCACGGCGCCCACCGATATCCAGAACGGCTTCCAGGCCGACAGCGCCCGGTGCGGCACGTTCAGCCCCTCCCAATGGGGCGACAGCGCGCGGTCGACCTCTCCGCGCTGGGTGCGGATGATACGGGCCAGCCCCATGCGGATTTCGTTGTGTTTGTCCGCCCCGCCCTGTTCGACGCGCAACCGTCCCTCAAATCCAAGTGACAGGCACATGTAGAGAAATTCCAGCATGTCGATGTTGTTGGCCGGATCTTGTTCCAACCGTGCCAGCAGGTCGTAAAACCGATCTCCACCCACGGTTTCGCGATGAAAGGTGGCGACCATGCTTTGCTGGCCCCATTGCGATGTCCCGCCCCACGGCGTGTTCAGCACCACATCGTCCAGCGTGGCGCAGATGGCATAGCGCGCCACTTTGATCGCTGCCGGGTCAATCTTTTCGTGCAGCGCACGGGCTTCGAATGCGCGCACCTCGGCCACGACAGACCGGCGCAGCGCATCCGGATCGGGGTGTTGCGCGCGGTTGCGGATGCGGCTGACCAGCGAAAACAATGTAGACGCGGTGGCGTTCAGCGGGTTTTGCCCGGTCAGCGACGCGGCCACGGTGCTGTCGCTCGCAGCAGACTTCGATGTCTCTGCGCCGGGGGATGCGGGCGGCGGTGCAACGGGGGCCGCCGGGCTGGCGGCAACAGGTCTGCGGCCACCCGGATTGGGGCGGATCACCGTGCGGTCGGTGTCGTTTGGTTCTGCAAAAGGATCGTCGTCATCGCCGATCATATGTTTGCGTCCCTATCCATGGCGAATCGCCCAAAGTTCCATTTGCAGGCCCGGATATTCCCCGGCGACATGCACCGCGACCCCGCCCGAAGTGGTCATTTTGCCCCAAATCGGGCTGTCACTATCCAGCTCAAAATAGACGACATTGGCGCTGTAGGGGATTTGGCGCGGTGCCACCGGCAGCGGGCGCATCGGAATACCAGGCAACGCAGAATTGACCAGCTGGCGAATTTCCTCGACCGAACCGACTTTGGCCTGTCCGGCAAAATGGCGGCGGATGTTTTCGGCGGGCACATCGGCGCTGACGGCCAACACAAAACCGGCGGTGCTGATCAGCTTGCGGTCTGCGATCACACCCACCGAAATGCCGTATTTGCGCGGATCAAGCGGGATCGCCACGGCGGTCTGTTCCAGCACCGATGACAGATACTGCCGCAGCAGCCGGATCACGGTGGCAAAGCTGGTTGTGAGGTCGTGGTGTTGGTAGTCGGGAAACTCTGGCGGATGTTTCTGAGGCGCCATGAAGGTCGACAATTCGCCCGCCAGCCCAACGCAATCGCGGTAGAACTGCACCGGGTGCAGGTTTTCGATGGTCAGAAAGTGCCGCACGACGGGCAACAGGCGGTTGATGGACTGCAACAGCAGAAAATCCTGTATTTCCGCCGCGCCTTTCGTGGTGCCGCTTTGCGCAATGCGGCCCGACAGCGCGGTCATGCGGTGGGCCAGCAACCCTTCAAGCTCTTGCGCGAACCCGATCAGCGGGGCTGCTGCGCGAATATCAAGGCAGGACGGGATAAAGGCGCCGTCGAGTATGACCTCCTGGTCCGGGCGCACTTCGATGATGCGCGCGATGGGGATCACCAACCGGTCGGCCAGATCGTCCACCTCAAGCGCGAATTGCAGGCGCAGCTTTCCCACCGTGAGCACCGTCGCCTTCTTGCCGCTGCCTGCTGTGTCGGTCACTTCCAACTCGGCCATGCGGAACCGCGTGTTGGACAGTTCCGCCCCGGTGCTTTCGGCCTCGGCCGCGCCCTGACGGCGCTGCGGGACGGATAGATACACCACACAATCCTTGGTCCCCGCCGGCACATCCAACGCGGGCGGATGATCTTCTGATCCCGGCACCCGAAACACGGTGCCATCCTGCGTCAGCCCAGCGCAGGATTTGATAGCAAACTGACCGACCTTCAACACCTCCTGGTCGATCTCCAGCGCGGACACCCCCCAGACATAGGGTGCCACACGGCGCGCGAGCCCCGCGACCAGCGCCTCGGTATAGCGGTCGGCCTGTTGAAAGTGATGCGGTTGCAGAAACAAACCTTCGGTCCACAACACCTTGCTATCCCACGACATAATCTGCCCTCAATTCCATCATCATTGTTTTTTTAGCCTTTCCAGTTGCGCCTGATACGCGCGGGCGAATTCCTTGCTGAAAAGGTCGTGAAAATCATTCTCGGCCTGATCCGATATCTTGTCGTACTGCGCCTCGAAGATGTCCCAATAGCGGGCTTTCTTATTGCTCAACACCGACCGCAGGCTGCTGTCTGCGGCGATACGCTCTGACAATTTGGCGGGGTCAAGTTCGGCCAGTACACCGCGCAGTGCCGCCTGCATTCCGGTCATCATCGCGACCTCATGGGCCTTGATATCATCCAGCGCCTGCTGTGCGGCCTCGGCAGCGGGCAAATACCCCTTGGTCGCCGGGCGCACCATCGCCTCGATGGCCTGGTCGACACTGACCGAAAATTTCAGCGGATTGTTGGCCCCGGCGGAAATGACAGTCTGGTTGATGCGAAACTCTGACTTAATAGATTGGCGGGTCATCAGAATTTCGCGCACGCCCGCGATCATCGTATGCAAAACCTCGCCCAACCGCTGCATCGCCGGTTCCAGATCATCGTCTGACAGGTCAATATCCCCTGCCCCAAGTGCAGCAAGAAACGTCCGTGCCGCCGCGGTGTCCCCGATCTGAGGCGTGGCGCGCGCAGGCGCCGTTGGCGCAAGGGTCACCGCTTCGGGCAGCGGTGGCGTAGGCGCGGGTTCCGCAGCGGGTTCGGCTGCGGGCGCGGCGAAAGGATCATCGTCGGCGTGATCCTCCGGGCTGGGCAGTTCAAGGTCAATGTCCCAATCGTCCGGGATCGCGCTCGTGGCTGGTGCGGGTGTCTGGATCATGTCTGACAGCGCGGCAGAATGCGCACTATGGGCGGGGCCGCTGTGATCGACGCGCTTGTTCAGAAAATCATCGTCTTCGCCCAGGGGCGGCATTAACCCATCGTCGCCCAATTGATCACGTTTTACGCTGGAGGGGCCGGATGTTGCCCCGCCCAACAACCCGTCGATGAAATCATCCTTGCCACTGCTGTCGCCCAGAGGGTCGGATAGATCGGACATGTCACGCGCCGTGCCGGGACTGACCTGTTCATCTGCCAGTGGGTCGGCGATCGGCGCCGTCTGGGGCTGGGAAATTTCGATCATCAGCTCATAGGCACCAATCGACAGGATATCGCCGTTGTTCAGCGGTGTGGGGGTCTGGCCCAGCGCGATCTTGCCGTAGTTCAGAAAAGTGCCGTTGGTGGACAGGTCGATGACGACAATATTGCCGCCTTGGTCCTCAATGGCGCAGTGGCGGCCCGAAATCATCTTTTCGGGATCGGGCAGAACCAAATCGTTCACGTCCGACCGCCCGACGGTCATGGACGTGCCAAGCATCCGAACCGGCTGTGCGTTGCCCGGTACGCTGCCCGTCGTTTGAAAATGCAGTGTTACGCTCATGCTTTCCCTTATCCGCCAACCAAAACCGTGGGACAGCCCGGTGCCATGACAATGCCGCCATGGGCGGTCGGATCAATGAACAGCCGCACGCAGGGTCGGCTGCCGACCAGCACCGTCGCGGACCCTTTGACCAATGTATCGGGTGGCCCCACGCAGGTCGCCATGTTGCCCATCGGCGCTGCGGGCAGCGATCCAACCAGCACCGTCGGGACGCCGGGCGGTAATATCGGCCCACCAACATGTGGCACCAATCCGGTGAACAGGGCGCAGATGTGTATATCGGTGATGCGCGCGCAGGGGGCCGTCATGCGTCTGCTTCCTCTCGCACTGCTCCGGGCAAGGGCATTTGTCCGTTCCCCCCGCGCGAGATGTCTACCGCGCGGTCGATCAAGACTTGCGCAGCGGCGGCAACATCAGAAACATCTGCCAATGCTTTGATATTCATCGCAAAGGCTGCCGTTTGTGCCGCCCCCGGAGGGGCAGGGTATTGTGCCAGATCACCGGTGCCCATGGTGTCATCGCAAAAGATCACGCAGGTGCAGCACAACACCGTATCGTCATCCACATCAGCGTGATCAATGGCCTCGCGCGCTTTGTCGCGCGTGGCGTCACCGGGCTTGCGAACCCAAGATTCCGCCAGCGCCAGCGGAAGTGGCAAGGTATCAACCGGGCCGATGACATCGCGCGCAGCCAGACAGGCCCACCAAGTACGCTCACGCGCAGGCAGGGCGACAGACAACAGCCGCAACATGTCGGCAAAGCGACCCTGCGCGTCCAACTCTGTCATCACCTCGGACACCGATGCGCTGGCCGCCGCTTTGATAGGTGCTTGCAACTTGGCATTGGCCAGGGACAGCAGGCGCATCGCGGGCTGCTTGGGTATCTTTCTCAGATCGTCGAACCGTTTGGTCACCATCATACCCCCTAGTTGATCATCGTCACGCCGCCGCGCAGCGTCAACATTGCACTGCCTTTGACCTCGGTGGTCAGCCCGCTGACTGCGACCATAATTGTACCGTTCACCTTCACATTCATTCCTTTGATGGTGACGCCCATTTGATCAATCACAACCGAACTGCCCCCCACCGTCAGCGAAATTTCCTGCATTGCGGTTATGGCAACTTTGCCCAAGGCCGCATCGACCGATATGTTGCCCGTGTTGACCGTGGTGCTTAGGTTCCCGAGGCTGACAGTTTGGGTGACATTGCCCTGCTTTACTGTCTCAGCAACATCGTCGGTGACCGTCAGCGTCGATTTGCCCTCGATCACTTCGGTTTTGTCTTTCTTGATGTCGATCTTCTGTTCTCCGGCCTTCACGGAAAAGGAATGGTCCCCCTTCTCGACTATCTCATCGAGATGGTTCTCCACCTCCAGTTTCATGCTGCGAACGTCCTGCGCCTCGGCCTTTTTCTTGTCCTTGTCATGCGTGTACCCGACCCTGATATGCGCCGCGTTCTGAACTGTCTGGGTATAGTCCTTTTCCGCCTCGAACCGGACCAGTTCCTCACCCTTCTTGTCCTCGAACATCAACTCATTATAGCCGCCACCCCCCTTGGAGCTGTTGGTCTTGATCCCCGTGCGCGTGGCGTTGCCGGGCAGCTCGTAGGGTGGCATCGTATCCGCATTATACAGCATCCCGGTACAAAGTGGGCGATCCGGGTCACCTTCTAGAAACTGGATCACCACCTCCTGCCCCACACGCGGCAGCGCCACCATGCCCCAGTTCTTGCCGGTCCACGGCATCATTGTACGCACCCAGCAGGTGGTCTTATCGTCGTTCTTGCCATCGCGGTCCCAGTGGAACTGCACTTTGATACGCCCATATTTGTCGACTGTAATCTCGTCGCCCGAGGCCCCGGTCACAATCGCGGTCTGAAGCCCGGTCATCTCCGGGCGCGGCGTCAGCATCGGCATTCGAAAGGCCTTGGATTTCAAGACGGCTTCGAACACCGTCTGAAAGTGCTGATGCCCCGCGATGCCCGCCGCATGGGCCGCCTGCAACACCGATGCCACGCTTTCATTGCTTGCCGTGCGCGTGCGAAAGAACTGTTTGACCTTGGTCGCCATGAATCCGTTTAGCGCAGGCGTACTGTGGCGGGGGTGGTCAATCAGTTCAAACAATTTGCCGACGTTGAGATTGGCAATCGTGCCCTCACCGTGCCAACGCTGATGCCCGGCCGCTTCGGCCTCGACCAGTGCCGCGGCCCGCTTTTCGCCCTCAGAGACGTCCGTATACCCCCCCGGATAGCGATAAGCCTCATAGGATTTATGGCTGTGACTACCACTTTCCAGCAGCGACGCGGCGGTCAGGTCGGAACTGGGCTTGGTAAAATCATAGTCGCGCAGCGTCACCTTGCCGGTAACCGCCTTTTCGACGGCATTCCATTTGATAACCCGTTCGCGCGCACCCTCGGCACGTTCGTCCAAAAACAGGTATTTGTCTTCGTCCGTCACTGCGCCATGGGTGCTGGGCTGATCAGCAAGCACCATTTTGACAGCGCCATCCTCATGTTCGAAATAGAAGTAAAACCCATCCTCCTCCAGCAGCCGCTTGATGAAATCCAGATCGGTTTCGCGGTACTGAACACAGTATTCCCGCTCTGGGTCGGTGCCGGAATGGTTGACCTTCAGATCACCGCTGAAACCATAATCGCCCAGAATATCCTGCACGATGGCCGTGGTTTTCATGTTCTGATAAATCCGGTTGTTGCGCGACCGGGTCAGAAACCACAGCGCAGGGCGGATTTCCGCAACATAAAGCCCGTCACCATGATGCGCGCCCTTGGCTTCGGCGGCGATGCAAATGCCCCAGAACGGTTGCCGCTTGCTGTTTTCGTCCTCAAACCAAAACCCCATCTCAGAGCCAACCAGCTCTGACAGATCCAGCGCCTTGTTGCGGGCGGTGAATTCCATATAGGCCACGGGCAGCGCGTTGATGCCGCCCTCGATCACCCCTGCAATCAAGCGGTGACCGGGCGGGTTGGCTTTGCCCTTCAACGTCATGGCATATTTGATTTCCTCGGCCATGGTATCCTCAATTCACGGAACGAACGGACATCCGTTCTCAGGTTAATCGAAAGCGTAGGTAAAGTCGTGGTCCTTGACGTCGATCGCCACCTTGGTGACGGCCTTGCCCTGCATCATTCGGTTCAGGAATTCGGCAGAAATGTCGGGCAGCATGGTATTGGTCACGATCGCGTCGATCATGCGCCCACCTGATTCCAGTTCCTGACAGCGGTTCACGATCTCGGTCACGACGGCATCCGTGTATTCGAACGGCACGCCATGGCTCTGGGTGACCCGCTTCTTTATCCGGTTAAGCTGTAGCACCGTGATCTTGCCGATCATATCGGGGCTCAGCGGATAATAGGGAATTGTAACCATCCGCCCCAGCAAGGCTGCCGGGAACACCTTGAGCAAGGGATCGCGCAACGCCTTGGTCAGCCCGTCAATCTCGGGCAGCAGATCGGGGTCGCTGCACATATCCATGATCATGTCAGACCCAGCGTTCGAGGTCAGCAGGATCAACGTGTTCTTAAAGTCGATAACCCGGCCTTCGCCGTCCTCCATAACCCCCTTGTCGAAGACCTGAAAAAATACCTCGTGCACATCCGGGTGCGCCTTTTCGACTTCATCGAGCAGCACCACAGAGTAGGGTTTGCGCCGCACCGCTTCGGTCAGCACCCCGCCCTCGCCGTAGCCGACATATCCCGGGGGCGCACCTTTCAGGCTGCTGACGGTATGGGCCTCCTGATACTCGGACATGTTGATGGTGATGACGTTCTGTTCTCCACCATAAAGCACCTCTGCCAAGGCCAGCGCGGTTTCGGTCTTGCCCACGCCGCTGGTCCCCGCCAGCAAGAATACCCCGATGGGCTTGTTAGGGTTATCAAGGCCCGCACGGCTGGTCTGGATGCGTTTGGCGATCATCTGCATCGCGTGGTCCTGTCCGATCACGCGTTTGGCCAGATGGCTTTCGAGATTGAGCACGGTTTCCAATTCATCGCGCACCATGCGGCCCACCGGGATGCCTGTCCAATCGCCGATCACTGATGCCACCGCCTGCTGATCGACGATGGGCAGGATCAACGCGTTTTCCCCCTGCAAGGCATGAAGCTCGGCGTTCTTGGCCTTGAGCTGCTGCATCAGTGCGGCGCGGTCGTCATCGCCTGCCGCCTCTTGCGGCGGTGCGGTGTCGGCGTCCTGCGCAGGACCGTCCACCTTAGCGCCACCCTCGCGCAGCTTGGCCCGCAGATCGAGGATATCCTTAACGACCGCCTTTTCCGCCTCCCAACGTACATCCAACTCGCTTAACCGCTGCTTTTCCGCGTCCAGCATCAGTTGAACGCCAGCGCGGCGGGTGGTCACGTCAAAGCCTGCGGTCTCGTCGCGGCCAATGATCTCCATCTCAGTGTTCAGCGCGTCGATGCGTTTGCGCGCGTCGTCAACCTCGGCCGGAACAGCGTGCTGGCTGACGGCCACGCGGGCGCAGGTTGTATCGAGTACGCTCACGGATTTATCTGGCAGTTGCCGGGCCGGGATGTAGCGCGCAGATAACGACACCGCCGCCTCAATCGCTTCATCCAGCACCTGCACCTTGTGGTGTTTCTCCAACATGCTGGCGATGCCGCGCATCATCATCACGGCGCGGGCGATGTCGGGCTCTTCCACCGCGACCACCTGAAAGCGTCGGGTCAGCGCCGGGTCCTTTTCGATGTGTTTCTTGTATTCGGCCCATGTGGTCGCGCCAATGGTACGCAACGTGCCACGCGCCAGCGCCGGTTTCAGCAGGTTGGCCGCATCGCCCGTGCCAGCAGCCCCACCTGCCCCCACGAGCGTATGGGTTTCGTCGATAAACATGATGATCGGCGTGGTCGACGCCTGCACCTCTTCAATGACCGACTTCAGACGGTTTTCGAATTCGCCCTTCATGCTGGCGCCCGCCTGCAACAGCCCCACGTCAAGCGCCAACAGCCGCGCGCCCTGCAACGCGGGCGGCACATCGCCACGCGCAATGCGAAGGGCAAAGCCTTCAACCACGGCTGTCTTGCCGACGCCCGCCTCGCCCGTCAGGATCGGATTGTTCTGGCGTCGGCGCATCAACACATCGACGATCTGGCGGATTTCCTCGTCGCGCCCGACAATGGGGTCAATTTTGCCATCCTTCGCCTGCTGGGTCATGTCGGTGCAAAACTGCTTTAGCGCCTCCTCCTTGCCCATCGACGCGGGCGACATCGCACCCGATGCCTCGCCCGGAACGGCACCGCCACCGGTGGTCGATCCATCCTTCGCGGTCAGGCTGTCTTCAGGGGAACCATCAGTGATCTCATGGAAATGCTCGGCCAGATCGTCGGGCAGGATGCGCGCGAATTCCTTGGAAATGCCAAGGAAGCTGTTGCGCAGATTTTTGGTCTTCATCATCCCCAGCACCAGATGACCTGTGCGCACCTGACTAGAGGAATACAACAGCGACCCATAGACCCAGGCTCGTTCCATCGCATCCTCAAGGTGGTCGGACAGATCGCTGATGCTGCTGGCGCCGCGCGGCAGGGCATCAAGTGCCGCCGTCATGTCAGAGGCCAGCCGCGCCGGATCAACCTTGAAATGATCGCAGATGCGTTTGAAATCGCTGTCCGGCAGTTGGACGATCTGGGCCAGCCAATGCACGATCTCGACGTAAGGATTGCCACGCATCTTGCAAAAGACGGTGGCCCCTTCGACCGCCTTGTAACCTAGCGAATTGAGTTTGCCAAAAAGGGCGACGCGGCTGATTTCTGTCATGGGGTGCATCCTTGTGTTTGGGCAGAGGTTATCGGCATCACGCCACCCGTCGGGAATGATGATGCGGCTGTAGATACAGATCGTCTGCGTCTGCACTGCCCTTGCGGGTGCCGATCCAACTGGTTTGGCCCAACTTCGTAGATTGGCCCAACACGGCACGCGGCACCTCGTCGCCGCGCAATACCAGATTGACGTCATAGTCCAGCGCATCGCCGGCATAGTTGCGCACCACAGCGGCCAGCCTGTCCATCGACGGCTGACCGGGCAGCAGGCGTTCGTAATCGGCAAGACTGACCGGGCCAATGATCAGGCGAAACTTGGCGTTGCGCGACCAAACGCTGGACCCGATGCTGGTGGTCTGCCCCAAAGCGCCGTTGCCCAATTGCCAGCGGTCATCCGGCTCCAGCTCTAGCCATGAACCAACAAATTCCTGCATCCTGACAGGCGCACGAAAGAACGCCTGCAGCATTGCCACCAGCCCTTCGGCATTGCGCGCGCCCGCGGCAAGCAGCCCCGCGAAATGCCGTTTGGCCATATCGGGCATCGCGTCGCGGTCGCGCAGCGCATCACCGTAATGGCCGCTAAGTGCTGCGATATGGCCCTCAAAACGGGTCTTGGCCCCTCGGTCAAAGTCGACGGCAGGC
This sequence comes from Sulfitobacter sp. KMM 9851, assembly GCF_057178245.1. Classification (NCBI taxonomy): domain Bacteria; kingdom Pseudomonadati; phylum Pseudomonadota; class Alphaproteobacteria; order Rhodobacterales; family Roseobacteraceae; genus Sulfitobacter; species Sulfitobacter sp. KMM 9851. Next base: position 2,189,250 of record NZ_CM169991.1, read on the forward strand.
TGGCCCGTGACCCAGGCACGGTACAGCAAACTCATGAACCGGTGCGTCAGCATATTGGCAAAGGCAACAAAACTGCCGTCGCGGTTATTGATCTGACGTTCGCGGGCGTATTCGGTCAGGTGAATGGGCAGCGGCCCATGTGGCCCGAAAAAGCCAAAGAAGCGGTTGATCAGGCTCCCCGGTCCCTTGCCCGGCGGGGTAAAGGCGCGGATCGTATTCGGCGGGAACGCCATGCGCGCCTCCTGGCCCAGCCGCACCGCGTCTTCGCGTGGGCGGCGTGACGCGCCCAATGCCGGGCGGTCGGGGTACTGCGCTTCGATGATGCGCAGGGCAAGGAATATGTGGTGGCTCTCGGGGGTGTCACACAGGCGCTGGAAATGCGTCAGATGATCCGACCGAGACCTGTCTCCGGTCGCCATCTCGCGAGTTCTCCGTTCTGTTGGGTCCGAAGGACCGTTTCGGTAAAGCTGTTGATCGTTGCTTGTTTGCGGAAAAAGCGCTGCAAGACCGCGCCCAGCAGGTAGACCCCGGTCCCCTCAAAGAAGCTGTCATCAAGCGTCACTGTGATCTCCAGCCCGCGCACGGCGGTGGAGAGCACGCCATCGCTCATCCGGCGCACGATGGGACGACTGGAAACGCCGACAATCCCCTCAAGCTGCATGTTGACGGCCCGGTCACCCTTGGGCGCGTATAGCCCGACCAGTTCACGCAGCGCCGCCGCGCCGTCGCCGCCATCTGACTGGGCAATCGACAGGTAATTCAGGCTCAGGTGGCTGATCAACCGCCACGCGGCGTCACCCTGCGCCAGTGTCGGACGTGGACGTGTGGGGCTAACGGGGGTCGTGATCTTGGCCACCGGGCCGCCGTCGGGCAGATAGAACAGATCGGCTTGCCCGGTGGGCAGCAGCATCGGCAAGTCGCGGTTGGTGACCAGCGCGCGCACCGCCAGTTGGCTCATCTCCGCCCGGTAAGGCGCCTGATTACGGTCCACCAGCGTGACGTAACATTCAGACCCGAGATAGCTGGTGCGGGCACCCTTGAGCCGTTCCTTTTCCGTGCGTTGGCGCATCTTGCGGGTGATGGTGTAATACATCTCGTGGCCGTCCCCAGCAGGGGAGAAATCATCCGCCGAATAGAACGGCCTGAAATCCAGATCATCCTCGCCTTCGCCGCTGATGCCTTTGACGGACTTGATGGCATGGATCTCGAAATCTTGGGCGCTGGTGCGGTCGGCAATGACATGGTGCGACACCTCGCGGGAGGTGATATGCACCCGGTCGCAGCGTTTCTCAAAAAGGTTAATCGCGGCCACGCAATGCAACGAAAACGCATCGGGCGTGATCCCGGCGGCAATGCTCGGCTGGCCATCGCGCAGCAAGATATAGACGTCGACCGCATCCCCCACCGCGCGGGCGATCCCCGCGCTTAGCCCCGTCAGGTCCACAAAGTGAAACCGCTCGGGCATGGCAAAATATTCCTGCAACAGCCTGTAGCCATCAAAACTCTGCTGCGGGGTTGGCAATAATGCCTCATCGCGGCCATAGCCGCGCGGCACCACGGCGCCACCACGCAGCGGCAGCGCCCAGTCGGCGCGCCGGTCTATGGACCGCGCCACCAACCCTGTCGTCTGGGTGCAGAGCAATTGATGCAACTGCCAACCCTGCGCGCCCTGCCCGCCCAGAAACAACGACAGGCGGTCCATCGAAAGCTCGCCAATGGGCGCGCCGCCGTGACGACGCAGGCGCAGACGGATCGCGGCGCGCGCATCGGTGTCTCCCGCCACCCCTGCGGCAACCAACTCGCCGCGCCCGTCAATATATTCAGCCTCGGCAATTTCGATCGGCCATAGTGTCATGTCGGCGGCGGTACGGTAGATGCAGGCCGTCTGCGCGCCCTCACCCAGCCGCGCGCGCAGCATCGTCTCACGCGGCATGACATAGCCATCGGCCAGCGCTGCATTGGCCATGTCCGGCGTCATCTGCGTGACCATCATCGACGGCGTAGGTGCCAGATAGTGCGGATAGACAATTTCCAAAAGATGTGAGGTAAAGGCCGGGTATTGCAGCTCTAGCTCCAATTGTACCCGAGCCGACAGAAACGCACTACCCTCAAGCAAGCGTTCAACGTAAGGGTCCAGCACCTCGACCCCGTCCATGCCCAGCCGCGCGGCGATCTTGGGATAGGAATTGGCAAATTCCGCGCCCATCTCACGCAGGTAGGCCAGCTCGGCCTCATAGTGTTTGAGAAGCCGGGTATCCATGGCTAACCCTTGCTTTCCAGTGACAGATGTCCGGTGGTCAGATCGACTTGGCTGCGCAGATACAACTCCATCGGCAGCGGCTGCGCCCACATGTCGGCGCGGATGTCGAAATCTATCACCGATTGGGTACTATCCTCGTCTTCACGCAGCAATACCTCTAGCGTGCCTTCGCGGATGCGCGGCTCGAACAGGGTGATGGCGCGGGCGATGGCGCGGCGGATATCCTCGACACGGTTATCGGTCGAAAAATCGCCAGCCACGTCGCGCACCCCGTAGTTCAGCACCGATGTAGCGACGTTGGGATATGTTTCCGCGTCGATCAACGTGTCCTGATTGCCGCTGTTCAACAGCCAGGCCAGATCACGGCGGATGATGTCACGCAGACGTCGGATGTCGATCACACGGGTCTCGCGTGCTTCGCTTTTCTTGTCCGGTTCAAGGTCGGTAAGCCGGTCCAAAAGCGAGGGTTGCAGCCGTTCGGTGATCGTTTTGTCAGCCATCGGCAGACCCTGCCCCGATGTCCGCCCCGATACCTGCCCCGTCTGGCGCGTCCATCTTGAGTTCGCGCAGGTCCATGATGGCCACATCCGCATCACCGGTGGTCAGCAGCCGCTGGCCTGTGCCAACAAAAGTTCCATCACCAGCATCGGCCCAGGTGGTCGCACGCGCAAGCATTGCGGCATGATCACCGGATTTTTCGGTGCCGACATAGCGCGTCGGGATGAGGGCAACAAATTCGCCGCCGTTGCGCAATTTCATCTGAGCAGCGGTCCAGACCGCATCGCGCAGGTCTTCGGGAGCCTCGACGCGCAGGGTGTCAATGCTGCTGAAGGGCATCCAGTAATATTTGCCGTTAATGATGATCTCAAGCAGCGGTCCTAGCCGCATGTCAGCATCCGCAACCCAGTCAAACGGCGTGCCATTCAGCGTGCCGCCGCAATCGGGTACCTGTTCAAACGCCTTGGCGCGCAGATCGGCGGCCTGACTGGTCTGGCCCTGCCCCATGGCGCGATTGGCCTCGATCATCAGCGCCACCCACTCCAACGGCTCACCAAAGATCAACGGGTCCTTCTCTGCGGCAAAAACCTTTTCGCGGAACACCTCACAGATGATCCCCTCACGGTACGCCTGCGCCATCGGGATCGCGGATGCATCAAGTTCGGCACAAAGCTTTAGCTGGGTGATGGCGCGTTTCCAGTCGCCCATCACGCACAGCAGTTGAAACAGGAAGATACGCAGCTTTGCATCGCCGGGGTTGGCGCGCACCTGCGCCTGAAGCGCCTCTAACGCTTGGGTCAACTCGCCCGCTTTCAGGGCTTCTGTGGCTGTCAGGGACAAAGGGCAACTCCGCTAAACAAAAGGAAACCCCCGACCGCCAACCGGCGGGCGGGGCGATAGGCCAAAGATCAAACCTTGGTCTTGTTTGCCGCGATGTCCCAGCCTGCCTTCTTGGGCGCTTCGCCCGAACCATCGGTTTTCTGCGGCACATAATCCAACGTCCAGACCGAGAAGTTCAGAACGACGTTTTCCGTCAGACGGTCTTCACCACCCGACCCCCCAGTCTGGTAGGAGGTCACGATGATGTCCTCCATCTTGAGTTTGATATACTCGAGCGGCGAGCCACCGGCCTTGCGCACAAACAGGGTGCCTTCGTTGATGTGTTTGCCATCCGCGACGTGCTGCAACAGCAGTGCAGAGGCGGAATCGACATATTTGGTAACGCTCAGGTCCATAAAGCTGGCTTTGCCGCCACCACCGCCACCGCCCATATGGGTCGTGCCGGACTGACTGGCGCCCCAACTCCAGGCGAGAACGTCGATTTCCTTCTTGTGCTTGTCGTCTTGGGCTTCGCCTTCGATGCCTTCAAGTTTGAGAAACATGTCAACTGCCATGGTATCATCTCCTTTTGAGGGTGCGGATCAATTTCCGCCAGGTTTCAAATAATGCGGCGGGCCGAAACGGGGCCCGCCTGTCGTCTTGTCAGGCTTTTTCAGTGGGTAACTTGGACGTCAGCCGCAGCGACACTGACAGACCTTCCAACTGATAATGAGGTTTAAGAAAGAACTTAGAGGCATAATAACCGGGGTTGCCTTCGACCTCTTCGACAACCACTTCGGCGGCGGCAAGGGGCCGCTGGGCCTTGGTGATCTCGCCCGAGGTTTCGGGCGATCCGTCGATGTACTGGGTGATCCAATCCTGAAGCCACCGCTGCATGTCTTCGCGGCTTTTGTAGGACCCGACCTTATCGCGCACCATGCATTTGAGATAATGCGCAAAGCGGCAAGTAGCGAAAAGATAGGGCAGACGCGCCGCCAAGTTGGCGTTGGATGTCGCATCCGGGTCGTCGTATTCTGCGGGTCGGTGCAGCGATTGCGCGCCGATAAACGCCGCCATATCGGTGTTCTTGCGATGGATCAGGGGCATCAGCCCGCCCTTGGCCAGCTCGGCCTCGCGGCGATCGGAAATGCCAATTTCAGTGGGGCATTTCATATCTACGCCGCCGTCGTCGGTCGGAAAGGTATGTGTTGGCAGATTGTCCACCGTACCGCCGGATTCCACCCCTCGAATGCGGCTACACCAGCCATATTCCTTGAACGACCGGTTGATATTGGTCGCCATGCCATAGGCGGCGTTCACCCAAGAAAAGTTCTCGGACTCTGCGTTGCCGACATTTTCCTCAAAGGCAAATTCCTCAACCGGGTTCGAATTGGCCCCATAAGGCTGGCGGCCCAGAAAACGCGGCATCGTCAGACCCAGATACTTGGAATCCTCCGAGTTGCGCAGCGAATTCCATGCCGCATATTCCGGGGTGCCGGTGATCTTGGTAAGGTCACGCGGGTTACTCAACTCCTGCCAGCTTTCGAACTGCATCAAGGATGGGTCCGCACCGGTGATAAAGGGCGCGTGGGCTGCGGCAGCAATCTTTGCCATTTCGCCCAGCAACTCCACATCGGGGGCCGAGTGGTTGAAATGATAGTCCCCCACCAGACAGCCATAAGGCTCGCCGCCAAACTGACCGAATTCTTCCTCGTACAGTTTCTTGAAAATTGGGGACTGGTCCCAAGCCGCGCCCTTGAACTTGCGCAGGGTCTTGGACAGATCCTTTTTCGAGATGTTCATCACGCGGATTTTCAGCATCTCATCGGTTTCGGTATTGTTGACGAGGTGATGCAGCCCGCGCCATGCGCTTTCCAACTGCTGGTATTCCGCATTGTGAATGATCGCATTCACCTGATCGCTGAGCTTCTTGTCGATTTCGGCAATCATCGATTCAATCGAATGCAAGACGTCGTCGGATATCAGGCCCGTATTCTCCAACGCTTGCTGCGCCAGTGTCTTGACTGCGGATTCCACAGCCGACTTTGCCGTGTCGGTGCGCGGCTTAAATTCCTTGTTCAGAAGGGCCGAGAAATCGACCTCTTCCGTTTGGGCGGCACCGCCTTCGGCAGATGTTGCTTCTTTTGCCATGTCTTATTCCTCCGCGTCGTCTTTGGCGGCGGGGGTCGCTGCCAGGGATTTCAGCAATTCGGGGTTGTTCATGGCATCCGCCAGCAGTTCTTCGGCTCCGGGCTTGCCATCCATATATGTCATCAGATTGCTCAACTCGTTGCGCGCATCGAGCAGCTTTTTCAGCGGTTCCACCTTCTGCGCAATGGCGCCGGGCGAAAACTCGTCCATGCTTTCAAAGGTCAGATCGACCGACATGTTGCCTTCGCCGGTCAGCATGTTGGGCACCGAAAACGCCGCGCGCGGTTTCATCGCCTTCATGCGGCTGTCGAAATTATCCACGTCGATCTCAAGGAACTTGCGGTCTGCGATACCGGGCTGTGCCACTTCCGACTTGCCCGCAAGATCGGACATGACCCCCATCACAAACGGCAGTTGCACTTTCTTTTCCGCGCCATACAACTCGACATCATATTCGATCTGCACCCGAGGGGCGCGGTTTCTTGCGATGAACTTCTGTGAACTCGACATCAAAATCTCCGTTTGGTTTATGGGTTTTATGTATGGGTTCCGGTCCGCGTCAGACCGCAGTAAAAAGGCCCGCGCGGATCATCCGGCGCGGGCCCTTGTTCATTCGTCTGGCAGCCCCCCCACCAGCTTGACGTTGTCGACACCTCCGGGTGCCATATCCTTCATGATGGTCATAAAATCTGCGCCCACCAGCCGCTTGGCACGCTGCAACATCAATGGCAGCGGGCTAGAGGGTTCATAGGCGGCGTAATAGGCGATGATGCGGTCCAGCGCGACTTCGACGTCACGGGGGCTGGTGATGGCCCCGCTGGGTGCCGCTGCGGCGGCTTTTGGGGCGTCTCCCGGCGCGGGATCGGTCTCGGCCGGGGCTTCGCCCGCTTCGCTGCCGGTTTCCTCAGCCAACCGTGCCACGGCGCGTTTCAGCATCTTCATCACGGGGCCAAGGTCGGGGCCCTGGCCCGGCAGCTTGTCGTTAAAGACCGCGTCGATGGCCTTGATGTCCTCAAGTGCGGCGTTGGCACCGTCAAAGATACCCTGCAGAACACCGCTGTCCGTATCTTTAAAGGCGGCCTTGATCCCTGCCTGATCCAGTACATTTTCGTCGCCCGGTCGCGGCGCCGTCTCGCCGTTGGCGACTTCGATGTCGCGCAGGCTGACACTGCCAAATGCATTGCTCTGGGTCAGTGGCGCCAGGCGGATCGGGCGCAGGACAGTTGCGTCATCCGCCAATCCCAACACGGCGTTGACACGCATGGTCGGGTCATTGTCGTCCTCCTCGTCCAGTTGCGGATGGCAACTGTCCCAGAAGTTTTCGAGACAGCCGCGCACATAGGCCGTAACCTTGGCGAACCCCGGAAACCCGTTGACCTGCAACTCGGCCACGGCCAGATGCACCGCCACCCGCAGATCATGGCTTTGCTGCAGGACCTCGAGCGCTTTTTTAATCACATCGTCATAATCAGGGGGTTCGGCAGCCACAATTTCCTCGCCGACCTGCTTTTCCTCACCCGGCTGCGCGGCAAGCTGAAGCGCCGCGAAAACGGCTTCATATTCCAGGTTCGCACCGCTAGGCGCACCCTCGCTACGGCTTGTTAATAGCGCATCCAAAACGGATTGCCCCCCAAGTACTGTATAAACCTAATGGCGCTTATCCAAAGCTGGCGCTTGCCCGGATACCCTCGCACCCTCGCCTATCGGCGGATGGTTTTTGTCAAATTTTTATGCGTCGTCAAAAAGTAGGGTCGGTCTTCGAAAAGTAGATTTAGTGGCCGAACGAAAATTGTTACCAAATGGTGTCGTGACTAAAAAATATCTGCCACCTGTGGGGGTTACTTTACGTCAGGTACGATTTTCGTCAATCCTCTCATTCCGCATTTTTATGAATGAAACCTATTCTTCTTGACCAAAGTGACACGCAGCGCCCATCGTTGGGGCATTCTGCATCAAGGGGATTTTATTATGACACGCGCATTCTGCCGCCTGTTGACGCTCACGGGCATTTTGGCGGCCTTGGCCGCCCCAAGTTGGGCAGAGCCGGGGCGGCTCGGGGTTGAACTGAATAAATTTGAACCGGGAGAGGCAGGCGGATGCCGCGCCTTCTTTTTGTTTCGCAACCAGACCGAAAACAGCTTTGAAGGGTTCGAGATGTCGCTGGCAATTCTGGATCAGTCCGGCATCATCGACCGCCTGCTGACCATCGACGCCGCCCCCCTGCCCGCCGCGCGCACAACGCTCAAACTGTTTGAAATACCCGAAATCGGCTGCGCCGATATTTCCGAGGTGCTGCTACACGAACTGCCCAGTTGCAGACCGCAGAACGCCGATGAGATGGATTGCTTTGCCATTCTGGATTTGCGCAGCAAGACATCCGCCGGGCTGGTGAAATAGCGTGGCCGGTTTTACCGACACGCTGATCAGCGGCGGGCCGATTGTGCTGGTGTTGCTCGTGATGTCGCTGTGTTCACTCGCATTGATCGTCGTCAAGATCGTGCAATTGCGGGGGGTCACTACTGGTGCTGCGGCGCGCGCTGCAGCGGTTGATCTATGGGCCAAAGGCGATCATCACGCGGCCCAACAGGCGTTACAAGACCGCACCGCCCCGGCGGACCGGTTGATGCTGGTGGCGATGCAGGGGCTGGCATCCGGCCGGGCGCGCGCGGTGCTGACGGCCGATCTGGAGTGGCGCGGCAATGCCGAGGTGGCCGTGATGCAGCGCCACATTCGCCTGCTGGAACTCATCGCCATGATCAGCCCCCTGCTGGGTCTGCTGGGCACGGTGCTGGGCATGATCCAGTCGTTTCAGGAATTGGCACTGGCCGAAGGGGCCGCCAATGCGGCGCTCTTGGCGGGCGGTATCTGGCAGGCGCTGCTGACCACGGCGGCAGGGCTGCTGGTGGCGATCCCGGCGGCAATTGCGGCGAGCCTGCTGTCGGAACGGGTCGACCGTGCGACCGGCGCGATTGAGACCAGCATCGGCCATCTTCTGACCAGCCATGATGCGGGGGGATAGGCCATGATGCTGCGCCGGGTCACCGCGCCACAACGGCTGATCTCTCTGGTGTCGATGATCGACGTGCTGCTGATCATGTTGGTGTTTTTCATGGTCACCTCGACCTACCTTCATCTGGACATGATTCCGATCGCCAAAAGCGCGGACCGCACGATCGAGACAACCAGTACAACCGCCGACGGCGGCACGCTGCTGGTGCGTCTAGGGGCGGATGGCGCGGCATATGTGCGTGGGCGGCAGGTGTCAGAGACTGATCTGGCGGCCTTAGTGCGCGCGACACCGGGCATCGCGGTAACGATCTTGCCTGCGCTGCGCGCGGACACCCAGGCGCTGGTGCGGTTGATGGACATTTTGACCGCCGCCGGTGTCGACAGCCTGCGCATCCTGCAAGTGGCCGCGCCATGAAACTACAGCGCATTCCACCGCGTCCGGCGCAGGAATCCATCATTCCGCTCATCGACGTGGTGTTCTTTCTGCTGGTGTTCTTTATGCTGATCGGCCGGATGGATGCCACCGCCCCGTTTGACGTGACCCCGGCCAGTGCCGTCACCGGATCGGACATGCCGGGCGGCGGTGTTACCCTGTCCATCAGCGCCGAGGGCGATCTGGCGTTTGAGGGTCAAACGATTGATCCCGCTGCCCTGGAGTTCGCCGCACAGGCCGCGATAGCGCAAAACGCTGACGTGTTGGTGCGGGTCAATGCGCACCGTGACGCGCTTTTGGGCGATGTGTTGCCCCACGTCAGCGTGTTGGAGGCGCTTGGGGCGCGCGATGTGGTGTTGGTCGTGACACCGTCAAGCCCATGACCGCGCGGGTCTGGTCCCTCGCACTGGCCACATCTGCGCTGGTGCATGCCGGCGGCTTTGCCGTGCTGGCCCTCACGATCAAGCCCGACCCTACCGAGGACCAGCCGCGTCCACAGTCAAAGTTCACCGTCGAAGCCGCCGAGGTGAAACGCAGCCGCGCCGAACCGCAACAACCGCCAAGCGACCCCGCCGCCGAAGGCATTGGCCAAGCAACCCGCGCCGAACAATCGGCCGTGCGCCAATCGCGCGCAACGGCCAGCCCCACCGACAGCGCGCAAATCGGTGCTAGCCCGCCACCGTCCACCCCATTGCGCGCCAAGCGTGACGCCCAGCGGGTGCAGGCTGTTACGGCGGCGGGGGCAAAGGTTGCGCAGGTATCAAGCCAGGCGGGAGGGGAAACGGTTCACGCCGCCAGCCTGACGGGCCAAGTCCTGTCCTTGGCGACGGTCACGCCCGCCACGACAACGGCTGCCGCCCCCAAAGCCGCACAAACACTGCCCCTTTCATCGCCGCAAGCGCCCGCTGCGGCCAGCGTCACGCCCACGGCCCCCGCAGCGCCCAGTGCCACGCCCAATGTTCACGACGCGGCCACTTTGCCGCTCCCCGCCACGAAAGGCACCGCAGCACTGGCATGGTCGGGCAGCGATAATACCGCCGTCAGCGCCACGTCCCTCGCGGCCATCGCGGCCTTTACACACGCCGGCGATGTGTCGGGGGGCGCGGCGCAGGTGCGTGATGGCATCGCAGGAATTTTGGCCGCGGTGCCCTGCGCGCGGTTGCAGACCACCTTTCTGCCCGACAGCGGCACCCTGGAACTGCGCGGCCACCTGCCCGAAGATGCCCTGCGCGCGCCAGTGTTGGCCGCGTTACGCGAACAGGTCGGTGACGCCATACCAATCTCGGATGCGCTGCTGATCCTGCCGCGCCCGCAGTGCGGCGCGCTGGCCGGGATCGCCGCCGTGGGCTTGCCGCAATCGACCGAACAACTGACCAATCCGGCGGTCATCGGCGAAGACGGCTTTGCCCGCAACTACAGCTATGCTGACGGTCAGCGCCTGACGCTTGACCTGACCGCGCCAGACTACGACGCCTTTGTCTATGTCGACTATTTTGCCGCAGATGGCAGCGTGATCCACCTGCAACCCAATGACATCGTCCCGCTACCAGAAGCAGCCGCCAAATCCGCCCTTGCCGTGGGTCGGTCTATCGCCGGGGAACCGGCACTGGACATGACCATCAGCGCCCCCTTTGGTCAGGAAATTGCAGCCGCTTTTGCCACCTCCGTACCGCTCTATGACGGATTGCGCCCCTTGCAGGAACCCGCAGGCCCGTATCTAGAGTTTCTCGCCGCGCGCGTCACGGCCAAGCGGGCAGAGCATGTCGATTTCAAAGGCGAATGGGTGTATTTCTTTATCTCGACCACGCCAAATTGACCGTCGGACGCTAGGGGCAATCCGCCGAAGCCCAGGCCCGCAGCCCCTGTTTAAACGTACCGCCAAAGGGATGGGTCTTGCTGATGGCACGCTCACTATTGGCACTGACATAGGTCTTGCCTTGGGTGCAGAGCGCCTCGCGGGTCCATTCGTGGCAATTCGAACAGGTCTGATCCTTCCACAGTTCCTCGGGCAAGCCTTCGATAGGCGGGAATAGCGGCGAAAGCTCAACCACTTCCTCGATACTGCGGCCCTGAATCGCGGGGTTCCCTGTGGGGAACGGACTGGAAAATGTCATGGATGACAAGTCGGTAGGCTTGGCTGGCGCCACTGTAGGGGCGGTTTCAACGGGTTCTTCAACGGGCGCCTTGGCACTGGCGCGGTCGGCGTTTTCCTGAATGACCTTCAACTCATACGCTGCCAATTCGGCGTAAGTGCCCGTCGGAAAAGCATCAAGATACGCCTGATAATCTGCGGCAGTGCCACTGGCTTGTGCGGCAGCGATCAAGCTTTGCTCGCTTGGTTCGGGTGTCGCCGCGCGGGACGGTTCAGGCTGCAACGCTGCGACCTCAGGCGCGTTTGCTGGCGGTGGCGGCTGCAGTTCGGCGGCCATGGTAGCGCTGAGCAACGTGCGTGCCTCGGTCTGGAAAAGGCCATTTGGATAGCTGCGCAAGAACAGCATGATCTGCACCGGATCGCCGCTGCCCTTTACGGACTTCCAAAGCTGTTGTTCCTGAAGTTGCTCGGCGCTGAGTTGTTCCTTCGCCTGAAAAAAGAAGTCGCCAGTCAGCGACGATGTGTCCCAAGGCGTTTGCTGGCCCTTTGTCTCGGCGATGACCGTCACCCGCACCTTCTTGAACGCCTGTTCAATCGGCACGCCCGGCACCGGGATTTCTGCGGCCAGCGCCTTGGTGAAGGGGCTGTTGCCATCCAGACCGTCCAGCGCCACTGCGCCCGGCGCCGTGGAGTAGGACAGGAAGGTGCCGGTGGGTGCTTTCATTTCGGCCAGGCCATTGTCATTCAGGTCTGGAATGGCCTCAAATGGATTGTTGCGGCAGGCATCCAGGATCACGATATTGGTCTTGTTGCGGGCCGATCGCATCTGCCGCAGGATCGCATCGGCAGGGACACCCACAAGACTGAGGTCGGCGGCATCGGTCAGGCTGGCGTCCACTGGCAACAGGTAATTTTCGCCAAAGGACTGCACGGCGTGGCCTGCGTAATAGAACAGCCCCGTCGCGTCTTTGCCTGCCCCGCGCAGGTCACGGCCAAACTGCGAAATCGCCCGGTTGAGTGCAATCTGGCCACCATCCGTCAGCACCGTAACCTCAAACCCATTCTCGCGCAGGGTCGCGGCCATCAGTTCGGCGTCAGGCACCGGATTGTCCAGTTGCGTCACGCTGGCATAGCCGCCATTGCCTATGATCAGCGCGATGCGTGGCTCGGCCCAAGCCCCACCTGCCCCGGCAATCAGGGCAAGGATAGCTGCAAAGATACGCAATGCTTTGGGCATCTAGTTTTCCAGTACCTTGAATTCGATGCGGCGGTTCTTCCGGCGGCCTTCGTCGGTGTCGTTTGTCGCGATCGGGGTCGTTTCGCCGTACCCCTTGGACACCATCGTTTCGGTGCCCATGCCCTTGGCGCGCAAATAATCGGTAACAGAGGCCGCGCGGGCCTGCGACAGTTGCAGGTTCAGCGCGTCACTGCCCACGCTGTCGGTATGCCCGCCCACCTCGATCACCATGCCGGGGCAGCGTGAGACGATATTTGCAAGACTATCGAGCAAAGGCGCGCTTTTGTCGTCGAGCCGGGCAGAGCCGGATTTGAAATAGATGTTGCCGGTGCGTGACAGGATTTCGAACCGACCCTTGCAGGCCTCGGCGTCAAAGTCGCCTTGGGTTTCTAGGGCGACGGACTGCGGTGCGGCGGCAGGCGCCGCTGTGGCGGGTTCGGGCGTGGCCGCCTCTGCCGTGCTGACGTTGCGGGCAAAGACCCAGTCAAAGGACACCGTAGCCGATGGGATGATGTCCACGCTGGCGGCCTCTTCCAGCTTTTTTAGCCCATCAGTCAGGTTGAAGTCTGCCACCGAAATGGAGATCGGCGTGCCGGATGCAACCGACACCATATCTTCGCTCAGCAGCGTGGCGGTGACGGTGGCGTCATAGGACTTGGTCACGCCGTGCAGCTCAATCTGATAGCTGACGGGTATCTGTTTGCGCCGCACGGTGGGCAGATCGGCCAGCAGTGCGGGGTCGATCTGAGTGGTGATAACGCCTTCGGGGAATTTAAAGGTCTCGAAGAATAGGAACCGCATACGCACGTTGCGCAGATCAATTTTGGTATCCACGGAATCCAGCAGGACCGCCACCCTGACTGCCCCGGTCGGGTCGATCCCGCCCTGAAGTGTGGCAAAGCTGGAGGACTCCACGACCGTCTTCTTTTTAACGGACTGGAACGTGAGGTTGGACATCTCAGGCTTTAGCGTCCAGCCGCCGTCGAAGGGCGATTGCGCCGCGACGGGGAATGCCAGCGCGCATAAGAGCGCCAACAGTGCGGCCTTAAGCGTCCTTAGGTGTACCGGTTTCTGCATCGTCGCCCCCCTGTTGATGTCCGTCTGTGTGAACATCACGCAGACCGCAGCAATGTCTTGTTCGATCCGACCGCCTTGGCCATCTGGGCATAGGCGATCAACCGGCGGTCCGAACTTCCCGCAGAGCGCAGGAGCTTGGTTTCCGCCTCTGCCAGAATGTCGGCAGCCTGAGCATTGACCTGTTTGACGGCCTCTTTGCGCACTGGCGTCAGAGGCTTGGTTGCCACAGCTTTGTTGTTGATTTTGCTTTTCACGCGCACTCTTGGCAGATTGGGTGCTGCGTTGGCCGCTGCGAGTTTGCGCAGCTTGTTGGAGGTATCCTCAAGGATCTTGCGCGCCTCGCCATAATCGCCTGTGTTGGACATCGACTGCGTGATCACCTTGAGCTGTTCACCAAGGCAATCGACCAGATACTCTGCCGCAACCGCCCTTACGCAGAACGCGTAGGACCCCGCGATTGCGGTGGTGACAGAACTGGTCGCTTCGGGTGTGGCACGGGGCGTCTTGTCGATGTCGTAGGGATTGCGGGATGCGCCCGGGGCAACATCGTCGTTTGGATTGTCGCCATAGTCGTCCTCACCGGAAGTGTATTCGCCCTCGTCCTGGGCCATGGCCGAGGTGGCGGTCATCACGGTCAGACTTGCCAGCGCCAGGCACAGCGCCATGCCCCGCAAGATCAATAGATGAATAGTAACATAGGGCCGCATTTCGAAACTCCCCTGTTCAATGATCGGTATTCAATAAATTCGTCTTTGGCCGCATCCGACAAAATTTCGACGCGGGTCTTACTGCCTGTGATAATGCCGCTTTGGCGCGCTTCTGTCACCCCCCGACGGTACAGGTGCCAAATGATCGCATCCGCCGGCGGTCGAGGTGCAGGTGCGCCATAGCGTCGAATGGTGCCGCGTCGCGCGTGCGAGATAGGTAATAGGGGCTTGGTAATTCGAAAATGGCGCGCCTGCGCGGCGCGCCATTCTTGGATATGCCTTAGCTGGGGCTAAGCCCGCGCATCCGTTCGGACCGGCGGCGTAGCATTTCAACGGTCGCCAGCAACATGATGGAAATCGCAACAAGGATCGTTGCCGCGGCGAGGATTGTTGGCGAAATCTGTTCGCGCAGCCCGGTGAACATCTGCCACGGCAGCGTTTGCCATTCGGCGGAGCCGAGGAAGATAACCACGACCACTTCGTCAAACGAGGTGATAAAGGCGAACAACCCGCCCGAGATCACACCGGGCAGGATCAGCGGCATCTGCACCCGGAAAAATGTCGTGATCGGGTTGGCCCCCATGTTGGCCGCTGCGCGGGTCAGGGAGTTGTCAAAGCTGACCAATGTGGCAGTGACGGTGATGATCACAAAGGGAATACCCAAAACCGCATGGGCCAGCACGATGCCCCAATAGGTGCCCTGGATGCCGATGGAAGAGTAAAAGAAGTACATCCCCGTTGCCGAGATGATCAGCGGCACGATCATCGGCGAGATCAGGATCGCCATGATCCCGCGTTTGAACGGCACATGGCTTTGTGACAGGCCGATGGCCGCCAAAGTGCCAAGGCTGACCGAGATCAGCGTGGCCACCGGGGCGATCTTGACCGAGTTCCAGACCGCACCTGTCCATTCCGAATTGGTCAGGAAGTCGCGGTAGTGCTTGAGTGAATAGCCGTCGGGATCAAAGCGCAGCATTTCGGGCGTGAAGGTAAAGAAGTTTTCAGCGTTAAAGCTGAGGGGGATTACCACGATGATCGGCGTGATCAGAAACACAAAGATCGACCCACAGATCACGCGGAACGTATAGTGCCACAGCACCTGGCCTGCGGTCAGGTATGGCGGCAGATGGCCGCGATAGCGCCCCTCGGACAGCCAGAAGATGAACCAGCCGATAAACCAGCCAAACAACAGTCCGACAATCGCCGCCGAAACTCCGCCAACGGCAAATCCCGACGCGC
This sequence comes from Sulfitobacter sp. KMM 9851, assembly GCF_057178245.1. Taxonomy (NCBI): domain Bacteria; kingdom Pseudomonadati; phylum Pseudomonadota; class Alphaproteobacteria; order Rhodobacterales; family Roseobacteraceae; genus Sulfitobacter; species Sulfitobacter sp. KMM 9851. The sequence continues at coordinate 2,204,772 of NZ_CM169991.1, forward strand.
CAAAGCCCGCAATGGCCAGCCAGCGCGCCGGTTTTTCCTGACGCCAGACCTCGGCAAAGAGATAGGCCAGCGCGGTGCAGACCAAGGCCCCCAGCAGAACCCCGATCAGCGAAGCGTCCTTTGCGGTGCCCACGAACAGTCCCATCACGGCCCCGGCCGCGGCAACGACCGGGCCGAAAAATGTAAAGGGCTGCTTTTTCAGCGGTGTAAATGTGCCCATTTTCTTATCCCAACTTCACGTTATCAATGCCGACGATCTTGTCGTAGGCCCAGTACAATAGAAGGACGACCGCAAAGAGGATCGTGCCAAGCGCCGCCGCGAGACCCCAGTTAAGAGAGCTGGAGATGTGGTAGGCGATCCGGTTCGATATGAACGTCCCGGTGGTGCCGCCGACGATTTCGGGCGTGATGTAATAGCCGATCGACAGAATGAAGACGAGGATACTGCCCGCCCCGATGCCCGGCACCGATTGCGGAAAGTAGACCCGCCAGAAAGCTGTCCAATTTGTCGCGCCCAGCGATTTGGCGGCGCGCAGGTAGGTCGGATTGATCGTCTGCATCACCGAATACATCGGCAAGATCATGAACGGCAGCAGGATATGTGTCATCGCGACGATCGTGCCGAACTGGTTGTTGATCATCACCAGACGGTCGTTGTCCGACACCATACCAAGCCAGACAAGCACATCGTTGATCACCCCCTGATTTTGCAGCATGACCTTCCAGGCGCTTGTGCGCACCAGCAGGGATGTCCAAAACGGCAACAGCACAAGGATCATCAGCAGGTTGGCTGTGCGGGCCGGCAGATTGGCCAGTATCCACGCCACCGGATAGGCCAGCAGGACACAAGAGGCCGTGATCATCAGCGACATGAAGATCGTCCGCTTGAACAGCAGGATATAGATTTGCTGGTTCTCCGGGCGTGCGGCAAAACCGTCGGGTGTTTTCTGCATGTCGACAGCATTCAGAAAATAGCCGTTTGTATAATTCGGGCTGTAGGTCTGGAAGGTACGCCATGTCCGAAGATCACCCCAGTCCTCGTCAAAACCGACAAACGCGGCTTTGAAGTCGGGCTGTGGGAAGATGTCGGCATTTTCCGCTGCCTGTTGCAGCAACGCAGCCTGAGGACCGCTGTAGCTGGCGATTGCTTCGGCGGCGCCATCGGCGGTCAGATCCAGCCCGAGGGCAGCATAGACCGCCTCCCATGGGTCTTCCTTGGCGACCACGTCGCCATCCGCCTCGACGGTGAAAACGGCAAAGGCGGTATAGGCCCGCGCGGTTTTCGGCAGGATACGGGTGATGTCAGCGCCCGGTACAAACCCGATATCCGCGCTCGAGGATGAGGTGGTCAGCGCATCGTACCGGGAGCGGGTCGCTTCCAGCAAATCAACGGCGCCCTCGCCTGTCCCGGTCATAAGTTCAAACCAGACAGCGCTATCTTTCCAGGCCTTGTTCAGGTCTTCCAGTGGGTCTTGATAAGATTCTCCGATGTCGTCCAACTTGCGGCCCGATTGGCGGAACAGGGACGAGACGCCGGTCTGTTCATAGTTCAAACGGGTGCCAAGGCGCGTATGCTGTTTGGCTTCGGCGGCAAAGAAGAGGTCAAAGAACAGGTTTTCAAACACCTGTTCATCAGGGAGTTCGTTGCTGGTGCCATCCCATTGGGCAAGCTCGGTCGTGGTCATCGGTAGAGTGTTCGACACGATCTGGTTTTCAACAGAGCGGAACAGCATCGAGCCGATGGGGGCAATGAATGTGACCAGCACGAAAATCAAGAGTGGCGCGATCAGTGCAAGGGCGCGCAGTTTTTGCGCGCGCAAGGCCCGCCTGAGCGATTTTTTCAGTGGCGTGCCATCCGCAGAGAGTACCGGACCCGATTTGTCGCCATCTGGCGACTGCGCCGCGTGGAGCGCGTCCTCGGGCGTGGGTGCAGATGCTGTCTGGGGACCGGTCGCTTTGAGATCACTCATATGTCTGCCCTTCGTCGCGTTCTGGCCCCGTTGGCCAATCGCGGTATGGTTGCCTGCAATCCATGTGATTGCGGTTGGTGGTCATCCGGGCGGACCAGTGGCCCGCCCGGCGCATTAAAGGAAGCCGCGCGGACCAAATGGTCCGCACGCTACCCGTTTACTTGGCCAGCCAAGCCTGGAACTTTGCGTCGATATCGTCGCGGTAGTCGGCCCAGAACTCGTAGTTATAAAGGAACGTGTTGGTGGCGTTGGCCGGGTCTGTCGGCATGTGCTCAGCCATATCAATCCCGAGGTCGGCATGTTTACCAACCAGAGGTGCCGAAGACAGGCGTGCCGGACCATAGGAGATATACTTGGCCTGATCGGCAAGACGCTGAGTGTCTGTCGCGAACATCAAGAAATCCTTGACGCGAGCCAGACGATCTTCTGGCAGGCCTGCGGGCACGATCCAGCCATCAAGGTCGAATACCTGGGCGTCCCACATCATCGCAACAGGCTGATCCTGCTCTTCGATCACCGAGAACAAGCGCCCGTTATAGGTCGAGCCCATGAACACTTCACCATCGGCCAGCAACTGTGGCGTATCGGCACCGGCAGACCACCAAATCACGCTGTCCTTGATCGTGTCGAGCTTGGCAAGTGCCTGCTCCTGACCTTCTGGCGTTTCCAGAACGTCATAGACCTCGTCCTTGGCAACGCCATCACACAGCAGCGCCCATTCCATGTTGTTGATCGGACGTTTTTCCAGCGAACGCTTGCCCGGATATGTCTCAAGATCAAAAACGTCGCAGATCTTGCTTGGAGGTTCGACACCTTCTGGCACCATGTCAGTGCGGTAACCAAATGTCGTCGAATACACGATCTGAGGGATGAAGCAGTCAGAGACCAGCAGGTCGCCAAAGTCATCTTCCGCAGATGTGCCGTCGGGTGCCGCTGCCAGATCTTTGTCGGCGTCGATTTCCATTGCGAGACCTTCGTCACACAGACGGATGGCATCGGAGGCCACGACGTCGACCAGATCCCATGTGACGTTACCGGCCTCGTTCATGGCGCGCAGCTTGGCCACGGCCTCGTTCGAGCTTTCATCCCACGAAACCGAAACACCCGCGTTGTTCGCGATATAAGGTTCGGAGTATGCCTTTTGCTGCGATGACTGGTATGCCCCGCCCCAGCTGACGATTGTCATGCTGTCAGACATTGCTGCATGGCTGTCAGCCCACGTCGTGCCTGCCGCGAGGGTCAGTGCCGACGTCGTCAGAAGAATATTCGTTAGTTTCATTGTTAACTCCCTATTGTGCCCGTTGCGTGAAACCCGCGGCCAGACGGTACGGGCAAAACCCTACCGACCGCGTATTCATCGCCCGCCGCGAAAGGCAGACGAAAGATGTGCCCCTAGGCCGCGTCGAGCGCGCGGCAATCTTCGGGCAGCCAACCGATGTCGATCTGCTGACCGGGTACAAGACGCACCTGATCGGGGGCATTGCGGGTCTTGATGACAAAATCATCCTTGCCGCCAACCCGAAGGCGCGTGCGGAAGATGTCGCCCATATAAATGAACTCGAGCACTTCCGCCTTGAGGGTATGCGCGCCTTCCTGAAGGCGTTCTTTGTTGATCTCCACCCGTTCCGGACGGATCGACACCCGTGTCCGCTCGCCGGGTTTTGATACGTTGATTGGTTTGGCGTCGATCAGCCCACCATCGTCGAGCTGCACCAGCGCGACACCATTCTTGATCTCTTTGATGGTGCCTTCGAGCGTGTTGTTTTCGCCGATGAACTGCGCCACGAAACTGTTTTCCGGCTCTTCATAAAGCTTGTCGGGTGGTGCCAACTGCTGAATGCGGCCATTTTCAAAGACGGCAACCCGGTCTGACATGGTCAGTGCTTCGGTCTGGTCATGGGTCACATAGACGACGGTGATACCCAGACGGTGGGCCAGATCGGTTATTTCAAACTGCATCTTTTCACGCAGTTGTTTGTCGAGGGCGCCCAGTGGTTCATCCATCAGCACCAGTTCAGGTTCAAACACCAGCGCACGCGACAAGGCGACACGCTGTTGTTGCCCGCCCGAAAGCTGCGCGGGACGGCGGCCACCAAAGGCACCCATTTCAACCATGTCCAACGCGCGTTTGACTTTTTCTTCCCGCTCGGATTTGCCGATGCGGCGCACCTCCAGAGGAAAGCTGAGGTTCTCCGCGATCGTCATATGCGGGAACAGCGCGTAGTTCTGAAACACCATGCCGATGCCGCGCTTGTGCGGCGAGATGTTATTGATCGACGTGCCGCCAAGGCGAATGTCGCCGTGGGTCGCGGTTTCGAACCCGGCCAGCATCATCAAGCACGTTGTCTTGCCCGAACCCGATGGCCCGAGCATCGTGAGAAACTCGCCTTTAGGCATCGAAAGGTTGAGGTCTTTGACAACGAGGTTTTCGCCGTCATAGCTTTTCTGCACGCGTTCAAACTCGACGAACGCGTCGCTTCCTGAACTTTGTCCCAAGTTCCGCTCCCTGTTATTAGGCCCAGATTAATTCTGGTTATTGAGACAAGTAAAACGCGCCAGCCGCCAAACTGCAACCTTAATGCGGCAATTTATCGACGTTTCGCGGCATCGCAGGTCATTTGTGCTGAATTGCAAAGCACATCGGTCGATTTGCCCAGCCCCCATGCGTGCGCCGGGCAAATGTCCGGCGGCGACCGCACAGGTTGTGGGATTTAAGGCGCGGCCTAGTGCCACGGTTGTGCAAATTTACGACCAAAAAACCAAATGCGGCCGAACAACGGCCCGCCACAGATTGAGCGGATCCGCCCTCAGTCCTCGCGCTTTTGCAGCAGAAGAGAGGCCAGCCCCAGCAGGGCCGACACCACGATCAGCAACAGCGACACCGCGTTCAACACCGGGGTCGACCCCAGCTTGAGCCGGTCAAACATGGTGATGGTCAGCGGCGCATCGGACCCGACGAGCATCAGTGTGGTGTTAAAATTCTCAAAGCTCATCAGCACGGCGACCACCCCCGCGGCGCCCATCGCCGGATAGAGAAATGGCAAGGTCACAGCACGCACGGCGCCCATTTTTGTCGCGCCGAGGTTCAGCGCGGCCTCTTCGAGGCTGGTGTCAAACTTTTGCAGGCGCGCGGAAATGACCAGCGTTGCAAAGGTTGTGATGAATGAAAACTGCCCCAGAACCACCAGTATCAACCCCGGCCGCAGCCCATCGAACCACAGGCCAGTCGCGTCTTCGAGGGTATTGGCAACCGAGGACGAAAACACAAGGATCGAGATGCCCAGGATGATACCGGGGATGATCAACGGCAACAGCATCAGAATATACAGCAGCCCCTTGCCGCGGAAGTCGTGGCGCACGAAAAGAAAGGCGTTGCAGGTGCCTACCAGCACGGCCAGCAGTGAAACCCAGAAGGCGACAACGCCAGAGGTTATGATCGACCGCAAGATGGGCCGTTCGTGAAACACGCCGATATAGGGCGCGTCACTGCCAAAGAACCAGGCCCAGGTGAATCCCTCCCACGGGAGGGATGGAAACACACTGTCGTTGAAGGCAAAGACGCAGACCGTTGCCAGCGGCAGCGCCAGATATATGAAAAACAGCGTGACGTAGGCCCGGTAGGTCCATTTGAACGCGCCGCTTTGTGGGATGCCAGTAATCATGTCTGGGCCATCGTCTTGCCCAGCGATTGCCGCGACAGTTTAAGGCCAACAAAGACGATCAAGGACGACAAGCCCAGCAACAAGAACCCAAACGCCGACCCCAGTTCCCAGTTAAACCGCGTGATGAACTGGCTATAGATCAGCCCGGTGAACCACAGGCTGTCCTTGCCTCCCAGCAGGATCGGGGTGAGGTAATTGCCAAGGCTAAGCATGAAGACCACGATGCACCCCGACACGATGCCGGGCATGGCGTGGGGGATCACGATTTCGCGCAGGATGGTAAATCCACTGGCGCCCAAATCATAGCCCGCCTCGATCAGACTGTCGTCGAGACTGTCGAGCGTTGTCACGAGCGGCACCACCATGAACAGCATCGAGGTATAGACCAGCCCCGTCATGATCGCGGCATCATTATACAGCATTTCGACCGGCCCCGCGACCAGGCCGAGGTATTGCAGCAGGTTTGAAAACACACCGGTTTCGCGCAGCAGGATCATCCAGCCAAAAGTGCGCACCAGCTCGCTGACCCAGAACGGGATCAGGCACATCAAGAACAGCGTCGTCTTGGTGCGGCCCCGTGTGAGTTTGGCGATGTAATAGGCAATCGGAAACCCGATCAGCAGGGTCAGTGCCGTCGCGGCAATCGACATATAGGCGGTGCGCGCAAAGGTGTTCCAGTAAAGCGGTTCGTTGAAAAACACCGCATAGTTGGCAAAGCTCGTCTCGTATTCGCGCACGCCGACCTTTTCGCGCAGGGATACCAAGAACATGCCGACATGCGGCAGGATGATCAGCGTCATTAGCCAGATGAGCAGCGGTGCCATCAGCAGCCAGAACGTCAATTTTGAGCGATCAGAGGCCATCATCGCCCCCTGCCCTGCGGTACACGCGTGTCTGCTGCGGCTCCCAGCCAAAGGAAATGACATCGCCCTGCGCCAGATCGCGAAACTCTCCTGTCTGGGGCAAGGCCATGCTCATCTCGGTCCCGGTCGCCTGATCGCGCAGCAGCAACTGGCTGTTGGCACCGTTGAACAGGATGGTTTCGACCTTGCCGTCACCCGTGTTGCCCAGATGCGCGACATCTGCGGCGCTGCGCGACAGGCGCACCGCCTCGGGCCGCACGAAGACATCAACGCTGTCGCCGCGCGCCAACCCGCGCCCGGCATCCACACCACGCAGCGCGCGGCCCTCGCTGGTGACCATCTGGACCACGTCGCCGGTCACGCCGTCGACGGTGGCGGCAAAGCGGTTTGCCTCGCCGACAAATCCGGCGACAAAGGCCGTTGAGGGTTCGTAGTAAAGCTCCTTGGCGGTGCCCAACTGTTCAAACACGCCGTGGTTCATCACCGCGATCTGGTCGCTCATCACCAAGGCCTCGGATTGGTCGTGGGTGATGTAGACAAAGGTCGTGTTAAACTCGGCCTGCAACTGTTTCAGTTCGATTTTCATATGTTCGCGCAGCTTTAGGTCCAGCGCGCCAAGCGGTTCGTCCAGCAGCAGCACATCCGGTTCAAGCACCATGCAGCGTGCAATCGCCACCCGCTGTTTCTGCCCCCCCGATAGCGAGGCCACGGGCCGATCCGCCACCCCGCCGAGACCCACGCGTTCGAGCACCCGTTCAACCTGTTTCTTGATATCCGTCTTGTTTACACCGCGCTGACGCAGGCCAAATCCGACGTTGGCGCCGATGTTCATCATCGGGAACAGCGCCAGATGCTGAAACACCATCGACACAGGGCGTTTGTTGGGGGGCACGTCGAGCACCGATTTGCCCTTGATCAACAGGTCGCCGCTTGAGGGCTTTTGAAAACCTGCGATCATGCGCAGCAGCGTCGTCTTGCCACAGCCTGACGGCCCAAGGATGGAAAAGAACGTCCCCTGCGGCACGCTGAAACTGACGTCTTTCACCGCTTGGAAATCGTCAAAATTCTTCGAAATCGCGCGGCATTCGAGGTCGGGGGTTTGCGACATCAGATTGGGCCTTCATAAAAAATGGGAAGCGCGAGAGCCGCGCTTCCCTGTCATCGATTTCGCGGCACTTATTTGGCCGCGTTGATCCGGTCCAATGCGGCACCTTCCAGCGCCTCCAGCCCTGCGGGAACAGACGGATACCACTTGATATTGTCGATCGCTTCTTGTGGGAAGCTGGCCTGGTACTTGGCCTTGAGCGCGTCATCCACGCCCGCGTCGCCGCCTTGGGAGGCCGTGAAATTGCCAGCGGAGGTGGTGATCATCGCCGCGATCTCGGGCTGCATGACAAAGTTGATCCAAGCATAGGCCGCTTCATCGGCACGGCCGCGTGCGGGCAATGCAAATGTGTCGATCCAGCCCAGCGCACCAGAGGCAGGGGCGACAAAGGTGATATCGGCGTTGTCATCGTTCAGCTGCCATCCGCCGGTGTCCCAGGCCATCGAGGCCACAACTTCACCCGAGCGCATCAGGTTCTTCAACTCGTCGCCGCCGTCCCAGTAGGTTTTGACGTTGGCTTTGCACTCGGCCAGCTTGGCTTCAACTTGATCAAGGATGTCCTTGTAAGCTGCTTCGTCGCCATAGGCGGCAAAGGGGTCAAGACCCATGGAATAGGCAAAACCGATCAGCGTCGGGCGTTTCAGACGGTACGATACCTTGCCCGCAACATCAGGACCGCACAGATCAAGGTAATCTTTGACGCCAGGTGCTTGGGCAGTGTTCACGACCAGACCGGAGGTGCCCCAGATGTGCGGCACGGCATAGACTTCGCCTTCGACAGTGGTGTTGCCCTTGGTCGCTTCAAGCATCGAGGGGATAAACAGCCCGGTTTCGATCTTGGACATGTCCAGCGGCTTGTAGATACCAAATTCAGCCTGGGGGCCGGCGATCCGGTCCTGGCTGGGCTGGGCAAGGTCGAAACCGCCGCCATTGGTCGCGCGCAGCTTGGCGATCATTTCTTCATTGTTGGATTTGGTCACTTCAACAGTGTGGCCGGTCTGTTCTTCGAACTTGGCGATCACCTCGTCCGGGGCGTAGCCACCCCATGTCAGCAGGCGCAGCGTCTCTGCCTGTGCGGCCACCGATGACAGCAACAGCGCGGCAGCAGTGGAAAGGATCAGTGTCGATTTCATCATTTTATTCCTTATTTCTCCAGCCAAGAAGGGCAAACCTTGCCGCAACTTCTGGACTCCCCGTCTTTAGGTGCCCGGTATGACACTTACATGACAACATGCAGTTTCCAAGCTTACCCCAAGCGATTAGTACATCTATTTTACATTCAAACAATGCCCTTGCGCGCGCGGGTCAGACGGATTTGATCGACCCGCCGTCGATACGGATACGCGACCCTGTCACATAGGCCGCGCGGGCCGATGCAAGAAACGTCACGACATCAGCAAACTCCTCCGGCTTGCCATAGCGGCCGGCGGGAATGGCCGCACGGGATTGGCGGGCGACCTCGTCGACCTCTGTCTGTGTGCGTTTGGCCGCCGCGGCGTCCAACTCATCGACACGCTGGGTGTGAATGCGGCCGGGCATGACGACGTTCACGGTAATCCCGTCACCCGCGACTTCGCCTGCAAGGGTTTTGGACCAGCCGACGACTGCCGAACGGATGCCGTTTGACAGGGCAAGGTTCGGGATCGGCTGCTCTACCCCCGATGACGTGACAGAGATCACGCGGCCCCATTGGCGTTCCTTCATCGCGGGCAACAGGCGTGTGGTGAGGTGGAACAGATTTGCGGCCATTGCCTCAAAATGGGTAATCCATGCTGTGCGTTCTGCACCCTGCGCGGTGCCGGGCGGTGGCCCCCCGCCATTGTTCACAACAATATCGACACCGCCCTCTTTGAGTAAGCTGTCAACCACGGCGTTCACGGTGTCGATATCTGCCAGATCCAGTTGCACCGGGCGGATGTCACCCGATGTCCCTTTGACCCAAGCCTCAATCTTGTCAACGCTGCGCGCGGCGGCAAAGACAATCGCCCCTTCGTTGGCCAGAGACTGTGCTATCGCCATCCCAAGGCCGCGGCTGGCGCCGAGCACAAGCGCGCGTTTGCCGGTTAGTTCGAGATCCATCAGTTCAGCTCCTTCAATCGTTTTTCCTGGCGCGCGATCAGCAGATTGACCTCCTGCACGCTCGCTGGGGACAGTGTGTTACCGGGTTTGCGCAGGGCGGCATGGGCAATGACGCCGCGTTTGGCCAACGTATATTTGCGGATGGCCAGCCCCATGCCCGGCTGCTGTTCGAACCGCGCCAGCGGCAGGTAGGCATCAAAGATGTCGCGCGCCCGGTCCATATCACCGCCCGCGTGGTGTTCGACCACGCGGGCCATCATTTCGGGATAGGCGAAGCCCGTCATCGCCCCATCGGCGCCGCGCTGCATTTCCTCTGGCAGGAACAGCCCGCCATTGCCACACAGGATCGAGATGCGCCGGTCAAGCACGCCGGCGCGGCGCAGGGTCGTGATCTTTTCAAGGCCAGGCCAGTCTTCGTGTTTCAGGCAGACACAGGTCGGCAGGGCATTGACGATCCGGGCGATGACAGACGTCGACATCTGCACCCCCGTTGCCAGTGGGAAATCCTGTAGGACAAAAGGTACATCGCCGATCAGTTCGGCCACTTGGGTATAATAGGTCACGATCTGATCGTCGGTGCGCAAGCTGCCCGGTGGCGCCACCATGACGCCCGCCGCGCCCAGATCCATCACCATCTGTGTAAGCGTTTCGATCTGGGCAAACCCGGGGGCCGACACGCCGACCACCACTGGCACCCGATCCGCGACACGGGCAAGGATACGCGCAACCACGCCGCGCGATTCCTCGACAGTCAGCTTGGGCGCCTCCCCCATCATCCCCAGCACGGTCAGCCCGGTTGCCCCGGCCTCAAGATAGAAATCAACCATGCGGTCGCAGCTTTGCATGTCGATCTGGCCGTCAGGATAAAAAGGCGTGACGGCAATCACGAAGACGCCGCGCGCGGCAGTGGTGAGTTGGGTCATGGTCTGTCCTATCGTGTCATTTGTAGCGCGACGCGGCCGATTGCCATGGCGACGGCTGCCTGGCAGGGTTCGACCACGGCAACGCCGAGGTGGTTTTCTAAATCGGTGCGAAAGGCGGTCATGCCCGCGCAGCCCAGGATCACGACATCCGCCATCGCCGTGTCGCGCAGGCGGGTGCCAACGTCCTTGAGCCGCTCAAAGGTGCGGGTTTCATCGGCAAGTTCCAGCACCCCGAGTTCCAGAGGCATATCGGCGGCCAGCCGGTCCATCACCCCCATCGCGCCGACATAGCGCATGTGCCGGGGGATGCTTTTGGACAGGATCGAGATGATGCCAAAGCGTTGCCCCATCGTCATCGCAGTGAGGATGGACGCCTCGGCGATGCCCAAGACCGGATGCGCAGATTGTTCGCGCAGGGCAGCAAGCCCGGGATCAGAATAACAGGCCACGACAAAGGCACTGGCGTCGGCCTCTAATCCCGCGCAATGGGCCAGCAAGGGTGCCACGACACCGTCGACATGAGCCTGGCTTTCGATGCCCGGGGGGCCTTTGGCCAGCGTATGGGCCGCGATCGGTACAGGACTGGCGGCGCGCATCGGGTCAACGGCGCGGTCGATGCCGTCGGTCACATGCTGGCTGCTGTTGGGGTTCACCACGTAGATTGTCATCTTTGAATTCCTTTCGGTCCCCAAAAATCCGGCGGCAGGTCGAGGTCCGCCTGCGCGCCGATCCGAGCGATCATCTGGGCCGCCTGAGTGGCCGCATCGTTAAGGATGTCGTCTTCGTTCACCCGTGTGGCCCGCCCGTCGCGCAGCACGATTTCACCGCCAACCATCACCATCGCCACATCGTTGCCATTGGCAAAGCACACAAGCCGGTGCAGTGCCATGTTGGGCGGGTAGAGATGCGCGCGGCGCAGGTCGACCATTGTCAGGTCCGCCGCCTTGCCCACCTCGATCGACCCCGTACGATCCGCCAGCCCCAAGGCACGTGCCGCCCCGATGGTACACATCTCAAGCGCCTGGCCGATAGGCAGGACCGAGGCATCACGGAAATGGGTGCGGTGATAATGCATCGCGTGCTGCATGTGGCGGAACATATCGCCCGACCGGTCAGGTGCTGTGGCATCCGATCCCAGTGCCACACAGGCCCCCGCCGCCATCAGCTCGATCGCCGGGCAGCGCCCCATGATCGACGCATTGGCCGAGGGGTTATGGGCAATCTTGGTATTACTGGCAGCGATCAGATCAATTTCATCCGCGTGCAGGTCAATGCAGTGCGACAACAGCGTCTCCGGCCCCAGCAGACCCAGTTTCTCGGCCCGCCGAATGGACCCGCGCCAATGCCCGTCCTGCGTGAACACCAGCCCCCTGTCGCGGGCATAGGCGCGCACGGTCTTCGCCTGCGTGCACGCGGTGGCATAATCGTCTGGCGTCATATCGCGTTCGTGTTCGTCGCGCAGGACGGGGTAGAGCATGGCGATGGTGATGCGCCCCGCATGGGTATCGTGCCAAGTATCAACAACGTCACGGCAGGTCTGCATTTGTTGATCAAAGCTGACGTCATAGGGCCTGCGCTGGCCGCCCTGCCAATCGGCATAGATTTGCGGGTGTGGCGCGCGTGTCGGGCCGACGGCGACCATGCTGCGGGTGCCAACTTCGACAACCGCGCGGCAATGGGCCGCCGCGTAGTCGGGAAAATCCGTGCGCATGATCGTATCACCACCGCCCAGCAGCGACACCCCCGTTGTCACGCCAAAGCGCAGCCTTTCCAGCGCCGCCAGACGGGCCTCGGCGTACCAGTATTCGGGCGGCGAAGCTTGGGTATAGACCTCGCCGCAAATCTCTTCCCAACGGTTCCCGGAATGCATCCCCATCGACTTGATCAGCCCATGGCCCGCGTGGGCGTGTACGTCGATCAGACCGGGAATAATGATCTGTCCGGTGCCGTCGACCACCTCTGCGGCGTCTATCTTGGCGCGCAGCTCGGGCGCTGGCCCAACAGCGACGATGGCTCCCTCGTGTACCGCTACGGCACCGTCATTGATGACGCGCCGATCTGCGTCCATGGTCACGACTGTCGCGCCCACCAAAAGAGTATCTACGCGCATGTTAACCCCCGCTCAGATTTGGAAGGCGCGGCACGTCGATGACACCGTCCGCAGGCATCGCAAAGCCCGGATGTGATCCGGCCAAGCCGATGACCTTCAAAGGGTTGTAAAGCGTAAGCCATGCCGGATCTTGCTGCAAAAGCGCATAGGCGTCGCGCCAGAGTGCTGCCCGCGCATCGCGGTCGGCCGTCACGCGCCCCTTGTCGATCAGCGCCTCGATCTGGGCATTGGCGTAGCCCTGCCACCACGCCCCCGACACGCGCTGATCAATTTTTTCATAAAGCACACGGTAGGTGCTCATCGGGCTGGAATCAAAGACGCAAAGATCGCGGATTTCCTTACGGCGGACCATATGTGCATAATCCTCGCGCTCTGGATGCACAAAGACGTTGAGCGTGATGCCCACTTCAGCCAGTTGTTCGCCCAAGGCCGCCGTCAGGCGATCGGCTTCGTCCGGCAGGCGCGTGGGGCAATCTACGTCCAGGGTCAGGCCATCGCCGTAACCCGCCGCTGCGAGCAGTTGCCGCGCGCTGTCGCGGTCCAGCACTGTCCCACCGCCCTGCCCGGCCCCGTAATGATTTGGGCTGACAAAGCCGCGCAGGGGCCGTGCTGCCCCCGCCATCACAGTCTGAACGATGGCATCGCGATCCACTGCCAGGCTGAGGGCCTTGCGCACCCGCCCGTCGGACAGCGGACCACGTGCCGCATTCAGCAGATAAATGATTGCTACAGGTGATAGAAATTCGTGCCGCGCGTCGCCCAAGCTGCGCGACGCTTGGAAATCCAATGCGTTGGCGACCTGCACAGTGCCTTGTTGCAGCAGCTTCAGCCGGTCGGCCGCGTCCGGCACCAGTTGCCATGTCACCGTCGGATTGGCCGGCACTCCGCCAAAGTGATCATCCAACCGCTCTGCCGTGATGCGGTCAGACGCAACCGAGGTCAGCCGATAGGGCCCTGATCCGACTTGTGCGCTGTAATCCTTGGCGTCCAGCGCGCCAAATGCGGAGGGGGCGACGATGAAACCCTGCTCCAAGACATCCAGCAGATCGGCCATCGGTGCCGCAAGTGTGACGATCAAGGTGATGTCGTCCACCACGTCAAACCGTGCCCCGCCCAGATACTGCCGCCAGACCGCCGGCGCGCCAAGGGTATAGCCTTTGTCCTCGCGCGCCATTCGGGCAAGGCAGGCCGCGACCGCCTGCGCATTGCACGGTGTGCCGTCATGAAATTGCACGTGGGGTTCCAAATGAAATGTCCATTCGGTTGCGTCGCCAGACACAGACCAGCCCATTGCCAGATGCGGTACATAATCTTGTCCCACCCGGCGCACCAACGTGTCATAGATCGCGTGATAGATCGTCAGTTCGTCATTGGCGTCTGTGCAGTCATGCGGGTCGTGGAGCCCCAGCCGGGCCTGTGCAATCACTGTCATAGCTTGTCCCTCTGCGGTTCGTCGACCAAATGGCAGGCAACGGTCTGATCGTCTCCGACGTCCTTAAGCGCTGGCCGTTCGCGTGCGCAGCGGTCCCAGGCAAAAGGACAGCGGGTGCGAAAACAACAACCCGTCGGCAGGTGCAACGCCGATGGGACTTCGCCCGACAGCGGGATTTCTTCGTTGTCGCGTTTCGCTTTGATGCTGGGCGCCGCCGAGAGCAGCGCGCGCGTGTAGGGGTGGCGTGGGTTGGAAAACAACACGTCACGCGGCGCGTTTTCGACCATAAAGCCGAGGTACATCACACCCACCCGATCCGCGATGTGATGTACCACGGACAGATCGTGACTGATGAAAAGGTAAGCCAGTCCAAACTCATCGCGCAAATCCATCATCAGGTTCAGAATTTGCGCCTGGATAGATACGTCTAGCGCCGAAACGGGTTCATCCGCGATGATCAGGCCCGGTGTCACCGACAGAGCGCGCGCGATGCCGATCCGCTGGCGTTGTCCACCGGAAAACTGGTGCGGGTAGCGGCCCGCGTGTTCGGCATTCAACCCGACCTTCGCCAAAAGCGCCTCGGTCTTTGCCGCGACGCCCTTGCGATCCGTCGCAGACTTGGTCTGCTCTAGCAGTGGTTCGGCCACGATGTCGCGCACCCGTTGGCGCGGATTAAGCGAAGCGTAGGGATCTTGAAAGATCATCTGCATGCGCGACCGCACCGGCAGCATCTGGGCAAAACCATAGTTTGCAATATCTTCGCCATCGACGCGCACTTGGCCATGCGTCGGCTTGTAAATCCGGGCAATTGTCTTGGCGACCGTGGATTTGCCGCAGCCGCTTTCGCCCACCAGCGCCATGATTTCTCCGCGATTGATGCGAAAGCTGACCCTGTTCACCGCCCGCACAACGGGGCGGTCAAGGCGGATGCCCTTGCGGCTGAGCCGCAGGCGATCAAGCACCCCGCCCCCGATGTCAAAATGCATCTCAAGGTCGCGCACATCAAGCATTGGCACCGTGTCGTTCATGCGCTTTCTCCCGGGGATAATGGATAATGGCATGCCGCCCAGAGCGCGTTGTGCTGCATCGTGAGTTCCGGTTCTTTTTCAGAGCAACGTGCCTGGGCGCGGGGGCACCGATCACGAAAGTTGCAGCCCTTGGGCAGGTTGCGAATGTCGGGCACCGCACCGGGGATCTGCTTGAGCCTGTCGTGACGGTTGGTCGGATCGGGGATGCTGTCAATCAACCCGCGCGTATAGGGATGCGCCGGTGCCTCGATCAGATCGCGGGTTCGGCCGCGTTCCACCACCTTGCCACAGTAAAGCACGGTAATATGGTCTGCCATTTCCGACACCACGGCAAGGTCGTGGGTGATCAGGATCATCGACGCGCCCTTGTCCGCGATCTGCGCGCGCATCAGCTTTAGGATCTGGCTTTGAATGGTCACGTCCAGCGCCGTTGTCGGTTCATCCGCGATGATCAGACGGGGACGTGCCAGCATGGCAATCGCAATGACAACCCGCTGACGCATCCCGCCGGAAAATTGGTGCGGATAGGCCCCCAGACGTTCAGCGGCGCGGCTGATACCGACGCTTTCCAGCATGTCGATGCAGGCCTGCTTGCGCGCGGCGGCGTCCAGATCGGTGTGCAGGCTCAGTACTTCGTCCATCTGCCTGCCCACTGTGTGCAACGGGTTGAGCGATGTCATCGGGTCTTGAAACACCATCGAAATATCGCGCCCGCGCACGTCGCGCAGCCGGGTTTCACCGGCCTGCACCAGATCCTCGCCATCAAACAGGATTTGCCCGCCTTCGATCTTACCAGGGCTGTCAATCAGACCAAGGATCGAAAACCCCACCACGGATTTGCCTCCGCCGCTTTCGCCGACGAGGCCCATGATCTCGCCCTTGCCGATGTCAAAGCTGACGCCATTTACAGCCCGTACCGTACCGGAGAACGTGTGAAAGTATGTCCGCAAATCCTGCACTGACAGCAGCGTTTTGTCCGCAGCTATATCCATCATTTCAACCTCGGGTTCAGTTCATCGCGCAGGAAATCGCCAAACAGGTTGATCCCGAAGACCAGCATCATAATCGCCACCCCCGGAAAAACAGATGTCCACCACAATCCGCTGAACAACACGTCAAAGCCGTTTTTGATCAGCAGTCCCAGCGAGGGTTGGGTGATCGGCACGCCCACGCCGAGAAAGCTCAGCGAGGCTTCGATCAGGACAAATGTGCCGACCTGAATGGTGGCAATCACGATCAGCGGGGTGAGGACGTTGGGCAGCACATGTTTGCGGATGATCTTGCGGTTGGGCAGGCCCGCGACCTTGGCCGCTTGCACATATTCCTTTTCGATCTCTGACAGGGTGGAGCCGCGCACCGTGCGGGCATAGACAACCCAACCCACCGCCGTCAGCGCGATCAGCACCTTATCGACACCGGTGCCTACCGCCGACATCAGGAACAGGGCAATCAAGATGGAGGGGAAAGACAATTGGATATCGGCAATCCGCATGATCACGGAATCGATGATCCCGCCGTAGAACCCTGCGATCAGCCCAAGAACGGTGCCAATGGTGCAGGACGCGATCATTGCGACCAACCCGATAAACACCGAGATGCGCGCGCCGTAGAGGATGGAGGCCCAGACATCGCGCCCCTGCCCGTCCGTGCCGAGCACAAATTGCGGGTCGCCGCCCTGCAACCAGACGGGCGGTTTGTAGCTGTCCATCAAGTTGAGCGATGCGATGTCGTAGGGGTTCTTATCCACCAGAAACGGCCCTACGATCACGGCAAAAGCAAAGAAGGCCATCAGCCCGCTGCCAATGATTGCAGAACTGCTGCGGGTATAATTATGGAAGAATTCCGAGCGGAGAAAACGGGTCATGCGCCCCTCATTTCAGTGTGATGCGCGGGTCGATCAACGTGTAGACGATATCGACCAGAAAATTGATGACGACAAAGATCAGCGCCACCAACATCAGGTAGACAACGATCACAGGCCTGTCGGCGCGATAAATGGAATCGATCAGCAGCTTGCCCATGCCAGGCCAGGAAAAGATCGTTTCGGTGATGGTGGCAAAGGCAATCAGGTCGCCCAGTTGCAGCCCGAAGATCGTGACCACGGGGATCAGTGCGTTCTTCAGCCCATGCTTATACAGCACATCGCGCCGGGTCGCCCCTTTGGCGCGAGCGAATTTCATATAGTCCTGCCGCCCGACCTCCATCATGCCGGCGCGCGTCATGCGCAGCAATATGGCCATCGTGCCCAGCGACAGCGTCACGGCGGGCAGGATGATGTGATGCCATCCGTCCCACGTGGCCAGACTGACGCGCAGGCCAAAAACCTCAGCCGTGTCACCGCGCCCTGACGACGGAAAGACGCCCCAGTTCACCGCGAACATGTAGATCAGCACCATGCCCACCCAGAACCCCGGCAGCGATATCCCCAAGAGCGACCCCGCCATGATCGTCCGGCTGATGCGCCCATCGGGATTGGCCCCGGCATAGACCCCCAGCGGAATGGCAACCACGATCGCCATCACCATAGCGACCAGCACCATTTCAACGGTCGCAGGCATGCGTTCAAGGATCAGCGTCATTGCAGGTTGGCGAAAAACGTAAGAATGACCAAAATCGCCGTGCAGCAGGCTGATCAAGAACTTCCAGTATTGCACCAGAAGCGACTGATCGAGCCCAAGGATACGCCGCGCCTGCGCAATCTCGGCGTCGGTGGCATCAATTGGCACGACCATGAACACCGGATCACCGGTAAAGCTCATCATCAGGAAGACGACAACAGAGACGACCCAAAGCACGAGCAGCATCTGGATCAGGCGTTTGAGCAGATATCCAAACATGGGGGCAAAGCCGTCTTTCGTTGAAGTGGAAATAAAACGACCCCGGCAACCACAGTGCTGCCGGGGTCAAAGATTAGGACGACTATTCGACGTCCATCTCAAAGGCGGAGAGAAACTTGTCCACGCGCGGCGTCAGGGTGACACCCTTGCGGGCGGCATAGATATCCTGTTCGTAATGCACCGGGATCATTGGAATATCCGCCATCAGGATCTTGGTCGCTTCCTGAAGGTACTCATCCCGCTTGGCGATATCGGGCGTTGAATCTGCCTTGTCGACCAGCGCATCGACTTCCGCGTTGGAATACGAGCCCCGGTTTACCTGCCCGTAGCCTTCCTTTTTGTCGCGGGTATAGAACAGCGCGCCATACATTGAACCTGCATCCCCCGACGGGACGTCCCAGCCGCTCATGATGAAGCTGGAGTTGTCGGTCGGCACGCGGATATAGCCCCAAAAGTTGGATTTTGGCATGATGTTCAGTTCGAGCGTGATGTTGATCTTGGCCAACATTGAGGCCAGCGCCTGCGCAATCTGTGCATCGTTGACATAGCGGTTGTTGGTTGCGTCCAGCGTCATGGTAAAGCCATCGGGATAGCCTGCATCAGCAAGCAGCGCCTTGGCCTTTTCGATATCCACCGGGTACATCTGGCGGAAGTCCATGCCATCCACAAAGCCCAGATGCGCGGCAGGGACGAACTGCGCGCTGGGGCTGGCAAGGCCGTTCATCACGATCTTATTGATGGCATCGACGTCAACCGCGCGGGCAATCGCCTCGCGGACGCGCTGATCGGTCATCGGATTCTTGCCTTCGATCGTTGGCGACTTTTCGCGTGTGTCCATTGCCAAGACCACGTTCAACAGGCTGGGCCGGGTGATGACCTGAAAACCATCTTCGCTTTTCACGCGGTCGACATCGCGCACGGCAAGATCCTGGATCACATCAACTTCGCCCGTCAGCAGGGCCGCGGTACGTGTGGCAGGGTTTGTGATGGGTCGGAACGTCACCGAACCGATCTTGGGCGCCCCACCCCAGTAGGCGTCATTGGCGTTCAGAACCAGTTTCTCTTCTTTGATCCATTCGCCCAGTTGGTAGGGCCCGGTGCCCATGGGCTTGAGGTCCATCTGCTCATCGCCGGTTTCGGTCGTGTATTCCTCGTCAAGGATCAACAGTTCGGCCAGATCGTTGGGCAGCACCGCATAGGGTTTCGGCGTTGTGATCTCGACCGTCAGGTCGTCGACTGCAGTGACCGAGGCAATATTTGCCACCAAGTCAGGCCGGATCGACGCGCGGGCCTTTTCAACAGTGAAGACCACATCAGCGGCGGTGAAAGCATTACCGTTATGAAACGTCACACCCTCGCGGAGCTTAAAGCGCCACGTGGTATCATCCACGTTTTCCCAGCTTGTTGCGAGGCCCGGCCCGAACTCCAACTCGGGGCTGCGCGCGACCAGCGGGTCGTAGAGGTGGTAATACATGATGTTTGAGGACAACTCCTCGCCCGCCAACGGGTAAAGGTGGCTGGGGTCGGAAGTCAGCCCAATGGTCAGGGATTTTTCTTGTGCGAGTGTCACGCCCGCGCTGGCCACGACAAGTGTCGCGCCCAATGCGCCGATGCGCAACATATTGTGGGATAGATGTCTCATGGGATCTCCTTTGTTGGTCGCTTTCGCGATTGGTCGTCGGAGGCGGTGTGCCGCCCCTCGTGTTTATTCGTCGTATGTTTGGGGGGTCAGTGACCGGGTTTGGCTGTCTGCACCTCGATCTGATACCCTTCGGGGTCGTTCATCACGAAGGCGCGAATGCCCAATTCGGCACTGTCGCGGGGCGCCGTCAGGCCCGGCACGTTTTGTGACGCGGCCCAAGCGTGCCAGGCGTCAACGTCCGGCACGCGCAGGCAAATCTGTACCGTCTTCTGCTCGGCCCATTTCTGCATACCGCGCTTTTCGTCGACCAACCCGACATGGGCCTGGCCGTCGATGCGGTAGATTTTCGACCAGCCCTGATCAATGGCCAGCGTGAAGCCCAGGACGTTTTCATAAAACGCCATCGCTGTCGGCAGATCGCGGTAATACTGAAACGTGATAGCGAGAACGATCCCGCCCTCGGGTCGTTGCGGTGTCGTCGAAGTCATGCGGCCATCCCGTGTACTTACGTGGTATTCGGATGGTATACACGCGGCACACCGAGTCAACATCCTTAACGCAAATTACTGCCCCACCGGAGACTGCGGCGATCAGAATGGATGATTAATGTGGGATATGATCAATTCGCGGACTTTTTTGAGATGCAGCTTCATAGCGTCTGACGCCTGATCAGGCTCCTGCGCGACAATCGCATCTATGATCGCGATATGTTCATGGCACCCCGGCTCGAATCGTTCGGGAATCGACCCCTGACCGTACATCCGCGTCTTGACCTTCATCGCCTCAATCAACTCTTTCAACAGTCGTGAGCCAGCGATATGTGCGATGGCAAGATGAAGCTGCGAATCTAATGCGTAGTGTCGTTCGGGGCTGGGGCGCGGACCGGTCAAAAATTCCTCTATCTCGGCGCGCAAATCCATCAGGACTGTCATATTAGCGCTGGAACTAGCTGCTTTTCGTGCTGCCTCGCATTCAAGCAGGCTGCGAATATGTAGGATTTCCATGATGTCCGACAGCGATATACTGTTGACAATTGGCGTTCCCGCGGGCGTGCGGGTGGCAAAGCCTTCGCTGATCAATTGGCCGATTGCCTCGCGCACTGGGGTGCGTGAAACGCCCAGTTGGTCCGCAAAGCTCTTCTCGCGCAGCGGCGTTCCGGCGTCCAGTGTGCCGTCCAGGATCATCGCCTTAATTCGCTCGAACGTAGAATTGCCCAACGTCTTTACTGTCTCGTTCATCATATATCCTTTTAATCAGTCGACTGCCTGCGACGTCCTGCATACAGCATCTTTAAAGATATTCCTTTTGGTATACACTCGGTATTTCATTGTGCAAAATATCAGCGATAGGCCTGACATGACAGATATGGATTTCGACACGATCATTCGCGGCGGTACCGTCGTCCACGCAGCCGGCACCGAACGCGCGGACATCGGTATCCGCGCGGAAAAGATCACCGCCATCGCAAACCACATCGAGGGCACGGCGCAGGCGGAGATTGATGCGCGAGGGTTGGTGGTATTGCCCGGAGGGGTCGACACACATTGCCATATCGAACAGGTGTCCGGTGCGGGCCTCATGAACGCCGATACATTTGAAACGGCGACCCGGTCTGCCGCGATGGGCGGCACGACGTCTGTGGTGTCCTTTGCCGCCCAGCATCCGGGAAACAGGATGGCCAAGGTCGTGCAGGACTATGCCGCGCTGGCGCGCAAGGGTGCGCTGATTGATTACGCCTTTCATATGATCGTGGCCGAGACGGCGCATGGGAACCTTGAAGAAGATATTCCCGCTCTGATCGCTGAGGGCCACCGGTCCATCAAGATTTTCACCACATATGACAAGGTACGCCAGGACGACAAATCAATCCTGGATATTTTGGCTGTGGCGAAACGCGACGGGGCGCTGGTGTGTTTTCATGCCGAAAATGACGGGCTGATCCGGCATATGACCGAACAACTGTTGGCAGAAGGCAAGACAGCGCCAAAGTACCATGCCGCATCCCACCCGCGCGAGGCCGAGATCGAGGCCATCGACCGCATGTGCCGGTTTGCAGAGTTTACTGGCGCGCGGATCATGATTTTTCACGTCTCGACGCGCGAAGGTGCCGACATCATACGTCGCGCCCGCGCACGGGGCGTGAACGTCGCGGCAGAAACCTGTCCTCACTACCTGTTCATGACTGTCGACATCCTAGAGCAAGACAACCCTGCCCGCTTTATGTGTTCGCCGCCACAGCGGACTGTCGACGATCAAGATGCGCTATGGGAGGCCATCGCCGATGGCACAATTGGGCTGATCACATCGGACCATGCACCCTACCGGTTGGACGCCAGCGGCAAGTTCGCACATGGCGCTGACGCCCCCTTTAATCGGATTGCCAATGGAATGCCGGGGCTAGAGACGCGCCTGCCGCTGATGTTCAACGCAATGGTCAGCCAAGGGCGCATGACGCTGGAGGATTTCGCCAATCTAACCGCCACCGCGCCCGCGCGGGCATTTGGGTTGGCGGGTAAGGGACGCATCGCGGTTGGATATGACGCAGATATTGCCCTGTGGAATCCGAATGCGACGCATACCTACGCCGCGAATGATCTGCACGACAACGTTGGGTACAACCCGTTTGAAGGCACTCAGGTTGTGGGGATGCCGGTCAGCATGTTGTCGCGCGGGCGGATGGTGGTGTGCGATGGCAAGTTGCAGGCGCGCGCAGGCGACGGCAAGTGGCAGCCGATGCGCCGCTTCCAACCGGAGGGCTTATCGAACAAATAAGGAAGCGCAGACAGCCGTCCGCGCCTCCTTGCGCCAAAATTACTTCAACGAGGCTTTGACCGCGGCGACGTCTTCGGCCGTCATCTGGCCTGCGGTTTCGACCTCGCCATTGGTGATTTGCCACAGACGGAACGGGCCGGAGATATCGCCATATTCATCAAATGACACGTTGCCGATGACACCCTGATAGTTGATCGGCTTGCCTTCTTCGATCAGCGCGAGGGCCTTTTTGAATTCCTCAGGGCCCGCATAAATCACCTCGCCCGCCGGATCGACAACGCCGCGAATGGCGTCGCGGATCGCATCGGATTCAGGCTTGCCCGCCTTGGCAACAGCAAGCGCAACAATCGCTCCGGCATCATAGGAACGATCTGCCGCAGGGGCGGATGGTTCGATTCCGCCAGAAAACGCCTTGTAGTGCTCATAGAAATATTTGGTCGACGCGGTTTCAGATGTGCCCGACGACGTGCCAAAGGCCCCTTCGAGATATTCCGCGCCCACCGCTTCGATGAAATCGGTGGAGTTCATGCCATCGTTCAACAGGAATTTCTGCGGCCCGCCCTGGCTGATCCAAGCGCGCGCAATCGTCGCCCCGTCAACGGGATAGGAAATCAGATAAAGCGCTTCGGGGTTACCCGACATAGCCGCCGTGACTTCTGACCCATAGTTGGGCTGGTTTTCATTGTACGACGTTGTCGAGGTGATGGTGCCGCCCAAGGCGGCATAAGCGGCTGAAAACTCACGCGAGAGGTTCAGGCCAAAGTCGTTGTTGACGTGCACCAGCGCCAAATTGGTCAGCCCGGAATCCATCGCGTATTTGGCCGCGGCGATCCCTTGCAATGCGTCAGAAGTGATGGTGCGGAAGAAATAACCGCCGGTTTTTCCGTCGCGCGCCATCTGGGTCAGCGTCGGGGTCGAGGACGCTGGCGAGACCTGCACCACGCCAGCAGGGGCCGTGACCGAGGTCAAGATCGGGACAGACACCGATGAGATGATACCGCCGATGACGACAGGCACTTGTTTAATGTTAACCAGCTGCGTGGCCTGATCGACGGCCACGTTGCCTTGGCTTTGGCTGTCGCGCGTGTCTGTCACCAGATCGCAGCCCAAGACCCCGCCTGCGGCGTTGATGTCACGAAATGCCATGTCGACGGACTTTGCCCCAGCTTGACCATAGGCACCCGCCGGGCCGGTCAGTTCCATCACCATACCGATGGTGATTTCACAAGCCTGCGCACCCAAAGTCGTGGCGCAGAGCAAGGCCGCCGTGAGGCCCGTTGTTTTAAGTGTATTCATGTTCTCTCTCTCCTTGTTGACCGCCAATTTTCTGGCTGTGTTGTTTACGTCCAAGTTTCTTGTAAGTGATGCCAAACCACGCCTGTTGGGGCTGTGGCATCAGCAGAGAACAGCGCGGTCGACCTGCGCTGGCTTGTCGTGCTGTCGGTTGATTGATGTTCGTCGTAGACGACCAGCGCCCAATCCCCGATTTTCCGGGACGAGATAAACTCAATCCGTATCGCAAAATCATCCCCGCGACTGTTGCGCGCGGATCGCAGCATGGCAATCACCTGTGGGGCGGTGGCCAGTTTGCCGTCAGGGGGGATCATCTGCATGTCGGGGGCAAAGGCCCGTGCGGTCGCATCCATTGCGGTGTCATCGCTGCGCCCGGTGAACCACGCGACAAAGAAGTCATGGCGTGCGACGACTTCAGCCCGGGCCAGAGCAACGATATCCATTTAATGCCCCTCTTTGTTGAGGTTGTATTTCATCACCGCACCATGTGCCCCGCTTCGGTCACGTTCCAGCGTATAGACGTCCCCCGGCACACCGTTTGACCGGTCCAAGACTGCGGCGATCTGTTGCAAATCCGAAGCGCTCAGGGGAATGTCGGGCACGGCCAGATTACGGTCAAGATGGCTGCGGTTGCGCGCGCCCACGATAACGGCGGCAACCGCGTCACGGTCTAGAATGGCGCGGCTCGCGATGCTGGCAATATCCACGCCGTGGCGTTTGCCGATGTCGGACAGAGTCTGCAACAACTCCTGAAACAGATCCCATCCGCCAAATTCGTCAATGATCAGCTTGTATTTCGTCAACGATCGGTTTTCCCAAGGCGCGCCGGGTTCGGCGGCGCCCAGCCAGCGTTCCGAAAAGAAGCCGCCGGAAACCGATCCGTAGCACAGCAGATGAAATCCATTGGCCTTGGCCAAGTCCGTCATCGCGCGCGATGGACGGTTGTCGATCAGCGAATACTGTACCTGCATCGACACCAGCGGGACCCCAGCGTCCAGAATGCGTTTGACCTGCGTCGTGTCAAAATTGGTGCCGCCCAGATTGGCGATCTTGCCCGCCTCACGCAGCTCGTTCAGCCATCCTGCGACCACAACCTGACGGTCAACCTCGTAATCCCACCAATGGAATTGCACGAGGTCAAGCCGATCCGTCTGCAACCGCTGTAGCGCGCGGTCGATAGCCGCCTCGACATCGGCCTTTGTTATGGTCGCAAGATTGCCCAGATCGGGGACAAATTTCGTGTGCACCTTGATCTTCGAAAGTGCCTTGGCGCCATTTTTCCGGCCATAGGCGGCACGGAATTCCCCAATCAGCGCTTCGACCCCGGTATAGATATCCGCGCAGTCGAAAGTGGTGATCCCCGCGTCGGCAAAGGCAAACATGTCTGCAATGCTTTGACTGTGGTCGATGTCGCCATGGCCGCCCGCCAACTGCCACCCGCCTTTGATAACCCGAGATATGTGGTAGTCGGGCGAAAGTTTAAATGTCTGCATTGCTGGCTCCGTCGATGCGCACCGCTGTTGTATCGGCATGGTTAAATCCCCGTTTACCAATGCGCGTAATGCGCAACCGTGACGGGCAGTTTGGATCGGGGCAGGCAATCTCGGCGTCGGTTGACATCCAGTCGTTCGGGTCGGTCGCCCGCTGTTTGGCGGCCAGCAGCGGCAGCACCGATGCCAGCGAATAGATCGACATGCCCTGCCCCTCGGGCAGATACATCATCTCGCCACGCAATTCGAAATAGTCGCCCACGTTGGCGTTGCACCACAGTTTCGCCCCCTCAGGCGCCACCACCTCGACCCGCAGGTCCCAAAGTTCAAAGTGACCTGCGCTCATGCTGCGGCCTCCTGCTCGGCCCAGAATTCATCGCCTGCGGCCTCCAGTATGGCAAAGGCGGTGCGAATATCCGCTTCGAGCGCGGCGGTCAGCGCGACGCTATCGCCCTTGCGCAAGGCACTCAGGATGCCGTGATGGTGCCGCGTCGCCGACGCGATGCTGTCGACACTTTGCTGCCGTGCGGCGGCCCGCACATAGGGACCGGCCTGCATCCACAGGCTTTCGACAAAGGGCAGCAGGACCGACGACCCGGATTTGTTATAGATTGCAAAATGAAACGCATGATTGAGATGTGACACCTCGCGAGGGTCGTCGGCGGCATCATAGGCCTGCGTCAAATCCTCCAGTTCGTTGATATCCGTCTGGCTGAGGTGTGTCATTGCGCGACGGGCAAGGTCACATTCAATCATGCAGCGCGCCGCCGCGATATCACGCCCCCGCTCAAGCGTCAGCAACGGCACGCGCACCCGTCGGTTCGGCATCGCCTCCAACGCACATTCACTGACCAGCCGCGCCAATGCCTCGCGCACCGGCATCGAAGACACCGACATGCGGCTGGCAACCTCCCCGGCAAGAAAGGTCTCCCCCGCGACAAAGCCGCCGCGGATCAATGCGCTGCGCAACTGGCGATAGGTGCGATCCTGAACGGTTTCGCGCCCAATCGGTGAAAGCTGATCCAGCCCGCCGTCCGCCCAACCGCTACCATCTTGCATGTCCGCCTCCTCAATGGATTGAACTTTACATTAATTTGGCAGCGTGCTTTTGTAAATGATGAATGATAGTTGATCAACTTTTGGGCGGGATATGACAGGACCACTACTCGAGGCGCAAAACCTGTGCAAAAGCTTTGGTGGACACCATGTCGTGCGCGACATGAGCCTTGATCTGCGTGCGGGTGAGATCCTTGGTGTCATCGGTCCAAACGGCGCGGGCAAGTCCACGCTTTTCAATCTTTTGTCGGGGTCGTTACCCGTCAGCACGGGGCGGATCATTCTGGATGGCAACGATCTGACCCAGGCCCCTGCGGAGGCGCGGTTGCGCGCAGGGCTCGCGCGCACCTTTCAAATCCCACGCCCCTTTCCTCGTATGACGCTGCTGGACAACGTCCTGACTGCGGCGCAGAACCAACCGGGCGAAAGTCTGGTGACGGCGCTGTTCGGCATGGGCACGGTCCGGCACATCGAGGCTGAGAATACGGCGCGTGCGCATGACATCTTGCGTTTCTTGTCACTGGACCATCTGACGGACCAGCCCGCGGCCGTGCTATCGGGCGGGCAGCGCAAGCTGTTGGAGCTGGCCCGCGTGATGATGGCAGAGCCACGCGCGATCTTGCTGGATGAACCCGCCGCTGGCGTGAACCCTGCCCTGCTGGACCTGATCATCGACCGCATTCAGGCCATCAACGCGCAGGGTGTTGCAGTGCTTTTGATCGAACACAACATGGATATGATTTCCCGGCTCTGCCCAGAGGTCATCGTGATGGCAGCGGGCAGCAAGCTTGCCCAAGGGTCACCGGCAGAAGTATCGGCGCGCGCGGATGTCATCGACGTTTATCTAGAAGGGATGCCGCATGACAGCGCTATCGGTTAAGGATCTTCGCGCAGGTTATGATCCTGACCTGTCAATCGTCAAAGGCATCAGCTTTGACGTGGCACAAGGCGAGACAATTTCAGTTCTGGGGCCAAACGGAGCTGGCAAGTCAACGCTGATTAAAGCGCTGGCAGGTCAGGTTCCGGTCCACGGTGGCCATGTCACGCTGGGCCATGTGGACGTGACCGGCCTGCCCTCGCACCGCTTGGTCAAACAGGGCCTCGGATTTGTGCCGCAGACCGAAAATATTTTTGCCAGCCTTAGCATTCGCGAGAACCTTCAGATCGCGGCCGAGCTGCTGGCCAAACCCTATCGCGCTGCACGGATCGACGCGATGTTCACCATGTTTCCCGATCTGGGACGTCGCCCCAATGCACAGGCGGGCGCACTTTCGGGCGGACAGCGGCAGATGCTGGCCGCCGCGCGGGCGCTGCTGACCGAACCCGAGGTTCTGATGCTTGACGAACCGTCGGCGGGACTGTCACCGAAACTGGTGGCGCAGGTATTTGACACGTTGGAACGCATCTCGGCCGGTGGCGTGACGCTGATATTGGTGGAACAGAACGTGCGCGCCGCGCTGGCAATCACCCGCCGCGCGCTGGTGCTCGTCGACGGGCAACTGGCGCACGACGGACCGACTGACGCCTTGGCGGACAATGACCTGCTTGGGCGACTTTTCCTGGGCCAACGAGAGGGACACCCCGCATGAACCCACAAGCCATCATCGAAGGATTGATCGCCGGGTCGACCATTGGCCTTGGCGCAATTGGTCTGACGTTGGCATATTCGATCTTGCGTTTTGCCAACTTCACCCATGGCGATTTTCTGGCTTGGGGGGCTTACTTTACGCTCTCGCTCACAGGTTTTCTGGGCGGGATGCTGACCGCGCTGGGGGCACCGCTGAAGCCATTTAGTTTCGGACTGGGCCTGCCAATCGCGCTTCTGGGCGGGATGGCAATGACCGTGCTCTTGGCGCTTGTCCTCGACAAACTGTTGTTCGGGCGGTTGCGGGCACGCGGGGCGGATACGATCATCATCGTCATGGCCAGTTTCGGCGCGTCGATGGCGCTGCGGTCCTTACTTGAGTTCATTTATACGGCCAAGCCCGAATACTACACCAAGGCGCTGCAGATCGCGCAGCCCATTGGATTTGGCCTGCGGGCGACGCCCGATCAGCTGCTGGTAATCGGAACTGCGGCCTGCCTCGTCATCGCGCTGCACCTGATCGTGACCTATAGCGCCACCGGCCGCGCCATGCGCGCCGTCGCAGAGAACCCGGCCCTTGCAGGGGTTTACGGCATCGACACCGCACAGGTCCTGCGGATCACATGGATCATCGGCGCGGGCCTGGCCTGTGTGGCGGGTGTAATGGCGGGGCTGCTGGTGCAGATCCGCCCCTATATGGGGTTCGATCTGTTACTGCCGCTGTTTGCCGCAGCCATCCTAGGCGGGATCGGCTCTATCCCCGGTGCGATGATCGGCGGTCTGATTATCGGGCTGTCCGAGGCCTTTGCCGTGCAGATCATCGGGGCCGAATGGCGTGCGGGCGTATCATTTGTCATCCTCGTGCTCGTACTGATGCTGCGTCCCCAAGGCATCTTCGGCAGGGAGCGTGCATGATGGAACTGCTTGCTTACTCCGCTTTTTTTCTGACCATCGCATTAACCTATGCCGTCATCTGCCTGGGCTTGAATGTACAATGGGGCCAAACCGGGCTGTTCAATGTGGGCATCGCGGGTTTTGTGGGACTGGGTGCCTATACCTCGGCGGTGCTGACCGCGCCTGCGGTGGCGGAACGCATCGGCGGCTTTGGTATGCCGATCGTGGTCGGCTGGTTTGGCGCAATGTTGATCGCTGCACTGGCATCCTTTGCCGTGGGGTTCCTGACACTGCGGATGCGAGCCGATTATCTTGCCATCACGACATTCGGCGTCGCCGTGACCCTGCAACTGGTGTTCCAGAACTGGGAATCCCTGACCGGCGGGGCGTTCGGCTATGCCTATATCCCGCGCCCGTTTGCCGGGCTTCAAGCACGGCCATTTGCCTTTAACTTTGCCAATCTGGCCGTGACCGCCGCCGTTGTCATGGCCGTCTATCTGCTGTTGCAACATCTGCTGCGCAGCCCTTGGGGCCGTACGCTCCGCGCTGTCAGAGAGGACGATATCGCCGCACGCGCCCTTGGCAAGAATCCCACCCGCATCCGCTTGCAGGCCTTTGCGCTTGGCGGGGCGATCATGGGGTTGGCGGGGGCCTTGCAGGCGCATTTCATCGGCTTTATCGCGCCGGGAAATTTCCTGCCTATGGTCACATTTCAGGTCTGGGCGATGCTGATCGTCGGCGGATCGGGCAACAACCGGGGTGCTATATTGGGGGCAGTACTGGTCTGGGCCATCTGGGCGCTATCAGGCGCCGCCATCGCCGAGATTTTTCCAGCCGACCAACAGGCCCGCGCGGCCTCTCTGCAAATTGTCATCATCGGGGTGATGCTTTGCCTGATCTTGCTGTGGCGTCCCCAAGGATCCTGCCAGAGCGCCAATACCGCCAGAAGGATATGACAGAATGACACCAGAACGCACGCACCTGGCCCCAGGGTTGGAGATTTCACGTGTTGTGACCGGGCTGTGGCAGGTTGCAGATCAGGAAAAGGACGGTCAATTGCTGGACCGGACCGAGGCGGCCAAGGCGCTGGCGGATTATGCACAGGCCGGGTTCGACAGTTTCGACATGGCCGACCACTACGGCAGTTCCGAGTTGATCACCGGTGAGATGCTGCGCAGATGGTCGGCGTCGCCCCGGCCCCGCGCCTTTACCAAATGGTGCCCGGCGCCTGGCCCGATGACCGCCGACGTCGTACGCGCGGGCGTTGAGGAACGCATGACACGGCTGGGGGTCGATTGCATCGACCTGCTGCAATTCCACTGGTGGAGTTTTGAGCATCCCGCATGGCTTGACGCGCTGCACCAAATGGCGCGGCTGAAAGACGAAGGGCTGATTGGCCAGATCGGCGTTACCAACTTTGACGCGGCGCATCTGCATCTTGCCCGCGCCGAGGGTATCCCCGTCGTATCCAATCAAGTTTCTTTTTCCCTGATCGACCGACGCGCCGCCGGGGCCTTGGCGACAACATGCGCGCAACACGATATCAAGCTGCTGGCCTATGGCACGCTCTGCGGGGGGTTCCTGTCGGAAAAATGGCTAGGCCAGCCCGAACCGGATGCGGTCGCAGATTGGAGTGGTGCAAAATACCTGCGGTTCATTCAGGCGTCAGGGGGCTGGGACGGGTATCAGGCGATCCTGCGCGCGGCGGATGGCATCGCCCGCAAACACGGTGTGTCCATCTCGAACGTGGCGACGCGCTGGGTTCTTGAACATGCGCATGTCGCGGCCACCATCGTAGGAGCCAGGCTGGGCGGCAACGTGCACCGCGACGACAATTTGCGCCCCTTCCAATTTGCACTGGACGCCGACGACCACGCGGCGCTGAACGATGCCTTTGCCCAGACCTCGCCCATCCCCGGAGATTGCGGCGATGAATACCGCCAACCGCCATTCCTGACCGCCTCGGGTGATCTCAGCCATCATCTTGACGCGATGCCGCTGGCGCATCAGGCCACCGCTGACCCAGAGGTTGGAGACCGGGCGCGGGTCTTTACCGGATCGAAATGGGAGCCCATCGCGGGCTATTGTCGGGCCATCCGTGACGGTGATCGCATTCTGGTGTCCGGCACCACCGCCACCCATGGCGAGGACCACACCGTTGCGCCGGGGGATGCGGGTGCGCAGACGACTTATATCCTCGATAAGATCGCCGCGTCCGTGCGCGCCTTGGGCGGCAGACCGGGCGACATTCTGCGCACACGGATGTATCTGCAAGGGGATGCTGACGTCGAACCGGCGTCCTTGGCGCATGGGCGGTTCTTTGCAGCTTTTCCTCCGGCGAACACCACGTTTCTGGTGGGCTCGCTCATCGGGAATTTTCGCATCGAGATCGAGGCCGAAGCCCGAATTCGGAGCAACAACAGCTAAGGGCATCCCTAGCCGTCAGTAAAGCGACATCGGCGCGAGGTATGACCCCGCGCCGATGCTTTTGGTTTTATGACAAAACAGGTGCCGTTATTTCCCCATCAGGCCCGGCAGCCATGTACCCAATTCAGGTATCCAGACAATAAGGCCCAGCACAAATAGCTTGATCAATACAAAGGGGCTTACCGCCGCGTAGATGTCGCCCATGCTGATCTGCGGAGGTGCCACACCGCGCATGACAAACAGCAACAGCCCAAAGGGCGGTGTTAGCAGCCCGATCTCCATCGTCAACAGATACACCACACCCAGCACCAGTTCGTTGATGCCCATGGCCTGCGCCAGCGGCACGAACACTGGCACGGTGACCATCAGCATTGAGACCTGATCAATGAAGCAGCCCAGAAACAGCAGTATCGCAATCATCCCCAGCAGCACCATCAGCGGGGTCGGATCAAAGCTGTTGATGGCATTGATCAGCCCGTTGGTCGCACCGGAAAAGGACAGGACCTGCGCAAAGGTCTGGCTGGCTGCGATGATAAAGAGGATCATCACCGACAGTTTCAGCGTCTCCATCAGTGCCTTGCCCAGCTTGGCCCAGCTGAGCGAGCGGTATGCCGCGCCAATGGCCACGGCTGTCAGACTGCCCAGGGCGGCACTCTCTGTCGGGGTTGCGATGCCCAGCAAGAGCGAACCGATCACCACCGCAAAGAGCACAGACAGCGGTAGAACGTAGATCACAAAGGGTGTCCAGCGTTCCCAGAGGCCCATTTGAGGCAGGTCGTCGGGTGGGGCAACCGACGGGTCAAGGATACTGCGCCCGACCACATAGATCACAAACAGCACGGCCAGCAGCAGCGCGGGGATCACCCCGGCGACCAGCAGCCCTGCGATGGAAATGCCCGCCAGTGACCCCACCAGCACGGCAAGCGCCGACGGCGGTATCAGCATGGCAATTGCCCCGGAGGCCATGATTGGCCCCATCGCCATGGACGGGTGATACCCGCGTTTCAGCATCCCCGGCAGCAAGGTGCTGCCCAGCATCGCCGTATTAGCGATGGTAGAGCCAGAGAGTGCCGCAAAGATCGTGCCGCCAAATATCGTCACCACCGACATGCGCCCCGGTATCCGCGTGACCACCCGTTCAATGGCATCAATGGCGCGGTGGGCGACCCCAGTTTGGAATAATATCTCGCCCATCAGGATGAATAGCGGTATCGGTGCAAGTTGAAAATTCGCCACCGACTGCGCCGAGTTGCGCGCCAGTTGCAAGATACCGCGCTCGCCCCCCAGCACGAAATACGCGCCCACGGTTGTCACCGCTATAAAGGCAAATGCCACCGGCAGGCCGATCAGCAAAAGCACTGCCAAACCACCCAACATCAGTGTCAGCGTCAGACCCCAATCCATATACCTACAACCCGCTTAGCGCGGTGTCAGGCACATCAGGCCAGATCACTTTGCGCAGAAAAACAATGACACAAAGCGCCAGAGACGCGGGCACAAAGGCCAGCATCCACCACTCTGGTATGACAAAAGACGTGCGGATCATCGAGCCGCGGGCGGCAGACGCGAGTGCCGCCTGCACCCCGTACCACCCCAAGACCCCCGCCGTGATCGCGCCGATTGAATGGGTGACGCGGCCCAACGCCGCTTCGGCCTGCGGGGTCAGCGCGCCGGTGATCAGATCGACTTTCACATGCCCATTACGGGCCAAGACCCAAGGCGCCCCCAAGAACGTCGCGATCATCAGGGCATATTGTATCGCATCCAGCGCGCCGTAGATCACCGGCAAGCCAAAGTTTCGCAGCGCGACATTGATCGCGATGAGGACCGCGATGACCCCAAGGATGCCTGCCGACAACGCGGCAAGCATCCACAGCATCCGGTCGAAATAGTGTCCGAGCATCAGTTACTTAACCAGACAAGCCCGAAGTTCTTGGGCCAGCGGCGCGTCAATGGCCTCGACCGCGGCCCAACCAGCATCGCGTGCGGTGTTCAGCCACTTTTCTGCACCTGCTTCGTCAAAGGTAATTGTCTCGATACCCGCTTCGGCCTGTTTGGCATATTCCGCCTTGTTCAGTTCGGCATTATTGGCGTTCAGCGCTTCCATCCAATTCGCGCCTTCCTCAAGCTTGGCGCGCTGTTCGTCGGTCAGGCCATTCCAGGTGTCAAGGTTGACCAACAGGTTAACGTCGACGTTGTAAAAGCTTGGATCGACACGATATTCTGTTTGCTCGTCCCAACCCAGATCAAGCACGCCCTGCGCGGGCCAGCCATAACCATCAATCGCGCCTCGTTCCAAGGCGCTATAGACTTCGCCCGGTGCGGTGCGCACCAGATTGGCCCCTAGTGCCGAGAACATCGCCTGGTAAACTGGCGTGGTGCGAATTGTCAGGCCGGAAAGGTCTGGCCCGTCGACAGGTTTGGTCAAGTAGAGGTGAAAGCCCATGCCATCGCCCGAACGGCCAAGATATTTCGCATTCATCTGCTCTTGGTGGATGCGGTCGATCACGTCGAAACAGCCGTTCGCGCGCTGGTCCTGCACAGTGTTTTCCGCGAGGTGAATCGCATCGCCCGCAGGCACGAGATTGGGGTAAAAGGCCGATGTATTGTTGGCGATATCTACAACACCCGATTGCACCGCATTGCCCAATTCAAACGGTGGCACCGCTTCGGGGCCGCCAACAACTTGGATCTGAACCACGCCTTTGCCATTCTCGTTGATCCATTCAACAAAGGATTCAAACTCGCGACTGAAGGTCGTACCGAGGTTAAAAGCAGACACCGCGCGCAAGGTGACTTCCTCGGCGGCAAGCGGTGCGGTGAAGGTCGCGGTCGCCAGTATCGTGGCGCTCAGTAGGGTTTTGATCGTCATGGTTTTCCTCCCAGGGGTAAAAATGGTCCCGGAATCTGTCGCTCCGGTTTCCATTTATATGTATCTGCATATAATGCGTAGCGACATCGAACTGCTTAGTCAATTTTGCATGCGCATCATTCCCAAAGATTTTGACCGTCCGCAAATGCGGAACCTTCCGAGGGGGACGACGTTGGCTTGAAACACTTGCGTTCCTGCACATCTGCGCGCACGCCAATCAGCCAAAAGGTCACCATGACTGCGCTTCGCTATTACCCAGACAGCAAACCCGGCATCACGCGCCGCCGCGCCGGGCGAGGATTTTCCTATTATGACCGGCACGGCGACCTAATCAGCGATCATGCCGAACGTGCCCGGCTTGCTGCCCTCGCCGTGCCCCCGGCCTATGACAACGTGTGGATCAGCCCGTTTGACAACGGCCACCTTTTGGCTACCGGTTATGATACGCGCGAGCGCAAACAATACCGATATCATCCGCAGTGGTCTCAGGTGCAGGCCGAAACCAAATTCGCGTCGCTTGTCGATTTTGGGGCCGCCCTACCCCGCTTGCGCGCCCGCGCACAGCGCGATCTGCGCGATGACCTGGGCGAACAGAGCTTTGCGCTCGCCGCGGCGGTGACGATGATTGACCAACTGTCACTGAGGGTCGGAGGTGCGGTTTATGCCAAGACCAACGGCACCTACGGCACATTAACCTTGAAGCGCCAGCATGTGCGGCTGCGGAACGGTAAGCTGCAGGTGTCTTTTCTGGCCAAGGGCGGCAAACGCGTGCGGCGACAGATCGCGGACAAAACACTGTTGCGCGCGCTTCAGAAGATCAGGGACCTTCCGGGTGCGGAACTGTTGGCATGGCTTGACGATCAGGGCCAACCGCACACCCTCACATCGGCCGCACTCAACAGCTACATCGGCGAGGCAAGCGGCGCTGTCGGGTTCTCGGCCAAGACGTTTCGCACCTGGGCCGGTACGCTTGCCGCGTTCGAAATCGCCTGCGCGCAGGACAAGCCCAAGATTACGGAAATGGCCGACGCCGCCGCGCAGCGTCTGCACAACACCCCGGCAATTGCGCGCAGCAGCTACATCCACCCCGCAGTCATAGACCTTTGCGAAACGCCGCAGCAACTGCCCCGCGCGGGGCGACAAAAGGGGCTGTCGCTGATTGAAAGGCGCTTGATGTCGTTTCTGCGCGCAGTGGCAGAGGCTGAAGGCACCGGGTGACGGGATAAAAGCCTTTCGCGCTCTGGTCTAAATTTTGAACCTTTATGTCATTGGGTCGTTCAATACTTACAGCAGGCCCTTGGATGATCAGCGGGACTTGCAAACGTATCAACGACATCAATGGGCCAAAGTCACTGGTCCGCATTCATGCAACACGAGGAACTTTGAATGACCACGTCCGCGACACCGGCCCTGAGCAAGGTACTGGATCAGATTGACGGTCTGGCGGAGGCAAAGTCTGACGTTGCCGTGCAAGATATTATCGACTGCCTTGGACAACATTCATTTGCGTCGACGATGCTGTCGTTTTCGCTGATTTCGGCCTCCCCGGCCAGTGGCGTGCCGGGGGTGACAGCGTTCATGGCGCTGATTATTTTCATTCTGGCGATGCAGATGGTGATCGGGCGAAAGCATCTATGGCTTCCAGGATTTGTGGTCCACCGACGGATATCTGCTGACAAACTTGGCAAGGGCGTGCAGTGGCTTCGCAAGCCGACGCGTTTTGTCGAGCGATGCTTGAAGGAACGCGCCACTTTCATGGTGCATCGACCCTGGCTGTTCTTGCCGCTGTTTCTGGTCATCGCATTAACGATGGTCATGCCCTTCTTGGAGTTTGTCCCCATGTCCGGGTCAATTGCCTCGGCGATTATCGCTCTTTTTGCCGCAGGGCTGCTGACCCGCGATGGTGCGCTGGTTTCGGTGACGCTTGTCTTGATGTCATTGGTCCCCTTTGCCCTGTGGTGGTTCGGCCTGCGATGAAAAAATAAGGCTTGGGCGCGGGCTATGCGCCAGATCGGCTTCGGCTACCCGACCCGCCGATATCGACCGTCATTTAAAGAAACTGCGGCCCACGGCGGGAACCCAACCCGCTGCCGACGGTTAACTCTGTAAGCGGTTCGACCAAGTGAGCCAACCGACGCTGCACAAAACAGCAGGTGCAGTGACCATAGCGTTTAAATGAAAAGGAAGCCCGATGTCCTCTCCCGATACCAATCTCGACAAACAAAAACGCCGCCACGCTGGACCGCTTATTGGTATGGCCGTCGTGACCGTTCTCGCCATTGCCATAATCGTATACTGGGTTGGCGAAGAAGTGGCGACAGCGCCAGAAAATGGCGCGGAAACCGTCCAAGAGGGTTTGACCGCTGACGAGCTGAACAACGGCAAGGTTGATGCGCCAGCAAATGCGACGGTCGAAGAAGTCGCCCCTGCGTCAAAGAACTAAGTCTAAAGACATCGTTAACGAGCACGATCCGGGGCGACTAAAGGCTCATTCGTGCATAGCTGCCAAAAGCTACCGTACCCGATGTGAGGGTACCGCCAGACGGCCTTTGAGAGCAAAGGTCGTCTGATGGCGCATCGCCTGTAAAAACCGCATAAGCCCTTAAGATTGCAATATTTTTTTGCCGTGTTTTGCGAACCTGCGGAACCATGCGCGGGGTCGCGCAGTTACTCCAGCACAGACATGTAACCTAACCCCAAAGGGAGAAAACCACATGCATGGTATTTTCTATCTCATCGGCCTGATTGTGGTCGTTCTCGCTGTTCTGAATCTTGTCTTTTAGGAAAGGAGTTACCCATGGTAACCAATAGCAATGCCCCGAAAGGTCAAGGGGAAGAGTTGAAGCAGATGGCGCGAGATGTGGCCACTGAAACAATGAACACCGGCGCCCGCGTCGCAGACACCGTGGCATCAGAGGCGTCCAATTACGCCAACCAAGCCAAGGATACCGCAGCGGATGAGGTCAAAGACGTAGCATCCGCCCTGCGCGCCGCTGCCAATGATCTGCGCCGTGGCTCGCCGCAGGAACGGACCTTTAGCCAGATCGCTGATGGCCTTGCAGATGCGTCCGAAGCCGTGCGCGGCAAAGATTTATCGGAAATTGTGGGCGACCTGAACGGTTTTGCGAAACGTAATCCGCTGGTTTTCCTGGGCAGTGCCGCCTTGATCGGCTTCGCCGCGACACGCTTTGTCAAGGCGTCGGGAGATGCAACGTCGTCTCGTGACGGGTCACCATCCGAATATGCGATGGACCGCCCTGCCCCCGCGGATCGGCCGGCAGCACCCCATGTTGTAACGGGAGAACGCTCATGACCACTGACCCCAACAAAACCGCAGGTGGACTGCTAAGTGATGCGCTGGCGCACGTCAGCGCACTGGTCCGCAAAGAGGTCGATCTGGCCCGCGCAGAGGTAAACGAGAACCTCAAGTCCGCCGGTATCGCACTCGGGCTGATCGTTGGTGCTGTTGTCGTCGCGTTGACCGCCCTCAACGTTTTGACTGCCGCCCTAGTCGCGGCCCTGACCGAAGCGGGCATCCCCGCTGGGTGGTCCGCACTGATCGTTGGCATCGCACTGGCAGTCGTCGCTTATGTGATGATCAACAAAGGTACAAATGATCTGAAACTTAGCAGCCTTGCACCGACCCGCACGGCAAAGAACGTCAAGCGCGATGCGCAGACTGTAAAGGAGGTTTATGATGACAAGTAATACCAAGAACCCCGATGAAATTGAACGCGAAATCGAACAAGAGCGTGCCGGTCTGTCAAGAACCCTTGATGATCTGCAAGAGCGGTTTTCCGTAGAAGGTGTGGCCCGCCAATTTACCGATCAGTTCCGCGAACATGGTGGCGACATCGGTCGTTCGGTGTCTGACGCAGTAAAGCGCAACCCGGTTGCGCTGGCTGTTACCGGTGTGGGGCTCGCTTGGCTGATGTTTGGTGGCAACACCCAGACGCGGCCGCGCGATGATCACGGCTATTCCTCGGATCGTCGTTTCGGCGCCGTAGATCGTGACAGCGCCATTAGCCAAGACCGTAACGCCGAGCGCTTCCGCCACACGACGCAGGCGCAAAGCACTGGCTACTCGCACGGCAGACCGACGCAAGGCACCGTGCCAAGCTGGGCCCGCACCATGGACGATACGCACGACAACGCCGGTTCGATGACCGACAGCGCCCGTTCTGCGGCCTCTCGGGTCTCTGACGGCGTTTCTGGGGCCGCCTCGTCGGTCGCAGGCACGGCCAAGAGCGCCGGGTCGTCGATTGCGAGCGGCGCCCGGTCAGCGGGTGATGCGGTATCGTCCACAGGACGTGCCGTTGCAGACGGCGTAAAGGGTACGGCGCACAGCGCGGCGGACCGTGCCAGCGCCATGCGCGCCCGTCTGGCCGAAGGGACCGATACGCTGAGCGAAGACGCTCGTGAGCGCGTCATCGCGGCACGGGCGCGTGCCATGGACGCTTGGGAGGCTACAGGTCGCTACACGCAGCAAGGGCGCGAGCGCGCAGTCGACCTGTTCGACGAGCATCCCTTGATTGCAGGTGCGCTGGCAGTGGCCGTTGGTGCCGCGTTTGGTGCGGCATTGCCACGTAGCCGGACAGAAGACACCTATTTGGGTGAACACCGCGACGCCCTCTTCCACGAGGCCGAGCGTATCTATGCAGAAGAGAAGGAAAAGCTTGGCAACGTTGCGCAAGCTGCCAAGGACGAAGCGAGCAAAATTGCACGCGAGGCCAAAGCAGACGCGGATGCAAAGGCGCCGGGCGAGACTGCCGTCGACGCAATGGTGAACAAGGCCAAAGAGTCTGGCAAGCGTGTCGCTGACAAGGCGAAAAGTGAAGCTGACAAGCAAAAGCTGGGTGATATCACCAACTAAGGCGCGCGATCGCCAGGCCTGCCCCTGATCGCCGGGGGCAGGCCAATCAATTTGAAAGCGGGATTATTATGACACGTGGACGCGGGGCCGAGACACCAGCTGAGATACCACCCAAGGGGTGGTTTGATATTCTCGTGCGGGTTAAGAAGGAAATCACCGACGACCACCTGTCATTGATCGCCGCTGGCGTTGCGTTTTACGCGCTGCTGGCTCTTTTCCCTGCCATAACCGCATTGATGGCGCTGGCTGGTCTGCTGGTCGAACCAGCGCAGGTCGCAGAGCAAATCCAAACCCTCGCCGCGCTGATGCCGGAAGAAGCGGCAACAATCATTCTTGATCAGGCCATCGAAGTCACGGGGTCCGAAGAAACCGGGCTGGGGTGGGCGTTTATCATCGGTCTGGGCCTTGCGCTTTATTCGGCGTCCAAGGGAATGGCGAGCCTGATGGAAGGGCTGAACGTCGCCTATGATGAAGCGGAGAGCCGAGGGTTTATCAAACGCACGCTCTGGACGCTTGCGCTGACCGTGCTGCTGGTGGTCGGATTGGTGATGGGGCTGACCGCTACATTGGCCGTGCCTGCGGTAGTTGGCTTTTTCACGCTCCCCGGTTGGCTTGAAACGCTACTGTCCTACGGCAGTTGGGCGGTGCTTGCCCTGCTGTCGATCACCGGGCTGGGCGCGCTGTATCGCTATGGCCCTGCGCGTGACAATGCGGAATGGAAATGGCTGGCACCCGGTACCGTGATCGCCTGCGCGGTCTGGCTCATCGCGTCGCTTGGGTTTTCGATCTACGTTGGTAACTTCGGCAGCTATAACGAGACGTTCGGCAGCATGGCAGGGGCGATTATCCTTCTGATGTGGCTGTGGATTTCTGCCTTCATCGTGCTGATTGGCGCAGAATTCAACGCAGAGATGGAGGCCCAGACTCGCGCCGACACCACTGTCGGTGAGGACGAGCCGATGGGCCAACGCGGCGCCGAGAAAGCCGATCGTCTGGGAAAAGCGCAGAAATAATTGACCGGCTAAACAGACTGATTTGTTTGAACAATATATGCCCTGCACGTCATCACAAATCGGCAGGAACAAATTTTATTTGGAACCACCACCGGCGTCGGGTGTTAACCCGCCATAAACGCCGCCCGCCTACGGTTTGGTGGTTACAAAGGAGGTTCGAGATGCCCGCAACATTTAGAGACCAACAAAAAGCCGCATGTGCAGCACTTGCCGCCAAACGTGGCGAAACGAACGAAAGTGCACTCAAGGGGGCATCAAAAGACATGTTCGAATGGATGACTGAGAGCGAGTTGGAAGAATTAGCACATAGTTTTCCGCTTACCTCTCACGCACAATCCGGCACAGATCACAGGCAATCGGCCGAATAGCAGCGTGCCTTTACGGCCAAGCGGGTTAGCTGGGTTGCCGAGTTTTCGTGGCGTTATGCCTGCTACTGCGTGAAATTCATCTTTGTACACGATCGCCCCTTCTATCAGAGGGCGTCTTTGCCGGGCAGGCTGATCAAATATTCAGACATTTGCCAAATCTCGTCTCAACGTCCGTCAGCGGACCGATGCGGTATGCTCATCAAGTTGCCAGCATCCTCACAGTTCCTTGAAGGGCGCATCAATTCGATGGCAACGCTGTCTGAGCGTCCCGCCAACCGCTTGGAATGAAGCGTTAGCAGGGCTTATTGATCGGCATCGGGGGCGTTCAATGTCGACCACGTTTCGTCGCGCGGTGGCGAGGGCGGCGCGTCGCAGGTCCGACGGTGGATCGCGACCTTTGCAATGAAATTCGCAGAGATCGGCGCCGTGACGAACAGAAACGCCATGATCAGCATCTCATGTGTCGACGTATCGCCCAGCAAAAATGAATGGACCATAGACGCCAAAAGCAACATCCCGATCCCAACTGTACCGACCTTTGTCGGTGCGTGCAGGCGTGTCATGGGGTCGTTGAACTTGACCAGACCAATCACGCCGACCACAACAAACACCGACCCGATCAGCAGGCAAAGTGCGACGAAGTAGGTTCCAATAATCTCGACGGTCATTCGATGATGTCCCCGCGCAACAAAAACCGCGCCAAAGCGACGGTAGAAACGAACCCTAACATCGCAATCAGCAGCGCTACCTCAAAGTAAATCTGAACGCCCAGATGAATGCCGAGCACCACAACGATGCCCAAGGCGTTGATGACCATGGTGTCAAGCGCAAGGATACGATCCCCGGGTGTCGGCCCCATGATCAGACGTGCCATGGAGAATATCTGACCCAGTGCAAGCGCTGCGAAGGCAATCATCAGCGTGACGTCTAAAATTCCAGTTGCCATGGTCATAGAAAAATCTCCAGCAGTCTGCGCTCGTATCGGGATTTGATGTCATCGCGGACGGCGTCAGGATCGTCTGTGTGCAACACATGCACCAAGAGGCTGTGTCCCTGATCCGATAGATCGGCGGACACTGTGCCGGGTGTCAGCGTGATGGTCCCGGCCAGCAAGGTAATAGCCTCAGGTTGGCGCAGTTCCAGCGGCACCACAATCCAGGTCGGCTTTAGCTTTGCGTTTGGAACAGTCAGTACGATCCATGCCACCTGTATGTTGGCGACCAGAATATCCCACATCACGATCAGCGTGTAGGTCATCATCTTGCCAAGCCGGAACCCCTTAGGCGTTTCGGGCCACCACACAGAGGTCGCCCACGGAATGATGACTCCAAGCAAGATGCCGAAAACAACCATGCCGGCAGACAGTTCGTTCTGAAGCAATGTCCAGACCACCGCTAATATTAACGTCAGAAACGGGTGTGGCAGCAGCCAGTGAAATGCGCGCGCCATGTCAGTGATCCCCTTTCGATGTGCTCAGCTTGCCGGGGGTATCCATCACCTTGGCGATATAAGGCCCGGGTGCAAACAACTGCTTGGCAATGGACGTCGCGTAGCCATGCACCTGCCCCGCAAATACCGTATGCAGCGCCAGCAGCGCAATCAGACCACCGACAGCGACATAGGACAAAGCAGATGGTGGCTCGTGCACCGGCGCCTCATCGTTGGGCGTGACGCCATGTGCCTTCCAGAACAAAATGCTGCCCGCACGCGAGAAGCCTATGATCGCAATCAGGCTGGACCCCAGCACGACGGCCCAAATCCAAACAACCAGATCGCTGTCAAAGGCGGCGTCGAGCACCAACAGCTTGCCCAGAAAACCTGATAGCGGCGGCAACCCGGCCATGGCGATTGCGCCGGCAAAGAACAGCGCCGCCGTGAGCGCGGATCCTGCGACGGGCGGTTGCGGCGTCAGGTCAAGGTCGGCGCGCCCCTTGCGCACCAGATCCGAGATCAGAAACAGCGCCGCCCCTGCCAGTGTCGAATGCACGATATAGTAAAGTGCTGCCGCAATGCCCTCGGGGCTGAACAATGAGATGGAAATCATCACCATCCCCATTGAGCCAATGACCGAGTAGGCTACCAGACGATCAAGCCTCTTGGCGGCCAGCACCCCCACCATGCCGATCGCCAAGGATACCAAGGCCGCGGGCAGCAACCAAAGGTCGAACAGGCCGGCGGTCGTCTGTAACTCGGGCGGGAAGATCATCGTATAGACGCGGATGATGGCGTAGGCGCCCACTTTGGTCATAATGGCAAACAGCGCCGCCACCGGTGCGGGCGCCTCGGCATAGCTGGATGGCAACCAGAAATGCAGCGGCACAACGGCAGCCTTGATTGCAAAGACCAGCAGCAACAGCACCGCCGCCACGCGAATGCCAACCGTGTCTTCTGGACCGATCATCGCCACCCGGTTTGCCAGGTCGGCCATGTTCAGAGTGCCTGTCTCGGCGTAGATGGAACCAAGCGCGAAGAGAAATAACGTCGAGCCGATCAGGTTGAACAGCACGTATTGCACACCCGCACGCAGCCGCGCAGTGCCGCCGGCGTGGATCATCAACCCGTAAGAGGCGATCAGCAGCACTTCGAAAAAGACAAACAGGTTGAACAAGTCGCCGGTGAGGAATGCACCAAGGATGCCCATCAACTGGAACTGAAAAAGGGCATGAAAATGTCGCCCGCGATTGTCCCAGCCTGAACCGATAGCATAGAGCAGAACGAACAGCGCCAACACAACTGTTAGCAGCACCATGAAGGTCGACAGACGGTCACCGACCAGCACAATGCCAAAAGGCGCGGCCCAATCGCTGAGCTGGTATAGAATGACTGTGCCATCGGCGGTCTGCACGGCCAGCCCGATCGCAATGGCAATCAGCGTCAGAACCCCTGCCACCGAAAACGTCCGCTGAATGCCGATATGATAACGCGCCGCCAACACGATGAAGGGTGCCAGCATAGCGGGC
This sequence comes from Sulfitobacter sp. KMM 9851, assembly GCF_057178245.1. NCBI lineage: Bacteria > Pseudomonadati > Pseudomonadota > Alphaproteobacteria > Rhodobacterales > Roseobacteraceae > Sulfitobacter > Sulfitobacter sp. KMM 9851. The sequence continues at coordinate 2,248,026 of NZ_CM169991.1, forward strand.
AGAACGATGGGCGCGATGATCCAGTGGTTCATGACTGGCCCTCCACCTTGGGCTCGGCCCCATCGGTCGGATCATCCACATGGTCATCGTCAGACCCCAGAAATGCCCCGAGGCCAATCATCACGACCACAGCCGTCATGCCAAATGAGATCACGATGGCCGTCAGCACCAAGGCCTGCGGCAGCGGGTCGGTATAGGCTGTGGCACCATCACTCAGGATCGGTGGGGCCCCGATGGTCAAGCGACCCGACGCAAACAGAAATACGTTGACCGCATAGGTCAGCAACGACATCCCCAGGATCACTGGAAAGGTCCGCAGGCGCAGCATGAGGTAAATCCCACCGGCGGTCAGGATGCCAATGGCAGAAGCGACAAGAAATTCCATATCACACCCCCTCCTGAAGCGCAGCAGACGTCTCAGGCGGTGGATCAACACGCGAGGGGTCGATATCCATCGCGTGCTCGTTGTCCGACGTATGCGCGCGCCGTGCAAGGCGCGAGAAACTTTCGAGCGACAGCATCACAGCGCCGACAACGGCCAGGAAAACCCCAAGGTCAAACAACGCAGCCGTAGCCAGTTCGAACTTTTCAAACGGCGGGATGCGCACATAGGTAAAATCAGAGGTCAGGAATGGTTTGCCGAAAAACCACGATCCGATCCCGGTTAAACCCGCGATCAGCACCCCTGCCCCGATGACCCCGTGATACGGGTATTTCAACCGCGCAGACGTCCAGGCAAAGCCGCTGGCCATGTACTGCATCACAACGGCAATGGACACGATAAGCCCGGCGATGAACCCGCCACCAGGCTCGTTATGGCCCCGCAGGAAGATGTAAAAGCCCACCATCAGCACCACGGGCATGATCACCCGCGTCAACACGACCATCATCATCGGATGGGTGTCACCCGCGCGCGGCTGATCCGGTTTGCGGTTCAACAGTCGGGCGCGCACAGGCCCGCTTAGCAAGGTTTCGGTCAGTGCGTAAATCAACAGCGCCGCGATGCCGAGAACGATGATCTCGCCGTAGGTGTCAAACCCCCGGAAATCGACAAGGATGACGTTGACCACATTGGTACCGCCGCCGCCTTTATAGGCATTTGCCAGATGAAATTCGGAAATCGGCGTGCCGACCGCCGACCGCAGCATATAGTAATAGGCCAGTGCAAAGGTCGCCAGACCGCCCACTGCCGCAATAGTGATGTCACGCATCCGGCGCAGTGTGCTGCTTTCTATCGGGGTGTGATTGGGCAGAAAGTTTAGCGCAAGCAACAGCAGGATGATCGTCACCACTTCGACGGTAAACTGCGTCATCGCCAGATCCGGCGCGCTGAAAAAGACAAATCCGACAGACACCATAAGGCCCACGATACCCAGCAGGATCAGCGACAACAGCCGATTGTGGTGCAGTAGAATCAGCGCGAGGGTTGCTGCCACCAGCATGCCCCACCCAGCGACAGACACAGGGCCAACGGGCTGCATTGTGCGCGTCGCCGCTGTGACTGTTCCGGTGACCCAGGCGTGTAGCCCTGCCGCGATGATCACCACGGTTCCGATGGCGGCGTAGCGGGTGAAAGCACCGTTGTGCAGCGGTAGGATCAACGCCCGTGCCAGCCGCGCCGCTGTTTCAACGATGGCGTCGAATATCACCTTGGCCTCGGGCCGCGGGGTCGCGTCCCACAGACGCAGCGCTGGTTTGAAGAGCGCAAGCAGCACAAGCCCGCCCACAACCGCAATGGCGGACAAATAAAGCGCAGGCACCAGCCCGTGCCAAATCTTGAAATGCTCCTCGGGGACTTGCGCGGCGTCTCCCAGAACGGAGGCGGTAACCAGCTTGACGAATGGTTCTGCCAGGAAAGGTGCGACCCCGATCACCACAACCGGCACAATAAGCAGTGCTGGGGGCAGCCACATGCCTGCACCTGGGTCGTGCGGAGCGGACGGATAGTCATCACGAACAGTGCCGAAAAAGACGTGCCCAATCAGGCGGAAGCAATAGGCCGCCGAAAATAGCGCACCAACCGTGGCCAGCGTCGGCACCAGCCAGGGCACGTCGAACAGTACGGTGTGGTTCGCTTCTTCGAGCATCATTTCCTTGCTGAGAAAGCCGTTGAGCAAGGGTATGCCCGCCATAGAAAGCGCCGCCAGCGACGCGATGACAAAGGTGACGGGCATCAGCTTGCGCAGACCGCCCAAACGCCGGATATCGCGGGTATGCGCCTCGTGGTCAATGATCCCGGCAGACATGAACAAGGCCGCCTTGAAGGTCGCATGGTTGAGAATGTGGAACACGGCAGCCATCGCGCCAAAGGCTGTTCCTGTCCCCAAAAGCATCGTGATCAACCCCAGATGGCTGACCGTTGAAAACGCCAGCAGGGCTTTCAGATCATGTTTAAAAAGCGCGATCACTGCGCCCAACACCATTGTCACCAACCCGGCGGTGGTGACGATCATAAACCACTCAGGCGTGCCCGACAGCACGGGCCACATGCGCGCCATCAGGAAAATGCCCGCTTTGACCATTGTGGCCGAATGTAGATAGGCCGAAACCGGTGTCGGCGCGGCCATGGCGTGTGGCAACCAAAAGTGGAATGGGAACTGCGCAGACTTTGTAAAACATCCCAGCAGAATCAGGATCAATGCCGGCAGATACAAGGGATCGGCCTGAATGAGATCCCGGTTTTGCAGGATGACGCTAAGGTCGTAGCTGCCGACGATCTGACCCAGAATCAACATCCCCCCGATCATCGCCAAACCACCTGTGCCGGTCACGGCCAAGGCCATCCGCGCACCCTGCCGCCCTTCGGGCAAATGCTTCCAATAGCCGATCAACAGGAACGAAGAGAGCGACGTAAGTTCCCAGAAAACCAGCAAAAGCAGGATGTTGTCGCTCAGAACGATGCCGACCATAGCGCCCTGAAACAGCAAAAGATAAGTGAAAAACTCACCCATGTTGTCATCGCGGCTGAGATAACGGCGCGCATAGGCGATAATCAAAAGCCCGATCCCAAGGATCAACAGAGCGAAGAAAAAGCCAAGCCCGTCTAGCATCAAAGTGAAGTTCAGCCCAAGCGACGGCAGCCATTCAACACGCGCGGTCACCACGCCACCGGCGAGGACCGTCGGCGCGTTGGTCAACAGGCCGATAAAAGCGGTCAGCGAAACCGTAAAGGTCACACCGGCACAGGCCGACCGGCCGGCGGAATTCATAAGACCGGGCAGAAGCGCACCGAGGAAAGGAAGAAGGACGACAAAGATTAGTGACACAGGCGTTCCCGATGTAATTCGAGGGGTATGTGCGCAAAATATCGCCCGACGTGCAATGGCGAAGTCAGAGATTTTGCATCGTTCTACGCCCGTTTTTCTGAGGCAAAGGATAGGGGCGCACCGGAGATTTGCTGCAAAACCCCGCCGTCAGCCGCTAAGTATCCCTGTACGTTCCAGGCGGGGGCGGCTGGCCTGGCGGAAGGGCTAAGCATTGGCGCTGGTTATACCTTTGTCGTCGGGCGGCGGATGGGTTGGAATCTGCCACTTCTCAGCGAATTGCAATCAACCCGACAGCGACGTGTAGTCGCTTCGCAGAATGTTTTTCTGTACCTTCCCCATCGTGTTGCGCGGCAAGGCGTCAAGAAAGAAAATCTTTCGCGGCAGCTTGAAGCGTGCAAGTTCAGTAGAGATGGCGTTCATGATATCGTCTTCAGTCACCGACCCGCCGGGTTCTCGCACGACGGCGACTGCAACACTTTCACCAAAATCCGCATGATCAATGCCAAAGGCCGCGCTCTCCACAACGCCCGTTACCTGATCAATGGCGGTTTCGATTTCCTTGGGGTAGATGTTGTACCCCCCCGAGATGATCAAATCCTTTGACCGCCCCACAATGGTGACATAGCCATCTTCGTCAATCTGCCCCAGGTCGCCGGTGATGAACCAACCGTCAGGCCTGATTTCCTCGGCGGTTTTTTCGGGCATGTTCCAATAGCCTTTGAACAGGTTTGGCCCGCGCACCTCGATCCCGCCAATCTGACCTTGGGGCAGAATATCCCCTTCTGCAGTCGCTATGCGCAGCTCGACATCGGCAAGGGGCACGCCGACAGTGCCCGGTTTGCGCATTCCCTCAAAGGGATTGGAGGTGTTCATACCTGTTTCGGTCATACCGTAGCGTTCCAGTACGGTATGACCGGTACAGGATTGCCACTCGCGGTGGGTCTCTGTGAGCATCGGCGCCGAACCCGACACAAAGAGGCGCATCTTCGACGCTACATCCTGAGACAAATCAGGGTGTTGCAATAGGCGGGTGTAAAAGGTCGGAACGCCCATCAACGTGGTGGCCCGCGCGAAATCGCCGATAATAGCACCAGCGTCAAACGCGCGGTGAAACACGAGCGCGCCGCCCGCGGCCAAAGTGATGTTAATTGCAACAAATAGCCCATGAGTGTGAAACAACGGCAACGCATGGATCAGAACGTCACTGCCTGTGAACTGCCAAAGGTCGCGCAGCGTTTCAGCGTTGGAGGCCAGATTGCCGTGGGTCAGCATCGCGCCCTTGGAACGGCCCGTGGTGCCGGAGGTGTAGAGAAACGCCGCCAGATCGTCGCGTCCGCGCGCCACAGCCTCGGATATGGGATCTGCGGCGTTGGCACGCTCTTTCAGGGTTCCATTTCCCTCGGCGTCAAGTGTCAGCACGGTCTCGATCTTGGCCGCGCGTGTTACTTCGGCCAGGGCTTCTTGTCGGGACGGGTCGCAGACAAACACCTTGGGGCTGGCGTCGCCCAGAAAATAACCAACTTCTGCGGCCGTATAGGCTGTGTTTAGCGGCAGATGGATCGCCCCGGCCAATATCGTACCGAGATACAACTCAAGGACTTCAAGCGATTTTTCCGCCTGAACCGCAACCCGCTCTCCCGGCTTGACCCCAAGATCGACAAGCGCCGATGCCACGCGCGCGGCATTCTTCCACAACTCGCCAAGGCTGGTGACCTGCCCTGTTGCAGGATCGGTCGAGAACGGCGCGCTCTCGCGTCCGACAGAGGCGGCGCGCAGGGTCCGCGCGAGGTGGTTGCCATCGTACATGTCTTGTCCTTCTCAGCGTGTCTTGACCAGACGCCGCACAGGTGGCGCGGCAATGATTTCATCAGCCGTCGAATAGGCCTCGTGATTGCGTTCGATCGTGGCGAGATCGTAGAGATAGTTTACCATCACTCCCCAAGACGCCTTTTGACCACGTTCGCTCTTGTCGGCGCCGGGGTGTATCTGTTCCAGCCGCGCCCCATTGCCGAGGTGAAAACGGGCCACCGGGTCGGTCGCGCCACCGCGTGGGGCGCGTGCCACCAGCATGTAATGCGCGGTCAGTTCAGCCAGCCCGTCTGGCGTCTCGCCACTTTCGGCGCGCGCGACGATGTCCACCAAGCGCGCAGGTAGCGCGTCTTGAGCGATCTGCGCAAGAGCCCATCGGCGCAACCCTGGAACCGGGGATAGGGTCACAAAGGTCGTCAGCTTTGCGAAATCGCGCCTCAACTCCTCGACCACCTGTTTGATCAGAAAGTTACCAAACGAGATGCCGCGCAGCCCGTCCTGACAGTTTGAGATAGAGTAAAACACAGCCGTAAGGGCCTGATCCGGGGCCAGCATTTCACGCTCGGACGCCAGAATTGCATCAATGTTGCCCGGAATAGAATGCGTCAAAGCGACTTCGACAAAAATCAGCGGATCATCCAGCAGCGCGGGATGAAAAAACGCATATAGACGGCGATCAGGGGCGGCGACACGGCGGCGCAGATCACTCCAGCCCGAAATTTCATGCACGGCTTCGTATTGAATGATCTTTTCTAGAACGGCAGCGGAGGTGTTCCAATCTATGCTACGCAGTTCGAGAAAGCCCCGGTTGAACCACGAGCTGAACAAATGTCGAAAATCGTCATCCAACGGTTTCAGCTCGGCGTCCTTCTCCATGAACGCCAGTAAATCGCGCCGCATGGACACAAGCTTCAGCGTCCCACCCGGCACCCTGTTGAGGCGGCGGATCAGCTCTTGCGAGCGCGGCTCGGACGCGGCATGAAGTCGGCGCAATGACGATTGATCACTGGTATAGGCCGCCTCAACCTTGGCCTGATCAACGCCGAACCGGTCGCGCAATGTGCTGAAAAACAGGTGCTTTTTCTCGACAGACAACTTAGCGTAGCGGTCAAAAATCACACGCGCCTGTGCCAGCCCCGTGGCCTCGCCCTTTCCGCTTAGCAATGCTTCGCAGATGTCAAAGATGTCATCTTGGGGGGCCGATTTCATCAACCCCCGGCCGCTATCAGCGACGCGCCCGATCAGATCGTTGAGAATACTGGTGGCCCGGTTCATCGCATCATCCATTCGACAGTTCTGGCCCCATGACAACGTCCGGCAGCCATGTCACGATTCCAGGAAAGGCCGACAGGATCACAATCGCCAGGATCATGCAGCCCACGAAGGGCAAGGAGCCTACGAGGATTTTCTTGAGTGAAATATCCGGCGCGATGCCGTTGATCACATAAAGGTTGAGCCCGACCGGGGGCGTGATCAGCCCGATTTCCATGTTGATCGTGACGATGACGGCAAACCAATATGGGTCGAATCCGGCGGTGATGATAATCGGCAATAGGATCGGCGCCGACATCAGGATCACTGCAACCGGCGGCAGAAAGAAACCCGCAACCAGAAGAAACAAGTTGATGATCCCCATCAGCACCCAGCGGTTCACATCGAGATTTGCAATCCACTCGGCCACCGATTGCGTGACAAAGAGCGACGATAGCATGAATGAAAACACCCCTGCCGCACCGATGATGAACAAGATCATCACCGATTCACGTGTGGAATCTCGCAACACCGCCCAAAGCGCAGTGGGCTGGTACATTCGGTAGACGACGACGGCCACGACAATACAAAGCAGCGCACCAACCGCAGCCGTTTCCGATGGCGTGGCAACCCCGCCGTACAGCGCATAAAGCACGCCCGCGATGATCACGATGAACGGAATGACACGTGGCAGGATTTCGAACCGCTGTGCCCAGGTATAGCTGATCCCTGACAGGGCAACGCCCGCCGCACCGCGCCGCCATGTGTCGTAGATCGCCCAGGCGATGAACAGCATGACAAGCAGAACACCGGGCAGAACGCCCGCCAAAAACAATCGGCCAATGCTCGTTTCCGTGGCGATACCGTAGACGATCATCGTGACCGACGGCGGGATCAGAATGCCCAGTGTGCCGCCCGCCGCGATAGAGCCTGCCGCGACTTCATCCGGGTAGCCGCGCTTGCGCATCTCGGGGATGCCCATCTTGCCGATGGCCGCGCATGTCGCCGGCGAAGAACCCGACATCGCCGCGAACAGCGCGCAAGCGCCGAGGTTTGACACCACCAGCCCGCCGGGCACGCGTGTCAACCAGCGTTCCAATGCTTCGTAAAGGTCAGGCCCCGCGCGGGTCGACGAGATTGCCGCCCCCATGATGATGAACATCGGAATAGACAGCAGCGCAAAAGAGTTCAAATCGCCGTAAAACAGCTCCGGCAGCGCCTGTAGGCTGCGTGGCCCATCAAACACATAGAGAAAGAAGGTCGCAACGATCAGCAGCCCTGCCCCCACTGGCACGCCGGAAAACAAAACGACGACGGTGGCGACGGCAACAAGGCCGCCCAGTACCAACGGATCCATCAGATGTCCTCGCGCAATGTAGTGGGGGAGGCATCGGTCATACCCTTGGCGTCTATCGGCGCACCAGACAGTACCATCCAGAGGTCACCCATCAGTTGTAACAGAAACAATGCAAAGCCCAGCGGGATCGCGAGATATGGGATCGCGAGCGGTATCGCCATCACAGTCTCAGACTTCCACCCGCGCGCCCAAGCCAGATGCCACATTTCCCAGCCGTAAAAGAGCATGATCGCGATCATCACGCCCGTGACGGCCAATGTCGCCGCAGAAAGACCGCGGCGCATTTTGGCAGGAAGCAAGGTGGGCAGCAGATCAACACCGACATGCCCGCGCAGCTTTTGTACGTAGGGCAGTCCAATCAGCGTGGCACCGATCATCAGATAGATCACAACTTCGGTTTGCCAGATCGTCGATTTGTTCAGCACGGCGCGGATGAAAATCATCTGGCAGGTGATCAGAACGGCGGCGAGGATCATGAATGAAGCGATAACGCCGCAAACTGTCGAGATAAAACCGATCAAGCGAACCGTGATCGGCATATGCCCCTTAGGGCGCGCAAATTGGGTCACGGGGGCAACTCTCCATTCAGCTATCAGGCGTAGGTAGATTGGGGAGGGGCAGGAAGACCCTGCCACCCCGGTTTTCAAAGGTCACTCGACCGAGAGCGCCAGATCGAGCAGCTTCTGACCGTCGGCCAGTTCCTCGACAAACGCCGGGTAGGACGTTGTCTTGGCCAGTTCGCGCCAGGCGTTAAAGTCGTCTTCCGTCATCTCGGCCAGCTCTACACCCGCGTCAGAGAAGGCTTTCGCAGCAACCTCATCGCCCTTTTTGGCTTCTTCCAGATAAAAGGCTTCTGCCTTTTCACTCGCCGCCATCAGCGCGGCCTGCTGCGCCTCGGTCAGACCTTCAAAGGTGGTCTTGTTCATGATCATCGGCTGATACATGAACCACAGCGCGTAATCGCCCGCAGGCGTGTAGCACTTTAACTGCTCATAAAGCCGGTAGCTGACAAAGCTTTCGGACGAGGTGTTGGCCGCATCCAGAACGCCGGTTTGCAGGGCTGTGTAAATCTCGGACGACGCCATCGAAGAGATCGAGGCCCCGGCACCTGCCAGCATTTGCTCAAACGATTTGCCCGCCGCACGAATGCTGACGCCCGACACATCATCCGGCCCGGTGATACATTCCTTGTTCGAACCGAAACCGCCCGCCAGATAACCGTGCACCAACGTGATCACGTCGTCCCCAGCCATAACGGTTTCGATTTCCTGCATGAAGGCCGACGCCGACAGGCGCGCGCCGTGGTCATGGTTCTTTACCAGCCCCGGCATCAGCGTGAGGTTATACGCCGGCTGCTGCCCGCCTGCGTAGCTGAGTGGCAGTACGGTCATATCCAACTGGCCGCGTGACAGCGGCGTGTACTGCTCGCGGGCTTTGAACAACGTTTGGTTTGGGAAAATCTGTATCTTCAGGTCGACGTCAGCTGCGGCGACTTCATCGGCCACTATTTGGGCAACTTGATGACGCACGTCGCCTTCGGACCATTGATGGCTAAGTTTTAGGGTTTCGGCGAGCGCCGGTGACGCAAGAGCGCCCACCATTGCAGCGACAGCAACGCTGGATTTGAAAAATGACATGTTTGTTCCTCCACGAACGATGTGGCGGCTGCCGATTCTCCCCCCGGCTGGCCGCATCGGTAATCCTTAACAGCAATGTTTTTTATTACAACATTATTGTATACAAGAGAGGCGCTGTATAATACTTCGATGATGAAGCGGCGGGTCACGTGGGAGAAAACGGTCTATGAAAGAACTGAAGTTTTCCGTGCATGACGCACTTGAAGACCGGATTTTGACAGGCCAGCTCTTGCCTGGTTCACGCGTTGATGAGGTCACCCTTGCCGAGGAATTCGGCGTTTCCAGAACTCCAGTCAGGCAGGCAATTTTTCAGCTTGCGGCCACCGGGCTGCTGGAACACCGCCCGCGCCGGGGGGCCTTTGTCGCGGATATTGGTCCACAGCTTTTGAGCGAGATGTTTCAAGTCATGGCTGAATTGGAGGCGCTATGCGCTGCCAACGCAGCGCGGCGGGCCACGACGAGCGACATCGACGCGCTTCAGACCTGTCACGAAGAATGCGGGCAAGCCGCCAAGAGTGGCGACAGCGACCGATACTACTACGAAAATGAGACTTTCCATGAACTGATCCGCACCATAAGCGGCAATTCTTTTCTCAGAGAGGAGATCGCCCGCCTGCAAAAGCGCCTGAAGGCCTATCGCCGCCTGCAACTGCGCGCCCGCAACCGGATGGAAATATCTTTGACTGAACACGCGTCGATCGTCGACGCCATAAGAAAAGGCGATGCGTCAGCGGCAAATGCAGCCATGCGAGATCACATCAAAATTCAAGGGGACCGGTTTGCGGATTTGTTGGCTACGCTGTCGCGCAATCGCAACGCAGCGGCGGAATAACGTAAAACGCTAGTCCATGCGGCGGCAGCATACCTGCGTACGCACCGCATCGCATCGGGACGGTCCGGTTTCGCAATATCCCCTACCCGTGTCAGCCCGACAGCGTTGCAGGGGGTCTTCCGTGGTGACCAATGGATACAAAAACGCCATAGTGGCAGAGTTATTCAAACGGTTTCAAATTCCCTCAAAGACCCGGCAGTATAGACGCGCTAGGTTCGGATCTAACCGGTAATCCAATGTGCTAACTGCCGGAAATAAGGGAAATCTATTCAATGCGTAAATGTCTGATCGTGCAGTTTGAGCCTCGTCATGAAGAGGTGATCCCGTCGGTCATTGCCGCATGTAATGCTGCTGGGTATCGGCCCGTCGTGCTGCTGAACCGCCGCATCCGGCGCATTCGTGGGGATATTTTTGATCAGGTTCAGGGCGGGGATGCAGACATTCGGTATCAACCCCTCTCACCTGACAAGGATGATGAGGCAACAGACTGGGATAGCTTGCTGTCAGATGACGTCGACTTTGTCCTGCTGAACACGATGAACCGGCCCAAGGTGGCGCGTTGGGCCAAACGATGTGGCAAGCCTGTGATCGCGCTCGTGCACAACGTCGATCAGTTCATGAGCGGTACGGAATATACCGCCCTGCTGGACCGGGCTAATTTTGCCGTCATGACGCTGGGCCTGCATGTGATGACGGCGTTGAACGCCAGCACCGATGGAAAATATGCCGACAAGATCGGTCTGCTTGCACCCTATGTCCTGACAGACACGCCACCAGATTACAGCGTTTCGTCCCCCCGCAAGGTGGTCGTGCCCGGCAATCTGACCTTGCGGTCGCGCAACTATCTTGGCCTGATCGCGGCGCTGTCGTCGCATCCAACGCGATGGGAAAACCTGGTGTTTGAATTTCCTTCCAGCGGTGCCGACCGCGACCGCGTGGCCGCAGCAATCACGGAAAACAAACTCGACCATAAGATGACGATCCTGCCCGCCGGACAATTAAACGAAGTGCCACATAAAGATGTCTTTGACAGTTTCGGCTCGGCCACGTTCCTGCACTCGCTCATTGCAGAAGGTTTTGCGCAGTATCAGCGGATCAAGATTACCTCGACGACCTCAATGTCGGTTGGCTTTGGTGTTCCGGTGATCATGGATCGTTATTCGGAATCCTGCTACCGTTTCCCGATGCTCGTGTCCGACAACACTGTCGAGGCGACGTTGGACCGCCTTTCCGAAGTAACGGAGCGCGAATTGCTGGATATCAACGCCGGGCTTGCGACATTCCGCCAGCAGATGAACGAACGATCTGGCCGGGATCTGAGGCGGCTGATCTCTCTCGTTGTATAGGCATCTACTTGTGCGCCGAGGCACGCTTCTGGCTTTCAGCGGCGTCCGCTGATGGCTGCGCAGGCTCGTAATCCGCAAGGAACACACCGCCAATCTGGTTTATCAGGCGTCTGAACTTGTACGGTCTGTCATCGAGTGCGGCACTGATGAGCCCGGAAAGCCGACGTTGGCGCTTGAGCTTCTTACACAGGTCATGACCCTCGCCTGGAATGATAAAGTGCCGAACGCCGCGAATTTTGGGGAATTTCTGCGCGTGCATCATCTCTTTGGGGGTGTCGCCATGCAGGATGAAAACGGTCTGCTCAGGGTTGCTTTTCAAGCTGACGCTTAGAAACTTGTAATCCTTGATGTGCTTTCGATATTTGCGCCAGCGGTCCTCATTGGGCACCACCTTGGGTGATACTGAAAATTGTGGCACGAAGGCCAGAACGGTCTTGGCCCGAACCTGGTCTTTGAGAAAAAGCGCCATCGTGCCGCCCATTGAGTTGCCCATCAAATGAATGTCGGGTGACCCTATGCGCTTGGCGACTTCATTAATTTTATCAACTATTTGTGCGCTCATGCCGTCGCCGTTCATCCAGCTGCGACTTCTGTCGCTGATAAACAGCGCATGATTTTTCTGATCTTCGGTCGCGGAGCCAAAAAATTCAAACGGCGGATATTCGTCCGGGTCTTGGCCAACGCCGCTTAGCACGACGACCAACTTGTCCGACGTGCCACGCCAGTAGCCCATCTTTAGAGGCGCGTTTGCCGGGATTTCTTCTAACTCGTGCTTCATGATATCCGTCTTGTTCGCCAATACCCGTGCGACGTCCTTACCTGCCTCCCTACGCCTGCGCATCCCTTCGTGCCGCCCAAACAAACTCCGAGGATTTCTTGGGTACAGGGCTGAACCCCGCCTGCCGCAACAGATCTTTGCAGCGGTTCATACCCTCAACGCCGTAAATGCTCGGATGAAACTCCATCACAACCAAGTTGATCCCTGACAGGTCTGCGCCCTCAAGAAAGTCCAACTCGCCGCCCTCAATGTCCATCATGAGAGCCGTCGGAACAAAGTCATTCTTTACGGTCGCAAAGTCGTGGACAGGAACGGTGACCTGCGCGAAATCTTCACTGTTTGCAGCGTGAAGCGAAGAATAGGCAAAGCGCTTTGAAATATTGAATGTCGTGCTGTCGGGAAGGTCGGCACCGCTCATCAACGCGCCGTGGGTGACCGAAATAATGTGATCCACCTTGTTATGTTGGTATGTCGCTTCGATCACCGGGATCAGATTCGGGTTGGCTTCGAAGGAAAGCATCTTTTGAGGTTTGCAGTTATGGGCGATTGTCGTGCCCACAATCCCGATCCCTGCCCCACACTCCAACACCCGGTCGGTTGGGGACACAAGCGTCAGCGCCCCCGCGATTTCCTTGTTCTCATACCTACCGTTGTTGATTTTGCGCACCAGCCACTTTGACGCGACCGCAAAGGATTTCGGCACCTGAATACCATGACAGCTTGCGACAATCCCCTCTGGCAGTTCCTCTTTCACCGTTGGGCGCGGTTCGGTGTTTCGTCTCCGCTGAGGTCTGAAACTGTATTGGCTCTCCTTTTCCAGATCAGCCAAGATCGCGGCACAAGCAGGCGCCCCGAGGTCGTTCCAACCCGCCTCAGTAGCCATCCCAGCGGCGGCCAGCGTCTTGCCCATCGCGGGCAGATCAAGTTCCGCCAGCGAGAAACGATCGACCCGCTTGCGGTCCGAGCGTATCCAGTTTTGCTTGATCGCGTCGATGACCACGGGCCGTGTGCCGGCGAACGACGCAACATGCGCTTCGATCCCTCTGGCGGCCGAGGACCGACGCCGCTTGATCATCGCAATTTTCTGATCTGGCTTGGCGACCATCGCAAGAAGATGCAGCGCAGACCCGTCGGCGGCGACTATTTCACGCGCCGCTTTGTACCGTGCTATCTGCGTTTGAAGGTCAACCTTTTGAGGATGAAACACCGTATATCCGTCCTTTTTCAGACGGTCTTCGATAATATCCTCGCCGATAATCCCGCCACGCCGCGCGCCAAAGGCCGAGCGCGAAATATAAAGCCGTTCCGGCCCCTCGGGCGCAATCCCGTGGCCAAAGCGGCCCTGAACGAAGGATTTGAACTTGGGCGTGCCAACCGTCATTTGCATCATGCCAAAGCCCTGCCCCGGCACATGTAGCGTCTCCACCTTCGTCGGAGCGCAGACCACGCCGATGGGCACCTTGATCCCAAACTGGGCAAACACCTGTTCCTGAAACTGCAACAAAAATGGTGTTTCAGCCGTATGCCAACGGACCGTTTCGTCGCCCGTTGCCCCCTTGGGCCGTTTTTCCAAGAAGAGTATACCGTCAATCTTGCCCTCAACCTCGCCGTATCCCCAAATGCGGCTAAGGGTTTCCACCAGGAAGTGACCAAAATGGTCGTGTATGACACCGCCCCAGAGGTACCCCCCCTTCATCGCCTTCTGTGGCGTCGCAATAAGCCCCTCTTCAATTGGCGTCATCAAAGGTTGCCCGCGCCACAAAACTGCGTCGTGGCAATAATCCATGTTTCGGTCGTAGACGCCACATTGCTGGACAAGCCCGCGCGCACGGGACGGGACGATATGCGCAGATTTCAGGGTCCGCATCTGATGTGCCCAGTTCTGCACATCCCTGGGGTTTGGCGGTTGCAAACCTACTTCAACATCTTTCATTGATGACGATACCTGCACAGTTGAGCCCCTCTTTTGGGGGCCATTCTTTGAGGCATATATAAGCGATAGAAGGCCGCAATGACAGTCTTTTTCCCGAACCGCCGCCGGGCGTCGCCACGTTCACCAAAGAGATCAAGCGCCCTTTGGGCCCCCAAGAACCGTGCGATCATGTCGACGTCGACCCGCGATCAGCCTGCACGCCCGCGCAGCGTTCCGAGGTCCGAAGAGGACCACGGTAGGCTGGGGAAAACCTGAAAGCCATTGAGTGACCTTTTAAAAGCAGGTCAATTTGCAACATCTCAAAACCGCCGAACATCAAATATTGTGCGACCGGATACGACATCGCATACTGCCGGAAAATCGAGCACAAAATAAGGGTTCCGAAAATGCGCCTTGAGGTAGGTGGGCCTGGGTTTGACGCAATCAAGCCCAGAATTTTCCAAATCGGATTTAATAAATGCGGCACCCGATCATTCTATGATTTCTTTGAAAAGAACGGGATCAAGTCGGTCCACTTCAAACGGGGCGACCTTGCACGCGGTATCAGCGACAATCTTTCCACCGGCAAGCCGCCGCTTGAGGGTTGGGACAAGTGGACAGCCTATACAGACATGCAATGGGTCAAAAAGACCGGCGTGGTGGAAGCCTGTGCATTTTACCGATCATTTGCGGCCTATTATCCGCGTTCCTATTTCATCCTGAACACCCGCAGCAAAGACCGATGGATTCAAAGCCGGTTGAACCACGGAACAGCTCAAAACTACGGCGAAAGGTATCGCCAAGGGCTCGGCCTTTCGTCGATGGACGAAACAGTCGAAGCATGGTCGGCCATGTGGGACAAACATCATGCCGAGGTGCCTGCATTCTTCAAGGAGACAGGCCAGAATTTCATTCTGTACAACATCGAACAGGATACACCGGACAAATTGTCCGATTTTCTATCACGCGACTTTGCCACCGATCCAAGCTTGTTTGGCCACGAAGGCAAGACAGACGCCGCCCCTCAAACAGCCAAGCAAGAGCGATTGATCGTAGGCTATGATCAGATCCTGAATGTCACGACGCCTTCGAAAAAATCCACCCCATCAAAGCAGCCTGAACCATCGGCTGACGCGGCCGTTTCGGACAAGCTGAGCAAACGTTTTCAACCGCGCAACGATCTGGTTGGATTTGACGAAAGCGCGGTTCAGCCGCCTTTTGATCACGTGCCGCCCAAAGAACCAATCGACGGTTCGACCGGAAATCTAATCATCGCCACTGTCAAGAACGACGCCCCGCGCTTGCTGGAGTGGTTTGCCTATCACCGGGCCATTGGATTTGATCACTTTCTGATTTTTTCCAGCGATTGCTCTGATGGCACGCAAGAGATGCTTCAGCATCTGCAAAAGCGCGGTTTTGCCACCCATTTAAATTACGACGAACAGACCGGTGAGACCGCACCAGCATCGCCGTTGGACAGGGTAATGACAAACCCGAAGGTTTTCGAAGCAGACTGGATCGTGCATATCGACACGGATGAATTCGTGAACATTCGGACCGGAAACGGGACGTTTGAGTGCCTCGTCAAAGCGCTTCCTGAGAACGTGACAAACATCGCTATGACGCGGCGCAACTTTGGGTCGGCGGGACTGCTGGAGTATCAGGACGCGCCGATTTTATCACAGTTCGACACATGTGCCCCCTCTTATCTGCCCAAACCACACACAGCTTGGGGTTTCAAAACAGCGACGCGCAATATTGGTGCCTATCAATCGTTAACAACGCACCGCCCCACCAACCTGTCGAAAGAGTATGTAAAAGAGGTCATTTGGGTCAACGGATCGGGCGAGGACATAACAACAGCACGCGCTAAAAGCGGCTGGCGGTCGGATGTGAAAACGGTGGGATACGATCTGGTCCAACTTAACCGCTACCCCTTGCGATCCTTGAGCGACTTTTTGGTCACGCGCGAAGCCATGGACCCCGAGGAAAAGGAAAAAGCCGAAGAGCACTGGGTTCGGATGGATTGGAATTCCTGCAAGGACGTCACGATCCAACGCAACCTGCCACGCGTCATGCAGGCGCTTGAGCAGTTAAAAAGTGATCCCGACCTGTCGCGGCTACATGACACCGCAGTGCAACGACAAAATGAAAAGATCACCGAGATCGAGGCGCGTGCAGATACGGCGGCATTGATCAGCCGGTTGAAGGCCAAGGCGTTAGATGATGTATCGCGGGTGGTGGAAATACTCGACGCCGACAGTACGGCTGACTGAGCCGCCTGCCTGCTTACAGGGGCATTTAAGGCGCAATTCGGGTGGCGACAGTCTGCTATCGCACAGGTGACAGAACCGGGCGGGGTATGTTTATTGACAACCCGGTACAAGGCCACCAAAGCTGTGCCTCCTAAATCTCGCATCAAGAGAATTTTACACTTGTGGATTTCTTCCTTCATATCGGCATGCAGAAGGCTGGGTCAAAAGCGATCCAGCGCTTTCTTGGACAGAATTCCGACTTCCTAAAAGGCCGGGGCTTGGACTGTGCATTAGATCTACGCTCAGGTATTTGGCACGAGCACATATTCACCAGTTATGACGGTGCGACCGACGAAAAGCTCAACGCGATGACATATCGTAGCCCGGCAGCGGTACTGAGCTTCGAGCGAGCCTATGCTGCGCCGAACCAAACAATCGAAGCATTGCTGTCGCATTGCCGCACAGCCAAGGTCATTTTCTTTTGCCGCGAACCTGTCGCTTGGGCAAATTCCATGAAAAACCAAGTGTTGAAAGCGCATCGGACGCGCCTCAGCGAATGGCAAGCACTGACATTTAAATCCGGGCGGTATACCGTTGGGCTGAGGTCTGTGGCGCATCTGGAACGATGGGAGCAGATCTTGGGCCGCAGTGCAATCCGATCGGTTGCTTTCAAACCCCAAATCAATGTTGTTCCAGTTTTTGCTGATTGGCTGGGGGTTCCTGCTGAAAACCTGGTTTCGGACAGTGCACCGATGGAAAATTCAAACAGGGCGTTAGATGCCTATGGAATCCGAGTGATGCTCGACGTCAAGAGACGCATTATCGACACGGATGATGCGACGCATGTCGAGGCAGTCAAATTGTGCCACGCCGTACTGAGCGACCGCATGGTTGATACGCGTACTCAAGCCGCACCTCTTCTTCTCACCCCAGAAGAAATCGAAGAATGCCACACAAGGTTCGGCCACGGCATGAATAGCGTTCTCAAAAGGTATGGTGGCGGAAGTGGTTTCACGTTGGAGGAGCAAGCCCCAGCAATGACATGTTTCACACCCACGTCAGAAGAGCGGGACTTGGCGCGCGAGATTGTTGCACGCGCACGTGCAAATAACCCTAGCAATTCCGCCACGTGAGGTAGGATATGTGCCGTCTGAATTGCAGGGCTTACGTGGGCCCCCGGGGCCGCGCGCACCATCGCTTCGTCAGTCAATACGGCGCATGAAAGGCTGCGGCCTTTCTGCGTGTGATCTGCCTTGGCAAGGTTATGTGCAGCTTCTATAGCTGAATTTTTAACGTCGCATCTGAGACCTTTTATGCAAGATTTCACCGCCGAACGTTTCCATGTGTTGCAGCAGATCGCTCCCGATCACTTCTGGTTCGAAGGGCGGCGCAGATTGATTGACGTCATCCTTTCACAAGACTTGAAGCAAACGGCAGAGATTGCAGTCGATCTTGGCTGCGGTGCAGGCGATGGCCTGATTGCCTGGAAAAAACATGCCCGACACATCATCGGTATTGACGCACATGCTGAATTGATCGCAAACGACTTTGACGACCCCTCAGTATCGGTCGTGACTGCTGATGTTTCTGATCTGCCGCTGCCGGATGCCTCGGTCGACCTCGTTCTGGCGCTTGACGTGCTGGAACACGTTCCCGACGAACTCGCTTTGCGGGAAGCCTACAGAATACTCAGACCCGGAGGCACCATGCTGGTGGCGGTTCCGGCCTATCAGTGGCTGTGGAGCTATCGGGACGTCGACGCCGGGCACCGGCGAAGGTATTCCAAGCGCAGTGTCCGCGCATTGATTGAAGGAGGCGGGCTGACGATAAAACGCATCCGGTGGTATCAGTGCCTGCTTTTTCCGATAGTTGTAATGGCACGGCTGTTGGGAAAGCGCGGCTCGCGCATCAGGAATCTCGAAGACAACCCGCCCGGTCCGATCAGCCGTTTGCTACTGAGTGTCAATCTGTTCGAAGTGAAACTGGCCCGCATGGGTTTGGTCATGCCGTACGGCTCTTCCATCCTCGTAACCGCCAGAAAGCCGTATGATGCCGCCCATGTCCCCAGTTGACGACACCTTCGACCTCCTGCTGTTTCACCGCGATCTCGACGTATCCGCCGCATATCTCGAGGCTGGCGCGGCAGGGGTCATCGTGAATCTGGAAATTTGGGAAAAACGGCAACGCCAGTCTGGCTATGATACCGAGATCAACAATCATGGCATTGCTGACCTGATTGCCTTGCGAGGCAGAACCGACCAGAAAGTCTTGTGCCGGGTCAGCCGATCTGACCCTGACGATCATGAACTCTCTGCTGTGATCGGAGAAGGCGCGGACGAGATTATCGTGCCCATGCTGACCAGTGCAGCGCAGGCCGAACGGTTCCTGCGGAGGGTTGATGGTGCCTGCAAAGTGACCTTAATGGTCGAAACACGCGGAGCGGTTGCTGATATCAGAGATATCGCCACCCTGCCCGCCGACCGGATCTATGTCGGGTTGAACGATCTGCGTATCGACCGCGGCAGCCGTACCATATTCGCACCGCTGGCAGATGGTCTGCTTGAGGATATGCGTGACTGTTGTAGCGATATCGCCTTTGGCTTTGGTGGGTTGACCTTGCCCGGGCTCGGCGACCCTCTGCCCGGACATCACCTATATGCCGCGATGGCTCGGCTTGACTGCCGCTTTACCTTTTTACGGCGTTCCTTCTACCGAGATTCAGTCACCCTCGATCCTGCCGAAGCGCTTCGCGCAATTCAGGCGGATTTGCAACGATATCGCCGTCGTTCCGAGGTAGAGCAACAGCACGACGCCGCTGATGCAGTAAACACAGTACTGAAACTGGAAGGGCTTGAGCGTGTGGTCTGATGCTACTATCCGCTCTGTCCTGATAACCGGTGCGGGCGGGTTCGTCGGCTGCCATCTGATCGCCAACTTTCTAAAACGCGGCGTTACGGTTCATGCCATTCTGCGGCCCGGCTCCGCAACGCCAAGATTCAGTACACTGGGCCTGCGCCCCGTCATTCATCATGCCGATGTAACCGACGACGGCCGCGTTCCAGACCTTGTACGCTCCCTTCGGCCCGATGCCGTGTTCAACCTGGCAGTCTGCCGCGACAATACGTCCCCCACCACGCTTCAACAAACGAACGTCACTGCCGCGCTCTCGTTGTTAGAGGCTTGCCAATATCCAGGCTTTTGTAAATTCGTGACCATCGGCAGCTCGCTTGAAAAACAGGCAACAGGCGCTGACGCGACGCCCTATGCGCTTAGTAGGGTCCATGCTGCGACAAAGATGCGCGAGTGCGCCTGCGCGTTGGGCGTTCCTTTGACCCATCTGCGGACAAACTACGTCTACGGGCCGCTGCAAGACTCGGACAAATTGATCCCCACGGCACTCCGGATCGCAGGGAGCGGACGTTCCCTTCCGCTGGCCCCGGACAATTTGACCAAGGATTTCGTCCATGTGCGCGATGTGGCCCGTGCCTGTGTTGCGGCTGTGCAATCTGTCCGCCCGGGATATGCTGTTGCAGACATCGTAACCGGTCAGGAATGGTCGGCACGCGCCGTCGTGTCCTTGCTCGAGCAACTGACAGGCAAGACGATCCGGACGCACCTCGATTCCACAATGGAGCGCGCTTGGGACAGGGAGGGCTGGCAAACCGATCCTGATCCGGCCCGCGCCTTGCTTGGCTGGGCGCCAAGCATTTCCCTGCGCGAGGGGCTGCGCGAGCTTGTTGCCGAAGGAGCGCATCATGAACCCGTGTCCTAAACAGGTGACGATCCTCGTTCCCGTCTACCGCAATGCCGCGACGTTGCGCAGCCTTTACGATCAGGTTTGCGCTGCCGTGGCGGAGGTAAATGCCTCGGCGCGCTTTGTGTTTGTCGATGATGCCGGAGGTGACGGATCGCTTGATATCATCCGGGGGCTGGCACAGTCTGATCCAGATCTCGTTCTCGTCATCAACCGTTCCAATTGCGGCCAGCAGCGGGCGATCCGCAAAGGTCTGGCCCATGCCGCGGGCCAAGACGTGGTTGTAATGGATGCCGACCTCCAGGATCCACCGTCTGCAATACCGCTGATGCTGGCAACGCTCTGGGACAGCGGGGCCGATGCCGTGTTCGCTACAAGGGTTGGAGCCTACCAGTCGCGGTTCCGCATGGCGTCGTCGCATCTGTATCGCGCGCTTGTCTGCCGGATGGCCGCGCTGCCCCGGGGTGCGGGCGGCTTCGTCGCCCTGCGCGGAGAACTTGCAGCCCGTCTCGTGGCGTCAGGCAATTCCCGTTTCCATCTCGCTGGCATGATTGGCTGTCACGCCACGACGATCGAATCCATCTCGGTTCGGCGGAACCATCGCACGGCGGGGCAGTCCGCCTATACCGGGCGCATGCGGCTGACCACCGCGCTATCCAATTTCGCCTGTATTCTCGAAGAAAGGCTTCGCTATGGATCACTCTGATACGGCCCGCGAGACGCATAACGACCTGCAACGCCGGTATTATGAAACCCGCGAGCCAGAGGCCAACCACCGGATCATGGTCCGGTCGACACCCTACATCACCAATCAACTCAACAGGGTGCTTGACGTCAGTGGCATAAACCGGGGCGACCGGATTCTCGACGTGGGCTGTGGCATGGGCAAATACACCATCCCACTCGCTGAACGCGGCTATGTTGTCGAAGGGCTGGAGCTGTCGGGCAAGCTTTTGGAACAAATGCAGGTGCAGGCGAACGGTCGGGCGGTCGTAAAAACGCACCAGGCCGACCTACTGACACCGCCGTCAGAAATGATTGGCCAATATGACCATGTGATCGGGTTCTTTGTTCTGCATCACCTTTTCGATCTGGATAAGGCTTTCGCAAGCTGTGCTCAGCTGCTTAAGCCGAAGGGACGGATCATCTTCCTTGAACCAAACCCCTTCTGCCCCCTTTTCTATCTTCAGATCACGCTTTCCCCAACCATGTCATGGAAGGCAGAGCGAGGGATTCTCGATCTGACACCGGGTCAAACAGCGCGCCGATTGAAGGACGCAGGGTTTGTGAACCCACGTTTACACAGGTTTGGCATTCTCCCTCCGTTTCTGCGCAACAGGTCCGGGGCGGCCACGCTCGAACGCGGCTTTGAGAGCATCCCATTGCTCGACCGCGTGCAGGCATTTCAACTCATCAGCGCCGAACTTCCTGGAACTGCCGCGTGACCACTTTGACCGATGTTATGATCAGCCTAGTGCCGCCGCTGCTGGTGCTGCTGGGCTCTACCTGGATCAGTTTGCATAAAGATATTAATCTGGGCGACGAAGGCTATTTGGTGTACGGCACACAGGCCGTGCTGCGAGGAGAAGTGCCGATCAGGGATTTCCGCGCCTATGATCCTGCTCGCTATTACTGGTGCGCCCTGTGGTGCCGTCTGATTGGCTCCGAGTTCATTGCAATTCGAATCTCGATGGCTGTCGTTTCGGCGCTGTCGGTCGCCCTGATATCGGCCATGGTTTTGGTCGCTACCGGCGATCCCATACTGGGCCTTGTGGCGGGGATCGTTTCACAGTTCTGGATGCATCCGCGCCACAAGCAGATCGAACATTTCTTCAGCCTTGTTTGCTGCGCGGTAATGTTTGCACTGATCGGCGGTGCCGGAGACCCCTTCTGGCTCGGCGCTATCGGCGCCGTCGCCGCCGCGTTCGGCCTGAACATCCTGACATATTTTATCGCTGCCGCCTTCCTGAGCTTCGCCATACTCTGGCTACATGAAGGTCTCGCTGGCTTGGAAGCGCTGGCGGGGTTTTCTATCGGCCTGCTGTGCGGGATGGCTGTGCTTTTCCTTATCGCCGCTCTGATCCCCGGATTCCTGCGACGCTACCTCGATTTCAAGGTTTTGGCGCTGCTTCGGCGCGGTACGACAAATCTCGTCCTTCCACGACCCTGGATATGGCGTGGCTCTCCCCCCCAGTTTTCGGCGTTTACCCCACGCTTGCGCATTACTTTGCAGGCGCTGTTCACGCTGTTACCGGTGATCTACCTAGCGACATTGATCTGGATAGACCTGACAGCGGATTCCGACGCGCGTCTTGCGGTAGCGGCAAGCGCTTGTGGTCTGGTCTATTTCCACCACGCGTTGTCGCGCGCCGATCTGAGCCATATACAACAGGTCATGCAGCCCTTTATCGTGACAATCGCAGCAGGATCGGCGACGGTACTACCCGCGTCCGTCGCACTAACCGCACTGCTGCTGTCTGGTATCTTTAGTGCCGCGCTGCTGTGGGATACACAGGACTTTTCGCGCGCATGGCGTATTAGGCAGCCCAAATCCGCGATATTCACCAACGGTGCGGATCGCTTTCAGATACCTGAAGGCATGCAGAAGCAATTGGTCCTCCTGCGCAACGTCGTGCACGCGCATAGCAGCGCTACGGATATCATCTTCGTCGCCCCCGCCTTGCCCGCAGTTCTGGCGCTGTTTCACAGAAAGACCGCAGTCTACGATACCTTCCCGGTGTACCCAGCTATCGACGAAGCGCAACAGCGTATGATCAGGGAACTTGAAATCTCTACCCCTCCTATCGCCATTATTTCAAAAGCCAACATTGATCAGCGAGAGGAACTGCGGTTTGAAAATAATTACCCATCGGTATTTCACTACATAAAAGAGCGGTATCAGCTCCTGAACGAAACGTCGGCGGAATATATTTTTGTGCGCGGGACACCACCTACCCAACCTACGGTGGCGTGACGCATTCCCCGGAAACTTCTCATCTATGGGTTAGCTCCGTTCAGGCACTGTGCCCGGGGAGGTGCCGCGAACCAGCGGCGAAATAAGGCATCAGCCACCTTTAAACTTGGGCAGAATTTAGTGGCCGCTTGATAGCTTATGCGCGGTTGTCTCGGTCGTCGGGCTGGTCGCTGATGGTACCGGTACTTCCAGTGCATGCCCCCGAAGCCAATTCATAAAAACTTTCGTGCCCAGCTTATTACGCGAGGCGGGATTGCAAACGATATAATATTGAAACCCCGCCATTCGAGCGCCGCTCAGCTGTTGATGCGTACCCGCCACCAGTCGATCAGACACCAGAACATTACTGCACAAGAGCAGGCCCAACCCTTGATCCAAAGCCTCCAGCGCCGATGATTCATCACTGCAACTTAGGGTGCTTGCAATCTCGAAGGGTTGATCCTCTTGGGCCATCCAGTGGTCCCAAACCGGGCCGTCCAAGTATTTGTTATGCCATTGAAATCCGATAACAGGATAAGCACATTGGCCCTGTTCAATAATATCTTTCCGCCCGATGGCAATGAACTGATCAGTAAGAATGACGTTGTCTGTGGAAGCTCTGGGGCAAACCCCATAACGTATCGCGACATCAAGGCGATCGGCCGTCAGGTCTCGGACGGCGTCATCGGTCACAAGCTCGATCTGGATTTTTGGATTGTCGGCCAGAAAGTCGGACAATCGCGGCATCAGCCAATTATCTGAAAAGGCACGCGTTGTGGTAACCCGCAGCACATTTTTTTCGATGTCTGTATTCAGAACTGAAAAAGCCTCGGCCAACAGGTCGAATCCTTCGCGTAGCTTGGGAAATATCTCTTCGCCCGCAGGTGTTAGCGCAATGTCACGCGGGTTGCGCACAATCAGCTTGAAACCCAGATAGCTTTCCAGATGTCGGATCTGATGGCTGACGGCTGTTTTGGTCACGCCCAGCTCATCAGCGGCGGACGAAAAGCTAAGGCAGCACGCGACCGCTTCGAAGGCGCGGATCGAATTTAAGGGCGGAAGCCGTCGCATCATCTGTCCTTCGTGAAGTTTTACTCATGACCCCCTGAGATAAACGAATTTGTATCAAAAGGGTCGTTTCGAGGAGGGTAGCAGCTGCAAAACAGGGAGAAAGACGATATGTCAAACTTTCAATTTTCGCGCCGCGCACTGCTGAAAAGTGGTCTGGCTGGCGGCGCATTATTAGCCGCACCGTCGATTATACGCGCCCAAGAGCTGCGCGAGCTGACCATGCTCACATGGGCAGGTCACGCTGATCCTGAGGTCATCGGCCCGTTCGAACAGGCGCATAATGTCCGTATCCGCGCCAAGGAATATGTTGGTGGTGATCAGATGCTTGCCCAATTCGCCCAGTCTCCGGTCGGCACCTACGACGTCATTCTGGCCGATGCTGAATATGTCTCGCTGCTGTATCAGGCCGATTACATCGAGAAGCTGGACCCGGCAGATTACCCATTTGACGATTTCTTCCCCGAGTTTCAGAAATTCGAAGGCCACTGGTACGATGACGGGCTTTACGCGGTGTTCCTGCGCTTTGGCTTTCTGGGACTGTCGCACAATTTGGACGCAATCAGCCGGTCAGAGGCGCGCAGCTATAGGGCGATGTGGCACGATAACTTGCGCGGCAAGGTCGGGCAATTCGACTGGCATCTGCCCAATTTTGGCACGATCAGCCTGATCGAAGACAACCAGGCCCCCTTCGATCTGGACGCAGCCGCTTGGCAGAATGTGCAGGATACTGCGCTGACGCTGCGGCCTCAGGTGCGGGGTTTTTATGACTACGGCGGCACGCTGTCTGCGCTGCGCTCGGGCGAGGTGGCGGCGATGCCGGGGATTGGCGACTGGATCACCGGAGTCTTGCAGCGCGATGGCGCCAATGTTGCCACCACCATTCCCGAACAGGGTGGGCTGCAATGGACCGAGTCGCTGTCCATCGGCAAAGGCTCTCGCAAACAGGATCTGGCCAAGGAATTCATCCGCTACATGATGAGCCCGCGCGGACAGGTGGCGACGGCAACACTGAAGGCCTATCCGGCGATGGTGCCCACGCAGGCAGGCTGGGCGATGCTTAATGAGATCAACCCAAACGAGGCGGCACGCCAGAACATGAGCCTGACCGGGGCCAACGCGCTGGACGAAATCCGCGCCGGGCGCATCCAGTTGCGCCGCCTGCCCGTTCAACAATCGCTGGAAACGTGGAACGACGCATGGGTGCGGTACAAAAACGCCTGAGCGCTGCCCCAAAAAGGTCCGTCCCCAAGACGCTACTCACCAGCGCGCGGGACGGGCCAGTCTTTTCTCAAAGGAAATCCAATGTCTTTCTTATCCGCGAAGGTGCGCCTGCGCCGATGTGCGTGGCTTGGCCTGTGGGCCGCCCCGCTGCCGGTCTGGTTCGCCCTGTTCTTTCTGGGCCCGATGGCCCTGCTTGTCGCCATGTCGTTTTGGTCGGTGCAAAACTACCGTCTGACCCCCGATCTTTCGCTGTCGGCATGGTCTTATGTGCTGTCGCTCGATTTTCTGTGGTCCACCTTTTGGCGCAGCTACGGGCTGTCCCTGCTCAGCGCCGTCTTGGTGTCACTGCTGGCCTTTCCGGCCTCTTACGCAATGGCGTTTCTGCTCACCCCGGCCCGAAGGCTGACCTTTCTAGGCCTGGCGCTGGCACCGTTTTTCACCAGCTATCTGGTTCGGATTTATTCGCTGCAGGTGTTTTTGGGCGAGGGCGGTGTGCTTCCGCAGCTGTTCCACAGCATCGGCCTCTCCGGTGCCAGCTTGCTGAACAGCTATTTCGCGCTGTTTCTGGGCCATGCAACCCTGACCCTGCCCGTGGTGCTGGTGCTGCAAACGCTGGCGCTGAGCAATGTCGACCGCACAGAGATGTCGGCGGCGGTCAATCTGGGCGCGCGCCCGCTGCATGTCTTGCGACACATCATCCTGCCCGCCGCCCGTCCGGGTCTGAGCCTTGGCGTGCTCTTCGCTTTTTTGCTGACCTATGCCGAATTCGTCAGCGCCACCTATCTGGGCGGCGGTGTCTTCCAGACCCTGCCGATCCTTCTAACCGACCTGATCCGTGGCGGCCAACAATGGCCCCGCGCGGCGGTGGTGTCGCAGCTGATGATGACAGCTTTGCTGCTCCCGTCTCTGGCGACCGTCACCTGGGCCTATCGCCAGAGAGGAAACTAATATGACACCCACCTGAAACACGCCCTGCCCGCTTGGATCTGGTTCGCCGGGCTGACGCTGGTCTTTGTGATCCTTTATGCGCCGATCCTGTCTGCGCTGGTGTTTTCGTTCGGCGCAGACCGATTTCCCAGCCTCGACATCACGCGCTTCAGCACAAAATGGTACGCGCAGGTCTTTGCAGATGCCCGCACGCTGGATGCGCTGAAAAACAGCCTGACCATCGCGCTGAGCACGGCGCTGGTCGATACCACGCTGGGTTTTGCCGCCGCCTATGCCGATTTCCGGTTCCGGTTCTTCGGACAGCGCGGCGTTCTGGCGCTGGCCCTGCTGCCGCCGACGGTGCCGATTATCGTGCTCAGTCTTGCCATGCTGGCATTCTTTTCGCGGATCGGGATGTCGGGCACGGTTGTCTCAATAATGGTGGCGCATGTGGTCGTGGCCACGCCCTTTGCCGTGGCGATCTGCCGTTTGCGGCTGGAGCAGCTGCCCGCAGAATACGAGACCGCCGCCCAAAACCTGGGTGCGACGCCGGGGCAGGCCCTGCGCCTGATCGTACTGCCACATGCCGCACCTGCCATCGGGGCGGCTGCACTGATCACCTTTGCCGTGTCGCTGGATGAACATGCCATCGCATGGTTTGTCGGTGGGTTGGAGCAGACTGTTCCGGTAACTGTGCTGAACACGTTGCAGGGACAAGTCGACCCGACAATCCATGTGATCGGCACATTGGCCTTTGCGGCCACCCTCAGCCTGGTCTTTGCCGCGCAGATATTGCTGCTGCGCACAACGAAATCCAACACAAACAAAGAAGCATCGCCATGACCCAACCGCTATTGGAATTGCACAACCTGAACAAATCCTACGGCACATTCGAAGCCGTCAAAGACATCAACCTGACGGTAGATTCAGGCGAGTTCATTGCCATCACGGGCCCCTCGGGCTGTGGCAAGACGACAACCTTGCGGATGATGGCCGGACTGGAAGAGCCAACACGCGGCGATATTCGTCTGGACGGGCAACAGATCAACGACCTGCCGGTCTGGCAACGAGAAACCCCGCTGGTCTGGCAAAATCTGGCGCTGTTTCCCTATATGACCGTGCGCGAAAACGTCGAATTTGTCCGTCGTCAGGGTTTTTGGGACCAATGGCGGCCTAAACTAAGAGAGAGTTTGGCTCATATTGGTGGTTTGATTATGCGGCGTGCTGGCGGTGATGCAAGCGTCGCGCTTCGAGTGTCTTTCGTTTGATCCTTTCCCTTTGTTTTAGAATGGCTTTGTCACGGCCGAAGTAGACGTCGGCAGGTGTGACGTTGTTGATGCTCTCGTGATAACGTTGGTGATTGTAGTGATCGACGAAGGCTTCGATCTGAGCTTCGAGGTCACCCGGCAGGAAGTAATTTTCCAATAAGATGCGGTTCTTTAAAGTCTGATGCCAACGCTCGATCTTGCCTTGGGTTTGTGCCCTCTCGGCAGATTGCTACGCAATCGCCTGCCGGGTAATAGATGATATGGCGCACCACGAGAGTGCTTCATGCCCTTGTCTTGCAGCCATTCAGCCAGGTCCCCTGAGGCGTAACTGGATCCGTTGTCGCTGAGTAGACGTGGCTTGTGAACAACGTGAACTTGGTCGCAGCCGGACGCCTGCAATGCGCGATCCAGTGTATCGGTAACGTCTTTGGCCCGCATGTTCCCCTCTCGGGGCAGTGGTAGCAGAGCTTCCAGGCGACGATGTAGCGGCTGTAGTCGTCGAGGACCGTGCTGAGATAGAACCAGCCCCAGCCCAATACTTTGATGTAAGTGAAGTCTGCTTGCCAAAGCTGGTTGATCCCAGTTGTCTTGTCTTTGAACTCATTGGCAGCCTTGATGACGATGAACGCAGGGCTGGTGATCAGATCATGGGCTTTCAGCACGCGATACACTGTAGATTCTGAGACAAAGTAGCGTTCCTGATCCGTGAACGTCACTGCCAGTTCGCGCGGTGACAATTCTGTTTCCTGCAAGGCGAAGTCGACAACCTTGCGCTTCACCTCGTCAGGCACGCGGTTCCAAACGTGCTTTGGCTTGGGGGCTTGATCCTGCAATCCAGCTTCACCGCGCTGCAAATACCGATCATACCAGCGATAGAACGTCGTGCGCGGGATACCCAGCTTGGCCAGTGTCAGGCGTGCCGACAGATGGCTATCCTCAACCAGCCGGATGATCTCAAGCTTCTCTGATGCAGGGTATCTCATTCGTGGTCGCCCCCATCCATTGCCCGGCAGGCGATTGCAAAGCAATCTGCCGAGAGGGGCCTATCATGCTTTTTTTGAGCAAACGGAGTTCGAGCGTCTGTTCGGCAACCACCTCTTTGAGATCCTTTGCCTCCCGTCGCAGTTCTTTCACCTCATCGGTGTTTGCGGCCCGCGCAGTGTCCCCGGCCAGCCGCTTCTTCCCGGCTTCCATGAAGTCCTTTGACCATTTGTAATAGATGCCCTGTGATATCCCCTCACGGCGGCACAGCTCAGCAATGCTGTCTTCGCCACGCAGGCCATCCAACACGATCCTGATCTTCTCTTCTGATGAATAATGCTTGCGCCCCTCTCATTGATACTGCGTATCAACTGCCGGGCAGTGGTGCGCGCGCTTGATATCTTTGACGAACTTCTCGCCGGGGCTTTTCGTTGTCTTTCTCATCGTTCACTCCTCAGTGGTTACGATGAGAAACAAACCCTCTCCTAGCAAATTGCCCTATCTGGACCCATAAGCGCTGGCGTCAGACATAGAAGACAAACGTGTGTGGGTTTTGTGTGTGGGAGCGTGAGCGACTATTATATTTAATCATTATTATTCAATTACTTGACTGAGATACTCAAAATTGGCGGTGCTGTCAGACGGATTCGAACCAGTCTCAGTTTGCCGCCAAATGCCGGGACTTAAGCTGAACAGAGTTGGCGCCACTCAGCAAGAGCGGCGGTACGGTTTAGTTCGAATTTGTCTCTGCTGTAGAGGGCGCGTTCCTGATTGAAATGATTGCAGACGGAGGCATGAACGGAGGCGAATTTCTGTAAACATCGCATGCTGCGGAAACGTTGCATGGCCCGTTCTCGTCGTCGAAACGGAAGGTGCGAATTCTCAGCTCTGTTGTTTTTCCAGCGACCCGTTTCCTGCCTCTGCTCGTTGCCGATGTCCTTCATTGCCGCGCCGTAGGACCGGAGTTTGTCGGTCACCAGGATATGAGGGTGACCGTGACGCTTCATAGCTTTCCTGAGGAATTTCAACGCTGCTTTGCGATTCCGGCGCTTTGTGACATAGCTTTCCAGCACCTCGCCCTCGTGATCCACGGCACGCCAAAGGTAATGCGTCTCGCCATTAATCTTCACAAATACCTCATCCAAATGCCACTGCCAGTTCGAGTATGCGCGCATCTGCTGAACTCGTTTCCGGCGGATTTCAGCGGCAAACAGCGGGCCAAAACGGTTCCACCAATATCGAACCGTTTCGTGGCAAATATCGATGCCGCGCTCATGCAAAAGATCTTCTACGTTTCTCAGCGACAAAGGAAAACGAACATACAACATGACGGCGAGGCGGATAATTTCGGGGCTGCTATGAAAGCCCTTGAATGGGTCTGTTTTAATCATGTGGACAGGCTACGCATCCACCCTCCCCGTCTCAACTCAAATCCTTCTGACAAGATCTGCGCGGAAGGCCTCCAGTTGGACGTCGCGGAGAGGGGCGTTTTCCACCAGCCTCACCTTTGAGAAAAACGACATGATCTCCTGATATCGGAGCCGGGTATCCTCGACGGCTTGATAGTAGCGAAACAACTCCTTCAGGGGTGCCGAAAAATCCTTGTGTGCGGCCAGAACGGCAACAAGTGCTCCCAGGCTGATGCGCCCTTCAATTACGAAATACCCGCCGAGCGAGTAAAACAGGAACGGGGTGAGCGCCGTCAGAAAGTTGTTCAGCCCCTTGATGAAGAACTTCAGGTTGAAAATTTTTCGACGCACCCGTTCAAGCTCGCGAAAACTCTCGGTTGTCGCAACGCGCAGAGAGGCGGCACCCGGTCGGTGCAACTGATCGCTCAGGTGTCTGCCCAATTGCCGCATTTCCTGAATTCTGATCCGCGAAAGCACATTTACCCGTCGTTGAAGTCTGGGAAGCAGGACGAGTTGAATGGGCAGTACCGTCAGTGCCGCAGCACCTAACACCGGGTCCTGCATAAACATGAACAGAAGGATGGTTGCGAGCGTACCACCTTGCAGGATCGGAAGGGTGAGGACGTCGGCCGCGAAACCGCCCACCGGTTCGACTTCCTGGGCAAGGATTGGGACGATCTCGCTGCGGTCGCCCGACTTCGGATCGCTGCGCCATTGCCGGTAGATCATCAGCCGAAAGCGACGCAGGAACCGCTCCGCCACATAACCCTTGAAGACGTTTAGAGCGTATTTGTTTAGCCCATTCAGTATGATCGCCAACAGATAAAGGCCGCACAGGATCATCAGAAATGCAACTTGATCTACATCATACCCTAGAACGTCCACGGGAAACCGATCCGATTCCAATGCATTGTTTACGATCTGCTTGGGTAGTTCTAAAGTCAGATAGAGGATCGGCATGGCGATCAGGCTGATCAGGATCATTAGCGCCTGCTGCCTTCTGGAATGCCGCAGAACAGAGCTGAAAAGGCTGGCGTCCAGCCCACGAATAAGGTGCGGTAAGGGTCTGACATTCCTGTGCTGCCGCCAGTATCGCAGGACACCCACGATGGCGAGATAAACCGTCACAGCGGCCAGCATTACCGGGGCGACCACCAGGATAAGATGAATGAAGGGATGAATCCAGTCGGGCGCGGTTTCATCGTAGCGAAATCCGAACCAGGCGGCTATATCGTGTACGATGATATGATATTGGTCCAGAAGCGACATTACCGCTCTCAGCCCTTCTTACGAGGGGCGAGGTGGTTGTGGACGAGGATCACGCCCCACATCCCGACCTCGCGATGGCCGGGCATCAGGCAGGCAAATTCCAGATTCGTGATGTCTGAAAAGTTCCAAACCAGTTGAGCGGTGCCTCCGGCCGGAATCTTTACTGCGTTTGCATCCTCGTGGCGCATATCGGGATGTTGTCTCATCCATTGCCTGTGTTCGTTTATCTCGTCAAAAGAACCAAGAAAGAATTCGTGATCCAGATCACCTTGATTTGAGATGACAAACCGTACGACAGATTCCTTTTCGATCGAGATCGCATCTGGGTCAAACAGCATATAGCCGCTCTCGGTCTCAGTGATGGTTACATTGATGGTTCTGGTGATCGCTGCGTCCAATGCCGGAGTGCCAATAGAGTCATGTCCGGGCTGCTGATACGCCTGTGTATGTGGCTGTCCATCCAGCCCGACGTTTGATGAGATCGCCTCAACAGGCAGCACACCGATGATCATGAAGGCAAAGGTAAGTATGATGGGTTTCATTATCTGCTCCGTCCGTTGTGTTCCGAACATATTGGGCCGCCTGTCTGCGACGGTGGCCTTTCCCCAGCTAGGTTGGGGATGGGCACGCCGACAACTGCCGCCGCGCCCGAATTTGCGTTACTTCATCTGTGTGACAGTCAGCTTGCCTTTGACACGATCTGCGACAAATTCGATGTCCTGACCTTCGGACATCCGCGCGATCATCACCTCATCGGCGCGGAACACCATTGTCATCGCAGGCATGTCGAGCGTGGCCAGAGGGCCGTGGATGATGGTGACCTTGCCCGCCTTGGCGTCGACCTTCTTGATCTTGCCAGTCGCGTATTCCACCACGGCTTCGGCCATTTTCTCACCTACAGCGATGGATCCGTGCATGCCGGATTCGTAGTGGCCGGGGATCAGGCAGGCAAATTCAAACGTGCCGGCATTGGCAAAGGTCCAGATCACCTCGCCCGCGCCGCCCTCGTCCAGACGGACAGAGTTGGGATCGTCATGTTCCATGTCCATCTTTGCCATCATTTCTTTGTGTTCGGCATTGCGCTCAAGGGTGTCGATCACAAATTCATGTTCCAACTCGCCCTTGTTGATGACGTTAAAGCGGATGGTTTCGCCCTTAGCGATCTCAAGCTCGCGTGGTTCAAACAGCATTTCGCCATCGTCGGTTTCGCGCATGGTCACTTCGATGGTGCGGTCCACCGATGCGGCGTCGCCGGGCAGGCCGATCATCATCTCGGCGTGTTCGGCGGCATGGTCATCGCCGTGGCCGCCTTCGTGGCCGCCTGCGGCATAGGCAGGGGCGCTGAGGGCGAGGGCGATGGTGGTGGTCAAAAGAAGGTTTTTCATCATTTTTCCTGTAGGTTGCATAGGTTGTTGGAGCAAAGGGCCATTCAGCCCTTTGAGGTTGGTTTTGGGGTGATCTGGGTTTTCGGGCTGGTGTTGCTGGCAAACTCCGGCAGTTCGCCGGTCCATTCGTAGGCCTGTTCGCCGGGCGGGTTTTCGTACCAGCCGGGGTCTTCGTAATCATCGGCGTCGATCCCTTCGCGGACCTTCACAACCGAAAACATGCCGCCCATTTCGATGGGGCCATGTGGCCCCCAGCCGGTCATCATCGGCACCGTGTTGTCGGGCAGCGGCATTTCCATCGTGCCCATATCCGCCATGCCAGCCGTACCCATGGGCATGTATTCGGGCTGGAATGTACGAATTTTGCGGGCCAGCGGTTTTTTGTCGACGCCGATAAAGGTCGGCACGTCGTGGCCCATCGCGTTCATCGTGTGGTGCGACTTGTGACAATGGATTGCCCAGTCGCCCAGATGTTCCGCGACAAATTCATAGGCGCGCATGGCACCCACGGGGATGTCGATGCTGACCTCCGGCCATTGCGCCGCCTCGGGCACCCAGCCGCCGTCGGTGCAGGTGACCTTGAAATCATAGCCGTGCATGTGGATCGGGTGGTTGGTCATTGTCAGGTTGCCGACCCGCACGCGCACCTTGTCGCCCCGGTTGACCACTAGCGGGTCAATGTCGGGGAAAATCCGGCTGTTCCATGTCCACAGGTTGAAATCCGTCATCGTCATGATGCGCGGCACATAGGTGCCAGGATCAATGTCAAACGCGTTGAGCATGATGAGAAAATCGCGGTCCACGGGCATGAACGTAGGATCTTTGGGGTGAACGACAAACATGCCCATCATCCCCATCGCCATCTGCACCATTTCATCCGCATGCGGGTGGTACATGAAGGTGCCGGATTTCGTGAGGTCGAATTCGTAAACATAGGTCTTGCCCGGCGGAATACCGGGGTGCGACAGCCCGCCAACACCGTCCATGCCCGAGGGCAGGATCAACCCATGCCAATGCACGGTGGTGTGTTCCGGCAGGCGGTTGGTGACATAGATGCGCACGCGGTCGCCCTCAACCGCCTCGATCGTGGGGCCGGTCGACTGGCCGTTGTAGCCCCACAGATGCGCGATCATGCCATCGGCCAACTCGCGCTCCACTGGTTCAGCAACAAGGTGAAACTCCTTCACGCCGTTGTTCATCCGGTGCGGCAAGGTCCAGCCATTGAGCGTGACAACCGGGTTGTAGTCCGGCCCCGAGGACGGGCGCGGCGTGATCGCGGTGGCGGCGCTGTCCATCTGTGCGGCTTCGGGCAGGCCCATGTTGGTTGTCTTGCCCCAGGCCTGTGACGACACCAGCGCCGCACCCGCGGCCCCCGCGCCCAGCAATTGACGTCTGTTCATCATATCCTGTCCTTTCAATGTCCTGCACCGCCGCCAGCGGCCAGCGTGGCACCACCTTCGGCTCCGCCGCCGCTGCCCGCACCACCGCCATAGATCGCGGCGGTCAGATCGGCCTGCGCCATATAGAATTCGCGTTTGGCATTGGCCGCCTCCAGTTGCGCGCCCAGCTTTTCGCGCACGTCGGTTAGCAGCTCGAATGTGTTGGTGATCATGCCGTTGTAAGACAGCAGACCTTCTTCCTCGACGGTCTTGCGCAGTGGCACCAGCACATCGCGGTAATGCCGCGCGATCTTGTACGAGGCGAGGTAGCCCACCTCGGCGCCCCGCGCTTCTGAACGCACGTTCACGGCCTTTTCCGCCAGCACATTGGCGGCTTGGAGATAGGCCAGTTCGGCTTTGCGCATCCGGGCCTTGCCGCTGTCGTAGATCGGGATGGCAAATTCCAGCTCAAGCTGTGGGGTGGTGCTGGTTTCTACGTCACCGTCCTCAGCCTCGCGTTCAGTCTCAAACCCCGCGATGATCTCAAGGTCTGTGACCAGCCGCGTCTGATCTGTCAGGCCAAATGCCGCGGCCTGCGCCTCAAGGCCCAGTTTGGCGACGCGAAGATCGAGCCGGTTGCGCAGGGCCTTGGCCTCGATCCCCGCCACCTGACCGACAGAACGCGGCAAAGGTGGCAGCGCATCTGGCACATAGTAGTCGACGTCAGCACCCCACAACCCCATGAGCCGGGTCAGGTTTTCCTTGGCGCGGCTGGCGTTCAGTCGGGCCTGCGCCAGTTGTCCGGCCAATTCCGCATTGAATGCTTGTTCGCGCGCCTGGCCTGCCTTGTTCAGCGCGCCGGTCTCGCCCAGTTTACGCGCCAGTTCAGAGCCCGCGTCCGAGGTCGCCTTGGCGCGGTTGAGATAACTGACAACCTCGAACGCAGCCACGGCAGAAATCCAGGCGCGACGTGTCTGGTCGGCCAGTGTCAGCGTGTCGTTTACCGCCTCAAGCTGTGCTGCACGGAAATTCACATCGGCCAGGGCCACGCGCTGTTTGCGGGTCCTCGCATCCAATATGTTGGTGGCAATCATGCCTTCGATGGCGCGGTACGCCCCCAGCTCGGCGGCCCCAATCCCCAAGATGCCAATGGAGACGACGGGGTTTTCTGGCGTAGACTGCTGCCATGCCTCTGCCGCCGACAGCCCCACATTCGCATAAGAGGCCTGCAAGCCCTTGTTGTTGAGCAGGGCAACCTGCACGGCGGTCTCGGCTGAAATTGTCTTGTGATAGACCATCTTTTTGACGTCAGCCTTGACCGCCATATTCTCGGCCGCGGTCTGGGCAAAGACGGTACGCTTGCCGATGGCGGCAGACGTCTGGCTGGAGACATTGGCGAAACCGGCCGTGGGACTGGTATAGATGTCAGGCACTGCCGTCGCGCAAGCGCCGACCAGCAGTGGCACGCCAAGTATCAGCGTGGTTTTGAAAGGCCGCATCAATTGCCCTCCGACTGTTCTTGGTTAACGGTGCGCCAATCGCGCGGGCCGGTTGGGCTGCGGTGTGTGTATCCGGCCAAGGATCTTGATATCCAATCGGAGAAGCGACTGCTGTGTTTGTAGCTGCCTGTTGGGCTGTGACGATTGGCAAAGGCGTAGGCTCGTAAGCACATGCGCCAAGTGCGAGGGCCGAAGCCCCCAAGATTAAGTGAATTTTCATGAATAGTACCTGACTGATGAACTTAGGGCTCACGCACTGACGCGCGCCAAACGAAAGCTCCGCTAAGAGCCGTAGATCAGATCAAGAACTGGGGGGGCCGTAAAAAACCCGATGAGTCAATCGAGTTTGTTTGAGCACGAAGCATCACATATTCTTCATTTGTCGCTTGGTCGACCGAAAAGGCATCGGCGTCCGTGATTGCAACGGAGATACAAATACCACTGCAACACTCGCTTGATGCCTGTGTTTCATCACCCGTTCCGGGTGCCGTGACAAGCATCGCCCTGTGGGTCATCGCAGGCATAGCAGTGTGGGTTTGACTATCGACCTTGTGATCAGAACTTTCAGTCGCAGAATGCTCGCCACCGTGCATACCAGATGCAGCATGTGATGCTGAAGGAGCAGAAAACACCAGTGCGATGGCAAAGGAAAGGCACGTAAGTGCCTTGATCCATACTGATATGGTGTTTTTCAACTTCATGGTCAAGACATGGGCCACCTACATTGACCTGTCAATCCGTCCAGCGCTGGAAGGTTGGCAACTTTTCTGTGAGAGTGGCGTAGAACCGCTGACCTTATTGGCACTTCGGTCAAAACCACATGACCTTCCCTAACATCCAGAAACCCATTGCCAACATCATTATGTTCTCTGTGAGCGATATGAACCCCAATGGGACATTGCTGTCTCCACCGACGCAAGCACATTTAAGCTCACGTTTGTCAATGTAAACTGCCTTCATCACCGATACCGCGCCGATGCTGCCGATGAAGATGGCAACCGGAGCCGAAATCCACGTCAGCGCCCCTGCTGTCATCAGGATACCTGCCACCGCCTCACCGTACGGATAAACCTTGCCGTAAGGAACCCAGCGTTGCGCCAGAAGATCATAGTTCAAAAACATGGTCGAAAACTGCTCCACGTCCTGAAGCTTTTGAACAGCCAGCAAGCACATCGAAATGGAGATGAACCATTCAAAAGAGCGCAGGGTAAAAATAGTCTCAAAGACGTACCAAGAAAGCGCAAGCGCCATCAGAAATGCCATAGCAAATATAGCGATAACGGGCCGATACGTCGTGTCAGACTGCTCGTCTTCGGGCTTCTCCAACCCAAAATGGATGCGCAATGCGTCATAGCCCCCTACCCGCTCACCATCAATGAATGTCTGCGGCGTAGTATCTACGCCATGTTCCTTCATGAACGCATCAGTCTCATCACGCGTGGTCAGATGATGATCTTCGACATGAAACCCCTGACGTTGCAACAGATCCTTTGATTTCAAGCCGTAAGGACAGGTGTGGTTGGACATGACCATGCGATGGAGCTTTGCGATTCTGTCGGATTGATCCTGTGGCATAGCGGTTCCCTCTATTTTCCGTCGAGTTCCGGCGTGGCAGTGGGGCCACCTTCAAGATCGGCGATCAAGGCCTTCATTTCGTCAATCTCAAGACGTTGCGCCTTGATGATGTCATCCGCAAGCTTGCGCACACGCGGATCTGAGATATTGGCCCGTTCGCTGGTCAGGATCGCAATCGAATGGTGCGGGATCATCGCGCGCATCCACGATGTATCGTCAACGGTTGTCTGGCTGCGGACCAGAAACAGCGACAGGGCAAATACCAACACGCTGCCCGCGAAAATCGCGATATTTGCGCTGCGGTTTGTATACATGCCCAGCATGAATGCCAGCAGGTGCTGTCAGACCAATTCGAACTCGTCTCTGCAAGGACAGTGAGGCTGTCCCTTATGCCGCGCCGAGACCGCGCCACTCAGCAAGAGCGGCGGCGCGGTTGAGCTTGAAATTGGCGCGTGAGTGGAGATGGCGTTCCTGGTTGAAATGGTTGTGGACAGAAGAATGGACGGCGGCAAATTTCTGCAAACATCGCATTTGCCGAAAGCGAAGCATGGCTCGCTCTCGTCGTCGAACCGGAAGGTGTGAATTCTCCGCCCGATTGTTCAGCCAGCGGCCCGTTTCCTGTCTGTCGGAATTGCCGATAACCTTCATCGCAGCTCCGTATGACCGGAGTTTATCAGTCACAATGATGTGCGGTTGACCGTACCGCTTCATTGATTTTCTTATGAATTTCAATGCTGCTTTGCGATCTCTTCGCTTCGTGACGTAAGACTCCAGGACTTCACCTTCATGGTCAACGGCCCGCCAAAGGTAGTGCGTCTCCCCATTGATCTTCACGAAAACCTCGTCCAAGTGCCACTGCCAGTTTGAATATGCGCGCATCCGACTGGCCCGTTTTCTGCGGATTCTCGGAAGCGAACATCGGGCCGAAACGGTTCCACCAGCACCGGACTGTCTCATGGCTG
Source organism: Sulfitobacter sp. KMM 9851 (assembly GCF_057178245.1). Lineage (NCBI taxonomy): Bacteria > Pseudomonadati > Pseudomonadota > Alphaproteobacteria > Rhodobacterales > Roseobacteraceae > Sulfitobacter > Sulfitobacter sp. KMM 9851. The sequence continues at coordinate 2,286,122 of NZ_CM169991.1, forward strand.
ATTTCGATGCCGCGCTCGTGCAATAGATCCTCGACGTTTCTAAGCGAGAGTGGAAAGCGAACGTACATCATCACCGCAAGGCGGATGATTTCCGGGCTGGTCCTGAAATAGCGAAAGGGAGAGCGTTTTGTCATCCAGAGAGGCTACGAAACCGCCCTGCCCGGCTCAAGCCGGTTTCCTCTGACAAGACCGAATTAGAACATGTGCATCCAGCGGATCAACATTGGTGAAAGGCAGATCATCAACAGCACAGGCATCATGCAAAGCGCCATGACCGCTGACATCTGGACAGGCAGGCGGTTTGCTTTTTCCTGCGCGCGCAATTCGCGGGTAAGGCGCATATCAGCAGAATATCTGTTCAATGCGGTAGAAATGCTGGTGCCGAATTGATTGGATTGCAGGATCACGTTCGCAAACGCCGTCAACTCTTCAACATTCACACGTTCTGCCATATCAAGCAGCGCAGACTGGCGTTCCTTACCGGCCTGAAGTTCCAGCTGAAAAATCATGAATTCCTGTGATATCTCTGGCGCGGCAAGGGCCAGTTCGTGAGAAACACGCGTCATCGCCGCATCGAAGCCAAGGCCCGCTTCCATTGCAACCTGCAACAAGTCAAGCGCATTGGGCATACTGAATTCAATTGCTTGGCGCCGTTTGTTGATCCTGCCGCGCAACCAAACTGCTGGCGCGTAGAAACCGACGACCATCAAGGCAGTTACGATCTGCAAAACCTCAAACCAGGATACGTTTTGCAGCAGATGGGCGATATTTAACTGGACCTGTGTTTTCGTAGGAAGCGCCATCGCAAAAACAAACAACGTCGGCAGGAAAATACCCATGATCATGCGGAACGAGTAAAATGAGCGCATAGCGTGCTTGCCCTGGATACCGGCACGGCGCAATTGCCTGCTTAGCCTGGAGCGTTCTTTGCGAGACGACGGCACAAAGGCTTTCAGAAGTCCGTGAGGATCGCTGTCGTCACCCTGTAGCAGATCGAAATCCGCGCCATGGGCCTGCTGGAGGAAACCGGCATGCATCCGGCGGGCCGTTGGCGTTTCACCGGCCATCATGCCCGACAGACCCTGCACGATCACGAAGGCACTGATCGCGACGCCCGCCAAGATCAGGTATTCAGGCCGTGCGGTCAGCGTGTCCAATGCAATTTGAATAAAGTCCATCGCCCTGCCCTCCGTTCAGAATTTGAAATTGACCAGCCGATACAAGATCAGCCCTTGGGCGACTATCAACCCGATAATCGCAAAGGCAAAAGTCGGGAACCAAGGATCACCACGTACATCGCCGTAAAAGGACGGCGATGACAGCTCGATCGTCACGTAGATAAACACTGGCAAGGCCGTAAGTATGAGGCCGCTCAGCCGCCCTTCTGCCGAAATGGCTTTGATCTTCTTTCGCATGGTGTAGCGATCCCGGATCACCTGGGACAGCACGTCCAAGATTCGGCCTAGGTTGCCACCGGTGCCATGCTGAATGCTGATGCTGACGGCAAGGTAGTTGGCATCCTCAGTTGACACGCGTTTGGCAAAATCATGAAACGCAGTGGCGACGTCATCGCCATAATTGATCTGATCGTGGATGATCCCAAATTCAGTCCCGATCGGGTCGGGCATGTCTTTAGCTACATTGCCAATCGTCACAGCAACCGGGTGCCCGACCTTGAGACCGCGAGACATCAGATCAAGCGTGTCCGGCAGTTGTTTACACAACTTATCAAGCCGCGCGCGTTTCATGCTGAGCAGGATAATGATCGGTAGTAAAACCGCAACGGCCACGCTGATCGCCAGCGAGAGGTCAGTCACAAGATAGATGTTTGCCCCAACAAAGGTAATGGCGCCTAGCCCGAAAGCACCCAGCAGGATCCAGGCAGTGCTGATCGTAATGCCGGCCTGAATGAGCAGTCGGCGAAACCGTGTGATCGGTCCCTGTTTTGCGCGGCTACCAAACATCGCCGGGTCGCGCAACAGTTGCAGGATTTCGTCGCCCGATGCACCGCGCTGGATCATCCGCATCCGCCGGTTGCGCGCCTCCCCGCGTGTCTCGCGCCGAAATATAAGCTGCAGCAAACCTTCATATGCAAACAGAACACCTACAAAGACAACGACATAAACGAGAATGTTCAAGCTGAACGATTGCATATCAATCATGTCCGGGTCTCCTTGCGCATGAACATGCTGCTGTCGATATGTACCCCCGATGCAACCAGCAGATCGAAACATTTCGGTCGGATACCAGTCGGCATGAACTCCCCAAGAATTTTCCCATCCGTCGACTTACCGCGACGCTTATAAACGAAAATATCCTGCATCGTGATGATGTCGTCTTCCATGCCAGTAATTTCGGATATGCTCATGACTCTCCGACTGCCATCGCTGAGTCGGCTGAGCTGCACCACGATGTGTATGGCTGAAGCAATCTGCGCCCGGATCGTCTTGATCGGCAGGTCAGCGCCCAGCATCGTCACCATTTGTTCGAACTCGACCCAATGCGTCGCGCGAAGAGTTGGCGTGTATCGTAGTCATTGAACCATCATGCCCGGTGTTCATGGCCTGAAGCATGTCAAAACATTCGGCCCCACGCACCTCGCCGACGATAATGCGGTCTGGCCGCATCCGCAGGGCATTGCGCACCAGATCGCGTTGCGAGATGACGCCCTGCCCCTCGGCGTTGGCCGGGCGTGTCTCAAGGCGCACGACATGATCCTGCTGAAGTTGCAGTTCCGCTGCGTCCTCAATGGTCACAATGCGCTGGTTGATGTCGATGAAAGACGACACCGCGTTCAGCATCGTTGTCTTGCCAGACCCCGTACCGCCCGAGATGAGAATATTCAGGCGCGCCTCGACTAGGGCCTTGAGAAGCAGCGCCGCATTATTGTCCAGAGCGCCGCGCTCGACCAGTTTTTCCGTTGTTAGGGGATTGCGCGAAAATTTGCGGATCGAAAGCGCCGGACCATCGACCGAACAAGGGCGAATAATCGCATTCACGCGGCTGCCATCTTCGAGACGGGCATCAACCCAAGGCTGCGATTCATCAATGCGCCGACCAACGTTGGAGACAATTTTGTCGATTATGCGCAGCAGATGACGTTCATCGCGAAAGCGCGTATTTGTTCGCTCCAGCAATCCGTATCGTTCAACATATACTTGGTCATAGGAATTGACGAGAATATCGTTGATGGTCGGGTCTGCCAAAAGCGGCTCAAGCGGCCCTAGGCCCATCACCTCATGGATTAGTTCCTCGACCAAAGCGGAAAAGGAATCCGACCGCATATGGACGCCTTCCTCTTCCACCAGACTGGTCGCAAGGGCCGCGATCTGGCGTTTGAGTTCCGAGCGTTCGACCTTGTCGATCACTGACAAATTCAGCCGATCCAAAAGCCCGCTGTGAAGACGGCTTTTGAGTTCGAGATGTTTCTGCAAATCGGTATCCGCAGGCTCAAGAGCCGCTGCCGCAGCAGGCCGCAACGGCTCATTGCTTGGCCGCTTGATCTTGACGACTTTGGGCTGCGAAGCAGCTCGACGCAATTTGTATTCATTGAACACAGCGGGCCCCCCTTAGGTTTCTTTTTGTTTTGCGTTCTGTTTGTTTGTAGACAGTGCAGACGCAAATAATTTGAGGGCTTTGCCCAAATTCGAATTTGTTTTCATTTCGATAATCGGCTGCCCCAGATCCACGGCTTTGCGCGCGATTTTCACGTTTTCCGGCAGCCAGTGGTTCAGCTTAGTTTCGAGAACATTCTCGGCCTCTCGGACAAGTTCCGACTTGATTAAAGGCCGCTGCTCGCGGTTGACCACGACGTCGAAGGGTAGACCGACGTTTTCTTCTCGATACAGGTCCATCAGCCGACGTGCTTGCCGAACGGAGGGCACGCTGGTGTCGATCACAATGATGAAATGTGCGGCCTGCTTGATAATGGGTTCAACCCAATCGACAATGGCACGCGGCAGATCGACGATGATATAGTCATATCGCATCTTAAGGATGTCGAGGATGTCTTCGATCAGATCAGGGCGCATCGACTGCAGCGGAAGAACCTGTGTCGGCGCGCAAAGCACGTCAAAACCCAGCGAGTGCCGTTGCAGGGTCGAGGTAACAATCCGATCGTCGATCCTCTCAACGGATTCAATAATTTGCAACAACCCTCCGTTATCCTCAAGGTCGAGGAAGACATTCGCGTTCCCAAACTGAAGATCAAAGTCCAGAAGCACGACCGAGCTTTTGTGGGGCTTGTGAAAGAACGACGCTCCCCCACCCGCAAGTGAACTGGCAAGGTTCACGGCAACCGTCGTTGACCCGACCCCGCCACGCGATTGCGTGATCGGGATTACTTGACCGAGCGCCCTGGGCCCGTCGTGAAAGGTCTGCGTCGGCACATTTTTTGCGCTGATCTTGGCGTCCACAACCGCCCTGATCCGATCGCCGTCAATTGACAGAGGCAGAACCTCGTCGACCCCGATATTCCTCAGTTGCTGGACCTTGCCAATCGAAACATCGTTGTTAGTCAACGCCAGAAAAACGGTATCACTGCTGCGCTTTGATAAGAGTTCCTCAAGTGCATGAATTTCGTTCTCGTCATCGGGATCGGCTTCAAAGATGACCACATCGTGATTGAACACCAGACCACCGGCACGCCCGTTCATGGAGTTGAATGTTTCGCACTGCGTGGTAACCGCGTTATCTTGGTCTACCGGGAAAACCTCGTTGATCACCTGCGCAAAGGACGCCCGGTTGGAAACGATCATAATCGAACGGGATTGGGGGCTGACAATTTGGCGGTCCATTATCCTGACTCTCCTGATGCAAGATCTTCTGCGGGCAGCGATACGCTGAAACTGGAATAGCCAGCAGACGACGGCAGGGCGCTGTTCGTTGCCCCGGCGGCATTGGCCAGCGCCGCCAAGGGCGATGCGAATTGGAAATCATCCAGATTCAGTTCGAAAGTGACGATCGGCGTATATGGGCCACCAAGGAACCCAAGGTCCGGGTCGAAACGGTAGGAAAACTGCATCATGTCGATTGTCGCACCCGACGGCAAAAGCGGGTTGATGCGGCCCCAGATTTCTGCGGCGGTTGGGTCGGTCGCGACACCGTTACATGACACCGTAGCAACATTCGCACAGACCCCGGCCGCCGAACCGCAGGACGTCCCGAACCGGGGCGCGACATTGGTGCCGCGCTGGTGCGTCTGCGGTACGCCGATACAAGCAGCTGGTCGTACGACCGCAATTCGTGCGGCGATCTGGGCCGCTGTTTGTGCCGTTACACCACTATACGACAATCGACCAAAATCCAGTAACGCCGCAAACAGAAACATAAACAGCGAAACGACCAATGCAAATTCGACCAATACACCGCCGGACTGATCATCCAGAAATGCTCGGCACCCAGGCCGGGTCTGGACGGGGATATGACCTCGATCCGTCATTGCCCGAATATCCGTGATCTGTCCGTGACCTGGGTATTCACAGTTGAAATCCCGTCTCCGAACAGGGTTAGGATACCGCCCAGCGGGAACTGAATGGTCACATTGGCGCTGACCTGTGCCACTGCTGCGGGGCTGACGCGATACGTTCCCGTCACGCAAGTATAGCTTGGTGTGACTGAGGTTACGGCGATACTAGCCGGAAACAGAATGTTCCCGCCAATATCTCTTTCCACAATCGCTCTGAGCGTCGAACTCATGTCCGACACACTTTCACCGCTGGTACAGATGTCCGCAGGTGTAACACGCGCCATGTACCGACCGGCGTCTCTGACACCTGCAATGACGGTTTGATAGGACCACATCATGCGCGATGCTTCGATCGTAAGGGCAAGAAGCAACAGCATGACTGGCATCACAAGGGCAAACTCGACAATGATTGCCCCGTCCTGATCGGCGGCAAACCGTCTGGCGTGCGCGAGCTGCGGAGATTTCATGGGCTTGCCCTTCCTCACCGGTACAACTGAACAACGTCGCGATAGATACCGCCAAATCCAGCCGCACCGCCGCCCGCTACGTCAGGAAAGCCGACAACTTCGCCAAAGATATCAAAGCTGGGTGGCGAACTTGAGTCTGAGCCTACCGGTTCCGTCAGAAACATAGAGACGAAGCGCGTGACAGGGACATTGCTGGTTGATCCGCTGATCGTCGTTTGCGCGCAATCCACGCCCGCAGCGGTGACAACGCGCCGCGCCGGATCGGACGACATATTGTTGGAGCACATTGGTCGCCCGGTTTCCGGCAGCGACGGATCAAGAATGGCAGGTGCATTCGGGTTGTTATTGCCATAGGCAATCTCACGCAGATACATGCCGAAACGGGTGCCTACGAATTGAGCCGACGCGCCCGTCAAGACCGGCAAATGCGCATCCGTTGCAAAGTTATCTGCGGTGCCATCTGCAAGATCGTGGTTCCTGTTCAGATATCCGGCCCGGTCCCAAACGCCGTCACCAAACCGATTGCTTCCGCCGCAGCTTCCTGTTGCGAGACAAGTGTCGCGGCCGAGTGCCATCGTGGTGTTGGTCACTTCCTCATTGCCTTGAATACAAGCACCGCCACCGTTCGGCTTGATCCCCTTGATCACATTGGGGGCCGGGGCAAAATCAGGGTTGTTCTTTTCACCGTTGAGCACGGCGCGGTAGATATCAAAGCGGACGTTAAAGGCTGCGTTTGTGATCCCCACCTTCTGGCCCGGCTCTGTTGTGATGCCATTGGTCAGAATACACTGTGTGATCTGGCTTTGTGCTGCAATCAGACAAGCCAGCCTATTGCCCCCTTCGTCGGCACAGACCCCGGACGTATCCTCAAACGAGGCAAGATCGATGAACCCGAAATTACCAGGACCCCAGGCCGCGTTATTGCCACCGCTGCGCAGCAAAACCTGGTCACCGATACCAAGCGTGCTTTCCCAGGTCGGAGGCAGACAGAACATCAGCGGAGAGATGTCACAAGCCGCCTGAGTATAGCCCGCCACCGCCTCGGCGTTAACATCTGTGGTCGCAAAGCCGTTCCCGCCCAACATCCGATCCAACGCTGAAGCCAAACTCATGCTGAGCAACTTTGGCGTCAGAGCAACCTGAACAAATCGCGCCTTATTGGGATCGGTGGTGACATCCGCGCCCAACGGATCAAGATCAGAATCCGGAAGTGCGGAATGAAAGATCAGTGTGTAATCTGTCGAGCCTGACAACGTGTTTGAGCCATTGGCAAAGGTCTGACTGTCGCTGATCATGTTATCGGCGGCGTTCGTGGCGCGTATGATCGCATCGTTGCGACCGTCAAGCTCTCCCGCAGCGGCCAAGGCCACGTTATCGGCAAAAGACTGCAGCTCGGCCTGGGTTGAACTGAGCCTGCCAATGTCCAGCGTGATGGCAAGAAACCCAAGGAGGGCAACCAATGCAGTACCCCACAGAATGGCAACGGTACCGACCTCTTCCTTGGCAAACCGGGATATGATGAGCTGAACACGCATTTCGGATATTTACTGCTTGATCGTCTGGGTGACGTTGATCGGACGGGCGCGCGGATTGATCACCGATGGGTCGAGCGGTTTCAAGTCGACTTCCACCTTCAGGCTTGCGCCTTCGATCAAATCATTCTTCATGACCTTTGCAGGTTTGATTGCCGGGTCAGGCTCGGGTGTCACTTCTGTTTCAATTATCGCTTCGGGTTCAGTGGCCGGGACAACTTCAGGCAGGTTCCGCCTGATTGTGACAACTTCGGATTCCGTGCCCCTTCGTACCGTCACAGTGGGGTGAATAAGGACTTTTTCGGCGGGTCCATCCTCGTTCAAGAGATCGCGCAGATGCACCATTTCCATGGGCTTATCCTCGACCCCGTCCAGGGTTCTCAGGGTCAGGCTCAGGGAACCGGCCTTTTGGGCCAGTGCCAGGCGCAGCCCCTCTTCCGGCGTCACTTCGACGGTGATGGTCCGGGCAACTTCCGGTTGATCCTTGGATTCTTCCGATTGTTGATCAACCCCGATAACACGAACTTTCTGCAGGATTGTCACAGCGCGCATTTCCTGATTGGTGCCTTCAGTCATGACGATATCGATATAATCTCCGGGCGTGACGAACCCGCCGACCGCGGTAACAGCATCAACTTTGATGGCCATGGCGCGGGTGTTTTCACCCAGCTTCTGCACCAAAGTAACCTTCTCGCCAAAGTCCGAAACTTTGGTCGAAATCATTACTTCCCCGGGAAAAAACCGCCCCTTGGCGCGGCGCAGTTGGTCAGCTTCGGTTGGCACGAGTTGAGAAATGTTGGTGAAAGCCCCGGGCGGCACCGCGTCGCGTGGCCAAGGATGAATAGAAACATGATGCGCTTCGATTGTTTGGCCAAAGGCTATTTCGGAACGCGCAAGGTAGATGTCAACGAGACCGGGTAAGGAGGTGTCGACAGCGGTTTCTGGTTGAACCAAAAGATGTTCTTTTGCTAGGAAAACTGAACCAGCCGCAATGGTAATTCCGAAAATTGTTGTGATGATCGGCTTAATGCGCATCCTTGCCTCCAATATTCAAAATTTATAATTTCGATGACCGCAGGTTCCGTGTTTTAAAAGACCTGAGGGTATTTCTTGCGCCAGATAAGGCGCAAGAAATTGTGTTATTGGGCCAAACCCCACAGATGGTTTGATCAGCAGGTCGCGCTGCCCAGAGCAGTACAAGCACCAATCACGTTGTTGTTGGTCTGAGTGCCAAGATAGGTAAATGCTCCCACGGCAATCGACGCAACAACCAAAAGTGCGAGACCATATTCAACAATCGCCGCACCGCTTTCGTCCTTAATGAACGTTCTAAGAAACTTAGTCATATTTCCCCCTTAGGATTTTTTAATATATGTAGATTCGGATTGGCTCTGCGGCCTAAGCCTGAACAATGCTGTCTGAGCCTGTGAATTATGTTATGTTACCTTGTGCTGGTCACGCATCCATCAAACATAACGCGATTTCACCTTTGGGTTGATGGCGTTGAAATATATTCAATAGAAACGGGAATTATTTCGTAATTGCCCCGGCTCAAACAAAAAAACGAATCGGTCTAAATGTCAGAAATGGGCCGAAAATGGGGCATATTATGAATAAGATTGAGGTCTTTGAGAATATAAAAAACCGGTTAATCCAACGGTCAATAATTCGGAATCCTTCACTTACTAACTTATAACCCACATATTTACCGCAATTTCCATTCCACCCATACTTCCCGTAAAAAGTGAATGTCGGCATATTTTTGACTAAATTTGTTGCCAAAACGAAGTTATCCACAGATTGTGGATAACGCGGTGGGGGTCGCGATCCTGTTTATCGATAGATAGCAGGATGACGGAAGGGTTTGAAAATATGCATTTTTCTAAATATCCGTTTATGCGCGCCAGTCTTGGTCTCGTAGCGGACTGGACATACGCATTAAGCGACAATGGCGAACTGTCAGAAGTGTTGGACCGGTTAATGAGACTGGTAAAAGCCGATGCCGCAATGGTTATACGCACATCGAAGGTTGATAATAAGGCAAAATATATTGCACGCAGTGACATGCAGAAAGGCAAGATTTGGCCAACGCAACCCAAATCATATATGGAACTGATCGTCGGCGAATTCGTTTCGACGGCCAAAACCGGGTCGATATGGAAACTGTCGGATGTCTTGTCCTCGCCTTTGAACAAAATACCGATTAGTCCGGAGGAAAGATTTAATAACTTAGTTGAGGGAATGGTGTGCCCACTTGAATCGACACGCGGTCATATTGATCATATTGAGCTTCATTTTAAGCACCAACCTTTAGAGCATGATCTCAACCTTCTTATCATGTTGATGGACAGCTTCGCAGCTGGCTGGAACCGACGCGCACCTGCTTCGATTTCAAAAAAACTTAACCAAAAGCGGAATTGTTCGCTCGTTTCTATTCCGGCAGGTAGTCAATCTTTAATCCTTGGTTCTGACAATCCGGCCCAGCTTAGTAGGTGTGAATATCGGATATGCTCGTTGTTAGCAGAGGGAATGACCGTCAATCTTATTGCCAAAACGCTATCAATTTGCCCTGCCACGGTTCGCTCACACCTGAGTTCAGTTTTTTCCAAGACGGCCACATCCAGCCAAATTGAATTATTGCATCAACTCAATTTCAAGCCAGAACCCTCTTCCACCGATGCTAGAAAACGACAGCACACGTCCATGCCGGACAGCGGAGCGCTCAGGAACCAAGCTTAGAGGGCTGCTTGCGAACCAATCTTCTGCAAAGAAAATGAGAACCCTTTATGCCGCGCCGAGATCGCGCCACTCGGCTAGAGCAGCGGTTCGGGTCAGCTTGAAATTGGTCCTGCAGTAGAATGCGCGCTCGTGCAGGAGATTTTCCGCGTTCCTTAGTGACAGTGGAACCGGGCATACATCATTACTGGGTGCTGGCGCTATCGCGAACCGCCAGTTGGCAATCTACGACAAACGCGCGGAAATCATAGCCATCTGCACGCCATCAGGGGCGATTAAAGAACGTCAATCTTGTAAACCGGGCATTGAGTGTGTCGGCCGAGGGGCCAGACGACGGAAGAGGGTACCGGACAGTCCTATGTGTGGTTTTAAAGCGTTCTGAGGGGTATAATTTGCCTCAGTTGTTAGTAAGAACAGAATAGCAACACTTCCATTCTAAAACAAACAAATTCGCATGTAATTCAGCACCTTGAGTTAAAAAGGTTCTCGACTTCCGCCGCCCGTCACGCAATGTATCACAGGCCTGATACTTCTCAGGCTTGGGTCAGTACGAGGGTCGCTCGCTGGCGGTCCGCAAACCCCGGAGCGCCCCTTTGACCGACAAATTTTCCGAATCAACCCTACCCGAGTTAGACGTCCAGATCCTCCCGCGTGATGCACTGGTTGCGCTCTGGACGGAGCTAAACGGCAGCCCGCCGCCGCCCCGGTTGAGCCAGACCTTTCTGCGCCGCTTTCTCGCTTTTGATCTACAGACACAAACCAGCGGAGCCCTGCCACAATCCGCCAGAACCCGGCTCGCCAAAATTGCCGCAGGCAAAACACCGGCGACCAAACCGGTCCTCAAGACCGGCGGGCGGTACCTGCGGGAATGGAACGGCGTCACCCACATCGTCGATGTCACCGATCAAGGTCATCTTTACAAAGGGCAGAGTTACCAATCACTCTCGGCGGTCGCCCGCGCTATCACCGGAGCACATTGGTCCGGACCTCGTTTCTTTGGAAGCCCTCTGCGCCAGGGCCGCACCCCATCCGGGCGGAAGCCGCAATGAGCGCGCTTCCGCATATCCGCTGCGCGGTTTATACCCGCAAATCCTCAGACGACGGGCTGGATCAGGAGTTCAACTCGCTTGATGCACAGTTCGAGGCCTGTGCCGCCTATGTTGCCAGCCAGCGCCACGAAGGCTGGCGGCTTCTCCCCGCACGCTATGACGACGGTGGTCTTTCGGGCGGCACGCTCGAGCGCCCGGCATTGCAGCGCCTTATGGCCGACATAGACGCGGGGCGTGTCGGCATGATCGTGGTCTACAAGATCGACCGGCTGACCCGCTCTCTGGCAGATTTTGCCAAACTGGTGGAACGGCTCGACGCCGCGGGCTGTTCCTTTGTTTCCGTCACCCAAGCCTTCAACACGTCCTCCTCTATGGGGCGACTGACACTGAACGTGCTGCTTTCCTTTGCCCAGTTTGAACGTGAAGTCACCGCCGAACGCATCCGCGACAAGATCGGTGCGTCCAAGAAGAAGGGGCTCTGGATGGGCGGAACGGTACCCCTTGGCTACGATCCACATCCCGATCCCCTGCGGCGCGAACTGGTGATCAATCCGGCCGAGGCCGTCACGGTGCAGACGGTGTTTCAACTCTACCTCAAGCTTGGCTCATTACGCGCGGTTGAGGATCGCGCAAAAGCACTCAGATTGACCTCGAAGCCGCGCATCTCCGCTCGAGGCAAGACCACCGGAGGACACCCCCTTTCTCGCGGCCAGATCCACTATCTGCTCTGTAACCCTGTCTACCGTGGCCTGATCCGTCACAAGAAGAACACTTACCCCGGCCTGCATTCCGCGATCATCGACCAGCCCCTCTGGGATCCGGTGCAGGCCAGCCTACAGCAGGCCAGCCAACGCCCGCGCCAAAGCAGTGCATCCATATCCACTGAGGCTATATGCGCTCCTGAGCATCCCACATCTTCCAGTGCCGTGCTGACCGGAATTTTACGCGACGAGACAGGCGATCGCCTGACCCCGACACATACCCTGCGGCGCGGCCGCAGGTTCCACTACTACGTCTCGAACCGGCTGATCTCGGGAGGGACCGACGCCACCGGCTGGCGTTTACCCGCGTCGATCCTTGAACGCGCGCTTGTCACTGTTCTGATCCAGCATTTTGAAGCAGCGGTACAATCCCACACAATTGTAGCAGAACCGGACGCCTCCACAGCGGCGCAGATCGCAACCCGCCTCACCGCCCTTGTCCAGAACCTGCGCGAGCACCGGCCTCATATTTTGCCAGACCTGTTGGCATCGGTCGCCATCGCACCTCGCGATCTAAAGGTTGCCTTATCGGCGAAGGCTATTTCTAACAGGCTCGCCGTAGCTCCCGATGCCTACGCCGCCGGTTTCCTGTCGTTTCAAGTTCCCTTCACGATCCGCCGCCGGGGCGTGGAAACGCGGATTGCCACCGGCGATCTGGCACCCACTCCCGATCCCGTCCTGCTCCGCATGCTCGCGCGGGCCCATGTCTGGGCAGAACAACTCAAAACCGGAACGCCGCTTGCAGATGTGGCGCACGCAGCCGGACACTCGGACTCCTACATTCGCACCCGCGCGCCGCTCGCGTTTCTCTCACCCAGGATTCAGAAAATCATTCTCGCTGGCACCCAACCGCCCGACCTCACCCTGGAACGCCCGGTGCGCAGCAAGATACCCTTGGACTGGACCGAGCAGGAGCGCCTCTTCGGGTTCACAGAGGCCTAGGCACGAGAGCACCCTGTTCTGTATGAATTTATTCCCTGAATCGCCATCCTGGATTGCCTGATACACATGCGGAAATTCCCTGTTCCTAAAAACAGGGAATTCAACGCTAAACCGCTGAAACAACGGGACGTTTCACGGTAAAACAAGCCGTTTCCAATCAAAAAATGAACGTATTCCCTGTAAGTTCCCTGTTATTAACAGGTGCGCGGTGCCGACCCTTGTTCGTTTAGGGCAAAGCGAACCGGGGCACCAAGGTGCCAGAGACTGGCTCATAAATTCAGGTAAATTGCACAAGGAACGCGCGTCTCTCTGGAAAAGAGCGCCGCGTAAGCCACTGTAATGTCGCGACATTAATCGCGAAAATGCGAAGCAGCGCAGAGAGACTTGGGTGGGTGGCGGAGGAGGTGGGATTCGAACCCACGGTACGCTCTCACGCACGCCGGTTTTCAAGACCGGTGCATTCGACCACTCTGCCACTCCTCCGCAGCACGCCCTCCCTTAGTGGGCCAGATGCGATTCGGCAAATGCACATTTGGGTCACGCCCCCCGGTTTTGCACCTGATTGCTGTCGGGCGGAACCTGAGCGTATTTGGGGAAAATTGCCGATTGGCCAAGCCCGGCCTTTTCAGGTGCGCTCATGCAGGCTAATGTGCGCCAAAGCCCCGTTGATGGGGTAATCAGACGTGCCGAAACAACGGCCCTGACATTCGGCAAGATCGGTCCGCCTCTGTGCGGCACCAGCAGGCAAGGACAGCAAAACATGAGCAGGCCATTTTACCCGATGCGCAATCCACACCGCACGGTGCGGCTACTGACGGGGGCGGTGTTGTCACTGGGCCTCTTGGCGGCTTGCGACGATAACGGCAAATTCGCCATGCCTGTGGGCAAGGGCAAATCAGCGTCTGCCAGTGCCGGGGCCGCCACCTCGACCAAACTGGTTGAACGCGACGTTGAAGCACCGGATGTCTTTTCTGTCACGGATCAGGGGCTCTGGGACGGGCGGCCATCGTTGGGTGGCGTCTGGGTCGCGCACCCCGATGTAACGGACCCAGAACGGGTGATCATTCGCAACGAAGCGAATGGAAAATTCGTGATTGGCGCGCTGTTCAGACGTGAACGTGATCTGCCGGGACCAAAGCTGCAGATCTCGTCGGATGCTGCCGCAGCACTTGGTATTCTGGCCGGAGCCCCCGCGCCTTTAAACGTCACCGCGCTGCGACGCGAAGAATCCGCGGCACCCGAGGCTGACGACAGCGCGCTTGACGCCGCTGGGGTCGCAGCACCGTCTGATGTGACGGCCACGGCCCTTGATCCCGTCGCCGATGCAGGAGCCGCGATTGACGCGTCGGCCCCCACGCCACCGGTCGCCGCTGCGCCCACGGCGCCTGCAAAACCGGCCCCTGCCCCGGAACGCGCGGCATCGAAATTGGCCAAACCCTATGTGCAGCTTGGCATCTTCAGCGTCGAAGCGAATGCTGAACGCACAGCCAAGCAGATGCGTGGCGCAGGCATGGTGCCTGCCGTCAAGCGCAGCGAAATCAACGGCAAGGCCTTTTGGCGCGTGCTTGTCGGCCCTGCCGCCACCCAATCCGAGCTGGACAGCCTGATCAAAGCGATCAAGGCCGAAGGCTTTTCCGACGCCTACGCTGTGTCGAACTGACCTACCGGAGGACTAAACGCCATGATCCGCCCATTCGCCGCCGCCCTGGCGCTGATCCTATCGTTCCAGCCTGCCGCCGCCTTTGATACCAAGGCGACAGCGGCCTATGTGATCGACCAGACCACCGGCACCGTGCTGCTGAACAAGAACGCCGACGAACCCCTGCCGCCTGCCTCCATGTCCAAGCTGATGACGCTTTACATGGCGTTCGAGGCGATCGAGCGCGGCAAGCAGGACGGCGGTCTGGACCTGGTTGAGGAATTGCCAGTGTCGCAACATGCGATGTCCTATGGCGGCTCGACGATGTTTCTGGACACCACAGACCGCGTCAAGGTCGAAGACCTGCTGCGCGGGATCATCGTGCTGTCAGGCAACGACGCCTGTGCCGTTATCGCAGAGGCGCTGAGCCCCGATGGCACCGAATACGGCTTTGCCCGGCTGATGACGCAGCGGGCACAGCAGATGGGTATGACGAATTCAACCTTTGCCAATTCCAACGGCTGGCCGCAAGCGGGTCACCTGATGTCGGTGCGCGATCTGGGCCTGCTGGCGCAGCGCATCATCGAGGATTTCCCGCAGTTCTATCCGCTGTTTGCGGAAAAGGAATTTGCCTTCGACAACCGCGCCCCACAGAACAAATCCAACCGCAATCCGCTGCTGGGTCTTGGGATCGGTGCCGACGGCCTGAAGACCGGCCACACAACAGAGGCGGGCTATGGCCTGGTAGGGTCGGCCAAACAGGGTAACCGCCGGGTCGTTTTCGTACTGTCTGGCCTGACCAGTGCCGCCGACCGCGCGCAGGAATCCGAGGCCATCGTAAATTGGGCCTTCCGCCAGTTTTCTCAGCGTGAATTGGGCAAGGCGGGCACGCAATTGGCCGAGGCCCCCGTCGCCATGGGCGAAGCAACCAGCGTCGGTCTGGAGTTGAAAGAAGACCTGTCAGTTCTGGCCCCCGTCGCGGGCGGACAGGAAATGAAAGCTGAAGTTGTGTACAAAGGCCCCTTTCACGCCCCTGTTACCAAGGGTGACGAACTGGCCGAACTGGTCCTGACACGCGATGGCCTGCCCGACGTGCGCGTGCCCCTGATCGCCTCTGCCGGGGTCGCGCCGGGTGGTTTCATGGTCAAGATCACCGCCGCAGCGCAGCACCTTCTGGCCCGCCTCAATGCCGGCCCACAGGATGCTTCGTGACAATTGGTGCCACTGACCGCGGTCTGTTCATCAGCTTTGAAGGCATCGACGGGTCTGGCAAATCGACCCAGGCGAAACGGTTGGCCGAATATCTGCGCACCGAAGGGCGCGATGTTGTCCTGACCCGCGAACCCGGCGGCAGTCCGGGGGCCGAGGAAATCCGCGCGCTGGTGTTACAAGGCGACCCTGACCGCTGGTCCCCCCAGACCGAGATATTGCTGTTTACCGCCGCCCGTCGTGATCATCTCGAACGCACAATCGGTCCCGCCCTTGACGCAGGCAAGGTCGTGATTTGTGACCGCTTCGCCGACAGCACCCGCATGTACCAGGGCCTGTCGCGCGGCGATCTGCGCCAGATGGTCGATGACCTGCACGACCGCATGATCGGGGTCGAGCCCGACCTGACCATCCTCATCGACATGGACCCGGCCCAGGGGCTGAACCGCGCGTTGGCACGCAATACCGTCGAGGAACGGTTTGAAGATTTTGGCGTCGATCTGCAGGAAAAGATGCGTGCCGGATTTCTGGCGCTGGCTGAGCAGTATGCAGACCGGTTTGTCGTGATTGACGGCGCGCGTGGCATGGATGCCGTGGCCACCGATGTCACTGCCACAGCGCTGGCGCATCTCAAAAATAGCCGACAACGCCGCTGACCCCATTCCATCGGCCCGCAAACCTGATAGACCCGTGCCATGAGTGACGACATCCCCCAACCTGACCGTATCGAAGGTGCGCCGCACCCCCGCGATACCGAGCGCCTTATTGGCCAGGACAGCGCCGAAGCCGCGTTTCTGGAGGCGTTCAACAGTGGCAAGATGCACCACGCCTGGATGCTGACCGGCCCGCGCGGCGTGGGCAAGGCGACGCTGGCCTGGCGGATCGCGCGGTTCCTGCTGGCCACGCCCGACCCCGACGATGGCGGCATGTTCACCGCCCCGCCGTCCACAACGCTGGATATCGCGTCCGATCACCCCGTCGCGCGTCGCATGGCCGCGCGCGCCGAAGGTGGGCTGAAATCCGTCACCCGCAGCCTCAACCCCGAGACCAAGCGCATGCGCAAGCAGATCGTGGTTGACGACATTCGCGCGCTGAACGGCTTTTTTCAGATGTCAGCCGCCGACGGGGGCCGCCGCGTGGTGATCATCGACGATGCCGATGAAATGAACCCCAACGCCGCCAATGCGCTGCTCAAAATGCTCGAAGAGCCCCCCGAGCGGGCGGTGCTGCTGTTGATCAGCCACCGGCCCTCGGGACTGTTGCCCACCATACGTTCGCGCTGCCGCATCTTGCGGCTGGGCACGCTGGACGCTGATCAGATGGCGCACGCCCTGGCCGGTTCCGGCGTCAACATCCAAGGCGACCCGGCGGCGCTGGCAGAATTGTCGGGCGGGTCCGTCGGTGGGGCGCTGCGCCTGTCACTGATGAATGGGCTCGACCTCTATAGCGATTTGGTAAGCCTGATCGGCACCCTGCCACGGCTGGACCGCGCCCGCGCCATCAAACTTGCTGAATCTGCGGCCCAACGGGGGGCCGAGGCCCGGCTTGATCTGCTTTTTGCGCTGCTCGACCTGCTGCTGGTGCGGCTGGCCCGCACCGGCGCCACCGGTGCCCCCCCCGCGCAAGAAGCCAGCCCCAATGAAAGCGCCACCTTGCAACGGCTATCACCCACACCCGCGCAGGGCCGCGCCTGGGCCGATACAGCACAGGCCATTTCCACCCGCGCCCGCCACGGGCTTGCGGTCAACCTTGACCCTGCTGCACTGGTCCTAGATACCCTGCGGCAAATGGGCCAGACAGCAAACGGGACCAGATGACCAACACGCCACCGATCACCGACAGCCACTGCCACCTCGATTTCCCCGGATTGATCGAAGACCTGCCCGCCGTTATCGCCCGCGCGGCAGAAGCGGGGGTGACGCGCATGGTCACGATCTGCACCAAGCTGAAAAACGAACCCGCCGTGCGCGCCATCGCCGAGGCCCACGCGCCAGTGTTCTATGCCGCAGGCACCCACCCGATGTCCGCCGCGACAGAACCACTGACCAGCACCGATGCGTTGCTGGCCCTTACACGGCACCCCAAAATGGTTGGCATCGGCGAAACCGGGCTTGATTACCACTACACCGCTGACAGTGCCGACGTGCAGCAGACGTCGCTGCGCATCCATATCGCAGCGGCGCGTGACAGTGGCCTGCCCTTGATCATCCACGCCCGCGACGCCGACGATGACATGGCCCGCATCCTGCGCGAGGAACACGCACAGGGGGCCTACACCTGCGTCATGCACTGCTTTTCCTCCACAGCCGAACTGGCCCGCGTGGCGCTTGATCTGGGGTTCTACCTGTCGATGTCCGGCATCACCGCTTTCCCTAAATCGACCGAGCTGCGAGACATCTTTGCCAATGCACCGCTCGACCGCATTTTGGTGGAAACCGATGCGCCCTACCTTGCACCGCCACCCCACCGGGGCCGTCCGAATGAACCTGCCTTTACCGCGCACACAGCGCGCCGCGCCGCCGAAACATTCGGTCTCGACTACGCCGAATTTGCCGCCCAGACTCAGGCAAATTTTGATCACCTCTTTGCCAAAGCCGCCGCATGGCAGGCGAGCACCTGATGGCTGAGCTGCGCGTTACCATCCTCGGCTGCGGCTCCTCCGGCGGGGTGCCACGGCTGGGCGGTCACTGGGGCGCGTGCGACCCGGCCGAGCCGAAAAACCACCGCCGCCGTTGTTCACTGCTGGTGGAACGGGCGACAGAGGCAGGCACCACCACCGTACTGATCGACACCTCACCCGACATGCGCAGCCAACTGCTCGACGCGCATGTTGGACGGCTCGACGCGGTGATCTATACCCATGCCCATGCCGACCACGTGCACGGATTGGATGATCTGCGCATGATCGTCATCAACATGCGCGCCCGCCTGCCCGTCTGGGCCGACACCCCGACCCGCGCGGCCTTGTTCGAGCGTTTCGCCTATGCCTTTATCCAGCCTCCCGGCTCGATGTATCCGCCGATCCTCGACATGCACGACATCACGGGCGATGTGCGGATCGAAGGCGCAGGCGGCCCGATCACATTTACCCCCTTCACCGTTGCCCACGGCAGCATCGACGCCCTAGGCTTCCGGTTTGACGACATCGCCTATCTGCCCGATGTATCCGCCATCCCGGACGAAAGCTGGCCGCTGGTCCACGGTCTGCGCTGCTGGATCGTAGACGCCCTGCGCCGCGACCCCCATCCGACCCACAGTCATTATGCCCAGACCCTTGAGTGGATCGCCCGTGCCGCCCCTGAAACGGCGGTGCTGACCAATATGCACAACGACCTGGATTACCACACGGTCGCCTCCGAAACCCCAGATCACATCCAACCGGCCTACGACGGGCTCACCCTGACCTTCCCACTTCATCTCGCTGACTAGACCTCCACGGGGGTACGGAGGTCTGAAACCCCCGCTCCCGCCGTCGCCCCAAGCAAAGGCCCGAGCCCCGCGTGCAAACCCTCCTCGACGTCATCCTGCCAGTCTTTCTTGTCATCGGTTTTGGCTATGTCGCGGTTTGGCGCGGACTGTTTCCTGTGTCCGGCATCGACGGGGTGATGAAATTCACTCAGAATTTCGCGATCCCCTGCCTGTTGTTCCAAGCCATCGCGCGGCTGGACCTCAGCATCTCCTATGACCCGCGTCTGCTGGCCAGCTTCTATGCAGGTGCCGCACTTTGCTTCGCGCTCGGTATCTTTGGCGCACGTGTGCTGTTTCGCCGTGATTGGGAGGACTGCGTGGTGATTGGGTTCTGTTGCCTGTTCTCAAACTCGATCCTGCTCGGCCTGCCCATTACCGAACGCGCCTACGGCGTGGACGCGCTGGCGGGCAACTATGCGATCGTGTCGTTCCACGCCCCTTTTTGCTATGGGCTGGGAATCACCGTGATGGAATTTGTCCGCAATCGGGGCCAATCTGGCATGTCACTGGCGCGCAACGTCGGCCGTGCGATGTTCAGCAATGCGCTGGTCCTCGCGATCCTGGGCGGTTTTGCCGTCAACCTCACCGGCCTGCCGATTCCCGGCGTGGTGGATGACGCGCTGTCGCTCATTGTGCGTGCCGCACTGCCCGCCGCCCTCTTTGCCCTTGGCGGCGTGCTGCTGCAATACCGGCCCGAAGGCGACATGAAAGCCATCGCCATGGTCTGCGCCATTGCGCTGATGGTGCATCCCGCGCTGGTCTGGAGCTTTGGCAGCGCGCTAAACTTGCCCCAAGATGCCTTTCGCTCGGGCGTGCTGACCGCAGCCATGGCGCCGGGCTTTAATGCCTATATCTTTGCCAATATGTACGGCCGCGCACGCCGCGTGGCGGCGACATCGGTGTTGATGGCCACTTCGGGGTCAATCCTGACGGTGTGGTTATGGCTAACGGTGCTGGGCTAGGTCCATTTATACCGGCAATTGCAGCCGCCCAAGCGCAATCCTGCGTCGCCTCATTATATGTAAAAAGGGATGTTGGTGCGGGTGAAGGGCATCCAAGTCCCATATCAGGACGCACCGTGGCGCGCCTAACCGTCAATAAAATAGGCGTATTTATTGAACTTCCTATTTCATGACACTTCACAACACCCCACGGCATACCATATATTGAGGGGGATAGAGAGGTGGATTGAAAATGGGCCGCGCAACTAATCGACTAAGTGCATCGGCGGTCAAGGCCGCGCCTGCTGGCAAACATGCGGATGGCGGAGGCCTTTGGCTGGTCAAGCGACCCGATGGCGGCGCGCAATGGGTGTTGCGTGTCACGCCACATGGCAGGCGGCGCGAGATGGGCCTAGGGGCTTATCCCGACGTGTCATTAAAAGAGGCGCGTGAGTCTGCTGACCAATGGCGAAGGTTGGTCCGTGAAGGTCTGGACCCGATCAAGGAGCGGGAACGGCAGCGACGTGAAGCGGCCCGCAACATTCACAAACTGGCAGATATCGCTTTGGACGCCTTTGAAAGCCGCAAGGCGGAACTTAAAGGCGATGGCAAGGCGGGGCGCTGGTTTTCCCCCCTTGAATTGCACATCTTGCCAAAGCTGGGGCAAGTGCCTGTTGCGGATATCGACCAACGAGACATTCGCGACACGTTGGCCCCAATCTGGCATACTAAAGCCGCTACCG
Organism: Sulfitobacter sp. KMM 9851; assembly: GCF_057178245.1. Classification (NCBI taxonomy): domain Bacteria; kingdom Pseudomonadati; phylum Pseudomonadota; class Alphaproteobacteria; order Rhodobacterales; family Roseobacteraceae; genus Sulfitobacter; species Sulfitobacter sp. KMM 9851. Next base: position 2,307,076 of record NZ_CM169991.1, read on the forward strand.
CCGAAAAGGCGATGAGCCGCCTAAACATCGTTCTACGACATGCGGCGGCGCTGGGCCTAGACGTTGATCTGCAAGCCACAGATAAGGCAAAGGCGCTACTAGGGCGTCAGCGGCACACTGTAACGAACGTGCCATCCCTGCCTTGGCAAGAGGTGCCAGCGTTCTATCAGTCTCTAGGCGGCAGCATCACAGAACTGGCCTTGCGCCTACTTATCCTGACCGGAGCGCGCTCTGGGCCGGTGCGGCATATCCATGTTGATCAAATCGAGGGGGATGTTTGGACCATCCCGGCAGAGGGCATGAAGGGGCGCAAAGATGCGACCAAAGATTTCCGTATCCCATTGTCGGCAGAGGCCCAGCGCGTCATTGCAGAGGCCCGCAAGTTTGCTCGCGACGGGTTCCTATTCCCCAGTGTAAGGCGTGGCGTAATTTCGGACATGACCATGACGGAGTTTATGAAGCGGCGGGGCATGGTTGAGCGCCCTCACGGTTTCCGCACTTCGCTGCGCGTCTGGTTGGCAGAGGCCACAAACGCGCCTCACGACGTGGCGGAGATGTGTATCAGCCATGTTGTCGGGTCCAAGACCGTGCAAGCGTACAAGCGAACGGATTATTTGGAGCAACGGAGGACGCTTATGGAGCGTTGGGCGAAATTCACGTCGACTACGCTCACAAAAAATATCGTGGCGCTGCGAGGGTCAAGCTTTGCGGAATGATTTGGCTCTTCGACCTATTATAGCGAAACACCTGCCACCAGAACGAAACTGGGAAACGTTCCTTTCGGGCTATGGTAACGAAATGCTCGCGTTGAAGTTCTTTGAGTTTTTCGGCGCAGGACCACGAAAATTCAGTCTGGTCAAAGAGGACGCATCTGTCTTGGAGGAACTGGCCGTTCTACTAAGAAAGGCACAATCTCAATATTTCACATTAAGCGATGTGTCTAAAAGGCTCTTGGATCAGGAACTACCGAAGAGGTTTACCCAAAATGAACTTCCTAAGCCGGAATTCGATAACATCGGTGACTACGAAATTTTGACTACGGGTTTTCTTATTGATGAAATCGAAGAAGACGATCCAAGTAATGATATGGCCGCAGCGATGGCTTTCGACCCTGACTGGTTTTGGGAGCTACTTCGTAGGGTACACACTGCAGCAGAATCAGTAAATTGCATGATGCAAATCGACGGTGTGCAAAAGAAGGTCGATTGGAGCGTTTGCGCAACGACTCGGCTAGCCGCTATTGCGTGGAAGGTCCGAACGGGTGACGATGCACCTCGTACAGCCCACGCCGATGCGCCCGGTCCATTCGGGGTCTTTCTGGAGGAACTCTTACACGAACTGTTCGCTCTGTATGACCGTGATATCGAATGTGTTCCCTCCGCCCGCTCGGCGCTCCGTGCATTGGACAACATTACCAGTTCGAACGTGGAATTCGTTGGTAACTGGTAATTTTCCGAGCTTGTTTGTGTGGGACAAATGCCCTGTGAAACAGCACAGGACACGCTCATGCTCACTCAAGACAGAACGACAAAGTACCTCTCATTTAGTCAGCTCCAATCCAAACTGGGCGGCAGAGGTCGCACGACCATTTACCGCGACGTAGAATTAGGTCGCCTTCCCAGACCAACTAAAATTGGCTCGCGCCTCTACTGGAACGAAGCCGATATCGACGCCACCCTTCAAGCAAATGCTGAATAACTACACCCCCAGCCATGCAAGGAGCATGGGCGGCGGATGTAGCGTTTTCCGTGGTAGGAATGTCTGCACTCTACGCCCAGCGCCTTGCGGCATCAACCGTAAGGATTTCTCAATGTCACATGACCAATTCTACTCTTGCGACTCTCAAGTGTTCTGGACCTGCAAGGCGCTGTTGGACAAGCGAACCATCAGCCACAAGACTGAAATACGCGAGGTTAAGGGCTGGCGACTGGGCGCTATCATTCATCGGCTGCGCCATCACTACGGCTGGCCCATCCATGCAGAATATCGCGGCCCGCAAAACGTGGCGCATTATTCGCTGAAGGCAGATATCGACCGGAGCAAGCTACGCTTCCCCCGATCCGCGCGCGCGTTGGCAGATGTTGGGGGTGTGGAATGAGCATGGCAATCATTCGTCGCCTTTGCCGCCAATACGGTCTGACCGATACCCAAGCCCGCCTTATCTGGGCGCTGCACTATGGGGGTACGCATGACTAACCCGCATACACGCTTAACGAGAGATAGAGGCAAATGGCACGTGATGGCCCGCAGGACCGCTCAGGGAGCCGCTGAAGGTGCTTGGGTATCGCTGGGCGGCTGCGTATGCCAATTGACCGCTGTGCGGCTCTGGCTGGCCTGTCTTACCGTGGATAAGCGCTGATGGCAGGTAAACCCTACAAACACAAAAAGAGGGGGGCTGGGCGTTTCGTCCAGCTTCCCGAATGGGTGTTGGCGACACCAGCTTGGGCGACCCTACCCCCTGGCCCGCGCGCGCTCTACATCGAACTTAAGCGGCGCTACAACGGTGCAAACAATGGCGAGATATTTCTAAGCCACCGCGACGCGGCGATTGCCTTGCACGTTCATCGCAACACGGTTGGGCCTTGGTTCAAGATGCTAGAGGAACGTGGGTTCATTCATATGACGCGCGCGCCGCACCTAGGTCCGTCTGGCGTTGGCCGCGCTTCGACTTGGGCGTTGGCGGAGGCCTCTACGATAGACGGTAATAGAGCATCGCTGGCATTCAAAAACTGGAGAATCCCCGCATGAATATTGTGCATGCCTTGTCACAAATCTTGTGCATCGTTTTGCGCTGGGCGCAGTCATGCCCAGAATATGTGACGCTTACTACCAAATCGACCAGCAACCGCGTCACATCAAATGGGACATATATACATTTAGCCATAGGCAGAGAAGAAAGGTGGGGGGCGGTCAAAGATTTGGCACGCACATTTTCGGGACCGATGCGGGATGCCAAACAAGCGCATCCACAATTCAGAGAATTTGGTTTCATCGCACCGATAGAGCCTCAACTTGACTAATGATTTCGTAAAAATATTGGGGGGCATTGCATGGGCGGTTATGGATCAGGACGCAGGGGCTACAAACAGAAGGCAGAGCATACCAAGTCGCTGGATGTGAACCGATTGCACCGCGAAGGCTGTCTAAGCCCCGGCAGGCGCGGTCATTGGGTCTGGTCAAGAGATGGCACTGAAACGGGGCGCATTGGATATCACGCGACCGAACGTCATTTTGTCTTGGACTACAAGGTGCGCATCTATGGCGGCGATTGGGAAAACATCACGCAAACGATTCCCCTGACCTATGCAGAGTGTCACTATGGCGGCACTCGCCCCTATTTCATGTGTAACGGCATTATCAACGGTCGGCATTGCCTACGCCGGGTCGGCAAGATGTTCGCGGGGGGCAGATACTTCCTGTGCCGCCATTGCTACAGCATCGCCTACACCAGCCAGTCAGAGCCGCGCTATGACCGCATGTTGCGCCGCGCCAACAAACTACGCACCGCGCTGGGCGGCGAACCCGGCACCGCACATTGGATTGCGCCAAAACCCAAGGGCATGTGGGAACGGACATATCAAAAGAAGCGGTTTGAGATTGAGTGGTGCGAGAGCGAAGCAGACCAGCTTTTCATAGCAAAATTTGCATACCTTCTCAGCGCGGAAGAGCGAGAGATGTTTTTCAATTAAGGCATTCCCCGCCTTCTGGCAGTCCTTTTCTCGGCAATGTTTAGACAAGATTTACGGTTAGGTGTCTCATTGTATTTTAGAGAGAAATTTTCAGCATGAGCGGCCCTCTGCAAACTTGGCGGGGGGCCGTATTGCTAACGGGCTTATTGAAATTGAGTTTTTTTTTGAAAAAAGTTTGTCCGGTAAGAAGGACTTTTTCCTTTGCCTAACAGTTCAAAAATAGGGCTATCTTAGCTTACACCTGTTCGGAGTGCCTTAATGTTAAAACTGCTCCATGTTGATGATGAATCCGACATTCTAGAGATTGCTAAGTTATCGCTCGAAATACATGGCACCTTCGAAGTGACAATGTGCCTGTCCGGCAAAGAGGCATTACGCGCTGTGGAGAGCTTCACACCGGATGTTCTTTTGCTCGATTACATGATGCCAAGGCTAACCGGGCCGGAAACGCTGAGGGAACTACGTAAGCGTCCGGGACTAGATAAAGTGCCAGTCATCTTTATGACTGCGCGCGCTCATGAGACCGAGCACATAGAGCTATGGGACTTAGGGGCGTTAGATGTCATAGCCAAACCTTTCGATCCAATGCAGTTAAGCAAGCGCGTCGAAGATGCCATGGGTAAGACCGGTTAGAATAAGGGCGCAAGATGCATCCACTTGAAGCTCCTGCCTATCGTCCGACCGAATATCCTCGGTTTTGCGCGCGAAGTGGCGGCAGACTCACAGTCGAAGCGACAAAGTTTACTACTTTCCCAAATATAGGCATTCTCAGGCCCTCATCACGACATGAAAGGGGGACTCTAAGGGGGATTAATATTTAGGTAATATATCTAACTAATTGTTATATATGCAAAATTTACAATAAAATGGTGCGGGTGAAGGGACTCGAACCCCCACGCCATAGGCGCCAGAACCTAAATCTGGTGCGTCTACCAATTCCGCCACACCCGCACGTGCCGCCATCAGGCGACTGGCGCTGATTAGCAAACCCTTGCGGCAGATGCGAGAGGAAAAAACACAAGACATTAAGCAGATATTCGCATATGCTGTGCACAACCTGAGGCAGGTTAAAACAAGAAAGAGACGCCCATGAAACCGAATACGGTCGGGCGCGTAGGCGACACAGATCGCCATGCGGGCCAGTTTACTCCCTACGCCGTCCTGGATACAGGTCTGGTACAAGGCGCAATGATCCTGACGCTTGATGGTGAAATTCCGGTGGAATTCCTGTCTGTTGGCGACAAGGTGATCACGCGCGACAGCGGGATTTCCAAGATTCAACATATCCAACGGACAACTCGCAAAGTGCGACTGATCGCACTTGCCGCTGGATCGCTGGGGCACACGCGGCCTGAACGCGATGCGCAATTGGCGGGCGACCAAATGGTGCTGATCCGCGATTGGCGCGCACGGGCGCTGTTCAGTTCTGAACGCGCTTTGGTTGCAGCACGTGCGTTGGTGGATAATGAATTCATCTCCGATCTGGGCGAACAGGAAACTACCCTTATCCAGATCTTCTGCGACAGCCCGCATATCCTGTACGCTGATGGGCTGGAACTGGGCACTGCTGATGCGGCTCGCGCCCGCGGCGCGGTGCTGCACGCCGCCTAAACCCCCAATTGCCGCAGCACGTGCGGCAAGCCATCGGGTAGGTCCTCGGCAATCAGGCCGGGGCCAAATTGACGCGCAGATTCCACGTGCAGCCACGTGGCGGTCTGCGCCGCAGCCAGTGTGGACCAGCCCCGCGCCAACAGTCCAGTGATGAACCCTGCCAGAACATCCCCTGCCCCTGCCGTGGCCAACCAGGGCACCGCGCGGTCGCCTGTGGCGTGATGAATGCTGCACATGCCGCTGGGCGCTGCGATCACGGTCTCGACCCCCTTGAGCAGGACGGTGCATCCTGCCAACTGCGCCGCGTCTCGGGCAGCCTGCAATTTCGAATAGGCAGGATCATCTGCCCACCGTGCCGCCAGCGTCGGGAACAGCCGCGTAAATTCGCCAACATGGGGGGTCAGCACGCACCCCTTGTGCAGCAGAGCAAACAGCGCCGCATCCTGCGCCAGCAAGGTCAGCGCGTCAGCGTCCATCACTGTCGCAGCGCCGCTGTCGAGCACGCAGCGCACCAACGCCGCCTCGCGCGCTGACATCCCCATGCCCGGCCCGATACACACTGCGTTTATCCGCGGATCCTGTAGCAAACCATACATTGCGCGGCCGTCTGTCACGCGCCGCAGCATTACGGCGGTCACGTGGCCCGCGACCTCCATCTGGGCGGCAGGTGATACGGCAAGGCTTACCGCGCCTGCGCCGATCCGCAACGCACCCCGCGCCGCCAACCGTGCTGCACCTGTTTGCCCCGGCCCGCCGCAGACCACCAACGCGTGGCCGTGATCATACTTGTGCCCAGCCCCTTTGCGCAGTGCGCGGATATCTATGGAATCTTGCGTGATCTCGGTGATTTTCATACCCAATGATGCACTGACAACGTGCCAAAGATACAGACCCGGATGCCACGTTTTACTTTTGCTCATCTTTTGAGCAGACCGCCTATAACTTGGGCGTCCCTTGAAATTATTGCCGCGCAGGCCATCATACCCTGCGCACCCCGCTGGACCGATCGGGGACAAGATGAAATGACGTGCCTAGCACGCGTGCTCAAGCCTAGGGGATAGCCATGAAAAAGATCGAAGCCATCATCAAACCGTTCAAGTTGGACGAAGTGAAAGAGGCGCTTCAGGACGTCGGCGTTCAAGGGTTGAGCGTGATCGAGGTCAAAGGTTTTGGCCGCCAGAAAGGCCATACGGAGCTGTACCGGGGCGCGGAATATGTCGTGGATTTCCTGCCCAAGGTGAAAGTCGAAGTGGTTCTGGACGACGATCAGGTTGATGCCGCGATCGAAGCGATCATCAACGCCGCAAAGACCGAAAAGATCGGGGACGGGAAAATCTTTGTCTCGCCCATTGAACAGACGATCCGCATCCGCACCGGCGAATCCGGCTCGGACGCGCTTTAACAAAGTGATGTAAATCGCTCTAGACAAACAAAATTTGCTAACAAAGGACAGGACAGATGAACAACCAGGAATTCCTGAAAAAGATCAAGGATGAAGGCATTGAATATGTCGACGTCCGCTTTACCGACACGCGCGGCAGATTGCAGCACGTCACGATCGTGTCCGATCTGGTTGACGAAGACTTCCTCGAAGAGGGCTTCATGTTTGATGGCTCCTCCATCGCGGGCTGGAAGTCGATCGAAGCCTCTGACATGAAACTGATGCTGGATGTTGCATCGGCTTATGTGGACCCGTTTTATGCCGAAACCACAATCTGCGTACACTGCTCGATCGTGGAACCGGACACCAATGAATCCTATGAGCGTGACCCCCGTGGCACGGCAGAAAAGGCCGAGGCCTATCTGAAATCTTCGGGCATTGGCGACACGGCGTACTTTGGCCCCGAGGCGGAATTCTTTCTGTTCGACAATGTGAAATACTCCAACACGATCAACAAGGTATCCTACGAAGTTGATGCGTCTGACGGGTCGTGGAACACCGACACAGATTTCGAAATGGGCAACATGGGTCACCGCCCCGGTCTCAAGGGCGGCTACTTCCCCGTTAACCCAACGGACGAAGCCCAAGACCTGCGCGCCGAGATGCTGAGCACCATGAAACGCCTTGGCATGAAGGTGGACAAGCATCACCACGAAGTCGGCTCTTGCCAGCATGAGTTGGGGCTGATTTTCGGCACCCTGACCGAGCAGGCTGACGAGATCCAGAAGTACAAATACATCATCCACAACGTTGCCCATGCGTACGGCAAGTCCGCGACCTTTATGCCCAAGCCAATCTACGGCGATAACGGGTCGGGCATGCACGTGAACATGTCGATCTGGAAAGACGGCAAGCCTTTGTTTGCGGGCGATAAATATGCCGATCTGAGCCAGGAGGCGCTGTGGTTCATCGGCGGCATTCTGACCCACGCGAAATCGCTGAACGCCTTCACCAATCCGACCACCAACAGCTACAAGCGTCTGGTCCCCGGTTTTGAAGCGCCTGTTCTGCGCGCCTATTCCGCGCGCAACCGGTCGGGCTGTGTGCGTATCCCATGGACAGAGAGCCCAAAGGCCAAGCGCGTCGAGGCCCGCTTCCCCGATCCGGCGGCCAACCCCTACCTGTGCTTCTCTGCGTTGCTGATGGCCGGCCTTGACGGGATCAAGAACAAGATTGATCCGGGCGAAGCCATGGACAAGAACCTCTATGACCTGCCGGCCGAAGAATTGGCCGACATTCCAACAGTTTGCGGGTCACTCCGTGAAGCAATGGAAGAGTTGCAGGCCGATATGGACTACTTGCTGGCCGGTGATGTGTTCACCCGCGATCAGATCGAAGGCTACATCGCGCTGAAGATGGAAGAAGTTCACAAATACGAGCAGACACCGCATCCGGTTGAATTCGGCATGTACTATAGCTGCTGATCTGCGGGCCTTTGGCCGCGACGGATTTGGAGGGGCGCAGCGCAGGCTGCGCCCCTTTTGCGTCGCGGGCTGCGCAACGCCCGGCGCCGCGATTGCACGACATCGGTGCGAATCGTGGTTAACGCCTTTGGGAACAGGGATTTGGCAGATGCACAAACTGTACACCGACTGTACACAGCGCGTGCATACGCCGAACTGCGGATGGCCAGGTTAACGCCGCGTGCGCCGCAATTGTTAGCAAAGCATGAAGCCCGCCCGGCATGGGGCAAGTCGCAACATCACGGAAGCGATTGAAATCCGCGCAGCTGTCGGATTTGGTGCGGGTCACAACATAGCGAGGCCCCCCACATGACAGATGTAAGAATTCGCCCCCTCCTGCCCGACGATAGCGCCGGGTGGCATCAGCTTTGGCAGGGCTACAATCGGTTTTATGAACGCAGTGTCGAAGACCGGACCACGCAGCGTGTTTGGGACGCGCTGCAACGTGGCACCGGTCAGCCATTTGGCGTGGTCGCGGCGCAGGGGGCGGCGCTATTGGGGTTCGCGCATTACTTTTTTTTACCCTCGACCGCAGACTGGGGACCGCGCTGTTACATGCAAGACCTCTTTGCCGCCCCTTCCGCCCGCGGGCGCGGGGTCGGGCGGCGGCTGATCGAGGCGGTCTATGCGGCGGCTGATGAAAACGGCGCAGCGCAGACCTATTGGCTGACCGCCGACAGCAATACAGTGGCGCAGGGCCTTTATGACCGCGTGGCGCAGCGGACAGAGTTCGTGAAATATCGACGCTGACCAGCGACAGGCCGGGCGACGCGGGGCGGCGATTGCTGGCCGGTGGTGTGTTGATTATGGGCCTGTTTGCTGACCTGACGCTGGCCTATGGTCACCTTAGGGGGCGGCCTGTGGCTGGTCGCATCTTTGCCACCCGACAGCAGGACAAGACATGCTTAGCAACGCCGACCTGATCGAATTGACCGCCTTTCGCCGCGCGCTGCACCAAAGGCCCGAAGTGTCGGGCCAAGAGGTTGAGACCGCGCGCCGCATTGCAGAGGCGCTCAGCATGCTGGAGCCAAGCCAGATCCTGACCGGGTTGGGCGGGCATGGGGTGGCGGCGGTGTTTGACAGTGGCACCCCCGGCCCCACGGTTTTGTTCCGCGCCGAGTTGGACGCCCTGCCGATCACCGAACGGCACGACATCCCCTGGGCGTCGCAGATCGCCGGCAAGAGCCATGTCTGCGGCCATGACGGGCATATGGTGATGCTGCTGGCGCTGGGGCGGATGATCGCGCGTGCGCCGGTATCCAAGGGCCGGGTGGTGCTGATGTTCCAACCCGCCGAGGAGGACGGCAGCGGCGCACGGGCGGTGGTCGCGGACCCGCAGTATCAGCAGATTGCGGCGGACTGGGCCTTTGCCATCCATATCGAACCTGGGCGGCCATTTGGGTTTGTCGCAAGTTGTCCGGGTTTGATCAACTGCGCCTCGCTGGGGCTGAAGATCAGCCTGGGGGGCACCACGGCCCATGCCGCCACGCCCGAAACCGGCACCTCGCCCGCGCTGGCGGTGGCCAAGCTGCTGCCGGCCCTCGATGCGCTGGGACACGGCGGCACACTGGATGATGCGTTTCGCCTGGTCACGATCACCCATGTTCAGATCGGGGAGCCGAGCTTTGGCATATCGCCCGGTGATGCGGTGGTTTATGCCACGCTGCGCAGCGCCACCGATGCGGGCAAGGACGCGATTGCAGATGAGGCGCGCGCGCTGGCCCGCGCGATGGCGGCAGAGCATGGACTGTCGGTGGCGTTCGAGGTTTGCGATGATTTCGCGGCGTCGATCAATGACCCGCACGCATATGATGTGGCGGTGGCGGCGATGGACGCGCTTGGCGTGGCGCACGGGCAGCAGGGCGTGCCGATGCGCGCGTCAGAGGATTTCGGCGTCTTTGGCTGGGGCGCGCGTGCCGCGATGCTGTGCCTTGGACCGGGCAAAGATTATGCAGCGCTGCATAACCCGGATTACGATTTCTGCGATGATTTGATCCCAATCGGAAGCGCGATATTCGAACGCATCGCGCGCGATTTACTGGGGTAAGGCGCAGGCGGGCCGCCGGTTGCATCAGCGGCACTCTCGAGAACCTGAGCGCCATTAACTAATCCTTAATGCGTCACCGCAGCGCCTCATTCCTGCCCCATCATCGGGGCAGGATTGGTTCAAGACAGTGACAAGGAGGTGCCGGATGGCCGTTTCAACGACAACATTTCAAGAACGTCTTGCGCGGATCGAAAGCGGCACCGCCCCCAATACCATTGCCGCCGCTGGCAAGGCCAAGCGCCGCGCCGCACGGCCCAAGCGCAACCCCTTCACCTTCCCATTTTTTGTGGGTCTGGGCATCCTGACCGGCGGCACCGCCTATGCCTGGGTGGCGACCGTCCCGGAGTATCAGTGGGTCGTGGCGCTGGCCAACTAATTGACGCGCACCGCTATTGCTATTTGAAACCCCGTCGAACCGGGCTAAGCTTTGCCCAAGTTATTTACAGTTCGAGGGCCACAGGCACATGTTCAAATCCATTCTCATCACCGGCAGCGTTCTGGCAGCATTGGCAAGCCCCGCATTGGCGGCGCAATGCGGCAATAACGCGGGCGGTTTCAACACCTGGAAATCCGCCTTTGCGGCCGAAGCCAAGGCGGCAGGCGTCAAGCAGGCGGGGCTTAATGCGCTGGCCTCGGCGCAATATGCCACCGGGACCATCGCGGCGGACCGCAACCAAAAATCGTTTAAATACTCCCTGGACAAGTTCATGCAGGTGCGCGGGGCCGATACGATCGTGGCGCAGGGCCGCAAGCGCAAGGGGCGCAACGCCGCGTTCTATCAATCGCTGGAACAGCGCTACGGTGTGCCTGCGGGCGTGCTGCTGGCCATTCACGGGATGGAAACCGGATTTGGCGGATTCATGGGTGACAGTGCCGTTGTGTCAGCGATCACGACACTGGCCTATGACTGCCGCCGCTCTGATTTCTTTGTGCCGCATGCCATCGGGGCGCTGATGCTGGTGGACCGGGGTGCGATCACCGCCAATACCAAGGGTGCCAAACATGGCGAGCTGGGTCATACGCAGTTCCTGCCCGGCAATGCGCTGCGCTATGGTGTCGACGGCAACGGCGATGGCCGTGTCGATTTCTACAGTGAGGCGGACGCGATGGCGTCGACCGCGAATTTCCTGCGTCAAAAGGGCTGGCAGCCCGGCGCCGGCTATCAGGAAGGTCAGGCCAATTTCAACGTGATAAAGCAGTGGAATGCCGCCGGCGTCTATCAAAAGGCCATCGCAATCATGGGCGCGCGGATCGACGGGTAACAAAGCGACCTGGACATGCAGTCTAGGTGCCGGGCCACCGCCTCCCCCTTCAACGGGCAGGCGGTGGCCCGTTTCAATTCATGTCTTTTAATTCACGTCGCCAGATAAACTCAAAAGCCACAGGTTCCCCCTAGCCGCAGCACGGGCTCTTGAAGGCGCGCCCGGCTTTGGCTATTTGCAAGGCAGAGGGTCAGGCCCCTGCCGTCCGCAACCCGGTGAAGCCCTGAGCACAGACAACACACCAATCTCTCGTGGATTGATGGGCAATGCGGACCCCCTTCACCGATGCGAGAGTGCAGGAGTGTTGATATGACGACCCTATTTCCCACCAATCAGACCCCATCGCGCGATGTTCTGAAAACCCAGGCCAAGCGGCTGCGTGCCGATCTTGCAGCGCGGGGGCAGATGATCAGCCACGCGCAGGCGCTGGAAACTGTGGCCCACCAATGGGGCGCGCGGGACTGGAACACCTTGGTCGCGCGCAGCGGCAACGAACACCCCGGTTTCACCCCCGGTCAGCGCGTGACAGGCCGCTATCTGGGCCATCCCTTTGCCGGCATGGTCAAGGCGGCGCGGCTGTCGTCGGGCGGCTACTGGTCCCTGACGTTGCGATTTGACGCCGCCATCGACGTGGTGACGTCGGATCTGTTCAGCAGTTTTCGCCGTCAGGTGAACACCACGGTCACCGCCGGCGGGGTGTCGCCGCAGAAAACCTCGGACGGGCAGCCGCATATGGTGCTGGATCATCCGTGACAGGGACCCTCCGGCATCCATGGTGTCGGAGGGTCAGCCTGCCACCACCCATGTGTGAATGGTAAACACCACCGCATCGCTCTGCGGCAGGCGCAGGATACACTGACGCTCGGACCGGATGAAATCGCGCGGGCGGTCATCGGCAATGCGGCGCGGCTGGTGCAGATCGGGGTCGGCATAGGTCAGGCGGTTGAACCGCCACAGGGGCCGCCCGGCCCGCACCCCGTCAAACAGGCGCTGCACCCGGCGCGCGATATCGGCGTCATATTCAGGCACCGGGGCGTGAATGCCGATCAACGGTTGCCCCGCCTTGTCCGACAGCCGCCAGTTGGCCGGAAAGCACAGCACCGCCCCCGTCAGCACATGTTCTGCGCCTCGTTTTTGCAAGATGCAGATGTCCTCCTGCACCAGATGGCCCAGCGTCCAGAGCGGGCGCGTTTCATCCAGTGTGACATGCCGCCCGTCGGGGCAGGTCACCACATCCTGCGCCACAGTAAATCCCAGCCCCGGCAAGAGTTTGAGCACCTCGGCAAGCACCTCTTGGGCGGCGGGCAACGCTGTGTCTTGGGACCAGAGCACGGCAGGCTGCCGTTCGGCCAGCAATTGGGCTTTGTAGGCCATCTGGGTCGCATAGGCGTCGTCGACGCGCAGCCAGTCGTCTGGCGCGCAGGGCGCAACACCGGGCAAGGACGGGGCGCCCGTTTGGGCATCGGGGAGATGATTTTGCAAGATAACGGTCATGCCCCCACTGTTACGGCCCCTGCCCCGGATTGTCGTGAGAAAAATCCTGAGCGAAAGATCAGGCGTAAAAAGGTTCAGGCGTGAAAACGACATCAGAAGGCGTCGGTATTTGCCATGAGCCGGGTCAGAATACTGCCAGTCTGAATGCAGGAGGTCGGCCATGAACACACACCACCGCGACACCCGCAAGATCGACCCCAGCCGAGGTGCGGCGTTGGCGGACGGCAGCCCCAACGACGATGACCGGATCGAGATCGGCCCGACACGCCTGGCCATGGCGGAATGGGCCGCGGCGGGGCTGGTGTTGCCGGATTTGGACGCGATGCGGCGCTATCGCTGGGAAAGGCTGACGGCGCATGTGGTGGCGCGCGGGCTGGCGGGGCTGTTGATGTTTGACCCGCTCAACATCCGCTATGCCACCGACAGTACCAACATGCAGTTGTGGAACACGCACAACCCGTTCCGCGCCGTGTTGCTGTGTGCCGATGGCTATATGGTGATCTGGGATTACAAGAACTCGCCGTTTCTAAGCACGTTCAACCCTTTGGTGCGCGAGCAGCGTTCGGGGGCGGATTTGTTTTACTTTGACCGGGGCGACAAGGTGGATGTCGCCGCCGATACCTTTGCCAATGAGGTGCGATTGTTGCTGGCCGAGCATGGTGGTGGCAAACGGTTGGCGGTGGACAAGATCATGCTGCACGGGCTGCGCGCGCTGGAGGCGCAGGGGTTTGAGGTGATCGACGGCGAAGAGGTGACCGAGAAATCCCGATCAGTCAAAGGCCCTGATGAGATTTTGGCGATGCGCTGTGCCAGCCATGCCTGCGAGGTGGCGGTGCGCGAGATGGAGGATTTCGCCCGCGCCCATGTGCCACTGGGTCAAACCTGCGAGGATGACATCTGGGCGGTGCTGCACACCGAGAACATCCGCCGCGGCGGCGAATGGATCGAGACACGGTTGCTGACGTCGGGCCCGCGCACCAACCCGTGGTTTCAGGAATGTGGCCAGCGCCTGACCCGCCCGAATGAGATCATTGCCTTTGATACCGATCTGGTGGGCAGCTATGGCATTTGTGTTGATATTTCGCGCACCTGGTGGCTGGGCGATGCAAAACCGCGCCCTGATATGGTCTATGCCATGCAGCACGCGCACGAGCATATCATGACCAATATGCAAATGCTGCGCCCCGGTGTGATGATTCCAGAGCTGTCTGCCGGCACGCATGTGTTGGATGCCCAGTTTCAGGCGCAGAAATACGGCTGTCTGATGCATGGGGTGGGTCTGTGTGATGAATGGCCGCTGGTCGCCTACCCGGACCACGCGGTGCCCGGGGCCTATGACTATCCGCTGGAGGCGGGGATGGTGCTGTGCGTCGAGGCACTGGTGTCGCCTGAGGGCGGGGATTTTTCGATCAAGTTGGAGGATCAGGTGCTGGTGACGGAGGATGGGTTTGAACGGTTGACCCAGTATCCGTTTGATGCGGCGTTGATGGGGGCGTGAGGTGCGATCCGCGCACCCGTCCGCCAAATTCGAAAACAACCCCGATATTGCCACCCGTCCGGAACAAGCGCGTAGCGCGCCGGACCATCGCCTGCCCGTCTGGGCGGGCTGGCGATTGAGCAAGGCTTGGATCAAGTTTGATAAGGCGCGATACCGCTGCGGCATTAAGTGGGACGGATCACCGTTCGAAGCGCCATCCCACGGGCAGGCGCTGCCCCTCCTCTACTGCCCCAAGGCCTGCCCCAGATCGTCGCGCAGATCCTCCACCGCCTCGATCCCAACTGACAGGCGCAGCAGCCCTTCGGGTATGCCTGTGTGCGGCTCAATCGTGTGGCGATGCTCGACCAGGCTTTCGACCCCGCCCAGCGATGTGGCGCGATGGAACAGTTGCAACCGCCCTGCCGCGCCCAGCGCCGCCTGCGCGCCGCCCTTGACGACAAAGGACAGCAAGCCGCCAAAACCGCCCGACATCTGCCGTGCGGCAATCGCGTGGCCGGGGTGGTCGGCCAGACCGGGGTAAAGCGCCATTTCCACCCTTGGATGATCCGACAGATACTCCGCCAGCGCCATCGCATTGCGCGACATTTCCCGCATCCTGAGCGGCAGCGTGCGCATGCCGCGTGTCAGCAGCCATGCCTCCATCGGGCCGATCACAGCGCCTGCTTCGTCCCGGTCCGATTGGATCATCTGCCAGCGCGCGGCATCGGGCGCATTGGTGGCCAGCGACCCGGCCAGCACGTCGGAATGCCCGTTGATCCCCTTGGTCGCGGAATGCATCACGATATCGGCCCCATGCGCCAGAGGATGGCTGAGCACCGGAGATGCGGCGGTGCTGTCTACGACCAGCGTGGCGCCCACGGCATGCGCGACCTCTGCCGTGGCAGAGATATCGGTGATACGCAGCCAGGGGTTCGACGGGGTTTCGATCAGGCACAGGTCCGGCTGTACCTTGCGGCAGATCGCGGCAAAGGCGTCTAGATCAGAGGCCTCTACCTCGTGCAGCGCGATCTGGCGGCGGGCGCAGAAATCACGGATCCATTTGGTGGTGCCCCAGTAGATCTGGCTTTGCACAACAACGGCGGCACCGTTGGGCACGGTGCGGAACACCGCCGCGATGGCGGCCATGCCCGAGGGGAAGAGCAGTGTCGCCTCGGCCCCTTCCAGCGCGCCAAGCACCTGTTCGGCGGCGCGCGTGTTTTCATTGTGCGAGCGCAGATAGACATTGCCGGGCTTCACCGGCTGATAGTCTGCATCGCGCAGGTAGGTCGTTGAAAACTGTACCGGGGGGACAACACCCCCGGTGGCGGCATCGGTGATCCCGGCGGCCTGTGCGGCGATGGTGGCGAGGTGCAGGGGGGACTTGGGGGCTGTGGCCACGGGCGTATCTCTTTCGTTGTTTGATGCTGTGTTACACAAAGCCTGATCGCGGGGCAAATGCGATCACACGCACCCCGCGGCGCGTCACGCCTGTGTGAAAGCGCCCGCCCGCCCCTTGCGCCCGGCGCGCCAAGAGCCCACCCTCAAAGCACCGACAGCAGGAGCACCACAATGGCCACCGAACAGATCACCTTTCCCGGCCATGATGGCAGCCCGCTGTCAGCCCGGCTGGATTTGCCCGAAGGGCCACTTCTGGCCACAGCGCTTTTCGCCCATTGTTTCACCTGCGGCAAAGACATCCCCGCCGCGCGGCGCATTGCGGCACGGCTTGCTGGCATGGGGATCGCGGTGATGCGGTTCGATTTTACTGGCTTAGGCCATTCCAAGGGCGAGTTTGCCAATACCTCCTTCACGTCCAATGTCGATGATCTGATTGCGGCTCAGGCCGAACTGGCGCGGCGTGGCATGGCCCCCAGCCTGCTGATCGGCCATTCGCTGGGTGGGGCGGCCGTGCTCAAGGCCGCCCCGGATATGGCGGGGATCAAGGGCGTCGTCACGCTTGGTGCGCCATTCGACCCCGGCCATGTCACACATAACTTTGCCGATGCTTTGCCGCAGATCAAAGCGAAAGGCCGCGCCGAGGTCAATCTGGGGGGGCGTCCGGTAACCATCAGCCAAGGCTTTATCGACGATGTGACGGGGGCTGCACTTGCCCCCGCGATTGCGGGGCTGAACGCTGCCCTGCTGGTGCTGCACGCCCCGCGCGACGCGGTTGTGGGCATCGACAATGCCGCGCGCATCTTTGTCGCGGCCAAACACCCCAAAAGCTTTATCACGCTCGACGATGCCGACCACCTTATCACCAAGGCCGCAGATGCCGAATATGCCGCAGATGTCATCGCCACCTGGGCTGATCGTTACCTTGCACTGAAATCCCCCGCCCCGCCCCCCGGTGCGCCCGAGGGTATTGTTCGGGTGGCCGAGGCCGATCCTGACGGTTTTCTGCAAGACATCCAAGCAGGCCCCCACCATCACACTCTGGCCGATGAACCGCTGGCTTATGGCGGTACCAACAAGGGCATGTCGCCTTATGGCTACCTCTCGGCCGGCCTGGGGGCCTGCACGTCGATGACGATCCGCATGTATGCCCGCCGCAAGGGGTGGCCACTGGAGCATGTCAGCGTCGATGTCTGCCACGACAAGGTCCATGCGCAGGATGCCGAAACCGGCAGCGGCGACAAGATCGACACCTGGCGCCGCCGCATTCGCCTGACAGGCGACCTCACCCGCGACCAGCGCCACCGCCTGCTGGAGATTGCGGATAAATGCCCCGTCCATCGCACCCTCGAACGCAGCTCGAACGTCGTCACCGAACTGCTTGACTAACTTTTCACTTTTTCGGGGCATAAATACCCTCGGGGGACGGCGCGCATGCGCCGGGGGGCAGCGCCCCCTGCCCGGCCCGGAACCAGCGCGTCGCGCGCCGGGCCCTCGCCGCCCCGCATCACCCCACAGACTTGTCCTTGACCCCCAGTCAGTCTATTGCGCCCGTGACCCATTCCAATAGTCACGAAAAGGTGCGCGCCAATGATCCCCCGCTATTCCCGTCCCGATATGGTTGCCATCTGGTCGCCGGAAACGAAATTCCGCATCTGGTACGAGATCGAGGCCCATGCCTGCGACGCCATGGCCAACATCGGCGTGATCCCCCGCGAGAATGCCGAAGCGGTCTGGAAAGCCAAGGACGTCCAATTCGACGTGGCCCGCATTGACGAGATCGAAGCCGTCACCAAACACGACGTCATCGCATTTCTGACCCATCTGGCCGAACACGTCGGTGCCGACGAAGCGCGCTTTGTGCATCAGGGCATGACATCGTCAGACGTGCTCGACACCTGTTTCAACGTGCAATTGGTGCGCGCCTCTGACCTGCTGCTGGCGGGCGTGGACAAGCTGCTGGCCGCGCTGAAGACACGTGCGCTGGAGCATAAGGACACGGTGCGCGTGGGCCGCAGCCACGGCATCCATGCCGAGCCGACCACCATGGGCCTGACCTTCGCCCGCTTTTATGCCGAGATGGACCGCAACCGCGCCCGTCTGGTCGCCGCACGCGCAGAGATTGCGACCGGCGCGATTTCCGGGGCCGTGGGCACCTTCGCCAACGTCGACCCGGCGGTCGAAGAACATGTCTGCGCCAAACTGGGCCTGACACCCGAGCCGATTTCCACCCAGGTGATCCCGCGTGACCGCCACGCGATGTTCTTTGCCGTGCTGGGGGTCATCGCCAGCAGCATCGAAAACATCGCGATCGAGATTCGCCACATGCAACGCACCGAGGTGCTGGAAGGTGCGGAATTCTTCTCCATGGGTCAAAAGGGCTCTTCCGCCATGCCGCACAAGAAGAACCCGGTGCTGACGGAAAACCTCACGGGACTCGCCCGTCTGGTGCGCATGTCGGTGATCCCCGCGATGGAGAACGTCGCACTTTGGCATGAGCGCGATATCTCGCACAGCTCGGTCGAGCGTGGCATCGGCCCGGACGCCACCGTGACGCTGGATTTTGCCCTGCACCGTTTGGCGGGCGTCATCGAAAAAATGCTGATCTTCCCGCAGAACATGCTGGACAATATGAACAAATTCCCCGGCCTCGTGATGAGCCAACGAGTCTTGCTGGCGCTGACGCAGGCCGGTGTCAGCCGAGAGGACGCCTATTCAATGGTGCAGCGCAATGCGCTGAAAGTCTGGGAGGAACGCCTGGATTTCCGCGATCTGCTGCTTGCGGATGCCGATGTCGTCGCCGCTCTGGGCGAAGACGGCATCAAAGAAAAGTTCGACATGGGCTACCACACCAAACATGTCGACACGATTTTCAAACGTGTCTTCGGCGCCTGATGGCCTGCGCCTAAGCGTCGTCCTTTGAGAAATGCGCGGGCGGGTGTATCCTGCCTGCGCATGTCAAAGGAGTAATATCATGAAACTTGGAATTGCACTGGCCACCCTCGCCCTTGTGGTGGCCCCCGGCCTAAGCTTTGCTCAGGGCTGTGATCATGGCAAACAGGCGATGTCCTGCGCCGAGGGGACGGTTTACGACAGTGTCAGCGGCTCTTGTGTGGTGGATGCAACGACCTGAGCCGGTACGCGCTGTCTTGAAGTTGTGATCGGTCCGCAGCGCTGCGCGCTTTACTGGTCGGCGCGGCGTGCTACCTTTTTACTTGGTGTAATTTTGTTCCGGAGTTTGTTTCATGCGTAATATCCTGTTGACCACCGCGCTCGCATTTGCCCTGCCCACTGGTTTGCTGGCCGCAGGGGGCGGTGATGAAAAGGCGCCGGAAAAACCGAAATGCGAAAACGGCCAGGTCTATGACAAGACCACCAAAACCTGCACCGATGCCAATGACAGCCGTCTGAACGATCTGGACCGGTATGAGACCCTGCGCGCGCTGGCCCATGCCGGGCGCTATACAGAGGCGCAGACCGTGCTGGCCGCGATGCCGCAGGACGACGACCGCACGCTGACCTATCTGGGGTTCACGACCCGAAAACTGGGCGATACTGCGGGCGGTATGGCCTATTATACCGCAGCGCTGGCGAAAAATCCGGGCAATATCCTTGCGCGTTCCTATATGGGGCAGGCCCTTGTCGAACAGGGGCAGATGGCACAGGCGCTGGCACAACTGCGCGAGATTCGCAGGCATGGCGGCAGCGGCACCTGGGCCGAAGCATCGCTGCGTAATGCCATCGCAACAGGTCGCGGCAGCAGCTACTGATTTCAGGCTTTTTTCATCTTTGCCTGTCACACCTGCCGTCACGGAAATGCGGCGCGAGGGATGACAGGCTTAGATGAATGATATCGTACCGATGGGCGGTTTTGCCCCGATGGCGGCTGGTGGCGGTGAAACTGGTTTCGGCGCGCGGATCACGCTGACACGCCGCGCCAAGGCGGCGGTCGTGGTGCGCCTGCTGCTGAACGAAGGGGCCGACATCCCGCTGGAGGAACTGCCAGAGGAATTGCAGGCCAGCCTGACCCAGCAGATGGGGTCGATGCGTACCGTGGACCGCGACACGCTTGCCTCGGTCGTCGACGAATTCATCAGCGAGCTTGATCAGATCGGCCTGTCATTTCCGGGCGGCATTGCCGGGGCGCTGGATGTTCTGGACGGCAAGATCAGCCGCCAGACCGCCGCGCGCCTGCGCAAGGAAGCAGGTGTGCGCCGGGCGGGCGACCCTTGGGCGCGGCTGCGCGATCTGGGCGCCGACAAACTGTTGCCTGTCCTGCAGAACGAAAGCATCGAGGTCGCGGCGGTGATGCTGTCTAAATTAAGCGTGGCCATGGCCGCCGATCTGCTGGGCCGCCTGCCCGGCCCGCAGGCGCGGCGCATCACCTACGCGGTGTCGCTGACCAGCAGTGTCACCCCCGATGCCGTCGACCGGATCGGCCTCGCGTTGGCGACGCAGTTGGACGATCAGCCGGTCAGCGCCTTTGACAGCAATCCGGTTGAACGGGTCGGCGCGATCCTGAATTCCACCACCACGCTCACGCGCGATGACATGCTTGAGGGGTTGGACGAAACCGATCAGGGATTTGCCAATGCTGTGCGCAAGGCAATCTTTACCTTCGCCAACATTCCGCAGCGCATCGCCCCACGCGACATCCCGCGCATCCTGCGCGAGGTCGATCAGGCGCGGCTGGTGCTGGCCCTCGCCGGGGCCGAGGCGGCAGGATACGGCCCGTCGATGGCATTTGTGCTGGAAAACATGTCAGGCCGCATGGCCGACCAACTGCGCGAGGAAATCACCGAGGCAGGCAAGGTCAAACCCGCCGACGCAGAAGACGCCATGTCCGAGATCGTCGCCAAGATCCGTGAGATGGAGGCAAGTGGTGACCTGCTGCTGGTCATCGAGGAAGAAGGCGACGAGGGTTAGCACCGGGCGCTGCCCCCGCTTGTTGAACGCGGCGGTGCAGGCTATGTCGGGGGCAACTTCCCTGTGTGCAAGAGCCTTATGCAAGATCAACAGCCCCCCCTCTACCCGCCTGGTACATCCTTTGCCCGACGGGCGCGCCACTACCTGTCGAACCTGCTGATTGTGGGCATCATCAGACTGGCGCTGGCGCTGCCCTACCGCACACGCCTGCGGTTTGTCGGGGGCTTGGTGCAGCATGTGCTGGCCCCACTGGCGGGATATCGCAGCCGTACGTTCGCCAATCTGGAACTGATCTGGCCTGAACTGACGATGCCGCGGCGGCGCGAGATTACGGCGGGCTGCCTCAACAATCTCGGGCGGGCGTTTATCGAAAACTACTCGGCCCGCGATTTTCCGCAGCGCATGGCGCAGAATGTGCCACATGGCGCGGGCGTTCAGGCATTAAAAGACGCAGCCGCCGCCGGGCAGCCGGTGATTTTGGTGACCGGCCACTATGGCAACTACGAAGCCGCGCGCGCCACGCTGGTGGCACAGGGCTATAACATCGGCGGGCTTTACCGCGATATGAAGAACCCGTTTTTCAATCGCCACTACGTAAAGACGTTGGAAGCCTTTGGCGGTCCGGTGTTTCCGCAAGGCCGGCGCGGCACCGCGGGCTTTGTACGCCACCTGCGCCAGGGCGGGCAATTGGTGCTGCTGTTTGACCAGCATGTGCAGGGGGCGCCTGCGCTTGATTTCATAGGCCAGCCTGCCCGCACCGCCCTGTCCGCGGCCGAACTTGCACTGCGCTACGACGCGCTGCTGATCCCGTTCTACGGCATCCGGCGCGCTGACGGCGTGAGTTTCGACGTTCGGCTGGATGCGCCGATACCCCATAGCGACCCCACAACGATGACGCAGGCGCTGAACGACAACCTCGCGGCACAGATCATCGCCCAGCCGGAACAGTGGTTCTGGGTCCACCGCCGCTGGCGGGCGCACGAGCCGTGATGCGGCGTTCTGTTTGCTTTTCCGGGCCTTAAATACCCTCGGGGGGCTTGGGGGGTTGGCCCCCCAAACAGCCTCTACTTCACGCGCGCGGCGGCGAGGATCGGCCCGGTGCCGCGCGCCTGTACCAGCACCACCACCGGCTTGGGCCCCTGCACCTCGGCTTGCATCGACAGCGCAGTTTTGCCATCCCATTCGCCCAGCACGGTCCATCCTTCGACAATATTGGCGTATTCAATCGCACGACCTGCGTTTTCACCGCGCATGATCTGCGTTGTCTGCAGCGGGGTGTAGCGCAGCAGGTGCAGGGTCAGCGGCCCCGGCAACGCTGTCAACGTGTGCGCCTTGATCGTCAGATCGTTCCCGTTGCGCGCCAGCTCCAGGGCGACTTTCGCGGGCTGGTCAGCATGATGCGCCACGGCCTTCATCAGGGCCATCGGCTTTGCACCGACGATGTCGCTTTGGCCCTGTACGATCATTTCAGGGGTAAAGACACTGCGCCGCTGGCCCTTGGCGGCATAGGCGCGCTGTCGGTCGGAATGGACGGGGTCACCGAAGGTGTCCTGCCAGCCGATGTAATCCCAGTAATCCACATGCAGCGCCAGCGCGATGATGTCTTCCCGCGTTGCGATCTCGGCCAGCATTTCATCCGCCGCCGGGCACGACGAACAGCCCTGCGACGTGAACAGTTCGACCACAACCGGATTGTCCTGCGCCGCCACCGGCGGCGCGAGCAGCCATGCGGCCGCAACAAGCGATGTGATACTCTGTTTCATATGATTCCAATTGGTCTGTTTATGCCGCTTGCCCCGGTTTAGCCGCCGCACCCTGAAATAACCAATCAAGGTTTCTTGAAACCCCCGTGTGGCCAAGGTCACGGCCCCACGCGGGAATCCTTTAAATTCGGTACACAATGGTATACAAAAGATGCCGAAAGCCCGCAATATCAGTTGAACCACCCGCCCGGTAATGGCATTGAGGCGGGAATTACGCCACCCATCAGACCCCGAAGGGAGCCCGCCATGACGATCCAAGTTGGTCACGACACAGCCAAAACCCGCAAGACCCTTTCTGTCGGCAGCCAGAATATCGCCTATTATTCCATCCCCGCCGCGCAAGAGGCCGGGCTTGGTGATTTTTCCAACCTGCCTGCCGCACTGAAGGTCGTGCTGGAAAACATGCTGCGTTTCGAGGACGGAAAGACCGTCACCGTGGACGATATCAAGGCCTTTGCCGAATGGGGTGCCAAAGGTGGCAAGAACCCCCGCGAGATCGCCTATCGCCCGGCCCGCGTGCTGATGCAGGATTTCACTGGTGTGCCGGCGGTTGTCGACCTTGCCGCGATGCGCGACGGTCTGGTGGCGCTTGGCGGCGACCCGGACAAGATCAACCCGCTGAACCCTGTCGACCTCGTGATCGACCATTCGGTCATGATCGACGAGTTTGGCAACCCGCGCGCCTTTCAGATGAACGTGGACCGCGAGTACGAGCGCAACATCGAGCGCTATACCTTCCTTAAGTGGGGCCAGAAAGCCTTCAACAACTTCCGCGTTGTGCCCCCCGGCACCGGCATCTGTCACCAGGTGAACCTGGAATACCTCAGCCAGACTGTCTGGTCCGACAAGGATCAGCACGGCGATGAGGTGGCATACCCTGACACGCTGGTTGGTACCGACAGCCATACCACAATGGTCAATGGTGCCGCCGTTCTAGGCTGGGGCGTTGGCGGGATCGAGGCCGAGGCGGCGATGCTGGGCCAGCCGATTTCGATGCTGATTCCCGAAGTTGTGGGTTTTGAGCTGACGGGTCGCATGATGGAAGGCACCACCGGTACTGATCTGGTGCTCAAAGTGGTCGAGCTGCTGCGCGAAAAGGGTGTGGTCGGCAAGTTTGTCGAATTCTACGGCGCCGGTCTGGATCACCTGCCGCTGGCCGACCGCGCGACGATCGCCAACATGGCCCCCGAATACGGTGCCACCTGTGGTTTCTTCCCGATCGACGACGAGACCCTGCGCTATCTGACCAACACCGGCCGCGACAAGGATCGTGTGGCACTGGTCAAAGCCTATGCACAGGCCAATGGCATGTGGCGCGGCGCCGACTATGCACCGATCTACACCGACACGCTTGGGCTCGACATGGGCACCGTTGTGCCGGCTATCTCTGGCCCCAAGCGCCCGCAGGACCACATTGCGCTGGACCGCGCCCACAGTGCCTTTGGCGATTACGTAAAAGGTGTGCGCGCGGGCAAAGATGCGTCCCCGGCGCAGGAAATCACATGGGAAGGTGAAGGCGGCCAGCCAGAGCCGCGCGACATTCCAGGCGATGAAGGCCATCACAACCGCGGTTTCGTGACCACGGACGACGGCCATTATCAGTTGCATGACGGTTCCATCGTGATCGCCTCGATCACATCCTGCACCAATACATCGAACCCTTACGTGATGATCGGTGCAGGCCTTGTGGCACGCAAAGCGCGCGCCTTGGGTCTGACGCGCAAGCCTTGGGTCAAAACATCTCTCGCCCCGGGTTCGCAGGTTGTGTCACATTACCTCGAAGCTGCTGGCCTGCAGGAAGACCTCGACGCGATCGGGTTCAACCTCGTGGGTTACGGGTGCACCACCTGTATCGGTAACTCTGGCCCGCTGGAGCCCGAAATCAGCAAGGCGATCAACGACTATGATCTGATCGGCACCTCGATCCTGTCGGGCAACCGCAACTTTGAAGGGCGGATCAGCCCCGACGTGCGCGCCAACTACCTCGCCTCGCCGCCGCTTGTGGTGGCCTATGCGCTGGTCGGCGACATGAACCACGACCTGACGGGGCAACCGCTGGGTCAGGACCAAGAGGGCAATGACGTCTATCTCAAGGACATTTGGCCGACGACCAAGGAAATCGCAGACTTGGTCGAACAGACCGTGACGCGAGAAGCCTTTCTCGACAAATACGCCGACGTCTTCAAAGGCGACGAAAAATGGCAGGACGTTGAGACCACGGACAGCAAGACCTACGACTGGCCGCCAACCTCGACCTATGTGCAGAACCCACCCTATTTCCAGGGCATGTCGCCAGAACCGGGCGTGATCTCTAACATCGAGGGGGCCAAGGTGCTGGCGCTCCTGGGTGACATGATCACCACCGACCACATTTCGCCAGCCGGGTCGTTCAAGGAAACCACGCCTGCGGGTCAGTATCTGGTGGAACGCCAGGTGCCGGTGCGCGAATTCAACTCCTACGGCTCGCGCCGCGGCAACCACGAAGTCATGATGCGCGGCACCTTTGCCAATATCCGCATCAAGAACGAGATGCTCGATGGCGTCGAGGGTGGCTATACCAAAGGCCCGGATGGGGCGCAGACCTCGATCTTTGATGCAGCCATGGCGCATCAGGAAAACGGCACGCCGTTGGTGATCTTCGGGGGCGAGCTTTATGGTGCGGGCTCTAGCCGCGACTGGGCGGCCAAAGGCACGGCGCTGCTGGGCGTCAAGGCTGTGATCGCGGAAAGCTTTGAGCGTATCCACCGTTCCAACCTGGTTGGCATGGGCGTTATCCCGTTCGAGTTTACCGGCGGCGATACGCGCAACTCGCTGGGGCTGAGCGGCGATGAAACCGTGTCGATCACCGGGCTCGACACCATCAAGCCGCTACAGGAAGTGCCCTGCACGATCAGCATGGGCGATGGATCGACCAAGGAAATCACGCTCAAATGCCGGATCGATACGGCGATCGAGATTGAATACATCGAACACGGCGGCGTGCTGCACTACGTGCTGCGCAACCTGGCCAAATCGGCCTAAGCCACCGGCTCAAACAGATGAAAAAGGCCCCGGCATCGCCTCCGGGGCCTTTTGCTTTTCTGAGTCTTAAATACCCTCCGCCGGAGGCAATTACACTCTTCTGGCACAGCAAAAGAGATTAGATGCCTCCGGCGGAGAGTATTTAGAACTCAAAAAAGTAGAAGATTACTGCGCGTTCAGCGCGTCTGTCAGGGCGGGTAAAAAGCGCTGTTCATAGTCGCTGCCCACCAGTGGCCCGGCATAGCGGAAGAGCACGGTGCCATCACCGCTGACGATAAAGGTCTCTGGCGGCGCGGTGACGCCCCAGTTGATCGCCGTGCGACCCTGCGGATCAAATCCGATGCCCGCAAAGGGGCTTTCTTCGTCGTCAAGGTATGCGGTGGCATTGCCTTGGGTGTCTTTGAAATTCACGCCGATGATAGTCAGCCCTTGGGCCTGCATCTCCAGCAGTTTGGGGTGTTCGGCGCGGCACGGCGGGCACCAGCTGGCCCAGAAGTTGATCAGCGTCACCTCACCATTGCGCAGCATGTCATCTGTTGCAGCCGGATAGCCGGGCAGCGATTTTTTTGGCAGCGCGGGGGCCTGCCTGCCGACCATGGTAGAGGGCAATCCTTGGGGGTCGTCGCGGTACATGCCGACAGCGGCAAGGGCGACGAAAGCGGCAAAGATCAGCGGCGGGGCGATCATCATCGGAGAGACCTTAGTCATGGGTCTTGGCCTCCTGCTCCGCTGCATCAAGCGCGCGGCGCGCGGCGCGGCCGCGGTGAAGACTGACCCAGACCAGACCGGCCAGCAGCAGCAAGGACACACCATAGGCCGAGAGCACCTCTGCCGCGTATTTTCCCAGTTCTGGCATCATGCCCCCCGATCCATGCGTGCACGCAAGGCCCGCGCGCGGCGCAGGCGGATTTCGGTGCCGGTGCGGTAAATCACCAGCGCCAGAAAAAGCAGTCCAAAGCCCAGCATCGACAGCACCAGCGGGTAGAAAAACACATCCGCCACGCTGCGCCCGCCTGTCACGACGGGGACAGAGGTGCCTTGGTGAAGTCCCTGGTTCCAGAACTGCACCGCATAGCGCGACAGCACGGCAAAGACCGAGCCGACAAGGCAGAGCATGGCGGTAAGATCGGCGGCGGTGTCGGGGTCTTCGACCGCCTCCCAGAGCGCGATATAGCCGAGGTAGAAGAGGAACAGGATCAGAAACGACGTCAGGCGCGGGTCCCAGGCCCACCATGTGCCCCACATCGGCTGACCCCAGATCGCCCCTGTGATCAGCGCGATCAGTGTCATGATCAGCCCCACAGGAGCCGCCGCCTTGGCCGCCAGAGCAGACACGTGATGCCGACGTACCAGCCAGATCAGTGAGGCCACCAGCATCATAAACCATGCATTGATCGCCATGAGTGCGGCGGGCACATGCAGGTAGATGATTTTAACGGTGCTGCCCTGGCGCGCGTCATCGGGCGTGCCGAAAAAGCCCCAGAGCAGTCCCGCCCCGACAAAACAAGCGGCCAGCGCCCAGAGCACAGGTTGCACCCGCGCCGAGAGCGCGAGAAATTTGACGGGATTTGCATATTGCCAAAGGGACATGGGATTTACCTACCGCGCTGCTGCGCGCCACTCAATGCACAAAAGGGAGAGAGTAAGAGGCGAGTTCATCGCAGGCCCATGCGCAGGACCGTCGCGGCGGCGAAGGGCATCAGGGCGACAGTGGCGAGCGTCAGCCCGGCAAGCATCAAGACCGGCGTGGTGGCGTCCAACGCTTGCGCACCGCGCCGCGCGACTTCGGCCCCGAAAATCAGCGTGGGGATATAGAGCGGCAGCACCAGCAGCGACATGAGCAGCCCGCCGCGTTTGATGCCCACCGTCAGGGCGGCGCCGAAAGTGCCGATGACCGACAGCGCCGGGGTACCAAGGGCGAGCGAAAGCATCAGCCACAGGTGCCCCGGTGCTTCCAGGTGCAGACCCACGCCCAGAATCGGCGCGGCCAGCACCAGCGGCAGCCCGGTGGTGATCCAATGCGCCAATGCTTTCACGGCCAAGGCCCCTTCAAGCGGGAGCGGCGCGGTCAGGAGCAGATCAAGGGTGCCATCCTCGAAATCCAGCGCCAGCAGGCGGTCGAGGGACAAAAGGCACGCCAGCAGCGCGCCGAGCCAAAGTATGCCGGGGGCGATATCGCCCAGCAGGGCGGCCTGAGGGCCAACGCTGAACGGCACAAGCATCGTGACAATGAGGAAAAACGCGAGCCCAAGGCCAAAGCCGCCGCCCGCGCGCAGGGCAAGTGCCAGATCACGGCGCAGGAGCGCCCTCACAGGAAGGCCTCGTCGCTGGCCCCGGCCCGCGCGCCCGGGGCGGCACGGAACGCGGCGACATCCAGCACCTGCGCGTCCAGTCCAAGGTCGATATGGGTGGCGATCAGCGCCGCGCCGCCTGCGGCAAGATGGCCACGCACCGCGGCGGCGAACATGCCCACCGCGTCAACGTCGAGCGAAACAGTGGGTTCATCCAGCACCCAGATCGGCCGCCCCGTCACCAAGAGGCGCGCCAGCCCAAGCCTGCGTTTCTGCCCCGCCGACAGCGTGCCTGCCAGACGGTCGGCCAATGGGGTCAGGCCAAAGGCCGTCATCGCGGGAAAAATATCAGCCGTGCCAAATACTTGCGCCCAGAAGCTAAGGTTCTCAGACACAGTGAGCATCGCTTTGATGCCATCCGCGTGGCCCGCGTAGGCGATGGTGTCTGACGCCCCCGTGATTGTACCTGCCAGCGGGGTCTGCAATCCAGCGAGGGTGCGCAGTAGCGTGGTTTTGCCGGCACCATTGGGACCGCGCAGGATCAGCGCCTCGCCGTCGTTCAGCGCAAAGCTTAGCCCTGTCAACACAGGTAGACCGCCGCGCTCGACGGCCAGATCCTGCACGTGCAGGCCCATAGTCAGACCGGCAGGAGGGCCAGCGCCACGCGCCGCCCTTCGCTGAGCAGGATGTTATACGTGCGGCATGCGGCGGGAGAGGACATCAGCTCAACCCCGAGACCGGCCGCGTCCAGCGGTTCTCGCAGGTCATCGGGGATATGGGCCATCTCGGCCCCGGTCCCGAGGAACAGCACATCGACCTGACCCGACAGGGCGAGCAGAGAGGTGGCATCGCTTAGCCCGCCCCAGCCTTGCACACCGTCGGGGCCGACGATCACCGCACCTTCAAAGACCTCGCCGCCGATGCGGAAAAAGCCCGGACCGTAGCCGTCCACCGGTTTGGCATCGGTGAATTTGATCTCATTCAGGCGCATGGGTCATCCCCTCCAAAGTGGCAGGCCGATGATAGCCGAAGCGGCGATGATGAGATAGGCCACCGTGCGAAAAACCCGCTCGGCGCTGGGATCAAACAGGCGTGCGCCGACGATATTGGCGAGAATGTTTGGCACCCCGGCCAACAGGCCCAGCAGCAGAACCGCCCAGACCACCTGCCCCGTCGCCCAAAGCAGGACAAAGAGCAGCAGGTCAATTGCCAGCAGATAAAGCAGGAAGTTCGCCCGGATCACCACCGCTGGCAGGCGACTGGCCATATAGAGCATGATCACGGGTGGCCCGGCGATGCCGGCAAAGCCGGTCATGAAGCCGCCCAAGGCCCCGGTGGCCACGGTCAGCCGCGCGCCCAGTGACCCATTGTAGCGCCAACCGGTGATCAGAAGCGCAAGCAGCGTCAGCACCACCCCCGAGACCAGCCAGCCGAAGCCGTCGGGTGACATCAGCGACAGGCCCCAAAGCCCCAGCGGCATCCCCACCACCACGCCGAGCAGCAGGCGGCCCACGTCGCGCGGTGCGCCCCGGCGCAGGGCGTCGGGCAGGTTGGGCAGAGGGCCGAGCAATTCGGCCGCTGTCATGAAAAGGATTGCCTCGACCGGGGCCAGCACGGAGGCGGCGACCGGCATGATGATCATGGCAGAGCCGAACCCGGCAAAGCCGCGTACCAGGCCCGCCACCACAACTGCCAGCCCAAGCCAGAGCAATCCGTCGATTGCCAGGGCCTGGGCCAGTGTGTCAGGCATCTATATTCGCGTATTGATTTCCAGCGTTGGCATCTGGTTTTGACCAGTCACGCTTGACCCCCAGAAACAGCACCACGTTTTTCGCCACGTAGACGGAAGAATAGGTGCCTACGATCACGCCCCATGTAATAGCGAAAACAAAGGCGCGGATCACATCACCGCCCAGCACCAGAAGCGCGACAAGCGCCAGCAGTGTCGTGCCGGAGGTCATGATCGTGCGGCTGAGGGTTTCGTTCACGCTGAGGTTCATCACCTCGCGCAGGGGGCGTTTTTTGTACTTGCGCAGGTTTTCCCGCAGCCGGTCAAAGATCACCACCGTGTCGTTGATCGAATAACCGATGATCGTCAGGATCGCCGCCACCACGGGCAGGTCGAACCTGATTTGCAGCGCCGAGAAGATGCCGATGGTCAGGATCACGTCATGGAACAGGGCAATCACCGCACCGACGGAAAACTGCCATTCGAACCGCAACCAAATGTAGATCAGGATCGCCGCCAACGCTCCGCCCACGGCAAGAAAGGCGGTTTGGATCAGCTCGCCCGATACTTTGGGTCCAACCGATTCCACCGAGGTGAACTTGATGTCGGGTGCGACGCCTTGCAGCGCACCCTGGATCGACGCGATGGTGTCGGTCGTTGCGGCCTCTTGGCCGTCTTGCGCCTGAACGCGGATCATTGCCACATGGCGGTCTTCGCCAAAGCTGGGGTCGAACACCTCGGAAATGGTGACGTCGCCGAGGCCCAGCGGGGTCAGCGCCTCGCGGTATTGGCCCACATCCACGGCCTGCGCGCTTTCGGTGCGCAGGGTCGTGCCACCGCGGAAGTCGATGCCAAAGTTCAGCCCGACCACGGCCCAGACCACCAGCGACAGGATCATCGCGACCACAGAAGCACCAAAGGTCGACTTGGCGTAGTAGAAGAAATCGAAATTCGTATCGTCAGGAACCAGTTTCAGGCGCATATCAAACCTCGATTGTCTTGGGGCGGCGGTATTCAAACCAGATGACAACCATCAACCGGGTGACGAAATAGGCGGTAAAGACCGATGTCATGATCCCAAGGCCAAGGGTCACGGCAAAGCCGCGCACCGGGCCGGAGCCCGCGACAAACAGGATCACCGCCACGATGAAGGTGGTGATGTTCGCGTCCAGAATGGCCGAGAGCGCACGTTCGTAGCCCAGCGAGATGGCGCGCGCCGGGCCTTTGGCCGTGCGCAATTCCTCGCGGATGCGTTCAAAGATCAGCACGTTGGCATCCACCGCCATGCCGACGGTCAGCACGATGCCCGCAATGCCCGGCAGGGTCAGCGTGGCCCCGATCAGGCTGAGCAGGCCAAAGATCATTCCGACGTTGATGATCAGCGCGACATTGGCAAAAAGGCCAAACAGTCCGTAGGACGCCCACATGAAAAACAGTACGGCGCCAAAAGCGACCATGGTCGCAACCTTGCCCGCGTCGATACTGTCTTGGCCCAGTTCCGGGCCGATGGTGCGTTCTTCGACAAAACTCAGCCCGGCAGGCAGGGCACCCGCGCGCAGCAGCACCGCGAGTTTGGTGCTTTCTTCGACTGAGAAGCGGCCAGTGATAATGCCGGACCCGCCCGGAATATGGCTCTGGATGGTTGGGGCCGAAATGACCTCGTTATCCAGAACGATGGCAAAGGGCGATCCGATGTTGTCGGCGGTGTAGTTGCCGAATTTGCGTGCGCCGGTGGTGTCAAAGCGGAAGCTGACAGCAGGTGCGCCGTTCTGGTCAAAGCTGGGCTGGGCGTCGACCAATTGTTCACCGGTCACGACGGGGGCTGTCTCAACAGTATAAAACACGCCCTCTTCGTCAGACGACGGCAGCACGGAATTGCCGATACCGGGGTTTGCACTGCCATCAGAGCCGCGGCTGACGACGGGGTTGAATGTCAGCTGCGCGGTGGTGCCGATAATCGCCTTGAGCTCTGCCGCCGATCCGATACCGGGCACCTGGATCAGGATACGGTCAGTGCCCTGCCGCTGGATCGTGGGTTCGCGGGTGCCGACTTCGTCGATCCGGCGGCGCACGATTTCGAGGCTTTGCTGCATCGTCCGTTCGTCCGTCGCCTGTTTCTCCGCGTCGGAGAGGGTAACGGTAATCACGCCGTTGTTGCCGCTGACGTCGATGTCATTGTTACCTGTGCCAGCAAGGGTCGTGACAGGCCGCGCCAGACCACGCGTGATTTCCAGCGCCTCGGCCATCTTGTCGGCGTCGTTCAGACGGACGCGCAATTCGCCTGCGGGCGCTTCTTCGCGGCGCACGGGGGTCAGGCTGCGCAGAGCATCGCGCACCTCGGGCCATTGTGCTTCCATGCGGTTGGCATAGACATCGCCGACCTGAACCTCGGCCAGCAGATGCGCACCGCCGCGCAGGTCGAGCCCCAGATTGACCAGCCCCGACGGCATCCAGTCAGGCCACAGCGCGCGCTGCTGGTCCAACTCGGGCGTGTTGCCCTGCACTTCGATCGCCGCGACGGCGTCGTTGTGTTGCTCGACAGGGGAATAGAAGGCATTTGGCAGCGCCAGCCAAAGGCCGACCGCGCAGGTCAGCACGATGGCTATGCGCTTCCACAGATCAATCTGAAGCATGGTTCCGCCTTTTTGCTTGCGGCCTGAGGTAAAGGCTTATTTCGCCGGTTCGGTCTTGGACACGACGGTCGCGATGGTGGACTGCACCACGCGCACCTTGACGCCATCCGCAATCTCGACTTCGACTTCGCCGTCTTCCTTGACCTTGACGACCTTGCCGATGATGCCGCCCTGCGTCACCACCTGATCGCCCCGGCGCAGTGCCGCGACCATCGCCTGATGTTCCTTGACCTTTTTCTGCTGGGGCCGGATGAGCAGGAAATACATGATCGCGAAGATCAGGATCAGCGGCACGAATTGCTGGATGCCTTGCATGGAAGTGGTCCTTTTATATGGGTATGGGCCAGCAGAAGTGCCCGCCGCGAATTTTGGCAGAACCTAAGCGTGGTCAGGGGTGGGTGCAAGGGCGGAAAGGGTCGAAACCCTGTGGCCCTGCGCCAAATCGCAATGGCGCCTGCCCGGCATCCATCGCACCCTACCCCTCGCCCCGTAAATCCGGCATAACGCCCTAACCCGACTCACCTGATCCAAGGACCAGACCCATGCACGACATCCGCGCCATTCGCGACAATCCCGCCACCTTTGATGCAGCACTCGCACGGCGCGGTGATGCGGGGGTTTCCGATGCCGTGTTGGAGTTGGATGCCGCGCGCCGGAGCAAGATTGCCGCCGCCGAATCCGCGCAGGCCGAGCAAAACAAGGCCAGCAAAGAGGTCGGCGCTGCCAAGGCCAAGGGCGATGAGGCCGAGTTTGAGCGGCTGCGCGCGCTGGTCAGCGACAAGAAGGCCGAAGTGGCTGCGATGCAGGCCGAAGCCAAGGCGCTTGATGACAAGTTGACCGACATGCTCGCCCGTATCCCCAACAGCCCTGCAGACGACGTGCCCGAGGGCAAGGATGAGGCCGACAATGTTGAGGTGAAGGTCTGGGGCCACAAGCCCAGCTTTGATTTCAGCCCGCTGGAGCATTACCAGATCCCCGGTGTTGTGCCGGGTATGGATTTTGAAACAGCATCCAAGACGTCGGGCGCGCGGTTTGTCATGCTCAAGGGCGGTGTGGCGCGTATCCACCGGGCCTTGGCGCAGTTCATGCTTGATACCCATGTGGATGAGAACGGGCTGACCGAGGTCAACTCGCCTGTTCTGGTGCGCGATGAGGCGATGTATGGCACCGATAAGCTGCCAAAATTTGGCGAGGATAGCTATCAGACCACAAATGGGTGGTGGCTGGTGCCGACGTCCGAGGTGCCGCTGACCTATTCGGTGGGGGGCGACACGCTGGACGCGGGCGCACTGCCGATCCGGCTGACGGCGCATACATTGTGTTTCCGGTCCGAGGCCGGCAGCGCGGGGCGGGACACCGCCGGGATGTTGCGCCAGCACCAGTTCGAGAAGGTCGAGATGGTCTCGATCACACATCCAGATGACAGTGACGCCGAACAAAAGCGCATGTTGGGCTGTGCCGAGGATATTCTGGAGCGGTTGGGCATTGCCTATCGCACCGTGCTTTTGTGTACCGGCGATATGGGTTTTGGCGCGCGGCGCACCTATGACATCGAGGCCTGGGTGCCGGGGCAGAATTGTTACCGCGAGATTTCTTCGGTGTCGACCACCGGGGATTTTCAGGCGCGGCGGATGAATGCGCGGTTCAAGCCTGCTGATGGTGGCAAACCGCAGTTTGTGCATACGCTGAATGGGTCCGGGCTGGCCGTGGGGCGCTGTTTGATTGCGGTGCTTGAGAATGGTCAGCAGGCCGATGGGTCGGTGGTGCTGCCTGCTGTTCTGGCGCCCTATCTTGGCGGCAAGACGATGCTGACGGCTGAGGGTGTGCTGGCCTGACATTAGCCGCCTATGGCCATCGCCGCCCAGTAGGGTGGCGTTGGCCGGGCGGCTGCGGATTATTCGGGTCCGAAAATCACTCAGCGTTCAAACAGCTTTGGCCTGAGTGATTTCAATGACAGGGGACGATATGACGTGTGTGCCGCGACACGGGCGTCGACCGACCCATGCAGATCAATTTCATGCCCCGGCCCTTTGCGCCAATCCAGCAAAGAGCCAAATATCCGGTAGGTCAGCGGCACATCCATGAGGTCGACGCTGTCTGCTGTGGCATCCTGCGCCACGTCCAGCAGCGGCGGTGCCTCGCGCAGCCGCAGCCCCTGCGCCTGTGCGCCGGCGGCCATCCAATCAAGCGTGATCCCCGTCAGCGCCCGGTCGTCCGATGACCCGCCGACGATGGCATGGGTGCCGATAAACCAGACCTGCTGATAGGGCCTGTCGGGCGACCGGTCCCCGGCGTTCAGCCCCGGTCCGTCGCGGTGCTGTTCAAGGTTATCCCAGAGGCTGGGACGGAAGAATATCCGCCGCTCGTCCAGTGCCACTGCGTGACGGGCGGCGCGCACCATGCCGGACAGGCGGGTGTCGTGAAACTGGTACTTGCGGTTCCAAAGCGCGGCAATCGGGCCGATCAAGCTGCTGGGGATGCCCAGAGCGCCGACAGTATCCCAGATGCCCAGATAGTCGATCCGTACCAGATGCGCGCTGTCCATCTCGCCCAGTGTCACACGCCAGTCCAGTTCGGCCCGCGACGTGGCAAAACGGGGTGACATCGCGCGGCGCTTGTGCAGCACATGCAGCGCGTCAGGGTGGTTTTCCGGCCCCGGCAGACGGTAAAGGTCAAACGCCGTGTCGACCCTTGCCCGCGTGGGATTGTCGATTATCCCGACCTTGCGGATCATCCCCGCGAGAGACCGCGCCGTATAGGCGCCGCGCGAAAAGCCGAAGATCAGGATGCTGTCACCGGGTTGGTAGAGCAGCGCCAGAGCGCGGTAGGCCTGTTTGATGGTGTCGTCCAGACCCCAGCCAAACACACCGCCACCGAGCTTGTTGGCCCATTTGCCCAACCAGCCGCGCCAGCCGGTGCTGCCGGTGCCCACGCCGGGGACGTAAACCGGGCGTTGGTCGGCGTCGGGCACAACGGCCTCGAACAGACGGTGTACATGGGTCGGTTGCGCCTGTGACGGCGAATTCCAGGTGCCATCGCAGAAAATCGCGATACGTGCCACGTTGCTTATCCTTATTCCGGCGCTAGGATCAATTTGAGCTAAGTCATTAATATAATGGGGTGAGCATAGCCGCCTCGCCGCAAAAGTAAATTATCACGGAAAGGCAGCGCTTAGATGACCGGATACACCCGCCCCCTGATTGCGACCCTCGCCTTGTTACTTGCCATTGCATTTGCCGCCTCTCCGCTGTTTGTCACCAGTTTTGCGGGATTTGATCCCGACCAGTTCCCGGTGCCGCAGATCGACCCGCCTGCGCAGCCTGCGGGCTATGCCTTTTCGATCTGGGGGCTGATCTATCTGTGGCTGATCATCGGGATGGGTTGGGGGCTGATCATGGCGCGGCGAGATGGGCAGTGGCACGATATGCGGATGCCGCTGTGCCTGTCGCTGGCGGTGGGTGTCGGCTGGTTGTCGGTGGCGGTGCTCAGCCCGGTGTGGGCGGCGGTGCTGATCTGGGTGATGCTGATCACGGCGCTGGTGGCGCTGTTCGTGGCCCCGGTGGAAAACCGTCTTTGGGCGGCCGCCCCTGTTGGGCTTTATGCCGGTTGGCTTTCGGCGGCGTCTTGTGTGTCACTGGCGCTGCTGGCGGCGGGCTACGGCCTGTTGGAGCCGCGCAGCGCGGCCCTGGTTTTTGTCGGGATGGCGATTGTGCTGGCGTTGCTGGTGCAAATCGCCTTGGGGCGCACGCCGACTTACGGGCTGGGGGTGATTTGGGGGCTGGCGGCGATTGTCGTGGCCAATTGGAACAGCACGCCAGTGGTCGCCTATGTGGCGCTTGCGGGCAGCGCGGTCATCGCACTGCCGACGCTGGCGGCGCTCAAGCGGTAGGCACTGAGGGCCATCGCCTGCCCGTCGCACAAAAGACGCACCATCAACGGCCTGGCACGACTTTGGCACCACGGGGCGGCGGGCGATGGCCCGGCACGCCTGCGCTTGGTAATCTTGATTAGTTTTTGCGCCGCCCTTCGGTGTGCTTGCGCAGCTTGGACGGTGGTGCCTTCTTGCGGCCCTTATAGGGGTTCGCATCGGACTGTCCGCGCATCCACAGCCGGATCGGTGTGCCGGGCATGTCGAAATCCAGACGCAGACCGTTGACCAGATAGCGGTTGTAGCTTTCAGGCACCTTGTCGGGGTGGCTGCACATCACAACGAAACCCGGCGGGCGGGTCTTGGCCTGTGTCATGTAGCGCAATTTGATACGCTTGCCTTGCGGCGCGGGGGGCGGATGCGCCTCCATCATACCCGCGAGCCAGCGGTTGAGCTGGGCAGTGGTGATGCGGCGGTTCCAGACCTCATAGGCCTTCATGATCGCGGCCTGCAGGCGGTCGAGACCCCTGCCCGTCTTGGCGCTGACTGTGATCAGCGGCGCGCCGCGCAATTGTGGCAACAGGCGTTCAAAGCTTTCCTTGAGTTCTTTCAGCTTTTCCTGACGGTTCTCTTCGATGTCCCATTTGTTGACCGCAACAACCACGGCGCGACCTTCGCGCTCGGCCAGGTCGGCGATGCGCAAATCCTGCTGTTCAAAAGGAATTTCGGCGTCGAGCAAAACCACCACGACCTCGGCAAACTTGACCGCGCGCAGACCATCGCTGACCGACAGCTTTTCAAGTTTTTCCTGAATCTTGGCCTTTTTGCGCATGCCTGCGGTGTCAAAAATCCGCATTGGCACGGCGACGCCATCAGGCCCGACCCAATCGGTCATCAGTGAGATAGCATCGCGCGTGATCCCCGCCTCGGGGCCCGTCAGCAGCCGGTCTTCGCCTAAGATCTGGTTGATCAGCGTGGATTTGCCCGCGTTGGGGCGGCCCACGACGGCCACTTGCAGCGGCTTGGCGCGGGTCGGCACGGGAACGAAATCGGGATCAATCTCGCCGTCGTCCTCGGGCAGATCGACATCGGTTTCCGGGGCATCCTGCACCGCCCGTTCAGCAAATTCATCGGCCAAGGGCATCAGCATCGTGTAAAGATCGTTCAGCCCCTCGCCGTGTTCGGCGGACATGCGGATCGGTTCACCGAGCCCTAGCGAATAGGCCTCGATCATGCCGGCATCGGCGGCTTTGCCTTCCGACTTGTTGCCAGCCAGAATCACATGCGCGGATTTCTTGCGCAGATTCTCGGCAAAGACCAGATCAGAGGGGGTGACACCCACACGTGCGTCGATCATGAACAGGCAGATGTCGGCCATATCCACGGCACGTTCCGTGAGGCGGCGCATACGGCCCTGAAGGCTGTCGTCGGTGACTTCTTCCAGACCTGCGGTATCAATCACGGTAAAACGCAGGTCGGCCAGCTTGGCCGCGCCTTCGCGCAGATCGCGGGTGACACCGGGCTGGTCGTCGACCAGCGCAAGACGTTTGCCGACAAGGCGGTTGAACAGCGTGGATTTGCCCACGTTGGGGCGGCCCACGATGGCGAGGGTAAAGGACATAGATCAGGCTCCGGGCCGGGCTGCGGCCACTTCAAACACGCGCCTTAGACTATTTGGCGCCTAACGGAAAGCGTGCAATTGCCCTTTGGCTGACACGACATAAAGCGTGCCACCTGCCACGACCGGTGCTGTGGTCGCCCCGCCGGGTATATCGGTGCTGCCGGTCAGCACCCCATTGGTGGGGTCGTAGCTGCGCAACTTGCCGTCGTTGGAGGCGATGATGACGCGGCCACCAGCGATGATCGGGCCATAATGGGCAAAGACTTCGGACTGCTTTTTGGGCTTGTCTTTGACGAAATTGGGCAGCGGGACGCCCCAGATGCGGCTGCCGTCGCTGGCATCGAGGCGCACCAGTTCGTTCAGATCGGTGATGGCAAAGACACTGTCACCCGCAGGCCAGACCGGGCCGATTGCGCCGTCGCGTGCGGTCCAGCGGCGGCTGCCACTGGCGACGTCAAGTGCTGCCAGACGGCCCGAGTGATTGCCGACATAGACGGTATCGCCCGACACGACCGGCGCGCTGGTGACATCCGACACATGGCTGAGTGCGCGGCCGGGGCGTCTGCCGACAACAGAAGATTCCCACCGGCTTAGCCCGCCCTGCCGAAACACGCCGTGCACCTCGCCCGAGCCGAAGGCAAAGATCGCCAATTGCCCTGTGACCGCTGGGGCCGGCGCGCCGAGCACGTTTTGCAGGCTGGTGGAGCCCCCGGTCTGCCACTGGATACGGCCATCGGATTTGCGCAGCGCCCAGCCGGTGTCGTCACCCGCCGTCAGATATACCAGATCACCCAACACGGTCGGTGTGCCCGACCCTGTCGCATCAAGGTCTTGGGTCCAGCGCACGCCGCCGGTTGCCACATCAAGCGCGGCCAGCACGCCATAGCCCACCGAGACATAAAGCGTGTCCCCGTCGATCGCCATGCCGCCACCGGTGGCCTGCCCCTGCTGATCGGACGCAGGCGTCAGATCGCGGGTCCACAGTGTCGCACCAGAGGTCGAGGTGGCCGTAACTTGCGCACCGGAATCAAGAGTAAAGACGCGCCCGCCCGCGACCACCGGATCGGCGGTAATGCGCAGCTTTCGGCTGTCACCTGCACCGATGTTTGCGGTCCAGGCCAGTTGTGGCGTGGCGCGCAGCGCGGGGTGAGAAATGCGGGTGGCGGCAGTGCCGATGCTGTGGGTCCAGCCGGCGTTGTTCACGGTGCCGCCCAGGGCGATGGCGCGCGCGGTATTGGCAGGCACAGCACCCAGATCGGCAATATCCAGCGCAGCATCATCCAGCCCCGGATTTTGCAGGATCGACCGGATGCCCTCGCGCTTGCCCGGCAGATACGTTTCTTTTTCTGCGCAGGCCGCCAGCAGCAGCGTGGCCGTGACCGCGCCCAGCACCCCAAAACGGCGCGCAGCCGGGGAAGCCGCCTGAAGATTGCGATACTTGGTCATGGCCCTGCTCACTTTTCTGTCTTCACGTTACCTGTGCCGCGATGGTTGTCCCGCCCGAAAGCAGTGGTTTAATTGCTGTCCGTCGGGGCCGTGTCATCGGTCTGGCTGGTGCGCCCGTCGAGCACAGGTTCTTCCCCCAGCGCCACAATCACCTGTAGCGCGCGTTGTTGCAAGTCCGGGCTGGTTTCGGCATCCGAAAGAATGGCCTGATAGCGCGCCACTGCCGCAGCCGCATCGCCGGTTTCAATGTCGATCAGGGCCAGTTGTTCTTCGGCAAGCAGGCGCAGGGGTGCGCCGGGCTGGGCCAATGCCTCAAGTGACTGACGGCGATCTGTGACCGGGGCGGCCTTGCCCTTGAGGGTTACAGATTTGAACTGTGCCAGCTGGCGGTAGATCGGGGCCACCGCACCATCGACCGCAATGGCGTCGAGGCTGGCAATGGCCGCGTCGACCTCGCCCGCGTCGGCCTGTGCCGTGGCGCGCATGAAATTCAGCGTGGCATTGGCGCCTGCTGTGGTGCCTTGGATATTGCCCAGTGCCTCGGCGCGGTTGGCACTGGCGTCGGCGTCAAGTGCTGCCAGCATGGCATCGCCAAGCGCTTGGGCGGCTGCGTCATCTTGTGCCTTGCGGTATTCGCGCCACGCCGCACCACCCACGATCAGCAGAACGGCCAGAACCGCAATCCAGCCATAGCGCCGCATCACGCCATAAAGACGGTCACGGCGGACCTCGTCGGTCACTTCGTCAATGAAACTGTCGGTATCGCTCATGGTGCCGGCCCCTGCCCTTATTTTGCCCCTCATACCGCGCGTAACCGGCCAAGCCAAGCCCCCCGCAACGGCACAGCCGACCGCCGTGTTGCTGCATATGGACACGTCTATGCAAAATAATGCTTTCTGAACTAGTCAGTTTAGTTGTCATAGGTTAAATAGGCCCCGATATTGCCACCCGTTTTGAAGGGTGGGTTTCCAATTTGAGGCTGCTTGATGCGTATTTTTTCAATCCTCGCGGCGTTGGTCGTTGTTGTAATACTGGGCATGTCTATTGTTGCCCGCCCCCAGCTCAAGGCGATCTTGGGCATCACATCCGAAGAATCGGGCGCGCCCTCGACGACTGCGGCCAGCCCCGATACCACCCAAGATGCCGCCAGCCCACGGGTCAAGGTGATGGTGCAGCGTGTCACAGCGCAGCAGGTCGATAGCGCCGTGGTGCTGCGCGGTCAGACCGCCGCAAACCGCCAGGTCGATATGCGCGCCGAAACCTCGGCGGTGGTGGCCTCTGCCCCGCTGCGCAAGGGCACGACGATCAAGGCAGGCGACGCGCTGTGCACGCTCGATACCGGCACCCGCGAGGCAACATTGCAAGAAACCCGCGCCCGGTTGAATGAGGCGCAATCGCGTGTGCCCGAGGCCGAAGCACGGGTGGAAGAGGCACAGGCGCGGCTAGACGAGGCG
This sequence comes from Sulfitobacter sp. KMM 9851, assembly GCF_057178245.1. NCBI lineage: Bacteria > Pseudomonadati > Pseudomonadota > Alphaproteobacteria > Rhodobacterales > Roseobacteraceae > Sulfitobacter > Sulfitobacter sp. KMM 9851. The sequence continues at coordinate 2,347,707 of NZ_CM169991.1, forward strand.
TTGATAAATCAGAACGCGGCGGCGCGGCTGATCCAGGACGGTTTCGCCTCGCAGACCCGCGTGGCCAGCGCCGACGCCGCTGTCGCGGCTGCCAAGGCCGGTGTGAGTTCTGCCACCGCGGGGCTGCGCGCGGCCCGTTCCGGCATCGAAGGCGCGATCGCCAGCGTGGCCGTAGCAGAAAAGGAAATCACGCGACTGACCATCCGCGCGCCCTTTGACGGCCTGCTGGAAAGCGACACTGCGGAGTTGGGCAGCCTGCTGCAACCCGGCGCGCTCTGTGCCACGATCATCCAGTTGGACCCGATCAAGCTGGTGGGCTTTGTGCCTGAAACCGAACTGCACCGCGTCACCTTGGGGGCGATGGCGGGCGCACGGCTGGCTGCGGGCGACGCTGAGGTGGCGGGCAAGGTGACGTTTCTGTCGCGCTCGGCCGATCCGGCCACGCGTACCTTTCGGGTAGAAATCGAAGTGCCGAATTCCGATCTGACAATCAGTGATGGCCAGACCGCCGAAATCGCCATCTCTTCTGCCGGGGTTACGGCACATCTGGTGCCGCAATCTGCGTTGACGCTGAACGACGATGGCACCCTTGGCCTGCGGCTGGTCGATGCCGATGCGGTGGTTGCTTTTGCACCTGTCCAGATCATGCGTGACAGCACAAAGGGCGTCTGGGTAACCGGCCTGCCGGACGTGGCTGATATCATCGTGGTGGGCCAGGAATATGTCACCGCCGGGGTCACCGTGGCGCCGACATGGCGGGAGCTGAGCCAATGAGTGGAATCGTGGAAACGCGTAGCGGAGATGCGTCATGAGTGGAACGGTGGAAACGCGTAGCGGAGATGCGTCATGAGTGGAATCGTCGAATGGGCCTCCAACCGCGCGCGGATGGTGCTGGCCTTTATCGTGCTGAGCCTCGTGGTGGGTGGCTATGCCTATTCCACCTTGCCAAAGGAAGGCGAGCCGGACATCGAAATTCCGGCGTTGTTCGTCTCGGTGCCGTTTCCCGGCATCTCAGCGGCGGACAGTGAAACCCTGCTGGTCAAGCCGATGGAAACGGAACTGTCAGATCTTGACGGGCTGAAGACCATTTCAGGTACGGCGGCGGAAAATTATGCCGGTGTGGCGTTGGAATTCGAATTTGGCTGGGACAAGACCAAGATCATGGCCGACGTGCGCGACGCCATGTCGACGGCCGAGGCGAATTTCCCCGACGGGGCCGAAAAGTATTCGATCAACGAGATCAACTTTTCCGAATTTCCGATCATCATCGTCAACCTGACCGGCCCGGTCCCCGAACGCACCATGAGCCGGGTGGCCCGGGACTTGCAAGACGACCTGGAAGCGATGGATGCGGTGCTGGAAGCAGGTATAGCAGGCAACCGCGACGAGATGCTTGAGGTGCTGATCGACCCGCTGCGGCTTGAGGCCTATAACGTCACGGCGGGTGAATTGATCAGTGTGGTACAGAACAACAACCAACTGATCGCCGCGGGCGAGATCGACACCGCGCAGGGTACGTTTGCGGTGAAAATTCCGTCGTCTTTCTCTGAACCGTCCGATGTCTACAACCTGCCGGTCAAAACCAATGGCGACCGGGTGGTGTCCCTAGGCGATCTGGCGCAGATCAACCTGACATTCGAAGACCGCCTTGGCACCGCACGGTTTAACGGCGACAAGACGCTGGCGCTGCAGGTGGTGAAACGCAAGGGGTTCAACCTGATCGACACCGCCACGCAGGTAAAGCAGATCGTGGAAGAACGCAGCGCCGACTGGCCAGAGGGGCTGCGCGCGGCGGTGACGGTGGGCACCTCTAACGACCAAAGCCGGATCGTTAACAGCATGGTGCAGCAGTTGCTGGGATCGGTCTTTACCGCTGTGGCGCTGGTGATGATCGTGGTGCTGGCTGCCCTTGGCATCCGTGCGTCGTTGTTGGTGGGTTTTGCCATCCCGACGTCGTTCCTTTTGTGTTTCGCCTTTCTTGCCCTGATGGGTATTTCGGTCAGTAACATCGTGATGTTTGGCCTGATTTTGGCAGTTGGGATGCTGGTCGATGGGGCCATTGTGGTCGTCGAATATGCCGATGCGCGGCAACAAGAAGGCGTGGGCCCGATGCATGCCTATGTTGAAGCGGCCGAGCGCATGTTCTGGCCGATCATTTCGTCCACCGCGACGACGCTTTGTGCCTTTCTCCCGATGCTGTTCTGGCCCGGCGTGCCGGGGCAGTTCATGGGCATGTTGCCGGTGACGCTGATCTTTGTTCTATCTGCGTCGCTGGTTGTGGCGCTGGTGTACCTGCCCGTAATGGGTGGTGTGACAGGGCGGCTTGAGCGCTGGATGGCGCAGTATATGCAACGCATCGCGGCGCAGCGCTGGTATCTGCATCTGCTGCTGTTTCCCCTCGCCGGGCTGATGGTGATGGCGGCGATGGGGGCCACGGGGCCGCTGTTTGCCGTGATCTCGTCGCGCTTTGGCGAGATGGACGGGCTGAACGTGTTGGGGTCAGTGATCCCGACCTTTATGGTCGTCTTTGCCGTCATTGTTGCACTTTGTGCGCTGCTGGCGCTGGGGCTGGCGGGCATACTGCTGGGTTTGATTTCGTTCTTTGCGCTGTTTACCCGGCTGGGCCGGGGCGGGCGTTGGGTCACGGCGCGGCTGTTTCGCCGCGCACCCGACCAGATCACCGCAGGCTACCGCCGCAACGGGTTTGGCCGGGTGATCGAATTCATCGCAGGCAACCCGGTGATGCCCCTGGTCGTGGCAGGGGTTGTCTTTGTCTTTGTCGGTACGACGATGATCTACTTTGGCAATAATTCCAAAGGGGTAGAGTTCTTTGTTGAGTCTGAGCCGGAACAGGCCATCGTCTATGTTCTGGCACGCGGCAACCTTAGCCTTGAGGAAAAGGACGACCTGCTGCAACAGGCCGAAGAGATCGTGCTGGCGCATCCCGGTATCCAATCGGCCTTTGCATTTGCCGGTGAAGGGGGGCTCGACAGCAATACCGGGGGGGCGCAACCGCCCAAGGATTCTATCGGTCAAATTCAACTCGAAACGATCCCCTGGGAGGACCGCCCGAACCGCACAGAGGTGCTGTTCACCGTGCCGCTGCTGGGCTTTGACGTGACCCGCAAAAGCCAGGACCCGGCCTTTGACGGGGATGTTGTGATTGACGAATTGACCGCGCAGCTGAGCCAGATTCCGGGCATCCGGGTTGAGGTCCTCAATCTCGCGATGGGCCCTGCTTCGGCTAAGCCGGTGCATCTGCGGTTGAAGGGCGACAACTACGCCGATCTGGTGGCCGCCACGGCGCTGGCGCGCGACCGGTTTGAGGCTACCCCCGGCCTGCGGCTGATCGAAGACACCCGCCCTCTGCCCGGCATCGACTGGCAGATCGACGTGGATGTGGAAAAGGCCGGGCGCTATGGCGCGAATGTGGCGACAGTGGGCGCGATGGTGCAATTGGTCACGCGCGGGCTGTTGTTGGATACGATGCGGGTCGACAGTTCGGACGAAGAGATCGAGATCCGCGTGCGACTGCCAGAAAAAGACCGCCTGCTCAGCACGCTGGACACGTTGAAGGTGCGCACCGGCGATGGGCTGATCCCGCTGAGCAATTTCATCACCCGCACGCCGGTGCCCAAGCTGGCAGAGATCAACCGGGTGGACCAGAAGCGTATTCTGGATGTGAAGGCCGGTGTTGGTGTCGGTCTGATGAAACTGGTCCGGGACGCCAAGGTGGCCGGGGTCGATGTATCGGAGACGCTCGCCACGCTGACGCCTGCGGGGGGCGCGGGCGACATCAGCGGCCCTGATGGGACTGCCTACCACCTGAGCCACCGTACAGAGGCTGCGTCGGATGTCGATCTGCAGGCGGCGCTGGCAACGGGCGATTTGCGTCTGGTGCCGGTCACGGCCAATGAACGTATCGAGGTATTGACCGAATGGTTGAATGGCGATGCCCTGCCTGCGGGTGTGGATTATGAATGGACCGGCGATCAGGAGGACCAGGCGGAAAGCCAGGCGTTCCTGAGTTCCGCTTTTACCGCCGCGCTGGGGCTGATGTTCATCATCCTGCTGGCGCAGTTCAACAGTATCTACAATTCAGTGCTGGTGCTGCTGGCAGTGGTGTTGTCCACCACGGGCGTATTGATCGGGATGCTGGTGATGGATCAGACGTTCAGCATCATCATGACAGGCACCGGGATTGTCGCGCTGGCGGGGATTGTGGTGAACAACAACATCATCCTGATCGACACCTATCAGGAGTTCGAGCGATATATGCCAAGGATCGAGGCAATCATTCGCACGGCGCAGGCGCGTATTCGTCCCGTGCTGCTGACCACGATCACCACCATGGCGGGGCTGGCTCCGATGATGTTTGGTCTGTCGATCAACTTTGCCGATGGCGGCTATACCATCGACAGCCCCACCGCGCTTTGGTGGAAGCAGTTGGCCACGGCGGTGGTCTTTGGCCTCGGGATTGCCACGGTGCTGACGCTGATGGTAACGCCGTCGATGTTGGCGATCCGGGTGTGGGCGACGACCTATATCCGCTGGGTGGCGCAGCTTTTGGCGAAACTGTCGATGGGACGCGCCAGTCGGGCGGCGCAGGACTGGGCGCTGCAACGCGATGCGCGGCGGATGCATACGACCGAGATCATCTGGGATGACGGGGCCGCGTCGCTGGCAGCGACAGCCACAGGTCTGAAGGCCGCAGAGTAGCGCCCGGCGAACGAGGCCGCTGCGCGGCCTTTGAGGGCTGTCTGCCCTCAAACTCCCGAGGAATATTAGGACCAAAAAGAATGAGGTGGCGGCGGAGCAGAAATGCGCCGCCGTTTCTTTGTCGGCTGGCCGGGCGCACAGGGCGCGCTACGTTCTGCGGCAAGCATGAAACTGGAGGTGCGTGATGATGAGAGCAACGCTTTTGGCGGCAGGTTTGGCAATGACCGCCCTGCCCGGTCTGGCGCAGGAGATGGTCGCGAAAATATCGCCGCACACCGTGCCGGTGACGATGGACCGGCTGGTGGCCGCAGTCGAGGATGCGGGGGCCACGGTCTTTGCCCGTGTGGATCACGCGGCGGGGGCCGAAGGCGCGGATATGGAATTGCGTCCGACGCAACTGTTGATCTTTGGCAACCCCAAGCTGGGCACCCCTGCGATGCAGGACGTCCAGACCGCCGGGCTGGACCTGCCCCTGCGGGTGCTGGTCTATGCCGATGACGCCAATGTGGTGCATGTGACCTATCACGATCCCGCCGCACTCGTCGCGGCCCATGGCCTGCCTGAGGCGGCCGAATACATCGAAAAGATGACTGGCGCGCTCGATAAGTTGACGGAAAAGGCCGTGGCTACGCAGTAAGCGCAAGGCGGGTGATCAGCCTGACACCCCGTGGCTGCGATCGTAAGCAGAACTGACCGGTTCAACGTGACCCGCGCGGACGGATTCACCGGGGTCGAAAACCTCGATCAGCAGTGGATGACACTGGGCTGTGTCAGAGGTGTGTTCCTGTGAACAGTCCCCGCCCGGGCAGGCAGAGAGCCCGACAACCAAGTCAATCTCGGCGTAAAATTCGAGGTAGTCGCCTGGGCGCACCGGGCTCGCTTTCATGAAGTATTGGCCGGTATCGCGGGTAAAGCCTGTGCACATAAAGACGTTGAGCACGTCGTGAACATGGGCTTCGGCCTCGGGCAGTGGCAGGGTGCAGTGCGCCGCCAATGCGCGGGTGAGGTTGGAGTGGCAGCAGTGATGATAGTCACCGCCCGACAGTAACCGCCCAGTATAGGGATCGCAGCGGGTGCCGATGACGTCATGCACCGATCCGCCATAAGCGTCGAAGCCGTACCAGTCGAGCGTGTCTGCCGTGATCGTGGCCATGGGCCGCATATGTGGAAAGCTGGACCACATGCGGTCTCCGGTTGACAGGTGGGTGCCGTGCAGTGCACGCGTCTTGCCCGAGTAGAAGTGTTCGGACAGGTCGGCACGAGACCACAGGTTCAGATCACCGACCTGCGCGCCCTCAACAGACGTGATGCGAAAGAAGCACCCGGCGGGCACGTCGATGCAGGCGGCATCGCGGGGCGCAGCCGTGACCTGCCCGGCAAGCATTGCCTGCTGACGGAGCGCGGTCAGCCCGGCAATGTCGGGCGCCGCGAGGCCGCTGGTTGGATAGCAGATGACAGGTGCAACAGCGCGGCGCGCGTCCGCGTCAGCGGGTGGGGTAAAGTCAGGGTTGGCCGGTTTCATGCACCTGTCCTTTGGCAAGGGTTTGACGCAGCATAGTTGAATGCCAACCGGGGCCAAGGGGCGGATCAGGGTTTGCGCGCGTCGTTTTGCGATTTGATCAGTGCCTCAAGGTCGGCCAGGCGGCCCAGCACTTCGTCGCGGTAATTGTCAGTACGCTCGTTGGTTTCTTCGTGATGCGCGTCCTGCATGGAGTTCACGACCAGACCGACCAGCAGGTTCACCACCGCGAATGTGGTGACCATGATGAAGGGGATGAAGAACATCCAAGCATAGCTATAGACCTCCATCACCGGACGCACGATGCCCATGGACCAGGACTCAAGCGTCATGATCTGGAACAGCGAATAGCCCGAGCGCGCCAGCGTACCAAACCAATCGGGAAACGCTGCGCCGAAGAGTTTGGTCGCCATGACCGAGCCGATGTAGAAAATCACCCCCATCAGCAGGAACACCGACGCCATACCGGGCAGCGCGTTCACCAGGCCCTCGACCACGCGGCGCAGCGAGGGTGCCACCGACACAACGCGCAGCAGGCGCAAGATACGCAGGGCGCGCAGCACACTAAGCCCCTGGGTTGCCGGGATCAGCGAGATGCCGACGATGATGAAATCAAAGATGCTCCACCCACGGCGAAAGAAATCCATCCCACGGCCGTAAAGCTTGAGCGCGATTTCGGCCACAAAGACGCCAAGACAGACCTTGTCCAAAAGCAGAATCAACGGGCCGGCCTGCGCCATCGCCCGATCAGAGGTTTCAAGCCCAAGGATCACCGCGTTAAACAGGATGACACCGAGGATGAAATTCTGCAACGCCGGGCGGTCGGCGAAACGGGCGGCGCGGGCGCGCAGGCTAAGCGGGGAATAGGCGATTTGATCTGTCATAGCCGTACATATCGGTGGCGCAGGGAGGCGGCGCAAGGGGCCATGACCGGTGCGGCAGCGATATTTCGGCCGCGCACCGCGCGAGGCCGAAAACACAGCACGCGGACGGGGTTAACCCGCGCTAATCAGCTTTCTTCTTCGGCCTGTTGGCGCTGCCAAAGCTGGGCATAGCGCCCATTGGCGGCAAGCAGCGCATCATGGGTGCCCTGTTCGACAATGCTGCCCTTTTCCAGCACGACGATGCGATCAGCGTCGGCGATGGTCGATAGGCGGTGTGCAATAGTCAGCACGGTGCGCCCCTGCCCCGCACGCCGCAGCGCATCCTGGATTTCATGCTCGGTGTCGCTGTCAAGCGCGCTGGTGGCTTCGTCCAGCAGCAAAATGGCGGGATCTTTCAGCAGGGTGCGGGCGATGCCGACGCGCTGCTTTTCGCCCCCCGACAGTTTCAGCCCCCGTTCACCGACGGTGGTGTCATAGCCCAGCGGCAGCGATTGGATGAAATCGTGAATTTGCGCATCGCGCGCCGCGGCTTCAACCTCGTCTTGCGTGGCACCTTCGCGGCCATAGGCGATGTTATAGCCGATGGTGTCGTTGAACAGCACCGTGTCCTGCGGCACCACGCCGATCGCCAGATGCAGCGAGTGCTGGGTGACATCGCGGATGTCCTGCCCGTCGATCTTGAGCGCGCCGTCGGCCACATCATAAAAGCGGAACAGCAACCGCCCGATGGTGGATTTGCCCGAGCCGGTCGAGCCGACAATGGCAACTGTCTCTCCAGGCAGGGCCTCGAGCGTAATGCCCTTGAGAATCTCGCGCTCTGCGTCATAGCCAAAGCGTACATTTTCGAGGGAGACATGGCCGCCGCTGACCTTGAGCGCGGGGGCGTCTGGCTTGTCCGTAATCTCGGCCGGTTGTTCAAGCAGGCCGAACATCTGCCCCATGTCCACCAGCGCCTGACGGATTTCGCGGTAGACAGTGCCGAGGAAGTTCAACGGCACGGTCAGCTGGATCATATAAGCGTTGACCATGACGAAATCGCCCACGGTCAGCGCGCCGTCCTGAACGCCAATGGCGGCCATGACCATGACGCCAACCAGACCGGCGGTGATGATCAGGGCCTGGCCGAAGTTTAGGAAGGCGAGCGAATAATTGGTTTTGATCGCCGCCTCTTCGTAGCCTGCCATGGCCGCATCATAGCGCGCAGCCTCGCGGCCCTCGGCGCCAAAATATTTCACGGTTTCATAGTTCAAAAGGCTGTCGATCGCCTTTTGGTTTGCGTCATTGTCCTGATCATTCATCTGGCGGCGCAGGCGCACCCGCCATTCGGTCACGGCGAACGTAAACCAAACGTAGAGCGCGATGGTCACAGCCACCACGGCGAGATACCAAACGTCAAACAGCACCGCGAGGATGATGCCCACGAGGATCAGTTCTAGGATCAGCGGGCCGATGGAAAACAGCAAAAAGCGCAGCAGGAAATCGACACCTTTGACACCGCGTTCAATGATCCGGCTGAGGCCCCCGGTCTTGCGCGTGATATGGTAACGCATCGACAGGCGGTGGATGTGATCAAAGGTCTCAAGAGCCAGCATGCGCAGGGCACGTTGGCCCACGCGCGCAAAGACAGCATCACGGATCTGGCCAAAACCGACCCCCATGAGGCGCGCCATCCCGTAGGCCACGGTCAGCCCGACCGCGCCAAGCGCCAGCATCGGAACACCTTCGTTCGACAGCGCATCGACCGCGCCTTTGTAGAATACTGGCGTCGCGACGGTGATCAGCTTGGACACGATCAGGGCGAGCATCGCCCAGACAACGCGCCGTTTGACCCAAGGCATGTCGGCAGGCCAGAGGTAGGGTGCAACCTTGCGCAACACCAGCAGGCCTGACTGCCGCTCGGCGGCGTCGGCCAGTTCCTCATCGCTGAGGGTCTGGGGGACGGTACTGGCTTGGGCGGAAGAGGCAGCGGCGGAGGTCGTGGAATTTCTGGGCGACATGTAGGTTCCTACTGTGGTTGGGACCTACATAATCAAGCCGGACCGGGGTTGCCAGTGCGCAGGCGTGCACAGCGGGTATGCGAGCGCAGGCGCCCCGCGCCCTCCGGTTCAATCGGGCAGGTCAAACACCTGACCGGGGTAGATCAGATCGGGGTCGCGGATGGACTTGGCGTTTACCTCAAAGACGCGAACATAAAGCAGTGGATCGCCGTAGCGTTCGCGCGAGATCGCCCAAAGGGTGTCGCCCTTTTGCACTGTCACTGCCTTCAGCGGGCCGTCGGGCCCTTGGGTCGCAGCGGCCAATACGCTGGCGGATTCACGTTTGAACGGTGTTTCCACCCGGCTGATCACGCTGCCGTCCTGAGATAGTTCATCCAGCCGCAGGGTGTAGATGCCGGCATCCACGCTGGGCAGGTCGCCGCGCCAGCGTCCGTCTGGATCGACAGGCAAGCTGATGATCGCACGGTTGTCGAGATAGACACGCACCTGCCGTGCAAGCACCTGTGCGCGACCGGCCAGTTGCACCGCCCCTTCGTCGGAATAACCGATCGTGTCAAGCGCCACGGTGTCCATAACTTCGGGCGGTGTGGTGTCGATCCGCTCGACCCCATCGACGGTGGATTTCAGCACCGCAACGGGGGCGTCGGCGGCGGGTTCGTCATCCGCGCCCAATGCTGCTGGGGCGGTGGCTTCGGGCGCGGCCGTTGCCGCCACAGTGGGTGGTTCAGGCGCTACTGCAGTGTCACCCGTCGCAGGCTCAGCCGTTTGAGGCACCTGCGGTTGGGGCGTGCCGGTTTGCGCGGTGCCACCCTGTGGCGCTGTAGCAGGTTCCGGCGAGGCAACGGGGGCAGGATCAGTTACGATGGGCGCCGCCGTCGTCTGCGCGGGGCTGCTGGGTGCGGGTTCTGACGTCGCTTGTGCATCTGCCGCAACGCTTGGCGATTCTTCCGGGGCAGTTTCAGGTGAGGCGTCGCCACTTGGCGAAGGCGTCTGCGGATCGGCGGCAGATGCATTGGGGGTGCCGCTGGCAGGGCTTTCAGATGCGGCAGGGGCGGCCTCGGCGACGATCACAGGATCGGTGTCGGGCGTGGCACCTTGGTCAGCCGCAGATGTTGGCGCTGCACCTGCATCAGCGTCCACAGCGATTGCAGTGACCGGGGCCAGCAGGATTTCATCAAGCGATGCAATCGCGCCCTCTGGCGTGATCTGCTCTAGGCTCAGCACATGGCCTTTCCCATCCGGCGCGATCATGGCGAGGGCTGCGAACTTGCCCAAACCATCTGCCGTGGCGTTGGCAACTTCCGCGCCATCGCGAAGTATCTTAACCTGCGCACCGGGGGCCGCGCGGCCGGCGATCACGGTCATGCCGTCGGGTTCGCGGCGCACCTCGTCAAAGGCGGGGGGGATTGGGGTCGGCGTGACCTCGGGTATCTTGGCAACCTCGACGGGGTTGTTGTCTGCCTCGGTGCTGTCTGGCGTCGGGTCCAGCGGCGCGCTATCCGCAGTCGCGCTCTGCGTCGAAGCCGGTTGTGTCGTGTTAGGTGCGGGCGTGGCGGTGGTGTCCGGCGCGGGCATGGATTTCGCGGCGGGCTCTATCGCCGTCGATTGGGTCGTGGCATCAACAGGCGATACCGAATTACGCGTCGAACCGATCCATGCCCCCAGTGCCAGCACAGCCGCCGCAAAGGCCCCTGCCAACATCGCACCCGCATTGCCGCCCAGACCGCCAAGCCCTTTTGTCATCTCAATCTTCCCCCGTGGTTGAGCCTTTCTAGCAAGCGCGCTAACACGGGTCAAAACAGCAAACGGCCCCGGCCACATTTTCCATAATAGGATAGGAGCGCAACATGGTGCAAAAATCGGTTTGTGTGTACTGCGGCTCGCGCCCCGGCGACGATGCTGCCTTTACCCGCGATGCGGAAAACCTTGGTCAGGGGCTGGCCGATGCCGGACTGCGGCTGGTCTATGGCGCGGGTGATGTCGGGCTGATGGGCAGTGTCGCGCGGGCGGCACAGGCGGCGGGCGGCGATACCTTTGGCGTGATCCCCGCGCATCTGGTGGCATGGGAAGTCGGCAAGACAGATCTGACCCGCTACGTCGTGACCGAGACCATGCACGAGCGCAAGAAGGTCATGTTCATGAACTGTGATGCGGTGGTTGTTCTGCCCGGCGGCGCAGGATCATTGGACGAACTTTTCGAGGTGCTGACATGGCGCCAGTTGGGCCTACACGAAAAGCCAGTTTTTCTAGTGAATACAAACGGCTACTGGGAACCCTTCATGTCGCTTTTACACCATGTGGTCGACCGCGGCTTTGCCGACGCCAGCCTGCTGGATTACGTGACAGCGGTGCCCGATGCCGCCGCCGCAATGACCGCCCTGCGCCGGGCCTTGTCCTGACGGAAAGTGGTCGCGGAATAGAACGCCAGCGCGCCCCAGATCAGCACAAAAGTCAGCACGTGCCAGCCGGTGAACGGCTCACGGAAAATCACGACTGCACAGAAAAACTGCAACGTTGGATTGATGTAGCTAAGCAATCCGGCGCTGGCCATGCTGAGCCGACGCGCGGCATAGCTGAACAGGATCAGCGGTGTTGCCGTCACCGGCCCGCACAGCACCAGCAACACCAGATCGCGGGTTGAGGAGCCAAATATCGGGTCACCATTGTAACCCGTTTGCCACAACACCCCCAGCGCCAGCGGCGTCAGCAACAACACCTCTGCGGTGACAGAGACCACAGGCCCCACCGCGAGCCGTTTCTTGACCAGCCCATAAAGCCCGAATGTTATCGCCAGGGCCAGTGCGATCCAGGGTGCCGTGCCAAGGCCATAGGTCAGCAGGCTGACCGCGAGGGCCACCAGCCCGACCGCAGTCCATTGCAAGCGGTTAAGCCGTTCCGCAAAGACGACCCGGCCAAGAAGCACAGCAACCAGCGGGAAGATATAATAACCCAGCGCCGCCTCGGTGGCGTGGCCGTTCTGGATCGACCAGATGAACATGAGCCAGTTAAACCCAATCATCACTGAGGCAAAAAGGATGATGCCAAAGGCACGCCACCCTGCCATCGCAGCGAGTACCGCCCCAAGGCGGCGCTGCGCGGTCAGAACGAGAAAGAAAAACACCAGCGACCAGATGGTGCGATGCGACAGAACCAGTGTAGCTGGGACGTCGGACAGCGATTTGTAAAAGAGCGGCGACAGCCCCCAGATGCAGCAGGCCGCAATCATGGCGGCGAATCCTTTGGAGGTGTCAGTCATTGTCAGTCCTTGGCGCGGGGTTGCTCCCTTTTGGCGGGAAATGCGCCCCACGCCAAGGGGCAATCAGACCGGGCATTCAGGCCAGGCGGTCAGGCGGTGGACAACTCGCCCTTCACGATCTTTTCAATCTCGTCGATGGGATGATTGGTCAGCGTCTTTGGGATTTCACCGATCACCTTGTCTTTGACTTCCTTATGCAGGTTATCGCGCAATTCGCCCAATGTCGCAGGCGGTGCCACCAAAACCAAACGGTCAAAGCGCCCCTTGTGAGCCAGCTTGTAAAGAATGTCTGACAAGTCCTTGGCAAAGCGTTCTTTTTCAATTTCGTGCCAGTCGGTGTCATCAACAGCGGAGCGGTGTTCTGAGGGGCCATCGCTAAAGCGGCCGGGGCGATTGGCGGCCTGTTCGCGGTTCGGGGGGTTTTCCTGTTCCTCCTTGCGAACGACCTGCAGAAAGGGGTCTTTGCCGTCGGTGTGGTTTTGCAGGAACAGGGCCTTTTCGCCGTCTGCGATCAGCACCCATGTGTCTTTTTTGAGTAGGGTCATTTGCGCGCCTCCTTGGTTGGGATGTTCACAGGACCAACCCCTGCGGGCGGTGCCTGTTCCATAGAAATGGCGGACGCGGTGGAGATAGCGGGCTGGGATACAAAAACGCCCCGCGAGCGGGTGCTGCGGGGCGTTGTATTCTTCAAGCGATCAGTGCTGCGCCATAGACACGCGCAGCCATCGTTTATCACGTTTAAGTGTTACAGGCGGGACGCCACGTTTTCCCAGTTTACCCAGCGGACGGCAAAGCCGAACGCGTCGGTGACTGGGAGAGCCGCGCCACAAACAGGCGCGGCGGTCGTTTCTAGCGCGTCAGGTGTTACAGACGCGAGGCGACGTTTTCCCAGTTTACCAACTTGTCGAGGAAGTTGGTCAGGTAGTCAGGGCGCGCGTTGCGGAAGTCGATATAGTAGGAGTGTTCCCAAACATCGCAGCCCAGCAGTGCGGTCTGGCCGAAGCAGACGGGGTTCACGCCGTTTTCGGTTTTCGTGACCTTCAGGCCGCCATCGGTGTCTTTGACCAACCAAGCCCAGCCGGAGCCGAACTGGCCCGCGCCTGCGGCTTTGAATTCGTCCTTGAACTTGTCAACGGAGCCGAAGCTGTCGGTGATGGCTTTTTCAAGCTCGCCGGGCATTTTGCTGTCGTTCGGGCCCATCATCTCCCAAAACTGGTTGTGGTTCCAAAGCTGGCTGATGTTGTTGAAGATGCCGTTTTGGCCGACGGCCTTGGGATCATAGGTGCCTTTGATGATCTCTTCGAGGGACTTGCCCTCCCATTCGGTGCCTTCAATCGCCTTGTTGCCGTTGGTGACATAGGCGTTGTGGTGCTTGTCGTGGTGGTATTCCAAGGTTTCCTTGGACATGCCTTTGGCGGCAAGGGCGTCGTGGGCATAAGGAAGATCGGGAAGTTGAAAAGCCATGATTTGGGCCTCCTGAATTGGGAATTTCACACCGGGCCACTTGATGTGCATCAGGCGCCGAGGTCAAGGTTCAACGCTTGATAATACCAAGTGTTCCGTGCAATCGCCGATAGGTTTCATCGGGGGCGCTGCCCCCCGACGCCTGCGGCGTCACCCCCCGAGGGTATTTAAGACCCGAAAAAGCAGGCAGTCCTCAGAAATGTCCCACTTCGGAACCAGGCTGTACGGCAATTTTGAGCAAGTCGAACATATACTGCGCGACAGAGCGGAAGCAGATCACCTGAAAGGTCGTCTCGTCACGCATCCAGAAAGCGGCAGGCACCTGCGCCATACGGGTGCGGCGGAACATGCCGGGGGTGAATTGGTCAGGGGCCAGATCGACGGGGGCGAGTTTGGCCATGACCTCGCGCGCATGGGGGCCTGAGACACGAAAGACCGCGCGCGCGTCCGACACATTGACCGCCAACATATGAAGTTTGGCGGCTTTCTTATGCAGCATGGCGAGGCTGGATTCGACCTCGTCGTAGGGACACATGACCAAAAGTTCGTCGGGTGACATCCATGCAATGCCCCTATCGTCGGCGCTGGTGCAGCGATTGTCGGCGGGAAAATCGGTGCCTGCAACGCTGGTGGCCGCCTTGCGCAGGGCGGAGGCCGACAGATCGCCGCGCAGGGTGATCATACCAAGCGGGCCGACCTCGGTGATCTCGGCGATGCCAGCGCTGTAGCTGGCGTTTTTCAGGGCTGTTACTGGTTCAGACATTCTGTTTTTCCCCGTCGCGGTCGTAAAAGACGGGATCGACGATCTTCGCCTCATAGGTTTTTCCGTCCGTGCCGGGAAAGGTCAGTACCTCGCCCATACGGTCCGGCCCGTTCAGCACCAGACCCATGGCAATCCCCCGGTCCAATGTCGGCGAATGGTAGGTCGAGGTGACACGGCCGATGGTGATTTTCTGGCCGTTTTCGTTCACCCCGTCACCCAGCGCATAGGCGCCGTCTGGCAGGGTTGAACCGTCGGTGGTTTCCAGCCCGACAAGCTGCCAGCGGGTCGGGTCGGTCATGTGACTGCGGGCGTGGGCGCGTTTACCCAGATAGTCCTCTTTCTTTTTCGAGATTGCCCAGTGCAGGCCCAAATCCTGAGGAATCACGGTGCCGTCGCTTTCATCCCCGATCATGATAAAGCCCTTTTCGGCGCGCAGGATATGCAGACATTCGGTGCCGTAGGGCATCACGCCAAGATCATGCCCGGCCACCATCAACGCATCCCAGAACGCCTGTCCGTGGCTGGCGTCGACCGCGATTTCATAGCTGAGTTCGCCCGAGAAGGAGATGCGGTACACGCGCACGTTGAAGCCGCCCAACGTACCATCCGCCCATTCCATAAACGCCAGCGCCTCTTTGCCAAGGTCCATGCCGCCGAGTTTTTCGAGGCATTTTCGGGCATTGGGGCCAACCACGGCGATCTGCGCGTATTGTTCGGTGACGTTGGCGACATAGACGTTCCAATCCCACCATTCGGTCTGTAGCCATTCTTCCATGTGGGCATGGATACGCTCTGCTCCGCCGGTGGTCGTGTGACAGAGGAACGTGTCATCATCAATGCGCGCAACGACACCGTCGTCGATCAGAAATCCGTTTTCACTACACATCAGCCCGTAGCGGCATTTGCCCGGTTTCAGCGTCGACATCATATTGGTGTACATCATGTCGAGGAAACGGCCCGCGTCGGGCCCTTTGACGATGATCTTGCCCAGGGTCGATGCGTCAAGCAGACCAAGGTTCTCGCGTGTGTTGGTAACTTCGCGCATCACCGCATCATGGGTGGATTCAGCGCCTTGCACATAGGCATAGGGGCGACGCCAGTGGCCCACAGGTTCCCAGACGGCGCCGTGGGTGTCGTGCCAATCGTGCATCGGCGTGCGGCGCAGAGGCTGGAACGTATCACCGCGCGCCTCGCCGCCGATCGCGCCCATGGAAATGGGGTGATAGGGCGGGCGGAACGTCGTGGTGCCAACTGATGGGATGTCGGTATCGAGCGCGCCTGCGAGGGTCGCGAGACCGTTGATGTTGCTAAGCTTGCCCTGATCCGTGGCCATGCCCAGCGTGGTATAGCGTTTAGCATGTTCGACCGATACGAACCCTTCCTGCGCGGCAAGGCGCACGTCGGACACTTTCACATCGTTCTGATAATCAAGCCACGTCTTTTCGCGCAGTTTGGTGTTTGCGCCTTGCGGCATCAGCCAGACGGGGGCCATCGGCGCTTCTTCGCGGCGTTCGGCCTCTGGGGAGCGGGCATCGGCGGGCAGTCTGAAGCCCAGCGAGGTTGCCACCCCGTCAGCAGCGGCATGTGCATCATGCAGCACGTCGTCGAGCGGGAAAACCCCAGCGGCGGCCCCTGCGGCGGTGACAAAGCCGAGCCCGTCTGCCCCTTTGGGTGGATTATCTACATCTGGCGAAAAGCAACCATGGGCGGTGTCCCAGCGCAGTTTGCCGCCGCAATGCGACCACAGATGCACCACAGGGGACCAGCCGCCGGACATGGCCACGACATCGCATGAAATCTCTTCCAGCACCGCGCCTTCGCCTGCTTGGCTGCAAATTGCGACACCCGTGACGCGTTTGCCACCTTGAACGGACGCGATGGCCTGCCCCATCAACACGCGGATGCCGAGCGCCTTGGCCTGTGTGATCAGCTGTGTGTCTTGTGGCAAAACCCGCGCGTCGACGATGGCCGGCACGTCGAGCCCTGCATGTTTCAACGTAATTGCGGTGAGGTAAGCATTGTCGTTGTTGGTGACGACCACCGTGCGGTCGCCGGGCGACACCCCAAAATTGACCACATAGTCGCGCACGGCGGCAGCGAGCATGACACCCGGCACGTCGTTCCCTGCAAAGCTCAGCGGACGTTCGATCGCGCCGGTGGCGGTGATGACATGGCCTGCGCGAATGCGCCACAGACGGTGGCGCGGACCCGCTGCATCCGGGGCATGATCGGTCAGCCGCTCATAGCCCAGAACATATCCGTGGTCATAGACCCCTGCCCCCATCGTCCGGTTGCGCATCTGGACGTTGTCCATCGCCGAGAGTTCAGCAATGGTTTGATCGACAAAGCTGTCCACAGGCGCACCATCGACGGTGCCACCATCAACTAGCGCACGCCCGCCCCAATGGGCCGTCTGTTCAAGCAAGATTACCCGCGCGCCGCTTTTACCCGCAGCCAAAGCCGCCTGAAGCCCCGCGACGCCGCCGCCGACCACCAGAACATCGCAAAAGGCGTAGAAATGTTCGTAGGTGTCTTGGTCGGTGGATTTTGGCGCTTTGCCCAGGCCAGCAGAATGACGGATGATCGGCTCGTAGACATGTTTCCACGCCGCGCGGGGATACATGAACATCTTGTAGTAAAAACCGGCGGGCAAGAAGCGGCTGAGGTGTTTATTGATCGCGCCTACATCGAATTCGAGGCTGGGCCAGTGGTTCTGGCTTTCGGCTTGCAAGCCATCAAAAAGGTCGGTGGTGGTGACGCGTTGGTTAGGCTCAAACCTGCCCTCGGTGCCGAGGTTTACCAGACCGTTGGGTTCCTCGGGTCCAGCCGCCACGATGCCACGCGGGCGGTGATACTTAAACGAACGGCCCACCAACATCTGGTCGTTGGCCAGCAGCGCCGAAGCCAACGTATCCCCTTCGTAGCCGCGCATCTGTTTGCCGTTGAAAGTAAAATTCAGCGGCTGGGATTTGTTCAGCAGGCGTCCGCCTGTGGCCAGTCGTGTGCTCATGGTGTCAAACCTTGGATCTGGTGGAGGCTGTGAGGGGCCTCCGGCGGAAGTATATCGGGCGAAACGAAACGGGATGCAGTCAGCTAAATTCGCGCCATGCCCAGCCGGGACGTTTTTCGCTGATCGCGGCGCGGATATGGTCGGGCGGCGTGGTGGTCTGGGCCGAATAGCTGCCGAAAACCTCAAGCGTGGTGGTGTCGCGGGCGACGTGGAACCACTTGCCGCAGCCGTTGACATGACGCCAGCGTTCCAGATGCACGCCTTTAGGATTCTCGCGCATGAACAGATACTTTTCAAAGTCCTGATCGGAAGAGTCAGGCCCAAAACGCGTCAGATGCGCTTCGCCACCGCCATGGAATTCTGTTTCTTCAGCGGTGATGTTGCAGCAGGGGCAAGTTAGGATCAGCATGGAAAAGCTCCGTTCGTGGCGGACGTGCGAAAGGCGCCCATCGCGCGGGGCGCGGGGCGATTGACCGACATTGGGTGGCGGTCAGTTGCTGGGTGCAGGGGCCGCGCTGCTGTCATCGGCAGCCGGGCTGGCTGGTACGGCGTCGGGATCAGCGACAGTTGCATCATCCGGGCCAAAGGAATTGCCCAGCAGTGCCATGCCGACGACAAATACGCCAAGCACCGCAAGCGCCAGCCAGAGACCGCGGTTGCGGGTACGACCGTCAAGGAAGGGTTTTTTTGCCATGGAAACACCTCGTGGGTTGCACGGGTGAGTGTGGCTGAAACGGCGGGCCGCGCAAGAAATTGCTGCGCACACCCTTGTTTCAAGCGGAAGTGGGCCGACCCTATAGGGCCGACCCGAAAACTCTTTAACGTAATGACTGTCGTCTTATTCGGTTGGTGTGACCGCGTCAGCAGCACCTTCTGCGGCGCCTTCAACGGCACCAGCGGCACTTTCGCCCGCGCCTTCGACGCTGATGTTAACGTCGCTTGTGCTGCCAACATCTGCACCACCAAAGATGAAGTAGGCCAGAACCGCAAGAACGACAACAACGCCGCCCAGGATGAAGGCCATACCGCTGCCACCGCCGGAATTGGTTGTGGTGGTTGTGGTTGTGTGGTCGGATGTGTTGTGATCAGTGTTCGCCATTGTGCAGCTCCAATATTGTGGTGTTCTGCACGTGCAACGCCGTCACGCGGCAATTGGTTCCGCGTGATTATCGCGCCTGCATCGATGTGGCAGATAGGCAACATCAATGCGCCACCCCGGCGGCCACAGATTCGTCAATAAAACGGCCTTCTTGAAAACGGTTCAGCCCGAAGGCATCAGTGAGCGGCGAGCGGCCTTTCGCCATCAGCTCGGCAAAGCCCCAGCCCGAGCCGGGGATCGCCTTGAACCCGCCGGTGCCCCAGCCGCAGTTTACAAAGACGCCATCGACCGGTGTGGTCGACAGGATCGGGGATCGGTCCCCAGTGACATCGACAATACCGCCCCATTGCCGCAGCATTTTCAGGCGTGACACCATGGGGAAAGTCTCGACCAACGCGCGCACGGTTTCCTCGATATGGTGAAAGCTGCCACGTTGGGTGTAGTTGTTGTAACCGTCGGTGCCGCCGCCGATGACCATTTCGCCCTTGTCGGACTGGCTCATGTAGCCGTGCACGGTGTTCGCCATCACAACCACGTCCATGCAGGGCTTGATCGGCTCGGACACCAGCGCCTGAAGCGCCACGGATTCGATCGGCAGTCGGAACCCGGCCATATCGGCCAGATGCCCCGAATGGCCGGCCACGACCACACCCAGTTTGTCGCAGTCAATTTCACCTCGGTTGGTCGTGACGCCCGTGACCTTGCCGCCTGTCTGCCGGATACCGGTGACTTCGCAGCGCTGGATGATATCCATCCCCATATCAGAACAGGCCCGCGCATAGCCCCAGGCGACAGCATCGTGGCGCGCTGTGCCACCGCGCGCCTGCCACAGGCCCCCCAACACAGGATAGCGCGGTCCCTCAAGGTTGATGATCGGGACCAATTGCTTCACCCGGTCGGGCGAAATAAATTCGGTCGGCACGCCCTGCAGGGCGTTGGCATGGGCGGTGCGTTTATAGCCGCGTACCTCGTGTTCGGTCTGTGCCAACATGATTACGCCACGCGGGCTGAACATCACGTTGTAGTTCAAATCCTGGCTCATGGTCTCGTACAAGCTGCGCGCCTTTTCGTAGATCGCGGCAGAGGGATCTTGGAGGTAATTCGAGCGGATGATTGTGGTGTTACGCCCGGTGTTGCCACCGCCAAGCCAGCCTTTTTCCAGGATCGCGACATTGGTGATGCCGAAATTCTTGCCCAGATAGTACGCCGTGGCCAGACCATGCCCGCCCGCACCCACGATGATCACGTCATAGCGTTTTTTCGGCTGGGCATCGCGCCAGGCACGTTGCCATCCTGTGTGGTGGCGCATTGCCTCGCGGGCCACGGCAAAAACGGAATATTTCTTCATCTTCTGGGTTCCCGGCATGGATTCGCACCGCGGGGCGGCTGCTGTCGTTTTTGAGGGTAGTGCCGAACAATTGGAATGACCACCACGGCACTATTTGGCAGTTTTGCGACATGTGTCGAAATTGATCTAAATTGCCGCAGGGATGTGATGTGGTCTTTTGTCGGGGCGGGGCAAAGGTTAGGTAGGGTTCATGACATTCTGGATCATCTCTGCCGCTATGGCCGCCCTCGTTGCTGGGCTGATCGTGCGCGCCATGCTGCGCGGGGCAGACGCCCCCCTGCCCGACCAATCCGATTATGACCTACGCATCTATCGCGATCAATTGGCCGAGGTGGACCGAGACGTCGCGCGCGGCGTGGTGGCCGAGGCCGATGCCACACGGGTACGAACCGAGATTTCGCGGCGTATTCTGGCCGCCGATGCAACGCAGCGCCAGGCCGCAGGTCGGGGCGTGCGCCCGTCCGCGATACTGCTGGGAGCCTTTGCGGGCGTCTTGCTGGTTGGGTCGCTGGGGCTTTATTACATGCTGGGTCAGCCGGGCTACGGCGATCTGGCGCTGGCCGATCGCATCGCCTTTGCCGAGCAGTTGCGCAAGGAACGCCCCGACCAACAGACAGCAGAAGCAGGGATGCCCAAAGCCCCGTCTACTGACGAGCAAACGGAGCAATACCTGTCGTTGGTGGCACAATTGCGCAAAACAGTGGCGGCGCGGCCTGACGACATGCAAGGGCATCTGCTGCTGGCCCAAAACGAGGCGCGGCTGGGCAATTTCTCCGATGCCGCTAAGGCGCAGGAAACTGTGCTAAAGTTGAAGGGCGCCAAAGTGACCCCCGGTGATCTGGGTGATTACGCCGAGTTGCTGGTGCTGGCCGCGGGCGGATATGTCTCGCCCGAGGCGGAAACGGCGTTTCGCGCGGTCTTGGCGCAGGATGTCGAGGACGGCCGCGCGCGTTACTACATGGGGTTGATGATGGTGCAGACCGGGCGGCCCGATATCGGGTTCCGCCTATGGGATCGTTTGCTGCGCGCCGGGCCCCCAGACGCACCCTGGATTGAACCGATCCGCGGACAGATCATGCCGGTCGCCACCCTGGCTGGTGTGGATTACAGCCTGCCCGAGATCGGCAATGGCGCTATGGCCAAGGGCCCCAGCACCGCCGATATCGAAGCGGCCGCCGAAATGGACACCGAGGCGCGGATGGAGATGATCGGCGGGATGGTCGCAGGCCTGTCCGACCGTCTGGCAAGCGAAGGCGGCCCCCCGCAGGATTGGGCGCGGCTGATCAGCTCTTACGGGGTGCTAGGCAATACTGTGCAGGCGCTCGCGATATATGAAAACGCGCTTGAGGTCTTTGCCGGGGATGCGGGTGCGATCGACATGATCCGCGCTGCGGGCGAACGCGCCGGGGTGGCCGAATGATCTTTGACGATGTCGCGGAATTTGCGGCTCAACTGCCGCCGATGCAGGCGTTGATCGGGCTTGATCTGGGGGAAAAGACCATCGGCGTGGCCGTCAGCGACAGTTTTCTGAGTGTCGCAACTCCGCTGGAAACCGTGCGGCGGCGCAAGTTCGGGCTTGATGCCGCGCGTCTGGCCGAGATTATCGCGGCGCGGCGAATTGGTGGGCTCGTGCTTGGCCTGCCGCGTAATATGGATGGATCAGAGGGCGCGCGGTGCCAGTCGACCCGCGCCTTTGCGCGCAATTTCGACCGGATCACGCCGCTGCCAATTACCTTTTGGGACGAACGCCTGTCGACCGTGGCCGCCGAACGCGCCCTGCTGGAGGCGGATACGTCACGCAAGCGTCGCGCTGAGGTCATTGATCACGTGGCCGCTGGGTTTATCTTGCAAGGTGTGCTGGACCGCTTGCAGGTTCTGCGCGCAGCAAAGGACCGGGCATGAACGACGAGGTTTGGAAACGTGATGAGGTGCAGAGCCCCTGCATCAAGATCTGTGTGGTGCATCCCGAATCCCGACTGTGCACAGGATGTCTGCGGTCGATTGATGAGATTGGCAGCTGGTCACGGATGAGCGATGCCGAACGTCGCGCCGTGATGGCAGAGTTGCCGGGCCGTGCCGGGGCGTTTTCAAAGCGGCGTGGCGGGCGCGCGGCACGTATGGCGCGCCGGGGCGATTGAGCGATTGTCGGGCCTAGCCGCCCATCGCGATGTGATGCAGGAAAATCAACGCGCAATCGCTGGTATTGGCACCATCGCGCCCCTTTGGGGCGTGGTTGCCGTTGGCGGCAAAGGGTGACACGCGGGCAAAGGACAGCCGGGTCTCACGGGTAAACATGCCGTCGAAGCGAAAGGCGCGTCTGCCGTCACGCTGCGGTTTCCAATAGGCCAGCTGGTCATGCGGTCCGGTCAGAATGATCGAATTGGTCTGTTTGATTCCCATGTTCCCATGTCCGATTCTATCAAATTTCCTACCTGCAGTATGACGCCGGATGTGGCGACAATGAGGCAAGTTTATGAACTTTGTCCGAAGATTGGTGAAATTGTAGCGGCTTCGGCCCCTTCGTGCCCTAGCCCCAGAGCGCCTTGCGCAGCATGTTCAGCGCCACCAGCACCAGAAATACGGCAAAGACACGTTTCAGGGGTTTTGGGTCCATTGCATGGGCCAAGCGTACCCCCCAGGGGGCGGTGATCAGGGTCATGGTGATGACGACGACAAAAGCCACGAGGTTGACCGCGCCCAGAGTAAAGGGCGGTCGGTTGCTGGCAATGTCAACAAACAGAAACCCGATCACCGACGGCACGGCGATCAACAGGCCAAAGCCCGCAGCGGTGGCAACAGCGCGGTGGATCGGCGTGGCAAAGAGGCTCATCAATGGCACACCAAAGCTGCCACCGCCGATGCCCATCAGCACTGACAAAAAGCCGACGGCAGGTGACAGTGAGGCCCGCGCAAGGCCGGTGGGCATCGCCTGCCCCAACCGCCAGTGGCTACGCCCAAATCCCATATAAAGACCTACGATCAGGGCCAATCCGCCAAAGATCGCCTGCAGGGTTGTGGTGCGCAACTGCGCCACCAGCAACATCCCCAGTACCGATCCGATCACGATGCCAGGGGCCCAGGTGCGCAGGATCTGCCAATCGACGGCACCTTTCTTGTTATGGGCATGAACCGACCGGGCAGATGTAACGATGATGGTGGCCAGCGACGTCGCCAGACAAATCTGCATCAGCTGTGGCCCATCATAGCCAAGCGTCTGAAACGCATAGAAAAACGCGGGGACAAGGACAATGCCACCGCCCACGCCCAGCAGCCCGGCCAATACCCCGGCAAAGGCCCCGATCAGGGCAATCAGTGCCAACATGGGCAGGAATTCGGTCAGTTCGGGCATGGGGGCTCCTGTCGGAAAGTGTCAGCTTATTGACCGCATTCCTGAAGGGGACGCAAGACCGGGCGCGATGTGCCTTTTCAAAGTGAACAGATCGGTTTAGGACCGCCCCACGTGACCAAGCTTTGCCCGACTGGCCAGACAGCCACCACGCGGCTGGGTACACCATGCCATTTGAAGGGACACCCCATGTTACGATCCGCACTTATTCTGGGGCTTTTGGGGCTGGTTGGCCCTTTTGCAATTGATATGTACCTGCCCGCCATGCCGGCCATTGCCGCGGGGTTCGGCACCTCTGAGACCGCCGTTCAGGCGACGATCACCGCCTATTTCATCGCCTTTGGCCTGGCGCAGCTGATCTATGGCCCCTGGGCCGATCAGGTCGGGCGCAAGGTGCCGATCCTGTTCGGTCTGGCGATATTTATCATTGCATCCTTTGGCGCGGCCTTTGCCCCGACGATTGAGGCACTGACCGGCTGGCGCGCATTACAAGGTTTTGGCGGCGCAGTGTTGATGGTGGTGCCGCGCGCGATCATCCGTGATATGTACACCGGTACTCAGGCCACGCGGCTGATGGCGATGCTGATGCTGGTGATCTCGATCTCGCCGATGCTGGCGCCGCTGGCGGGCAGTATCGTGTTGGCGCTGGCCGATTGGCGCTGGATCTTTGCCATATTGGGGATCCTGGCGGTGGCGGCGCTGGTGTTGACCGTGGTCGCACAGCCCGAAACCCTGCCAAAATCGGCGCGGGTGCGGGTAAACCTGCCAAACCTCATGCGCGGCGCGGGCATGTTGGTGCGCGATCCGATCTTCATGGGGCTGACCTTTATCGGCGGATTTGCGATGGGATCTTTCTTTGTCTTTATCGCCTTTGCACCATTCGTCTACACCGGACAATACGGGCTGGGGCCAACTGGGTTTTCCGTGGCCTTTGCGGTCAACGCCATCGGCTTTTTCTCGGCGTCGCAACTGGCAGGCTGGCTGGGTGAACGTTGGGGCATGCGGCGGCTGGTGCGACGTGGGGTGGCCGGTTTCGTGCTGTTCACCTCGGCAATCTTCCTGCTGTCGTTGGCCAGCGATCCGGGTCTCTATCTGGTGATCGCAGCGCTCTTTTGTGCCAACGCCTGCCTGGGCGTCGTGATCCCCACGGTGATGGTAGTGGCACTGGACGATCACGGCGACATCGCGGGACTGGCATCCTCGTTGGGAGGCACATTGCAGATGCTGGCGGGCGGGCTGTCGATTGCGCTCGCGGGTCTGGTCTTTGACGGTACAGTTGTACCGATGCTGGGCGCGATTGCCGCCTGCGGGCTGGTCGCCGCCGCGCTGACGCTGATCTTGCTGCGGCCACGAACGGTCGTGGTGCATATCACCGAATAGCCAGTCAGAGGCGGGCGGCCAATGCCGCCCCCTCGCCGCAACCTTCCCTTGAAACGCGGGGCCACATCGGCGATGTGATATGAGACCCAAGCGGAGATATGCCCATGGCCCTGCCGATACGAGACCAATTGAAATACTGGGGCGTCGCCGCCGCTTTCTTTCTCATCGTGCTGTGGTTCATGGGGGATGTGCTGCTGCCGTTCCTGCTGGGCGGGGCGATTGCCTATTTCCTCGATCCTGTGGCCGACCGGCTGGAACGCATGGGCCTGAGCCGTGTCATGGCCACCGCGATGATCACCGTTTTTGCGATTTGCATGTTTGTCGTCATGGCGCTGCTGGTTATTCCAACTCTGGTTAATCAGGCGGTAAGCCTGTTTGAAACTGCCCCCCAACTGACGCGGAATTTCACCACCTTTCTGACCGACCGCTTCCCATCTCTGCTGGACGAAGGATCGACGCTGCGCGCCTCACTGACCACGCTGGGCAGCACGATCCAAGAACGCGGCGGACAGGTGTTGCAGACCGCGCTGGCGTCGTTTGCGTCATTGCTCAATATCATGTTGTTGTTTGTCATCGTGCCTGTGGTGGCAGTCTATCTGCTGCTGGATTGGGACCGGATGGTCGCCGCCGTTGACCGCTTGCTGCCGCGCGATCATGCCCCCACCCTGCGCCGTCTTGCCGGCGAAATTGACAGCACACTGGCGTCCTTTGTGCGTGGCATGGGCACGGTCTGCCTGATCTTGGGCAGCTATTACGCCATCGCGCTGATGATCGTGGGGTTGCAGTTCGGGCTGATTGTCGGGTTCATCGCCGGGCTGGTCACGTTTATCCCCTATCTGGGGGCGTTGATCGGGGGGGCATTGGCCATCGGACTGGCATTGTTTCAGTTCTGGGGCGACTGGGTGTCGATTGGTCTGGTTGCTGGTATCTTTGCGCTGGGTCAGGTGATCGAAGGCAACTTCCTGACGCCCAAACTGGTGGGCAATTCAGTGGGGCTCCACCCCGTCTGGCTGCTGCTGGCGCTGTCGGTCTTTGGCACGCTCTTTGGCTTTGTCGGTATGCTTGTGGCGGTGCCGGTGGCCGCTGCAATCGGCGTCATTGCGCGGTTTGCCGTCGAGCAGTACCGCCTAAGCCTGCTGTATCAAGGCAGCGACACCCGGACCACGGTGGACGAGGATATCACCTGAGATGGCACAGCAGCTTGGCCTGAACCTGCCCAGCCGCACGGCCTTGGGGCGCGACGCGTTTTTCGTGGCGCCGTCGAACGCCATGGCGATGGCAATGATCGACCACTGGCAAGGCTGGGCGGGCGGCAAGCTGGCGCTGACCGGGCCGCAAGGGTCCGGCAAAACACATCTAACCCACGTCTGGGCCGATATGGCCGACGCACAGATCATCGCTGCGACAGATTTGGCGCGGGCCGATATTCCCAGCCTCGCCCACGCAAACATCGCGGTAGAGGACGTGCCGCAGATCGCAGATGACGCCAACTCACAAACCGCACTGTTTCACCTGCACAACCTGGTACTGGCCGAAGGCCACGCCTTGCTGCTGACGGGTACGGGTGCTGTGGCGCATTGGGGGCTGACGCTGCCCGACCTGGTCAGCCGGATGCAAGGGGCGACGTCGGTGGCAATGGAGGCACCAGATGATGCGCTGCTGTCGCTGCTGCTGGTCAAGCTTCTGGCCGACCGACAGTTGACACCCAAACCCGATCTGATCCCCTATCTGTTGACCCGGATGGACCGGTCTTTTGCCGCGGCGATTGCGCTGGTTGACCGGCTGGATGCTGCCAGTCTGGCATTGCAACGGCCCCTGACACGGGTGCTGGCGGCGCAAGTGCTGGACATCTGAGCGCCTCCGGCGTGTAATAGGGGCAAGGGCGCGATCCTGTCGCAAACCCGTTACATTCCAACGCCATAAGGCCCCCATGACCCAAGCCGATTTCCTTGAGGCGGCATTTCCGCCCGCGACCGACCTGCCCGATCTGGACATCACCGGAACCGGCCGCTTTTTCAACCGCGAGTTGAGCTGGCTGGCGTTTAACTGGCGCGTGTTGGAAGAGGCGGAAAACCCGCGCGTCCCGCTATTGGAACGGCTGCGGTTCCTGTCAATCTCGGCGGGCAATCTGGATGAGTTCTATACCGTGCGCGTTGCGGGTCTGCGCGAACTGGCCCAGGCGGGCAATACCACCCCGGCCTCTGACGGGCTGACCCCGGCGGAACAACTGGTGCTGATCAACGAGGACGCGCGCGAATTGATGTTGAATCAGCAGCGGGTGCTGGTCGATCTGATGGCGGAAATGGACGCCCAGAACATCATGCTGGAACGCGCCAAGGATCTGACACCGGACGATCTCAAATACCTCGATGATGTCTTTCTAAATCAGGTGTTTGCCGTGTTGTCGCCGCTGGCGATTGACCCGGCGCACCCCTTTCCCTTCATTCCCAACACCGGCTATGTGCTGGCCCTTCAGTTGGAGCGTGAACGCGACAAACGCCCTTTACAGGCGCTGCTGCCGATCCCGGCGCAGATCGACCGCTTTGTCGCCCTGCCCGCGCAGAACGGGGGTCTGCGTTACCTCCCGATGGAAGACCTGCTGCTGATCAACGTGCCGGGGCTGTTTCCGGGCTACAAACTGAAGGCGCATTTTGAATTCCGCGTGCTGCGCGACAGCGATCTTGAGGTCGAGGACGAGGCCGAAGACCTGGTGCGCGAGTTCGAGGTGGCGCTGAAACGCCGCCGCCGGGGCGAGGTTGTGCGGCTGACCCATTCAGCGGGCGCGCCGGAAAAATTGAAATCCGTGGTGATGCGCGAATTGCGCGTGCGCCCAGAGGATGTGATCGAAATTGATGGCATGATCGGGGTCAACAGCTTGTCAGAGCTTGTCACCGATGCCCGGCCTGATCTGCTTTGGCCGCAGTTCACGCCGCGCGTACCGGAACGGGTGTCGGACCATGATGGCGATATGTTTGCCGCGATCCGGCACAAGGACATGCTGCTTCACCACCCGTACGAGACATTTGACATGGTTGTGCGGTTCCTGAATCAGGCTGCACGCGACCCGGATGTGGTGGCGATAAAACAGACACTTTACCGCACCTCGCGCGACAGTCCGATTGTCGAGGCGCTGTGCGAAGCGGCGGAGGATGGCAAATCCGTCACCGCGCTGGTCGAACTCAAGGCGCGCTTTGACGAGGCGGCCAACATTCGACAGTCGCGGCGGCTGGAACGCGCAGGCGCACATGTGGTTTACGGATTTCTTGATCTGAAAACACACGCCAAAATCTCAACCGTGGTGCGCCGTGAGGGCAACCAACTGGTAACCTATACCCATTACGGAACTGGTAATTACCACCCGATTACCGCACGCATCTATACCGATTTATCGCTGTTTACCTGTGATCAAAAGCTGGGGCGCGATGCAACAAAGGTGTTCAATTTCCTGTCGGGCTATGCACAACCAGAACATCTGGACAATCTGGCGATTTCACCCACCACACTGAAACCCCGCCTGCTGTCCATGATCGCAGCCGAGGCCGAACATGCCCGCGCCGGGCGGCCTGCCGAAATCTGGGCCAAAATGAACGCGCTGATCGACGACGAGGTGATTGACGCGCTTTATGCGGCCAGCCAGGCCGGTGTCCAGATCAGCCTTGTGCTGCGCGGTATCTGCGGGCTGCGCCCCGGTGTCAAAGGTCTAAGCGAGAACATCCGGGTGAAGTCCATCGTGGGCCGTTTTCTGGAACATTCGCGCATCGTTTGTTTTGGCAACGGTCACGGGCTGCCACACAAAAAGGCGCGGGTGTTCATTTCGTCCGCTGACTGGATGGGCCGCAACCTGACACGGCGCGTGGAAACGCTGGTTGAGATCGAAAACCCCACCGTGAAGGCGCAGATCACCAGTCAGATTATGGCGGCCAATCTGGCGGACGTGGCGCAAAGTTGGGTCATGGGGCCGGACGGCACGTTCACCCGGCACCCGATCCCCGAGGGCACTTTTGCGTTTAACTGCCATCGGTTTTTTATGGAAAACCCGTCCCTATCTGGCCGTGGCAGCGCGGGGGCGTCGGATGTGCCCAAGCTTACCCATACCGAGGACTGATGCGTGCTTTGCCGACCGGTTAGCAATTGACCTCACCGCCCCCCTGCGCCACTTTGCCCGCAAATGGATGCCCCTCAGGAGCAGTGATGTCAGAGCAAACCGACAGCCCCCTTCCCCCGAGCGTTCCTGAAACCGGCCATGCCGATCTGGGGCTGTTTGCCAAACCACTGTTCGAAGACCCCGGCGCGCGGGCGCTGGCGCGGGTTGGCGTCGTCGATGTCGGCTCGAACTCTGTCCGCTTGGTGGTGTTTGATGGCGCGGCACGTTCGCCTGCGTATTTTTACAACGAAAAGATCATGTGCGCCTTGGGTGCCGGTATGGCCGAAACCGGGCATCTGTCGCCCGACGGGCGGCGGCGCGCCTTGTCAGCGATGCGGCGGTTCCAAAAGCTGGCGGATGGCATGGGCCTGTCTGAGCTGACGGTTGTGGCAACGGCGGCGGTGCGCGATGCCAGCGACGGGCGCGAATTCTGCGCCGATGTGCTGCGCGAAACCGGGCTGCGGATCTGGGTGATTGACGGCGAAGAAGAGGCGCGGCTGTCGGCGCAGGGCGTCCTGCTTGGCTGGCCCGGTGCCTACGGTCTGGTCTGCGACATCGGCGGGTCGTCGATGGAACTTGCCGAAATTTCCGGCGGGCGCGTGGGGCGGCGGGTGTCATCGCAGCTTGGCCCGCTCAAGCTGCGCGACCTCAAGGGCGGTGCCAAGGCGCGTAACGCACATATCAAAGAGGTCATGACCGGGCTGCAAGACAAGATGGGCACCCAGCGCGACCGGCTGTTTCTTGTCGGCGGGTCGTGGCGAGCGATTGCACGGATCGACATGTATCGGCGCGGCTATCCGCTGCACGTGCTGCACGAATACCGCATGACGGTCAGATCGGTCAGCGCCACGGTCAAGTTCATTCAGCAGTCGGATCTGGACGACTTGCGCGCAGCTTGCGGCGTGTCGTCAACCCGGATGGCGCTGGTCCCCTATGCCGCCGAAGTATTGAGCCGTCTGGTGCAGTCGTTCCGGCCCAAGGACATCGCGATATCCAGCTACGGTATCCGCGAAGGGATGCTTTATGAACAGATGCCCCAGCGCCTGCGCGACCGTGATCCTCTGATCGAAGCCTGCCGCTTTGCCGAGGCCAAGGATGCGCGTATGCCGGGCTTTGGCAAGATCCTGTATAACTTCATCCTACCGCTCTATCGGTCAGCGCCCCATGCCCGCAAACGGCTGGTCAAGGCCGCCTGCCTGCTGCATGACGTCAGTTGGCGCGCCCATCCCGATTACCGCGCCGAGACCTGTTTCGACAACGCCACCCGCGCCAACCTTGGGGGGCTGAAACACTCCGAGCGCATCTATCTGGGGCTGGCATTGCTGCACCGCTACTCCAACAAGCGCGAAAATACGCGGTTCGAGGATCTGTATGACATGGTCGATGAAAAGACCCGTCTGGAGGCGGAAGTCCTGGGCAAGGCGATGCGATTTGGCGCGATGCTGTGGATGAACAAACATGAAGAACGCGGCGAAATGCGTTGGTTTCCCAAGAAAAAGCAGCTTGAGCTTTGGCTAACGCCCGACATGGTGCCGCTCTATGGTGAGGTGGCAGAAGCGCGGCTGAACTCACTTGCGGCCTCGCTCGGCGCCGAGGTGACGGTGCGGACCGACAAGAAGGCTTAAAGGTCGATCTGCGGTGCCGGTTCGGTAGGTGTCTCTGGGGGCACCATCGGGTGGTCAGGCTTGCGACGGATGATTATATCGCCGTTTGGCAACATCTCAGGGGCGTCATAAGCGCTCCAGTCCTCAACCTGACTGAACAGCTCGGTCAGCTTTGGCCCCATTTCGGTGGCGAAATTACGCAGCGCCGGGCCCATCTGATCGGCAAAGCTTTCAACCCCGTCGATCGCAGGCTCCATTTCCTTGAGGATGCCCTCCATAAACAGCTGCGCGCCACGCTCCATCAAGGACAGGCCGCGCTCAGGTGGGTCAGAATCCTGCGCGGCTGCCGAGATTGGCAGCAGAGTGCATAGGGCAATAAGGGGCATGAAGCGCGTCATGCGGGTAATATAGGGCATGTCTGCGTGAATTTCGAGATGCCCGTTACCGGGGGGCCAGCCCCCCGGACCCCCCGAGGGTATTTATGACCCAGAAAAGTATAGAAATTTGATCAGCCGTCGAAATCAATCGTGACTGGAAAGTGATCGGAAGCGGTCACGAGCGCGTCGCGCAGCTCAGCGTTGTGCCAGCACTCGGGGTCATCCATAGGATGCCAAATCCGCCAGCGCGCGCCACGTTTGCGAAAATCTGGCGTGACCATGATATAATCGAGCAGCGCTTGCAGATAGCGTTTCTCTGGCCTGATCCAGAACCGCGCGGTGGTGGGCGCAGGCCCTAGCCGTCGGCTGAGTGCTTGTTTGGCATGGGGATCAAACAGCCCCGCCGACCCCTGCCCCAGCACGATCTCGACCGACGACCGACCAAACAGGTCTTCGAATTCATCAAGCCCCGGCCCGTCGTTCATATCTCCCATCACCATCAACGGTGTGCCCGCCGCCAGATGCGTTTCGATACGGGCGCGCAGCCAGATCGCCTGGGCCAGCTGTTTGCGGCGATTGGCGATGCCGAACGTCATGGCCTCGGCATCAGATGTGGCGCCATGTGGTGCCTTGGATTTCAGATGCGCGCCGATCATATGGAATGCAAAACCGCTGCGCGTGGTCACTGCCAGTTCAAGCGGCGGTTTGGAGAAGACCACACGGTCTTCGGTGGCGTCGATGTCCAGATCAATGCGCAGCACCCCGTCGAAACGCGGCGCGCCGCTGGCGCCATCCGGGCCCGAGAACACCCCGCCCGGCGCGTGTCTGGCGGTGATGCTGCCGGGGTCGTAGAGCAGCGCTATTTCCTGCTGGGTGTCGTTGGAATACCCCATTACCGCCTCGCGCGCGCGCAGGCCGAACCGCGCAGCAAAACCTTCCAGCGCACGCACCGTCGACTGTTTGCGGCTCTGATCCGGTGCTTCGATGACCATCACGGCATCTGCGTCCAGCGTCTGAAACACCCGCCCCAGCGCCGCTGTCTGAGCCGCGCGTGTCACGTTGTAACGACCCGACCAGCCACCGTCGTCGAACAGTTCGTTATTCTGATCAAACAGTCCCGAAAACCATTCCACATTATATGTGGCAATGCGCATCAGGCGTGTTTTCCAGACAAGGTTTCCCAGGCGCGGTTGATGACGATCATGCGTTTTTCAGCCATCTTGATCGCTTCCTCCGGCAGGCCACGTGCCACCAATGCATCGGGGTGATTTGCGCGCACCAGTCGGCTCCAGGCCGCGCGCGCCTCTTCCTTGGTGGCGGTGTGCGGGATGCCCAGCACCGTGTGCGGCAGGGGCGAGCTGTCAGGGACAAAGCGTGCCCGCAGGGAGGCAAACTCATCCTCGCTGAGCCCAAAGATGCCACCGACCTCTTCTAGGAACGCGTTTTCATTGGGGTGGTAAATGCCATCGGCCATGGCAATGTGAAACAAGCCTTCGATCAGATCGCGCAACATGTCAGGCTGATCGCGGAACATTGCGGCGATGCGGCGGGCATAGTCGTCGAACCCGGCCACGTCCTGTCGGGCGAGGTCAAACACCCGCGCCGCACCTGCCGTGTCACCTTCGGCAATCTGAAACACCTCGCGAAAGGCCGTCACCTCATCGCGGGTCACACGCCCGTCAGCTTTGGCCATCTTGGCGCCCAAGGCGATCACCGCAATGGTAAAGGCGACGGAGCGTTCGGGCGGCGTGCGCAAGCGGTCAAACAGCGCCGACAGCCCTTCGCCAGTTGCAAGGGCGGACAAAGCCTCGGTGATGCGGGTCCAGATCGACATGGGATAGCCTTTTGATTGCGCTACCACCTTAACCACCCGTGCCGGAGAAGTCAGGGTGTGGAAAGGTTTTTCTGCATCAGGATGAGGTCCAGCCATTGCCCTGACTTGCGGCCCACCTGCGGCAGTTGGCCGACGCGGTCAAAACCCAGCGTTTCATGGAAGAACACCGCGCCGGGGTTGGCCCCGCTGATCGCGGCGATCATCGCATGATGGCCCTTGGCTGCGGCCCCGGTCAGGGCTTGCGTCATCAGGTCGCGGCCCAGCCCGCAGCCCTGCGCCGCAGGAGCGATCACGATAGAATGTTCCACCGTGCTGGCATAGCCCGGCCCGTTGCGGAAGGTGCCAAAGGTGACAAATCCCTGCACGGCCCGCCCGGCAACCCAGAAGGCCCCGGGGCGGTCGGCTATCATCTGTTCAACCTCTGCCACAGACTTTTCGGCGGTGGTAAATGTTGCGAGACTATCGCGGATCATCACATTCCAGAGTGCCGCAATACGCGTGGCATCTAGCGGGGTTGCGGCGCGCAGGGTCACGACAGCACCCGCGCGCCCTGCGGTGTCTTAAAGGTGGCTAACAGCCGCGCAGGCCCGGGGTGAAAGCTCACTCGGGTATCGTTTAGCAGCGGAGCAAGCATTTCGGCCAGCGCAGCCGCGTCAGGGTGATGCACCTCAAGTCCGCTCAACCGGCAGTTCGAAGGCGCCAGCCGCGCCGCCGGATGCGCGTCACCGCCCCATTCGATCAACGCAGGCGCGCAGTTGTCAAAGGGAAGGATGCCGGATTGCGGCACTGCCATGCGCCAGCGCAGATCACCGCGCTGCAATTCCACCGGCGCGCCAAAGCCCTCAGGTAATGTGGCCAATGTTGCGTCGAGATCATCGCAGCGGCAAATCCAGTTGCTCAACCGGGGCGGACCGCTGATCCGATCCAGATCAAACCAGCGCGGCCTGTCGGGCGCAGGCGCGTCAGGATTGACGGCAATCGCCTCAAGATAAAGGCCGTCATTCAAGCCTAAGAGCGTGTTATGGGTGAAAAACACGTCATGCTGGCCACCCGGTTGTGACGATACACCCAGCGCCTGCGCCACATGGGCATCCGCCTCGGCAAGGGTGAGTCCAGCCACCGCGATATGATCCAATTCCATCCCTGTTCTCCCAAATCATTGCGACACGCGTCATAAGGTATCGGCCAGAGCCTGCGCGCTAGCCGTGCCTTTCCTTATTGGCCATAAATATCCTTTAGAGGGTGTCAGGGGGAGGCAGTCGGCCTCCTCCATGACGTAGGATCAGCCGCGCGCGCTGCGAATGAGTTTTAGAATATCCTCGGCCGCAGCGGGAATGTTGGTGCCGGGGCCAAAGATCGCCTTTACGCCCGCATCCTGAAGGAACTTGTAATCCTGCTGCGGGATCACCCCGCCACAGATCACCAGAATATCCTCTGCCCCGGCCTCCTTCAGCGCCTGAATAAGCTGCGGTGCCAACGTTTTGTGCCCTGCCGCCTGGCTGGAAATACCGATGACATGCACATCGTTATCCACCGCGTCCTGCGCCGCTTCGGCGGGGGTCTGGAACAGCGGGCCAACATCTACGTCAAATCCGATATCGGCGAATGCGGTGGCGATCACCTTGGCACCTCGGTCATGTCCGTCTTGGCCCATCTTTACGACCAACATGCGCGGGCGGCGGCCCTCGGTCTCGGCGAAATCGCTGACTGACTTCTGGATCGCGGCAAAGCCCGCGTCGCCCTCATACGCTGCGCCATAGACACCCGACAAGGTTTTAACTTCGGCGCGATGACGGCCAAATTGCTTTTCCATCGCCATGCTGATTTCCCCCACTGTGGCGCGCGCGCGCGCGGCTTCGACCGCGGCGTCGAGCAGATTGCCACCCTCGGCTGCGCGGCGTGTCAGTTCATCCAACGCGGCGGTGCAGGCCGCCTCGTCCCGTTCGGCCCGGATACGTTCCAGCCGTTTGATCTGGCCTGCGCGCACGGCAACGTTATCAACGTCCAGAATATCAATCGGGTCTTCGCTTTCGCGGCGGTATTTGTTCACGCCGACGATCACTTCGGTGCCACGGTCAATGCCCGCCTGCCGGGTCGCCGCCGCCTCTTCGATGCGCAGCTTGGGCATGCCAGAGGCCACGGCCTTGGTCATGCCGCCCAGTTCTTCGACCTCCCCGATCAGTGTCCAGGCGGCTTCGGCTAGATCATGGGTTAGCCTTTCAACATAATAACTGCCCGCCAGCGGATCGACGACATTGGTGATTCCGGTTTCCTCTTGCAGGATCAACTGAGTGTTGCGGGCAATACGCGCAGAATGTTCGGTGGGCAGGCCAATCGCCTCATCCAGCGAATTGGTGTGCAGCGACTGGGTGCCGCCCAGAACCGCGCTCAGCGCCTCATAGGCAGTGCGCACGACGTTATTGTACGGGTCTTGTTCGGCAAGGCTTACGCCGGACGTCTGACAATGGGTGCGCAGCATGGAGGATTTGGGGTTTTTCGGTTCAAACTCGGCCATGATGCGCGACCAGAGCAGGCGCGCGGCGCGCAGTTTCGCGGCCTCCATGAAAAAATTCATGCCAATGGCAAAGAAAAAGCTCAGACGCGGCGCAAAACGGTCGACGTCCATGCCCGCCGCGATGGCAGTGCGGACATATTCACGGCCGTCGGCAAGGGTAAAGGCCAGCTCCTGCACAAGGTTCGCACCGGCCTCTTGCATGTGGTAGCCCGAGATCGAGATCGAGTTGAATTTCGGCATGTGGTCCGAGGTATATTCGATGATATCCCCAATGATCCGCATCGACGGTTCCGGCGGATATACATAGGTGTTGCGCACCATGAATTCCTTGAGGATGTCATTCTGGATCGTACCGGAAAGCTTGGCCCGGTCATGCCCCTGCTCTTCCCCCGCCACGATGAAGCTGGCGAGGATGGGAATAACCGCGCCGTTCATTGTCATGCTGACGCTCACCTGATCCAGAGGGATACCGTCAAATAGGATCTTCATGTCTTCGACACTGTCGATGGCCACACCGGCCTTGCCAACATCCCCTTCGACGCGTGGGTGGTCGCTGTCGTATCCCCTGTGCGTCGCCAGATCAAAGGCAACCGATACGCCCTGCTGCCCTGCCGCCAGTGCGCGGCGGTAAAAGGCGTTGGATTCCTCGGCGGTCGAGAACCCGGCGTACTGCCGGATGGTCCAGGGGCGGCCGGCATACATCGTCGCCTTGACGCCGCGTGTATAGGGCGCGTCGCCCGGGATACCGTCCAAATGGGTCAGGCCGGCGATATCCTCGGCGGTGTACACGGGCTGTACAGCGATGCCTTCAAGCGTATGCCAGACCAGATCATCGGGGCCGCGCCCACGCAGTTCGCCTTCAGCCAGATGGCGCCAGCGTGCCTTGTCGCTCTTGGGGTCGGATGTCATGTGATTGTCCTCTTGTCATGTCGCCCGGCGGCGGGCTGATGCCTGCTCTTTTCCGGGTCGGGTCCTCTGTCAGTGTGGCCAGCCCATCGGCCCCGGCGGTCAGCCAGAACAGATCATCGGCGTATTGTTCTTGCAACGCCGCCACTTGTGCGGCGCTGAAAGGCTGCCAGCGGCCCGTATCGTCGGGCAGGATGGCAGGGTCTTCTCCGCGTTCAACCAAGGCGCGGCGCAGGGCCGGCAAATTGGGCGAACGGTTGAGCCAGCGGACCTCGCGCGGGGCGGGGGCCGGTATATCCAAACAGGTGTTGAGCAGCGCATCAGCGCGGCCTGCGTATTGTTCAAATGGGGCGATGCGAATCTCGGCCTCCGGCAGGGCGCAGGCCAGATCGGTGATCACATCGCGCCATCCACGCGGGCTGCGCGCAATCTCTTCGCGTGCGGCGGCGTCCGGCACACGGTGGCCACGTGCAACGGTATAGGCGGCGGCAGAGGCCCACCACAGGTCTTGTGCCCGCGTGCTCAGCACCACGCGGCTGACAATTCCGCCAAACGCGCTGCCGATGCGGGCCATACGTTCGCCGATGGCGGGGTATAACTTCCGCTGGCGCAGGCTGTGGCAAGAGGAGCCGATCATGTTTTCATCGCTGACCAGAAGATGCGTTACGCCGCGGTCAAGGCATTGCGCCACCTGCATCTGCACGCGGCCTTCGGCCCGGCGACACAGGTTGCGCCCCTTGGCCGCCGCTGGCTTGGGAAACAGCCCTGGAAAAACCGATTGCCGGGTGCGCGCCGGACCCCAATAGCCAATGGACTGTTCGGACAGGTCCGCATGGCTGTCGCGCAAATAATGCTGGAAACTGGTGGTGCCGCTGCGATGCGCCCCGATGTGCAGAATGATATCCATGACGGCGCGGCCCAATGCAGTGACAACGACCGCCCCGAACGGCCAAGACGCGGGGAACGCCCCAGTCATGCCGTCAGACCTCTTGCAATGAGCTTAATATGAAAATGCCCCGGTTTACCCTTCGCAATTGCCCCGCCAACCCCTATATCAGTAAGAACAGGAGCCTGAATGAAACGTCTTATACCGCTTGTTATTGCAGGGTTATTCGCCAGCGCCAGCCTTGCGCAGGATGTCACCACGCCAGAAACTGATCCACTGTTCTTGACGGCAGATATGGCTGATTTGAGCGAATTCCTTTGGAAAAAGCGGCCTGTTCTGGTCTTTGCGGATGGTGAAGACGACCCCGCGTTTGTC
The DNA here is from genome assembly GCF_057178245.1 of Sulfitobacter sp. KMM 9851. NCBI lineage: Bacteria > Pseudomonadati > Pseudomonadota > Alphaproteobacteria > Rhodobacterales > Roseobacteraceae > Sulfitobacter > Sulfitobacter sp. KMM 9851. The sequence continues at coordinate 2,385,133 of NZ_CM169991.1, forward strand.
GCGCAGATGGAATATCTGCATGCCCGCGAAGAAGAATTACGCTTGCGCGACGTCATTGTGTTGACCGACACGGACCCCGCCGGGCGCAGCGCGATGCGGCTGAAACTGCGCCCACGCGGGTTCATGTTGGTGCTGATGGACAAGGAAGGCCGGGTTGAGTTGCGCAAACCCTTCCCGTGGGACGTGCGCGAAATCACCCGCAGCATCGACAAGATGCCCTCGCGCCAACGCGAGATCAGGGAAAGCAACGACCGCAAGGTCATCCGTTGATGCCCGCTCCCCCTGCTCCGCTGATTCCGATCCGGTTGCACCCTATTCGAACTCCATGATCACATCATCCACCGCCAGGCTGTCGCCTGCCGCTGCGTTGATCTTGCTGACCACGCCCTTTTTCTCTGCGCGCAGGTTGTTTTCCATCTTCATGGCTTCGATAGTGCATAGAATCTGGCCCTCCTGCACCTCGTCACCGACCTGTGCCTCCAGCTTGACCACCAGACCCGGCATCGGGCAGAGCAGCAGTTTGGAGGTGTCGGGCGGCATTTTTTCAGGCATCAGGGCAGCCAGTTCGGCCTGACGCGGGGTGCGCACATGCACCTTGAGGTCGGCGCCCCGGGTGCGAATACGGAACCCGCCCGAGATTTTGCCGACTTTCATCACCAACGGCTCGCCATCGACCGTCATATTGGCCAACTGGTTGCCCGGCGTCCAATCCCCGCTGACGCGGATGGTCTTGCTGTCGGCCGGCACCTGACCCGTCACCGCATCGCCAAACACCACGGTCGCCCCGTCGCGGTCGGCGTCGATGCGCAGGTTAAACGACTGACCCTGCACGGCGACATTCCAATCGCTGCCAACTTTACGTTCGTGGTTGTCCATCCGCCCGGACACCCGCGCGCGGCGAATTTCGGCGACGCGGTGCATCGCGGCCGTGGCGGCGGCAATGCGGCGCAGCGCGTCTTCGGGCAGGGTAACGCCGGTAAATCCCTCGGGGAATTCTTCGGCAATAAAGGCGGTCGTCATCTCGCCTGCGATGAAAATCGGGTGATCCATCACCGCCGACAGGAATGGCAAGTTATGCCCAATGCCCTCGACTTCGAAACTGTCCAGCGCGACACGCATCCGTTCAATCGCTTCGGCCCGCGTCGGCGCCCAAGTGCACAGCTTGGCGATCATCGGGTCATAATACATGGAGATTTCGCCGCCCTCGTACACGCCGGTATCATTGCGCACGACATGGGTATCCTGCGTGACCTCGGCAGGCGGACGATAACGGGTCAGACGGCCGATGGAGGGCAGAAAGCCACGGTATGGGTCTTCGGCATAGAGCCGGTTTTCGATGGCCCAGCCGTTCAGCTTTACATCAGATTGCCTGATCGTCAGCTCTTCTCCGTTGGCAACGCGGATCATCTGTTCGACCAGATCGACGCCAGTGATCATTTCAGTGACCGGATGTTCCACCTGCAACCGGGTGTTCATTTCGAGAAAGTAGAAATTTCGGGCGCCATCAACGATGAATTCGACCGTCCCGGCACTGGTATAACCCACGGCCTGTGCCAGCGCGACGGCCTGTTCACCCATCGCCTTGCGGGTCGCTTCGTCAAGAAAGGGGCTCGGCGCCTCTTCGACAACCTTTTGGTTACGGCGCTGGATCGAACATTCGCGTTCGCCCAGATAGATGCCATTGCCATGCGCATCACAGAGCACCTGAATTTCAATGTGCCGCGGCTGGGTTACAAACTTTTCGATAAAGATCCGATCATCGCCAAAGCTGCTGGCGGCCTCGTTCTTGGAGCTTTGAAATCCCTCGCGCGCCTCGTCGTCGTCCCAGGCAATGCGCATCCCCTTGCCGCCACCGCCCGCTGACGCCTTGAGCATCACCGGATAGCCGATCTCGCGGGAAATTTTCACGGCTTCTTCGGCGTCTTCGATGATCCCCATATAGCCGGGCACGGTGGACACACCGGCCTCCTGCGCGATCTTTTTCGACGTGATCTTGTCACCCATCTTTTCGATGGCACCAACAGGGGGGCCAACAAAGGCGACCCCGGCGGCCTCAAGCGCTTCGGCAAACTTAGCATTTTCGCTGAGGAAACCGTAACCAGGGTGCACGGCCTGTGCGCCACTTTCCTTGACCGCCGCCATCACCTTGTCGATGACAATGTACGACTGGTTGGCAGGCGGTGGCCCAATGTGGATCGCTTCGTCCGCCATCTGCACGTGCAGCGCCTGCGCGTCGGCGTCCGAATAGATGGCGACTGTGGTCAGCCCCATCTTTTTGGCGGTCTTGATGACGCGACAGGCGATCTCACCCCGGTTGGCGATCAGGATTTTGTCAAACATGGGCGGTTCCTCTGCTGCTTGTGATCAACGCAAAAAGCCGCGTCAGCCGAGGCTGCGCGGTGCGTGGTGTTAAAAATGGATCAAGACAACGGGCACGCCGGGGTGCGGCGTGATCCTTGATTGTCAGAAGGAAAGGATGGGCGGCGGTATTAGTAGCCGCGGCACTTTCCGGGGTTGAGCTGGCAATAGGCGACGTTGCCCGCAGCACCGATCGCTGCACCTTGCAGCAACGACCCGCTGGTGATCGCAGCAGCACCGGCGCCGATGGCTGCCCCGCCCAGTGCCTGTTCGCCAAGGTTGTCGCCGCAAGCGGCCAACCCGGCACATGCGCCAAGCGCGATAATGATCTTATGGATGGACATTGACCTGTTCCTTCACTGCTTCTGCCTACTCCGTTAACGCAGGGAGCCTTGCTTGGTTCCCGCCCGGAGTTATCTGTTGCCTCTGTGTAACCCTGCCCGCGCCCACTGGAAAAATCGGACAGCAATTCCAAGGGTTTGGCCTGCTGCCCGTTAGGGGAAGGGGTATGGTCTTGATGCTGAGCGGATCTATATAATGAAACCCGCCCCGCAGGATAGACATTGGCCGAAACAGCCGACGCGGCCAAGGGGCCAATCCCGGCTCGGCGGAAATCGGCAAAGCGGCGCTGAACGCGCAACGCAACTGGCGACAACGCGCCGATCACGTGTCGAATGCCTCGGGGAACGACGCGCGTGCCACGGGTACGTTCAACACCAACAGCGCCTCATAGCTGGCCGGGTCAAACGGATCTGTCGCAGGCAGCACCTCACGGCCGAAAAGCCAGGAAAGCCGCCCCGCATCCAGATTGCCGCGCTCAAACGGGTGTTCGCCAAAAGCTTCCCACAGCGCCTTCATAAAGGCGGCGTCGGCGCGTTTGTCGGGCGGACGTCGGTCAGACCGGCGTTCGCGCTTTGTAATTGGTGTGACGCCCTTGGGGTTGGGCCGCCGAATGGTGAATTGGAAATCGGTGCCGGGCAGACGCCCCGGAAAACCGCGATGTTTCAGCATATATGCCTGCATCACACACCCCTCCCGATTGCAGGGGTGCCGGTAGTGATGGCAGCAGGCGCGAACGCCTGCTGCCGGCCGACATTACTTGTACTTGCCGGTGTAGACTGGTTCGACCGAAATGGGCTCCGGGTCAACCACAACGTATTCTTCTTCTGTCTGGCCGCTTGTGCATGCGGCCACGGCAGCGATAAGTCCGAAAGCTGCCAGCAATTTGATGCTCTTCGACATCTAAGTCTCCTGTCACTGTTAGTGGGGCTCGGCACTGCGATACGCCTCGCCTGCCCCGATTCTGAGGTAAGGGATACTAGGGTATTCCTTGGCCACACCATAAGCGATTCAGTTGGCGATGGATATGGGGTGTCGCTCAATCGGCGGTGATGTGACTCCAAAGCCTCATTTGTTGCCTTGGGCGCCAGAAACGCCCCAAGATATAGTGGTCGCATTACAAACCTTCCCAGATGCAGGCCCCGTCCAGTGGACGGAAGGCCTCAAAAAACTGTGTCGCGTCAGGGTCGGGCACCCCAAATTCGGTGGCGCGATCCGCCAGCGAGACAACGATCACTTGCCCCTCCAGCGCATATTCCGTGATGTAGGGCAAGGCCATGGATTGGCACAGGTGCGCCATGTCGGGTGCAGCTACATCATAAGGGATCGCACCCGCCTCGCGGGCGATCTGCGGCGCGATAAAACGAAAGCGCAGCCAGACCTCGTCGCCCAGATCATCGACCAATACCTCTTGCAGTTCGACAGGCTGGCCCGACGGCACGTCGATGGCCAGCGCGGGGCTGGCGCCCAGCGTCAGAGCGGTCGCAAACACCGCCGCAAAGGTGCGCTGCTGACCTAGAGCGGCGGATAGACGCAGCATCCGCCTGGCAGCTGTGGCGCAGATATTACTTGCGGTAGTCATATGACCAATGCCCTGTGCTCCAGCCATGCTCTGGCACCAAACGCAGCAAAAGCAGACCAAGACCGGCGACGATCGCGACGCCACAGAGCCGGTTCGCCCACGCAATGCGCCCCGGTTCGCTGTCGGGGTGCGCGCGAACCTGCCGTGCAAAATGCACCGCGGCCCACATCACAGCAATGGTGATGAAAATATCCAGCCAGATCGTCGTACGGCTTGCGTACTCCCCGGCTGTCACCATGAGGCGAACCAGCAGTTTCCCGCTCAGATAGACGGTGACCGCCAACAACCACGGCCAACCGTTTGGGTATTGTTCTGTTTGTCTGGCCATCATACGCCCCCTTCAACCAAACCGTTACAGCGGAATATTATCGTGTTTCTTCCACGGCATGCTCGCCTTCTTATTGCGCAGCGATGCAAAGGCCCGCGCGACCCGTTTGCGCGTGGTACGCGGCTGGATCACCTCGTCGATGAACCCACGTTCCGCCGCGACAAATGGATTGGCAAAACGCGCCTCGTAATCGGCAGTGTGTTGCGCGATCTTCTCAGCGTCACCCAGATCGGCACGGTGGATGATCTCTGTGGCCCCTTTGGCCCCCATCACGGCGACCTCGGCAGTGGGCCAGGCATAATTGAAATCCGAGCGCAGATGTTTGGACGCCATCACGTCATAGGCCCCGCCATAAGCCTTGCGGGTGATCACGGTGACCATCGGCACTGTCGCCTCGCCGTAAGCAAACAGCAATTTCGCACCATGTTTGATCACACCGCCGTATTCCTGTGACGTGCCGGGCAGGAACCCGGGCACATCAACCAGTGTCAGGATCGGAATTTCAAAGGCATCGCAGAACCGTACAAAGCGTGCGGCCTTGCGGCTGCTGTCAATATCCAGACACCCCGCCAGCACCATTGGCTGGTTGGCCACCACGCCCACGGTGCGGCCCTCGATGCGGATGAAGCCGGTGATGATATTTTTCGCAAACTCGGCCTGAATTTCATAAAAATCTGCCTCATCGCCCAGTTTCAGGACTAGCTCCTTCATGTCGTAGGGCGTGTTGGCATTGGTCGGCACCAGCGTATCCAATGACGGCTCAATCCGATCAGGATCGTCAAAGAACGGGCGCACCGGGGGTTTTTCGCGGTTATTGGCGGGCAGCAGATCAACCAGACGGCGGACCTCGGCCAAGGCTTCGACATCATTTTCAAAGGCCCCATCGGCAACCGATGATTTGCACGTATGAGTGCGCGCGCCACCCAGTTCCTCAGCAGTCACAACTTCATTTGTCACTGTCTTCACCACGTCCGGCCCGGTGACAAACATGTAAGAGCTGTCTTTGACCATAAAGATAAAGTCGGTCATCGCTGGTGAATAGACAGCACCACCAGCACAAGGCCCCATGATCACGCTGATTTGCGGGATCACACCAGAGGCTTCGATGTTGCGCTGAAAGACTTCCGCATAGCCCGCAAGACTAGCCACACCTTCTTGGATGCGTGCGCCACCGGAATCATTGATCCCGATCACCGGTGCGCCATTCTGCACCGCCATATCCATAATCTTGCAGATTTTTTGCGCATGGGTTTCGGACAGCGATCCGCCGAACACGGTAAAATCCTGAGAGAACAGATAGACAAGCCGCCCATTGATGGTGCCCCACCCGGTGACAACACCATCACCCGCAGGACGTTGTTTTTCCATACCAAAATCGGTGCACCTATGGGCAACGAACATGTCAAACTCTTCGAAAGACCCCTCATCCAACAGCAGATCGACCCGCTCGCGGGCTGTCAGTTTGCCCCGTTTATGCTGCGCATCAATGCGCGCCTGGCCCCCACCCATACGGGCGGCTTCGCGGCGTTGTTCCAACTGTTCGAGAATGTCTTTCATGACGCACCCCTGCTATAATTTTTGCCATTCTATCGAAGCAGGCAGGGCAACCAAAGCGCAATTTTGCAAATTTGCAAATATATTGCAGCATTGAGATAGCAAATCGCAAAGCTGCAAATTACCTGGCGGCCCATGGACAATATCCAGAGCCAGGCATAATTCCTTTTGCATGTATATTGCGCCCCGCGTTCGTTTCTTAGACAAAACGACCCCGCCCCACATCGCCACCCTGATCCTGCTTGCGGGGCTGTCGGCCATGGTGATGAACATTTTTCTGCCCAGCCTGCCCGCGATGGCCGACTATTTCGGCACAAATTATGCCGCAATGCAGCTATCGGTGCCGCTTTATCTGCTCTTCAGCGGCTTCTTGCAGTTATTTGTCGGCCCGATATCAGATAATCTGGGGCGCCGTCGCGTGATGCTTTGGGCGATTGCGTTGTTTGTGGTTGCCACGGCGGGCTGCCTTTTGGCGCCAAATATCGGGACGTTCCTGTTTTTCCGCATGGCGCAGGCGGTGATAGCGACCGGTATGGTCCTAAGCCGCGCCGTGATCCGCGACCTTTATACCCAAGACCAATCTGCCTCGATGATCGGCTATGTCACCATGGGCATGGCGCTGGTCCCAATGATCAGCCCGGCTGTCGGCGGCGTGCTTGAACAAAACTTTGGCTGGCAGGCATCGTTCTGGGCGCTGCTTATCTTAGGCGGTCTGGTTGGGCTCATCACTTGGGCCGACTTGGGCGAAACCGCGCGGGCCACGGGCAAAACCCTGCGCCAGCAATTTGGCGAATACCCCGAGTTGCTGCGCTCGCCACGGTTTTGGGGCTACGCGCTGGCGTCCGGGTTCTGTTCAGGCGCGTTCTTTGCGTATCTGGGCGGCGCGCCATTCGTCGGCACGGTGGTGTTCGGCATGGAACCCGCGGTTCTGGGCCTGTACTTTGGCGCCCCTGCAATCGGGTATTTCGTGGGCAATTTCATCACCGCCCGCACGGCCACCAAACACGGCGTCAACAAGCTGGTGCTCTGGGGCTGTATCGCGAATGCGGTGGGCGGCATCGTGTCGCTGCTGATCTTTCTTGCGGGATATGGCACCCCGATCAGTTTTTTCGGCCTGATGACACTTGTCGGCCTTGGCAACGGGTTGTGTATTCCCAACGCGACCGCCGGTATGCTGTCGGTGCGGCCACATCTGGCCGGCACGGCATCGGGGCTGGGTGGTGCGATCATGATTGTCGGCGGTGCCGCACTCAGCGCGCTGGCCGGGGCGCTTCTGACTCCGCAAAGCGGGGCATATCCACTGCTATGGCTGATGCTGATCACCGCAATGGCTGGGGTGGCGTCGATCTGGGTGGTGATCCGCCGCGAAAAAGCATTGGGGCTTTAATCCGGCGTTAACTATACCCGCGCCACCTTGCGGTGGTTGGTTTGCAAAGTTAGGCTGTTGCAAACTGCAAACTTGCAAAGGCGGGCGGAATGGCGATTCAGAAACTCTACGCTGGCGTCAAATTACGCGAGACCCGCACCCGCGTCGGGCTGACGCAAAAGAACTTTGCCGCCCGCCTGGGGGTTTCCCTGCCCTATCTCAACCAAATGGAAAACAACAATCGCCCGGTCAGTACAAATGTCGTACTGGCACTTGCGTCTGAGTTCGGCCTGGATGTAACCGAACTGAGCAGCGGCGATGGCGAGCGTCTGGTCAGTGATCTGCGAGAGGCGCTGGCGGACCCGGTGTTTGCCGGGGACATGCCCGGCATGGCCGACATTCGCCTGACCGCCTCCAACGCACCGGGGTTGGCCCATGCCTTTCTCACGCTACACCAGAATTACCGTCAGGTGCATGAACGACTGGCGTCGCTGGACGAGGCGCTGGGGCGCGAAGACGCCCGTGCAACGCCATCGCCCTGGGAAGAAGTGCGCGATTTCTTTCACTATTGCGACAACTATATCGACGCCGTCGACCGCGCCGCCGAACATTTTGCATCGCGCGAAGGCGGGCATCGCAACATGCGCGTCGCGGCGGTGTCGTCGCTCGCCAATGCCGGCGTCCAGGTGATCTTTGACGACGCCGACCGCCTGCGCGCCTTTGACCCCCCCACCAAGACGCTGCGCATCTCGGCCCGTGCCGCGCCCGAAACCCAGACCTTTCAACTGCTGCTACAAATGGCGCTGACCCGGCAAGACGCCCTGCTGGAGGCGACCCTGGATCTGGCGCGTTTCCACAGCCGGGCCGCGCGCGATATCGCCAAGATTGGTCTGGCCAATTATTTTGCCGGGGCTGCCCTGCTGCCCTATGCGACATTTCAGGAAAAAGCCCAAGCCTGCCGCCATGATCTGGAGGTTCTGGCCGGGCATTTCGGCGCGTCCATTGAACAGATTGCGCACCGCCTGTCGACATTGCAGCGCCCCGGCGCAAAGGGGATTCCATTTTTCTTTGTCCGGGTGGATCAGGCGGGCACCATCACCAAACGCCACTCGGCCACACGGATGCAATTTGCCCGCTTTGGCGGCGCCTGTCCGCTGTGGAACGTGCACCGTGCGTTCGAGACGCCGGGCAGGTTCCTGCGGCAACTCGCCGAAACTCCCGATGGCGTGCGCTACATCTCTCTGGCGCGCGACATCTCCAAACCTGCGGGGCGCTTCGGCGCGCCGGTGCGACGCTATGCCATCGCATTGGGCTGCGAAGTGCGCCATGCGCCCGCACTGGTCTATGCCGATGGGCTGGACATAAACCGCGCGCAGGCATTTGAACCGATTGGGATTTCCTGCCGTATCTGCGAGCGTAAGGACTGCCATCAGCGGTCCGTGCCGCCGTTGGAACGCCAACTGGTGGTGGACCCAAATCTGCGCGACGTGCTGCCCTACCGGGTAGAGTGATCAGCGCTTGGCGCGCCGCCACCCCGCCGCGCGCGCCTCGGCCTCGGTGCAAAACCAGCGCTCACCCTTGGCCGTGTTGATCCGGGTCTTGGCGTAGAACTCCTGCCCCGGCAGGTGATAGATACGCGTGCCCTTGGCACTGATATTACCTTTGATTTTGCAGTCGCCGTTAGACTGCACCGTCATCGGAGCGCCGCTGCGCCTTGTGACGCGGTAGCGTGCAGGTGAGGTGGTTTTGAAGCCATGTATGCCCCGCCCGGCGACAAAGGCGGCCTTTTCGTCCAAATCATAGGCCATCGAATACTTACGATAGGCAAAGGCCAGCCCGTCCTGCACCAGCGCCTGCCCGACATCCCGGCCATCCGCCATACAGCGCGCCACGATCCGGTCATAGCGGTCGCGGTCCAGTGCGTCACAGCGCATCTGCGCGCCTTGATAACGGTCCCGCACCTGCCGCGTGGTCCAGTCGCCGCAGGCCCAGGGCTGTCCCCCCTCGGTCTGGCAGGTTTGCGCCGCCTCGAGCGCGTCGATGCCGTGCAAGCGGATACGCTGCCCCGCCACATCGAATGTATCGCCGTCAATGACCCGCGCAGTGCCGACGATCACCTCGTCCGCCTGCGCGACCGGCCCGAACGCCGCCGCCAAAAACAGCGTGAGGGCAAAACATGAACAAATTCTTAACATGGCGCAGGTATGCCGCCAGACTGGCCACCGGGCAAGTCCCTTTGTTAAGAAAGGTTAACGCACGCCTACCGCTGCGCCACTTGCCAGTTGGGGTGCAGCCAAGGTTCATCATTGGCGCGCGGCAACGGATCAAGGCCCAGCAGCAGGTCCGAAACTTTCTCCCCCACCATGATGGACGGCGCATTGAGGTTGCCGTTTGTGATGCGCGGAAAAATCGAACTGTCGGCCACACGCAGCCCCTCAACCCCAATCACCCGCGCCTGAGGATCGACCACCGCTTGCACGTCATCCGCGGCCCCCATCCGGCAGGTGCCACAGGGATGATAGGCACTCTCTGCGTGCTCGCGGATAAAGCCGTCGAGTTCGTCATCGCTTTGCAAATGGGCACCGGGCTGGATCTCGTGCTTGACGAACGGCTTGAACGCCTCCTGCGAGAAAATCTCGCGGGTGAGCCGGATACAGGTGCGAAATTCCTCCCAGTCATCGGGATGTGACATGTAGTTGAAACGGATCACCGGGTCGTCAGCGGGATCAGAAGACCGCAGCGTGACGTCACCACGGGATTTTGACCGCATCGGCCCGGTGTGGGCCTGAAACCCATGCCCCTCTGCCGCCGCCTGCCCGTCGTAGCGCACGGCGATCGGCAGGAAATGGTATTGAATATCAGGGTATTGCACGCCGGGCTTCGAGCGGATGAAAGCCGCAGATTCAAACTGGTTCGACGCCCCCATGCCCGTCTTTGTAAAAAGCCACTGCGCCCCGATTACGGCTTTGGACAGCAGGTTCCAGTGTTTATAGAGCGTGATCGGCTGACTTGCGGCCATCTGGATATACAGCTCCAAATGGTCTTGCAGGTTCTGGCCCACGGCGGGGCGATCTGCGACCACATCAATGCCATGCTCTGCCAGATGCGCGGCGGGGCCAATGCCCGACAGCATCAAAAGCTTGGGCGAATTGATCGACGATGCGGCCAAGATGACTTCGCCCGTGGCGCGGATCACCTCGATGCGCGCACCGCGTTTGACCTCAACGCCCACGGCGCGCCCGTCTTTGATTACCACCTTGCGGGCCAGCGCACGGATCAGCGTGACGTTGCCGGTCTTTTGCGCCGGGCGCAGATAGGCGTTGGCCGCCGACCAGCGCCGCCCGCCCCACACGGTCTGTTCCATCGGGCCAAAGCCTTCTTGCTGCTGGCCGTTGTAATCGTCAGTCACCGGGTAACCTGCTTGTGCGCCGGCCTGCACAAAGGCGTCAAATAGCGGATTGGCGCGTGGCCCGCGCGAGACGTGCAGCGGGCCATCGGTGCCGCGCCAAGTCGCATCGCCGCCATGGCCGCCATCGTGCCAGCTTTCCATGCGTTTGTAGTAGGGCAGCACATCGGCGAACCCCCAACCCTGCGCGCCCGTTTCCTCCCAATGGTCAAAATCCATTGCGTGACCACGGACATAAACCATCCCGTTAATGGACGATGACCCGCCGATGACCTTGCCGCGCGGACAGGCCAGTCGGCGCCCGCCCAGATGCGGCTCTGGCTCTGATTTGTAGCCCCAATCGTAGCGCGCCATATTCATCGGATAGCTGAGTGCGGCTGGCATCTGGATAAACGGACCTGCGTCCGTGCCGCCATGTTCGATGACGATAACGCGCCGCCCGGCCTTGGCCAGACGGTAGGCCATCGCACAGCCCGCCGACCCGGCCCCCACAATTACAAATTCAGCTTCCATAGTCACTTACCTTCCGTGATCCCACGCACACCCAGGGTCGCGCAACGCAGCGCGTGGCTTGTCCTTGGCGGCGGGAAATCGCATTCCATCCTTATGGTGGCGACTTGACGGATCAGACTGATCCTTCAAGCACCGCTCAGCCTTCGTTCATCGGCGCCTAGAATGGCGCTTCGACATCGCCCATACGTACGAAGACAGATTTCAACTGGCTGTAATAGTTGATCGCCGCCTTGGAGTTCTCGCGCCCGACACCAGAATTTTTCGATCCGCCAAAAGGGGCCTCGACGGGCGCGTCGTTGTAGCTGTTGATGAAACATGTGCCCGCTTCGAACCCGGCTGCCACGCGGTGGGCACGGGCCATATCGCGGGTGAACACCCCTGCGGCGAGGCCGAATTCAGTGTCGTTGGCACGGGCCATCACCTCGGCCTCATCCTCGAAATCAAGCACCGCCATAACGGGACCAAAGATTTCTTCACGGGCGATTACCATATCGTCGGTGACATCGGCAAAAACGGTGGGCTGCATGAAAAAGCCGTCACGCTCGATGCGCTCCCCGCCATAGACCAGACGCGCACCTTCAGCCTTGCCCTTGGCGATATAACCCAGCGCGATGTTCATTTGGTTTTCGCTGACCATCGGGCCAAAATTGGTATCTGGGTCCATCGGGTCGCCAACCACCGCGTTGCCCAGGCGTTCCGCGAGCCGCGCAAGGAAGGCCTCTTTGATGTCTTTGTGCACAAAGACCCGCGTGCCGTTGGAACAGACCTGACCGGAACTATAGAAGTTGCCCAGGATCGCGCCGCCGACGGCATTTTCGATGTCAGCGTCTTCGAACACGATCATCGGGGATTTACCGCCCAATTCCATGGTGACGTGTTTGATCCCCGAGGCAGCGGCGGCGTAGACCTTACGGCCCGTGGGCACGGAGCCTGTCAGCGAAACCTTATCGACGCGCGGGTCCGTCACCAGGGCATTGCCGACGTCGCCCATGCCCTGCACCACGTTGAACAGTCCGGCGGGCAAGCCTGCCTCGTGCAATATCTCGGCAACTTTCAACGCGCAAAGCGGGGTGGTTTCGGAGGGTTTGAAAATCATCGCATTGCCGCAGGCCAGCGCAGGCGCGCCTTTCCAGCAGGCGATCTGCGTGGGATAATTCCACGCACCGATGCCGACACAAACCCCCAAGGGTTCGCGCCGGGTATAGACCCAGTTTTCGCCCAACTGGATGTGTTCGCCCGTCAACGTCGCCGCTAGCCCGCCGAAATACTCCAGCGCGTCCGCGCCGCTGGTGGCATCAGCCACAGAGGTCTCTTGATAGGGTTTGCCAGTGTCCCATGTTTCCAGCACCGACAGATCATGGTTGCGGTCGCGCATCATGTCGGCGGCGCGGCGCAGGATGCGGCCGCGTTCGGTGCCAGTCATCGCGCCCCATGCGGCCTGCGCTGATCTGGCGGCAGTGATGGCTTTTTCGATAATCGCAGGTGTCGCGGCATGGACCGTCGCGATGACTTCGCCCGTGGCGGGGTAGATCACCGGGATCGGCGTGCCTGCGGTGTCTTCGATGTATTCACCAGCGATAAAATGGCTGGCCTTGGGTTGGGTATCATAGGGCATTGCAGAACTTTCTTGCCTTCGGCGAGGAATATTTAAGACCAAAAAGAGAGATCACTCTCCGCGGGGGAAGCGGTTGTTTTCTTCCAGCACATTCAGGTCCATGTGGTTGCGCATGTATTGTTCGGAGGCGAGACGCAGGGGTTGATAATCCCAAGGGTAATAGCCCCCCGAGCGCAGCGCGTCGTAGACCACCCAGCGGCGGGCCTGGGATTTGCGCACATCGGCGTCATAGGCGGGTAAATCCCAGCGGGCATCTGCCTGGGTTCGGAAATCTTTCAATGTGTCCGCGTGGGCGGGATCATTCGCGAGGTTGCTCAGCTCGTGTGGGTCGTCGTCGAGGTTAAAGAGCTGTTCGGGGTCGAGCGCGCAGCGGTTGTATTTCCATGCGCCCGCGCGCAGCGAGACCATCGGTGCATAGGAAGCTTCGGCGGCGTATTCCATGGCGACGGGTTCGGTACGTGCCACGCCCTGCCCCATCGGCACCAGCGACTGGCCAGTCGTCCATTCCATAACCTCGTCCATACTGACGCCCGCGAGGTCGCACAGTGTTGGGCAGACGTCGATGTTGCTGACCGGGGTTTTCTGTAGACCCGGTGTCATCTGCGGCGCGCAGATCATCATCGGCACGCGGGCGGCGCCCTCAAAGAAGGACATTTTGAACCATAGGCCGCGTTCGCCCAGCATATCGCCATGGTCGGACACAAAGAGAATGATCGCCTCTTGCCGCGTATCTTCGAGCGTTTGAAGGATCTCGCCCACCTTGTCGTCAAGGTAGCTGATGTTGGCAAAGTAGGCGCGGCGCGAACGGGTAATGTCGTCGTCCGTGATGTCAAAGCTGCGCCAGTCGTTGGCATCGAAAATGCGTTTGGAATGAGGGTCCTGTTCGTCATACGGGATTGCAGGCACCGTCGGGCGCAGCTGATCGCAGTCCTCGTAGAGGTCCCAGTATTTCTGCCGCGCGACATAGGGATCATGCGGGTGCGTGAAGCTGACGGTCAGGCACCAGGGGCGTTTGTCCAGCCCGCGCGACAGGTCGTAAATCTTGCGGGTGGCGTTGAAGGCGACCTCATCGTCGTATTCCATTTGGTTGGATATTTCGGCCACGCCTGCGCCGGTGACAGACCCCATATTGTGATACCACCAGTCGATGCGTTCGCCCGGTTTGCGGTAATCGGGCGTCCAGCCAAAATCGGCGGGATAGATGTCTGTGGTGAGGCGTTCCTCGAAACCATGTAGTTGGTCGGGGCCGACGAAATGCATCTTGCCCGACAGGCAGGTGTGATAGCCCGCGCGGCGCAGGTGATGGGCGTAGGTCGGGATCGACGAACAGAACTCTGCCGCGTTGTCATAGACGCCTGTGGCCGAAGGCAACTGGCCTGACATGAATGCCGCCCGCCCCGGCGCGCAGAGGGGTGAGGCCGTGTAGCAGTTACGAAACCGGGTCGACCGGGCCGCCAGTTTTTTCAGGTTGGGCGCATATAGGAAATCGGCGGGACCATCGGGAAAGAGTGTGCCGTTGAGCTGATCCACCATCAGGATCAGGATATTGGGCTGGGTCATTTGGCGGCTTTCAGCAACAGGTCGAGGGTCGACAAGGCGCTGGTGCGCGCGGCGTCAGCCGTGCCACGCCGCGACAGGGCCGCGCGCAGGTAAAGCCCGTCGATTAGAGCGGCCAGCGTATCGGCATCGGCCTCGGGCGTGGTGCTGATATCGCGCAGGGCATGGCGCAGGTTGGATCGCAGGCGGCGCTGATAGATGATCAGCAGGCGTTTTGTGTCCGGGCTGGTGCGCGATGCGGCATAAAGGGTCATCCAGGCCGCCACCGTGCCGGGGGCGAAATAGGTTTCGTCAAAGCTGGCAATGATAATTGCAGCGGCGCGGTCGCGCGGGGTCTTGGCCTTGGCCAAGTGCTTGCGCACCTCATCGCCATATTCAGACAGAATGTGGCGCATTGCGGCCAGAAATATCTGGTTCTTGCCGCCGAAATAATGATGCGCCAGCGCCGTCGACATGCCCGCACGTTTGGCGATCTGGCCTACGGTCACATCCAGCGACTGCGCAGCACCGATTTCGGCGATGGTCGCTTTGACCAGCGCATCGCGGCGAATGGGTTCCATTCCGACCTTGGGCATTGGATTCGATCCTTGGCGGTTGACCGCCTTAGGATAGGTGACTCTTTATTGACCCGTCAATCAAGAAAAACCTCAGACCTTGGCGGCAAGCGAAGGTGGCGTAATCTGTCGCTTTAGCATCGCCTCGCGCCAAGTGATGAATGTGACTGACCCCAGAATGACAGCGCCCCCCAGCACCACCCATATGTCGACCGGTTCGCCGAACACCACGAGGCCCAGCAGCGTCGCCCAGACCAGTTGCAGAAAAGTTACCGGCTGCGTCACCGTCACCGGTGCCGCGGCAAATGCCAGTGTCATGGTGAAATGCCCCGCTGTGGCGAAAAATGCCACCGCCGCCAGGAACAGCAGTTCATACCCGGTCGGCGCGATCCAGACCGGCAGGGCAAAGGGCGCCAGCCCAAGGGTGACAAAGATCGACAGCATCGCGACCACCATCGCCGGGCGCGCCTCGTCGGCCAAAAGCTTGGCCAGCAGGTACGATCCGGCAAAGACCACCGCCGCCACCAGCATCGCCAGATGACCACTTGAGACCTCGCGAAACCCCGGCCGCAAGATGATCGCCGCGCCCGCCAGCCCCAGGCAGACCGCCACGATCCGCCGCGCGGCCAATCGTTCGCCCAGGAATATCGCGGCCCCCACGGTGACATAGATCGGCGCGAGGTAATTCATCGCCGTGACTTCGGCGATGGGCAAGCGTGTCATGGCATAGAACCACAGGATTACGCCCACGGCATGCAGCAGCCCGCGCAGGCCAAACAGGCGCCATTGACGGCCGCTGACCGGTGTTGCCACCAGCGAGCGCAAGATCGGCAGCATAAACACCAAGCCGATGGCATAGCGCAGAAATGCAGCTTCGGCTGCGGGCAATCGTGGCCCCATATGTTTGACCAGCGCCGTCACCATGATAAAACAGGCCCCCGTCACCAACATCCAGAAAATCCCGACCACAGGGCGGTGTGCAACGGCAGAAGCTTCGACGGTTTGTGTCATGGCGCGACCCTTTCCCAATCCACCGGGAAGGGCAAGATCAGCGGAGAAAATTCTTCACATCGCAATCAATTTAATTGCGATCGCCCACATCGTCAGCGCGATCACAGCATCCAGCACCTGCCAGCTGCGGGGTCGGGCAAAAAGCGGTGCCAGCAGGCGCGCCCCATAGCCAAGGGTGAAGAAGAACACGAAGCTGGCCAGTACCGCGCCGGCGCCAAACGCCGCCCGATCAGAATACTGCGCCGAGATCGAGCCGAGCAGCACCAGCGTGTCGAGATAGACATGCGGATTGAGCCATGTGAGCGCCAGCAAGGTCAGAATGGCACGCGGCAGGCTGCGTGCGGCGCCGCCATCGGCCTCCAATACGTCGCCACCGTGCCAGGCCGACACCGCATTGCGCCAGCCATACCACAGCAGAAACGCCGCCCCGCCAAATCGCATCACCATCTCGAACCAGGGGGCAGCCTCTGCGAGTGCGCCAAACCCGGCGACGCCTGCCGCAATCAGCAGCGCGTCGGACACGGCGCAGGTGAGACAGACGGCAAACACATGTTCGCGCCGCAGCCCCTGACGCAAGACAAAGGCATTCTGCGCCCCAATCGCAAGGATCAGCGTCAGACTTAGGGCAAAGCCGGGCAGAAAGGACTGGTACATGGGGTGCAGGCTCCGGGCCGGACAATAGGTTGTCGTTGCTTACGCAGGCTGCGTTCATTAAGCAAACTCAATTAACTACGTCCAGATTAGGAAAACTAATGCTCGACAGCGCTCAACTCGCGGCCCTCGCCGCCATCCTGCGGCTGGGCAGCTTTGACGCGGCTGCGGGCGCGCTTGGCGTGACCCCCTCGGCAATTTCACAACGGCTCAAGGCGCTGGAGGATCGGGTGGGGGCGACACTGGTAAATCGTGGCCAGCCCTGCACCGCCACGCCCATCGGTCAGCGCCTTGCCAAACACGCCGAAGACATCGCACTGCTAGAGGCGCAGGCATTGGCGGCGGCGCGTCCCACAGGCGGCCCTGCCCCGCGCCTGCGCCTCGCCGTACCTGCGGACGTCATGGCGACCTGGCTGATCCCGGCGCTGGCGGCGGTGCCGGACCTCATGTTTGATCTGGTGATCGACGATCAAGACACCTCGGACGACTGGCTGCGCCGGGGCGAGGTCAGCGCCGCTGTCACCGGACAATCCCGCGCGGCACCCGGTTGTGACATCTGGTCGCTGGGCGCGCTGCGCTATTGCGCCACCGCCAGCCCGGATTTTGTGACCCGCTGCTTTGAACAGGGGGTGACTGCCGCATCACTCGCCTGCGCGCCGATGCTGGTATTCGATGCGAAAGACCAATTGCAACACCGCTGGATGATGCAGAAAACCGGCCAACGCCTTGGGCCGCCCACCCACCATCTGCCGTCGAGCCACGGTTTTGTCACTGCCGCCTGCGTTGGGCTGGGATGGGGTATGAACCCTGAAATGCTGGTGGCGCAGGATCTGACGGCGAGTCGACTGGTCGCGCTGGACGCCGAGATGCCGCTCGATGTGCCACTGTACTGGCAGGTGACGCGGATCATGGCCCCGGCGTTGGCCCCGCTGACCGCTGCCATCAGACACGCTGCGACCAGTGCCCTTGTGCCACCACAGGTTCAGACCACACCACCGGCCCCGATCTAGACCGTAATAAATCTGACACATTTAAGTGATCCAGGACGCGGCCCCTAGCGTAACCCTTTGTGCGACCCTATGTGCAGGTCAGAGTAAAAGGAACGATGTCATGTTAGACAAACAACAGAAGCTGGAAATCAGCCCCGCAGAACTGGCCGTGATCGAGGCAGCCCTGCACACGCAGTCAAAAATTCTTCACGTGCAGGCCAGCGCCGGCGGCACAGCCGCACGGACCCGCCTGAACGAGGTCAAACGCGTGCTGGCGCGCATCGCCCAGCAAACGCCCGCAGCGCAAGCCCCCTGCCGCACCCGCGCCTTTGGCTGGTTCAGCAAGCGTATGCCGGGCTGACCCGCGCACCGTCGAAACGGAAAAGAAAAACCGCCCATCTCTGACCAGAGTGGGCGGTTTTTTTGTCTCGGTCAAAGTCTGCGCATCAGACCCTAAAGCGCAGCCATTACCTCGTCAGAGGCTTCGAAATTGGTGGTAACGCGCTGCACGTCGTCGTCATCTTCCAACGCATCCACCAGCTTCATCAGCTTTTCCATGTTCTCAAGGTCCATGTCGGTGGTGGTGGTAGGTTTCCACACCAGCTTGGTCGAATCCGATTCGCCCAAAGATGCTTCGAGTGCTGTGGCCACGTCGTTCAGATCCGTGTCCATGCACCAGATCACGTGACCGTCCTCCGTGCTTTCGACATCCTCGGCCCCGGCCTCGATTGCCGCCATCATCACGGTGTCCGCATCCCCCACGGACGCGGGATAAGTGATCTCGCCCTTGCGGTCGAACATGAAACCCACGCTGCCCGTTTCGCCCAGATTGCCGCCGTTTTTGGTAAAGGTTGACCGGACGTTCGACGCGGTGCGGTTGCGGTTGTCGGTCATCGCCTCAACAATCACCGCCACGCCATTCGGGCCATAGCCCTCATAGCGGATTTCTTCGTAATCGTCGCCATCCCCGGCCTGCGATTTCTTGATTGCGCGGTCGATAACGTCCTTGGGCACGGAAACCGACTTGGCTTCTTTCACCGCCATGCGCAGACGTGGGTTCTTGTCCGGGTCCGGGTCGCCCATCTTGGCGGCCACGGTGATCTCCTTGGACATCTTGGAAAACACCTTGGCCCGAACCGAATCCTGACGGTTCTTGCGGTGCTGGATATTTGCCCATTTGGAATGGCCGGCCATGTATACCTCGTCTGGTTGAAAAACTCTTGCCACTCTATATGGCAGCCGCCGCATTGGAACAAGCCACAGCCCCATTCCCCACGTGCCCCGGTTTCTTAACGCCGAATTTGCCGCGGACGCCCCCCGTACTGCGCCAATCGACCGACCCGTTGGGCACCGCGCGGTTGGCCAGCTTGGGCCACCCATCCAAAGGCCACGCCAAATCTCACGCGCAACATCGGCTTTTACAACGTCAGCAACCAAGCTAGATACCTGCCCATGACAATAGATCAAATCATTCTCTTCAGTCTTTTCGGCGCGGTTTTCGGCCTGCTGCTCTGGGGCCGGTTCCGCTATGACCTCGTTGCTTTCTCGGCCCTGATGGCAGGCGTGGTGCTCGGCGTGGTGCCGACCAAGAACGCCTTTGATGGGTTCGGCCACCCCGCGACGCTGATCGTGGCGCTGGTGCTGGTGGTCTCGGCCGGGCTGGTGCGCTCGGGTGCTGTGCTGTTGATCACCCGCACGCTGGTCGATTCGACGCGCTCGCTTGGCGCGCATATCACGTTGATGGGGGCAATCGGCGGCGTGCTGTCCGCCTTTATGAACAACGTGGCGGCGCTGGCACTGCTGATGCCCGTCGATATCCAAACCGCCCGCAAGGCTGGCCGCGCGCCGGGGCTGAGCCTGATGCCGCTCAGCTTTGCCACGATCCTTGGCGGCATGGCCACGCTGATCGGCACCCCGCCAAATATCATCATCGCCTCAATCCGCCAGGAATCTTTGGGCGCGCCGTTCAAGATGTTTGACTTTGCCCCCGTGGGCGGCATCGCCGCCGTTGCCGGGCTGATCTTTGTGGCGCTGGTCGGCTGGCGGCTGATCCCGGCCCGCGATGATGGTCTGCTGGATGCCGAAGACATCTCGCAATACATCGCCGAACTCACCGTGCCCGAAGACAACAAACAAATCGGCAAACGCCTCGCAGAATTGCAAGAGACGGCAGACAAAGCCGATGTTGCGATCCTGGGCCTGATCCGCGACGGCCAACGCCGCTACGGCACCGCGCGCAACGTGTCGTTGCAAGCGGGTGATACGCTGGTCCTCGAAGCCACGCCAGACGCGCTTGACGAATTTCGCAGTACGCTGAGCTTTGCATTGGCCGATAGCCACCGCGAAAACCTGCTTAACGCCGGCGGCGAAGGCGTTGAACTGGTCGAAGTCGTGGTGCCCGAGGCTTCGCGTCTGAACGGGCGCACCGTGCAGGACGTGGGCATCACATGGCGCCAACGCACGGTGCTTCTGGGCCTGTCGCGGCGCGGCAAACGCATCACCTCGCAACTGCGCAACACACCTTTGCAGGCTGGTGATATTCTGCTGCTGCTGGTCCCGCGCGACACGGTTGCCCACGTCACCGACTGGCTTGGCGTGCTGCCCCTGGCTGACCGTGGGCTTGCGGTGACCCAAGACAGCAAAACATGGCTCGCCATCGGCATGTTCGCAGGCGCGGTTGTCGCTGCGTCCTTCGGACTGATCTACTTGCCGGTGGCCCTTGGGCTGGTCGTGGTGGGCTATGTGCTGACCAAGATCGTGCCTCTTGCAGAACTTTACACCCATATCGAATGGCCCGTCGTCGTGCTGCTGGGGTCCATGATCCCGCTTGGTGCTGCGCTGGAAACCTCAGGCGGGACCGAACTCATCGCAGGGGCGCTGGTGTCGCTGACCGATGGGCTGGCACCCTGGATCGTGCTGACCGTGCTGATGGTGGTCACCATGACCCTGTCGGATGTGCTCAACAACACCGCCACTACAATCGTTGCCGCGCCAGTGGGCATTCAAATGGCCCAGACCCTCAATGTCTCGCCCGACCCGTTTCTGATGGCTGTGGCAGTTGCCGCCTCCAGCGCGTTCCTGACGCCGATCGGGCACAAGAACAACACGCTGATCCTCGGCCCCGGCGGCTATTCCTTTGGCGATTACTGGCGCATGGGCCTGCCACTGGAAATCATCGTGGTCACCGTGTCGATCCCCGCGATCCTGTTCTTCTGGCCGCTTTGATCTCCTCTTTTTGGTCCTAAATATTCCCGGAGGTTTGGAGGCAGCGCCTCCAAAGGCGCATCTCATGCGCCTTGCCAAACGCACCCTTTGCCCCCTAGCGTGGCTGCAACATGGGGGGACTAAATGGACATCCTGATCAACGTCGTACTGCCGCTGTCGCTTGCAGTAATCATGCTGTCACTCGGCATCGGACTGACCGGGGCTGATTTTGCGCGTGTTGCCAAACACCCGCGCGCCTTTGGCATCGGCGCCATCAGCCAAGTCGTGCTGGTGCCACTTGCCGCATGGGCGGTGATCCTGGCCTTCGGTCTACGGGCAGAACTGGCGGTTGGCGTGATGCTGCTGGCCTTCTGTCCGGGCGGGGTCACCTCGAACATGCTTGCGAAACTGGCAGGCGGCGATGTCGCGCTGTCGGTATCATTGACCGCCGTGGTGTCCCTGCTCAGCATCCTGACGGTGCCGGTGCTGGCCGTTTGGGCAGTGGCGCACTTTATGGGGGATGCGGCTCCGCAGGTCTCTGTCACGACACTGGCGCTGGCGATGTTCCTGATCACCACGCTGCCAGTGGCCATCGGCGTCGCCATCCGCCGCTTTGCCGCCGGGACCGCCGATTGGGCCGAACCGAAACTTTCGGTGCTGGCCACGGTGCTTTTTGTTGTGATCGTGATCGCGGCCCTCGCAGGCAACTGGGCGCTTTTTGTCTCCAACCTTGCCAGCCTCGGCCCGGCCCTGATCACGCTGAACGCAGGACTGATGTGTGCCGGGCTGCTTTTGGCGGGTGCTGCGGGGCTGGCATGGCAGGCGCGCAAGACGATTGCGGTTGAAACCGGTATCCAGAACGCCACGCTGGGCATCACACTGGCAGCGTTGATCTCGGGCCAGTCGGATGGTTTTAGCACCTATGCCCTGCCCTCTGCTGTCTATGGCATCACCATGTATCTGGTGGCGCTACCATTCTTGGCGTGGTTTCGGCGCACAGCGTAACCGGCGGCCCAACGTAGGAAAGGCGCACCCACCGGGCGCGCCTTTCCTGTTCTCAGCTTACCGGCTGGCCTCAGACCACGTCGAGCGGATCTTCCTCGATTTCATCCGGCACGTCGGTCTCATCCGGCACGACACTCATCAAGGACATCACGTCTTCGATCACAATGTCACTGTCCGGTACCGCGTCGCCCACATCCCAGTTGGGATCATCGCTGGCCGACACGCCCAAGACTTCGCCGCCTGCCTCGTCTGAATCGACCACCAGGCGCATGCCCGACAGGTCAATGTCAGCAAAAGTCAGCGGCCCGTCGTCCGACCACAACGTAAAGTTGGTGGTGGTGACATTGCCATCGGCGCTGTCCGGCACCAGGCCAAACTGCAGACCGACGTCAAAGTTCTCGCCCACACCCGCACCGTTTGGCAAGGCAACGACGCCATTCGCATCCGTTTGGATATCGGTGACTTCGCGGGTGTTTTCATCCGGGAAGACGTTCAGCGTACTCAGGCCGCTGTTGTCGGCAAGGTTGAAGAAGATCCCGTCAATGTCTACCGGTTCGTCAGCGAAATCCGTCGGGGTCAGGTTAAAGTACAACTGCCCATCAGGTGTTTCCGTTACGGACACATTGACCTCGGCCGGATCGCCCAGCGTGAAGTTCAGCGTGGTCTTGCCATCACTGGGATCGGTCGGCTCGCCACCGCCATTGGTGCCACCAGAGCCAGAACCCTTCGTCCCGCAAGAACCGGAACCCTTCGTACCGCCAGAGCCGGAGCCCTTGGTGCCGCCAGAGCCGGAACCCTTCGTACCACCAGAGCCGGAACCCTTGGTGCCACCAGAGCCGGAACCCTTGGTGCCGCCAGAGCCGGAACCCTTCGTGCCGCCAGAGCCGGAGCCCTTCGTACCACCAGAGCCGGAGCCCTTCGTACCACCAGAGCCGGAACCCTTCGTACCGCCAGAGCCGGAACCCTTCGTACCGCCGGAACCAGAACCCTTCGTGCCGCCAGAGCCGGAACCCTTGGTGCCGCCAGAGCCGGAACCCTTCGTGCCGCCAGAACCGGAACCCTTCGTGCCGCCAGAACCGGAACCCTTCGTGCCGCCAGAGCCGGAGCCCTTCGTGCCGCCAGAGCCGGAACCCTTCGTACCGCCAGAGCCGGAACCCTTGGTGCCGCCAGAGCCGGAACCCTTCGTACCACCGGAGCCGGAACCCTTTGTGCCACCGGAACCAGAACCCTTCGTGCCACCAGAGCCGGACCCCTTCGTACCGCCAGAGCCGGAGCCCTTCGTACCACCGGAACCAGAACCGGTCGTACCGCCAGAGCCGGAACCCTTGGTGCCGCCAGAGCCGGAGCCCTTCGTGCCGCCAGAGCCGGAACCCTTACCGTCTGTGCTGCCGTCGTAAAAATTGGCCAGATTTTCGTCATACCACTTTGCGAATGACGATCCTTCAACGCCGCCGTTGTGATAGGATTTGGTGCCGCTGGCCTTGCAGCCCCCTGACCCCATGGTACCGCCCGAACCCGATCCTTTGGTACCACCAGAGCCCGAGCCGCGGCGATCATCGCGCGCCCACTTTGACCGATTGCCCCCTCGGCCACCGCCGTGGCCGTCCCAGCCTTTGGAAAATCTATACCCCATCGCTACAATCCCTCTCTGTATGCTCACGAAATTTTTTTACGCCGCAATAGGCATCAAATGCCCTGCGTGACCCTTAGGGATGAGAAATTAGCAAATCCGTCATAGTCTCGACAAATTCTTTCCATATTTTCATGAAATTAGACGAAAACCGAACCCTTTTCGGAAACAGTCCTGCGGCCGCTTTGGTATTGTCGTTCAACCGCCGCCAATACCGCCAGGCCGCACCGAATCAACTTTTGCAATCCGCCATGAAACGCCATGCTTTCGCCCCATAGGCGCCGTACCCCTGCCCGCAGAAAACTGTTACACCCGCGTCAGACATCACCGGAGGGCCCAATGGCAAAACCCAAAGAGAAAAGCGCACAGGCACAGATCGTCGCAGCGGCACGGGCGCATTTTGGTCAGGACGTCGCGCGTGTCTCTGCGCCCGGTGGCGAAAACCGGTCCAGCTTTCGGTTGCACATGACCGACCGCACCGTGATCGCCACACTGCGCCCGAATTTCCGCCGCACCCACCTTGAGGCGCATGTGCTGACCCAACTGGGGGCGCAGTGCAGCGACCTGCCAGAATGTCTGGGCGTTGTGGGCGACATCATGTTTCAATCCGACGTCGGCAAACGCCGCCTGAATGTCGAAATTGCCAAGGTCGACGCCCCGCAGCAGATCGACCTCGCCGCCGAGGCTGTTGGCGCGATCTTTCGCATCCACTCTGCCGCGCGCCGAACCGATCTCGACACGATCATGCCGCATCTGGGCAATAACCGCGACTGGGTGATGAATTTCGTCGATGCCGTCGATTTCCTGAAAGGGCTTGCCGGGGGTATCCCCGACAGCTTTGACCGCATCGCAGCCTACGAGCGTATCGACGCACCGGCGCAGCAATTCGTAAAATGGGACTGCCGATCGGGCAACGCCGCCATCGGACATGATGATCGGTTGCGCTGGTTTGATTTTGAATATGCCGGCCTGCGCCACGGCGCCGAAGACATCGCCTGGCTTATCGGTGACGAAGCCTGGCCAATCGCGCCGCAAGCTATGGTCGACGTGGTAATCGACGCCTTTGACCCGACCTGCGGCATCCCGATGGAGGACTATCTGGATTACCTGTCGGTCTACCTGACGTTCCACGCGGTGCAGCGGCTGAAACTGATCAGTAAAGAGGCCAAGAAACGCGGCTGGCTGAGCAAGGACCGCATCCGCCGCTATGACGATGCTGGCGTACACCCCGACTTTGCCGCGCAGATCTGCCGCGTCGGGGCATATTTTTCTGACCAGTCAGAGCTGACCGCACCGCTGACCAAAAGCTTTATCGAAGCGCAGCGCGGGTTCGAGACAATCGCGGCGCAGGAGAACCAGCGCCGCGCCTGACGGCTACCAGAAGAACGGGATGATCAGACTGACCAGCAACGACATCGACAGGTTCAACGGGATACCGATGCGCATGAAATCGGTGAACTTGTACCCGCCCGGCCCATAGACCAGCGTGTTGGTCTGATAGCCGATGGGCGTTGCAAATGCACAGGATGCCGCGATCATCACCGCCACCACCAATGGCCGTGGGTCCATGCCCAGGGCTGTGCCAAGGCTGATGGCAATCGGGGTCATGATCACCGCCACCGCGTTGTTGCTGACGATTTCGGTCAGCGTTGTGGTCAGCAAGAAGACCGCGAAAATCACGTAAAAGGGCGACAGGTTGGCCAGATTGGGTGAAATACTGTCGACAATCAGGGTGATAGCGCCCGAATTCTGCAAGGCGGCACCAACTGCCAACATCGCAAAGATCAGCGCCAACAGCCGCCCTTCGACAAATGAAAACGCCTCTTCCGCGTCGATGCATCCGGTGACCAGTACCAAGGCAACGGCAACGACCGCCAACAGCAGGATCGGCGCGACGTTAAAGGCGGCCAAGGTCACGATGCCCACCAGCGCCGCGATGGCAATCGGCGCATGGCCCCGGCGAAATGCCCGTGCCGACGGGTGCGAAACATCGACCATGTTCATATCACTGGCCAGACGCTGGATGTCTTCGCCGGCCCCTTCCAGCAGCAACGTATCGCCAACTTTTACAATCAAATCATCCAGTTGCAGCCCGATGTTCTGGTTGCGTCGATGCACCGCCAGTGGATAGACACCATAGCGCCGCCGCAGACGCATGGACCCCAGCGACCGACCGACCATGCGGCAGCCCGGCGTGATCAGCACCTCGACCGTGGTGGTTTCCACCGCCGAAACCTGATCCACCCGCCGCAGTTCCTTATTGGCCTGAAGGCTCAGCAGTTCGGTCATCTGGGTGCGCAGCACGACGCGATCCCCGACCTGCAACTGCACACCTGCCATGTTGCGCCGCAATGACTGATCGCCGCGCACCACGTCGATCAGCCGCACGCCTTCGCGCTTGAACAGCTGCACGTCCAGCACGTCGCGACCGATCAGGTTACTGTCGGTGGGGATCACGGCCTCTGTAAAGAATTTCATCTTGGATCTGTCCGACAGCATGTTCGCCATACTGTCACGCCCCGGCAGCAGCTTGTTGCCGAACAGCGCCATATAGATCAGCCCCCAGGCACAGACGACCAGACCGATCGGCATAATTTCAAAAATGCCAAAAGGCGCCAACCCCTGCGCGCGTGCAACACCATCCACCAACAGGTTGGTCGATGTCCCGATCAGCGTCAAAGACCCGCCCATGATGGCGGCATAACTAAGCGGAATCAACAGCTTGGATGCCTTGGTGCCCAGCGTGCGCGACAGTTGCACGACCACCGGGATCATCACCACAACCACCGGCGTGTTGTTCATGATGGCACTCGCGGCCATGACAGAAATGATGACCCCCACGACTGCGGTCTTGGGATGCGTCTTTGCCGAACGCTCCGCCAGCCGTGTCAGCACATCCAGCGCGCCGGTGCGCACCAGCGCGCCCATGATGATAAACATCGCCGCGATGGTCCAGGGTGCTGGGTTCGACAACACGGCAAGCGCATCGTCATAGGGCAAGACACCGATGGCCAGCAATAGTGCCGCACCCGCAATCGCCACCACTTCGGTCGGGAAGGATTCGCGCAGAAACAACACGAACATCAGGCCCACCACCACCAGTGTCAGCACAGCAGCTTCCATAGGCGAAAAGTTTAGAAATTCCATTCAGGACAGTCCAGTCATCCAGATCACAGCCCCTTCGGGCGGGGCCATGCGCAGTTTCGCTGATTGCCCTGCATGCCGCAAGCGCTGCCGTAACAGCCGACTATTTTTCGGCTCAGGGCGCGCTCGCCTGCAACAGCCCGCCTTGGCGCACCGGTACAACGCGTGTGGCGCGCCCGGTGCGGTTGTCGGTCTCGATATAGACGCCAGACAGGGTGGCCTCGCCATTGGCGGGGGTAAAGCGTTCACGCGGCATGCCGGTGATAAAACGGCGCATTGGCTCGGCCTTGTCCATACCGATGACAGAATTGTAATCGCCACACATACCCGCATCGCTCAGATATGCCGTGCCGCCGGGCAGGATCATCGCGTCTGCCGTTGGGACATGGGTGTGGGTGCCGACGACAAGGCTTGCACGTCCGTCACACCAATGGCCCATGGCCATCTTTTCACTGGTTGCCTCGCAATGCATGTCAACGATTACCGCCTGCGCCAGCCCACCCAAGGGGTGAGACTTCAGCACTGGCTCAAGCGCCGAAAAGGGATCGTCAAAGGGCCGCTTCATGAAAACCTGACCCAGCACCTGCGTGACCAGAACCTTGCGCCCATCCTGCGCCGTAAACAGACGTGCGCCCTGCCCCGGTGCCGATTTGGAAAAGTTCAATGGCCGGATGATCCTCGGCTCCTGCGCTGCATAGCTCAGCATGTCCTTTTGATCAAAGGCATGATCGCCCAGCGTCAAACAGTCCGCGCCAGCGTCCAGCAATGTTTTGGCATGCGCCCCCGACAGCCCCATGCCCCCGGTCGCGTTCTCGCCGTTCACCACGACGAAATCGAGCTTCCACTCCTGCCGCAGCCGCGCCAGATTTTCCGTGATCGCGCGCCGTCCGGCCCGGCCCATCACATCGCCAAGAAAGAGTATTTTCATGCCCATGACCTAGGCCGCGCATTCGAGACGAGCAAGCCCAAATCCCTTTTCGCTTTGCCAAATAAATCTCATCCGGGGTTTGGGGGTGGAAAACCCCCATGGTGTCGCTTGGGTCTTGGGATGCGCAAACCCCAGATGTCAGCTCCGCACCTCAGCCCTTCGGCACCTCGATAACCCCCGCCTCGGTCACGATCAGGTCCAGCGGCTCGTCCGTCGGCTCCAGCGGAATGTCATCACACTCTTGCCCGGCAAAGGCAAAACCTATCGCCAGCGTCGCCCGTCTGGCCCGCAACATTTCTAGCGTGCGGTCATAAAATCCACCGCCATAGCCCAGCCGCGCACCCTGCCGGTTGAACGCCAGCAGCGGCACAATCAGGATTTCCGGCTCGAAAAAGTCGTTATGTTCCGGGATCATTGCGCCAAAGGCCCCGGCCACCATCTGCGTTTCCGGCGTCCAGCGCGAGAACGACAGCGGGTGATCCGGCCACATGATCACCGGCACGCCGACCGGGCCATGGGCGCAGGCCTCGGCCATCGCGGGGCGTGGGTCAATCTCGGTACGGATCGGCATGAACCCCGACAGCGGCACCCCACGATAGCCCGCCAAAACCTCGGATAAATAACCCGCCTGCGCCCCATTGGCCCCGTCGAACAAGGGCTTTCGCCGGGCAAAGGCGTTTTTTCGCGCCACGGCTTTCGCCTGCGTCCAACCGTTCACAGCAACACCATGGCCGCCAATCCCAGAAAGGCAAAGAACCCCACGACATCGGTCACCGTCGTCACAAAAGCCCCCGACGCCAGCGCCGGATCAACCCCGACCCGCTCCAGCAAAATCGGAATGCCGGTGCCAGCCAGCCCCGCCACCACCATGTTAATTACCATCGCCGTGGCAATCACATAGCCCAGCGCGGGCGAGCCGAACCAGATGATCCCGACAACGCCCATCACCAGTGCAAAGATCAGCCCGTTGATCAGACCCACCAAACATTCGCGCCGGATCACCCGCCAGACGTTCGACCCGGTCAAATCGCGTGTCGCAATCGCACGCACCGCCACGGTCAGGCTTTGCGTCCCCGCATTGCCCCCCATCGAGGCGACGATGGGCATCAGCACTGCCAGCGCCACGATCTGTGCAATCGCCACTTCAAACTGCGAAATAACCATCGACGCCGCAATCGCCGTCACCAGGTTCACCGCCAGCCAGGGCAGACGCTGCTTTGTCGTCTCCAGCACCCGATCCGACAAAGACCCCTCACCAACACCCGCCAGTCGCAGGATATCTTCTTCGTGTTCCTCGTCCAGCACCGCCATGGCGTCATCAATCGTGATGACCCCGATCAACCGGCCCTCGTCGTCGACAACCGGGGCCGAAATCAGGTGATATTGGTTGAACGCATAGGCCACGTCCCCCTCGTCGCGCATCGCCGGGATCACCTGAAAGGTATCCTCCAGAATGTCGCGCAGCATGGTGTCGCGTTTCGACCGCATCAATTTGCCCAGCGTCACATTGCCAACCGGGTGCAGGCGCGGGTCGACCATCACGATGTGATAAAATTGGTCCGGCAGGTCTTCTTCCTTGGTCACGCGCAGATGGTCGATCGCTTGGCCCACGGTCCAGTGCTCTGGCGCCATCACCACCTCACGCTGCATCAGACGGCCGGCGGAATATTCCGGCCAGGTCAGCGCCTGCTCGACCGCGACCCGGTCAGAATCCTCCAGCGCGCCTAGGATGGCTTCCTGCTGGTCGTCCTCTAGGTCTTCGATCAGATCGACAACATCATCGCTGTCCATCTCGCGCACGGCCTGGTTCAGCACCTGTGGCGTCAGGATCGAAATGACTTCCTCGCGGATCGACTCGTCAAGCTCTGACAGGATTTCACCGTCAAACTCGCGGTCATACAGCCGGATCAGATCCCGCCGATCACCTTCGCTGATCTGTTCCAAAAGGTCGGCGATGTCGGCCGCGTGCAGCGGTTCCATCAGCGCGGTCAGCAGCGATTGATCACCGTATTCCACCGCATCCAGAATCGCGGAAACGGCCTTGCGATCCAACCGGTAAGCTTGGGTATCCGCTTCACTTTCGACGGGGGTCTGCATCTCTTCGATCTGGTCCGACATGCGCGTGCCCTCCGCTATCTATCCGGTTCGCGCGACCATAAGCATCGCGCCGATGGGACACAATGCCGCCTGCGACGCTTAACCGTTGTTCCCGTCTCCCACGCGGCATAAACAACGAATATGACAGAACAACATATCCTCCTTGGTCCGACACTCACATATACCGGCAGTCCGATGCAGGGGGCATGGCAGGACGCCGTGCACATCGACACCGCTGGTGGCGTGCTCATCGAAAATGGCCAGATCACCGCGATGGCCAAGGGCGAGAGCCTGACCGCTGCGCACCCACAGGCCAAGGTGACCCGTTACACCGACGCGCTGATCTGCCCCGGCTTTGTCGATGCCCATGTGCACTACCCGCAGACCGCGATCATCGCGTCATGGGGCAAGCGGCTGATCGACTGGCTCAACACTTATACCTTCCCCGAGGAAATGCGCCTTGCTGATCCGGCCTACGCGGCCGAGATCGCCGCGCGTTACCTTGATCTTACACTCGGCCAAGGCACTACGACCGTGGCCTCCTACTGCACCATACACCCTCATAGCGCCGACGCCCTGTTCGACGCCGCCGCCGCCCGCGGTCAGCGCATCGTCGCAGGCAAGACCTGCATGGACCGCAACGCGCCCCAAGGGCTGCGCGACACCCCGCAATCGGCCTATGACGACAGCAAGACACTGATCAACCGCTGGCACGGAAAGGGGCGCGCCACATACGCCATCACGCCGCGTTTTTCGCCTACGTCCACGCCAGACCAACTTGCCGCCCTTGGTGCACTCTGGGCCGAACACCCGACCTGCCTGATGCAGACCCACCTCAGCGAACAGACCGATGAAATCGCATGGGTGCGCGACCTTTATCCGAATGCCCGCGACTACCTCGACACCTATGAAACCCACGGGCTGCTGGGCGAACGCGGCCTCTACGGCCACGCCATCCACCTTGAGCCGCGCGAGGTTGACCGCCTGTCCGACGTCGGAGCAGCCCTTGTCCACTGCCCCACCTCCAACACATTTATCGGCTCCGGCCTCTTCGATATGGCCCGCCTCAGCGCGCGATCCATTCCCATCGGTCTGGCCACCGACACCGGCGGCGGATCGTCATTTTCCATGCTGCGCACCATGGCCGCGGCCTATGAAATCGGCCAGCTGCGCGGCACCCCGCTGCACGCGGCACAGCTGATCTGGCTCGCCACCGCCGGATCGGCCCGCAGCCTACATCTGCAAGAAAAGGTCGGCAGCCTCAAACCGGGGATGGAGGCCGACGTCACCGTGCTGTCACTGACCTCGACCCCTGCGATCACCCAACGCCACCAAAATGCCGCCGACATCTGGGAAAGCCTCTTTGCCACGATCATGATGGGCGACGACCGCGCCATTGCCGACGTCTGGGTCGCGGGCCAACGACGAGGATAACGCGCCAACGTCCCTGCCCCCCCTTCAGCCCATCAAATAAGATCAATCCCGCGCCCACCCCGCAGCGCGGGGGCCGCTTTCACCCTAACAGGGTGCCGCCAGCACCATCACCCAGACGTTACCCTCGGCTCTGGCCAGACCAAAACCGCGCACCTTGCGGTGCATTATATTCTGGTAATGCCCTTGCGATCCGGCCCAGCTTTGCATCACTGCGGCCAGTGACTTCTGCCCTTTGGCGATGTTTTCGGCCGCAAAGCACCATTTGTAGCCCTGCGCGCTGATCCGCTGCCCTACGGTTGACCCGTTTTTACCCTGATGGCTGAAATAGTCATGCCGCGCCATATCCTGCGCATGCGCAGCAGCCGCACGTTCCAACACTGGATCATAGACCACCGCCGCCCTGCCCTTGGCCGCGCGCAACCCGTTTACGGCCGACAACGCCGCCGGATCGGCCCAGACTGGCAGCGCCATGATTGCCAAGACCACCGTTAAAATCCGCATCATAATGCCAACTCCCGTGCCAGTTCGTTGTGCCGTGCCACCTGCGCCGCCAAATCAATCGTCGTTACCTGACCATCGCGCACCACTTGGCGGCCTTCAACAAAAAGATCCCGCACTGCGGTTGGCCCGGCCAGCAGCAGCGCCGCCGGGTCCCAACTGCCAGCACTTGCCACGCCGCTTACATCCCAGATCGCCACGTCTGCGCGCTTGCCCACCGCCAGCCGCCCGCAATCGGGACGCCCCAACACATCGGCCCCGCCGCGTGTGGCCAGTTCTAACGCTGTGCGCGCGCTCATCGCGTCAGCCCCACGCGCCACCCGCTGCAACATCATCGCCATGCGCGCTTCTGCCACCAGATTACCGCTGTCATTACTGGCCGATCCATCCACACCAATCCCCACCGGCACCCCCGCATCCAGCATCGCACGCAGGGGTGCGATCCCCGACCCAAGGCGGCAGTTGGAACAGGGGCAATGCGCCACACCGGTGCGGGTGCGCGCAAACAGGTCAATCTCTGCCGGGTCCAATTGCACGCAATGCGCATGCCAGACATCGTCGCCCAACCAGCCCAGACTTTGTGCATATTCTCCGGGTCGACAGCCAAAGTTGGCCAAGGAATAGGCCACATCTTCGGCGTTTTCAGCCAGATGGGTGTGCAGCATCACCCCCTTGTCACGCGCCAGCAGGGCGGTATCGCGCATCAATTCACGGCTGACCGAAAACGGCGAACAGGGCGCCAGCCCGACCCGGCACATCGACCCCTCTCGCGGATCGTGAAAGCCGTCGACCACTCGAATGCAGTCTTCCAAAATGGCGGCCTCCTCCTCCACCAACATATCCGGTGGCAGGCCCCCCTTGCTCTCGCCGATGCTCATCGACCCACGCGTAGGGTGGAACCGCAGGCCCAATTCAGCGGCCGCATGGATCGTATCCTCAAGCCGCGCACCATTTGGATAAAGATACAGATGATCCGAGCTGAGCGTGCAGCCCGACAGCGCCAATTCTGCCAGCCCCACCTGGGCCGACACGAACATATGCTCCGGTCCGAACCGCGCCCAGATCGGGTACAGTTTTTGCAACCAGCCAAACAACAGCGCGTCCTGCGCCCCAGGCACCGCCCGTGTCAGGCTCTGGTATAGATGGTGATGCGTATTTACCAAACCCGGCGTCACGACACAGCCATTGGCCAGTACAACCTCGCCGACGGTCTGCAACCCCGGCCCGATCGCGACAATCGCCCCATCGCGGATCAGAATATCGGCACCTGACAGCTCGCGCCGGTCGTCGTCCATGGTCAGGATATGATCCGCATTGCGGACAAGAATTTCAGCCATCAGTCACACTTCCAATGGCCCGTCTCATGAAAAGTGTGCGAGGCCGGTGGAAAACGGGCATGAAGAACCGACCAGCACCCATGTAATCCACGGTTGCAGGGCCGGTCAATCTTTACCGCCGCTAATGGTTAGCCAAAATCTCCAGCGCCTGCGCGTGGATTGCCGCATTGGCCGCTGCGATTGCGCGTCCGCCTTCGTGCACCGGGCCGCCACGCCAGTCGGTCACGATGCCGCCTGCCGCCTGTACCACTGCAATCGGGGCCTGAATGTCGTAGGATTGCAACCCGGCCTCGATCACCAGATCGACCTGCCCCGAAGCCACCAGCGCATAGGCATAACAATCCATACCATAGCGCGTAAGCCGCGCGCGGCTTGCCACGTCTTGAAAACCTGCGGCGTCCTGCGGTGTACCGACTTCAGGAAATGTAGTGAAAACAACCGCCTCTGTCAGATCGCGCGGGGTGCGGGTGGCCAGATTGCTGCGCCCATGCGGCCCCTCAAGCACGGCACCATCCGGCGCGCCTTCGAAGCGCTCGCCAATATAAGGCTGATCAATAATGCCGTAAAACGGCCCCGAGGCATCCGAAACCGCAATCAGCACCCCCCAGGTCGGCGTCCCGCTCATGAAACCACGGGTGCCATCAATCGGGTCCAGCACCCAGGTTAGACCCGATGTACCCGCCCGCGCGCCATATTCCTCGCCGAGGATCGCATCGTCGGGCCGCGCGCGTGCCAGTATCTCGCGCATGGCGCGTTCGGCGGCGCGGTCAGCTTCAGTTACCGGATCAAACCCGGCCGTCAGCTTGTTGTCCGTCGCCAGACCCACACTGCGGAAATACGGCAGGATCACGCGCCGCGCCGCATCCGCCATCTCATGCGCCACGCGGCGAATATCTGTATCAAATGTCATGTTTCTGACCTGCCAGCTTGCCCTGTGCAAGGCAAGCCAAAGCCACCGCGCCCTGCTGTCTCTTTTCAGTCTTATAGCCTGGACAGGGCGTTTGAAGGGGGCAACGCCCCCCAAGGCGTGCTCAAATTACGCGACGTCGCTCAGCACACGCGCAAGTTCAAACAACCGACGTCGCTGGTTTTCGGGGATCGCATAATAAGACCGCACCAAATCCATCGCTTCCTTGTCGCCCATCAGATCGACAGGCAAACCCCGCACCGGTTCAGCACCTTCTGCCGCCTCGTCCCGCAGACCTTCGAAAAAGAACGACACGTCGACATCCAGCGCATCGGCGATGTCCCACAGGCGCGACGCACTCACACGATTCGCCCCGGTTTCATACTTCTGGATCTGCTGAAATTTAATTCCCACCAATTCAGCAAGCCGCTGCTGCGTCAGGCCTGTCAGCCATCGCCGCTGCCGGATGCGCTTTCCGACGTGGATATCTACCATATGTGCCATGACATATTCTTCCCTATTGATAACACGTGCCAAAGTGCCAATGACGTTTGCCGAGCTTCGCTCCTCGCTCCTCAAATACCCGGAGTGGGCCAAGTCGGTTGATGCGCTCAGCATAGGCTTTTCGACCCATTCGGCAATTTATTTTCATCTGCATTGATTAATGTCAGTCGGGCGAATTCACAACCTAGGGTATTGTTCACAAGTTAAATGAATGACCGCCCCGGCGCGAAATCCCGCTCGGCGCGGCCGGAAATCTTGTCCGGTCACGCCGACGTTTCGAGCGTTTTCAAGGGCTTCGCGGCCACAGGTATAGGTAGTATCCGCGCAGATCAACACACGCGTTCGGCGTAGCGTTGGCACCACGCCAGGCGGCAAATCGGCATTGACCAGCGCGAAATCACAATAGGTTGATTCTTGCCGATCTGCCCGAAATTGCCCTGTTCCGCGCCCGCAATTGGCGAAACCGGCGTCACACGGCCCGCAGCCGCGTCGGGTGATTCACCGCAAATGCGCTGCGCAGCAGACCCGCCATCGCGCTGTAAACCTCGCCCGCAGCGGCATCCGACACGTAGAGGTTGATCAACTGGCACGGCAGTGCCGGCAGGCTGCCATTGTGGTCGATTTGTTCCAGATGCGGGGGCTGTGTGCCTTCAATCATCGCATGTACGGCCAGATCGGCGCTGACCGTAGCTTCGATGGTGCGGTCGCTTTCGGTATCCACGCTCATCTCCCACTGGATTCCCTTTTCATCCAGTGCCGCCACCACGCGGGGCCGGAAGGTACAGAACCGACAGAACGCCAGTTGCAGTGGCCGCTGCCGCCAGGCCGCGCCGCCGGCAGCACCCAGCCAGACCAAATCCTTTTTGATCAGGGTTTCGCCATTGCGGTCCAGGTCCACCTCGGTGGTGAGGATCAGATCGATGTCGCCCTTGGCAAAGCGTTCTTTCAGCGCGCGGGTGTGCGACGCATCCAGATTCACCTTCACCCGGGGATAGGCCGCATGGAACTGCTTCAAGACCTGCGGGATCGCTGGATAAACAATGTCATGCGGCACCCCTAGCGTGATCTCCCCTTCAAAGGCCTGATCGGTCAGGCGACCAATCACCTCGTCATTCAGCGCGATCATGCGGCGCGCATAGACCAGCAATTGCTCGCCCGAGGCCGTCAGCGCGATGGTGCGACCCGACCGGTCAAGCAATGACAGGCCCAGCATCTCTTCTAACCGCTTAAGCTGCATCGACACCGCCGATTGTGTCAGATGCAAGAACCCGGCAGCGCGGGTGACGCCACCGGAATCGGCCACCGCCACAAACGAGCGCAACGTCGTGATGTCGAGATTTCTCATATATCATGATCCTTGATGGAGTCTGCAACAAACATTCGTTTTCATTCTGCATCATTCACACCGATACTTCAATATACCAGGTGCAAAAAGGAATCGCATCACATATACTGAAGGATACCAACGATGACATATATCTCCAACACCGGCTGCGCGGCCGTCAGCGCGCCCAATACTCCAAATTCGTCGCTTCGGCAGTGGATCGCCCTGTGGCGCAGCCGCCGTGCTCTGGCGCGGCTTGACGCATGCCAATTGCGTGACGTCGGCATCACCACGGCGCAGGCAGCCCGCGAAACTGTCCGCGCGCCTTGGGATGTGCCGCAAACATGGCGGAACTGATCCACGATTTCACCGTGAAATCAGACATTAAGACCCTTGAAATATGTGCGCTCAGCCCCGATATTCAACGCAATACGTGACCGATGTCTTCGGCACGCCACTTTGCCAATTGGAGGTCATCACATGGCTGACGTGAATACCATCCGGTCAACGACCGGTACGCGCACCGCCGAAATCGACGCGGGTCTGCGCGCACATATGAACAAGGTGTATGGCACCATGTCTGTTGGCATGCTCATCACCTTTGCTGCCGCCTGGGCGCTGTCTGGTCTGGCGGTCACCACCGACCCTGCCGCCGGCGTCGCACAGCTCAGCGAAAGCAAGTATCTGACGCAACTGGGCTATTACCTTTACGCTTCGCCACTGAAATGGGTCGTTATGTTCGCCCCGCTGGCATTCGTCTTTGGCTTCAGCGCGATGATCAACAAGATGTCCGCCGCCACCGCGCAGACGGTTTTCTATGCCTTTGCCGCCGTGATGGGCATCTCGATCAGCTCGATCTTTCTGGTCTTCACCGGCTACTCTATCGCGCAGGTCTTCCTGATCACATCAATCGCCTTCGCGGGCCTGTCGCTTTATGGCTACACCACGAAAAAGGACATCTCCGGCTGGGGCAGCTTCCTGATCATGGGCGTAATTGGCCTGATCGTTGCGTCGATTGTGAACATCTTCCTCGCCTCCTCGGCGCTGATGTTCGCAATTTCGGCCATCGGTGTTCTGATCTTCGCGGGCCTTACCGCCTACGACACGCAAAAGATCAAGACCGAGTATCTGGCCCATGCGCACCACGGTGATACCGAATGGCTGGGCAAAGCGGCCATCATGGGCGCACTGAACCTGTATCTCGACTTCATCAACATGTTCATGATGTTGCTGCAACTCTTCGGCAACCGCGAATAATTCACGCCACTGCGTTGACGAAAACAAGGGCCGATCCTGCAAAGGGTCGGCCCTTTTGCATAGGGAACGCCGCCAATGACAATCATCAAATCCGGCCATGCCAAGACGAGGCAAAGCGCTTTAGATGAAGCTTTGGGGCCTTATACCGCACATCTGATCACCGACACAGCCGGGCTAACCCAGTTTGGTGCGCTCATCGAAGAGCTTTCTCCCGGCGCGCATTCTTCCTTCGCCCACTGGCACGCCAGAGAGGATGAAATGATCATGATGTTGAGTGGCGAAGTCATGGCAATCGAAGATGGCGTCGAAACCGTACTTGCGCCCGGCGATGCCGCCTGCTGGCGCGCCGGTGATCCGGTTGCCCATACTCTTTTTAACCATAGCGCCGCGGTCGCACGCTATATGGTGATCGGTACCCGCGCTGCGTCCGACAAAGTTACCTACCCTGAGCATGACCGCGTCCTGCATTTTGACCGCCCTGCAAAAACACGCCGCTATACCACTGTGTCTGGCAAAGAAAGCGGCCCGCCAGTCAAGTGACCCTGCCTTCTTTTTGGTCCTATATATTCCCGGGGGTTTGGGGGCTGGCCCCCAATTATGTCGTATCTGGGGACGTAACGACATCTCGCTCCAGACCGCGATCTACCCTTTAGCATCAAAGCCAGACATCCTAGATTAGCGTTCGTTCGGCCTCGCGACTACGCAAATTGAATGGCCACCGGGATTGCGCCCACCGCCCATATCCAGACAGCTGTCATCATACCGAAATTGCTGATAGGATCGCCCGGCCATAAACGCCAAAACAGCCACAATAATAAGGCTCACTGCGTATTTCAGCTGCATGGCGACTGCACATTACTCTTAACGACAACGGCGCATCCACAAATAAACATGGCCGCTTCGTTAGGCCAGCACACCAAACACCCGCCCCACCAGCGCTGTGACGGCCATCGCCATTGTACCCCAAACCACGACGCGCCGAATGGCGGGCCAGACCGGGGCACCACCCAGTTTTGCGCCACCGCTGCCCAGCAGGATAAGCGCCAGCACCGCAACCAGTGCCACAGCGGTCCCGCGCTGCCCCGCAGGGGCCAGCACAGCGGCAAGCAACGGAAGACCGCCCCCCAAACCGAACGCCAGCGCCGACGCCCCTGCCGCTTGCAGCGGATCGGCCTGCCCGGCCAGCCCAAACATGCCCAGTTCTTCACGCGCATGGGCTCCCAGTGCGTCGTGATCGGTCAATTGTTCCGCTACCTGAAGTGCCAGATCGCTCTCGACGCCACGGCTTTCCAGCCCTTCGGCCAATTCACTAAGCTCATAATCCGGGTCTTCGATCAGCGCCACGCGCTCGCGCTCTAGGTCCGCTGCCTCGACATCGGCCTGCGCCGACACCGATACATATTCCCCCGCCGCCATAGACAACGCCCCCGCCGTCAGCCCCGCGAGGCCGGTCAGCAGCACGTTACCATGGGTCATGCCCGCAGCGCTTACGCCGACCAGCAGACTGGCCGATGAAACGATACCGTCATTGGCGCCCAGAACGGCGGCGCGCAGCCAATTGCTGCGGTTGATGAAATGGCCTTCTTTGGGCATCGAATTCCGCTGTCGGCCTTGGCCGTTAAGTTAGTAGGCTTTCCAGATCGACGTATCGGCCGGGAAGATCACCGGTCGGTCGCCGCCAACCCCGGTAAAGCCGACGCTTCCGGTGGGCTTCGCACGGCTGATGGGGGCGCAGGCACCCAACAATAAAATCATGATCACGGTCGTCACTTTGGCAGTCATCTTGGCCTCCCCAGGCAACTTACTCCATTGGTATCGCCCGGAATGTGTGACAACGCAAGCTGCGCGCCGGATGTTGCGCGGATTGCCGGAGGGGCGCACGCCCCTGCGACGTGATGTTAAAGGTTACTGCGTAAAACCCATGGCTATCGCGATACCCGCCGCAGGACTTTCCACCCTGCGGCACCCGACAGGATCAGAGGCCAGGGGCAACCGGGCCATGTCGATGCATTGAGCATGCAGGGGAAACCCTGTCTCTTATATCCGAACTGGCGGCGCCGCCTCTTTAACAACGGCCTTACCACCTTTTCAGACAATCCTACCCGGCCTTACCCGGCAAGAACCGACCCAGCCCGGCACAATCCGGCCCAATCCGGCACAATCCGGCCCAATCCGGCACAATCCGGCCCAATCCGGCGTAGTGCAGCATCGCTGCGCCCAACAGGGCTGCGCGTCAGATGCAGACCCCCCCCGATGCTGTGATCCGCGTCAAAGCTTGATCGCTTGCATAACCTGCGGCTCCACCACGTCCACACCGGGTAACCCCTGCGCCAGTTCCTGCGCCGATTGCGCCAACGCGTCAAAGGTGCGGTAATGACAGGGGATCACCGTCTTGAACGCAAAATAGCGTTTCGCGGCATAGGCGGCCTGCGCCATGTCCATCGTGTAATAGCCGCCCGCCGACAGGATGCCGATATCGGGCTTAAAGTAGTCCCCGATCCAATCCATGTCCGCCATGATCCCAGTGTCCCCGGACATATAGATCGTGCGCCCTTCGCCTTTTATGACAAACCCGGCTTCGCTGCCCATATAGCGGCGGCTGCTGTTGGTCATCGCACTTGATGAATGTGAGGCAGGCACCAGTGTGGCCGTCACCTTTTCGCCCAACGGCGCGGTGCCACACATATTGAACGCATGACCTTCGGTTGCGCCTTGTTCGGCCAGAAATTGCGCTAACTCATACATGCCCGACACCGGCGCCTGGGTGGTCTTCGACACCTCAACCACGTCGGTGATGTGGTCAAAATGCGCATGCGTCACCAAAATCTGCGTTGCCCCCTCAATCGCGGCGGCGTGCTGGTCGGCGGGCAGCATGGGGTTATCATGCAACCATGGGTCGATCAGCAGCACCTGATCCTCGATCTCGATACGGAATGATCCGTGCCCCAGCCAGATGATGTTCATAAGTTGCTCCTTGGGTGATTCACTGACGCAACCGTAATGTGTTTTTCAACTATGGCGAGCCTCCGGCGACAGGTTTATTTACCAAGATGAAGACCGCAGGCCGGCCGCACACTTGCGAGGGCGCGTCTGGGGCGGTAGAGGACGGGCAAAGAGATGGAGATGTTCATGTCAATTGACGAAAGCACCGCCGCGCGCGTCGCGAAACTGGC
Source organism: Sulfitobacter sp. KMM 9851 (assembly GCF_057178245.1). Classification (NCBI taxonomy): domain Bacteria; kingdom Pseudomonadati; phylum Pseudomonadota; class Alphaproteobacteria; order Rhodobacterales; family Roseobacteraceae; genus Sulfitobacter; species Sulfitobacter sp. KMM 9851. Next base: position 2,425,398 of record NZ_CM169991.1, read on the forward strand.
CCGGATCAAGGTCGAGCCTTCGGCCCTGCCCGCGCTGGCGCAGGAATTCAACACCATTTTGGGGTTCATTGAGCAACTGAGCGAAGTGGATGTCGAGGGCGTCGAGCCGATGACCTCTGTCACCCCGCAAAAGCTCAAGCGCCGCGTTGATGAGATCACCGATGGCGATCAGCAGTCCAAGGTGCTGGCCAATGCGCCCGATGCCCGCGAGGGTTTTTTTGCCGTGCCGAAGGTGGTTGAATAATGACAGATCTGAACAAAATGGGCCTGGCCGAGGCCCGCGATGCCCTGCGCAGCGGCGACGTTACCTCCAAGGCGCTGACCGAAGCCTGCCTGTCTGCCATTGAGGGTGCCGGCGCGCTGAACGCCTTTGTCCACCACACACCCCAGATCGCAATGGATCAGGCCGCCGCCGCCGACGCGCGCATTGCCGCAGGCGATGCTCCCGCGATGTGCGGCCTGCCGATTGGCATCAAGGATCTATTCTGCACCAAAGGCGTGCCGAGCCAAGCGGGCAGCCGCATCCTGCAAGGGTTCCTGCCCGAGTATGAAAGTACAGTAAGCCAAAAGCTGCAAGACAGTGGCGCGGTGATGCTGGGCAAGCTCAACATGGACGAATTCGCCATGGGGTCGTCCAACGAGACCTCCGTGTACGGCAATGCCGTAAACCCCTGGCGGCGCGGCAATGACGACACGGCGCTGACGCCCGGCGGCTCGTCCGGTGGCTCTGCCGCCGCTGTGGCCGCTGATCTGTGCCTTGCCGCCACCGGCACCGATACCGGTGGGTCGATCCGCCAGCCCGCCGCCTTTACCGGCACCGTGGGGATTAAACCGACCTATGGCCGGTGTTCGCGCTGGGGCATCGTCGCCTTTGCCTCCAGTCTGGATCAGGCCGGACCGATGACCAAATCGGTGCGCGATGCCGCGATCATGCTGGGTGCCATGTGTGGCCACGATCCCAAGGACAGCACCAGCGCCGATCTGGCCGTGCCCGACTTTGAGGCGGCCCTGACCGGCGACATCCGGGGCAAGAAAATCGGCATCCCACGCGAATACCGCATGGACGGCATGCCCGAAGAGATCGAAAAACTGTGGTCGGATGGCATCGCCATGATGAAAGACGCCGGGGCCGAGATTGTCGACATTTCGTTGCCGCACACCAAATACGCCCTGCCCACCTATTACGTCATCGCCCCCGCCGAAGCCTCAAGCAATCTGGCGCGTTACGACGGCGTGCGCTATGGCCACCGCGCCAAGCTCGACCACGGCGATGGCATCACCGAAATGTATGAGAAAACCCGCGCCGAAGGCTTTGGCCACGAGGTGCAGCGCCGCGTGATGGTCGGGACCTATGTCCTGTCGGCCGGTTTCTATGACGCCTATTACAACCGCGCCCGCAAGGTCCGCACGCTGATCAAGCAGGATTTCGAGAACGCCTTTGCCGATGGCATCGACTGTATCCTCACACCTGCCACCCCCTCTGCCGCCTTTGGCCTGGGCGAGATGACCGATGCCGATCCGGTGGCGATGTATCTCAACGATGTTTTCACCGTGACGGTAAATCTCGCGGGCCTGCCCGGCATCGCCCTTCCCACAGGGCAGAACGCCCAAGGGCTGCCGCTGGGTCTGCAACTGATCGGGCGGCCTTGGGAAGAGGCTGATCTGCTGTCATCCGCCTATGCGCTGGAACGCGCGGCTGGCTTTGTGGCCAAGGCAGATAAATGGTGGTAAACCCCGGTTTGTTAAGCAACTGGCAAGAGCGGATCACATGATCACACGGACTATTCTAGCGATGACGGCGGGCGGCCTGTTGGCAGCCTGCCAACCTGCGATACCTGATTCCGGGCAAGGCGTGGGGTTTAACGACAGCTTTGAAGCGCAGCAGCAACAGCGCGACGCAGCGCTGGCCGGGGGCAACGTGCCGGCACCCGCCGATGTCTCGTCCACAGCGCTCGGCGCGGCGCCCCAGATCGCACCCGACGACGGCTCGCCCGAGGCAACTGCCGCCGAAACGGCGCGGGTTCTTGCCGCCACACGCGCGGGCGGCGCCAGCAATGGGCTGGGCAATGATGCCGCGACCAATTCCGGTATCGCACCGGTCAACGCCAGCCCCTCCAACCCGGCCCCGGCCGTGGTCAATGCGGCAGGCATCTCGAACGAGAATAACTTTGACGCCGTCGCGGGCGAACGCAGCATCGGCGACGACGCCGCGCGCATCGCCGCCAACCGCGCGCAGTATCAGGTGGTTCAGCCAGAAGCCCTGCCCGAACGCGCCAACAGTGGCCCCAATATCGTGGCCTACGCGCTGCAAACGAAACAGCCCGTTGGCCAACAGATCTACAGTCGGATCGGGTTGAACAAGGCGCGCAAGTTCGAACGCTCCTGTGCCGAATACAGCCACCCCGACCAGGCCCAGATCGCCTTTCTTGAGGCAGGCGGGCCAGAGAAGGACCGTCAGGGCATGGACCCCGATGGCGACGGCTTTGCCTGCGACTGGAGCCCTGTACCGTTCCGCCGGGCCGCCCAAGGCTGACAGGTGCCGACCCTCGACATCGCGGCGCACCCCTCGCCCAATTGCGGGCCACGCCGCGATGGTCTGCACCCGCATCTGATCGTGATCCACTACACCGCCATGACCAGCGCCAAAGCGGCGCTGGCGCGGCTCTGTGACCCAGAGGCCGAAGTTTCGGCGCATTACCTGATCTCGAACCACGGTGACGTGACGCAGATGGTGGACGAGGGCCAGCGAGCCTGGCACGCAGGTGCGGGGGAATGGGCCGGGCAGGACGACATCAACTCGCGCTCCGTGGGGATCGAGTTGGACAATCGCGGCGATCACCCGTTCTCAGAGCTTCAGATGCACGCGCTCGAAAGCCTGCTGGCAGGCATCATGGCGCGCCACAGCATCTCGCCCGCTGGCGTTATCGGCCATTCCGACATGGCACCGGGGCGCAAATCTGACCCCGGCGCGCGGTTTGACTGGGCGCGGCTGGCACGCCTCGGTCTGGCCCGTGCAGCGGGCAACGGCCCTGCCCCTGACACCGCCGATGCCGCAAGCTTCCGCAAGGCGGCGCAGGCTGCAGGTTTCACCGCCACCTGCGATGACGTCACGCTGCTTGATACCGTGCGCCTGCGGTATCGCCCCCATGCAACCGGCCCGCTGACCCCTGCCGATCTGGCGGTACTGCCAGACGCATAGACGCCCCGCCGCCCCCCGTTCACTTTGCAAATAAACTCTAATCCCGTAGCCGCCGCAGACCCCGCAGCCGCTATTGACGCGCGCGCAGCACAAGACTAGGTCAGCCAAGCGCGGAAGGCTGGATGGCCGCTTTGTTGATCTGCTTGCAGATCAACGGGGAGGAAAGTCCGGACTCCCAGAAGAAACGGTGCCGGGTAACGCCCGGGCGGGGCAACCCGACGGAGAGCGCCACAGAAAATAAACCGCCTTTGTGACGGGTCGGGCAACCGAAACCACCACAAAGGTAAGGGTGAAACGGTGGGGTAAGAGCCCACCGCGCCGCTGGCAACAGGGGCGGCATGGCAAGCCCCACCGGGAGCAATGCCAAATAGGGACCGCGTGCCGCCGATCTTCGGGTCGGGGGCGGGGCACTTCTGCCCCAGCAGGTCCGGGTTGGCAGCTATAGCTGCGTCGGTAACGGCGTGGTCAGAGGAATGGTCATCAAACGCCTTCGGGCGGGAACAAAATCCGGCTTATAGGCCTTCCGCGCATCTATTCCGGCCTTAGGACACATCAAAAAGGACGCTCAGCCATGGATCTGAACGGAAAAACCGTAATTGTAACCGGTGGCAGTGACGGGATCGGGCGGCATATCTGCCTCAAGCTCGCAGCCCAGGGCTGTCATGTGGCGGTGCTCGGCCGCAATGCCGAACGGCTTGATGCCGTGGCCGCCGAAGCGCGCGCCGCCGGCGCACCCAGCGCCCGCGCCTATGTCTGTGATATGCAGGTCACCGATCAGATCACCAGCACGGTGCAGGCCATCACAAATGATTTCGGCAGCGTCGACATTCTGGTGAACAATGCGGGCATCTGGCACAAGACCGGCCCGCTCGACACGATTGACCCTGCCATGATCGACGCCACTGTGGCCACCAACCTGACCGGCACCATCCACCTGACGCGCGCGCTGATCGGCGCATTGCGCAGCCGCCCCGAGGCTGCGATTTTGAACGTCGTGTCGAAATCGGGCGTGGTGGCGCAGGCCGGGCAATCGGTCTACACCGCCACGAAATACGGCATGCGCGGCTTTACCGAGGTGCTGAAACTCGACGAGGCCGACAGTGGCGTGCGCGTTGCGGGCCTGTACCAAAGCGGCACCAACACCGGGATGTTTGCCAAAGCAGGCGAAGACGTGCCGAACCATATTTTCACCGAACCGGATGATCTGGCAGATGTGGTGGTCTTTATGCTGTCACGGCCCGCAAAGCTGTGGATGCACGATGTTCGGGTAGAACTGTAACCCGGCCCGTCGCTTTGTGCGGCTTTTGCTGTTGACTCGGACCCGCATCCGGGTAAAAGCCGGACTTCAGAATTCACGCACGCCTCACCGGAGGGCTGTGCAGCAGGAGAAGAGATATGGCTAAGCCAACCACGATCAAGATCCGTCTGAACTCGTCCGCGGGCACAGGCCATTTTTACGTCACCAAAAAGAACGCGCGCACCATGACCGAAAAGATGGTCATCAAGAAATATGACCCCGTTGCGCGCAAGCACGTCGAATACAAAGAAGGCAAGATCAAGTAAGATCGCCTGACCTGACCGATTTAAAGGCCACGCCACTGCGCGTGGCCTTTTTCGTTTGCCCGGCCCGTGTTTGCCCGGCGCGTGTTTTCCCGGCATTGTATTGCCCGTCGCCCGCCCCCGCGCCGGGCAGCACCCGCCTGCCTATGCGTCATCCCCCCGGCGGCTGTCAGCGAGGTAATAGGTGAATATCCCCCCCGCCACCACGCCGACGACCAGCGCCTTGGCCGCGAACTGACCTGTTAGCTCACCGCTGAGAAACGCATAGATCACCGCCACCATTTGCCCCAGCATGACCGCCGCCGCCGCCAGCAGCGTCAGATAGGTCAGCCATTTGCGAATCGTCGACCGTTTTAATGCCGGGTCCACCGCCAGCCGGGCGCGGTCCCGCAGGCTGAGCCACAGGTACATCGGCACGGTGACCAGCAGCACCGCAACCGCCCATCGCATCTGGTCGAACGATCCACGCACGTCGGGCTCAAAGGCGCGGTCGATCAGCGCATGGAGCAAGGACACAAGATAGCACGCGCCAAACAACAGCACCCCGAACATCAAGGAATAGACAAAGAAATCCTGGGCCGACAACGTCGCCTGCGGCCGCGGCACGGGCGGCGAAAAGGGGCTATCAGCCCAGGCGCGCATCGCTTCGTCGACCTCGCGCACGCTCCACCCCGACTGTACCAGGACGGTTGCAATCTCGTCGCGCGATTTGCCCGTCGTCAGCGCGTCGCGCACAAAACGTGACAATTCCTTATTGCTGGCCATCCCCTGCCCCTTTTCTTTTGGCTGCGAAAAACGCCTTGAGCATCGTTTCCGCCTCGACCCCCGCTATGCCGTCATAGACCTGGGGCACATGGTGACACTGGGCGTGCGAAAACACCCGCGCGCCCTGCGCCACCCCGCCCGATTTGGGGTCGGCCGCGCCGTAGTACAGCCGCGCCACCCGCGCCGCTGCGATGGCGGCGGCGCACATGGCGCAAGGCTCCAGCGTGACATAAAGCGCGTGATCGACCAATCGCTCTGACCCTGCCGCGGCACAGGCCGCACGGATCGCCAGCATTTCTGCATGTGCGGTGGGATCGTTACGCGCGCGGGTCTCGTTGCCGGCGCTGGCCACCACCTGCCCGTCCGGCGCCACGACCACGGCACCCACCGGCACCTCGCCGCGTGCGCCAGCGCGGCGCGCCTCATCCAGCGCCCGGTCCATGTATGATCGAAATTCCATGTCCCCACATGGCCGCAAATGCCACCCTTTCGCAAGGCAATCAGATAGGATAAGCGCTAGGCATGAACGCAAAAACGCCCTCAGACACAACCGACAGTGACACGCCGAAGGGCGACCGCATCGCCAAGGTGCTGGCCCGCGCCGGCCTCGCCTCGCGCCGCGAAGCCGAGCGGATGATCGAAGCCGGGCGCGTGCGCGTCAACGGCGAACAGATCACCTCGCCCGCGCTTAACGTCACGCCCGCCGACAAGATCACCGTCGATGGCGCCCCCGTGGGTGACCCCGAACCGCCACGCATCTGGCTATATCACAAGCCCACCGGGCTGGTGACAACCAACCGTGACGAAAAAGGCCGTGGCACGATTTACGACGACCTGCCCGAAGACATGCCGCGCGTGATGTCCGTGGGTCGGCTTGACCTCAATTCCGAAGGGCTGCTGCTGCTGACCAACGATGGCGGCGTGAAACGGCGGCTGGAACTGCCCAGCACCGGTTGGCTGCGCCGCTACCGCGTGCGCGTAAACGGCCGCCCCTCGGACGAAGCGCTTGAGCCGCTGCGCCAAGGCATCACCGTCGACGGCGAGGATTTCCAGCCGATGACGGTCACCATCGACCGCCAGCAGGGCGCGAACGCTTGGCTGACGATCGGCCTGCGCGAAGGCCGCAATCGCGAGATCAGGCGCGCGATGGAGGCGGTGAACCTCAGCGTGAACCGGCTGATCCGTATTTCCTATGGCCCCTTCCAACTGGGCGAGCTGAAGCCCGGCGCGGTCGAAGAGTTGCGCCGCAAGGTGGTGCGCGACCAACTGGGCATGGAACTGGAGGACGACAGCGGCACCGCGGTCAAGAAACCCACCAGCATCCGCCGCGGCCCGCGCCGCGTGCCCGGTGGCTTTGGTGGTGCCGGCCAGCCCGGCAGACCGGGGCAAAAAACCGAAGGCGACGACAGCGCACCGCGCAAATCAGACAGCCGCAAGCCGGCCCATGGCAAACCCTACGCGGGTAAAACGGGCGCCGCCAAACCGGGTGCGGGACGACCGGGTTCGGGAAAACCGGGGGCGGGAACACCGGGCGGGGGAAAACCCGCCGGGCGCAAGCCGGGCAAGCCTCGGCCCAAGCCGACGCGGTAAGCGACCAACGCGCCACGACAGCCAGACAGCGTCAGACCTATCGCAGCGCGGGTCAGCCGCGCGTGATGCGATCGGGTGCCGCCCCCCCGTGGGCAGACGCCTTTGATTTCGGGCCAGGGTGCAAACCGTCATGGGTAATTCACATTGGCCCTCTATCCCCCTAAAGTCATGGAACCAATTTCAATGGGGGCCGTGCCATGACCGATCTTTTGACCTTTGAGAACCTCGGCAATCTATTAATGCTGTGTTTCCTGCAAGCGGTGCTGGGGTTCGACAACCTGCTTTATATCTCCATTGAAAGCCAACGCGCGCCGGTGGCCCAACAGGCCGCAGTGCGCAAATGGGGTATCGTGATTGCCGTGGCCCTGCGTGTGGTGCTGCTCTTTGCCATGATCCAACTGATCGACGCGATGTCAGAGCCGTTCTTTATCCTCAACTGGGAGGGGGTGCTGACGGGAGGCGTGAATTTCGCCACGCTGGTGTTCATCATCGGCGGGATTTTCATCATGTACACCGCCGTGAAGGAAATCGGTCACATGCTGGCCATCGAACACCTTGATACCGACGTGAACGCGAAATCCGGCAAATCGGCGGCGCAGGTGGTGATGCTGATCGTCTTCATGAACCTGATCTTTTCGTTCGATTCGGTGCTTTCGGCGCTGGCGATTACCGATGTCTTTGTAATTCTGGCCACCGCAATCCTGTTGTCCGGGCTGGCAATGCTGCTGCTGGCCGAACATGTCACACGTTTCCTCGAGGCCAACCGGATGTACGAGGTGCTGGGCCTGTTCATCCTGCTGATCGTGGGCATCGTGCTGCTGGGTGAGGCCGGACAGGCCGCCGCCCACGCCATGCATGACACCACGCTGGCCCTGCGTTTCTTTGGCTACGAAGTGATCCCGATGTCAAAAACCACCTTCTACTTTTCGGTGCTGGTGCTGGTGGCGGTCGAAGTGATCCAATCAGGCTACAGCCGCAAGCTGAACGCGGAACGCCGCACCGGCGCGCGACGTTGAGGCACTGGCGGGGCGGCGGGCTGCGCCTTATGCTGATACCGGAGGGGTGTAATGGCCAGATTGTTTCTATTTCTGATGTTCTTGGCGCTTGGCATTGCTATTGTCCTCGCAGTGGTGTCAACGCTCGCGCGGCTGGCCGACAGCGCGGGCACGGCCCTGGGCCCCATCTGGGGCAGTGAAAAAGGAAATCTGATGGCACCTACCCCGTTTCAGAAAATCAGCTATGTGGCCTTGCTGCTGGTGCTGCTGGGCGTGACCAGCGGCTGGCTGGGGGGGCTTTAGGCATGGCGCAGCGATACGGCGGTAAATTCAGCCCCGATTCAGACGCCGAGGTCGGCACCGCCACCCCGCGCCGACAGGTGACTGTTGATCCCGCAGGCGGGCGCGTGAACCTGTTGTTCCTGCCGCCGCTGGTGCTGGCCTTCAGCTCAATCGCCGGGGGGGCCGGGCAGCTTGTGCTGGGCCTGCTGGGCGCGCTTGTATTGGCATCCGGCGTCTGGCTGCTGCGTGCAGGGCTGCGCGCCGAGGCGGCCTATCACAGCCGCAAGGTGGCCCGCCGTCCGGCATGGCCACGCAAGATCTTTGCCGCCGTGCTGACGGGCGTCGGTGCTGCCATCGCGGGTTATAGCTCTGAGCCGGGGCTGGTGGCGCCGGTGCTGTTCGGTCTGGCCGCAGGCGGGTTGCATATTGCGGCATTTGGCGTCGATCCCATGACCTCAAAGGGGATGGAAGGCGTCGACGAGTTTCAACAGGACCGCGTGGCGCGGGTGGTCGACGAGGCGGAAAAACTGCTGGCGTCGATGTCTGACGCGATCAAACGCGCAGGCGACCGCCGGGCCGAGGCAAGACTGGCGCAATTTCAGGACACCGCCCGCACCCTGATCCGCACGGTCGAGGAAGACCCACGCGACCTGACGGCGGCGCGTAAGTTTCTGGGCGTTTACCTGCGCGGCGCGCGCGATGCGACGGTCAAGTTTGCTGATATCTTTGCCCGGACCGGCGACGCGCAGGCGCGCAGCGACTACATGGCCCTGCTGGACGATCTGGATCAGAACTTTGCCGCGCGCACGGCAAAATCTCTACTGGATGACCGCAGCGACCTGACGGTAGAAATCGAAGTGCTGCGCGAGCGGCTGTCACAGGAAGGGGTGCGCCTTGATGATGCAATGTTCACCCAAAACATTAAGGAACCCAAGTAAATGACTGAATCTGTTCGCGAAAAGGCAGGCCAATCTCAGGCTCTGGTCAATGAAGTCAACGCCGTGGTTCTGGCCGAACCCACGGACGCCAACGCTATAGTATCGCTTGAGCAGGCGGACGTGCCGCTGGGGGCCGAGATCAAAAAACGCATGGGCGAGATCGACATGGGCGATACACAGTCCATCGTGTCCTTCGGCTCTGCCGCGCAGGCAGAGTTGCAGGAAATCTCGCAGGCGATGTTGCAGGATGTGCGCAACAAGGACGTCGGTCCGGCGGGCGACAGCCTGCGCAGCATCGTCAGCGCGATCCGGGGGTTTTCAGTATCCGAACTGGACGTGCGACGCGAACGCAGCTGGTGGGAACGTCTGCTGGGCCGCGCCGCGCCCTTTGCCAAATTCACCGCGCAGTTTGAACAGGTGCAAGGCCAGATCGACCGCGTCACCGACAATCTGCTGGGCCATGAACACACGCTGCTCAAAGACATCAAATCGCTTGATCTGCTGTATGAGAAGACGTTGCAGTTTTACGATGAACTGGCGCTCTATATTGCGGCGGGCGAGGCCAAGCTGGCCGAGCTGGACAGCACCACGATCCCGGCCAAGGAAAAATCCGTGGCCAAGGCGAAAGAGGCCGATCAAGTCATGGTGGCGCAAGAGCTGCGCGACATCCGCGCGGCGCGTAACGATCTGGAACGTCGGGTGCACGACCTGAAGCTGACACGCCAGGTGACCATGCAATCGCTGCCCTCGATCCGTCTGGTGCAGGAAAACGACAAGTCGCTGGTGACCAAGATCAATTCAACCCTCGTGAACACCGTACCGCTGTGGGAAACCCAGTTGGCGCAGGCGGTTACGATCCAGCGCTCTGCCGAAGCGGCCACAGCGGTGCGCGAGGCGAATGATCTGACCAACGAATTGCTGACCTCAAACGCCAAGAACCTGCGCGATAGCAACAAGATCATCCGGCAGGAAATGGAACGTGGCGTATTCGACATCGAAGCGGTGCGACAGGCCAACGCCGACCTCATTGGCACCATCGAGGAATCGCTTCAGATCGCGGATGAAGGCAAAGCCAAACGTGCCGCCGCCGAAAAGGAACTCAAGGAAATGGAGGCCAAGTTGCGCGATACGCTGGCCTCGGCCAAAGCCAGCAAGACGGGTCTGGGCGATACCACTGCTGGCGCTGTTCCCAGCTGAAACGTGATGAGATTGCCTGTGCAACATAGGGGCCAGCGCCCGATCTGGCGCTTTGGCGTGGTGGGGATGGCCGCGGCGCTGCTGCTTGCGGGTTGTGACATGTTGCAGCCCGCGCAGCCTGCATCGCTAAAACCGCAGGCGCGGCCCGCTGCCGTTCCGCTGCCCCCTCCCGTTGTGGCAAAGCCGACCTCGCAGAAAAGTGCGATGCTGCGCAGCTATCTAAATCAGGTGCAGACCGCGCAACTGGGACAGGGATTGCTGCGCGAGGACGGCGGCGGAGAGGACACCCCCTATACCGCCGACATGCTGGCGCGCAATTTTGAGCAGATCGCGTTTTACAACGAATATGACGGCAACTTTTCCGGCCGGGGCGGACAAAGCCCGCTGCGCCGCTGGATCGAGCCGGTGCGCATGAAGGTTATCTTTGGTGATGGCGTGCCACCGTCGCAGCAGCGCTCCGATGCCGAGCATGTGCGCGCCTATGCCAACCGCCTGGCGCGGCTGACGGGGCATCCTGTGTCTGTCACCACCGGCACGCCGAACTTTCTGGTGATTGTCGCATCAGAGGACGATCGTGATCAGGCGCTGGAAGAGGCCGCAGCGCAGGTGCCGGGCGTCAGCGCCGGTTCGCTGCGTGCGATGCGCAATATGCGCCGCGACACCTATTGCGCTGTGGCAGCCTATGCTGCGGGGCCCGATGCCAATGTCTATACCGCCGCCGTGGCGGTGATACGTTCGGAAAACCCCGATTTGCTGCGCCTGTCATGTATCCACGAGGAACTGGCCCAAGGTCTGGGTCTGGCCAATGACAGCCCCGGCGCGCGGCCGTCGATCTTTAACGACGACGATGAATTTGCCCTGCTGACCAATCAGGACGAACTGCTGCTCAAGATGCTGTACGACGCCCGCCTGACCCCCGGCATGTCCGCCCAGGAGGCCGAGCCCATCACCCGCATCATCGCGCGCGAATTAACGGGCGGGCCATTGTGATGGGGCCACTGCCTGCCCGTCTGATGGCGGCTGAGGTGGCACTTACCCAAAGCCTTGATAAGCCCACCGCACCCCAATACTCTACCGCCAAATAGAACAAGGACCATTCCCATGGGCATTTTCGATTTCCTCTCCGGCCAGTTCATCGACGTCATCCACTGGACCGACGACACCCGCGACACGATGGTCTGGCGGTTTGAGCGTGAAGGCCATGAGATCAAATACGGTGCCAAGCTGACAGTGCGCGAGGGTCAAGCGGCGGTCTTTGTGCATGAGGGGCAACTCGCGGATGTGTTCACCCCCGGCCTCTATATGCTTGAGACCAACAACATGCCCGTCATGACATCGTTGCAGCATTGGGATCACGGTTTCAAAAGCCCGTTCAAATCCGAGATTTATTTCGTCAACACCACCCGCTTTAATGATCTCAAATGGGGCACAAAGAACCCGATCATCGCGCGCGATCCTGAATTTGGCCCGGTGCGCCTGCGCGCCTATGGCACCTATAGCGTGCGCGTGAGTGACCCCGCCAAGTTCCTGACAGAGATTGTCGGCACCGATGGTGAATTCACCATGGACGAGATCAGCTTTCAGATCCGCAACATCATCGTGCAGGAGTTTTCGCGCACCCTGGCCAGCGCGGGTATTCCCGTCCTCGACATGGCCGCTAACACCGCTGACCTGGGCAAGCTGGTGGCGACTGCCATCGCGGCGCAGATTGCGGAATATGGTCTGACCATCCCGGAACTTTACATTGAAAACATCTCACTCCCGCCTGCGGTTGAGGCAGTGATGGACAAACGCACCTCCATGGGTGTGGTCGGAAATCTGGGTGATTACATGCAGTTCCAAGCCGCCGAGGCCCTTGGCCGTGATGGCGCGGGTGGCGGCGCGATGCAAACCGGGCTGGGCGCTGGTCTTGGCATGGCCATGGGTCAAGCGGCTGCGGCACAGGCCGGGCCATGGGGCGCAAAGCCCGCCGCTGCCGCCCCTGCGGTTGCGCCCCCTCCTCCGCCACCGCCGCCGATGGAAAAGGTCTGGCATATCGCCGATGCGGGCGTCACCTCAGGCCCGTTTTCCAAGGCCGCGATGGGCCGCAAGGTGTCTGAGGGTGGGCTGGGCCGTGACAGCATGGTCTGGACACCGGGCCAGGACGGCTGGCTGCGTGCCGAGGATGTGGCAGAGCTGGCGCAACTGTTCACCGTGCTGCCACCGCCCCCACCCCCCGCATGACGCGGCAGGCGGTTTTTCCCGCCGAGCTGGCAGCACTTGTCGCCGCCACTGGTTTTTCCCCCGCCGTCCGCGCGGGGGACTTTCTGTTTCTGACCGGCGCAACCGGTGGTGATGCAGATGGCCAGATGCCCCCCGACGCCGACACACAGGTGCGCCGCGCCCTGACCAAAGCGCTGAGCGTCATCACGGCCGCCGGAGGCGACACCGACAGCATCGTGGAAATCACCAGCTATCACACGCAGTTGCGCGCGGATTTTGATGTGATCGATGCAGCCCTGCGCGAGGTGTTGGGCCTGCCACTGCCCGCATGGACCGCGGTTGAGGTCGCGGGCCTCAGGCGGGTGGGTGCGGTTGTGGAACTTCGGATCGTCGCCCATCTGCCTGGGCAGTGAAACTATATCCCGCGACGCTGCGTGGTTCTGTCATGCGCCTGCCCTTTCATATGCCCCACCGCCGCAGCGCCCTGAAGGTGCTGCATTGGTCGATGCTGCCGCTGCTGATCTGGTTTATTCTGGTCACACCAGAAGATGTGCTGCCGTTTGGTCCCACCGCCTTTCGCGCCCATTCCGCGCTGGGGTTGATCTTTGTTACCGCCTGTCTGCTCTGGACTGCCGATTACCTGCGCCGAGGTCTGGCCAGCCGACCGGGGCCGAAACTGCCACCCTGGGCGCGCAGGGTGCATCAGGTCATGCACCGCGCGTTGATCTGGGGGTTATTCGGCGTGGCGCTGACGGGGTTCGGCCTGGGTCTGACCGCGCCGCGCCTGCTTATGGCGGCGGATGTCCTGCCCATTGCCCCGCCGCTGAACCTGCCGCGCGCCCATGAGGTAATCGGCCAGATACATATCTATGAATTTTACCTGCTGGCCGGGCTGACAGCGCTGCACGCGGCTTTTCACTTGTGGCGGCATCTGGCCCTGCGCGATAACGCGCTGCGCATCATGATACCGAAACTTCTGCACCGGTTCCTTTAGCAGCCGGGCTTGCCGCCACAGCAGGCGACCACAGTAGCGTTGTTCTGACAGCAGTCGGTCATGAGATAGCGCATGACTTGACCAATTTGCGCAAAATCAACGGCATAGACCATCTGGCGCGCGTGACGTGTGGCAGTGATCAGCCCGGCGTCTGTCATCGCAGACAGATGAAACGACGCCCGCGAGGGCGCAGCACCAACCTGCCCTGCCACAGCGCCGGCGCTCAACCCCTCTGGCCCGGCCTGCACCAGCGATTTCAGCATCCGCAGCCGTGTGGCATTGGACAAGACCGCAAAAGCAGCCAGCGCACGAGTTTCATCCATATTTCAATTTCTCTTGAAGTTTCATCAAAGCTCTGCCAATTATATTTCAATGATTCTTGAAATGAAAGCTTAAAACCATGAATTTCGCAACCCTGCTAGAGACGCTCAGTGCCGCCCCCGCCGATCTTCCCCTGATCTTTGAAACCAGCGACGGCGCGATAGGCGCAGGCTATCACGTAACCGAATTCAAACATGCGCAGATCACCGGCATCGACTGTGGCGCGCGGCTGTCCAATTGGTCAGAGGCGACGCTGCAACTGCTCGATGGCGCGGGGCGCGCCCATATGCGGCTGTCGACCTTCACCAATATACTGCGCCAAAGCATTGCCCAAGTGCCCGGCCTCGGCACCGCGCCGATCCGCGTGGAATTTGCGCCGGGCAATGCCGGGATGCGCAGCTATGACATGCAGGCGCCCGAAGTTTTTGGCGACCGCGCCGTGATCCGGTTGCGCGACGCCCGCGCGATATGCAAACCCGCCCATGACAAGGGTGGCACCTGCGGCACGGCGGCGGACCAGCGCACAGGGGCAACGGCCACGACAGGCTGCTGCGCCTGAACAGTCCACCTGCGGTCGGTGCCTGCCGATCCCGTCCCCCGGCGTGCGATTTTTGCGCGCCGGGGCTGGCACGCCCCGTGCTTCGTCGTTAGGCTTCGGCGCGATTGCCCCCGCGTGAGCCAAGCTGACAGCCATGACTGACACCGATATCCCCCCGCCGCCGCCCTCTCCACAAGACGAACACCGCTTTCCCTGTGACACCTGTGGATCAGACATGCGCTTTGATCCCGCCGCCGCGCAACTGGTCTGTGATCACTGCGGCAACACCGACACCATCGCCGGCACCGGGCGGCATACGCAGCCGATCCGCGAGCTGGATTTTCGCGCGGGCCTCGAAGCGGCCTTACCGGATATGGAGATGGAGGAAACCCGCGTCACCACCTGCCCCAATTGCGCAGCTCAGGTGGAATTTGCGCCGGGCAAACATGCCACGGAATGTCCGTTCTGTGCCACGCCGGTGGTGGTCGACACGGGCACCAACCGGCATATCAAACCGCGCGCCGTGCTGCCCTTTGCCCTGACCGAAGATACCGCGCGTGATGCAATGACGGATTGGCTGGGTGCGCTGTGGTTTGCACCCAATGGCATTCAGGATTACGCGCGCAAGGGCCGCAGGATGCAGGGGATCTACGTGCCCTACTGGACCTATGACGCCGATACCAAAAGCAGCTATCGCGGTGAACAAGGCACCGTCTACTACGAAACGCGCACGGTGATGCGCGATGGCAAACGCGAACAACAGCAGGTGCAAAAGGTCCGCTGGCGCGCGGCATCGGGGCGGGTCAAACGGTTCTTTGACGATGTGCTGGTGCTGGCCTCGCTGTCCTTGCCCAAGACATATACCGATGGCCTACAGCCCTGGGATCTGACCGCGCTGGAACCCTATGCGCCGGAATATCTCGCCGGGTTCCGCGCCGAAGCTTACGGTGTGTCGCTTGAGGATGGCTATGCCCAGGCCCGCGCCCATATGGACCGGGTGATTGAGCGGGACGTGAAGTTTGACATCGGCGGCGACCGCCAGCGTGTACACGACATCCAGACGCAGATCAGCGATGTCACCTTTAAACATATCCTGCTGCCGGTCTGGCTGGCGGCCTACAAATACCGCGGCAAAACCTACCGCTTTGTCGTGAACGGGCAATCGGGCAAGGTACAGGGCGAACGCCCCTATTCAGCGATCAAGATCACCATCGCCGTGGTGCTGGGGCTGATCGCCGCCGCCATCGCGGGCTATTTCATGGCGCAGAAATGACGGCAGAGTATGACCAGTTCACCGCCCTGTTGCAGGGGCGGTATTCCTGCCGGGCGTTTCGCCCCGATCCAGTTCCTGCCGACGTGATCACCCGGATCGTCAGCGCCGCGCGGCGGGTGCCGTCATGGTGCAATGCGCAGCCTTGGCAGGTTACGATCACCACAGGCGCCGCGACCGACAGCTTTCGCACCGCGCTGATGCAGGCCGCCCAAAGCGACACCCCCGCCGCGCCCGATCTGACCTGGCCTTCAGGGTACAGCGGGGTCCACGCCGAACGCCGCCGCACCTGTGGTTTCCAACTCTATGGCGCCCTCAAGATTGAACGATCTGACCGGGCCGCCCGGCAGGCACAGATGCGGCGGAACTTCGCGCTGTTTGACGCGCCGCATGTGGCGATCGTGACCAGCGGGGCCGAACTGGGCCCTTACGGCGCGATGGACTGCGGCGGCTTTGTCACGGCCTTTACGCTGGCCGCCACCGCCCTTGGCGTCGGCACGGTGGCCCAGGCGGCCATCACCGCATACGCCCCCCTGGTCCGGGCGCATCTGGATCTGCCCGACAACCGGCTGGTGCTATGCGCCATCTCATTCGGCTATCCCGACGACACCGACCCCGCCAACCGGTTTCGCACCGAACGGGCCGAAGTTGACGACATCATAGATTGGAAATCCTGACATGCGCGCCTTGCTACAACGGGTCACAGACGCATCGGTCACCGTTGACGGATCGGTCATCGGTCAAATTGGCCCCGGCCTGCTGGTCCTGATCTGCGCCATGCCCGGTGATACCACAGCGACGGCCGATGCGCTGGCGTTGAAAATCTCGAAACTGCGGCTGTTCAAAGACGGCGCGGGTAAAATGAACCTAAGCCTGACCCAGACCGGCGGCGCCGCGCTGGTGGTCAGCCAATTCACCCTCGCCGCCGACACATCACGCGGCAACCGCCCCGGTTTCTCAGGTGCCGCCAAACCCGACGACGCCAACTCACTCTACGAACACTTCGCCGGCGCCCTCGCCGCGCTGGATATCGCCACCAAAACCGGCCAGTTCGGCGCTGACATGTCGGTCGCCCTGACCAACGATGGCCCGGTTACGCTCTGGCTGGATACGGCGGCCCCTTAACTCTTTTTGGTCTTATCTATTCCTCGGGGGGTCTCGGGGGGCAGACAGCCCCCCGGCTCTACGTCAAATGGGGCGGGGCAGACAGCCCCCCGGCTCCACGTCATATGGGGCGGGGCAGACAGCCCCCCGGCTCTACGTCAGCCACCCCGCGCTTGCCTCAAAACTCGACAACCGCCCGGATCGACTTGCCCTGATGCATCAACTCAAAGCCTTCGTTGATCTGGTCCAGCGTCAGCTTATGCGTGATCATCGGATCGATCTCGATCTTGCCGCTCATGTACCAATCAACAATCTTTGGCACATCCGTGCGCCCCTTGGCCCCGCCAAAGGCAGTGCCACGCCAGACGCGCCCGGTGACCAGTTGAAACGGCCGGGTTGAGATTTCGGCCCCCGCCGCCGCCACCCCGATGATGATGCTTTCGCCCCAGCCCTTATGCGCCGCCTCAAGTGCTGTGCGCATGACCTTTGTGTTGCCGGTGGCATCAAAGGTGTAGTCGGCCCCGCCTTTGGTCAGTTCGACCAGATGCGCCACCAGATCGCCCTCTACGTTTGAAGGGTTCACAAAATCGGTCATGCCGAAATAGGTGCCGATTTCGGCTTTGTCGTCATTCAGATCGACACCCACGATCTGATCCGCCCCGGCAAGCCGCAGCCCCTGAATGACGTTGAGCCCAATGCCGCCCAGACCAAAGACCACACAGCGCGCGCCGATCTCGACTTTGGCGGTGTTGATCACCGCGCCAATGCCGGTGGTAACACCGCAGCCGATATAGCAAATTTTATCAAAAGGCGCGTCCTTGCGCACCTTGGCCAGTGCGATCTCAGGCACGACCGTGTGGTTGGCAAAAGTCGAACAGCCCATGTAATGATGGATCGGCGTGCCATCCAGCATGGAAAACCGCGTGGTGCCATCGGGCAGCAGGCCCTGGCCTTGGGTGATGCGGATTTTCTGGCAGAGGTTGGTCTTGCCCGACAGGCAATACTCGCACTCACGACATTCCGGCGTGTAAAGCGGGATCACGTGATCGCCCACTTCCAGCGTGGTCACGCCCTCGCCTACCTCCAGCACCACGCCAGCACCTTCATGGCCGAGGATCGCGGGAAAAATGCCTTCGGGATCATCGCCCGAGCGGGTGAATTCATCCGTATGGCACAGGCCCGTGGCTTTGATTTCAACCAAAACCTCACCGCGTTTAGGCCCTTCGAGGTTCACCTCCATGATCTCAAGCGGTTGTCCGGCGGCAACGGCGACAGCGGCGCGGGTTTTCATCATGGGGGATCTCCTTGGGAATGATCAGGTATGTCTTTTGCCTATATGCCCTGCCGCGCGCCTAAATGTCCATTTCCGACAAAAGCGCCGCCCAAGACGCCCCGTGCATGTCACGGTCGTTGATCGCCCCCTGCACCGTGGGGCGCGGCAGGCTGATTTTGACGACGTTCAGCGACGCGATGTCGAACCGCTTGAGGTCTTGCGAATTGGCCCCCAGCAATGCTGCCACAGCAGTATTATCCAACCGTGCCACAACATCTTTGTACGCCGCGTCGGACCCGCAGAAGATGTCGATGGTCAGCCAGAACGGTCCCGCGTTTTTCGACCGGACCTTTTGGACGATATCGCCTAACGCGCTCATGGTTCCAGCACCTCCAATGAAAAGGCCTGCATCGGATCGTCCAGCGTCATGATGTGGTGCAGGGCAAATTCATAGACCGCGCCACGCGGCATTTCAGCAGGCGAAAACGGAAAGGCAAAGGTGGGCTGTTCTTCTTCCGAGGTCAGCGGATGGTGCAGCAGATAGGGGTTCAGCATCTTTCCCAACTCGTCGGCCAGCGCCATGTCGGGGGCCGTGATGATCGCCAGCACGCCCACCTCAACCGGGGGGGCTACATTGGTTTCCAGATCACCAAAGCTGGCGTTCTGCCCGATCAGGCGCAACTCGATACCATAGCTGTCGGGTGCTGCGTCCAGCCGGGCGGCGGCTTTTTCCAGGCATTTGCGGGTGATATTATCGGCCCAGATTTTGGCGTTCTGCACATAGCGGTGATCGCGCAGCAGCACCATCAGCACGGTCTGATAGCCCGCCACCCGCGCCCCTTCAAGTTTGACCGTGTAATCATCCGAAGCCACCCAGCGCGCGCCGGTAACATGCACGCGGGTATCATCCAGCGCGCGGTAATGGGCCTGCGTCACATCCAGATGCCCGCCCGGTTCATACAGGATGAACGGATCGGAGTTTTCATAAAGCATATGCGCAGAGACGGTATGCGGCGTCGCCTTTGCCCCGTCGGCCAGCGGGTGAATGGTAAACCCACCATCATCGTCAAATTCGACCATCAGCACGCCAGATTGCGGATTGCTGGCACATAATGCGCCACATTCACCGATCTTGGCGGCGTGCCATGCCGCGCCCGCGTCGATGCCCTGTTGCAGGGGCAAGGCCGCGATGATGGCCGTATCGGTGGTGCGCCCGCAGATGATGATATCGGCCCCGGTATCCAGCGCCGCCGCCACCTGTTCGGCCCCGGCCAGTGCCACGATATGGGTGCAGGCGCGGATGCCATCCGCGTCGATTTCCGGCGCGCCAGACAGCGGCGTGATGCGCCCCGCCTCAAAGGCCTCTGCGATGTGATCGGGGTCTTGACCGGACCGCAACACGGCGATGCGCGGGCCTGTGCCCTGCTCTGCCGCGATCTCGCGCGTGATGTCGAGCATCCAGTCAACAGCGCTGTCGCTGCCGCAGGTGCCTGCGGTGCCGATCACCAGCGGGCAACCGGCCTCGGCCTGCGCCGCCATCAGCCCGGCCCATTCCAATTTGATCGACGCGCGGGCGTATTTCGACACGCCGCGCCCCAGATACGAGGGGCCGCTGTCGGTCGATCCGCCGTCAATCGCAATGATATCAGGGCGCGCATCAACGCCGCGTTGCAGGGCCGCAAGGTCATAGTTCAGACCCAGCGCCCCGGAGGGGATCAATACCTTAACCATGGCTTAGTCCGTAACCGCCTGCGGCCGTTTCAGCAAGCCACGCATGAACATCGGTGCGACAAAGCCAGCGATGGCAAATATCCACAACCCGATGGCAATGGGCGATGAGAAAAGAAACATCGCATCCCCATCCGACAGCACCATGGCGCGGCGCAGGGCATTTTCCATGTTACCGCCCAGCAGGATACCAAGGATCACAGGCACCGTCGGGATATCCAGCTTGCGCAGAACATAACCCAGCACGCCAAAGCCGACCATCAGCAGCAGATCAAAATAGCTCCCCGAGAGCGAGTAGATGCCGACAAAAGATATCATCGTCACCCCCGGCAACAGCACCCATGCAGGCACCATCAGGATTTTCACAAAGATCTTCACCATCGGCACGTTCATCAAAAGCAGCACCACGTTGGCAATGAGCAGTGACGCGATCAGTCCCCAGACCACTTCGGGCCGGTCGGTAAACAGCGTTGGACCCGGTGTGATGTTCAGCGTCATCAACAACGCCAAAAGAACCGCCGTGGTGCCGGACCCCGGCACGCCCAGTGTCAGCATCGGCACCAGCGCGCCGCCCGCAGCGGCGTTATTGCCCGCCTCTGGGGCCGCGACGCCTTTGGGCACCCCGGTGCCAAAGCCGCCTTTGTCGCCCGCCAGAGCCTTTTCAGACATATACGCCATGAACGATCCCAACGAGGCGCCGGCGCCGGGCAGGATACCCGCGATGAACCCCACACCGGACGAGCGCAGCATGGTCCATTTCGTCTCGTTGATATCTTTCCAAGGGATACGCACCTTATCGAGCTTTACGCCGATCGACGATCCCTTACCGTGACTTTCAATAAAGAAGAACACCTCCGCAATGGCGAACAACCCGACAATGGCCACGAGGAAATCAACGCCGTCCATCAGGTGCATATTGCCATAGGTCAGACGCGGCATACCCGAGTTGTTGTCGACGCCGATCATCGCAATCGCCAGACCGATACACGACGCCAGCGCCGCCTTGGCCTGATTGTTCGACGCCATGCCACCCAGTGTGCAGAACGCCAGCAGATATAGCGCAAAATATTCAGCCGGGCCAAAGAGATAGGCAACCCGCGCCAGCATCGGGGCCAGCAGCATCAGCCCCACGGTGGCCAGAAACGCACCTACAAAGGACGCAACACCGGACAGGACCAGCGCATCGCCCGCGCGGCCCGCCTTGGCCATCGGGTAGCCATCCAGCGTGGTCATCAGTGCCGGTTCATCACCGGGGATGTTCAGCAGGATCGAACTGATCCGCCCGCCATACATCGCGCCGTAATAGACGGAGGTCATCAGCACCAGCGCGCTGGTGGCATCCAGCCCCATGGTAAAGGTCAACGGGATCAGAATTGCCACACCGTTCGAGGGCCCGAGCCCCGGCAGCGCACCAATGATCGTGCCAAGAAAACACCCAACTACCGCCAACATCAGCGTAAAGGGCGATAACGCCACGCCAAAACCCAGCGCGAGGTTTGCAAACAGGTCCATTGGCTACATCCACCCCTTAGGGAAACCGACCAGGCTGAGGCCCAATGCGTACTTAAAGACGATATAAAGTCCCACCGACAGGCCGACACCCGCCGCAACCGCAGGCAGGGGGCGCGGTGAGATCTGATAGCTCAGGATACCGGCGGCAATCGCCGTTGGAATAACAAAACCCAGCGGTTTCAACGCAAAGGCATAGGCAACCAGCACCACCACGGCCACAAGCAGCGCCACAAAGGTCGGTGCAGCGGGCCAGTCAGGGTCAGGATCGGGGCGCAGGATCATCACAAGCGATGAAATCGCAGCCACCGCACCGATCAGCATCGGAAAGGCCCGCGGCCCTACGGGATCAGCAAGAAAGCTGGTCTGAATTTGCGTCGCGCTGGCCATATAGGCCAGCGCGAGAAACAACATGACCAGACCGAAAATCCGGTCAGAGGCCATTACTGGATGACCCCCAGTTCCTTGGACATCGTGTTGATATCGGCAATCAGCCCGTCAACATAGGATTGGAAATCACCACCCACTTTGGTGAACGGGGCAAGACCATTGGCCTCCATCGCGGTTTTCCACTCTTCGCTGTCCGCGACCTGTTGCAATTTACCGGCCCATTCGTCGAACTTTTCGTCCGAAATGCCCTTGGGCACATAAAGCCCGCGCCAGTTCACCGCGACCACGTCATAGCCCTGTTCCTTGGCTGTTGGGATGTCGTCAAAGCCCGGCACGCGCTCTTCTGTCAGCACTGCAATCACCCGGACTTCGCCGGATTTCACAAACCCCACAACTTCTGACATGTCGCCCGTCATTGCTTGGGTAAAACCACCAACAGTCTGCGTGATGGCATCTGCGCCACCGTCAACACCAATGTATTTGATCTTTTTGATATCGGTGAACCCGGCCTCTTGAAGGATCATCAGTGGTTTCATGTGGTCAAACCCGCCCACGGCAGAGCCGCCAGCAAAAGCGACGGAAGAGGGGTCTTCCTTGATCTTATTGACCATGTCATCGAGCGTCTGAATTTCGCTGTCCTTTGCGACGACGATCACACCCGGATCGGCCCCGATGGCGCCCACGAAACGCACCTGATCGGCGGTCATCCCGGCGTAGGCGTTCTGTGCCAGACGTGTGGTTGTTGCCGACGAGGCGGCGATGATCAGATCGGCGTTGTCGTTCTGTTCGGTCACCACGTGACCAAAGGCCAGACCGCCGCCCGCGCCGGCCATGTTGGTGACCTGAATGGGTTTGTCGACCGCGCCGATGTCATACATGATCTTGCCGATCTGGCGGCAGGTGAAATCCCAGCCACCGCCGGGGTTGGCCGGCGCGATACATTCGGCGGCTGACACGGCCCCTGCCGCGCCCGTTGTCAGCACGGCACTGGTCATCAATGCTTTGAAAAAGCGGAATTTCATGGTTGTCCTCCCAGACTTGTTTTTCGTGAGACCGGTCCAGAATCAAGGTCCGGTCGGCGTCATCGTCCAACCCTAAAGGGTTCAAGAGCCACAGTGCAATAATTCTGTGGCTGGAATGTCGCATTCCGCCCCCCGGCCCGTCACCCCCCCCGATCAGGCGCGTCTGGTCGGCAGGTCAGCCAGTGATGGGCGCGTTTGATTTGATCCGGCGCAGCACGACATTCGTGGTGGCCGAATTCACCGCCGGTTGCAGGAACAGGAAACTCTCAAGAAACGCGTTATAGGCGTCGATGTCGCGGCACAGGATGCGCAGGTGGTAATCGGCCTGCCCCGTTGTGGCGAAACATTCCGTCACCTCATCGCGGGTCTGGACAGCGGCGATGAACCCCGCCAACGCCTGCGCGTCGTGACGGGTCAGATGGACATGCACCAGCGCCTCAAAGGCCAGTCCCATCGCCTGCGGATTGACGATTGCGGCATAGCGTTCAATCACGCCCGCCTGCTCCAGCGCTTTGACCCGCCGCCAGCAGGCCGAGGCAGAAATGTTCAGCCGCTCGGCCAATTGCGCATTGGGCAATCGCGAGTCCCTTTGGATCAGGGCCAGCAGTTTGCGGTCGGTTGCGTCCATCTGGATCATGGTAAATTCTTTCGGATAAGTGCCAGTTGGCAGCAAATCTATCCGAAAATCCCCCGTAATGCCAATTAGAAAGATGCGTAAATTCAGGCAAGCTGCGCTATATTACCGACAGCAAGGAGACCGACATGACCCAAGCCAGCCATGATTTCAGCACCTACCAACTTGACGACCGCTATGCCCGCACGACGGGTCGCGTGTTCCTGACCGGCACACAGGCGCTGGTGCGGATCATGCTAGATCAGGCGCGGCGCGACCGTGCGGCGGGGCTGAACACCGCGGGCTTTGTGTCGGGCTATCGCGGCTCGCCGTTGGGGGGGCTGGATCAGGAATTCTGGCGCATCGCAAAACGGGTCGAAGAAGCGGGCGTGAAGTTTCTTCCTGCGGTCAACGAAGACCTTGGTGCCACTGCCGTTCTGGGCGCGCAGCAGGCGCATCTGGATCCGCACGCCGAGGTCGAAGGCGTGTTTTCCATGTGGTACGGCAAGGGGCCGGGCGTGGACCGTTCTGGCGATGCGTTGAAACACGGCAACGCCTATGGCTCTGCCCCCAAGGGCGGCGTGCTGGTCGTCGCGGGGGATGATCACGGCTGTGTGTCGTCGTCCATGCCGCATCAATCGGACGTCGCGTTCATGTCGTGGTTCATGCCCACGTTGAACCCGGCATCGGTGGCGGAATATGCTGAATTTGGCGAATACGGCATCGCGCTGTCGCGGTTTTCGGGGACTTGGGTAGGGTTCAAGGCGATATCGGAAACCGTGGAAAGCGGGGCGTCGGTGGACCTCACGCCCGACCGCGTGTTCAACCAGCCTGAGTACACCGCCCCTGCGGGGGGGCTGCATGTGCGGCTGGGCGATCTGCCATCGCCGCTGATCGAAAACCGCATTCATGACAAGCTGGAGGCCGTGCAGGCCTTTGTGAACGCCAACCCGATCGACCGCCATATCTACGAGATCAAAGAGGCGCCTTTTGGCATCGTGACCACCGGCAAGGGCCACCTCGACACGATGGAAGCGCTGCGGTTGCTGGGCCTCGACGAGGGCAAATGCCGCGCCTTGGGGATCGACATTTACAAAATCGGCATGGTCTGGCCACTGGCCCTGCGCGATGCGTTGGATTTCGTGAAGGGCAAGCGCGAAGTGCTTGTGATCGAAGAGAAACGCGGCATTATCGAGAGCCAGTTCAAGGAGGCGTTTTATGACTGGCCCGGCTCCAAACCCGCGCGGATGGTGGGCAAGCACGACGAGAACCTCAAGGATTTGGTGCCATGGACGGGCGAGCTGTCCCCGCTGAAGCTTGCCCCGATCATCGCCGCACGGCTGGATGCGTTTTTCCCCGGCGAAAATCTGATCGAAAAGGCCCGTGCGCTGACCAATCAGCCGCCTGTTCTGCTCAACGTGCCGGGCGCCACCCGCACCCCCTATTTCTGTTCGGGCTGCCCGCATAATTCCTCGACCAAAGTGCCGGAGGGATCGAAAGCCAATTCTGGCATCGGCTGTCACGTCATGGCGTCTTGGATGGACCGCGACACCGCCGGTTTTGCCCAGATGGGCGGCGAAGGCGTGCCGTGGATTGCAACGTCGCTGTTCAACGGTGGCAAACATGTATTTCAGAACCTTGGCGAAGGCACCTGGTATCATTCCGGGTCGCTGGCCATTCGTCAGGCGGTCGCGGCCAAGACGAATATCACATACAAGATTCTATATAACGATGCGGTCGCAATGACGGGCGGTCAGCCAGTCGATGGGCCGGTTTCGGTGGCCGCCATCGCACAGGCCAGCCGGGCGGAAGGCGTGGCGCGGATCGCGCTGGTCTCGGACCGACCCGAGCTGCTGCCCAAGGCTGATTTCCCATCCGAGACGACGTTCGATCACCGCCGCGATCTGGACCGCGTGCAGCGTGAACTGCGCGACATACCGGGTGTCACGGTTCTGATCTACGAGCAGACCTGCGCGACGGAAAAGCGGCGCAAGCGCAAGCGGGGGCAGATGGATGACCCCAAGAAATTTGTGATGATCAACGATCTGGTTTGTGAAGGATGTGGCGATTGCAGCCTTGAATCCAACTGTTTGAGTGTTGAGCCGAAAAAGACCGAATTCGGCACCAAGCGTCAGATCAACCAATCGACCTGCAACAAGGATTATTCCTGCCTCAACGGTTTTTGCCCGTCTTTCGTGACGGTCGAAGGCGGCACAAGGCGCAAGCGCTCTGGCGCGGGATTAGATGTGGCCACGTTGTCTGCCGCTCTGCCGATGCCTGCCCTGCCCAAGCTTGACCAGCCGTTTAACCTGCTGGTGACGGGCGTGGGCGGTACCGGCGTTGTGACCGTGGGCGCGCTGATCACGATGGCGGCACATCTCGAAGGGTTGGGATCAAGCGTGCTGGATTTCACCGGCTTTGCCCAGAAATTCGGGACAGTTCTGGGCTATGTGCGCATCGCCGCCACACCTGATGACGTGCACCAGGTGCGCATTGATCAAGGTGCGGCGGACGCTGTGATTGGCTGCGATATGGTTGTCAGCTCCGCGCCCAAAGCATCGGCGCATTATCGGCGGGGAACGCGGATCGTGCTGAACCGGGCGGAAATGCCGACCGGCGATCTGGTGCTCAACCGCGACGCCGATCTGGCGATTGATGAACGCGAGGCGGTGATTGCCGCGGCGGTGGGTGCCGAGAACCTCAGCGCCTTTGACGCCAACCGCATGGCCGAAGTGCTGATGGGTGATGCGGTTTTTGCCAACGTTATGATGCTGGGATATGCGTGGCAAAAGGGGCTGGTGCCGGTGTCTCTGACAGCACTGGAACAGGCGATTGAACTGAACGGCGTGGTGCCCGACAAAAACCGCGCGGCCTTTGGCTTTGGCCGGGTGATGGCGGGTGATCCGCAGGCGATTGAGGCGCATCTGGCCCCTGCCCCGGTGGTCGATGATACCGTAGACGCCCTGATCGCGCGGCGGATGGAATTCCTGACGGATTATCAGAACGCGGCCTATGCGACCCGCTACAAGGCGCGGCTGGACGGGTTGGCGGCGGCACTACCTGCCGGGTCCGATGATCTGGTCCGTGCGGCGGCGAAATCCCTGTTCAAGCTGATGGCCTACAAGGATGAATACGAGGTCGCGCGGCTGCATCGTCAAGCTGGGTTTGCGGATAAGATCGCCGAGAATTTCGAAGGCGATTACAAGGTGAAGTACCACCTCGCCCCGCCGATGTTCCCCACCGGAACTGACGGGCGCGGGCGGCCCAACAAGCGGCAGTTCGGGCCGTGGATGGGGCCTGTGTTTGATGTGCTGGCACGGATGAAGCCCCTGCGTGGCACCTGGGCGGATGTGTTCAGCTATGGCGCGGATCGCAAGCTGGAAGTCGGGTTGATCGCATGGTTCGAAGGCGTCATGGCCGCAGCGCCAGCGTTGGCCCCGGATCAGGCGCTGGAGGTGCTGGCGGCACCGATGGAGATACGCGGCTATGGGCCGGTAAAGGAAGCGGCGGCAGAAAAGGTACAGGCTGAGGTGGCGCAGGCGCTGGCCTAGGCCGCGCTGTATGTCACCCGCCCGTTACAGATCGTTGCCACGGTGCTGGCCTGCGTAATCTCGGCCGGCGGCAACGTGGTGATGTCATGGCTCAACACCGCGACATCGGCCATCATCCCGGCCTCAAGCCGACCTTTGCGGGCCTCGTTGAATTCGACCCAGGCGTTGTCGCGCGTATAACTGGCCAGCGTTTCCATCAGGCCCTGGGTCTGGTCGCGCCAGCCCTTGCCCATGTCCTTTGGCGCGATGGCGGCCTTGATGTTGGTCATTACCTCAACACCGATCACCGGCCAGTCGGTTGAAAACACCACCGGCGCCCCGGTTTCGCGGATCTGCTGCCAGGCATAGGCGCCTGCGATCTGATGATCATGCAGGTACTTCGGCACGCCTTCTGACGGAAAGATATGACCAAAGGGCGCGTGCCCCGGCTGGATCGAC
The DNA here is from genome assembly GCF_057178245.1 of Sulfitobacter sp. KMM 9851. Classification (NCBI taxonomy): domain Bacteria; kingdom Pseudomonadati; phylum Pseudomonadota; class Alphaproteobacteria; order Rhodobacterales; family Roseobacteraceae; genus Sulfitobacter; species Sulfitobacter sp. KMM 9851. The sequence goes on from NZ_CM169991.1 coordinate 2,452,877, forward strand.
GCCACCGCCCCAAGCTCGGCAATACGTGGGATATCGTCGGGGTGCATACATTCCAGATGTTCAATCCGGTGGCGGCTGTCGCGGGTGCCATTGGCGGCGCGTGCGGCCTCGTATGCATCCAGCGTGCGCCGGATACCTGCGTCACCGATGGCATGCACGACGATCTGCAACCCCCGCGCGTCGATGGCGGTGCAGGCGGCGTTAAACTGATCTGCCTCGAACACGGCATCGCCACAGGTGTCGGTGGTGCCGGGGTATGGCTCCAACATCAGGGCGGTGCGCCCCTCAATCACGCCGTCGATGAACATTTTCACATAGCCGGAATAGACCATATCGCCGGAATATTTGTTCTGCATCTCGACCGCCGCATCAAGCCTGTCCAACGTATCGTGGCTTTTCAGGTGCAGCGGCACGGCGGTGCGACAGAGCAATCGGCCCTCGGCCTCCAACTCACTCAACAGTTCAAGCTGGTAAAAATTGCCATCCATGCAGTGCAGCGTCGTGATGCCCTGTGCCGCGCAGTGGCGCTGACCTGCGACAATCACATCCTTGTCCTGTTCGCGTTCCTCCGGCGTTGGCGCTGGCTCGGGATCGCGCCCAGTGACCAAGCCCGCCAGATCGCGCCCGCCATGGCGGGTCAGTTTAAGGATTTCGCCAAAGGCATCAAATTCGCGGAACTCGCCCGTGGCCAGCCCGTCGTCCCCCATGACAACGGTCGCCCCGGCCTCAGTTTCCTTGCCGTGCAGCAGGCCTGCCAGTTCCAGCGCGGCGGTATTGGCCCAGACGGTATGGTGGTCGGGCGCAAACATGGCAAAGGGGCGGTCGGGGCAGACCTGATCCAGCTCTTGCCGCGTCGGCGTGCGGTCGGGGTGCAGAATGGCGTAATCGGCCTGCACGGCAAAGATGATGCGGTCGCGGGGATTGGCGGCGGCATAAGGGGCCACCACATCGCGCAGCGCCAGCGGGCCCTGCACGCCCATCAAATCAAGGCAGGACAGTTCAACCGAGCCGCCGAAAAGATGCACGTGGCTGTCGATGAACCCCGGCAAAACGGTGCCACCCTTGGCATCTATGATCTGACTGTCCGGCCCGGCCAATGCGCGCATGTCGGCATCCGTGCCAAGTGCTGCAATCTTGCCGCCCGCGATGGCCAGCGCCGTGGCGCCATCCGGCGTATCGGCAAAGGTGATCAATGCGCCGTTTAGAATGATGATGTCTGGAGTCTGTGCCATGGGACAAGCCTTTGCGCGGGACGGAAAAAGGGCGTGCCCGGTATAGGCACGCCCCAGCGGTTTACTTCTGTAGTTCAGTCCATATCTGGGTATAGATCTTGGACACTTCAGGTGGGCAGGTTTCGGCAATATACGCCGCCGCCTTGAGATCGGCAGGCACCACGATTTCAGGCGCTGATTTCATCTCGTCGGACATAAACTCTTCGGAGCCTGCGATGCCATTGGCGTATTTCGCGAAGGATGACAGCATCGCGGCATTTTCTGGGTCCATGATAAAGTTGATGAACAGTTTGGCGTTGTCGACATTCTTGGCATCCGAAAGGATCGCGGCATTGTCCATCCAGACCGGATAGCCCGTCTGAGGATAGCCAAAGGCGATGTCTGGGTTCTGGTCACGCGCGCGCATCGACGCACCGTTCCAGTTTACCCCGGCGGCTAGGTCGCCCTTGGCGTATTTTTCGATGTTGCCATAATCCATCGACAGCCAATCTTTCTTGGCATCGACCAGCGTATCGCGGACCTTTTTCAGCACGTCCTTGTCGCCGGTGCAGGTCTCTCCGCCGACATAGTGGATCGCCATCCCCATGACGTCGTTCATTTCAGGCACCACGTTAACTTTGCCCTTGAGCGCATCCGGGGTTTTGAAAATGATGTCGGCGGTGTTGATATCGCCATCGTATAGCGCTGTGTTCACGGTCACGCCCACGGTGCCCCACTGCCATGGCACCGAATGTTTGCGGCCGGGATCAAAGGCCACATCCATCCACTGCGGGTCGATATTGGCGTGGTTTGACAATTCGGCGGGGTCGAGCTCCATCAGCATGCCCTCGCCTACGAAGATCGGGATGTAGGTGCCCGACGGCACAACAATATCAAAGCCGTGCCCGCCGGCCTTGATCTTGGCCAGGGCCGTGTCGTTGCTGTCGTAATCGGTGATCGTCACCTTGACGTCATGTTCTTTCTCGAACTTCTCGATCATTTCGGGCGAGGTGTAGTTGCCCCAGTTATAGATGTTCAACTCGCCTTCGGCCATCGCGGCCCCGGCGACGGCGATCAGCGCCGTAGTGGTGAGAAATCTTTTCATTGGTCGTCTCCCTTTATTGTTGGTCGTTCTGTTGGTGGTCATGTTTATTTTTTGGCCCGGCTGACAAAGAAGAAGGCGATGACCATGGTCACCGATATCGCCAGAAGGACGGTCGAGATGGCGTTGACCTCGGGTGTGACCACCCGGCGCAACTGCCCCAGCATGTAGGTCGGCAACGTATCCTGACCTGCGGATTTCACAAACTCCGTGATCACCACATCATCCAGGCTGATGACAAAGGCCAGCATCGCCCCGGCAAGGATACCTGGCCAAAGTTGCGGCAATGTGATGCGCCGGAACACCTGAAACGGCGTGGCGTAGAGATCGGCGGCAGCTTGTTCAAGGTTCAGGTCCATCCCCTGTAGGCGCGCGCGGATCGGCAGATAGGCAAAAGGGATGCAAAAGGCGGAATGCGCCAGAACGAGATAGCCAAGCCCGGTGTACCCGGTCCAAACCTTGACGCTGGCAAAAAGGATCAGCAACGCCACGGCGGTCACGATCTCGGGCACCATCAGCGGCTGGTTGATGGCGGCAAAGACAGCGGCATAGCCCCGGAACGGGCGCACGCGGGTGGTGGCCAGCGCAGCCAGCACAGCACAGCCAGTGCTGATCAGCGCCGCCCAACACGCCAACACCAGCGACCGCACGGTGGCGTCCTGCACCTGCTGGTTGTCCCAGGCGCTGCGATACCATTGCAGCGAAAAACCCTCCCAGATCGCGATGGAGGTGCCGGCGTTGAAACTGTAGATCACCAGAAGGACCACAGGCAGATACAGCAGCGCAAAACACGTCAGCGCGATCGGGGTAAATCCCCATTGGCGGCGAATGTCGAAACCAGATTCCTTAGCCATGGTGCACCTCGTCTTTCCCGGCGGCCCGCACATAGAAAATCAGCGCCACCATCACGATAACCAAAAGCGTGATCGACAGTGCCGCCCCCAAGGGCCAGTTTCGCCCCTGCCCGAACTGCAACTCGATCAGATTACCCAGCATCAACTGCTTGCCACCGCCCATGACGCGCGGGGTCACATAGGCCCCAAGGCTGGGCACAAAGACAAGGATCGACCCGGCAATCAGCCCCGGTTTGACCAGCGGCAGGATCACCCGGCGCAGCACGGCAAAGCGCGTGGCGTAAAGATCATATCCCGCCTCGACCAGTGAAAAATCCAACCGCTCCATGCTGGCATAAAGCGGCAGCACCATCAGGGGCAGGTAGACATAAAGCATCCCGATCATGATCGCGGTTTCGGTGAACAATATCTGGATCGGCTGATCAATCACCCCTGCCCAGATCAGCAGCGAATTCACGGTGCCTTCATTGCGGATCAGCTCCATCACCGCGAAGGTGCGGATCAGCAGGTTGGTCCAGAACGGGATCATGATCAGGAGCATCCAGATGTCGCGGCGGTGCGGCGGCCGGGTGGCGATGAAATAGGCGGTGGGAAAGCCAAGGATTACCGCGCCAATAGTCGTCAATAGCGACAGTTTCACCGACCGCCACAGGATCGACAGATGCGCATCGGCAAAGCTAAGCGTGTCGTCAAAGATATCGCGCTGCAAAAAAACGTTGAACCAGGCGTCGGTGGAAAAATCCCACTCGATCCCGCCGTAATCACCCGGCGACAGAAACGAATAGGTCAGCGTGATCAAAAGCGGGCCAGAGGCCGCCACCACAAGGATGATCAGCGCGGGCGCCAGCAGCAGCCAGCGGGTGCGGGCGGCGCGTTTGTCGGCTTTGCTTGCCAGATCATCCATCGCTCAATCCTTCAGCACTTGGCCGACACCGCCGGGGAAACTGACCCCGACCGCATCACCGATGGCAAAGGGCGTGGCGGCACCGGGTGTGTTCTGCGCACGCACGACAAAGCGGTCATCGCCGCTTAGCGTCACATGGTAATGGGTGTCGGTGCCGAAATAGACGATGTTGTCCAGCCGCCCGGTCAGTAAACCCGCGTCGGGCGCGACAAGGCTGGCGTGTTCGGGGCGCACCGCCAAGGTGGCACCGCCGCCCTGCCCGCCCATCACCGCGCGCGCCTTGACGGTCTTGCCCGATGCCAGCTCGGCCTCTGCCACCGATCCGCTGACGCCCCGCACCGAGACGGACAGGAAATTGGTATCCCCGATAAAATCCGCGACAAAACGTTCTGCGGGATGTTCGTAGATATCGGTCGGGCTGCCGATCTGGCGGATTGCCCCTGCGTTCATCACGGCGATCCGGTCCGACATGGTCAGCGCCTCTTCTTGATCGTGCGTGACAAAGACAAAGGTGATGCCGGTTTCCGATTGCAGGCGTTTCAGTTCGATCTGCATGTCCTTGCGCAGCTTGAAATCCAGCGCGCTGAGCGGTTCATCCAGCAGCAACACCTTGGGTTTCGGGGCCAATGCCCGGGCCAGCGCCACGCGCTGCTGCTGCCCGCCTGATATCTCGCCGGTGCGCCGGTCCGCCATTTGGGTCATCTGGACCAGCGCCATCATGTCGTCGACCGTGGCGGCGATTTCGGCTTTGGGCTTGCCCAACATCTCAAGCCCGAAGGCGATATTCTGGCGCACTGTCAGATGCGGAAACAGCGCGTAGTTCTGAAACACCGTGTTTACCGGGCGTTGATGCGGGGGCAATTGCAACAGGTCCTGCCCGTCCATCGTGACCGTGCCCGCCGTCGGATCGACAAAGCCCGCGATCACCCTCAGCAGCGTTGTCTTGCCACAGCCCGACGGCCCCAGCAGCGTAAAGAATTCGTTTTCGCGGATCGTGACCGAAACCTCATTCAAGGCCATAAAGCGCGACGCCCCCGCGCCATACGCTTTGCTGACGTGATCAATTTCGATCATATGACCCCCCTCGGGTGTTTATGCGGCATTTTGCCGTCATTGTGGATGCCACAGCGCCCGGCCCCGATACGGCGCAGGCGCTCACAACCCAGTCATGTATGACTGAGCCGCGCCAATCGTCGGGCAAACCTGTATGGCAACAGCTTCACGCTACTCCGAAGCCAAAACACAAATCAAGCCAGTAGGTTTTTATTTGATCAAATCTTGAGGATAGCCAAATGGCTGCCTAAAAATCCATCACCCCAGAAGCTGCGTCTTGAAATCACCACGCAGTCCGGCCTCCAGCAACTCCAGATCGGGCGAGCAACTGCTGTACTGCGCCACCATGCCCGGCGGAATGACAAACGCGTCGCCCGCCGTCAGATCACGCGGGTCCTGGCCTTCGGCGCTTAACGTCATGCTGCCCGCCATCACAAAGCTGAAATGAATATCGGCGTCATGTTTGCTGGGCGGTGGGGTGCCGGTGTCAAAGCGTGCCACCTGAATGCCTGCCACGCCCTTGGTGCCGGCCGTGATGCCGGTGTCGCGCGCGGTGAACCCCGGAATGCGGAACGGCGCCCATGTCGCCTGATCCTTGATGTGATGCACAAAGGTCTGCCCATCCCATTCGCGCGCGGGGTCGCCGGTGCCGTTTGGCAGGGTCATATCGTGGTCGATGGTGGTCACGTGTTCTGCGGGCACGCCGATCTCGATCACCTCGATCTCGGGCGAGGCATGGACAACGCGGTGGCGGATACCCGGCGGCTGGGTCACGCAGTCGCCCGCGTGCAGGCGCATCATATCACCCTGATCTTCGTACAAGATGTCGACCCAGCCCTTGTAGCAGAAAATCAACTGAAAGCCGACCGTGTGGTAATGCACCATATCCGGCACCGGCCCGCCATCGGGGATGCGGATGTGGCTGGCGATGATTGACCCGCCAAGGCGCGACGGAATCAGATCACGGTAGTGCATTCCCGCGCGGCCAATCACCCACGGGGCCTCGTCCGCCAAGCGGCGCACGGCGAATTCGTGGCGCGTGACGGGCTGTTCCACCTGCGGACTGCGCGGCACGATTTCGACCCGCGTGCCGTTCGGGGCGATCAGGTGGCGCTGGCCATCGGCAAAACTGTCGGGATCGTCGGTCAGGATACGCAGATGTCCCGGCGCCACGTCCGCCCCGCGTTCGATCCGCACACGGATGCCATGGCCGGAAAAACTGGCAACCGACGGATCATCGGCGGGAAAAATATTCTCAAGCCGCATCCCCAATGTCTTGGTGAAAAAAGGCAGATCGTGGCGCAATTCCTGCGTGGGCAGCAGAAATTCAGCGAGGATATCGGATGGTGTCGTCATGTACTGGTCCCGTCATGTGATTTTGTCGCCACTTGATCGGTATCGTTTGTAACCGTCAACCGTCAGTCATCGCCGCGCTACACCCTGTGAAGTCCTTCCGCGGTGGCCAAAAATGTTAATTTTCCCAATATATTATGAGCCCGAGGCGCCGCTTTACAGTTATGCGTAGACTGCAGATGTAGCGGCACGGTCGAGGTCACGCCGCGATGGACACAATTGCCGCTAGTGACAGCACCGAGGCGCGATAGCGTCAAGACCGAGGCACCTACCTGCGGTGGAAAACGCGGCGATAATCCACCCAAAACACCTTATTTTGTTGACAAAATCAACTCCCAAGAATGTCCCAAAAGCAATCTGATAGCGACGCCTTTTCGCCCTAATTCGCGCCTAACTTTAGCCTAATCGCTCTCGAATTCTGGGCGAATTTACGGAGTTTTTGTCCACAATTAGAAAGGAAATAGAAATGTTAGCACTCCACCACACAAAGCGTGCCGCTGCGAGCGCCGCCTTGATCATCGCCAGCGCCACGTCGGCCCATGCCGCCGAAGTGGCAACGACCAACCTCAACGTCTCCGCCCTCGTGCTCGACACCTGCGTATTGTCGGCGGCAACGGGCGTGTCCTTTGCCTCCATCAACACTGCCGAGGCGTCTAACGAAGTCACCCCAGGTTCGGTGGCCGTGGTCTGCACATCGCCGCGTAGCGGTCTGACCGTCAGCCTTGGCGCCGGTGAAAACGCCAGCTCAGGCACGCGCTACATGGCTGACGCCACAAACAACAAGCTGCCCTACTCACTTTACAGCGACTCTGGCCGTCAAAGCGCTGTCGGCGTTGATGGTCTGATCTATTCGGGTGCCGTTTCGGCTGCTGTGCCGCTGGTACTGCCGGTTTACGGCCAGATCCCACAAGGCAACTACAACGCAGGTCTCTATTCCGACACCATTCTGGTGACCCTTAACTACTAATCCGCATCCCGGATCAATCGAGATATCAGTAAAGAGGAAACTCCCATGCCAATGTCGCGTTTCAAATCTCACCTGTCCTCCGCCACCCTTGGCGTTGCACTTATGATCACTGCGGGTGCCGCACCGGCGCTGGCCAACAACCTATCGGTATCGCCCACCCGCGTGATCGTGCCGAAGGCAAACCAAAGCACATTGACCGTCAAGGCCGATGGCAACGAACAGTCCATCGTTCAGGTACGGGTGATGGAATGGAAAGAAGGCACGGCACCGGACCGGCTGAAAAAGACACGCAACGTGGTGATCAGCCCGCCGGTGGCCCAACTGCGCCCGCGCCAGGAGCTGACCGTTCGCATCGTGCGCACCAAGAAACGCGCCGTGCGGGGCCGCGAATGTTACCGCGTGCTGGTCGATCGCCTGCCCGGAAAGGAACAAAGCGGCCAAGCGGTCAAGCTTCAGGTCCGCCACTCTGTTCCGCTGTGCTTTACCTCGTAACCCGACACTGTCGGTTCCCCTTGTAGCGACAGGATATGCACTGCGCTGCTCGGTGATCGCCCTGGGGGGGCCAAAAGGGAAAGATCATGGGAAAGTATTTTATACGCACCACGTTGATTGCTCTGGCTGCAGCTCCCTTTGGGTTGCGCGCCCAAGAAGACACCAGCATGCCACTGCCGATCACGGCCACTGTACCCGATGCGCCTGTGGATTTCATCGAAGACACACCGCTGTTTCTGGCCGTGTCGATCAATGGCCGCGATACGGGCCTTATTGCAGAATTTACCGCACATGCGGACGACAACCGCATTTCGATCCATCGCAAGGAACTGGGCGAAATCGGCGTGCGCGCGCCTGCCGGGCTGCGTGGTCAGATCTATCTCGATGCGTTGAAAGGCCTGCATTACAGCTACGATCAAAGCGCCCAGACGATCCATATTACCGCTGCCCACAAGGCCCTTCTGCCCAACGTAACCTCCGCCGCCCAGCGCCCTGAACACCTCGAACCCGAACGCGAATTCGGTGCGGTGCTCAACTATTCGTTGGCGACAGAGCTTGGCGGCAGCCAGACCCGCTCCGGGGTCGGGTTCAACGCCTTTTCCGCCTCGCTGGACGGCTGGGTCTATACCCCGATCGGCACGCTCAGCAATTCCGGATTCTACCGCTATTTCGACACCAATGGCGGGGGCGATTTCACGCGCCAAGAGACCACCTTTGAATTTCACAAACCTGACCGCGCGCTGACCCTTGCGGTGGGTGACATCACCTCGTCCTCCCTGCCCTGGAGCCGCGCCGTCCGCATGGCCGGCGTGCAGCTGCGCCGGGACTTCAGCCTGCGCAGCGATCTGGTGACGGATCAACTGCTGGCCTTTTCGGGTGCCGCCGCGGTGCCGTCCACAGTGGATGTCTTTATCGACAATAACCGCGCCTATAGCACCGAAATCAACGAGGGCCCGTTCCAGATCGAGGATGTGCCGCTGTACCACGGCTCGGGCGAAGCCGAGATCGTGATCCGGGGCCGCGACGGCACCGAAAAGCGCCGCAACGTGTCGTTCTTTGCCTCGCAAAACCTGATCAAGAAAGGCGTCGCCGATTATTCCATCGAAGCGGGTGTTGCGCGCGAGGATTATGGCCAGCAAAGCAATCAATACGGCCAAGATGCCCTCGTGTCGGCCACCATGCGCTATGGCGTCACCGACACGCTGACCCTGCTGGCCCATGCCGAGGCGAAATCGGACCTGACAATGTTCGGCGTGGGGTTTGCCGCTGTGCCCTATGCGCTGGGCGAGCTGACCCTGACCGCCGGTGGCAGCAAGTACCAAGATGACACTGCGGGGTTTCTCCACGGCACATTGCGCACGTCGCTCGGGCCCGTTGACCTGTCGATCAGCAGCACCCGCGCGCAGACCGGCTTTGCCGACCTGGCCTTTGCCACGGGGGTTGATTTTCTCGGGCCGGGTCAGGTCGCCAACGGATCGTTGCTGGAATTTCCCGAAGCGCTGGACGTGGTCAGCCTGGCCATTCCAGTGTCACGTGATGGCCGCAAGCTGGGCCTGAGCTATGTCAATTCGCGGCGCGCCACATCCAGCGATCAGATCGTGTCGGCCTCCTTTGGTCATTCGCTGAAAAAGGGACGTGGATCGTTCAACATCAGCGCATCGCATAACCTTGTTGCCGAAGAAACCCGCGTTGCCATGGGTATGTCGATGTCGCTGGGCAAACGCCGCCATGCACGCGCATCGCTGAACCGCGATGGGTCGGGCAAGACGTCGACCAGCCTGTTCGTGTCGAAATCCAAAACCGAAAAGATCGGGGCCTATGGCTATGACCTGCAACTGGACCAGCGCAATGGCGACCTGAACCTGCGCGCACGCGGCGAATACCGCAGCCGCTTTGCCGAATACGCCCTTGAGGCGCAGCAGGCCGGGTCCGACACCTATTTGCGTGGCCAGATGGATGGCGCGCTGGTGCTGAGCGGGGGCAAGATCACCGCCGGCAATTCGATCACCGACAGCTTTGCGATGGTCGATGTCGGCGTGAAAGACGTGCCGATCTACCTGCAAAACCGCGAAGTGGCCCGAACCAGCCGCACCGGGCGTGCCATCGTGCCGGGCCTGTCGTCCTTTCGCCGCAACCGCGTCTCGATCAATGTGGCCGACCTGCCCGCCGACGCCTTTGTGGGCATCACCGCCATGGATGTGGTGCCAGACCGGCGCGCCGGTAATTACGTCGATTTCGGCGGCTCGTCCTCGCAAGCGGCGTTGGTTGTGCTGCGGCTGGCCGACGGACGTTTTGTGCCTGCCGGATCGACCGTGCGGGTCAACGGCGGCGCTGACGAATTTGTGGTCGGCTATGACGGCGAAACCTGGCTTGAAAATATCAAGGCCAGTAACCGTATCAGCGTCAACACCCGCGACGGCACCTGCAACGCTGCGTTTGCTTACGCCGCGAGTGCCGATCTTCAGGATGTTGTAGAAGGGGTGGTGTGCTTATGACCTTCCTGCGCGGCATCGCCCTTGTCCTGCTGGCCCTGCTCTGCGCCCCGCGCGGTGCCGCGGCCGGGCCCTGTACCGCCTCTGTCACCGACCTGAACTTTGGCACCGTATCGGTGCGCGCCGGGGCCATCAACCAGACGTCGGGCCTGCTGGATATCCAGTGCAGTGGTCTGTTGACCATCTCGAGCGTCTGCGTGCATTTTGGCCCCGGCAGCGGCGGTGCAGGCGGCAATAACTCCCCCCGCTACATGCGCAACGCCCTCGGCAGTGCGCTTGCCTATGAATTACGCCCCACCGGCCTTGGGGCCGCCTTTGGCACCTTGAACACGATCCGGGTGCCGCTCATCATCGGCGCGCTGGGCATCGGCGGGTCGGCCAAGGTGCCGGTCTACGGGCAGATCGTGTCAAACAGCGTGTCCGTCGGATCGGGGATGTACGCGTCGACGTTTTCCGGCCCCAGCAATATCTCCATATCTTACAGCATGATCACATGTGACCTGCTGGGCGGCAGCGATCCGGTGACCGCCTTCACGGTGTCTGCCGATGTGGTGCCCAGTTGCGAGGTCGACGTGACGTCGATGAATTTCGGCACGATCCCCTCGGCACTGGCCGGGTCGGTGGACAATCAGGCAACCGTCAACGTGCGCTGTACCTCGGACACCAGTTATTCCATCAGCCTTGATAACGGCACCGGCATCGGGGTCACCGGACCGACCGGCCGCAAGCTGCGCAACCTGGGGCATAGTCTGCTTTATGGGTTGTATCAAAACGCCGCGCGCTCGATGCCCTGGGGCGATCAGCCCGGCACCACCGTCTCAGACGTGGGCGCGGGCAGCAATCAAGCCTTTACAATCTATGGCCGTATCTTTGGCGGGCAGAACGCGCGTGTCGGGGTCTATCAGGACTCCGTTGTCGTAACCATCAACTACTAAACACGCAACCTGCGGTAGCATCCTTTCCCCGAGGCTTGAAATGCCTGCCCGGATACGCAAATCTGTTGGCATATTTAATCACAGAAAGCATTTTCATGGCCCCTGCGTGGTTCACCCGGCATTTTTCACCTCTCTGCGCAGCCTTGATCGCCCTATCGGCAGCGGTGCCCGCCACCGCCGGGACGCTAACCCCCAAGGTTGATCCCGTCATGGGGTGCTTTGTCGAACTATCGGGTGACATCACCGACGGCGACACCGACAGGGTCCGCCCGCTGATCGAGGCGATGCATGCGAGTGACGGCTACCAATACGCCGAAGATCAATACTCCCAGACCAAAGGGCGGGTCTGCCTGAACAGCGGCGGAGGGTCGCTGCTGGAAGGGGTGAAATTGGCCAGCTACTTTGCCGCCAATGGCGTTGGCACCGCCGTCGCGCGCGGCAATGCCTGCCTGTCGGCCTGCGCAGTGGCTTTTATGGGCGGCACCACCAGCTATGAAAACGACACCGGCTATCAGGCCGACAGGGTGCTGCACCCCTCAGCCCGGCTCGGCTTTCATTCGCCCAAACTCAGCGTCAGCGCAGGGCAATATGATGAAATCGCCGTGAACAAAGCCTATGTGATCGCACTGAAAAGCGTGGCGACCCTGTTGGAAATATCGCCGCAAATTCGCTTTGCAAATTCCCTGGCGACCCGGATGCTGGCGACCCCTGCCGACGACATGTACATTTTAACCACCGTGGGCGAGGCCGCGCGCTGGCGTATCGCCATCGCCCCGATCAAGGAACCCAAGGCGCTGACCCACGACGGCATGCTCTGGTCCTGCCGCCACGTCGATGCGGCCGATCTCGATTATAGCGACCGCGGCATCGCCTATGGCGACGGCACGGTTTCACGCGACGCCGATGGCACATGGTTGGGCGTTATGTCCGACGGTTTCCGCCAAGAAGGCGCGACTGGCTGCGAAATGTCCTTTACCCCGCTCAAGCCGAACCAACGTCCGCGCAGCGTGCCATCCGGCTGGGCGACGATCACAGGAAGCTATGTGCATACCTGGACCTACCAGACCTATGCCGCCGCAACCCCGATTACCGATCTGATCCTACCCGACGACACCCGTGCCGTTCTGCGCGGGCCCCAGGACCAACGCCGCACCCGGCAGTTTTCAGGGCGCTGCATCGTGTTCAAAGGCACGACCATCATGGACAACGATCCATGCAACTTGGCGCGGGTCCAACAGCGTGACACCGAAAAGCGCAGCCGCACCATAGACACCTTCATCTGGCCGTCAGGGGCGAAAACCGTGGTGGAAACCAACGACGGCCCACAATCGACGGAACGGGTCCAACTTAACGGTGCCGACACCGTAGCCGAGATATGGTCAGATGCCGGCAAGGCCCAGCGCGCGGTGGTCGAACGATACGCGGCACAGAACGGCAACAGCAGTCCTCTGGTGGTGTGCTGGCCAAACCCGGCCACCGGAAACCGGTTTTGCTATCTCGATTCAGTTGCCTCGCACCGCACCGAGTTTTTCGAGGAGATCGACGAATGAAACGCCTCACCTTCATCCTTCTCACGCTGCTGCTGCCGCTGGCCGCACATGCCGAAAACCGCATCGCGCTGGTGGTCGGCAATGGCGCCTACGAGGTTATCGGCCGGCTGCGTAATCCGGTCAACGATGCGCGTCTGATTGCGCAGTCCCTGCGCGACGTCGGCTTTGATGTGACCGAAGTTGTCGACCAGACCGAGGACCAGATGGGCGATACCATCGACGATTTCGTGGCCCGCGCCCGCGATGCCGACGTGGCGGCGGTCTATTATGCCGGGCATGGGCTGCAAAAAGATGGCGAAAATTACCTGATGCCGATTGACGCCGAACTGCGCAGCGAAAGCGCCATCTCGCGCGAGGGGATTGCGCTGAATGACCTGACGGCGGCGCTGGCGGACGTGCCGATCTCGATGATCTTTCTCGACGCCTGCCGCAACAACCCCTTTGCCGAAGCCCTGATGAGTGCTGCGGCCTCCGATGGGCGCAGCGCGGGGATCAAACGCGGACTGGCGGTGGTACGCACCCCCGGCGACATGCTGGTCACCTTTGCCACCCTGCCCAATACCGTGGCACTCGATGGCGCGGCAGACAATTCGCCCTTTGCCATCGCTCTGGCACAGCATATGGGCACGGCGGATGTCGAAGTGTCGGTGCTGATGAAACGTGTCACGGCCGATGTCATGACCGCCACCGGCAGCGAACAACGCCCCCAGCAACTGTCGCAGATGATGACGGAATTCTACTTTAACCGCAGCGCAGGCGGAGGCGCTGCGGCGCCCACCAAGGCCGCGAGTACCCCCGCCCCGGTCAGCGCACCCGAACGCGCGCTCTTGTCAGTCTACCCGCCCCGCGTGACGGTGGGCGAAGAGGTATCGGTGGTGGCCGACCTCGGCGCGGGCTGTACGCCGACGTTTTTCAACCTCTCACCGGGGCGCAAATTCACCCCGATCCCGCTGGAGTTCTTCAAGAAAACCAGCCTCGACAATGGCCAGATCCGGTTTGAAATCTCGCCCGGGTCACGGTTTGGTCTGGTGGTGCAGGAACAGGACGAACCGGGTGAAAACATCCTCGGCTATTTCTGCCCCCCCGCCAGCCTGACTGACCGCGAGGCGCAGAAATCCGTGCTGCGTGACATCGTTGGCCAGATCGCCAAGGGCACCGAAGACGGCAGCGTCCCCGCCCCGGGTCACGGCAATGTCGCTTATCAGGCACGTCCCTATGTGATCCACTGATCACACCAGCGCGCGCGCTCCCCTGAGCATATCTTTTGGACCATAAATACCCTCGGGGGGTCCGGGGGGGCTGGCCCCCCCGGGCAGAACGCCACGGGGTTCCGGGGGGGGGGCCGCCCCCCCCCCGATTGCGACCGTCAATCTGGCGCGCGAAACCCGCCCATGTTGCCGTCCGCGATGAAACGTGCCGAAATCCACCCCGGCTGCGCGCCATCCTGCACCTGAAACCACAGTGCCTGACTGTCCTGCGTCACGCGGCAATCGCTGACTGTGATCCCCTGCCCGTCACCCAACTCGCCTACTATGGCAGTATCCAGCCCCGGTTCTACGCGCATGTTCACTGCCGCGCGGGTGGTGCGCTGCCAGGTCTCATCGAATGCCCAGGCGATGCCGGTGCGGTCCTGAGACCATGCCGTAAAGCTGCGGTGGAACACACCACCGGGACAGCCCAGCGCATCGGCCAGCACCGCCACCGTCGCCAGCGTCTCGGGCGGCTCGGCCAAGGCGCACCACCGATCACCCGGATGGCTGCCATCGGCGCAAGGCACCGGCGTGCGCGTGACATTCAGCAGCAGACGTTGATCCGCTGTCACCCCGATCTGACAGCCCTCACCCGAGGTAAAGGACGCCGAATATCCGGCCCAGCGGCGTGCATCCGCGAACTCCGACAGCGTCACCTCGCGCGCGTCCGACGCTGACAGGAAATCATATTCATCCGTGACAATAGTTGTCTCGACCGTCGAGGCATGCAGCAAGGACCGGCACATTGCCTCCACCGCAGACATCGGCAGGGCGTATGCATACACCGGGTTGGCCAGCGGCCCGCTGGTGACCGGTAGAAATCCCAGATCAAGCGCGCGTTGTCCCGCGCGCACCTCAAAGAAGCTATCCGCCTCGCGATGGTTCAGCGCCTCTTGCACCAGGATTACCGGATTGGTTTTGTCGCGCAAAATTTCAGTATAGCTGGCCATGATGTCGTAAGTCAGGTTCATCACCTCGCGCACCTGCGCGGTCTGCGTCGCCACATGCTCTGGCAACGCCCCCATGTGAAAACCCAGGCGCGCGCCGGTCTCGATAAGCCGCGACGCGTCCGATCCTTCAAAATCGCGCAGGGTCGCCGCCAGCGCAAAGGCCATCGCGCAGGCTGACAAGCACGCGTCCCCGTCCAGCACATAGGTCGCAATCAGCGCCGGGTCCTGCGAACTCAGGTTATCCTTCAAAGCCTTGCCCAGCTTGATCCCTTCAAGGAAATTGCCGCCCGGACTGTCGAGCACCAGCACCCAGGCGTAAAACTTCCCCTCGTCCCACAGCGCTTGCTGCATCTGTGCCAGCTTTTCGGCATCGCCGGTTTCGATCACACCGCTCAGCCGAAAGACCCCGTAACCGGGCGGCGCGCCAGTTTGATCAACGCCCTGGAATGCCGCAACCGGCTGATACATCAACCGCAGCGCGTCAATATGCCCGCGCAGGTCATCGCGCCGCTCGATGGTGGCGGCAGCGGCTGCCGTCGCGCTCAGGATCAGGGCCACCGATAGGGCCAGAAGGCGGTGCATCATGTCACCGCGGGATCAGGACAAGTTGCACCCGGCGGTTCTGCGGCCCAGCCGGATCAGAGGGTGTTTTCAGCCGTGCAAACCCCAGCCCCGTGGCCGAGGTCCGCGCCAGCGGAATCCCGGCGGCCTGGCTGACGAAATAGGCAACTTCCTGTGCGCGGCGCTGGGACAGATCACGGTTATAGGCGTCCGATCCCACGGCGTCGGTATGGCCAATAAAAGCCAAGGTATAATCCGCAAATCTCGGATCGCGCAGCACGGTCGATAACTCAGCCAACCGCTGCGCCTGATCGCCCCGGATACCGGCGGAATTGTAGTCAAACAGGATTTCCATATCTATCGACGGCAACGCCTGCGCGGTATTTACCTGCTGCGCCTGCCCGGTGGTGCTGGTCGTTGTGGTCGCGACCTTTTCGCGGTCAATCACACCCAGGTTCACAACATCGTCGATCGACAGGCTGGCCCCCGACCGCAGTTCGGAATTGTTGCAGGCCGCCGGGTCCAGCAGGCAGGTTTCAATGTCGCTGTTGGCCGCCGTTGCCGCCGGGGCGCTGTCACCGCCCAGATCAAAGGATTCCAGCGTCAACTCCTGCGCCGATCCCGGCAGCGCCGCGCACAGCGCCAGCGCTGCCGCGTACCATATGGTCGTTTTCCGTTTCATCATCTTTCTCCCTCCCTTGAGACGCGCCAATACAGCGGTCAGGGGCTTACGTTAAAAGTTACAAAGTTCGTGGCGCTGTTGCCCTCGTCCTGCGACACGCGGTCTGCAGCCTCGATCGCGATGCCGCGCAGCAGGGTCTGCGACCGGCTTGCCGCGTAGTCCCTGACCGCGGCGGCATTCATCCGCGCCGCCCCCAGCCCGCCTTCGCGGCAGAACGCCAGCATCGTGTCGTTGATCCCCGGGCTGTCAAAGCGCAGCCTTAGCCCCGATCCGGGATAGGGGATTTCACGGGTTTCGCCCGCCTCAAGAAAGGCTGGCCCCAGCAGGTCTTGCGGCAACTCCTCGATCCCGTCCTGACCTTCGATATAGAAAATCTGCAATTCACAACGCCGGGTGCTGGTGACAGAAAAGCGCAGAAAATCACCCACGTGCACGTCGGTCTGGGGCACGCTAATCGCCAGTTTGACCCGGTCGCCCGCAGGGGGCGCCACGGCGGCGGGCATCGGCAGGCTGACAGCGGGGGCAAAGGTAATCTCGCCCTGCGCCGACAACCGGTCCACCACATCGCCCAACTGCGTCTCAAACCCGCCCGCACCGTAGCCGGCGACAGAATAACCGCCCTGTGGGCGATAGGCCCGCCATTCGGTCAGGCGCGGCAGGACATCGGCGTAATGGGCCACGATCTCGCTGCGGTGCAGTTTTGTGCCTGCGTCCAGCCGCGCGATCCAATCGCTCAGCAGCAGACCCAGTTGGGCATCACCGGTCTGCCGCGCACGGTCACGAAATGTCGGCACATCCAGGAAAAACTCACGCGCCAACCCGGCCAGATCGACAGTATCGAAATGCTTGTCCGCGAGGTAGGTCATGATCTCGCCCCCGCCCGCCGACATCGGTGCAGCAAGGCTGGTGGGCCGCCCGGTCGCCGACACTTCGGTTGCGTTCAACGCCCCCAGCGCGTCCAGAAACGCGGCTGAATCGCGGCGGTAGATCTCGCTTAGCTCCGCGTTGTCGATGTACATGTCCAGCAACATATCGCGCTGATCACGGTCAAACCTCTGCGCGGCTTCGATCACGTCGCGCAGCTGATCGCGTTTGGCAATCATGCCGTTGGCGTGGCAGTCGAAACACGAACGGGCGTTTTCGATCTCGACGCCCTTGCCGATCGGCTTGTTGCGAAACGACACGATAGATGCAGGCCCGACCAGCAGACGCGCGCCCAGATTTGTCGACAGATAATACCCCTGCAAGCCATTGGGCAGTGAAAAGATCATCTCGCCCCCGTCGTGGTGAAAGCCCTGCGTCCCGGTGCGGGTCTGGGGTAATTCAAACGGGCCATCGGGATGCAGGACCAGCGATTGCAGCCCGTCATCCCCGGCAAAATCATAGGATTTCCAGTAATACCCCCCCTGCGGCAGATCGAACCGTTCCAGCATCCGATTGTGATCGGATACACCAGAGGCACCAGGCAACATCGCCGCCCGGATCATCTGACCATCCAGGATGGCACGGTCCACGTCCAGCCCCAGCCGCGCCTCCAGATCGCGGATGTGATCGGTCAGGCCCAGGAACATATCGTAATAGGGTGCTTCGGACGCGAAATGCGTGAACCAGTCGGCCCGCATCACGGGCACCGGGGTCTGCGTGGCGCGCGCCATTGTGCCCAGCACCGGATCACTGTCAGGGTCGACCGCATAGGGATAGGGCGTGGCAAGATCCGCCCATGCCTCGGGCGAAAAACCCGACGCGCGGGCGTGGTCGGTATAGACACCCGTGGTCAGCGCGGCCCACATGTCGGCAGTCCAGCCATAGTCGCGCATGTCGATGCGCACGATAGCACCTTCGGTGCCCGCAACCGGCGTCACTGCCACCACGCGCGGCCCCCGCGATACCGAATTGATAAACTTGTTCAGCGCCGCATGCAGATAGACTATCGGATTGCGCCGCGCGCCACTGTCGGCACAGTCGATCTCGGCCAGCGGCGTGGCGGCAAAACTCATGTAGCGTATATACGGGCGGTCGCGCTCGGCCAGCGCGGCCAGGTCGGTTGCGATCGACAGCATCCGCGCCCCCCGCGTGCCGCCCGCGAACAGCGGATGGGTCGCGGCACCGTCGGACACGGCGGCCCCGGTCTCGCTCTCACTCTCGGTCTTGGGCGCGGCTGCGGATGCCGCTTCGGGCGGGGCCAGCCCTTCGATCCAACGGCGCAGGGTACCGACCTCATCGGCCGTCATCTTCTGGCCGAGTGGCATCCGATCTGATGCAATGGATTCGTACAGCGGCGAGGCGTCGGCGTTGCCCGGCACCACGATGCGCTTGTCGAACGGCATGTCGGCAATGTCGCCGGTGGGAAAGACCGCCGAATACGTCTTGCCGGGCGCATGACAGGACCGGCAATGGGTTTCGATCACCTGATCCGCCTGCCCCGTCAGCGCAGCGTCTGTCCCGGCGGGGGCCGTTGCGGCGGCGGGGACGCTGGCGGTCACTGCACCGCTTGCCTCACAATAGGCATCTACCCGCGCCACCAGCGCCTTGGCACCAGTGGTGTCTTTCAGCACATCCTCGACGGGCGGCGTGTCAGCCGATGCGGCAGTTTGTACGGGCGCGGCTGGCGGCAGCGTCGCAGGGTCCAGCGGACTGCCCGACAGATAGGCATAGATTGCGGCGCGGTCTGCAATCGGCAGCGTCGCCAGCTGCGCCGAAATGCGCCGCATCGCGGGCGCGGTCATCGGGTTGCCGTTCAGCTTGCGCCCTTCGGCCAGCGCCCCGTTAACAAAGGCCTCGGGCCCAAAGCTGGCGATGCGTTCGGCGCTGATATCGGGGGCGTAATCCCCCAGCAGGCCCACCTCGCCCATAAACGGGCGGTCGGCGTCCAGATCATAGCGAAACCCAAAGCCGGTGTCGCGCGGCGTGTGACATTCGGCGCAGTGGCCCACCGCCTCGACCAGATACTGCCCGCGTGCCATCTGTGGATCGGCAGGCGGGATCAAGGCATCGCGGTCGGATGTCCAGCCGTTGAGAATTTTCTGGCTGACAAAACTGATGTCATGCGGCTTTGACGGGGCATCGGACTGCGGCAGGTCCGCCATATACGCGCGCAGGTCCAGCGCATCTTCGGGGCGCATCCGCGCATAGGCGGCAAAGGGAAAGACCGCCCCGTAATAGCGGTGGCCGTCGGGGTCCATGCCCCCCAGTACCGCATTCAGGAACTCCGCGTTCGACCAGCCACCGATACCCGCGCTGGGATGTGCGGTAATGTTGGGCGCATAAAGATCGCCAAACTTGGTCGGGATCGCGCGGCCACCGGCCAACAGGTTCGCATCGCCCTCGGTGCCGTGACATGTGGCACAGCCGGCAGCGGCAAAGATCACCGCGCCATTTGCCGCATCTGCGTCGTAATCGGCAAAGTCACCTGCGCCAAACGCCCCCTGCCCGACCGCGGCACTGCCACTGACCGCCACGGCAAGCGACGACGTCAACAGTACAAAAAGGTTCAGTCGGGGCATGGCAAATCTATCCTATCGAAATTCAAATTCTTCGTAATGCAGGCTGGCGGGGCGCTGGCCCATCTGTTTCAGATCACGCAACATCGCCAGACGCATCGGGGCCGGGCCGCAAAACCAAAGGCCCGCCGCGTTAATCGGCATATCGACAATCTGCACCAGACGTTCGGCACTCAGACGGCCATCGGTTGTGCTGGCGTGCAGCGTGACGTGAAAACCGGGGCAGCGCCCTTCGGCGGCGCGCAGACGGTCAAGGCCCAGCGCCTCGTCCGCATCGCGCAGGCAATAAACCAATTCAATGCGCCGGCTGTCCTGCGCCGTCAGACTGTCGGCAAAGCTGAGAAATGGGGTGATCCCGATCCCCCCCGCCAGCCAGATCTGATTGGCCTCGCCCCGGCGAAAATCGAATCCCCCATAAGGGGCCTCGACCGACATGGTGTCGCCCTCGGCCACCGACGTCGCCACCTGCCGCGTATAATCGCCCAGCGCCCGTATCGACACCTGCACAGACCCGTCCGCCGCGATGCGCGACAGGGTAAAGGGGTGCGGCTCGCGCAGGCCACGCCGGTTGAAACGCACCACGGCAAACGACCCCGGCCGCGCCCCCGCTAACCCGCGTCGGCCAACCGGCGTGGCAGAAATGACCGTCGCCAGCTTGTGCCGCTCCACCGTGTCGACGCGAAACCGCCGCCGCCGCAACGGGGCCAGCACCTGCGTATAGACAAAAGACCCGATGCCCAGCGCAGCCATCACGACCAGATACTGCGCCGTCAGCGCATTGGCGTCAAACGGCACTTTGACAAACAACTGGTGCAGCGTCAGGGCGACAAAAACCAGCCCCAGCGCCCGATGGGTCCAGCGCCAAATATGATAGGGCAGCAGGTCGCGCCGCAGCCGCGGCACCCGTTTGATCCAAGACAGCAACAACAGCGCCAGCAGCACCCAGAACGCATATTTCGCAATATCAACCGACGTCTTGGCCAGCCCCGTCGCCACGATCTGTCCATCAAGGTCCATACCGACAAATTTATGAAACAAGATCAGGGGCAGCACCGCAATTCCGGTCCATTTATGCACCTGATACAGTCGGTCCAGCCCCCCGGCGAGGCGGTGCACCACCGGCGGGCGCGTCGCCAGAAACAGGTTGAGCGCCATCAGGCAATAGGCCGACGCCCCGGCACACAGCGCGGCCACGCTTTGCACATTGGCCCGCCCCGCATCCAGCAGGATCAAAGCCCAAGGCACCACAACCCCAATAAACAAAACTGTGGCAAAGACGGGCAAAATCTAAAATCCTCTCGGCGGCAATATTACATAACCTGCGACAAAGCCCGATTCTGATCAATGCTAACAAGATGAAATTTCGTGATTTTCGCGCTGTTGTCACCGCAGCCACGCAAAATTCACGCAGGACTAGAAAACCTCGGTGCGATACCGCGGTGCGGGCTTTCATGCGGCCAATAGCCTGCCGCGCGGCCCGCATGGCTCAATACTTGCGGATCTGGTCAATCAACGCGCATTACCTCCCGCAGCGTCCATGGTGGCCACGAATAGAGGCCGCGCAAAGGCAGTGCCGACCGTAAAACCACCGCTTGATCAGCCTGAAATTAGCAAAAACGCCCCGTTCTTGCCCTGTTCTGCGCGTAAGCTCCTCTTGGCGGTGGCAGTGGCAACACGTAGACCTACCAAATCTGGGGGATCAACCTATGAAACACCCCAGAGTTATGTATCATCAGGGCATAATCCGGCAAAATTCCGCTGAAATCGGACCCGCCGACGAAGAATTCCACATGCTGCAACTAAAAGTAGAAGTCCTGTCACAATTTCGCCCATTTTCTCAGGCCAAATCGTTAACAGGACATAAACGCTCACAAATCCGCCCTGTCCCGCAGTACAAAGAGGTAGCCACCATGAGAATCCTTGCCGTCGACGATGATCCATTTATACTGGAACTGCTTCCGGTGGTGTTTCGCCAGGCCGATTTCCCATTTGTGAGCGTTGCCTCCTCGGGTCCTGCTGCGCTGGCCATGCTGGCCGACCCGGACGAAGAATTTGATTGCCTGCTGCTTGACATCGAAATGCCCGACATGGACGGCATCACCCTGTGCCGCCATATCCGCAACCTGCCCAACTATTCCAACAAGCCGATCCTGATGCTGACGTCGAAATCCGATGCCGCCTCGATCGAACGTGCCTTTTCGGCGGGGGCGAACGACTACATCACGAAACCCTTTGACGTCAAAGACATCGCAACGCGGATCAAAGTGGCGGAACGGATGTTGGAAAACACTGACAAAGCCCCGCGTCTTGACCCAAGGGTCATGGACGATGCTGCCCGGCCCGGCGTGCATGATTTCGACGTCGAAGATCCGGTGCATATCCACGGTGTCAGCCAATTGGTGCTGCCGTTTTCGCTGGGCAACTATCTGTCACAACTGTCGCGCAACCATCTGGACATTTGTCAGGTCTTTGCCGCCAAGATCGAAGGTATTGATGCGCTGTATGCAAATTGCACCAGCCGTGAATTTGCCGTCGCCGTGGCCGCAGCGGCCCGCGCCATCGCCAAGGTGGTCGATTGCCCCGAACTTCTGATGACGCATAACGGCAGTGGCACGTTGCTTTGTATCGTGACCGGCGACACCCTGCCCACATGGCCCGAGATCGAAGATTTGATCCAAGCCGCCTTGAATGACGAGGCCCCGCGGCACGGCGATGGTCGCGAGATGCAGGTCACACTGTCCGTCGGCGGGCCGATCCACCCCAACGCCAGCCGAACCCAGCGCGTCAGAAAGACATTCGACCGCGCCATTCGCCGGGTGGCGATGCGCCAGAAGGTCAAGCTGAACACCCCCGCGCCCGAAACACCGACGGTCTCTGCCGCGCACTAAAACGCCAAACAGGGGCGCCCCCCCGCGCAACAGCCATCATGTTACAATAAACCTCAGTCGCTGGTCGGCTGAGGTTTGTTTTTGGGGTGGTCACCTTTTGCCCGGCGCTGCACATCGCCCAAACTCGGCCGTGCCCCGTCGGCACCGCCCGCCGCCGTCAGTTGATCGGAAACTGCTTCAGGCACTGCCCGGCATTGCGGCGGTAATCCTCCAGCGTGTCGACCACGCCCCGGCGGTCACGCATCTGCACCATCGCCGCCTTTTTCTGCCGCCATGTCCCGCTGACGTGGCGATCCAGGATGCGCACGGTGATGCCCAGGATCACCTCTTTTTCGTCCTCGCCAATCAGCTCTGCTGCCGACAGCGCCACCGCCGTCAACGCCAGCGTATTGGCACAGCGCAGCGCCGCCGCCTCATTGCCCTCATAGACACGACCGGCACTGGCCTGCGCGGGCATCACAACCGCCAGCCCCGCAATCAGCCCCAACAGCGGGGCGATACGGCGCACCTCAAAAAACCTTGAACGTCATGGTTGTCAGCGACCGTTCGATGCCTTCGATGTCCAGCAAATGATCATTGATATACACCCCCACGTCCTCGCCCTTGGGGATATAAAGCTTCATCAGCAGGTCATAGTCACCCGAGGTGGAATACAGCTCGGAATGGATTTCGCGCAGGGCGATATCTTCGGCCACGCGGTAGGTCGTACCGGGGCGGCAACGGATCTGGATAAAGACACAAGTTGTCATGGGAGGCCTCTTTCGTGTTCCGCTCAGCGTCCCATATGGCGGCGTTGGCCGCAATCCCTGTTTCGGTCCCAACCCGATCACGATGTGCGGCGGCAACGGTCACGGCAACCCGGCCCGCACGGGGCTTGGCGTGGCGGCGCGCACTGGTATAAGGGCCGCAACACCAGCCCCGGAGAAGCCCCATGCGCACCGCCACCCTGACCCGCACCACCGCCGAGACCAACATCAAGGTCGAGATCAATCTTGACGGCACCGGCGTCTATGACAACCAGACCGGCGTCGGCTTTTTCGATCACATGCTGGACCAGCTGTCGCGCCACTCGCTGATCGACATGACTGTGCGCGCCAAGGGCGATCTGCACATCGACGATCACCACACCGTCGAAGACGTGGGCATCGCCATCGGTCAGGCGCTGACCCAGGCGCTTGGCGACAAACGTGGCATTCGGCGCTATGGCGCCTGCCTGCTGGCGATGGACGACGCGCAGCTGCGCACTGCCCTTGACCTGTCGGCGCGCCCGTTTCTGATCTGGAACGTGGATTTCCCCACCGCCAAGATCGGCACGTTTGACACCGAACTGGTGCGCGAATTCTTTCAGGCGCTCAGCACCCATGGCGGCATCACGCTGCACGTCGATGCGCTGCACGGGATCAACAGCCACCACATCGCCGAAGCGGCGTTCAAATCCGTCGCCCGCGCCCTGCGCGAGGCGGTCGAAACCGACCCGCGCACCGCTGATGCCGTGCCCTCCACCAAAGGCGCGCTGTAACAGATGCTGACTGCGATCATCGACTACGAATCCGGCAATCTTCATTCCGCCCACAAGGCGTTTGAACGCATGGCCCGCGAGGTCGACGCAGGCGAGGTTGTCGTGACCGCCGACGCCGACGTCGTCGCAAGCGCCGACCGTCTGGTGTTGCCCGGCGATGGGGCATTCCCCGCCTGTATGGAAGCGCTCAAAGGCGCCAGCGGCTTGCACGACGCCATGGTCGAAGCGGTCGAAACCCAAGGCCGCCCGTTTCTGGGTATCTGTGTCGGGATGCAGCTCATGGCCAGCATGGGCCGCGAATACCGCGATACCCCCGGCCTTGGCTGGATCGCGGGCGAGGTGACGGCGATCACCCCCGCTGATCCCGCGCTGAAGGTGCCGCACATGGGCTGGAACGATCTGGTGATCGACCATCCGCACGCCGTGTTCGAAGGGCTAAGCACCGGGGACCACGCCTATTTCGTGCACTCCTACCATATGGCGGTGACAAACCCAGCTGAGCGTCTGGCACATGTGGATTATGCGGGCGACGTGACGGCCATCATCGGGCGGGACACGATGCTGGGCATGCAATTCCACCCCGAGAAAAGCCAGACCACCGGCCTGCGCCTGATCGCGAACTTTTTGAACTGGAAACCATAAGGACCATTGCCTGCCGCTTGTGACTGGCTTGTGACGGGCGGGTGGCCTCGATAGTCCTTACCGCAGCCGCGTCCAGACCTCGTCACGGCAGTTGTCCCCGTCACAGGTATGCAGCTTCATCCGGTTGCCCTGCACCTGCATCCGCGTGTCCAACATGCGGTTGCGCGCTGGCTCCCACAGGCGGCCCGAATAGCTGCCATCGCCCTGTGGCACCATATCCCAGACGATCTTGCGCCCTACGAAACTGGACGGCGTATCATAGCCGCGCCGGTCCTTGGTCCGCTCAACCCGGCCACATAGGGCGTCGCCACAGGGTTTGGTGCGCACATGCACCACGAGCCCCGACCGGTCCGGGGCCGATTTCCACAGACCCAACGGCACGTCGGCCTGCGCAACAGCGGCGCCACTGACCAAAAATGCACTCAATATAGATATTTTACAAAAAGACATTGCATCACTCCCCCAAGCGATACCCGGCCTTTATCCGCTGCCCGAATAGGCAGCCCAAAGGCGCAGACCTAGCATAGACCTGCGCCCTGAGTCGTTCAATTGATTTCTAAAACGCGGGGGGTTACTTAACCCGCTGCCAAGTACCACCGCTCCGGCAAACACCCAGTACGCAGCCCTTCACATTCAGTGAATTGCCCGACAGCACCAGCTTGCCGCCGTAGGTCTTGTCGCGGTCTGGCGAATAGACCTTGCCGCCACCATAGTTGCCGCCGCCTTCATTCTTCATGTCCCAGATCATCTTGCGACCCTGGTTTTTAGACTTGAACGGCTTGTTGTTGGCATCAAAGGACTTTTCCAACGTGCCACAGATCGCCGCGCCGCATTCCACCACCTTGATCTGGCCGGAATTGCCGTTGTCATCCTTGATGGTCTGCCAGGTGCCAACGATCGGGTCCGCCGCATAGGCTGCCCCCGCCATGCTGATCCCCAGTATCGCCGCTGCAAATAGTTGTTTCATGATCTCTCCTCCCGATCTGCCACAACTCTGCGCCAACACAAATCATCCGGCAAGATTGACCTTAGGACACAAACCACAAAACGTTGTGCAACCTGCGCAAGGTTTTGCGATCTGCGCCCTGGGTCGCGTTGCATAATCTGCCGCTACGTGCAAAACCCCGCCCAAACTCAGCACAAAGGGCCGCGCCATGATCCTCTACCCCGCGATTGATCTCAAAGACGGCCAGGCCGTGCGTCTGGTCCATGGCGACATGGACCGCGCCACCGTGTTCAACGAAGACCCCGCCGCACAGGCCGCCGCCTTCGTCGATGCAGGCTGCGAATGGCTGCATCTGGTCGATCTCAACGGCGCATTTGCCGGCACGCCCGTCAACGCCGCCCCGGTCGAAGCGATCCTGAAACGCTGCAAAGTGCCCGCCCAACTGGGCGGCGGCATCCGTGACATGGCCACGATCGAGGCATGGTTGGATAAGGGCCTTGCCCGTGTCATCCTCGGCACCGTCGCCGTGGAAAATCCCGATCTGGTGCGCGAGGCCGCCGCCGCTTTCCCCGGTCAGGTTGCGGTGGGCATCGACGCGCGCGAAGGCCGCGTGGCGACCAAAGGCTGGGCGACCGAAACCGATGTCATGGTCACCGATCTCGCACGCTCGTTCGAGGACGCAGGCGTTGCCGCGATCATCTACACCGACATCATGCGCGATGGCGCGATGGGGGGGCCAAACATTGACGCCACCGCCGCACTGGCCCGCGCCGTGTCGATCCCGGTGATCGCCTCGGGCGGCGTGTCGTCTCTGGCCGATCTGGTGGCCCTGCGCGACACCGGCGTGATCTCAGGCGCAATCTCTGGCCGCGCGCTCTATGACGGCGCGATTGACTTGGGTGAAGCCTTGGCCGCCCTCGCCGACTGATTCCTCGCTCTGCCAACGGCCCGGAATCAAGCCGCAGGTGCCGGGCCATCGCCTGCCCGTCGCTCCCTTTAATGCGCACCGTTGGTGTGACGGGCTGACGATCTCAAAACCCCATTTAACCACGCGCACCATGTAACGCCCATACTGCCGACGGCCCGGAACAAGCGTAGCGCCGGGCCATCGCCTGCCCGCCCCACGGGGAGGCGATATAGATAGGCTGGGCGCACCTCTGATAACTCCCACCAAGGCTGCACTATAAAGCGGGGCGGATCAGCGTATTGGGTCGCCTGCCCGTCGCACCAAAGGTGCGCCATTCACGTTGGCACGCCTTTGGCGTGACGGGCAGGCGATGGCCCTCGGTTCGGATGTTACTTCGGGCGCCAAACAGGGTGTTTTTCCAATTGGCTCGAAGGACCGCTATGCGGACGAAGCCGCCCTTACCGACGCACTAGTCTAGCCTCAGTATCAGGCTAAAGTGGCCATTCAACTAATCGAAACAAGGGCACCATTCATGGCAGAGATACTTGAGCTTGTCGTGGCGTTCTTAGCGATGTGGATATATGGCACTGAAGATAATCCCAAGCATCCCTTCTGGCGAAATAGCGTAAGAATAATCGCATTCTCAGGGGTTTTTGTCTCAACGGCAGGCTTTTTAGGCTTGCTCGGGAACTTCGAGTTTCCTTTTCTCATCACTCTCATCTGGAGTTTTTGTTCTCTGATCGTCATTTCTGGAGAGTACTATGTGGGATCAAAGAAACTTTGTTTGGCAGCATTTATTGCATATTCGATTTGGTTGGCCGTCGCCATTGCTACAGAATTTTCATAAGGCGCTCTAGGGCTCAAACCAGACCCTCGCCACATCCAGCGCCTGTCCCCCGTCCATGGCACAGCCTCCGCGCCATGCGCACCACGTAACCCTTCGTGAACAAACCCACCGCGCGCGCCGTTAACCCCGCCCTCCGATGTCCCGCCGCTGTACGGCTGCTGTACAGGCTCTGTACAGAATACGCATGGCCAAACCCCTGCTTTTCAGGCCGTTGACCCTGTTTAGCGGCCCCTCCGTTGCGCCGCCCACCGATCGTTGCGTGCCACACCCTCGAACACCATCGCACTTGCCCCCCTCTGCGCACCCCGCTACATCACTCCCATGTTGAAAACCCGCATCATCCCCTGCCTTGATGTCGCCGATGGCCGCGTGGTCAAAGGCGTGAACTTTGTCGGCCTGCGCGACGCCGGTGATCCCGTCGATGCCGCCATCGCATACGACGCCGCAGGCGCGGATGAGCTATGTTTTCTTGATATTCACGCCACCCATGAAAACCGCGGCACCATGTTTGATCTGGTCCGCCGCACGGCTGAACACTGCTATATCCCGCTGACCGTGGGCGGCGGTGTGCGCACCGCGGCCGACGTGCGCGCCCTGCTGCTGGCCGGGGCGGATAAGGTCAGTTTCAATTCTGCTGCTGTGGCCGACCCCGATGTGATCGCCCGTGCGGCGGATCAATTTGGCAGCCAATGCATCGTCTGCGCCATCGACGCCAAGACCGTAAGCCCCGGAAAATGGGAGATTTTTACCCACGGCGGCCGCAAACCCACCGGCATCGACGCGGTTGAATTTGCACAGCTCGTCACGGCCAAGGGCGCGGGTGAAATCCTGCTGACGTCAATGGACCGCGACGGCACCAAACAGGGGTTCAACCTGCCCCTGACCCGCGCCATTTCCGATGCCGTCAGCGTGCCTGTCATCGCCTCTGGCGGGGTGGGAAATCTGGATCATCTGGTTGACGGTGTGATCAAAGGTCACGCCTCTGCGGTGCTGGCCGCATCGATCTTTCACTTTGGCGAATTCACCGTGGCACAGGCCAAACGCCATATGGCCGCCGCCGGCATCCCCGTGAGGCTGACATGACCCTGAATGATCTCTACACCACTATTTTAGAACGCAAATCCGCTGACCCGGACAGCAGCTGGACCGCGCAATTGCTGGCCAAAGGCCCAGAAAAATGCGCCGAGAAATTTGGCGAAGAAGCCATCGAAGCCATCATCGAAGCCGTCAAAGGCGACCGCGCAGCGCTCACGTCAGAGGCGGCGGATGTGCTGTATCACCTGCTGGTGATGCTGGCCGCGCGTGATGTCCCGTTGGACGATGTGCTGGCCGAGCTGGCCCGCCGCCAGACGCAATCGGGCCTTTCGGAAAAGGCTTCGCGCACAAAGGGTTAATCCCGCGGCGCTGGCTATTCTCCGATTTCGCGTTCGATTTCTTCACGTGGCGGTGTGCAGCCGCTGGCCGACCCCAATGCGACGATTAAAACAAGGCCCAGAAACACCGCCTTTACCGTTATGTTCAACATCCCGCGTCCCCCTCTGAGATGATCAGATGGGCGTAGCATAGCATAAATCGCCCCTGTTTTCACGGGGCTAGAGTTTGCTCGATATCACGCCCGTGGCAAATCCGCCCTGACGCAGCTCACCGAACAGCCGCTGATATTCGATCTTCGGACAGCGGTTCTGGATCACCGTCACGCCGCGCGCCTCGGCCTGTGCGGCCGCTTTGCCATGTTCCACGCCGATTTGCATCCAGATGGTCTGGAGGTCTGGAAACGCCGCCAGCGCCTCTTCTACGATGCCAGGCACCGCGTCAGAACGGCGAAAGATATCGACCATATCCACCGGCGTTTCGATGTCAGACAGTGCACCAACCACAGTTTTGCCAAACAGTGTCTCGCCGCTGTGCATCGGGTTTACCGGCACCACGTGATACCCCTTAAGGTCTAGATAACGCGCGACAAAATAGCTCGGGCGCACAGGGTTCATCGACACGCCCACCACGGCAATGCGGCGCGCACGGGTCAGAACATCTTTCAGCAGGGCATCGGAATATGTCATCGGTCGATCCTATGCAGCCCGCGCGCCCGGCGCAACGGCCAGCTGTGTCGTGGCCAGCCAGCTTGCCGCGATCATCACCGCCGCCGTCCCAAGGCACAGTGGCAGCCCGCCCAGTTGATAGGTCAGCCCCGACAGGACCGTGCCCAGCAGCCGCCCCGCAGCATTTGCCATGTAATAAAATCCGACATCCATCGTCACCCGCCTGGCATCGGTAAAGCTTAGGATCAGGAAGGAATGCAGCGACGAATTGACGGCAAAGACGGCGCCAAAGATCAACAACCCCAAGACGACAGCGCCCGTCAGCAAGGGCGAGGGTTCGGCCATGATCCACACCAGCCCCGCCAGCACGGCGGGTACAATTATCAACCCGCCAACCCAGCGGCGTGCCTGCGACAGCAATTCACCTGGGCCCCGTGACGCCGCGCGCAAAATTTGCGGCGCCCAGCCCTGCACCACACCGTAAAGGATGGTCCAGACGGCCATGAACGTCCCGATCATGAAAAAAGCCGCGCGGTTGCCGTCGTGGCTGCCATCCGACAGCACGGCATAGAAATAGATCGGGATACCCACAACAAACCACACATCACGCGCGCCGAATAGGAACAGCCGGGCTACGCTCAACCAATTGATATCTCTGTTCTTTGACAGAACTTCTGAGAATTTGGCCTCCTTGCGACCGACAGGAAGCCCCGCGGGCATACCGACCAGCACAGCCACGAGGATGACAAACAAGATCGCGGCCATTGTCAGTACCGAGGGCACAAATCCAAAGACACCCAGCACCACCGCCCCCAGCAGAAACCCCAGCCCTTTCACGGCGTTCTTGGACCCGGTCAGCACCGCAACCCACCTGAACAGCCCCGCATCCTCTGCCGGGGCAAGAATTTTCACCGCACTTTTCGAACTCATCTTGGCCAGATCCTTGGCCACGCCGGACAGCCCCTGCACCAGCATGACAAAGGCCACCGAGGCGGTGATGCCCCAGCCCGGATCAAGCTGCGCAAGGGCCAGAAGCGCCACGATCTGCAACATCAGCCCGGCATAGAGCGTTGAGGCGAGGCCAAAACGTGCGGCGATCCAACCTGCCGACAGATTGGTCACCACCCCCGCAACCTCATAGAGCACAAAGAGATAGGCCAATTGCACAGGGGAAAACCCGAGCGTGTGAAAGTGCAGCAGCACCAGCATCCGCAAGGCCCCATCGGTCAGCATGAACGCCCAATAGGCAGCCGTTACAGTGACATAGGCGCTGAACCCGGCCGGGCGCGTCACAGCGCGCCGCCCACCATCAGCGCCACGTCTACCAACCGGTGCGCATAGCCGTATTCATTGTCGTACCACGCATAGACCTTTACCTGCGTGCTATTCACGACCATCGTCGAGGGGGCATCGATGATGCTGCTGCGCGTGTCATTGGTATAGTCCGACGACACCAGCGGACGTGTTTCATAGCCCAAGATGCCCTTCAGCGGCCCGTCCTCGGCAGCGGCTTTGAACAGCGCATTTACCTCCTCCACCGTGGTGTCGCGGGCCATCTCGAAAACGCAATCCGTGATCGAGGCGTTCAACAGCGGCACGCGCACGGCGTGGCCATTCAGCTTGCCCGCGAGTTCGGGATAGATCAGCGTGATCGCCGTAGCAGAGCCGGTTGTGGTCGGTATCAGGTTGGTCAGCGCCGAGCGCGCGCGACGCATGTCCTTGGCCGGGCGGTCGACGATGGTCTGGGTGTTGGTCACGTCGTGGATGGTTGTGATCGATCCGTGTTTGATCCCAATCCCGTCAAGCAGGACCTTGACCACCGGGGCAAGGCAATTCGTCGTACAGCTGGCCGCCGTGACGATGTGGTGGCTGGCAGGGTCGTAGATTTCATCATTCACGCCGTAGACGATATTTGCGGTTGGTCCGTCCTTGACGGGGGCAGATACGATGACCTTTTTGACCCCCGCCGCAAAATACGGGGCCAACTTGGCCTCGGTCTTGAACGCGCCGGTGCAATCTATCACCACGTCAACGCCTGCCAGGGGCAAATCCTCCAGAGCGCGGCTGCTTGTCACCGGAATGCGAATTCCGTCGATGGTGATGGAACGATCATCCGATGCGAAATCCGCCGCCCACCGCCCGTGGATGGAATCAAACTCCAACAGATGCGCGTGCATTTCGGGGTCGCCAACCGCGTCGTTGATAAAGGCGATTTTCGCCCCTCGTTCCGATAAGGGACGAAGCGCGAGTTTACCAATGCGGCCAAGGCCATTGAGGGCGTAGGTGGTCATGTTGGTCTATTCCTGTGTCGCAGTTAATGTGCCAATCGCGTCGATGCGCCGTTGCAGCGAAGCGCCGTCTAGCGTTTGCAACGGCAGGGCGGTGAAGGCGCTGATCCTGTTGTGCAACGCTCCGTAGGTCTGATGAAAAGCCAGACGTTTTTCAGCGTCGGTGCCTTCGGTCTTTACCGGGTCCGGCATCCCCCAGTGCCCCGACACCGGCTGCCCCGGCCAAGGCGGGCAATCCTCGTTTGCGGCGCGGTCGCAGACGGTAAAGACAAAGTCCATGCGCGGGGCGTCGGGGGCCTGAAACGCCGCGATATTCTTGGCGTGCAGTTGCGATACGTCGTGGCCTTTTGCCACAAGCATTTCCACGGCAAAAGGGTTCAGCGCCGAGCGCTGCGCGGTCCCCGCAGAGTGGCCATTAAAGACCCCCCTTCCCAGATCGCGCAGGATGGTTTCGGCGATGATTGAGCGGGCGGAATTGCCGGTACAGACAAAGAGCACGTTCAGCTTTTCCCGCGCGCGCGGCGCGGCGGCGTTGAGCAGATCAGCAAGCTGCGGCGGACATAAATCCGCCCGCCCGCCGCAGCAGTCGAAAAACAACTCGTCGACTACCGCGCGGGTCGCATCAAGATTGATGGCGTATAGCAAACGGGTCCCGTCGCGCCGCTGAGTAATCAGGTCCGCCTGCGTCAGGGCCGCCAGATAGACCGACGCGGTGCTTGCCTTGAGACCCAATGCCAGGGCAATTTCACCCGCTGGCACCGCATCCGGGCAGCGGCGCATGAGCAGTCGAAACACTCCCATCCGTTGTGGATGACTGAGCGTCGCCAAGCGGTTGATCAACATTGATTCCATATTTCATGGATATTTAAAATATAGTCGCCCTGTCAAGAGTAATTCCTAAATCACGGTCGTCACACAAAGAGGGTGAGGCGATACGAGGAAAACCTGTCGTCTGCGTGACGACCCGCTAAGTCTGCGCGCCGACCCGCCAGCCCGGATTAGGCAAGCGTCGGGTGAAAACACGCACATCAAGTCACTGTTGATGCGCTTTGAATGATATAGGCGGATAAAATGCCCCTTTCCCACCGCCCTGCTTTGCAGCATCAATGGCGTCTTCACTCCTTAAAGGATCCAGCCATGACAAACTCAGACGACAGCGCAGTAAAAGTTCACTATATCTGCCAGACATATGTCGAAAAGCTGCCCCGGGTTGGTGAGCAGGTAAGTTTGAAAATCGACAAGCAATTTCAATACTCCACTGCATCGGAGGCCCAGAACCGGGCCGAACGAGAAGCCCGGTCCGAAACCTGCCTTGGTGCCGATGCCTACATGGTGAGCGAGGATCCAAGCTCTGGCGAGGTTGGCCCGCCGAGTTTTCTGGTCAGGCTCGGTGATGTCCCGGAAATCGACGATTTCTAAGGTTTCTGGGATTGCTGGGCTTTGTTGCACAAATCGGCCATATCTCTAACTTCCCCGTACCTCAGACCGATTTAGCCGACGGCTTCGTTGCGGGCTCGCGCTCTGGGCGTATCCTGCTTTCACATCTTGGCAGTTTTGCGCGGCGGGGTGACCGCATGGGCATTGCGTGCTGCAATCGCATCATGGCATTTGCGCGTATCTCCAGCGTTTCCGCGTCGATCCCTAGGTCTACCTTGCGCCACAAGCAGCGTTTGGGGCCACCATGCTTGCGAGCATTCCATTCCCCCTCACCCTCGGCCTTGATGCCGGTGCTATCCACAAGCAGGTGCAGCGGCCCCGCCGCCCCCTCATGTGGAATGGCAACGGATAATGATCTTAGGCGGCGACACAGAGTACTGAAGTCCGGCACCGACCAGTCCAATCCGCCACGTTTCAGCAGGTTCTCAACAAAACCAGTTGTTTACCGCAAGGGGTGACCAAACAGGACCTTCGGAGGCAGACAGGTTTGAATGGCAGCATCACTACAGGCTTGCTGCCATCCTCGTCGACCGGACGGCGTTGCCTCCCAAACCATCTCCGCATCAAACCAGAACGACAGCGATCCCCGTTTCTTAAGCGAAGATTATACTCTGCCCAGTTCCGCATTTTGTACGTCGTCGGTGTCCAGCTACTCATATCGGCCTGCTGCTACGCTGGGTTCATGTCGTTGAGCCTCCCCCTTTGAAGTGCTCCGCCCCTATAGTTCGGAAAGCCGAGGACCAGAGATGGCGATTAAGAGACCTAAGCCTGACGAGATTGTCGCGAAGTTACGGCAGGTTGAAGTTCTGATGGGGCAAGGCATGCGCCGGATTGATGCGATCCGGCAGATCAGTGTGACTGAACAAACCTCCTACCGTTGGAAGAAGAAGTACGGTGGAATGGGCACGGAACAGCTCAAGGAACTGAAGCGGCTACAGAAAGAGAACGAGCGCCTTCGGCGTGCGGTTTCTGACCTTACATTGGACAAGCTGATCCTAAAGGAGGCCGCATCGGGAAACTTCTGAGCCCATCGCGTCGGCGGGCCTGCATTGACCGCGTGCGCAGTCGGTTCAAGGTTTCTGAACGACGGGTTTGCCGCGTTCTGGGCCAGCACCGGTCCACACAACGTCGATGGCCGCCAAAACAGGTGCATCTTGTGCGACAATAATCGCGGTCATAGTCGGCCTCCTTTACAGTGTGGTTTGTGCAAAACCACTGTAGGGACCTGAGATTTGGCAATGACCACCTGCAGCGCTGTTTGAGGGCTGCGCTGGTGGCCATAGCCTCTCAATCAGCGTTATTCCGAATGTGTTATGGCCCTGAGTTCATCGCTGAGGCCGTCAGGGAATGGATTAAGACAGTTGGAGCAAAGACTGCATATATCGAACCAGGATCGCCCCTCTCGGGACATCGCCATGCGATGCCCTGCCGGGCAGTGCATCGGAGAACGGCTACTGCGAAATATTCAATGGACGGATGCGAGACGAATTTCTCAACGGCGAAATCTTCTACTCGCTGCGGGATGCCCAAATTTTTATCAAAAAGATGGAGGAACCACTACAACACCGAACGACCCCAAAGTGCATTGGGCTATCGCCCACCGGCACCAGAGGCCATCGTGCCGATGGGCCAAAGGCCAATCATGCACTAACTTTCAATTTGGACCACTCATGTGAGGCTGCTCAGCAGCGGATACCGCGGCCCCTTAACTCTTTTTGGTCTTATCTATTCCTCGGGGGGTCTCGGGGGGCAGACAGCCCCCCGGCTCTACGTCAAATGGGGGGCAACAGCCCCCGCGCGCGCCGCTCAAAACTCGACAACCGCGCGGATCGACTTGCCCTGATGCATCAACTCAAAGCCTTCGTTGATCTGATCCAAGGTCAGCTTATGCGTGATCATCGGATCGATCTCAATCTTGCCGTTCATGTACCAATCGACAATCTTTGGCACATCCGTGCGCCCCTTGGCCCCACCAAAGGCCGTGCCACGCCAGACGCGCCCGGTGACCAGTTGAAACGGCCGGGTTGAGATTTCGGCCCCCGCCGCCGCCACCCCGATGATGATGCTTTCGCCCCAGCCCTTATGCGCCGCCTCAAGTGCTGTGCGCATGACCTTTGTGTTGCCGGTGGCATCAAATGTGTAGTCGGCCCCGCCTTTGGTCAGTTCCACCAGATGCGCCACCAGATCGCCGTCAACGTTTGAAGGGTTCACGAAATCGGTCATGCCGAAATAGGTGCCGATTTCGGCCTTGTCGTCATTCAGATCGACGCCCACGATCTGATCCGCCCCGGCAAGCCGCAGCCCCTGAATGACGTTGAGGCCAATGCCGCCCAGCCCAAAGACCACACAGCGCGCGCCGATCTCGACTTTGGCGGTGTTGATCACCGCGCCAATGCCGGTGGTAACACCGCAGCCGATGTAGCAGATTTTATCAAAAGGCGCGTCCTTGCGCACCTTGGCCAGTGCAATCTCAGGCACGACCGTGTGGTTGGCAAAGGTCGAGCAGCCCATGTAGTGATGGATCGGCGTGCCATCCAGCATCGAAAACCGGGTGGTGCCATCGGGCAGCAGGCCCTGGCCTTGGGTGATGCGGATTTTCTGGCAGAGGTTGGTCTTGCCCGACAGGCAATACTCGCACTCACGACATTCCGGCGTGTAAAGCGGGATCACGTGATCGCCCGGTTCCAGCGTGGTCACGCCCTCGCCCACCTCCAGCACCACACCGGCCCCCTCATGGCCGAGGATCGCGGGAAAAATGCCTTCGGGATCATCGCCCGAGCGGGTAAATTCGTCGGTGTGACACAGGCCGGTTGCCTTGATCTCAACCAAAACCTCACCGCGTTTAGGCCCCTCTAGGTTCACCTCCATGATCTCAAGCGGTTGTCCGGCGGCAACGGCGACAGCGGCGCGGGTTTTCATCATCTTTAGGTCCTTTTCAGTTATTTTTCGGGCGGAGACTGCGCGCTTCTGCTGCCAGACAATCCAGATCAGGCGACGTCAGACTATTCAGAAATGCTTCCAAATCATCAATATTGGCCTCTGATAAACCCAAAGGCGCAATCAGAGGTGATTGTTCAGGATGGCCCGGACCACCCATATTGTAAAAATCAAGGACAGCGCGAAGCGTGTTCAACGCACCGTCATGCATATAGGGGCCTGTCATAGCTACGTTGCGCAAATTCGGTGTCCGGAACTTCCAGCGATCCGCCGGATCTTCGGTCACTTCATAGCGCCCCAGATCAGCCTCAAGCGGCGCGCTCACCGATTTCACACGGGCAAAATCAACATCTACGAATACGTCCGGCGCCAATTGTACCGTAACGCTTTCAGGCGGATGTTGCCGCTTTTGTTCACGCATGAAACCGTACCCTGTATCGTGCAGGGATTGATCGGTGAACAACGAAAAATCATCCGCCACTGTATGGCAAACTGCGCAATTAGCCTCGCCCATAAACAGATCAAAGCCACGTTTGACATCATCCTGCACCGCCTCCGCTATGCCGGCGAAATACCAATGATCAAATGGGCTGTTCCCGGCAATCAGGCTGCGTTGATAGGCGGCCAATGCTTGCCCGATGCGATCAAGAGATGCTTTCGCACCAAAAGCGGCGTCGAAATGATCAAGGTAATCCTGATCCCTGTTCAGAAACGACACAACCCAACCGACCGAAGGATTTGCCATTTCGTTACGTGCCACCATGGGCGCTATGAATTGCGTTTCAAGTGCCGGGTCACGCCCGTCATGAAACAGGGGGGCAAGAAACCCGACGTTGAGCAAAGATGGGGCATTGCGCTTTCCGCTACGACCCTCGACACCTACCGCGCGTTGCAGCTCCCATGTGGTAAAGCCCTGTTCGGGCACGTGGCACATGGCGCATGACATGGTGCCGTTGATCGACAGACGCCGATCGAAA
Organism: Sulfitobacter sp. KMM 9851; assembly: GCF_057178245.1. Classification (NCBI taxonomy): domain Bacteria; kingdom Pseudomonadati; phylum Pseudomonadota; class Alphaproteobacteria; order Rhodobacterales; family Roseobacteraceae; genus Sulfitobacter; species Sulfitobacter sp. KMM 9851. The sequence continues at coordinate 2,490,160 of NZ_CM169991.1, forward strand.
AACAGCTCGCGGCCCAGTTCAATTTTTTCAATTGTAGGCGGGTTGTCCTCAGGGTGAACCATGGGTGGCAACCCCAATTGTGGCTCCATGCTCCGGCTGAGCGCCTTTTGCGCCCAATCCGCATCGCCCGCATGTTCGCAGTTTTGGGGCGCGATTTTATGATCTGTCCCATCTCGCGGCGTGTCGTAGGAATCGGCCATAGCGGCCGTCGCCCCGCAAGTCACGACACCAACGCCGAACAACAGGGTTTTCGCCCAAGACAGACAGGCCACTTAAAGCAAACCTTCTTCTAGCAGCAGCGTTTCGACATCGCCCATCAACAGCCGTGGATCAATCAGCCCCAAACCATAGATATTTCGGATCTGACCCTCGCGATCGACCAGATAGATGCGCAACAGATGGCTGATCTGCTCTTGGTCAGTTGACCGGTCCACAACCTGCCCGAACCCTTCGAGTATCGGGTTCAGAGCCGCCTGCCCCGAAGTCGTCAGCACATGCCAGTCAAGCTTTCTGCTGGCCGTGTCGCTTTGAGTGATGGGATAGGCGAATGCCTCAATCGCTTCGACCGTGTCACGCTCGGGGTCAAAGCTGATTGTCATCAATTGGACGTTTTCATGCAGCCCCGGAATTTTGGCGCTGGTGTCGTGAATATCAAACAACGTCGACATCGCCAGCGGACAGCCGTTGATATCCCCGCAGTTCAAGTAAACAAAGCTGACAAGTGATACCTTGTCTTGCAACAAGTCAGACAGTTTCCGGCTGTTGCCGTGGATATCAAGCACCCTGCCCTCAGGTGCCTTCTTGATTACATTCAAGGCATAGCTACCCGGTTGGGGTGGTTCAAACTGGAAGGCGTCGTTGTGTTCAAAGGCAGATGAAAATGGTTCAATCTTCTGGCGTTTTTCTGTGTCGCCAAATGCACCCAGTTGCCAGCCCGCGGTCGCGGACACGGCGACAACAAGAAACGACATTGATAAAAGGGCGAGACGCATCGCACACCTGCTTTGTGGTATGTTTCAGGAACGGGCCAGACCGCCCGAGGGCGATCCAGCGATTTATGTGGCTGTCGGATTAGCTGTACAGCGCCGCGCTGCCAAAGCGCATGATGTGCGCGCGGCCCAGCTGGGCTTCGTAGAAGTCGATCTCAAAATCGTCGATCAACGCGCTACCATCCCATTTGTAGGCTTTGACATATTGCGCGTCATCCGCGCCCTTCTTGTCCCAATTGCCCAAAAGCGATGACGTGAAATAGACTCTTTCACCATCCCAGCTTTGGCTGACCATATTAACCTGTGGCGCGATCTTCTTTTCATAAATCTGCTTGGGGTTATGCGGGTCGGACACATCGAACAGGCGTGTCATTCCGTCCATAAAGCTGTTTATCCACAGGGTTTGATCGTTCGCGGCGATGGAAATATCCACTGGCAATGGAATATCCGCCGGATTGCCGATATCGGCAACTTCCTTGGCCTGCCATTCTCCGGCATCGTCTTCGTAAATCAGCCAAAGCTTAGATGTCAGTGCAGTCGTCGAAAACGCATAGTTCGCGTTTGGCCCCCAGGGAAAACGGATCTCCAGTGGGGCACCGGGTACGTTGAACACTTTCTTGGGCTGGCGCGTGTGAAGATCCCATTGCACGATCGTATTGCCAAAGCGTTTCATCGCTTCGGGGTCTTGCAGCATCTGACCGAAATCCATCATGTAATTCGACCACCCGGTGAACGACGAGGTCAGCATGATGTTCTTGCGGATCAGCGCGCGAATATCATAGCCGTAGCCATCAGCGACAGCATCGCCCACCGCGACGGCGCCCTGCATGTCGTCCTCGGTTGGCATCCAGTAGGTGGCGATATATTCGCCGTCGTCGTTGTACTCGACCAACGCGGTACGCCCGCCGTGGTCTTCATCATTGCTTAGGCCGGTAATCATCATGCGGCCGGGAAGTGCAAAGAACGTGTGCGGCCCGACGACACCACCTGAATCCTTGACGAAGGTCTCAATGGTCTTGTGCAATGTGGGATTGCTGGGGTCGGTGTGAACGTCGAAAATAAACACCCGGTTGGTATCCAATCCACCGGCCCAGAAATACCGCCGATCCGCGCTAAAGCCGCCGTGGTGCGCCTCGTTGCGGCCGCCAACTGATACAGAGTTGATAATCTGCCCGCGCGTGTCTGATCCGGGCCGCACATCAACAGTGACAAGCTTGTCCTGCTCGTCACCCATACCTTCGACACCCAGTGTCCAGATATAGATATACTCCTCATGGCCTGTGATCATCGGCATGTAGGGCGATTGGCAAGTTTCATCCGCCGATGCGTTAAATGGCATCACGCCAAGCGCTAAGGCCGATGTGGCCAATGCTCCGAATTCTCGTCTATTCATGACTTCCTCCCTGTCATTTTTCATTTAGTCTCGTACGATCGTTATCCTTGTAAACTGCGGGTAGCCCCCGGTGTTTCGACATCGGGAAACTCTGGCTTCACATCCAGAACCGAACAATGCTGCAGTGCCGCCGCCGCACGAAGCGCCTGATCGGTCAGAACGGGCAGCAATCTGTTCTGGATTTGCGGTGCAATTCTCGCCGTTGGCCCCACCACGCCAATGCTGAACACCGACCCGATGCGATCTATGTGAATGGGGACAGCAACGCTGGTTACCCCTTCGTCAATCTCACCGTTACACACCGCATAGCCGTATCGGCGCACTTGCTTAAGCTCTCTTTGTAGCGTTTCAGCGTCGGTAATCGTATTGGATGTAAAGCGAACCGGGGCGGCATCGAGCAAATCAAGCTGCAAATCAGCGGCAAGATGCGCCGCAATTGCCTTGCCAGAAGAACAGGCATGAACCGGACGTGGCCCGAGGCCCGGATAGATATACGATACGGCCGGATCACTGGGCGTTTCGATAGCAATAATGTCCACGCGCCCACCGCGATACCGGGCAAAAAATGCCGTCTCGCCAAGATCACCCGCCATCTTCTGCATCATCGCCGACACAGCGCGGATGACATGGCTGTCTGCCTTACCGGTCAAAGCGATGCGGACAAACCGCATGCCAAGCACGTATCGCCCGTTTTCGACCTCGTCGAGAAAGCCACATTCCACCAACGCCGCTACATTTCTGTAAATCGTCGGCTTTGGCAGGCCCGTCATTGCCGTCAGTTCACGAACACTAACTGGCGCAGGAGCACCTGTGATTGCCTCGAGTAGTTTGATGAGTCTTTCTTGCATATGATTCTCATCATTCGGAATATTTTATCACATTTCAAGATATTTTATGCATCTCCTCCAATACTCAAGGTCACCCACGTCTTGATAAGAGAGCGGATAGCGCAAATACCAACGCACCGCGCAAAAGGATCAGGTCACGAGAGAAGCGAAGGTGTTTGAACGGAACTTCGCGCGGCATACCTCACCTGAAAACCCCGAAAACCGGCGAGACTAGTGGATTAACGCACCAGTCTGTTCGTTCGATTTTTGGGGATAGCTCACGAAGTTCTGCGCCAATATGCTGTGCAGACCTGCTTGGTCTTGTCGAGGCTCAGGTCATTTTTAAAATACTTACGCAGCTGCTGCGCGTTCGCGAATTCACCCGCAAAAAATGCATACCCGATGTCTGTTGTCGTAAGAGCTTGCGCATACTCGAGAATGGTTGCCTCGAATCTATCCGGGGCAACTGTATGAACGTGCAGTTTGGTTTGCGGCAAGTAATCGTGATGCGAAACACCCGCAGGCAGAGCGATGACGACATCACCCACCGCGTCACGGGGCAGCCGGGACATCAACTGTGCAACAGCAGGCAGGCCGGTGCCATCAGCGGCCAGAAAATAGCTCGCGGCCTCAGGCAGCGCGGTGATACCTACCGGCCCCATAGCGCCGATTTGTTGACCTGATCGCGCCTGCTGGGCCCAGCGGGAAATCAGACCGGAGCGATGGCGCACCACGTCGACTTCAACCTCTTCGGTCTCGGGGCGGATGTCTTTAAGTGTCAAATATCGCGCGTGAAGCGCGTTATCACCCGTGGGCCAGACCGGCGCGCCGTTGGCTCCCATCACCGGCCAGATTGCCGCGCGTGTGGGATCGCACGGCAAGATCAGTCGCACGTGCAACCCTTCGGTCTGTAACCTGGCTATATCGGGATACTGTAGGGTAACCCGCTGCATGCCCTTGAACAGAAGCGTGCTGTTCAGCACGGTTAGCAGGCGAAAATTACGCGGTAAGATGCCAACCTCTTGGGCGACACCTTCCCAGCGGATGGTTTGCGCCACTTCGGGGCTGAGCGCCGCGATATGCTGCACCATACCTTCCTTGGAAAACTGCATAGCGTTTTCGCCCGGCGCCCCAAGGGTGACATCAAGTGCGCGCTGCCGCAGGGCAAATTCCACCCGGTAGCCGTCCTGCTCGAACACATGGGCCCCTTCTCCATCGGCGCGAAAACCCATGCCGTGATCATCGCGGAGATGCGACAGTATTTGCGACAGCATATCTTGCGGCGCATCGAGCAAGAGGGTGGTCTTGGCTGAGGCAGTGATCATGACGATCCCTTTGCGGCTGCTGGGAAAAGCAAAAAAACGCGGCGCGCGAGGGACGCACCGCGTTTAGGCTCACCAGCTATGCGAGAGTTTCACGGTGACTTCACGGCCAGGGCTGTAAAAGTCTGCGTAGAATCCACCATAGGACGTGTGCTTTTCGTCAAATAGGTTGGTGACATTGGCTGAGAGCGACGTCTGCGCGGAGAGGTCGTAGGTCACCGCTGCATCTACCACGACAAAACTGCCGGTATCGCCCGTGGCGTTGCTGTCGCTGTAAAAATATCCGCCGTTGAACCGCGCCCCTAGACCAACGGTCAGGTCGCCCCGACCGACATTATCCCAGGTCCGGCTGGCCCAGATCGAGGCCACATTTTCCGACACCAGACCGGGCCGATTGCCGACATTGCCCGATGTGCCGTTCTCTTTGATCTCGGCGTCAAGGTAGCTGTAGGCTGCGGTGAAAGTATAAGCGCCCATCTCGGCCTTGGCTTCCAGATCCAGCCCACGCACCCCAATCTCCCCAATCGTTTCTGGCAAGTTGGTCACCGGGTTAGTGCGCGTGATGTTGGATTTCGACAGGTCATATACTGACGCTGTCAGCAGGGCATTGGTGCCTGCCGGTTGCCACTTGGTGCCCAGTTCAAACTGCTCACCCTCTTCCGGCTCTACGCCAAATCCTGCTGGCACGACGGATTGCGCATAGCTGCCGAAGATCGACACATCTGGTGTGATCTTGTAGCTCAGGCCGATCCGCCCGGTGGTCTCGCTGATGTCATTTGTCTGCACGGTATTGCTAAGATTGTTGTTCTGGGTGACATCGATCCAGTCATGCCGCAGTCCGAAAGACGCAATCAGACGTTCGTTCCAGTTCAACTCTTGTTGGACATAGATCGCCTTACCTTCCGTCTCGGTATCAAGATCAGCAAAGATCGGCACGCTGGCCGGGCGGCCCGTATAAACCGGGGTGTCGCGGTCCACCGAAGGCGCAGGCCCCCAGAAACGCTGATTGGATTCATCTGACCAGGAGAATTCGATCCCTGCCGTGGTTATGCTGGCCGCCCCCGCAAAAAAGCTCTCGTATGTTAGATGCATGTCGGTGATGAAGCTTTTGCCGGTGCTGTCGCTGGCAAAGAACGCGCGGTCGACTGTCGCATCGGCGGGTGTGCCATCGCTGACATAGGCATAGCCGAAGTCAGAGGCGCTGTCGCTATAGCGTAGGGTCCCTGCAAAGCTCAGCCCATTGCCGAAATCATGCGCGCCTAGTAGCGATACCGTCGTCCGTTCGGTGCCGCGATAATTGTAGTCCGGTTCGCCATAAAAGACATCACCGCGGTCAAAGTCACCGCCTGCCGGAAAGCCACCGCTACCCGGCACAGAGTCGCGGTTCAGGTGGTCGACGACAACGGTCAGTTCGGACGCGTCCGATGGCCTCCAGGTCAACCCGCCCATAGCGAAAAGTTCGTCATTCTCGGAATAGGGATATTCAAGCTCACCGTTACGCAACAGCCCGGTGAAGCGATAGCTTAGTGTGTCGGCCTCATCCAGTTTGTCACCAAAATCGACTCCGGTCTCGAGACTGCTGAAGGAATCGATCGAGGTGTAAACGCTGCCAAACCGCTCTGCACGGGGTCTCTTTGTGACGTAATTCACAGACCCGCCTGGATCCGAAACGCCAAAAGTAGATGAGGACGCACCTCTGATCACTTCGACACGTTCGAAAGCAAAAGGTTCCTCGCGCAAGCTGCCAAAGTTCGCCCCGAGGCTCAGCCCATCGCGATAGGTGTAGGCATCGAACCCGCGCAGGATGAAATAGTCGAACCGATCATCTGCACCGTAGCTGTTGGTGGTGACACCGGCGGTATAGTTCAGCACTTGTTCGACATTCGTGGCGCCACGCGCCTCGATGTCGCGGCTGGTGATCACGGAAACGCTTGCAGGAATGTCGAGAATTTTCCCTGACAACTTGCCACCTGAGCTTAACTCGGTCGCGACGATGGATTGGGCGTCCGCTGCGCCGGAATTTTGTTCGGCGACATCCAGGAATACATCATCAAGTTGAAAGCGGTCCTGCGCAATCGCAGTGCCTGATGCAAGCGTCGTGCAGCACAACAAAACTGATTTGAAAGAGCCGCGCCCAATGCGACGATAGCTTACGGGGGATACGGACATAGCGGGCTCCAGATGACATAGTGAAATACTCAGGTATTTCTTAGCTATAGATTTTCCAGGTGGCCAGACATATTCCGACTAATTTACTAAACTATTTTCATGCAGCCTGTTCTGGGTTTTTTGTGACTGTCCTGTGCCGCCCGATCGGTATCATCGCCGGCGTTTGTGATACCGGGTCTACGACGATGCGGCAGGTCAGCCCAAAGACAGAATGCACGAGTTCTTCGGTGAGGATTTCAGCAGGAGGGCCTTCGGCGTGAATGCCACAATCGGCCAATGCGACCAGGTTATCGGCATATCGCGCCGCAAGGTTTAAATCGTGCAGCACCATCACAATCGTTGTGCCATGATGGGTATTTAGATCAATCAATAGATCCAGAACTTCGATTTGGTGCGCGACATCGAGGAACGTCGTCGGTTCATCCAGCAAAAGAAGGTCCGTTTCCTGCGCCAAAGCCATCGCAATCCATACGCGCTGTCGCTGCCCCCCGGACAGGGTATCGAGTTCGCGATCTGCCAGCGTGTCTGTACTTGTAATGGTCAGCGCCTCAGACACGGCGCGATCATCGGCGGCGGACCAGCGCGAAAACAATCCGTGGTGCGGGTGCCTTCCCCGTCCGACTAGGTCAGCAACCGTGATGCCTTCTGGTGCTATGGGCGACTGCGGCAGCAGGCCCATCATCTGCGCCAACTTGCGCGACGGCATTTGATGAACGGACTGTCCATCCAATAGGACGCACCCAGATTTGGCAGGCAATATCCGCGACAGAGTGCGCAGCAGTGTGGATTTCCCCGAGGCATTACCCCCAACAATCGCTGTGATACGCCCCGCCGGAACAACAAGTGAGACATCCTTCAGGATTACGCGCTTTTCATAGCCAGCGCTGAGATCATGTGTTTCGAGACGACGTTCGCGGGTCACATGGAGCCCCCATTTTTGTTGGCATGGACAATAAGATACAAAAGGAAGGGTGCGCCTACGGCCCCCGTGACGACCCCCACCGGCAAACGAGACGGCAACAAGAACTGGCCGGTGAAATCTCCTGCAAGGACCAGCACCGCACCAATCAGCCCTGCCGCTGCCAACAAACCCTTTGAGCCGCGAAGCAGACGCGCGGCGATCGGGCCGGACAGGAATGCCACAAAAGCGATAGGACCTGTGGCTGCTGTCGCAAAGGCCACAAGGCCGACTGCCGCCAACGAAACTCGGAGCCGCGTGGCGTCAGCACGTACCCCCAAGGCCTCGGCGGTGTCATCGCCAAGGCGCAATACCTCAAGATCGCGGGCGGTCATCGCCAGCAACCCACCAAAGAACAACAGCGACGCCGCAACGGGCAGCACCTGAGACAGCTGGGCCCCATTCAGGCTGCCGGTTAGCCAACGCATGGCGTCGGCTCGGTCCCATGCCGGTGCTTCCAGCAGCACATAAGCGGTGACGCTGTCCAGCATGGCCGAGACACCGATGCCGATGAGGATCAGCCGCGCCCCGGCGGCACCGCGTCGCGAAGATAAGCCCCAGATCAACGTGGCCACACCGAGCCCCGCACCAACCGCAACAACCGACACAATCCATCCGTCGAAGGAAAGAATTACGATGGCAAATACCGCCGCCGCCCCGGCGCTGGCGCTGATCCCGATAATGTCGGGGCTGGCCAGCGGGTTGCGGAGCATGACCTGAAACGCCACTCCACCCAACCCAAAGCTAAGCCCTGCAAGCAGCCCCAACACAGCACGTGGAAGTCGTAACTCGGAAATCACAAAAGAAGCGCCGGCTTCGGACCGCCCCAGCAACGACGCGAGAACGTCAGGCGGCGCAGTACAGCCGCGCCCGCAACTGAGCGTGAGCCATGTCAACGCCGCAACCGAGGCCACCAATATGGCGAGCACTCCGACGCGACGCAGCTTCAGCCGATACCGGCCGGGGGCGACGGTAATGCTGGCTGCTCCTATCATAGCCCCCGCATCCTGCGGTTCCGGACCGTCCAGATAAAGAAGGGCGCACCCACAAATGCTGTGACGATGCCCACATCCAACTCGTTGGGGCGCGCAACGACCCGGCCAAGCACGTCAGCAAATCCAAGCAGGCTGGCCCCGGCGAGTGCCGACATCGGCAGCACGAATTTATAATCAGTGCCGACCAGCATGCGGCAAAGATGCGGCACCACCAACCCGACAAAACCGATTGGCCCACAAAGCGCCGTAGCCGAGCCGCACAAGATGATGGCCCCCGCAGCCGCGACGAGACGGCCCAAAACGACATTCTGCCCCAATCCCGCAGCCAGCTCCTCGCCCAGTGCCAGCGCATTCAGGATGCGCGCAGAGGCCAGGCTCAGGATCAGCCCGGCAGCAAAGAATGGTAAGGCAGGCAGGAATGTCTCAAAGCTTGCCCCGCCTACCCCGCCGACCTGCCAGGACTGGACACTGCCCGCGATGTCGTTGCGCGGCAGCACCACCGCGATGATAAAGGCTGTCACCGCAACCGACGTTGCCGTTCCCGCCAAGGTGAGCTTGAGCGGTGTCGCCCCACCCTGCCCGATTGAACCTATCACGTAGACAAACAAGGCTGTCAGCGCGGCCCCGGCAATGCCCAACCACAAAAAGGTCGCCGCACCGCTGATATCGAACCAGGCGATCCCCGTAACGACGAACAAGGCCGCCCCTGCATTGACGCCCAAGATACCCGGATCGGCCAGTGGGTTGCGGCTGATACCTTGCATAATGGCGCCCGCAAGCCCAAGCGCGGCCCCGGCCAAGACGGCCAGCGCGGTGCGTGGCATCCGGACCGCCACGGCCGCCGCGCCAATGCTTTCGACCTGACTAGTCACTCCGGCCCAGACCTCGACCCAGGTCACACTGCGCGCGCCAACCGTCAGTGACAGGCCTGTCATCAACAACAAAAGTCCGATCACCGCAACAATACCTGCGGTACGCTGCGGGCGATGGGATGTCATTCGTTGCCGCGCGTTGCAGCTTTGCTCAGCTGATTAAGGTAATCATCCAGCACGTAGTCGATCGACAGCGGGGTTGGATTCGCCGCCGTGCCCATCGGATCATTGGCCAACAGCACAACAGATCCGCGTGCCACTGCCGGAAACCGTGCAATCAGAGGGTTTTTCGAAAGTTCATCCAGACGCACTTGGTCGCCATAGGTCACCACGACGTCAACGTCGTCAAACAGGTCGATCCGCTCGGCGCTGACACGTCCCGAATATTTCCCGGCTTCGCTGGCCTCGCGGACCGCCTGCGGGGTGTCCATTCCGAGATCTGTTAGAAACTGAACGCGCTGGTCAGCGGCGGCGTAAAAACCAATAGTGCTCAGATCGCGCGGATCCAGATGGGTGACAAACATGCCGGTTTTCCCGGCCAGTTCAGGGTGCGCCGCGCGGGCCGCCGCAATCCGCTCTTCAACCTGCGCAACCATCGCATCCCCCTCGGCCAACATGCCCAGCCCCGCTGCGTTCTGTCGTATCATTTCACGCCAGGTGGTGGTCCAGGCGGCGTCTGGATAGGCAATAACCGGCGCGATGCGGCTGAGCGTGTCATAGTCGGTCTGGGACAGACCGGAATATGCCGCCAGAATGATGTCGGGCTGAGTGCTGGCCACCGCTTCAAAATCGATGCCGTCGCCCTCGTCAAAAAGCACAGGCGTTTGCGCACCCAGCTCAACCAGCTTGTTGGTGACCCAAGGCAGCAACCCATCGCCATCGTCATCGCCCCAAGATGCACGCGCAAAGCCGACCGGCACTATACCCAAGGCGAGGGGCACTTCATGGTTTGCCCAACCAACCGAAGCCACCCGCGCGGGACGTTCCGTGATCACAGTTTCTCCAAAAGCATGTTCAACCCTGACCGGGAATTCCTCTGCCACAGACGCAGTCGCAAAGAGGAATAGGCAGAGAAATGGCAGTGGTCTGAGCATGGCGTCTTCCTATTCCGATTCTTTTAGTCAACTATTGCGTGATATGTCGCCGCTGAACCGAATGCAACACTGTGAACTCTTTGATTTTCGTGCGAGGCGTGACCTTAGCGTCCCTCGACACTGACCGAGAAACGCCACTGCGCGCCGGGGGGCGGGGATGGAAACGGTGCTGCTTGTCGGACAAGGGCAAGCGCGGCATCATCCGCGCCGCAGAGCCGGAGCCGCGGGTGATCCCAGCCTGAGCCAACTGACCGTTCTGAGCTATAGAAAAGCTTATGCCCGTTGTGCCATTGGACTTCACGCGCGGCTTTCCTGCACGTGCGACGCGCTGCATCACCTTGCCGGGATAGTTGCTTACCGCTGCACCGCGCGAGTTGGCGGCAGCCGTGTTTCTCTGGCCCGAGCTGGTTGTTTTAGTGGCGTCTCCTGCACTTGGCGTTCCTTGGTATTGTTACGCGCAGCATTGCCCCGCGGTACCTTCGGCTTGGCCTGTGTAGCCTGAGCTGTACGCTCCGCCACGGTCATTTTATGCGCATGTTCTGCCAGCTTGGAATCCTTGCGAAGCAGCAGATTGGGTTCGGCATCCTATGACGTGTTCAAAGGCCGACTTGGTTACACAATGTGCGTCGCAGAAACCTTTTTGCTTGTGCGGAGGGGTGCTGCGTGAGCGATTTACGAGTAAGCATAGGGTCGGAAAATCTTGTGCTGTAGACCGCAGCGAATGACTGATTTCCGCCGCCTGACAGAGCCGGACATAAAACGCACAAGTTTTCGCAGTTGCGGCGAAAGACGGGGTTTTCGGCCTGGCCGACCTTAGTGTGTACCGCAGCGAAGGACCGCTCTCCGCCCTTGGTGTCGACCGACATGAACGGCCCATTCGGCTCCCGAATTACGTTCAAATTATGCGATGCGGCTTCCGCAAAGCTGACGTTCCCGCGACGCAGGCTATGTCAAATGGACCTACCCACTGATCGGGAGAGGGGACGAGATATTTCAGTCGTCGCCAAGGTTGCGTAGAATCCCATCAGCATTGATAATTGACTGAGCAATCTCAAACGTCGTCGTTCTTTTGGCCATAGCTTGCTTACGAATGACGGCGTAGGCTCCTTGTTCGTCAATCCCGTGATGCCGCATCAGGATAAACTTCGCGTCGTTGACCTTTTGCATGTTGCCTAGGCGATCGCGCAACTTGGACAGGTCTTTCTTAAATCTGATCTGTTCTGCCCAGTAACGCCTCGCCATGAGCATACTGCTGAGAACACCGGATGCACGCATCGGTTTTGTAAGCAAAGCGTGGGCACCGATCTCGAAGATCGATTCCAGCGTGGAAGGGTTCTCATAGCCGATCACAGCAATCACTGTCGGCGGCTCGTGTCCACTGCTGTTAAGGAAGGACTTGATGCGACTGGTTGGCTGATCCGTGACATCAATGAACACAAGATCGAATTTTTTTTGCAGGACCTCAGGCAACGGCCACGCGTTCTCGAAATTGCATCCAATCCGATTGACCTGCTGTAGCAGGTCGTCCGCGCTGCGGTCTCTTTGATGGACGACCAATGTGTGGAGGTCCCTCAACTCCTGAATGAAATCACTCATGTATCATAGCCTTGTTTGGATCACCTTCTGTGTCCTGAAGCTGCGGTCATGAATCTCAGGATACACCAGATAGGGATCGGGCTTGATAGAGCGGCGTAGTTTGTTTTCGATGACGAATTCGCCATCCACATCGACCCGTGCGATGCGCGATTGAAGGTACGTGTGGTTGTTGTCAGGGTCGATCTTGATCTGCCCTTGCGGGGCATCAAACGTCTGGCCCAGCAAAGCATCGTGCAGGCTCTCGGTATCCATCTCGCCAACCTCTTCAAGAACGGCGGCAAACATATGCATCTGGCTGTAAGCCGCCTCACAACAACTGGTCACGTCGCTAACGGTACCGAACTTCTCTTTGTAAGCCTTCAAGAACTTGCGGTTGGCAGGTGAGTTGATCGTGCGGAAATACGGCGCGGCAGTAATATGCCCCACAGCGGCCTCCGGGCCAATCGCGGCTATTTCGGCCTCGTTCGTAGTAAGACTACCAATCGGACATATGCGTCCATCGCCGCCAGCTGCATGATAGGCGCGATAGAAATCGATGCACATTTGTCCTACGACAGTCGAGAAAATCGCATCAGGCTTCATATCCACGATCTCACGAGCGATATCGGCAAACCCCACTGCGTCCGTGTCAAAGCCAAGGTAGTGCTCACCCAGAATTTCGCCGCCGCCTTGGCGTAGCACGTTTCGCATCACTCGGTTTGACTCGCGCGGGTAAATATAATCGGACCCTACAAAATAGATGCGCTTGCCAAACGTGTTCATCAGATAATTTGCCAAAGGCACGCTGTTCTGGTTGGGCGTCGCGCCGCCGTAGATCACGTTAGGCGAATATTCGAATCCTTCATAGAGAGTAGGGTAGAAAAACAGTGCGTTTCGCCGCTCGACGACCGGCAAAACCTCCTTGCGTGAGGACGACATGTAACAGCCGAACAGCGCCGTGATCTTGTCATCGACGATGAGCTTTTCTGCCATTTCGCCGTAGTTGGACACGATTGAGCCGGGATTGTAGCTAACCGGTTCGATCATGCGCCCCCGCACACCTCCGCGCATGTTGATTTCGTCAATTGCAAGAAGAGTGCCATTGAGCTGTGATTGCTCGATGATCGCCGTCACACCCGACGTCGAAAAGAGCATTCCAATTTTCCAGCTATCCTGCTTATTCACTACATCTATCCCTTTTCAAACATGCCCAAAGACGATTTTGTCAGCGTTCAGCCATGCGATCAGCCTGATTGAACTACCTCCTTCGGACATATCTTCCTTCATACCCGGTTCCAGCAGAAAGGTCGCCAGTGGAAACTCCAGATGCCGCCGCATGGCGCGCCTCAGTCCGCGAGCGCCGAAGCGCTTGTCATATCCCTGCTCGGCCAAGTATCCGCGCACGGCATCGTCGATGCTAATAACGACGTCATGTTTGCGCAACCTTCGATTGAGACCCTCCATCTCGACATCGACAAGCTCGGGCATCGTGTCACGACCCAGCCAGTTGAACGTGTCGACATGATCGATACGGTTCACGAATTCGGGTGGAAAACGATCCAGCAAACACGTCATCACGATATCCTGCGCGCGCGTGCGCCGATCCTTGACCTGCCGTTTGAACCTCGACAACAGTCCGGTCCGTCCCTCCTCCAGCTCCATCAATTCGCGTGCGCCAAGATTGGATGACATGAAGATGATCGCGTTTCGGAACGAATAGGTCCGCTCACCGGAGGCTACCGTAAGCAAGCCGTTGTCAAATACATTGAGCAGCGCCAGAACCACCTCGTTGCTGGCCTTTTCCAGTTCGTCCAGCAACACAATACCGGGCAAATTGCGGGTGCCTTCAATCTTTTCCGCGTTAAGAATGGTGGTCCCTTCTTTTGAGCCCACGTAGCCTGGAGGCGCGCCGGTGAAAGAGGCAGCGTAATGTTCCTGCGCCAGCGTATTCATGTCGATCCGGCACATGGCATCCGCGTCGCCATAAAGTGCGCGCGCAACCGTGCGCACTGTTTCCGTCTTACCAACGCCGGTGGGGCCGCAGAACAAAAGCGACGCCAGCGGCTTGCGTGGATCTCCGATATCGGCCCGCACCACTTTGAGAATTTCAAGCAATTCTTCAATCGCTCTATCCTGCCCGATGATTGAGCTGCGCAGCTCACGCTCAACCACGCCCATGTCGAAGGAAAATCGTGAGTTCAGGATACGGCCCCCCTCTGTGCATTTGGAGTGGCTAATCTCGCGGGTGTTTTCATCCGCCAGCGCACGATTGGTTTGCGCCTCACGTTGGGTCGCCTGTATGCGGTCGCTCAGAAACGGCATTGAAGATCCTCGGGATAATGTCGGTGGTAACGCAGCGCGCAAACGGCGCTGCGTCAGAGGTTTGTTGCCAGGTCGTCAACCGGCCTCTTTTTCCTTAGCGCCCGTTGGCAGATTTCCGACTGGACATTGCGCCGTGCCGATGGTTTCGCGGGTGATCTTATGAACATCCTCGCGGGTCTTTTCGGCGTCGTTGACCCAGTTGCGGTAGAATTCAAACGGGCAATCTGCCACTCCGAGATCGCCATCGCCTGATGCGTGGACCCCGGTATAACCACGATGCAGCAGCTTGAAGAGGTGGTTCTGCGACTGGTCGTTCGCCCGCGCGTCACGGATCTGGGATAGTGACATCTGAGCATATTGGATGCCCATTTCCTCGGTCCCGCATTCGCCTAACGTTCTCCCGTCGAAACCGATCAATGCGGAGTGACCGAAATAGCAGTAGACCCCGTCGAAGCCCGCCGCGTTGGCAACCGCCACATAGCAGTTGTTTGCCCACGCCATCGCCTTGGACATGATGATTTGCTGTTCCTTGGCTGGGTACATGTAGCCCTGACACCGCACAATCAGTTCGGCCCCCTTCATCGCGCAGTCGCGCCAGATTTCGGGGTAGTTGCCGTCATCGCAGATGATCAGACTGACTTTCATCCCCTTCGGGCCTTCGGCGACGAAGGTTTCTCCGCCCGGGCACCAGCCCTCGATCGGGCACCATGGAAGGATCTTACGGTACTTCTGTACGATCTCGCCTTTGTTGTTCATTAGAATGAGGGTGTTGTAGGGGTTCTTTTTCGGATGTTCCTCGTGGCGTTCTCCGGTGATCGAAAACACGCCCCACACATTGGCCTTGCGACAGGCACGGGCGAAAACTTCGGTCTCGTCGCCGGGAATGCTGGCGGCGGTCTCCATCATCTCGTCAGGGTCGTACATGATGCCCTGGGTGCTGTACTCGGGGAAGATCACCAGATCCATCCCAGGCAGGCCCTGTTTCATGCCAATGACCATTTCGGCGATCTTCTCGGCGTTTTCTAACACTTCTGCCTTGGTGTGCAGGCGCGGCATCTTGTAGTTTACGACCGCAACGCCAACGGTGTCGTCGCTGCTCGAAATATCTCCATGTCTCATTTCCTGTCCTTTCATATTGACCGGGTTGATTGTGGTAATGAACCTGCGTTTTCAGAATGTCAGGTGTTCCTCCACGACGGAGTCTGTTAGCTCGGAAGAGGTGCCGCTGAGAACGACACGCCCCTTGTCGAGCACGAGAAAGCGATCCGATGCAGCGCGCGCGAACGGCACGTTTTGCTCGACCAGAATAATCCCCAGTCCCCGGTCGCGGTTAAGCTGGATGATCGCATCCTCGATCTGTTTGACGATGTTGGGCTGAATGCCTTCGGTCGGCTCATCCAGCATCAGGATCTTGGGGTCCATCGCCAGAGCGCGGGCAATCGCCAATTGCTGCTGTTGCCCCCCCGACAGATCGCCACCCTTGCGCGAAATGAAATCCCTAAGCATCGGGAACATGTCGAAGAGGTATTCAGGAATGTCGCGTTTGCCGTCAGCGCGCGCGAAGGTGCCCATCAGGATATTCTCGCGCACCGTGAAGCGCGGGATGATTTCACGCCCCTGCGGGATATAGCCGATGCCCTGAATAGCCCGTTGCGGCGTGCTACACTTCAAAAGGTCGGTGCCGCCAAACTGCAAACCGCCTTGGCAATTGTCGGTAAGGCCCATGATGCTCTTGAGCAGGGTCGTTTTGCCAACACCGTTCCTGCCCAACACCGACAGAAACTCACCCGGTCTCAGATCAAAGGTCACACCCTGCAGGATCGGGCTTTTACCGTAGTAGGAATACAGGTTGTTAGCGCTCAGATGTTCCATGTTTCAGTGCCCCAGATACGCGGTCTTGACCGCTTCATTCGCCTCGATCTCTTCGATCGAGCCTTCGGCCAGCTTGGTGCCCTGATTCATCACGATGATCCTGTCGGCGACGGTGCGCACGAAAGACATGTCGTGCTCGACGACGATCAGAGTGTGGTTCGAGCTGAGCGAGCGGAAGATCTTGGCGGTGCGGTCCGTCTCTTGGATCGTCATGCCAGCTGTCGGCTCGTCCATCAGGATCAAGCGGCTGTCCTGTGCGATCAGCATGGCGATCTCCAGCCATTGCGTCTCGCCGTGCGACAGGTAGCCGGCGGGCTCCTCCGACTTGTCCGCCAACCCGACCAGATCAAGGATATCCCGCACCTTGGCGTTGCGGCGGACCGACGGATTGGTCAGCGCGTGCCAGATGCCAGGTCTCAACGATCGGGCAACAGACAGGTTTTCGGCGACTGTGAGTTCCTTGTAGACGGAAGGCACCTGGAACTTTCGACCAACGCCGAGGCGCGCGCGCTCAAATTCCAAGAGCGTCGAAATCTCGGTGTCATCTAATCGGATCGAGCCGCCTGTGGACTGCGTCTTGCCGCATATCAGGTCCAGTGTGGTCGACTTGCCTGCACCGTTGGGTCCCAGCAAACACAGGATCTCACCCTTCTCGACATCAAAACTCATGCCATCAACCGCCCTCAGGCCGCCGAACGTCACTTGCAAATCTCTGACTTCAAGCTGCGCCATGATCAGCCCTCCTGCTTTGAATTGAGGGAAGCATCGGCTTGCGGCATCTCGCGGCTGGGTGCGTTGCGACGCAGGGCACGGGCCGTGTCAACGATGACACCGTAGATTCCGCGCGGCATAAACATGACCACCAGCAGAAACATGACGCCCAGCATCATGTGCCAGCCTTCGACAAACACGTCCGACAAGCGGCCCTCGGCCAAGTTCACCAGGATCGCCCCGACTGCCGCCGCCAACACGGATTCGCGCCCACCGACCGCGCACCAGATGACGATGGCCAGACTGAACGAAACGCTCATGTAAGTGGGCGATGCAAACTGCAGCACCAGCGCGTAGATCATCCCTGCCAAGCCGGCGAGAGCCGCCGATATGCAAAAAATGACCGTCTGATAATTGGCGACATTGTAGCCGAAATACCGGGTCCGCTCCGGATCTTCGCGGATTGCGCGCAGGATCAAGCCAAACTTGGAATGTGTCAGGTAGAGCCCAAAAGTCAGCGCGCCCATCAAACAGCCAGCGACAAGATAATAGAAGGAAACGCTATAGATATCGACAGCCCAGCCGAACAAAACCAGCGGTGCCAGCCCGGTCAGACCATTCTGCCCACCAGTGATGCCCTGCTGCTCGATCACCAGAAGTTGGAACGCCACGAGGAATGCAAGCGTGATCACGGCAACAAATACCCCCGCAATCCGTGCGCGAAACATGAAGATCGCGATCAGTCCACCCACAGCCGCCGGCACAAGAAGCCCGGCCAACAGGGTAAATGTAAGCGAGTGAAAGGGCACCCATAGTAGCGGCAACGCCTCTACGTTGTTCCACCCCATGAAATCCGGCAGGCTCTGGCCGCTGGCCTTCAACTTAAGGTGCATCGCCATGGCGTAAGAGCCCATGCCGAATGTCGCGGCCTGCCCGAGATTGAGCAATCCGGCCGTGCCCCACGACAGCGCCAGTGCCATCGAGACGATGGCTAGGCTGAGGTAGCGTGAAAAGGTGTTCAACTCGAACGCATCGTAGCCGAAGAAGGCGGGCACTGCGAATAGGATCACCGCAGCAAAAACGGCCAGCCCCATAATATCATATGATAATCTTGTGTTCATCAACTCGCTCCTCAGCGGCGGGTGTCAGAGGGAAAAAGACCGCGTGGGCGGAAGCGGATCAAGACAATGATCCCCGCCAGAACGGCGATCCGCCCCAACGTGTCGTTGATCACGATCGAGAAAAGCGCGGTCACTTCGCCAATCAGCAGCGCAGCAGCAGCCGTGCCGACCAAACTGCCGAGACCGCCGACGATCACCACGAGAAACGCATCTACAACTAGGCCCGTGCCCATGGTGGGAATAGTGCTGAACAATGGCGTTATAAGCGCGCCCGCGATACCCGCTAGACCCGCGCCATAGGCGAACGTGACCGAGTAGACCTTCTTGGCCTCGATTCCGTAGCACTCGGAAATTCGGCGGTTTTGGATGATGGCACGCAGTTTCATGCCAAATTCGGTTCGGGTCATCAGCAGCAATGTGCCCGCCAGAATGAACAGCGAAAATGCAATAACGAAGAGACGATAATTGGACATCACAAGCGCGCCAATTTCGACATTGCCCGACAACCACTCAGGGCCGCGCACGAATTTCGACTCGGGGCCGACGCCCAGCCGGATCGCCTGCTGCAAGATGATCCCGATCCCCCACGTCGCAAGTATTGTATCCAGCGGGCGTGTGTATAGTCGCTGCACGATGACCTTTTCGATCACCCAGCCCGCCGCAGCCACGGCAAGGAAAACCAGCGGCAGAGCAGTGATCACGCCCAATCCCGCATGGGTTTGCAATGCCCAAGTGGCATAGGCGCCCAACATGACGAATTCGCCATGCGCCAAGTTGATCACGCCCATAGTGCCGTAAATGATTGCAAGGCCCAGAGCGATGATGAGCAAGATAGAGGCGATGCTCAGACCGGCAAAAACTTGGTTGAAAACTACATCCATTAGGACAGCCCTCTCCGTTAGTCCGGCTCAAGATGTGAGCCGGACTGTGTTGGGTGTTGAGGTTTCAGGTGATGTAAAAGGCCAGGGTCAGGCTTTGACCAGACCCTCGCCGGTGCATTCCTGCCCCGGATAGGCCGCAAAGGGCTTTGGTGCTATGCGCTCATCTGATTGCAGGATGACCTTGGCCTGCCCGTCCGACTGCCACTGGCCAACCTTTGGCCACAAATGGGAGTGCAGATTATCGTCGATCAGGATCTCACCCTGCGGCGCCATTATAGTCATACCCACCGCTGCATCGCGGATCGCACTGGGTGTAATGTTGGCCGGGTCAAGTTTCTCGAGCGCGGCCTTGAACTGATAGACTTGGAAGTAAGCCGCCTCACTGACAAAGTGCGTGACCTCATCCGCGCCGAACCGTGCCTTGTAGTTTTCGACAAACTTTTCATTCGCGGCCGATTCATGGCCCATGAAATACGGCGCAGAAGAGAAGTGGCCTGCCGCCGCCTCGCCGCCTATGGCCTTCACCTCGACCTCGGACCGGGTCAAGCTACAAACCGGCATCTTTTCTGGATCAAGTTCAGCCGCGTGATACTGACGTGCAAAGGCCACGTCCGAGTCGCCAACGAGGGTCGTGAATATCACGTCCGGTTCTTCGGCACGAATACGGTTGATTGCCGAGCTGAAATCGGAATGACCCATCGGCACGTATTCTTCGTGTACGACCTCGCCACCGAGTTCATTCAAAAGGATTCGACAATAGTTGTTTTCCTCTTTGGGATAAACATAGTTATTGCCTATCATATAGAATTTTTTACCAAAATTCTCTACCAGCCATGGAAGAAGGATGTCTTGCTGCTGATTGGGCACCGCACCGCCATACATAATGTTGCGGGAACACTCGCGGCCTTCATAGAGGGTCGGATACCAATACAGGTTGTTGCGCTGCTCGGCGATGGGCAGAACTGCCTGGCGGCTGGACGAGGTGTAGGAGCCAAAGACGCTTACACATTGATCACGGATCATCAAACGGCGTGCACGATCGGCATAGGTCGCTGGATCCGAGGCAGGATCTTCGATGATCGGGCGCAACTGCTTGCCATGTACGCCCCCCGCGGCATTGATCTCTTCGATCGCCATCAGCGCGGCGTCATGCAGCGTGTGCTCCACAACGGCCACAGCGCCCGTTAGCGAGAACAGCAGCCCGACCGGAATGTCGTCACTTGCTGCATATGCGCGGCTCGCGCTGCCAAGCAATGCTGGCATCGACAGCCCACCTGCGAACCCCATGGTTCCGGCAGCCCCCGCACGTCCAAGAAAATCCCGTCTTTTCATTGTTTCACTCCCCATTTATCTCACGACCGCGTCATGGTTAAACGCAAAAAAATAGCCCTCGACCGCAGTTGATGCTGCGATTGAGAGCTACATTGCTCGTGAATTTATGTATGAACTCGCATTTGAGCTCGACCCAATACTTCACAGAAAAGCGATTCTACGCAAGATAATTATTCACTCCGGCCAATCAATGGGAGATTCCAGTCGTCTTTGGGAAACCGGATCTGGCTCTGATGAACAAGAAACACAGGGGTTTGTCTTGTGAATTTGCAGTGATATGTGAACGCCGTAAGCTTGAGCTTCTCCCCATCCTCTGGACATGATCATGCGTCGATCAAGCTACTGCTTTGCACCTTCTGATTCGGCTTCATTGTTCAATTCCCTGCCGAGAGACCATAGCTGGCGGCTCGCCCCAAAGGCGAAGTGTGGCCGTTGGGGACGAATTCGAACCAGTCCACAATAAGACCGTGAGAGTGCCAGTTAAGCCGAGCCGAGAACATGTGTCTTGTTGTGCGCTATGCGAGACCTGTGGCGATGCAATACGGCGCCTGATTTCGAGATCATCTGAATGTTGGCTCTCAACTGGGCAACGTTGCGTCCTTGCAACTGCAGCGAAGGTCCGCAATCCGCCCTTCGTGTCCGATGACGCGAACGGCCCAGAGCCGACCTTGGGCGTAGTCCCCGAATGCTGCCGTCGCAGCCCGCATTGCTGCCATTCGCTGCGAAAACAATACCAGAATGTGCCCGAACTTACACTTCGCGAACCACGGTGGAGTATGCTGCGCTTACCCCATTGGATGCGCATCGCACATGTATCTGTTGCAAGGAACAGGAAAGACTGTAAGTTGCCTCTGTTTGATGTCTTGGGTTTGTCTGACTTCCCTGCGCCCTTTTCTATTGGAAGCTCCATGCGACTTAATGCCATTCTATATCACATCAGAGTGTGATGAATGCTTTTGAGTTTTTTTCGACTAAACACCCAACAGCGCAAGATGTGTGCGTCTGTAATGCCCGGGTGTCAGCCCTGTTAGCCTTTTGAAGGCGCGAGACAAATGAGCTTGGTCAGCGAAACCGGTTGCGTAGGTGACATCCGCAATTGGACGACCGCGGGACAGCAGGTCTTGGGCCTTGCGTAGGCGATACTGCAAATGCCAAGCGTGTGGTGGCAAACCTTCCAGCCGGGTGAAGCTTCGTACAAGACGAAACTGATCTATGCCTGCGACCTCTTCAAGATCAGCAAGGCTAACATTTTGATCGGTCCGGGACGCCAAAAATTCCTTGCAGGTTTGGATTGCACGGGCCTCGGTTCCTGTCTTGATTTGTGGCAGGGGCTCACTGGTATGTGCAGCCATGAACCGGCTCAGCACCGTCATGATTGCCTCTTCCTGCGCCAGTAAATCGGCCTCACCAAACAAATGGAACAGCGTCGCAAGCTTAGCGATTAGATCAGCATCTTCGATGACTGTGGCACATAAGAATTGTGCGCTTTTCGCGCCGGAGAACCTCTGAACCATCGCGGTTGGAATGGTGATTGTCCGGTAACACCAGCCATTATCATCCTGCGGCTCGCCGGCATGCACTTCGTTGGGAGGCATTGCGATCAGCACGCCGCGCCCGCCCAGATGGGTCTCTCCTCGGTACCGGATGCCCTGAGTGCCGTCATCCACCAGTGATAGCATCAACCCATCATGGCTATGGCGTGGAAACCGATGGTTGCGGAACCGTCCGCACACGATTTCCGTGCCGCCTAGCTCGTTCAACCGCAGGCCTTTGGGTATGTCATTACTCATGTCCATCGAACTTATTGATAGCTCAAGCAGCAACAAATCAAGTGTTTTCAACGGGGACAGAAAGTAAATTTGAGCGGAGGCAATAAATGCCAAGAACGTTCAAGAAATGCGCCTGGAACCCCGCCATCCTTCGTCTCAACATGCATTTATGGAGCAGGATGATGAATAAATCTTTACCACCGGGAGCAAACGAATACGAAACCCTTTGGCCCGGCGGGTCTATCGCTGTCCCCATTTTTGAACCCGCTCCCCGCCCCGCCAAATTAGACGGTCTAACGGTGGCTTTCGTTTGGGATTACGTGTTCCGCGGCGACGATATCTTTCCAATCCTCCAAGAGGCATTGGCGAAAGCGTACCCAACCATGACGTTCGTGAACTACGATACGTTTGGCAACACCTTTGGCGGAGACGAACATGGCGTCCGCGACCGTCTGCCAGAGCTGTTGGCAGCCAATGATGTTGATGTGGTCATTTCCGGTGTCGGGTGCTGCGGGGCATGTACGCCTGCGGTTATGCGGGCCAGTGCTGCGATTGAGCGGGCTGGCGTGCCGACTGCGTCGCTGGTTTGTCAGGGATTTGTGGCACAGGCCCATGCGATCTCACCAGGTCAGGGCTGTGCGGCGTTGCCAGTGGCCACTTTGCGCGGCCATGTCGACAGCCAGTCAGACGAAGAATTACGCGCTGCGGTGCTGGAACACACATTGCCGATGGTGATCAAGTGCCTGACCGAGGCACCCATTGCGCAAGGTGCCGGGGCGGATAGTTTTGCACCAGAGGATATCGTCGCAAGTGGGCCGTTTGAGGAGATCAACCGCATCTACGACGACAAGGGCTGGTCCGATGGCCTGCCGATCGTCCCGCCAACGCTCCAAGCCGTTAAGGCTTTCTTGAAGCACACACCCGACGCGCCTGATCGGCAGATTGGTGTTATACAGCCGTCGGGCTCTGCCATGACAATCTGGAATGTTGCCGTGAACGGCGTCATGGCGGGGTGCCGCGCGCAAGATATGCCCATTCTGGTGGCAATTGCCGAGGTACTCTGCGCCCCTGAATATGGTGTTGAGCATAGTGGGGATACCACTGGTGGCGATGCGCTGATTATTCTCAATGGTCCGATCCTTGAGCAGTTGGGATATAACTGTGAAAACGGCGCGATGCGGGACGGTGCCCGCGCCAACAATACGGTGGGGCGTTTCCTGCGGCTTATCTTGCGCAACGTCGGGGGGCTGCGCCCGGGAGCCGGAGACAAATGCACCTTTGGCCATCCTACGCGTATCGCCCTGGCAGAACATGAAGCCGAGGTTGCCAAGCTGGGCTGGCCTAGTTTTGCAGAGCAGCGTGGCTTTGCACCTGGCAGCAACCTTGTCACCATTGGCCGTTTTACCGGCGATACAGTTGTCGGGTCGGTCTATGGCCGCGATCCTGATGCGATCGCACAATACCTGGCCGATGGTTTGATCCGTCAGTCCGGGTGGGAGCTGATCTTTACTGTTGGCCTGGCCCCCGGCACGCACCGGCCTTTGGTGGTGATCAGTCCGATGATCGCCAAGACCCTCGCCAAGGCAGGTGTTGATCGCTCTGGGTTGCAGGAACTGCTTTTCAAACACGCCCGAATGCCCGCCTGGAAAATGGAGAGTTTTGTGGGAGCCTTCACAAACCTTGTGCCCGGCAGAAGAACGCTGAACCAGCTTCATGCCGAAGGCTTGGCCTCGGATCAATTCGCGCTGTCAGACGATCCAAACAGGCTGGTGCCAATTGTGGAACGGCCCGAGGACATCCTGTTGGTGGTGTCCGGCGATCCTTATCGCTCTAACGCGATTATCCTTGGCAGCAACGGCATCCACGGGTTTCCGACCAGCCGTGAAGTTCGTCGTCTCGACAGTGCGTAGCTGCCTGTCAGGCATGGGTAACACTGTGCCTGACAAAGGCCACCACGGCCACGAGAGATCTTAATAAAAGTGGCCAGACAAATGGCTGCACCACGTAACAGGGAGTTCGATATGCTCGATCATTTAGGACAAATTCCAGCCGATGCCGCGCGGCGCTATGGCGACATGACCGCGCTGGTCTTCGAAGACAAATCATTCAGCTTTAATACTCTGAACGCTCTGATCGAGGCGGCTGCGGGAGGGCTGAGCAATCTGGGCATAGCGCAGGGCGACACCGTCACGCTTTACGCCGCCAACTCATGGGAATGGGTCGTCAGCTACTATGCGATTGCGCGACTGGGTGCGGTCATCAACCCCGTCAACACAATGCTGACCCCGGCTGAGATTGAATATGTGGTGACAGATAGCGGTGCCAAGGCAATCATCGCATCCGCCGAAAAGATTGATGCCATAATGGGAGTGAAAGAGGTATCAGAGGTAGCCGCCATTATCTCGTTCGGAGACTACCCTGTAGAAGGAACCGTTTCGTTTAACGAACTGTTGGCCTCTGACGAAGTGGCCCCTCCGTTGAAAGATGTAGACCCAGGCGCACTGGCATCCATCGCCTATACATCTGGTACAACGGGCCACCCAAAAGGCGCGATGCAGTCGCACCGGGCCGTGATCATCAACAGCGCAATGACCAGCCAGATGCACATGCGTGGCCCTGATGATAAGGTCGTCAGCGCGCTGCCCTGTCCGCATGTCTATGCTAATGTGCTGATGAACGGGATGATGATGTGCGGCACAAAATTGATCCTGCACGCTAAGTTCGATGCAAGTGCAGTGCTGGCGGATATCGCGCATCGCAAAGCAACCGTGTTCGACGGCGTCCCGGCCATGTACATGTATTTGCTGAACTGCCCGGAATTGGCGGGTGCCGATCTTTCCAGCCTGACCAGATGCTATGTTGGCGGTCAGACAATGCCGATCGCGACGATGGAGGCGGTTGAAGCCGCATTCAACGTTCCCCTGATCGAACTGTGGGGAATGACAGAAATTGCCGGACTGGGCGCGACCCATCCGCGATTGGGTCAGAACAAACACGGATCTATCGGCTGTGCTCTTCCATATTGCGAGTTGCGGATCGCAGACGCCGAAGATCCGGCTAAAACGATGCCGACCGGTGAAGTCGGTGAATTGATGGTCCGCGGTCCGACGGTAATGATGGGGTACTACGGCGACCCGGACAAAACGCGAGAAGCGCTTGAGCCGGATGGTTGGCTGCACACGGGCGACCTTGGCGCAATGAATGCAGAAGGCTGCTTCAATATTGTAGATCGCAAAAAAGATATGATCCTGACTGGAGGGTACAATGTTTATCCCGCTGAGATTGAGCGGGTTCTCGCGACCCATCCCGCCGTCGCATTAGCCGCCGTCGGCAAGCAATTTGATGTTTTGAAGGGCGAAATCGCCAAGGCCTACGTGGTCTTGAAAGATGGCGCAACAAGCACCGAAGATGACATAATCGCCTTCTGCCGGGCATCCCTTGCCGCGTACAAAAGCCCTCGCAAGGTTCAGTTTGTGCAAGACTTGCCCAAAACAAGTACTGGCAAGATCATGCGCCGAGAACTTCATACGTTGGATGATGTTGGGGTAACTTAAGATTGAGACGCCCCGCGGAGCGGATGTCGTTACCATGCACCGCGACCACGGCGATCATGTCCCGGAAGGACTGCTGCGCACCGTCGTCCCCGCCGCCCCGGCAAGCTGGATCAAAGCCTTGGCAGACCATGCCGCGCTCAGCTTCGCCGATGCGTCGGCAGAGGCACCGCACGCGTCGCGGAAAGGGTTTAAGGTCTACCCCCTCTTCGCAGATTTCGTCGCCTCACGTGTCGAGAAATACGCCCGCTTCCCCTCCACCCCAGCGATTTTCCTAACCGGCGGCCAGCCTCCGCAGGTGGGAGAAACATTTCGACAGAGCGACCTTGCGGCGACCCTTCAGACCGTGATTGATGCTGAGGCAGATGCGCAGGCGACGACCGGCTGGACGGGCTCGCCGCTGCACGAGCCGCTTTGTCTGACGTCAGCGCTTATGGGTCCAAATAGCGTTATTTGATAAGAGAGTGTTGTTGGCACATGGCTCTGTTGCACAAAGCCTCTGATGTCCGAGGTTCCCCTTTCCCCGGACGGATTCATCCCACGGCTTCTGTGAC
Source organism: Sulfitobacter sp. KMM 9851 (assembly GCF_057178245.1). Lineage (NCBI taxonomy): Bacteria > Pseudomonadati > Pseudomonadota > Alphaproteobacteria > Rhodobacterales > Roseobacteraceae > Sulfitobacter > Sulfitobacter sp. KMM 9851. The sequence continues at coordinate 2,516,467 of NZ_CM169991.1, forward strand.
AGGTATGCCAAGCGCGGTGTAGCCGTTCATGACGGCGATGCGGATCTGGACCTCCTCGACCTGTCGATCAAAGTCCCGCGCCATGAGGCGCTGCCCCAGCAGTTTCATACAGTGCATCTTCGTTTCGGCACGGCTTCGTCGGTGGTATCCGCTCCAGTTTCGCCAGATCGCACGGCCGAGATATTTCACCGCCCGCAGGGCCTCGTTTCTGGCGACTGCACCAGCGGTGACGGTCTTCCACGGCTTCGCGTTCTTGCGGGGCGGTATGACGGCCTGGGCGCCACGGTCAGCGATCGCATCATGGCACTTGCGGGTATCATAGGCGCCGTCAGCAGTGACGCTGCCGATCTCCTCGCCTGCCGGGATCTGGCTGAGCAGGTCGGGCAGGACCGGTGCATCGCCGATATGGCTCCCCGTGATCTCGACGGCTCGAACCTCCAGTGTTTGCTCGTCGATTCCGAGGTGGATCTTGCGCCATACGCGCCGTTTGGGGCCGCCGTGCTTGCGCGCGTGCCACTCGCCTTCGCCCTCAACCTTGATGCCGGTGCTGTCGATCAGCAGGTGCAGCGGCCCTTTGGAGCCACGATACGGGATGTTGACGGCGAGAGTCTTCTGGCGGCGGCTCAGCGTGCTGAAGTCGGGCACCGACCAGTCAAGGCCGATCAGGCGCAACAGGCTTTCGACGAACCCGGTCGTCTGCCTGAGTGCCATGCCGAACAGCACCTTCATTGTCAGGCAAGTCTGAATGGCAGTATCGCTGTAAGTCTGCTGGCGACCACGCTTGCCTACCGGCGCGACCTCCCAGCTCATCTCGGGATCGAACCAGATAGTCAGCGAGCCCCGGCGCTTGAGCGCTTCATTGTAGGCTGGCCAGTTCCTGGTCTTGTAAGTCGGGGGGGGTGTGTCTGCTCATGCAACCCAGCTACCACGCTGGATTCACGAGATGAATCCCTCACAGGATTTGTGCAACAGAGCCCTTCTGACCGATAAAGTGCGCAGCCAGGGAGTCATTCTGGCGAACACCTCAAAAGGTAAAAGGCGGGCGCGATTTACTATCGCCCATGAGCTTGGTCACTTTTTGATGGAGAAGCACCAGTTATCAGAAATTGGCGGCTTTCGATGTATGACAGGAGACCTGCGCGAGAGCAGAGAAGGACGGCAGCACCTAAGCCAAGAGACGCAGGCAAACCAGTTTGCCATTGCGCTTCTTGCGCCGACTTATCGCGTTGTACCGTTACTCAAAAAAGATCCGGACCTGCGCGACGCACAACGCATGCGCGACGATCTCGACATCAGTCTCGAAGCTTGTATTCGATTGATGATCAACAGCCGAGACGAGCCACTGGCGGCGGTCTGGTCTCACAACGGCCGTGTCCGCTACGTCGTAAGATCAAAAGAATTCCCGTTCATCTCACTCAATAGAGGAAGTGCCCTGCCCCGGTCATCGGCAGCGGTTCGAGCAATTTCCAACGGCACGTTGGGAATGACAGAGCTCTGCGAAACACACTCATCCGCGTGGACTTCCAAGCCAGAGTTGGAACTCTACGAACAGACCCGTTTGGGGAATAATGGGCATGCCGTAACGATGCTATGGGCAGATTTACCGGATGATGACGATGTTGACGATGGGAGCCCAGACGAGCTTGGAATGCCCGGATTCAGGTAGCAATTCCGTCGCTCGAAACTGGCTCCCTGTTTTTCCTAGCTTCTTCCCTGTTTTCGCCAGCTGCGTCCCTGTTCAGCGCGGTATAGTTCCCTGTTTCAAAATTAACAGGGAAATAGTTCGTAATGCTCTGTAATCATGTTGGGAATCGCGACATAGATCGCCAAATTTGGCTGTAGTCCGGCCAAAATAACCAAATTTCCCTGTTAATTCCCTGTAAAATAGGAAATTTAGTCTGAGATCGGTTCGACAAAGACTGTGACCTCCACCATTTCACTTCTTATCAACTGCTTAGACAAGTTTGTGATCTGGTGTGCCAGTATGGTGCGACATCAAACATGCATAGTGCATCCTATCTAAGCCTAAGCAGACATGGCATTTATTACTTCCGGTGGCCCATTCCGAGGAACTTTCACCCATGCCAGAAAGTCTCGCACGTTCGATTATCGCTAGGAACCCGCCTGCCCCGCGTCGCTCAGCGCCTCTCACGTGCTCTGATCGTCTCTGGACAAGCCGTGACCAACCAACCAACGGTGCAGGCCATGAGATATGATGAAATGCGCCAGCACATCGAAACCCACTTTCGCGCTGTCCTGCAAAAATACAAAGACCGCCTACTCTCAGAAGGCGGTGGGTCCGGTCAACGGGCGGACGCCCTGAGGCGATCAATAAGCCTCGTAGAGGACGACATCTGGCGTGAGGTAGCTCCCCCCGCAGCCCGACAAGCAAGGTAGGGACCTCCTGAGCCAATTTAAGGCCCGTGAGGGCATCGGCAGACTAACTGCTGAGCAGGATGGATTGCTATTGCAGGCATACCGGAAGGGCTACCGCAGTTTCTTGGCATCAGCGTTAGACTACAACGCTAATTTAGACCAGTACGACCTCTCCCAACCTTCCCACAGTCCACGGCAATCGACTGATGCCGCACACCCTCAAAGCACTGACACACAGCCAGACGTAATTGCCTATGACACAACGGTGCAGGACTATCTGAAAGAAGGGCAAAGGGGCGAGCTATGGGCCGCAAAGACAGTTAGCAAATAACCGATGCGTTAAAGCTACTTGGCATGATCACTGACAGTAAACCTACAGCTTACTTGACCAAGACAGATGCACGTGAAGTCAAGGACGTTGTAACTAAGCTGCCAAAGAATAGAAGCAAGGATCGCCGCACATGTAACTTGTCACTCGCTGACATGTGGGATGTTGAAGGGATCGACAAGCTCTCCACCCGAACAGTCAACGCATACCTCAGTACCTTCCAATCGTTTGCAACTTGGGCCGTGAACAACGGACACGCAACTGCGAATGTGTTTGCTGGCACACCGCTTCACGCGCGTCACGAAGAGCTGCCGCCAACTTCTTACATAGATTTGGGTGACCGCGCATGCTCTTAACATCGCCGTTCACGCTGGTAAGCTCTCCTTCACGTTCCGTGACATTACAGATGACGACCCCGAACTCGATCATTCCCGCCTTCTGAAAGGCAAACGTGGCAACAGTCGAAAACCTCCCATCGAATGTGCTCAGTATTTCGTGGAAAACCGGGTAAGAATTGGAAGATGTTTCACATCTGGCCCATTGCAGGCTTCTGAGGCTTCCACTTTCGCTGTATTGCGGCTTCTCTATTTTACACTGCCGTTTATTCACCATTCGAAACTTTGTTCACATCCCTTGCAAACGTTAAGGACACCCAGATGCAAAGCACCGGAACACAAGGCAAATCCAGCTACAGGTTATTCGGGCTTAGTGTCCTCTCAGACATTAACCTTCCCGAACTGGGTCCTCCTGCGAGCGATCAGGATTCGACGAACATGGACGTTTCCATCGAGCTTGGAGCAGTCGCCACTTCCCTAGAAGATGGCGTCCGTGTGCATGGTTATTTCGAGTTTAACAAAACAGAATGCCTCGTGGATATCGAGGGCATTGCCCAGCTTGAGATCTCAGGTGGGAAACGTATTGTGGTCGAGCCGGTTCAGGGAGCGGCAGAGAACGACATCCGGGCCTATCTCTTTGGAACCGGTATGGCAGTGCTGCTGCACCAGCGAAAATGCCTTCCCCTGCACATCAGTGCGGTGCAATCTCCGGCCGGTGTAATAGCATTCACGGGCGAATCTGGCGCAGGTAAGTCTACGCTGGCAGGTCTGATACATAAAAAAAGTGGCTGGCCGATGCTATGCGATGATCTGGCAGTCGCCACTCAAAGCGAAACCAGACCGATCCTGCATGGCGGAATGCTTCGACTAAAGCTTTGGAGCGACGCAATAGAGCGCCTGTCAGCAACAGCTGATATGACGACCCGCGACACCACGCGCGAGGACAAATATCACCTGATCTCTCCAAAAATGTTTGTAAATGGTCCACTGCCAATGACTGCGCTTTTGATGATCGGCGAATCCAACGACATATCAATCCGTCCCATAAACGGCGCGGCTGCGTTTTCTTCTATTATGAATACCATTTATCGCCCTGAACTTGTAAATATCTTCAATGACCGGGCGACGATTATGAAATATTGCGCAAAGATTGCTGAGCAGATAGACGTATATTCGTTTGAGCGTCCTTGGGATGTTTCTACTATGGACGAAGGCGCTGACCGAATTATCGAATATTTCTCCTGACCGCTCAGGGTTCGATAATACGAATTAATTCATATTTTTTTAGCTCGGTTATAAATTCCAAGACATCGGCTTCAAGTTCGGCTTGATCAACATCAAAACGGCTTGAAAGTTTTAATATTAAATCCGCAATCTTTGTAGGCCCATCAAGAATTGCGAATATTTCTGATCCAACCTCGTTTAGCCCCAGAAAAGATCCCTTGTCGTCATTGTAGATGACCAACTCATCGCCAACGCTTGCGTCAAAGAAATTTTCTACTTTTTCGATTACACTTTCTCGGTTTACGAGATATTCCCGATTTACGAGCATTCCACCCTCACGGATTCTACTTCTATAACATTCTATTAAACACATATTCAAACAATTCTGCTAAAGAAAAAGGGCTAGACCTTGCGAATGAGGCAAAAAGGTGCTATCTTTATGGAATTAATGATTACTGGATTAATATAAACTGGGGGAATGTAGGATGACTAATTTGAAAGAGTGGGCGAAGCCCGAAGTTAAGCAGCTTGGCGTTGAAAACACGCTCAGCAGACCTCCTGCGGCGCAGTCCGAGGCGCAACACAACTCGCAGCAAAATCACATACCAGGTCTAGCGTTTACATCCTGAACTGGCTTTGAAAATGAGACGTTAGTAACTCCGCAAGTATATTGCGGGGTTACTTTTTTGGCAGATCGAATGCGTCTACATAGCTCATGATAGGCGCATACTTCTCCATCTCTTCAACTCCAAAGACAACCATATCTCCTGCACTGAGCCATGCATGGGCCAGCATTTCATCTTTTTCAGATCCCGAACCTGTATTCGCCCCCAAGACAAGCGCATTTGAGACAGCGAAACGCCTTAGCATCGCCTTTCCTGCTATCGCAATCATCAGGCACGTAAAGCGATCGCCAAAGCTGCGCGCAACCGCGTTGATTGCCCATCTAACATCCCGGATATCGTCACGTGATACGGGTTGAGGCGTTCGCCAGTCTCCGGGCCGCTTTTGACCAAGCTTAGGAGCCTCTCGCACGAATCCCGTTTTTTTGACAATGATCCATGCCCGAGACAGGTGATAGATGGCCGTAAAAAGAAGGATCTTTCGACGCAGCGGTTGTCGCAAAAAGGTAATGAAACGGGACATTGGTTTCCTGTTGCTGTGTTGTTGGGGAATGCCCTATTATGACTGAGCAGCCTAATACAAATAGATAGTCGGTGACATTTTGAGCGCAATATTTGGACGTGTCGAGTTGTTTGGGCAACCCTTTGACCGCGAAAAGTTCAATGCGTCGCTGGACGCGATCTCGCACTACGGACCAGATGGTTCGGCGTCTGTGGTCACTGATAAATTCGGATTTGGCGTGCAGCGGCTCAACTTATCCAACAAGGACAACTCCGCATTAAACCCTGCAAGGATGGCTGATTTGGTCGCGGTGTCTGATGCCATTGTAAACAACCGCGCAGATGTTGAGAAGTCTTTGGGTATTTCTTCGGTGGACGCGCGGAGCCTGTCCGACAATGATCTGTTACTTCGGTCATATGCAAAATGGGGTCAGGCCTGCCCTTTGCACATCCAGGGCGATTACGCGATTGCGATCTTCGACCAGAGCGCGAATACTTTATTCTTGGCCAGGGACCATATTGGCACCAGGCCGCTTTATTGGGCGAAGCGGAACAAAACGTTTATTTTTTCGACCGATATCCGGGCGATCTTGGCCTGTGAAGATTATGATTGGCCGATAGACGACAGAACTGTCGGCCGCCATGTCATGGGCCCGTCACGTCCGCTGAGAACCACTTTCTACAAAGACATGAACATCCTATCGCCGGGGTGCAGTCTTTGGGTGGAGCGTGACCGCCTGCAGGAAAACCGCTGGTGGGATCCCCATAACGTACCGGAAATTCGGTACAAGTCCTCCGCCGATTATGTTGAGCATTTTCGCGAACTCATGGCGCGGATCGGCGCGGACTATACTGCAACAACGGGGAACATCGGATCACATATCAGCGGCGGCATCGACTCCAGTGCGGTAACAGCATTTGCGTCCAAAGCGCTTCAATCGAGAGGGCTGAATTTAACTGGCGCCTACACTTGGGCGCCGCCCGTCTCCGAAGAATACCCATTCTTGAGCAAGACCGACGAACGGCACAACATTTTACAGATCAGCGACGACTTAGGGGTGCCAGTGCGTTTCGGCACCGCGAGCGGAGCCACTCAGCACCACTATTTGGAATGGGAGCTGGAGCTAAACGGCATCGCAGACCTGTCGGACGAAGTGCCCGTATTGGAGCACGCAAAGAACGATGACCTTCGCGTTCTACTGTCAGGTTGGGGAGGAGACGAAGCGTTTTCCGCGCACGGAATGGGGTATCTCGCCTATACCCTGAAACACTTTCAAATCGCGGAAGCGCGAAAGGTTTTGAGGTTTTATACAGGCTCAAATCGTTTCAGACCTAGACAATCTGCGCGCAGATTATTGGAATGGGGTTTGACCCCATTGCTGCCCGATACACTTTACCTCCGCTTCGCACCGTTCGTGAACCTCTTCGAGGGTGGCGCCTTTGCCAGCCAACATGTCCTTTCAATGAACCTCGATCCAGCCCCTTATATCGGCGAAGATATCCGATTGATCAGCAACCCAAGACATTACCTGGCGAACCTGATGGGGATGCAGCATCTCAATATGCGTATGGAGACATGGGCCGCGTGGTCGGCTCAATTTGGGTTTCAGTACCGCTATCCGCTGCTTGATCGCAGACTTCTTGAATTCGTTCTTGGGATGCCAATGCGGCTATTTTTTGAGGACGGGTATGCTCGTTATCTGGCGCGGATGGTCACAAAGGATATATTGCCGGATCGATTAACAAAGCACGATCAGGCCAATGAGGTTCTGCGTGATGCCAATCACATTGCGTGTTGGAAGGCACTTCGGAATGATCTTCGTCAGGGAAAGTTCCAAGGCGAGAGCAAATGGATTGATCTTGAAGCCCTTAAAGAGAGGATTGAAGCGGCGCCAGAAGAGTTGGACCATTCTAACTTACCGGATCTTGCCAAGATCTTGGCCGCTGTTCGGGTCTGGCACATGGAGCAACGTGTGAACGCGATGTGAGGTTACCATGTTAGGTCTGGAGCGCTTTGTCAGGATGGTTGCAGATAGCGGGCATTGATTACGCGCGAGGCAGTTTCAGATGCCGTTCTGGACGATTGACGCAGTTTGGCACAGTGTTGCAATGTGGGAACAACTGTGTCCCTGCCCTCACCCCGACTGACGCGATACGTAGCATGCGCGCTCTGACTGGCGTTGGCGCGGCGCTCCTTGCATCTGAAGCGTCGTTGCACTGGACGGAAGCTATGCGTGATCGGCCTGTGGATGAGGCAGGCGCACGACTAGGCGTCGATGTGACAACTGTCGAAGGCCGTCTGCCAGCAACCGCGTATGCCCTCTTGCAGGAAGGGATAAGTAGCGGCGGGTATCCACTCCTGCCCAAGAAACCCGAATATACGCGCATCGGCGCCGAGGCAGCAGCGCTTTACGAGTTGATGAACCCTGGCACCATTCTCGAAACAGGCGTGGGCGGCGACCCCGCCAAACAGCGCTCTTTGCAAGATTTCATCGAAGCCGCTGGGGCAGCGTTCGCGCGCGGTGATTTACGGCTTCAAGAAGGTGAACTGGCGCAAGGCTGGGTCGATGATTTCCCTAAACTGACAGAAGATGAGCGCCGTTTGGGAGAGCTTCGAGGTTTCACCCCAGAAAGGATCGAACAATGGTTGAAAACGTATCCTGCCGAGGATCTGGGCCTACCGAACCACACCGGGACGCCGGTCCCCGACGCCCCCACCGACAACATCATTTCAACGCCGATCCCGGAATAGGCAGGACCAAATATCGTTGAAGCTCGACCTGGGACCGTAACGACACCTGACGGCAATAGTATCCTGCCATATGGCGGTAAGGGAGACGGCGCACTGTTCGACTACAAGGTCTGGGCTGAACAACCTTAAATACCCGAGATGTTTGGTCAAAAACCCATACGTTTCTGCCCTGCCAACCTAGAGCCGCCATTGGTGCGACCGCAGCGAAAGCTTGCTTTGTCCGCACAGCAGACCTCACTGCGCAACGCAGCGGATGACCGCAATCCGCCCTTAACGTGGGTGACGAGAACGGCCCATACCGGACCTTCACTTCGGCCTCAGTGAAGGTCCGCCCGATACACAACATTTTCATATTGCTTGTGCGGTCGTCATCGCAGAACGCCTCGCAGTCGCTTGGCCACAAGTCAGGGGGCGGGTAGATAAGCGGCGATCTCTTTTCCCCTGCCTGCCGCGTAGTCCTGCGCTACTTGGGTCCAGTCGATGCGGGCCGCTTGGGTCCAGTCTACGCCGACATACTTATCTGGCATAACCTTGCCTGCGGCATCCAGCGTTCCGGATTTGCCGTAATCCACGATCCGCTGCCCCTCCTCAAAGGCGTAAAGACTTTGGTCCCATCTTTCGCCTTTCAGGGTCAGCCCCAGGGACCGGGTAATCGGGCTGTATTCAGCGGTGAACAAGGTGCCGAAACCCTCCCCATAACGATCCTGCAAGAGCGGAGCGCGAAGAAACTCCCGATTGAGCCTGCGCGGTGCGACGCGAAGCCGATCCAGATGGGCGCGGCGTTCAAAGCTGCGGGTAAAGCCCGGCCGGTCGGCACGGGTCGGCGCAGTTTGGTGGTTGGTGGCTATGGCCTTCGACATCACTCTAATTCTACCGCCGGGAGAAAGTTCGATGCTTGCCGTGCGCCCCGAGGCATCCGCAAGCACCAGATTATAAGCCATATGCGACGGCACACGGCGCAAAACCTCCAACGCCTCTGGCACGCTGTCGCAGGTTTCCAAAATGTAGCGCAGGATTGTGGTCACGCCAAAGCCGGGACCAGTTTCAGACCGCCCGCCATAGGCAAGCGCCACAGAAAGCCCAGCGTCGTTGATGCCATCAGACAAGCCCCAGAGAAACTCCACCATCCCCATTACCGCACGACCAGTCCATTCCGTCCTCAGCAACAATCCCTCATTTAGGTCCGGCGACAAATCATAGTTGCGCACCAGCCGGACATCATTTGCATCCGCGATGGCGGCGAGCGAACAGCCCCCCAGATAGGTCGGCGGGCACCAAGTGGACAGGAACCGCGCCGCGCGATCCGAACCGCCGGCGATTAAGACCAGTCGGTCGTAGGTGGGGATCAACTCTGGCATGTGACGCTCGATGGCCGCGCGGCAATCCGCTCTGGAGGGGCCTTGGTCGCCCCCGCGCCCTGTGAACCATGCCTCATAAGCGGGCCATGACCGCTGCCAGCGCGCCGCCCATTTAGGTCCAGGGGTGGCTTCGCAAACGGCGTCAAAGGTCAGTGTCATCTGGGTCATATCAAGCGCCCTTTATGGGTTGTTCAAAGAAAAAGCGGATCATTTCAGCACTGGCATCCGGGCCTTTGGGATCAGTGTAAGACCCCTCCCTCTGGCCGCCAGACCACGCGTGGCCGAGCCCGGAAACAGTCCAATGTTCGAGCGTCGGTTCCCCGCTTGCAGACGCACAGCGCAGAACGGAATACGGCCGCCCGCCGTGGTTGCCGTGCTCGACCGTCTCAAGCGTCTGGCCCGGGCCAGTGTCTCGGACCTGCCGCGCCACCGCTTCGCCGTTAGACTGGTGAACGGTCGTGTCTGAAGTGCCGTGAAAGACAATCGTCGGAATATGCGATTTCTTCTGCAAAGGCTCCGCCGTCGGCCCTGCCATGGCTGCAAAGGCAGAGGCCACGTCCTTTGCCGATCCATAGGCCAAACCTGAATGCACGCCGACGGCGGCAAAGACGTCCGGGTAGGTCTCTCCCAGAATGACGGCCATGGCCGCCCCCGCAGACAGCCCCGCTACAAAGGTGCGGTCCTTGGCGATACCGTGGGTAGCGCAGACCTGTTGCACCATTCCAGCGAGGATCGCAGGCTCACCCGCGTCACGGCGTTGATCCCCACGGCTGAACCAGTTCCAGCAGGACTGCGTATTGTTGCGCCGCGACTGGGCGGGATAGACCACGATGAAGCGGTGCTTTTCGGCCAGACGGTTCATGCCGGTGCCTGCGGCAAAGTCCTCGGGCGTTTGCGTGCAGCCGTGCAGCATGACGACGACGCCACTGGCGCCCTCCGCAGCGGATGCAGGGATATAGGTGCGGAAGCTTCGACTGCCCGCCGTGCAGGCGAATGTATCGCTGAGAAAGCTGGCACCAGCTGGGATGTCTGCCGCCGGTGAGGCGGGTGGTGGGGTCGCGGCCCCCAGCTTTGACAGAAGATCGTTAATCGAAGGCATGGCAGGCAGTTCTGATGCGTGCAACGGCCCGGCCTGCCCGGCAAGGCCATGCTGTGCCAATGTGCGTTGCACCAGATCATTGGCAGCGATCAGGCGTGCATCAGGGGTCGCCCGGCGCATGGCACCGGCGTTAAAGAGTTTCATCTTATGTATCCTTGTTAAGGGGTGCGCATCTTACTTGATGCGGTCGGCGAGCGCCTTTTTGATATCCGCGCTGGCCTGTAGGGCGCCCAGCACGGTGATTGATCCGATTGTCTCGAGCGCCAATTGCGGGGTCACATCCGAGGCAATCCGCGCCAGCCCGACCACCTTGACATGCAGCACCTCTCCGGCCGCTTTCAGCGCTTCCAGATCAGCCACTGTATAATCGCGCAGGCCAAGCTCCATCGTGTGGCGCTCAAGCGACTTGCTCACCACGTCGACATGGTTCTCAAGCTGGTTACGGATTGCTGTGCGGATCAAGTCGGTTCGGTTTGAATAGAAACCTTCCTGCACCAGCAGGTCGATCCTTCCCAAATCCACATAGCCAAGGTTGATCGTGATCTTCTCGCTGTCAGGTGTCTTCTCACGCAGTTGCCGAATATTGCTCATAATCCAATCTCCATCCATATGGATGGTATATGGATGCCGCTTCGCCAAGTTGCAAGATCAGACGGCAGTAAAGTTCGCTCAAGCGCGCACCTCAAAGCTCCCCGTTTACTCTTCACCCCAGCGCACTAAATTTCTAACTAGATATCAGGTGGAGAAGAACACTAGTTATCAGGTGGAGAAGAACAGCAGAATGAACGCAACCGAGACAGCCCATGATGCTCCGTTTTCTGACCATGCTACGAACTTCTTTAGATTCTGATGGCCGGTGGTTCCTATCCCGTCACTCCGGACGGACGGTATTTTTTGGTAAAGAACCGTTTGTGGCGTTGCACTAATCCCGCCCTGCCCGAGGCGAAACGCGCGGCGCTTGTAAAAGAACTCATGCAAGCTCGCTCGGCGGTGAAAAATGCAAAGACGGATGAGGAAGTGAACGATGCGCGTGGACGGGTACATGCGGCCAAGGTGGCGTTGGGCGAACGTGGCCCGGTTTGGTGGAAAGACCGCGCGCCGGACGTGAACCGCCACCACCCAAAGAATACGCCTTACGTCGATTGGTGGCGCGGCCTGCCGCAGGATTAACCTGTGTTCTTGGCGATGGCGATACGGTAGATTCCGCTGAAAGACTTGGGATCGACCCGCGCACCACCTTGCTTGATTAGAATTGCTCCCTCGCCTTCCAGCCTGATTGCCTGTTCACGAATGGGTTCCATTAGAGGCCGCCACGCCGCGTCGTTCTGCCCACCAAGATGTCGGGCAACTTCAGAGGGACAAATGGTCTTGTTCGCACCCCGCGCTGCTGCGAGTTCGACAATAGCTGCGGCAATGCGCTCAGGATTCATCATTGGACCTCATGTGGCGAACCGTCCAGAACATCTATGTGCAACCCGTTGCGCGACGCTCGGTCCACCAGCGATACTTCCAGCGCTCCCCGGTTGAGGAACGCGCGGTCCGCCCACAGCATGAGACGCCAACCGCGCTTGGTTTCACGCCATTTTCGTCCTCGTATATCAATCTTCGAGGTAGCCGCATAGCCGTCGACCACCTTCTTGAGGTCCGCCAACTTCTCCTGCTCCAATTCCTACGTAGATGCATGCCGGCCAATCCTAAGCTGGTGATTGGTCCGTTTCCTTTCGCCTCCCGCGGGCTAAGTCTTCTTGGGAGCGCGCCTCAAGTCCAAGGCGGCGCAGGGTGCGCTTGGCGTCAGATATGAAAGACCCAGATGACAGTTCCTAAATCCCTTCAAGAAACCTCGAAGCGCGAGACGATCGCCGAGCGCACCAGTGCTGCAGCGACCGAAATCATCGATAAGGAAACCAGCCAGCGATTAGAAAAGACCGCTCGGCTGCGTCAAGCCCGGCTGAAGCAAGAGCAGGCTGGCAATCTCAAGACTTCGAAGACGGCCTGACTAAATGCGTGCCGGCCGATTTCATCAGTACAGGCTGAAAGTCGGTCGTCGCGCTTTTTCCCGAGCCTACACCTGAGCCCTTTTTCGGAGAAGACAGGCACGGCGACCAGCCCTTCGCACCTCATGGTGCAGTCTGCGCTGAAACTTCTTGTGGCTGTGAAGGCATGTCGTGTCAAAGCTTCTAAAGAAATCTTCGAGAGCTTCGCATGCTTGATGTCCCCTTAGCGGGACTTTGCTGCCGTTCGCTGCGGACGCACGGTTTCCGTTGCCGTTGAGAAGACCTCTTGGAGGAAGGGCGGAGCGAGGACTTTCGCTACTGTGGCGATTTGGCCTTGTTGTCGGGGATTAAGCAGCCATTCAGCATGAGTTGATTATAAGGAAGTCATCGACAAAAGGGTGAGCTCTTAACCAGTCGTCAACCAGCTACGGCGGCGGTCACGATAATTTCGACACGCAGGTCGGCATCCGCCAGTTTGGCTTCTCCGCAGGCGCGTGCTGGGGCTGCGCCTTGGGGAACCCATGCGTCCCAGACCTCATTCATCGCATCGAAATCCGCCATATCTGCGAGCCAAATCGTCGCCTGCAGCATATGCTCGCGCGAAGAACCCGCTTGGTGCAACAATCTGTCGACGCGACCAAGGCAGTCCTCGGTCTGTTCGACCACTGTGGTTCCGCTGCCGACTTGCCCACAGAGGTATACAACGCCCCCGTGTTTCACGATTTTGCTCATACGTTGATTGGTGTGGATGCGTTCGATCATGGTCATACTCTTTCAGGGGCCGGAAGGGGAGGAGTCGCAGGCTGGGCAGCGGTGTCGCGGCGGGTGAGATGGCGCAGGTAGCGGCGCTCGAACCCCCGGAAGGTCCATGTGATGCACAGCACAATGAGGAAATAGAGCAGGGCTGCGGTGATGAACCCTTCATAAGCGAGGTAATAGCGCCCGTTCAGCCAGCGCCCGACGCCCAGGATGTCTTGCAAGGTGATCGTGCTGGCGATGACCGAGCCGTGCAGCATGAAGATGACTTCATTGGAATAGGCGGGGATGGCGCGGCGGAAGGCCGAGGGCAGGATGATCCGGCGCATGCGGCTGCGGTAGGAATGGCCGGTAGCGATGGCCGCCTCGACCTCGCCAGTTGGCGTATCCGCAATGGCACCCCGCAGCAGTTCGGTCGTATAGGCGGCAGTGTTGAGCGTGAAGGCAATGAGCGCGCACCACCAAGCCGAGGACAGGATCGGGTCCCACAGGAAGCTTTCGCGGATCACCTCAAACTGGCCGACACCGTAATAGATCAGATAGGTTTGCACCAAAAGCGGCGTGCCGCGAAAGACATATGTGTAGCCCTGCACCAAGGGGTTAAAGACCCGGTGTTTCGACGCGCGGGCAATGGCCATGGGGATCGACAGCAAGCCGCCCAACAGCAGCGACAGGAAGGTCAGGTTAAGCGTCACCCAGACGCCGTAGATGAAGCGGTCAAAATTCTCAGCGATCAGGGCGATGTCGAGCGGGATATAGGTCAGCAGGTTTTCCATCATCACGCCCTCACCACACCGCGGTTGTAATGACGTTCCACCGCGCGCAGCAGTAAATCAGAGATGCCAGTCAGCAGCAGGTAGATGACAAATGCTGCCGCCATGAAGGTAAAGAGCTGTCCCGTCGAACGCCCGGCGGTGAAAGCGTTATAGACCAAGTCTTGAAGCCCGATGACCGAGACCAGCGCCGTGGTCTTGAGTTGCACCAGCCAGTTGTTTGTAAAGCCCGGCAAGGCAAAGCGGACCATCTGCGGCCAGATGATATGACGAAAGATCAGGGATTTGCGCATTCCACAGCTGATGCCAGCCTCGATTTGCCCGCGCGGGATCGCCATGATCGCACCGCGAAAGGTCTCGGTGAAATAGGCACCAAAGATTACACCGATCGTGCCTGCGCCTGCGGCGAACTGGCTGACCTCGACATAGCCCCAGAGGCCCGTAATCGCGCCGATATTATTAAGCGTCACCTGACCGCCAAAGAACACCAGCAGGATCAGCACCAGATCCGGCACCCCGCGCACGATGGTGGTGTACGCGCCGGCCAGTCGCTGGGCCAGACGGTTGGCGGAAAGTTTCGCCCAAGCACCGAGCAGGCCAAAGATCAAAGCGATGACCAGCGATGTGAGCGCCAGTTTGATCGTCATGATCGTGCCGTCGATCAATTGTGATTGGTATTCCAAAAGCAGGTTCATCGCGTGTTCCTCAAAGGATCATCAGGGCAGCGCGGGGCCGCCCTGATGAATGGTGTAAGGCGGAAACTCACTCGCCCTCGGGACGGCCGCCGTAGATGTCGAAGGGGAAGTATGTGTCGTTGATCTCGGCATAGGTGCCATTCTCGCGGATCGCGGCAATCGCTTTGCTCAGATCTTCGCGCAATTCGTCCTCACCCTTGCGCACCGCGATGCCCACGCCTTCGCCGTAGCATTCAACGTCTGTATGATCGCCGCCGAGGAAGGCATAGTCGGCCCCTGCCTCTGCACTCAAGAAGCTTTCCTGTGCGATCAGGCTGTCAGAAAGCTGCGCGTCCACGCGGCCAAGCGCCAGATCGCGGAACACTTCGTCTTGCGAGCCATAGAGGACGATCTCGGCATCGGGGAACAACTTTTCCGCATAGCACTGATGTGTCGCGCCGCGCTGCACACCGATGCGCTTTCCGGCCAGACCTTCGGGCGTGCCTTCGAAGTCGGCGTCCTTGGAGGCCACCAGACGCGCCGGGGTCTTGTAGTATTTGTCAGAGAAATCAATCTGGCGCTTGCGCTCTTCTGTGATCGACATGGAGGCCACGATGGCATCGAACTTGCGAGCTTTCAGCGCCGGGATCATGCCGTCCCATTCTTGCTCGACCAGTTCGCATTCACGCTGCATCTCGACGCAGAGTGCCTTTGCAATGTCGATGTCAAAGCCGACAAGCGTGCCGTCGGATTCCTTGGAGGAGAACGGAGGATAGGCACCTTCGACGCCGATGCGCAGCGTGTCTTGGGCAGCCAGCGGCAGGGCGACGGCGCTCAGTGCAATGGCAGCAACGCTGCTTAGGATGGTTTTACGAAACATGGGTTGGTCCTCTTTTGTGGTTGGTCAGTTCATGCGTGATAGAAACGCTTGGAACTCTGGGGTTTGCGGGTTGGAAAACAGCTCTGCGGGCGGGCCTTCTTCACAGACCTCGCCCTGGTGCAGAAATACGGTTCGGGTGGATACATCGCGGGCAAAGCCCATCTCGTGTGTCACGACGAGCATGGTGCGGCCCTCTTCGGCCAGATCACGCATGACGCCCAACACTTCGCCCACCAATTCAGGGTCCAGCGCCGACGTTGGCTCGTCAAACAGCATCACGTCAGGGTCCATCGCCAGCGCCCGGGCTATTGCCACGCGCTGCTGCTGACCGCCCGACAGATGCGCGGGGTAGTAGTCCGCCCGGTCCGACAAGCCGACCTTTGCGAGCAGTGCTTCGGCCTTTTCGCGGGCCTGTGCTTTGGGGGTGCCTTGGACGTAGAGCGGGCCTTCCATGACGTTTTCCATCACGGTCATATGCGACCAGAGGTTAAACCCCTGAAACACCATCGCCAGACGGGCGCGCATCCCTTCGACCTGTCGCAGGTCTTGCGGCACGATCTCGCCGCGACGGTTCTGCGTCATCCGCATTTGCTCGCCTGCCAGCCAGACCTCGCCGGAATTCGGCGTCTCAAGGAGGTTGATGCAGCGTAAAAAGGTGCTCTTGCCGGAGCCGGAGGCTCCAAGAATGGCGATTACCTCGCCTTTTTGCGCCTCAAGCGACACGCCTTTGATGACGTCATGCGAGCCGAAGCTCTTGTGCAGATCTTTGACTTTCAAGGCTGCGGGGGCGCTCATGCGGGTTCCTCCTGAGGGTGTGAGAGTGCGGCCAGCTCGCCCAAGGCAATCGGCTTGATCGGCGAGCGGGCACGGGGCGGGGCGATAGGATGGTCGGGCGGGGCGTCGGCGCTGAGCAGGCCGCGCAGCGTGGCGTCGCACATGCGGCCCTGACAGGGGCCCATGCCACAGCGCAGGGATGTTTTGATCTGGCGGTGGCCTTGGGCGCCTTCTCGGATGGCTTGTCGAATGGCACCGGCAGAGACTTCTTCGCAGCGGCAGACGATGGTGTTGTCTGATGGGGCAAGTACCTCGGTCGGCGGAGGGTATGCGGCATCAAGGAAGGGCCGAATGGCGCGGGCGCGGAACAACGCGGCGCGGGCGCGGGCGGCACGCTGATTGCGGGTGTCGCGGCTAATGCGACCAGATTGGCACAAGATACCTAACGCTGCCAATTCACCAGCCGCCGCAGCCGCCTCCGCCCCGATAATCCCAGCACCGTCTCCGGCCACATGCAGACCCGGCTGGTCGGTCGCACCCCAGATATCATGTTCGGGCTGAAAGGCAGCCTGCGCGGCGTTCCAGTGATGCGTGATCCCCGCAGCCCTTGTGATATGGGTGCCCGGGATCACACCCTGATGGGTCAGCAGCAGACCACAGGTGAGGCTTTGATCGCGCCCTTTCGTCCGGAAGGAAAACTGGATTTTGCCGCTCTCGGTCGTGGTGGCGTGGAAGCCCGACGCAGCGGTGTAGCGCGGCACAGCCGCTTTGCGGATCTTGGCAATCAGGCTCAGCCCTTTCAGCAAGGTTGGCAAGCCAAACAGGGCGCGGGGCAAATGGGGTGATGCACCCAGCATCTGCCGATACGTCTGTGTCTCGACCAGCGCCTGTGGGGGGTTTCCGGCGTCAATCATCTGCGCCGCTATCAGATAGAGCAGCGGACCAGACCCTGCGAGCACCGCATCCTTGGGCAGCATCCCAGCGGTCTTCATCAAAATCTGCGCGGCCCCTGCTGGCATCACACCGGGGAGCGTCCAGCCGGGAAAAGGCACAGGGCGTTCCTGCGCACCGGTTGCCAGCAGCACATGGGCAGCCGAGGTTGTCTGACTTTTGCCGCCGCGCGACCAAGTGACCTGCGGCCCTTTGTCGAGCCGCCAAACCATTGCGCCAGATTGGAGAGTGATGCCAGGATGCTCGAGTGCATCAACCAAATCCGCCCCGGCGGCATAGGCTTGGCCAAGAAAGCCGCGCTTGCTTCGGTTCTGAGCCACATTGCGATAAATCTGACCGCCCGGCTGGGGCTGTTCGTCCAACATCAACACCTGCAAACCGCCACGCGCCGCGACGGTTGCTGCCGACATGCCTGCGGGCCCGGCACCAATGATAATCACATCAACCTCAGCCACCTTGACCTCCGTTCAAATCACGCAGGCCCGTTTGGCGTCTGACGGTCATACCCTCGCGCAGAAGGGTCATGCAGGCTTGGGTGTTGGGCGTGCCATCGACCTCGACCAGACAGTCAAAACACACACCCATCATGCAATAGGCCGTGCGCGGTGCGCCCTGTGCAGTCCGCCGCGTCCACGCGCCCGA
Source organism: Sulfitobacter sp. KMM 9851 (assembly GCF_057178245.1). NCBI lineage: Bacteria > Pseudomonadati > Pseudomonadota > Alphaproteobacteria > Rhodobacterales > Roseobacteraceae > Sulfitobacter > Sulfitobacter sp. KMM 9851. The sequence continues at coordinate 2,534,507 of NZ_CM169991.1, forward strand.
ATGGGCCAGCAGCGCCGCTGCGACAGTGACCCCGGCGGGCGCAGTGGCAAGCGCGCCATCCAGCGTAAACTGCACACGATCCCCGGTCTCAGGCAGCGTGCGAAAGCGCGAAGCGACATTCATCGAAAGCCTCCAGATCAGGGGTGGCGGATGTATTCAGAATCCACTCAGCGAGCACGCTGGCGTGTAGTGGGGCCAGCGTGACACCGCTGTGGCAGGTCACCAGAAAGGCGCCGGGATTCGAGCCCGATTTGGCATAGACTGGGTAGCCGTCGGGCGACATGACCCGCAGCGCACCCCATGCCCGGACAACCCGCACATCGGCAAGCGCAGGAAAGACCGTGACCGCATGGTGCGCGAGTTTGGACATGATGGGCAAAGTCTCACGATCATCCAGCCCTGCATTCGCCTTGGTGCCGCCAATCTGCACGCCGCCCTCGTCGACCTGCCGGATGGTGCTGGACAGGAACGGCAGGCGGTCGCCCAGCTTCTCGGTGATCAGCAACTCGCCAAGCTGCGGCCGGACCTGTGTGATGAACCCAAGATCGCGGGCCAGAGTGGCAGCGCCCAGCCCGGCACAGAGTACGACCTGCTCCGTGTAAACGACTTCCCCACCCGCCAGCGCCAGCGCAAAACCACCCCCAAGTTGTGGCCTGATCGCGGCAACGGTGGCTCCCAGTGTCACACGCCCGCCCATCGCCTGAACCGAACAACGCAGGGCACGGAGTAAGCGGAGCGGATTTACATGGCCATCGCAAGGCGAGAAGCTTGCGCCGACAACCCTTGCTCCAATGTCTGGCATTTGGCTGCGCAGGTCATCCCCGTTGAGCATCTCATAGCTGGCGCGTCCGCCCAGATGCGCTGCTTGCTGGTCCAACTCGGCCTTGAAGGCGTCCATCTCTGACGGATCGGTAAAAAACTCGTAGCCCCCGGATTGGTCGAGTGCCACGTCAATGCCCGATAGCTCCTGCAACTGCTGCGCAAAGCCGGGCCAAGCCGCCAGCGCATCCATCGTCCAATGAGCGTAAGGCGCGAAATCAGCGCCTTTGCCTTGCCCCCAGATGAGACCAAAGTTCCCCTGCGACGCACGTGCATCACTGTCTACCCCATCCAACACCCGGACACGCCGTCCGGAAAATAGCAGGCCGAGCGCTACAGAAAGGCCGACAAGGCCGCCGCCGACGATGGTTATTTCAGGTGTGCGTTGATGCATGCGATTCCTCCATCATTTAGATCGCAGCATTGCCTTCATAAGAATAATCGTAATATTTTCGTAAATCATTCTCTGAGGTTATGAATCGCCATGCTCGCTCGGCTCACTCACCGTCAAATCGAAGCCTTCCGCGCTGTGATGGAGACCGGCAAGGTCACCTCCGCAGCTGTCGTCTTGGGAACAACGCAGCCCTCGGTCAGCAAACTAATTGCGGATTTAGAACGCGCGGCTGGCTTCGACATGTTCGAGCGGCAAGGCAGGCAGGTCGTGCCCACCCCTGAGGCGCGCGCGCTTTATGAAGAGGTTGAGCGGGCTTTCGTCGGGATGATGGAAATTTCCCGCGTCATTGAGGACATTCGAGACTTTCGGACCGGCAGCTTGCTGATTGCGGGGATGCCAGCACTGGCTCTGAAACTACTGCCCGATGTGATCGCCGAATTCATCGCAGACGAACCCGGAATCACTGTATCCTTGCGCATCCGAAGCTCTCAGGCGGTGCTGCGTCATCTAAGTTCGCAGCAATTCGATCTCGGCTTTGCTGCCTTGGACAACGACCATCCGGCTGTCCTGCGCCGCGAGTTGTTCACGGCACCAATGCTGGCCGTGCTACCCCTGTCTCACGAGCTTGGGCGGAAAACAGTGCTCTTGCCGGGAGATTTCGATCAACGCCCATTCATCGCGCTCGGCGCAGAAATTGGAACCCGCTCCGAAACAGATGCATTTTTACTCGCGGGCGGTGCTCGTCCTCGGATCGTTGCCGAGGCGCAATTGTCTGCGTCGATCTGTGAATTGGTGGCCGCTGGGGCTGGCATTTCAATAGTAGAGCCTGTGACAGCAACGCATTTTGGCAATCTCGGTAAGATCCTGGTGCGCCCTTTGTCGCCTGTTCAGCCATTTCGATATGATCTGCTTCTACCAGCCACGCGCCAACCGTCGCGCATAGCGGAGCAGTTTCTGAAATTAGTTGAAGCGCGGTTTGATGCGCTTCTTGGTGTTTAAGGATAGCGTCTCGAGCGAATTTTTTATCTTAACGAACGTGCGGGTCGAACGGCAGCTTCAGGAAAGCCGTGGTGCGGCAACGGCAGTTCAGGCAGAGGTCCGGGTAGGGCCGCCCCCTGCAAAGAATGCGATTCTGCGACTGCGAATAGCTTCACACTCGGCACGGTCACTAAGGGCTCTAACCTGCCGTTAGCTGCGGATGCACCCCGGAAAATAACGGGGCGCCGCCCCGAGCGCCCTCTTCTTCGGATTGCCGATTTTAGTTTGCGGGCGCGGCCAATGGTGGCTCTGCGCCCATGGTGTCGACCGACACGAACGCCCATAGCAGTCACCCAAACGTTGATCTTAAGCTGCGGTGCAGTCCGTCGAAGCGGTCATTCGTGTTGAACGTAGCATTCGGCGCTGTCAGACTATTCTAGGAGCGAGACTTTTTCGGGGAGGCCCCGTCGCTTCGGAGTTTGTCCAGAACAACAACCGACCCGGCAACCGATGCAAGGAGGAAGCAAGACTGCGGCGGGGCATCCGCGTGAACGGGTCAAGAAACTTTTTCCGAGCAGGGATTTCCGCTAACACTACCGACTTGCGTTAGTAGTGTTAGCGATGTGCTGTTCAAGGTACTGAGGATGGCTGAGCCTTGGTTATCGTGGTGGATCGACCAGATCGAGTTGAAGGGGCCAAAATAATCAATCCTTTAAATACTTCACCCGAATTTGGCATCATCCAAGCAGTCCTCGACGCAGCAAGGCAATTCGATGTGAAAGACCGAGCCTTCTTTCTCCACGCTTTCATAATGCAAGCGACCGTCCATTTGCTGTATAATCCGCTGAGAGATATACATACCAAGCCCCGTTCCTTCGCCGGAACGGGTACTGCTACCGTCGATCTGGCTAAAGCGGCCGAAAACGATCTTCTCGCTGTCCGCAGGAATACCACGTCCGTGGTCCCGCACCGAAACGCGCGCCAGACCGTTGTGTATGCTGAGCGAGATTTCAATCGAGCCGCCGCCTTCAGGGGTGAACTTGATCGCGTTGCAGATTACATTGTCAATTACCTGACGCAAACGGAACGGATCACCGGCGACGATTGGCACGATGTCCATATCGTTTTGGCGGATCAGCTCGACCCGCCGCGCGGCGGCCATCTGGTTGTTTTCTTCCAGCGCATTGCTCAACATCTGTGAGATGTCGATTTCCTCGATTTGCAGTTCGAACTCGTTCAGTTCCAGCTTCTGCACGTCGAGAACATCATTGATCAGCCGTAACAGGCGGTTGGCATTGCGCTGAGCAATCACCAACGCCTTGCTGACCGGCGCGGGCATCACACCGAGCTTACCACTCATTGCCATATCCAACCCGCCCTTCAACGACGTCATCGGCGTGCGCAGTTCATGGCTGACGACGGCAAGGAAGTTATCTTTCGCCTCGGCAGCCTGATGTGCCGCAGTCAGAGCCGATTGAAGGGATTTCTCGAAGTGCACCCTCTCGGTGACGTCGAAAAAGGTAACGCTCCAGCCGATATTGCGGCCAGCAGGATCAATCGGACAAGCGATATGGACGGCGCGCGGCTCATAAACACGATCACCCACACTAAATTGCTGACCAAATACCGCCCCACACAAGGGCTGGACATCGTTGATAAATGCCAATGCGTCGCTCTGCAGGCGCGCAATCGGGGGCGTCTCTGGCGTGTCGTCGTTGAACAATTGGGCCGCCGCGGCGGCGTTCCAGGAGATCGGTTTGTGATCCTTGTCGATGACCAAAACAGGATCGCGGGAGACGTCGAACAACGCGTCGCGCCCCAGCGCTTTGGTATCCAGGACACGGTTAGTGACCAACATCCAACTGTAAGCAATTAGCCCCAGCGAGAACATCATCGACGTCGGATCAATGCCGAAAACAGTGACCCCCGCAAAAACGTAAAGACCGTTGGCTGTCAGCGGGGCGCAGGTAACCACGACCAAGGTCATCAGCAGCACACTCGCACTGCCGCTTGTGCCCAGGATGCCGCGCACGAGCAGCCAGACCGCGCGGATGACAAAGCCATACAGCATTAGCGCCGATGCGAAAAACATAATTCCATGGACGTAATGTACGCGAGTGCCGTCCTCAGAGAGGTAGGTGGCTTCGGTGAACATCAGGTGATGCCAAGGGTCGGTCAGCGCTAAGAGCGAGATGACCGTTGGTATGCCGATGACGAGGCCACGGAGCATGGGAGTTTCGGTCAAATCCCGGCCGCGCACGAACTCTTCGATATGCAGGCACCACGTGACCGGCAAAACCGCGATTGCCAGCCACGCAGAGAGCGCCCAGACCAATTTGGGCTGAAAACCCGTCGAGGCAAGTTCCATCCCGAGTGAAAAAACCCACCATAAAATGGCGCAAAAAGAGGCAATGAAGTACTTTTTGCCTTCAAAATCATGGCTCCGCCAGATCCACGTCATGACAAGGAAGGCAAGCCCCCAAAGACCAGCGATCCCGATCAGCACTGGGTCGTATGAATATGTAAAAAACCCAGTCATCGTGCTGTGAACCTCATAATATACTTAAGTCCCGCGTGTGATCTCGCTTGTTATGCGGTGTAATATACTTGTTTTTGTGGTGAAAACATGGCGCAGCATTGCGGCGCGAACTCGTTAGATCATCAATCTGGAATATGAAGCCGTTCGATCAATTGACAGCATCCATCACTACGGTCTCGAAGCGGACCTTCGCGGCGGCTGCACCCAGAAAATTTAGAGGCGCAGTCCAGAGTGTGCGCTTTCTTCGGCTGGACCATTATAGTTCGCTGGCGCAGCGAACGTCCGATTCCCGCCCTTGGTGTCGATAGAGTCGGACGGCCCATGCGGATGATGACGGTTCCAGGGGTTGGTCCGATTGCCTCACTCACCATCAAAGCCGCTGTCAACGATCCGACGCGTTTCAAACGATCCCGCATTGTTGGCGCACATTTTGGCCTGACCCAGCGACGCTATCAATGCTGTGACTACGCCGATCCCGGTCGCAGCTTCAAAGCAGGCGACTGGGCTGTCCGCGCGCCGTTGCGGTATTTTCACTGCAAACTCGCCGTCTTGCACCAAGGCAACATGTTCTGAGTAGACCTTTAACATCGCATTCGAACGATGGGGGTACCGATGGGGCCAGAATGACACTGATGCCGCCAACATCCTGATTTTATGAGATAATGACTTTATAAGTGGTGCCCGGGGGCGGAGGTTGTGTTCCTCCTACAGGCACTTCTTCAGCTGGCATCTCCAGCAAAACAAGGGTTAGCGTCGTGGACCACCCGGTGTCAACAGGCACCAGATGGTCTACGGTTTGGTCTACGGTTTTTGTTTCGTGGCCTGTGGCATGCGCTTGCGGAGCATCTTCTTGCCCATCGCGAGTGCGAATGCATCTTGATCGATCTCTGGTTTCCCATTTACGAAGCGGATAATCCCGCAGTCTGCGCTGCCGGTCTTCCTCAGTTCGGGTAGGAACAGTTCAGCTAGCTCCCTGACGTCGCCTGCATCAGTGAGATGCCCACCCCAGATGTCTTCATGGGTAAGTTCGTATCCATTTGGCGCAGGACAGTAGCGCTCTTCGCCCATCATGAATAGACCATCCTCAGCGAGGGTCGGTGCAACAGTTCCCAAGACCCAAGACTTGAAGGGTTCGACAGCCTGCGCCTTGCTCACCAGAATAAGCATGTAGAGACCAGCTTCTGAGATGAGGTCCACTTCCTGCTGAGTGCCATTGTCATGCTCCAATACGTGAATGGTCCATTTCTTTGGGTGGAGAAGCCGGTGGCAGCTAGCGTCTTCAGGAAACCCGAGCAATTTCCAAAGTTGGTTGTCGAGTACGAACCACTCGTTTCCGTCTTCGTCCACAATGGTCTCAACGTGGATGGGCAGTGTGCAAAAGGTTTTGATGTCCATTGCGTTGGATGTGGTCATGGTAGTTCCTTTCCAGTTGTCGGAGAGCGTCACTGAGGGCGCATGGGTATGCTCGCGCAGGTCTTGAGTTCGCCCACAGAGGAGCGTTGTTGTGACGCGTTACAGGCAGGCTGTGGTGATGCGGCAAGATCAGACCAGCGAGGTGGTCGTTCCTTTGAGCAATGGTGGCACTTATTCCCCTGAGACCCGCCCCGGCACTTACCAGGAAGGGGGAAAACGCAAACGCCGCGCATATAGATAAGGCGCTGAGATATGCGCCCCCAAAACATCCTGAGGCACTGCAAGCCCGTCGCTTTAGTTAACTGCATGATGCCGGTGAAGGGAGCATCGGTTTGGGTCGACCTCGAGATGCTTGAGGTCTTTATGCTGCTATGTTCACCAGACCCTCGATGACCTCACCAGTGGGCGGGTCTGGAACTTCGCCTCGGACAACTTGAACGACACCTGCGTCCCATGGTGACATGCGGCAGTATCGATCAGCTGCTTGGGAGATCGTGCAGTGACCACGACAACCCCGATAGAACAGGTGCTTTTTGTCAGGGCTTGGATGAAGCAGCTTCGGCATGGTCAGTATCTTCCTGATCTTTGGTGATTGTCCTGTTCTGGCCAGCTGGACGACCTCCTGAAGGTATCCCAGGCGGTCGAACGGGGGCATGGAGTAGAGAGACTCCGCCATTCTCATGGCAAGTTCGAAGACCTCGTGTTGCTCCCTTCGGACCGTGCCATAGTTGGCAGCATTTACAGGCAGCGCCTTCCTGCGCTCTCGTTGTGAAAGGGCTTTGCAGCAACTTGCTGAACAGGACGTCTTGTTGGACCGGAAGGGGAAGGCCGTGCCACAGTTGCGGCATGTGCGTGAGGTGGGGCTGATAGACATAGATCGCTTTCTTTGAGGGTGACCCCTCAGCTGCGAACATCACGCTGGCCTCAGCTCGACTGAGCATGAGCTATGGAAAGACCCAGACCCCGTCCAAGCGGGGAACATGCAGGTCTTCTTGCTGAAGGGGGATGAGTGACGAAAAGCGTCGTCAGTACCTATAGGGGAAACTACAGGGACACTTGAGTTAGGCCCAAGGACCTAGGTGAAGACCCATGATCACAGAAGCAACTACACGTCGATAATGACAGCAGCCTTTCCATGCAGAGTAAAACCATGGGGTACTCAGGAAACGAGAAATTTGATCACTCTCGCAGACCCTGAGGGACAGGATTGTGGAGACCCATTGATGCTCTCCTCCACGACGACACTCATGATCATCGGATCATCAAGTTTGGTCGAGAAGGAGTCGCTTCTAGGACGATACACCGCGATGAGGAGGTAATAGACCTCGCGACACATAATGATGGGTCTTGTAATGGTGGCACTTAGTTAGGCTAGGTCGCCGCGCACATACTCTCTCCAACCAAAAACCACATTCGCGGGAGAGTAAGGGGTGAGGGGTAGGCATTGGTAGCTGAACTTCCCATAGCCACTATAGATTTAAGCTATAGAGGTCCTAGGTCTCCTAATGATTGACCAGTGCTGGACACCTCTTCGACAACGCCCAAGGTCTCTTCCCATATACGGACGCTGCGGTGGAGGCGAACCGACGGTACAGAGTGAATAACTGCAAAGCTGTTGAAGTCACAGCACGTTAGGGCATAGCCGAATGCAGAAACTTGGAATAACTTCAGAATTAAATGGGGCGATGAGTAATAGGATGACGCTAAACAGGAAGTCGAACTGATGTAACCTCAATGTTTGGGCTCGGTAAAGCTTCGATGCAATGCCCGAACCACATAACTAAAGTTAAAGATTTTTAAGGGGGGGGATGGAGACAAAATCAAATAGGCGGAACGGAACCTCTACCGATTCCCACAGTCCTCCGTTCTGATTTATGGGAATGTGAGGTGCAACCTCTCCAACAGACAAAACTGCAAGAAAAGTGGTTCTTTCCGATATCGACCAAATATGAAAATTGTAGTTATTAGAACGTTTCGCCGTCTGCCATTCAAAATTAGTTAAGTGAAATTTCGCACTAGAAACTGATGCAGTCGAGCACTTTGTTTCTATCTTAAGCGGCGTTTCATTCGATCTTGAAACCCGGGTGAGAACATCATAGCCATAATGATTGCTCTCTAGCGCCATCCACTTTGGCCTAAACCCTGTTCTATCCATTTCAAAACGCATCGACATTCTTTCACCAACCCGACCGGTTTCGAGTTTCTTCTTATCTCCTTCATTGCGCGTCAACGCAGCCAATTCATCCCAAAAGTCTATGGTTTCTTGGTCGAAATCATCAGCCAGACCAGCTTCATGAAAGAGTTGCAAGATTTCAGGAGGTGATTGCAGCAGAACTTGCATCCGTCCTCTTTTAGCTAGCTGCAACCAGGGGTCTCTACGTCTTAAGAAGTATTCTTTCAAGAGAAAGCGCAGCTGGCTCCTTGGCTGAGATAATTGAAGGCACGCTCTCCCGCGCTCAGTTACGATGTAACATCCCGCAGAATTAACACACACCCAATCAAGAGATTTCGCGTGACCTACAATTGTTCGCGTCGAAATGGGCCCAAAGTTGAGTGAGGCAAGCTGTTGGCTTTCTATCTTTTGTCGCTCAACAATAGAAAGCAAATTAATACATCCATAAGCGGCGCTGGGTGTAAGAAAAATTGCCATTACGGCTGACCAAACGTCGCGGCAAGTGCTTGAATATCTCCTAAGTCGAGGGCTGCTGTATCAAATTCCGCGTCTTCAGAAACTTGCAGAGGAGAGATGTTCAAATGGCTGTCATTTAAAACCCGGGCCATTGCATCAACTTTGACTCCAAGGCGGGTTCTAACCGTCTCATCGATGGTGCCAACGCACTCAATGACTTCAAGATGGGTCAGTTGGTCATTCGGCAAACCAAGCCTGTGAATCCGATCCTCCGATTGAAGGTACTGTGCCGCATTAAAGTTCCTGTCCAAGTAGATCGCGTGATGGCAAACTCGATGTAAGCTAATGCCCTCGCTAGCCGCTGCAGGGTTGGCGATCATGACCTGAACTTTGGGGTCGTCGTGAAACTTCTTGATTTTCCCTTCCCTGGTATCCTCGTCTTCGTCACTACCAGCGTCAACTCCACCATGGATGTAAACTGCTCCTAAATCACGGAAACACTCCGCCAGATATTCGACGTTCTTAACAAACGAAGTCCATACAAGCACTTTATGCCCATCCTTTGTCAGTTCTCGCGTCCGATTAATGACGTAACGAATTTTTGGACCATCGCCTTCAGCAAGAGCATCAGAAAGCTCATCAGCAAATTTAAACTCCTGTCGGTTTGCCAGCAACGCTGGATTTGAGACAAACTGAAGTAAACTGGTGACTGACCTACCGAACCTCCTTAGCGCAAACTTTGTATTTTCAGATAGTGCGCCTTCTGCCTCTCTAGCGATTTCACTTCGAAGGAGGCGGTAAAGTCTCTCCTGAGCTGGGTCCATCTCTAGCTTCTTAAGGCTTCTTAATACTTTAGGAAGCTTCAGTTCGGCTTTATTTGTCCGTACATATACCCTCTGAATAAGGTCGACGACAGAATCCACGCTAGCTCTGACTTCAGGATATAGGAAATTGAATTGTGGAATCAGGTCTTCAACGGACTGCGGCATCGGAGTCCCACTCATAATGAGCTTGCTTTTTGGAAGGTGTGAAAATTTCAGAATGGATTGGGTGGCTAAACTATTCTGATTTTTGACGCGATGGCTTTCGTCAAGAAAAACATGTACGTCGTTTTCAAACAGGAAACTCGAGATGTGGTCACTTACCCGAACGAGCTGTTGATATCCAATGATCATCAGTTTCGGCCGATCTCGAAGCTGGGCTGGGATTCTGTCTGTCTTACGCAACCTTTCAAATTGGACGTCCAATGCTGGAAGACATTCCTTAATTTGTTCATCCCACGCTGAGAAAGCATTTTTGGGAGCTACTACCAACAGATTATCACCTTCAGCAGCACAAAGAGCAAAGAAGGCAAGCGCTTCAGTAGTCTTTCCTGCTCCCGGGACGGAAAAGGTGGCTCCACTCCGTCTAGCGACTAATTTCGAAACATTTCGAACCTGCTGAACTGTTAACTCACGTTCAAAGCCAACCGATTTTAGTCGCTGCTTTAAATCTGAGCTATTAATGAGTGGTAGGTCCTCTGATAGGAAACTCTCCTGTCGTGTCCTAGCATCGTTCAACATATCATTGGCGATTGTTGAAATTGTAAAATGCTGTCCCGATCGAAGCTGGAAAGCAGAAATTACATTAAGAACTTCTGGGCGAATGGCCAAGAATGCCCACCAAGGCAACGAAACAGTGTAATTCCCTTCTCTCTGTGCGGCTTCCGACGCATCTAAGCAAACTCCGCACAATAATTTCAACCATTTTTGGTTTTCGTCACAAGGGCTCCAGCTCAAGACAGCTAATTTGCCGTCGTGTTGATAATCAAATGAGAGCAATTTAATTGGTCCGGGAACTAATGAAGTCTCTAATTTTATGCAACGATGCTTCTAACTCATCAAGCTGAGCACTTGCTCCTTCGATGATTGCTTCTGGGTTCAAGCCAAGGTTTATGGCTTCTGTAAGGAAAGTTTGAGACTTCTGTAAATTCTCCAACAAGTAATTTGATCTCAAAGCGTCACTCAGTTTTGACTTCTCGCTTTCCAAGGTTGCTGCAATGATGTCCTGAGCCTTCGTCAGGTTTCCCTTAGTGTTGTTAATTTCAGCGACAAGTTTCATGTCGCCTGCGCCGCCGTCGAGTGCGGATGATCCTCCGAATGCACTAACTGCATCATCGTCGACAGATGCCTCCAAATTCTGAGGGAACGCCTTTTTAAGTCGCTCTTTTACCGGACCGAGATGCTGGCCTAACTTGGGTATGAACAGATACAACCTTTCGCCTGCCGCGTCGGGATCATCAATATAGTGGAATGCCAGCTCCTTTAGCACCTCCCGGTCAGCCACACTGTCTTGCCCCTTCATAGCCTTGTTAAGACGTCTAAAGGTATGTTCGGTCTCTTTTAGTTCGGACCATATATTCTTCTTGTTTCTACTTTCTAAGTACTCTGCTCCTAAGCTTCGAATTTCGAAAAGCTCCTCGATATCTTTAGGCTTTTTCCCATACTGCTTAGCGAGATCTTGAGTGCTGTAACCAAATAGTTTCCGCTTCTGTTCGAACATTTTGGCTTCAGCGTGCCATGAGTAGTCACTCCTGATATCTCTTTCGATTTGCAGCCGTGATTCTAGTGAGTCAAGCTCTCTGTCGTCACATTTGCCCAAAACAACTACGTCGACATGGCTAAAATGAGAATATTTCGGTGCGTCTTCACGATAGAGTGCGCGCCAACAGCACAATCTACGGTTGCCGTTTATCACAAAGCCATTTTCGTCAAGTAAGAGAGGTTCAACTTGTCTGTTTTTTGGGTCTTTGAACTTTTCTAACAACCCTTCTTCACTGATCATATTACCCAGAATTTCATGTTGAGCCTCCTGAAGAGTATAAAGCTCCGGATCACCAGCAGAAAAAAAATCTTCGGCCTTGTTATGTAAAGTCACCCATTCTTCTTGAATTGAAGAAGTGCGCCCGTTCGCTATTCGATACTTCGGTAGGTCGATCGCAACCCTGATAATTGGAAAACTTGCAACTTGGCCTTGAAAGTTCTCTATCCGATGGAGGGCACCGCCTTTTTCCTTCGCCTCGTCGACCAACTCAGCAAAAGCCTTTCTCCGCGCGGGCAGAGGCATTCCAAAGCGATTGTCAGGAGTAGATTTCCCATGTTGCTGATTCATTTAATTACCTCAATTACTGAAATGAAATCACGGTTAACGGCATGTGAATTACTTTACGAAATATCGTTAGCTCGCTCTCAAGCCTGTCAGAGTTAGCTAGATTGTCACCTAGTTCTCTTGCTGCGGGGGCAGTAGGGAGGATAAATACGCCGACCCGAATAAGATCATTTAGATACATTTGTTGGAGCTTTATCAGATCGGCATACATGCGAGACATATTGCCAGACGTTTGAATGCAGAGTCCAACTCTATTCTTTTGAGAGGCAATAGTTATTTTTGACCCGTGTGCTACTTTGACAGTTCCCGTCCAGCCGTGCTTTTTTAGCTCCGTTAGAACTTCGTTTCGAAGTGTCGGACCGTAGCCCCGATTGACTGGAACCTGGCAGGCCCTCAACGCACGACGGATTTCACCGGCCTCTAGTTGCGGCAAAGCCTGATCGCCACCCAGATGCGAAAATTGAAACGTCTCCATAAAATACCGTTAATTGAGTGCTCATCTGAGCAACCATACTGTCCACAGGCGCGGCGTCCATCAGAAAATCCAGCCGGGCCTTCGGAAGCGTGCGCTGTTCGACCTTGGCGTATGACAGGTACCTCACACAACCATTCAATTGACGTTGTAAGGACGCGATTAAGACCATAATTTAAAGAGAATGGGGGAGCACTGGACGGGATTGATCATTTGAAACGCGCGGAAAATAGTGGGAAGAAGCTCACCGAACTCGAAGCGTCGATTGTAAAGGGCATGCTTTTGCGAGGCGACAGGCAACATGATATAGCCGCTTGGTTTGGCGTTAACGGAGGCAGGATCGGAGAAATAAGCAAAGGGCGGAAGTTCCTAGGCATAGCTCCTAGGACAAACAACCTACCGAGACCCGGGCCTTAACTTTCCGGCCAAGCCTCGGAAAGCCTAATTCATGAGTTCAGGAAGCTTAGGAGCAAAACTCGCGGCATTCTTAGTCATGATGATCTATCCCCCTGCACAAAGGCTCTGGCGATGAGCATGCTAGATCAGCTTGAAGCAATCCTTGCAGATTAAGGATTACAGCTTCGGCCGCATGAGCTTGCAGGCCATGATTGGTGCAGGCATAGCTACTTTCGTCTGATGCATTCAGTATTCGCTGGATCTCGTTGTTTAGACCTGCTATCGAGGCAGTGACGATTTGGAAGTGGACGAGCTGTGCGGGTTATCGATCTTTACGCGGGAGTAGGTGGTTGGGCCATGGGCTTCAAACTAGCTGGGTTCGAGATAACGAAATCCTATGAGTGGTGGCAAGCAGCCGCGGATACCCACCACGCGAACAGCTCGTCCGATGTAGTAGTTGGAGATATTAGGAAGCTCGACTTACGATCGCTCCCGAAAAACATTGATATCGTGGTAGGGAGCCCTCCTTGCACTCAGTTCTCTTACTCGAACCGCGGTGGGTCTGGCGATGTTTCGGATGGGCTGGTAGACCTAGAGAAATTTCTAAAAGTAATAAGACATGTTCGACCTAAGGCATGGGCGTTCGAAAACGTCCCGCGTGTGAAAAACGTCCTCGAACAGGAGCTTGCTACAGGAGGAACGCTACACCAGTACGCAGACCTTTTTGAGAATGCCTGCATTGAAGTTTTTGATATTTCTCAGTTTGGAGTTCCTCAAAGGAGAAAAAGATGCATTGCCGGAAGCTTTGATTTTGAGCTTCTACGATCATATTCCGAGGTGACTAGTCGTCCGACATTGGGTGACGTCGTTAATTTATTGGATGCTGGTCAAGACCCTATTTTTGCAACGCCAGCTCCTTTTGAAATTAGTGACAATGAGCCTGAGGAACCTCTTAATTGGGAGGAAGAGAGGTTCAACAGAGACATGAAAGTCGCTCATCCTGTCTATAATGGCATGCCATTCCCGGACCCCTTCGATAAATCAAGTAGAACCGTGACTGCGACATGCACCAGAGTCTCTAGAGAAAGCCTGGTGATTAGGGATGGAAAAAGTGCAAAGTTCCGAAGATTGTCCGTCCGAGAAAGAGCTTCTTTACAGAGTTTTCCAGTTAATTTTCAGTTTTTGGGCCGCAGCCACGCGCAGAAGCTTAAGATGGTTGGGAATGCGATTCCACCAGCTTTCACCTATCTCATCGCAGAAGCCATGAAGGGCACTCGAAAGGAAGACTTGCGCCCAACTTCAACCATTGATGCAAATGCTATACTGCCTTGTCATTCGGGCATTATTACGAAACCAGATAGCAGCGGGCGAACCTATCCGATTGCAAGGCGGTTCCGTTTCAGTATTCCTGAGCTTATCTTTAAGAGCGGAACGCGGTTCGAACTCTCGAATGCTGGCGGCTCTGAAAATTGGGAAATTGTATTCTATTATGGAGATTCCAAGCGCATCCAAAGCAAGAGGATCTTTCAAAGTACTGTTTCTCACGCTGCCTGTCGCTCCTCCAAAGAGCTACGGTTTCTCATTGAGGAAACACTTAAAAAGCTAGAGCTTTCGCTCGGTGCACTAGACCTAAAAAGTATGCAATCCACCTGGAACCATACAGGCACTGGACTACACCCTTTTAAATTTATCGACAATTTGGGGGACCTCGTGAAGTCTGAACTGGAAAGCAAGCAGTGGGCTGAGCTTGATCAGAAAAACCTTCAAGAATATGTATACTCAATTATTTACCCTCAACCGGATTCTGAACGAATTGGTGAGAAGAAGATTTCAAGATATCTTTCAGAAATAGCAATTGGGTCGGTGGTGGCAGCGTACCTGAACAGCAAACTGTCGCAATCTCCAAAAAGCGAATTTGAATGAGTATATGGGAAGAGACCTTGGGCGTTGTCGAAGAGGTGTCCAGCACTGGTCAATCATTAGGAGACCTAGGACCTCTATAGCTTAAATCTATAGTGGCTATGGGAAGTTCAGCTACCAATGCCTACCCCTCACCCCTTACTCTCCCGCGAATGTGGTTTTTGGTTGGAGAGAGTATGTGCGCGGCGACCTAGCCTAACTAAGTGCCACCATTACAAGACCCATCATTATGTGTCGCGAGGTCTATTACCTCCTCATCGCGGTGTATCGTCCTAGAAGCGACTCCTTCTCGACCAAACTTGATGATCCGATGATCATGAGTGTCGTCGTGGAGGAGAGCATCAATGGGTCTCCACAATCCTGTCCCTCAGGGTCTGCGAGAGTGATCAAATTTCTCGTTTCCTGAGTACCCCATGGTTTTACTCTGCATGGAAAGGCTGCTGTCATTATCGACGTGTAGTTGCTTCTGTGATCATGGGTCTTCACCTAGGTCCTTGGGCCTAACTCAAGTGTCCCTGTAGTTTCCCCTATAGGTACTGACGACGCTTTTCGTCACTCATCCCCCTTCAGCAAGAAGACCTGCATGTTCCCCGCTTGGACGGGGTCTGGGTCTTTCCATAGCTCATGCTCAGTCGAGCTGAGGCCAGCGTGATGTTCGCAGCTGAGGGGTCACCCTCAAAGAAAGCGATCTATGTCTATCAGCCCCACCTCACGCACATGCCGCAACTGTGGCACGGCCTTCCCCTTCCGGTCCAACAAGACGTCCTGTTCAGCAAGTTGCTGCAAAGCCCTTTCACAACGAGAGCGCAGGAAGGCGCTGCCTGTAAATGCTGCCAACTATGGCACGGTCCGAAGGGAGCAACACGAGGTCTTCGAACTTGCCATGAGAATGGCGGAGTCTCTCTACTCCATGCCCCCGTTCGACCGCCTGGGATACCTTCAGGAGGTCGTCCAGCTGGCCAGAACAGGACAATCACCAAAGATCAGGAAGATACTGACCATGCCGAAGCTGCTTCATCCAAGCCCTGACAAAAAGCACCTGTTCTATCGGGGTTGTCGTGGTCACTGCACGATCTCCCAAGCAGCTGATCGATACTGCCGCATGTCACCATGGGACGCAGGTGTCGTTCAAGTTGTCCGAGGCGAAGTTCCAGACCCGCCCACTGGTGAGGTCATCGAGGGTCTGGTGAACATAGCAGCATAAAGACCTCAAGCATCTCGAGGTCGACCCAAACCGATGCTCCCTTCACCGGCATCATGCAGTTAACTAAAGCGACGGGCTTGCAGTGCCTCAGGATGTTTTGGGGGCGCATATCTCAGCGCCTTATCTATATGCGCGGCGTTTGCGTTTTCCCCCTTCCTGGTAAGTGCCGGGGCGGGTCTCAGGGGAATAAGTGCCACCATTGCTCAAAGGAACGACCACCTCGCTGGTCTGATCTTGCCGCATCACCACAGCCTGCCTGTAACGCGTCACAACAACGCTCCTCTGTGGGCGAACTCAAGACCTGCGCGAGCATACCCATGCGCCCTCAGTGACGCTCTCCGACAACTGGAAAGGAACTACCATGACCACATCCAACGCAATGGACATCAAAACCTTTTGCACACTGCCCATCCACGTTGAGACCATTGTGGACGAAGACGGAAACGAGTGGTTCGTACTCGACAACCAACTTTGGAAATTGCTCGGGTTTCCTGAAGACGCTAGCTGCCACCGGCTTCTCCACCCAAAGAAATGGACCATTCACGTATTGGAGCATGACAATGGCACTCAGCAGGAAGTGGACCTCATCTCAGAAGCTGGTCTCTACATGCTTATTCTGGTGAGCAAGGCGCAGGCTGTCGAACCCTTCAAGTCTTGGGTCTTGGGAACTGTTGCACCGACCCTCGCTGAGGATGGTCTATTCATGATGGGCGAAGAGCGCTACTGTCCTGCGCCAAATGGATACGAACTTACCCATGAAGACATCTGGGGTGGGCATCTCACTGATGCAGGCGACGTCAGGGAGCTAGCTGAACTGTTCCTACCCGAACTGAGGAAGACCGGCAGCGCAGACTGCGGGATTATCCGCTTCGTAAATGGGAAACCAGAGATCGATCAAGATGCATTCGCACTCGCGATGGGCAAGAAGATGCTCCGCAAGCGCATGCCACAGGCCACGAAACAAAAACCGTAGACCAAACCGTAGACCATCTGGTGCCTGTTGACACCGGGTGGTCCACGACGCTAACCCTTGTTTTGCTGGAGATGCCAGCTGAAGAAGTGCCTGTAGGAGGAACACAACCTCCGCCCCCGGGCACCACTTCTTCGGTTAACACCTTGGTAACACTCCAGCTTTTATCTCGAGCTAGGAGCCGTAGACCATGTCGGCTCACGTTGCCTCCTTCATCCACTTCCGGAGAACGCTTAAAGGGTATCCAGACCCGTATCCGTGGCCTACACCTTCCGTTTGCCAGCCGCCGATCTGATCGACAACATCGGCAGGACACTCGATGGCCCTGAGGCGGTCCCGCATCGAGTGGCGGAAGCTGTGCATGGTGCAACCCTCTGGCACGTATTCCTTCATCCATTTATTCAGTGCTGCGCTTGCGGCGTTGGCGTTTGTGTTGACGGATTTGTTGTACCTTGGGAAGGCAAACTGAGAGGACCCATTTTGTTGGAGGATGCGTTCTGCTGCCCACCGGGCCTCACCCTCAAGAGGAACTTCTCGTTCACTACCCCTCGTCTTCAGACGACGCCAAGGGTGTTCACGGACCCGGACGGTAAGCGACCCGTCGTCTTCGCTGACAATGTCGTCCTTGCTTAGACCTGCAGCTTCAGCAAGTCGCAAGCCTGGGTCTGAAACCAAGGCAACGAGCCAGCGCAAATCATCGTCAATCTCCCGGCATTTGACCTGCACAACCTCCAGTGTATCTGAAGGGATTGGGTTGCGATCTGAAACACCTGCTGATCGGTCATAGTAGACCCCGGCAAATGGGTTGTTCAGCGTCAATCCCTGTTCGCTGGCGGCGAAATTCGTAACCGCTCGCACGGTGCCAAAGACCCTTGTCAGGCTGCTCCCTGCCAGTCCACGCGCAATCAGTGCGTCCCGGAACGCGTTCGCATCAGCCTTGGTGTAGATGTCGAGGTGCTTGTCGCCACAGGCATCAATGACGTAACCACACGCTCTCTCAGCTGCCCGGTGGAAGGTGACCGGACGCCCCTTGCCCTTCTGCTGAAGGTAAATCTCCACGGCCTCTGACAACAGCACAAATGAAGAGACACTGGCGTGTGGCATTGGAGGAGACCCAGCGATCGCCGCAGTTCCCAGCCGCAACATATGCTTTCCCGGCATGTCCGCGTCCTGAGACCTAAGGTGAAACCAGTAGTTATCGAGTTGATCTGCTGCCTTTCTGGCTCGCGCATCAGCGATCTTTGCCGATCGTGTCCGAAGCGAATAGGCGATCCGAGGTGACGAATAATGCCGAAGCAGCTCTTTTGGGATGCGACGACTGAAGTAGAATACACCGTCTTTTACGAAGGTGAACGTGGGTGAAATGGTCTCCGACATGGTCTACGGCTCCTAGCTCGAGATAAAAGCTGGAGTGTTACCAAGGTGTTAACCGAAGAAGTGGTGCCCGGGGGCGGAATCGAACCACCGACACGAGGATTTTCAATCCACTGCTCTACCCCTGAGCTACCCGGGCACGGGAGGCCCCCTAAGGGGTCGGGTGAGCGGGTTCTAGGGCGTTGGGCGCGGGGTGTCCAGCCCATTTTCGCAACCAATTTGCCTTCCTTGCATCAAGGACGAAAAAAGTTGCTCTAGTGGGGCTTTGGATCTGCATCCAGTGCGGCTTCGGCAGCTTCGATAGCGGCTTCGATGTCGTCAGGTTCCTGCGACGGTACGGCGTAGCTGCCGTTGAACCAGCGTGCCAGATCGACATCGGCACAGCGGCGCGAACAGAACGGGCGGTGGTCGGCTGTTACGTCGGCCTTCCTGCAAATCGGGCATTTCATGCGTCGCGCTCCGCGATCACCTCGGCCAAGACGGGGCGTGCGCGTTTGCGTTGCAATTCGTAATGGCCCAGTGGCGTCCAACCGACCAAAGTCGTCTCTACGTCGTCGCCCCGGAACGCAGCGCGCAGTGCGCTTTCGAAACTGCGGCGGTCTTTCTTGGGCATCGGTGCCAGATCCAGTGTGATTTGGCCGCCAAGGCCGCGCAGGCGCAGGGCGCGTGGCAGCGCGCGGGCGCAGGCCATATTGGCTTTGATGCCCGCCGCCAGCGACGCATCACTGCCCGTGTTCACATCAACAGCGACCAAGGCGCGCGTGGGCTCGACGTACATCGACGCACTGCCCCCAAGCGGCACATGAGACTGGCCGAGCGCGTCAAGCGCCTCCAGCACGCCGTGTTCGGCAAAGCCACCCGCCTCTGTAACCACTTCCGCGGGGGCCGCCCAATCGCGCCAGGCCAGCAGATGCGGCCCGTCGCCTTCGGAGAGGGTTTCCATTTCGTGCCCCGCATCGCCGGCAACCGTGTCGGCCAAGGTCAGCATCGCGGCGATGTCTTCGGCAATGTCCTCTGCGTCGGCCCCGGCGCAGGACGACCGCAAGATCACCCCCTGCCCGTCACCTGCACCGGCATCATGGGCAATCTCCAGCAGGCGATCACGCTCGGCTTCGTCCTTGATGCTGCGCGAAATATTCAGCCCCGGCGCATCAGGTGTTGCGATCGCGTAGCGCGACTTGAACAACAGCTTTTGCGTGACGGGGATCGCCTTGCCGGGTTCGGCGTAACCGCTGACCTGAACAAGAATCGTCTGTCCCGGCGCCAACCCCTTGATCTGGCGCAAAAAGGCCGACCCATCGGGGGTTTTCAGGAACATCCCGCCCTGCCCCTTTACGGGACGGTCGGCAACGGCGCGGTAAACAGTGCCCACACGGGGCGCGTCGCTGTCCAGATGCAGGTCTTCCAGCCTGCCATCCACCATAAGGGCGGCGGCCTCAACGGCGCCGAGGTGATCCAGAATAATTGTTCGGCCCTTCATGCGGTGCCTCCGTTCAGGGGGTATCCTGCTGCGCGCAGCAGGTTTGCAGCTTCGGCCAATGGCAGGCCGACAATACCGGTGAATGATCCACTGATCCAGGGAATCAACATGCCTGCTGGACCTTGGATGCCATAGCCGCCCGCTTTGCCGCGCCAATCGTCAGTGGCCAGATAGGCGCGCAGTTCTTCGTCAGACAGGGACTTCATCTTGACCGTGCTTTGCACGTCGCGCTGCCAAATCTTGTCGCCACGCTTGACGGCGACGGCCGTGATTACCTTGTGGCGTCGGCCCGACATCAGGCGCAAAAACGCCTCCGCCTCCTTGGCATTATCTGGCTTGCCCAGAATGCGTCGGCCTAGGGCCACGGTGGTATCGGCGCATAGCACGATATCGTCCACCCCCGCCGATACCGCTGCCACTTTCTCGCGCGCCATGCGCGCGCAATAAGGGCGCGGTAATTCGGCCTTCAACGGGGTTTCATCTATGTCTGGGGCGCGGATTGCATCCGGTACGACGCCGATCTGCGCCAGCAGTTCCAGCCTACGTGGCGATCCAGATCCGAGAATAAATTGCATTTGCCACTGGCCCCATAATCTACAGGCCAGCGGCCCAGCAAGGGCCGGGCGTGGCCCTGCCTGCGCTGTTCACCGCCCTCAGGCCGTGCCGCTTACTTGAAACGGTAGTTAATCCGACCCTTGGTCAGATCGTAAGGTGTCATTTCCACCTGTACCTTGTCGCCTGCCAGAACACGAATGCGATTCTTACGCATCTTGCCTGCCGTATGCGCGATAATCTCATGGCCGTTTTCCAGCTCGACCCGAAACGTCGCGTTAGGCAGAAGTTCCTTCACGACACCGGGAAATTCGAGCGTATCTTCCTTGGCCATGGTCTCTCCTTGATCAAAATACCCTCAATCTGAGGGCGCAGGCTTAAATGGGCGCATTTTACCCGATTTTCAAGGGGGATTCAGCGCAAGGCGACGTTTATCGCCATACCGTCACGCCCAGCCTGATCATTCCAGTGGCTTCGGTTGAGCACAATGCCGTCGCGGCGCACATGTGCGACCTGCGCCAGATCGACTTCGGCATAGGTCCAGCCGGGGGTGTTCACCTCGGCCACGTTGAGCACGCCGGTAGGCGGAAACCCCTTATCTGGCGGGCCAAACACCCCGCCCGCGCCAAAGGATTGGCCCAAAGCATAGGACCACGCGGCATCCCCCACGACCGAGGACATTGCCGTAATGCATTGATTTTCCAGCGCCCGCGCCATCGATCCGATGCGCACACGCCAATATCCGCCCAGGGTTTCGGTCACACTTGGCACCGCGATGATATCACAGTCAGACAGGGCGCGGCCCAGCAGGGGAAACTCACTGTCATAGCAGATTAGAATCCCGATCTTGCCCAGCGCCGTGTCAAACACCTGCAAGGCATTGCCGCCGATCACATCCCATTCCTCGCGCTCAAAACGCGTCATGATCTGTTTGTCCTGTACGCCGACCTGCCCCGTTGGTGTGATCAAACGGGACGATTCACCGGGCGGGTTTGCGTCGCCGCAGGACCAGAGGCCGCGACGATATGCACCCCGTGTGCTGCCGCCAACCGCAGGTGCACCGCATCCGCCTCGGCCAGTTTGTCCGAAACGGAAAAGAGTGATTTCTCCAGATCACCGGCCACGTCCAACCCGTCTAGCGTCGCCAGCTCCATCGCGCCGTATTCGGGAAAGACCAGCAGTTCCGCGCCCTCGCCCGCCGCCGTGCCGACCCATTCCGCCAACTTGTCTTCATACTGCGCCCACGAGGACAGAATATCGAGGGGATAGGCAGCGGTAGCGATTTTCATGGGGGAAGCTCCGGTAGGGTTCTGCGCAGTTTGCGCAGGTTTATACGCAGCTTCAAGGGGGCGCCCGGCGGGCAAGCATTAGTATGCGTTGTTTCACCTTTGCGACATATCCGGTATCAGCGCGTCATAAATACTTGACGCAACCGCGCCAGAGTTTCACAAAACCGGAAACCATCGGGGGCAGCCATGCTGAAAAAAGGGGTCACCCTGCGCGGAATCGAAATCTTTGAGGCTTTGGCGCAATCGGGGTCCGTGGCACAGACGGCGCAGGC
The DNA here is from genome assembly GCF_057178245.1 of Sulfitobacter sp. KMM 9851. NCBI lineage: Bacteria > Pseudomonadati > Pseudomonadota > Alphaproteobacteria > Rhodobacterales > Roseobacteraceae > Sulfitobacter > Sulfitobacter sp. KMM 9851. The sequence goes on from NZ_CM169991.1 coordinate 2,556,355, forward strand.
CACCGGCCTCAGCCAACCCGCCGTTAGCCAGCAAATGCGCAACCTTGAGGCGGCAATAGGTGCTGAACTCATTGATCATACCCGTCGTCCCATGCGCCTGACGCAAGCGGGTCAGATGTTTCTGCGCCGCGCCGGGGCCGCCCTGTCGGAACTGCGCCAAGCCCAAAGCGAGGTCACGGTGATGGACCTTGCGCATCTAGACGAGTTGAACCTTGGCGTGATCGATGATTTCGACGACGACCTGACCCCACGCCTTGCCACGATCCTTGGCGACAGCCTGACCGAATGTCGCTTTCGCATGATCACCGCAGGCAGCAACGAACTTGGGCAGGCAATGCGCGAGAAACGTCTGCATATGGCGCTGTCAGCGCAGATCGACGCGCCGCTGGGGACGGTGCTGGAGTATCCGTTGGCGCGTGATCCGTTCATACTGGTAGCGCCTGCGGGCTGTACCGACGACCCCGCCTTCCTGCTGGCTGGCAATGGCTCCTTGCCGTTTCTGCGTTACGCGGCAGATCAGTTGATCGCGCGCCAGACTGACAGCTTTCTTGCCAGCCAAGGCTTTCAATTACCTGCACGATTCGAAATTGGCAGTCACTTGGCCCTGATGGCCATGGTGGCGCGCGGTATTGGCTGGGCAATCACCACGCCTCTGGGTTACATGCGCGCCGCGCGGTTTCATGATGGCATGGTGGTGCGCACCTTGCCCGACCCCGGCTTTGCCCGCACCATTTCGTTGTTTGCCGGGGCGGAATGGTCCGGGGCGGTGCCGCTTGATATCGCACAGACAATGCGCCGCCTGATGCAGACCCATATGATCGCTCCCGCCATTGCCCGTCTGCCCTGGCTGGCCGAGGGATTTCACCTGATTGATGCTGAATAGAGGCCCGACATGACCAAGATTGTAATCCTCACCGGCGCAGGCATTTCCGCTGAAAGCGGTTTGGAGACCTTTCGGGCCGAAGACGGGCTATGGGCGCAGCACCGGGTTGAAGATGTCGCCACCCCGGAGGGGTTTGCCCGCGACCCCCGGCTGGTCGTCGATTTTTACAACGCACGGCGCGCGCAGGCCGCCACTGTTGCACCAAACCCGGCGCATCAGGCGCTGGCGCGGCTTGAGGCATCGTTTGATGGTGAGGTGGTGCTGATCACCCAGAACGTCGACGACCTGCATGAACAAGGCGGGTCGGCGCGCGTGATGCACATGCACGGCGCGCTCAAGGGCGCTCTGTGCGCCACGTGCGATCATCGCTGGCCTGCGCCCATGGTCATGCAGCCAGGCGACCCCTGCCCCGCTTGTGGCGCATCTGCGGCGCGGCCTGACATCGTCTGGTTTGGTGAAATGCCCTATGACATGGACGTGATATTTGACCATCTGAGTGGCGCGGACATCTTTGCCGCCATCGGCACTTCGGGCAACGTCTATCCTGCGGCGGGCTTCGTGGCAGAGGCCCGTCGCGCGGGCGCACATACAATCGAATTTAACCTAGAACGCTCTGCCGTGGGCAACCAGTTTGCCGAACACCGGATCGGTTCCGCCTCACAAACGGTGCCGGCCTGGGTGGATGAGGTCTTGCGCGGGTGATCTTCATCTAGGGGCGGAATTAAGGGCCCGGCCCGCCGTCTGTTACGGACAAACAACGTCACGCCGTCCCAAAACGCAAAAACCCCGGTCCTTTCGAACCGGGGCCTTGCAAAATCTAACCTGTCGATGGCTTAGGACAGAACGTCAGCCGTCGCGCTGGACTTGGCGATCGCCTTTTTGATCTTCAAAGCGTTGACCGACAGTTCAACGTCCTTGGCTTTTGCCAAATACTTGTCCAGACCACCGCGGTGATCAACGCTGCGCAGAGCAGCGGCAGAGATACGCAGCTTGAAACCACGACCCAGCGCTTCGGATTGAAGCGTCACGTCGTTCAGGTTCGGCAAGAACCGACGGCGTGTACGGTTGTTGGCGTGGCTTACGTTATTGCCCGTCATCGGGCCTTTTCCGGTCAATTCGCAACGGCGCGACATGGGTTCATCCTTTTGTTTTTGTGTCTGGCCAGCGATCCGGCGTAACACATACATAGGGGCCGCGCAGAGCCGACCCTGAATTGGTTCGCTGGCTTTAGTGGGAATCGCGGCAGCCGTCAACCCGAACCGCCCGGCAGATGTGTATTTCCTTTTGCATCCGACGCCGGGATTTGCGATGCAAGCCTATGACCATACACATGCGCGCCCTTCTTGTTCACCTGTTTACCGCCACCGGAGCCGTTTTGGCCATGCTCGCCATGCTGGCAGCGGTGGAGGGCAAATGGGATTTGATGTTCCTCTGGCTGGTGATCGCCTTTCTCGTCGATGGAATCGACGGGCCGCTGGCGCGAAAATTCGATGTCAAAACCAATGCACCGGAGTTTGACGGCGTCTTGCTCGATCTGATCATCGACTACTTGACCTATGTTTTCATCCCCGCCTTTGCACTGTTTACCTCTGGCCTGATGGACGGATGGAGCGGTTGGGCCATGATCATCATCATCACTTTTGCCAGTGCCATGTATTTTGCCGACACCCGGATGAAGACCAAGGACAATTCCTTTTCCGGCTTTCCCGGCTGTTGGAACATGCTGGTGCTGGTGCTTTTCGCGCTGAAACCGGAATGGTGGGTCAGCCTGATCGTCGTGACGATTTTGGCGGTCGCCATGTTTGCCCCGATCAAATTTGTGCATCCCGTGCGCACCGAACGCTGGCGCACGGTCACTTTACCGATGGCGCTCGGCTGGACGTTCTTTGCCGGTTGGGCCGCATGGGTCGATTTCCACCCCCAAAGCTGGGCGCATTGGGGCCTTGTCGTGACCTCCATCTATCTGGTTTGCGCGGGCGCTTTGCAGCAGTCGACCGAACCGCGCGACAGCTAAAAAACCTCTTGACCTCAACCGTGGTTGAGGGCCCATCACTGGCCGCATGACCATTGATACATCCCCCTCTCGCGACGCCTATGTTCCCTGGACCGAGTTCCTGCGCGGTGGCTATGGCACGTCACTGGCGCTGGTTTGCTTGGGTGTCTGGCTGCACGCCGCCGACAGTCTGATTGTTGCCACCATGCTGCCCGCCATCCTCGCCGACATCGGCGGCGAGGCATTCGTCAGCTGGACGGTCTCGATCTATGAAATAGGTTCAATCGTTGCGGGTGCGGCCAGTGCGCTGCTGAGTATGCGCTACGGGCTACGCGCGCCGATGACCCTTGCCGCGCTGCTGTTCGGTGCGGGCTGTTTGCTAAGTGCCGTTAGCCCCGCGATGAGCCTGCTGCTGGTGGGGCGTGTGTTGCAGGGTCTGGGCGGCGGCGGGCTTACCGCGCTCAGCTTTGTTGCCATCGGGGTTTATTTTCCGCGCCGCTATGCCGCGCGAGCGCTTGCGGTTGTCTCGGCATTCTGGGGAATGTCAGCCTTTCTGGGGCCGCTGATAGGGGGACTATTTGTTGAATATGGCAATTGGCGGCTTGGCTTTGGCTTTTTTGCCGCCCAGGCCATTGCCCTTGCCCTATGGATTGCCCTGCGACGCGAAACGGCGCTGCCACCCCGCACCGCAGAGCACAGCCGCTTTCCGGTGTCGCGACTGGCGCTTTTGTGCCTCGCGGTCGTGCTGATCTCGACCGCAGGGGTTAAGGTTGAACTCTACCGCACCACCACGCTGATCCTGGCCGGTCTGATTTGTCTGGTCTGGTTTTTCCTGCGCGACACCCGCGCCAGCGCCGACCGCCTGTTCCCCAAGGCCCCGCTGGACCCGCGCCATGCGACCGGAGCCACGCTTTTGATGCTGTTGATGCTGCCGATGGCGACCATCGCGATTACCGCATACGGGCCCCTGCTGATGACGGCCGTCCACAACACGTCAGCCCTGACCGCCGGTTATGTGATCGCCTGTTCGTCCATCGGCTGGACCCTGACCGCAATCGCCGTCAGCGGATCAGCGGAAAAGCACGACCGCATGTGGATCGCGCTTGGCATGGGGGTGACCACGTTCAGCATTGTCGGCTTTACCTATGCCCTGCCTGCCGGGCCGGTCTGGGTCATTGCGCTGTTTGCCCTGCTCGAAGGCGGTGGTTTTGGCCTCGCCTATACCTTTATCCTACGCCGCATCACGGCGCTGGCAGACCAAGACGAGGTGCAGCGTGTCACCGGCGCCATCCCGACCATCCAGCGGATCGGCTATGCGCTTGGTGCCGCCTATATCGGGATCATCGCCAATGCCTCTGGCTTCCTGACCATGCAAACCCCGGCAGAGGCAGGTGCAGTGGCGCAGATCCTGTTCTTGTCCTGCCTGCCGTTGGCTGGCGTGGGATTGCTGGCAATGATCGGGCTGATCCGCCCGCATCCCTACGATCAAAGCCTTAGATAAGAAGGCTGGCAGCACCTTCATGGCGCAGCAGCGCCACCTTGGTTTCGACTCCGCCCGCCCCGGAAAACCCGGTCAGCCCCTTAGCCCCCATGACCCGGTGGCAGGGAATGATAATCGGGATCGGATTGCCGCCACAGGCCTGCCCCACGGCCTGCGCCGGCACGCCAAGGCGTTTGGCGATGTCGCCATAGGTCACCGTATCGCCAAAAGGGACCGCCAGCATCGCGGCACAGACGTCGCGCTGAAAATCGCTGCCCTTGATCCGCAGAGGCAGATCAAAGCCCTCGCGCTTGCCTGCGGCATAATCCGCCAACTGCGTAGCCGCATTGTCCAGCACCTGCGATGCATCCTGCCGCACAACCCGCGCCCAGCCAAGTGCGACGATGGCCCCGTCCTCTTCGGACAGGGTCAGATCGCCAAACTGGGTGGGCACGGTGCGGTACTTCATCCCCGCATCATGCGCTGTGTCGGCGCGCCGCTCAATCCGAAAGCTGCGCATAGTAGGCGCCGGGTTACCCCAACACCTCGCTCACCGCCGCATCACAGCGCCCACAGACGCCGGGATGTTTGTGAGTGCCGACATCGGGCAGCACTTTCCAGCAGCGTTCGCATTTCGCGCCCTCGGCCTTGGCAAAGATCACGGCCACACCATCGGTCTCTGGCATCCGGAAGGCATCTTGGGGTGCCGCATCGCCCGTCACGGTGATGTCTGACGTGATGCTGACATCTTCGAACGATACGCTTTCCAATGCCGCGCGCTGCGCCTCATCGGCGACGTAAACGACCGGCGCTGCCTCAAGCGATGCCCCGATCACCTTGTCGGTTCGCTGCACCTCAAGCGCCGCAGTCACCACCCGCCGCGCCGCGCGCACCTTGGCCCATTTTGCGGCCAAATCATCATCCAGCCAAGCAGTTGGCGTTTCCGGCATATCAACCAGATGCACCGAAGTTCCCTCGCTCGGGAAACGCTCCAGCCAGACCTCTTCCATGGTAAAGACCAACACCGGGGCCAGCCATGTGGTCAAGCGGTGGAACAGGATATCAAGCACGGTGCGCGCGGCGCGTCGCCGCAAGGTGTCGCCGTCACAGTACAAGGCATCCTTGCGCACATCGAAATAGAATGCGCTTAGATCAACCGTGGCAAAGGTAAAGACCGCCTGAAACACACCTTGGAAATCGAACTTGGCATAGCCATCGCGCACGACTTTATCCAGTTCAGCCACCCGGTGCAGCACCCAGCGTTCCAATTCTGGCATATCGGCGGGTTCAACCCGATCCGCCTCGCTGAAATCGTTCAGCGCGCCCAGCATATAACGCATGGTATTGCGCAAACGGCGATAGCTGTCAGCCACACCTTTCAGGATTTCATCCCCAATGCGCTGGTCCGCCGTGTAATCCGCCTGTGCTACCCAAAGCCGCAGAATATCCGCGCCATACTGCTGCACGATCTTTTCCGGCACGATGGTATTGCCGATGGATTTCGACATCTTCATGCCCTTGGCATCGAGCGTAAACCCATGTGTCACCACATTACGATAAGGCGCGCGGCCCGTGGTGCCGACCGATTGCAGCAGCGAGGAATGGAACCAGCCGCGGTGCTGGTCGGTGCCTTCCATATAGACATCGGCGATCCCGTCCTCGGAACCATCCTCGCGGTCGCGCAGCGTGAATGCGTGGGTTGATCCGCTGTCAAACCACACGTCCAGAATATCGGTCACCTGGTCATAGTCATCCGGGTTCACGATACCGGACAGAAACCGTTCTTTGGCCCCATCGGCATACCAGACATCCGCGCCATCGGCCTCAAATGCCTCGACGATCCGCGCGTTCACCGCCGGGTCACGCAGCAGGAAATCCGCGTCTGTCGGCAGCGCGCCCTTTTTGGTAAAACAGGTCAGCGGTACGCCCCAGGCGCGCTGACGGCTCAGCACCCAGTCGGGGCGCGCCTGCATCATCGAATGCAGACGATTGCGCCCGGATTTGGGCACCCAGTTCACATTGTCGATCTCGGTTAGCGCACGTTCGCGGATGGTTAGCCCGTGCATGTCCAGCCCATCGCCCACCACCTTGTCGATCGCAGCGAACCACTGCGGCGTGTTGCGGTAGATGACGGGGGCCTTAGAGCGCCATGAATGCGGATAGCTGTGCTTGATCTTGCCACGTGCCAGCAGCCCGCCGACCTCGATCAGCTTGTCGATGATCGCGGCATTTGCGTTGCCTTCCTTGCCGTTGGGCTTCAGGATCGCCTTGCCGCCAAAGAACGGCAGATCATCGCGGAAACGCCCGTCTTCCATGACGTTATAGGTGATGACCTGCGCCAACATGCCCAGATCGCGGTACAGCTCGTATTCCTCAAGTCCATGCGACGGCGCGCAATGCACAAAACCCGTGCCTTCGGTGGCGGTCACGAAATCGGCAGCCCGGAAATCGCGCAGGTCGTCCCATTCGCCGTTGCCGCCTTCGGCCCCAGCCAGCGGATGCTGGAGCGAGATTTTGGCAAGCTCGTCGTTGGTCACATCGCGCACACGTTTCCACATGCCATCCTCAAGCCGCGCTCGGCCAAGGACATCGGCAGCCAAATCATCGGCCAGCAGATAGCGATCCCCGACATTGGCCCAGCATTCGTCGGGCGTGGCTGTCACTTCGTAGAGGCCATAGGAAATGCCCTCGCCGTAAACCACGGCCTTGTTGCTCGGCATGGTCCAAGGTGTCGTGGTCCAGATCACGACCTGCGCGCCATCCAGATCGCCGCCGCTTTCGACCACTTTGAACTTCACCCAAACCGTGTGGCTTTCCTTGTCGTGATACTCGACCTCCGCCTCGGCCAGCGCGGTTTTTTCAACCGGCGACCACATCACGGGCTTGGACCCTTGATAAAGCGTGCCGTTCATCAGGAATTTCATGAATTCTTCCGCGATGACCCGTTCGGCGTGGAAATCCATCGTCAAATAGGGGTTTGCCCAATTGCCGGTGATGCCCAGCCGCTTGAATTCCTCGCGCTGCACGTCGACCCAGCCGCGGGCGAACTCACGGCACTCGCTGCGAAACTCGTTGATCGGCACCTGATCCTTGTCGCGGCCCTTCTTGCGGTACTGCTCTTCGATCTTCCACTCGATCGGCAGACCGTGACAATCCCAGCCCGGGATATAGCGCGCGTCAAACCCCATCATCTGATGCGAACGCACGATCATATCCTTGATCGTCTTGTTCAGGGCATGACCGATGTGCAAATGCCCGTTGGCATAGGGCGGGCCGTCATGCAGCGTGAAAGGCGGGCGGCCCTTTTTCTCGCGCAGGCGGTCGTACACGCCGATCTGCTCCCAGCGGGCGAGCCATTCAGGTTCGCGCTTGGGCAATCCGGCGCGCATCGGGAAATCAGTCTTGGGCAGGTTCAACGTAGCTTTATAATCGGGGGTCTCGGCGCACATGGCGGGCGTCCTTCGGGGTTTTGGGATGGCAATTATGGATGGGTCGGTGCGAGTGGCTCAAACACCTGTGCCCGGCGGCTCAATGGATCAGAGCGCCGGGGATATAATTCGAATAATGATCGCAGCAATGCGTGTCATACCGCGCTTATAAACAGCGCCCCCAGCCCCGACAAGCCCCATCGCCCCGGCTGGTTTCGGCCATGAATAGCCCTGCGGGGTCGGTCATGCACTGGGCCTGCCGCGCAGACGCAGAAACAGGCTTTCTTCGTCATTGTTCTTGAAAAACGGCACCGACGCGGGTGGCGAGAAATCACGCGCCCGCGCTTCGACCTCGGCCAACACCACTTCCGTGATAAAGGGCATGTCGAACTTGCGCGCCTCGCTCAGCGGCACCCATTGCAGATGCGACAGCTCATCACAGGCCGCGTCGAAATCATCCAGATCGCTGGCAATGTCGTCGGCATCCACCAAAAAGAACCGCGCATCGAATCGACGCGGGCGGCCCGGTGGAGTCAGAGCGCGAAACACGAACTGCAAGGCAGAGGCCGCAGGCAGATGGCCCGTGGCGGCAAAGGTTTTCCAATCATCAGAAACCGGACCCTGCCAGGCTCCGGGTGTGCCAAGCACAAGCCCGGTTTCCTCCCAAAGCTCGCGCACGGCGGCCACGGCAATGGCATGGGCCAATGTGGGGTCAGCATCTTCGCACAACCGCGCCGCACATGTTTGAGGCAGGGGTGCTGCGAGCGGCACATCGGCGTCGCCCACGTCGACCGCCCCGCCCGGAAATACAAATTTCCCGGGCATGAACACCGCCTTTGCCCCGCGCTGCCCCATCAGGATATGCGGCGTCACATGGCGATCTCGCAGAACGATCACCGTAGCGGCGTTGCGGATCTGGCTTTTATCAACGGTCATCTTGGCGCGTCCTTTGCAGGTCTACAAAGGGGGCAAGGTCACTCTGCGCGGCCGAAACCGCCCATTTCCTTGGCCCATTGGAACCCAATCAGCGCCCCCTTCAGTCTGGGCAGAAGGTAAAGCGACAGCGCGGTACATCCAACCGCAAAAATCGTAAACAGCGTCAGAGGTTCGGGACGCCACGTGACAAAGGCGATATGCAGCCCCGGTGCCATCAGGTGCCCCACGATCAGGATCGTCAGATAGGCTGGTCCATCATCGGCGCGGTGGTGGTGGAATTCCTGCCGACATACAGCGCAGTCGTCATTCACCTTGAGATAGCTGCGCAACAGCGGGCCAGACCCACAATTGGGGCACTTGCCACGCCAGCCGCGCAGCATTGCGGACCAGCGCGGCCGTTCCTGCGCATCCGGTAGCGCGGTGTCTGTTGATAACTCTTGGGTGTACTGCGTCATGTCTGCCTCCTCGGGCTTGGCCCTAGATGGCGCTTTGATCGGCAGAAATAAACCCCGCAGACCTGCCTTGCGGCGCCATGTCGCAAAGGGTCGAAATAAAATGGCGCTTGTAGCGACGGAAACGGATCGCTGCTCCGTTTGATACCTATCGCCGCCCAGACAGGGAGGTGATGAAACCACCGAGGAGTATAACAATGACAATGCTTACAATTGCAAAGATCGCTGCGCTGAGTGGGATGCTGGCGCTGGGTGCCGCTGCGGCCACGGCAAAGGAACCCGACGCCGCCGCGCGGTTCAAGGCGCTGGATGCCGACGGCAATGGCGAAGTGACGCAGGCCGAGATGCAGGCGCAAAGCGCCGCACGATTTGCAAAGGCGGACGCGAACGGCGACGGTTTTCTGACATCGAATGAATTGCAGTCCGCGGACGACGCCCGCCGCGCGGCACGGGCGAAACGGCTGCTTGATCGTCATGATGGCGACGGCAACGGAAGCCTTGATGCCAGTGAATTGGCCGAGATGGGTGGCAAACGCCAGTCCGCCCGCGAAGGTAAGATTATGGAACGTCTCGACACAAACAACGACGGCAAGCTGGCGATGGAAGAAATGGCGGCGCGCCATGACCCCGCCAAGATGTTTGCGCGACTGGACCAGGACGGAAACGGCACGCTAAGCGCCGAAGAATTTGCCACCGCCCGCGAACACGGCATGCGCGGTAAACATGGCATGCGCCACCACGACAAGCCGGTGACGGAGTAAAAGCGCCATTTGCCGGGCGCGCTTGTCAGTCACACGCCCGGCAGGTAGCCAGAAGTCATGAACAACGCCGCTCTGGACCAGACTGCCGCCGCCCAGGATGCAGAATTGTTGCTGCGCTACGCGGCGGGCGATCCGGCAGCAGCGCGTCTGTTGTCAACCCGACTGACGCCCCGGATCTATGCCCATGCAGCCCGTGTGCTGGGCGATCGATCCGAGGCCGAAGACGTCACACAGGAAACCATGCTGCGGTTGTGGCGCATCGCACCCGAATGGCGCGCAGGCGAGGCGCAGGTCAGCACATGGGCCTTCCGTGTGGTGGCCAATCTATGCACCGACCGGCTGCGGCAGCGCGGCCGTGTCTCGACCGGGCTGGACGACATCGACGCGGCGCCAGATCCGGCGCCGACGGCCGCCGCACAGATCCAACACCTGACGCGGTTGGACGCGCTACAACAGGCCCTGGCCACGCTGCCCTTGCGGCAGCGTCAGGCGGTGGTGCTGCGGCATATCGACGGGCTGCCCAACCCCGAGATTGCCGCCATCTTAGACGTGGGCATCGAAGCGGTGGAAAGCCTGACCGCACGGGGAAAACGGGCGTTATCGGCGGCCTTGGCCAGCCAGAAGGATGCATTGGGGTTTAACGATGAAACGGCCTGACCCAGATAGTGATATCACCGCGTTGGAAGACGTCTTTACGGTCGCGCGCGCGGCACCTCCCCGCCCGTCAGACACGCTGCAACAACGTGTGTTGGCAGACGCGTATGGCCTGCAACCGTCTGTCGGTCCCGCTGTGGGCACGGCACCTTTCTGGGCCGCACTCTGGCGGACATTGGGCGGCGCGCCGGGGTTGGGCGGGCTTGGGACTGCCGCGTGTATCGGGATTTGGCTGGGCATCGCACCGCCCGCTGCGGTGCCAGATCTCGCGGGCCAGATCTTTGCAACCGAGACCGCTTTGACCGATGGTACCGGCGATGACATCTTGGCAGAGTTCGACATCTTTGGCTGGGACAACGGCAGTGACGAAGGATAACGGAATGACACCGCAACGATATACATCAGGCCGCACACTACGATGGGCACTGGGGCTGTCGCTGGCGCTGAACCTGCTCGTGATCGGGGCTATTGGCGGTGCCGGCTGGCGCCACGCCCAAGGCGGACCAATGGGGTCAAACGCCCCAGGGCTGCGCAGCTACGCTTCACCCTATGTACAGGCGCTGCCCAAGTCAGACCGCCGCGCTTTACACACCGCCATGCGCAACGGTGACAACGCCAAACACCTGAGCCGCGACGCCCGGCGCGCCCTTTATGCCAGAATGCTGACCGCCCTGCGTGCCGACCCTTTCGACGCTGCCGAAGCGCAGGCGGTTCTGGCTGCGCAGTCACAAGCCGTGATGACGGTGCAGGCTGACGCCCACGCTGCATGGTTGGTTCAGGTCGGCGCGATGAATGCTGCGGCACGCGCTGAATATGCCGACGCTCTTGAGGCACGGCTTAGCCGTGGCAAACGCCATGGGGACAAAAGGAACCGCTGACGTCGACTTTCGCGATACCTGTCTCGCTGCATAAGTCCAGAAGACGCCTGCGGTACGGGCGGCCTTAGGTTTACGTTTAACCTGCCGCAAGCCGATGAGCGGGATTCGCATCGACGCTTGTGCTAAAACTCTTCCCAGCCCCCACCAGTGTCAGCCTGCGGCTCCATCGCGACGGCAGCATTTCCCACCTGTTGTGCGGCCAGCGCCCTGGGTGCCGATGGGGTCGCGGAATTTACCGCCACCGATTTACGGGCAGAAGCGGGCGTGTCCGACAGTCGGAAGCGGGCGACGGCGTTGGCCAAGGCATCTGCCTCGGATGTCAGGGCGTGGCTGGCCGCGGTGGTTTCTTCAAACATTGCGGCGTTTTGCTGGGTCACGTGGTCCAGTTCCGTCACGGCGCTGTTGATCTCGGCCAAACCACTGGATTGCTCGCGCGCCGACGTTGCGATGTTGGATACGCGGTTTGAAATCTCTGACACCGAGGTCACGATCGCCGCCAATGCAGCGCCCGTACGGTCCACCAAATCAACTCCCTGCTGAACCTGATCACCCGATGACGAAATCAACTCGTTAATCTCGCGCGCGGCATCGGAAGACCGCTGGGCTAGGGCGCGCACTTCGGTGGCGACCACGGCAAAGCCACGGCCTGCTTCGCCTGCCCGAGCGGCCTCAACCCCGGCATTGAGGGCCAGAAGATTGGTCTGAAAGGCAATGTCGTCGATCACGCTGGTGATCTTGGATATCTCCTGCGACGAATTTTTAATCCCGTCCATGGCATCTACGGCCCTGCGGGCCACCTCGCCGCCTTGCTCGGCGTTTTTCTGCGCCTCGGCGGACATCTTGCTGGCGTCGTCGGCACCCTCGGCGGCTGACCGCACAGAGGCCGTCAACTCGTCCAGGGCCGCTGCAGTTTCCTCCAGTGTTGCCGCCTGTTTTTCAGTCCGGCGCGACAGATCATCCGCTGCCGATGTGATTTCGGTAGTCTCGTTTCGGATGGAATCGGCATTATGCATCACCGACCCCATCGCGTCGCGCAGTGATGACACGGTGGCGTTGAAGTCTGACCGCAGCTTTTCATACGCCGACGGAAAGACAGTCGCGATGTCACAGCTCAGATCGCCATCTGACAAATTTGTAAGCGCTACGCCCAGTGCTTCCACCACGTCTTTCTGCTCCACCGCGATGCGGCTACGTTCGGCCTCAGCGCTGCGCATCGCATGATCCGCTTCGGTCACATCCGCCCCCAGGAACAAAAAGCTCTGCACATCACCGTCTGGCCCTGTAATCGGATTAAAGCTGCCTTCGACGATGCAGGGCTCTTGGCCCGGTTCCTTGTGCATTTCGAACCGGCCATGCAGCGCCGCACCTTCCAGAACCTGCGGGAACAAGGCCTTGACGGCCTGCGTATTGTTCAGGTTCTGACCAAATATCTGGTCGATCGGAGCGCCTGCCAATGCAGCACCTTCAACCCCGGTTAGTCGTCCGGCATTCTCATTTGCATCCCGCACCCGGCCCGCGACATCAAATTCGACGCGAATCTGGTTGCTATCAATGGTGCTGATCAAGACGGCATTTCGTTGCGCCGCCGTACGATCAGCCCATTCAACGACTGCGCCGATATGGGCGCCATCGTCGCTCAAGGCGGCGTTGATCTTGATGCTGATCACCCTGCCCCCGACACGCACATTTACCTCGGCGTTACTGGCAGCATCAGGTGTTCCCTGCATGCTCACCAGTGCCGCCTCCATATCCGCCATCGCCGACAAATCAGCGCCTTTAAGGCGTTCCGGTGCAACGCCGGGCCATACAGAGTTCAGGTCTGGCATAAGATCGCCCAACAACGTCGCACAGGACGGGTTGATCAAGATCACTTTAAAATCTTCATCCACCATCATCATAGAAGCTGATGAGCCCACAAATGCCGCACCGCGAAAGGCAGATTCGACAGACGCGAGTTTTGCGTCGGCCAGTGTCAGGCGAAAATCATCCAGTTTGGCAGCCATCTGGCCAATCTCGTCAGCGCGATTTGTGTGCGGAATATCAATCTCGTATTGCGCATCCGCCACCTGCACCATTGCCCCGCGCAACTGCGTGAGCGGGCGAGACATCCGCGATAGCAAAAAGTACCCTGCCCCGATCAAGGCGATGACCAACACCGCAAGCCCGATAAGAGCAGTCTGAAGCGTTTTGTCGGTCAGCGCCGCTGCGCTGTATTCATCGGTCCAGCCCGTGACGACAGATCCGACAATCGCGTCCTCACCACCGAACCGAACGGGGATTGCCACCAGCATTCCATTCGCGCTCATGGCAAGGCCCTGTCGTTCCAGCGCCTGTTGGGCCAGGGTCTGTGCCGCACCTTCATCAAAGGCGTCGGCTGGCGTGGTATACATGGATGCCCCGGCACTATCCGTGACCATGGCACCCAACGCATCCTGCCCAGCAGCCTGCATCACACCGCTGACGATTTGATCCACTGCGTCTACATTACCAAACTTGATTGATCCGCCCATCTGCATCGCCAGAAGGCGCGTCACCTCTTCGGCCCGGGCGGAGACCTGCAGTTCCATTTGACTGCGTTGATGAACATAGCTCGTTGCCTGCATCGTCGCGACAACCGCCATGACGCAGATCGCAACCATAAAGGTACATTTGAAAAACAGACTGCGGAATGGATTTAGCCGCCGATCGTCGATGCCCGCCTGCGTCATTGCAATTTCCTCTCAACACGCGTTCGCCCCACGAAAGGGGTGATTTCCACGGCAGGTTACGCAGGCAGGTCTTACATCGGCATTAACAGCGCCTCGCGCACAAAGAACTGCAAGCGCATGCAACAAGCCCTTAATAAGAGCGGGAAAAATACCGGTATGTTTAAGTTTTAGTAGAAGTTGAGAGATTTTTGCGACGATCTGGTGACACACTCGATCAGCCATAGCTGTCTGAACGGCGGCGTCACCAAACAAATCAGTGGTGCGGGCGGTGGGCGTTGAAACCTCGTATCTAGCGGTCTCAAAAACCATCAGCTAGCAAGCAACCCTCTGGAAAATAATGACACTTTGTTATCTCCCTGTATCATCTAGTCTCGACATGTACCTCTGAATACCATACCGAGAGGTGGACTATGGGGTGGACCGGGAGCGAGTGTTTATGGTCAAAAACAGGTTAAGCGCACGCGGTATTATGGCGCTGAAGTCGGGTAAGTACTGCGACGGCGCTGGGCTTTGGCTAGTAAAGTCGGACTTGAAGAATGGCAAATGGGTTCTGCGGTTAACAGTCCATGGCAAACGCCGTGAGATGGGTCTGGGTACTTGGCCAGACGTTAGCCTGGCCGATGCCCGAGAGAAGGCTGACGAAGCTCGGCGAGAACTGCGAAGTGGCTGCGATCCTATCCGAGAACGGCAAAAGCGGCGCATGGATGCCCAGCGAAATCTGCATCTGTTTCGAGATATTGCTAGGGATGCGTTTGATGCTCGAAAAACGGAACTAAGAGATGACGGAAAAGCTGGGCGCTGGTTCAGCCCGCTTGAGTTGCATGTTCTTCCAAAGCTCGGCCATGTCCCCGTTGCGGACATCACTCAGATTGATTTGCGTGATTGCCTAGCTCCAATCTGGCACACAAAGGCAGAGACCGCACGCAAGGCGCTGACCCGAACCTCCATCTGTATGGAACATGCTGCAGCTTTGGGTATTGATGTCGACTTGCAAGCGCCCAAGAAAGCCCGCGCATTGCTCGGGAAGCCGAACCATACCACCACCAACATCCCCGCGCTTTCGTGGCAAGACGTTCCGACGTTCTATCAAAGCCTAGATGAAGGAACCGTTACGCATCTAGCTCTTCGGCTTTTGATCCTCACTGGTGTGCGTTCTAGGCCGCTTAGATTCATGAGAGAAGAACAAATTGAAAATGATCTCTGGATCATACCGGCCGACCAGATGAAAGGAAGAAAAAATGCGACTTCTGACTTCCGAGTGCCACTCCCCGCTGAGGCCTTAACCGTTATTGCCAAAGCACGAGAGCATGCGCGTGATGGCTACCTCTTTCCCAGCGTTCGCAAGGGCGTCATCTCCGACGCCACCATGTCACGCTTAATGGAACGTCGGAACATGCAAGCTCGCCCGCATGGATTCCGCTCAAGCCTCCGAGTTTGGCTGGCAGAAAAAACAGATGCGAGCCATGAGGTGGCGGAGACTATGCTTGGCCATATTGTGGGCAGTTCCGTCGTGCGTGCTTATCGGCGAACGGATTTCCTCGAGCATCGCCGTGCACTTCTCGAGCGCTGGGCGTCGCATTTGACGTTAGGTTCTACTTCCCTATTTAGTCTGGAAGGTAAATGACCATAGAAAAACGTTATCTCCCGTTGTTTGATAAGGAAGGCGCGTGGGCCCTCCAACGTCCAGATCTATATGTCCTGATCCGCATGTCTGTGCGAGAAGATCAGGGAGACGATATCGTCGAGCAAAGCTATAAGTATATGGTTGAAGGCTCCGACAATACTCGGGCCGGTTTGAACGAAGTAGAAGCTTTACTCGAGCAGAAATACATTAGCGGGCATAAGATTGATCGGCGGTATGCAGCAATGGTATTGACGGAGTTGGTACGTCTCAGCTTGAACGGTGAAGAACCTACCGTGGGCAAAGCGCTCAAATTGGTAGCCCACGAATTGCGAGCAGAAAGTCCACAGACCCAAGAAGAGTCATATATAGGTCGGGCAAAAACCGCCTTCAGCAAATGGCGCAGTACTTGCCATCTACAAGCAGCATTTCGCATCCAAATTGCGGGCTCAAAAATCTTCGAAGCCGATCTCGAGCGGTTTAACAAATTTCTTGCGATAGCAAAGGCCCTAGAGATATTCGTAGATGATACATGTGCTCGAGGAAAGCTGACTTGGAACCCCTGGCGTGTTCCCGAGCAAATCGCTCCGGCCTTTTCAGGGCAAATAACTCGGCTTAGTGCTGCGGAACGAGCACTTATCTCAACACCATATCGCACGCCGTCGAAGCCACTTGATTAAAACGCTAGCCTAACAATTTGTTGCGTAGGGCGGCGGTGCTCCACTTCAATGAAAACCTACCATGGACCTGTCGCGGTTTGATGCCGCTCCTTTGATAATTGTTACGACAATGCTGCCGTCGAAACGTTCTTCAAAACCATCAAGGCAGAGCTGATCTGGCGACGGTCATGGGAAACACGGCCGCAAGCCGAGATGGCAATCGTCGAATACATCAACGGCGTCTACAATCCGCGCCGCAGCCATTCAGCACTGGGCTGGAAAAGCCCAGTCGCTTTCGAGCGGAAGGTGGCCTAAACGAGCACCGGGGGCGGCACGAAAGCGCGACAGGTCCACCAGACCTCCTCACCGCGAAGTCGTCACCCGATTTTCGCCCTACTAGCGCTCGCTATCCGAACATGAAAATTCGGGCCGAAAGGCTCATGCTTAGATGAGCGAATTCTGAAATTTACACTATACTGCAGCGTCATTTCAGTTGTGATTTCCACGTCTTGCCGCAAAAATTTGGATGATGACGGCCAAGAATTTTACAAAAGAAAGCAAGAAAAGTACGTGAGATTTTCCGTTTTACTGTTTAAAAACAAAGCAGTTATCCTACAGGCGTAAGGATACACAAAACAGAACAAATCAATAATTATATTTGTTGGTGATGGCTGTGCGAACCAGCAACTGGCTGGAAGCGTCCAAGTGTTGAGGCCGGAACAAAGACATCTGGAAGTCCGGACATAGCTACGAAAAAAAGAGGGGGGTAAAAAAACTTTGACCCTCCCGACCCCAAGTAAATCCGTCTCTAACAGCCTCACCCTAAATCGCATGGAGGCACCTGAAAACATGTCCAATCAATCAATTTCTCTCGGCGCCAGCGTAGATCCGTTGCTCAAGGTTGGTGAAGCAGCCGAAGTGCTCGCAATCAGCATACCAAGCTTTTGGCGCCGTGTGGCAGATGGCTCAATTCCAAAGCCAATCAAATTTGGAAAATCGTCACGCTGGCTGCACTCGGAAATCCAAGAAGTAATCGAAGAAGCGAAAGCTCGTCGCTAAGGCAAAGCTACAGCTGCGCCAAGTCGCCTAAGTAGCAACCGGCTAGCCACCTCCAACATGCATCTGAATACGCCAGAGTTGTGCTCCCGGCATGGTCAGACGCCCTGTCTCGAAAGGTATTCACATGAACGGCGAAATGGTATTTGCCCAGTTCGGTCTGCAACAGATGATGCGGTTGTTCCGAAATCTTGAACATTCAGAACTTGGGCTGCTCATGCGCATTGCACTCGAAAACTGTTTGATGCAGGGACCATTAAAACTCAACAACTCTAAGCTTCCAGGTCTTCTCGGATGCAAGACAAGAAAGACATTTCTGCGCCAGATCGAAGCGCTTAAGAACAAGGGTGTAATACGGGAAACCGAAGAAGGCCTTATTGCCGACATCGCAGAAACGGCTATTGAGCATTTTCAGAAAAAATCTAAGGACGCCGCGCGAGCGGTCAGCGCTCGCAAAGACCGCCAGATGCCCTGCAGTGAAACAGAGCCAGAGCAGGCGGAAATTTCTCCGGTGCAGGGGGAAGTCGGCGATAACAATGCTGCTTCATTTGGTCGTCGAAACGCGGTCAGTAAGGTGGAGGGGGGCGTCGCGTTGCCTATCGATCGCCTAATTGAAGACCTCAAACATCTTGCAGAGAGCAATGGGCAAGGGAACCTTTCTGACGAGCTATACGAATTTAGTGAGAAGAGGCTTGTCGAGACATGGCTCACGCTCCCCCTCTCTCCTGAAAAAATTGCTGACAAAGTTACCAAATTACTAGTTCAAAAAAACAAAAAAGGCGGAGGTAAGATCTCATCTTGGAAGTACTTTGACCCAGCAATAAAGGGGATGGTCAACGCCGATGCTGCAACGTTTCAGTAGCGAAAATAGATGCGTTCGCACGCAGGTTTAATTAGGCAAAATGTCCAATTTAATGCGGAAATCCGCGCTGGGTGTTTAGGGAGTTCCATGGGGTATTACTTACAAGGCCAAAAAACATGACATTTGGAGCCAAAAATTTGAGAACGCCAATAGAATGGGGCGAAGAAGAAGACTGGCAACCACAGGTGCCTTATCCACAGCTCGAGCCGCTGGTTCGAAGCTGTCCATTCGAGCTTGTTACAGGGCGCCGCCATCTTGAACTCTGCATGGATTGTCTTTTCAAAAGTTGTGAGGACTTGCGCGCGTTGGGGCTGAATGATGATGGCGATCCGTTGCCAACTTCGGCGCGAGCGAGGTGTGGAGCGAAAACCCGGAAGGGATCAACTTGCAAATTACCAGTTATGCCGGGAAAGTGCCGCTGCTGGTTCCACGGTGGCGCGTCTACAGGACCAAAAACTGCGGAAGGTCGTAAGCGCATTGCGGAAGCTCAGCGCAAAAGGTGGGCTAGCCGTCGGTAGCTTGGTCTACGAGGTGTCGAAAAACTTGTGTTCCACCCCATGCGTCGCCGTCGAGCCAGAGTGTTGATTGTCACCGAGAACTGGCCCGGCATTGTCACCGAGACTTGACCCACCCAGTTTTTATGTTCTTTGCGTTATGATGGCGTCAATGCCGCGGTCTCCTTTCGTTTCTTCTTGGCTGTCGCGGAGCTGGCTTTGAACCGGTAGCTGTCATTGCCGGTCTCGAGAATGTGGCAACGATGTGTGAGGCGGTCGCGGAGCGCGGTGTAGGGAGGTGGTCCTAGAAATTCGACCAGTTTGCAGCCTTGTTAAGATGGATCAGGGGTTTATTTAGGCTGCTAAGCTCATTGGTTCTGTTTTGCTTTCATAGGACTCGTCTGGGGTCAATATGCCGTGTGCCGAGTGGGGTCGTTCCACGTTGTAGTAGGCCAACCACTTTCCGATACCAGCTCGCGCCTGTGAACCTGTTTCAAAGGCGTTCAAATAGACGCACTCATACTTCAACGATCGCCAGAGCCTTTCGATCATGCGGTTGTCGCGCCATGCGCCTTTCCCATCCATGCTGATCCTACGGCCTGCTCGGCGCGGCGCTGGCGTGTGGCCCATTCCCCGACAACACGACGGCCGCCCTTGAATCCACTTGCCCGCAGCCGGCGCCAGAGTTCGGCGCCGTTCCGGCAGCCGCCCGCCCATTCCCGCTTCAACTGTGGCAGCCAGAGGGTCAGGCTGCTCTCGCGGATGCGGAAAACGTCCTCACGTTCGCCGCGAACGATTTGGCGGACCAGACCTCGACTCAGCCCGGTAAGGCGCACAATGCGTCTGATGGGAGTGCCGTCATTGGCCATCTGGCGCACCATCCGGTTGGTCTGCTGGCGGCGCTGGAAACCCTCATATTGCAGCTTCTCCGCCGCCGTCAGCAGTTTTGGATCCAGTGTCTTCGCCCCGATCGACTTGCGGATGGCAGCCATGCTCAGCTAACACTGTGCTCACACGACACCTGTGTCGGATCCGGACACCAGTCGGACACTTAGAAAAAAGCCCCGAGCGTACTAACGCGTCGAGGCCCTTGTTTGTTGGTTGCGGGAGGGCGCAACCAGCGTTGTCGAACAAAGATAAAGTGCAGGATCTAAGGACAAGTTAGCGCCGTTGCCGGACGAACGGGTAACTCGCGAACTGTACTGATTTTGGCGCGAACGGCCCTTACCGGCCATTCATTACCAGCTCCGGCGCCGCGGCGCAGCTTCACCAGACCGGTCGTTCGTTAATTGCGCAGCGGAGTCCAACTTGAAGACCCCTTGGCAATTTCCGAAGCGAGCGAGATATAGCGCGTAGAGCGGGATCTACACGACCGGCCCTGACTTACGGTTCGCGAAATTGTGGGGGGAGGGAAAGTTGCCTACCCTAAAGAACCGTTGAGCATGACGCGCAAGTTTGGCCGACTTGAGCAAGTTGAGTTCACGCAGTTCGCAGCCTTGCATTGCAGGCGGCTGGGCTAAAGCCGCAACCTTGACCTCGCTGCGGATCCTCAAGTATGCAAACAATGAACTTTACGCGCGTATAAATCCTGAAATCGAGGCGCAACATGGCCCCAACTAAAATCCGCAACATGGAAGAGTTCGCGGCCATCAGCGGCATCTCCCGGCCTACGCTCTCGAAGTATTTCAATAATCCTGACAGCGTCCTGAAGTCGACCCGACAGCGCATCGAGGCTGCGCTGGAAAAGCATGACTACAGGCCGAATGTCTATGCGATGAACCAGAACCGGCAGACGACCCGGAACATCGGGGTCATCGTGCCCAACCTCGCGGACCCGTTTTTCAACGAGATCGGACGTGCCGTAGAGGTCGCCTGCATTGAGGTGGGCTACAGCCCCATCCTGCTCAGCTCTCATGGCAAACCGGAACTCGAGGCGGAAAACCTGGAATCTCTGCGGTCGCTGAAACCAGCCGGTGTCCTACTGGCACCTTTTGGGCGCGGGTCCGACAGCAAAGCCATCGAGAAGTTCGGCAAGGATGTTCCAATGGTGCTCTTCGATGCTAATATCAGCGATACGGGGGCGGCTTTTATCGGCACCGACAACTTCCAGAGTGTCGGCTTGATCGTCGAATACCTCTGTCGCAGTGGTGAGCCGCCCTGTCTTTTCGAGATGGAAACCCCATCCAATCCGAATGCGATCAAACGGCGCCAGGCCTATCAGCGGAGCATGGAGGTCCACGGATTTGCCCCGCATATCTTTCAGGCGAAAGGCAGCGGTTGGGATTTCGAGGAAATCGGCCAGTCCGAAGGGGGCGCCTTGATCCGCGACGGGGCCTTTCCAACCAACACCGTTCTGTGCAGTAACGACCGACTGGCGATTGGCATGTTGTCGGCAGCCTACAAGCTTGGGCGCAAGGTCGGGCATGGTGCGGATTGCGACATCCGCATCGCGGGGCATGACGACCACCCTTTCTCGCGGTTCACCTGCCCATCGCTGACCACGATTGCACAGGATTATGCGGCTATCGCGGAGCGCGCCGTAAGCTCGCTTTTTCGAATCATCGACACTGGAAAAACGCCTCCCGAGCGCGACGAGACGCTCTTCGAAGGCAAGCTCGTGCTGCGCGACTCTGCCTAAGCTACAATCACCAAACAATAAATTGGTTAGTATTTACGCGCGTTAAAAATAAATTGACTGCGCGCAAGGTCAGGTCGTAGGGTTTCTCCACATTGGACGTTCAGGGAGGAACAAATGTCCCAGCTCAAATCGCTATATGCCGCGACGGCCATCTCTGCGCTGACCACCGCGGGCGCCTTCGCCGAGACCACCGTCACCATTGCCACCGTCAACAACGGCGACATGATCCGCATGCAGGGTCTGGCGTCGGAGTTCGAGGCACAGCATCCGGATATCAAACTCGAATGGGTGACATTGGAGGAAAACGTTCTGCGCCAGCGCGTAACGCAGGACGTGGCAGCCAAGGGCGGCCAGTTCGACGTGATGACAATCGGCACCTATGAAGTTCCGATCTGGGGCCAGCAGGGCTGGCTCGTGTCCCTGAACGACATGTCCGATGAATGGGACGCGGATGACCTTCTGCCGGCGATCCGCGACGGTCTGACCGTGGATGGCGAGCTCTATGCCGCGCCCTTCTACGGCGAAAGTTCGATGGTCATGTACCGCAAGGACCTGATGGAGAAGGCCGGTCTGGAAATGCCGGAGGCGCCGACCTGGGAATTCATCAAGGAAGCCGCCGCTGCGATGACCGACAAGGAAAACGAGATCTACGGCATTTGCCTGCGCGGTAAGGCCGGTTGGGGGGAGAACATGGCCTTCCTGACGGCCATGGCGAACTCCTTCGGAGCGCGCTGGTTCGATGAGGACTGGCAGCCGGAACTGAACGGTGCGGAATGGACCGAGGCGGTCAATTTCTACATGGACCTGATGCAAAACTACGGCCCTCCGGGTGCTTCGACCAATGGTTTCAACGAGAACCTGTCGCTGTTCCAGCAAGGCAAATGCGGGATGTGGATCGACGCCACCGTCGCAGCGTCCTTCGTGACCAATCCCAACGATTCAACCGTAGCCGAAACGGTCGGCTTTGCCCTGGCGCCAGATAACGGGCTGGGACGTCGCGGCAACTGGCTCTGGGCTTGGTCGCTGGCCGTTCCGGCCGGATCGGATGCAACCGAGGAAGCCAAGACCTTCATCGAATGGGCGACTTCGAAGGATTACACCGCGCTGGTCGCCGAGAAGGAAGGCTGGGCCAATGTACCCCCCGGCACCCGCACCTCGCTCTATGAGAACCCCGAGTACCAGGAAGCCGCCCCCTTTGCGGAAATGACACTGGGGTCAATCAATGCCGCCGATCCGACCAACCCGTCGGTAAAGCCCGTGCCCTATACCGGCGTGCAGTTCGTCGCGATCCCGGAGTTTGCAGGTATCGCCACGCAGGTCGGCCAGGAAATCTCCGCCGCACTGGCCGGGCAGCAATCGGTCGAAGAGGCGCTTGAAAAGGCGCAGACACTGACGCTCGACGAGATGGACGCCGCCGGCTACTGACGCGGCGCGCTGCGGGCGGTACACAACGCGCCGCCCGCTCCCCCTGTTCTTTTTCGCGCATTCACCGTTTGATCCAAGGATGGCCCCGGGGCCGTCAACAGGAGAGATCAGCCATGGCGACTCAAAACTCCCGATCCGCGGCCCGCCTGATGATGGCACCCGCCGTGATCCTGCTGCTGGGATGGATGCTTGTCCCGTTGGTCATGACCCTGCTGTTTTCGTTCAAGAAATACCTGCCTCTGCGCGGCGGTGATCTGGGTTGGGTGGGGTTCGACAACTACTTCCGCTTTGTGACCTCCAGCGCCTTCTGGC
Organism: Sulfitobacter sp. KMM 9851; assembly: GCF_057178245.1. Taxonomy (NCBI): domain Bacteria; kingdom Pseudomonadati; phylum Pseudomonadota; class Alphaproteobacteria; order Rhodobacterales; family Roseobacteraceae; genus Sulfitobacter; species Sulfitobacter sp. KMM 9851. The sequence goes on from NZ_CM169991.1 coordinate 2,579,595, forward strand.
CCTCGGTATCGGCCACGCTGATCATCGTCGGCGGGGTCCTGATCATCACCGTGGTTCTCGGTGTCCTGCTGGCGATCTTGCTAAACCAGCCGATGTGGGGCCAAGGTATTGTCCGTATCCTCGTGATCTCACCCTTCTTCGTGATGCCCACCGTCTCGGCACTGGTGTGGAAGAATATGTTCATGGACCCGGTGAACGGGCTCTTCGCGCATATCTGGAAGTTCTTCGGCGCAACCCCGCTGGAGTGGCTGAGCCAGGCCTCGATGCAGTCCATTATCCTGATCGTCTCTTGGCAGTGGCTGCCCTTCGCGACCCTGATCCTGCTCACCGCGATCCAGTCGCTTGACCGCGAGCAGTCGGAAGCCGCCGAAATGGATGGCGCGACCCCGCTCCAGCGATTTGCCTATGTCACCCTGCCGCATCTGGGCCGCGCCATCACTGTTGTGGTGCTTATCCAGACGATCTTCCTTTTGGGCATCTTCGCCGAGATCTTCGTCACCACCCAAGGCTCCTTTGGCACCCGCACGCTGACCTACCTGATCTATCAGCGCGTGTTGGAAAGCCAGAACATTGGGCTTGGCTCCGCCGGCGGTGTTTACGCCATCATCCTCGCCAATATCATCGCCATCTTCCTGATGCGCATGGTTGGCAAGAACCTCGATAAGTGAGGAGACCATCATGGCACGCGCAGTCACATCACGACGCAAGATCATCAATACCGCCGCCGCATGGACGGTGGGCCTGCTGATCTTCTTTCCGATCCTCTGGACGATCCTCACCAGCTTCAAGACAGAGGCTACGGCAATCGCCGACCCGCCGGTCTTCATCGGCTTCGAGTGGACCTTGGCGAACTACGCCACGGTGCTCGAGCGGTCGGATTATGCCCGCTTTCTTTGGAACTCCATCATCATCGCGGGCGGATCGACCATCTTGGGCATTCTGGTTGCCGTCCCCGCCGCGTGGTCCATGGCCTTCGTGCCGTCCAAGCGGACCAAGGACATCCTGCTGTGGATGCTCTCTACCAAGATGTTGCCGGCGGTCGGAGTGCTCTACCCGATCTACCTCATCTTTATCAAACTGGGCCTGCTGGACAGCCGCACTGGATTGGTGATCGTCCTCATGCTGATGAACCTGCCGATCATCGTCTGGATGCTCTACACCTACTTCCGCGAAATCCCCGGCGAGATCCTCGAGGCCGCGCGGATGGATGGGGCCAGCCTGAAGGAAGAAATCCTCTACGTGCTGACGCCGATGGCGGTGCCCGGGATCGCCTCGACCCTGCTGCTGAACTTCATCCTTGCCTGGAACGAAGCCTTCTGGACGCTGAACCTGACGGCGGCCAAGGCGGCCCCGCTTACGGCCTTTATCGCCAGCTATTCCAGCCCTGAGGGACTGTTCTACGCCAAGCTCAGCGCGGCATCGACCATGGCCATCGTGCCAATCCTCATCCTCGGCTGGTTCAGCCAGAAACAACTTGTCAGCGGTCTGACCTTCGGCGCCGTCAAATAGGAGACACGGGAACAATGGGACGTATCACACTGGACAAGGTCTCCAAGAGTTTCGGCGATGTAGAGGTGATCCCGCCGCTGGACCTGACCATCGAAGACGGCGATTTCACGGTCTTCGTAGGCCCCTCGGGCTGTGGCAAGTCGACCCTGCTGCGGCTGATCGCGGGGCTGGAGGACACCACCGGCGGGCAAATCCGCATCAACAGCCAGGATGCGACCCATGTGCCACCAGCGAAACGGGGTCTGGCAATGGTCTTCCAGTCCTACGCGCTCTATCCGCATATGTCGGTACGCAAGAACATCGCCTTTCCGATGAAGATGGCCGGTGTCCCCGAGGACGAACAGGCGCGCCGCATCGAAGGGGCGGCCAAGGCCCTGAACCTCACCGATTACCTCGACCGTCGCCCTGGGCAGCTGTCGGGCGGCCAGCGCCAGCGGGTGGCCATTGGCCGCGCCATCGTGCGCGAACCGGCAGCCTTCCTTTTCGACGAGCCGTTGTCGAACCTCGACGCGGCACTGCGGGTGGGCATGCGGCTGGAAATCAGCGAGTTGCACAAGCGCCTGCGCACGACGATGATCTACGTCACCCACGATCAGGTCGAGGCAATGACCATGGCCGACAAGATCGTGGTGCTCAGGGCAGGCCACATCGAACAGGTCGGCAGCCCGCTGGAACTTTACCGCGCTCCGCGCAACACCTTCGTGGCGGGTTTCATCGGCTCGCCCAAGATGAACCTGATCGAGGGCCCGGAAGCCGCCAAACACGGTGCTAATATCATCGGCATCCGGCCCGAGCATATTGATGTCGTAGCACAGGAAGGCACCTGGCAGGGCACCGTCGGCGTGGCCGAGCATCTGGGTTCCGACACCTTCTTTCACATCCACAATACCGGCCTTGCCGAGACCCTGACGGTCCGGGCCTTGGGCGAGGTCACCCTGAGCCATGGCGACACGATCCACCTGTCCCCCAGGGCCGACCAAATTCACAAATTCGACGCGAAGGGCCTACGGATCGAATGACGCAACATACGACAACACCCTGGTTCGGGCGGGCTGACATGACGACAGATCTTTCGCTTTCCACGCTTCCACAGCTTCCGCAACGAGTCTCAGTGCCGTCCTATAAGCGCGCGGATTCTGTCGCCCGGCATCCTGCACATTGGGATGGGCAACTTCCACCGCGCTCATCAAGCTGTCTATCTGGACCGGCTATTTGACCTTGGCGAGGGGCACGACTGGGCCATCGTGGGCGCTGGCGTCATGCCCTTTGACGCCGAACGCCGCGCCGCCTTGGAGGCGCAGGACTGGCTGACCACTGTGGTCGAACTTAGCCCCGGAACCTACAACGCGCGCGTGACCGGCGCGATGATCGATTTCTGCCCGATCGACGCGCAGGCGATCATCCAACGGATCGCCAGCCCCGAGATCCGCATCGTGTCGCTGACCATCACCGAGGGCGGCTATTTCATCGACGCCGCGAGTGGCAGTTTCGATGCTGCGCATCCGGACATTCGGCATGACGCATCGACACCCGAAAGCCCCGTGACGGTCTTCGGCATCCTGCTTGCAGGGCTGCGCCGGCGCCGTGAAAGGGGGCATCCACCGCCCACCATATTGTCGTGCGACAACATTCCCGAGAACGGCCATGTCACGCGCCAAGCGCTGAGCGGGCTGGCTGGACTGGTGTCTGACAAACTGCAGGACTGGATCACGAACGATCTCGCTTTCCCCAATTCGATGGTCGACCGTATCACGCCCGCCACCTCAGCAGCGAAACGCGCGATGGTGGCCGAGACCTTCTGCATTAACGACGCTGCACCCGTCGTCTGCGAGCCTTTCACGCAATGGGTCATGGAAGATCACTTCCCTCTGGGCCGACCGGCCTTGGAAAAGGTCGGCGTGCAATTCGTGGACGACATCGCCGCCTATGAGACGATGAAACTGCGCATTCTCAACGCCAGCCATGCCGCGCTGTCTTATCCCGCGGCGTTGATGGGCTATGACTGTGTGCATGAGGCGGTTGCCGACAGGGATATCGCTGACTGGATCCTGCAACTGATGCGGACAGAGGTCATTCCCGTCCTCGCACCGATCCCCGGCGTGGACTACCAGCAGTATCTCGCCACCTGCCTCGACCGTTTCGCCAATGCAGAGGTGCGCGACACCATCGCCCGGCTTTGTCAGGACGGCTCGAACCGCCAGCCCAAGTTCATCCTTCCCACCATCGCGGATGCACTGAACACTGGAGGGCCGCTCGACGCGCTGGCACTCGAAGTGACGCTGTGGTGCCGCTATTGCGCGGAAAGCGATGTGCTGGATGATCCGCGTGCCGAGCGGCTGCGCGAAGCGGCTCGCCAGTCCCGCCGGAGGCCAACAGCCTTTCTGGACCTGACGGAGATCTTCGGCAGCCTCGGGCAACAGGAGCGTTTCGCGCAGGCCTTCGCCCGGCAGGTCGAGGCGGTCTGGACCGGCGATGTCCGTTCGGTTCTGCGCAGCCTCTTGAACGGGAAAGCGGCTTGAGATGATCCTATGTTGCGGCGAAGCGTTGATCGACATGCTCCCCGCCCCGACGGCGAAGGGGCAGAACGCCTTTGTCCCCAATCCCGGCGGAGCGGTATTCAACACCGCCATTGCGCTTGGCCGGTTGCGGGCCGACGCGGGCCTGCTGACCGGCCTTTCGACGGATATTTTCGGCGCCCAACTGGTAGAGGCGCTGAAGGCCAGCCATGTGGACGCCAGTCTGGCGATCCGCTCGGACCGCTCAACAACGCTGGCCTTCGTGCAGTTGATCGATGGACAGGCCCGCTACAGCTTCTACGACGAAAACTCCGCCGGGCGGATGTTGACGGGCGCAGATATGCCCGCGGTACCAGATCGGTTCAGCGCGCTCTTCTTCGGCGGCATCAGCCTCGCCTGCGAACCGGCCGCGGAGGCCTATGCCGAGCTTCTGGCGCGCGAGGGAAAGACCCGCGCGGTCATGCTGGATCCGAACATTCGGCCCGGCTTCATCGAAGATGCCGAGCGCTATCGCGCGCGTCTGGACGCTATGCTGACACAAACGGATATCGTCAAGGTTTCCGACGAGGATCTGGCCTGGATCGTTCCCGATGGATCATCGGTAACCGAAAGGGTCGCCGTTCTGCGTAAGCGGGGACCCGCCGTGGTGATCGTCACCCGCGGTGGCGAGGGGGCGACCGGATATCTGTCGGACGGCACGGAGGTGCAGGTCTCCGCCGCGCGAGTGTCGATAGTCGATACTGTCGGGGCCGGAGATACGTTCAACGCGGGCGTTCTGGCCAAGCTGGCTCACGCAGGGCACCTCAGCAAAGAAGCACTGGCCTCCCTGTCGGCGCAAGAGCTGCAGGAAGCGATGGCCTATGGCGCAAAGGTGGCTGGCGTCACCGTCTCACGCGCCGGTGCCGATCCCCCCTGGGCCCAAGACCTCTGACAGGCAGATCACTTCCCCCGCCGTCCTATTTTGGGAACTGTAATGTTGGCGCCACCACAGTTTTTGCAAGTCCAGTTTGGCCGAAAGCGCCATAAGGTTAGCACCGCCAAACTCGCTCGGAACGGCGTCGGCGGCCACGCCCCCCACCGGTCGGCAGGCTGACGCCATGGTATCGCGCGTCATCCCCGTTGACCCTTTCGACCTCGTCAATTTCGGCGCGACCGGTGATCTTGCTCGGCGCAAGATAATTCCGGGCCTGTTCCACCGATTTGTGGTGGGACAAATGCCCGCGGAAGCCCGCATCATCGGGGCCGCTCGTAGCGAGATGACCCGCGACGCCTTTGTTGAACTGATCAGAGAAAGCCTGAAGGAATTTGCGCCGAGGTCGGCTGAAGAGCCCGCCCAGATCGCCGCTTTCCTAAAGACCCTGCACTGAGTCTGCGTCGATGCCACCGGCGAGGCGGGCTGGCGCGAGTTGGGCGAACATCTGCGGCCGGAGGCGGCGCGTGCTTTCTATCTGTCGGTCTCGCCTGCGCAATTCGGTGCGATCGCCGACAATCTGGACGTACATGGTCTTGCCACGCCTCAGGCCGCATCGTCGTGGAGAAACCCTTCAGCCACGACCTTGCCTCAGCCAAGGCACTGAATGCCGACCTGCGGCGCGTATTCGATGAAGGACAGATCTAACGGATCGACCATTATCTGGGCAAGGAAACGGTGCGGAACCTCATGGTGCTGCGCTTCGCCAATGCGCTCTGGGAGCCGCTGTGGAATTCCACGCATATCGACCACGTGCAGATCACCGTGGCCGAAAGCCTCGGCGTTGAATGGCGGGGGGAGTATTACGACCGCTCCGGTGCCATGCGCGATAAAGTGCAGAACCACCTGATGCAGCTCTTGTGCCTCACTGCGATGGTGCCGCCGTCGCGCCTCAAGCCCGACGCGGTGCGCGACGAGAAGCTCAAGGTAATCGAGGCGCTCGATCCCGTCGCACCCGACTGCATCGCACGCGGGCAATACCGCGCCGCCAACGGCGAAGGCGGGTATTGCGATCACGCCGGCGATCCACAGACGCTGATCGAAAGCTTCATCGCCATGAAGGTGAACATCAGCAACTGGCGGTGGGCCGGCACCCCTTTCCACCTGCGGGCCGGAAAGAAGCTACGGGCCCGCACTTCCGAGATCGCCATCACCTTCCGCGATCCCCCGCATATGACCTTCCCCAAGTTGGAAGGTCGCCGAGGCAATGCGTTGATCATCCGGCTGCTACCCGACGAAGGCATCACCCCACGCACGACGATCAAGTAGCCGGGTCCCAGCGGCATGCGGGTGGTCGAGGCCGCTTGGGCTTGGGTCGATCCGATCATCCGCGGCTGGGAGGACGCCCGCCAAAGACGCACCCCCTATGACCCCGGCAGCGCCGGGCCGGAAGACACGTTGATGCTGCTCCATCGCGATGGCCGCCGCTGGCGCAATCTCGAGCCATGAGGCGCGGATGATGTTCTTGCCGCCATTTTAATCCCGGCGTCGTGCCCCAGAGGCACGTACCGGAGAAAAGGAGACCCAAGATGAGCCAAACTCTCTCTTAGTTTAGGCCGCCATTGGTCCCAAAAACCCTGACTACGGACAGTCCGGTGTCCGCTTCGGATAACACATGTCAACGTCGATCATTATTGACGTTTAGAATTCAACCGACCTATGCGGCTTGGCGGTGAATTGATCGCAAGGATTGACATCGCAAGCAAGACACCTGCGAATTTGCAGCCCAGCTAGCCATTCGAACCAATAGCGCGCTGCATTCCGGCGGTGCAATTTAGAGCTAGGCTGCCGATCCCGGCTGCTAAAGATTTACGGGAGAAATGACATGATGAGTAACTTACGTGCTGCAGTGGCCACGCTACTTTTTGCAATGCCATCGGCAGGGTTTGCACAAGACGGAACAATTCTGGTGATCGCTAGCCATCCAGTGATTGACTATGAGCAATGGCGCGCTGTCTATGATGGTTTTGCTGACGAACAGAGGGCGGGCGGAGTTCTGGAAGAAGAGGTTCTGCGAGATATTGAAAGCCCAAACATGGTTTACGTCCTGCATCGGTTCACAGACGTGGCCGCTGCGAACGCATATTTCGCATCACCCGTTCTTCAAGCTGGGATGGAGGATGCTGGTGTTGCCGGGCCGCCCACGATCGCGATCGTTCGATCTGCGGACTAGGAAGCATACTAGCAATCCACCTCTCAATTCAGTTTTTTTGGCCCGGGTAAATCTCTGGCCAGATCAGCTTTGAAGATCTTCGAAGAATTGCCTACTGTGCAATGGCTTTGTTACTGCTTTTAGAAATTTGCCTTACTGCCATCCTGCGGAAATTTTTCGGCAACAAATTTCATGAATTTGCGTACACGTGGTTCCTGGTACGCCTCCTTAGATGCAACAAGCCAAAGCCCGCTTTGCATTTGATTGTCTGTGAAACACATTAAAAGCTCGGACGATTGATCACCTTCGACACAGGGAAGCGCTCCGACCGCCTCTTCAGTGCGAAGCGATGCAGCCATGGATACAACAGAATCCACGGTGCTAACAATTTTTGATTTATCCATATGCTGATCTACATAACTCATAGCTTGGACGCCATTCACCATTGCATCAGGGAAACGCAGGTAGGGGTGTTCCTTTAGCTCTTCAATGGAGCGCGGAATGCCGTTGGCAGCCAAATATGACTTGCTACAGTAAATGCCCCACCTGACCGGGGGAAGTTTTCTGGCAACCAATGTGTCGCCCGATATTTTGTCAGCGGCACGCAAAGCAACATCTGCTTCGCCATTTTCCAATGATATGTAGCTCTCGGCTGAATTCGTCTCAAATTGCAGGTCTGGATTTTTTTTATGATACTCGGATATTAGCGGAAGCATCCAATGCGCCATACTTGAGTGGGCTGCAGTCACGCGTATTTTTCCGCTTGATGCCCTTCCGAGTTGATTGGCCCGCGTTTTGACGCTTTCGGCTGCTTCACCCATGCTTGCAGTCACTTCCAGCATGTTTCTGCCCTGAGCAGTGAGTGTGTACCCTCTGGTATCGCGCTCGAACAGCGTCAGCCCAAGCGCCGCTTCCAGCGCCTGCATGCGCCGTCCAACCGTCGTCTGGTTGATGTTCAATTTTCTTGAAGCCGCCAAAGTAGAGCCTTCTCGCGCGACAGCAAGGAAGATGCGGATGTCGTTCCAGTCCAGCATTGTTGCTTACCCCTAAGAGCATCCTGCACGGATGCCTAACCACTCTGCAAGTGCAGACATACCCACGACCGCTGGCCGTGGCTCATATTGTCCATGCGACACTTTCAACAAAGGAAATTAAACATGGACGCCTTACCCACCAAAACCCGCGAAATTCACAACCACCATATGGACAGTACGGTCTGGAACGATATCGATTTCCGTGACGATGACATCGTTATCGCGACCTATGCAAAGTCGGGCACCTCCTGGATGCAGCAGATCGTAAGCCAGCTGATCTTTCAGGGTCAGACGGACTTACCCATCTCGGAAATGTCGCCTTGGGTTGACCTTCGTGTGCCACCGAAAGAGGTTAAGCTTCCGGCAATTGCCGCACAGACGCATCGCCGGTTTCTGAAAACCCATTTGCCGGTTGATGCCTTGGTCTTCTCGCAAAAGGCCAAATACATCTATGTCGGGCGCGACGCCCGGGATTTGGTGTGGTCCTTGCACAATCACCACAGCAACGCGAACGCGATGTGGTACGAGACTCTAAACAACACGCCCGGGCGGGTCGGCCCCGAGATTGGAGTCCCGCCCAAAAGGGCTGCAGCATATTTCACGCATTGGCTGGACAATGACGGAGCGCCATTCTGGCCCTATTGGGAGAATGTCCGCAGCTGGTGGGAGTTGCGCGATCAACCCAACGTGAAACTCGTTCACTTTGCAGATCTCAAGCATGATTTGCGTGGTCAGATTGCCCAAATAGCCGCATTCCTCGACATCGAGGTGACGCCCGACCTGATGGAGAAAATTCTACATCATTGTTCATTCGACTACATGAAAAACCATGCCGCAGATTCTGTACCACTGGGCGGTGCTTTCTGGGATGGCGGTGCGAAAACATTCATTCACAAAGGTACAAACGGGCGCTGGAAAGACACACTGTCAGGAGAAACAAGCGAACGTTATGAGCAAAATGCTGTCAAGGAACTTGGTGAGTCTTGCGCCGCCTGGCTCAAAAACGGCGCGCTGTAAGCCTGCGTCTGGTGCGTCGGTCTGAGCCGCCGCTGTCATTCAAAAAGGAAGTTATGAGTAAATGGCACATTCAATCATCAACTCAATGTCATTGGCGACTACCCTTTCCCTCGGTCATTGTCAGATCGGCGCCGCGCAAGACGCAATAATGATCGTTCAGCATCAAGTTGCTGACTACGTGGACTGGAAATCCGTTTTCGACGCCGCTCTAGCAACTCGGCAAAGCGTCGGCGAAGTTGCATACAAAATCTTGGTAGATCCGGCTGACAGCAATTCCGTGACGGTTATTCTTCAATGGGACACCGTTGAACGCGCTCAGATATTCGCTGCGGATCCTACTCTCGAAAACGGAATGCGAGGTGCCAGAGTTGTTTCCGAGCCACAATTCACCTTCTGTAAGATATCGGATGGCTGAGAACCGCTAGCGGAGAGGCGTCCCGAAATTGGGGTGTGATGGACACTTTGCATGTAGTCAGACTTTCAATAGCCGCCGTTCGCCGCAAACCCGCGATATGGTCAAGATCTTTCCTGCACCGCAGCAAACGTGCAAAGCCTGACAAGAAAGGCGCTCGCGCTGTGTTCTAAGCAATATTTTCTGCGCCTGCAACACGGTGTTTTTCCACAGAATCGGCTCAAACCTGTCTTTCGCCGCGTGTGCAAACAACATCAGCGCCGAGGAGTGAGACGAACGGCAGCAGTGCGGGACAAACCCGACATTGGCCGTATGTCCGCTGTTGATGAAACCATAGTTATTTCGGCAAGCCAAAGAAACGTGGAGCGCGGGTGCGGTATTTACGGTAAGGTGCACCGTAGACCTTTTCGAGCCAAGGTTCCTCGGCGAAGGGTGCGAGTGCGAAGGCGACTACGCCGCCTATCGCGATGACCCATGCAGACGGAGCGGCGGACAGGATTGCCCATCCAAGCAGTATGCCCATGTCGGCGACGTATTGCGGGTTTCGCGACCAGCGGTAGAAACCATCAGTCTTAAGCTCCGCTTCCGCACCGCTCGTTGCGTCCATGCCGATACCCAAAGCCGCAGTCCAGACCACTACGTTACCTGCAAGGATCAACGGCAGTCCGATAGTCCCTCGAAGCCAAAGGGGTCAGCCTAAGGCGTTCCATTGAATCAGGCCCACGATAATTGCGCTGCCGAAAACCGCGATGGTGGGCATCCAAACTATGATCTGACTATACCAACTCACCTGCCGAGGGGGCCAGAGGCGGCGATCCGGGACAAAGATCGACCAGACCAGCATCGCGATCAACGCAGCTTCGCAGAAAAGGGCGATGATCAACGTGACGGGAACAAAATCGGTCATCCGTGCTGGTCCTCGCCATGTCCCCGACCCCCAAACTCGGATGGGTCATTGCAAGCGTGGCGCGCACATTCCAGCTCCAAAGCGGTGTGCTCGATGTCGTATAGTTCAGACAGTGCGGCCTTGATCCGGTCCTTTACAGCGTCTGCGTCATTCCAGCGTCCCTCCGCAATGACGATATGAGCGTCCAGCGCAGCGCGATGTTCGTCCATCTGCCAGAAATGTGCGTGGTGGATGCCAGTCACGCCGTCGATGCTGCGCACCGTATCGAGAACCGCATCAGTCTCGATCTCGGGCGGGGAGCCGAGCATCAGGATACGAATGACCGGGCCAATCTCGCGGAACGATTGCCACAGGATGTAGCCTGCGATCAGAACCGTCACGATAGGGTCGATCAGCCGCCAATCATAGAGTAGGATCAGCGTGCCTGCGATGATCACAGCCACAGAACCGAGCGCGTCTGCCACATTATGCAGAAAAGCCGCACGGATGTTCATACTGGATTTCGACATGGCGTAGGTCAGTGCAGCGGTTACCGAGTCCACGACCAGCGCGATACCTGCTATGACGACGATAATCCAACCCTCAACATCCTGAGGTTCGGCAAAGCGCATCGCGGCTTCATAAAGCAAGTAGAGGCCGAGCACGATGAGCGTTGTATAGTTGATGAGTGCCGCCACAACCTCGACCCGGCCGTATCCGAAAGTCATCTCCGCATCCCGTGGCCTTCGCGCTATTTTGCGCGCGCCGAAAGCGATGATGAGCGAGATCGCGTCGGAAAAGTTATGCAGCGCGTCCGCGATCAAAGCCAGCGATCCGGACATTATACCGCCTATGACCTGCGCGAACGTGAGCCCCATATTGACCGCAATGGCTGCGAAGACGCGGCGGTCGCCCGCTTGCGCGTCGACGTGATGATGATGGCCGTGTCCCATATCGGTGGCTCCTTTCGATTCGTATTCTTTCCTTGTAGATACGATCTACAGCGACTGTAGCTTCAAGGGGCAAATGTGAAAGAGTATTCAATCGGGCAGATGTCGCGCCAGACGGGCGTGAAGGTGACGACGATCCGCTACTACGAAAGCCGTGGCCTAATCCCGTCACCTGCGCGCACGGAAGGCGGGCAGCGGCGATACGACGACGCCACGCTTGAACGGCTGGCATTCCTGCGCCATGCGCGGGAATTGGGATTCGGACTCGATGACATCGCGGATTTGATGGCTCTGGCCGAAGAGCCGACCGAAGATTGTGCGCCCGCCCATGAGATCGCGCGAAAGCAGCTCGCGGCAGTGGACCGACGCATGAAATTTCTTGCGCAGCTTCGCAAGGAACTGGCGCGGATGGCAACTGCGGACGATAAGGGGCAAGCTGGGCATTGCCGTGTTATCCAAGTGCTCGGCGATCACCGCCTTTGCATCGGCGCGCATGAAGCACCAACAAACCTGACTACAATCAACAGCGATTAGGCGAACGTCATGGCCTAACCAGACATTCGCTGCACTCTGACGAGCGAACAGGTTGGGCTCTTTGCTGCCGTTAGCTGCGGTTGAAAGTGCCACGTGCTGCTGAACGTCCGCTTTCTCATACAGTGGACCTATACTGCGCTACTGCGGCGTAGGTCTGCTGTCCGCCCTCAGTGTCGGGCGCAGTGAACGGCCCAAAGCGGACATTCATGGAATGGTCTGTCGTTGTAACACAGCTTTCCGAAAGCGGACCTTGGGCGTTCTGGACGTTGGTAACGAGGAGCCACGCAATATCTTGCAACCCTCGCGGTATCAGTGTGTGATCTGCTGCTGATACGGAAACCCGCCCCCACAGTCGGAAACATCTGAGCGAAAAATACGCGACTTCTGGAAAAATGTTGGCTACCGAACTTGTTGCGAAGATGGCGAGCACCAGCTACCGTTTTCACGGATATTAATGTTTGCGAAATGTTCGTTAACAATTGATCTTGAGAGTTAATGAAGAGAAAAATTGAATGAGCGGCATTGCATTAAATCAAATTCGAAATGAACTCCTTAGCGCATTTCCGAATACGCCAGCGCTACAAAAGCTGCCGATACTGCGACCGAGTGATGAAGCTTTACTGTACGGCTGGTTTGCTGAAAACTGGGCTGCAAGCCAGCCTAAAAGAATTTCTGATTTATCGGTACTGGGAGTATTGCGCACCAGTGTTTCGAAAATTCAATCCATTTTTCGTGATCAAGTTCTATCTCCTGTTCAATCAATAGTTGCAGCTATTGTGGCTGCTGGCAGTCATGAACCTATAATTGCCGGCGGCGACGGCTCGGCTGGAGTTCCAGAGCGCGCTGACCCACCACAAACAAGATCAACGCGCAACCATGAGCCCGCAGCTGCTCTGCTTAGCAAAGAATTGAACCAAAGTATTTCAATACTACGCCGACAAGACGGTGCAGAGAAGGTTCTTCAAGCGGGCTTAACTTCCCGCCAACTTGGGCGCTATCTGGCAAAACTGCATGGAATGCAAAAAACGCCGATTGAAATTGTCGATTCTTTGCAACCTGCCTCTGAAGCCACTGTAAGGCAAGAAGTTGAGAAAGCAGGATTGAAATGGTCAGAGAAAGCAATCTTGGCATTAACATTCATTCAAACGATGGTCAGTGTAGCATCACTTGCAGTCGTGATCACTGCGAGCAACGCATCCGAAAACACACCGCCCATTGGAGAACCTTCCTTAGAGCCATTGCCTCCGAGAATTGTAATTACGCTAAATGATAGTCGGCCGCAGATTACGATTCCACAGCTTGTTGAAGTTGAGGTATTTGACACAATATCGCAAGATAGTCGCGGTGTTTCGATAAGAGAAAGCCCAAGCAAGGAAGCTAAAAGACTTGGCGTATTGGATGAAGGTGCCAGAGTACATCTAGGTCATGTCAGCAACCCAGATAACAGATATTCACTTATTAGATATTCCAACGAAAGTGGCGAGTTCAAATTTGGTTGGGTCCTCACCGAAAAGCTACGTCGGATAGATTGAACTAGCTTGTGCGGCGCGATCTTGCGGTCCACCAGCCAACCCAGCATCGGACCTGATCCGTATGCGGTGTCTGCAGTGATGTGTTCCGGGTCCAAGTCGAAGGTGTCTTTGACCCTGCCCAGCATCGTGCGCAGGGAACCTACTTGCCTTTGTCGTCAATGAACGCTCGCATGATCTCCCACAAAGCTTTAACGGATGTCTGCTTTGGCGTATCCGGCTTAACTATTGCAGTTGTGCAGCGAACGTCCGCTCTCCGCCCATAGCGGGCATTCGAAGGCTCCGCAGCGAACGGCAGCTTCGAGCCCACTTTGCCAAAATTCTGCGACGCGGCGAATGGTAGTGATTGTAGGGTAACCTAATGCAAGTTGGCGAAAAATTTCTTGTTTATGGACCCGTTATAGGTGACTTAGCCCGGAACGGCTGGCCACTTGGGGAAACTTACTCTGGGGGCAAAATACCCAAATACGGGTGGCGAATTGAGGAATACTGAATGCTCGTGGCGATGGAAGACAACGATTTTTCTGAAATCATTTTAGGTTTGCCCCCGCGTGGTTTGCGGCTCCCCGATAGCCCAGTGGCTCCAGTCGCCGTTCTCGAAACTTTGCGATCACTTGCTTCCTCAATCGCAGCTGATTTTACTCCCGCTGCGTGGATGTTTGTCGAAGATGGTGAGGTTGCGGGTATCTGCTCCGTTGTAAAACCTTACGTAGAAGGTGGGATCGAGATCGGGTATGGAGTGGCCCCAACACGTCAACGGAAGGGCGTAACCAGTCGAGCACTGGCTGAACTTTTGACATGGGCGCGGAACGACGAGCGCGTCCATGAAGTTATAGCGGAATGTAGTATGGACAACACCGCATCCCAGATTGTTCTCGCCCGAAATGGTTTTGTGAAAACAGGGCAAAGGGTGGATGAACAAGACGGTAATCTCATCTGCTGGTCCGCAAAAACCCTTAGATGATCGGATGTCTCACGCCGGTTCGGGTGCTATATTAATTCGCTGCAACCACACCCTTGGTCCAAAAGAGAATTGTCTCGGCCCGCAAGTGTTCCTGCAACGCGGCCATCTACCACTGCGGGGTGGGGTTGGTCACTAAGTCCGCAGACCGACGTTCCAGCCGACAAAATGCTGCACTGCGCATGAATGTCAGCAATGTGAAAGCTGCATCGCGGCGATGTGAAGTGGTCAGGCAAAACTGGACAGCGTGCTAAGATGTATCCAACCTTGAAGATAGGATACACAAATGACGAAGAGACGCAGTTTTTCAGACAAGTTCAAAGCTACTGTCGCGCTCGAGGCGCTCCGTGGTGACAAGCCCGCGCAAGAGATTGCAGCGAAGCACAAAGTTCATCCAACGCAGGTGACGACGGGGAAGCGACAGGCCATTGATGGGCTGACCGGGGTATTTTCCGATAAGGTCCGGCGGGCCGAAGATAACGAGGCCGAAGTCAAAGAGCTTCACGCGAAGATCGGAAAGCTGGCGGTCGAAAACGATTTTTTGTCACAAGGGCTAAAGCGATGAGCCCGACCGAACGCAAGGCGCTGATCAACGCTGACCGCACAGATCTGAGCCTGACCAAGCAGTGCAAGTTGCTGAATATTAGCCGGTCGTCGCTTTATTATACGCCGGTCGGTGTGAATGCTGAGACTTTGGAATTGATGAACGAGATTGATCGGGTCTTCACGAAATACCCGTTCTTTGGCAGCCGCCAGAGCGCAGCTTATTTGCCCAGAAACGGGTTCCATGCAGGTCGGCATCGTGTGCGCCGCTTGATGGGTGTCATGGGGCTACAGGCCATCTACAAAGGCCCGAACACCAGCAAGAAGCATCCTCAGCATCGCATTTACCCCTACCTGCTGAGAAACCTGCCGATCACGCGACCCAATCATGTTTGGTGCAGTGACATTACTTACACCCCCGTGCGACGTGGCTTCTTATATCTGGTGGCGATCATGGACTGGGCGACGCGCAAGGTGCTGGCGTGCCGGCTATCGAACACATTGGATGCCAGCTTCTGTGTCGAAGCCTTGAAAGAAGCCATCGCCGAATATGGTAAACCCGAAATTATGAATACGGATCAGGGGTCGCAGTTCACGGGTGCAGCCTGGATCAGCACTTTGACTGAGGCTGACGTCAAAATATCGATGGATGGTCGCAGCAGATATCTCGATAACATCTTCATCGAAAG
This sequence comes from Sulfitobacter sp. KMM 9851, assembly GCF_057178245.1. NCBI lineage: Bacteria > Pseudomonadati > Pseudomonadota > Alphaproteobacteria > Rhodobacterales > Roseobacteraceae > Sulfitobacter > Sulfitobacter sp. KMM 9851. The sequence continues at coordinate 2,595,297 of NZ_CM169991.1, forward strand.
GTTGTGGCGGTCCTTGAAGCAGGAGGCTGTTTATCTGCACGAACTGAAAGACGGGTTCCAAGCCAAACGGGTGATTAAAGATTGGATCAGCTTCTACAACACCGAGCGGCCACACACCGCCCTCGACAAGCAAGCACCAGACGACGCATTCTTCAACACACAACGACATCAAAAGGCGGCATGAAACCCACCAGATTACATCTTAGCTGAGCCGCAAAACTGTCCTAAAAAGCAGGACCACTTCAGTATTCCTTGGTACCTTCGAGCAATTTCAAGCCGCTTCAATCTTTCGGGAGAGCACATTCGGATGTTTGTAGGGTGTTTTTAGATCAAGAGTTGAAGCGTTAGAAAGCTCTATTGAAGATCTGGCAAAAGCAGTAGCTATACTAGTGGCAGTGGTGAACCGGCGCTAGGCTTGGACCGGCCTACTACAAACGCTCATTCCGATTGCTTGGAAAACAGCCTATTGGTAGTAGGCCACATTGTGTCCCAACGGCGAATGTTATTTTACGCGTAGTACGGCCAAACACTCGCCATCACAAATTACCGTGCCAGTGCACTTCTCTGATGCGAATATTATGACACCTCAAGGCAATTGAGAATTCCTGTACTCTAGCATCACCTTTTGGGTATTGTTCTCAAAATATTCAAGGCACGTGCTCGAAGGCGTCGGACCACTTGCGAGGTCCAATTCCAATCAAGATCTCCAGTGACCTTGCACGCCGATTTATATTTGGATGCCGTCGCATTGGCTCCCCCGACACATGGCAATGACTTCACCATCATACAAACCGGAGAAGTTTCTTAAAATTGAAAACGGCCACAACCGAAGTTGTAGCCGTTACTGGGTTAGCCATGTGCTGTAGAAAATTCATGGCTGCCTGAAACCTAACTTGTTCCGAAAAAAGTGGCAAACGTTTTGTTGACCCGTTCGATTGAGCTTTTTTATGTTTCTGGATCCCCTGCCTCACTTTTGCCCAAACCCAACGAATCGACGAGTTCGCTTTATCTCATAGGTTGCATACGTTCATTTCCCTCAATCTTAAGATGCAGTCCGTTTCATCAATCCATCTCGCATTGAGCAATACCTCCAACCCTAGAAACAGTGATGCAATCTCTGGTTGAAAATATGGCAGAAATCGGGACAACCCGTGACACAGTTTCGCCCCTATCTATAATCCAAGTTGAATGGAGTCTGGGGTGGACTTGGTCAGAAAGGTTCGGTTGGCACAACGGGTGATAACGAGATGCAAGTTCTAATCTTGTTACCATCTGCGATCCGACTCGCCTTACGGATTGTTGTTTACAAGGGTCAAGAATTGACATTGCCCTGTCTGCAGCCGCCCTTCTGAAAGTTTATGCACATCGCTGCATCCCAGACGTTCCAGTTCGAAGAAATTTGGATGCGAAAGCGCAATGCGTAAAACTTGGAGGCGAGGCAAAAGTGCTGACAGTGCTCTAGAAATGTCCCGAGGTTTTCACGAGCCGCGCTCGGAGCGCGGCTTGTCGGCCCGGGTATTTCTCGATTCGAGTAGCCGACGCAGAACGCGCATTTTGTTTTCAGTTACCACGTTTGCAATGGTGCTGGTAGTCTGGCTGATGCTACTCGCGGCGGTTCTCGGATCTAACCGTGGGCTGGAGGCCGCCCTGCCTGATCGCATCAAAGCGTTAAAGGAAGACCTTGCGGCCGCCGACCCAGATGACTGGAGGAACGATGTCAGTACAGGTCTAGGTCTAGGTCCTGCTGCAATCGATATTTATGCTGAGCATCAAGCACAACAATATCGTTGCATGAATGACGTTTCAGCGGGAAAACGCAACAGCTCGTCCAGCCAAAAACAGAAAATCTATGCTGTTGTACCTGTTGATCTGCCTTGGGCAACGAAGTCGTTATATCGAAGCTGTGACTCCATCCAAGTGGTTATGCCTACGTGGTATACCGCCGGCCTGGTCGGTGAAAGAGTCAAAGTATCCGGTGTCGCTCAAGATACTCGAGATCCTTGCTCAACTATACAAATACGAGGGATGCTGACATCGAGATTTTGCCGATTATCGCGTTAGAGCTCTCACATATCGTTCAGTTAAGCACATTTCAGGGGCGTATTGAAGTTGCCGAGGCGCTATCAGATTTTGTTGTTAACACATCTCAAGTTAAAAGCCTGATCGGATACTGTGTTGACGCCAGTCAACTTGTGTCTGTCGGGCCAACAACATTCGCCGATATCTTACGCCCCTTCGCAAATGCGCTGAACAATAGGGAACTTACCTCCTGTGTGACCGTACCAAGCAACACTACAGCGAGCATATTGATCATCGCAAATTGGTTGTTCGATACTGTCATCGTCGACGGCTATCGAACACCGTGGATCGGCTCTGCACCACAGCCTCTTGCCGACGACGGCTGGTTTGAAGCACATGTTGCTTTCGTAAGAAATTATGTCGATTCAGATAAGCTGGTAGTTAAACTTGGTAACCACGCAGTGGACTGGGTATCAGGCCAGCCCCGTCCTAGTGTGCTAACCATTGCCCAAGTGATGTCCGCGCTCGCAGATAGGTCTATTCCACCTGAGTTTGATCCAGCAGTTGGAAACAGCCAGGCAAGTTATGTTGACGCTGAGGGTTTGCAACATCGGGTATGGATGCTTGATGCTGCAACCGCCCACAATCAAATCTTGGCACTTAACAAGCTGAATGTCGCTTCGCTTAGCTTAGCTGGCTTGGGATATGAGGATCCCGGAATTTGGGCAGTTTTGGACCACCTGACCCATGGGGTTGAGCTCTCACCTGATGCCGTAACGACCGTCATCTTTTCGGATTACGTTGAACTTTTGGGAAGTGGCCCGTTTGTGGCCCCTGTATCGATGCCCCAGCCTGGAGAACGCGCGGTTGTTACAGATCCTGTCACAAGCGCCATATCTTCGGTCGTGTATTCCAAAGTTCCCAAAGCAAGCACCGTACGGCTTTACGGAGCGGGGCAGCCAAACAAAGTTGTTCTGACTTTCGATGATGGCCCACACTCTCAGCATACGGCTGACACGCTAGATATCTTGCGTGATACCAAGACTCCGGCAGCCTTTTTTGTACTCGGAAATAATGCTGTTAAGTCCCCCGACTTGATAAAACGCATTCTCGAGGAGGGCCATGAGTTGGGTTCTCACACTTACTCGCACCCTAAAATGGGTAACCTGTCTGCATCGCGCGCAACGGTCGAGGTCAACTCAGTACAACTCTTTATCAACGGCCTAACCGGTAAAAGCATGCGACTTTACCGTGAACCTTATATGCGTAGCGGCGGGCCAATTACGTCCAAAGAGGTAGCCTCTCTTCTGCCTTTGGAGGAGGCTGGTTACGTCATTGTAGGGATGGACGTCGTGCCGCGAGACTGGATTGCGCAAAGTGCCGACGAGCTGGCAGTTGAAATTATCAGACAAGTTGAAGAAAATGCGGGTGGCATCGTCCTCCTTCACGATGGCGGTGGTGACCAAAGCCAGACCGTGGCGGCGCTTCCCAAAGTTATCACAGAGCTACGTAGCAAAGGTTATGAATTTACGTCTGTTGCTGATCTCTTGGGTACGACAGCAGAAGTGCTGATGCCCGAAAGCGACCGCATTACGGCAACTTTTGGGACTGTGTCCTTCTTTGCCGTTGGTAATGGTTGGTCCATCCTTAAGTTTATGTTTTGGGCGGTATTTGCTGTCGGGATGTTCCGTTCGATCACGCTGCTGTTGCTGACAGCAAAACGCAAACCCCATTTGCCACCAACCTCGGACCACCAACCGTCGGTTACGATTGTCATCCCTGCGTACAATGAGGGCAAGGTGATAGAAAAATGTATCCGACAGGCACTCTCGACCCGCTACGACGACTTTGACATCATCGTGGTTGATGACGGCTCAACCGATGACACTTACGATAAAGCCATTAGTTTCGCTTATCATCCTCTAGTGACGGTTTTGTCGCAATCCAACGCTGGCAAGGCATCTGCATTGAATGCTGCACTCGACGAAGCACAAAGTGATATTCTGATCTGCATCGACGCGGACTCACAGATTTCGCCAGACGCAGTCGGTTTGTTGGCCGCACACTTTAATGATCCCAAGATTGGCGCCGTTGCTGGACGGGTTGTTGTTGGGAACCGCAGCAATCTGCTAACGCGCCTTCAAGCGCTCGAGTACATCACCGCCCAAAGCATAGAGCGGCGCGCAAAGGAGTTCCTGAACGCTATGACGGTCGTACCGGGCGCCATCGGTGCATGGCGCACCACAGCGCTTATGGAAGCCGGGATTTTTTCTAACGAAAGCCTGACTGAAGATGCCGATATGACGATGGCAATCATCCGTACAAACTATCAGGTAGTCTATGAAGATCGAGCAATTGCGACAACTGAAACACCCGCAACTCTCCGAGGGCTGATGGCGCAACGGCTGCGTTGGTCGCTCGGAATGATGCAGTCTGGATGGAAACATGTCGGGGCCGTTCCGGAAGGTCGCAAGTTGGGGATTGTTGCGCTACCTGACTTAGCAATTTTTGGTTACTTGATGCCCCTTATTGCGCCACTTGCCGACCTGTTCTTACTACTTCTTGCCCTGGATTTTGTGGTAAATTTTGGCACGGATCAGCCCATTGCATCAGGCCTTTTCGAGAACCCGCAGATCATTGCGTATCTGGCGCTTCCGGCCTTGGAAATTCTGAGCGTTGTCGTTGCGTTCCGTCTTGACCCGAAAGAGGATCGCCGTTTGATGTGGTTGATGCCTTTACAACGTGTATTCTATCGGCAAGTTTTGTACATCTCTGTTATACGTGCACTTTGGCGCGCTGCGACAGGGTCATTGGCCACTTGGGGCCGCACGACTCGGGTCGGGTTCAAGTATGATCAGGCAAAGTTGGCATGATTGATCGTAGGCAGTTTCTGCAATGGGGCTTGGCCGCGCCGATGTTGCTCCCTTTCCCAGTTGTGGGCCGCGCAGCGAGCAAAATATCCCAGAATACTATTGTCGTGATCGATGGGATTCACAGCGATACCGACCCTGACAAGATCGCTGTAGTCTTGGACGTTTTAGCTGAACAAGGGCTACCTGTTACCTGTCTGATCGACGCCGCCCCTCAAAACCTCGCAAAGCTCCGTCCCAACAATGTGCTGTCGAAGTTGTTAAAGAAAAAATTGTTAAACCAACCCGGTTTAGTTCAGCTGGCACCGATCGTCAGAAACCTGGCGGCCCTGACCCCATATTTTCAAGCGCGTGCGGTATACGATGCGCAATCGGCGTTGCAACGGGCGCTGTGGGACAGTTCGGAAATGCGGTCAGACTTCTCCATCAGCAGTACCATTGCCTGCGACATGCTGGATAGCATTGTAGCCCCTTCAGGGGTACGCGCATGCGGCATTCGGAATGTTCTAATGCGACCCCAAATCACTACAAGGCTTAAACCAGAGGCGTGGAGCGACGGTGTGGTTAGGCTGATTGGAGGACAACGCTTACTACTTTGGTCCCCAGAACTTTCTTTCCAGGCGATACCGACGCTGTCGGTAGAACGTGTCCTTTATCTTTCGGCTGACGATTTTTCAGCACGATCTCTAGCAAGTTTACGTTCGTCTGCTCTCGCTTTTACAAAGCGCGTGATGCTGCAGAACAGTGACTATTGGATAAACCCCATCCTGGCATCGGACATTCAGTACCGCGATAACTATGGGTACAAAAGAAACATTGCCTTGCACTTTATTGCTGGTGCCGACGCTTCGCCAGAGTTTCACAACATCCTAACTGATTTCAGACTTGAGCTGATCAATGCGGGATTGCCCTCGAGCTTTGCCGTTGATGCGTCGCCATCCAGCCGACCCGGCTATTGGATAGACGTAGAAGGAATGCGCGCTGCCGACTCGCCAATTCGGCCTGTTGATGTGTTCAACGCCACTGACGGCGCGGCTTTTCCTGAAATAGATGTTAACTCTTCCACGACTTTTGGAACGGCCGTGGTGCTTTCAGAGCGAAGTGATACGGGGCTGGATGCACGCAACATTTTGAAGCTTCCGTCCGTTCAAGTCGACGATGAAAAAGCCCTGAAAGATTTGGCGACCGGTTCAGTTGGAACGGCAGACTGCGTTCTGGTGATTTCTGACAATATCTTGAGGGATCGACCGCAGCGAATTGCACTCAAACGAGCACTATATGAGATCGCTCGAGATGGCATCTCCGACGTTACAACGTTACCCGATTATGTCAGGCGTATAGTACCCACAGGTCCTTATCTGACGCACTTTCGTAGGACGCAGAACTACCAGAAAATACCCGAGCCTGCCCTTGTCAAGGGTGAGAGTAACGAGCGCGAGCGGTTGATGGCAGATGCGAAAGTTGCCTGGTCCTATTTTGACCGTTGGACAAATCTGGAAACAGGACTCTGTCCCGCGACGGTAAATTTTTCTACTGGCTCGCACAGGCTGCATGAAGCTGTCACGATGTGGGATGTTGGTAGCCACATCAATGCGCTGATGGCCGCGGCAGACTTAAAGCTTATCACTGCCGAAACGTTTCAACGGTCAATCCGCAAGATCTTACCCAACATTGCTGGTAGGCGGTCACAAGGTCGACTTTTGCCGCAAGGATGGATCGTCACCAATAAAGTAAGGTGGGGTGACCGGAATTTTGACGGCTGTGATGCTGGAAGGCTGCTGGCCGCGTTGTACAATCTGGACACTCACCCGCTTGCGAAAGACAAATCTGCACCGACTGTCGCATCTTGGAATCTGGAAGATGTTGTTAAGGAAGGCATTGTTTTCTCCGTCGAAAGTGGTCAACTAAAATCAACCTTCACATCGCACTGTGCACATTACGCAGCCTGGGCGTTTCGAACTTGGGGCATTGAAGTGCGATCCCCCTACGAGGTATTCCAAGGTAAGAGCGAAGCTGACGGCCAAATGGCACTGCTGGAGGTTAGCGGCCGGATAGGACCGCTTGGAGCAGAACCTCTCCTGATGGAAGCCTTGGAGCTCGGCATGTCACTTGAGTCTGCCTATCTGGCCGATGTGCTGTTTGCTGCACAACTTGAAGAGTATGAAGCTACTGGCAAACTTGTCTGTGTCTCGGAGGGACCAATCAGCAGCCCGCCATGGTTTCTCTACCAAGGACTTCAATTCGATGTGTCTGGAAGAGTGTGGGCGACTGATACGGTCGAAGGGCTAGAAGAGCATCGAACGGAAGCGTTTCGCGACAAACATCTCGCGATCAGTTCGAAGGCTGCGTACCTGTGGTCAGCTTACAAGGACCATCCCTTCTGCGATACTCTTGTTGGCCTCGTAAGGGAAAAGGCAAAATCTCCCTTTGGTTTTGCGTCCAGCATCAATCAAAGGACAGGTGAGGCCAGCTTAAACTACACTGATATCAATACAAATGCGGTCATACTGCAATCCATCGCTCATATGTTAAAAGCAGCGCCATAGCTCAATCGGGCGCTAGCAAACTCAACCCAAGATAGTGGAAAGTTGACAATACACAGCTTTTGGTGGCAAGCTAAAACTCCTACAGTTGAACAGCCGTTTAAGGCAGCAACGATTTCGTCGTATTCTTGATTTCATATGAGGCCGCATTTTATCATACGTCAGATGATCTGCATAACATGATGGACGGGCTTGGTTCAGTGCCGATTGGGGAACGCCCTTTGGGACTCGAAGTTGAGCTGGACGCCGAAGGTATAAACAAATGACTTCAACGCAGTTAAGTGAAACGGACCCATTCATGGTCATTCAGTTTCGCCTAAGACTAGTGCAAACGAAGAATAACGTTACAAAGGAAGCAGCAAACTGGCTCGAACGGATCGCGCGCCCGAAATCTTGGCAGCGCACCACGGTTTGAAGGTTTTGGGTTCGCATTTACTCAAGGCCTCAAGTTTTGCCCTTGGGCTGCATCAGTCGCATCCGGCGATCTGCCCACGAAATCTGGTGCGTTTAACAGGAGTGAATATTCTTAGGACGCTAACTGTAAAAAACCTAGAATTTATGAGAGGAGCACCGGTGGATGACCGACCATGAACGGATACAACTATTAGAAAAAGCGCTAATAAAATATGTCGAGTTGTACGGGTTTATTGATGAGGCCCGGAATTATTATTGCAAAAGCAATGCGAATGTAAGAACCGTACCACCAGCTCACCAAAACTGAAAAGTCACCAAGCGCTACCTGCACCATTTAAAGTCGAGACACCTCATATCGTCCGTTCTTTGCGAGACCTATCTGATGCGCTCGAACAAGTTTAGTCATGGAGCGCTCCAATCAAGAGCACGTTAGAAGGCCCGGACGTCCGAAACAGCGGAAAGCATGGTCAGCCAGGCAATGGCTCGACGTTACCGAGAAGCCCCTTGGCTCAATTTAGCAGTGAACTGCTCAAGTTGCTTTCGAGATCACTGCAGTGAGTCGTTGATCCTCGGAAAAATGACACATCTTTATCGGCGATAAAAACTCAGCAGGTATAATGTGGTTGAGGTGCTGAATCTCGGTGATTACTGAACACAACCCTTCCACTTCGGTCAATTATATGGGATTGCCCATCCGGCGAAAGCGGCTACGCGATGGGCATATGTTGTTTGGAGGAAGTGCTTTGCAGATCAGCCAATGCAAGATACCATCCTCATGGTGCGCAAACGGAAAAACCTTATTTTGCTTTGTCTGCTGTTGGGGCTGATATATTTAATATGGCTCCCAAAGGAACGTTGGAGGACCGTCTTTCTTACTGGTTATAGCTACTGGGACAACACCCCGCCAGGATCGGCTATTATCGGAAGACCCATAATTCACAAAACAGCAGGTGGAATTGGTACATTTGAAGATCCAATCACGCTAGCGGTTGGATGGCGCATTCATTTTGACCGCCACTTCGAGGACTTCAGGCCTGGCACTCGCTTCTATTTTCCACGCTTACGCAAATATGCCATTGTGGAAGACCTATGTGGAGACGGATCCCGCCCGCAGCAAGGGCCTTGCCACACGGGCTGGGAGGGTCATGCTTGGCTAGATATTTATGTGGATGGCAGCACAATGGATCCTGAAACCTCTGTCAGTTGCATGGAAAAGCTAACAGGCATTCAGAGAGTAATAATTAATCCCCGCCCAGGCTACTCGGTAGTCCCTGGTCGACTTGTCGAGTCTGGCTGCGAGGTTTTTTGACGCTCGGTTCAAAAAAATAGGGCCGCTCCGCAAATTGAACTCTCATTTTATATGACGACGGACACAAATGCAGCTAAGGTCCGGAAGGAGCCCACTTTTACGAAAAGACAGCCCTTGAAACGGTACTCTCTGACGATAGATTGGCTTTATGAACCAGCCGAATATGCGCCCCGAACTACTCGATTTTATATCAAGTCTCTCGCGCTTGGAGAAAATCCTTGCTCGACATGAGCAGGCGTTTTGGGTTTAGAAAATCACAAGAGTTCGGCAAATCTCTAGGAATTCAGACGACTACTGCATCGAGTTGTTCTTGGGCTTGTATGGTGGCATGGGAAGCTTTAACGGCCTAGTTTTAGATGCCCCAAGATCAGTCAACGACATGCTGAGCGGAGAGCGAACTCAGGCATATAAACTCGCACAGGTACTACGCTAGTACATTGCCAACGGCGGCAAAGTCCGCAGTGCAGACCTCCGCAACCCGAAATGCTGCGCCTTCGATCAATGTCTGCTTCGGGGAAGCTGCCGCGCAGCGTCGCACCAACTCCCGAATGTCGGCTATGGGCCGGAAGATGACTGTTAAACCGGCCACAGACCTTGGGAGGACTTAACGACAGCCAAAGGTAATCTCGCAGAAAATGAAGATTGACGGGCGTACTGTCAAAACTCAGGCGAGCGGCAAGCGCCGTTCTGCCATTGTCACGAACCAGCTGCAGCCTGCAGGTATTACCTCATCGTTGAATTCATAGGACGGATTATGAAGGTCCGCGCTTCCGCCGTTGCCAACAAAAAGATAAGCGCCAGGGCGCTCCAATAACATCTCTGAAAAATCCTCACCGGCCATGATTGGATCCAGATCACGGTGCGCTACGCCTGAGATAGCCTCGGCTACCTCGGCCGCCAGATCTGCTTCCTGCGCGTGGTTGACCAGCGGGGGTGGCCCCGAAATGTGGGTGACTTCTGCTACCGCGCCATAACCAAGGGCCGTTGCGGTTGCCAGCGCGTCAATTCGCGCACGCACCTGTTGCTGAACTTCTGGGTCGAACGTTCGAACTGTGCCAAGTAATCTTGCGGAGTCAGGGATCACATTGTAGGTGGCAGTTTCGGTGCGAAATCCACAAACCGACACGACTACCTTGTCCATCGGGTCTATGTTCCGCGATACGATGGATTGCAGCGCGACAACGATCTGTGCGGCGACCAATGTCGTATCGACCCCCTTTTGTGGCATCGCGCCGTGGCCCCCTGTCCCGCGCACGGTGATCTCGAACTTGTCCGGCGAAGCCATCTGCGGTCCTGTGCGCACCGCGAATTCCCCGACCGGCATCCCCGGCATATTGTGCATCCCGTAGATTTCCTCAATGGCCCAACCGTCCATTAAACCTGCCTCAATCATCGCGCGCGCGCCGCCGCCGCCCTCTTCGGCCGGTTGGAAGGCCAGTACGACCCTGCCGTCAAAATTGCGTGTCTCAGCCAAGTATTTCGCCGCGCCCAGAAGCATCGATGTGTGTCCATCGTGGCCGCAGGCATGCATCTTGCCAGGAATAGTCGAGGCATGCGGCAGGCCCGTCGCTTCTTGGATCGGCAGCGCATCCATATCTGCACGAAATCCGATGGTCTTGCCCGCAGGCCCTTTTTTGCCGTTGATAACACCGACCACGCCGGTGCCCCCAAAGCCGGTTATCACCTCATCACAGCCAAATTCTTCAAGCTTTGAAGCGACAAACGCTGCGGTCCGATGCTCTTCGAAGCGCAGTTCGGGATGGGCATGGATATCGCGCCGCCATGCGGCAATTTCCGGCAGCATTTCGGCAAAGCGATTTATAACGGGCATCCGATCCCTCCAGGCAGTTCTCTACACAGCCTGCGTCGAGTTTGCAGGACGGACAAGAGACCATCGTCATCCGACACGTTCAAACACTGCCCGAGTTCATACACCTCACAGTGTGGCTGTCGGATCTAAAGCGGTAGATGCTGGTGCGAGCCTACGGCCGGTCGACGTCCTTGTCCGCGTCGCCAGCATTGTTGAATGCTCAAACCCAAGTTTTAAGTCGGCGCAATTGGGTCCAGCCCGAAGCTTTCAACGAAAGGGCGAGTAGAGGTCCTGCCGAGCGGGCGCTACCGAGCACTCTCGCACTGGGGGATGCCCTCTCCGAAAGCTCTTAGTTCAATGTATCCAGAAGTTCGATCACGGCGTCAGCGCCGGCAGGGCTTGAAATTGCCAATGCCATCGGAGCAACGCCGCCAAGCTCTGGATTGGGCTTTTCCAGAAACCGCATGACGAGGGCACCATTGCCATGATAAATTCTGTCAGCAACAACATAGGCCCGCGCAAAATCGTAAAGAACCCAGCTTTTGACCGGACTCAGGGGGAGCTTTTCGGCTTTCGCCCTGCGGTAAGCTCGCTCTGATACGATCTTATGTGCAGGTTGGGAGTGCATGACCTCCCATATATTCTCAACGGAGGCCGCCGGAAGGCCGTTTTTGACTCGGGCCCTCAGCGTATCCTGATCGTCGACGTCTTCGGGTAATCCCAGAAGCTCTGAAACCCGGTTGTCATCCGTTGCGCGTGTAAGTTTGCCAAACATATTAAATTCCCCTTGTCCCCCGGGCTGACAGCTATGCCCCTCTTTCACAACCGGATAATTCCAACGGCCGTGCGCACAGCTAAAGTCGCAGACCTAAGATCGGGGTAAGTAAAAAACAGCAGCCCAGTTAACCCAGAATATCAACTGCGCCGCAGAAAGAACGACTGCTGTTCGTTGCAAGCGCGACAATTTTCATATCCCCATGTCTTTGTTGTGCGTGTGAGCTCAATACCTGGCCTGTCCCGATAACCCATGTCACCAGACTTAAAGAACGTCTAAAAACCTCGTGTGATGAGCGGGCTTGGATGGACTGGGCGTGGCGAAGAACGGTGGCTCTTGGCGTGTCCACTCCCCAGTGGGCACGCCAAGTCGGCCTCGGATAACTCGGCACCGGCCGCTTATTTCCACGGCGTGACGAGATATTTCTCACCGGTCTTCATCGCGCGGTAGTCGGTCACGGCTTCCTTGGTCAACATCTCCTCGAGATTGACCCGTTTCTTGTAGTGGCTGGCAAATGTCGTAGTCAGGTTCTCGAGCACACGCTTGCGCATCCGTCCTACGGTTTCCATGCCAACCGATTGAATGAAGGGAAATAGGAGCCAGCCTGACAGGGTCCAGCCAAAGCCGTAGCTCGGCGACAAGATTGTCTGGCCAACATCAAGACGTCCGTAGATGAACATGCGCTTTTGCCGGTTGGATCCATAGCGTGAATACTCGGCCATCTTGGTAACCGCGACCTGTTCCATCGCCTTGAAAACACTGTCGACCGATTTTCCCCCGCCGATTGGATCGAACCCGTAGAAGGCGTCGGTGTCGTCGATTGCGGCTCGGAGTTGATGCATGAAGTCGTCATCAGATGAATTGACAATATGGCTGGCGCCAAGCTGCTTAAGCAATTCAACCTGATCCTCTTTCCGCACGATATTGACCAGTCCGATGCCGTCTTCGTTGCAGATGCGGGTCAGCATCTGGCCAAGGTTGGAAGCCCCGACCGTATGCAGGATCGCGTTTTGCCCGTCCATTTTTGCATTTTCTACAAACCCGAGGGCGGTCATGGGATTGACGAAGCCGCTTGCGCCATCCTCGGCCGAATAATCGCCGAGCGGCAGGCACATGGCAGCCTCAGCGATACAATACTGGCTGTAGGCATTGCCCGGCACGCAAGCGACACGCTGCCCCATCAGCGCCTTGGCCGTGTCGCTGTCACCCGTAGCGACGACAGTGCCCGCGCCTTCATTGCCAGCGGGAAGTTTCAGCCCATGACGCGCATTGGATCCCGCATTGAAAGGCTCGCGCATGGTAGCGACGTATTTTCCAGGCGAATATTCTGCGTTTTCGAGATCGGCTGAACCGGTAAGAATGGCCAAATCCGACGGATTGATCGGCGCCGCCTCCATTCTTACAAGCACCTGATTGCCGGTAGGATCGGGAAAGTTAACGTCTTCAATCGCTACAGTGAGCGTGCCATTGCTTTCTAACGTTGTGAATAGCTGTTTGCCAGTGGTGCTCATGTCGATATCTCCAATTTTCGGATTCAGGATGCAAAGATGAATTAGGGTCGAAGACCCAGCAGATGGACACGAACGCACACTATGTCCACGTTGCCGACATAAGTGCAGGTCGCAGCTAACTGTAGGTCTGAGCCCATGTATGTACCGGCTGCTGTTCGCAAGTGTTCAATTGCACGTCTTCTGGAAGTCGCTGATATGTATCCGGCCTTTGGATCGGCTTAAGTATTTTGCCGTGGCCCTGTTGGGAGTACGCACGCGCCGCTGTCTCATTACTAACCTGATCTATGATGACCATCTGGGCTCTCAGACTTTGGGTGCGCCTTATTCCGTTCCATACAATTGAGGTTTACGAACATCGTGTGTGGTTGTGATCAGATCGCAGTCGCAAATTCCTTTTCTTTCCAATCAAAATCTTTGCCGGAGTTCAGGACGCTCCACGCAATGCGGGCCAACTTGTTGGCCAATGCGACACCAAGTTTGTTGTGCTGCATGCGCGTCGAAGCTGCTCCCAACCAAGTGCCAAAACTGAACTTGTGCCAGTTCTTCGGTCGCATCATGATGACCTGCGCCGCCTGCACAAACAGCATACGCAGATATCGACTGCCGCGTTTCGTGATGCGCCCCAAAATCGTCCGTCCACCCGTGCTATGTTGGCGCGGCACAAGCCCGAGCCAGGCCGCAAAGTCGCGCCCACGATCATAAGCCTCGCCGTTCCCGACAGCGGCTACCACTGCCGTTGAGATGATTGGGCCGATGCCCGGAATAGTCATCAGACGCTGACAGCTGGCCTCGCTTTTGCTGACAGCTTCAATCTCTGACGTGGTCATCTCGATCCGCTTGTCTATCCAGACCCAGTCCTGCTGAAGACCAAGGATTAACTTGCGCATCCGCAACGACATCTCATCATCGCGGTTGTCCAAAATGGCTTGGAGCGACGTGCGTAATGCGGCCACGCTTTTGCGAACGGTGATCCCTTGTTCAATCAAGAATGCGCGGATCTGATTCATCGTCGCCGTCCGGCGTGACCGGACGCGATGCAGAGCTTGCAAATCGAGCTGTTCCTGCGTCTTCTCAGAAACCGTCTTGAGATTGGGTCGCAGAGCGGCTTCCGCGATAGCTTCGGCATCATTGTAGTCGTTCTTCTGGCCTTTGTTGAATGGCTGAACGTAGACCGCTGGAATGATCCGGGGCTCGAACCCCAACTTGCGCAGCGTTCGGCTGACAAAATGCGCGCTCATGCAGGCTTCCATGCCCACTATGCAGCACGGCAGATCTTCAAACGTCGCGACCAATGCCATGCGTTTGATCTTCTTACGCAACACAAGCTGTCCGCCTTTATCAAAGCCAACCAAGTGAAAGACATCTTTGCCAATATCGATGCCAACAGACATCAGCTCATCAAAATCATTCTTCGCCATGCTACTTCTCCTATTTGCAGTATAGGCTAAGCTTAACCTGCTGGGTGAAGCAGCCGGTACATCCCATTACAAACCTCTCAGTCGGCGGCGGCTTTTGCGCTGCAGCAACCGAGCGGGTGACAAGAACGGCTCTCAGCGAATGCTTGACCTTGAGTAATCGCAACAATGGCAGACTTCTCAGTTCGGTCGTTGGTGATACTTGTAGCGGGTTCGATCTTTCTATGCCCTACGGACTGACGTGTAGTCACTTCTGAGACGCACCCGGACAATGGTCGGGTGTTCCCCAATACGTTTCACCTCAGCGATGCCCGAAGCTTCCACCAAGTCTGAAAGGCCTTATCTGATCGGCGCGGGGACTGCTGCTGCGCAGGAATAACTTGTTGCCGGACGTTTTACTCCGGCTTTTTTCCATCAGCAGATTAAGGAATTGTGGAGAAGCTCACGAAATCTGAATTCACACTGGGCTGCCTGATACGCTATCTGATTTCGTAATCAGTGGTGAACAGATAACTCGTGTCGGCGTCGAGATTGCGCGTCGTCGACGCGCGCTTTTCGCTGTCAGTGGAAAACTCCCCGTGGGACGTCTTGGCAGCGCTCACGACGCTTTCAATTGCAATCGCAATAACCTCGCGAATGTCGGCCCAGTTGTTACAAAATGCGCATCCTGCCTCGGAGAGCGGGTCTTTTTGGCACCTATGAGAAACTGGCGAGGCACACAAACCACAAAGGATAGTGTTCTCGTCGGCGGCAGTTAAGCATTCCAACATCGAAAGACTCTTTTCCCACTATGATTTGAATCGAAGACTTTGCTCCTGGATTGATCCAAGTGGCGAAAAGCCTGATCGACTGAGTATGAACATGTTATGAACCATTGCGATTTATCGCCCTTTACTCAGAACATATCGTCTTTCCAGCCGCTGACTTTACTGGAACAAACCCAGTCTTTACTGCCATTCTGCGACCCCAGCCAGCGAGCGCTGGTTCGTCCAGTCGCTTTGACGCCTGTTCTCCAGGTCTTGCGCTCCCCCTGATCGACGCCAGATGCGCCACAGTCCTCTCTCCCGCCTTCTTGTTCGTTACAAAACCGCATATAAATGCGTCCTTGGCAGTTATTTTTGAATCGAGCATAGAAGTCGTTGTTCTTCCACTCACTAGTTATTGTTACGCAATCTTGTGTAGGAGCATAGCATCCGTCGCTATCCTGCGACACGGCGGGGCTGCTGATTAGGAAGACCGCCGCAGCCATTGGGGTAAGTCTCAGGCGCATGAATATTTCTCCTGATGGTTTGAAAAGAAGCGTCCAGTTTGAACTGCTCAAACCTTGGGACTGCCTGCTCTACAACACAATCTATCGAAATCGATAGTGTCACGCCCGTCAAAGGGCGATAAATCCCCGTTTCACCGCCAGTGCAATCGCCTGCTCGCGTGTGTCCGCTTTCAGTTTGCGCCGCGCGGAAAGAATATTCTTCCTAACGGAAATTTCAGCTATTCCCATAATGTGGGCTATTTGTGCATTGCGAAGTCCATGAGCAAGATACTCAAGCGTTTCTCTTTCCCGGCCAGCCAATCCTGTTTCGGGTAATGCAACCTCGCCGCTATCGTCGTTAGTTTGGGTATCCGGCGCTCCGATATTGGCGACCATAAATGTGCTTAGAATTCTGAATTTTGCTAGAAAATCGGTGCAGAAGAAGCTTTTTGTACTGAACTCTGAGTTAAAGGTAACTGCATTGCGCGCATCCGAAACACCGGAGTCGAAGGGGATCAAATGAAGTGACTTGTAGCCCGCATCAAGCAGTCCATGATTGAGGTTGTACCAGCCCATGTCATCATGTGAGGTTTCAGTTCCTGCGCTAATTGTCAAAGCTGATCGAGATACCTTCGTATGTTCGGTCAACCTGTCAGACTGATAATGTTTTTGATCAACGTATTCGCTCAACCATCCGGTGGACATCGTGCTTCGCATCCAGCGAGGTGTCCCGTCGTTTGTGCCGACGCACCCCATAGTAAGCGAATTGCCTCCTAATTCCGCAGAAAGCACATTCGCAGCAACCCATTTGGCATCTTGGCTGTCAGCCGAAGAAAACGCATCAAGTGTGTCATATAGAAAGTTTGTGACACTCAAACCACGTCTCCCGAAAAATCCGCTTGTTACGCAAGCAGCAAAACATCCCATGGTTAGAGTGAAACTGTTTGCGAACTCGGTCAATCCATTAGATCAAACTATCGCTTCACCTAGCTTCCGCTTAGATAACTGACAAAAGGCTTGTGAGCTGAAAGCGAGCCTGCCAGTACAATGCCGTCTAGCAGTGCTGCCCCACGGGATATACTCGCTAGAAAACAATAAACTCCGGGAGCCATCCGGTTCTGTGTTTGAGCGACTGCAATGTTCCTTTGAGGACTCCATCCTGCCCGCCGCACTCCTCGACGGTATCGGGTGTCAGCCAAGCCAACCCGTTTCGGAACCAGCACAAGTGGTTAGCAACGTGAGCAGGACTGCAACACCCACGGCGTAAATAATAAGTCGTCGCATCGTTAAAATCCGCAACCTAGGTCATATCTCGAAAAAGTAACACACAATATTGATCTGGCAAGTCAGGCGCGTGCAATGCCGCAGTTCGGCGGCTTGCTACAACTTGGTCGCCATGGCTCTAGTCATTCCGGAAAGTTCCGAAAAGCTCATAGACGGCCATAAGCCAAAGGGACGCAGTTAACGCAAGAAAGCCCCATGGCCTCCGCCGTATCCGGTTAAGCAATGTCTGCTTTTGCTCTTCTGGTTCGACTTCAGGCATGCTCACCAGGTTAACCCAAGTTCGCTTGAAAACAAGCCGACACTCAGGCGCAGGCATGCAACGTGAATTGCGCCTGACCGGTGTAAATCATTGCAATTTTATCAAAAATGGCGTTCTGTCGTTGCATATTTCGACCGGCTCACAGGTTTCATGGCTAAATGCTCATGATCATCCATCACTGAGTGGAAGGGAGGATTTTGTGAACAAGGGCGTGATCGTAGGCTGCATTTATGATGCAGATGGTAATCCATATTCAGGCGCAGGCGTGATACTTCATGCCATCATGTCAGGCAGGAACCCAATCAAGCTGCGCGACACCTACGCCAAAGGAAATAGCTCAATCGACATGGTCTATTCGAAGAAAGATGGTTCTTTCGGTATTCCTTTTTTTGGCACGGTGTCTGGGTTGCGGAGATGATGTCGCCGGGGGCAGCCAAAGTATCAGCTATCGGTCGAACAACCGGGCATGGCTCTGAAATCTGCCGGATCAACGTTGCACCTGATCTTCGGCGCTTGGTTACTATGCTGCCGTCGGGACTGATTGGAGGAGGCATGTCAAAGTTTTACGGAGGGATCGTGGCAAAAACGATGCCGAGTCTAAAAGGGCTTGAAGGAGCAAAAGACCTCCTTGACGAGCAGCAACCAGCCAAACATGCGTCCACGGCCAACCTTATCGCCATTGGAGGCGTCGAGATTTGGCTAAGCACAACAGATTGAGCTGAGCGCAACGCAACTGCCATGGCGTACACTACGGTCATCAGCATCCTAGTTACTCGCAAATCTTATCTCCCCCCACAAACCAGTGCGACCAGCAACCAATCCAACTGTAAGGCTTGATCAGGCCATTTCGTCCTTCAAGATGCCGACGCCTTCGCTCACAATGTGCATCTTGTCCGAGGAGTAAGGGCGCAGGAGCGAAAGTGCTTCTTCTGCGGTCCCGCAAAGCCACGCTTCATAATCTTCGGGGTCAAGGATCACGGGCATTCGATCCGGATGGATCGGTTTCACAACGTCGTTTGCATGGGTCGTGATCATTGTATGAGTCAACGTGCTGATCTTGTCATCTGGCAATCCGGGCTGAACGTCGCGCCACATCCCCGCAAATGCGAACAGCGGGCGAGCTACATCGCCTTTTAGTGCAAACCAGTAATCTGTAGCAGGGTTGCGGCCTTTGGCTTCCCGGAAACTCGAAGCTGGAATAAGACATCTTCGGTGTTGAAAGCTGTCCTTCCAAAGCCCGTTCGTTGCCACTTTATCTGCACGAGCGTTGTTCCAAGCCGCTGGCGCGATCGGCTTGCCTGTTTTCTTCGACACCTTGGCAGTCAAGAAGCCCCAGCTCATAGACACCAGTTCCCGTTCATCTTGTTCATCAAGCCGTACAACTGGTGCATCATATTTAGGCCAAATGGCGGTCAGCGGTTCTGCATTGCCCAGATGGTCGCGTTCCGCCTCAACACCAAAAAGGCTGCGCATGGCGTCTTGCGCCCTTGTCATCGAGTATAGATTGCACATGCCGACTAAGCCTTTTCATCTGCCCATATCCACTTGGCAATCTGCTTTACGGGACGCCTGACAGTCAATTCATTCAGCCTGGATGCAGGCGGTTTGTTCCACACCACCCGGATGTATTCCTTTGTGCGGCACCTTGAGCAAGGAAACGGCGGGACATGGACTTCATGCTGGGGGCCAAGCACCTTCAACAAGTCGCTTGCCCAGTAGTTGACGGATCGGCGGCAGAGTCCGCAATGCACGGTTATCAACTGACCTGATTGGGCAGCATCGCGCATTAGGCGATTGCGTTGACGGCTGGCGGATGGGTGAGAGGCTGGCATGCGTCATGATAGAACATTGTGCGAACACCCTTCAAGCGGGTCAGGTGAACCTGATGCGCTCGGAACTGACCGCGACGCAACAGGCGGAGCATCTGGCGAAACGAAAAGAACTTTGGGAGATACGGAATAACGCGACAACTAGTCGGGAAACTCCGGGTCAACCGAAAGGGTTTGCGGGCGAAACCGCAGCGGCAACGGGCACCTCGACGCGGGATATCCAAAGGGCCACCAGCCGCGCCGAAGGCGTCACAGAGGAAGTGCGCAACGAGACACGCGGCACAGACTTGGAGCGCGGCACTGTCCGGAAAAATCCCACTATAACTGCTGCTGCGGATCGAATGGATGTCGGCTTTGGGATTCAGCTTCTTTTACTTAGGTGCTGACCTAACAGTACAGCGCCCCTATAGTAAGGTGCATGCCTGATCATGAACACTCCATAGAAAAGACTTTCATTGCGCTCTCCGATCCAACGCGCCGCGCGGTGGTTCAGGCGCTTAGTGAAGGGTCAGCGACCGTCTCCAAATTGGCTACCCCATTCGACATGGCGCTACCGTCCTTCACACAGCACCTCGGCGTTCTAGAACGAGCTGGCTTAATTGTGTCGAGACGCGAGGGGCGGAGCCGTGTTTGTTCGCTGAACCCATCTGCTTTGAAAAATGCCGAAGGCTGGATGGCCTCCTATCGGGCGCAATGGGAACGCCGCATGGACCGGTTTGAAGCTCATCTTGAAAATGCGAAAAAGGATAAATCGAATGACTAACAGTACCACAAACACAGTTTCGGATTGGGCTTCGTGGCCTTTAGACAGAGAATTGGTCCTCGCACGCGTCGTTAACGCTGACCGTGAAACTGCTTTTCAAGCATGGACTGACCCGGCGCAAATTGTGCAGTGGTTTGGACCCGATGGGTTCCGCATCGAGTCTCATGAGGCCGACATCCGCGCAGGCGGCGTATGGCAGTTCGACATGGTGGCCCCTGACGGCACACGGTTCTCTAATCGCATGGATTTTTTGCGTGTCGAAACACCCAGCCTGATTGAAGTCGATCACGGGCAGGACATTGATGATGACGTTGACAGTTTCCGACTTTTGGTGACTTTCGATGAGCAGGACAACGGGAAAACCGTAGTCACTTAGCGCCAGATGCACCCGACACCAGAACGTCGCGCCAGCGTCATGGGTTTTGGCGCTGTTGAATTTGGCACACAAACGCTGGATAAACTCGCGGATCACGTTGCCACCAAGTCCAACCTTGAAGCCGCCAACGGCTGACCATAGCTCGTAGCGCTCCAAAGATAAGCAGCCGTTCGTTTGAAAAAAGGCGAACGGCTGCTTTGTCCGCATAGCCGCCATTCGCCGCGCCCGCAAACTAAAATCGGCAATCCGAGGAAAGAGGGCGCTCGTGGCCGCTCCCCAGTATTTTTCGCGGTGCATCCGCAGCGAATGGCGCCTTTCCGCCCCTTGTGTCGAGGAACACGAACGGCCCATAGCTGCCGTCCGGGTCTTAGAACTTGCTGCGCAACAGCATGCAGAAAGCCGACATTCCACCGCGGTCGGCGAACGTTCTGATCCTTTGGAATCCAAAAGGCAATCTTCGCGTGTTTGCCGCGGCTACAAACGCTGAACACACCATTCCTTCATGTCTCGTCCAGTGCAGATCAATCTGCTTCGCCCACAGTCCCATCCGATAGCACCGTGAGGAGAGGACACTCTGGACTGTCCGAACCGCTGCACTTCGCAATCGTTTCCGCCAAGATAGCTTCGATGTTCTGAAGATCCATTATCTTTGCCCGCACGACGTCGAGATGATGCCGCCCGCGCTTCTCAACTTCTGCACAAGTATGGCTGCCGCGATCTACCATGCTGAGCAGTCCTCGGATTTCCTCCATCGTAAAGCCCAGTTCACGCGCCCGCATGATAAAGCCAAGCCGCTCAACATGTGCCGCCCCATACCGGCGGTGTCCGGCGGGGCTACGCGGTGGGTCGGGCATCAGGCCGACGCCTTCATAATAGCGGATAGTCTCAAGGTTGCAGCCAGTCAGGCGCGCAAGGTCAGAGCGTTTGAGGTCACTCGCAACACCGTGATCACCAGACATGCGTTTTCTCCTTGATCCTGTAGTTGCTACAGACCCTATCTTGCAAGTCATCACAGGGCAACAAAGAGCAAAGCAATGACAGATCACACCGCCGCGACCACAAATCAGCACGAGGACCGATCCGGTTGGCTCGCCACCGGTGCAGGCGTGCTCGGGGCGTTGGCCATGACCTCCTGCTGCATCCTGCCGCTTGTTCTGGTCAGTCTGGGTGTGACCGGGGTCTTCATCGGTCAGCTCACCGCCCTTTATGCCTACAAGTGGGTGACTTTGAGCTTCGCGGCAGCGACGCTCCCCTACGGGTTCTGGAAAGCTTACCGCCCGGTCCCCGCCGAAACCTGCACGGACGGCACCTGTGCGCGCCCGATTGATCGCGGGCTGATGCGCGGGCTGCTCTGGGGCGCTTTGCTTGTTGTGCTTCTCGCCTTGGCCTTTCCGGCACTCTCGCCCTTCCTTTTGACGTTCTGACCATGAGGTCTCCCATGAAACTTTTTATCTCCACCATTGCGCTCATCCTTTCAGCCAGCGTAGCAATGGCCGCAGAGGCCACTACGCGCGTCGCTGTCGAGGGACTCACCTGCCCTTCGTGTAGCTACATCGTCGCCACTGCCATGAAGCGTGTGGAAAGCGTTGAAATCCTTGAGTTCATCGAAGGTGATGCCGAAAACGGTCTCTATGTCCTGCGCTATGACGATGCGCTCACCGACCCGGAGGCCATCATCGCTGCCGTGACTGGCGTTGGCTATGGCGCGTTATTGGCCACGGAGAGCGGATCGTGAATGAGGCAAAGGCACCCGACAACCAGAGCCGTCTGCTCAAGGTTGGTCTTATCGGCACTGTCATCGCTGCCCTCTGCTGTTTCACGCCTGTGCTGGTGATCCTATTTGGCGCGGTCGGACTGTCGGCGTTGCTGGGCTGGCTCGACTACGTGCTGCTGCCCGCGCTCGCCATCTTTATCGGTATTACAATTTACGCGCTCTGGAAGCGCCGCAATTCTGAAAGACCCTCATGAAAGACAGCACTTCGCCCACGAATGGTCCCTATGATCTCGCCGTGATCGGCGCCGGTTCCGCTGGCTTCTCCGCCGCCATCACCGCCGCCGAGGCCGGTGCCCGCGTGGCACTGATCGGTGCAGGCACCATCGGCGGCACCTGCGTTAACGTGGGCTGCGTGCCGTCCAAAGCCTTGATCCGCGCGGTCGAGAGCCTGCATCACGCGCGCGCGGCGGGTCGGTTTGAGGGGATTGAGGCCGAGGCCCGCGTGACTGACTGGGCGGCTACAGTTGCGCAGAAACAGGCGCTGGTCGAAGAATTGCGCATGGCGAAATACGCGGATGTTCTGCCCCGGCATGAGAATGTCGATTACGTTGAAGGCCGGGCGACATTCGATGATGAAGGCAAGTTGACGGTCGATGGCAGCCTCTTTCCGGCGGGAAAAATCATCATCGCCACCGGCTCCCGCCCGCATGTGCCTGCCATCCCGGGGATTGAGGCCATCGATACGCTCGACAGCACGTCAGCGCTGGAGTTGACCGCTCTGCCGGCCTCCATGCTGGTTCTCGGCGCGGGCTATATCGGCGTGGAACTGGCGCAGCTTTTCGCGCGGGCCGGTGTTGCCGTGACGCTGGTCAGCCGCCGCAGTGTGTTGCCCGAAGCGGAGCCGGAAGTATCGGCGGCGCTTGAGGGCTACTTGGCCGACGAGGGCATCCAACTGGCGCGTGCAAAAGGTTATGATCGCATCTCGAAGCAAGACGCCGCCATCGCACTGCATCTCTCGGATGGCCAAGTGGTGACAGCAGAACGGCTCGTGCTCGCAACTGGCCGCGTGCCTAACAGTGACGGGCTGAACCTCGCGGCTGCCGGGATCACGATGGATGCGCGCGGGGGCATCGAGACCGATCCTCATATGCGCACCACTAACCCCAACATCTGGGCCGCAGGTGATGTCACTGGCCGCGATCAGTTCGTCTATATGGCCGCCTATGGCGCCAAGATAGCCGCCCGAAATGCCGTGGCGAGCGATACACGCACCTACGACAACGCGACCATGCCTTGGGTCGTCTTCTCTGATCCGCAGGTGGCCGGTGTCGGGCTGAGTGAAGCGCAGGCCCGTGCCGCAGGCCATGAGGTCGTGACCTCCGTTCTGCCACTTGACGCCGTGCCGCGTGCGCTGGCGGCCCGCGATACGCGCGGGTTGATCAAACTGGTGGCCGAGGCGGGGAGCAAGCGGCTGCTGGGCGCGCAGATCATGGCGCCGGAGGGGGCCGACAGCATCCAGACCGCGGCCATGGCGCTGAAGGCCGGGCTGACCTACGAGGAACTTGGCGATACCATCATGCCCTATCTGACCACCGTCGAAGGGCTGAAACTGGCGGCACAGACTTTCGAGAAGGACGTGGCCGCCCTGTCCTGCTGCGCGGGGTGAAGACATGACAGATCACTCTAATTACGATTGGCTGCGCACCCGGCGCGGCAGTCTGCTCGCATGGTGGATCCCCATCGGCGCGATGCTTCTGGCGCTTCCGCTTGCTGATGGCCCCAAAACCGCAATCTGGGTCGCCGCACTTGCTTGTATGGGCATCGCCTGTCTGCGCAATGCCCATCGCTGTGGCCGTGTGCATTGCCGCTACACGGGACCGTTCCTGCTGGCGATGACGCTGCCGGTGCTTGCGTATGGGGCTGGCGTGTTGCCTTTGGGCGACGACGGTTGGCGCTGGCTTGGGCTGTCGGTCGGCGTCGGCGTGACTGGGACCTGGTGGCTTAGTGAACAAATGCTCGGACGATACCGTTGAGCCTGCAACAGATGTCTTCCGAACTCTCGACTTCAAGGAAATTTCATGACCGAAACAGTTGATCTGATCGTCATCGGCGCCGGCATGGCCGGGGTCAACGCTGCGAAAAAGGCCGCGCGCGCAGGCTGGTCCGTCGCCATCGTAGACGAACTGCCCTACGGCGGCACCTGTGCGCTGCGGGGCTGTGATCCAAAGAAGATGTTGCGCGCCGGGGCCAAGGCGGTCGACGCCGCGCGGCTGCTGAGCGGCAAGGGAGTGGCCGGTGACACGCCGATCGATTGGCCCGCGCTGATGAAGCACAAGGAAAGCTTCACGGACCCGGTGCCTGAGAACATGGAGGACGGGCTGAAGAAAGCCGGTGTGCAAACCTTGCATGGATCAGCTCGTTTTACCGCAGCGGATCGGATCGAAATTGATGGCCATGGCGCAATCATGACGCAAAGAACATAACAACTAGGTGGGTCAAGTCTCGGTGACAATGCCGGGTCAGTTCTCAGTGACAATCAACAGGCGGAGACAAGACGTCTGATTGGTGGCACTTTAGGAAAGCCAGCAAAAATTTACTCATATCACCGCTCGTTAGTCGAAACGTGCATCACCACGCCAACCAGCAAAAATAAACGAGACCTAACGTCAAAACTACGCGCAAAAAAGGTGGACTGTTGGGTGGTCTTAATTAGGGGCTAACAGTTTAACAATTTGAAAATAATAAAAATTAGTAAAAATTTTGGTGCGGGCGGTGGGACTCGAACCCACACGGGGCTACGCCCCAACAGATTTTAAGTCTGGTATGTCTACCATTCCATCACGCCCGCATCGCGGCGCACAATAGCCATCGCGGGGCCGGTGTAAATGTCAGATGTCGCGATCACGCGAGCCAAGCGGTGCTCCGTCGGCCAGAAGCGCCGCTTCGGACAGCCATGGATTGTTCTCGACCGCCGCCAGCAACTGCGCCCGCGCCTCGTCCAATCTGCCCAAATTCATCAAGGTTAATGCACGCCCCGATTGGGCGGCGATGTGGTGCGGTTGCAGCGCCAAGGCCCGATCCAGATCGCCCAAGGCCTTTGCATAGTCCTCGCGCAGAAAGTGGATATAGGCGCGCTGGTTGTGGCCTTCGGCATAGGTGGGGCAATAGGCCACCAAACGATCGAACTCTTTCAACGCGCCCAAGAAATCATAGGTGTCGCGCCGCGCCATCCCGGCATCAAGCACCGCCTGGGCCGCCTCGTCAGGCGCGCGCAGCCACACCTGCCACATTTCGTTCGAGATCCGGCGACCCGCGTTGGCATCAGGAGCGGCCTGCGCCCTTGCGATCAGGTTAAGCAGTTCGCGGCTGATGTCCTGCGGTGCCGGGCAGTCCGCAAAGGCAGGGGCGGCCATAAGGGCCAATATGATCAGGCTGCGCATTACTGAATGATGGCGCGCCGGACACATCCGTCAAGTGGCATCGGCCAGCATCGTCTCCTTCACCGCCTCCATTGCCACGTAGGTCGACGTATTGGCGACATGGGGAAGCGATGAAATTATCTCTCCTAGAAATTTGCGGTATTCAGACATGCTCCGTGTCCGCACCTTGAGTAGATAGTCAAAATGACTGGCAATCATATGGGCCTGTTCGATCTCCGGCACTTTCGCCACGGCAGCGTTGAACGCCCGCAAGGCCACTTCGCGCGTGTCGCTCAGCCGAACTTCGACAAAAGCCACATGATCTAGCCCCAAACGGATGGGATCCAGCAGCGCGCGGTAGCCCAGAATGACACCGCTTTCCTCCAATCGTCTAAGCCGCGCCTGTGTCGGCGATTTGGATAGGCCGATGCGTTTGGCGAGGTCAGTTATGCTGATCCGACCATCTTCCGCCAGCACGGATAGAATCGCTTGATCAAAGCGGTCCAGATCAGAATGCCCATTTATCATCATCTCACCCCTGAACTTAGTTACTATCGACTGCCAATTTTGTCATCTTCAGGCATTTTAACTGTTCAACATCCGCTATTCTAGGCCAAACACTCAATGGAGCAAGCCATGGCCCGCGTTTCTACCTCCTCTCTGCGCCACACAATCGATGCAGGCACCTATGCCGACACCGCCGATGTCCTGCCACGTCTGATCAGCGCTGCCCGGCTGAACGCCGAAGATCGCGCAACCATCTGCGCTGATGCCGCTGGGCTTGTGCGCGATATCCGCGCGGCAACCTCGCCCGGAATGATGGAAGTATTTCTGGCAGAATACGGTCTGTCCACCGACGAAGGTGTGGCGCTGATGTGTCTGGCCGAGGCGCTGCTGCGGGTGCCCGATGCCGATACCATTGATGCCCTGATCGAAGACAAGATCGCCCCGTCCGACTGGGGCCGCCATATGGGGCACTCTACCTCCAGCCTTGTGAACGCCTCCACCTGGGCCTTGATGCTGACGGGCCGCGTGCTCGACGATGATCAGCCCGGTCCGGTGCGCCATCTGCGCGCTGCGATCAAGCGGTTGGGCGAACCCGTGATCCGAACCGCCGTATCCCGCGCGATGAAGGAGATGGGCCGCCAATTCGTGTTGGGCGAAGACATCACCGCCGCGATGAAACGTGCCAGCGGTATGGAAAAAAAGGGTTTTACCTATAGCTATGACATGCTGGGCGAAGCGGCCCGGACCGAGGCCGACGCCAAGCGCTATCACCTGAGCTATTCGCGCGCGATTTCCGCCATCGCCACTGCCTGCACGGCCGATGACATCCGCAAGAATCCCGGCATTTCGGTCAAGCTTAGCGCGCTACACCCGCGTTACGAAGTTGCCCAAGAGGCTGCCGTGATGCGCGATCTGGTGCCACGCCTGCGCGCGCTGGCGCTGCTTGCCAAATCGGCTGGCATGGGTTTGAACGTCGACGCAGAAGAAGCCGACAGGCTGGCGCTGTCACTGGATGTGATCGACACGGTGATGCAGGAACCAGCACTTGCTGGCTGGGACGGGTTTGGCATCGTGGTGCAGGCCTACGGCCCCCGCGCCGGGCTGGTAATCGACGCGCTTTATGAAATGGCCGAACGTCACGACCGCAGGATCATGGTGCGTCTGGTCAAGGGCGCGTATTGGGACACCGAGATCAAGCGCGCTCAGGTCGAAGGGATCGACGGTTTCCCCGTCTTCACGCAAAAGGCCGCGACCGACGTGTCCTACATCTCCAATGCGCGCAAGCTGTTGGGCATGACCGACCGGATTTACCCACAGTTCGCCACCCATAATGCCCACACGGTTGCAGCGATCCTGCACATGGCTGACGCCCCCGAAAAATACGAATTCCAGCGCCTGCACGGGATGGGAGAGACACTGCACAATCTGGTAATGTCCAAAAATGGCACCCACTGCCGGATTTACGCCCCCGTCGGCGCGCATAAAGATTTGCTGGCTTATTTGGTACGGCGCCTTTTGGAAAACGGGGCCAACTCCAGCTTTGTGAACCAGATCGTCGACGAATCCGTTGCCCCCGAAGTTGTCGCGGCAGACCCCTTTGATCAACTGGCGTTGCCTGCGGCAACCATCCCCAAAGGCCCTGAAATCTTCTTGCCGATGCGTGCCAATGCGGTCGGCTTTGACCTCGCCCATGCCCCCACGCTCAGCGCGATCGAGGACGCACGCGGTCCTTTTGAGACATCCAAATGGAACGCTGCCCCGCTGCTTGCGACGAAACCCGCGCCAGGCAAACCTGTCGATGTGATCAATCCGGCCAACGGCACATCGCCCGGCACCGTGCACCCCGCATCGCCTGCCGATGTTGCCGCCGCCCTAGACAATGCCGCCCCCTGGGACGCCGATCTGGATGTCCGTCGCTCGGTGTTGCTGAAAGCGGCCGATCAGATGGAAGCCCGCTATGGCGAGATTTTCGCCCTGCTGGCGCGTGAAGCAGGCAAGGGTCTGCCCGATTGCGTGGCCGAACTGCGCGAAGCGGTGGATTTCCTGCGCTATTACGCGGCTCAGGCCACAAACATGCCCCCCAGCGGTATTTTCACCTGCATCTCGCCGTGGAACTTCCCGCTCGCCATCTTCTGCGGACAGGTTTCGGCGGCGCTGGCCGCAGGCAACGCTGTGCTGGCCAAACCAGCCGAGCAGACCCCGCTGATCGCCTATCTCGCGGTCGAGATTTTTCACGATGCCGGCGTACCACGGACAGCGCTGCAACTGCTGCCAGGAGCCGGTGATGTAGGTGCGGCGCTGACCTCGGATGCCCGGATCAACGGGGTCGCCTTCACCGGCTCTACCGCCACCGCGCAACGAATACGTGCCGCAATGGCCGAACATTGCGCCCCCGGCACCACGCTGATCGCCGAAACAGGTGGTCTGAACGCGATGATCGTCGACAGCACGGCCCTGCCGGAACAGGCGGTGCAAGCAGTCGTCGAAAGCGCGTTCCAATCCGCCGGCCAGCGCTGCTCCGCTCTGCGCTGTCTCTATGTGCAGGAGGACATCGCCGAAGACCTGACCAAAATGTTGATCGGCGCGATGCAGGCGCTGACGATGGGGGACCCTTGGCACCTCAGCACCGATGTCGGCCCGGTCATCGACGATGCCGCCCGCAAGACCATCGCCGATCACATCGCCGCCGCCCGCGCGGATGGCCGTGTGATTGCAGACTTGACCGCCCCCCAGGGCGGCACCTTCGTCGCGCCCACCATCATCAAAGTGAACAGTATCGGCGATCTGGAACGTGAGACCTTTGGTCCCGTGCTGCATCTGGCCACCTTCAAGAGCCACGAGCTCGACAAGGTAATCGACGCCATCAATGCCACTGGCTACGGGCTGACATTTGGCCTGCACACCCGCATCGACGACCGGGTACAGCACGTGTCGGAACGCATTGAAGCGGGCAACATTTATGTCAACCGCAACCAGATCGGCGCGATTGTGGGCAGCCAGCCCTTTGGTGGTGAAGGGCTTTCGGGCACCGGGCCAAAGGCGGGCGGTCCAAACTACCTGCCGCGGTTCAGTCGCCCCGACCGGCAGAACAGTGATGCCAAGTGGGACAATGTGCAGGCGCAGCTGCCTGCGCTGCCGACGCATGACGCCACGGTGCTGGAAACTCAGTCCATGCCGGGGCCGACTGGCGAATCCAACCGCCTGTCCACCCTGCCCCGGCCCGCGCTGCTGTGCATGGGTCCAGGTGCGGAGACTGCTGCGGCACAGGCCAAGGCAGTACGCGCCCTGGGCGGCACAGCAATTGAAGCGACGGGACAGATCGACCCGGACGCGCTGACCGATGGTCCGGCCTACGGCGGCGTGCTTTGGTGGGGCGATGTGCAGACCGCACGCGCCATCGAGCTGGCAACCGCTCGGCGCAGCGGGCCGATCCTGCCGCTGATCAACGGGCTGCCTGACACCGCCCGCGTCCGCGCCGAACGCCATGTCTGCGTCGACACCACCGCATCGGGCGGCAATGCGCAACTGCTCGGCGCGATGGCCTAACGCGGCTAGCACTTCAAAAGAGGCCCTGTTACGTCAGGGCCTCTTGACCGCACCGCGCCCTTGGCCAAATGTGTCGCCCATGTTTCCAATCCGCGATCATAACCCCTCGGGCCGCACGCCATATGTCACCTATGCGCTGATGGCGGCGAACATCGGGATATTTCTCAGCTACGTCGGCCTGATGTCAGATGCCAACGCAATCGGGGAATTCTATTTCAACTGGGCCCTGCTGCCCGCCAGACTTGCATCTGGCGAGGGCTGGGTTGGTCTGATCACCTCCATGTTTCTGCACGGCGGCTGGATGCATATTGCTGGCAACATGTTGTTTCTATGGATTTTCGGCGACAATATCGAAGACGAGATGGGCCACTTTCCCTACCTGCTGTTCTACCTCGCATGTGGTGTGGCTGCGGGGCTGGGGCAGGTTATCTCAGAACCCACATCTTATGTACCCATGGTAGGCGCATCGGGGGCTATCGCGGGCGTGATGGGCGGCTATCTTCTGCTTTATCCCAAGGCCAAGGTCGACATCCTGATCATCTTTATCGTCTTCTTTCGCATCTTCCCGATCCCGGCCTGGATCATGCTGGGCGTTTGGTTTGGGATGCAGTTCATCGGGGGTATGGGCGCGACACCCGAAAGCGGCGGCGTTGCCTATTGGGCGCACGCAGGCGGCTTTGTCGCAGGTGTGCTGCTGACCCTGCCAGTCTGGCTGCGCCGCGGGGGCGTGCGTTTCTGGGGCCGTACCCATGGCCACCCGCCTCACGCCGCCGCCAGCTACGCCGCTCTAGAAAGCCGCATTCCGAAGGTAAAACGCCGATGACCGATGTTTCCGAAGTCCGCCGCGCTTCGTGTCACTGCGGCGCCGTCGTGATCGAAGCGACGCTACCACAGGGTCTGGCCTCTGCCACGCGCTGCACCTGTTCTTTCTGTCGCCGACGCGCCGCCGCCGCCGTGACCGCCATCGCCAGCAGCGTGAGAATTCTGCAAGGCGCCGACAACATCAGCCTATACACTTGGGGCAGTCACACGGCGAAGCATTACTTCTGCAAGACCTGCGGCATCTACACCCACCACCAGCGCCGCTCTGACCCGCGCGAATGTGGCGTGAACCTCGGCGCGATCGACGGCGCCGCGCCATGGGAGCAGGAGCCGCTCCCCTATACTGATGGCATCAACCACCCGTCGGATCGGAAATAGCGCGCGCAGGCGCGGTACTCGCCCGGCTCCTTACAACGACGGCAAAACTCCCTGCATCCGCTGAAGGACGCTACCGCCGCCTTCTGTGGCCTCGGCGCGTGCGCCGACGCTCTCATGCAGCCGCTCTGACGGGTCCGTGCCTACCAGGCGACGACGGCGTGTCATGAACACCTTGCCATATCCCCGCCATGTCCCAACCGACGGCGCGGTGGCATCTTGCACAAACCGCTGCGCCCAACCCTCGGGCAAAGGCAACCCACAATCCTCGGCCCGCGACAGCACCCAGACCAACGGAATGTTCGACAATGGCCGTGCCGCCTCGTATCCGCCAAGTTGGCCGCCAATGTCACCATGGGTCCCAGGAAACCACACCTGCTCCACCCGCCCCTCATAGCCTTCAGGTGTTGTCCACTTTACCGGGGCATAGGCCATTCGAGATTCGTTGAGGGCCAGCGCATGAAACCCGTTCTTCACCACCCCGCTCAGATCGTGATTGTGAAAGGCATGCAGCGGCTCTGACAGACGCCACAAAAACGGCGCGTTGATGCCAAGCGATTTCACCGTGTCCCAGATGGCAATCGCCTCGATCTCGACCGGCAGCTCGTGGCAGTGCGCAGCGGCAAAGGCGCGCGACAGATCAGTGATATCATGGGCTTCGTAGTGGCGATACACATCACGGATGTTACGTTCGGTCGCGGCCTCGGCGCGCAGCAACCCGACGCGGTCGATCACCCCGGCAAGCGACCGTACCGCATAGGCACCACGCGAATACCCCATCAGAAAAATCCGGTCGCCAGGGCGAAATCGTGACGCCAGATAGCCGTATGCGCGCCTGATCTGTCGGTTGATCCCGCGCCCGGCCGCCACATCAGCGGCGCTGCGCCAGTCGCGCCATTGCAGCCCCGGTTCGTAGTAGATCGACAGCGCGCTGCCCATCTCGCGGCACAGTTTATAGGCAATCCCGGCGTTGGTTTCCTGACCTTCGTCGAGCGACGACATCGTGCCATCGAGTATTATCACATGGGTCACGGCCCCCCGGCGTGGACCGAAATCCGACGCCGGGCGCTGCCAAAGCCGCCCGAACAGGCGTTTCAGAAAACCGTTATTCTGCCGCGATGGTGCCACCTTGCAACATCTCCCATACCCGGTGAGGGGTGAACGGCATGTCCACCTGCCGCACACCGCGATCCCACAGCGCATCCTGCACCGCATTTGCCACCGCCGCCAGTGCGCCGACAGTGCCCGCCTCGCCGCAGCCCTTCATCCCCATGATATTGGCCGTCGACGGCACCGGCTCGGACGTAAAGGAAATATTCGGCAAATCAGCAGCGCGTGGCAAGGCATAGTCCATGAACGATGCTGTCAGCAGCTGGCCGTCTTCGTCATAGACAACGCGTTCTTGCACCGCCTGACCAATCCCTTGGGCGACACCGCCGTGCACCTGCCCCTCGGCCAACATCGGATTGATAAGGTTGCCGAAATCGTCCACCACGGTATAGCGTTCAACCGTCGTGATCCCCGTGTCCGGGTCAATCACCACCTCGGCGACATGCGCCCCGTTGGGGAAACTGCGCGCAGGCAGGCTGGCACGTTCATGATGTGTCAGCAGATCGTCGCGCCCCTTGGCGCGGGCCATATCCGCCACCTCCAGCATCGTCGGCGTCAGGTTTGACCCCTCGGCACGGAACCGTTCATCATCGAATTTGACCGCGCTTGCCTCGACGCCCATTTCTTCGGCCAGAAATGCGGTGAAGACGCTCGTCATCTTGGCCACCGTGGCCAGCGTCGCGTTGTTCTGCGTGGTCACCGAGCGTGAGCCCCCCGTGCCGCCGCCCTGTTTGATCAGGTCGCTGTCACCCTGTACCACATTGATCCGATCGGCCGGGATACCCGTTTGATCGGACAGGAAACGGGCATAGACGGTTTCATGGCCCTGGCCGTTGCTTTGGGTGCCGACATAGATCGTCACGCTGCCATCCTCTTCAAAGACCACCTTGGCCCCTTCCGAAGGATCACCCAAAATACTTTCGATATAGTAACAAAGTCCCTGCCCCCGTAGCAGTCCGCGTTTCGCATCCGCTGCGCGCCTCGCGGCAAAGCCATCGCGGTCGGCCTCGACAGCGACACGAGTCAGCAGGCGGTTAAAATCACCGACGTCATAGGTTTCATTTGTGGCAGATTTATAAGGAAACTGATCGGGTTTGATAAAGTTGATCCGCCGCAACTCCCACGGGTCTACACCCAGCTCACGCGCGGCGCGGTCCATAAGCCGCTCAAGTACATAGATCGCCTCTGGCCGACCGGCCCCGCGATAGGCATCGACCTGTACCGTGTTGGTATAGAACCCTTCGACGTGCAGGTAGGTCGTCTGCACATCATAGACACCCATCAGGACCCGGCTGAACAATTGGCTTTGGATCGGCTGGCCGAACTGGCTGTTATATCCGCCCAGATTGCACCGCGTATCGACGCGGTAGGCCGTGATCTTGTGGTTCTTATCAAAGGCAAACTCGGCCCATGAGGTCAGATCACGCCCGCCATTATCCGTCAGCATCGCCTCGGTACGTTCAGACATCCAGCGCACCGGGCGGTCCAGCACCCGCGCCGCCTGTGCCACGCAAAAATACTCAGGATAGGCCATCGCCTTCATGCCGAAACCGCCACCCACGTCGGGATTGGTCACGCGCACGTTGTCCTCTGGCAGACCAAAGGCCTTTACCAAAAACCCTTTGGGCTGCCACACGCCCTGCCCGTTGTTGGCAACATGCAGACGCTCGCCATCCCATTCGGCGTAACAGCCGCGCGGTTCCATCGAATTGACGATGATACGGTTGTCCTCAATCTCAAGCCTCACCCGGCGCGCGGCATCCTTAAAGGCCGCCTCGACCGCCTCTTCGTCGCCCATGCCCCAATCGAACGCCCGGTTATCGGGCGCTTCGCTGTGCAAAGTCTCGCCCCCCGGACCCAGATCAACCTTGGCGGGCAGGTCGTCGGCGTCGAACATGATCAATTCGGCGGCATCGCGGGCCTGTTGCATCGTTTCCGCGACGATCATCGCGACCGGTTCGCCCACATAGCGCACGCGGCCCTTTGCCAGCATGGGCCGCAGCGGCGCCGCGCCGCTGCTGCCATCGCGGTTCTTGACCACGGTCCCGGGCATTGCCACATCCATCCCCGCCGCTTCGAGATCTTCGCAGGTCAGCACCAGATGCACACCCTCGGCTTGGCGCGCGTCCGAGACATCCAACTCGGTAATCGCGCCATGGGCGATGGGGGAGCGGAAAAAGAACCCGTGTAGCGCGTTCGCGGGGGCAATGTCATCGACATACCGCCCCGCGCCGGTCAGAAACCGCACGTCCTCAACGCGCTTCACCGATTGGCTTTTCCCGAACTTTTCCATGCGACGCACATCCTCACCTAACTTTGACAGTCAGGCGCAACATGGGCGGCGCAGGCGCGAGTGTCCAGAGGGGGAAGTGGCCGGCTTCAGGCGGCACACTTGATCGCGGCAGACCTGCTGAAATTTAGCGCATCCACCATTTCGACACGTTGCAGCCCATAGCCGTTGAATGCGGTGGACATCGCGATGGAGTAGGCCCCCATGCCACCAAACAGCACAAAATCCCCTGCTTGGGTGCCCTCAGGCAGAGGCAGGCCATCTGGCAAACGGTCCAGCGAATCGCAGGTCGGGCCAAACACGACGCGCGGCACGGTGGCGCCTCGGCGCGGCGCGCCCGTGGGGTCGAGAACCTGTACCAGTGCGGACAGCCCCATATCGCGCAGATCGGGCAATCCGCCATAGATGCCATCATTCAGGAACACCGTGCGCCCGTCGGCGCGCATCCCCTTGATGCGGGTCGCCAGAACAAAGGCGTCCGCCACCATCGCCCGGCCCGGCTCGCACAGCAGACTGGGCGCGTCGGCGCCAAATGCCTCGTCGACTGCGACCATGACGGCGGCAAAAACGGCCTGGTGATCTGGCGCGTCAAATCCACGATCCACGGCAAAGCCACCACCAATGTTTAGCCGCTTGATCGTGACGCCGGCCGCCCGCACGATCCCTGCTGCCGCACGCACATACTGTGCCCAGGCCTGCGGATCATTGCACTGCGTGCCAGGGTGGAAACACAGCGACGGGGCAAAGCCCATGTCCGCTACAATCCGCAACAAGACCGCCGCCTGATCCGGGGCCGCGCCAAACTTGGCCCCGAAATCAT
Source organism: Sulfitobacter sp. KMM 9851 (assembly GCF_057178245.1). NCBI lineage: Bacteria > Pseudomonadati > Pseudomonadota > Alphaproteobacteria > Rhodobacterales > Roseobacteraceae > Sulfitobacter > Sulfitobacter sp. KMM 9851. The sequence continues at coordinate 2,630,326 of NZ_CM169991.1, forward strand.
AGGCCGCCCCTTTGACCGGCAGGGCAAAGCGCACCGCCACCTCGGCCCCGCGCGGCACCTCGGCCAGTTTTGCCAGTTCCGCCGCATCATCTATCGACCAGCTTGCTACCCCTGCGGCAATGCCTGCGGCAACTTCGGCTTCGGACCGCACCGGATTATTGTAATGCAACACGGCCTTCGGACAGGCGGCGCGTACCGCAGCCATTTCCGCAGGCGATGCCACATCAAAGGCCGTGATCCCCGCAGCTACCAGATTGCTTAGAACCTCTGCGCGGTCGTTTGCCTTGACCGCATAGGTCACCAGCCCGTCAAAATCCGCCAGAAACCGCCGCGCTGTGGCCTGCAAGACATTAGGTGCCAGAAACATCATCGGCGCATCGGGCTGATGTTTGGCAAGATAGGCGGCGGGTGTGGCGGACAGGGGGGCGCTATGCTGCATCGAAAGGGGCCTCTTTTTGATTCCAAGGTGTTTTCCATATTTCAGCGCAGATTCTTGTCGATTCAACGTATCACTACGTCTATATTGCATGAAACTTCCGACAGATTGCCGACATGACCATACAAATTGACGAAACAGATCGTGCGCTCATAAGCGCCCTGCAATCGAACGCCCGCCTGCCGGTGGCCGATCTGGCGCGGGGTTTGGGGCTTGCGCGCTCGACCGTGCAGGCGCGGCTGGAACGGTTGGAACGCAGCGGGGTGATCGCTGGCTATGCCGTGCGTCTGGGTGAAGCCGCCCGCGCACCGCTGCACGCCACAGCCTTGGTCAGCATCGAACCGCGCTCCGGCCCCGCTGTCCTGAACCGCCTGCGCAGCTTGGCTGGCGTGCAGGTCGTGCATACCACTTCTGGCCGCTTTGACCTGCTGGTACAGATCGCGGCACAGACCACCCAAGAACTCGACGAAACCCTCGATCGCATTGGCGAAGCACGTGGCGTGAAAGGATCGGAAAGCCTGATCCACCTCAGCACCAAGATCGACCGACGTAGCTAGGGCCCGCACTTGGGCTGTGCCATAGGTCTTTCCCTTGCCGCCGCAGCCCGCTAAATGGGGCGCAACAAAAGGGATATGATCATGGCACTCGAAAAGACCTTCAACGCAGCAGAGGCCGAAAGCCGCATTTACGCCGACTGGGAAACCAAAGGCGCGTTCAAGGCCGGCGCGAATGCCAGCCGGGCCGAGACCTTCTCCATCATGATCCCGCCGCCCAATGTGACGGGCTCGCTGCATATGGGCCATGCCTTTAACAACACGTTGCAGGATATCCTGATCCGCTGGCACCGGATGCAGGGGTATGACACCCTGTGGCAGCCCGGCCAGGACCACGCAGGCATTGCCACACAGATGGTGGTGGAACGCGATCTGGCCGCCACCGGGCAGCCCAGCCGCCGCGAATTGGGGCGCGAGGTGTTCACTCAAAAGGTCTGGGAGCAAAAGCAGAAATCCGGCGGCACGATCATTGACCAGCTGCGCCGCCTTGGTGCCTCCTGCGATTGGTCGCGCAACGCCTTTACCATGTCCGGCGCGCCAGGATCGCCTGCGGGCGAAGAAGGCAATTTCCACGATGCGGTGATCAAGGTCTTTGTGGATATGTACAACAAGGGCCTGATCTATCGCGGCAAACGCTTGGTCAACTGGGACCCGCATTTCGAAACCGCGATTTCTGACTTGGAGGTCGAATCCACCGAAGTCGACGGCCACATGTGGCACTTCAAGTACCCCCTCGCGGGCGGCGCGACCTACGAATATGTCGAGAAAGACGAAGACGGCAACGTCACCCTGCGCGATACGCGCGATTACATCGCCATCGCCACCACGCGCCCCGAAACCATGCTGGGCGACGGCGCGGTTGCAGTTCATCCATCAGATGAACGTTACGCGCCAATCATTGGAAAACTATGCGAAATTCCGGTTGGACCAAAAGCGCAGCGCCGCCTGATCCCGATCATCACCGATGAATACCCGGACAAGAATTTCGGTTCGGGTGCCGTGAAAATCACCGGCGCGCATGACTTCAACGACTACGGCGTTGCCACGCGCAACAACATCCCGCTTTACGCGCTGATGGACACCCGCGGCGCAATGCGCGCCGATGGCCTGCCCTACGCTGAGGCCGCCGCCCGCGCCCAAGCAATTGCCGAAGGCCGCGAAGACGCCCCCGCCGACGCGACCGAGATCAACCTCGTCCCTGATGACTATCGCGGGCTGGATCGGTTCGAGGCGCGCAAAAAGGTCGTCGAGGAAATCACCGCCGAAGGTTTGGCCGTCATGGTCTCCGTCCCCGTGATCGACGAAGAAGACGGGCAGGAAAGTTCAAAGCTGGTCCCCTTTGTCGAAAACAAAAAGATCATGCAGCCCTTTGGCGACCGCTCCAAAGTCGTGATCGAACCGATGCTGACAGACCAATGGTTTGTCGCCACCGACAAGATCGTGCAGCCCGCCATTGATGCGGTGCGTTCAGGCGAAGTGGCGATCCTGCCCGAGCAGGACAAAAAGGTCTATTTCCACTGGCTGGAGAATATCGAGCCTTGGTGTATCTCGCGGCAATTGTGGTGGGGCCACCAAATTCCGGTTTGGTTCGACGATGAAGGCAATGAATATTGCGCCCCGACCGAAGCTGAGGCACAGGCGATGGCGCCGGGCAAAAATCTGCGCCGCGACCCCGACGTGCTCGACACATGGTTCTCCTCCGGCCTCTGGCCTATCGGCACCCTTGGCTGGCCCGAACAAACCGAGGAATTGGAAAAATACTTCCCCACCTCCGTCCTCGTCACCGGGTTTGACATTATTTTCTTCTGGGTCGCCCGGATGATGATGATGCAATACGCCGTGGTGGGTGAGCGCCCGTTTGACACCGTCTATGTCCACGCGCTGGTGCGCGACGAGAAGGGCAAGAAGATGTCGAAAAGCCTCGGCAATGTCCTCGACCCGCTCGAGCTGATCGACGACTTTGGCGCCGACGCCGTGCGCTTTACCGTCACCTCGATGGCCGCCATGGGGCGTGACCTGAAACTCAGCACCCAGCGCATCGCGGGCTACCGTAATTTCGGCACCAAACTGTGGAACGCCCACCGTTTTGCCGAGATGAACGGCGTGTTCTCCGGTGCACCCGCGCGGATGCCAAAGCCGCAGGCAACACTGAACAAGTGGATCGTCGGAGAGACCGCCCGCATCCGCGAAGAGGTCGACGCGGCCCTCGAAAACTACCGTTTTAATGATGCTGCCAACGCGCTCTATGCCTTTGTCTGGGGCAAGGTTTGCGACTGGTATGTGGAGTTGTCCAAGCCCCTGTTGCAGGACGACGCGCCGGAGGCAGAGGAAACGCGCCAGACGATGGCCTGGGTGTTGGAGCAATGTCTGATCCTGCTGCACCCGATCATGCCCTTTATCACGGAAGAACTGTGGCAAACCACAGCCAACCGCGACGAATTGCTGGCGTTGACCGATTGGCCAACCTACGAAACCACCGATCTGCTGGACGCCGACGCCGACCGCGAGTTGAACTGGGTTATCGGGCTGATCGAAAGCATCCGCTCAGCGCGGGCGCAGATGCATGTGCCTGCGGGTTTGCAGGTGCCGATGCTGGTCACCGACATGGATGCCGCAGCACAGGGGGCATGGGATCGCAACGAGGCGATGATCAAACGTCTGGCCCGCGTCGAAGCGCTTGATAAGGCGGATGATTTCCCTAAAGGAACCGTGTCTATCGGTGCGCCCGGTGCAACCTTTGGTTTGCCGCTGGCAGGGCTGATCGACATCGACGCCGAAAAAGCGCGCTTGCAGAAATCGCTCGATAAGCTGGGCAAGGAAATCGGCGGGCTCAAGGGGCGGTTGAACAACCCCAAATTCGCGGCCTCAGCGCCCGAAGAGGTCGTGGCCGAGGCGCAGGCAAACCTTGATGCGCGTCAGCAAGAAGCGGACCAGTTGCAAGCGGCGCTGAACCGCCTCGCCGAACTGGGTTAACGCGACATCCGTGCAGCACCAGCCAGAGGTCTGGCGCTGCACGGCAGGCTGGCGCCCTTAAGGCAGGACGCGCGCGGCACCTCTACTTGAACACAGCGGGGCGTTTGCCAAATTCGGCGGCGATCACTTCCATCTGGTGGGGTTTGCCAAGCAGATCCGCCTGCTCTCGTGATTCCGCCAGCAAGATGTCCTCCGCCGAGGCCGCCGTTTCAGCGTAAGATATCAACCTCTTGGCAGCGCGGATGGCGCTGGGGCTTTTGCCCACGATGACCTCGGCTAATGTCGTCGCGGCGGCCAGCGGGTCATCGGCCAATTCTGTCACCAGCCCCCACTTCTCGGCCTGCACGCCATCGACTGCCTGCGCCGTGAAGGTCAACCGGCGCAGCACGTCCGAGCGCAGCAGACGCGGCAGCAACACCATGCCCCCCATGTCGGGCACGATACCCCATTTCATCTCCATCACCGCCAACTTGCTATCCGGTGCGGCGATGCGAATGTCTGCTCCCATCGCAAGTTGCAGGCCCGCGCCATAGACGGCGCCGTGCAACGCCGCGATCACGGGAATCTCCATCCGGTGCCAGACCATCGCCACCTCTTGCCACTGGTTCGTTGTACCATCGCCATGACTGCGCGGCATGATCATTTCGGTCGGGTCTTTGCCGATCATCCCCGACAGCCCGGTGATGTCGATCCCAGCACAAAACGCCTTACCCTCGCCCGACAGCACGACAACACGCGCGTCAGAGCCTGCAACCTCCTGCCCCGCTTCGATAATTTCGTCTATCATCTGCTGGTCGAGGGCGTTCATCTTGTCGGCACGGGTGAGGGTCACAAAGGCGATGTGATGGTCAAAACGGGTGGTGACGCGGCGCATAGGGCTCTCCTGATCTGGTTTGGCACAGTTCAGCCCATTCCGCACCGCCGCGCCAGCGAAACGTCACGGCAGCGCAGGCTCTTGCCCCGCCTGCGCGCGCAACATATCACCCACCCATGACACATGTTCGCCTCACCCCGCTTGCCGAATCCCTGCCCGCCAATGTGCCATTTGTCGGCCCCGAAGCGCAGGAGCGTGCCCTTGGCCGTCCTTTTGCCGCGCGGCTGGGAGCGAATGAAAACGTCTTTGGCCCGTCTCCCCGCGCGATCGCAGCCATCGCGGCCGAGGAGCACTGGAAATACGGCGATTCCGAAAGTATCGACCTGCGCCGCGCCTTGGCGGACATGCACGGTACCGCCATCGACAATATTGTGGTGGGCGAAGGTATTGATGGGCTGCTGGGCTATCTCGTTCGGTTGCTCGTTGGTCCCGGCGATGCGGTGGTGACCTCAGACGGGGCCTATCCGACGTTCAACTATCATGTCGCGGGCTTTGGCGGCACCTTGCACAAAGTGCCGTACCGTGACGATCACGAAGACCCCGCAGCCCTGTTTGCCAAAGCCGCCGAAGTGGATGCCAAGCTGGTCTATCTCGCCAACCCGGACAACCCGATGGGCAGCTGGCACAGTGGCGATACATTGCTGCGCGCCTTGGATGATCTGCCCAAAACCTGTTTGCTCCTGCTCGACGAAGCCTATCTCGAATGCGCCCCTGAAGGCACAGCGCTGCCGCTCCGCGCTGATGACCCGCGCGTCATTCGGATGCGCACCTTTTCAAAAGCATACGGGCTGGCAGGCGCACGTATCGGCTATGCCATCGCGGCACCTGACCTGATCATGGCCTTCCACAAGGTGCGCAATCACTTCGGACTTGCTCGTGCGGCCCAGGTGGGCGCACTGGCCGCATTGCAAGATCAGGACTGGCTGGCGCAAACGCTGGCGCAGATCGCCGAGGCGCGCGATACCATTTCCGCAATTGCCATCGAAAACGGGCTGTATCCCCTGCCGTCCGCGACAAATTTCGTGGCAATTGACTGTGGCCGGGACGGCACCTTTGCCAAGGCGGTTCTCGATGCGCTGATCGCACGCGGCATCTTTGTGCGGATGCCATTTGTCGCGCCGCAAAACCGCTGCATACGTGTCAGCTGTGGCACGCCAGAACAACTGGCCTTGTTCGCCGCCGCCCTACCTGACGCACTGAAAGATGCAGGCGCGCCTTCCCTTTAATCTTTTTTGGACTAAAAATACCTTTGCACCACTGCCACCCCACGCGGGGGGGGCTGCGGGCTAGTCGCCTCCACCTTGCGCAATCGCCTTAGCGGCGGCGGCCAACGCACCGTCACCATGTTCGATTTTCAGTGCCTGCATTCCCGCTTCGACCCCGCCGAGCAGCCCCATGATCATGTGACCATTGACGTGTCCCATGTGACCCAGGCGGAAAAACCCGTGCCATGCCGCGTCCCCCGGCGCGGCCATGCCCAGCCCGATACCAAGTGTCAGACCCAGATTGCCCTGCACCCAGTCGCGCAGCCGCGTGGCATCGGGCGATTGCAGGCGCAGCGCTGTCACCGCATGGCTGCGCAGACTTCGGTCTTCGATATTGATCCTTAGCGTGCCGCGCGTCGACCAGGCTTCGCAGGCGGCCCAGACAGCCCCGGCCAATGTCGCGTGGCGCTGCCAGACCTGTTCAATGCCTTCGGCGTGGATCATATCGAGCGCGGTGCGCAGCCCGTAGATATGATGTGTCGGCGCGGTGCCGCAGTGATACTGATAAAACTCCTGCGGATGGGCGCGCGGCGACCAATCCCAATAGCGGCTGACCCGCGGCAGGGCCTTGCGGGCCGCCTCGGCGCGGTCATTGAAAAACACAAATCCCAGTCCCGGTGGCACCATCAGACCCTTTTGGCACGCGGTTACCATGATATCGACACCCCAGGCGTCCATCTCGAACCGGTCACAGGCAAATGATGCGATGCAATCGGCCATCAGCAACGCTGGGTGGTCGCAGGCATCCATCGCGGCACGCAGTCCGGCAATGTCATTGCGCACTGAGCTGGAGGTGTCGACATGCACGCCCAGTACCGCTTTGATCTCGTGCGCCTTGTCCTCAGCCAAACGCGCTGCGACCTGCGCCAGATCCATCGCTGCGGCCCGACCAAAGTCCATGATTTCGACCTCGGCCCCCAGATCGGTCGCCATCTCGCCCCAGCCGATAGCAAAGCGGCCCGTGGCCGGCACCAGCACCTTATCACCGGGGCGGATCACATTGCTCAGCGCCGCCTCCCATGCCGCGTGGCCGTTGCCGATGTACATCGCCACGTGATGTGTTGTGCGCGCCACGCGGCGCAGATCGCGCATCAAATCCGGCATCATGTCAGGCAGTTCGCCCGCGTAGATGTTTGGGGCGCCGCGATGCATGGCATTCAATACCGCATCGGGCATCACAGAAGGGCCGGGAATGGCAAGGTACGAACGGCCGGGGGCCTGTTTCAAGGTCGTGGTCATGGCGGCGACAACATATCCATTGGGGTTAAGAAAGGCGTAGTTATGCCGCACCTTATCTGCGCCACCGGGCGGGTCAACGCAGATCGTGCGTTGCATCCGCTTGCCCTGCAAGCCCGGCTTTCGTACACCAGAGGCTGCATTGCCCCAAAAGGACCGTGGCCCCTCGATGAATGACCAAACCTACACTTCGGGACAATTGCTGCGCTGGCTTTGGCAGGGATACCTGAAAAAACACCTGGGCCTGATGTCCATCGCGGTCTTCTTTATGGTGGTCGAGGGATCGACCCTTGGCGTGCTGGCCAAGCTGATGGAACCTATGTTTGACCGGGTTTTTGTGGCCGGGCAGCAGGATGTACTGATCTGGGTCGGGCTGGTACTGATCAGCATCTTCGCCCTTCGCGCTTTTGCCAGCGTGGTGCAAAAGGTGCTGCTGACGCGGATCGCAATGCGCTCTGCTGCCGAGATGCGGTTCGATCTGCTGGACAGAGCGATGCAGCAGGACGGGGCATTCCACCAAAGCCATCCGCCCGGTTTTCTGATTCAGCGCGTTCAGTCCGATGTAAACGCCGTCGGTGACGTCTGGCGTGCCGTGATCACCGGGGCGGGGCGCGACCTTATCGGGCTGATCATTCTGCTGGGTGTGGCCATCGCCATTGATCCGATCTGGGCGCTGATGGCCTGTATCGGGGTGCCGCTGATGGTTCTACCGGCGGCGATTGCGCAGCGCTTCGTGCGCGCCCGCTCGCGCGAGGCGCGCGATCTGGGGGCCAATCTGGCCACCCGGCTCGACGAGGTATTTCACGGAATTGTCCAGATCAAGCTGAACGCGCTCGAAGAATATCAATCGCGCCAGTACCGCGCTCTGACCCGTACCTTTATCCGCACCGAAGTGCGCGCCGCATTTGGCAATTCAGCCATTCCGGCGATGATCGACCTGATGTCGGGCGTCGGTTTCATGGCGGTGATCATCTACGGCGGCTCCGAGATTATCGCGGGCGAGAAAACCATTGGCCAGTTCATGACCTTCTTTACTGCCATGGGCTTTACCTTCAGCCCGTTGCGGCGGCTCGGTGCCATCAGCGGATTGTGGCAGATGGCCGCCGCCGCGCTGGAACGGATCAAGGAACTGATGGATGCACCACTACTGCTGAAATCCCCGCCTAACCCACAGCCCGCCCCAACCGGACCGCCCGACATCGCATTGCAGGACGTCGATCTGTCCTATGGTGACGCCAAGGTGCTGGACAAACTGACCTTGACCGCCAAGGCGGGGCAGACAACGGCGCTGGTCGGTGCCTCGGGCGCCGGCAAATCGACGATCTTTAATCTGCTGACCCGGCTGATTGATCCGCAAAACGGCAGCGTCAAGATCGGTGGTACAGCAACCGTTGACATGGCCCTGCCCGATCTGCGCGCGATGTTTTCCGTGGTGACGCAAGAGGCGCTGCTCTTTGACGAAACCCTGCGCGAAAATATCGTGCTGGGCCGTACCGACGTCACTGACGAAGCTTTGAACGACGTGCTGAAAGCAGCGCATGTGGCCGACTTCCTGCCCAATCTGGAACACGGGTTGGAAACCCGGGTCGGCCCGCGCGGCTCTGCCCTCTCGGGTGGCCAGCGCCAGCGCATCGTCATCGCCCGCGCGCTGTTACGTGACACGCCGATTCTGTTGCTTGACGAAGCCACTAGCGCGCTTGATGCGCAGTCAGAACAGGTGGTGCAGGACGCGCTTGATCGGCTGGCAAAGGGCCGCACGACTGTTGTGATCGCACACCGCCTGTCGACCATCCGCAGCGCTGACAAGATCGTGGTGATGGACCGCGGTCAGGTCAAAGACGAAGGCACCCACGAGGAACTGCTGGACCGGGGCGGGATCTATGCCGACCTATATCGCCTGCAATTCCGCGATGGTAAAACCGTGTCGGACGCGCGCGGCCTCAGCGCGCTCAGCGCGCAGGCGCGGCGGGAACGGATGCAGCAGCCCAGTCTGTTGCAGCGGATCGGCACGCGGCTGTTCGGATAATCAGTCGCGCCGGTATGCCTGTGCCAGACGTTCGGGCGACACCCCGGCGCCGTAGCGCAGCAAGGTCCACAGGTTGCGCCCCCCGCGCCGCAGCCAGCCTTGCTGCCGGTATTTTACGGCAGAGGTGATGGCATCACACCCCAGTGGCTGCAACCGCCCGCGCAATGCGCGCGCCAGCGCCACGTCCTCCATCAAGGGCTGATCGGGATAACCACCTGCCGCATTATAGAGGGGGGTTGGCAGCAAAAGTCCCTGGTCACCGTAAGGCAGCCCCAGATGGCTGCGCAGGTTGGCCCATCCGGCCACCAGCCGCCCGGGCAGACCGCCCCGGTCAAACCGCAGCCGGAACCAGCCCGCCGCATCCCCTACCAGATGATCGCGCACCGCCCCGGTCCACCCCGGTGCCAAAACCGTGTCCGCGTGCAGCACCAGCAGCCACGCACCCTGCGCCGCCGCACATCCGCGCCGCAACTGCCCACCACGTCCGGCGGGGCCCGTCACAGTATCGGCACCCCACGCCTGAGCAATCTCGCGGGTGGCATCAGTCGATCCGCCATCGCTGATGATCAATTCGCGGATCAACCCGGCCTCCAATCCTTCGACCAACGCGGCAAGGCAGGCGGGCAAGTCAGCCTCGGCATCAAGGGTCGGAATGATCACAGAGATCGGCGCGCGCATGGTTGCCCCTTTTGGATAGCCGTCCCAGGTTATATGTCATGGCAAAGATGAAAAGGACAACAGCATGACCCAGCGCCGCATCCTGCGCCTGACAGGCCCTGACACCCTCGATTTCCTCCAGGGAATTGTGACGAATGACGTCAGCAAGCTGACCAGCGGGCTGGTCTACGCCGCCCTTCTGACGCCGCAGGGCAAATACATTGCCGATTTCTTTCTTGTCGCTGACGGAGATGACGTGCTGCTGGACGTCGACGACAGCCTTGGCGATATGTTGGGCCAGCGCCTTGCGATGTACAAATTGCGCGCAAAAGTGGCGATTGCGCCCACCGACCTGCACATGCACCGCGGCACCAGTGATATGCCCCAGGACGCGCACCCCGACCCCCGCCATCCCGCGATGGGCTGGCGCGCATATCGCACAGCACCACAGACCGACGACACCACTGACTGGGACGCCCTGCGCGTGGCGCACCTGATCCCTGAAACGGGGATCGAACTAACCCCCGACACGTTTATCCTAGAAGCCGGATTCGGCCGCCTGAATGGGGTGGATTTCCGCAAGGGTTGCTATGTCGGGCAAGAAGTCACCGCGCGGATGAAGCACAAGACAGAGTTGCGCAAAGGGTTGGCCCAAGTCGCGCTCTCGGGCAGCGCAGCGATTGGGGCTGCAATTACCGCAGATGGCAAACCCGCAGGCACCCTGTTCACCCAATCGCATGACCGCGCCATCGCCTATCTACGTTTCGACCGCGCCGCGGGACCGATGCAGGCCGACGATGCCACGGTGGAATGGACCCCAAAACAGCCAAGCTGAATGCAAAACAGCCCCGGCGAACCGGGGCTGCTGAGACAACTTGAATTGTGACGTCGCGTCAAGCGCGTTCGACATATTCCATGGTTTCGGTGTTCACGACGATATCCTCGTCCTGTCCTACGAAGGGTGGAACCGACACGCGCACGCCATTGTCCAGCAGTGCAGGCTTGAATGAATTTGCCGCTGTCTGGCCTTTGACCACTGGCTCGGTCTCGACGATCTTGCAAACCACTTTCTGCGGCAGACGCGCGTTCAGCGCCTCTGCGTCGTGGTACTCCACGACGATCATCATGCCGTCTTGCAGGAAGGGCCGTGTATCGCCCAGCAGATCAGCAGACAACTGAACCTGCTCATAGGTTTCCGTATCCATGACAACCAGCATCCCACTGTCTTCAAACAAGAATTGCTGATCTTTCTGTTCCAGACGCACCTTTTCCACCTTGTCGGCAGAGCGAAAGCGTTCGTTCAATTTCGACCCGTTGCGCAGGTTGCGCAGTTCGACCTGGGCAAAGGCACCGCCCTTACCGGGTTTGACGTGATCGACTTTGACAGCCGCCCAGAGGCCGCCGTTATGTTCAAGAACGTTCCCGGGGCGGATCTCGTTTCCGTGAATCTTTGGCATATGACAAAACCTGAGGCAAAAGGTTGATGATACTTTGTCGGGTTCTATATCTGGAGGGAAGAGCCCCTGCAAGCAGGCGATATGTAGTGCTGCACCCGCAGCGAGATATGCGCCCTGCGCATGGGAGTTATGCGAAAAATCGGTATCCGAATCGAACAACATCCGTCATAAGGAACCCCACGCCGAAATGACAAGAGCAAGAATAATAGAAAGGACGACGAGATGAAAGATTTCGTTGATGGCACTGCTTTCAATAACGAACAAGGCAACCGTGCCCGTAAACTTTTTGCTGCCGTGGTACTGGCCGCTTTGGATGACGCGATTGCCGACGATAAGAAGTATGGCAATGGCCCAGAACAGATTGCCCGCTGGGCACGTTCGCGCGATGGTCGCGAAGTGCTGAGCTGTGCCGGCATCGACCCGAACGAACGGGTTGTGTCCGGTCTGATGGACTTTGTCGGCAAGGGTGTCCGCACCTCCGTCGCCCTGTCCCGTGAAGAATCCGAGCGTCGCCACGCCGCTCAGCAGGCCGAAGCCGCCTGATCCGACCTTTCCAGCCGGAACAATTGACGCAGCCCTCGGGCTGCGTTTTTTTGTGTCCAACGGCTCCTTCTCCCGCCCCCTCTTTCCACTGAAGTGAAATTAGGCCAGTTTGCGCCAAACTTGTAAAAAGGGCTTGCCATGACCAAAGCCATCATGATCCAGGGCACCGGCAGTAATGTGGGCAAGTCGATGATCGTGGCAGGCATCATCCGCGCTTGCGTCCATCGCGGGATGCGCGTGCGGCCGTTCAAGCCGCAAAATATGTCCAACAATGCCGCCGTGACCAGTGACGGGGGCGAGATCGGCCGCGCGCAGGCACTACAGGCCCGCGCCGCGGGAGTGGCTCCCCATACCGACATGAACCCGATCCTGCTCAAACCGCAAAGCAGCACCGGCGCGCAGGTGATCGTTCAGGGCCAGATTGCAGGCCAACAAGAGGCCGCGGATTTTGGCCGTAAGAAATCTGCACTGATGCCTGCCGTTTTACAATCATTCCAGCGCCTTGCGGCAGATTGCGACCTGATCGTCGTCGAAGGTGCAGGCTCTCCGGCGGAGACGAACCTGCGTGGCGGCGATATCGCCAACATGGGCTTTGCCACCGCAGCGGGCGTTCCTGTTGTGCTCATGGGCGACATTGACCGGGGCGGCGTGATTGCCCAGATCGTCGGCACCCAAGCGGTGCTGGACGATAGCGATAACGCCCTCATCCGCGGCTTTGCAGTCAACAAGTTTCGCGGCGACCGCAGCCTCTTTGATGCTGGCCGCGACGATATCGCCGCACGCACGGGCTGGCCCAGCCTTGGTGTGATCCCGTGGTTTGATCAGGCACATCGCCTGCCCGCCGAAGACGTGATGGACCTGCCCGCGCGTGCGCGCTCTGGCGGGGCGGGCTGCGTAATCGCGGTGCCCCGCCTGCCGCGGATCTCGAACTTTGACGATCTCGATCCGCTGGCGGCCGAACCCGGCGTTGATCTGCGCATGATCATGCCCGGTACCCCCCTGCCCGCCGACGCCGATTTGGTCCTTCTGGTGGGCAGTAAGGCCACGATTTCCGATCTCGCCGCCCTGCGCGCCGAAGGCTGGGACATTGATCTGGCCGCCCACATCCGGCGCGGCGGACATGTCTTGGGCCTGTGTGGCGGATATCAGATGCTGGGGCGCAGCATCGCAGACCCCCACGGTATCGAAGGCCCCGCCAGCCGGGTGCCCGGGCTGGGGCATCTGGACGTGGAAACGGTGATGGAACCGCTGAAACACCTGGCGCTGAAATCCGGCATCCATCCGGCCAGCGGCACCGTCCTCAGCGGCTATGAAATCCACATTGGCGAAACCCATGGCCCCGATACCGCGCGCGCCTGGCTGCGCTTTGATGACCAGCCCGAAGGCGCCGCCGCGCCCTCGGGCCGTGTCGAAGGCTGCTATATGCACGGCATCTTCAACTCTGATGCCTTCCGCCGGGCCTATCTTGAAAAATTTGGCGTCACATCGTCGCTGGATTTTGAAACCGGTGTGGACGACACGCTTGATGCGTTGGCCGCTCACGTTGAACGCTATATGGACATTGACCTGCTGCTGACCCTTGCCGCAGACATCGGTTAACCCACGCCTGCTGGCTTTCGTCGACCTTTAGAAACATCTTGGCAAAGACGTCAACGGCGGCGGTGGGCAACGCCGTTTATCCGACCAATGCATCTTTCTGAACCTGTATGGTCTGCGCCAGGGCTGCCAAAACCAGCTCCGGCCCTGCACCCTTCACATGTGCGCCTTCTGACAGCATCCGCCGCCACTGCCGCGCACCGGGACGTCCCGCGAACAGCCCCAGCATATGCCGCGCAATCTGGTTCAACCGCCCGCCCGCGATCAGATGCGCCTCGATATAGGGCAACATGGCGCGCACCGCATCTTCGGCTGTCGTATCGTCACCCTGCCCAAAGATACGCCGATCCGCGGTGCTCAGGATATCGGCGGGGGCGTGATAGGCGCTGCGCCCGATCATAACGCCATCCAACCCGCCCGCAAGAAGGGCCTCGGCCTGATCAAGCGAGGTGATGCCACCGTTCACCGAGATATGCAGGTTTGGAAACAGCCCTTTCATGCGGTGCACGATGTCGTAATCCAACGGCGGGATATCGCGGTTTTCCTTGGGCGAAAGCCCCTGTAGCCAAGCTTTGCGCGCATGGATCGTCACGCGGGTACAGCCCGCCCCAACGATCCGGGCCAGAAACTCTGGCAAGGTATCGTCAGGGTTCTGATCATCCACCCCAATACGACATTTGACCGTCACCTCGACATCACAGGCCGCCCGCATCTCTGCCACGCAATCGGCAACCAAGGCGGGCTGCTGCATCAATACCGCGCCAAAACAACCAGACTGAACCCGGTCCGACGGACAGCCGACATTCAGGTTGATTTCATCATACCCCGCCTGCGCCCCCAGCCGCGCTGCTTGCGCCAACTCTGCCGGTTCCGACCCACCCAATTGCAGTGCGACCGGATGCTCTGACGGATCGTGATCCAGCAAATGCAGCGCGCCCCCGCGCACCAGCGCCGGCGCCGTCACCATCTCAGTGTAAAGCAATGCATTCCGGCTCAGCAGCCGGTGCAGGTAACGACAGTGCCGATCGGTCCAGTCCATCATGGGTGCCACGGATAAACGCGCAGCCAATTCTGTTTTTCTTCTGGACATATTACACAGACACGGTTGGAGGGAGGATGCGACGATCTCCTCGGGTTTTAACGGGCGTTCACGCGGTCTCTTACCCAATTTGCGGCCTGTAGCACAAGTCAACCGGCAGGCCGGCACTGCTGAGCCGTGTTTTAGCTGACCGCCCTGCGTGAGGCTGGCGTGATCCGTATCAACAAAGCTCGACGTGTCTCGATCATCATTGACCCGGTATCAATGGCGCGGCGGCGCTATAGGTCGTGCAGCCAACTATGTCATCGCTGCCACGTGTTCGTAGTACGATGCTCGGCTCAAATGTCGTATGTTGCCGCAACGGCTGAAACAAGCCTCGGATGCGGCACCCCAGCCCCTGCAGCATCGCCTCGACCAACATCAGCGCATGGTATTTGTCTCTCGTTTGGTCCGATTGCAGCCGGGCGAAGATATCGGCGTCTTCCTGTCAGAAATTGATCTGGATCAAGAATCCCCCGCGCCCCTTCCGATAAGTCTGTCAAAACCCCTTGCTGGACCTTTGACGTGTCTGTTTTTCAATCAACCGCTCCTAAAGTCGACCAAACCCTTGTGCTGACCGCGCCCTCTATCCGCTGTGGCGGCTGCGTTGCCGCGATCGAGCGGGCGTTGGCACCCCTTCCCGACGTTGCCACCGTGCGCGCCAATCTCACGCTACGGCGCGTCAGTGTCACGCTGACGGGCGCAGAAGGTCAGGCCGGGGATCAGATCAAGGCCGTTCTTGCCGAGCTCAATCATATCGGCCACCCCGCGCGACTGATCGACAGTGCAGACCTGACCGAAGAAACCAAAGACGATACCGAAACCGCGTTGCTCAAGGCGGTGGCTGTCAGCGGGTTTGGCGCCATGAATGTGATGTTGCTGTCTGTTGCGATCTGGTCGGGGGCCACGGCCGCAACGCGTGACAGTTTTCACCTCATCTCGGCGTTGATCGCCGTACCTATTGTGCTTTATGCCGCGCGTTTCTTTTTTGTGTCGGCATGGGGCGCGCTGCGCCGGTCGCGCATGAACATGGATGTGCCGATTGCGCTGGCGATTGGTCTGGCCCTAGCGATGAGCCTGTTTGAGACAGCGCGCGGTGGTGAAGATGTGTTTTTCGACGCGGCGGTGACGCTCACGTTTTTCCTGCTGATCGGGCGCTATCTGGATCACCGGATGCGGGGCAAGGCGCGTTCGGCATTGACCGGTCTACAGCGGCTCGCTGTGCGAGATGCGTGGCACGTGACCCCCGACGGCACGGTGCGGTCCGTGCCAGCAGATGCCATTGTGCCGGGCATGATCCTGCGTATTCCGGCAGGCGAACGGATGCCGGTCGATCTGCGTATCGTGTCGGGCGCGACTGACCTCGACCGTGCGCTTGTCACCGGAGAATCGCTTCCCGTTGCCGTGATGTCGGGCGACGAGGTCGAGGCGGGCGCGCTGAACCTGACGGGGCCTGTGGATGCCGTCGCGCTGCGGCCCGTCGCCGACAGCTTTCTTGCCACGACGCTGCGGATGTTGGCGGGTGCCGAAGCGGGCCGTGGCACCTATATCCGTATCGCCGACCGCGCCGCACAGCTTTATGCCCCTCTGATCCACCTTGTCGCCTTTGCCACCTTTGTCGGTTGGATGCTGGCAACCGGTGACTGGCACCGCGCCGCCTTTGTCGCCATCAGTGTGCTGATTGTGACCTGCCCCTGTGCATTGGCGCTTGCCGTGCCCGTCGCCCATGTTGTGGCCTCGGGTCGTCTGATGGGCGAAGGCGTGCTGATGAAGGACGGGTCCGCGATGGAGCGGCTGGCCGGTGCAACCCGCGCGGTCTGGGACAAGACCGGCACCCTGACCGACGGTGTGCCTGTTCTGGGTAACCTGCCCGACGCGGGAGAGAATACGTCTGCCGCGGCAGCGCTTGCAGCGCATTCAACACATCCCGCCGCGCGCTGCATCGCGGGCCTGCGCCCTGCCCGGTTGGGCGCGGCCACTGATGTTACCGAACATCCGGGTTTCGGCATTGAGGGCCGCATTCAAGGGCGGATGGCGCGGTTAGGCCGCCCGTCATGGGTGGCAGAGATTGCAGGCACCCAAACCCAAGGCGAAGGCCCGGCGTTTGCGTTCGCCGATGCCGCGATGCTGCGTTTTGCACTGCACGAGACACTGCGCCCCGGCGCGCGAGATGCCGTGACTGTATTGTCCCACAATGGCCTGCCCAGCGAAATTCTGTCGGGCGATGCCGCGCTGGCAGTGGCCCGTGTCGCCGACCAGCTTGGCATTGTGGACGCGCGCGGTGATATGACGCCCCAAGATAAGGTCGCCCGCCTGCAGGAATTACTCGATCAGGGCGAACGTCCCCTGATGATCGGCGACGGGCTGAACGATACGGCCGCAATGGCAACGGCCTATGTGTCGATGTCCCCTGCCTCTGCGACCGAAGCCGGGCGCGCGGTTTCCGATTTCGTGTTCTTGCGTGACGGGCTTGATGCGGTGCCGCTTACCCTTAAGGTCGCGCGCAAGACGGCGGCGATCGTGCGGCAGAACTTCGGCCTCGCCATCGCCTATAACTGCGTGGCGATACCGCTTGCAGTGGCGGGTCACGTCACGCCCCTGATCGCCGCGATCGCGATGTCCGGTTCCTCGATCGCCGTGGTGGCAAATTCGCTGCGGCTGAACCGGCGTGCCGTTGCCGAACCCGCCCGCATGGCCCTGCGCGAGGTGGCGGCATGACGATCCTGCACCTTTTGATCCCGATCACACTCCTGATGGGCATGGTTGGCCTGCTGGCGTTTTTCTGGAGCCTGCGCACACAACAATACGAAGATCTTGCCGGTGATGCCGAACGCATCCTGCACGATGACGACACCCCTATGCCCCCCCGCCGAAAGGAAGAAATCAAATGATGGAACGCTTGACTGTCGCAGAGCGTCAAATGGCAATGTTGCTGACCGCAATCGTGGCAATGGCCGGGGTCCTTCTGGGCGTCATTGGCCGCGGGGATGCGATGGGGGTCCACGGGTGGATCACATTCATCTTTGCCGGGGCGCTGTTCTTTGTGGTGGGCAATGCGCTTTATGCCGCGCCGCCGACTGAGGACCGCACGATCAGCTATTACGACGACCCGACCAAGATCGGCATCTTGCTGTCGCTCTTCTGGGCGGTCATTGCGATGGGCATGGGCGTCTGGGTCGCGGCACAGCTGGCCTGGCCCGAACTGCGTTTTGATGCCGCATGGTCGAGCTTTGGGCGCATCCGGCCCGTGCATACCTCGGGGGTGATCTTTGGCTTTGGGGGTAACGCGCTGATCGCCACCTCCTACCACGTGATGCAACGCACCTCGCGGGCGCGGCTGGCGGGGCATGTGTCGCCATGGTTCGTGCTGCTGGGCTTCAATCTTTTCTGCATCGTCGCCGCGTCGGGCTATCTGATGGGCATCACGCAATCCAAGGAATACGCCGAGCCCGAGTGGTACGCCGATATCTGGCTGGTGATCGTCTGGGTCGCGTACTTCGTGCTCTATATGCGCACGCTGGCCCGCCGGAACGAGCCGCACATCTATGTCGCCAACTGGTATTACCTCGCCTTTATTCTGGTGGTGGCGGTCCTGCACATCGTCAACAATCTCGCTGTGCCCGCATCCTTTGGCGCCGCGAAAAGTTATTCCGCCTTCTCGGGGGTGCAGGATGCCATGACCCAGTGGTGGTATGGCCATAACGCCGTGGCCTTTTTCCTGACCGCCGGTTTCCTTGGCATGCTCTACTATTTCCTGCCCAAACGCGCCGGGCGGCCGATCTATAGCTACCGCCTGTCGATCCTGTCGTTTTGGGGCATCGTGTTCTTCTATATTTGGGCCGGGTCGCACCACCTGCATTACACGGCCGTACCCCAATGGGTGCAGACGCTGGGCATGACATTCAGCGTCATGTTGCTGGTGCCGTCCTGGGCCAGCGCGGGCAACGCGCTGATGACGCTCAACGGGGCATGGGGCAAGGTGCGCGATGACGCGACCCTGCGCTTCATGATGGTTGCGGCGGTGTTTTACGGGCTGTCGACCTTTGAGGGATCGTTCATGGCGGTACGCGCGGTAAACTCACTGTCGCATTACACCGACTGGACCATCGGCCATGTGCACGCCGGTGCAATGGGGTGGGTCGCGCTGATCACCTTCGGGTCAATTTACGCGGTGGTGCCGATCCTGTGGCGAAAGGAATCCATGTACTCGTGGAAACTTGTGGAATGGCACTTCTGGCTCGCCCTGTCGGGGACCGTCGTTTATGTCTTTGCGATGTGGAACAGCGGCATCATCCAGGGGCTGATGTGGCGCACCTATTCCGAAAGCGGTACGCTGGCCTATTCCTTCACCGACACACTTGTTGCGATGCACCCCTACTATGTTGCGCGCACCATTGGTGGGGCGATGTTCCTGGCCGGTGCCATCATTGGGTCTTTCAACGTCGTCATGACGATCAGAAATGTCCGGGAAGGCACGCCCGAGCAAGATTTTCCAACCCGATCCGAAGCGGGTGAACCCGCCGTACCAGCCGCGGAGTAAGCAGCATGTTGCATAAAATTCTCAAACCGTTTTCGAAGTTCTTCGAATTTCATGCCCGCACCCATTACCGCGCGGAACGGCATTCCTTGAAACTGACCATCGGGATCATTGCGGCCTCGGCCATCGGCGGCTTTGTCGAAATCGCGCCGCTGTTCAGCATCGACGAAACCGTGCAGGCAGACCCGGACATGCGGGTCTATACCCCGCTTGAGCAGGCCGGCCGGGACATCTATATTCGCGAGGGTTGTTATGCCTGCCACAGCCAGATGATCCGCACCCTGCGCGATGAGGTCGAACGCTATGGCCCCTATTCGCTGGCAGTCGAAAGCCAATATGACCACCCAATGCTTTGGGGGTCAAAGCGCACCGGGCCTGACCTTGCGCGCATCGGTGAAAAGTATTCGGACGACTGGCAGGTCAGACATCTGGTTGACCCGCGCGCCTTGGTGCCGGAATCGGTGATGCCGCAATATGCCTTCCTGCTCGATACGCCGCTGGAAACCGCCAGTCTGCCCGGACGGCTTGCCGCTCTGCGCGTCGTTGGCGTGCCCTATAGCGACGAACAGATTGCCAACGCCAGCGATGACGCCCACGGCCAGGCGCATCCCGAAACCGACCGCGCCGATGCCGTCGAAGAGCGCTATGGCGAGGCCACCAACATCCGTTTCTTCGATGGCCGCACCGACCGGTTGACCGAAATGGACGCCCTGGTGGCATATCTTCAGATCATGGGCGGCCTGACGGATCTGCCGCAAATGACACAACTGACCAAAGGAGAGTGACATCGTGGATCTGAGCTATGACACCCTATCGGCCATCGCCAAGTCCTTTGGCCTTTTCTATCTGATCGCCCTGTCGATCGGCATCACCATCTACGCCTTCTGGCCGAGTTTCGGAACACGTTTCGACAAGGCCGCCAACAGCCTGCAAAATGACGAGGATGGCCCATGTCAGTAAAAGAACGCGATCCGCTGACCGGCCACGAAACGACGGGCCACGAATGGGACGGGATCACCGAACTTAACACCCGCGTGCCGCGTGCCGTGTGGTTCTTTGTCGCCGTCACCCACATCTGGGCGTTGGTCTATTGGGTGCTGATGCCCGCCTGGCCGGGCATCACAACCTATACCAAAGGGCTGCTGGGCTATCAGGACGCGGCCCGGATTGAGCGTCAGGTCACGCAGGCTGCCGTCGAACGCTCCGACTGGACCGATGCGCTGACCACCCTGTCCGCCGATGAACTCATGCAGGATGCAACGGTCATGGCGCATGTGGCACGCACCGCGCCGACGGTGTTCGGCGACAACTGCGCTGGGTGCCACGGCACTGACCTCGGGGGCGGCCCCGGATTTCCCAGCCTTGTCGACGATGCATGGCTCTGGGGTGGCGACAGCGACACGGTGATGGAAACCCTGCGCGTCGGCATCAACGCCCCCCACCCCGAGACCCGCTTCGCACAGATGCTGGCCTTTGGCGAAACCGGGATGTTAACGCGACCGCAGATCCGCACCGTTGTCGACTACGTGCAGTCCCTGTCGGGCCTCGACACACGCCAATCGCCCGCGCGTTTAGCAGAAGGCGCCACCCTGTTTGCGGAAAACTGTACCTCTTGCCACGGCGACGATGCACAGGGCATTCAGGAAATGGGCGCGCCGAACCTCGCCGATAATGCGTGGATCTATGGTGGCGACGATGCATCGATGTTCACCACGATCAACATGGGCCGCCAGGGTTGGATGCCCGCGTGGGAAGACCGACTGACAGAGGCCGACAGGATGCTTCTGACGCTCTACATCCAAAGGCGCGCAGCAGAGGCGGCAGAATGACCCGCGCCCGGTTCTTGTCGATTACCGGGGCGCTGGTGCTGCTGTCGGGTTTCGTCGCGGCCAATGCCCATCTTGTCACCGTCGCAATCGGGTCCCAGACCGATTGCGTTCTAGATCCATCGCACAAGGAAGGCGTCGCAAACCGCGCGGCGAAACCATCATGCTAAGTGACCGCCCAAATCAATCCGATACACCGGCGCAGCCCAACAATGCCCACGCCGATGACCCGATCCCGAAGGTTGTGCCGCCCCTGCCGCGCAGCAGCCCGCATGGGCGCGACCTGCCAATGCGGAGGGCGTTTAAATGGCTCGGACGCGGCTGGGCCGATCTGACGAACAACCCGGTACCAAGCGTGCTCTACGGTCTCGGCGTCTTTGCCGTGTCGGCTCTGATCGTCTGGGCGCTGTTCCAGTTCCGCTATGAATATGCGCTGTTCCCCGCGTTGGCCGGTTTCATGGTCGTTGGTCCACTGATCGCCAACGGTCTTTATGAAAAAAGCCGCCGCATTGAACGGAAGCAAAAAATCACATTCATCGAAATGATCTTTGTGCGCCCGGCCTCAAGTTATCAGGCACTGTTCATGGGCGTGATGCTGCTGGGGCTGTTTCTTCTGTGGCTCCGTGCGGCCGTGCTGATCTATGCCTTGTTCTTTGGCCTCGTCGCCTTTCCCGGCACGGACGACCTTGTTCCGATGCTGTTCGGGACCCCGACCGGCTGGGCGTTGCTGGTGACCGGTGGCGCTGTGGGGGCACTCTTTGCCGCCTTTGCGTTCGCAATCAGCGTCTTTGCCATCCCGATGTTGCTGACCGAACGGACGGATGCGCTGTCGGCGATGGGCATTTCAATGGCGATGGTCTGGGCCAACCTGCCTGTCATGCTCACCTGGGGGGCGATCGTGCTGGCGCTGTTTCTGATCGCCCTTGCGACCGGGTTCCTGGGGATGGTGGTGATCTTTCCGGTGCTTGGACACGCCACTTGGCATGCCTACCGCGATGTCAGGGCGCAAGATCACCAACAGGGCGAAAGCGAGCGGATGTTCATCAAAACGGCGTGACCATCCGCCCCCTCACGGGCTTACCGCTTGTTCAGATAGGCCCGTGACACATGACCGCGAAGGATCTCGCCTGCTTGAGCGATACGTCGCACCAGCGGGTCCCGCCAGTCTGCTGGCAGCTGTGAACCCGCAGAACAGTGCCGTTGGGCAGGCCCACAATCACCTTATAGCCCACCCCCGGCCCGCTGCGCATCTTCAGCAAATCCTCGTCCTCGACACCCGCGACCTCGTAATCACCCAGCGACGCCGCCGCAACGGGTGCGCCGACCAGAACTGCACCCAGCGACAGTGCCGCCAACGCCGCAGATATGAATTTACGCATCACTTGCTCCTGCTTATTGCCTCGACCAGATCCATAACGATTTTGGCGGTCAGAAGGAACCGCAGGCGGCAGCCACCTGCAGACGCCAAGCGGCGGTTTCACGCCGCCCGATCCCCCCGGCCCCGTACGGTACGGCCCGACACGCCGCGCGCGTATATTTGTGTGAACTTTTCCAACAGTCAGGCGTTAGAGACCAAGCACTGCTGCAGCGCACAGAGGGGACACCGCATTGAACGACATATCCGCCATTAGGCGATTGCTGGAAGTAATTGTTTTAATTTCGTTATTTGTAACAGCCTATTTTGCCAAAGACCTTCTTCTGCCAATCCTTCTCGGATTTTTGATGGCGCTCACGCTCAGCCCGCTTAACCGGACGCTTGAAAAGATCGGCCTGCCCCGCCCCTTGGGGGCGGTGCTGTTGATTGGCGCAGTGGGTACTTTGATTTTTGTGTTGGTCGGCCTCTCGGCGGGAACCGTGGCCTCTTGGGCCGATGACATCCCCAGCATGGGCGCTGAAATCCGCGAAAAATTGCGCAGCTGGGTGGATACAGTTCAGAACGTGCGCTCTGCCACCGAACAGGTGGAAAAGATGGCCACGGAAAACGGTGCCGCCGCAGAGGTGGTCGTCAAACAGCCCGGCCTGATGAGCAACGCCATGAACACCGGTGCCAAGATCGGCGGCACGTTAGCCGTGATGCTGGTCCTGGCGCTGTTCCTATTGGCGTCGGGGGACATGTTCTATCTCAAGCTTGTCCAAAGTTTCCAGACATTCACAGGCAAGAAACGCGCACTTATGGCCGTCTATGACGTTGAGCGGCGGGTGTCGCGCTACCTGCTGACAATCACTTTGATCAACGGGGGGCTGGGCGTGGCCATCGGGCTATACCTCGCCGCACTCGGCATGCCGGCGCCCTATGTCTGGGGTCTCGCCGCCTTCCTGCTGAACTTTTTGCCTTATATCGGCGGGTTCATCGGCAGCGTTCTGGTGGGCGCCTATGCGATCATCACATTCGACACCGTCAGCTATGCCATCCTGGCCCCCATCGGCTATCAGATTTTGACGGGCATCGAGGGGCAGTTGGTGACCCCTTATCTGGTCGGTCGGCGGCTTGAGTTAAACACGGTCGCTGTGTTTCTGACGGTTGTGTTCTGGGGATGGCTTTGGGGCATGGCGGGCGCGCTGGTTGCTGTCCCGTTCCTTGTGGTGTTCAAGGTGATCTGCGACAACGTGACCGCGCTGCACATCGTGGCCAACTTTCTGGACAAGTCAGGGCCAGATGATGCCCGCGACGAAACCCCAAAAGCCACCGTGTCCGCTGCGTCATCGGACGGGTAGCTACCCGGCCAATGACGGCAGCCAAAGCACGATTTGCGGGAACGCGACCAGCAGCCCAATTGTCACCGCGTCGGCCAGGAAAAACGGCATCACGCCGCGGAACACATCCTGTACGCTGAGGTCAGGACGCACCCCGGCCACGACAAAGCAGTTTAGCCCGATCGGCGGCGTGATCAGACAGAACTCGGCCATCTTGACGACCAGAATACCGAACCAGATCGCACACATCGGCCCGGACATGCCAAAGGCGCTGTCGGCGGCGCTGACAAATTCGCCTCCGTTCAGCGCCATCACAGCCGGGTAGACGACCGGCAGCGTTAAAAGAAGCATCCCGATCGCATCCATGAACATGCCCAGCACAGCATAGGCCAGCAGGATACAGATCAAGATCAGCATCGGCGACGTCTCCAGCGCTGAAATCCAATCGGCAAAGGCGCCCGGAAGATCGGCAAAGCCCAGAAAGCGCACATAGATCAACACGCCCCAGATGATTGTAAAAATCATAACCGTCAGTTTCGCGGTCTCAAGCAGCGCGTCCTTAAGCTCGGCCCAGCGCATACCGCGGAACACGGCCATACAGAACACGATAAAGGCGCCCACGGCCCCCCCTTCGGTCGGGGTGCCCCAGGCGTCGCCAAAGGGGTTGTAAACAAAGAAGATGATGATCACGACGACCGCCACGATGGGCAGCGCGGCGGGCAGCGATTCAAACCGCTGCTTCCAGGTAAAGCCCGTCACAGGCGGGCCGACATTTTTCCAGATCATCGCGATGCCGATGATCAGAACGGCATAGACCACGGCGGAAAACGCACCGGGGATAAAGCCAGCGAGCAGCAGTTTGCCCACGTCCTGTTCGACGATGATGGCATAGATCACGAGAATGGCGGAGGGCGGGATCAGCGAGGCCAGCGTGCCACCGGCGGCCACGACCCCTGCCGCGAACTGCTTGTTATAGCCAATCTTCAGCATTTCGGGAATCGCGATGCGCGCAAAGACGGCGGCCGTTGCGACCGACGCGCCTGACACGGCGGCAAAACCTGCGGTGGCAAATACGGTCGACACAGCCAGCCCCCCCGGCACCCAGGCGAACCAGCGTTTCGCCGCCTCGAAAAGGGCGCGCGTCAGGCCAGCGTAATAGGCCAGAAATCCGATCAGGATGAAGGTCGGGATCAGCGACAGTGTCTGGCTCGACACCTTGGCATGCGGCACCTGCCCCGCCGTCTTGATTGCCACGGTCAATGCCCAGCCGAAATGTTCCCACTCCATGCCCTTCTTGGCCCAGAAAATCCAGATCAGGCCGATCAGCCCGGCCATGGCGGCGGCAAAGGCCACCCGCATGCCCAGCACCACCATAAGCAACATGCCGCCAGAGACCCAAAGGCCAATATCAATAGGGTCCATCAATCGTGTCCATCCAGATGTTCGGCCTCGGCCATGGCTTGGTCGGCGGCGGATTGCACCAGCGGCACAGCGACGGGGCGGTCTAGCCCCAGCACCAGCGCGCGGCCATAGCCCCAGATTTGCAGACAGAGCCGCAGCGAAATTACAGAAAAGGCAGCAGGGACCACCAGCTTGGACGGCCAGATCGGCAGGCCGATATCAATCGAGCTGTCGCGGCTCCACAAAGGCGCGCCAAGGTCAAAGCTACGATCAAAATGCGCCCAGGCGCCCCAGGTCAGGGCCAGCATTAACACCAGAATCAGAACCACCGACAGCAGTTCCGCCGCCCAGAGCGCACGGCCCTTTAGTTGCCCGATCAAGATGTCCATGCGCACATGGCCACCGTTGCGCTGGGTATAGGCGATGCCCATGATGGCGATAAACGGCATCGCCGCTTCGATCCAGTCGACATAGCCCGCGAGCGGCGAGGCAAAGAACTTGCGCCCCCCGACCGACCACACCGCCAGCACCATCAACATGAAAACTGCAACGCCCGATATCAGGGCAAAGAAGGTTTCCAACTTGAGCAATGCCCGGTCGGCGCGGCTGAGAAAGCTGCTGTCCTCCAGCACGGCGGATGATCCGGCCATGGGCAGTTCCTTTTGATATAGAAATGGGTAGGCCGCGCGTCAGCACGCGCGGCCCGGATCACGTATCAGTTCGACGCGCGATGCTTTTCCAGGGTTTCCATAACCAGATCATAAAGCTCCTGACCGGGTATGCCCTGCGCTTCCATGTCCTTGATCCACGCTTCACGGGCCGGATCAGCGGCCTTGGACTTGAACTCGGCAAGTGTTTCAGAGCTGAATTCAACCTTCTGAACGCCCTTTTCCTCAAGGATGCCGTCCCATTTCTTCAGCAGCTCGCCATAGTTGGCCAGATAGTGATCCAGCGCCTCGTCAACCGAGCTGTCCAGCGCGTCACGCTCGGCATCGCTCAGTGCATCATAGGCGTCGATATTCACCACAACGGGGCAGTTTACGGTGCCGGGGTTCAAGTTAGCCGTCCACCAGTCGGCCTTGTTGATTGTGCCAAAGCTAAGGTGCGCGTGCTGGGCAAAGGCCACGGTATCCACGACACCTGATTCCATCGCATTGTAGGCTTCGGATGATGTCACCGATGTCGGCACAGCGCCCACGGCTTGAAATGCTTCACCCAGACCGCCGGTTGCGCGCACGCGCATCCCTTCAAAGTCCTTCAATTCCTTGCGCGGCTCGCCGGTGCCGACCAGATTGTACTGCGGCATGGGCGAGGTCATCAGCATCCGCGCATTCCACTGTGCCATCTCCTTGGCCACGGCCGGGTGCGCATAAACGGCGCGGCTTACCGCCACTTCTTCCTTGAGGTCGGAAACCCCCAGAAATGGCAGTTCCAGCACGGTGATCGCGCGGTTTTTGTCAGGGTGATATCCGGCACAAAACTGCGCCATCTCGAAGGCCCCGATGGAAATACCATCAAGGTTATCGGTATTCTTGGACAGGCTGCCATAGCTGACATTGATGGTGAATTCGCCACCGGTCTTTTCGCTGACCAGTTCCGCGATCTTTTCAACGTGTTCGGTAAACGCGCGGCGTTTGCCCCAGACGGATGCATTCCATTCGGTCGCTGCCGCTTGGCCAACAAAGGCAAAGCTCAACGCGCAGGCGGCGGCGCCGCTCAGGTATTTGTTCATGATTTCTCTCCCTAGGTGCGGCCCCGTCGCGGGCCGCTTGCCGCCAAGGCTAGCGCGCGCAGCCCGGCATGCCAACCCTGCGAGTGTCCCGCGCGCGCTGTCCTCGGTCAGGGCAGACGCCCCGTTGACTGGCAAGCGCATGAAAAAACGGGGGCAATTTCCCACAACGGGACGAAAATTTACAAACGCCTCGGATTTCGGGAAAAACCTTTACACGCAAGCCTTTGTATTTCAGTTGCTTATTCCCTTCTTTTCCCGCGGCGTTATGATCACCGCGAGGAGGAGGCCGCAGTTGGGCATGGCCCAGTGATCTGCGGCACCGCACAGCGTATCTATAAGGGAGGGATATCCATGATCGAAACCACCGCAAAGACCTATCCGCCGTCCGCCGACATGGCCGCCAAGGCCCATGTGGACGCGCAGAAATATGCCGCGATGTATCAGGCGTCGATCACCAATCCCGATGCCTTCTGGCGCGCCCAAGCAGATCGTGTGGACTGGATCAAACCCTTCACTCAGGTAAGCGACGTGAACTTCGAACTTGGCTCGGTCAACATCAACTGGTTTGCCGACGGGCAGTTGAACGTCAGCGCCAATTGCATCGACCGCCACCTGGCCACACGCGGCGACCAAACCGCAATCATCTGGGAGCCGGACAGCCCCGAAGAAGCGTCCAAACACATCACCTACCGCGAATTGCACAGCCAGACCTGCAAAATGGCCAATATCCTGCGCGATATGGGTGTGGCACGCGGTGACCGCGTGATCATCTATATGCCGATGATCCCCGAAGCGGCCTATGCCATGCTCGCCTGTGCCCGGATCGGCGCCATTCATTCCATCGTCTTTGCGGGCTTTTCGCCAGATGCGCTTGCCGCGCGCGTCAACGGGTCAGAGGCCAAGGTGGTCATCACTGCCGATGAGGCCCCGCGCGGCGGCAAGGCGACCCCGCTCAAGGCCAACGCAGACAAGGCGCTGGCGCAATGCGCCGACCATGTGAAATGCCTCGTGGTGCGCCGCACCGGGGGTGATGTCGCCTGGGACGATGCACGCGATGTCGATTATTCCGCCCGCGCGCTCGGTGCTGCCGACAGTTGCGCGCCCGAGGCAATGAATGCCGAAGATCCGCTGTTCATCCTCTATACCTCCGGCTCTACGGGCATGCCCAAGGGCGTCGTACATTCCACCGGCGGCTATCTGGTTTACGCCGCAATGACCCATGAAATCACCTTCGATTACCACGACGGAGACATCTATTGGTGCACGGCCGATGTCGGCTGGGTGACGGGCCACAGCTATATCGTCTATGGCCCACTGGCCAATGGTGCCACCACAGTGATGTTCGAAGGCGTGCCGACCTACCCTGATGCCTCGCGGTTCTGGCAGGTCTGCGAGAAGCATAAGGTCAATCAGTTCTACACCGCCCCCACCGCCATTCGCGCCTTGATGGGGCTCGGCGACGACTATGTGAAAAAGGCCGATCTCAGCAGCCTGCGCATCCTCGGCACCGTGGGCGAGCCGATCAACCCCGAAGCATGGAACTGGTACAATGACGTCGTGGGGGGCGGGCGCTGCCCAATCGTCGACACCTGGTGGCAGACCGAAACCGGCGGCCACCTAATGACCCCCCTGCCCGGCGCCCATGACATGAAACCCGGGGCAGCGATGAAACCCTTTTTCGGAATCAAGCCGGTTATTCTCGAGCCGACCAGCGGTGCAGAAATCACGGAAAACCCTGCCGAAGGCGTGCTATGCATCGCCTCAAGCTGGCCGGGGCAGATGCGCACAGTCTGGGGTGATCACGAACGCTTTGAAAAAACCTATTTCGCCGACTACCCCGGCTATTACTTCACCGGTGACGGCTGCAAACGTGATGCGGACGGCGATTACTGGATCACCGGCCGCGTCGACGACGTGATCAACGTCTCTGGCCACCGCATGGGCACCGCCGAAGTGGAAAGCGCGCTTGTCGCCCACCCCAAGGTCGCCGAAGCAGCCGTGGTGGGCTATCCGCACAAGATCAAGGGCCAAGGGATCTACTGCTATGTCACCTTGATGAGCGGGCAGGAACCGAGCGAAGACCTGCGCGCCGAATTGCGCAACTGGGTGCGCGGTGAAATCGGCCCAATCGCATCGCCCGACCTGATCCAATGGGCACCGGGTCTGCCCAAAACCCGGTCGGGCAAGATCATGCGCCGCATCCTGCGCAAAATCGCGGAAAACGATTACGGCGCACTTGGGGATACGTCGACATTGGCCGACCCGTCGGTGGTGGACGACCTGATTGAAAACCGCATGCACCGGTAAGACATCGCCGGCACCCCAATCAACGGATCACACCAAAAAAGAGCCGCCCAAACCGGGCGACCCTCTTAATCTCTTTTTGGGTCTCATATTCCTCAGGGGGAGTTTGAGGGGGCGGAACGCCCCCTCATCCCAGCAAGGAAAAAACCTTAACTTCAGCCGTCTACGCGCTGCAGTTTGATTTCGCCCACGCCGATGGCAAAGTTAACGCCGGTCTGGGTGTTTACGCTCAACGGCTGCAGGGCCAATGTGTTTTCGGAACCCCCTGTCATCAGGTTGGCGCCTGCGCCCACACCGACGGTCGCTTCGGCCGACACACCCTGATAGGTGCCGTTCAGCCCGCCTTCGTTAAATTCCTGCTCAGTGGGGGCCATCACCAGCCACGACATCTGGCCGTTCTGGGTCTTGCCGATATCGACACCCCAGCGGCTGATCTCGCCGACATAGGTTTCGTCTGCCAGACCGTCCTGGACCGGGTTGAACGTGCAGTTCAGTTCACGTGTCGACCCAAAGATAAAGCCTGTACCATCGCCAACGTCACAGGACAG
Source organism: Sulfitobacter sp. KMM 9851 (assembly GCF_057178245.1). Taxonomy (NCBI): domain Bacteria; kingdom Pseudomonadati; phylum Pseudomonadota; class Alphaproteobacteria; order Rhodobacterales; family Roseobacteraceae; genus Sulfitobacter; species Sulfitobacter sp. KMM 9851. The sequence goes on from NZ_CM169991.1 coordinate 2,660,063, forward strand.
CGAGCCCACTTCGGTGTGGTCCACGGTTTCATTGTCGGCCATTGCGGTCGTGCCAAAAGCGGTCGCGCTCAGCAAGGCGGCGCCAAGTGTCAGTCGTGTTGCGTTCATCATGGTCATGTCAGTCACTTTCCGGCGCTGTATCGCGCCTTTTCTGGTGTGGTCGGCATTCGGGTGCCATGGTCTGGCGGTGGGCCGCGTGCCCTCCACCCTCTTCCGACAGCCAGCACCGGGTCCGTCCGACGGTGCCCGATGTTGCCTCTCATCGCAGACACAACACGCGCCTCGCGCCCTTGTTCCCGGCAATCGCGCAGACGTCCAAACAATTCCTTTTCCGCAAAACCGCCACAATGCCGTCGCGCCCCTGACGCCAAGGTCGTGCAGACAGGCGGGCATGACCCAACGCGCCCGACCCATAATCTCGCACGCCGCCCCCGCTTCGGGTGGGACGGATTCCGTGACTGCATCTGCTGGACAATTGCGCGCGCGCATGGCACCGCTTGCCGCCATGAATGACGACATGATCCCCCTCTCGCCCCAAGGCGACCACGCGCAGGACCTGCGCCGGGCCTTTGGCCAGTACGGCACCGGGGTGACCGTGGTGACAGCCCAAACCGCACAGGGTCCGCTGGGCATGACGGCCAATTCTTTCTCGTCCGTCTCGCTTGACCCACCTTTGGTGCTCTGGTCGCCCGCCACAGCGTCCAAGCGGCACGACAGCTTTGTCGCGGCTGCACAGTTCTGTATCCATGTCCTCAGCGCCGATCAATTGGCACTGGCCCAGCATTTCGCCGCGCAGGGGCATGACTTTTCAGGGCTTGACTGGTCCAAGGGGCCGCACGGCGTGCCGACCTTCGCAGGCTGCCTCGCCACTTTTCACTGTGCGACCTACGCGGTACATGCCGCCGGGGATCACTCCCTGATCTTGGGGCATGTCCAGCAGATTGCCCTGCGCGCCGAACCCGGCGCGGGGCTGATGTTTGATCAGGGTCGTTACGGCCGTTTTATCCCCGAAGAAGACCTCTGACCCTGCGAAACCGGGTCAGTAATCCTTTTCAAAGAATATCCCGATACTGCTGTCGCCGTCCGACCCCAGCGTGCCCTTGGCCTTGAGACTGCTGGTAATATCCAGGTTCAGCGAGACATCCGCCGTGCCGTCGGACGCGGCTGTGACATCGGTATAGACATTGTCCGACAGATACTTCCCGATCCGCAGTGCGGTCGCACCATCATCCGTGGTGGTGACATCCAGATCATCCAGCCCGAAGCCTTCGCGCAGGTTGGCAATGATACCGCCGCCCCCTCGCCCGGCCAGGGTTGCCACGGCACTCGCGAGTTGCAACGCCTGAAACGCCGAGATTTCGCTGATGTTGCGGCCAAACAGCAGCTGCGCCAAAACCTCGTCCTGTGGCGCGGCGGGGGTGGATTCGAATACAACTTCGGGTTCGTTCGCCGGACCAAGCAGGATCACCCGCACTTCGCCGGTCTTTGTATCTGTGACCGACACAAAGCGGATATAGGGGATCAGATCACCCTGAAACTGGATCGACCCTTCGACCAGATCAAAACGCTTGCCCAGAATATCAAGCCGCCCGCGCAGCAGCTCAAACCGCCCGTCAGAAATGATGCGATTGGTCGACCCCGTTAGGCGCAGCGTCCCGCCCAATTCGGCGTCCAGACCCCGGCCTCGCACGAAAACGCGATTCGGCGCATTAATCCGCAAATCCAGCCCAAAACCCGGCCCAGTGGGGCCAGCAACCGGATCATCCCCGGCCCCATCCCCGATCAGACCGGCCTTGGCGCGGGTGCGCGTGACATCCGGGCGTGCGCCGATATGGGTGATCGGTGGAATGTCCCCGATGCTGGTCAACCCGGTCGAGGGCACGTTGACGCGGGTTTCGCCCACGTCGATCTGCCCCGATATCTGGGCGCCGCCGGTCAGCGGCCCTACGACCCGCAGTGCCCCGTCCAGCGTGGTGGTATAAAGCTTGGGATCGCTGAAAACGAGGCCTTGCAACGCGATGCTGAGGTCGGCGGGCAGCGCCGGTGTCAGCGTCACACCGCCGCCGATACGCAGCCGTCCACCCGCCACGGCATCGCCCGTGATATCGACCTGGGCGCGGTTGTTGCCCAGCCGAATATCCGCCACGATATTGCGCAGCGCGACGCGCAGGTTGGGGGCGGTCAGCGTCGCGCCATTGGTGGTTATCGTACCCGTTACAGACCCCAGCGCCGCGGGGCCATTAACGCTGAGATCAAACTGCGCCTGTCCCTGAAGGTCGCGCGGCGCAAGGAACGGCCGCGACAGGCCAAGCGGGGCGTTGCCCGAGATATCAAGGTTCAGCGTGCCATCGCTATTGACCAGCCCGGCAATGCTGGCTTGCGTGCCCGCCGGGCCGCTTGCTTGGGTATCAAGCCGCCAGGCATTGCCTTGCCTGCGCGCCGATCCCGTCACCGAGAGCGGGCCGGACACCTTTTCCACAAGCGCCCCGATGTTGGGCAGCATCACGTCGAAATCCACCGCCGCATCGGGCCCTGTGACCACACCGCTGACCGACGCCCGCGCGGCATAGGGTCCGGTGGCGCTGGTGTCGATCGCAATGCCCGCCGGGGTCTGGCGTACCACCCCCTGCGCGGCCAGCGGGCCACTGACCCCAGGCACCAACGGGTTCACATTCGGAACCGACAGATCAAAGGCAAGCGACATGTCCGGGCCGGTGGCCAGGCCCCGGGCGGATGCCCGCGCGCTGTAGGGGCCGGCGGCATTAACGTCGACCACGAACCCCTGATCGGTCTGGCGCAACGTCCCGTTTACATTGGCCGGGCCATTGATCTGCGGCACAAGCGGGTTCACGTTGGGCAGGGCCAGATCAAACTGCACATCTAGCCTGGGCGTCAGCAGGCCTTCGGCAGATAGGTTGGCATCATAGGGGCCAATGGCATCCACCGTTGCCCGCCAGCCCTGCGGCGACTGGCGCAGGGTGCCGCTGGCCTTGACCGGGCCGTTGACCTGTTCTGCAAAGGGTTTGATATCCGGCACATCAGCCGTGAAATCCAGCGCCGCATTTGGGCCTGTCGCCAGACCCTTGGCCGTCAGCTGGGCACCATAAGGGCCATCCGTGGCCGCATCCACTGACCAGCCGCGCGCCTCCTGTGTGGCCGTGGCGGTCACGGTCACCGGGCCCTGGTACTGTGGCACCACCAGCGACACATCGCTAAGGGTAAATTTGGCCTCTGCGCGGCTGTCTTCGCTGCGCAGTTCTGCCGCGCCGATCAGGCTGATCGCATCGTTTTCCAGTTCAAGATCACGCAGGAAGGTGCCGTTTTCGTTGCGCTCTGCCGCCATGCTCAGCGTCGTGCGCCCAGCCAGCACCGCATCGGCCTGCGGGATGCCGACCTTCAGGTCCTGCGTGCTGCCCACCGCGACCAGATCGAATTGCCCGCCCAGCGGCGTCACTGTGCCTTTCAGCGCAAGTGCTGTCTGCCCGTCCAGCTCGCGACCCACCAGCGCCGAAAAGCGGCTGAGGTCAGCCGCCGTCAGCGCCATGTCGAGCCGTGTCAGAAAGCCGCTTTCGAGACCGTTGATCACCGCCTTGCCGGTCAACCCATAGTCGGCCCCGGCCAATTTCAGACCGCTGATCCGGATCGGCTGCCCTTCGATGTAGTTGATATTGGCCTGGCCGCTGATATCCCGCCCCACCGCCTCCGCGCTGGCGGCATCCGTCAAGGCGAGGCCCTTGGCGGCAAATGTCATGTCACCCAAGAATTGCCCGACAGAGCCCAGATTACCTTGCAACGTGCCATCCAGCGCCAGTGTGGTCTGATCAATCACGATCCCCGCCGTGCTCAGCGCCGTGATGTCAAAACTTGAGGCAAAAACCTCGCCATCGTTGGCGTTGTAATCGACCACCAGATTGACCCGCTCGACCGTTGTGCCCTCGCCTGAAACGGGCAACAGGATCGGGGTGCCGTCTGGATTGGCAATGCTGCCCTTGATGTCGATCAACGTGGGCCATTTGTCCTGATTTAACGTAACAGTGCCGGACAGTTTTGCCGCAGAGGCATCCAGCGCAAAGGTGCTGACCTCTATCGCGCCGTTGCTTTCCAGCAGCGCGTCGATCTTGAGCCCGACATCGGTGCCAAAAAATTCCCGATACCGCGGGGCCAAAAGCGCGGTGATGTCACCGCCAATGTCCGCCTGAATACGCCGATCCGGCGTTTCAGATGCCCGGCGAGAGGTCTGCGCACCCAAGGTGATCTGGCCCGACAGACGCTCCTGCCCATCTGTGGCGATGGTGACGTCGGATGCGAAATCGTTCAGCGGCCCCTGCCCCGCGACCGTCATGTGCACCGAAGGTTGCCCCGGTAAGCCCAGCAGCCGCGCCGCGATGCCCTCGCGGTCTTCCGTCAGGTTAAGCAACAGATCCAGCACATCATCGCTGCGGTCGAGGTTCGCCTTGATCGCGAATTCGCCTCTCTTGCCGTCGGTGCGCTTGGCCAGAAAATCAACATCACCAACCGTGTCGGTCAACCGCGCATTGGCCTTGATGCTCAATTGCGCCGCCTCGCCCAGCAAAGGCGCGCCAAGGTTGATCTCGTCCACCGAGAAGTCGGCGACCTCGATCGACACTGGCAGGTCCGGCAGGGCAAAGGGTTTGGCCTCGGCATCGGGCAAGGCTTCGGTTTTGGAAACCGGCAGGCGCGGTATGTCCAGACGCCCGGCAGTCAGGCTTTGCACCTCAAGCCGCCCACGCAACAGGGCGGATCGGTTCCAGTCCAGAACCACGTCCTCAAGCGTCAGCCAAATGCCGTCTTTGTCCGCAATGGTCATCCGCTCGAACGATGCGGCCGCGCTGAGCGCGCCGGAGAAACCATCAATGCTGACGGTACGCCCTGCCCCGCTCAACGCGTCCTGTATGGTGCGGGTCAGAAAGCTTTTGTCGTCGTCCTGCGCCATTGCGGGGGTAAGACAGGCAAGCCAGAACACGGCCGCGCCCAAGAGGTTAACAAATACGCGCATCAAAATGCCTGCCCGATACCGATATAAACCTGGAAATTCTCGCCAGTTTCAGGGCCGGAGGTGGGCACGGCGACATCCAGCCGGATCGGCCCGATCCCCGTGGCATAGCGCAGGCCCAGCCCGGCCCCCGAATGCCAGGTGCCCGACCCGTTATAAAATTCCTCTGCCCCGATATAGCCCGCATCGGCGAAACCGACGACGCCGATCTTGTCCGTCACTTTGACCCGCGCTTCGGCTGAAACGCCAAGCAAACTGCGCCCGCCAACCACATTGCCGCCCCCCAGATCGACACCAAGCGACTGATAAGGCTGCCCTCGTACGGTGCCACCGCCACCGGAATAGAAAAGGTAATCCGCCGGCGCCTGTGCCAACGTCGGCCCGCTGACCGATCCCAATTGCCCGCGCAGCGCCAGGGTGACGGGGCGCGCCTCGCCGAATGTTCGGAACACCCGCGCGTCGATATAACTGCGCAGCCCGCTGGCCGACCCCGACAGCGCCAGGAAAGGTGTGATGCTGGCCTTGGCATAATAGCCATCCGTGGCGTCCAGATCACTGTCACGGTAATCAAACTCGACCCCAAGCGGCAGGGTCAAAAGTGTATAGCGGTTGGTGCCAAAGGCATCGCGTGTTTCTGCCCGCCGCAGGCCAAGGCCTGCGGTATAGGTGCGTTCCTCACTGGCGATGCGCTCGATCCCGGCTTCGAGGTCCAGCTGACGGGAAAAGAAATTCACTTCGTCAAGCTGTTCGACCTTGGCCAGAGCATAGAAATCCGTGTCGGCGTTAAAGGTCGCCGGGCGCTCGAACCGGGCTGCCAGTTTATAGTCCTCGCCGCCGGAATTGCCGCCGATGCCCTTCACTTCGGCCTCCAGCCGCAACCGCTCGGCCCCGCCCAACAGGTTGCGGTGCATCCAAAAGGTGCTCACCGTGAGCCCTTCGAGCGAGGAAAGCTCGGCCCCGAAACCAAAACGACGCGGCTTGGCCTCTGTCACCTGCGCGGTGATCGGCAGGGTGTCATTGGGGCCGATACCGTCTGCCTCAATCAGGGCCACGGCGCTGAACGCGCCCGTCCGCCGCAAACGCGCGGTGGCCAGTTTAAGCGCCTCTGGTGAAAAGACTTCGCCGGTGGGGACACCGGCAATTTCCAAAATCCGCTCGCGGCGCACATCGCGGTTGCCCGCAACGCTCAGCGCGCCAAAGCGCAGCCGCGGACCAGGGGCCAGCCGCAGATCGGCCGCGATGGTCCGTTCAGCATGGCGGGCCGTCAACTGCTGATCCGCCAGCGCCGCCTTGGCGTGGCCCTGATCGCGCCAACCGCTGACACCGCTGGCCACCGTATCTTTCAACACGCCCAGACTGGCGGTCTGACCGGGGGCGAATTCTTCGGGCAGTTCGGTGCCTTGGGCCACCGGCGCGATGCGCGCGGCAGAGAATCGAAACAGTGGCCCGGGGGCAAGGGTGATCACCGCCCGGTCGATACGGCGGGGCGGCTGTACCGGTGGGATCGCGGCGGCATCTACCCCGTCGAGGGTAATCTTGATCGTGGGACCAAAATAGCCATTGTCATAAAAAATCGCCAGCAAACGCGCATAATCGGCCTGCGCCGCCGCTACCACCTCCTGCGGTGTCGGATCAGCATCCTCGGCGGTCTGCTCTACCAGCAGCGACCCACCGGCAAGGGTCTTGTATAGATCCGACTCCTCCGGCAGCCCCGTAATCTTCAGCTCAGCCGCCGGGGCGGTTGTTGCCAGCCCCAAGACCAGAGCAATTGCTGTCGTGACGGTAGCCTTTTGATGCCTCACGCGATGATCCCCCATTGCGTCTTTGCTGCGATCTATGGCGCAGTCCGGTCAACCCCTGTAGGGCCGCCGTTTCAACTAGACCTGTTAAACGATATTACCAGCCGTATCGCAATCCTGCCACGCTACGCTTGGCAATAAGTGATCGCAAAAATGCGGCGAATACGTCTTAGGATATGTCGGATATTGTTTCGAAGGGGGAAACGGCAAGGCAACTGCCGCTGGCTTGGGCCAAATTGGTGCGGTCGGAGAGACTCGAACTCTCACGGGTGTTACCCCACAGCGACCTCAACGCTGCGCGTCTACCATTCCGCCACGACCGCACGCCATGGATGGTGCGTGCGGTTTAGCCAAAGACCGCAGGCTTGTGAAGAGGCAATCGGCAACAAAAAACCCGGCGTCCCAAAGACGCCGGGCCGGGGCCTGTGTTACAGGCCCTATTCGCTAATCGAAAAGGTCGGCAAGCCGGTGCTTGAGGCGGGCTGCACCAATGGCTGCAACGGCGCAGGTGCCCCGCCCGCGCGCATCGCGGCCTGTCGGATCAACTCGGTACGCTCCGGCTGGCCCGGCACAAACACCGCCGCCGCCCCCGAATCCGCTGCGGCAAGCCCGGCGTCATACCACGCCATCGCCAAATCCGTGCGTTTCGCAGGGCCAAAGCCCTGGGCAAGGTGATGGCCCATCAATTCGCCGTACACGCCTTCGCCAAGCGTATAGAGCAACAGCGCAGAGCCCACGGCAACATCCATATTGTCGGTGCGATACCCAACCCCCAGACAAATCCGCGCCGTGCCCGACAGTTGCGCAGGCGACATGCCCGTGTTGGGCACAAAGGCCGCCACATCCGCCACCACCGCATCACGCTGTTTCAGCGAAAGGGCCGCAACCTGATCTTTCATCGCCGGGCCAAAACCCGCACATTGCTGCGCCACCTGGTCGGGGGTAAAGCCCTGGATCTGGGTGACCAACTCCTCGGATTTGGCGATGGCATAGGTCCGCGCAAGGCAGAATTGTTCGTTCAGCGCCGTATTCGGATCGGCCATGCCCGCCAGCGTGACAAAGCCGCCGTTGGTATTGGTGATCAGCGAGACCGTATTGCAGTGCGATGCCAGCGATGCCTGCGTCCCTGCCCCCATAAAGTTGGGCAAGGCATTGGTTGGCGCCGGGGCGACTGCAGCCGCAAGCGCGGTGGATCCCGCAAGCGCGCTCGCGGCCGGGGCGACCGGCTGCGGCGCTACTACGATCGTCGTGCTGGTTGCCGCCGGTGCCGTGTCCCCCGCCATTTCAGAGCGATACGTCTTGAGCAAGCCACGGGTGCCATCGGGCGTCGCCGCGACCTGTTGCTGCACCGCATAGCCCCCCGCCTGCGCACGATTATAGCTCGACACCAGCAGGTTCTGTTCAAACGCAGACAACTGGCCCGTCACCGGATAGCCCAAATAGGCCTGATACTGTGACACCGCATCGCGGGTCTTGCGGCCCAGCTGGCCATCCACCGTTCCGGCATTGAACCCAAAATAGTTCAACGACGCCTGAATATTCTTGCCCTCTTGTGTCGACGGGATGCTCGACCGTGTCGACTTCTTGCGGTAGGTCCGCTTGGACGTGGTGCGGCGCTGTTTCTTGGCATTTGCGCCGACGATACCGCCAATGATCGCACCCGCGATAAAGTCGCCGGCATCCGCTTCGACCCGTTCTGCGGGGATGACCACCAAAGAAGTGGCAACAACCGCCCCTGCCAAGTATTTGAAAAACATCGTTTCGCTCCAATATGAATCACAATATTGCGCTCAGGGTAACATAACGGGTGTTTTCGCCAAACATCTGATCCGATAAATTTGCCCCAAAAGGACGCAAAGCGCGCGCCATAACCAGCTTTGACGCTCGTGGGTGCGGAGCCTGAAATCCCTGTTTTGCGGAACTCCGGTTGATTCTGGCCCCCTGCCTGCACATTTAGGCAAGGTAGAAAAAAGGAACGCGTCATGCCCGAACAGCCTAACACAACAGACCAACCCGCCGTTCAGGTCGATATCGTTTCTGATGTCGTATGCCCGTGGTGCATCGTCGGGTATCGCCAACTTGAACAGGCGCTGGCAGCGGTCGGTGTCGGCGCCTACCTGCGCTGGCATCCGTTCGAACTGAACCCTGCCATGCCGCCCGAAGGTCAGAACCTGGCCGAACATCTAACTGAAAAATACGGCAGCACGCCGGCGCAATCGGCCCAGAATCGCAAACGGTTGACCGATCTCGGGGCGGACTTGGGATTCACCTTCAATTTTTCGGACACCAGCCGCATGGTTAACACCTTTGCGGCACATCAATTGCTGGATTGGGCGCAGGCCAAAGGTTTGCAACATCCGCTGAAAATGGCGCTTTTCGAGGCACATTTCACCAAAGGTCGCGATGTGTCGGACCGCGCCGTTCTGGCCGAGGTCGCCGCGTCGGTCGGGCTGGACGCGGCGGACGCCACCGAGGTTCTGGACAGCGGCAGCCATGCCGAGGAAACCCGCGCGCGCCAACAAGTCTGGACGTCACGCGGCATCTCCGGCGTGCCGTCAATGATCTTTGACGGGCGCTACCTGCTGACGGGTGCGCAGGGCGCTGAGACCTATGCGCAGATGTTGCAAAAGGTTCTGGCCGAGAAAGACGCGGCTTAGGGTCAGGACCCATTAATCTTACAACACCAGTTTTACGGATTTTGTTTCTGACAAGGCGCAGTGGCGCAGTGGCGCAGTGGCGCAGTGGCGCAGTGGCGCAGTGGCGCAGTGGCGCAGTGGCGCAGTGGCGCAGTGGCGCAGTGGCGCAGGAATAGTGGTTCTATTTCAAGGCACTGCAACGCATTTCAGTAGCAATATCCGTCAAACCCTTGGGGCGCGCATTTCATGTCATCTCGGCAGCGCGGGCCGCTTGCTCATAGACCCACTATGTCCGCGCGTCCCAAGCCCCTGATATTTCGTGAAATGCGCGCTGGTGCCGTAGGATTAATGGGTCCTGATCCTAGCCCCCTCCCAACAGCGCCATAACGGTCAGCGCGGCCAACAGCATCCAGCCGAAATGCCGCCCCCGCGTGATGGTAAAATTTGCCACCGCCCCGGCTGCATAGATCACCGCCACACCGATGGCGATGGTCTGGCGCACGCCCATGTCCTCAACATAGGCTGCCCAAAGCAGCGCAACACCGCCAAGGGTCCAGTAAAAGGTGCTGAGGTGAAACACCGCCCCATTCAGAGCCGTGATTGCGGGAATGTCGCTGCGCATCCGCGCCAACACCTGGGTCTGGCCCAGATATCCATGCACACCCCCCGCCACGATGCCCCCGATGCCCGCCAGAAGTAACAGCAGATTGTCCATCTCAATCCTACATACAGTTATGTATGGAACTGGCTAACCCGCCCTCTGGCGCAGGTCAATACACAAGTGTATGGTGCGGCAATGACAACACGTTTGAGCAAAGATCACTGGCTGGACCACGGGCTGACCCAACTGGCCGCTGCCGGGCCAAAGGCCCTCAAGGCCGAGCCGCTGTGCAAGGCCCTTGGCGTGTCGCGGGGCAGCTTCTATTGGCATTTCTCCGATCTGGAGGATTTTCACGCCCAGATTTGCGCCCTATGGCGGGATCGCGTGACGGAGGCCGTGATTGCGGAGAACCGCAACAACTCCCACACGGATGCAGCGCGGCTCACACGTCTGATGCAGGCGGCCTTTGGCGATAACAGCGGTATTGAACCTGCCATGCGCGCATGGGCGCAAGACAATGCGAAAGTGCGCGCGGTCATCGCAGATGTCGATGCGCGCCGACTGACCTATCTGGCCGAAATCATCCGCGCCGCTGGCGTGCCCGAGAAGCAGATCACCCCCCGCGCCCGTTTTGTCTATGCCGCCTATCTGGGCCAGCCGTTTTTGGCCACAGCCGCAGACAGCCGATTTAACGCAGATGACATAGATGCACTGGCGGCGCTGGTGCTGGTTTGGTAGACGCAGACCTATGGTTGAATGGATTATATCAGACGGGCTGACCGATTACCGCACCGCCGAAGCGTGGATGGAATCGCGCGCCAGCGAGATCGCGGCGGGCACGGCGAACGAATGTATCTGGCTGGTCGAACACCCACCCCTTTACACGGCGGGCACCTCGGCCAAGCTGGCGGACCTCACAGACCCTGACCGTTTCCCGGTGTATGAAACCAAACGCGGCGGGCAGTATACCTATCACGGGCCGGGTCAGCGGGTCGCCTATGTCATGCTCAATGTCGCAGCGCGCGGGCGTGATGTGCGCTGCTTTGTGCGCCAGCTTGAGGATTGGGTGATCGCCACCCTTGACCAGTTCAATCTGCGCGGCGAAATTCGCCCTGGCCGTGTTGGCGTCTGGGTGCAGCGCCCGGAAAAGCCACGCCAACCCAACGGACAACCCGCCGAAGACAAGATCGCCGCCATCGGCATCCGCCTGCGCAAATGGGTCAGCTTTCATGGCATTAGCATCAACGTAGAGCCTGACCTGAACCATTTTTCTGGCATTGTGCCCTGCGGCATTACCGATCACGGCGTCACGTCATTGGTCGATATGGGCCTGCCCGTCACGATGGACGATGTCGACATCGCCCTGCGCGCCAGCTTTGATGCGGTGTTTGATCACAGCGCCAAGGGCAGTTGCAACCAATCCGCATAGATCCTGTCGCGGTGCGCAATCAGGCTCGGGTCCAATGCGGCGCGGGTCGTATCATCGAGCATTGAAAAGGCGACGCGCGTGGCCGGATGCATGGCGCATTGGTCCTGTGGCAACGGATCGAACAACGCCATGAAGGCGGCCGCGTAGATATCCGCCGCGCTCAGCCGATCTCCAACATAATATACTCCGCCATTCACGGCCAGCTTATGCGCCAATGTCCTGAGGTGCTTGCCCACCGCCGCGCCTGCCCCGGTCCCGCTTGCGGCATCATAGCCGTACTTTGCCCCCAGATAGGCCGCGATCTTGGGGTGAAAACCCGGTGCCCCGCTCTGGCCTGCGTGAACTTGCTGCAACCGCCGCTGCCAGCCCAGCCCGCCGGGGGCCGCCAGATCGGAAACGATGCGCAGAATCTCTGCCCCGTGATCCGCAGGCAGCAGCGCCGGTTCGGGCGCGATACGTTCGGCAAGCTGCACAATTTCGATGGCCTGATCTATCGGCGCCTCGTCCTGCCAGAACACCACCGGCGCAGAAGCCCGGCCTGACCAAGCCATCTGCACCGCGTCGGTTTGATCCAGTCGCACTGCCTGCCAGTCGATGCCCTTGACGTGGAACAGCCCCTTGGCGGCCTCACCCCAAGGGCTCGGCACACCACCCACGACAATCATCCTCAGCCCCGATGCGCCCTGCGCATTGGCCGTAGAAACATAGTCAAACGCCATGCCAACCCCTCATGCCTTGCCACGACCTGCGCGGCTTTGGACATGTTAATCAGCCCCCCACAGCCTAACGCAAGCGCTCCGAACGGCAAATTGGCCAAAAAATACCCCCCCTGCGACCATCGCGCCCATTGCCCCCGCGCATCGGGCGCACTAAAACGGGCGCAACTGCGCATTGCACCGATCTGGTGCAGTGCGTCCAATTCACATGCAGGAGGCATCGCATGGCAGACGCAGCCATTCACGGCCAAGATCACCACGACGAGCGCGGTTTCTTTACCCGCTGGTTCATGTCCACCAACCACAAAGACATCGGTATCTTGTACCTTGTCGTTTCGGCCCTGGTGGGCCTCGTTTCGGTGGCATTCACCGTTTACATGCGCCTTGAACTGATGAACCCCGGGGTTCAGTACATGTGCATGGAAGGCGCGCGTTTCATCGCAGACAGCGCCGCAACCTGTACGCCCAACGGGCATTTGTGGAACGTTCTGATCACGGGCCATGGCATCTTGATGATGTTCTTCGTTGTGATTCCCGCCCTCTTTGGCGGCTTTGGCAACTATTTCATGCCCTTGCAGATCGGCGCGCCTGACATGGCGTTCCCGCGCATGAACAACCTGAGCTTCTGGCTTTATGTTGGCGGCACAACGCTGGCGGTCTGTTCGCTCCTTTCACCGGGTGGCAATGGCCAGCTTGGCTCGGGCGTCGGCTGGGTTCTTTATCCGCCGCTGTCTGTCCGCGAAGGCGGCATGTCGATGGATTTCGCGATCTTTGCGGTACACGTATCTGGTGCCTCGTCGATCCTGGGCGCGATCAACATGATCACCACTTTCCTGAACATGCGCACACCGGGCATGACCCTGTTCAAAGTGCCCCTGTTTTCGTGGTCGATCTTTGTCACAAGCTGGCTGATCCTTCTGTCCCTGCCGGTTCTGGCGGGCGCGATCACCATGCTGTTGATGGACCGCAACTTTGGCTTTGCCTTCTTTGACCCTGCAGGCGGTGGTGACCCGGTTCTCTACCAGCACATCCTGTGGTTCTTTGGTCACCCCGAAGTGTACATCATCATCCTGCCCGGTTTCGGCATCATTTCCCACGTCATCGCGACCTTCTCGCGCAAGCCGGTGTTTGGCTATCTGCCAATGGTCTGGGCGATCATCGCGATTGGGGCCTTGGGCTTTGTCGTCTGGGCGCACCACATGTACACCGTGGGCATGACCCTGAACCAGCAGGCCTACTTTATGCTGGCAACCATGGTCATCGCGGTGCCGACAGGCGTTAAGGTGTTTAGCTGGATCGCAACAATGTGGGGCGGCTCGATCGAGTTCAAGACGCCGATGCTTTGGGCCTTTGGCTTCCTGTTCCTGTTCACCGTCGGCGGCGTGACCGGCATCGTGCTGAGCCAGGCCGCCGTGGACCGTTACTACCACGATACCTACTACGTTGTGGCGCACTTCCACTATGTGATGAGCCTGGGTGCCGTGTTTGCCATCTTTGCAGGGATGTATTTCTACCTGCCCAAGATGTCGGGCCGCATGTACCCTGAATGGGCAGGCAAGCTGCACTTCTGGATGATGTTCATCGGGGCCAACCTGACGTTCTTCCCACAACACTTCCTGGGCCGTCAGGGCATGCCACGCCGCTACATCGACTACCCAGAAGCGTTTGCCTACTGGAACCAGTGGTCAAGCTGGGGTGCCTTCCTTTCCTTCGCATCGTTCATCTTCTTCTTCGGGATCATCGCCTACACCCTTCTGCGCGGTGCGCGGGTGACAGCAAACAACCCTTGGAACGAATTTGCCGATACGCTGGAATGGACCCTACCCAGCCCACCCCCAGAGCACACGTTCGAGATCCTTCCAAAGCAGGAAGACTGGGATCACAAGCACGGCCACTAACGGCCAAAGCGATCAGACAACTGGCAAAGGCATCGATGCAAATCGGTGCCTTTGTTCTTTTCCACCCCGGACAGTCCGCACAGAATCGCGCGCGCCTTCGTCTCAGGCATAGCCACCACCCCCAACAGCACCCGTATCGCCGCACCGATAGCGGCGCACGTCCCCGCGCGCAGGTGCCAGCGCCATCCCCCCACTCATGTCCCCAACGGCACCTCGGCGCGATCCTGCATTTTTTTCGCGAGAACCAGTTTTTTCCCCTTGCAGCCGCGCCCCCACATGAGTATCTCGACCTCACCAAACGGATGCGGGCGTAGCTCAGGGGTAGAGCATAACCTTGCCAAGGTTAGGGTCGGGCGTTCGAATCGCCTCGCCCGCTCCAATTTGGTCCTGCCTACCCAGCAGGAAACAACAAGGCCGCCTTCGGGCGGCCTTTGTTCTTTTCAGGACAGGCCCACCAAAATTCACGCTGTGCCAGACTTGTCGAACGGCCCGCGCTTGGGTAAGAACGAATAAAGAACACCCATCAAGCAACACGCCGACCGTTGATCTTCGTCAGCGCAGCGGGTTTTATGGACAAAAGAGGGCGGGCACGATGCTGACATCTGTAGAACTATGCGCCGGTGCGGGCGGCCAGGCCCTTGGGCTTGAACAAGCGGGCTTTGCCCATACCGCCCTGGTCGAGATCGACAAACACTGCTGCAACACCCTGCGCCACAACCGCCCTGACTGGCACGTCATCGAAGACGACGTGCGCATCTTCAAGGAACGCGCCGCCGACTACAAAGGCATGGACCTGCTGGCCGGTGGCCTGCCCTGCCCGCCTTTTTCCATCGCAGGCAAACAGTTGGGCGAAAAGGACGAACGTAACCTTTTCAACGATGCCATCGACATAATCGACGCCGCCCGCCCCCGCGCCGTGATGATCGAAAACGTGCGCGGTTTTCTGGGCGCCGTGTTTCACGACTACCGCGAAAAGCTGAAAACCCAGCTCGACAAACTGGGGTACAAGACCGACTGGCGCCTGCTCAACGCGTCCGATTTCGGCGTGCCGCAACTGCGCCCGCGCGTCGTCATCGTGGCGATTCCAAAGGACCGCGCCGATTTCTTTGACTGGCCCGAACCGAACCCGCACAATCCACCAACCGTGGGGGAAACTCTGCGCGATCTGATGGCGGCAGGCGGGTGGCGCGGGGCAGAGGAATGGGCGGCCAAGGCCGATGAGATCGCCCCCACCATCGTCGGCGGCTCCAAGAAACACGGCGGGCCAGACCTTGGCCCCACCCGCGCGCGCGCCGCATGGGCCACGCTGGGCGTCGAAGGGCGCACGCTTGCTCCCGCCGCACCAGATGCCTTTCACACCGGAATGCCGCGTCTCACCGTGCCGATGGTCGCGCGCATTCAGGGTTTCCCCGACGACTGGCACTTTACCGGGGCCAAGACAAACGCCTACCGCCAGGTCGGCAACGCCTTTCCGCCTCCCGTGGCGCAGGCTGTCTCTGCCCAGATTGCCAAGGCGCTGCGCAAGCGCGTGCTACACGCGGTCAGCGCCTGATCATGCCTGCCTCGCCGTGCTGTGACAGGGGGCTGCGGTGAAACAAAACGTGCCCCCCAGCGTCGTCGGCCACGGCCACCGCGACCACGCCCTACTGGGCGCGATCGCCGACGACATCACCCGGCGCGCAGGCGGTGACGCCGCGCTTGCCGCGGCGTTTTCCGCGATGCTTCGTCAATGTGTGGACGACGTGATCATGACGCCCAAAACCGGGCGGAGGTCCTACGACGAGCTGGAAAAGACCGAAAAGACCTATATCGGCACGCGGGTCGAGATCGAATTGCGCGCCATGCTGAGCTTGCCCAAGGGCAAGCTTGATACGCTGATTCTGGGTCATGATGTCGACATCAAGAACACGATGGGCAGCAACTGGATGATCCCGACCGAGGCGATTGACCATCCCTGCATCCTTGTCGCCGCTGATGAGATGCGCGCCCTGTGCTATCTGGGTCTTTTCGTCGCGCGGCCCGACTACCTGACACTGGGCCAAAACAAGGACGCCAAAAAAAGCGTTTCCGCGCAGGGGTTTGAAAATATCCTGTGGCTGCTGCGCGACCACCCCTATCCGCCGAATTTCTGGCGCACCGTGCCGCCAGAGGTGATCGAGCGGATATTCACCGGCAGCTCCGGCAATCAGCGTATGGCCAACCTGTTCCGCGAGGTCCAGCAGCAGCCGATCACCCGCGACGTCGTCGAGGCCGTGGCCCAACAACAGGATTTTATGCGACGCATCCGGTCAGACAAAGGCCGCGGAACGCGCGATATCCTTGCCCGCGAGGGGATTTTGCTGCTCTCGGGCCACTACGACGCCCCCCTGATCGCCGCGCTGACCCTGCCTTCGTGCTCAGGCAGCGAATTTGTGTCGTACCGTCCCGTTGCGCAGGCCGAGGTCGATCTGGCGGCTGATCATGGCATCGCGCTGGAATGGTGTGCAGCCTGCCCCTGAGGGAGCGCAGTGCCTGTCATTCGGGCCGACATCAAACGACAGACGCCGGGCGATCCCCGTCGCTCCAACGCTAAATCCCACACGCCCCCCTACTAAAAAAAACGCCCCATGGAGACCACGGGGCGTAAAGGTACGGAACGAGGGACAGTTAACTCTCAGGCAGGCGTTCCGGGCCTGCCATCATGCATTCGATCTAAGGATCAAAATCCAATTTCAAAGGGGTAGCCCGGATTCTGTGAATACAGCGTTAATTTTGGGCAATATCCTGCCCAAAATCCGCGTTTCATCCCCGCCGACTGGCATAAAGCGCAATCGCCGCCGCATTCGACACGTTGAGCGATCCAAAGCCCCCCGCCGCGTCGATCCGCACCAGCGCATCTACTGTCTCGCGCGTTTTTTCCCGCAGCCCCGGCCCTTCGGCGCCCAGCACCAGCGCCACGGGGCGGTCCCGGCGGCCCTCGACGGCCTCTTCGATGCTCTGGGTCGCGTCGCCGTCCAGCCCCAGCACCAGATACCCCATATTTTGCAAGGCGCGGATGGTATCCGCCAGATTGCGCACCCGCAGATAGGGTTGACGTTCAAGCGCGCCGCTGGCGGTTTTGGCCAAGGCCCCGGTTTCGGGCGCCGAATGATGCCGCGTGCCAATCACCGCCGAGGCACCCAGCACTTCGGCCGACCGCAGAATCGCGCCGACGTTGTGCGGGTCGGTCACCCGATCCAGCAGCAGCACCCGTGGTGCCTCATCCCCGATACAGACATCCTCAAGACGTCCCCAGCTCAGCGGCTTTACCTCCAGCACAGCGCCCTGATGCACCGAATTGGGATCAAGCGGCGGACGAAACTTGCGTGGGTCGACGACCTCGGGGGTGATTCCAGCCTCGGCAATCGCGTCTTCCAGCTTTGCTTGGGCATTTGGCGTCACCATCAGGCGCAGTTTCTCGCGGTTGGGGTTCACCAGCGCATCACGCACCGCATGCAGGCCGAAAAGCCATACAGTCTGGGCCGCTTCGACCTTCTTGTCTTGCTCTTTCTGCACGACCCATTTGGGTTTTTTCATCGCTTTATCCTTTCTGGCCACCTGTGGCGCCAGTTCGCGGGAATTTCGCCTTGACGCCTCTTAGGGTCGCTTGTAATCACGCCCTCACGTTGGGCGCAATCGCCACGACGTAGTGGGCGACAGGCCGCAAGGTGTGGCAGGGGACTGTAACTCCCTCGCGGAGACGCACGCCTGGTTCGATTCCAGGGTCGCCCACCATTAAGTCTCCGCAAAACCAACTCTTACCGATACACTTGTAATAGTATTTATATTTCCGCGGTTTAGCGAGCTGTAGAACGCCAGAGACCTCGCAATTGGTCTCTGATCAGAGCCATTTTAGGGGCAATTCAGGGAAAGTCTCAGCGGGGCAATTGCCTGTGAGGTCTTGGGCCTTTTCGATAATCTCACAGATTCGCAACTCCAAGGATCTGGCGTTGCGCCGTCCAATCCAGCGGCAGTTCAGGAAGGCTGCGCAATGTTTTTGCGCTGAGATGCGGCGGTTGTCGGCCTTCAAGGATCGCAGTTGAGATATCGGGCGCTAGCCAGGCAAGAGGCAGGATGCGACTAACAGATCCGCTGCGCAGACCTTCGCGTTCAGTAATTTGCTGGACGGACGCGGCTTTCCCCTCAAGGAGTTCCCGCGCCCAACGCCTTGCATCCGCAACCAGTGCGATGAGGTCTGGGTCGTGTTTCGCAGCGTCTTTGGCCGCGATGACAATTGGCTTGGCGCGGCCGTTTTGGCGTTTTTGGAACGGGATATCGAAAGCTGCCAACATGGAGTTTTCATCAGCATCTGGCTCAGCGAGCACTGAGAGGTTTGCTGAGACGCGCAAATGATCTTTCTGGATATCAATGCGATCCATCAGGCCAGGGAAGGTTCGGATCAAGGCGGTCTCGTCATTTCTGTCCATTTTAGCCAGATACATACCGGTTGCCCGTAAGATGCCGCCAACCTCACTTGCGTCTCTCGCCTGCCCTTTGATCTGATCCGCCAACCAGAATCTGTCAGCCAGCCGCTCCATAAGTCCGTTCTGAACAACACGTTCGATCTCATCTGCGGGCAATCGCTCGACCCCGGTTCTATCCTCGGAAGCGGATATTGCTGTCGTGTAGTACCAATATCGCTTGGTTCGCTTTGTCCCCTCCCCGCGCACCGATTTGCTGGCGTATGTCGTGCGCATTGATCGACCCTTCGAATCAAACAGAACGCCATCCAGAGGCCGCTTGGCAGATCGCCGATCTGCACTAATCGTCGTGCCACCATGGTCCGCCAATTGGGTTTGGACGCGCTGCCAGGTTGCGTCGTCAATGGTCGCCTCATGAAGCCCTTCATGCAGGTCTTCTTTGTGGCGCACCTTGCCGATGTAGATCGGATTGCGCAGAATGTTGTAGAGCGCACCGCGCGAGAAAGACGTGCCACCGCTGATACGCCCATGCCGGTTGGTCCGTACTTTACTGACAATACCTAACGCGTTCAGCCGCGCAGCCAATTGGCGGACCGATCCCGAAGCGAGATACTCGGTAAAGATCGTCCGGATTGCAGTGGCTTCTTCAGCGTTCACCACCAGCGCTCTGTCCTGCACGTCGTACCCCATCGGAACAGCGCCACCCATCCACATGCCTTTGCGTTTAGAGGCAGCGACTTTGTCGCGGATACGTTCAGCAGTCACTTCGCGCTCGAACTGTGCGAAGGACAGCAGCACATTCAGCGTCAGGCGCCCCATCGATGATGTGGTGTTAAAGGCCTGCGTGACCGACACAAACGACACCCCTTCCCCGTCGAACACCTCGACCATCTTTGCGAAGTCCGCCAGTGACCGGGTAAGACGATCTACCTTGTAGACGACGATGACATCAATGCGCCCGTCGCGGACATCATCCAGCAGTGCTTTAAGGCCCGGTCGTTCCATGGATCCACCGGAGAACCCGCCATCGTCGTAGCGGTCATTGAGCTCCGCCCAGCCTTCGTGCTTCTGGCTCACGACGTAGGCCGCACAGGCTTCGCGTTGCGCATCAAGCGAGTTGAAGCTCTGCTCCAGCCCCTCCTCGGTCGACTTACGGGTGTAGATGGCGCAGCGTTGGCGGATCATTGTTCAGCCCTCTCTCGCAAACCGAAGAACTTTGGTCCATTTCGGTTTATACCCGTTATCGCCCGCGCCACAGCGGACAGTGAGGAGTAGTTCTGGCCGTTCCAGCTGGCACCCTCTTCAAGCATCAAGACCTCGTGGGTGGCACCGCCCCAGTCCTTCAACAGACGGGTGCCGGGACCGGCTGAGGCGAACGGAGAAGGCCCTTTTCCTTTTATGCATCCGCCTTCGACCCTCCCCTTGATAATCCGGTGCCATTCCCGCCGAACCTTGGCGGCCTCAAAGCCCGCAGTGGCGGCTTGTGAATCCCATGCAAGCGCCAGGCGCATCAAACGCGCCGTGAAGGTTTTGGGAGGCTCGGTACCCCGATACGTTGTCCAAAGGCGGCGAAGGGTGGCCGCATCGGCTCTTTCTAGGTGGACCATATCCAACTGGGCGGTGGCCCGCGTCATTGCCCAATCTCCATCGACAAGGCCCGGTAGCGTGCCACATTGCCGGATTGATCAGGCTCGATCTCCACGCCGGACGTCAGCAACCGTGAGATCGCTGCGCGCACAGTGTGTGGTTGCCAGATCAAACACTCCTGAATCTGCGCAACTGTTGCCCCGATCGGGCGCAACAAAAGGTTGCGCGACACGTCAGTCTTGGTTCTGGCTTTCACAACCGGTTTGGGCCTTGTCGGTTTAACGACCTCCAACTCGGGCGGAACCGCGACCTGCCTATCCGAACCTGTGGTTTGTTCTATCATCTTGATCTCCATTCAGTTTGCAGGGCTTGCAAGCCCGGTACTGACTGAAGCCCGCTAATTCGGGCGGGAGATTGGAAATATATATCCTGCACTCATGCTTCTGTCGCAGTCGAAGTCCAGTGGTTTCTGCTGTGCTGGCGAATTGATCAGAATTGCATCTTTCACGAAGTTGAATTTTGTTCCAAGGAACGAAAGCGGTCGTTCAGGACTTGCGCAGCGACGGTGTCAAAAGAGCCCCAGAGTCACCGATGCTGCACCATGCGCGAATGTCCGCAATCGGGTGATCTGTGCTTGCTCGCCAGGCGGACCTTTTACAAAGAATTAGCACCCGAGGAGGGGCAAAAATCCACAACATTCTAAGCTACTGCGAACAAACCGCAGCGTTTCTTGGTCGCAATCATCCAATGATTGCGAAGATTTAACCAGCATTCTCGACCAATTTTCAAGAACGTTGCAGTTTTTTTCGTGCGCATGTCGAAATACCGGAATGGCGAACGTCCTAGGAGTATCGAAACACAAGAATCGGAAAACAAAAATTGTTTACAGTCACTCCAATCTACGCTCTCGCCGCCGCCGTTATCACACTGGTCTTATGGTTCCGCGTTACGTCTTACAGGGGGTCTCAGGGTATCTCGATCGGCGACAACGGTGATCTGAATTTGTTACAGCGCGTCCGCCAGCATGGGAACTGCGTTGAATGGTCCAGTTTCATTCTCATCATGATGATCTTGGCCGAGGGCATGGGCGCGCCGGGTTTGTACATCCATATCTCCGGGATCTTGCTTGTGATCGGCCGTGTGGCACATCCCTTCGGTCTTAAGATCGAGAATGCCGGTCATCCATTGCGGTACGTGGGCAATGGGACAAACATTTTAGCTGCCCTGATCATCATGGTCTGCCTTGGCGTGAACATTCTCGGCCTTTAAACCTATCTCATTGTACGAACTAATTGAATCTGAACTGAAGGAAAAGCCAATGAAATATATGCTTTTGATCTATAATAACCCCACCGAAGAACCTGCCTACGGAACCCCAGAATTCGATGCCATGATGGGTGGCTTCTTTGCCGCAAACGAACAAATGCAAGCAGATGGCGTTCTGATAGATGGGGAAGGTTTGCAAGGGATCGAGACTGCCACGTCTTTGCGGATCAAATCCGGCAAAGTTGAAACCATGGATGGCCCGTTTGCTGAAACGCGCGAACATTTGGGCGGATACTATGTTGTCGATGTGCCGGACCTTGACGCGGCGCTCAAATACGCGGCGCTGATCCCATCCGCAAACTTTGGCACAATCGAGGTCCGCCCTCTGATGGATTACAATCCAGCTGGATAACTTATGAAAAACGCCGCGCCCAAAGCCATTGCAGTCAACAACGCTGTCAATGACGTCATACGCAATGATAGGGGGCGGCTTATGGCTGGTTTGGTGTCCCGATTGGGCGATTTCCAACTGGCAGAAGATGCTTTGCAAGATGCGGCCATCTCTGCGCTGAAGCACTGGGGCCGATCCGGCGTCCCTGACAACCCAACCGCTTGGCTAATGAAGGCATCTTTTAACAAAGGCATCGACAGGATCCGCAAGTTAAACCGCGAAGGCCAGAAGGCAAAGGACTTGGGCTTGATTTTGGAAGATGAAGATACCACGCATGCTTCAGATGAAATCCCCGACGAACGGCTGCGGTTGATTTTTACCTGCTGCCATCCCGCCCTAGAAGAGAAGTCCCGCATTGCTTTAACCCTACGCACCGTCTGCAACCTGAACACCCGCGAAATCTCGGATGCGTTTCTTGATACCGAAAGCACCATGGGTCAGCGTCTATCGCGCTCCAAGGCCAAGATTAAGTCCAAAGGCATTGGCTTTGCCGTGCCCGAGCCAGCGCAATGGGCCGAGCGGTTGAACACTGTTTTGTCGACCCTCTATCTCATCTTCACCACAGGCTATGTGACTGGCGATGGCGGCTCTCGGAACCTCTGCCTTGAAGGCATGTTCCTGATGCGACTGCTGGATCGACTTAAACCAGGGGACGCCGAAGTTGAAGGTGCGTTGGCCCTCATGTTATTGACCCAAGCGCGTAATATGGCCCGTGTGTCCGCCGAAGGCGCAACGGTGCCAGTCTCAGAGCAGGATCACACACTATGGGATGCAGAATTGTTTCAAGAAGGCCAAGTGCTTTTGGCGCGGGCAGTTCGGCGCCGAACCCCTGGCCCGTTCCAGATCAAAGCGGCGATTGCCGATTGCCATATGGCAACCCCTGAACCTGATTGGGAGCAAATGTTGCTGCTCTACCAGTCGTTGTGGCGGTTCGAGCCAACCCCTGTTGTCGCGTTAAACTGGGCAGTGGTTCTCGCTGAAACGGGGCAGGCGGATCTCGCTTTGCAAAAAATCAACGGGCTAAAAGACGTTTTGGGTGGGTTTCAACCGTGGCACGCAGCTAGCGCGAGTGTTCTGCGTAAACTCAACCGCCCACAAAAAGCAGCGCAAGCCTATGCCGAAGCTATCGATCGCGCGCCAACCGAGGCTGATCGGCTGTTTCTTCAAGGCAAATTGAAACATCTGCGCACTTAGAGGCCTTGCGTTCTGGAGCGCGGCAATTGCTTTTTGGGTGTGGCCACTAGCTGTAGAAGCAGCCATTGACATCTAAACAGCGAAGGTCTGATAGGTCCGCTCAGCAGACCTCGGTGCAAGGGGCAGCGAAGGGCCGCTCTCCGCCCATCTTTCGAAAAACTCCCTGCTGCAACTGCAAATTTCGGGATCGTGGGAAACTGTTCTCTGACGAGCGGATTGCGCCCCGTGACGCCGTCGAAATTTGAGTAGTTCGGAATTTTCTTCCCAAATTTAGCCCCGACGCGCTGCATGAGAGTTTTTCAACACATTCCGCTCATAGAGCTCTGCTCTTTCGAAATGACAAAGTAGACACGAGGTTCTCGCTCTTCGCTCCAACGACGTTCTCGAATCTTTATACCGCTTCTTTCACCTGCCGCTCGTCCTGCGAGGCCAACGGCAGCCGCACCCAGAATGTGGTCTGCGAGTTTATCTGTGAACGGTAGCCGATCTCACCGCCCATATTCCCGACCAACTCCTTGGAGATAGCCAGCCCAAGTCCGGTGCCCTCTCGATCCCGTGTCAGATGTTCGGCCTGCTGCGAAAAAGGCTCGAATAGCCGCTTGCCGAACTCTGGGGAAATGCCACGGCCACTGTTGGTCACAGAAATTTGGAACGCCCCTTCATCGATCGCTGTCGTGACTTCAACCGTAGTGCCGCTGTCAGCAAATTTCGATGCGTTTGAGAGCAAGTTTGTAATTACCTGTTTCAGACGTTGAGCATCGGCATGAACGATGATGGGATGTTCGGCCGCATTGACTAAGATGGATATGTTGAACTTGTTCGCGAAAGGCTCATTGTCCGTGACGGTTTGGCGGACGATATCTACTGCATCGACCTGAGTGATCTCCACCGAGAAATGTCCTGCGGTAAGCTTTTGGAAATCCAGCAGATCGTTGACCACCTGTGTCAGCCGTTCGCTGTTTCTGTTCGCCATGCCCAACAGCTTCTCGACCTGCTCAGAGGCGCCCCGGGCAATCGCGCCAGCCAGCAGACGCAGGGCACCGTGCACCGAGGCGAGTGGGGTTCGCAATTCGTGGCTGACCGTAGCCACGAAGTCATTCTTCAGAGCCTCCAGTCTCTTGGTCTCAGTGATATCGACCATTTGAACAATGAGGCGACTGTCATTGACATGCTCCCGTCGATAGATCGATATCCTAATCGCGATATCGATGACCTCGCCGTTAGGCCGCACATATTTTTCCTCAACGCGAGATATGCTGAGGTTTCCGTCCAAGAGCCGTTTTACTTCGGCCTTAAGGTTTTCCAGCGTCTCCCCCTCGGAAAGCTGCCAGACCTTCTTTTGCTCAAGTTGCCCGGCGGCATATCCGAAGAGCGTGTAACAGGGATCATTCAAAAGCATGAAGGTCCCGTCAAGCGACATGACAGCCATGGCGACCGGCGCGTTGGACACCAACATCTCTAAGCCAGCCCTGCGCGCATCTGCAAGCGCAAGCGCGGTTTCAAGCGGAGTGATGTCGATCATCGTGCCCAGCACGCGCACCGGATTGCCCAGCTCATCGCGCTCCGTCACTCTGAGAATGGAACGCATCCAGCGCCAATCGTCGTCGCCAACGCGCATCCGGAACTTGGCTTCTGATCGTTTAACACGTCCTGCGATACATTCGGCATCCAGCGCTTCGACGTCTTCCTTGTCGTCCGGATGGATCCGTTCACGCCACTCGCGGTCTGAATCTTTACCGTTCGCATCGCACAGGCCCAGCAATTGGTACCAAGCGTCAGATGCGCGGCCCGAGCCTGTGCGCAGGTCGGATTCGAAGACACCAATCTGGCTTCCTTCAAGCGCCAGGTTCCAGCGTTCTTCTTGATCTCGCAGCGCGTACCAGGATTTAACGCGGCTCGTGATTTCGCTGACGTTAACGATGGTAAAAGGCCGATTCTCGGCGTCCCTGAAACGGCTCAGCCTCACTTCTCCATAGCGCGCATTGTCACCTGAGTAGAGAGAGATGATATTCTTGAAGTCCCCGATCTCAAGGCCGGTGCAATTCAGCGCGCCCTCAGAGACCGACAGGGCCGGCAAGAACGCCGAGATGTGCACCCCGGTGGTCTTTGCCGTCCTCTTCGGCAGCAAAGCCTCTGCGCTTTGATTGCTGAAGACAACAAGACCTTCCTGATCCACCACCCAAACGCCGAACGGACTATTCTCGACGATCGACTGAAACATCGCTTGGGCTTCAAGGTGTTTTGCGTACATTATATTATATCCACCAAAGCTGAATCTATTACCAACTATTGCCGTTATCTTCAGGCCCTAATGTTTTGCGCACTGCGAAAGACCGCCATCGCGACCGTACCCATGCAAACGCATGCTACCTTCGATCACGAAGTCGCGCTACGTTTCATGCTATTCGCAGCGTGTTGATCTTTGCATGGTGGGGAGATTCGGCATCACCGGCGTCGGATGAACGTGTTGTTGCGGGCAGATATTCGTCCAACGCGGCAGCGTCAGTGCAGACCACAGCGAGTGGCAAATTTTCCAATCCTGTCCCTAGGGTCAGGACCCATTAATCGATTGAGCTTGTCGCGTTGTCATGATTCACGATCCCCAGTTTTGGGGGATATTATGAGCAACTTATACTGGCTGAATGAGGCGCAGATGGAGCGTCTGCGGCCTTACTTTCCTAAGAGCCGAGGTCGTGCTCGCGTTGATGACAGGCGTGTTCTGAGTGGCATTATCTTCATCAATCGCAATGGTTTAAGGTGGTGCGATGCACCAACGGAGTATGGCCCACCAAAGACGTTGTATAATCGCTGGAAGCGTTGGAGTGATATGGGCGTGTTTGCCCGGATCATGATGGGATTGGCCGAACAAGACCCTGATAACAAAACTATCTCAATTGATGCAACATACCTCAAGGCGCATCGCACGGCTTCCAGCCTGCGGTTGAAAAAGGGGGGCGTGGACGCCTGATTGGGCAGACTAAAGGCGGCATGAACACCAAGCTGCATGCTGTAACAGACACCAGCGGCCGTCCTGTCCGCCTGTTCATAACCGCTGGGCAGGTCAGCGATTATACTGGTGCTGCGGCTTTGATGAACGGCCTGCCTGAGGCGGAGTGGCTTCTCGCTGATCGAGGGTATGATGCTGATTGGTTCCGCGAAACCCTTGCAGATAAGGGCACCAAACCCTGCATCCCGGGGCGCAAATCGCGCAAGAAGACCGTCAAGTATGACAAGCGACGATACAAACGCCGCAACCGCATCGAAAGAATGTTCGGCAGGCTCAAAGACTGGCGACGTGTCTCAACCCGTTATGACCGCTGCCCAAAGGTCTTCCTGTCAGCAATCGCTCTCGCAGCAACGGTTATATTCTGGTTATGAGTCCTGACCCTAGTCAACCGATGGCCGACCGGCTTGGCTTTAGAAATCGGCCGGATGGGCGCAGGTGCTACCCAGATCGACTAACCGATCAATCGAGCGCAGGAGGTGACCTTGGGGAAAATGACCATCCAGCCAGAACTCGTAGAAGCTGTCTGCGCTTCCTGTCTCGGTCCCATCATCCCTCATTCCTCCAGTTGCTAAGAAGAATTGGATCAGCAACTTACCCTTCTATCAAGCACGAGTCTTCAACAAGATAAGTCCCTCATGTCGAACAGTGATTACGGCTTTCTGAAGTCTTTCGTCCAATCTGCGAATTTGCACAAAGTGCTGGGCAACGAAGGCTGATAGGGCCACTTTGGCAGTCCGAGACCCCCGCTATCTCCCACAGAATTGTGCGGGTCGGCGATCCACAAAAGCTTTGCGTCCTTCAATATAGTCCGCGCTGCCGAAGCTCGCACTGATCAGCCCCTCAAGTTCGTCCCTCCGCCGGGCAACGCTGCCATCTGCAATTGCATTAAGGATTGCCTTATTACCCGCCTGTGACAGCGGCGCATTCTTCGCCATCAGGCTCAGGAATTCGCGGGCGCGTGCGACAGCATCTGCTTGGGCAAGCATGTCGACAAGCCCCAGGGACTGCGCCAGATCAAGATCAAAGATGTCTGCGCCAAGCAGGATGCGTTTAGCGCTCTTTAGGCCAACCTGCTCCATCAACAATTGACAGTCCATCAAACTATAAACGAGTCCAAGACGCCCTGCGGTGATCCCCATACGCGCATCCGCCACAGCGACACGAAAGTCGCAGGCAAGCGCGAGGCTCATGCCACCGCCAACACAATAGCCTGAGATTGCCGCACAGACCGGTTTTCCACAGTCCCGGATCGCCAGCACGGTCTCGTCATTAATGCGGTCGTACTCCATGCCCTGTTCGGCTGTCGCACGGCTCTCATCGAACTCGGAGATATCAGCGCCGGTACAGAAATTGCCCCCTGCCCCAGTCAGGATGACACCCTTAATCTCAACGGTCGCCGAGACCTCCCGGAAGATTTCCCCCAACCGTCGCCACATAGACAGACGCATGGCGTTCTTTTTCTCGGGCCGGTTCAGCGTGACCGTCATGATCCCCTGATCATCCACTACTGTAACGATGTCCTGCACTGCCTTCACACCTCTGTCCTTTCGATTTGGGTTCTTGTGCAACACTATCGGCCATGTTAGTGATTGTCGAGTGTATACAATATTACTTTAATTGGAGATTGCGAGATGCAGGCGCTCGAAGGTTTGAAAGTTCTGGAGTTGGCGAGTTTTATTGCCGGTCCCTATTGTGCGATGACGCTGGCCGATCAAGGTGCTGACGTGATCAAGATTGAGCGTCCGGGAGTTGGCGACGAAAACCGGACTGAGCCGCCCTTCGTCAATGGCGAAAGCGCACCGTTCATGCTGTGGAACCGCAACAAGAAGTCGGTCACGATGGATCTGAAAGACCCAGCACAGAAAGAACGCTTTCTTGAACTGGTCGACGAGGCCGATGTTCTGATCGAGAATTACCGCACCGGCGCAATGGACCGGCTGGGGTTTGGCTATGACGAACTTTCAAAACGCAACCCGCGCCTGATCTATGCTTCTATTTCTGGTTATGGCCGCAGTGGCGAATTTGCCACCAAGGGCGGGTTTGACCTCGTGCTTCAAGGCTTTACCGGGCTGATGGCGCTTACCGGGCCAGAGGATACCGGGCCCCACCGTATGCCGATTCCCGTTTGTGACATCACGGCGGGTATGCAACTGGCGATTGGCGTGCTGACAGCGCTCGAATCCCGCCGAAAGACGGGCAAGGGCCAGTGGGTAGAGGCCTCCCTCTTTGAAGCAGGGCTGTCACTGCAACTCTATGAATGCGCGGGCGTGTTTGCCACCGGTGAAGCGCCCGAACGGCTTGGCCAACGGCACCGAGGAGTGGCGCCCTATCAGATTTTCGCCACCAGCACCGATCACATCACCATCGGGGTGGCACAGCAGAATTTCTGGCTGAAACTGTTGCGTTTGCTGGGTCGCGAAGACCTTAATGACGACCAGCGTTTCGCCAACAATGCCGAGCGTGTGGCCAACACCCGTGAGTTGGTTCCTTATCTGGAGGCCGAGCTGGTCAAACAGTCAGCGGAACACTGGTTGGCGGCCCTTGAGGCCGAGGGCGTCCCCTGTGGCGTGATCCAGACCACCGACCGCGCGCTAGCGCATCCGCTCGCCAAAGAGCGCCAGATGGTTGTCCCGGTCAGCCACCCGGTGGCGGGGGAGCATCAGACCCTCGGCGTGCCGATCAAGCTTTCGGCGACGCCCGGCTCGGTCCGGCACCCCGCGCCGCTGCTGGGCCAGCACAACAGCGAGATGGACACGCTCTGGCGCAAAACTCGCGCACTCGCCGACGCTGGCGGGGCCAAGTAACCTGCCCGGGCGGCAGGTTCTGCCGCCCCCAACTCCCCCCAGCGTGCCAGAGACGCAATGTGCGGGCGCGGTACCGTTTTCCTACCTTTCAGCCACAGGTCGCAGCCATGAAGCCAGATTATCCCGATACCCTTTTGTTCATTGATGGCCAGTGGCGCGCGGCGCGCACGGGCGCCACACTTGATGTGATCAATCCCGCGACTGAAACGGTCATTGGCACGGTGGCCCGAGCGAGCAAGGCCGATCTTGACGACGCGGCGCAAGCCGCCGCACGCGGCTTTGACGCTTGGCGCAAAATGTCGCCGCTGGATCGATCCGCGCTGATGCGCGCCGCGGCCGATTTACTGCGGCACCGCGTAGAACGGATTGCCGCGATCATGACATTGGAACAGGGCAAGCCACTTGAACAGTCGCGGATCGAGGTGCGCGCGGCGGCGGACATCATCGACTGGTTTGCCGAAGAAGGGCGGCGCACCTATGGGCAGGTCATCCCGGCACGACATCCTGACGTCATGCAGCTCGCAATAAAACACCCCATCGGCCCAGTGGCGGCTTTTACACCGTGGAACTTTCCGATCAACCAAGCAGTGCGCAAGATCGCTGTCGCTTTGGCCGCAGGCTGCTCCATTGTCGTGAAAGCACCAGAAGAAACCCCCGCCGCGCCCGCCGAGCTGATCCGTGCCTTTGCCGACGCAGGGGTGCCTGCCGGGGTGGTAGGCCTTGTCTATGGTATGCCCGCCGAGATCTCCGAACACCTCATCGCGCATCGCGCCATTCGCAAGATCAGCTTCACCGGCTCGACCCCCGTGGGAAAGCTTCTGGCCGGTCTGGCCGGGCACCAGATGAAACCTGCAACAATGGAATTGGGTGGCCATGCGCCGGTTCTTGTCGCGGCAGACGCCGACCTCGACAAAGCCGTGACGCAGATGGTGGGCCACAAATTCCGCAACGCCGGGCAAGTCTGCATATCGCCAACGCGTTTCCTAGTGGAAGAACCGCTTTTTGACAGCTTTGTCGACAAGTTCGTGGCTGCTACAAAGGCCCTTGTCGTCGGGGATGGGTTCAGCCCCGATAGTGACATCGGCCCACTGGCCAACAGCCGCCGCATTCCTGCAATCGAAGCACTGCTGCAGGATGCCACCGCACAGGGCGCACGCATCGCGACAGGGGGCGCGAGGGTCGGCAATAAAGGCTGGTTCTTTGAGCCAACAGTGGTCACCGATGCCCCGACCAGTGCAGACATCATGAACGAAGAGCCTTTTGGCCCGGTGGCCATCATCAACCGCTACGCCACCCTTGATGCGATGATCGAGGAAGCCAACCGGCTCGACTACGGCCTTGCCTCCTACGCCTACGCGCGCGATCACACCACCATTCACCGATTTGCCAGCGAGGTGTCCGTCGGCATGATGAGCATCAATCATGTGGGGCTCGCCCTGCCAGAACTGCCCTTCGGCGGTGTCCGCGACAGCGGCTACGGCACCGAGGGCGGCTCAGACGCGATCAACGCCTATCTCGACACCCATTTTGCAACCATAAAAGCCTGATTTCCCGGCCCATTTACCTGGAGAGCCTTATGAAAGACGCCATCCCCAACGCAGACCTCAGTGCGGCCGGCCGTAAAACGATGCTGCACCCCGTCAGTTCGGTTGCCGATTTAGCCCGCACTGGCCCCACCCTTTACAAACGTGCAAAGGGCACCATGCTCGAAGATTCCACCGGCCGCGTGCATGTCGACATGGGGGCTGGGTTGTGGTGCGTCAATGTCGGCTACGGAAGGCCTGAGTTGGTTGAGGCCGGTGCCGAGGCGCTGCGCAATCTCAGCTACCAGCACCATTTTGGAAATTCAGCCGCCGAAGACACGGTTCGCCTGTCAGAGCGTCTTGTACAGCTCTTTGCCGAAAATGCGGGCGCGGCGCACCTCAACCGCGTTTTCTATGGCACCTCCGGGTCAGATGCGAATGACACGGCTTATAAGCTTGTGCGTTATTACAACAATCTGCGCGGCAAGCCGGCAAAGAAAAAGATCATCTCCCGCATCGGCTCCTACCACGGTCTGACCGCCGCCGCGACCAGCCTGACGGGGATTGAAGCCTATCACAAGATGTTCGACCTGCCGCTGCCAGGTGTGCTGCATACCTCCTGCCCGCATTACTACCGTTACGGCCAGACCGGCGAAAGTGAGGCGCAGTTCAGCGACCGCATGGTCGCCGATCTTGAGAACCTGATCAACCGCGAAGGGCCCGAAACCATCGGGGCGTTCATCGCGGAGCCGGTGATGGGCACGGGCGGGGTTTTCCTGCCGCCGCCGGGCTATTTTGAAAAGGTGCAAGCGCTGCTCGACAGACACGACATCCTGCTGATCGCCGACGAGGTTATCACCGGTTTTGGCCGCCTTGGCCATTGGTTTGGCACCGGCGCGTTTAATCTCAAACCCGACATCGTATCGCTGGCCAAGGGGCTAACCAGCGCCTACTTCCCAATGTCCGCCTCGATGATCAGCGACCGGGTTTATGATGTGCTGGCCGACAAATCAGATGAAACCGGCGCGTTTATGCACGGTTTCACCTATTCCGGCCACCCCGTCGGCAGCGCCATTGCGCTTGCCAATATCGACGTGATCGAGCGCGAAAATCTTGTCGAACGGGCGGGCACCTCGGGCCGCTATTTGCTCAAGGCGCTTCAGGACGCCACCGCTGACAACCCCTTTGTTGGTGAGGTACGTGGCATGGGGTTGATGATCGGGGTCGAATATGTCGCCGACAAAGCCACCAATACCCCCTGCCCCGAAGGCGCAGCACCGCACAAAATTGTCTCTAAACACGCCTTTGATCAAGGTGTCTTGCCGCGCGCCCTGCCCTTCTTGCCGGTGAACTCCTTTTCGCCGCCGCTGACGGCCACCACGGCGGAAATGGATGAAGGCGTCGCCCGCTTTGCCCGCGCCTTGGAGGCGGCGATGCCAGAGTTGGAAAAGCTGCTGGGCTAAAGGCCGCACTCTTGCGGACCGTCGCAGGCCCGCAGAGATCCCCAACAAAGCAAAAGGCGCCGATGGTCCAGTCCATCGGCGCCCTTTTTTTCGGGTTCGTCCCTCTGCGTTCAGCTCAAAAGACTTTGTGCAATATGACGGCCGATTGGCAATGAAGACGTCGCCGCCGGGGACGGGGCATTGCAGACATGCAAGGTGTGGCGCGTACGGATAAAGAGGAAGTCATCCACCAGCGTTCCGTCCTTTCGCACCGCCTGTGCGCGGATGCCGGGCCGATAGCGCGACAGATCCTGCAACCGAATCCGGTCGCAGTAGCGTTGTACCCGGCGTAGGTAGAGCCGTTTCAGCGCCGAGGCCGACAGTTCAGACAGGGCCGAGCCTGCATTGGTGGCCACCAGCCGCCAAAATCCGGGATAGCTCACCGAGGCCGCCAGATCACGCAGGCAGATGTCTGTCTTGTCATAACCTTCGCGTGCCATGGCCATTACCGCATTTGGCCCCACGGTAAAGCCACCATCCATCTTGCGCGTCAAATGCACCCCTAGAAAGGGCCGCGCCGGGTCGGGCACCGGGTAGATCAGGTGGCGGACAAAGTCTTCCGGTTGGTTGTTCACGCGGAAATACTCGCCGCGAAACGGGATGATGCGGAAATCAACTTGGGCACCAAAGGTCTGCGCCATTCGGTCCGCTTGCAACCCAGCACAAAAGACCGCCTTGCCCGCCGTAAATTGCCCCCTAGTTGTGCGCACGGTGACGCCCTGGGCGTCCTCGCTGCCGCCAATCACCTCGTGATCAAAAATCAGGGTGCCGCCTGCTTCTTTAAATTCCGAGGCCATGCTGCGGGTTACCTCCGCAAAATCGACGATGCAGGTCGAAGGCGACAGGAGTGCTGCTTCGGCCTTGACGTTGGGCTCTGCCGCACGGGCCTCGGCCCGGTTCATCCGCTCGATCTCGATCCCATTGGCGCGGGCGCGTTCCTCCAAGGCGTGCAGCCTTACGGTCTCGGCTTCGTCAACCGCGACAATCAGCTTGCCGCAAGCCTCAACCGCCACGCCACGCTCCTCGCAATAGCGCCGCATTTCCTGTTTGCCCTCGCGGCAGAACTGCGCTTTCAAACTCCCGGGTGCATAATAGACCCCCGCGTGTATCACCCCGGAGTTGCGTCCCGATTGATGTCGAGCGACGGCACTCTCCTTTTCCAACAACACGATGCGTGCTCTCGGGTGTGCCTGTTGAAGGCTACGGGCCGCAGCGAGGCCAACGATGCCTCCACCGGCGATCAGGTAGTCATAGGTCTTCATGGAACGGTCCTCATGTAGGTTCCGGCTAGCGCATCACCAGCTGCGGCAGCCAAGTTGTGAGAGGGGGCACCAGCGCGATGACGAAGGCACAGCAGATCAGCGCGAGGAAATAGGGCAGGATCGCCTTTGTGTAGGTCGCCACCGAAATCCCTGCGATGGCATTGACCAAAAACATGCACAGGCCCACCGGCGGGGTGATCAGCCCCAGCATCGTGCTGAACACCACCGTCACGCCCAGATGAACCGGGTCCATCATCAGCTGCGGGGACAGGGTCAGCAGAATAGGCACGATCAGAACGATCAGCACCACAGTTTCGATCAGCAACCCGAGGACCAAAAGCAGCACCACCACCAGACAGCGCAGCACAACCGGATCAGACGAGATCGACAGCAAAGCATCGGCTAACATCTGGCCAAAACCCTCACGCACCAAGATCCAGCCGAA
This sequence comes from Sulfitobacter sp. KMM 9851, assembly GCF_057178245.1. Lineage (NCBI taxonomy): Bacteria > Pseudomonadati > Pseudomonadota > Alphaproteobacteria > Rhodobacterales > Roseobacteraceae > Sulfitobacter > Sulfitobacter sp. KMM 9851. Next base: position 2,693,636 of record NZ_CM169991.1, read on the forward strand.
CAGATTGGACACCGCGATCACAAACATGATCATCGCAGTAAGGCGTGCCGCGCCCAGAACGATGGGCAGCAAGGCCCGCGGGGCCAATTGCCGAAAGATTACCATCTCAAGCAGCAGCGCATAAAAGACCGCAATGGCCGCGGCTTCGACAGGAGTAAAAATGCCTCCCACGATTCCGCCGACGATTATCACTGGAAGCATAAGATCTAACGCGGCATGGCGCAGTGCAACAAAGAACTCGCCCAGCTCGAACCGCTCGCGCGTGCGATAGTTTCCCCGCCGTGACATGACATAGACGGTGAGGATCAGAAAGCCGGTCATGATCAGCCCTGGCACGATCCCGGCAATGAACAGCTGACCGATGGAAACCTGCGCAACGGAGCCGTAGATTACAAAGGGCACGCTGGGGGGAAAGATTGGCCCGATGACCGAGGAGGCCGATGTGACGGCCGCGCTCATTGGCGCGGGATAGCCGGATTTCTTCATCGCGGGGATCATCGTCGCCCCCTGCCCTGCGGCATCGGCAGTGGCCGACCCCGACATGCCAGCCATCAACAAGCTCGACAGTACATTGACCTGCGCCAGCCCGCCGCGCACATGGCCGATCATCGCATCCGCTAATCGCAGCAGCCGTGCCATGATGCCGCCGCCATTCATAATTGCCCCTGCGAGCATAAAGAGCGGTGCCGCCAGCAGCGGGAATGAATCTGCCCCTGCGATCATGCGTTGACCCACCACGGGCCAAGGCGTGCCGGTCATGACGACATAGAGGATCGACGCCCCGGCAATCGCATAGGCAATCGGCACGCCGACAAGGGCCATGCCGAAAAACAGCAGGATGAGAACTTCAACCGCCATTGGATGTCTCCCCCGACACAAGCGTTGCGATGTCCTGAACCACTTGGGCCAGCACCACGAGCATGGTCGCAATCGCGCCCACAGGCAGGGCCCCGTAGATGAAATACATGCCGATCCCGAGCGCCGGAGACGTCTGGCTGCCGAGTGCTGCGATGGCAAAGCCGGCCCAGACGATCGCCCCCAGAATGGCCAGCACGACCAGATTGGTGACCACCCGCATCAAAAGTTGACCGCCCGGCGGCAACAGGGGCGCGATCCAGTCCACCCCGATCTGTTCGTTTTTGAGTTGCACCGAAGCAATCCCGATAAACGTAAGCCAAATCAGCATGAAACGCGCAAGTTCCTCGGTCCAGAAGGGGGGCGCGGAGAGGGCATAGCGCATCACCACTTGGGTGAAGACAGATAAGGCCAGCACGGCAAGCGCCGCGACCATCACCCCATGCAGAAGACCTATGGCGAGGCGGGCGATCTTTGAGCCGGTTCGGTCAGTCATGGCGCGGCTCCGGCTTGAGTTGCAATCCGTCACACAGATGCGACGGAGTGGCTGTGCCGAGACTGGCCTTAAGGGTCGCTTTTACGTCGGAGGGCCAAGGTGCGGATCGGCGTGCCTTCAGATCGACATGCATCGAGACTTGCTCAAGCACGGCAATCACCCGGCCGGCATCTGCTGCAGTCAATTCGTGACGGTATTTGATCCGTTTGGCGTCGACCCCAATCAGCGTAGAGTGAACCTCGACATCATCTCCAAGTGACGCCTCGCTAAGGTAGGAAACATGCGCGCCGAGGGCGAAAGTGCTGCACCCAGTGCGCGCCGCATAAGTTTCACCGATCTGGAGCGCATCAAGAAGATTATCCGTGCCCAGATCAAACAAGTGGGCGATCCAGGTTACATTTAGATGGCCATTATAGTCCGTCCAGGCCGATATGATTCGCCGTTCGACCGGCGCAACGGGTCGGTCCTGCCCCATTTCGTCTACCTCATGCCCCATACAACTCTCCCGGTTTTCAGTTATTTTCAGCGTCCAGTGCAATCTACGCCGCACTTCATTTTGTATACAGTAGACTAAACACAATATCTTTGCTATCCAATTTCTGACGGCGCATGGCGTCTGTCTAAAAATCTGCTGCTTGCGCCCTAATCGGCGGAGGCACGGATCCACAGGGAGCAAAAAATGATCAACCTTTCCATTCGACAGATTCGCGGACTGGCCTTCGCGACCGTTGTAAGCTGCGCAGCAGTGCTGCCCGTCGCTGGCTTTGCCCAATCCGTGACTGCCAATTTGAACCATCAAATGACCGGCACCGTGATCGACGAGGCGGTTCAGCGCATGGCAGCCGACCTTGAGAGCCAGAGCGATGGGCGCATTGCCATCAAAGTTCACTCTCGCGGCGAACTGGGGGGCGAGCGCGACATGTTTGACCTCATGCAAGTGGGGGCGATCGAAATGGGGGTAACCGGGTCCGTCATCGTCTCTGCTGTGGCACCGGAATATGGCGTTCTGGATGCGCCCTATCTGTTCAATTCGCCCGAGCATCTGGCCAAGGTGATGGACGGGCCAATCGGCGCAGGCCTCAAAGAGACCCTGATCGACCGTAAGGGCATTCGCATCATCGGCCGCATGGACCGCGCCCCTCGGCATCTGTCCACGGGCGGCAAAGAGGTCCGCACCCCGGCCGACCTTAGTGGGCTTAAAATCCGGATGCGCGAAATCCCCGCCCAGATCGAAGCTTTCCGCGCTCTTGGTGCAAGCCCGGTGCCGATGGCCTTTGGCGAGGTCTATACCGCGCTGCAAACCGGGGTGCTTGATGCCCAAGAAAACCCGCTCGATATCATCATGGGCACCAGCCTCTATGAGGTACAGAAAACGATCACCCTTACTGGTCATGTCCGCGAAGTGCAGTATCTGGTCGTCTCAGACATGTGGTGGCAGTCGCTGTCCGACGAGGACCGCGCCTTGGTACAACAGGCTGCGGACCAAGCCATGAGCTGGGGACAAGGCCGCGTCTACCAGGCGGACGCCGATCTGGTTGAAACGGCAAAGGGCAAGGGGCTGACCGTCATTGAACTGACCCCGGAGCAACGCGCGAGCTTCAGCGCCGGTGTCGCGGACCTGCCGCAGAGATTTGCTGGGAAATGGAAAGACGGTCTTTATCAGCAGATCGTCGACGCCGGGAAGTAATCTCACCTTAGCATGGCGCCGCACCTCCGCCGGCGGCATGCCCTCTCCAGCCTAGAAAGGCGCCACGTTGACCCCGCTTATCCTCAAAATGCCCAACGCCCGAAAGGTGCTGCGCCTTCTTGGTGCCGTCACTCCGCAGACCAAGCTGTTGATACTGCATGACCCGACAACCGCAGCGAACGCAGAAGCATTGGCCGTAGCGGCATCCGAGCTGGGCGCGCAGTTCAGCATGTTACGGGAAATGCCTGCCACACATCACGGTGGCCAATTGTCCGAAATTGCCGCCGCCGCAATGAAAGAAGCGGATCTAGTGGTTGCGCCCATGCAAACCAATGCGGCCCATACCAACGCCCGTCGCGCCGCGCAGGAAGAGGCGGGCACCCATGTGATCTGCCTTCCTGAGGCGATGGCCGATGATTTCTTCCTCGCCCCCGGCTGGAACGCGGATTTCGAAGCGCTGCGTCCGCAGATAGATGCATTGGGCGCGGCGCTCGACCGGGCCGAAACCGCCCGCGTCACCTCGCGCCACGGCACCGATATTACCATGTCGATCAAGGGCCGCCGGGGCCGTGCGTTGAACGGCTTTTCCAATAGCGTCGATATTTCCGCGGGCTATTGCCTCGAAGCCTCCATCGCCCCTGTTGAGGGCACGGCCAATGGCATCATCGTCGTCGATGCCTCGATCCCCGGTTTTGGGTTAATCGGGCCAGACCCCGTTGTCATCCACTACAAAGACGGCATGGCCACCTCTATTGAAGGAGGCCCGCAGGCCGACGGATTTCGCGCGCTGTTGGAAAGCTTTGACGACCCCAATGTTTACAACCTCGGTGAGCTTGGCATCGGCATGAACCCCGAGTGCCAGTTGGACGGGACAATGCTGAGCGATGAAAGTGTCTGGGGCGGGTTTCAACTGGCGCTCGGCACCTCCGCACCCGGGGGAAAATGCCAGGCTGCCGCCCATTACGACACGGTCCTGACAGGCGCCAAACTCGTCCTCGACGGCCAGACAGTTTTCGACGACCGAAACTTGCTTATCTAATCCCAACCCAGATTTCCACCACCGCGGGAAACTCTGGAAACTATTCAAAAACAAACTTGTATACAGTCCACAAATTGATTGACCCCCTCTTTCGCCCCGTTAATCTCAGTCAAACGAAGTGGTTTGCGGGGCGCGATGACACCGATACCACAAAGGAACCAAAATGCTCGAACGTATGGAAATGATGAAACCCGTGGGTGTGATCTTGGATCAATGCCTTAACCTGCAAGCGGGTGAACAATTGCTGGTACTTGCCGACACCGACAATCTGCGCATCGGCCAGATGTTTGCCCTTGCCGGACAGATGCGGGGAGCTGAAACGATTTTTTTGACATATAAACCCCGCAGCCGCCACGGCGAAGAGCTGCCGAGCATTATTGCAGAGGCCATGAAAGCCGCCGATGCTATCGTCGCCCCGACGGCTTTTTCGGTTAACCACACCTCGGCCCGCAAGGCGGCCAGCGATGCTGGCGCGCGGCTTATTTTCTTCCCCGGCTGTAAAGAGGACATGTTTCTCGACGGTTGCTTAGACATTGATTTCATCGCCCAGTCGAAGGTTATCGCCGATTTATCTGAGGTGCTTGAACGAGGCCGTGAGGTGCATCTGACCAGCAATGACGGTCGCACCGATCTAAAAATCAACATCGCTGACCGCCACGCGGTGCCCCAGAACGGCATCTGCCATGCGCCAGGCTCGATTTCCCCCCCTCCCTGCATCGAAACCGCCGTGGCCCCTGTCGAATACACCACCGAAGGCGTCGTTTGCATCGACGGAGCGGTGGTGCCGGGCGGCGAGGTGCTTGAACCTTTCATGCTGACATTTGAAAAGGGCCGTATCGTATCCGTCGATGCCTCGACAAAGGACGGCCGGATGCTTGATCAGCTGCTTGCCAGCTACAATGACAAGGAAATTTACAGCCACGTCGAGCTTGGCTTCGGCCTCAACCCCAAGGCAAAGATCGGCCGCGGCGTCGAACTCGAAGACGAAGGCGAGTTTGGCACGATCCACCTTGGCATCGGCAATGGCATCACCTTTGGCAGCACGATCCGCGCTTCTGGCCATATCGACCTGGTAGTGCGCCACCCCATCGTCAGCGTCGACGGCAAGGTGGTTTTGAAAGACCGCGAACTGTCGCTTTGACACATCCGGCGCAAGCGCGCGCAAGACGGGCTGCGCCACCCCATCCATCAGAACAGGGAGTTCTATGACATGACCGACTATAACAGACGCCAATTTCTAGCCGCGGCGGGCACCGGCGCACTCGCCATGACCTTGGCCCCCAAGGCGGCATTGGCCCGCGAGTGGCCGACCCGGCCAATCACCATCGTAATCCAATATGGAGCGGGCGGGGGCACTGATACGATCATCCGTGCTCTGGCCAAGGCGCTGGAGAAGTCCTTTGACGTGGGCATCCGTGCCGTCAATCAACCCGGCGCTGCGGGCGCCTTGGCGACCGACCATGTGGAGGGAAAGCGGCCCGACGGCTACTGGTTGCTCGGCAATGCCGATTACAACAAGATCTTCCGCGTGCTGGGCTATGCTGACGAAGCCCCTTGGCAGACGTGGCAGTTCTACAAGATTGGCCGCTCGCTCCCGGCCTGGGCTGTTCCGATCGACTCCCCTTATCAGACCCTCGGTGATGTGGTGGAGGCCGCCAAAGCCAACCCCGGCGGCGTTCGGATATCAAACTCCGGGATTGGCACGGTCTGGCACGAGGCCACGCTGGTCGCGCTGGAATATTCCACGGGCGCGAGCTTTAGCCATATTCCCTATCAGGGCGGCGCGCCTGCGGCCTTGGCGGCCCTTCAGGGTGAGGCTGATGTTGTGGCCACCGGCATTCAAGAGCAGGTCGAATATCTGCGCAGCGGCAAGCTGCGCAACATCGGCGTCTTCCTTGATGAGCCGCTGGAAATCGAGGGGCTCGACACGCCGCTGCAACCCGTCACGGCATCGGTTCCCGGGTCCGGCGATCTGGGGCTGATCCAAGGGGTCTATGCTTTGGCCGTGCGCCGAGATTCCCCGCAAGAGGTGCATGAAGCGCTGCGCGTAGCCGTGGCAGAGGCCGTCGCCGACGAAGGATTTGCTAAGGTCCTTGCAAATCGGGTTATGTTCCCCGAGTTCCTGACCGGCGAAGAGGCCGACCGCGAGGCTGCGCTTTTTGAATCCGTGACCTCATGGCTTTACCATGACAACGGTTTGGAAGGCCTGCAAAAGACCCCCGAAGAGGTCGGCATCCCCCGGCCCAAGGATTTTGCCGCCGCTTGGCCCCCTGCGGATTACAAAGCGATCTTCTGAGGATAAACTTTTTCTGCCCCCATACACTGGGGTATAGGGGCAGAAATCCGGGGCGGCCTATCCGCGCCTAATCAACTTCTACCAGCCTAAGGAGAGGCCTCATGAGCGCGCAACGAGACACCCATCTGTTGCCAAGTGTCCTGACAGCGGGCTTGGGCGGTGTTCTGGTCTTCAAAGGTTTGTCCATGCCGCACCCCCGAGGCTGGAGCTCTTCGCCCGGGTTGTTTCCGATCATCATTGGCGGGGTGCTTGTGTTACTTGCACTGCTGCTCTTGGCAGAAAGGCGGAAGTTACGTGCCCGACCTGCAGGGGCCAAAGTCTTTCCGCAGGTGCCGATCAACATGAAGGTCATCGGCGCGGTCTGCGGCTCGCTTGCGCTGTATATTCTAGCGCTTCATTACCTGCCTTACGAGCCGCCCACCTTTATCTACCTTGTCTTGGCCATGCTTGCCTTTGGCAGCCGGTCCGCGCCTTCTATCCTTTTGGCGGCGCTTGGCTTTACCGTTGTCATTTCAGTCCTCTTCACCCGGGTCTTGGGAACCTTGGTGCCCGGCAGCTACAGCCTGCTGGAACTAATCCCCTATTGAAACCCACGGCCCGGGAGGTCCATCTTGTTCAGCTTTTTTGACGCTTTTGGTGCATCGCCGATCCTGTTTTCGGTACTCGGCGCAGGTGCCGGTATCATCTGGGGGGCCATGCCCGGCCTGTCGATGACCATGGGCATGGCGCTTTTGGCAACCTTTTCCTACGGGATGGACATCCAAAGCGCCGCTGCCTTCTTAATGGGCATTTATACCGGCGCCACCTTTGGGGGTGCAATCAGCGCCATCCTTATCAACATTCCCGGCACGCCAGATTCAGTCCCCATTCAGCTCTGCGGCTACCCTCTTACGGAACAGGGCCGAGGCGGCGAAGCGATCGCCACCGCGATCTTCGCCTCGTTTATCGGCAATTGGGTCGGCCTCTTGGCGCTCGCGCTCGTGGCTCCGCTTCTGATCGTTTTTGCGCTGAACTTCGGGGCGTGGGAACAGTTTCTCCTCGCGCTATGGGGCATCCTTCTCGCAGGCAGCATATCGGGTGAGTCGGACAGCATGGTCAAAGGCTGGATCTCGGGCTGGATCGGCCTTGCCATCGCGATGGTCGGTCTGGAACCAATCCTTGGTTATCCCCGCCTTGTGTTTGATGTGCCTGAGTTACGCGGCGGCGTTGCCTTTATCCCGGTGCTGATCGGCCTCTTTGGCATTGCCGAGGTGATGAGGATCGCTGGCCGACACAGCCAAAACACCGAGGCGCGCCCCGTTGGCCGGGTCTGGCCGCGTTTCGACCTGCTGCGGCGCTACTACAGGTCTGCGCTGCGCTCCAGCGCAATTGGAACGGTGGTCGGCGTGATCCCGGGCGGTGGTGCGCCCATGGCAAATTTCCTCTCTTACGAAATAGGCCAACGCGCATCGGGCAAGCAATTCCATAAGGGCAGCATGGAAGGGGTGATCTGCACCGGAACCTCCGACAACGCCGCCATCGGTGGTTCGCTACTGCCCGCGTTGGCTCTGGGCATTCCCAGCTCAGCCGCCATTGCCGTGGTCATGGCGGCGCTGGCCTATCATGGCGTGGTGATCGGCCCTTCGCTTGAGCAGAGCCAGCCGGGTTTCCTTGTCTTTCTCTTTGGCACGCTGATCGTCGCCAACCTTGCCATGTATGTACTTGGCTTTGCCCTACTCAAGCCGATCATCCGTTTGTTGGCGATGCCACCTGCCCTGCTGATGCCGATGGTGGCAATGCTGTGTATGATCGGCGCCTATTCGGTGCAACTGTCGGTCTTTGACATGTGGGTGGCAATTGGCTTTGGAATTTTTGGCTATCTGCTGGTGCGGTATGACTTCCCGCTTGCCCCGATGGTGTTTGCCCTGATCTTGGGCAAAATTGCGGACGAAAATCTCCGTAAATCCGCGATCATCTTTTCCGAAAACACCACGTCACAGCTGCTGTCGCGGCCGATTGGCCTGATTATCCTTCTACTCATCCTCGTGACGATCCTTTATGGTATCGTCACGACGTTAAAGGCCAAGAGCCGCCCCGCGCAGGATGCTACCGATTTGAATGTTTAGGTTTTTTCCTTCGGGATTTGCACGAACAGGAAGGACAGAAAAATGAACAGTCATACTGGGCGGCCAAAGCTGCCGGACGTGCTCGGGCTTGAGTTGGCCGGCATCATCGAAAGCCGTATCATCCGGTTGGAATTCGAACCCGACACCCATCTGACGGAACAGCAAATCTGCGCCGAATTCGATGTCAGCCGCTCCCCCGTCCGCGAGGCCTTTCGCCAGTTGGAGGCCACCGGGCTAGTGGTGCGCCACAAGCGGCGCGGCGTGCGGGTGACCCCGATGTCCTATAAACATGTCGATGAAATCTATGTGGTTCGGACCCCGCTGGAGAGCATCGCTGCCGCGCTTGCGACTGAACATGCCAGCGAAGAAGACCTCGAGTATCTCGGCCAGACCGTCAGACAACTCGAAGAGACCCTCGCCTCAGACGATGCGGCCGGATTTTTTGCCGCCAATATAGACTATTTCGAGCGCATCCACAGCATCACCGGAAATGCCACGCTGCAAAACATTCTGCGCACCATTGAAAAACAGGCAATGCGCTATCGCTATTTTGCGCATCGGTACAGCAAAGACATGCAGAAAAGTTCCACCGCCAACCTAAGGCGCATACTAGACCGGATGCGCGACCGCGATGTCGAAGGTGTGCGGTCCGATACTGAAGCCATGATGGTGCAGGCGCATAAGCTCATCGTCGATGTGCTGAAGGAGTATCCAGCGCTGACCGAAAGCGCTGAAAGTTAGACAGCGCGCTCTGGTAGACAATCACTGCGCTTTCGAATTACCGAAACTCGACCTCTTGTTGCGCATTCCGGGGTGGTGTGCCCCCATCGGGTGGTGCAGTTCTATCGGTAATGCATGGTCGGCTATTAGTCTATCGGGACGATGCTTTCTGGCGCTTCCGGCCCTAAGCCGACCTTGGGAACCTATCTACTTGCTGCAGCGCTACACACCAAAGCGGACATCAATCAGAATTGCAGCTTTCGCAGTCTACGTATTGGCTAGTTTTTAGCAAAGGCACCCAGTCTAGTAGCATCCATCGCTGTTACATAAAAACAAGAGAGAGCTGATATCTCGTCACTAGGAGAGAGTTGTATTTTAGTGCCGTTCCGAAGGTTGCCCAAAACAACCAATTAACTACGAATATGATTCAACCAAGTCGTCACTAGCTTCGAATACTCAGTTTCAAAATGCTCACAAAACTGGAATTCAACATTTTTGTAGGCGCTATCCATAGGAGTAACTTTATTTGATAGATGCCAAAAGAAAATCAAGTGGGATGTCGTGCATACAACGAGAACTTTCCTCGCCTCATCAGAATCATGCACAAGCTTATCAAGTGACGCGATTGAACGGCTTCCAAACGAATTCGGGGACTCCATACCTTCAATTTTGAGCGCACTGATCGAGGCTCTGCCATCTCGCCAACTTTGCATCTCTCTACTGTCTCGTGAAAATCTACGCTCTGCAGTCGATATTGACACACCTGACAATCGCCCAAGGCCTATCGAAGTAAACTCATCTGCGACGAAGGTTGGTAGATTTAGTGTCTCAGAAATTATCGCTGCAGTCTCTTTCGTTTGTATATGTGGCGAAGCGTAGACCATATCTATCGCTGGCTCTAAAGCTGACATCTCCTCCGCAGCTATCAAAGCTTGAGACTTTCCAATTTCTGTTAAAGGCATCCCATCGCCGCCTGGCATACCAATCAAGTTCTTTTGCGACTGTGCGTGCCGCATGAATATAAACCTCACTTGTTTTGCCTTGTTGCCGGGCAGCCGTAGAAAGTTCCACGCTCATACAAACTTCGGTTTGCCAAAGATAAAGCTCCAAGAGTGATATGTGAGGTCAACTCCATACCCGGTAATATGCACGCACCCATTCCAATCATACACCCCTGACCTAAACTGCTTTCCGAACCGATGTTTGCATTAGACGCCACCGTACAAAAGTCGCCTAGCGAAGCGCGACTTCCGAACGTACTGTTGGCATTGAGGACGCAATGTAACCCGATACTGCAGAAGGGCCCAATATTCGCTCCGGGAAGAACAATGCATCCTCGATCTATGATCGATCCCACCATCAATCTTGCCGCAGGATGTATCAATGTACCATAGCTTTTGGGCGAAATCGTGTGTGCCATTTTATTGGCAATTTTAATTCTTGAAGCTGGTTCACCCACGCACAAAACAACCTTAAATTCCGATTGCTCTACAGCGCTGACCAAATCACTAGATCGACGCATCAGTCCTAAACCCGGTACAGGGCTATTTGTTGCGTAGTCATCAAAGAAAACTACAGCTTCAACGCCGATGTTTTTTGCAACATCGTATGCTGCAAGGCCGAGTGATGAAGCACCGTAAAGAATAACTCTCATCTAAACTAGAAGACGCCTTGGCCTACAGTACTTTTCTTGGACACTTGACCGTCCTTTAGGTTCACTTCGATCAACGCCCAATAGCTTTGTTTAGGACTTCGCAAAATCTGCCTGTACACTTGCTTCCCTTTGATGAAATGGGTTACTGCAGCGTTTGTTCCTACACCTCGAAGACCAAAAATAACTAAGCCGCATCCTGTTTCATTGTCTTGTGGGCTTAGCTCCCGGACGTAAATGGTCAGCGCATAATCCTTTGAGATACCATCTGTATCAGGATTAATTTCGGTCGAGTATAGGACGTCTTCAAAGTAGAAACCTTTGTCTGTAGATGAGAATTTAACTGGTATGCTCTCGTCAAATCTATCCAAGTATAGGGCAGTAAGCGAGTTGGTTAGAGGTCCGCCTAAACAAATGATGGGCCCACCATCGTACCGTCCCGCTTGCGCCAACGAGGCTCTTTCCAATTGAAGTTGGCCCCCAACACGTTCCACCTCAGAGCGCAAGTCTGAAAAAGCTTCTACATCCGTTAAGCTGACCTTTCCTAGGCTCCCGGCACTTCCAGGTTTGTCGACGATAAATGTTGGGATTGGCATACTGTATGACAAAAATGGCTTCCAGATCTGATTTCTATCTCGGAACCGATAGGCGGAGATAGCCCATTTTGAAAAATATCCGAAAAAGAACATCACAATTGCTGCAATAAAATTGGAAAGGGTGCTTAGGCTCAAATCAGTTACGTCTATAGGGTCCATCATACTAAAACTCAGACTTCAGATACATCAATGCGGCGACAGTTGGTGCGTGAGTGACAGTTCCGTCCTTAACTAGCCGAAAGGCTTCAAGCAATTCGACCGTCTGCGCATCCTTTTTGGGCAGATGATCGCCCACACGGTCATCAAGAAAAACATGAGTTTTATGAAAAGAAGTTGAAAAGTCCATATCGAGCGAGAATAACAACTCTGGAGCTGAGGCAACGAGACCAGTTTCTTCGAGAAACTCACGTACTACGCAATCATACGCATTTTCGTTTTCTCGAATCTTACCGCCGGGTAACTCGATTGTAGTTTTCCCATGTACCGGACGCTGCTGTGTAACCAAAACGATGCCACCTGTAGTCGAAACACTTGCTAAACATGCCGATTCCGGAAATCTGTATACCTCGCCTTTTCTAATTTTTTTCATGATAGCTACGGTTCGTTCCCGCTGTTCTCGCCGCTGTCACACAGGAGAGGGTGAGCCAGAACTCCAACCGGGTGTAAGACGAACGACTTGGTTAACATCTGTTGGTTATCGGTACTGCTAAGCTCGGACTTCTCGAACACTAAACCTTGCGTATCAAATGGCAACAATTACTTGCTTCGGGCTTTAGGCGAAGAAACAGGAAGCAACATAACTTGTAATTTGAATGTCTGGTTTCCACGATCCTTAGCTATTCTTCGCTGCCGCAGCGAAGGTCTGGAAACCGCCCTTGGAGTCGATCGCTGCATCACTATGGCAAAGGGAAACCCCTGCCCTATTGAGCCTAATTGAACCCAATTACAGAACTCTGGACTTGCTCCCAGAGCAAAAGGGTTTGGTTGTTGAGGTGTGTTTAATCCTGCATCTGATTTATGCACCGCAGATTGACCCTTGTTTTCATATCCGGGTCAGCCTGGTGCAAATATTTACGAATTTCCACCAAGCCTGCCTTGCTGGTTTTCAATCCGGTATCGCTCTGAGAATGCAATCGAGGCTTTCCCGTCCCAGCTGAATATGGCGCTCGATATCTTCGCATTCCTGCGGATCCTCTTCCGTCTCCAGAAGGGCTGTGAGTTCTTTTATCCCATCACGCAAAACCTCCTTCGTCCGAACGAGATCATTGTATTCGACCTTCTCTTCCTTGGTCATCGGACCGGCAAAGTGAACGCTGCCAGTCCGGAAATTGACCTTGACGTGATCCGGGTGCGGCAGCGGATCTGGAAGATCTGTGATATCAAATTTTTTGCGTCTGTCGAGCTCCCGCTCCCACTGAACCTTATACTCGATTGCCCTGGCCTAAAGCGGGTTGCGGACGGTGGTTTGCCAAAGCCTACGTCATAATCCGATGGGGTCGTCAGTGTCGGAGCGCCTGACTTCGTCCTGCTCATTCCGCAGCCTTCAGCTGTGCCAAGGGAGCTGACCAACCGCAGATAAGCTGTCCGCATCGTCCTTGGCGTAGCCACATCTGAATGCGATGTGTCAGGCACGGCAGTCGCATGTCAAACGCGATGAGACCGCCAGCGCAACGGCCTTTCATAGCACCGTCTCTTCCGGCAATCGCCTCCCCCATTCTGAGTTTCGCTCGTAATCTGCTATGCTGTCCCGAGATCCGCATCTCTGTGGATGGTTTAGACAGAAAGATATTTGGAATGCTGCACGTTGACGAGGAAATCACATCACTCTCGCGCCTGCGTGCGCTGCTGCCGACCGAGGGTTTCACCAATACTTTCATGAAGGTGACAGATGAATTGAACGATGTGGCGCGCGCGTTTATCGCGGTTGCGCCCTTTATCATCCTTGGCACCAAATCGTCACAGGGGTTGATCGACGTGTCCCCCAAGGGCGATCACCCCGGCTTTGTCGAGGTTTACGACACTAAAACCCTGATCATCCCCGATCGGCTGGGCAACCACCGCGTCGACGGATTTCAGAACATCCTTGAGGACGCGAATGTCGCGATCCTGTTCATTGTGCCAGGGCATGGCGACACCCTGCGCGTGGCCGGCAAGGCGCGCATCGTCAAGGACCGCGCGATCAGCAAACGCCACGCGGTCAATGGCAAGGAACCCCTGCTGGCACTGGTCGTCGAGGTGGAAGAAGCGTTCATGCATTGCTCAAAATCATTGATCAGGTCGCGCCTTTGGTATCCCGACACATGGCCCGCACGTAAAACTGCCCCGACACTGGCCCAATGGGTTATGGCCACCGTCGACAGGGATCAGACGCTCGACGACGTTCAAACGGATCACACAACGGACGAGCAAGAGCGGCTGTATTGATGGTCTGGGGGATGCTCTACCGTGCCCACACCACAGCCATGCCCGCCTCAGGGGATCAGCACATCACCCCGGGCAAAGCGCGCCACATCCATGCTCAGATCATCGTAAACCACCTGTATGGTGACATTCTGAACCGATCCGGGCTTGAAGGTCAGCAACGGGTTGCCGTCGTCTTCTAGAATAGCGTTGGGCGTTGAAAATTGCGTGTGACATGGCGGCAGCGGCCAATTCTGCATCGTTTCCCCATTTACCGAAATCGCCATCGCGGCAAGGCCGCAGCGCCAGCTCCAGATATGGGTGACATAGAGGTAGTCCTTGCCCTCGTATTCGCGCACGGCGATCCAACTGCCCTTGGTCGCGTTCAGTATCGGCCTAACCTCAAGCGCGGTCGTGAACTTGCCACTGGGGGTCTGGGGTTCGGCGATCAGCCCGGTCGGCACCACGCCCATGTTGTACCCGTCGCCCTGGGGCGCGGGTATGACCGGCGCGGCTGTGGGGGCCACGGCGGTTGGGGCGGTGGAAGGTGCAGGTGCCGCCGGCGCCCCTTCCAGCAAGGTACCCTGCCCAACGATCACACTGTCCGGCGCAATGGCGACCGTAGGAGGGGCCAGCGGCGCAATCGCGGGGGGCGTGCCCGCCTCGGCGGTCGCGTCGGGCTGCGGAGCCTCGGTGGCGGGTGTCGTCACGGCGGGGGGCGTCTGCGCCTGCGCGCTCTGCCCGGCCCCGTCCGTCTGCCCGTCTGCACCGTTCACCCCCGCCGCGATCATGGCGAATAATACATCAATCATCATAAACCCCCATTGTTGAATACACTATCATCCTGCGGCGCAAATGCCGCCTTTTGCCAAATCAATCTTGCCCCTATAGTGATCTAAAAAATCCGGGGGCCGCATTCGAGTATGGCACGCAAACCGCGCCTGTCGCAAACTTTCAACGTCGTTATTGTCGCCCAGCAGGGGCGTCTGGCCTATGAAGCACTGCTCTTTGCCGCCTCGCTGCGCCACTGCGCACCGGATTTCAAAGGCAGGCTGCTGGTGGCGGAACCCCAAAACGGCCCGCTGTGGAAAAACGACCCACAGATCAAGAATGACGAACTGCGCGCGGCATTGACTGATCTGGGGGCAGAAATCATCCCCTTTGACAGCAAACATTTCGGCAGCGCCTACCCTTATGGCAACAAGATAGAAATGCTCAGCGCCCTGCCCAAGGGCGAACCATTTGTGTTTTTCGACAGTGATACGCTGATCACCGGGGATCTGGCGGCAGTGCCGTTTGACTTTGACCGGCCCAGCGCGTCCCTGCGACGCGAAGGCACATGGCCGATCCCGCAGCTTTATGGGCCGGGATATACGGGCCTGTGGAAATCGCTTTATGACAAGTTTGATTTGGATTTCGACAGCAGTCTGGATCTGACCCAGCCGGACGAATACTGGCGGCGTTACCTCTATTTCAACGCGGGGTTCTTTTACTATCGCTGCCCGCATGAATTTGGCGAAAAATTCCTGCATTACGCGCTGGAAACCCGCGACAATCCCCCGGTCGAACTGTGCTGCCAGAGCTTTGATCCCTGGCTGGATCAGGTGGTTCTGCCACTGGTGATCCACGCCTTGGGCGGCGGGCGCAATGTCTTGCCCGAGGGGCTGATGGATGGGTCGGTGACGTGCCACTACCGACTGCTGCCGCTGCTTTACGCCCGCGAAAGCGATCTGGCCGTGCAGGTGCTGGAAGAAATCGCATCCCCCAACAAGATCAAAAAGGTGTTGAAGGGGCATGAGGCGATCAAGCGGATGATCTATCAGGGACGCGGGGCCAAGGTGCGGGCGCTGTTTGATCAGGACAACCTGCCGCGCAAGGAACAGGCGATCCGCAACCGGATTAAGTCAAATGGGTTCTGGATGCGCTAAATCGACTAGGACCCATGCCGCAAGCGCCGGGCCGTTCCCTGCCCGCCCCACGGGGGGCGGTGATGGGCCCCTACCTTGACCGTACGCAGGCCTCACCCGATCTTAACGCCCGCACCTCATTCTTATCCCCGTTGCAACAAGCCTACCCAAGGACCAGAGGCGCGAAACCATCCGCGCCATATCTGAACGGTTCAGACATGCAGGGATAAAATCCTGTCTCGTATATCCGATCTGGCGGCGCCGCCATTCTTACAGGCTTCCCACGATCCCCAACCGATAAAACGAAAAGACTGCACCGGGGGTCCCCGGCGCAGCCCTTCCGCGTTGCTTTTGCAGGTGCCTTAGCTGGGTTTATCCAGCAAGGTGTAGGTCGAGATCAGCGCGTCCTGTACTTGGGCGCGGGCGATCTTGCCCTTTTCAGTGCGCTTGCTGCGCGCGCCGATTGCTTTCTTGATCACACGACCGATCTGCTGGTTCAGCGACACGCGGGCGCGTTGGGCCGCGCGGCTGCCCGCTTCGGCGCCGCCACTGCTGGCCACGTCGTATTGCTTGGCAAAGGTGGCATCCTTGGCGGCATCTTGCACCACGTTCAGAATGAAATGATCCTCGAATTTGCCAGCGGCATCCATCGCCTTGGCACGCGCGACAACTTCGCTGATGACATGGCGCTTGGCTGCCAGACGCTGGGCCAACGCATCATCCGCCGGGGCAGATTCGATCACGTGGTTATCAACCAGCTGCTGCATGTAATGGGTCAGGTTCATACCGGCCGCCTTGGCCTGCGCATCCATGAAACGGCGCACGGCTGTTTCCATGGTAAAGGTGACGGTGCTGGCCTTGGCCAGTTTCTCAAGCCGTTTGGCACGGCGCGCGCCGCGATCCGCTGCATCACCTGTCGCCGCTGCTGCCACTGCCTTGCCTTTTGTAATCTTTTCAACTTTGCCCATTTCGGGTCTCCTATGTGAAAACATACTTGTGGTGTATGCGATAATATCGCCTGCGTCAACATACTTTGACTCTATGCGATAGCGGCGCGGCGATGACAGAAACGCCCGTTGAGTGCATCCTGCATTCGGCCTACACCTGTGCAAGCATTCCCACAGGAGGACAGAAAAATGACAGATGCCCCCGAACACGGCTTTGACACCCTGCAAATTCACGCAGGGGCCCGCCCCGACCCCGCCACCGGCGCGCGCCAGACGCCGATCTATCAAACCACCGCATACGTATTCCGCGACGCCGATCACGCAGCGGCCCTGTTCAACCTGCAAGAAGTCGGGTTCATCTATTCGCGCCTGACCAACCCCACCGTTGCCGTGCTGCAAGAACGCATTGCCACGCTAGAAGGCGGCGTTGGCGCGGTCTGCTGTTCGTCCGGCCACGCGGCGCAGATCATGGCTCTGTTCCCGCTGATGGGTCCGGGCAAGAACATCGTCGCCTCGACGCGACTATATGGCGGCACGGTCACGCAGTTCAGCCACACAATCAAACGCTTTGGCTGGTCTTGTACCTTTGTCGACTTTGACGACCCCAAGGCAGTGGCAGCGGCAATCGACGACGACACCCGCGCGATCTTTGGCGAGGCAATCGCGAACCCCGGCGGCTATATCATGGATGTGCGCGCCATCGCGGATGTCGCCGATGCGGCGGGCATCCCGCTGATCATCGACAACACCAGCGCCACACCCTACCTGTGCCGCCCGATCGAGCTGGGTGCGACGCTGGTTGTGCATTCCACCACCAAATACCTCACCGGCAATGGCACCGTGACCGGCGGGGCGGTCGTGGATTCGGGCAAGTTCGACTGGTCCGCAAATGACAAATTCCCGTCGCTCAGCCAGCCGGAGCCGGCCTATCACGGGCTGAAGTTCCACGAAACATTCGGTCCGCTGGCGTTCACCTTCCATGGCATCGCCATAGGCCTGCGCGACCTGGGGATGACCATGAACCCACAGGCAGCGCATTATACGCTGATGGGTACTGAAACCCTGTCGCTGCGGATGGACCGCCATGTGACGAACGCCGTGCGCGTGGCCGAATGGCTCGAAAAGGACGACCGGGTTGATTACGTGACCTATGCCGGGCTAAAATCCTCGCCCTACCACGATCGGATGAAAAAGGTCTGCCCCAAGGGCGCGGGGGGTCTGTTTACCTTTGCGGTCAAGGGCGGCTACGACGCCTGCGTGAAACTGGTCAACGCGTTGGAGATTTTCAGCCATGTCGCCAACCTCGGCGATACACGCTCACTGATCATCCACTCTGCCTCGACCACCCACCGGCAACTGTCGCCAGAACAGCAAGAGGCCGCAGGCGCTGGCGCAAATGTGGTACGCTTGTCGATCGGGACCGAAGATGCCAACGATCTGATCGCAGATCTCGATCAGGCGCTGACCAAGGCTGTCAGCTAAGCCTTGCGCGGGCTGTCACGCCCGGCGCTCTGATGACTTTGCGTGCGGGGCAGTGAAGCCCACAAAAAAAGAGGCGCTGCCGAACCAAAATCCGGCAGCGCCTTCTGTCTTTACCTCACGGCCTTTACGTTACTGCACGGGGGCGATGGCAAAAACCATCGTCACCTGCGCCTGCACCTCGACCTCGCCCTGGGCGATGGCGCTGTCCATTGCGGCACCCATGCGGGCCGCCTCGAACATCTTGGGCTGCGACGAATAAGAATTTTCCGTCATCCGCAGCACTGTTCCCAATTGCACCCCGGCCGCATCGGCCAATTGCTGCGCGCGCGCCGTCGCATCAGCGACCGCTGCCTTGCGGGCCTCGGCGAGTGCATCCTTTGGATCTTCCAGGCCAAAGTCCAGGCCGTTGAAATCATTCGCGCCTTCCTCCAGAACCGCATCCATCATGCCGCCCAGGGCCGGCAGGTCGCGGACTTTGACAGTGACGGAATTGCCCGCCTCGTAGCTGTTGATCTCAGGCTGCGTGCCATCTTCGCGCGGACGGTTGTCGTAGACCGGGCGCAGGTAGAACCGGCTGGTTTGGCGATCCTTTGCCGCGATACCCTGCGCGTCCAGCCGCGTCAGAATGGCACTGACCGCCTGTGTCACCTTGTCCATCGCCTCTTTCGCTGTTGCAGCATTTTCGGTGACGCCCAACGTGATCGTCGCCATATCCGGTTCTGCGGCGATGCGGCCCTCGCCGGTTACCACGATCCCTTGCTCTGCCTCTTGGGCGGCCAAAACACTGGCGCCCATGACCCAAATCAAGGCCACCCATTTAACTATACGCATGATCACGCTCCTTTCAGCTGTCATATGCCGCCGTATGTGCCCACTGGTTGACGACAAAGACAAGCGGCTGTGCGCCCCTCGCCCTTTCCATGGGCAAACTCCTGCTCTATCGTCACTCTCATCCCGGGTGTGTCTGTCGCCGCGCCTGACCCCATGTTAAAGTCATTGCGATGAAGCCAAATTTTGCCCTGTCCCTGTCGTTCCAAGGTATTCGTCTGCTGCACCGCGCAGCGGGTGGGTGGCGTGTTGTCGGGGATGTAGCTCTTGATGCCGAAGATATGGCCGCCGAGCTTGCCATGCTGCGCAAGACCGCCACCTCTCTTGAACCGGGCGGGCTGCGCAGCAAGCTGCTGATTCCCAATGAGCAGATCAAGTATCTGACCATCGACACACCCGACCAGTCGCCTGACGCGCGGCGCATGGCGGCCCAAACAGCACTTGATGGTGCCACCCCCTATGCCGTGGCCGATCTTGCCTTTGACATCAGCATCGACGGGCCGCGCACCCATGTCGCCGCCGTGGCGCAGGAAACCCTGGCCGAGGCAGAAGCCTTTGCGATGGAACACCGGTTTCACCCGGTCTGCTTTGCCGCCGTGCCCGATGACCAGCCCTACCTTGGTGCGCCCTATTTCGGCGCAACCAAAGCCGCCCCTGATTTGCTCGACGCGGGCGATGACGTCGAACCGGACGATGTCGCCGTTGTCGTGATCGGCGATGCGATTCTGCCGACCACTGCCCCTGTGGCAGAGGCCCCTGCAGCAGCGCAAATCAAAGCGCCCGAGGAACAGCCCCCCGTTACCAAACCGGACATTACCAAACCGGACGTTGCCACACCGAAGGTCGAAACCAGGCCCGAACCGACTGCGGCCCCCATATCCGAACCCCAACCCGCCAAGACAGACACCGCACAAACGGCCCCGGCTCCAGCCAGCGCCAAGCCTGCGCCTGTCGCCGGGCCGCCCAAACCTGCCCAGCCAAATGCGCCCCAGACAGGGCAGCAGCCCCCGACACACGCCAAAGCAACGCCCGTCGGGCCGCCTGCGCCATCGGCCAGCGGCGCCGCGCCCACAACGCCGCCCGTCGGCTTTGCCAGCAGACGCAGCACCGACCTGCCTGCGTCGGACGCGCCCCGCAGCCTGGGCGGACAACGCCGCGACGATCTGCCCGCCCCGGCAGGCACTGCGGCCCCGATGGCACCCAAGCCACCCGCATCTGACGGCACGGGCACCGAGGCGGGCGTCAACAGCGGCACCATGCAACCCGACAGCACATCGCTTGCCCCCGTGGCGTCAGCGGCCGCTGGCGGTTTCCTAAGCCGCCGCAAACCCAAACCCACCGGCCGTGGCACATCTGATCAGCCCAAAGGCAAAGCCGCAACGAGCCGCGCCCCCGCCAACGAAGCCGAACGCATGACCGTCTTTGGCGCCCGGCGCAGCACGGACGTGCGGGGCAAACCACGGTTTCTGGGCCTGATCCTGACAGCCGCGCTTTTGGTGTTCCTGGCCGGTGTCGCGGCTTGGGCCTCGATCTTTCTCGACGATGGGATGAGCCTGTCGCGGCTCTTTGGTGACCGCAGCCCAAGGGTGACCGCGTCGGGCCCGACGGCGGTCGACCCACAGCCCAGCATCGACGCCCCCGCCGATGATGACATCGAGATCGCATCGCTGGAGCCTGACCTGACGGATGAAGACGGCGCCGTGCTGGATGCGCTGCGCGTACCAGATGCACCACCGCCGCTGCCACAATTGACCGAAGACGAAATTGAAGCCCGTTATGCCGCCACCGGCATCTTTCCCCGCGCGCCGGACGTGCCGCCGGAGCCGGCCGGGCTGGTAGACATCGAAGACCTGTACCTGACGAGCATCGACCCCGTGAGCACCTCGACGGATGCCGTGGCCCTGCCCGCCGTCGACGGGTTCGTGACCGATGTTACGCCCGGCAATGTCGCCTCTCCCCCTGCGGCGGGGACACAATTCACGCTGGACGCGCGCGGTCTGGTGATCCCCACCGCCGCAGGGGCGCCGAGCCCGGACGGCTTTACCGTCTTTCTGGGCCGCCCGGAGGTGGTGCCGCCTGCCACCATGACACGCCCCGAGGGCGGCGAGGCGGTGGCCGAGGAAACCCCAGAAGCGCCCAACCCGCTGGCCAAATTGCGACCGCGCAACCGGCCAAATGATCTGGCCGAAACCACCGAGCGCGCGCAGCTTGATGGGTTGACCAAGGTCGAACTGGCCGGGTTCCGCCCCGCCATGCGGCCCCGGTCGGTGCAAGAAGAGGCCGCTGTGACCGAAGTTGCCGCGATAGAGACACCGCTTGCGACAGTCGATACATCGGCAGCCGTCGCCGCAGCCCTTGCCACGCCGCAGGCCTTTGAAAACGCGACAAAGCTTGCCGCCACCGCGTCGCGCCGCCCCGATGTGCGGCCGCGCAATTTCGCCCGGATCGTCAAACGCGCCGAGCGTTCAGCGCCCGCGCCCGAAACCCGTGTTGCCAGCGCGGCCAGCGCGGCCATCGTGGCGCCCCGCACCGTCACCCCGTCGATACCCTCCACTGCTTCGGTGGCAAAACAGGCGACGGTGAAGAATGCGATCAATCTGCGGCAGGTTAATTTGATCGGGGTTTACGGCAAACCGTCCAGCCGCCGCGCCTTGGTCCGCCTGAGCAATGGCCGCTACGAGAAGGTCGCTGTTGGTGACCGTCTGGATGGCGGGCGGGTGTCGGCGATCGGCGACAAGGAATTGGTCTATGTCAAACGGGGCCGCAACGTCGTCTTGCAGATGCCCAAGAGCTGACACCGGGCGCCGCGTTAGCGATCTATTGGGGGGCCAGCCCCCCAACCCAGGACATCTATTGGGGGGCCAGCCCCCCAAACCCAAGACATCTATTGGGGGGCCAGCCCCCCAAACCAAGCCGTCTATTGGGGGGCCAGCCCCCCAAACCCCCCGGGAATATTAAGACCAAAAAGAGAGGGGCCGGAGCGCAGGGTCAGGAGGCTTTCAACTCGCCATTGTCGATCTGTTCCTGTTCGATGGATTCGAACAGGGCCTTGAAGTTGCCCTCACCGAAACCGTCGTCGCCCTTGCGTTCGATGAATTCGAAAAAGATCGGACCGATCACGGTTTTGCTGAAAATTTGCAGCAGGATGCGGGTTTCGCCGCCGTCTTTGCCATCCACGTCTACCACGCCTTCACCGTCAATCAGGATGCCGTGCTTCTGCATCCGGTCCAGTGGCTCCTCGTGGCCGGTCACGCGGTCCTTGCTCATCATATAATAGGTCTCGGGTGGGCCCGGCATGAATTTTAGCCCATTGTCGGCAATTGCATCGGTTGCGTCATAGATATTGCGCGCGCCGACAGCGATGTGTTGGATGCCTTCGCCATTGTATTTTTTAAGATAGGCAACAATCTGCCCGGTTTCGCCCCGGTCTTCGTTGATCGGGATGCGGATGCGCCCGCAAGGCGAGGTCAGCGCGCGACTGGTCAGACCCGTGAATTTGCCTGCAATGTCGAAAAACCGGATTTCGCGGAAGTTGAACAGATCGCCGTAGAACTTGAACCACAGGTCCATGTTGCCCTTGTGGACGTTATGGGTGAGGTGATCGAGATAATAGAAACCGACCCCCTCCGGTTTGGATTGCGCGATCCAGTCGTATTCCCAATTGTAGGGCGATGTGTCGTAATACTGGTCCACGAAATATAAAAGCGACCCGCCGATGCCCATGATCGCCGGCACGTCGAGCACCTTGCCGTCACCTTTGTATTCCTCGGCACCATTGGCAACCGCATGGGCCAGCGCCTTGTCGGCATCGACCACCCGCCAGCCCATGGACGGGGCGCAGGGGCCATGGTCTTTGACAAAACGGGCGGCAAAGCTGTCGGGGTCGTGGTTCAGCACATAGGTGATATCGCCCTGCTGCCAAAGTTCGATCTGTTTGGTCTTGTGATTGGCGACATGGGCATAGCCCATCTTGCTAAAGACATCGCGCAGGGATTCCGGATCAGGGCTGGCGAATTCGACGAATTCAAAGCCGTCCGTGCCGGCGGGGTTTTCCGCGTTGATCGTCGATTTTGGTGCGTCATGTGGAAAGGGGCCCATGGCAGTCTCCTTGAAGGTCTGGTTTGACCGCATCCTATCGGCGGTGTCGCGCTGTATCTGCGCATTGTTGGGCATCGGACTGTTCATTTTCACGCGTTTGCCGCATAGTTTTGTCAAAGCATGCGGGAAAGACGCACGATGTTGGATGAAATAGACACGCGGCTGCTGACAGCGCTGCAAAAGAACGCGCATCTGACGGCGCAGGAACTGGGTGACATGCTGCATCTGTCGCCCAGTCAGGCGGGGCGGCGGCGGCAGCGGTTGGAAGCTGATGGGTATATTCGCGGCTATCATGCGCGGCTGGACCCGGTGGCGCTGGGGTTGAACGTACAGGGGTTCGTTCAGGTGCATCTGGGCACCCATGGGCCGGATCATTCCGCCAGTTTTGCGCGGCTTATCGCCACGCGCCCCGAGATCGTGAGCGCATGGACAATGACGGGGGATGCGGACTACCTTCTGAGGGTCTACTGTGCTGATTTGCCGAGCCTGAACAGCCTGATCCACGATGTGCTGCTGCCGCATGTCGCAGTGGCGCGGGTGCACAGCCAGATCGTCATGGACCAGCTAAAGCAGGACGGGCCGCTGCCGACCTGATAATACGACCCGACCCGAAAGGACCCCCATGGAAGGTTTCCTGTTCCAAGCCTCGATTTACCTGGCCGCCGCCGTCATCGCGGTGCCGATTGCAGCGCGGCTGGGGCTTGGGTCTGTTCTGGGCTATCTCGCGGCGGGCATTTTGATCGGGCCGGTGTTCCATCTGGTTGGGTCAGAAACCAAGGATCTTCAGCATTTTGCGGAATTCGGCGTCGTGATGATGCTGTTCCTGATCGGGCTTGAGCTGGAACCCCGCGCGCTGTGGGACATGCGGCACAGGCTGCTGGGGCTGGGTGGATTGCAGGTGGTTCTGTCGACCGCCGCGCTGATGGGGATCGCAATGGCCTATGACCAGTCCTGGTCGGTGGCGCTGGCCATTGGCCTGACGCTGTCGCTGTCATCGACCGCGATCGTGTTGCAGACCCTGTCGGAAAAGGGGCTGATGCAGACCCAGGGCGGCAGATCGGTGTTTTCGGTGCTGCTGACCCAGGACATCGCGGTGATCCCCATTCTGGCCTTTCTGCCGCTGCTGGCGATTGGATTCCCGGCGGGGATGTTGCCGGACGGGTCGATTTCGCTGGATGCTGACCAGATTGAAACCGCGCATAAAGCTGTGGAAGGCAACGGCGATGACTTGGCCCATGCCGCCCAGAGCTTTGTCCAGAGTCTGCCGGCCTGGGGGGTCACGCTGGTGACACTGGGGGCCATCGCGTCGATCATTATTGTCGGCGTGTTCTTTACCCGGCCGGTGTTCCGCTTCATCCATTCCGCACATCTGCGCGAGATGTACACGGCGCTGGCGCTGCTGATCGTGGTGGGGATTTCATTCCTGATGATGGTGGTGGGGCTGTCGCCCGCACTGGGGGCGTTTCTGGCCGGTGTAGTGTTGGCCAGCAGCGAATTTCGCCATGAGCTGGAGACCGACCTTGAGCCATTCAAGGGGCTGCTGCTGGGCCTATTTTTCATCACCGTGGGGGCGGGGATCAACTTTGAGCTGTTGTTTGCCAAGCCATTGATCCTTGTCAGCATGGCCCTGCTGGTGATTATCGTGAAGGCGCTGATCCTGCTGGTGCTGGGGCGGGCGTTCAAACTGCGCGGGCGCGACAGTTGGCTGTTTGCGCTGGCGCTGGCACAGGCGGGTGAGTTCGGCTTCGTGCTGGTCAGTTTTTCTGTCGCAACCGGTGTCATGCCCGATCCGATTGCCGAAACGCTGCTGTTGGTGATCGCGCTGTCGATGCTGATCACGCCGCTGTTGTTCATCCTTTACGACGGGATCAGCAAGAGGATGACCGACAGCGGCCCGATCGTGCCGGACGAGATCGACGCAAAGGGACCGGTGATCATCGCTGGGGTGGGACGTTTTGGCCAAATCGTGAACCGGCTGGTGCAGGCGAGTGGATTTCAGACCGTGGTACTGGACAATAATCCTGAAACCATCGCCGTAATGCGGCGGTTCGGGTTCAAGGCGTTTCTGGGTGACCCGACGCGCCCTGACATCCTGCGCAAGGCGGGGCTGAAGGACGCACAGGTTCTGGTGGTGGCGCTGGATGATCAAAAGGCCGCGCTGCAACTGATCGCCTATGCCCGCAAGCAGCGGCCCGATCTGCATATCGTGACACGCGCCCATGACCGCACCGATGTGTACCGCCAGTATCAGGCGGGTGCCAATGACATCGTGCGCGAAATGTTCGACAGTTCATTGCGCGCGGGGCGTTACGTGTTGGAAAACATGGGGCTATCGGACTACGAAGCGAATGAGGCGGAACGCATGTTCTATAGCCATGACCGCGCATCGGTGCGTGAATTGGCGACACTTTGGCGGCCTGATGTTCCCCCGTCAGAGAACAAGGCCTATGTGGCCCGCGCCAAGGAATTGCAGAAAGATCTGGAAACGGCCTTTCTCAACCGGGGTGACGAGGATGACAAAAAACGCGCCTGAGCGACGTGGCCAAGCCAATCGCCCGTCCGTCCGGGCGGGATGGCGACGATCGCGATACCAGAATCGCTACCCGTCGCTAACCCCCGCTTCGGCAAAGGTTGCCATGCCCGCGTGACAGGCCAGCGCGCCCTTGAGCACGGCAATGGCCAGCGCGGCACCGGATGCTTCGCCCAGACGCAGGCGCAGGTTCAGCAGCGGCTCTTTGTCTAATATCGCCAACAGGCGGGCGTGGCCGCTTTCGGCGCTTTGATGGCCGGCCACTGCGTGATCCAGCGCGCCGGGCTGTGATTTCTCAAGGCAGAGCGCCGCGGCACAGCAGATAAAGCCATCAAGGATCACCGGGATGCGCAGGCTGCGCGCGCGCGCCATGGCACCCGCCATCGCAGCCAATTCGCGCCCACCCAGACGGCGCAGGGTTTCAAGCCCATCGCCCTGCCCTGCGTGCAGCGCCACGCCTTCGGCCACCACCTGCGTCTTGAGGGCCAGCCCGGCGTCGTCCACACCGGTGCCGCGCCCTGTCCAATCACGGGCGTCGCCGCCCGCCAGCGCACAGGCCAGCGCAGCCGCAGATGTCGTGTTGGCGATGCCCATTTCACCCACGACCAGCAGATCGGCCAAGGGGTTCACCGCGTCCCAACCGACGCGCAGGGCGGTAACCAGATCGGCCTCATCCATGGCGGGGCCTGCGGTGAAATCTGCGGTGGGGCGGTCAAGCTCTAGCGGCACCACATCCAGATCGGCGCCGTTCACGCGGGCGATCTGGTTGATCGCCGCACCGCCCAGTTGAAAGTTCATCACCATCTGTCCGGTCACTTCGGCGGGAAAGGCCGATACACCACGCGCAGCAACGCCATGATTGCCCGCAAAGACAATCACCTGCGGCGCGGTGATTTCCACCACCGCCCCGCCGCGCCAGCCGCGATACCAGACCGCCAGATCCTCAAGACGCCCCAGCGCGCCGGGGGGTTTGGTCAACTGGCTGTCATGGCTCCGGGCCGCCGCCTCGCTTGCGCTGTCGATGCCGGATTGAGCGCCCAGCAGCGCGCGAAAATCAGAGAGTGTGGCGAAAGACTGGGACATATCGGGCCTTTTTGCGGATTGTTTCCAGCCCTGTCTAGCCTTAGCTTGACCCGGCTGTAAGTGCCGAAGGGGCGAAATCATGGCCATTACCGACATCGGCAAAACTTGGGCCAGTTTCGCGCCCCAACTCAGGGCAAGCTTTCGCGCCCGTGACATTCCCATGGCCTTTGCCCTGCTGACCCGCCTGCCCTTGCCGCATTTTCACGCCGCGACCGAGGCCCGCCGCCCCGCCGCGCGGGGGGCTTGGGCCTATCCGCTGGTGGGGATCGTGCTGGCCCTGATCGCGGCGGGTGTCGGAGAAGCCTTTGGCCGCATGGGGGCGACCCCGGCACTGTCGGCGTTTTTCGTCCTGATCGTGCTGGTGATGCTGAGCGGCGCTATGCACGAGGACGGGCTGGCCGATTGCGCCGACGGCTTTTGGGGCGGGTGGAGCGCGGACAAGCGCCTGCGCATCATGAAAGACAGCGTCGTGGGCAGCTACGGGGTGATTGCGCTGGTGCTGTCGCTGTTCCTGCGTTGGTATCTAATCAGCGAATTGATCACCGATGGCGCGATGCTCTGGCCGCTGGTGATCGCGGCCTGCGGGTCGCGCGCTGCGATGGTCTGGGTGATGAACAGCCTACCGATCGCGCGCCGCGACGGGCTGTCGGACCGCACAGGGCGGCCCGGCGCCGTCGCCACGGGGCTGGCCTTGGGGCTGGCGGTTATCGTGATGATCGCCGCACCTGATGTGTCGGCGTTTTGGCTGTTCGTGCTGGCGGGCTTTGCTACGCTGGTGGTGCGGCAGGTGGCGCGGCGCAAGATCGGCGGGCAGACCGGCGATGTTCTGGGGGCGACGCAACAGGTGGTCGAGATCGCCTTGCTGATCGGCTGTCAAATGATGGTGTTTGGCTGGGACGCCACATAAAAAACACCGCGCCCCATCGGGACGCGGTGTAATCAGTAACATCTTCAGAAATCGCCAACCTCGGGCCGGGACATTCTAAGCGCAGCTTAGGCTGCGATTTTCTAGGCGCAGCTTAGGCCGCGACACTCCATGCGCAGCTTAGGCCGCGACGCGGCTTTCCAGCACATCGCCGACCTGCTTGGCTGCGGCCAGTTCATCACCGCCGCTGACGGCAGCAACTTCACGGGTCAGACGCTCAAGCGCTGCTTCATAAAGCTGACGTTCGGAATAGCTCTGCTCGCGCTGGTCGTCGGTGCGGTGCAGGTCGCGCACGACTTCAGCAATTGCAATCAGGTCGCCAGAGTTGATCTTTTGCTCATATTCCTGCGCACGGCGGGACCACATGGCGCGCTTGACCTTGGCCTTGCCCTTGAGGGTTTTCATCGCGTGGTTGATCACATCGGGGCTGCTAAGCGCGCGCATGCCGATTTCGGTCGCCTTGTGGGTCGGAACACGCAGGGTCATCTTGTCTTTTTCAAACGAGATCACAAACAGCTCCAGCGAAATGCCGGCAACTTCTTGTTCCTCGACCGAAATGATTTGCCCCACACCATGTGCGGGATAGACGACGAATTCATTCGGGCGGAAATCAAGCTTTTTCGATTTGGTCATATAGATCGCTCCTTGGGGCGCGGGGCAGAACCGCTATTTTCACATAACATCTGAACAAACAGTCAAAGACACATGCGGGCGAGAGCCTCTCGGCTTGCGTCCGGGTGCATCTGATCTTGAAGGGTGATTTCAACCGCAGCCACGTGGTTGAGACATTTCATGCCCGTCTGTTACAGCTTTGAGACCATCATAACACAGAATCGGACCATCCGAAAGCGCCACCAGCGGTGCCCCATAAAACGCGACGCACTTTCAGGGGCTTACACGTATTTCCCAAGCTTTTGGATAGAGGCTTAGGCGCGAATCAGCCGCCTTCGCCTGGGGCCTCGGAAAACAGCTCCATCTTGCCCTCTTTGCCGTCCATCTCTTCGGCGTCGGGCAGCGGGTCTTTCTTGGTGATGATCACCGGCCAAAGCTCAGAATATTTCCGGTTGAACTCGACCCATTTTTCCATGTCCGGCTCTGTATCAGGCTTGATCGCGTCGGCGGGGCATTCCGGTTCGCAGACGCCGCAGTCGATACATTCATCCGGGTGGATGACCAACATGTTCTCGCCTTCGTAAAAGCAATCCACCGGGCATACCTCGACACAGTCGGTGTATTTACAGGCGATGCAGGCGTCGTTCACGATATAGGTCATGCGGTCAACTTTGGCTGAGAGGTCTGATGACTAGCTAAATCAGGGGGCAGGATCATTCAAGGTGGCGCGCCTTAGAAAGATCAAGCGCCCTTCGGTCGCGTTTGGTCGGGCGGCCTTTTCCTTCAAACGCCGGATTCTCGGGCGGTTTGTCCTTTGATTTTGGCTGAGGTGGGGACAGATCGGTGTAAAGCGCCTGTGCTTCGGGGGCCGGGCCACGCCGATTGCCCACGGCCTCGATGCGGATCACGCGAATATGATCACCCTGCACAAAGGTCAGCACGTCGCCGGGGCCGACGATGCTGGCACGTTTATGGGTGGGGTTTTCGTTGATACGCACCGCGCCCGCCTGCACCTGGGCGGCAGCAAGCGAGCGGGTCTTGAAGAAGCGGGCGTGCCACAGCCATTTATCGAGCCGTAGTTTTCCGCCCGCTTCTGCCAATTACTTGTTGTCCTTCAGCCCCATCAGCGCGGCTGCAAAGGGGTTGTCAGGGTCGATGGCCTTTTCCTTGCGTGGCGGGCGGGCCGAGAAGTTCTGTGTCTTGGCGCCCTTGTCGCCACCGGGTGCGCCCTTACGGCCGTTGCCCTGTGGTTTACCGCGGCCCTTGCCTTGGCCTTGGCCTTGTGGACGTTCGCCACCACTGCGACGGGGGCCTGCGTTGCCGCGTGGCGCGCGCGCCCAGGTGAAGGTATAGAAAACCTCCATCTCGGCCCCGGCGATATCAGCATCGGGGGCTGTGCCAATTGGCGTTTCTTCTTGTGGCACCTCGGAGATGCCGTCTGACACTTCGGCGGTGTCTGCGGGCTCTGCCGCGATGGGTGCTATGCCTTCGTCCGGCAGGGCCGCGACCCCTTCTGGGGTGTCTGCAGGCGCTGGTGCGTCGGGTGTTTCGATAATGCCGCCCTCAGGCTGTTCGGCGGCAACGTCCATGATGGGTGTATCGGCGGCGGGCGCGTCCTGTTCGGCTTTTGGCATCACCTCGGTCACCGGTTTGACCTTGGTGCGTTCACCCTTTTCGGCCTTATAGCCCAAGCCCTGCATGAGGTCCGAGAACTGCTCAAGCGTCATGCCGGTGATCGACAACATGTCCGGCTTGGCCTCGAACCCGCCGCGCGAATCCTGGGCGCGCAGCATGTCGGCCAGACGTTCCAGCATGTCGATGCGGATCGCGCGGGCGCCCGCGTTGCGGTAGCCTGCCATCGTGTCGGCACCGGCGGGCGCATCGGCCTCGACCGGGATTGTGACCAGACCGGGGGGCGGCGATTCCGGGAATTCCGACAGGCCCTTGGTCAACGACCACAGCACCAGCCGCAGACGGGTGGGCGCTGGTTTCAACAGCAGCGGCATGAAGATGGTGAACTGGCCAAAGCGGATGCCATGCTTGCGCAGCGCGCCGCGGGCCTCCTGATCCAGCGACTTGACGTCGTCAGCGACCTGTGCGCGCGGCAGTAGGCCAAAGTTTTCAACCAATTGAAAGGCAAAGCCACGGGCCAGCCCGCTCAGTGCCTCGTCCTTGCCAAGGGCCACGAGCGGCTCGAACAGCGCTGCGATCTTGCGGTCGATAAAGTGTTGCAGGCGGCGTTGCACCTTTTGTGCGACCTCTGGTCCGGCAATGTCGTCGACAAACACCTCGACCTGCGGCTTGAGCCCCTCAGGCCCCGCCACCAGTTTGCCAACAGCGGAATTGCCCCACATCAATCCACCTTGTTCGGTGAAATCAATTTCGGTGTCGGGGGCGTTGTAAAACCGGTCAGCGCGCAGATGGAACTGCGGGGCAAGCGCCTGCAAGGCAGCGGATTTAATCGTTTTATCCTCTGCGGCACCCGCACCTTTGTCCGCCCGAAAGCGGAACCCGTCCAGCTTGCCTACAAATTCACCCTCGACGGTGACTTCTCCGGTCTCGTTTACATCGGCCACCATGGCTTCCTTCTGTCCAAGCCGGCGCAACAACACAGAGGTGCGCCGATCTACAAATCTTTGCGTCAGGCGTTCGTGTAACGCATCTGACAAGCGGTCTTCTACGACACGCGTCGCCCCGCGCCAATGGCTTTCGTCCTTCGTCCAGCCCTTGCGTTGGGCAACGTAAGTCCAAGTGCGGATAAACGCCAGTCGCTTGGACAACGCATCAATGTCGCCATCGGTTCGATCAATTCGTTTGATTTGTCGCGCCAGCCAGTCGTCGGGGATGTGGCCGCGCTGGTGCAGATCGTTAAATATGGTCTCAAGCAGGCCCGCATGTTCGGCGTGGCTTATGCCGCGAAAATCGGGGATGCGGCAGACATCCCATAGCAATTTGACCGACGCCCCATCGCTGGCACGAGCAAAAACCTCGTCTACCTGGGCCAGCGCCTTGAGCGCGCGCAGATCGTCTGCCTCGCGCGCGCGCACCAGGCGTTCATGGTCAGGCGGCATCTCGAGCGTCTGGATCAGGCGGTCGATGCTGCCAAATTGCAGCGCGTGATTGCGCCAGTTAACTTTCTTCTGCGGCGTAAAACTGTGATCCATGATCGCACGGGCGACCTGATCGTCCAGCGGCGGTGCGTCGCCCGTCACGCCAAAGGTGCCGTGGTTGAACCCGCGCCCGGCCCGGCCTGCGATCTGGGCCAGTTCGTTGGGGGCCAGCGGGCGCATCCGGTGGCCGTCAAATTTGCTCAGCGCGGAAAACGCGACGTGTTCAACATCAAGGTTCAGCCCCATGCCGATGGCATCGGTGGCAACAAGGAAGTCAACGTCGCCGTTTTGATACATCGCCACCTGCGCATTGCGCGTGCGCGGCGAAAGCGCGCCCATGACCACCGCCGCCCCGCCCTTCTGGCGGCGGATCAGCTCAGCAATTGCATATACATTCTCAACCGAAAACCCGACTATTGCACTGCGGGGCCGCATTCGGCTTATCTTTTTCTGACCAGAATAGATCAGATCGCTCATCCGGTCACGCCGCATGAAATCGACGCCCGGCACCAGTGCCGCAATCGTGCCGCGCATGGTGTCAGAGCCCAAAAACAGCGTTTCATGTAGCCCGCGTGCGCGCAGCAGACGGTCGGTAAAGACGTGGCCACGTTCGGGGTCGGCGCAAAGCTGTATCTCGTCGATGGCCACGAAATCGGCGCCCATGCCTTCGGGCATCGCTTCGACCGTACAGACCCAATACTGGGTGCGCGGCGGCACGATGCGTTCCTCGCCCGTGACCAGCGCCACCACCGAGGGACCACGCAGGGCGACGATGCGGTCATAGACCTCGCGCGCGAGCAGACGCAGCGGCAGGCCGATCACCCCGGTGCGGTGCGCCAGCATCCGTTCGATGGCATAGGTCGTTTTGCCCGTATTTGTCGGGCCAAGAACGGCCACGACTCGCGTGTTACCTGCCACCAGATGTTTCCTGAATTAAAGTTCGCGCCCGATGCCGTCGCGCCGCAGCGCGTCCAGCGCCATCTGCGCATTTCCATGATGGGGGTTAAGCGCCAGCACTTTGCGATAAAGCGTGGCGGCGCGGCGCAGATCGCCAAACTCCTGCACCATGACGGCCAATCCAAAGATCGCGTTGTAATTGTCGGGGTTCAGCGCCAGCGTGCGTTCCAGATCATCCAGCGCAGGCCCGTAAAGGTTGGCACGGTAATAAGCCTGGGCGCGGCTGTGATAGCCTTCGGCGAAATCCGGCGCATGGTCGGTCAGCGCGGTCAGATGATCGATGGCCAGCACGGCATCGCCCGCATCCAATGCGTCGCGGCCCCGCTTGAGCAGCAAATCCATCGCGGCAGAGCCTGAGCGCGACCAGATGGTTTCGACCTCGCGCGCGATGCGGCCTGCCTCTGCCTCTGGGGCATTGCGCAGTTTATCCAGCAATTGCGGCGGCACCGGGTCGGCCATCGCCAGACCCGACAGCAACACAAGGCCACCAAGTGCCGCAACGGTATGTTTGAGGTTGACGGGTTTGATGCGCATAACAAAGGTGAATGTAACAGGCTGCCGCCGCAATTCCAGACGTGTCGGCGCCATTTGCCAAAAAAGGGCGTGAGATGAGCGATATTGTGAACGAAGCGGTTGTTGTACTGAACGAAAAACTGGCAGGCAGCGACTTTGGCGGCACTGCCAAGTTCGACATCGAGGGCGAAGGCGCGGTGATGATGGATGCAAACGGTGCGCGCGCGGGTGACGAAGAGGCCGATGTGACGCTCAGCGCTGCCGCCGACACGTTTCAATCCATCCTGTCAGGCGACACCAACCCGACATCGGCCTTCATGACCGGCAAACTCAAGATTGATGGCGACATGGGCATGGCGATGAAGCTGGCCGCAGCCTTGTCCTGATGCAGTTGGACCCGGCCCCGCTTTTTACCGATATCGCCCCCGGACCAGAGGGCGGCGTGGCGCATTGGGCCACGACATCGGATGGCACGCGGATCAGGCTGGGTCACTGGCCGCTAAAGGGGGCACGCGGCACCGTGCTGCTGTTCCCCGGACGCACTGAATACATTGAAAAATATGGCCCCTGTGCCGCGGAGCTTGCGCAACGCGGGCTGGGCACCATGGCGATCGACTGGCGCGGTCAGGGACTGGCCGACCGGATGCTGGACGATCCGCGCATTGGCCATGTCGATGCTTTTGGCGATTATCAAAAAGACGTCGCCAGCATGGTGCGCGCCGCGCGCACGCTGAACCTGCCGCGCCCCTATTTCCTGCTGGCTCACTCCATGGGCGGCTGCATTGGTCTGCGTGCGGTGATGGAGGGGTTGCCGGTACAGGCCGCCGCCTTTACCGGGCCGATGTGGGGCATCTATGTCGCGCCGCACCTGCGGCAGGTTGCCTGGACCCTGGCGCAGGTCATGCCACGGATCGGCCAAGGCCACCGCCTGCCCCCCGGCACCAAGCTTGAGCCCTATGTGATGACGGCACCCTTTGAGGACAACATGCTGACGACCGACGCGCAGATGTACGACATGATGCGCGATCAGTTGCAGGCGCATCCGGAACTGAGCCTTGGTGGTCCGAGCTATGTCTGGCTGCGCGAGGCGATGGCGGAAACCCGGCATCTGGCCAGCCGCGCCGCGCCCAGTGTACCTTGTGTGACATGGCTTGGCAGCAACGAACGCATCGTCGCCACCCCACGCATTCACACGCGAATGCAGCATTGGAGCGGGGGACGGCTGGAAATCGTTCCGGACGGCGAACACGAGGTTCTGATGGAGACCGAAGAGCTGCGCAAACCGGTCTTTGACGGCATTGCCAAACTGTTTCTGGGCACAATCAGCCACTGAAACCCGGCTAAATTTCCATTCACCCTGTGCAAGTGCCGATCGGCCCCTACATTGGGCGCCATGACACGCGAGCCGATCCTGACCTTTACTGAAGACGGCATTTATTGCCCGGCGGGTGATTTTTACATCGACCCCTGGCGCCCGGTGTCACGGGCGCTGATTACACATGGGCATGCGGACCATGCCCGTGACGGAATGGGTAGTTATCTGGCGACAGACGCGGCGCTGCCGGTGATGCGACACCGGTTGGGCGATATCGACGCCGAAGGGATTGCCTATGGTGAGGCGCGCCAGATCGGCGGCGCGCGGGTGTCGTTTCATCCGGCGGGCCATGTGCCGGGGTCGGCGCAGATCCGGGTCGAGGTGGGCGGCGAGGTTTTTGTCGCCTCTGGCGATTACAAGGTGATCGACGACGGGATGTCGACGCCGTTTGAGCCCGTCAAATGCCACCATTTCATCACTGAAAGCACCTTTGGATTACCGATCTTTCGCTGGGCCGATCAGGCTGAGGTCGCCGCTGATCTGAACGCCTGGTGGCGCGCCTGTGCCGCGGCCGGCAAGACGGCGTTTCTGGGCGCCTATTCGCTGGGCAAGGCGCAGCGGCTGCTGCACATGCTGGACCCCGAAATAGGGCCAATCTTGACCCATACGGCGGTCGAAAACACCAATGCTGTGCTGCGCGGTCAGGGCATCACCCTGCCCGATACCACGCCAGTGACGCCCGATCTTTCCCCCAAGGACCATCCCGGCGCGCTGGTGTTGGCACCGCCCTCGGCGCTGGGGAGCCAGTGGGCGCGGCGGTTCGGGCCGCAAGAGAGCGCCTTTGCCTCGGGTTGGATGGCGCTGCGCGGGGTACGCAGGCGGCGCGCGGGGGATCGTGGGTTTGTTATCTCGGACCATGCCGACTGGGCCGGGTTGCTTTGGGCGATCGAACAGACCGAGGCGGAAAACATATATGTAACGCATGGTTACACCGATGTCTTCACGCGATACTTGAACGACCAGGGTTGGAATGCACAGGTGGTGCCGACCCAGTTCGAGGGCGAAGCGCCTGACAGCGGGGACAGCGGATGAAACGCTTTGCCGCCCTGTTTAATGCGATTGATCAGTCGACCAAGACAACGGTGAAGGTCGCGGCTTTGGCTGACTATTTCGAAACTGCCACCGAAACCGACAAACTGTGGACCGTGGCGCTGTTTTCGGGGCGCAGGCCCAAGCGGGCGGTGACCACGACGCGGCTGCGTGAATGGGCAGCAGAGGCATCAGGCGTGCCGCTGTGGCTGTTTGAGGAAAGCTATGCCATCGTCGGTGACCTGGCCGAAACAATTGCGCTGGTGTTGCCGCTGAACAGCACGCAAGACGATCAGACATTGACCCATTGGATCAATGCCTTGCGCGGCCTTGCTGATGTGGATGAGGCGCAGCGCAAGGCATTTGTGCTGACCGCGTGGCAGCAGTTGGGCGGCACCGAACGGTTCCTGTTCAACAAGCTGATCACTGGCGGGTTTCGTGTGGGTGTCAGCCAGAAACTAATGACCCGCGCCCTGTCGCGCGCCACGGGCAAACCGGAACCGGAACTGGCGCATCGGTTGATGGGAAACTGGCACCCCGACGATGTGACATGGCACAGCTTGATCGAGGCGGCGGACGCCAGCGCGGACGCGTCGCGGCCCTACCCGTTTTACCTTGCCCATGGGTTGGACGACACGCCCGAGGCGCTGGGTGATCCCGGCGACTGGCGGGCAGAATGGAAATGGGATGGCATCCGGGGTCAGCTTATCCTGCGCGACGGCGATTATTTCGTCTGGTCGCGCGGCGAAGAGCTGATGACCGACCGTTTTCCCGAACTGGCCCGCGCCGCCGATCACCTGCCGCCCGGCACTGTGCTGGACGGCGAGTTGCTGGTCTGGAAACCCGGGGCGGATCATCCGTCATCGTTCAACGCGTTACAGTCGCGCATCGGGCGCAAGACGGTACCGAAGAAACTGTTGGCCGAGGCGCCAGTGATCCTGCACGCCTATGACCTGTTGGAATGGCAGGGCGAGGACATCCGCGACCTGCCCTTTGCCAGGCGCCGCGCCCTGCTGGAGGCCGCCTGCGCCGATCTGCCTGCGGACGCGCCGATCCGGCTGTCGCCGCAGCACGCGTTTGATACGTGGCCTGATCTGGCTGTTCTGCGCGATACGGCGCGCGAGGCACAGGCCGAGGGGCTGATGCTGAAACGCGCTGACAGCCCCTATCTTGCTGGCCGCAAGAAAGGCGACTGGTGGAAATGGAAGCTGGACCCGCTGACCATCGACGCCGTGATGATCTATGCACAATCGGGGTCCGGGCGGCGCGCCAACCTGTTCACCGATTTCACCTTTGCTGTGTGGAACGGGAATGATCTGGTGCCCTTTACCAAGGCCTATTCGGGTCTGACAGATGCTGAATTCCGGTCCATCACCGCTTGGGTGCGTAAAAACACGTTGCAACGCTTTGGCCCGGTGCGTCAGGTCACCGCCCACCATGTGTTCGAAATTGCCTTTGAGGGCATCCAGGCCAGCCCACGGCACAAATCCGGCGTCGCCCTGCGGTTTCCCAGGATGCTGCGCTGGCGCAAGGATAAACCGCTGCAAGAGGCCAATACGTTAGACGATCTAAAAGAAATGCTGCGTATCTATGGGTAAGGCGTGGTTGTCCCTGCCGCCCGGGACGCATAGATATTGCAAAACGCAAATGAGGTTTACCGATGTTTCAGCTTCCCTTCCCGCTCTGCGATGCCAACGCCACGTCCGGGGGCAAAAATCTGGGCGATCTGCCGGAATGGGATCTGAGCGATCTGTACAGCAGCGAGGATGCGCAAGAGTTAAAGCGCGATCTCGACTGGTTGGAAGAAGCCTGTGCCAGCTTTGCGCGCGATTACGAAGGCAAACTGGCTGATATCGACGCGGCGGAACTGCTGAATTGCGTGCTGCGCAATGAAAAGATCAATCAGATCGCAGGACGCATCATGTCGTTTGCGGGACTGCGGTATTACCAGCTGACCACCGATTCGGGCCGCGCCAAATTCATGTCGGACTGCCAGGAAAAGATCACCAACTTTACCACGCCGCTGGTGTTCTTCACGCTGGAACTGAACCGGCTGGAGGATGATCACCTGTCGGGTCTGCTGGATCAGAACCCCGATCTGGCGCGCTACAAACCGGTGTTCGACCGCATCCGTGCGATGAAGCCTTACCAACTGTCTGACGAGATGGAGAAATTCCTGCACGATTTGGGCGTTGTCGGAGATGCCTGGGAGCGGATGTTCGATGAAACCATTGCGGGTCTCGAATTTGAAGTCGACGGCGAGCAGATGGGCATCGAGGGTACGCTGAACCTGCTGACAGACCCTGACCGTGACAAGCGTGAGGCCGGTGCGCGTGAGTTGGCGGAGGTGCTGGGCGCCAATATCAAGACGTTTTCGCGGGTGCATAACACCCAGACCAAAGAAAAAGAGGTGATCGACCGCTGGCGCGGCATGGAAACCGCGCAGACCGGGCGGCACCTGTCAAACCATGTGGAACCTGAGGTGGTCGAGGCGCTGCGCAATGCCGTGGTGAACGCCTACCCCAAACTTAGCCATCGGTATTACGAGCTGAAGCGCAAATGGCTTGGGCTGGATGTCATGCAAGTCTGGGACCGCAACGCGCCCCTGCCGATGGAAGACCCCAAGATCGTCGACTGGGCGCAGGCCGAAAAGACGGTGATGGACGCCTACACCGCCTTTGACCCACGAATGGGCGAGTTGGCAAAGCCATTCTTTTCAAAGGGTTGGATTGATGCGGCAGTGAAGCCGGGCAAGGCACCCGGTGCTTTTGCGCATCCCACGGTAACGGACGTACACCCCTATGTGATGCTGAACTACCTTGGCAAACCGCGTGACGTGATGACGCTGGCGCATGAGTTGGGCCACGGCGTGCATCAGGTGTTGGCGGCGGATCAGGGTGAAATGCTGTCGTCGACCCCGCTGACATTGGCCGAAACCGCCAGCGTGTTTGGCGAAATGCTGACCTTCCGCAAGATGCTGGACGGGGCCAAAACCCAAGCGCAGCGCAAGGTGCTGCTGGCGGGTAAGGTAGAGGACATGATCAACACTGTCGTGCGGCAGATCGCGTTCTACGATTTCGAATGCAAGCTGCATGACGCCCGCCGCAGCGGCGAGTTGACCCCCGATGACATCAACGCGTTGTGGATGTCCGTCCAAGCCGAGAGCCTTGGGCCAGCCTTTGAGTTCATGGACGGCTATGAGACCTTCTGGGCCTATGTCCCGCATTTCGTGCATTCACCGTTTTACGTCTATGCCTATGCGTTCGGCGATGGGTTGGTGAACGCGCTTTATGCCGTTTACGCCGAGGGCGAGCCGGGGTTCGAGGACAAATATTTCGACATGCTCAAGGCTGGTGGCTCGAAGCACCACAAGGAATTGTTGGCGCCCTTCGGGCTGGACGCCAGCGATCCGGCGTTCTGGGACAAGGGGCTCAGCATGATTTCGGGCTTTATTGACGAACTTGAGGCAATGGAATAACCCATAATATACCCTCGTCGGTGGGGAACATTGGGGGTTTGCATGTCTGTGCTTGAGCGAAACAACGTCACGGTGATCGGCTCTGGTGCCAAAGCGATGGTTTTTGCCCATGGCTTTGGCTGCGACCAGTCGATGTGGAAATACGTGGCCCCCGCGTTTGAGCGCGACTACACTCTGGTGCTGTATGATCTGACCGGGGCCGGGCAATCCGACCTTTCGGCGTATGACTTTGGCGCCTACGGCGATCTTGTTGAACACGGCCGCGATCTTACCCGGATCTGCGACGCGCTAGAGCTGGACCGCCCGATCGTGGTGGGCCATTCTGTCAGCGGGATCACCGCTGCATTGGCGGCCAAGGCTGATCCGGACCGGTTTGACCGGCTGGTGATGGTATCGCCGTCGCCGTGTTTTTTGAACGATGGCGAATATCAGGGCGGTTTTGATCGCGACGATCTGCAACCCATCGTCGATTTTATGCAGGAAAACTATCTGGGCTGGGCCGAACAACTGGCCCCGACAATCGCAGGGCAGCAGGCGGACGGCGCCGCCGCGCAGATGCTGACACAAAGCTTTTGCCGCACCGACCCCGAGATTGCCCGCCATTTCGGCCGCACCACGTTCATGTCCGACCGCCGCGCGGATATGAAGGGCGTCACCACGCCGACCTTGATCATCCAGTGCAGCGACGACGCCATCGCGCCTGTTTCCGTGGGCAAATGGATGCAGCAAGCCATTCCTGGCGCTGTCTTGGCCGAGATCGACGCCGTCGGGCATTGCCCTCATATGACGACGCCGGACACTGTTATCGCTGAGATCCGCAACTATCTTGGCGCAGGCACCGCGTAAGGTGACTGACAAAAAAGCAATTTCGACGACCGATGCACAGTTATTGATCGAAGAAGCCCAAAACGGCGTTGTCGTTACCGATCGCAATGCAAACATCACCTATTGCAACAAGCGCTTTGCCATCTGGGCGGGCCGCTCGCAGGAGGAACTGATAGGCCTGCGTATGGCCAAGCTGCTGGACGTGCCGGGGCGGGTCTACTTCGAAACTCATATTCTGCCGATGCTGCTGTTGCAGGGCTATGCACGTGAAATCCTGTGTCGCCTCAAGGGCGAAACGGGTGATCCGGTGCCGATCTTGCTGAATGCCGCCACCCATCCTGCGGACACCGGGGACGACAGCCGGTTTGTCTTTACCATCTTTGATGCAACCGAACGGTCGATGTACGAAGGCAACCTGCGCGAGGCGCGCAAGAACGCCGAAGAGCTGGCCGCAATTGTCCGATCCGCTCAAGTGGCGATTTTCAGGATTGATGCGGCGGGGCATGTCAAACACTGGAATGCCAGTGCGGCGCAGATGTTCGGATTTGATGACCAGAGTGCCAAATGTGCGCCGATCACTGAACTGATCGCCCTGACCACCGCCGACGACTGGTTGACGCCAAATTTGCAGCAGCTGACCGCCTCGGACAAGCCGCATTATTTCGATGCCGAGACCCCTGAGGGGTTACATCTGACCGTGTCACTGGCCCGTATCTTTGATCCCGGAACGGGCAGTCGTGACAACGATTATTCACTGCTGATGCGCGATATCACCCCGCGCGTGCAGGCAGAGCGCCAGTTGCAGATTGCGCTGCAAGAGTTGAACCATAGGGTCAAAAACAACCTCGCCGTGGTCAGCGGGATCGCGCGCCAGACGTTTCGATCGCCTGAATCGAAGGATGATACCGCGCGTTTCATGGCACGGCTGCAATCGCTGTCGCAGGCGCATGATCTGCTTGTGACCAACCGCTGGCAAAGCGCAGATCTACGCGATCTGGCAAAGCTTACGGCGCAGAATTCAGGGATAGAGACACGGTTTCACATTGACGGGCCCAAGGTCGAGCTGCCGCCGCAAAGCGTGGCGATGCTGGCGCTGGCGCTGTTTGAATTGATGACAAATGCGATTAAGTACGGGTCGCTGTCGCAGGACGGCGGCGTGGTGCATCTGACTTGGCGGATCGAAAAGGCGCCTCAGGGGCCGCAGTTTCACCTGTCCTGGCGCGAAGCAGGTGGCCCGCCAGTGGTTCAGCCGGCGCAGAAGGCGGGATTTGGATCACAGCTTATCAATCGGTTGGTCACCGCCGAACTGGGTGGCACCGCAGAGCTGACGTTTGGGGAAACCGGCGCGCTTTACAAACTTACCGCGCCTTACTGGGACGCGTGAAGGGCGCTATTTCAGTTGGCTGTCCTTTGACCCGCGCCGATTGATACCGCCGCGCGCCTGCACGGCACCGTCGCGTTCCCGCACACAGTCGATACACAGTTTGACGCCGGGTAAGGCCGCGCGCCGCGCCTCTGGAATCGGCTCTTCGCATTCCGCGCAATGGGTCAGGCTTTCGCCTACCGGTGCGCGGCGCGACTTCATCCGCGCCAGTTCATCCGATA
Organism: Sulfitobacter sp. KMM 9851; assembly: GCF_057178245.1. Taxonomy (NCBI): domain Bacteria; kingdom Pseudomonadati; phylum Pseudomonadota; class Alphaproteobacteria; order Rhodobacterales; family Roseobacteraceae; genus Sulfitobacter; species Sulfitobacter sp. KMM 9851. The sequence goes on from NZ_CM169991.1 coordinate 2,734,785, forward strand.
TGGATGCCTCGATCTGTTCGCTCACCGCACCGTCGCGTGCCCAGCCGCCTGCCATGTCATGCCTCCGTCATCTCAGGTGTCAATGATATTAGTACGCCCAAGCGCCACGTCACGCTTTATCCGCATGCGCGGCGGGGCTAGCGTGAGAACAGACATTTCAGGAGCCTATTACATGCGTATTTTCAAGATCATTCTGACCGGCCTTTTGGTGGTCATCCTGCTGGGGTTGGTCGGCTTTTTCGCCTTTGCCCCGGCCTATATCGAAAAGGCGCGCAACGCGGTCGCCCCGCACGACCCCTACCCGGTGACCGACGCCGCCCGTGCGCTGCATGCTGACATGATCGTGGGTGACTGGCACGCCGACCCGCTGCTGTGGGACCGCGATCTATCGCAGCGTGGCGGTTACGGGCAGGTGGATGTCCCCCGCCTGATCGAAGGCGGGGTGACGGTGCAGGTCTTTACCGCCGTCACCAAATCGCCAGCAGGCCAGAATTACGACAGCAACTCCGCCGAGGCGTTTGACAACATCACCGCGCTGGCCATCGGTCAGCTTTGGCCGCTACGCACTTGGAACAGCCTGCTGGAACGCGCGCTTTATCAGGCGGAAAAGCTACACCGCGTCGAAACCGCCCTGCCCGACAGCTTTCGCATCATTCGCAGCCGCGCCGACCTTGACGCCCTGATTGCCGAGCGGCAGGCAGGCAAGCAGGTGGTGGGCGGCATCCTGGGTATTGAGGGCGGACATCCGCTGGAAGGCGAGATTGCCAATCTCGACAAGCTTGAGGCGGCAGGCCACCGGGTGATCGGCTTGCAGCATTTCTTTGACAACGCGCTGGGTGGCTCACTGCATGGCCAGGGCGACCACGGCCTGACCGACTTTGGCCGCGCTGTGGTGGCCGAGGTTGCCGGGCGGGGTATGGTGCTGGACCTTGCGCATTCCAGCCCGCAAGTGGCGCGGGATGTACTGGCAATGACGGATATTCCGCTGGTGGTCAGCCACACGGGCGTGCGGGCGCATTGTGACGTGAAGCGCAACTTTCCCGACGATCTGATGCGTGAGATTGCAGCAAGCGGCGGGGTGATCGGTATGGGCTATTGGGACGAGGTCGCCTGCGGCGATATTACCCCCGCAGGCATCGCCAAGATGATCGTCAAAGCGGTCGAGGTCGTGGGCGTTGACCACGTGTCGCTGGGATCAGATTTTGACGGATCGGTAGCCACGGCATTTGACACATCAGAGATGCCCGCACTGACACAGGCGCTGATGGATGCGGGCATGGCCGAGGGCGACATTCGCAAGGTCATGGGCGAGAACATGCTGCGGGTGCTGCGCGCGCGGTTGCGGTAAAATCTGACACCGGATGAGCCGGGCGGTGCCGAACCACCCCACTGAAGTGGCGCTGCCCGGTTCTGAATTTGGAACAATGGCTACAAGTAGAAATGCCCCGCCCAGCATGGCTGAACGGGGCATTATCATTCGTCGTCATTCGTCATCATTCGTCGGGGAACATCAGGCGTTTGCCATCATTCCCTTTTCACGGGCCAGATCACGCATCCGCTTTTGCAGCTTTTCAAAGGCGCGCACCTCGATCTGGCGGATGCGTTCGCGGCTGACGTCGTACTGGCCCGAGAGATCCTCAAGCGTCACTGTCTCATCCGACAGGCGGCGCTGGGTCAGGATGTCTTTCTCCCGGTCGTTCAGCACATCCAATGCCTCGGCCAGCATCTCGCGGCGGGTTTCCAACTCGTCGCGCTCTGCATAATCGCCGGCCTGATCCGCGTCTTCGTCCTCCAGCCAGTCCTGCCATTGCATCGTGCCTTCACCTTCGGACCCGACGGTGGCGTTCAGCGACGCGTCACCGCCCGACATCCGCCGGTTCATCGAGATCACTTCGGCTTCGGTTACGCCCAGTTGGGTCGCGATGGTTTTCACGTTTTCGGGGCGCAGGTCGCCTTCCTCGAGCGCGCCGATCTTGTTCTTGGCCTTGCGCAGGTTGAAGAACAATTTCTTCTGGCCCGAGGTCGTGCCAAGCTTGACCAAGGACCACGACCGCAGGATGTATTCCTGAATGCTGGCCCTGATCCACCACATCGCATAGGTCGCAAGGCGGAAGCCCTTTTCAGGGTCAAAGCGTTTGACCGCCTGCATCAAACCCACATTGGCTTCGGAAATAACTTCGGCCTGGGGCAGGCCATAGCCGCGGTAGCCCATCGCGATCTTGGCCGCCAAACGCAGGTGAGACGTCACCATCCGGTGTGCCGCCTCGGTGTCCTGTTCTTCGACCCAGCGTTTCGCCAGCATGTATTCTTCTTCCGGTTCCAGCAGTGGGAACTTGCGGATTTCCTGCATGTAGCGGTTCAGGCCGCCTTCGGGTGTCGGTGCGGGCAGATTTGCATAATTCGCCATGTCATGTCCCTTCCCCCATGTTTCCGGGGTCTATGTTAGTGTGCTTAACATACCATATGGTGGCCCCGGAATGGGCTTTCAAGTCAAAGGTAGATCCGTGGTCTGTTAATAATCGCACAATACCTGTGAATAAAAGGTAACCGCTGCGTGTCCTCACGCAAAGGTGTGATCTGCGGATCAGGGGGGGCCGGCATTGGCGCCCAGACGCAGCAGGTTCAGCAAATCTGACATGTCCTTGGGCAAAGGCGCCTCAAAACGCACGTTTTCACCGCTTACCGGATGTTCGAAACCCAGAACCGCAGCGTGCAGCGCCTGACGCGGGAAGAGGCGCACGGCGTCGGCGGCGATCTCGGGCATCGCCGTCTTGGCAAGTTTGCGCCGCCCGCCATAGGTCGTGTCGCCGACCAACCCGTGACCGGCATGGGCCATATGCACGCGGATCTGGTGCGTGCGTCCGGTCTCTAGCCAACATTCCATCAGCGCCAGCACCGGCGGGGTGCCATAGCTTTCGACAGTGCGGGCGCGGGTCACGGCGTGGCGACCGCCCTGAAACAGCACCGCCTGACGCTGCCTGTCGGTCTTGTGACGGGCAAGTTGCGTTGTCAGCCGCAGGATATTGCCGGGGTCAAATGATGCGCCTTTGATCCCCCGCAGGCGAGGGTCGTTGGCGTCTGGCACGCCGTAAACCAGCGCCTGATAGTACCGCTCGACCGTGTGTTTCTCGAATTGCTTGGCCAGACCGTGATGTGCTGCATCAGATTTAGCCACCACCAGCAGACCCGTGGTGTCCTTGTCGATCCGGTGCACGATGCCGGGGCGCTTCATACCGCCAACACCAGACAGATCATCACCGCAATGGGCCAGCAGCGCGTTGACCAAAGTGCCCGAAGGCGTGCCGGGTGCGGGATGCACCACCATCCCGACAGGTTTGTTGACCACGATCAGATCGTCATCCTCAAAAACCACCTCCAGCGGGATCGCCTCGGGCAGGATGTGGCTGTCTTCGGCCTCTTCGACCTCGATCACGCCCGACTGCCCTTCCAACACCCGCGCGCGCGGGTCGCGGACAACCTGACCGTCGATCATGACTGCGCCGTTTTCGATCAAGCGCCCCAGACGGGTGCGCGACAGGTTCGCGTCCTCTGGCACATCCCGCGCCAGCGCCTTATCAAGACGCGATGGCGGGTCTTCCGCGAAAATAAAATTGATACGGCGGTGCGACATGGACAATCCTGATGAACCGGCAAACCTGCGGTTTCTGCGGCGGCTGGTGACGGTGTTGACCGTCGTGATGATTGGCGGGGTTCTAGTGGTGATCTTGCTGCTTGTCACCCGTTTGCGTGATGCGGGGCCAGATATGCCTCAGGCGATCACCCTGCCCGATGGCACCGAGGCCCAAGCGTTTACCCAAGGGCGTGGCTGGTATGCCGTGGTGACGCAGGACAATAAAATCCTGATCTTTGACCAGATCTCCGGAAAACTGCGCCAGACCGTAGTGATTGAGTAGCTTTAGTCAGGCCAGCAATCAGGCCGGGCGCGCTGGGTCGTCGCCTGCCCGCCCCATGTGGGGGGGACACTGGCGCCTATTCTCAGCCGCGGATGATTTTGGCAAAGCTGTTAAAAATCGGCTCGTTAGAGCAGATGATTTCGCCATCGGCCAGGATATCGCGCCCGATCCGCAGAGGTTCGACAAAACCGCCGGCCTCTTTCACGATCAAACTGCCGGCAGCCAAGTCCCACGCATTCAAGCGCCGTTCCCAGAAACCATCATATCGACCTGCGGCGACGTAGGACAAATCCAGCGCGGCGGAGCCCCAGCGCCGCACACCAGCACAGACCGGCAGCAAACGCCCCAAATCCTTGAGGGTGTCCGGCAGATCGGCGCGGCCGGCAAACGGCAGACCGGTGGCGAAAATCGATTCGATCAAGCGGTGACGTCCAGAAACCCGCAAGCGCGTGTCGTTCATCCAGGCACCGGCGCCTTTTTCAGCAAAGAACATTTCGTCCTTGGCAGGGTCAAACACCACGCCCGCGACAATCTGGCCCTTATGCTCCAACGCGATGGAGACAGACCAATGCGGCAGGCCGTGCAGGAAGTTAGTCGTGCCATCGAGCGGATCGACAATCCAGCGGCGTGTCGGGTCCTGGCCCTCGTCCTCGCCGCCCTCTTCGGCCAGCCAGCCATAGGTGGGGCGCGCGCCCATCAGGTCTTCTTTGATGATCTTTTCGGCACCGATATCGGCGCGACTGACGAAATCGCCCGCACCTTTGACCGACACCTGCAGGTTCTCAACCTCGCGGAAGTCCTTGACCAAGGCGCGGCCAGCCCTGCGGGCTGCCTTGATCATGATGTTGAGATTTGCACTGCCAACCATTTGTGAGAACCTTTGTGAATATAAGATGCGGCGTATAGACCCAAGGTGCGTGATTGCCAAGGGGCTGGACCGCTTTGCTGGGCAAAGGGTATGGCACGTTTCTTGATAAATGGTCGAATAGCGTTAAGGTCGGGAAAGTTACAACGACGGATCGACCACATGTCCCATTCGCGCGCACTGTTCACCTGCTTGATGTTGTTTGCAACCAGTGCGACATCGGAACCGGCAAGAGTGATGGAACCCGGCATTCCCGCGTTTCCGAATTTTACCTGTTATCACATTGATGCACGTTCGGGCTGGCAATCTGTGAACACGGACAACATGCACAACGCGGCCGTTCTAATCTTTGGGTCGGAAAACCGCGAGTTACAGCAAAAAGTTGGGACGGGCCCGCACCACGGATGGAGCGTGGACGCGGCGCATTATTCGACTGTGGGTGCGTCAGGCCACACCGGCGCGGATGCCACCGCGCTGCGCCCCTATGACCAGTATAAATATGACGCAGATTACCCCTTTGGCGCTCTGCTGATGCGCTGGGATGGCGCGGGTCGCGTTTTGCCACTGGAAGGGTTTGAAGGTGCGATCGAGATGCCTAATCCAACCCAGTTCATCGAATTTCGGATAAATGACAGTGATGCGTCACTGGGCGACAATGGTGGTGAAATCGTGCTTTGCGTGATCGACGCACGGCGTTTGCAATAATCAAACTCAAACCGATTGCAATTTGCGCGCCTCTTGGCCTGCCAGCAGCAGCAATTGGTCCATGAATGGCTTGCCCAGATCGTCACTGCGCACCGCAGCGTATAGCCGCCGGGTGATGCCCTGTGCCGTTAGCGGGCGCGTGACGTAGTCAGAGGAGTATTTCACCTCGCGCACCACCCAATCGGGCAGCACCGACACCCCACGGTTGGACGCGACCAGCAGCAGGATCACCGCCGTCAGTTCAACCTGCCGGATGGCGGCGGGTTCGACTTTGGCCGGGATCAGAAGCTGGCTAAAGATATCAAGCCGCGAACGGTCGACCGGATAGGTGATTAGGGTCTCGCCGCGAAAATCCGCCGCGTCGACATAGGGTTTTGCGGCCAGCGGGTGCGTGGAGGCCGCCACAAAAACCGGATTGTAATCAAACAGTTCGACAAATTCGACACCGGGCAGCTCTTCGGGGTCCGACGAGACCACCAGATCGACCTCCTCGCGCAGCAGCGCGGGCAGTGCGTCAAAGGCAAGGCCGGGGCGGATGTCGACATCGACGTCAGGCCATTTGCGGCGGAACTGTTCCAGCACTGGGAAAAGCCATTCAAAACAGGCATGACATTCGATGGCGATGTGCATGCGCCCCGTGCTGCCTGCGCGCAGGCCGGTAAATTCGTCCTGAAGCGCCTGCACCTGCGGCAAGACCTGTTGCGCCAGCTTTAACAGCCGCTGCCCGGCGGGCGACAGTTTGAGCGGTTTGGACCGGCGCACGAATAATTCGACCCCTGCCTGATCTTCCAACCCCTTTACCTGATGGCTCAGGGCGGATTGGGTAATGTTCATCTGCTCGGCCGCACGCGCAAGCCCGCCTGCCTCGTGGATGGCCTGAATTGTGCGCAGATGACGGAACTCAATGTGCATATGAGGTGTTCCTCATGTTCAAGATGAAAGTTATGAATTTGTCTCACACCGCTGGATGTGAAACAAGAGACGAAACTCGACAAAAGGATCACCCAATGACCGCCCCTGCCGTTTCCTTCGAAGTCTTTCCGCCGCGATCGGTCGATGCGGCGTTCAAGCTGTGGGATACCGCGCAGGCACTCGCCCCGCTGGCCCCGCGCTTTTTCTCTGTCACCTACGGCGCAGGCGGTACAACCCGCGACCTGACCCATGATTCGGCCCATGTGCTGCACCGCACCTCGGGCCTGCCCGTCGCAGGGCATCTGACCTGCGTGGGCGCTACCCGCGCCGAGACGATGGACGTTGCCCACAAGTTCGCCGATGCAGGGGTGCGCGATATCGTGGCGCTGCGGGGTGATCCCCAAGCGGGCACGGACAAATTTGAAGCCCACCCCGATGGATTTGCCGACAGCTGTGAATTGATCGAGGCTCTGGCCAAGACTGGAAAGTTCACCATCCGCGTCGGCGCCTACCCCGATCCGCACCCCGACGCCGGCAACCAACAGGCCAATATTGATTGGCTGAAGCGAAAGTTTGACGCGGGCGCGGACGAGGCGCTGACGCAGTTCTTCTTTGAAGCCGACACATTTCTGCGGTTCCGCGATGCCTGCGCAAAGGCCGGTATCGACAAACCGATCACACCGGGCATCATGCCAGTCGTTAACTGGAAGTCTGCGCGCAACTTCGCCACCCGATGTGGCGCTGTGGTCCCTGATTGGGTCGATCAGGCCTTTGACGCGGCGATCCGGGATGATCGCCACGATCTGCTGGCAACGGCCCTGTGCACCGAGCTGTGCAGCGAGTTAATCGACGAAGGTGTTGATGCGCTTCATTTCTACACGCTGAACCGGGCCGAGCTGACGCGCAACGTTTGCCGTGCCTTGGGCGTTACACCGCAGGTCGCATTGGCGGACGTAGCGTAATATTTCGCCTATCCGCTTGCCGCGCCTGCGCTTGTGCTTAACATCTCCGGCAATTCAATTGCCGGAGATTTTTTATGCCCCGTATTGCCCAAACCCCCGATGACCTGCTGTCCCAGGCCGAGGCGCTCAAGCTGTCGGGGCTGGAATTCATGCAGGCGATTCTGGATGGCACCAATCCCGGCCCGCCGATTGGCGAGACCATGGGGTACGCCCTGCACGCAGTGGAGGCGGGCAAGGTCACCTTTCGCGGCACGCCGGAGTTCAACATGACCAACCCGCTCGGCACGGTGCATGGCGGCTGGTACGGCACGTTGCTCGATTCTGCGATGGCCTGTGCGGTGATGACTATGATCCCGCGCGGATCGGTCTATACGACGTTGGAATTCAAGATAAACATCCTGCGTGGCATCCCCTTGGGCACCCAGATTGATTGTGTAGGCGTGACAGATCACGTTGGTCGGTCTACCGGTGTTGCGCATGGCGAGATCAGGGGTGTGACCGATGGCAAGCTTTATGCCACAGGCACAACCACGTGTATCGTCATGAAGCTGGCGTAAAAAAGGGGGGGTGGTACCACCTCCTGGTCTCGAACCAGGGACCTCCTGATCCACAATCAGGCGCTCTAACCAACTGAGCTAAGGCGGCACTGGGGCGGATTTAGCGCCCACGCGCGCAGATTGCAAGAGCCAAGACGGCAAAGTTTTCGTCAGCTACAATTGGATAAACCAGGTCTGTTCGATATTCGGTTTGCCAAAGGACACAACCGGCCTGCTGTTGGTCAGTGTCCAGCCATTGCGGGCATAAAGCGCGCCTGCGGCAGCGTGGGATTCGTGGGTCCACAGTTGCATGGCCTGAAATCCAGCATCGCGGGCGAATCCCATGCAACTGTCCAACAGCCGCCGTCCCAGCCCTTTTCCACGGGCCTCTGGCACCAGCATGAAGAGGCGCAGTTTGGCGGTGGTGTCGTCCAGTGCCACGCAAAAGATCGACCCGAGCCGCTGATCGCCATCCCAGGCAATCCACCCTGCCTCGCGCGTGGCATCGTGGTCTGCGAGAAAGTCGTCAACGATCTGCGCCACCAATGTGCCAAAGCTATGATCAAAGCCTTCGGCACGGGCATAGTGAACCTCGTGCTGCTCAATGAGCCAGTCGCGGTCCTGGGCGGTAAATTTGCGAATCTCTATGTCATCCATGGTCCAACATGTGCCGAAGCCTGCTTGCCTTTCAAGGCGTGCCGCGCTAGCGATACAGCCCATCACAGCGGAGAACCCCCATGGGCATCGACACCGAGCGCGACATCGAAGCAAACTTGCAAATCGGGCCAACCGACAAGGGCATGGTGCGGCTTTTCGTGGAAGGCGGCGGTGTGGAACTGCCGATGGATTTCACGCCTGACGAGGCGGTTGAGATCGCAGAGGAAATTATGGCCGCCGCGCACCGTGCGCGCAGTGGCGGTGGTGGCAACAAGCGCTAGGCAAACGCTGACGCTGCGTAAAAAGGCGGATAGTCTCAATCGCGCCGCGCACACCCGGATGTTTATCCGGCACGAAAAATAAGGGACGTCAGGACCAGCCGATATACATGTCGGGGTCGCGCAGGCGGTGCAGGCGCGCGGCGGCGTGGCGGGCGAATTTCTGGACCATCACCTTGCGACGTGCCGCAGCGAGTTTGGATTCCTCGCCCATGCGAATGATCTCTGCCCCGTAGGCATCCCCGATGATCAACCCGCTGTCGTCAGGCAACAGGTCGAGCGGAAAATCCTCGTCCACGGCCCAAAAGAACCGATCCGCCCATTCCAAGTAACCGCGCCATTTTGCATCCGACATGTAATCGGCGCGCGATGACTTGCATTCCACCACCCAGACTTCGCCTTTGGGCCCCAGCGCCATGACGTCGACCCGCAGACCGCGCGTCGGCACCAGTTCTTCGACGCAGGCAAAACCGTGGCTGGCAAGATGGCGCATCACCCCGCGCGCGAGCAGTTGGCCCGGTTGAAATTGGAGAAGGTCGGTATGGGTCATGGCGATAAATATGAACATTTCATGAACATTGACAAGAGGCCGCCCGCCTATGGTGGTAATTACGCGGCTTCCCCCTATCTTGAAGCCGGGTGAGGAAAAGGGAATCCGATGGCAAACCGTGAACCGATGACCGAAGCGCAGGCGCGCGGGGTGCGCTATGCGCGCGAACTCGAAGGCCATCTGACCTGGCTTGATACCTTTTCCGGTACGGCGCTGGGGGTGTTGGCGGTGGCATCTGGCATCTACACCTATCTGGGGGTGTCGTCCCTGCTGGATGACAATGGCGCGATGTCGGCCTTTGCCGCGATTGCCTATTCTGTGGCAGTGTCTGTCGCCATCTTTGTATTCTGGTCCTACCTTCTGCGGTTGTTCCCGGCTGTGCGCACCACGCGCGCGCGCATGGGACTGCTGGGCGCGATGGGACTGGGATCGCTGGCGATCATCGCGATGTCCAGTTGGCTGAACGCCGCGGCGCTTGCCGGGTCGGCAGCGGTAGAGCAGCATCTGGCCAAGACCGTGCAGGATTATCAGGTGTCGCTGGAACGCAGCCACGAGATCGCGCTGTCGGCACAGGGGCTGGAGCGTGATGTGGCGCGGGTGCGGCAGAGTTTTGAGGACCTGAGCGAACAGGAGGCCGCAGGCAGCCTGTCGGGCCTTGCCGGACGCGGCGCAGTGTTTCGCGTGCTGCGGCAGAAATCGGCAGAGCTGTCCGGGCTGGAGGCACAGATCGCGACACAGACGCCACTGGTCAACGACGCCTTTACCGAGGGTAACCAAATCCTCAGCCGGATGCGCGCGTTGACGGTGGAGCCGGGCCCGGTCGAGGCGCGGTCGGTTGAGTTCTCTGAACAGGCGGTGCGTCTTGCGGGGCTGATCACCCGACTGCGGCAATTGTCGGTGGCACCGCTGGTGGAGCGGGCAGCGCAGGATCTTGCGGCGTCGGTTGTCCTGCCCGAGCTTGACGGCAGCAACGCCGAGCAGCGCGGCGCGCAGGGGGCGACGATCACGTCCGTGCTGGAAGTTCTGGCGCAGCGCGCGGCCACGCTCGAACGGGCGGCGCAGGATGTGCAGTCCATGGCCCCTGCAACCGACACCACCTATACGCCGATTTCCAGCGCCGATGCGGTGATCCTTTATGCCCGAAATTTTGTACCGTCATGGGCCGGTGCCATTGCGATTGATCTGTTGCCCGCCGTGCTGGTGCTGATCCTTGCCATCACCCAGGGTGCAATCCGGTCGGGCCGCGAGGGTGCTGCGGTTGAGGACACACTGACGCTGGCGGAACTGCGCGCCGCGCTGGCGGCAATCCGCGACGTGGATGAGGCGATGCACGACAACCCGGCACGGCAGCAGCACCCGGTTCAGGCCAAGCCGGACACTGCGGCGCAGGTCACGCCGATTAAAAGCACATGAGCGACAGCGCCCCCACTGACAAGCCCCGCGCCCCGGTTGTGGGCCGCATCCTGATGGGGGTGCTGATTTTTCAACTGGGTCTTGCGGTACTGCTGTTCTGGGGCGATCTGGGAGAGGGGCTGCGCCTGCCCGGATTTGGCCCGCGTGCTCCGGAGCTGACCGAGCCGATCCGCCCCGGCGACCAGACACGCCGGTTTCGCCCCAACCGTGCGCCCAACCCCGGCCAACCGATGCCCGAAACTCCCCTGCCCGACCGCTTGGTTCTGACCCCGGTTTCAGGTGGCAAGGCGGCATTGCTGGAAGGCGCGATCATGGCGGGCGATGCGGAACGGGTCACAAAGCAGTTGCAGGCGCTTGAGCCGCAGCCCGAGCAGGTCTTGATCAATTCGCCCGGCGGATCGGTGCAGGATGCGCTGGATCTGGGCCGTCACCTGCGCGGCGCCGGGATGACAACGGCGCTGCGGGAGGGCGACATATGCTATTCCGCCTGCCCCTATCTGCTGGCCGCCGGGGTGACGCGCACGGTACCGGACAGCGCATCGGTGGGCGTGCATCAGCATTATTTCGGGGAAAGCACGATCCTGCCCGCCTTTGTCGCGGTGGAGGATATTCAGCGCGGCCAGGGGGCGGTTATGACCTACCTCGATAAGATGGGGATTGACCCGCTGGTGATGCAGCACGCGCTGGTGACACCACCGGATGAGATTTACGTGCTGCTGCCGGAGGAATTGCGGCGCTACGGGTTTATCGACAGCGAGTAACAGGTGGGCCGCCCCCGTTGAAACCAGGCGGTTCATACTTCAAGGCTTGACATGATACCTTTTGGTATCTATTTAATGGGGTACCAAAAGGTATCTCAAAGGTCTTACAATGCCCGATCTTACACAGCTTACTTTTCGCGCGCTGGCCGATCCGACACGGCGCGACATTCTGAAACTGCTCAACCAGCAGGACATGACCATCGCTGATGTTGCGGGCCGTTTCGACATGACCCGCGCGGCGGTGAAAAAGCATCTGACGATGCTCAGCGACGGCGGATTGATTACCGTTGAGGCGCGGGGCCGTGAAAAGATCAACCGTATCAACCCAAACGGTTTTGCCCCGGTGCGGGGCTGGTTCGAATATTTCGACAGCTTCTGGGACGACCGCCTCGACGCCCTCAAAACAGCCATCGAAAAGGAAACACCATGACCGCCAATACTCTGCGCAAGACCATCTACTTACAAGCAAGCCGCGAAACTGTCTGGGCGTTTCTGACCCAACCCGACAAGATCAAGATCTGGTTTCATGCCCCCAAATCCCCTCTGAAGGAAGGCTGCGACCTGGCCCTTTATGGTACCGACAGCGGCGATCAGCTGTGTTGGGGCCACGTCCGCGTGGCGCGCGCGCCGGAATATCTGGAATACACCTTTACCATCAAACCGATGGACGGCGCTGTCAGCACGGTTAAATGGTCGCTTGACGAGGTGCCGGGTGGCACACGCCTGTCGCTGGTGCACGAGGGGCTGCCCGAAGGCCAGGCGGCGTTTGGCCTAACACTTGCGCTCGACAAAGGCTGGGAGACCCACCTGGACCAAATGCGCGACCATCTGCACAAAGACCTGAACTGACCCCTTGCCGCAGGGCCCGTCTCGCCCTACCTAGGGATGGACGGGTTCTGCGCTGTTCGTGAACGTTACATTCCAGTGGCCTTAAGCAAATCCGAGGGAGCTGGCTCTGTTCGAGCTCTGGTTCGGTTATCCGGCGCCCACCTGTACATACAGGTCCTCGGGAATATAAAACAGCAACGGCAGAGGTGGTTCCCGTCACTTTCCCCCGATACGTTGCACCGGTGACGCCACTATCGTCGGCGGGGGCCTAAAACGCCTCTGGGCGCGCCTCGCGGGCCATGTGATCCAGCACTGCGTTCACAAAGCTCGACTCGCGGCCTTCGGGAAAGAAGGCGCGCGCCACTTCGACATATTCGTTAATCACCACGCGCGGCGGCGTGTCCGTGTCGCGAAATTCGGCTCCGGCGGCGCGGAACAAGGCCCGCAGTGTCGGGTCGATGCGCGCAATCGCCCATTTGGCGACGATGGCGCGATCTGCCATTTGGTCAATCGGCGCCTGATAGTTCACGGCCGTTTCCAACACATGCGAGAAGTGATCCACATCACCTTCCTGCATTTCCTCACCGTCATAGACAGCGCCAAAGCGGTGGTCGATGAATTCGTGCCGCACCTTGTCGACCGTCTGCGACGAATGTTCCATCTGGAACAGCGCCTGAACGGCATAAAGCCGCGAAGCCGATTTCATCTTGCGTTTCTGGTTGCCCGAAAGCCCGCTGGTGGTCATGTGATGTCAGATCCGTCTGTATCGCCGGCCATCAAAGTGTCCTGCCCGAATGGCTTGAACCCGATGCCCTTGCTCTGGCGGCCCCACTTACGGGCGAGTGCGATCAGATGCAAGGCCGCAGCCGCCGCTCCGCCGCCTTTGTTCTGGCCGTCCGGGTCGGCGCGCACCTCGGCCTGCTGGCGGTTTTCGACCGTCAGAATGCCGTTGCCGATGCACAGCCCCTGTAGACCGAGCAATTGCAGCGCGCGACTGCTGTCGTTGCAAACAGTCTCGTAATGCGTGGTTTCGCCCCGGATCACACATCCCAGCGCCACATAACCGTCAAAGCTGCTGCGCCGGTCGGAAATGCCGATGGCAGTGGGGATTTCCAGCGCGCCGGGCATTTCAACAACGTCATAGGCGGCACCTGCGGCCTCAAGTTCGGCCTTGGCGCCTTTCAGCAACCCGCCTGCGATGTCGGAATAATAGGGCGAGACCACGATCAGCACCTTTACCGGGGCGTCAAACGTTGGGCGCGGCAGGATGGTATGGGATTCAGAGGCAGCCATGGGTTACTCCGTCGTGATGGGCCGGGTGCCCACGATTTCCAGCGCATAGGCATCAAGACCAAGATAGCGCGTATCAGGGTTGTCAGTCAGCAGCACCAGTTTGTGCAGCCCCATCGACGACAGAATCTGCGCACCAAGACCGGTGCGTTTCACGGTGCGGGGGGCATCGTCGTCTTCTGCATCCAGCCGCAGACGGGGATAGGGATCGCGGAACAAAACAACCGCGCCGCGCCCCTCGTCCGCGATGATCTGCATCGCGCGGGGCAATTCGTCAGCCGGGCTGGGGCCAAGGCCAAGGATATCCTCCAGCGCATTGATAGCATGGGTACGGATCAGGACCGGCGCGGGTGTCGAAATATCGCCCTTGGTCAGCACGACGTGATCGGTGCCGCTGATCTGGTCGGCAAACACCCGCATCCGCCAGTCCCCGCCATAGGCCGATGTCACGGTGCGGGTGTCACGTTCCACCAGCAGGTTGTCGTGCTTGTGCCGGTAGGTGATCAAGTCGCTGATGGTCCCTATTTTCAGGCCGTGGTGGGCGGCAAATTCGACCAGATCCGGCAGGCGCGCCATCTCGCCGTCGTCTTTCATGATCTCGCAGATCACGCCCGAAGGGTGCAACCCGGCAAGGCGCGAAATATCCACCGCCGCCTCGGTATGGCCCGCGCGTACCAGCACGCCGCCATCGCGCGCGCGCAGCGGAAACACATGGCCCGGCGTGGCAATATCCGCCTGTCCGGCCTGTTCGGAAATCGCCACCGCCACGGTCAGCGCGCGATCAGCGGCAGAAATCCCGGTGCTGACCCCCTCGCGGGCCTCGATGCTGACGGTAAAGGCGGTTTCGTGCCGCGACGAATTATTGACCGCCATCATCGGCAGGCCCAGATGATCGACCCGATCAGCGGTCATCGGCAGACAGATCAGCCCGCGTCCGTGGGTTGCCATGAAATTGATTGCGGCGGCATCGGCAAACTGTGCCGGTATCACCAGATCGCCTTCGTTCTCGCGGTCCTCGTGGTCGACCAGAATGAACATGCGGCCCTGCCGCGCATCTTCGATGATATCCTCAATCGGGGAAATGGCTTTGCTGAGCCCTGTTTCGACCGGTCCGGGTTTTTCAAATTGCATCGCACGCCCTATCTATCGCTTGCCCGGCACATACCGCGCCGCGCCCCCGTTTACCAGAGCCGGCACTCGCACCATGCAGCTTCGTCTTGCCAGGTAAAATCATGCGCCGCAGCGCCCGCGCAAGACACCATCGCGTCAGGGGGCAAAATACCGCGCGGCATCGACATAGCCCGCAGCACGCGCCGCACCGTGCCATTCGCGTTCCAGGGCCGTGTCGCCCACGATCAAGACCTGATCTGACAGCAGTTTCTGACCGGTGATCACCCCGCCCAGATGATCGCGCATCTCGGCCCAAGTTTGGGTAAATTTGGGCGCTGGGGCGGCCATGTCCAGCACCGGGTTCGCCGCCGCCACCGCCCCCGCAGCCAGCGGGGCATGGACCAGCGCCAGCCGCTTCGCACCAGAAATCGCCTGAACGGCCTCGGCCCGGTCCAACGGCATCTGCGGCGCATCTGCACGCATCACCCGCAGCGCGTTGGATGAAAACAATATACCCATGATATCGCGCCCCGAGGCTTTGCGCACCGTCGCATAGGTCGCATAGTCCAGCCCCAGCGCGCGGGCGCGGGCGACGTGCATCTTGACCACCATCAGGGGGATGGTGTTTGGCATCGCCTCCTTGCGGGCCTGTTGCCACTGGAAACTGCGAAACTTATGGCCGCGTTCCATGTTGGGGCCTTGGTTATGACCGATGCCCGCAATAGTGGCGGCATTGCTCATGACATCTCACCCAGGCGCGCGACATACCGGGCCAGCGTGTCAATCTCCAGGTTCACCGGATCGCCGACCTTGGCATCACCCCAAGTTGTGACCTCTTTGGTATGCGGAATGAAATTAATGCCGAAATCACAGTCATTTACCTCGTTGACTGTCAAGGAAGTGCCGTTCAGCGCCACCGATCCCTTCTGCGCGATAAAACGCGCCAATTCCAGCGGGGCACGTAGGGTCACGCGGGTGCTGTCGCCTTCGTCCCGCATCGCGATGATCTCGGCCACGCCGTCGACATGGCCAGACACGATATGCCCGCCCAGTTCATCCCCCACCTTGAGCGCGCGCTCAAGGTTCAGCCGTCGGCCCACCGCCCAGCGATTGCGCCCGATGTTGGTCTTTTCGACGGTTTCGGCGCTGATCTGCACCTCGTACCAGTCCGCCCCCAGCCCCACGACCGTCAGGCAAACCCCATCACTGGCAATTGACGCGCCCATGTCGATGCCGCTGGTGTCATACCCTGTCTGGATACGCGCGCGCAGATCGCCTTCCTGCTCCAGCTTGGTCACAATGCCAATATCGGTGATGATCCCGGTGAACATGAGGCCGCACTCCTTTGGTGTTTCGATGCAGTGGTAAACCCGCAATCAGATGCAGGCAAGTGGCCGCCATGCCACATTATCGCCTATATTCTGTGGTGAATTGTGACTGTTCTGCACTACAACAGGAACCACAATGACCGCTGCCGCCCCCCAAACCAGAAGCTTCCTGTTCCTACAGGGGCCGCATGGACCGTTCTTTAACCGTCTGGGAAAAATGCTGCGCCTTGCCGGTGCGGATGTCTGGCGCGTCGGGTTCAATGCGGGCGACCGTGCGTTCTGGTTTCATCCGCGCAGCTATATCCCCTTTCGGGGTCACGCCGCGGACTGGCCGTCGACATTCGCGGGCCTACTGGACGAAAAACAGGTCACCGACATCGTGCTTTACGGCGATACACGCCCGATCCACGCGCAGGCGGTGGCCGAGGCGAAACGCCGTGGCATCACCGTTCATGTCTTTGAAGAAGGCTATATGAGGCCCTATTGGGTCACCTATGAACGCGGCGGATCAAACGGACATTCGCGCCTGATGGACATGACGATCGCACAGATGCAGACAGCGCTGGCGCGGTCGGACATGGAGGCCCCCCTGCCCCCCGGTCACTGGGGCGACATGCGCCACCATATTTTTTACGGCGCGCTTTATCATTGGTTCGTGATGTTCCGAAATGGCGACTACCGCAATTTCCGCCCGCACCGCAGCCTGCCGGTGACCACGGAATTTCGGCTGTACCTCAAACGTCTGCTGTTGATGCCGGTGCTGGCGGCAGACCGGCTGTTGGCGACGTTACGCATCCGAATGGGGGGTTTTCCCTATCATCTGGCCTTGCTGCAACTGGAGCATGATGCCTCGTTCCAGATGCATTCGCCCTTTGATACGATGGCGGATTTTCTTGAAGTGGTGATTGACGGGTTCGCCAAGGGCGCACCGCAGCATCATCATCTGGTGATCAAGGCGCACCCGCTCGAGGATGGCCGCGTGCCGGTGCGCCGCGACGTGAAACGCCTGGCGCGGCACTACGGCGTGTCTGACCGTGTGCATTTCGTGCGCGGTGGCAAACTGGCCCAGCTTCTCAATGACACACGGACCGCCGTGACAGTGAATTCAACCGCAGGTCAGCAAGTGCTGTGGCGCGGAATTCCGCTTAAGGTGTTTGGCCGCGCGGTCTATGCCCAGCCCGAATTTGTATCCGACCAACCACTGGCCGAATTTTTCGCCGCGGCGAGCCGTCCCGATAACCGCGCCTACAAGGACTACCGCCGCTATCTGCTTGAAACGTCGCAAATTCCCGGCGGTTTTTATGCCGCACGCGGGCGCCGCCAGTTGCTGCGTCAGGTCGTGGATATGATGCTGGCCCCCGAAGACCCCTATGATGCGTTGGAACAAGGCACCGCGGCCCCACGGCAACAGTTGCGCGTCGTCACCTGAGTTAAGCCCTTCCTGCCTGTAGCTTTTTTGTAAAAGCTGCGCTAACGTGCGGTCAATTACGTCAAAATAATTGGCGAATTCGAGGCAGAATAATCAGGTCGAGGAGACCGGGCAGTGAAATCCGTATCTTTCCGGTGGGCGCGTCCCATCGCAGTTCTGGCGGCTTTGGCCGTTGTTTCGTCTTGTGGATTGCCACAGGTGGGGCCAAACAAACGGCAAATTTACGCAGGCTCCGTCCAGAAAGAAGGCGATGCGTTCATCGTTGAGGTCAATGACCGCGTGACGCGCGCGACCGCCGTGACCGAGGCCTTGGGCTTCTCTGAAAGTTTTAAGAACGCTGCGCGCTTGGGCTCTGATACGATCCAGCCTGGTGATATCCTTGGCATTACCGTCTATGAAAACGTCGATGATCCGCTCTTGGGCGTCGAAGGAGCACCTGCGACCACCCTCGAAGAAGTGCAGGTCGATGGTGCCGGTTTCATCTTTATCCCCTATGCTGGACGGATCAAGGCAGCAGGCAATTCGCCCGAAGCGATCCGCCGCATCATCACCGCCAAGCTGGGCGAACAGACCCCTGACCCGCAGATCGAAGTGCGCCGGGCAGCGGGCGACGGATCGACCGTGTCGTTGATCGGGTCGGTCGGGGCGCAGGGTGTCTATGCGATTGAACGCCCCACGCGCACACTGGGCACCATGCTGGCGCGTGCCGGTGGCGTGACGATTGTGCCGGAAATTGCCCAAGTGACCGTGATCCGGGGCAACCAGCGCGGCAAGATCTGGTTCCAGGACCTTTATAACCATCCAGAGCTCGACATCGCCCTGCGCGCCGGTGACCGTATTCTGGTCGAGGAAGATACCCGTTCGTTCACTGCCCTTGGCGCCACCGGGGGCCAGGCACAGGTGCCTTTTGAATCGCAAAACCTGTCCCTGCTCGAAGGCATTGCGCAGGTTGGCGGGCTGAGTGCCGCGTCGGCCGATCCCACCGGGGTCTTTGTGTTCCGCAATGAACCTGTCGAAGTGGCGGCACAGGTGCTGGGCCGCAATGATCTGCAAGGCACACAGCGCATGGTCTATGTGCTGGACCTGACCAAACCCAATGGCATGTTCATGGCCCGTGATTTTGTGATCCGCGACGATGACACCATCTATGTCACTGAAGCGCCGTTCACACAGTGGAGCAAGGTGATCGCTGCCATCACAGGCACAGCCGGTTCGGCCAGCAGCCTGGCATCGATAACCGGCAGCGAATGACACCCCCCGGTGGCTTTCGAAGCTGACCCATATCAATCCCCCGCCGCCGGTTCTGCAAGGAACCGGCGGCTTTTTATCTATAACGGCGGGTTTTTGACCCAGGCCCGCGTGCGGCGCATCATGGCATTGGCGGGCTATTCCCTGCGGCTCGGCCTGCCGGGGGTTGACGATGCGGTGGCCGTCTGGGGCAATTCGCCCACGGCGCACCGGGGCCTAAGCATTGCAAAGCGGCGCGGGGTGCCGGTGGTACGTGTCGAAGATGCCTGGTTGCGGTCGCTGCATCCGGGCCGGGCCGGAGAACCGCCGCTGGGCCTGCTGATCGACCACCGCGGCGCGCATTTCGACCCGACGCAGCCCTCGGATCTGGAAATGCTGCTGACCGAACATCCCTTGGACAACACCGCCCTGCTGAACGCGGCTCGCGGCGGCATGGCGCGGATCGCCGAAGATCACCTGACGAAATACAGCGCCTTTGACCCTTCTGCCCCCCTGCCCGCCCCCGGCTATGTGCTGGTGATCGACCAGACCCGTGGCGATGCATCGGTTATTGCATCGGGTGCTGATCGGGGCCGGTTTCTGGAAATGCTGGTCTTTGCGCAGGAAGAGCACCCCGGCGCCCGCGTCATCATCAAGACCCATCCCGAAACCGCGCAGGGGTTCCGGGCGGGGTATTTCGGACCTGAGGATGAAAACGACCGCATCAGCCTGCTGGGCGATGCCGTAAGCCCACAGGCGCTGTTCGAAGGGGCGGTGGGCGTTTATACTGTGTCGTCGCAATTGGGGTTTGAGGCGATATTTGCGGGTCATAAGCCACGGGTCTTTGGCAAACCCTTCTATGCGGGATGGGGATTGACCACCGACGAATTCCCGGTGCAACGCCGCCAGCGCGTGCTGACCCGCGCGCAGCTGTTTGCAGCGGCGATGATCCTCTATCCGAAATGGTATGACCCCCATCACGACCGCCTGTGCGACCTCGACATTGCCATCAACGCCTTTGCCGCCCAGACCCGCGCCTGGCGCGAAGACCGGCACGGCTGGGACGCGCATGGCATGCGCCTGTGGAAACGCCGCCCCCTGCAGCAGTTCTTTGGCGGGGTCAAACCGATGCGGTTTATAGGCGACGGCGCTAAGGCAGCGCCCTCGGCGCGGCGGCAGATGATCTGGGCCAGCAAGGCGACCGAGGCGCATGACGGTGCACTGCGGGTCGAGGACGGGTTTGTGCGGTCGCGCGGGCTGGGGGCGGAACTGGTGCCGCCGCTGTCGCTGGTGTGCGATGATCTGGGCATTTACTACGATCCGTCTCGCCCCAGCCGATTGGAGAAATGGATCGAAAAACGTAGCCGTCTGCGGCCTGACCAGCGCGCGCGGGCGCAAAATCTGATCGCGGCGCTGACGGATGCGGGGCTGAGCAAGTATAATCTGGGCGGCGCGAAAACAAAGCTGCCGCCGGGGCGGCGTATCCTGGTGCCGGGGCAAGTGGAAGATGACGCGTCGATCCTGACCGGCACGGACATCGTGCGCAGCAACGCCGCATTGCTGGCCACTGCGCGCGCGGGAAACGAGGATGCCGTGATCGTCTACAAACCGCACCCGGATGTCGAAGCGGGGCTGCGCAGCGGCGTGGTCGAGGCCCCGGATGCGGATGTTGTGGTGCACAAGGCGGACCCGGTGGCGTTGCTGGCGCAGGTCGATGTGGTTTGGACGATGACGTCGCTCATGGGGTTCGAGGCACTGCTGCGCGGGGTGCCGGTTGTCACCTTGGGCGCGCCCTTTTATGCGGGCTGGGGACTGACCGAAGACCGGGGCGACGTGCCACCCCGCCGCCGCGCCGAGGTCACGCTTGAGGGGTTGGTCCATGCTGCGCTGATTGATTATCCGCGCTATTTGGACCCCAAGACCGGTCTGCCCTGCGCCGTCGAGGTTGTCGTGGCGCGGCTGGCGGCGGGGGATTTGCCGCAGGTGCGACTGGGCAATCGGCTGCTGTCAAAGCTACAGGGGCTGTTGGCGAGCCAGGCGCATATGTGGCGCGGGCGGTAGGCGCCGGGGCTCTGCCCCGGACCCCGAGGGTATTTTTGACCCGAAAAAGCTGAAGTGTGTGTTGGGCTAGCCGCGTGTCCAGATGTGTAGCAGGTCGGGGCCGATTTGCTGACTGGACTGAAGGGCGTAGCGCGGTGCCGCTGACAGGCGCGCCAACCCCATGGCGCCGATGCCTGGCAGGCCTTCAGCGCCGATGATAACCCCAGCAGTGAAACCGACCAGTTGATCCACCAGATCGGCCTCAATCAGCGAGGCGGCCAAGGCGCTGCCGCCTTCGCAGAAGATGCGGGTCAGGCCGTGGGTGCCGAGCTGGTGCAGGACGTCGTTTGCATCAAGCTGGCCGTTGCGCGCGCCACAGGCCAGCAGAGTGGCACCCAAATCGGACCATATGCGCATCAGTGCCGCGTCAGCATCATGGCCGTGGCACAGGATCAGCGGCACCTGTGCTGCACTGCGTGCCAGTTGGCCCATCAGCGGCAGGTCAAGCCTGCGCGAGGCGACCACGCGGGCAGGTTGATGGCCCACACCGAGATCGCGCACCGTCAGGCTGGGGTCATCCTTGCGCGCCGTGCCGCCCCCGACCATGACGGCATCATGGCGGCTGCGCATGGCGTGGGTCAGGCGGCGCGCGGGGCCATCGGTGATCCATTGGCTTTCGCCAGTGCCGGTGGCGATCCGCCCGTCAAAGGAATTGGCCAGCTTGAGCGTCAGCATCGGGCGGCCAAGGTCGGTACGACAGAAAAACCCGGCGTGATCGGCGCGGGCCTCGTCCTCCTGCACACCGACATCGACGCAGATGCCTGCAGCGCGCAGCATCGCGATGCCACGTCCGTTTACCCGCGCGTCATCGTCGCCTGTCGCCACGACCACTCGGGCCACACCCGCGTCGATCAGGGCCTGGGCGCAGGGGGGAGTCTTGCCGTGATGGGCGCAGGGTTCGAGCGTGACATATACGGTGGCACCGCGTGCCGCCGCACCGGCCTGTGCCAAGGCTTCTGTCTCAGCATGGGGGCGGCCCGCCGGCTGTGTCCAACCGCGCCCGATGATCCGACCCTCGCGCACAATGATGCAGCCCACGGCAGGATTGGGCCAGACCCGGCCCTGTCCACGCCGGCCCAAGCTGAGGGCCAGCGCCATGAAACGTGTGTCGTTCACTCTTCCGGCAGGGCGTCGGGACGCAGTTCCTGCACGAATTTGTCGAAATCGTCCGCCGCTTGGAAGTTCTTGTAAACCGACGCAAAGCGCACATAGGCCACCGTGTCGATCCGCGCCAGCGCCTCCATCACGATCTCGCCGATCTGTTTGGAGCCAATGTCGGTCTCGCCCATGCTTTCAAGACGGCGCACGATGCCACTGATCATCTGATCAATGCGTTCAGGATCAATGGGGCGTTTCTGCATGGAGATACGGATCGAGCGTTCCAGCTTGTCGCGGTCAAAATCTTCGCGTTTGCCCGAGGTCTTGATCACCACGAGATCGCGCAGTTGAACACGTTCGTAGGTCGTGAACCGTCCGCCGCAGGCGGGACAAAAGCGGCGGCGGCGGATGGATACGTGATCCTCTGCCGGGCGGCTGTCTTTTACTTGAGTGTCGATATTTCCGCAAAACGGGCAGCGCATGGGCCGTCCCCCCTTATTATCCTGCCTCACTTGTGGGGCAATTCGCCCTCTTGCCTACAGTTATATGTGACCCGCGAGGTTTTGGGTAGTGGCGAATTTCAGCGCTACATCTTGCGGTGCGGATTGTGGCAGGAACCCAACGGTATTGCGCGACGCCGGGCGGCGATGGCTACCGGGGACCGGGGCCTATCGCGAAAAATGCGCCGCTATTTGCCGGGTGTGCGGCGCATCGCGGTGTTCAAAGAGGTAGATGCCCTGCCAGGTGCCCAGCATCATGCGCCCTGCGGTAACGGGGATGCTCAACGTGACGGGCAGCATGGCGGCTTTGATATGGGCGGGCATATCGTCGGGACCTTCCATGACATGCCGCAGGTAGGCCATTTGCGGCGCATCGGCGGGTGGCACCAGACGCGCGAAATAGGCCAGCAAATCGCGTTGCACATCAGGATCGGCATTTTCCTGGATCAAAAGTGAGGCCGAGGTATGACGCACCATCAGTGTCAACAGACCGTTGCCTTGCCCGGCAAGCCACCGCGCGACATCCGTCGTGAATTCGTAGAGCGCCTGACCCTTGGTCTGGACGGTGAAACAGGTCTGCATCCTTAGCTGCCGACCCCGCGCGCGTCACGGCAAAACCCCAAGGCGTGATCGACCGAGAGCGACGACCCGGCGCGTGCCAGCGATGCGCCAACAAGAAACACCGGCGCAGGGTCTAACCCTGCGGCATCAGTTGTAAACAGGACCGGGGCGCGCTGGCCCAGCCCCGGTGTGCGGGCCACGGCCACATAAAGACGCTGATACCCTGCGGCCCCCAGCACGTCGCGGGCATAATCTGCGGCGGCGCACCACATCCCACGTGCGCCCTGCCCGGCATCGCCGATGACCAATATACCGCCGGGTGCCGCGTCGACACGTACGCCGTTGTCAGCCTCAAACGCCTGAGCAGCAGGCGCCAACGTCAAAGCCGTGCTGAGCATGGTGAAGGAGACTAATCGTAACATTGCGCACCTCATGCGGCTAAAGATCGTTCAGTTCGATCAGGTAATCCTTGCAGAACTGGCGGGCGTGGTGGCTGGGCAGGTTTTCCCCGGCCCGGCGCACGGTAACAGAATAGGACTGGGCCGCCACGCCGTCGACCCGGCCCGGATCGGTGGTGAACACAACGCCCTTGGTGCCAACACCGCTGACAGATGGGCCGCGCGGGGATTTAACATAGAGCCGCTGATCACGGGGCAAGCCGAGCCGCGTCTGAGCGAAGCTGGCAGCGGCGCACCAGATGCCGCGCGCGCCTTCGCCGTGGTCCTCGATCACTTCGAAATCACTGGTGTTCAGCGGAACAACGATCAGCCAGTTTTCGGCTTGGTAGGCCTGGGCCGCGACAGTGGCAGGCACGAGGCAACAGCACAGGGCATACAGGAACGGGCGCATGGCAAGACCTCTCTTTGGGATACACCATATCTAGGGTGGACCGCGCGAAGATCAAAATCACAGATGCGTTGAACCTCGTGCGGGGCAGAGGATCAAGATTGCGGCGGCGCGGCCCAAGGGCGCGCCGCCGCGAAAGTTTACTGGTCCAAGAACGAGCGCAGCTTGCGCGACCGGCTGGGGTGCTTGAGCTTGCGCAGGGCCTTGGCTTCGATCTGGCGGATACGTTCGCGCGTCACGCTGAACTGCTGCCCCACCTCTTCGAGAGTGTGATCGGTGTTCATGCCGATACCAAAGCGCATCCGCAAAACACGTTCCTCGCGCGGTGTCAGCGACGAAAGCACGCGTGTCGTGGTTTCCTTCAGGTTTTCCTGAATGGCGGAATCCAGTGGCAGGACGGCGTTCTTGTCCTCGATGAAATCGCCAAGCTGGCTGTCTTCTTCGTCGCCGATTGGCGTTTCGAGAGAGATCGGCTCTTTGGCGATCTTCATCACCTTGCGAACCTTCTCCAAAGGCATTTGCAGCTTTTCAGCCAATTCCTCTGGTGTTGGTTCGCGGCCAATTTCGTGCAGCATCTGGCGACCGGTGCGGACCAGTTTGTTGATCGTTTCGATCATATGCACCGGAATACGGATGGTGCGCGCCTGATCGGCGATCGACCGGGTGATTGCCTGACGGATCCACCATGTCGCATAGGTCGAGAATTTGTAGCCGCGGCGGTATTCGAATTTGTCCACGGCCTTCATCAGGCCGATGTTGCCTTCCTGAATGAGATCAAGGAACTGCAGGCCGCGATTTGTGTACTTCTTGGCGATCGAAATGACGAGACGCAGGTTCGCTTCGACCATCTCCTTCTTGGCCTGACGGGCTTCTTTTTCGCCCTTCTGGACCTGCTGCACGATGCGCCGGAATTCCGAAATGTCGAGGCCGACATACTGACCAACCTGCGCCATGTCGGTGCGCAGCTCGTCCACCTTCTCGGCGGAGCGTTCGATGAACATCTGCCAGCCGCGACCGGACTTTTCGGCCATCCGCTCCATCCAGTTGGGGTCCAGCTCGTAGCCGCGGTATTCGTCGACGAATTCCTTGCGGTTGATGCGCGCCTGATCGGCCAGTTTTACCATGGCTGAATCGATCTGCATGATCCGGCGGTTGATGCCGTAAAGCTGGTCAATCAGTGCTTCGATACGGTTGTTGTGCAGGTGCAGTTCATTCACCAGCAGCACAATTTCCGAGCGCAGCTTCTGGTAGGTTTCTTCCTGCTTCTTCGAGAAGGAGCCATCTTCGTTCAGCGTCGCAGAGATGCGGCTGTCCTGCATCTCGCTCAGCTTGATATAGTCGTCGGCAATGATATCGAGCGCTTCGAGCACCTGCGGCTTCAGCGCCGCTTCCATCGCCGCCAGGCTCATGTTGGCCTGTTCGTCTTCATCCTCGTCGTCATCGGTGGCAATTGGGTTGCCGTCTGCGTCCAGTTCGGTCTTGTCACTATCGGCCTTCGCCTCAGTGGTGACGCCGGGCGTGACAACGGGTGTGGTTTCCTCATCCTCGCCCATCTGGGTGCCAAAGGTGGCTTCCAGAT
Source organism: Sulfitobacter sp. KMM 9851 (assembly GCF_057178245.1). Lineage (NCBI taxonomy): Bacteria > Pseudomonadati > Pseudomonadota > Alphaproteobacteria > Rhodobacterales > Roseobacteraceae > Sulfitobacter > Sulfitobacter sp. KMM 9851. Next base: position 2,760,234 of record NZ_CM169991.1, read on the forward strand.
CAATAACGTCGCGCAGCAGAATGTCCTCTGACAGCAGTTCGTCACGCCAGATGGTGATCGCCTGAAAGGTCAGCGGGCTTTCGCACAGGCCCGCGATCATCGTGTTGCGGCCGGCCTCGATGCGCTTGGCGATGGCAATTTCGCCCTCGCGGGACAGCAGTTCGACACTGCCCATCTCGCGCAGGTACATGCGCACCGGGTCGTCGGTCCGGTCCAGCTTTTCAGAGGTGCCCGACGATAGGGTGACATCGCGGGTGGAATCCGTGGTCGTCAGATCGGTGGAGCCTTTGGCCTCTTCCTCTTCTGCGTCCTCGTCTTCGATGATGTTGATGCCCATCTCAGACAGCATCGACATCACATCTTCGATCTGTTCCGAGCCGACCTGATCGGGCGGCAGCACCGTGTTTAACTGGCCATAGGTAATATAGCCCTTCTCACGCGCCTCGCCGATCATCTTTTTGACGGCGGCTTGGCTCATGTCGAGCGAATGACCGGAGTCCTGATCGTCAGTCTTAGCATCTTCGTTTGTATCTTTGGCGGCCATATCGTGCTCCTCCAGCGCGTCAGCGCGAATCACCCACAGGTGATTCGGTTTTCCGAATCATGCGGGGTTCCGGGTGATTCTTAAAGCCGATACCCTGCTTTTTCCTAAAGTCCTGCGAAAAGGTCACGCTGAAAGCTCAGCTGCGGCCCTTTGGCTTTTCATATTTGATCGTTCCCAGCAGCGTATCCAGAGCGCTGCGTTCCGTGCGGTTCATGCGCGCGCCATTGTCGCCCACTTCGTATTCTGCCTTGTCTTCCTGGCCTGTACGGCTGGCCCTGTCTGCGGCGCGCGCCGCTTCTGTCAGTCGCCATGTCACGCCTTCGTCCGCTGCCCCGCTCAAATCCTCGGCGGCTTCCGCGATCTCGGCGTGCAAGCCGCGCAGGGATTCCAGCTTGGCCAATTCCTCGGCCACGGTCATCCGGGCCATGTCGATGTCGTCAGGGTTGCGAATGCAGGGCGTAATGGCAACGTGGCGCTGCGCCATCAAGATTTCAAGGGCGTCCGGCCCCAGAGCGTTCGAAATTTGGTCGCGGATCACCTCGGGCCCGGCGTGGCCGTGGCGCAGCATGACGTCGCGCAGGCGGGCGTGGTCGGGATTGCTACATTCCATCGCCTCAAGCCCCGCCTCAAACGCTTCGATCAGACTTGGGCAATTCGACAGAACCGCCAAGATCACCGCTTCGCGCAGGTGTTCGGGCGTCTGATCGTCAGCCGCTATGCCCAGCGCCGATGCCTTGGTGCTGGCGAGCGTCGATTGCGCCGCACTCCAATCGCCGCCCTTGCCCTTGCCGCGCCCTTTACCGCCGCCGCCGGGCTGAAACGCCGCGCGTTGCGGTTTTTGCGGCCGGAACAACTGCCAGCGCAGGTCTTTGATCTCTTGCCCATAGTGGCTGCGGATCGACGGATCGCGGATCAGCTTGATCTTTTCACGCAGTGATTTGTCCAGTGCCGCCTTGCGTTCGGGGCTGTCAAACACCCGACCTTCGGTTTCGCGCTGCCACAGCAGCTGCACCATGGGCAGCGCCGCATCCAGCAGCTTTTGCAGCGCGCCGGCACCCTGAGCGCGCAGCAGATCGTCCGGGTCCAGTCCTTCGGGCATCACGGCAAAGCGCAACGACTGCCCGGCCTCAAGCAGCGGTAGCGCCAGATCAATCAGCCGCAGTGCCGCGCGTTGACCCGCCGTGTCACCGTCCAGCGTGATGATCGGTTCGGGTGCGATGCGCCACAACATCTGCAACTGGTTTTCGGTGATGGCGGTACCCAGCGGGGCGACGGCAGCGTGAAACCCGGCCCCATGCAGGGCAATCACGTCCATATACCCTTCGGCCACGATCAGCGGCTGGCCCCGGCCCGCCGCCGCACGGGCGTCTTTCACATTATAAAGGCTGCGGCCCTTGTCGAACAATTCAGTCTCAGGCGAATTGAGGTATTTCGCCTTATCGTCCGGGTCCATCGCACGGCCACCAAAAGCGATGGCGCGCCCACGCGCATCGCGTATCGGATACATGATGCGCCCGCGAAACGTGTCATAGGGTTTGCTGCCTTTGTTGGATGGTTTGGCCAATCCGGCGCCCAAAATCAGCTCATCCGCCACGCCCTTGGATTTGAGCGCGTCCCACAGCCCCTGCCATGTGTCGGGGGCAAAGCCGATTTCCCAATGCGCCTGCGCCTGCTCTGACAGGCCGCGCCGCGCTAGATACTCGCGCGCCTGTGTCGCAGCACCGGTGCCCAGTTGCAGGCGGAACCACTGCACCGCCTGTTCCATCACCTCGGCCAGTTGCGTGCGTTTGTCAGCCTTCGCCTGAGAGCGGGGGTCTTGTTTTGGCACCGGCATCCCGGCTTCGCGGGCCAGTATCTCAACCGCTTCCATGAAGCTGACGTTTTCCGTCTCGCGGATGAAACTGATGGCGTCGCCCTTGGCGTGGCAGCCAAAGCAGTAATAAAACCCCTTGCGGTCATCGACGTGAAAGCTGGCAGATTTTTCCTGATGGAACGGGCACGGCGCCCACATGTCGCCCTTGCCCTGGTTGGACTTGCGCGCATCCCACACGACCTTGCGCCCCACCACCTGAGACAGGCTGGCGCGGTCACGCAGTTCTTCCAGAAATCCAGGGGGCAGGCTCATGGTTCTATATATTGGGCGCACCGGATCAGAGTCCAGTGCGCACGCCCTGCTTCACTTCGCAAAATAAATCTCCGGGGGGACGGGCCGCAGCGCCGCGTCGGGGGCAACGCCCCCTGCCCCGGTCGGTCGTCAGGCGCCAGCGGCTATTGCGCCAGACACATCTCATTCCATGCCGCCGCCAGATCCTGTTCTTTCACGTCGCGCATTTTCATCTCATAAACCCAAGGGGTGACAAGCGGAATCGCGGTATTGAAATTTTCAGGCCACGTGGCTTGGGCGGTAACGATTTTGGTCACCTCGCGTTCCTTCACCCGGTCCAGCCGCGCTTGACGCACGGCCGCCACCACGGCGGCCTGATGGCCACAGCTGACTTCCTTTTTCGAGGCCGCCAGCGCCGGGCCCGTCACCGCCATGCTGGTTGCGGCCAGCAGCGCCGCGCAAATTGTCGTCTTCATAAGATCGCTCCATCTGGTCAATACACACGAGGATTCGGGCCCCCGCAGCAATCTAGCCGCGCGATGCGACCGCTGCCATAGCCTGTTTCACATCATGCACCAAACTGCCAATCATCGACCGGAACACTAGGATGAGGAACGCATCCGCCCCAGTGCGCGTGATCGAGGCCGCCATATGTTGCACCTGACAGCGCGCGGTTTGGCCAGTCTTGAACGTCGCCGGGCGCAGGTCCAGCGGCACCAGCCGCGCCAGCACATCGACCGATGCTGCCCCGCTCAGGCTGACGGCGGCCCAGCCGTCAGAAACATCGACCACCGCCCCATGATCAGCCAGAGCAGCCGCGGGCTGCGGCCCGATCAACAGTGCCTCGTCGCGGCCAAACCAGATGCAGCGGGTGCCGTCCTTGGCCGTGCTGCGCCCCGGTTTGGGCAGCGCCACACCCTGCGCGGATTGCAGCGCGTCAGACAGGGCCGCTTCATCGCCAAAAGGTGACAGCGACGTCAGCGTGCCGGGATCAACCGCCTCAAGCGCTGCCTTGCCGATGCGCAGCGGCAACAGATCATTCGCGGGGAATTTAGCGAGTAAGTCAGCCACGTGTGCGCCCTCCTTCGGGATCAACAAAGACAGGCGGGCAAATCTCGACCTCGGCCTCAAGCCTGCGCAGATGATCGACCATGCGCATCACCTCGCCATATCGCGCCGGGCCGCGCTGGACAAAGCCCAGCCCGATATAGGTTCCCACATCGGGCGAGAACCCGACCGACGTAACATAGCCCTGATTATTCTCGCGCACCGCCTCGGCGCCGGCATCAAACAGATGCGCCCCAGCGCTAAGCAGTTTGACCGCGCCCACAGGTTTCAGCCCGACCAGCCGCTCGCGCTCGGGGTCCATCAGGCCGGGCCGCTCAGACATCGTTTTGCCGATGCAATCTTTCTTGTCCGACACCATCCGCCCCATGCCAATGTCAAACGCCGTGGTGCGGCCGTGGATTTCGGAATGGGTGATATGGCCCTTTTCGATGCGCAGCACATTCAGCGCCTCCATGCCATAAGCACCGCCGCCCATGGCGTCGGCCCGGCCCACCAAAACCTCGAACAGATGCGCGCCGAAACGTGCAGGCACGGCAATTTCATAGGCATGTTCCCCCGAGAAGGAGATGCGGAACAACCGCCCCTTTACCCCCATCACCGTCACATCCCCACAGGCCATAAAGGGCCAGCTTTCGTTGTCGATCTTTTGATCCAGCAGCCCGTTGATCAGATCACGCGCCTGCGGCCCCGCCACCGCGAACTGCGCCCAGTGTTCGGTGACCGAGGTAAAGCGGACCTTCCATTCGGGGTGCAGACATTGCGTCACAAACTCCAGATGTCGCATCACCGCACCAGCAGCGGCGGTGGTTGTGGTCATCAGGTAATGCTGTTCGGCCAGCCGCGCGCAGGTGCCGTCGTCCATCACATGCCCGTCCTCGCGCAGCATCAGACCATAGCGCACGCGTCCGACCATCAGTGTGCTGAACGCGTTGGTATAGACAAAATCCAGCAGCTTGGCCGCATCCGGCCCTTGAATGTCGATCTTGCCCAGTGTGGACACATCGCAGACACCCACGGTGCGGCGCACATAGCCAACCTCGCGGTCACAAGACTGCCGCCATGTCTTTTCATTGCCACGCGGGAAATAACTGGGGCGATACCACAGTCCCGCCTCGATCATCGGGGCGTTCATGGCAAGGCTGGCCGCATGGCTGGTGGTAAACCGCTCGGGCGCAAAGCCCTTGCCCTGCGCCCCCGCCCCCATCGCTGCAATGGCAATAGGCGAATAGGGTGGGCGAAAGGTGGTCGTGCCAGTTTCGGGAATGCCGCGCCCGGTGGCATCGGCCAGAACCGCCAGAGCCCCGATGTTCGAGGTCTTGCCCTGATCCGTGGCCATCCCTTGCGTGGTATAACGCTTCATGTGCTCGACCGAGCGAAAGTTCTCCACCGCCGCTTGTTTCACATCCTTGACGCAGACATCGTTTTGGAAATCGAGCCAGGCACGCCCCTTGCCCGCCACCGCCCAAAGGGGTGACAGGGCATAGGGCGTATCCTCGGCCTGCGGCAGATCGACCGCCACCGCCTTGCGCCCCAGCACCTGCAATGCCTGCGTCGCGGCCTCTACCCCGGCGGCAAGGCATCCGTGGGTCGAAAAGGCACCGTTACAGGCACCCGCAGCGATCATGTTAGGCACAGCGCCGGGCGTTGGCACGAAGGCCTGAATGTCGGGGTTCCAACTGGGCCGCGCGTTCATATGGCAGGTCAGATGTACCGACGGATTCCAGCCGCCCGACATCGCCAGACAGTCGGTCTGGATGGCATGTTCACCGCTGGAGGTCCGAATGGTGATCGCCTCAAGTTCCTTGCGTCCGGCGGAGTTGCACACCTGCGCGCCCGAATAGACGGGGAATTCCGCCCCCTCAAACGTCACGCCCGCGCGGCTGTCGATCAGCGCCGTCACATGTACGCCCGCCGCCATCAGATCACGCGCCGTGCGGTGGGCGTCATCGTTGTTGCCAAATACGGTGATCTGTTTGCCGGGGCTTACCCCCCAGCGGTTCAAATAGGCCCGCACGGCACCGGCTGTCATGATGCCGGGGCGGTCGTTGTTCTGAAACGCCACCGGCCGCTCAACTGCCCCTGCCGCGAGCACCGATTGCCTTGCGGCGATGCGCCAAAAACACTCCAGCGGGGCGCCGCCGCCGCGCCGCGCGCGATGCTGGTTCACCCGTTCCAACGCGCCAAACATGCCGCCATCATAGGCCCCGGTTACCGTGGTGCGCGGCATCAGGCGCACGTTGTCCATCGCCGCCAGCTCCGCCACGACACCTGCCGCCCAGGCATGGCCGGGCTGATGCCCGATGCTGCCGCTTTCGGCGTTCAGCCGTCCGCCCATCAGCGCATCCTCATCCGCGAGGATCACATCGGCCCCGGCCCGCGCTGCCGTCAGCGCCGCCATCAGCCCCGTAGGCCCGGCCCCGATCACCAGTAGATCACAATAGGCATAGGCCTTTTCGTAGACATCCGCGTTCGCATGCCCGCTGAGCGCCCCGAGCCCCGCCGCACGGCGGATGATCGGCTCATAGACCGTCTCCCAGAACTTTCTGGGCCACATGAAGGTCTTGTAATAAAATCCCGCCCCCAAAAACGGTGCCGCCAGATCGTTCACCGCCATCACGTCAAAGCCAAGGCTGGGCCAGGCGTTCTGGCTGCGCACGTGCAACCCGTCGTAGACCTCTTGCATGGTAGCGCGCACGTTTGGCTCGGCACTTGCCCCGGTGCCGGTTGTGACCAGCGCATTGGGTTCTTCGCTGCCCGCGCTCAACACACCGCGCGGGCGGTGATACTTGAACGAGCGCCCCATCAGTTTCACCTCGTTGGCAAGCAGTGCTGAGGCCACGGTGTCCCCCGCAAAACCGCTAAACGAATGTCCGTCGAACCGAAAGCTGACCGGCGCACTGCGGTCGATCAGACCCTTGCCTGCGACCCTCATGCCATCGCCCTTTTCACATCTGCGGCCAATTCGACGCTAACGACATCGTGGCTGACTGTGTTGCGCGTCACCACAAGCCAGGCGCCACAGCCGCCCTCGTGATGCCACAGGTCCCGCGTTTCTCCCGCCGGGTTGTCGCGCAGGTGCACATAGTCTTCCCACGGGCCATCCCCGGCATCGGCATCAGGCCGTGCCAGCGCCACCGCCGCGCCCTGATAGTAAAACTCGCGCCGGTCACGCGATCCACAGATCGGACAGTCAATGCGCATTGCACACCCCCAAAAAGGCCGAAACCCCCTGTTTCACCTTGCCAAATAAACGCGTGTCCAGCATCGCCACCCTCAATGTAGGTTGTGCTGAGACCCGGTGGCCTCTTCATCCATCAGCCCATACCCGGTGCGAAACCGGTCCAGACGGAACTTGGCCGCAGGTTCGTGATGGGTCTCCGTTGCCATCAGATGCGCAAAGCTGAACCCGGACCCCGGCACCGCCTTGAAGCCGCCGTAACACCAGCCGCAGTCGATGAACAAACCCTTGGTATCTGTCTTGTCGATGATTGGGCTGCCGTCGGGTGTCATGTCCATGATCCCGCCCCAGGATCGCAGCACCTTGGCCTTGCCGATCATCGGCATCAGGGTCATGCCCGCCTCCATCACATGTTCCATCATCGGCATGTTACCGCGCTGCGCATAGGAGGCATAGAAATCCAGATCGCCGCCAAAAACCAAACCGCCCTTGTCTGACTGGCTGATGTAGAAATGGCCCATGCCGAAACTGACCACATGGTCGATCACGGGCTTTAACCCCTCAGTCACGAAAGCCTGCAAGACATGACTTTCAATCGGCAGACGCATCCCGGCCATCGCCGCCACCTGCCCCGAGCGGCCCGCGACCACGATACCCACCTTCTTGGCCCGGATCGCACCGCGTGTGGTCTGCACACCGCGCACCTGCCCGTTTTCGATGTCGATGCCCGTAACCTCACACTGCTGGATCAGATCAACCCCACGCTGATCAGCTCCGCGGGCATAGCCCCATGCCACCGCATCATGGCGCGCCGTGCCGCCGCGCTTGTGCAGCAGACCGCCGTAGATTGGAAAGCGCGTGTTGTCGAAATCGAGATAGGGCAGATACTTGCGCACGCCCTCCCGGTCCAGCAATTCGGCATCGTCGCCCTGATTGATCATCGCATTGCCGCGCCGGGCAAAGGCATCGCGTTGGCCATCGGAATGGAACAGGTTGATCAACCCGCGCTGCGAATGCATCACATTATAGTTCAGGTCATCTTCCAGACCTTCCCACAGCTTCAGCGAATGACTGTAGAACTCTGAATTGCCCGGAAGAATGTAGTTTGCCCGCACAATCGTGGTGTTGCGCCCTACGTTTCCGCCACCCAGATAGCCCTTTTCCAGCACAGCGATGTTCGTCATGCCGTGGTTTTTGGCGAGGTAATAGGCGGTAGACAACCCGTGCCCGCCGCCGCCGATGATCACGGCGTCATATTCCGCCTTGGGTTCGGGATCGCGCCAATGCGGCCCCCAACCCTTGTTGCCGGTCAACCCTTCGCGCAACACCCGCAACCCTGAAAACCGCATCCCTCACCCCTCTCAGCAGACCTGACCACTGAACCAACTCCGCCCACAAGTATCAATGATGGAAAGTTCTTTTGCAGCAGTTAGCGTCAGGGATTAGTCCAGCAGCGACGCCGCCGTAGCGCCCAACGCCTTCATCGCGTCGCGGTATGGAAACGGGCCATGGCTTATCCGCGCCACGCCGCAAGCCGCCAGCGCTGAAATATCAGGTGCTGCGGGCGACTTCATCACGTTCACCGGCAGGTCGCTCTGCGCACAAACCTGCGCGATCAGCCCCGCATCTGCCAGCCCCGGCACGAACACACCGTTCGCCCCCGCCTCGGCAAAGGCGCGCGCGCGCATGAGTGCCGCATCGACATGGTGCGCGTGGTCTTCTGGCTTGCTCTGTAGAAACAGATCGGTGCGGGCGTTTATAAACAGCGCCACGCCCTCGGCGTCGGCCGCCGACCTGATCGCCGCAATCCGGGCCACCTGTACATCCAGATCGTGCAATCCGCTGCCGCCCACCACCTGATCCTCGAAATTCAGCCCGATCGCGCCGGTTTGTACCAAGGCGCGGGTATTCTCGCCCAGACCCGCCGGGTCCACCGCATAACCGCCCTCAAAATCAATGCTCACCGGCAGATCAACGGCGCGCACGATCTCGGCCGCCGTGCGCAGCAGCGCCGGCAATGGCAATGCCTGCCCGTCCTCATACCCCTGCGCCGCGGCCACAGACCACGACCCCGTGGCAATGGCCGCCGCCCCCGCCCCAGCCACTGCCCGCGCCGATCCTGCATCCCAGACATTATATAGCACCAGTGGCCTGCCCTTCTGGTGCAATGCCGCAAAGTTCTGCGCCTTGTCTTGCTGTGTCATCTTTCACCCCTGCTCTGCACGGCATAACCGCGCTCCAAATCTATCAACGCCTGCTTGCGCCAAAGCCCACCGCCATAGCCCGTCAACGCACCATCCGCGCCCAGCACCCTATGGCAAGGGATGACAATGGCAATCGGGTTGGCCCCATTTGCCCGTGCCACCGCGCGGGTGGCATCGGCGCGGCCGATGGCGCGGGCAACGTCAGAATAGCTGCGCGTTTCGCCTGCCGGTATCTGGCGCAACGCGCGCCATACCTGCTGGGTAAACGGCGTCCCGCGCGGGGCGAGCGCTGTCTCAAACTGCGCAGAACGACCTGCGAAAAACGCGTCCAACTCGCCTTCGATCTGATCGGTTGGGGCAAACCTGCCAAAGCCCAGACGCCCCTTGACCGCAGCATACAGCCGCTGCAACGCGCCGGGCAAGGCCCGACGCTCGGTGAATTCCAGCAAATGCAGGGCGCTGGCGTCGCTGACGGCAATCATCACGCCCAGCTTTGTGTCGATCCAATCGGCACGCAGCAGCGCGCCCCGCGTGGCGAACCGCCCCGGCGGCAGGCCAAGCCAACGTGCAAAACCCGCCCGAAACGCTGCCGGAGACTCGTATCCCGCCTCCAGTTGCGCATCAATCACGCGGCCCCCCGATGGCAGGGTGGCAGCACCGGTGCGCAGCCGTGCCTGACGCGCCATGTCCAGAAAGGTCAGACCATACTGTCTCTTAAAGGTCCGCCGAACGGTCGAGGGGTCATGCCCGCGCGCGATAATGTCGGCCTCGCTCCAGCGGTGCGCGGGATCGCGCTGCAAAGCGTCCAGCAACCCCAAGATCATGGGATTGCCCTGAGCCGCCGGGGCCAAAGGGTGGCACCGCTTGCAGGGCCGATACCCTGCCGCGAGACAGCCCGCGATACTGCCGTAAAATCGGCAATTCTCGCGCCTTGGCTTGCGGGCCGGGCAGGTCAGCCGACAGAACACCCCGGTCGACGTCACCCCGACCCAGGCACAGCCGTCAAAGCCTGCGTCCCGTGCCAGCAGCGCATCATAGAGTGCGTTATCATCAGGCAAATCAAACATCATGCCTCGTCATACTGCGACACCTATGCGTCTGTCCGCCTGACTTCGGGCAGTTATTCAAACAAACCGAAAAAACCTAAACATCAACGCCCCCTCTTTCTGGTCAAAATATTCCTGGGGGGTGCGGGGGGCAAAGCCCCCCGCGGATCGGCGCGCCCTGGCGCGCCGATCTCATGGGCTCAGATCAAAGACCCTTGGCGCGGTAGCTGGCGGCGACCTTTTCGATCGACACCAGATAGGCCGCCGTGCGCAGGTCATCGACATCGTCGCGCCCGTGCCAGACCTTCGCCATGGATTCGTACGCCGTACTCATCGTGTCATCGAGACCCGACCGTACCAGCTCCAATTCCCCGGCACCGCGCAGGTACTTTTCCTTGAAATTGGGGCTCAACGTCCAGCCAAGCTGCTTGTCCGCACTCAACCGCTCCAGTTCATCGACCACCAACTGATGGCGCGATTCCTCAGCGCGGCGCTGCATACGGCCAAAGCGGATGTGGCTCAGGTTCTTGACCCACTCGAAGTACGAGACCGTCACACCGCCCGCGTTGGCATACATGTCAGGCACAATCACACAGCCAGCCTTGCGCAGGATCTCGTCGGCGCCCGCAGTCACGGGACCGTTGGCTGCCTCGATGATCAGCGGTGCCTTGATACGCTTGGCGTTGCTCATGTTGATCACGCCTTCCAGCGCCGCCGGAATCAGGATGTCACATTTCGCTTCCAGCAACTTGGCCCCATCGGCCTCGCAATGGGTATCGGGATAGCCTGTGATGGTGCCGTGTTTGGCGATCCACTGGTGTACCGATTCCACGTCGAGACCGTCTTCGTTATGCAACGCACCGTCGCGCTCAATGATGGCCGTGATCTTGCAGCCATCCTCTTCGCTCAGAAACTTGGCCGCGTGGTAACCCACGTTGCCCAGCCCCTGTACGATCACCCGCTTGCCTGCCAGCGGGCCAGTCAACCCTGCTTTCCTAAGGCCCTCAGGATCGCGGAAGAAGGCGTGCAGCGCATATTGCACCCCGCGCCCGGTCGCTTCGGTCCGGCCTTGAATACCTCCGGCATTGATCGGCTTGCCTGTCACACAGGCCACGCCGTTGATGTCGGTGGTGTTCATGCGCTTGTACTGGTCTGCAATCCAGGCCATCTCGCGTTCGCCGGTGCCCATGTCGGGCGCAGGCACGTTCTGGCTGGGGTTGATCAGGTCGCGCTTGATCAGCTCATAGGCAAAACGCCGCGTGATCAGCTCCAGCTCATGCTCGTCATACTCGCGCGGATCAATGCACAGCCCCCCTTTGGAGCCACCAAAGGGCGCTTCGACCAGAGCGCATTTATAGGTCATCAGCGCCGCCAGCGCCTCGACCTCATTCTGGGTCACGGCCATGGAATAGCGGATGCCGCCCTTGACCGGCTCCATATGTTCCGAATGCACTGACCGATAGCCGGTGAAGGTGTGAATGCGCCCCCGCAGACGTACGCCAAAGCGCACCGTATAGGTGGCGTTACACACGCGAATCTTCTCTTCCAGACCGGGCGGCAAGTCCATCAGCGCTACTGCGCGGTTGAACATGATGTCTACGCTGTCGCGAAAACTTGGCTCGTTGGCTGGGTTCATCAGTGTCTCCTTTTCTCGCCGGGCGCACCACATTGGTACACGACTCACTTGCCGACAAGTGAACTCGGGCCGACCCTAATGCGCATGTTTGCAAGGTGCGACTTTTTTAATCGTTAACGGCGGTAATGTTCTGCGACTCACCCAATCGCGGGCAATTGTGGCGGATCGTCTCCAATGCGGAAACAACCCTCGGCAGAGCCGGTCCATTAACGCCAATAACAGCTGTAAAACGCCCGGTTTCGCCCTTCGCCCGCCCCATTTTGGCCATCTTCAACCGTCACAAGTTGGTCAAGGCATAGTCCGTCAAATGCACTTCGTCCGTCTATTGAGGCCGAGGTATGAAAGGTTAAAGACAATGACATATGATGTTTGCGAAACCGGGCCAGAGCGCCATACCCCAGCCGACAGGCTGAGTGCATTCGCCCGCAACGAAGATGGCATGGTAACAATCTTTGCCTGCTTCTTGATCCTCATGATGCTGATGCTGGGTGGCGTGGGCGTTGACCTTATGCGCCACGAACGGGATCGCGCCAAATTGCAGGCGGTCTCTGACCGCGCCGTGCTGGCCGCTGCCGACCTTGACCAGACGCTCAGCCCCGAAGCGGTTGTGCGCGATTACTTCGTCAAGTCGGGCATGGGCGATTACGTCTCAAGCGTGTCCGTCGATGAGGGGCTGAACTACCGCACCGTGACGGTAAACGCCTCGAACCAGATCGACACCATCTTTATGCGACGCATGGGCCGCGACACATTAAACGTGCCCGCCCGATCTGTTGCCGAGGAAAAGGTGAACAAGGTCGAAATCTCCATGGTGCTCGATATTTCGGGCTCGATGGCTGCCAACAGCAAGATGGTCAATCTGCAAGACGCTGCGGGCGTGTTCATCGACACCGTTCTCAAGCCGGAAAACGAAGATCTGATTTCGATCTCTGTCGTGCCCTACACCGCGCAGGTGAATGCCGGATCTGGTATCGTCAACCAATTGAATGTCACGCGAAAGCATAGCTACTCCTATTGCGTGGATTTCAAGGACAGCGACTTCCATGATGCCGCGATCAGCCAGGCCACCAGTTATGAGCACATGCAGCATTTCGATGAGGGCTGGTCCTTTAACGGCTACAGCCGCGACAATACCGGGCACTATGACAACATCAGCAACCCTGGTTGCCCCAAGCGGAGCTACGAGGTTATCCAGCCGTTTTCGCAAAACGCCAACGCGTTGAAAAACCGGATTAACCAATTCCGGCCGCGGGCCAATACCTCGATCCATATCGGGATGAAGTGGGGCGTGGCGATGCTTGACCCGGCTTTCCGTCCCATCAACGAGAACCTGGCAGTTGATGCAGTATTCAAATCGCGCCCGGCGTCTTACACCGACAACGAGACGCTCAAGACCGTGATCCTGATGACCGACGGCGAGAACGTGACGACCCAACGGATCAACAGCAACTACTACGCCAATGACAGCCACGCGCGCCATTGGAGCGACTATCCGCTGAACTGGTATCTCAACAACTATGTGCGCAGCAGCGAACATTGGAAGTGGAAGTGGACCAAGTACACCGCTTCGCAAGGTGACAATATGCTCGACGACATCTGCGATGCGGCAAAGGCCAAGGGGATCGTTATCTGGTCCATCGGCTTTGAGGTCACGGACCATGGCGCCGCGGTAATGAAAAACTGCGCCTCGTCCCCCAGCCATTTCTTCCGGGTCGAAGGTGTGCAGATTTCCGACGCGTTCAAGGCGATTGCCCGCCAGATCAACCAACTGAGGCTGACACAATGATACATGCACTCATCAATGGGTGGCGCCGGTTTCGTCGTAACGACGACGGGTCTGCCATGCTGGTCGAATTCGCTGTCATGATGCCGCTGCTGTTTGGCTGCTTCATGATGGCGGTGGAGATGGGGATCTATTCGATCCGCCACATGTTCCTCGACCGGGGCCTGGATACAACAGTCCGTTTCATCCGGCTGAACACCAACACCCCAATGACCCATGCCCAGATCAAGGACATGGTTTGTGACAACGCCGGTTTCCTCAAGGAATGCGACGAAGCGCTGCGCCTTGAAATGATCCCGGTTGACCCGCGCAATTTTGCGTCCTTTGACCAGCCGGTTGATTGCGTCGACCAGTCCCAGCCTGCGACCGCCGAACGCGGTCTCATTCTGGGCAAGGAACACGAACTGATGCTGCTGCGCGCCTGCTTCCGGTTCAAGCCTATCTTCCCGACAACTGGTCTGGGCTATGCGCTTGAGAAAGACGGCTCAGGCAAGGCGCGCATGGTTTCAATGGCCGCCTTTGTACAGGAGCCGAACTGATGTTACGTTTCACACTGACTGCCCTTGGCGGTGCCCTCAAGCGATGCGATTTCCTGCGCCGCGAGGATGGCACCATTGCAATGGAAACCATGATCGTCCTGCCGCTGATCTTCTGGGCGTATCTGTCGACCTTCTCGATCTTCGATGCCTTCAGGATGTATAACCTGAACCAGCAGGCGACCTACACGATCGGTGATGCCATCTCTCGCGAGACGGTTCCGATCAATGATGACTATCTGCGCGGGTCGCAGGAATTGTTCGAGTTCATGACCCGCGGCGCCGGCAATACCGCGATCCGGGTCACCTCGATCTGGTATGACGCCGCACAGGACAGATACTATACCGACTGGTCGAAAAGCCGGGGCTGGGTGCTTGGGCTGAGCAGCGAAGACGTCAAAAGCTGGCACGCCAAACTGCCCGTGATGCCCGACAAGGAACGTGTGGTGCTGGTCGAAACATGGCGCACCTATGACCCGCCGTTCAAAACCGGGCTTGAGGAGCGTGACATCCACAACTTCATCTTCACACGCCCCCGCTATGCACCGCGCGTCTGCTGGGTTGATTGCAACAGCTAAGGCGCTGTCGCCCAAAGCAGGCAAAACCGGCCCCTGATCCAAACCGTCGATGGAACAGGATGGGGCCACCGGGACCACAAAAACAGGACTCTCGAAGGCAACTTCGGGAGTTCTTTCATATCTATGCCCCGTGCATATCTGTACCACCGGGGGGGGGGCGCTTGCGCCCGTTTTGCAAACCACAGCCAACTTTCGCGGCGCTGGTGAAAATGACCCTTTGGTCGACATTCGCTCCTGCACCATCAAGGTCGCAGAAAGAAAGCCTTTTGGTGACGCCCCGTCTTGGAAAGCGCCACGCGTTTCTCTACCCTACCGAAAAGCGGAGCTTGATCATGACCGAAATCTTGGCGCTTGCCAGTACGAACCTCTTGTCGCCAATCATTTTGTCATTTGTTTTGGGTCTGGGTGCCGCGATGCTGCGCTCGGACCTGTCGATCCCCGAAGCGATTGCCAAAGGCATGTCGATCTATCTGCTGTTTGCCATCGGTTTCAAGGGCGGCGCCTCCGTTGCGGATCACGGCATTGATATGGCGCTGCTGCTGTCGGTTGGCGCAGGGATTCTTTTGTCGTTCGGCTTGCCCTTGTTGGCCTTTGCGCTGTTGCAGGTACTCACCAATTTCTCCCGGCTGGATGCAGCGGCCGTGGCGGCGCACTACGGCTCGATCAGCATCGTGACCTTTGTCGCTGCCACGTCGATCCTTGAGGGGCGGGCGATCCCGTCCGAAGGCTACATGGTCGCGGTCGCGGCAGCGATGGAGGCCCCGGCGATCCTGTCGGCCCTGTGGTTGGTGTCACGCAGTGGCACCGGGGCGCGGATGGAGCCGGGGCTGATGCGGGAGATCATGTTGAATGGCTCTATCGTGCTGCTGGTCGGCAGCTTTGTCATCGGCATGATGACCGGTGCAAAGGGACTGGCTGAAATATCTCCCTTCATTGTGGCCCCGTTCAAGGGCGTCCTTTGCCTGTTCTTGCTGGACATGGGGCTGGTGGCCGGGCGCGGATTACGCCAATCGAAGGGCGTTCTTGGGTTGGGGGCGGTGACATTCGGCATCGTGATGCCGCTGGCCGGATCGGTCCTTGGGCTGGTCCTGGGCATGATGATCGGGCTGTCGGCGGGCGGTGTGGTGCTGTTGATGGTGCTGGCCGCGTCGGCCTCTTATATCGCCGTGCCGGCCGCGATGCGCGTCGCCCTGCCCGAGGCAAATCCGGCGATTTACCTCACGCTGTCACTCGGCGTAACTTTCCCTTTCAACCTGACCATAGGCATCCCCCTCTATGTGGCAGTGGCCACTCAGCTGATCGGAGGCTGACATGAAAATGAACCCTGCAAAGCGCGTTGAAATCGTGATCGAAAAACCGCTCGAAGGCCGCCTGACCGAAGCGCTCAACAAGGCCGGTGTGACAGGCTATACGATAATTCCGGTGCGCGGCGGGTCAGGCCGGTCCGGGACGTGGACGCGCGAAGGTCAGATTGGCCGGGCGGGAATGGTCATGGTCATCTGCCTGATCAAACCCGAACGCCTGGACACGCTGCTCGACGCGGCCTTTGCGGTGGTAGAGCGTCATATCGGCGTGGTCTCAGTCACCGATACGTCCGTCCTCAGGGCCGAGCGTTTCTGATTTACGCAGGCTTAAGCGGCGCAGATCGGTCGCACCCCGCGCTCAGACGTCCTTGAAGTCGCGCTGCGCCAGTTTGATCGCGATGATCTCTGACATCGGTTTGGTATGCCGACCCGGCGTCATACCACCTACCCCGATCCGCCGCCCCATGCGCCACCACATACCCGGCCGCCAAACCCGCGGCCCCGGCGTGGTCGTCTTTAGCAAAAACCCGTTGGATGGTTTAAACGCGAAAAAACCGCGATCCATGCTTTCGATGTCGTCGATCCGCGCGATCAGCGTGCCGTCGGTGTCGCGCAGTTCGGTTTCCGTCAGCACGATCCCACCGGCGGTGGCACGGCGCATCTTGTCGGCCATCCAGATCGTGCCGCCCCCGACAACAATCAGGAAAAGCTGCCAGCCCGCCGCCGGGGGCCGTACAAAGGCGACATAGATCAGCAAGACCCCCAGCAACGCCAGCGACACGAGCCCCAGAATCCGCCGCCCGCCGGTCGCCCTCGCCACAGCCAATTCGGTATTTTCATCAATCGGTTGGGTCATCGCACGCTCCGGTGTTCTGCCCAGCAGGGCATAAAAGTCTGTTGGTGGCCCGCAAGGCGCGCCTAGTCGCGCTTGCCCGCAAAGCGCAGGGCCCAATCTTCGCGATCCTCGTCGCTGATCTTGGCGAACAGCACCTCGGGCACGTCAAAGGCATGTCCGGGTGCCAGGGTCGATAATGCGGCTGGCACATCTTCCGGCCAGTCCATCGCATCCACCCGCATCGCCGCCAGCATGGATGCCGCCGCCGTGGGGATAAAGGGCGCGGACAATACCGCATAAAAGGGGATCAGGTTCAGCGCCAGGCGCACCTGCGCCGCTGCGCGGTCGGGGTCTGTCTTGAACGCGGTCCAGGGCGCTTCGGCCTGCAAGTATTCGTTGCCGGCCGCCCAGATACCACGCAATTCGGCCGCGGATTTGCGCACCTCCATCGCTTCCATATGGGTCTGATACCGCGCCAGACGTTCGCCCAGATCTGCAATCAGCGCCTGCTCCGCCGGACCGTATTCGCCCGCCTCTGGCACCGCCTCGCCAAACTTTGACCGGCAGAATTTGGTGATCCGGCTGATAAAGTTGCCCAGCACATCGGCCAGATCCTTATTCACCGACGCCTGGAAATTTTCCCAGGTAAATTCCGCATCCGATGTCTCGGGCGCATGGCTCAGCAGCCACCAGCGCCATGTGTCGGCCGGCAGGATTTCCAGCGCCTGATCCATGAACACGCCGCGCCCGCGCGAGGTGGAAAACTGCCCACCATCATACGTGAGGTAGTTAAACGATTTAATATAATCGACCAGCTTCCAAGGCTCGTTCGACCCCATGATCGTCGCCGGAAAGCTTAGCGTGTGGAACGGCACGTTATCCTTGCCCATGAACTGCGTGTAACGCACATCATCCGCGCCTTTGTCGGTGCGCCACCAGCGCTCCCAGTCGGCACCTTTGCCGGCATCAACCCATTCCTGCGCGCAGGCGATATATTCGATGGGCGCGTCGAACCAGACATAGAAAACCTTGCCCTCCATCCCGGGCCAATCGGCGTCACCCCGCTTGACCGGCACACCCCAGTTCAGATCGCGGGTAATCCCCCGGTCCTGCAAACCGTCACCATCGTTCAGCCATTTCTTGGCGATCGACGTGGTCAGCAGCGGCCAGTCCGCCTTGGTATTGATCCAGTCGTTTAACCGGTCTTTCATCTTGCTTTGGCGCAGGAAAAGATGCTTGGTCTCGCGCATTTCCAGATCGGTGGCGCCAGACACGGTGCTGCGCGGGTTGATCAGGTCTTCGGGGTCCAACTGCTTGGTGCAATTGTCGCATTGATCGCCGCGCGCATCCTCGAAACCGCAGTTCGGGCAGGTGCCCTCCACATAGCGATCGGGCAGGAAACGGCCATCGGTGGGCGAATATATCTGGCTTTGCGTGACTTCTTCGATCAGCCCCTCATCGGCCAGCACAGCAGCAAAATGCTGCGTCAGCTTTTGGTTCTGCGGGCTGGATGACCGGCCGAAGTGATCAAACGACAGGCCAAAGCCCTCTGCGATCCGTGCCTGAACGCCGTGCATTTCCGCGCAGTATTCTGCCACCGGCTTGCCCGCCTTGGCAGCGGCCAGTTCGGCGGGCGTGCCATGCTCATCTGTAGCGCATAAAAACAGCACCTCATGGCCGCGCCCACGCAAATAGCGCGCGTATAGGTCAGCAGGCAGTTGGCTGCCCACCAGATTGCCCAGATGTTTGATCCCGTTGATATAGGGGATGGCGGATGTGATGAGGTGACGTGTCATATGATTATTCCCAGTGCTTGTCGCAGCCTTAGCGCATGGAAAACCTCAGTGCCAGCGAAAGGCGTCAGCGCCTGTCGCGCGCCCGGCCAAACAAGCGCCCCACAATGAAGGATGTGCGCGGGGCGACGACATAGGCTGTGCGCTCTGTCCTGGTCGGACGTGCCCGCATCCGGGTCAGGCCAAAGATCACCAATACCCCGTGCCCTACCGCGATCATCACAAACAGCGCCCCCGCGCCATAGGTGTCGATCAAAACAGAGGCAAGATAGGGCGCACCAATGGCCCCGACGGCGAAAAAGAACATCAGGGCGGCGGACAACTCCACCCGTTCGTCCGCGCTGGCAAAGTCATGGGCATGGGCTGCTGCCACCGAATAGATCGGAAATGTCGTGGCCCCAAACAGCGCCGCTGTCAGCATGATGCCATAGGTGCCCAGCCCCGACGCCATCACCGTGATGCCACAGCTCGCCATCGCCGCCACGGACAGCCAGATCAGCACCCAGCGCCGGTCGTATTTGTCTGCCAGCCAGCCCATAGGATATTGCGCCAGCGCGCCGCCCAGCACAAAGGCCGACAAAAACCAGGCGATCTGCCCGGCGCTCAGCCCCACCTCCTGGCCATAGATCGGGCCGACCATGCGAAACGACGCGCTGGAAATCGCGGCCACCACCACACCCGCAGCCGCCAGCGGCGAACGATCCACCGCCAGACGCGGGCGCAGGCGCGGATGGCTTGGCGTGTCCGGTTGCGTGGCAGTGGTCAGCGTCAGCGGCAACAGCGCGGCACAGCATCCGATGGCCAGCAGATTGTACGAAACATAGGACGCGGGCGCCAATACCCCGATGATCATCTGCGCGGCAAGCGAGCCTGACATGTCCACCACCCGGTACACACCCATGGTGCGGCCCCGCGTGTCGTTGGTGACCTTGGCCTGCAACCAGGCTTCGATCACGGTATAGCAGCCCGCCACGCACAGGCCCGACGCCACCCGCATCAGCGCCCATGCATAGGGGTTCACCACCATCATATGCGCCATCAGCCCGATGGCCCCGGCGGCGGTAAAGGCGGCAAAGGCGCGGCTGTGGCCAACGCTGCCCATCAGGCGCGGCGCCCACCAACAGCCGATGAAAAAGCCAAGGAAATGCGCCGAGCCCAACAAGCCGATTTCCTGTCGCGAAAACTGCAACTCCAGCCCCGACAAAACATCCAGCGGCCCCACCCCTCCGGTCGAGAGCTGCAACAAGATGACAGACAAAAACAAGGCGGCGAATGAAATGAGCAGGCGCATATCCCGGCACATTTACCCAAAACGCGCGCCCGTAACAGCACCAATGCGGCACAGGCCGACTTTTGCAGGGCAGCGGTCGCGTTTCGGGCGGCGCGGCAGCTATCTGCGGACCGTATCTAGGGTTGGGGGTTGCAGCGCGCCGACACAAGGCTAGTTTGCCCGGAACCAATACGAGGATGCGGACATGAAGATGAATAAACTGGGCAGCAGCGATATCGACGTATCGCATCTCTGCCTTGGCTCCATGACATGGGGCACGCAGAATACCGTCGACGAAGGCCACGATCAGATCGACCGCGCGCTGGCTGCCGGTATCAACTTCATCGACACAGCCGAGATGTACCCCGTCAACCCGATCAGCGCCGAAACCGTGGGCCGCACAGAACGCATAATCGGCCTTTGGGTTGAGCGTGACATGCGCCGCGACGAGGTGGTGCTGGCCACCAAACACTCAGGCGAAGGCATGCAACACGCCCGCGAGGGTGCCCCGATTTCCTCGGCCACCATCCGCGAAGCCGTAGAAGGGTCGCTGCGCCGCCTCAAGACCGATTACATCGATCTGTACCAATTCCACTGGCCCAACCGCGGCAGCTATATGTTTCGAAAGAACTGGGATTTCGACCCCTCCGGCCAGAACCGCGCCGACACCATCGCCCATATGGAAGACGCGATGGGTGCGCTGCAGGACGAGGTCAAACGCGGCACGATCCGCGCCTTCGGCCTCAGCAACGAAAGCGCCTGGGGGCTCACCCAATGGGCCGCTGTGGCCGAGCGAACGGGCGGCCCGCGCCCGATCTCAGTGCAGAACGAATATTCGCTGATGTGCCGGCTGGCTGATACCGATCTGGCCGAAACCTGCGTAAACGAAGCGATCGACGTGCTGGCCTTTTCGCCCTTGGCCGCGGGCCTGCTGACCGGCAAATACCAAAACGGCAAGGTGCCCGAAGGATCGCGCCTGTCACTCAATCAGGATTTGGGCGGACGCATCACGCCGCGCGCCTTCGATGCTGTCGCCGCCTACCTCGATGTGGCGCGCAAGCATGGGCTGGACCCCGCGCAGATGGCACTCGCCTGGTGCGCGACACGTCCCTTCATGGGCTCGGTGATCTTTGGCGCCACAACCATGGCCCAACTTGAAACCGCGCTTGGCGCCGCCGATCTGACGCTAAGCGACGAGGTCATGAAGGACATCGACGCCGCCCACAAAGCGCACCCAATGCCCTATTGACGACGCGCGCGCCTTTCCCCCCTTCCCTCTCTTTTTGGTTAAAATATTCCTGGGGGGTTTGGGGGGCTAGCCCCCCGATTGCCGCATCTGCCGCGCCGAGACCCCATGCGCGGCACGAAACGCCCGCGCAAAACTCGCCTGCGATGCAAACCCCGTCGCCAGTGCAACCTCCTGCAACGGCAGATGCGTCTGGCGCACCAACCGCTCCGCTTCGCCCAAACGCAATGTCAGGTAATGCCCCTGTGGTGTCACCCCCAGACGCGCCTGAAACTGCGCCTGCAACGCCCGCGCGCTGACCCCAAGACGGCGCGCCAGACTGGCAATCGGCAACGGGGTTTCCAATGCGCCCTCCATCAAGGCCTGCGCGCGGGCGGTCAGGGCGGAATGGCGCATATGCCCCTGACGGCTTTGCGGGCGATCGGGCGGCGTGGCCAGATCATAGATGAACACCCCCGCCACCTTGGCCGCAAGCGCAGCACCATGGGCCTCGCGGATCAGGTGCAACATCATTTCGATCGCCGGGGCCGCACCGGCGCAGGTCAGCCGCTTGCCGCTGATCTGATAGCGGCTGTTGCGCAGCCGCACGCGCGGGAATTCCGCGGCAAAACGCTCCAGATCCTCCCAGTGCGCCGTCGCCTCGTGCCCGTCCAACACCCCGGCCCGCGCCATCACCCAAGGCCCGCCATCAATCCCCGCAATCGTAACCCCTTGGCCTGCCAAACGTCGCAAACTGGCCTGCAACGCAGGCGTGGTCTGCGGCTCCAGGTCAAAACCCGCCACGATCAGCAACAGATCGGTGCGGGCCACCTGATGAATGGGCGCGGCAGGTATTTCCAACCCGCTGGTCAGGCGCACCGCCGCTGCTTGCGGCGTGGCGAACTGCCAGTCAAACAGCGTCTTGCCCGCCTGCCGATTGGCTGCGCGCAGCGGGTCCACGGCGGCGGCGAACGATAGGGTGTTGCAGCCATCCAACACCAACAATGTTGTGCGGGTCGGAGATATTCTTGCAGATTTCATCAATTCCTCTTCGCTTTACGCAAAGTTATAGGCATAGATCTGCGCCACGATACGGCAAAATTCAATGACAGGAGCCATCCCATGCCGCTGACCATGAGCAAAGAGGTATTCATCACCTGCGCCGTTACAGGCTCTGGCGCCACCCAAGACCGCAGTTCCCACGTTCCGCGCAGCCCGGCCCAGATCGCCGACAGCGCCATCGCGGCGGCCAAGGCAGGGGCGGCAATTGTGCATTGCCACGTGCGCGACCCCGAAACCGGCAAGCCCAGCCGTGATTTGAAACTCTACCGCGAAGTGACCGACCGTATCCGCGACAGCGACACGGACGTGGTTTTGAATCTGACCGCAGGTATGGGCGGCGACATCATATTTGGCGGGGTTGAAAACCCGATGCCCCCGATCGACGGCACTGACATGGTTGGTGCCACCGAACGGGTCGCGCATGTCGCGGAATGCCTGCCCGAAATCTGCACGCTGGACTGCGGCACGATGAACTTTGCCGAGGCCGATTATGTGATGACCAACACACCGGGCATGTTGACGGCAATGGGCCGTATGATGACCAACCTCGGCGTAAAGCCCGAGATCGAAGCCTTTGACACCGGGCATCTGTGGTATGCAAAACAACTGGTCAGCGATGGTGTGCTGGACGCCCCTGCGCTTGTGCAGCTTTGCATGGGGGTGCCATGGGGCGCGCCGGACGACCTCAATACCTTTATGGCGATGATCAATAACGTGCCTGACGACTGGACATTCTCGGCCTTTGGCCTGGGGCGCAATCAGATGGCCTATGTCGCCGCCTCAGTGCTCGCAGGTGGCCACGTGCGCGTCGGGCTTGAGGACAATCTGTGGCTGGACAAAGGTGTGCTGGCCGAGAATTACCAACTGGTCGAACGTGCGGGCACCATCATCGAAAACATGGGCGCCCGGCTGATGACCCCGGCGCAGGTGCGCGAGAAACTGGGTTTGCAGAAACGGGCGCCAAAGTGAGCAACGCACCGATCCAGCGTCGGGGCGCCCTGGTGCTGCTGCTCGCCGCCCTTACACTGGTCGGCTGCGGCGGCAAACCGACACTGCAGCCCGCAGGTGTCTACCGCGACACCACTGCCCTCATCGGCGCAACCAGCCGCTATGATGCGGCGCGCTTTGCCGGGGTGTGGCAAGTCCGCGCCGCCTACCCCGGCGACGAAAGCCTGCGCGCCGTGGCGCTGATCGACCGCGGCGGGCCGGTATTTCAGCACGCAGTCCGAACCTGCCCCGCGGGAGGTGATTGCCAAGACCTCGGTCACCTTTGGCGCGCCACGGTCGAGGGGCCGGGGCGCTACACCGTCAAGGACCCGCAAACCGGTGCCGACCACAAGCTGTGGGTGCTCTGGGTCGATGAAGGATTCCGCACCGCCGTTGTCGGTACGCCCGATGGGCGTTTTGGCTGGATACTCGACCGCAACACCAGCGGCGGCGCGGATCGCATCACGGCGGCGCGCGAGATTTTGGATTTCAACGGCTATGACCTTGGCCAGTTACAGGTAAGACAATGAGCAACTTAAAAGACCCCAAGATTGCCGCCGTCATCGGTGGCGGTGTCATCGGCGGCGGCTGGGCCGCGCGGTTTGTGCTGAACGGCTGGAACGTGCAGGTCTATGACCCCGACCCAGAGGCCAAGCGCAAGATCGGTGAAGTCATGGCCAATGCGCGCCGCTCCCTGCCCGGCCTGACGGATGTGGCCCTGCCGGGTGAAGGCACGATCACCTATCACGACAGCATCATGGAAGCGGTGCAGGGGGCCACGTGGATTCAGGAAAGCGTGCCAGAGCGGCTCGACCTCAAGCACAAGACATTCGGCGCGATCCAGCAGGCCTGCGATGCGGAGGCGATCATCGGGTCGTCCACATCGGGGTTCAAACCGTCCGAGTTGCAAGACGGCATGGCGCGCCCCGATCAGATCATGGTCGCGCATCCGTTTAACCCGGTCTATCTGTTGCCGCTGGTCGAACTGGTGCCGGGCAATGGCATTGACGGCCCCAAGGTCGATCGCGCCAAAGCCATTCTCAGCAGCCTTGGGATGTACCCGCTACACCTGAAAAAAGAAATCGACGCCCATGTGGCCGACCGTTTCCTGGAGGCGGTCTGGCGCGAGGCGCTGTGGCTGGTCAAAGACGGCATCGCCACGACCGAGGAAATCGACAATGCCATTCGCTATGGCTTTGGCATCCGCTGGGCGCAGATGGGCCTATTTGAGACCTACCGCGTGGCGGGCGGCGAGGCCGGAATGAAGCATTTCATGGCGCAGTTCGGCCCCTGCCTGTCCTGGCCCTGGACCAAGCTGATGGACGTGCCGGAGTTCACCGATGAACTGGTCGACCTGATCGCGGGTCAGTCCGATGTGCAATCGGGGGCCTATTCGATCCGCGAGCTGGAACGTATCCGCGACAACAATCTGGTGACCATGATGCGGGGCCTCAAGGCGCAGGATTGGGGGGCGGGTGCGCTGCTGAACACTCACGAACAGCAGATGCGCGCAGGCACGCCCTTGGGGGCTGTGGCCGCGGATATCGACCCTGCCCAGCCCGCGCTGACCGCGCGGCGCACCGTGCCGTTGGACTGGACCGATTATAACGGCCACATGACAGAGGCCCGCTATCTGCACGCCTTTGCCGACGCCACCGACCGTTTCATGGAGATCATCGGCTGCGATGCCGAGTATATTTCGAACGGCGGCAGCTACTTTACTGCCGAAACCCATATCCGCCATCTGGACGAGGTTCACGCCGGCACAGTGATCGAGATCACAACGCGGGTGATCCTTGGGGCAGGTAAAAAGATGCACCTCTGGCATGAGATGCGTGCAGGTGAACGGCTCTTGTCTACGGGGGAACATTTCCTGCTGCACGTCAGTCTCGAGACACGCAAGCCCAGCGCCCCAAGTGCGGAGATCGAGGCGAACCTCAGCCGCTTTGCCGCCGGACACGCGACCCTGCCGGCCCCCGAGGGATTGGGCCGCGCCATCGGTGCGCCAAGATGAAGCAGGTCCTGATTACCGCTGGTGCCTCTGGCCTTGGGCGCGCCATGGCCGAGGGGTTTGACGCGGCGGGCTATGGCATCTGGGTGACGGACGTGGATGCGGCGAGGCTGGACGCCTGCCCCGCCCATTGGCAACGCCATCTGGCAAGTGCGGCGGATGAGGATGCGATGCGCGGCGTGATCGGGCAAATGGGCCAAATCGATGTGCTTTGTGCCAATGCCGGGATCGCGGGGCCAACCGCGCGGGTTGAGGATGTGGCGCTGGACGACTGGCGCGCCTGTGTCAGCGTCAATCTGGAAGGCGCGTTTCTGGCGGCGAAACATGCCGCCCCGCGGATGAAAGCGGCGCAGAGTGGCGCGATTGTGCTGACGTCATCCACCGCCGGGATTTATGGCTATCCTAACCGCGCGCCCTACGCGGCAGCGAAATGGGCGGTGATCGGGCTGATGAAAACCCTCGCGATGGAGCTGGGGCCCTTTGGCATCCGCGCCAATGCGATCTGCCCCGGCGCGGTTGAGGGGCCGCGCATGGAAGGCGTGCTGGCGCGAGAAGCCACAGCCAAGGGCATGACCCGCGATCAGGTTTATGACGGCTATGCCAGCGGCACATCCATGCGAACCTTTGTCGAGGCGCGGGATGTGGCCGATATGGCGGTGTTCCTCGCCTCCGACAGCGCGCGCCGGGTCTCGGGACAGGTGATCGCGGTGGATGGACATACGGAAAACCCCGATCCGAAAGTTACCTAGCGAATGACGCCACGCAGATCGCTGAGGTAGTCAGGAAAATCACGTGCGGTATGCGTCGCCTCGCGGATCAACACATCGAAATCCTGTGTGAACATGTCGATCCGCTGGCGGTCGCGAAACGCCATATAGTGCCCACCCGCGTAGTATACCGCCAGAAGCGGACCAAAGATCGTGACCGGCGCGGAATATAGCCGTCGTGCGTCGAACAAATAGACCCGCAGGCGGGGGTACAACTGGCGTGTCAGGGTGATCAATTGGTCGGTTTGGGCCAGCCGCATCGGCGCGGGCAGCCCGGCATAATACCCGGTGCCGCGCAGAAAACTGTCGACCTCGAACATCGGCATGGCAATTTCATATTCCGACAGCGATCCGCGCATCCAATCCAGCCGGTCCCGCGAGGCGTTGATCGCCTGCTGCGTCGTGCGCCCCAGATGCGGCCCATATTCCCATTCCAGCATGGCATCGGTTTTCAGCATATCCGGCAGGGCAGCAGGCACGTGGCGGATTTTGTAGCCTGCCGCCTCACGGTGCCAGTCAAAGATCTGTTCATCCACCAGCGCACGCGGGGCTTGCGACACCTTTAGGCTGTTCGACAGCATGTCGGCGGCACTTTCCGGTCGGTCCGACAGCCCCAAAAGCCAATCTGACGACACCCCAAGTGCGGCGGCGCAGGCCCCCACCACATGGGCGCTGGGCAGGCGGGCGGCATCATCGGTCAGGGCCTGCGACAAGGTGGATCGGTCCGCCCCGATGCTGCGCGCCAGCCCGCTTTGGGTGCTGCCCGCATTTGCCATGGCGCTGACCAGCCGGGTGCGGAACAGACGGGCGCGCTCAATCTTGGTGATATTTACTGTCATATGGTGACATTTATCACAGTTTGTAGGCGTTGTTAACCGTTATCAGAATGGCCGGGGGGACAGCGGCGCGCTATCACAGATGCGTTACTCACCTTAATGAAAGCCGTTATGCCCGCAAATCCACTGCGTTTTTTCCAGCCGTCTGCCCGCGGGTCCCTTGTTGGACGTTTGCCCCCCGCCGCCCGACACTGGGATTGGCCCACGCTGATGCTATTTGGTGGCTGTCTTGGCATTTGGGGCAGCGCGCTGTGCCTGCCTCTCGGTTGGCTATGGCTTTCATTGCCGCTGCTGGTGCTGGCGCTGACCCTGCATTCCTCGCTAAGCCATGAGTTGCTGCACGGGCATCCGTTTCGAAATGACCGTGCATCGACCCTGCTGGGGCTGTTTCAGCCGGGGCTGTTTGTGCCCTATCTGCGGTTCAAGACATTGCATTTGGCGCATCACAATGATGCCCGCCTGACCGATCCCTACGACGACCCGGAAACCAACTACCTTGACCCGGCGGTCTGGGCGGGGTTGCCGCACCCGGTTCAGGTGCTTTTGCGCCTCAACAACACGCTGCTGGGGCGGATCGTGCTGGGGCCAGCGATTGGCACCGCCTGTTTCCTGCGCAGCGATCTGGCCGCGATAAGGCGCGGCGATTGCCAAGTGGCCCGCGACTGGCTGGCGCATCTGCCGGGCGTGGCGTTGACCCTGTGGTTGGTTGTGCTGTCGCCCTTGCCCCTGCCGCTCTATCTGCTGGCCTGTTACGGCGCGCTGTCGGTGCTGAAAATCCGCACCTTTCTTGAACATCAGGCTCATAGCCGTGCCTCTGGCCGCAGTGTCATCATCGAAGACCGGGGGCTGCTGGCGTTTCTTTTTCTCAACAACAACCTGCATGTGGTGCACCACATGCACCCCGGCGTGTCATGGTACCGCCTGCCCGCGCTCTACCGTGCCCACCGCGCGCGCTATCTGCGGCGCAACCACGGCTATGTCTATCGGTCCTACGGGCAAATATTCCGGCAATTTCTGACCCGCAGCAAAGATCCGGTGGCACATCCGCTCTGGCAAAGCCACGGGAATTGAGCCAATAGACGGGTATGAACAGCCCCTATATGCCTGATCTGTGGATCATCGTCTCTGTCGCTGCCGCCGTGTTCCAAACCGGGCGCTTCATGCTGCAAAAACATCTGGCAACGGCGACCCTTACCGCCGCCGGGGCGACGTTTTCGCGGTTCCTCTACTCCGCGCCGTTCATCCTGCTGCTGCTCGCTGCGTACCTGGGCACCACGGGCCGTGCACTGCCCACGTTGGGGCCGGGTTTCTGGCTTTATGGGGTTGTTGGCGGCACCGCACAGATCATGGCGACGGTCTGCGTTGTTATGCTGTTCAAACAACGCAACTTTGCCGTCGGCATCACCTTCAAAAAGACCGAAGTTATCCAGACCGTGCTGATGGGCTGGATCGTGCTGGGCGAAGGCGTGGCCCCACTGGGCTTTGCCGCCATCGCCCTTGGCGTGGTCGGGTTGCTGCTGCTCTCAGGTGGGGCCGAAGCCAAGGGCTTTCGCTTGCGCGACCTGAACAACCGCGCCGCCGGGCTCGGCATCGCGTCGGGATTTCTCTTTGCCATTTCTGCTGTGTGCTATCGCGGCGCGTCGCTGGCCGTCGTCGAGGACGACCCGATCCTGCGCGCTACGGTCACCTTGGCCGCCGTGGTGATGATGCAAACGCTGATCATGGCCGCCTGGCTGCGCCTGCGCGAACCGGGACAGATGCGCGCCGTCTGGTCGGCGCGCCGCGTCGCGGTCTGGATCGGGCTGACGTCGATGGGCGGCTCATTGTGCTGGTTCATCGCCTTCACCCTGCAAAACGCCGCCTATGTAAAAGCGGTGGGTCAGGTTGAGCTGATCCTCAGTGTCGCCGCCACAACGCTGTTTTTTCACGAAAAAATAAGCCGCCGCGAATGGGCAGGGATGGCAGTTCTTGCCGCGTCGATCCTGATGCTGGTGCTGGTGGCCTGACACTCCGCCGCCACCTCCTCTCTTTTTGGTCCTAAATATTCCCGGGGGGTTTGGGGGGCTGGCCCCCCATTAGGAGTCGTGGTCTGGGGGCTGGCCCCCCAATAAGAGTGTTGGCTTGGGGGGCTGGCCCCGGTCATAGACATTTCGAAAATCGTCGAAATAATACTTGCGCCGCTCAATCATTTCTATATTTCTAGAAATATGAAACAAGAATCACCCCCCCCCGCCCTCACCCTTGCCGCCAGCAGCTTTGCTGCACTGGGCTCCGAACAGCGCTTGCTGGTGCTGCGCACCCTGGTCCGCGCGGGGCCGGACGGGCTGAGCATCGGCGCTCTGGGCGACCGGACCGGCGTGACGGGTTCCACCCTGACCCACCATTTGAAACTTCTGGCCGCCTCCGGGCTGGTGCAGCAAACGCGCCAAGGCCGCAGCACCATCTGCGCCGCCGTCGCCTACGAAGAGGTGCGCGCGCTTGCGACATTCCTTTTGACCGAATGCTGCGCGGACGCAGCAGACACCTGCGAGGCGCATAACCATGGCTGATACAACCCATTCCCACCCCGCCCCACGCTTTGGCCCCTTCAGAACCGCATGGGCCTTTACCGCCGCCCTGCTGCTGATCCTCGCCCTGCTCGATCCGGGCGCGTTCTGGCCCACCGTCAGCTTCACCGCGCGCGCATTGGCAGGCACCGCACCCTTCATTGCCTTTGCCGTGCTCGCCGTCGCCTACCTCAAGGCCAGCGGGGCCGAGACATTGCTGGCCCGCGCGTTCGAGGGCAATCCCGCGCGGATGATCGTGATGGCCGCCCTGCTGGGTGGGCTGTCACCATTTTGCAGCTGCGAGGTCATCCCGTTTATCGCCGCCCTGCTCGCTGTCGGCGCGCCACTGGGAGCGGTTATGGCGTTCTGGCTGGCCTCGCCGCTGATGGACCCGGCGATGTTTGCCATCACCACCGGAACGCTGGGGTTTGACTTTGCGCTGGCCAAGACATTTGCCGCCGTAGGCTTGGGTCTATTTGGCGGGTTTGGCGTGATGCTGTTGGCCAACACCCCGATCTTTAATGACCCGCTGCGTGCGCAGCCGCAGACCGGCAGCTGCTGTTCTACGAAAAAACCCTTCTCAGGCCAGCCGGTGTGGAAATTCTGGCAACACGCCGACCGCCGCGCGAGTTTTGCCGATACGGCCCGCACCAATGCGCTGTTCCTGGTGAAATGGCTGACCCTGGCCTATGTCGTCGAAGCCTTGATGCTCACCTACGTTCCCGCCGACTGGATCGCCGGTGTGTTGGGCGGTGATGGTGTGATGCCGATCATCCTGGGCGCCTTGGTCGGCGCACCGGCCTATCTGAATGGCTATGCCGCCGTGCCGCTGGTGGACGCGCTGCTGACGCAGGGAATGACCCAAGGTGCCGCAATGTCCTTTGTCATCGCGGGCGGGGTCAGCTGTATCCCCGCCGCGATTGCAGTCTGGGCGCTGGTCAAGCCGCGTGTCTTTGCCGCCTACCTTACCTTTGCAGTGATCGGGGCCATTCTGGCGGGGATGATCTGGCAAGCGGTGGCATAACCGGAAACGCCACCCTGATCACTTAGACCCGGACGGCGGCGACCCAACCCCAACCCCGGCGGCCTCACCTCAGGCTGCGTTCGCCTTGGGGGTTTTGTCGTCACTCTCGACGTGTACCGCCTGCCGCTTGCCCAGGCTTTTCTGCGCCCGTCCGGGTTCCATGCTGGCCTCGGCATCCTTGAGCGGCAACTCAATATAGAACGTGGTCCCGGCGCCCGGATTTTTGAAATAATCGATTTTCCCACCAAGGGCTTCGATGATGCGCTTTGAGATGTTCATACCAAGCCCGGTGCCGCCCACCACGCGCTGATCCGAGGAATCGATCTGCGAAAACTCGTCGAACACCTTTTCGCGCTCGGACTCCGACAGGCCAATACCCTCATCCACGACAGAGATCCGCACCACGTCACCGCGTTTTTCAGAGGTGACGAACACGCGCCCTCCGGCGTGCGAAAACTTGGCCGCGTTCGATAGCAGGTTAGACATCACCTGCTGCACGCGTTTCTCATCGGTCACAACATCGGCGTCGTCGGATGGATTTTCATAGCTCAGCGACACCTTAAGATTGACCGCAAAAGATTGATTGAGGTCGATGGCATCTTCGATCATCGTCTTCACGCCCAGCGGTTCAAGATCAAAGTTGACCTTGCCTGCCTCGAACTTCTGAAGGTCGAGAATTTCGTTGATGATCGAGGTCAGCCGCGTCGAGTTGCGCTGCGCGATCTTCAGCACCTTTTCCATCTGTGGCGACATCTCCCCCAGCACCCCGGCGCAGACCATATCCAGCGACCCCTTGATCGAGGTCATCGGCGTGCGCAGCTCGTGGCTGATGGTCGAGACAAATTCGGTCTTGGCCTTAAAGGCAATCTTGGTTTTCTCGTGCTCGACCCGCAGATCTTCAAGCTGCTGTGCATTGGTGCGGTACATCTTCAGAAAGATGCGCGAACAGTCGACGATGAAATACAGCACGAAGACCACCGTGAACAACTGCGTCCACAGCTCTGATTCCAGTGTCGCTCCGGTGCGGATGATGTCCCAGGTCGGGATAAACAGAAAGGTAATGCCGTAGATCGCCAGACGCAGCATCAGCACAGGCAGGATGTGGTGATTGTTCATCGATGCGAACAGCGCCGCCGCAAACAAGAAGAACAGCGGCATAAAATGCGTGGTCGCCCCCTGCTGCAAGGCAATGCCCAAGGCAAAATAGCTAATGACACCTGCACTAAGTACGGTGCCGATGTAAATCCGCTGCATAAACAACCGCGCCAAACGCGGGCTGCGGCCGCGCCATTTCGTGATGCGCAGGAACAGAATGTAGTCATAGATTTCCGAAAGAGCGATCAGGATCAACGTCGAGATCGACAGCCAAATATCGTAGTAAAACGCCGCCAGACAAATCGCTGCGGCGAAAATCATCTGACGCTGCCAGAACAGATTAACGCCGACTATCGAATAGTCTCGCATTTGGCGGACGACGACATGGTCTGCCTGTGGCCACACCTGTGTTGGGCCATAAATGGGATCGGTTTGCGTCATTGCGCTCTCGTTTCTGTTCGTTTCTTATGTATCTAAAGTGCCTAAATGTTCAGATTAAGGCGATACTCGTTCAAAAACTGTTGCAGTATGGCACCAAAGTATAGGTGTGCGCAGCAATTCTCCCATCATTACATTGAACTTAGTCAGAACTATGGCTTTTTTATGCAACTAGAGGTTACGTTGTATTATAGTAACAATTCTGCACAGAGGCGGCGACTGAATGAGTTTGCACGGTGGGAATTTCAGCGGAAAGTTTTGGCAAGATATCCTGCCCGAGTTGACACCGCAGGATGCGAAAGCGCTGGAATCGAAAGATAAACGCTTGTTGACCCGGTCGGCCCCTTCCACGGACCCGGCACAAGACCCGTTTAGCCCACAAACACTGGCCCGACAGAACCCGTACCTGCGCGCCACCACACTGTCGACCATGAACATGCACCAGCATGGTGAGTTGTTCGTCAATTTCCTGCGCGCCCGGCGGTCGGTCTTTATCGAGAACAAAGGCTGGGATCTGCCGCAGGTCGATGACATGGAATTTGATCAATACGACACGCCCCGCGCCCGCTGGATCGTGCTGCATGAATACGGCGAGGTTATGGGCGGCGTACGCCTGATGCCAACTACATCGGTCTGTGCGCAGTACAGCTACATGTTGCGCGATGCTCAATTGGGCCTGTTGCCTGACATTCCCCAAGACGTTCTGTTTTTCAAAGCCCCCGTGCGCGACGACATCTGGGAGGCGACGCGGCTGTTTCTGTCCGATGCCGTGGCTGCGCATCGGCGCATCGCGTTTCAGCGCATTTTGATGAACCAGATGGCCGGCGCTGCCTATGCCATGGGTGCCACACATGTTCTGGGGATCGTGCCTGCCACCTTCAGCCGCTGGATGACGCGTCTGCGTCTGATGAGCGCGGTGCCCGTCGGCCCTGTGCAAAACATCGACGGCGACAAAACCCAGGCCGCGCTGATGAACGTCAGCTATATTGGCGAAACACTCGCCAATAACGAAACCAGCCTGCTACAGACAACATCGGCGGCCTGACCCGGCTGACCTCGGTGCGGTATCACGCTGTTTTCACGGCACAACGCCCCGCTCACCCACCGCCGCCCGCCGCTGGCACGCCATTTGGCCCGCCATCTGCGCGACACGATGCACTGCACATGCAGGAGGCATTGTACATTTGTTCGATATTACGACATACTCTGGCCAAAGTCGGTGGATAAACCGTTAAGATACCTCTGATACAAAGAGGGCGCCTCGAGGCGGCAATCAGCACCAACCGGAGCAGGGAATGCTGGAATTTGAAAATGTATCCAAGTCCTATTGGACCGGGACTCAGCACAAGGTCATCCTTGACCGGGTGTCGTTTCGCGTGGAATTGGGACATTCCTTGGGTATCCTCGCGCCCAATGGCACCGGCAAGACGACCCTGATCAACATGATGGCAGGCCTTGAAAAACCCGACGAAGGCGAGATCCGCCGCAGCTGCAACATCTCCTTTCCGCTGGGATTTATGGGCGGCGTCGTCGGCAAGGTGTCGGCGATGGAAAACGCCCGCTATATCGCGCGGCTTTATGGGCTCGACCCCGACTATGTCGAAAGCTTCTGCCGCTGGCTTTGCGGTCTGGGCGAATATTTCGATCAGCCGCTGGGCACCTATTCGGCAGGGATGCGCGCGCGTTTTTCCTTTGCGCTGATGCTGGCACTGGATTTCGACATCTATCTGATTGATGAAGGGATGCCCGGCACCACCGACGTCGAATTCAACCGCAAGGCAGGCGACATCCTTCAGGAACGTCTGCGCACCACCACGATCATCATCGTCTCGCACCAGGCACAGACGCTGGAAAAATTTGCCCGTTCCGCCGCCGTCCTGTTGGGGGGCAAATTGCATATGTTCGATACCTTGGAAGAAGCGAAACAGCTGTATGACTACGAAACCCAAGGCTAGAAAATTCCGCATCCGCCGTGCCGCCCCCAGCCTGCCGTCCGGCGGGAGTGCTGCCGCGTCCAGTGCCGCGCTGCACGACGAGGATGATATGCCCACGCGCGCGCCTGCCTCCGCAACCGCCAATCTTATGGCTGCCGCCAGCAGCGCCTCCAGCACCAGAACCGCGCCGTCCAGCACGCCGAAACCTGTGGTAAAACCTGAAACGGCCTCCGCTCCGACCTCCGCTCCGGCTGAGCCGAGCCGCGCAGGCGAGGTATCATCGGCCAGCGAAGTGTCGGGCGAACTGGACATGGATGCGATCCGCCGCGAAGGGCTGACAGGCCGGCAACTGCGCATGGCGCGCCGCGTCGCGCAAAAGCATCAGCTCGCGCCGACATCGGATTTTGACGCCGTGCGCCTGCTGCGCGAAAAGGGCATCGACCCCTTCCAACGCTCCAACATGCTGGAACTGGTTGTGCCGCAGGCGGGGGGCGAACAACACGAAGGTGGCGCGGGTGATGCGCTGGCCGGTCTGCCCGCACAACGCGGCGGCGCAGGTACGGACCGTGTGCAACTGCCGCAGACCCTGCCACCCAAGGGCCGCAACTTGCCCTCAACCGAAGCAAGCCCGGCCGAACGCCGCCAGCGTGAGATCTCTGACATCCAGCGTGATATTTCGCGCCGCCGCCGCCGCAAGGGCGTCATGCTCATGGTGCGGCTGGCGTTCTTTGTGATGCTGCCGACGTTCTTTGCGGGCTATTATTTCTACAAAATCGCCACACCAATGTATGCCACCACCAGCCAATTCCTGATCATCCAGAACGAGGGTGGCGGCGGTGCCAGCCCCTTTGGCGGCTTGCTGCCCACCCAATTTGCCAACAGCGCCGATAGCATCGCGACCCAGGCCTACCTGCAATCCAAGGACGCCATGCTGCGCCTGACCGAAGACGCTGGTTTCAAAACGCATTTTTCCGATGACAGCATCGACCCGATCCAGCGTCTGGCGGAAAACCCCAGCGACGAAGAGGCGTACAAGTCGTACAAGAAGAACGTAAAAATCGGCTATGACCCGACCGAAGGCGTGATCCGCATGGAGGTGATTGCCGCCGACCCCGAAGTCTCGGAGCAGTTTTCACAACGCCTGCTGACCTATGCCGAGGAACGGGTGAACAACCTGAGCAAGCACAAACGCGAAGACGGGATGCGCGACGCCAAGACCGGCTATGAAACCGCGCTGCAACAACGCCGCGACGTGCAAGAAAAACTGATCAAGCTTCAGGTCGAAAACAACGTCGACCCCGAGGCGATGATCGCAGCAATCCGGGCCCAGATCACCCAGTACGAGACGCTTTTAATCGAAAAGGAACTGGAACTGGCCGCGCTTATGGACAACCAGCGCCCGAACAAGGCCAAAGTCGACGGCGTGCAGGGCGATGTGCGCAGGCTCCGTGATCAGTTGGCCAAACTTGGCGAACGTATGACATCGGCCAATGACGGCGAAAATTCGCTGGCTCAGCAGGCCATCGCGTCACAGCTCGCCCAGGCCGATCTGGCCGCCGCCGACATGGTGCTGCAAGCGGCGCAAACCGCAATGGATCAAGCCCGGACAGAGGCTAGCCGCCAGGTGCGCTACCTTACCATCGCCGTCAATCCCGTCGCCCCGGACGAGGCCACCTACCCGCGCAAGTTCGAAAACACGATCTTGGCTTTCCTGATCTTTGCAGGCATCTACCTGATGTTGTCGCTCACGGCATCCATTCTCAGGGAACAGGTAACCTCATGACACACGTAACCGTCGGCAATGTGATCATTGGCCAGGACCGTCCGCTGACCGTCATCGCAGGCCCCTGCCAATTGGAAAGCGAAGACCACGCGCAGATGATCGCCGGCGTGCTGAAAGAGGCCTGCGAGGCCGCTGGCGCGCAGTACATTTTCAAGGCAAGTTATGATAAGGCCAACCGCACCTCCCTGTCGGGCAAACGCGGCATGGGGATCGACGCAGGCCTTAAGGCGCTGCAATCTGTTGGCCGTGCAAATGGCGTGCCGGTGCTGACCGACGTCCACACCGAAGCCCAATGCGCCATCGCCGCCGAAGCCGCTGACGTGCTGCAAATTCCGGCCTTTCTGTGCCGCCAGACCGACATGCTGCTTGCCGCAGGTGAAACCGGCCGCGCGGTCAACGTCAAAAAGGGTCAGTTCCTCGCGCCTTGGGAAATGCAGAATATCGTCGACAAGATCGAAAGCACCGGCAACCGCAACATCCTGCTGACCGAACGCGGCACCACCTTTGGCTACAACACGCTGGTCGCCGACATGCGCAGCCTACCGCAGATGGCGCAGACCGGATATCCTGTCGTGATGGACGCGACCCATTCTGTCGCCCAGCCCGGCGGCAAGGGCGGATCGTCCGGCGGACAACGCGAATTTGCCCCCGTCATGGCCCGCGCCGCCGCCGCCATCGGGGTGGCTGCGATCTTTATGGAAACCCATGACGACCCCGACCGCGCGCCCAGCGATGGCCCCAATATGATCTACCTCGATCAGATGCCCGGACTGATCAAACTGCTGATGCAGTTCGATGCCCTGGCCAAGACCCATCCCCTGACCTTCTGACTTTTGCAAACTGCGAGTATTTGACGTGAAAAAACCGGCCACCACCGTGACCCAAAACACATGGGAATTTTTGCGTGATCCCATGATCACCCCCACGGGTTTCCGCGAATATGACGCCCGCTGGAAATACCCCGACGATATCAACCTGCCCGGCATCACCGCGCTTGGCCTCGGCCTTGGTACCCAGATGCATGCGCGCGGCATCGAACCTGTCATCGCGGTTGCCAACGATTACCGTGACTATTCGCTTTCGATCAAAAATGCGCTGATGCTGGGGCTGATGCAGGCCGGGATCACCGTCAAGGACATCGGCCCCGCCCTGTCCCCCATGGCCTATTTC
This sequence comes from Sulfitobacter sp. KMM 9851, assembly GCF_057178245.1. Classification (NCBI taxonomy): domain Bacteria; kingdom Pseudomonadati; phylum Pseudomonadota; class Alphaproteobacteria; order Rhodobacterales; family Roseobacteraceae; genus Sulfitobacter; species Sulfitobacter sp. KMM 9851. Next base: position 2,796,991 of record NZ_CM169991.1, read on the forward strand.
GCCCAGTTCCACCTCAATGCCCCTGCGGTCGCTATGGTCACTGCCTCGCATAACCCAAACGGCTGGACCGGCGTCAAAATGGGGTTCGAGCGCCCACTGACCCACGGCCCCGATGAAATGAGCGAACTGCGCGATATTGTGCTTGAAGGCCGCGGCCAGCAGCGCCCCGGCGGCGCTTATGAATTTGTCGACGGCGTGCGCGAGGCTTACCTCGATGATCTGGTGGGTGACTTCAAGATGACCCGCCAGCTCAAGGTTGTCTGCGCCACCGGCAACGGCACCGCCTCTGCCTTCGCGCCCGAGCTTTTTCGCCGTTTGGGCGTCGAGGTGGTCGATAGCCACAACAGGCTCGATTACACCTTCCCGCATTACAACCCGAACCCCGAAGCGATGGAAATGCTGCACGACATGGCGGCATCAGTCACGGGCTCGGGGGCTGACTTTGCCCTTGGTTTTGACGGCGACGGCGACCGCTGCGGCGTGGTCGACAACGAAGGCGAAGAGATTTTTGCCGACAAGATGGGCGTCATCATGGCCCGCGACTTTGCCCGCCTCTACCCCGGCAGCACCTTCGTGGCGGATGTGAAATCCACTGGCCTCTTCGCGTCCGACCCAGAATTGCAAAAACACGGGGCCAAGGCCGACTACTGGAAAACCGGTCACAGCCACATGAAGCGCCGGGTCAAGGAATTGGGCGCGCTCGCAGGGTTCGAGAAATCCGGCCACTACTTCCTCGCCGAACCCATCGGACGCGGCTACGACTGCGGCATGCGCGTCGCGGTAGAAATCTGCAAACTGATGGACCGCAACCCAGACAAGAGCATGGCCGACCTGCGCCGCGCCCTGCCCCAGACTTGGGCAACGCCCACCATGTCGCCCTACGCTTCGGACACTGAAAAATACGACATCCTCGACCGTCTGGTGCTCAAACTGGTGGCCAAGGCCGACGCTGGCGACCTGATCGGCGGCCGGGCAATCAAGGAAGTGATCACCGTCAACGGTGCCCGTGTGATGCTCGACAACGGCGGCTGGGGCCTTGTACGCGCCTCTTCCAACACGCCCAATCTGGTGGTGGTCTGCGAAAGCCCGGAATCTGAGACCGAAATGCGCGCCATCTTCGCCGACATCGACGCGGTCATCCGCACCGAACCCGGCGTTGGCGACTACGACCAGACCATCTGATCCGATCCTGCTTTCTTTTTGGTCTTAATATTCCCCGGGGGTCTGGGGGGCTGGCCCCCCAGGGTATCCTTGGTCTGGGGGGCTGCCCCCCCAAGTTTCGCTTAGTCTGGGGGGCTGGCCCCCCAGGTGTCGCTTGGTCGGGCGGGCAAAGCCCGCAGCCCAGGCCCCTACCCCAGCGCCGCTGTGCAGAAGTCCCGGATCAGCTCCGCATTCTTGACCCCCGGCGCGCTTTCCACCCCGGATGATACATCGACTTGCCGCGCGCCCGTCAGCGCAATCGCCTCAGCCACGTTGCCTGCCGTCAGGCCACCTGCCAGCATCCAGGGCCGCGGCCAGCGCCGCCCGGCAATCAGGCGCCAGTCAAAGGCCAGCCCATTGCCCCCCGGTAGCACCGCGTCTTTCGGCGGCTTGGCGTCGATCAAGAGCTGATCCGCCACCGTCACATAGTCATTCAGCGCCGCCAGATCACCAGCGTCCGCGACCCCCACCGCCTTCATCACGGGCAGGCCATAGCGCGCCTTGACCTCGGCCACCCGCGCCGGGGTCTCGCTCCCGTGCAGTTGCAACATGTCCAGAAACGGCACCGCCGCCAACAGTGCATCCAGTGCCGCATCATCGGCATTGACCGTCAGCGCCACCTTGCAGATGCCATCGGGCACGGCTTGGGTCATATGCGCCGCCGCCTCCAGCGACAGATGCCGCGGCGACCTTTCAAAAAACACAAAGCCCAGCGTGCGCGCGCCTGCGATAAGCGCCGCAGGCACATCCGCCGGGTCGGTCAGTCCGCAGATTTTAACGTTCACATTCTCGGGCATTACGCAGGCTTAGCTGGCTTCGTCCAAAAGCGCCAGAACCTCATCTTTGCCCTCGTGCTTTTCACCCTTCAGCCGCGCCACTTCGCGTTCCAGCCGCCGTGTCTCGCGCGCCAAACGTGCCTTCTCGGCCCGCTCACCATACTCGCGGATCCACTCCCAGACAAAACCGACCAAAAGCCCCACAATGATGCTACCCAGGATCACGATAAACAGGGGCAACTCGATGTTGGGGTTCACCGCAAACCAGCCCGACACCTCGGTCGGCAGCATCTGCAACGATACAAACGCCCGGTTTGCCAAGGCGATAGAGATCAGCGCCAGCGCAAAGATGGCGATGCAGAGATAACGAACGTAACGCATTAACTTTTCCCGTTCAGACGGTCCCGCAACAATTTGCCGGTTTTAAAGAAGGGCACGTGTTTTTCTTCGACATTAACGGTTTCACCCGTGCGTGGGTTCCGGCCCACGCGGGCGTCGCGTTTTTTCACCGAAAACGCGCCAAAGCCGCGTAGCTCCACCCGGTCGCCCTGCGCCATCGCGCCGGTGATCTCGTCAAAGATCGTGTTCACGATCCGCTCAACATCGCGTTGATACAGATGCGGATTGTCGTCGGCGATCTTTTGGATCAACTCTGAACGGATCATATCGCGGTCCCCCCCGGGATTTTTTTTTGTTGGTTTCGCACCCAACTATAGGAAAAAAGAAACCACTCGGGAAGTGATTGCATCACATCCGTTTTTGATTTTTTCGCACGAACGTCCTGTTTTTTCGGCTTTTTTCCGCCAACGCCTCATTGCGGCCCAATCTGGCCTCAGTCCCCGGCACCAATGTCGACACCCCGGCAGGCCGATTCGCGGCGCCGCCTCGGGCCGGTTGGTGCGGTTTTCAGACCGCACCGGGATCAGGCACACCTGCCCAGAAATTTGCCTCAGCATCTTGCGCGACACCGCCCCGGCGAACGCAAAAGGCCCCGCATGTTGCCATGCGGGGCCTTTCGGATTTCAACGCAACAGCGCTTACTTGTCTTCGTCGCCTTTCAGCGCCGCACCAAGGATATCGCCAAGCGATGCGCCGGAGTCGGAGGAACCGTACTGCTGTACCGCCTCTTTCTCTTCTGCAATCTCACGCGCCTTGATCGACACGCCCAGACGGTGTGCCTTGGCATCGACGTTGGTGATGCGCACATCAACCTTGTCACCAACCGAGAAACGCTCAGGGCGCTGTTCGGCACGGTCACGCGACAGATCGGAACGACGGATGAAAGATTTCATGCCTTCGTATTCGACCTCAACGCCACCTTCTTCGATGGACGTCACTGTCACAGTCACGATCGAACCGCGCTTCACGCCGCCAACGGCTTCGGCAAACTTGTCGCCGCCAACACCTTTGATCGACAGGGAGATACGCTCTTTCTCAACGTCAACCTCAGAGACAACCGCGCCGACCATGTCGCCCTTGCGGTAGTTCTGGATCGCGTCTTCGCCGCGCTCGTCCCATGACAGGTCGGACAGGTGAACCATGCCGTCGATGTCGCCTGGCAGGCCAACAAACAGACCGAATTCGGTGATGTTCTTGACTTCGCCTTCGACTTCGGTGCCCTCGGGGTGTGTTTCTGCAAACACTTCCCATGGGTTGCGCATGGTCTGTTTCAGACCCAGCGACACGCGGCGCTTGGCACCGTCGATTTCCAGCACCATAACTTCGACTTCCTGAGAGGTCGAAACGATCTTGCCGGGGTGTACGTTCTTCTTGGTCCAAGACATCTCGGAGACGTGAACCAGACCTTCAACACCTGGCTCCAGCTCAACAAATGCGCCGTAGTCGGTGATGTTGGTCACGCGGCCAGTGTGCGAGGATTCCAGCGGGTACTTGGCCTGAACCAGATCCCATGGGTCTTCTTGCAACTGCTTCATGCCAAGGCTGATGCGGTGTGTCTCTTTGTTGATCTTGATGACCTGCACCTTGATCGTCTCGCCAATGGCGAGGATCTCGGACGGGTGATTCACACGGCGCCATGCCATGTCGGTGACGTGCAACAAGCCGTCAACGCCGCCCAGATCAACAAACGCACCGTATTCGGTGATGTTCTTGACCACACCATCGACGGTCTGACCTTCGGTCAGGTTGCCAATGACTTCGGCACGCTGTTCGGCACGGGATTCTTCGAGGATCGCGCGACGCGATACAACGATGTTGCCCCGGCGACGGTCCATTTTCAGAACCTGGAACGGCTGCTTGAGACCCATCAATGGGCCGGCATCGCGCACGGGGCGCACGTCAACCTGCGAACCGGGAAGGAACGCAACCGCGCCGCCCAGATCGACAGTAAAGCCACCTTTGACACGGCCAAAGATCGCGCCTTCGACACGCTCTTCTGCGGCATAGGCTTTTTCCAGACGGTCCCAAGCTTCTTCACGGCGCGCCATCTCACGAGAGATAACCGCTTCGCCGCGCGCGTTTTCGACCTGACGAAGGAATACTTCGACTTCGTCGCCAACTTCGATTTTGGGTGCTTCGCCGGGATCAGCAAATTCTTTAAGCTCAACGCGGCCTTCCATCTTGTAGCCGACGTCGATGATGGCTTGGCCCGCTTCGATTGCGATCACCTTGCCTTTGACAACTGTGCCCTCTTCGGGCGTGTCCATTTCGAAGCTTTCGTTCAAAAGGGCTTCGAATTCGTCCATTGCTTTGGTCATGTAGTTTATCGTTTCCTTTATGGCGTTGTTTCTGGCCGCGCGGTTGTCTCCGCCGGTCTGGGATTGCATTTGGTCGTCGTGGTGGGCCACGCATAAGTCACGTGGTGGGCCGGGACGCAAAGAAAATAGGGCCGGTTGAAACCGACCCTGCCTGAGATATCGCGCCCGAAGCTTGTATCCGCCCCTTAGACAAGGGCGCGTATAGGGCAATTCACGCGCTCTCGCAAGGGCCAAGGACCTTCCTGACATCTTTCGGCAAAGATATGTTCATCCGCGCACCAAACCCGCGCGCTGCTGCGAATTGCGACGCAAAAGCCGATGTGCCACACTTTCGATAACAACGGAGTCTGATCTATGTCGCTGGAATTTCTGCTGACTGCACTGGTTGTTGTCCTGCTGCCGGGCACGGGGGTCATCTATACACTCGCCGTAGGCCTCGGGCGGGGGTTCTGGGCCAGCATCGCAGCGGCATTTGGTTGCACGCTGGGCATCTTGCCCGCCGCATCGGCCAGCATTGTCGGGCTTGCCGCCGTGCTGCACACCTCGGCGCTGGCGTTTCTGGTACTGAAATATCTTGGCGTCGCCTATCTGCTTTATATGGCTTGGAAAATCCTGCGCGATGACAGCGTGATGCAGGTCTCGAACGCCCCCCAAGACCAGTCATTGGGGCCGATCGCCTTGCGTGGGCTGTTGTTGAATGTGTTGAACCCGAAACTGTCTTTGTTCTTCTTCGCCTTCCTGCCCCAGTTCATCACCCCCGGCAGTGGCCATGCCACAGGGCAACTGGTCCTGCTGGCGGCGGTGTTCATGGCGATGACATTCGCTGTCTTCGTTCTTTACGGGGCCTGCGCCGCCTTCATGCGCGATTACGTGATCCACCGCCCTGCGGTCATGCGCCTGATCCGACGCTGCTTTGCCGGCAGCTTCGGCCTGTTGGGCGCAAGGTTAGCGTTGACGGATTAACCCGCCCTCCTTTTTCGGGTTATAAATACCTCCTGGGGGGTCTGGGGGGGGGCTGCCCCCCCCCAGTTGCGCCCCCCGATCCCGGGCGCAACGCACGCTGCCATCAGTAGTGATTAACCCATGCGCGCTATACCCATCCCCGGTTAACCAATCCCGCAAGGTGACGCTTGCGGACACTGTGGTCTCAAGGCTCGCAACACCGGGCTTCCCGATACCGCGCATCGGCAGGGCATTCCTGTCAGGGAAAACAACAGACCGCAGCCCAAAACTGGGCGGCGCCGCCTTTTTCCACCGATCAGATTGGCCCAAGCGCCAGCATGACACAGTTATCAGACCCGCTTGGCCTCGATCAGGGCCACAGCGGCCGCAACCGCGTCGGCAATCGCCATCTCGGTGGTGTCGATCTGCACCGCGTCCTCGGCAGGCCGCAACGGGGCCTGATCGCGGTTCATGTCGCGCTGGTCGCGCGCTTTAACATCGGCCAGAACCCCCTCAAACGTAACATCCATGCCCTTGCCCACCAGTTCGGCAAAGCGGCGCTGCGCACGGACCTCCGGGCTTGCCGTTACGAACAGTTTGACTGGTGCATCGGGGCAGATCACCGTGCCGATGTCGCGCCCATCCAACACAGCCCCGCCCGCGCGGGTGGCAAAGCTGCGCTGAAACCGCACCAATGCCGCGCGCACGGCGGCGATCACCGCCACTTTGCTGGCCTCCTGCGCCACCTCGGGCGTGCGCAGGGCGTCGGCCTCCAGATCGCGGGGCACAAGGTTCTGCGCCGCTTCCGTCGGGTCGATCCCCAACAAGGTCTTTGCCGCCACGGCGCGGTAGAGCAGCCCGGTATCCAGATGCGCAAAACCGAAATGCGCCGCCACGGCCTTGGAAATCGTCCCCTTGCCCGAGGCCGCGGGCCCATCAATCGCCACTGTAAATCCGCTTGTCGTCACGCCATTCTCCCCTGCTGCGTATCTGCGCCGCGACGCATGGCCCAGACCGCCAGCAGCAACGCCACGGCAAGGACCAGCCATTTTCCTTGTGTCAACGCGCTGGCCAGCACAATCGTTGCATCTGTCGCCTGCCCTCGCAAGATCACGGCCACAAGCGCGTTTTCCGTCAGGTCCAGCACCAGATAGACGCCCGGCACCAAAAGCGCCAGCACCCGCACCATCGCAAGCCGCACGCCCGCGCCCCGCCAGATCACCCCGGCCAGTGTCCCGGCCAATACGATGGGAAACACCGTATCCAACACGCGAAACGCCCCAAGGTACAGCGCCCGCTGTTCCGCGCTCAACGCCGCCAGATAGGCCCGCGCCGCCGCCGGATCATAGCCGCGCAATCGGCTGTCAAATACGATGAGGCCGTCAGGCTCAAGCCAGAACTTCGACATCACCGCAAGTGCCACAAAACACAGCAGCGCCGCCAGACCACCGGCCCACAGCAGACGCACCGCGCCGGTCACGCCCCGTCGCGCGTCACCTGCGCGCCAAGGGCCGTCATCAGTGGCTCGAAAATCGGAAAGGACGTGGCAATCGGCCCGCCGTCATCCACCCGCACCGGCGCATTCGACGCCATGCCGAGGATGAGAAATGACATCGCGATCCGGTGGTCCAGATGGCTTTTGCAGACGGCGCCGCCCGGCACATTGCCGTGGCCCTTGCCGGTGACCGTCCACCAGTCGGGGCCATCCTCGACCTCAATGCCATTGGCGCGCAGACCCGTGGCCATCGCATCAATGCGGTCGCTTTCCTTGACGCGCAATTCCTTGACGCCGCGCATCACGGTCTGGCCGCTGGCATAGGATGCTACCACCGACAGCACCGGATATTCGTCGATCATGCTCGCCGCGCGCGCGGGCGGTACTTCGATGCCCTTCAGGTCAGGCGAAAACCGCGCCCGCAGATCGGCCACAGGCTCCCCGCCCTCGACCCGCTCGTTTTCATAAGTCAGGTCCGCGCCCATCTCGCGCAGCGTGGTGAACAACCCGGCGCGTGTGGGGTTCAGCCCGATCCCCGGCACCAGCACATCCGACCCCGGCACAATCAGCGCCGCACAGACCGGAAAAGCCGCCGAAGACGGGTCGCGCGGCACCTCGATATGCTGTGGACGCAGTTCGGGCTGGCCGGTCAGCGTGATGACACGCCCCTCATCGGTATCTTCCACCGTGATCTCGGCCCCGAACCCCGCCAGCATCCGCTCAGTATGGTCGCGGGTCGCCTCGGCTTCGATCACCACAGTCTTGCCCGGTGCGTTCAGCCCCGCCAGCAGCACCGCCGATTTTACCTGCGCCGACGGCACCGGAACCACATAGCGTACCGGCACCGGGTCTGCCGCGCCAACCAGCGTCATCGGCAACCGCCCCCCCTTGCGCCCGACAGTCTGACATCCAAACAGCGCCAGCGGGTCCGTCACCCGCGCCATGGGCCGCCCGTTCAAACTGGCATCCCCCGTAAAAGTCGCACAGATCGGTGAGGTCGCCATCGCCCCCATGATCAACCGCACCCCGGTGCCGGAATTGCCGCAGTCAATCACATTCTCCGGCTCGGCAAAGCCGCCGACCCCCACACCGTGCACTGAATAGGAGCCGCCCCCATGGTCCACGACCTCGGCGCCAAAGGCGCGCATGGCGCGCGCGGTGTCCAGCACATCCTGTCCTTCGAGCAAGCCCTTGATCGTTGTCTCGCCCACTGCCATCGCCCCCAGAATCAAACTGCGGTGCGAAATGGATTTATCCCCCGGCACTTCGGCGGTGCCGACAAGCGGCCCGCAGGCGCGCGATGACATGGGGATGGGGGTGCCGTGACTGGACATAATTACCTCTGATCTGCTCAGACAGTCAGTATCGCAGCTCGCGGGCAGCGTCCATCACCACCGCCCCTCTCTTTTTGGTTCTCATATTCCTCGGGGGGTCTGGGGGGCAGACAGCCCCCCCGGTGTAGGTTTCGGGTCTGGGGGGGGGGCAGACAGCCCCCCGGTGTAGGTTTCGGGTCTGGGGGGCAGACAGCCCCCCCGGTATAATGTCGCAGATTTGAGAACGACGCGGCAGACGCACACCCGGCGCAACCCGCCCGGAACAAAGACGCCGCCCTCAAGGCCAGCGCGCTCAGACCTTCTTAAATGTCAGATAATGCGGCACACGTCCCTCGCGCAGGGCCTTTTGCTCATACCGCGTCGACAGCCAATCGTCCCACGGCTTGCGCCAGTCCTGCGGCCCTTCGGCAAGCCATTCGAACCCGTGGCGCGGCACCTGCTCCAGCGTCTGACGCACATAATCTTCGATGTCCGTCGCCACCCGAAAGATCGCACCGGGCTTCAACACCCGCGCCAGGGGGGCCAGATGCTCAGGCGTCACAAAACGCCGCCGATGGTGGCGCGTCTTGGGCCAGGGGTCAGGATACAGCAGGAAAGCACGGTCGATACTGGCCTCGGGCAGCACGTCGAATATATCGCGCACGTCACCGGGATGGATTGCCAGATTGTCTACGCCCGCGCGCCTGATCTTGCCCAAAAGCATCGCAACGCCGTTGATATAAGGCTCGCAGCCGATGATGCCGACATCGGGGTTCTGACCGGCCTGGTGCACCAGATGTTCCCCCCCGCCAAAACCGATTTCCAGCCAGACAGGCCTGCCACCGAAAAGCGCAGGCAGATCCAGCGGCGTGCGATCGGGGTTTTCGTCCCAATCGACGGGACCGGGCGACAGGGGCGTCAGGTCTTCCTCAAGATAGGTGCGTTGGGATTGTTTCAGGGTCTTTCCCTTGAGGCGACCATAGAAATTCCGGCGGGGGCGTTTGGGCTGTGTCATGGCGGGTCATGTAGCCGCACCGCGCCGCCACCGCAACGGCTGAGATCGTCCGTTGGCAGCAGAGTCTACCGCCATTAACGCAATATTAGTTTCCCCGCCGCTAAAACCATCCCGACCCAGCCTGAGAGGGAGCCGACGGTGAACGCAGCAACGATAGTACCACCTACCGGCCCGGGCGGCGCGGTCAACCAGCCGGATTTTGCATCAATTCTGATCGTCGATGATCAGCGCTTTGACCGCATGCGCCTGCGGCGGCTCTGCGGCGACCTTGAGTTTGAGACCCATATTGCCGAAGCAGAAAGCCTGGCGGCCATGACCCGCAGCCTTAATAGCGACAAATTCGACCTGATCCTGCTGGATTACAACATGCCCGATGGCAACGGGTTGCAGGCGCTTGAGATGATCCGCAGCCATGCCAGCAATGGCCATGCCGCTGTCATCATGATCACCGGCTCGGAACAAAACGCTGTGGCGATCCAGGCGCTCAAGAACGGCTGTAGCGACTTTATCACCAAGGACGAATTGTCACCCGCCGCACTCTGCCGCTCTGCCATCAACGCCTTGCAGAAATCGACCCTGCAGATCGGTATGGAAACGCAGGATCAGAAACGCCAGCAGATGGAAAAGGTGTTGCAGCAATTTTCCAAGGAATGTGCGCAAGAGATCAAACCTGTGGTCAGCCGCATGTTACGTCAGATGCGCGACATGCGCGAACATGAGCCGAAAGATTCCGAAGAACTGGCCGATCAGGTCGGAAGAATCGAACGATCCTGTATGCGCCTGTGGGAGTTTCTGGATGATCTGGGCAGCTATCGCGGTAGCGATCTGGCGCAGGAAACCTTTGCCCAGACAACGGTGGCAGATGCGCTGGACATCGCACCGCGCCGTGGATCGGCACAGTCACCGCAAATGGCACCCGCCGCCCACGAACCTGCCCCCACCCCCCGGAGTTTGAAAAAGAGTGCGACCAAGCGCCCGACTTTGTTTGGTCCGCGCGGGTAGGCCGCAGGCCGCTCCGGCATTGTAGCTGAACGCCCCTGTCACGCAGATGCCCGTTGCAGATGTCTTGAATAGCTGACGGTCAGCGCCCGGACGGCGATGTTAATGGGGCCAGCCTCAGACGCAACGTTACTGGGCGCCAGCCCCCTTACAATAGAACACCGGGGGCCAGCCCCCCGGACATTAGACATCTGGGGGCCAGCCCCCAGACATTTGACAGCTGGGGGCCAGCCCCCAGACCCCCGGGAATATTTACAACCAAAAAGAAAGAAAGGCCGGGTGAGCGGTCGGGCAAATTCGGCACTGCCGCAACCGGGCGCAGGTTTGGGATGGGCGCGTGGCCCACCCCAGCGGTTCAGATCACAGCGCGGCCTTGAGCTGATCGACCAGATCGGTCTTTTCCCAGCTGAAGCCGCCATCGGCATCAGGGGCACGACCAAAGTGGCCGTAGGCCGCCGTGCGCGCGTAGATCGGTTTGTTCAGTTGCAAATGTTCCCGGATGCCGCGCGGTGTCAGGCTGATGATGTTGCGAATGGCCTTTTCAATGGCCGCATCGCGCACGTCACCGGTGCCGTGGGTGTCGCAGTAGATCGACAGCGGTTCGCTGACCCCGATGGCATAGGACAGTTGGATCGTGCATTTGTTCGCGAGCCCGGCGGCCACTACGTTTTTCGCCAGATAGCGCGCCACGTAGGCGGCAGAGCGGTCAACCTTGGTCGGGTCCTTGCCCGAGAACGCGCCGCCGCCGTGCGGGGCGGCACCACCATAGGTGTCCACAATGATCTTGCGCCCGGTCAGGCCCGCGTCACCATCCGGCCCGCCGATCACAAAGATGCCCGTGGGGTTCACGTGCCATTTGGTGTCGGCATCGATCCAGCCTTCGGGCAGGACTTCGCGGATATAAGGTTCCACGATGTCGCGGATATCGGCGCTGGTCTGGCTTTCGTCGGCATGCTGGGTCGACAGCACGATGGAGGCTACTCCCACGGGTTTGCCGCCTTCGTAGCGCACGGAAAGCTGGCTTTTCGCATCCGGGCGCAGGGTCGGTTCAGTGCCGTCTTTGCGGACCTCTGCCAGGCGGCGCAGGATCGCATGGGCATAGTGGATCGGGGCGGGCATCAATTCCGGCGTCTCGTCTGTGGCAAAGCCGAACATGATCCCCTGATCGCCGGCGCCTTCGTCCTTTTCCCCCGCCGCATCGACGCCCTGGGCAATATGGGCGGATTGTTCGTGCAGCAGGTTGGTGATTTCGCAGGTCGCGTGGTGAAATTTTTCCTGCTCATAGCCGATGTCTTTGATACAGGCGCGGGCGATGTCCTCGATCTTGTCCATGTACTGGCTCAGCTTGGCCTTGTCGCTCAGCCCGACTTCGCCGCCGATCACGACGCGGTTGGTGGTGGCAAATGTTTCTGCGGCGACCCGCGCTTCGGGCTCCTCGCTAATAAACGCGTCGAGGACAGCATCCGAAATCCGGTCGCAGACCTTATCCGGGTGGCCCTCGGAAACGGATTCCGAAGTGAAAATATAGTTTTGGCGGGACATATCGTGCTCCAATGAAAAAATAATGCGCCACGTCAGGAAGCCGTTGTGGTGCGCTTAGAAGGGCTTAGCCATGCGCCGGACAATGGTCAATCATCATCTCGGCGGTGGCGGCGACGCGCCACTGCCCCCAGCAGCAAGGCCCCCAGCACCACCGCAAGGGGCAGATCGCCACTGCGGCTGTAAAGCGTGGCGGCGGCGGGCAGTGGCAGGCGGGTGTCAACAAAACCGGCGGTGTTGAGGGGCAGCGCAGCCAGCACGCGCCCCTGCGGGTCGATCATCGCCGAAACGCCGGTATTGGCGGCGCGCGCCAGCGGCAGCCCCTGTTCAATCGCCCGCATCCGCGCCTGCGCCAGATGCTGCTGTGGCCCGGCGCCCTTGCCGAACCAGGCGTCATTGGTGATCTGCATCAAAAAGGCGGGACGGCTCTGGGCGGCGTTCACGTCATGGGCAAACACGGCCTCGTAACAGATCAGCGGCAGCCCGGCCCCCAGCGGACCAAAATCCAGTAGCCGCGCACCCGGCCCGGAGGAATAGCCATTGCCCGACTGTGCCGCCAGACCGTGGATGCCAAAGCGTGCCAGCAGATCGCCCATGGGCATATACTCGCCAAAAGGCACCAGATGGTGTTTGTCGTATAGTTGATCCACCGCCCCGGTCGCGTCCAGCACCACCAGTGAATTGTAATAGCGCATGTTGGCGCGACGCTGCAAGCCCAGTGCCACGGGGGCGCCGTTTGCCGCGACCCCGATCTCTGCCAGCGCGCTGCCCGCCAGGTCCAGCGCCCAGGGGATCGCGGTTTCGGACCAGATCACCAGATCGGGCACGCCGGTGCCGTCCGTCGGAGGGGCTGCGGTGAAATCAAGCTGGCGCTTGAAGAAGAATTCAAAAGTGTCGGGATTCCATTTGTCGCGCTGTGCGGCGTTGGGCTGAACCAACCGGACCACTTGATCGCTGAGTGGCGCGGGCGCGGCGCGGGGCGGCAGGATTAGAAGCGCCGCCATGATCAGCACGAAACCCGCCTGGGCCACCCGGAACGCGGTGGGGCCGCGCAATACCAGCACAGCGGCGGCGGCAAATAACCAAAGGTTCAGCGCATAGGGGCCAACCCAAGCCAGACCCTGCCCGGCCATGACGCCCACCAGCGCCTGCGACGGCATGCCCCAGGGAAACCCGGTAAAGATATAGGCGCGCAGCAATTCCACCGCGGCCCAGGCGGGGATCAGCGCCCAGATGCGCCGGGGCGACATCCACCGACCGAGGCCAAAGGCCAGCCCCCAAAACAGCGCCATGCCAGCCGCCAACAGCACCAGCGCAAAGGGCGCCATCCAGCCATGGCGCGCCACGTCGACCATGAAAGGCGAGACGATCCAGTGCAGCGTGTGCATGAAATAGCCAAGACCTAGGCCCCAGCCGAGAACCGCTGCGTGCCAGGTGGATGTCCCGTGGCGCGCGAACAGCCAAAAGGCAGCAACCAGCGCGGCAAACAGAACGAGAGGCAGATCATAGGGGGCCTGCCCCAGACCTGCGATGCCACCGGCCAGAACCGCCAGCACGAACGGAGCCCGCAAGGACCGACCCCGCGCCGACAGGTCTTTGATCATCCGCCAGCCCCATGGGTGCGCACGCGCAGCCGCTTGATCCGGCGCGGATCGGCGTCAATGACCTCAAATTCCGGGCCATCGGGGTGCAGCACCACTTCGCCGCGCGCGGGCACGCGGCCCGACAGCATAAAGACGAGGCCACCAAGGGTGTCGATTTCCTCTTCGTCCACGGTGTCGTGGTCGGTGAGGGAATGACCGATCTCGGCCTCGAAATCCTCTAGCGGGGTCTTGGCGAGGGCCAGATAGGTGCCGGGTTTTTCCACGGTCCAGTATTTGCCTTCGTCGACGTCATGTTCGTCTTCGATTTCGCCAATGACCTGTTCGATCAGGTCTTCGATGGTCACAAGCCCGTCAACGCCGCCGTATTCGTCGATCACCAGCGCCATGTGGCGCCGTTCGGCCTGCATCTTGGTCAGCAGCACACCGATTGTCATCGACGGCGGCACAAAAACCAGCGGGCGCAGCATGGCGCGCAGATCAAAGTTGGTGGTCTTGCCGTTGAAGCCGTGGTTCAGCGCCAGATCCTTGAGGTGGGCCATGCCAACGGGCGTATCAAGCGTGCCGTCATAGACCGGCAGGCGGGTCATGCCGCTGTCCTTGAATACCTGCACAAGTTCGTCCAGCGAAATGCTGACCGGAACGGCGGTGATATCCGCCTTTGGGATGGCCACATCGTCAACCCGCATGCGGCGCAGATTGATCATGCCGTGCGTACCAGGCCGATCGGCGCTGGATGTCGGCAGTGGGGTGGCATCGTCGGTGTCCGAGGGGCTAAGCGCCTCGATCACCCGTGAGAAAAAACCACCCGTGCGCGACGCGCCTTCGTCGAGTTGGCCTAAATCTTCATCTGTCAGCGCGCCCTGCGCCGCGTCAGATGATCCGTCTGTATCGCCCATTGGGTCCTGTCTGTTTTAAATCGGCCCGAGGGGCCCGCTATCACTATATGGGTCATCATGACCCATTTTGCCAAGTATTTCGACTTCGATCCGTTCCATCAGCGTGGCGTCCGGGTCACGTTCGTGATCATAGCCCAGCAAATGTAACAGCCCGTGAACAATCAGATGTGTCACATGCGCTGTTATTGGTCGATCCGCCGCCTGCGCCTCGGCTGCGCAGGTGTCATAGGCCAGCGCGATGTCGCCCAGTTCAAGCATGCCGTCAATGCCCGGCACCACAGGCAGCGGATCATCGCCGGGATCGGCCGCGCCGCGTTCTTCGGCGGGCCAACTCAGCACATTTGTCGGGGTCGCTTTGCCGCGGAAATCGGCGTTGAGCGTGGCAATCCGGCTGTCGTCGCAGGCCAGCAGCGTCGCCTCGGCCTGATCAGGGTCAAGCCCGAGGTGGCGCAGGGTGGCCTGCGCCGCGTCCTGCGCCAGCGCCTCAAGGCCGATCTGTTGCCAGCGTGGGTCTTCTATAACGATATCAAACTCTTGCATCAGGTCTGCGCGGGGACCAGCCCCCACACCCCCGAAGGTTGCCCTGGCAAAGCGAAGCCACGAAGGAAGACGTCAGGCAGCACCGGAATCTGCCTCATATGCTTCGATGATGGCCGCGACAAGCGGGTGGCGCACCACGTCCTTGGAGGTGAAGTAATTGAAGCTGATGCTGGGGATCGTCTTTAACAGCCGTTCAGCATCGGCAAGCCCCGACTGGGTGCCGCGCGGCAAGTCGATCTGAGTGCGGTCGCCGGTGATCACCATGCGCGACCCCTTGCCGAGCCGGGTGAGAAACATCTTCATCTGCATCGACGTGGCGTTTTGGGCCTCGTCCAGCACCACAAAGGCATTGGAAAGCGTGCGCCCGCGCATAAAGGCGAGTGGCGCGATTTCGATACGTTTTTCCTCGAGCAGTTTAGCAAGTTGTTTACCTGGCAGAAAGTCGTTCAGCGCGTCGTAGAGCGGCTGCATGTAGGGATCGACCTTGTCCTTCATGTCGCCGGGCAGATAGCCTAATTTCTCGCCCGCCTCGACAGCGGGGCGCGACAGGATGATGCGGTCAACGTGGCCGCCGATGAACATCGACACGCCCACGGCGACGGCGAGGTAGGTCTTGCCGGTGCCTGCCGGACCAATACCAAAGGCCATTTCATTGTCGAACAGCGATTGCACATAGGCTTTTTGTGCTTCGGTGCGGGGCTCCACGCGTTTCTTGCGGGTCTGGATTTCGATGCCGCCCGCGATCGGCATTTCCAACTGGTCGCCATCGCGCACGCCGGTACCGGCGCCGGAATTGCCCATGCGCATCATGCCGTCGATGTCGCCCGGTTCAACCGAACGCCCCCCTTCGAGGCGGGCATAAAGCGTGTTCAGCAGGTTTGTTGCCTGATCAATTGCCGGTTCCTCGCCCAGTATCTGAAGATGGTTGCCACGGCGGATAATCTGCACCTCGAGCGCCTTTTCGATGGTGGTCAGATGCGCGTCATAGGCGCCACAGAGGTCAATCAACAAGCGGTTGTCGGGAAAGTCGAGGACCCGTTCAGCCGCCTTTTCCTGGGTTGTCAGATCACTTGGGGACAATGCGCGTTTCCTTTATGTGCAGGGTCAACTTCAGATAGGCAGGCTGACGCGGATTACCATCCCGCGCCAACAAAAAGGGCCGGAGCGCAACGCGCTCCGGCCCGAATGTGCAGGCATGATGCGCCAAGATCAGTTCGGGTCCGGGACGGTGGACCCGCCCTTGAAGTCGCCAACCGTGTGCGTGGGGGCCGCCACGCCCGAGCAAACCGGCTTGCCGTATTTGTCGAGCCGTGCCGAGAGATAGCCCTCAACGCCGTCGTCGATGATCCAGTGGTCACAGCCGTGTGGATCGACCCAGATCCCGGCCTGAAGCTGGCTGAGGTGCTTTTTGTCGAAGCCGCGGTCGTAGGTCTTGTCAGACGGATAACCACGCCCCAGCCCTGCTTCATAGTCGGCACAGGCCGTCAGGCCGACGGCACAGGCGGTGACCATGAGAATTTTTGTCTTAATCACTTTTCTGTCCCCTCAACGAATGCAGATAATTTCGACACGGCGGTTTTTGGCCATGTTCGCAGCGGAATTGTTTGGCGCCGCTGGTACGCGTTCGCCATAGCCACGCACGTCCGAAATCTTGGCGCCAGCGTTGTTGGCGACACGGGCCACGGCGTTGGCGCGGTTGTAGGACAGGCGCATGTTGTATTCGTCCGACGCGCGGCTGTCGGTGTGCCCGGTGATGATATAGGACACGGCGCCGGTGGTGCGGAAGAAGTCAGCCAGACGGGCCTGCCCCTGACGCGAGATATTGTATTTGTCGGTTGCAAAGAACTGATCGGTTTCCATCACACCGCAGACATTGCCCCGGCGGCAGACCGGAATGCCCTGACGCGACACGTTCGGAGTCATGAACCCTTCGGCACCGTCATCCATCACCCAGTGTTCACAGCCATCGGGATCGACCCAGATGGTCGGGATGTAGACGCCTTTGTCACGGCCCTGTTGTGATTTTGTTTGCGCATCGGCAGGTGCGCCTTGCAGTGCCATTGCCGCCACCAGCGCCAGGCTGGCTGCCGCACGTACCGCATTGGAAATAATGTTCCCCACAGCTTTCGTCCTTATTCTGATCCCCACGGATGGGAGGCGCCAAGCAGATCGGCACAACCCCGCAATATAAAAACAGGTTAGGTAAATTTTGCGCTGCTGTGAAGCGGTCTTATCAACATTTTGTGTCTAATTCCGCTGCACTAACAATGAAATAGCCTGATTGTGGCTGATTTGTGGCAAATCAATGGCAGGGGATTGGCGACCAAGCGCAATTCAGATGAGCGTCACAGGCAGCGATTGCCGAAACGGCTGACGATTCTTGGGCGCGCTGACGTACAGGCCGACATGGGCAGGAAGCGGGGCTCATGGTGCAAACAATAGCGGCTATTTCAGCGGATCATTTCGCCTGGAGGGGTATATTGTTTCCAAATCTGGAAACAATTGCAGGGTAATATTCAATATTGATGCTGAGATAAGGACAATTGCCGCACCAGATGCTTGAAAAGCATTTTGGCCCCTCTATCCCTTAGATCATTCAGTCGTGGGGGCTGTCATCACTGCCGATTAAATCTGTGCAGCGCCTGTGGGGGAATGCCGGGCCGAGGGTTTCGGCCATCACACTTGGGATTAATTGAAATGATCAGGAAATTAATACTGGCCGCCGTTGTCGGGGCCATGGCGCTGCCTGCCGTGGCGGGCGGGACAAAGCATCACTATCACAACTATGGCTCCTATGGCCCAACCGGGAATGTCATCGTTGTGAGCTGCTATCGCGGTCCCTGGAACGAGGTGATCTGGGATCGACCGAATCCGGTGTTTGTCGATAGTTTGGTGGCCGTGGGCTATGACTTCTCGACGGCGTCGGCGATTGCAGAACGGGTCTGCAAGGATCAGGCGCTGGTGGGGGATGAGGCCGGGCTTAAGGCGAATATGGAGCGCATCTGGCGCGATCCTTCATCGCACCGCCGCCACAACAACTAAACGCGACAACCACGCGCGTCTGGGACGCGACAACCACGCGCGGGCGTTCAGATCAGGACGCCCGCCAGCGAATTTGTCTTGGCCTCGGTGATGCGCACGCGCTGGATGTCACCGATACCGGCGGTGGCGTTTTCGATATGCACCGCGTGAAGATATTCCGATTTACCGACCATCTGTCCGGCCATGCGACCGGTTTTTTCCACCAACACACTCAGCTCGCGCCCCACCATGCTTTGCTGGATTTCGCGCTGGTGTCCGGTGATCAGCGCTTGCAGGCGTTGCAGGCGGTCGTCGGCCACGGCCGGGTCGACCAGCGTGCGTTCAGCCGCGGGGGTGCCGGGGCGCGAGGAATATTTGAACGAATAGGCATAGCCGTACCGGACCTGCCGGACCAACTCCATCGTGGCCTCAAAATCGGCGTCGCTTTCTTCGGGAAACCCGACGATAAAATCGCCGGACATCACGATGTCAGGGCGCACGGCCCGGATGCGGTCGATCAGTTTGAGATAGCTTTCGGCGGTGTGGCTGCGGTTCATTCGTTTGAGGATGTGGTCCGACCCTGATTGTACCGGCAGATGCAGGTAAGGCATCAGCTTTTCGACGTCACCATGCGCCGCGATCAGATCGTCATCCATGTCGTTGGGGTGGCTGGTCGTATAGCGGATACGTTCCAATCCATCGAGTTTTGCCAAGGCGCGGATCAGCCCGGCCAATGTCATCCCGCCGTGATAGGCGTTGACGTTCTGACCCAGCAGGGTGATTTCGCGCACCCCCCGGTCAATCAGATCACGGGCCTCATCCAGTACCTTGGCGGCGGGGCGCGACACTTCGGCGCCGCGCGTATAGGGCACCACACAGAAGGCGCAGAACTTGTCGCAGCCTTCTTGCACCGTCAAAAACGCCGCCGGGGCGCGTTTGGCCTTGGGGCGCGACTGCAAGTGGTCGAATTTATCTTCTTCGGGGAAATCGGTGTCGAGCGCGCTTTGCCCGCTGCGCACGCGCGCCTCCATCTGTGGCAGACGGTGGTAAGACTGCGGACCGACCACCAGATCAACCGCTGGCTGGCGGCGCATGATCTCGGCCCCTTCGGCCTGTGCAACACAGCCCGCAACGCCGATCTTGAGGTTCGGGTTCGCCTCTTTCAACGGCTTCATGCGGCCCAGTTCCGAATAGACCTTTTCCGCCGCCTTTTCACGGATGTGGCAGGTGTTCAGCAGGATCATATCCGCGTCATCGGCCCTGTCGGTGGTGACATAGCCCTGCGCGCCCAGACTTTCTGCCATGCGTTCGCTGTCATAGACATTCATCTGGCAGCCGTAGGTCTTGATAAACAGCTTTTTTGGGGGCGTCATGGCGGTGTTCCAACAGGTTTTGGCAGATAGCGTCGTCTAACAGTGGCAGGCACGGCTTGCAATGCACCCGGAATTAGCCGATTCTGCGTCCTATCACTGCCAAGCGGGGGCATATGCGGTATCGCGATCTGGATGACCTAGTCAAAAACAGCGGCACAGCGCTGGCCACCGGGCCGGTCGCCATCGTGCTGATCGAGGACGAGGTCGAAATCGCCACGACGCTGCGCCATCATCAGCAGGCAGGGTTCAAGACCGTGCTGGCCCTGATGCCGCCCGACTTTGATCTGCCGCGTGATCTACAGGAAACCGTGCACCGGGTGGATTACAACATGTCGCTTGAGGGCGCGTTGGAGCGGGGCATCAACCGGATCATTGCCGCCGCACCGGGCCAATGGCTGTATTACTGTTATAATGCGGAATACCTGTTCCACCCCTTCTGCGAGACCCGCAGCATCGTTGAATTGCTGGACTTCCATACCGAAGAGCGCCGCCATGCCCTGCTGGCTTATGTGATCGACCTTTACGCCGAAGATCTGGAGAGCCATCCAAATGCGGTGTCGCTGGATCAAGCGCATCTGGACAGGTCTGGCTATTATGCGCTGGCCCGGGCGGATGCCGCCAACCATGGGCATCCCAAGGAACGGCAGTTGGATTTCTACGGCGGGCTGCGCTGGCGCTATGAAGAACACGTGCCGCCCGCGCGGCGCAAAATTGACCGCATTCCATTGTTTCGCGCCAAACCGGGGCTAAAGCTGCGCGAGGATCACACGTTCAATGACGAAGAATACAACACCTACGCCTGCCCCTGGCACCACAACATTACCGCCGCGATCTGTTCTTTCCGCACCGCCAAGGCGCTCAAGAGCAACCCCGGCAGCCGCTTTGATATCGACACGTTCAAATGGCACAACTCTGCCCCCTTTGAGTGGCATTCGCGCCAGTTGCTTGACCTGGGGTTGATGGAACCGGGACAGTGGTTCTGATCGCGACCATAGGCGACTGACCACCACGCGCCATTCTGCCACTGCGGCGGCTGCGCGCAGAAATGCCACTTGCGTTTAAGCGACATCAACCTATGACGGGGACAGCCAAACAGGGGAGTGCGGTATGTCTGTCAGCATGATGAACACATTCATCAAACCGATGCACAAGGAAGGCATCAAGTTTGTTGCGATCTTTGCTGCAATCACCGTGGTGCTGTTTCTGATTTCGGACATCCTGGGCTGGATCGGCGTCGGACTGACGGTCTGGTGCTATTATTTTTTCCGCGATCCCGAGCGCGTCACGCCCACGCGGCCCGGCCTGGTGATCAGCCCGGCGGACGGTATCGTGTCGCTGATCGAACCGGCGGTGCCCCCTGCCGAGCTGGGCATGGCGGACGTGCCTCTGACCCGTGTCAGCGTATTCATGAGCGTGTTCAACTGCCACATCAACCGCGCACCGGTGGCCGGCAAGGTGCACGCAGTGGCCTACCGCCCCGGTAAATTCTTCAACGCCTCGCTCGACAAGGCCAGCGCCGACAACGAGCGCAACAGCCTGTGCATCCGCATGGATGATGGCCGCGATCTGGCGGTGGTTCAGATCGCCGGTCTGGTCGCGCGGCGCATCGTGTGTTTCGTGAAACCGGGTGCCGCGCTGAATGCCGGTGAACGCTTTGGCCTCATCCGCTTTGGCTCGCGGCTCGATGTCTATTTGCCCGAAGGCGTGCATCCGATGGTCTCGATCGGACAGACTATGGTTGCAGGCGAAACCGTACTGGCCGACCTGAAACCCCCAGTTGCCCAGGCCACAAACTAAGGACAGACCATGCGCGCGCCCTCTGACAAACCCGGCGCGGATTACGCGCTGATCCAGCTTTTGCCCAATGTGCTGACCGTGACGGCGATCTGTGCCGGTCTGTCGGCAATCCGTTTCGGGGTGCAGGGCAATTATGTGCTGGCGGTGCAGCTGATCCTTGCCGCCTGCGTTCTTGACGGTCTCGACGGGCGGCTGGCCCGGCTGCTGAATTCCGACAGCAAAATGGGGGCGGAACTGGATTCTCTGGCCGATTTCCTGAACTTTGGCGTGGCGCCACCGCTGATCCTGTACTTCTGGGCGCTGCAAGATATGCGCAGCGCTGCTTGGATTTCGGTGCTGGTCTACGCGGTCTGTTGCGTGGTGCGGCTGGCGCGGTTCAATGTCAGCGACAAGATCGACAAAAGCGAAGAGAACGGCAAATCTGCGCCCTATTTCACCGGCGTTCCCTCGCCGGCGGGCGCGCTGCTGGTGCTGCTGCCGATGACAATTTCCTTTGCGTTCCATAACCGCGCACTGGTGCCGGATGTGGTGATCTGCCTGCATATGGTCCTGATCGGGTTCCTGATGATCAGCCGCATCCCCACCTGGTCGTTCAAGACCACAAAAGTGTCACGTGCCCATGTCAAATATCTGCTGGTCGGTGTCGCCGTGTTCGGCGCGGCTCTGCTGACCTACGCCTGGACCACGTTAGTGGTATTATGCGTTGCCTATATAACGATGGTGCTTTGGGGCCTGACGCGGCGCGCCAAACCCGTCGAAACCCAAGAGGACTAACAATGGATATCAAAGCGGTTCAAACCTCCTACGCACGCTGGGCGCCGATCTATGACAAGACCTTCGGTGCGTTGACCAGCGTGGGGCGGCGACGTGCCGTGGCCCATATCAACCGCGGCAAAGGATCGGTCCTTGAGGTCGGCGTCGGCACCGGGCTGTCGCTGTCCCACTACGCGCCGCACCTCCAGGTCACAGGCATTGATTTCAGCGAGGACATGCTGAAAAAGGCCCGCAACCGCGTGGCGCGCGAGCGGCTGACCTATGTCGCCGAACTGCGCCAGATGGACGCCCGCGCGTTGGATTTCCCCGATGCCAGTTTCGACACGGTGACGGCGATGCATGTGCTGTCAGTGGTGCCAGAGCCGGAAAAAGTGATGGGTGAGATTGCCCGCGTGTTGAAACCCGGCGGTCAGGTCGTGATCACCAACCACTTTGTGCGCACCACCGGCGTGCTGGCCTTTGTCGAACGGGTCTCGGCCCCCTTTGCCAACACGCTCGGCTGGCATTCGGATTTCCAGATGGAGACCGTCCTGCAAGAAGACGGCCTTGAAATCGAAGACCACCGCGCCCTGCCCCCTCTTGGCATGATGACATTCTTGGTGTTGCGCAAACACGCCAGCTAAACCCGTCAGGCTTTTCTGGGTTTCAAATACCCTCGGGGGTCCGGGGGCAGCGCCCCCGGGGGCGCAACTCACGCCGCGTCAGGACGTTGCCAAAGCATCGGAAACCAATCCTCGCGCAGGCGCTGGCCCTGCTGCATGTCATGCCCCGGAAAGGGCGGAGATGTCGGGCCGGGCCGCTGGGTGTAACGCGCATCATCCCCCAACAGCCGCAGTGAAAAGGCCCTGCGGCGCTGGGTCGAGGTATTGCCGCGCGCACCGTGCAGCGTGCCATAGTTGAACGCCACCGCATCGCCGGGTTCCATCTGCCATTCGCGGATGTCCATGCCTTCGGCCTCTGGGTCCGGCACGGGCATGTAGGGGGCAGGATCGAAAAATGCATCCCCCTTGGCCCAGCGTGTTGGCAGCACCGGTTTTTCCCAGCGGTGCGATCCGGCAACACAGCGCAGTGCGGCATCTGTAACGGGGTCGAGCGGTGACCAGAAGCTGACGGTTTGTCGGCCCTCGACAAAATAATACGGCCCATCCTGATGCCAGGGTGTCGCCATCGAGGTGCCCGGTTCTTTGACCAGCACGTGATCGTGGAACATCTGGGTGCTGTCGCTTTGCATCAGATCGGCGGCGACCTCGGCGGCGGGGCTGTGGCGGATCACTGTCTCGAATTCCTCGACGCGCTGCCAGTTGCAGTAGTCGTCAAAAAACCGCCCCACCTCTCCCGCCTTGGCATTGTTCGAGGCATAGGGGCCAGGGGCTTCCATGTTGCGCGCAACTCCCTCGCGCAGGGTTTCGACGTGGTCGGCAAACAGACCCTTGATCAGAACAACGCCATCGCGCTGGTAGCTGTCGATATGGTCTTGGGTGATCAGCGGGTGGGGCATGGCACTGTCCTTTTGTGGCACTATGGGGTGACAGTTGCCGGACCGCATCGTAGTTTCAAATAATATCTGAATAACAGTGAAATAGTCTGATGCTATATCTCACCCTGCGCCACTACGAATACATCATCGCCATTGCCGCGGCGGGCAGCCTGTCGGCGGCGGCGGCGGTGCTGAATGTCTCGCAGCCCTCGCTCAGCACGGCGTTGATCCGGATCGAAGCGCGGCTGGGGCATGCGCTGTTTCTGCGCGGGCGTGGTCAGGGATTTGCCATCACGCCGCAGGGGCAGCGCGTCGTTGCCGAGGCCCGTGCGCTGGTGGCGCAGGCGGCAAGGATCGAGGCGGCAGGGCGTCATCCCCTGCCCCAGCGTCACGTCACGCTTGGTTGTTTTGACGATCTCGCGCCTTTTGTGCTGGCCCCGGCGCTGGCGCTGATCCGGGCGCGGTTTACGCAAATCACGGTGCAGCCACGCATTGGCCGCTTTGACGATCTGCAAGAGGCGATGCTGGCTGGGGCGGTGGATCTGGCGATCACATGGGACATCGGGCTGGATGCGCGTTTCAAACGCGCCGACATGGGCCGCGTGCAGCCGCATGTGTTTGTCGCGGCGGATGATCCGCTCGCCAAAGCGGTGGATGTCAGTCTTTCAGATCTGGCCGACCGGGCCTTGATCCTGTCGGACGACGGGCTGTCGGTCCGTCATATGATGGGGCTGTTTCAGCGCCACGGCCTGCGCCCCAGTGTGGTGCACCGTGCCGGCACGGTCGAGGTGATGCGCGCCTTGGCGGCGCATGGCGAAGGGGTGGGCCTAAGCTATTCTGTGCCGCCGGGGGATCGCAGTTATGACGGCAAACCCTTGGTCACCCTGCCCCTGCGCGACGCCGACGCGTCAGAGCGTGTGATCGTGGCGCAGCTTGGCCGGTGGCAGGAGGGTGATCAACTGACGATGGTTCGTGATGCGGTGCTTGCCGCCGGGCTTCTGGGTCGCGCCTAGCGTTTGCGGCGCAGGCGGATCACCACATCTACCGACGCAATCTCGGCCCCGTCGGGGGCGTCGGGCACCTGTGCGATCACCAGTTGGTCAGAGGGCGCGTCGGTCAGTTTACCATCGTCTTCCCAATAGAAATGCGGGTGGTCGTGGGTGTTGGTGTCGAAATAGCTTTTGGAGCCGTCGACCGTGACCTCTTGCAACAGTCCCGCATCGCAAAAAGCGCGCAGGGTGTTGTACACGGTGGCCAGCGACACGGCATCGCCCTGCCCCTTGGCCGCGTCAAACAGGCTTTCGGCGGTGACGTGGCGGTCCTGGCCATCGCCCACCAGCAAACCAGCCAGCGTAACCCGCTGGCGCGTGGGCCGCAGGCCCGCCTTTGCCAGCCAGCACGTTGCGTTGAGTTGTTCCTGTTCGGTCATCTGCATCCCTGCCTTCTGTGCTTATATAGAGGATGCACAGGTCGGTTTTCAATTGAAAACCGTGGTTCCGCCCCCCTGCCCCGGTTGTCGCGCAGGTCTTGCGGCAGGGGCAAGCCCGGTGTTAGACCGGGGATAACGCGAAATACACGAGCAGGAGAGCCGCAAACATGGCCGATTACCCCACGAGTTTTGACAAAGAAGGTCTGCTGAAATGCGCGCGGGGGGAGCTGTTTGGCCCCGGCAACGCGCAATTGCCTGCCCCGCCGATGCTGATGATGGACCGGATCACAGAGGTTTCGGGTGACGGCGGCGCGCATGGCAAAGGTCATATCGTTGCGGAATTCGACATCACACCGGACCTGTGGTTTTTCGACTGCCACTTCCCTGGCAACCCGATCATGCCCGGCTGTCTGGGCCTTGATGGTCTGTGGCAATTGACCGGCTTTAATCTGGGCTGGCGCGGCTGGCAGGGGCGTGGTTACGCGCTGGGTGTGGGCGAGGTCAAACTGACCGGCATGGTACGCCCGGACCGCAAGATGCTGACCTACAAGATTGATTTCACAAAAGCGATCCAGACCCGCCGCCTGACCATGGGCGTGGCGGATGGCATCGTCGAAGCTGACGGCGAAGTGATCTATCAGGTCAAGGACATGAAAGTGGCGCTGAGCGAAAGCTGAGGGCACTGACACCGACACCAAAAGACAAACATCCAGGGGCTACCAACGCTGCGTGCAGCGCTGGTTGCCCCCATCAGGTTATGGCCTGACAGCCGCATAGATTGCACGCGCCAGCCAATTACCCGCATCGCGATATTTCTTGACGCTACGTCAACCCCACGCTTAGGTTTTATGTTATTAAATCACGCGCGGGGAAATTTCCTTTGACCAAAAGCCGCGAAATCTATGCCGCCTCACGCCAGTTTGCACGATCGAGTGACAAACGCGCTTGGGCAGAACTTGGCATCACCCTTGCTGCGTATCTAGCTGCGATGGTGGTGGGTTTGTCTACGCTGGGCACGTGGTGGCTGACCGCGCCTGCGGTGTTGCTGGCGGCGGCGATGGGGTTGCGGGTCTATATGATCCAGCATGATTGCCTGCACCGGTCGTTCTTTTCATCGCGTCGGCTGAACGATGGCACAGGCGCGCTGTTGTCGCCCATCGCGATGACCCCCTACAAGGCAACGCGCTATATTCACGGGCTGCACCATACCTATGTCAGCGATCTGAACCGCCGCGATACCTTTGAAATCTATACCATGACCCTGAGGGAATGGCAGGCGGCACCGTGGTGGAAACGCCTGAAATATCGCTATTACCGAAGCCCTGTCGTGCTGATCCTGATTGGCCCGTTTGTGTTGTTCGCCATCCTGCGGCGGATGCCGCTTTATGGGTTCAAGACCGGCATCGGTGATCTGATCGTGCATAACCTGCTGCTGGCCGCTATCCTTTGGACGGTCTGGACGGTGGCGGGTTGGGGCGGGATCGGGTTCTGGGCGGTGTCGGTCTATTTCGCTTGCGCCTTTGGCGGGCTGATCCCCTATATCGTGCATAATTTCGAAGACATGCACTGGGGCACACGCCCTGATCTGACATTTCAGACGGCAGCACTTGAGGGCAGTGCCGTGCTCGATTGGGGGCGGCTGTTTGATCTGATCACGATGAACATCGGCTACCACGACCTGCACCATCTCAACGCCAAGATCCCCGGCTACAAGTTGCGCCTGGCCCATGCCACGCTGGAGGCCGAAGGGCTGCTGCGGTCCGAAAAGATTGGATTTGTCGCAGGCCTGCGCTGCCTGCGCTGGAAACTCTATGACGAGGAAAAGGGGCGCATGGTGCCGTTTCCGATGGCGTTGCGGACCGGGCCACGCGGGCGGACGTCTCTGCCAGCAGAATGAGTGCGCAACGCCTTGGGCTGGTCATGGCCGTGTTTCTGGCGGCCTGTGGCAGCACCGGACCGATTTTCAACGTGAGTGATGCGCTATATGATTGGGTCAAGGCGCCGGGTGCTGTGACCCCCGGCTCTGATCAGGCCCCTGTCATCGCTGATCCTGTGGTGACCTTCCGGCTGGATCGCGGCGACCGCAGATCGACCCTGCAAACCGGCGAAAGCTGGCGCACGACGCAGACCTATCTCTTTGGCTTTGACGTGCGGCTCGACCCGCGCACGCTGGGTGGTGAACGGCTGGATCTGTCGCGCCTTTACCGCAAGGGCGCGCCTGCGACCGAACTGATCTCGGTGCAGCTGGATGCACGGCGCGGCGTGACGGTGTTGGGGCGCACCTGTATTGCGCCCGCCCACTTGGCCACGTGGCACCGGGTTGAGATGCGGATCAGACTGGCCGACAATGACACCGGGTATCTGGAGGTATTTTGTGACCGCAAGCCGATCTGGGCGCGCGTTAACATGCGCACCACCTTTGCGCCCGAATGCCGGATCACCGCGGGCTGTAACCGTGCCGTGCCCAAGCCCGAGCGTTATGAATGGCAGATCGGCCTGATGTCAGCGCGCGGCGTCGCACGGCCGGTTACCGTACAGATGCAGCGGCTGCATTACCGTGTCCTGTTTTACAAACCAAACCGGGTGGGGACGTTATAGCGCGCCGCCTTTCGCGCATTTTCGTGATCCCGCCCGGCCTGCCGGACACCATATCCGGTTGCGCCATCCCCCCCTGCTGTCTTACACCTTGAGCGGAATATTATAAGGAGTGCTGCCCATGCGCCGCGTCGTCGTCACAGGGTTGGGAATTGTCTCATCCATCGGAAACAACGCTGAAGAAGTCATGGCCTCGTTAAAGGCCGGGACATCCGGCATCGTGGCCAGCCCGGAAATGGCGGAACATGGCTTTCGCAGTCGGGTGGCAGGGACGTTGAAGATTGATCTGGCTGATCACATCGACAAGCGGACGCTGCGGTTCATGGGGCCGGGGGCGGGCTATGCCTATCTGGCGATGGGTCAGGCGATTGCCGATGCGGGTCTGGGTGACGATGTCGTGTCGAACCCGCGCACCGGTTTGGTGGCGGGCTCGGGCGGGCCATCGACCAGCGCGATGTTTGCCGCGCATAATGTGGTCAAGGATACCGGCGCGACCAAACGTATCGGCCCCTTTGCAGTGCCCAAGTGCATGTCTTCGACCGTAAGCGCGAACCTCAGCACGGCCTATAAGATCAAGGGCATCAACTATTCCATCACCAGCGCCTGTTCGACCTCGCTGCACTGCATCGGCAATGCGGCAGAGCAGATCATGATGGGCAAACAGGATGTGATGTTTGCCGGCGGTGGCGAGGAATTGGATTGGACATTGTCCTGCCTGTTTGACGCCATGGGCGCGATGAGCAGCAAGTATAACGACACCCCAACCGAGGCCAGCCGCGCCTTTGACGCCAACCGCGATGGTTTTGTCATCACCGGCGGCGGCGGGATCGTCGTGCTGGAAGATCTGGAGCACGCGCTGGCGCGCGGGGCGCATATCTATGCCGAAGTGACCGGCTATGCCGCCACATCGGACGGGCACGACATGGTTGCGCCCAGCGGCGAAGGTGGCGAACGCGCCATGCGTCTGGCGCTACAAACCCTGCCCGAAGGCCGCAAGGTCAGCTATATCAACGCGCATGGCACATCGACGCCCGTCGGCGACGTCGGCGAGATTGACGCGGTGCGCCGGGTGTTCGGCAAGGGCAGCACGCCGCCCGTCAGTTCGACCAAATCCATGACCGGTCACGGTCAGGGCGCGGCCGGCGCGATGGAGGCGATTTTCTGTCTGCTGATGCTCAAAGATGATTTCATCACGCCCTCGATCAACGTCAAAGAGCTTGACCCTGCCCTGGATGCGTCAGAGATCGCGACCACGCGGGTGGACAATGCCGGGCTTGATTCCGTTATGACCAATTCGTTTGGGTTTGGCGGCACCAATGGGTCGATGATCCTGTCAAAGTATCAGGGATAAGGAAACGTGATGTCGGACATGCTCAAGGGAAAGCGGGGCCTGATCATGGGCGTCGCCAATGAACGCTCCATCGCATGGGGCATTGCCAAGGCGATGGCCGAGGCCGGGGCCGAACTGGCCTTTACCTATCAGGGCGAGGCCTTTGGCAGCCGTCTGAAACCGCTGGCCGAGAGTGTGGGTTCCGATTTCATGGTGGACGTCGACGTGACCGACGATGCCTCGCTGGACCGGGCGTTTGAGGAACTGGGCGCACGCTGGCCCACGATTGATTTCGTGGTCCATGCGATTGCGTTTTCCGACAAATCCGAGCTGACGGGGCGTTTTCTGAACACCAGCCGCGCGAACTTTAAGAACTCGATGGACATCAGCGCATATAGTTTCATCGAGGTCGCCCGCCGGGCGCACCCTTTGATGGTCGAGAATGGCGGCACGTTGTTGACGCTGACCTATCAGGGCAGCAACCGCGTGGTGCCGAACTATAACGTCATGGGCGTGGCCAAGGCCGCGTTGGAAAGTGCTACGCGCTATCTGGCAAATGATCTGGGGCCGGAGGGTATTCGCGTGAACGCGATTTCACCGGGGCCGATGAAAACGCTGGCAGGGGCGGCCATCGGCGGGGCGCGCAAGACATACAAGCACACCGACCAGAATGCGCCACTGCGGGCCAATGCCACGCTAGAGGCGGTGGGCGGTACAGCGGTGTATCTGGCGTCCGATGCCGGGGCCTGCACAACGGGCGAGATCATTCGCGTCGATGGCGGATTTCACGTGCTGGGGATGCCACAGGCGGAGCATTTGTAGAATAATCCGAGGGCCGTCGCCTGCCGGCGCGCTATGCGCTTGATTCCGCGCCGTGGGCTATCTCAGCGCAGCGGCGGGGTTTGCCACAGCCAGATTTTCATCCCGCCATGCGCAATCGCAGGGCCAAGCGGCTTCCACGGCAGCCCGGTGGCGCGGGCCAGCGGCGGCTCTGACGTGATCAGGCCAATGCGCCAGCCCTTGAAGCGGGTTTTGAGCGTTTCGCCCAAGGTCCCGTAAAGCGGATACAGCAGTTTCTTGTTGCCGATCCGCCCGCCATAGGGCGGGTTGACGATCACCAGTCCGGGAGGGCCGTCGGGCGGGGCCACCTCGCCCGCGCCGTGGCAGGTGAACTGGCAGTAGTCCGCCACCCCCGCCCGCACAGCGTTGGCCTGCGACATGCGGATTGCGCCGGCGTCGCGGTCAGAGCCATAGAAACGCGCAGTGGGCGTTGCCGTCGACCCATTGCTGCGCATCTCTTCCCACTGATCCGCGTCGAAATTGGCGAGCTGTTGAAACGCAAAGTCGCGCGAACGGCCCGGTTTCAGGCCCGCAGCGATCTCGGCGGCTTCGATCAGGAAAGTGCCGGAACCGCACATTGGATCGACCACAGGCTCACCTACAATGTAGCCGCATTGGCGCAGCATCATCGCGGCCATGTTCTCGCGCATTGGGGCTTTGCCGACAGCTTCCTTGTGGCCACGTTTGTGCAGCGGCTCGCCCGAGGTATCTAGGCTGAACAGCACATTGTTGTCGTCGATCCGCACCTTTAGCACCAGTTCAGCCTCGGGGCTGATGGTGATGCCGTGGGTGTCGCGCAAGGCCGTTTCCACACGTTGCGTCGCAGCCCCGGCGTGATAGATTTTCGACGCTTTGCACGTCACCTGGACCTTGACCGGAACATCGGTGCGCAGCAGGTTGCCAAAGGGAAACTTGCGGCAGCGCTTGTCGAGTTGCGCCAGATGAAAGGCCATGAAGCCACCGATCCGCGCCAGCACCCGCCCTGCCCCACGCAATTCCAGATTGGCGCGCCAGACCTCAGGCCAGCCGCCCTGCACGGTCACGCCGCCGGGGTGCTGCACTGGGTCGGCAAAACCTTTTTCCACCGCCTCGGCGAACAACATGTCCTCTAGCCCCGGCGGGCAGACGAGGAATATCTCAAATGTGTCGGTATTTTCCATGCGCCCTGCATAAAGCGGCCGTGAGGGCGGCGCGAGGGGAATCGTGGGCGCAGGTGGGGGCGCTGCCCCCCGGCGCGTGCCGCACCGCCCCCCGAGGGTATTTATAACCCGAAAAAGCGGTCAGTGATGTCGTGTGCCTGCCGTTATTTTGGCACTTTTGCGGGGCAAGGTGCGACAATGGGATTTGCTGAGATATATCGCAATGAAGTGCTGCAATCGCGCCGCGACCGGGCGCGGCGGGCATTTTTCTGGGCGCGGGTGATGGGGCTGGTGTTGATGGTCACCGTCGCAGCCGCGTTGCGGTCAGAACCGGGACTTACCCGTCAGCTGATGCTGGCCGCGATGGACGCGGTCAAACCTGCCGTTCAGCAGGGCGACGTGGGGTTTCAGGCGCAAGGGGCAGACGGTGCGCCCGACAAACGCCTGCCGACCAGCCGGATCAAGATCAACCGGCCCGAAAGCTCGGCGGGCGGGGCGTTGATGAGCGGGGGCGTTGATGTGCAGGCATCGGCAGAGGCAGCGGCGCAACGCCTTGATGGGTTGCGCCACTGAACGTCGTGGGGTTGCCTTAGGCGATTTTGACCAGTTCGATATCGAATTGCAGGTCTTTGCCCGCCAGCGGATGATTTGCGTCCAGTGTCACGGTGGCGTCGTCCACCTCGACCACGGTCACCGGCAGGGCCTGGCCATCGGGGGTCTGCATTTGCAACTGCGTGCCCAGCTCCAGCGGGATGTCAGCGGGGATGCCTTCGCGCGGGACCGACTGGCGCATTTCGGGGTTCAGCGGACCATATGCCTGATCGCTGGGGATTTTCACGACTTTTTTGTCGCCCTCGGTCATGCCGGGCAGCGCCACGTCCAGGCCGGGGATGATCTGACCGGAGCCGACCACGAATTCCAGCGGGTCGCGGCCCTGCGAGCTGTCGAAGGTGGTGCCGTCTGTCAGCGTGCCTGTGTAGTGAATCTGTACGGTGTCGCCTGATTTGACCTCAGTCATAAGTCGTCTCCAATGTATCGGGGAAAGGGAGGAGGCCACGTATCTGCGCGGGTGCTCCAAATTCGGCGGCACCATGGCGAAAGTGACGGGCAGAGTAAACCCCCGCCCCTGATTTCGCGGAATTCAGCCCTTTTCGCCGCTGGCCGGGCGTGACATCCTGCCCCGGACACCCCAGCCGGAGCGACTTCATGAAACCTGTAACCACCTGTGTTTTCGACGCCTATGGCACGCTTTTCGATGTCGCCGCCGCCGCGCGGCAGGCCGCGGGCGAGCCTGCCTTTGCCGCCATAGCCGAGACCTGGCCGCAACTGGCCGATCATTGGCGGCTGAAACAGTTGCAATATTCCTGGCTGCGCGCGGTGACCGGGGCGCATTGTGATTTCTGGCAAGTGACGCAGGAAGGGCTGGACTGGGCGTTGGAAAAGATGGGTGTGGCGGCCGATGCAGCGCTGCGCGAACGCCTGCTGGCGCTGTATTGGGAATTGCAGGCCTACCCCGAAGTGCCCGCAATGCTGCGCGCGCTTAAGGACGGCGGCATGAACACCGCAATCCTGTCGAATGGATCGCCCGATATGTTGGCCGGTGCCGTCACATCGGCGGGGATCGGCGATGTGCTGGACGTGTCACTGTCGGTGGAATCGGTTGGGGTCTTTAAGCCAGACGCGTCGGTCTATGATCTGGTGGGCGCGCATTTTGGCTGTGCCAAGGATGAGGTTCTGTTTGTATCTTCCAACGGCTGGGATGCGGCGGCGGCAACCGGGTATGGCTTTGGCACCGCTTGGGTGAACCGGGGCGGTGATCCGGTGGACCGGCTGCCGTGGCGCCCGGCGCATGTGCTGCGCGACCTCACCGGCATCCCAGGCCTGGCGGGTCTGTAATGGCCGATTTTACCACGTCTGACGGCCTGCGCCTGCATTACACCGACGAGGGCGCGGGGCTGCCGATCCTGTGTCTGTCCGGGCTGACGCGCACCGGCGCGGATTTTGATTATGTCACCCCACATCTGGTCGGCAATCGGCTGATCAAGCTGGATTATCGCGGGCGCGGGCAATCGGCGTTCGATCCCGACTGGACGCATTACACACTGCCTATGGAATGCCGCGATGTTCTGGAACTGCTGGAACATCTGGGTCTGGCGCAGGTCGCCATTCTGGGCACCTCGCGCGGCGGCTTGAACGCCATGGGGCTGGCGATGGCCGCGCATCAGCATCTGCTGGGCGTGGCGCTGAACGATGTCGGGCCGGAGTTGGATGCGCAGGGACTGGATTTCATCATGGGCTATCTGGGGCGCAACCCGTCGGCCAAGACGCACGCCGATGCAGCGGCGTCGATGCAGCGTGCCTTTCCCGAGTTTCGCGATGTGCCCGACAGCCGCTGGCTGGAGGAGGCGCAGAAACACTATACTGCGGGCGACAACGGATTGTGCATAACCTATGATCCAAATCTACGGAATGCCGTGGCCGCTGCCGCAGAACAGCCTGCGCCCGACCTTTGGCCCTATTTCGATGCGATGGAGGGGTTGCCGCTGGCCTGTATTCGCGGTGCCAATTCCAACCTGCTAAGCGCGCAGACCGTGTCGAAGATGCAGGCCCGCCGCCCCGATATGATCACGGCTGAGGTGCCGGGGCGCGGCCATGTCCCGTTTCTGGACGAACCCGAGGCTGTCGCAGCACTGCACCAGTGGATAGGAAAAATGCAATGAATATTGAGATGATACGCGCCGCGGCCCAGCGGGCCGAGGGCCATGTGCGCCGCACCCCGCTGCTGAATTCCAGCTTTCTGGACGAGATCGCTGGCCGCCGGGTCTGGGTCAAGCCGGAGTGCCTGCAACACACCGGCAGCTTCAAGTTTCGCGGCGCTTGGTCGGCCCTGTCGGCGCTAGAGCCTGCGGTGCGCACCAAGGGGGTGATCGCCTTTTCCAGTGGCAACCATGCGCAGGGCGTTGCACTGGCGGCAAAGATGCACGGCGTGCCTTCGGTCATCATCATGCCCGAGGACAGCCCACGCCTGAAGATCGCCAACACCCGCGCCTACGGGGCCGAGGTGGTGCTTTATGACCGCGCGAACGAAGACCGCGACGCCATCGGTGCGCGGCTGGCACGCGAACGCGGTTTGACGCTGATCAAACCTTACGATGAACCACAGGTGATCGCGGGCCAGGGCACGACCGGGCTTGAGATCGCGGCGCAGGCGGCCGAGGCCGGGATCGACCGGGCCGATGTAATCGTTTGCTGCGGAGGCGGCGGGCTGACCAGTGGCATCGCGCTGGCGCTGGAGGCCGATGCACCGGGGCTGCGCGTGCGCCCCGCCGAGCCAGAGGAATTCGACGATGCGGCGCGGTCGTTGCAGTCGGGCAAGATCGAACGCAACCTGCGCAATTCGGGGTCTATCTGTGACGCGATCGTCACGCCGCAGCCGGGGGAAATCACCTTTCCGATCCTCAAGCGCCTGTGCGGCCCGGGCCTGGTGGTGAGTGAGAACGAGGCGCTGCGGGCCATGGGCCAGGCGTTTAACCGGTTAAAGCTGGTGGCCGAACCGGGCGGTGCTGTGGCGCTGGCGGCGGCGCTCTTTCGCGCTGATCAGATCGAAGGCGACGATGTCATCGTCACCATCTCGGGTGGGAACGTGGACGCCGATATCTTTGCCCGCGCGCTGGATACCCTCGCGTGAGGAGCGGACGAATATTTCTTTGCCCGCAACGGGTTGCGCGATATGAGGTGTACCGGGGGCTCTGGGGACGCTTGAGCGCCTGCCCAAACGCGCCCGATCGCATGCTGGCGTTGGATCGCGGTCAGATCATGGCCCATATCGACCTGAGGGAGGGAAGCTGATGCAGATTTTTGATACGGGCGAGGTGCGGTTGCACTACCGTGTGGACGGCCCGGCGGGTGGGGCGCCTGTTGTCTTTGCCAATTCGCTGGGCACCGACATGCGGCTTTGGGATCCAATACTGCCGCTGCTGGTACCGGGGCTGCGGGTCATCCGATTTGACAAACGCGGTCACGGGCTATCGACCTGCCCCGACGCCCCCTATTCAATGGGGTCGCTGATCACCGATACAGAACGGCTGCTTGATCATCTGAATGTGCGTGACTGTGTTTTTGTCGGTCTGTCGATTGGCGGCATGATCGCGCAGGGATTGGCAGTCAAGCGGCTGGATATGATCCGTGCGCTGGTCCTGTCCAACACCGCCACCAAGATCGGCAACCGCGCCATGTGGGCCGACCGGATTGCTGCCGTGGAACAAGGCGGCATCGAAAGCCTGGCTGACGCGGTGATGGAGCGCTGGTTTTCCGCCGATTTCCGCAAAACCCCCGAACTTGAGCTGTGGCGTAACATGTTGGTGCGCCAGCCTGATGCGGGCTATGCTGGCTGTTCAGCGGCGATTTCGCACAGTGATTTCCTGACGCCCACGTCGGGTCTGCGCCTGCCCGCACTTGGCATTGCCGGGTCCGAAGATGGATCAACCCCGCCCGATCTGGTGCGCGAGATGATCGACCTGATACCGGGATCAAAGTTCAAACTGATCCGCCGCGCAGGCCACCTGCCCTGCGTTGAACAACCGCAGGAATTTGCCGAGGCGATCAATGGTTTCCTCAAGGAGATTGGCCATGTCTGAACGCTATGATGCAGGCATGGCGGTGCGCCGCAAGGTCTTGGGCGACGCCCATGTCGACCGCGCCGAAGCCGCCAAGACCCCGCAGGACAAACCGTTTCAGGATCTGATCACGGAAGGGGCCTGGGGAACAGTCTGGGCGTCAGACGGCATCGCCCTGCGCGAACGGTCGATGCTGACGCTTGCGCTGCTGGCGGCGATGGGCAACTTTGAGGAAATCCCCATGCACATCCGCGCCTGCGCCAATACCGGCGCGTCAGAGCGGGACGTGATGGAGGCATTTCAGCACGTTGCGGTCTATTGCGGCGTGCCACGCGCCAACCACGCGATTAAATTGGCCAAGGCCACATGGGCAGAGATGGGGGCCGAAGTGGGGACCAAGACAGGGGCCGAAATGCCCGCCGAACAGAAAGCCTGACCATGGCCGCAAGCGTATTTGACAGCCCACTTTATGCCCGTTTGTTTGCCACAGGCGAGGCCGGTCGCCTGTTCACCGACAGCGCGGCGATCCGCGCGATGCTGCTGGTCGAAGGGGCGCTGGCCAAGGTGCAGGGCGCTCAGGGCGTGATCCCCGAGATCAGCGCCGCCGCCATCCACCGCGCAACGCTTGAAATCCAGGTCGACCCCGGTGCCATCGCCCAGAGCACCGGCGAAAACGGTGTCAGCGTGCCGGGGCTGGTCGCCGCCTTTCGCGCCGAAATGCAGGCCCCGGAACATGCGCAATACGTGCATTGGGGGGCCACATCCCAAGACATCATCGACAGCGCGCTGATGCTGCGCCTGCGTCAGGCGCTGTTGCTGGCCGAAACCGATCTGCGCGCCATTATCGCCGCACTGGGCAAGGGCGCAAGGGCGCACGCCCATCTGGCGATGCCCGCACGCACCTATGGCCAACACGCCACGGCGACCTCTTGGGGGGCGGTGCTGGCGGAATGGGGCAACCCACTGATCGACGCGCTGACCGCCCTGCCCGCGCTGCGCGACAGCGCGCTATGGGTGTCGCTGTCGGGCGCTGCTGGCACGGCGTCGGCACTGGGGCCACAGGCGGCGAAAACCCGCGCCGAACTGGCCCGCGCGCTGGGGCTGAATGATCCGGGACGCAGTTGGCACACAGACCGCGCCCCGATCCTGCGCATTGCCGATTGGCAGGGTCAGGTGATGGCGGCGCTGGGACATATCGCGCAATCACTGCTGGCGCTGACGGGCAGTGACATCGCCGAAGTGGCGCTGGCGCAAGCCGGGTCATCTTCGACCATGCCGCAGAAACAGAACCCGGTTGGCGCCTCGGCCCTACTCGCGCTGAGCCATCAGTTCACCGGATTGCGCGCCAGCCTGCAGGCGGCAGCCCAGCATCAGCACCAGCGCGACGGCGCCGCATGGTTTACCGAATGGATGGTGGTGCCGCCACTTTGCCTCAGCCTCGCCTCGGCGCTACAGCATGCCCGCACATTGGCCGAAGGCATCACGCCCCACCCGGTGCAGATGCACGCCGCGCTTGAAAACGGTCTGGGTCTGATCCACGCCGAAGCGCTCAGCTTTGCCCTTGCCGCTGTCATGCCCCGGCCAGAGGCGCAGCGCGTCACCAAGGCACTGTGCCAGGAGGCGCTGGTAAAACAGGTGCCGCTGGGCGATCTGGCACGTGCCGACTATCCTGACCTGCCCGTTGATCTGTTCCGCCCCGACGCGCAACTGGGCCGTGCCCCGACAGAAGCCGAGGCTTTTGCCGCCCGCGCCGCGGCGCTCTGACGGGTGAGGCTGCGTATCACGTTCATTCTGCTGACGGTGATGATCGACGCCATGGGTGTGGGTCTGATCCTGCCGGTGATGCCCGACCTGATCCGCGAGGTGACCGGCGGCGGGTTAAGCCAGGCCGCCCTGTGGGGCGGGGTGCTGGCCACGACATTTGCCGCGATGCAATTCATTTTCGGCCCGGTGCTGGGGGCGCTGTCTGATCGCTATGGCCGCCGTCCGGTTTTGCTGACGTCGCTGTTGGTGATGGCACTGGATTACGTGGTGATGGCGCTGGCAGGCAGTCTGTGGTTGCTGCTGGTGGGGCGCGTGGTGGGCGGCATCACGGCGGCGACCCATTCCAGCGCCTCCGCCTATATCGCGGATATATCAAAGCCGGCAGAACGCGCCGCGCGCTTTGGCCTGATCGGTGCGGGCTTTGGCGCGGGATTCGTATTGGGGCCGCTGATCGGCGGGCTCTTGGGCGAATACGGCACCCGCGCGCCATTCTGGGCGGCGGCGGGGCTTGCGGCGGCAAATGCCGTGCTGGGCTGGATCGTGCTGCGCGAAACCCTGCCACGGGCAAACCGGCGCGCCTTTGACTGGCGCCGCGCCAATCCGCTGGGGGCGCTGCGCCAGTTGGGGGCGCTGCCCGGTATCCGCCCGCTGCTGATGGTCTATTTCCTCTATCACCTCGCCTTTGCCACCTATCCCTCGATATGGGCCTATTTCGGGCAGGCGCAACTGGGTTGGTCACCGACAATGATCGGCCTGTCACTGGGGGTGTTCGGCGTGCTCATGGTGCTGGTGCAGGCCGGCGCGATCCGGCTGATCCTGCGGCAACTCGGCGAAAGTGGCACCGTGGTGCTGGGGCATCTCAGCGCGCTTGCCGGGTTTGTCTTTCTCGGCTTTGCCAGTTCGGGCGGTTTGGTGCTGGGGCTGACGGTGCTGGCGGCCCTGGCCGGGGTGATCCCGCCCGCCCTGCAAGGCATCATGTCGGCGCGCGTTGCCGCCGATGCGCAGGGCGAACTGCACGGTGCGCTCAGCTCGGCCACCGCGCTGTCGATGATCCTGTCGCCACTGGTGATGACCGCCATCTTTGCCCGCTACACCGGCCCCGCTGCCCCCATCTACCTGCCCGGCGCGCCCTTTTTGCTGGCTGCGGGGCTGACGGTGGCGGGGCTAGCGATATTCCTCAGCCGACCGCGCAACGTGACGTAATCGCGCCCCCGACACGTCGCAATCGCGCTTGCACGCCAAGCGTCATCCGGGCCACCCTGACAGGGACACCCTGCTGACAAAGGATAGCCCCCCGTGCAAACCATAAAAGCCGCCGTCTGCCACGCATTCGACAGTCCTCTGGTGATCGAGGATGTGCACCTGCGCGCCGCGCGGGGCAGCGAAGTCGAAGTGACACTGGACGCAGTGGCGATCTGCCATTCGGATATCTCCTATGCCAAGGGGGCCTGGGGCGGATCACTGCCCGCCGTCTACGGGCACGAGGCGGCGGGCCGTATCACCGGCCTGGGCGATAGCACCCGTGGGCTGACGCTTGGCGACAGCGTGATCGTGACCTTGATCCGCGCCTGCGGCAGTTGCCCCAACTGTGCCTCTGGCCATCCCACCACCTGCGAAACCCCCTATGACGGCGACCATGGCCCGCTGAAAACAGCAACGGGCGGCAAACTGCATCAGGCGATGGCGACCGGTGGCTTTGCTGAAAAGGTCGTGGTGGAACAGGCGCAGGTCGTAAAGATATCGGCCGATATCCCCAAGGACGCCGCGAGCCTGATCGCCTGCGGCGTGATCACCGGCGTCGGCGCGGTGGTCAACGCCGCAGGGCTGCGCGCCGGGCAGGACGTGGTAGTGATCGGCGCCGGCGGGGTGGGTCTGAACGCCATCCAGGGCGCGCGCATCGCCGGGGCCCGCCGCATCGTCGCGGTCGACATGAGCGACGAAAAACTCGCCACCGCGCGTGAATTTGGCGCCACCGACGGGGTGCTTGCCAGCGCCGACAAACCGTGGCGCGCGGCCATCCGCGCCATGGGCCGGGGCGCCGATGCCGTCATCGTCACCGTTGGCGCGATCCCAGCCTATGACAGCGCGCCGCGCTACCTCGCCGGCGGCGGCAAGGTGATCATGGTAGGCATGCCCCATTCCGGGGCGATGTCGACCTTCGAGCCGGTCATGCTCGCCGCGATGGGCCAGAGCATGATCGGGTCCAAGATGGGCGATGTGGTGATCCAGCGCGATATCCCTTGGATGGTTGATCTATACCTGCAAGGCCGTCTGCAACTCGATAGCCTGATCTCGGGGCGCTGGCGCTTGGACCAGATCAACGACGCCATCGCCGACACCCTGACCGGCGCGGCCCGGCGCAACGTGATCATCTTTGACCGCAAGGCCTGAGACACACGCTGCTCTTCTCTCTTTTTGGTCATCATATTCCACGGGGGTCTGGGGGGGTGTCCCCCCCAGCGGCCAGCCGCGAACGCGGCGCTATCCGGGTAAATCCCCAATCAAAATCGCGCGGAAGTCATTTACATTGGTCCCTGTAGGCCCGGTGTTAAACAACCCATTAATTCCGTCGAACGCCCCAAATGCATCATTGCGCTGCAACATTTGCAGCGGGTCAAGCCCGGCACGACGCATCGCCACCCCGGTATCCCCATCAACAAATGCCCCGGCGTTGTCTTCGGACCCATCAATGCCATCCGTATCCGCCGCCAGCGCCGTGATCCCCGCCTGTCCCTCTAGTGCCAGCGCCAACGACAGGGCAAATTCGCTGTTACGCCCGCCGCGCCCTTTGTTGCGCAGGGTCACCGTGGTTTCGCCCCCCGACAACAGCACCAGTGGCGCGGGGTGGGGAAACCCGCTGGACTGCGCCTGACGCGCCAACGCGGCGTGGACAATGGCCACATCCCGCGCCTCGCCCTCGATCGCATCGGACAGCACCCAGGCGTTCACGCCGCGGGCCTGCGCCGCCTTGGCCGCTGCCGCCAGCGACAGCCCGGCAGAGGCGATGATACGGGTCCGGGCGCAGTCGCTTTTGCTCGCTGTGCCTGCATCATTCAGACCATCAAGATAGGCCATGCAGACCTCCGGCAGCATGATCCCGCGCGCCGCGATGTCGGCGCGGACCTTTGCCGCGCTGCACCGCCCCGGCACCGTCGGGCCAGAGGCCACGGCGCCGGGATCGTCGCCGGGCACATCTGACACAACAAGGCTGACCACCTGCGCCGGGGCGGCCATTTCGGCCAGACGCCCGCCGTTGATCCGACTGAACTGCTTGCGAATGTCATTCATCACCGAAATCGGCGCGCCAGAGGCCAGCAGCGCGGTGTTGAGCGCCTGGATGTCACCCAATTCCAGCCCGTCGGGCGGCGCGGGCAGCAGCGATGACCCACCGCCGCAGATCAGTGCAATGACCAGATCGTCGGGGCCAAGCCCGGTGACCGCCGCCATCAGGGCCTCGGCGGCGGCCACACCTGCGGCATCTGGCACCGGATGTGCCGCCTCCATCACTTTGATCACCTTGCAGGGCGCGCCGTAACCATAACGCGTGACCACCACACCGCTATAGCCCCCCTGCCAGCGCGCCTCAAACGCCTGTGCAAGCTGTGCCGCCCCCTTGCCTGCGCCCACGACCACCGTGCGCCCTTTTGGCGGCGGCGGCAGCGCGTCGGCCAAAATCTTGACCGGGTCGGCCGCAGCCACAGCGGCGTGGAACAGATCGGCCAGAAATTGCTGTTTCGGTGTCATGGAAGGCTCCTCTGTCAGGCTGCACGATCTTCACCGCGTGGCCCGCCAAGTCAACCGGTGCGCGCCATCAGAAAATTCCGCGCACCCAGCAGCCCGAAATCGCGGTTCTGATAGAGACAGAGCGGCACCTGTGCACGCCAGGCGCTGTGCCGTCCCCCGGCGTTGAAACTGGCCAAAAATGCCGCGTCGAATATCCAAGGGTTCGACAGCGCCACGCCGCCGGTCAAAAACACCCCGCCCCGCGCGCCCACCAGCATCGCGATATCGCCGACAAACCCGGCCAGATACTGCGAAAACAGTCCAATCGCGGTGCGGGCATGGGGGTCTTTGCCCCCGCGCGCGGCGGCAAAGACCGCGGCTGCGTCCGTCAGCATGGCCTCGACCCCATCGGCGCGGGCAATGGCGCGGTACCACAGCGGCAGACCAGTGCCCGACAGGATCGCTTCGGCCTCGACCGCGAGGGCCTTGCCCATCTGCACCTCGGGCCACAGCGTAATCAACTTTTCGAAATAGGCACATTCGGCGGCGCTGTGCGGCGTCAGGCGCATATGGCCGCCCTCGCCCGGCACGGCCTGCGGAGTGCCCTGCCGCCAGACCATCGCCCCGACCCCCAGGCCGGTGCCCGGCCCTATGATCACCCGTGGCCCCGGTTGCAGGTGCGGCCCGCCCTGCAAGAACCGCACATCGGCCTCGTCCAGCGTGGCAAGCGACCATGCGGCGGCTTCGAAGTCATTGATGATATGGACGTCGGCGCAGGCGCAGGCCGCTGTCAGGTCGGCTTTGCAGACGCCCTGCGCCGCGTTGGTCAGCGTCACGCGCCCGTTGGTCACCACCCCGGCGGCGGCGATTGCGACACCACTGGGCGCGCTCGCTTGTGTCTGACAAAAGGCGGCACAGACTTGGCGCAGGCTATCGCCGCCCGTGGTGGTCTGGCTCTGCCGCGCCGTGATCATGCCATCCGCATCCACGGCAGCGAGCCGCATGTTGGTCCCGCCGACATCCCCCACCAGATACCACATACGCCTGCCCCCTTGGCGTGCCGTCTGCCCGCCTGTCCGTCTGCCCGCCGCGCGGCAGGGTCAACGCATTTTTGGGTAGCGTCAATCAGATTGCGACGCTTCGTGTCACGGATAACACCCGCAGGACGGCGGCGCGCCCTTACGTGCGGTGGTTGATCCGATCCACCACCCCTGCCGCCCATCGCTGCGTTGCTTCGCCAAAACAATCGTGCAGAGAATCGACCGCGACAACGCTGCCCAGCGCCAGCCGACCCAAAAGGCACAGCCCCGGCGCGGCCTGCCCCTGCGCATTCACCACCTGACCATCCTGCGCCGTATGAGCCGCCAATCCATCACTTACGGGGTGCAATATCCCACGCTGCATCAGGTCGGGCAGCAGCGGTGGCACGATCTGCGAAAGCTGCGGCGATGGCAGCACCGCGTCGATCATCACCGATACCGTGATGTCATGCGCGTCTTTCTTCAATGTCCAGCCACCCGGGGCGGTGGCAATCTTTGGGTCCGCGGCGAAGGTCAAGTCGATCACACCGGCGGCCACAAGGGCGCGCATTTCGCGTGCCGACGCAAGGGGCGGCCCGTAGGAATAGCGCTTCAGCCCCTCGTCAAAGCCGACAATCGCCTTCGCCGTATCCGCCCCGACATCCGCAGGGTTGAAATGAGCACGAAAGGTATCTTGCCATTTGCGCCAGACCTGACCCGTTGCATAGCCCACGGTTGGCGGGCTGGCCCCCTCGGCCAGCGCGATACCCCGCTGAAGGATGTCATGGGCGCTGCCGGATTCCTGCGTGGCCGGAGCCTGCCATTCGATTTGCAGCCAGTCTGAAACCTGCGCCGACTGGGTGGCGACCAATGCATCGGTCAGCACACGCGCGACGGTCTCGGCCAGGATTTGATTGATCAGGCGCGCCGCACGTTCGGGGTCTGCGCCCACGGCCAGGTCCAGTGCTGCGGCGAATGCTTTGGTCTCACTCGGTAGCGGGTCGAACACGGCATCAAGATGGGTGGTCTCCGGCTTGGGAAAAGGCGCGTGACCGTCCAGCGAGAATGCAATGACCTTTTCCGGCTCGCGCCCCGATGGCCGATAGCTGTCGCCCTCGAAAACCCCTCCCTGTGCCGTGGTAAGGGCGCGGTAGACATCATACGCTGACAAGCCTAGCCCCCGGATAGAGACCCTTTTGCGGGACCATGCCGACGCCTGCCGCTCCAACACGCGTGCCGGATAGGCCTGGGCCAGCGTCGCCGATACCTGCTGCACATGTGCCTGCCATTCGGCCAGTTGATCGTCGGGCTCTGTTTCGGGCTGGCCCAGCGTCAACAGCACCTCGTGGTAGGGTCCAAGCCAGCGGTCCGCGACCCGCAATTCCCACCCCGTGGTGCACGGCCTGATCAGGGTGACTGTCGTGGCATGGCAGGTGATCGGCAGCGCATCCAGCGCCATCAAATCGCTCAGCCGCGCCTCAAGATAACGGCCCAGATCAGCGCGGGTGGGAAAACTGTCTTGCGGCGGCGGACGGTCCAGCCAATCGCCAAAGCGACCACAGCTTGAAAAGGACGGCGGGCGGATGTCGATGTCACGCATCGGGATATTCAGCAGGCACAACGGGCTTTCGTCGGGCTGAAAATTCGGGCCGGCACCGGGGTCTTGCGACGGGTCAAACACGTCAATCGTCAGGGTTTGCGGATCATGCAGCATCCGTTCGGCCAAGGCCTCAAGCGCACCGACGCCGCGCGGCCCAAGGCCGATGACCGCGAGTTTTGTCACCTGTTCGCCCATACCGACCTCGTGCATGCAGTAAGACTCCGCTGTCTTGCACACTAGTGTTCGTAGATAGCTTGCCGCGTTGCAACCCCAAGCCGGGTCAGCGCGTTGATAACCAAGGGTGCCCCCGCCCCGACGATTTGCCGTGCCCATTGGCTGCGCTATGGTGTCGTGAACGTGGCAGGGATATTCTTGACCAAGGTCGGACGCCTTGGTGCGGATGAACAACAATTGTGGGCAGGCGCAAAAATGAAAGCCAAGCGAGGGCCGGAGCAGAGGAACGAGGTCGTGATGACCCATGGGGTTGTCACGGCGGACCCTGACGAGTTGTTCCACGGCACGGGATGGCGCGCCGGGCGTGCCGTTCTCAAGGAGGCGATCCTGAGACTTTGGAGCGACGACGCCTTTGGGCTGGCGGGCAACGTGGCGTTTCGGGCGCTGCTGGCAATCTTTCCGTTTCTGATCTTTACCAGCTCGCTGACGGCTTTCATCGGGGACCGGGCGATGGCCGACGACCTTGTGACCTTTCTGATCGCGATCGTGCCGCCCGCGCTGATCGAACCCATCGTGTCCGAAGTGCAAAAGGTGATGACGGTGCCGCGTGGTGATGTTCTGAGCGCCGGTATCCTGATGACGATCTGGTTTGCGGTTGGCGGGGTCGACGGGCTGCGCGTGGGGCTGAACCGCGCCTACGGCATCCGCGAAACCCGGTCTGCGGTCGTGCTGCTGGGGGTTCAAATCGCGATGGTTGTCCTTGCCAGTCTGATCTTGGTGCTGGTCAGCTACCTCTTGGTGCTGGCCCCACGCGCCGGGTCATGGCTCCATACATTGGTGCCGGGGTTTGATCCTGCCTCGGTCACGATGGGCCTTGTTCGCTTTCCTGTTTCGGCGGTGATTCTGGTGGTGGCGCTGTTTGCCGCGCATGTTTTGCTGCCTGCACGCCGGACGCTGTTTTCCAACATCTGGCCCGGGGTGGCCGTCACGGCAGCGGCCTGGACGTTGCTCGCTGCGGTCTTTTCCTACTACCTGCGCAGTTTCGGCACCTACGCGAGCTATTACGCAGGCATGGCAGGGATAATCGCGGCGCTTTATTTCATGTATCTCGCCGCGCTGGTGCTGATCTTTGGCGGAGAGCTGAACAGGGCGATGAGGATCAGACGTCTGGCAAAAGTGCT
Organism: Sulfitobacter sp. KMM 9851; assembly: GCF_057178245.1. Lineage (NCBI taxonomy): Bacteria > Pseudomonadati > Pseudomonadota > Alphaproteobacteria > Rhodobacterales > Roseobacteraceae > Sulfitobacter > Sulfitobacter sp. KMM 9851. The sequence goes on from NZ_CM169991.1 coordinate 2,841,879, forward strand.
AAGCGAGTGATCCCTCACCGCAGATACCGTCGCGGACCGCGCAGCAAAAACGGGTCATGATATCCGCATTATCCGCCAGATTGCGGCGCAGGCTGCGTGGCAGTTCAAGCTGCACGCCCGCGCCCGAAGATGTCCGATTGCAGATGTTCGTCTGATGTACACCGGGCAGCGCCGTGTTGCGGTCGGCCGCAAACCCCGCATCGCGCAACGCCTGTCCGATGGCATCGCGCATCGCAGTCGCGCGGCCCCCCAACCACACCGTGTCACGGCCGTCATCTTTGCGTCCGTGCACCGCAACCGCCCTGCGGGAGCGCCTGATGAGGTCAAGCGCCTGCGGTTCATCAAACCGGTGTGACGTGATGTGAAAGTCGCCGTGTACCCCGGGAATCAACGCCTCGAAGGCGTAGAAAGAAAACAGCTCCCCCGCAATCGCCTCTGCAATCTGCGCGGTTTCAGGCTCGATCGTGCCGCCGTGCGGGGCAAGGACGACCACGGGCGTGCCGCGATCCACACAGCGGATGCGGTAATCGACCTCTGCCCGCATCGCAGCGCCGAGTTTGGCAAAGCTGTCATACCGATCCGCCATTAAAACCTCGTCCTTGCGAAAGTGCCACGCCCCTTGCCCGCTGATCCTGCGCTCAAACGTCCAGCTTGCTAATCGTTTTGGAAATTTTATCGCCCTTACGCTCAAGCGCCACAATCTCGCCGAATGCGATGTTCAGCCAGGCATCGCCGTCGTCGGTCAGGGGTTCTGAGGCAAAAATGGCCGAGGTCGCTTCGCCTTCGGGGGTCGCATCGACCTTGTAGGAATTTTCATGGTCCTGAAAATTCGTACCCGTCAGCAGATACATCGGCTCCAGCAGCATCGACAGGGCATAGTCGTCACTGTCCGAGGCGGATTTACGCAGCTCTTTCCAGTCGCCTTTGGGGTGTGTCTCGCCCTTGTGTCCGGCACCATAATTGACCCCGATGATCCGGTTCGGCGCGACCAGTGCGATCTTGAGCTTGGTCAGCTCGACCAGATCAAGCTTTTTCATCGCTTGCAGGATGACCTGCAACAGCTTCTCGAACCCGGCCTTGACCTGCGCATCGCTGTCACCCTCCAGCAATGAGAGCAACAGCACATACAGGAATTCCGTATCCGTGGTGCCGCGCATCTGCTTCAGATATCGGTCCTCGCAATGCACCAGAAGTTCGCGTTGCAGAATGCGCCAGCTCGGCAAGGCCCCATTCTGCGCGATGATCCAAGGGGTTTCGTCATAGCAAAACGGGTGACAGTTTTCATCCGCCAGCACGGTGCGCGAATTATAGGCAGCGGCCCTGACATGGGCGAGCATGGTGCTGCACTGAAGGCTTGGGATAATGCTATCAGCGTTGTCGTCGTAAAAGGCGCCCATCGGGCGGTGATACAATAACGGCTCTTCGGGCTTTAGCAGATGCGCGCTCCAGGCACCAAAGCCCCAGCCAGCCAGTTGCAAAAGCGGGTGCAACTCGGGGTCCAGGCTCTGGTTGATCAGGCTGTTTTCTGGCGCAAGAAGCAGGCTTTCGAGCGGAATTTCTGGCCCGATATAGGCAAGGACGCGGCACATATATTTTCCTAACTTTTCAGTTACACGCAGGCGAAAACCGGTCATCAACCACGCGCGAGACCGCTGGCGCGCAGCCCAGACGGCGCCCAGCGCGGTCAGCGGCGATGCCTGGCCACGTGTTGATTGTTTCATGCGTTTTCATCGTGCTGCACCTAGTGCGGCGCATGGCCAAGACAACGGCGACCCTGCAATTCGCGCGCCACGCAAGCAAAGCAGAGCGCGCGTTCATGGTGCGTTTTCGTTTCGAAAAACGTAAAAAACAGATGCATTGGCTGTGGGGCAACATAAGCCGAACACCGCCCGGCAACGACAATCGTGCCGCGCGTCAGGTTCGGTGCGATGTGGGAAAATTGGCTCCGGCGGTAGGGATCGAACCTACGACCAATTGATTAACAGTCAACTGCTCTACCGCTGAGCTACGCCGGAATGCCTTTTGTCCGCCCGTGGGCCATGCCCTCGAACACGCGCTCTTTAGCGTGGGGCATCCGGGTAGTGCAAGTGCTATCCGACCCAAGTATGCAAAAAATTCGCGACGGGGTGCCGCGCACCGGTCGGCTGGGGCCTAGGACCCTGTTACAAAACCTTCGCCAATCCTCAACATTCCTGACATTCGCCCCTGCGATAGGTCGCCCGAAATCCGGGGGACATATGCTCGTTATCACTGATCTGACCAAAACTTTCGGCGCCAATACGGCGGTGGCGCGTGCCAATCTGAATGTCGACAAACCCCAGATGATCGGGATCATCGGGCGGTCCGGGGCGGGTAAATCCACCTTGCTGCGGATGCTCAACCGGCTGACCGATGCGACCTCGGGGCAAATCACCTTTGAGGGGCAGGATGTCACGGCGCTGCGTGGGGCGGCAAAGCGGAACTGGCAATCGCAATGCGCGATGATCTTTCAGCAATTCAACCTGGTGCCGCGCATGGATGTGGTTTCCAACGTGCTGCACGGCACGCTGAACCGCCGCTCGACCCTGCGCACGATGTTCAACCTCTATCCTGATGCCGATATCGTCCGCGCCATCGAAATCCTCGACCGTTTGGGCATCGCCGCTCATGCCCCAAAGCGGGCCGAAGCGCTGTCGGGGGGCCAGCAGCAGCGTGTTGCGATTGCCCGCGCCCTGATGCAGGACCCCAAGATCATTCTGGCCGATGAACCCATCGCCAGCCTTGACCCCATGAACGCCCAGGTGGTGATGCAATCGCTGCGCCGTATCCACGAAGAGGACGGGCGCACCATCATCGCCAACCTGCACACGCTGGACACCGCGCGCCGCTATTGCGACCGCGTGGTGGGTATGCGCGATGGCCGGATCGTCTTTGACGGCCTGCCAGAGCAGCTAACCACAGCCATGGCGCGCGAAATCTACGGTGCAGATGCCAGCTTTTCCGAAGCCGCCACCTCTACCGAGATCGAGACGCTGGACAAGATCCCAGCCTGACCCCTGCCCGTATTTGCGGGCCTTTTCAAACCGGAGAACCCCATGAAGAACCTGATTGCTGCCGCATTGGCAACCACCGCCCTGACGGGTGCGGCCTGCGCCGACACCACAGCCATCACCGAATTCCGCATCGGCATTCTGGGCGGCGAAAACGCTCAGGACCGGATGAATTCCTATGAATGCCTGCGCCTCGATACTGAGGAAAAGCTGGGCGTCCCGGTCAAGCTCTTTGCCCCTGCCGACTACAATGGCGTGATCCAGGGCCTGTTGGGCGGCACGCTCGATATGGCGTGGATGGGCGCGTCAGGATATGCCGCCGTCTACCTGCAAGACCCACAGGCGGTTGAACCGGTGCTGGTCAAGATCAACCTTGATGGCTCTTACGGCTACCACTCCATCGGTTTTGCCCGCAAGGACGCAGGGATCACGTCGCTCGAAGACATGAAGGGCAAGGTTTTCGGCTTTGGCGATCCCAACTCGACCTCCGGCTTCCTCATCCCTTCCATCGAAATCCCCCAGACTACGGGTGCTGGCATGGAATCGGGCGACTACTTTGGCGAGGTCAAATTCACCGGTGGTCATGAGCAGACCATCGTGGCGGTCAACAACGGCGACGTGAACGGCGGCGTGACATGGGCCGATGGCCAAGGCAACTGGGAAGACGGCTATAACTCGGGCGCGCTGCGCAAGGCGGTGGATGCGGGTCTGGTCGATATGAACGATCTGGTCGAAATCTGGCGGTCCAAGCCGATCCCCGAAGGCCCGGTTGTGCTGCGCAAGGATCTGCCTGCTGACGTCAAGGCCACGATGACCGAACTGGTCGATACCTTGTATGAAAACGATCCCGACTGCGCCTATGGCGTCGCTGCGGGCGAAAGCCTCGGCTTTGATCCGATCACTCATGACGCCTATGTGTCGATCGTCGAGGCGCGCAAGGCAAAATCCAACTGATCGCACGATCACACAGTTTGGCAGGCCCCGGCAAATCCTTGTCGGGGCCTGTTTTCACAACGGGGGACAGACACATGCACCATCCAACCACAGCACCCGGTATCGCGGCGGATTACCTTGCCCAAGCCCGGCAGAAACGGGTGCTAAACCTGATCCTGCTGATCGTCTTTGTCGCGCTGCTGATTGCCGGGTTCGGCGCCGCCGATGCGCGCAATGCGGGCGGGTTCTGGAACGGGCTCCCCAATATCTTTGACTTCCCCGGTGACGTGGTGGGCGAAGCTTGGGCGCGCGCGCATTTGTTGCCCGGCTATTTCGTCACCTATCTGCCGTCGCTGGTCGAGACCGTCAATATCGCCGGGGCGGCAACCCTGATCGGCACGATCTGCGCGTTTTTCGCGGCCCTGCTGGCGACGCGCGGCCTGGCCCCTGCCGCCTGGATCGTAGCACCGATGCGCCGGTTGCTTGATGTATTGCGCGCCGTGCCCGAGATCGTGATCGCGCTGGTGCTGATTTTCCTGCTTGGCGGTGGCCCGGTGCCTGCGATGATCGCGATTGCCCTGCACACCGTCGGCGCGCTGGGAAAACTGTTTTCCGAAGTGAACGAAAACGCCTCTCTCAAACCTGTCGAGGGGTTGGAATCGGTGGGTGCGTCGTGGTTCCAGCGCATGACGCTGGGCGTGGTGCCACAGGTCGCCCCGAATTACCTGTCCTATGCCCTGTTGCGGTTTGAAATCAACATCCGCGCCTCCGCCATCCTCGGCTTCGTCGGGGCCGGTGGCATCGGGTATGACCTGCGCAACACGATGTCTTGGGGTCAGGGCAAGTTTGATGAGGCGGCGGCGATTTTCCTGCTGCTCTTTGCCACGATCATTCTGGTCGATCAGGTATCAAGCCACTTTCGCAATCGGCTGACCCACGGCCGCGCCTTCAAGGACAAAGGAGCAATCCTGTGACAACGCAGACCCTTACCCTCGGCACCGCGCGCGCGTTCCGCCGTAAACAACTGACCGGCTTTGCCGTGCCTTTTCTGATCGTCCTTTATCTGGGCTATGTCCTTGCGTCGTTCGACGTCATGGGGCTGGCGGACCGCGTCAGTGTCAAGAACATGCAGACGCTCGTTTCCGACAGTTATAGCTACAAGACCCACGTTGTGCGCGACAACCGCAATGGCGAGATCGAGATCGCCATCGAAGGCGAGCGCAAAGGCCGCTATGAAAACGGCACTCATCCTGACTGGGTCACCCCCGGCACCACCACCCGTGTCGACCTTGGCGACGGGCATGTGATCGAGCTGGGCACAGATGTCCGCTATGATGTGCCGGGCTATGGGCTGATCACTGCCACCCCCGGCGCAGGCGGCGCGAACGCCACGCTGCCGGACGGCCCGCTGCCCGATTGGATCAACGCGTCGAAAAACCGCCTTACCGTGACCACTGACGCCGGGCGCCTGACCATCACCCGAAACCGTACCGAAGTGTTTCGCTATTTCGTGGGCTGGGAACTGTTCTTTTTCACTCTCGACAGCCCGTTTTACGGCTTGTCGGCGCTGGAGTTGCTGCGGTCGGGCGACTACGCCGCGATCTGGCAGGCATTTTGGACCAACAAAATCTGGCGGCACGGTGATGTGGCCTGGGCGCTGGTGGAAACGGTGCTGATGGCATTCTTGGGCACCTTTGGCGCAGCAGTTATCGCGCTGCCGCTGGGATTTCTGGCCGCGCGCAACTTTTCCCCACTGGGGGGCCTGCGCTTTGCCGCACGGCGGTTGTTCGATTTCCTGCGCGGGGTCGACGGGTTGATCTGGACGATCGTGCTATCACGCGCCTTTGGCCCCGGCCCGCTGACCGGGTCCCTGGCGATCTTGCTGACGGACACCGGCACCTTTGGCAAAATCTTTTCCGAAGCCTTGGAAAATGTCGATGACAAACAAATCGAAGGTATCGCGTCCACCGGGGCAAAACCGCTGCAACGCTACCGCTTTGGCGTACTCCCGCAGATCACCCCGGTGCTATTGAGCCAGGTGCTGTATTACCTTGAATCCAACACCCGATCGGCCACCATCATCGGAGCGATCACCGGCGGGGGTATTGGGCTGTTGCTGACCCAGGCGATCATCACCCAGAAGGACTGGGAAGAGGTGAGCTATTACATCATCCTGATCATCCTCATGGTGTTTGCAATGGACAGCCTGTCGGGCTGGCTGCGTCGCAAGCTGATCGCAGGCAGCGAGGGCGGACACTGATGGCACGGCTGCGGGCCGATGCGCCCTTTATCCACCCCGATTGCGATGTCACGGATACGACGTTTGGCAGCTATGTCGAGATCGGTCGCGGCACGCGGCTGGCGCATTCGGTGGTCGGGGATTATTCCTATTGCGACCGGCTGTGTGACATCGCAAATGCCGAGGTCGGCAGGTTTTCCAACATCGCCAGCGCCGTGCGCATCGGGGCCACGGATCACCCCATGGACAAGGCCAGCCTGCACCACTTTCACTACCGCGCGGCAGATTATTTCGACGATGCCGGGAACGATGACAACTGGTTTGCCCAGCGCCGAAGCCGCCGCGCGGTGATCGGCCACGACACCTGGATCGGCCATGGCGCGCAGGTGCGGCCCGACGTGACGATCGGCCACGGTGCCGTGGTGGCGGGTGGCGCCATCGTGACCCGCGATGTCGCCCCCTATATGATCGTGGCGGGCATCCCCGCCGCCCCCCTGCGCGCGCGCTTTTCCGACGCGCTGGCCGCGCGGATGGTTGATCTGGCGTGGTGGGATTGGCCCCACGCGCAGCTGCGCGCTGCATTGGACGACTTTCGCGGGCTCAAGGCCGAAGCCTTTTTGGAGAAATACGAGGGGTGCGCCGGCTAGGCGTGCCGTTCGTTATCGGCGGCTTTGGCACCAAACCAAGTGACGTCCAATGGGGGCTTTGCCCCCAAACCACTGGCTTCAAATGGGGGCTTTGCCCCCAAACCCCCAGGAATATTTACAACCAAAAAGAAAAGCGACGCCGCGGCGCCGGGCTATTCGGCAGCGAGGGAGTGGCGGCGGGGCGCGTCAGACAGGCGCTGAGCGAGTTCCCCGGCAAGATGCGACCAACGCCCGCCTGCCATCGTGCCTTCGATCATGCGGCTGCGGCGGTTGATGATGGTCAGGTCGGCACGTTTTCCGGTGGCGATACTGCCCCGGTCCGCCAGCCCCATAATCTGCGCCGGTGCGGTCGAGATCAGGCCCCAGGCCGTGGCCAGATCCATTACGCCCGCGTCGGCCAATCGGAACGCTGCCTTGTGCAGCGTGGGATAGTGGTAGTCCGACACAAGGGCGGTGCAAAGCCCTGCACGGATCAGCGCAGTGGCCGCGATATTGCCCGATTGCGAGCCGCCGCGCACCACGTTGGGCGCACCCATCAACACCGGGTCATCCCATGATTTCGCCGCCGCTGCCGCCGCCTTGCCGGTTGGGAATTCACAGACGCGCGCGCCGATCATCGAAAACCGTTCGCGGGTGTTGGCATCAGCGTCGTCATGGCTGCCGAATTTCACGCCCAGCCGATCGAATTCATGCGCAAGCGTGCATAGGTAGCGCGGCACTTCGCGGCTGCGCGCCTTGGCGGCCTGCACCACCGCCATGAACTCATCCACGCTTTGCCCCGCGCGCGCGGCCCATGCCGCAAGCCGGTCTGGGTTGCGGGCGGCCATGGCGACAGTTTCGTCGAGGTGGTTGTTAAAGATGACATAGCCCACGCCGTAGATCGCCACCGCGTCGATCAGCGCATCGCGGCTGCTGATCGTATGGGTCTCGACCCGCAGTTGGACACGCAGATCGGTCAGCATTTGCGGCTGGTACAATCGGTGTGCCTCCAGAAAGGCGCGGGCAAATTCCGGGCTGCGCTGGCCGCCTTCCCATGACCAGCTTTGCGCCATCCATGCGGTGGTCACCCCGTTGGCTGCCGCGTCGCGATCGGTGCCGACAAGCGCCATCTCCAGCGGGAACGGCGCGGTGGGCCGGGGCGCGATATGGTGTTCAAAGGCGTCGCCGTGCAGATCAATAATACCCGGCAATATCAGATAGCCCGACAGATCGACCCAAGGCGCGCCCTTTGGCATGGCATCTGTCAGCGTGCCCTGGTGCACGGCGATGGCGCCGGGCGCAATCTGTCCGTCGCGCAGGATTTCGGCATTGATCAGGTGCAGATTGGACAGGGGTCTGGACATGTTGCGGCTCTCGGGGTTTTCCCCCGGTGATACCGCTGCGATGTATCGGTGATATGACAGATCAGCTCTGATCGCTTAGTGTCAGTGTCACCCGGTCGCCGGCAAACCACGTCTGACCAAATTCAACCGGCCGCCCGGCGGGATCGACGTTGATACCCACCGTACGCAGGATTGGCGCGCCTTCGCGGATTTGCAGGTGCAGCGCCTGTGTGGCGCTTGCCAGTTTGGCGGTCAGCCGGGTGGACGCACGGGTGTAATCGGCCACCCCGCCCCGCGCCAGCGCCGCTGTGACAGATTTCGTTTCGCGGATGTCATCGGGCAGGGTCGGAAAGGGCGCCGCCGGAAAGGTACTGCGGAAAATGGCGATGGGCTGGCCGTCGGACAATGACAGGCCTTCGTAAACATGCACCGGGGTCGACGCGGCGAGGCCCAGCATCTCGGCCTCATGCGCACTGGCCATGCGGGTTTCCAACGACAGGATTTCCTTGGCCGGAACGCGCCCCGCCGCCAGCAGATTCTGATGGAACCGCACCCGCTTGCCAATCGGATACTCCGTCGGGGTCTGCGCCACAAAGACCCCCGCCCCACGGCGGCTGTGAACCAACCCATTTTCGCTCAGCTCACCCAGCGCCCGGCGCACCGTATGGCGGTTGACCCCAAAGCGCGTGGCGAGGCTGGCTTCGGTCGGCAGCTTGTCACCGGGGTGGTATTTATTGTCCGCAATTTCGGCGGTCAGGGACATGGCGATGGATTTCCAGATCGGGGTCTTGGTCGCGGTTTCGGTCATTGTCACACAAGTTTCACAGTTGAGGGGATTGCGCCGATGCAGCACTTCGATTTAGTATTTGTCTAGTTGTATAGTATATTAGACAAATACGCAAGGTGTCTAGATGAACGCGGAAACCACAAAAACGACGACCCCACGGCAGGCCTGGATGGGCCTGCTGGCGCGGGCGTCCGGCGACGAACTGGCGCGGCTCTGGGCCGCTTATGGCACGGTGCCGTCACATAGGGTGCTGCGCGCGCCAGAGATCGGGGGCGTCATGGTGCGCGGGCGCATGGGGGCCGTGGGCGATGCCTTTAACCTGGGCGAAATGTCGGTCACGCGCGCGTCTGTGCGGCTGGACGATGGCACCGACGGACATGCCTATGTCCAAGGGCGCAGCCGTGACAAGGCGCTGCAAGCGGCAATGGTGGATGCCCTGATGCAGACCGACGCCGCAGAGGCGGTGCAGGCGGCGGTACTGACCCCGCTGTCAGATCTGGAAACCACCCGTCGCGCGGCCCGCGCCGCCAAGGCAGCGGCGACCAAGGTCGACTTTTTCACCATGGTCAGAGGAGAAGACTGATGCAACCGCTGTCACTAGAAGGTGGGTTTGAACATGCCGCCATTGACGCCGCCTATGCGTTTCGCAGTGTGATGAACGCCATGGCGAAACCGGGGCAGATTGTGACCCTGAAGGGGGCGCAGCCGCCTGCCCCTCTGTCGCGGGCGGCAGGGGTTGTGGTGCTGACGCTGTGTGATCCGGAAACGCCTATCTACCTCGCGCCGGGGCTCGACACCCCTGACTTGCGCGACTGGATCACCTTTCACACCGGGGCGCCGATTGGGGCGGCGGGTCAGGCGCAGTTTGCGATTGGGGGATGGGGCGCGTTGGCGCTGGCGGACTTGCCGCTGGGCAGTGCCGCCTATCCCGACCGCTCGGCCACGGTGATTGTTGAGATGGACGCGCTGGCGCCTATGGGGGCCACCTTGCGCGGGCCGGGGATCAAGGACAGCGCCGCCTTGTCGCTGCCTGAAACGGCGGCTTTTCAGCACAACGCGGGGCTGTTTCCGCGCGGTCTCGATTTTATTTTCACCTGTGGCGACCGCCTGGCGGCGTTGCCCAGAACCACAAAGGTGACCTGATGTACGTAGCTGTAAAAGGCGGCGAGCGGGCGATTGACAATGCCCATGCCTGGCTGGCCGAGGAACGGCGCGGCGATACCGGCGTGGCCGAACTCAGCGTGGCGCAGATCCGTGAACAGCTGGCTCTGTCGGTGAACCGGGTGATGGCCGAAGGGTCGCTTTATGATCCTGATCTGGCGGCGCTGGCGATCAAACAGGCACGCGGGGACCTGATTGAGGCGGTGTTTTTGATCCGCGCCTATCGCACCACCCTGCCCCGGTTCGGCGCCTCGCGCCCGGTGGAAACCGCCGACATGGCCTGTGATCGCCGCGTGTCGGCAACTTTCAAGGACGCGCCCGGTGGGCAGGTTTTGGGGCCGACGTTTGATTACACGCACCGCTTGCTTGACTTCAAACTGGCCGCCGATGGCGATGTTCCGCCCGCCCCGGAAACCACGCCAAGCGTGGAAAAGACACCGCATATCATGGAATTTCTCGACCGGGAAAACCTGATGCAACGGGATGAGCGCCGCGAAACCACGCCCCGCGATCTGACGCGCGAGCCGCTGGAATTGCCTGCCGGGCGTGACCTGCGATTGCAGGCGCTGACGCGGGGCGACGAAGGGTTTGTGCTGGGCATGGCCTATTCGACGCAGCGCGGGTACGCCCGCAACCATGCTTTTGTCGCTGAATTGCGCATCGGCAAGGTGGCGGTGGAAATGGACATTCCCGAACTGGGGTTCGCTGTGGAAATCGGCGAGGTGGAACTGACCGAATGTGAAACGGTGAACCAGTTTCAAGGCTCAAAATCCGAACCGCCGCAGTTTACGCGCGGGTATGGCCTGGTCTTTGGCATGTCAGAGCGCAAGGCGATTTCGATGGCCTTGGTCGACCGGGCCTTGCGTTGGGAAGAACTGGGCGAGGACAACTTGGGCGCCCCGGCACAGGACGCGGAATTTGTGCTGTACCACGCCGACAACATTCAGGCGACGGGGTTTCTGGAGCATATCAAGCTGCCGCATTACGTCGATTTCCAATCAGAACTGGAATTGATCCGCAAGCTGCGTCGCGAGGCGCAGACCAATTCCGTGCAGGAGGCTGCGCAATGAGCGACTATAATTTTGCCTATCTGGATGAGCAGACCAAGCGGATGATCCGCCGGGCAATCCTGAAGGGGCTGGCGATACCGGGCTATCAGGTGCCCTTTGCCAGCCGCGAAATGCCGATGCCTTATGGTTGGGGCACGGGTGGGGTGCAGGTGTCGGCGGCAGTGCTGACGCCGGATGATACGTTCAAGGTTATTGATCAGGGGGCGGATGACACAACCAATGCGGTGTCTATCCGGCGGTTCTTTGAAAAGACGGCGGGGGTGGCGGTGACCGAGGCCACCGCGCAGGCCAGCGTGATCCAGACGCGGCACCGTATCCCGGAGGTTTCGCTGCGCGACGATCAGGTATTGGTGTACCAGGTGCCGATCCCCGAACCGCTGCGTTTTCTGGAGCCGTCGGAGGTGGAAACCCGCAAGATGCACGAGCTAGAGGAATACGGGCTGATGCATGTGAAACTGTATGAGGACATCGCCCAGCACGGCGCGATTGCCACGGCCTATGCCTATCCGGTCAAGGTCGAAGGGCGCTATGTCATGGACCCGTCACCGATCCCGAAATTTGACAACCCCAAGCTCGAGATGGCCGCGATCCAGCTGTTCGGCGCAGGCCGCGAACAGCGGATTTATGCGCTGCCGCCTTACACGCAGGTCGTGTCCTTGGATTTTGAGGACTACCCGTTTGAAGCCAGCAAGGCGGACCACCCTTGTGGGCTGTGCGGGGCCGAGGACAGTTATCTGGATGAATTGATTGTCGATGATGCAGGCGGGCGGCTGTTCATGTGCTCGGACACCGACTATTGCGCCGGGCGGCAGGCCGCCGGACATCGCGGCGCGGATGCCGCCCCGCTGACGGAGGATGCGGCATGACCCCGCTGTTGCAGGTTGAAAACATCGCGAAATCCTATGGCGCGCGGATTGGCTGTACCGATGTCAGTTTTGATCTCTATCCCGGCGAGGTGATGGGGATCGTGGGCGAAAGCGGGTCGGGTAAATCGACGTTGCTGAACACGTTGGCGGGGCATTTGGTGCCTGATCGTGGGGCGGTGCGTTTCGACACCCGCGCCGAGGGGCTGCGCGACACGGTGAGCATGAGCGAGCCGGAACGCCGGATGCTGTCGCGCACCGATTGGGCCTTTGTCCACCAGCACGCCCGCGATGGGCTGCGCATGAATGTCAGTGCGGGCGGCAATGTGGGCGAGCGGCTGATGGCCGTGGGGGCGCGGCATTACGGCGATATTCGCGCCGCAGCGACCGACTGGCTGGGTCGGGTCGAAATTGCCGAGGACCGGATCGACGACCGGCCCAGCGCCTTTTCCGGCGGGATGCAGCAACGCTTGCAGATTGCGCGCAATCTGGTGACCGGGCCGCGATTGGTGTTCATGGACGAACCCACCGGGGGCCTGGATGTCAGTGTGCAGGCGCGGTTGCTGGACCTGCTGCGCGGGCTGGTGCGCGAGATGGGGCTGAGCGCCATCATCGTGACCCATGATCTTGCCGTGGTGCGGCTGTTGGCGGATCGGCTGATGGTGATGAAGGACGGGCATGTGGTGGAAACCGGGCTGACCGATCAGGTGCTCGACGATCCGCAGCATGGCTATACGCAATTGCTGGTTAGTTCGGTGCTGTCCGTCTGAGGTTTCGCGCGCGAAACCTAAGTATTTGTTAACAAAGAGTTAATATCATGATCCAAGTCGAAAACGTTTCCAAGTCCTTTACACTGCACAATCAGGGGGCCGCCGTGATCGAGGTGATGCGGGGCGGCAGTCTGCGCGTGGCCCACGGTGAGTGTGTGGCACTGACCGGGGCATCGGGGGCAGGCAAATCAACGCTGATGCGGATGATCTACGGCAATTACCTGACCGCTTCGGGGCGGATCATGGTGGGGGAACTGGATGTCGCCAGCGCCGCGCCGCGCGAGATACTGGAGCTGCGGCGGCATGTGTTGGGCTATGTCAGCCAGTTTCTGCGGGTCGTCCCACGGGTGCCGACGCTGGACGTCGTAGCAGAGCCGCTGCGCGCGGTTGGCGCGGGCGAGGCCGAGGCACGCGCAAAGGCCGCTGGCCTGCTGGCCCAGCTTAATATCCCCGAACGGTTGTGGCAGTTAAGCCCGACGACGTTTTCAGGCGGCGAGCAGCAGCGCGTCAATATCGCGCGCGGGTTTGCCCATGACTATCCGGTTCTGCTGCTGGATGAGCCAACGGCCAGTCTGGATGCCAAAAACCGTGCCGTGGTGCTGGGGCTGATTGCGCAGGCCAAGGCGCGCGGCACCGCGATCCTGGGTATATTCCATGACGAGGCGGCGCGCGATGCGGTCTGTGACCGGGTGGTTGATGTCACCCGCTTTACCCCCGGATTGGCGGCATGACGGGCAGGTTCATCGCCGTGGTCGGCCCATCGGGTGTGGGCAAGGACAGTGTGATGGCGGGGTTGAAAGTCGCCGAGCCTGCGCTGTTTCTGGCGCGCCGGGTGATCACGCGGCCTGCCGAAGCGGGGGGCGAAGATTTTGACGGGATCAACGTGGCCGAGTTTGAGGCGATGCAGGCCGATGGCATGTTTGCGCTGAGCTGGGCCGCGCATGGGTTGCATTACGGCATTCCATTGGCGGTGGATGAGGCCTTGGCGCAGGGGCGCGATGTGCTGGCCAATCTGTCGCGCGGCGTCTTGGGGCAGGCCAAGCTGCGGTTTGCGCGGTTCGACTGTCTGGAGCTGGTGGCCGACCCTGGGGTGCTGGCGGCGCGGTTGCGCGCGCGGGGCCGCGAGGATGACGCAGAGATCAAGGCGCGGCTGGCGCGGGCGGATCATGCGCTGCCCGGCGGAATCACGGCACAGCAGATTGATAATTCAGGATCGTTGGATCAGGCGGTGGCGCGGGCGCGGGCCTGGCTTTATCCCGACAAGGTCGCCCGGTGAAGGGCGTGGAACATGCCATCCGGCCCCTGCCCGGCCAGTGTCAGGCTGTCGACGCAAAAGGGCTGCGGCAGGTGCGGCGCGATATAATGCGCAAGCTGCGTTGTGACCTGGGCCAGTTGCGCGCGGTCCATCCGGCCGGTCAGGGTGATGTGAAAGCGGAAGGCGTCCATCACATAGGGGTATCCCCATTGGGTCAGGTTCGCCTCTTGCTGCGGTGTCAGATTGGCCTGTCGGCGGCGGGCAAGGTCGGCGTCGGTCGGGGCGGCGCGGAAGCTGTCGAGATCACGCACGACATTGGCGGCAAGATCACGCAGCCGGGCGGTGTCGCCTTGCGGAGTCAGCGCCAGAAACCGACCCAGCGGCGTGAGTGCCAGCCCCGGCAACGTCACGGGGGCAAGGCGGGCGCAAAGTGTATCGAATGCCGTGCGCAGATCATCGGCACGGGCGCCATCTGCCAGCACGAAGGGCGGTTTGATGGTGGCGTGCAGCCCGTATTTGCGCGGGGTATCGGTAAGTGTGGCGACATCCAGCCCAGGCATATCGGGGTGTGGCACGTGTCGGCCCGTTGTCATATCCCAGCCCAGCCAAGCCGCCCCGGCCTGCGCCAGCGCGCCATCGGGCGTGTAGTAGATGGCGTAGCGGTCAAACTTCATGATCAATTCCCCTGCATCCCAGGATGCGCAACAAGCGTGACGTTCACATGACAAAAGAAACCATTCTCGCCAATGCCAAAATGATCCTACCCGATGCGGTGATGACGGGCAGCATCGTGCTGCGCGACGGGGTGATCGCGGATATTGCCAGCGGGGCGGGCGTGCCGAAGGGCGCTGTGGATTGCGCCGGACAGTTTGTGGCGCCGGGCCTGATCGAGTTGCATACCGACAATCTGGAACGGCATATGAAGCCGCGGCCAAATGTCGACTGGCCGCACCGCGCGGCGATCATTGCCCATGACCGTGAATTGGCCGGCACCGGCATCACGACCGTTTTCGATGCGATCCGGGTCGGGTCGATCATCTCGGACGGGGGCAAAAAGCGGTATGGCCGGTATGCGCGCAGTATGGCGGATGAAATCCTGATGATGCGCGACAGCGGGGCGCTGGCGATCAGCCACCACATCCATCTGCGCGCCGAGGTCTGTTCGGAGACGCTGGAAGAGGAGTTGGCGGAGTTCGGGGCGGACGACAAGGTCGGTATCGTGTCGCTGATGGATCACACGCCGGGGCAGCGCCAGTTCCGCGACCTGCAAAAGTTCGAGGATTACGTCTGTGGCAAAAACGGCATGCCGCGCGAGGGCTTTGCCGACTACATCGAGTTTCTGTACGGCCTGCAGGCGCGGCTGGGCGCACGGCACGAGGCGGCGGCGGTCGCGGCGGCCCAGCGCTATGGCGCAGTGCTGGCCAGCCACGATGACACGACAAAAGATCAGGTGCAGACCAGTCAGGCGCATGGTGTGCGGCTGGCAGAGTTTCCCACTACGGTTGAGGCGGCAGAGGCCTGTCACGGGGTTGGCATTGCCACGATCATGGGCGCCCCCAATCTGGTGCGGGGCGGGTCACATTCGGGCAATGTCGCGGCATCAGATCTGGCCGCGATCGACCGGCTGGACATCCTGTCGTCCGATTATGTGCCAGCAGCGCTGTTGCTGGGCGCGGTGCAGCTGGGCGAAATCTGGGGCGATATGGCGCGGGGGCTGGCGACGGTCACGGCCACGCCTGCGCAGCATGTGGGGCTGGATGACCGGGGCCGCATTGCGCCCGGCGCGCGGGCTGATCTGGTGGCCTTTGACGTTATGGCCGGCGCCCCCGTGGTGCGGCAGGTCTGGGCGATGGGCAATCGCGTGGCCTAACCCCTGCCGGATACGGATCATGTACAAAGACAACACAGTTGGGTCATCTGGACTTTGTGTTGGAACCGCAGGTGGCATTGATAGGTTTCTCCCTCGAACAGACTACAAAATGAGGGGAAGTGACATGAAACGCAGAGACTTCATCACGACATTTGCAGCATCCGGGCTGGCGCTGGCCGCCGGGGGTGCCGCTGCGAGCACGGCCAGGACGATCCCATCCTACGACCTGCCGCCACATATGCTGCCGCAGATCGTGCCGATCGAAATGGGCGCAGGCGCGCGGCCCTACGAAATCCATGTCGACCCAGACGAATTTGCCCTCTACTGGACGCTGCCGGACAACACGGCAATGCGTTATGTTGTCGGCGTCGGACGGCCCGGTCTTTACGAGGCGGGCGAGTTCTTTGTCGGGGCGCGCAAAGAATGGCCCAGCTGGACCCCCACGCCGGGCATGATCAAGCGCCAGCCGGAGCTATATGCAAAACACGCCGATGGCATGGCGGGCGGGCTGGAAAATCCGCTGGGGTCGCGGGCGCTGTACCTGTTTCAACCCGATCGCGGTGATACCTTTTTGCGCATCCACGGCACCAATGATCCCGCAACGCTGGGTCAGCGGGTGTCCAACGGATGTGCCCGGCTGGCAAACGATCAGATGGTCGACCTTTACAACCGTATCCCGATGGGCACACGTGTTGTACTGTATGAACCACTGGCATGACCCAAGCGGCGTTATGCGCCTTGGGCGCGGCACCAGAATGATGCGGACCAAACGGGCCACCCAAGGCCCTGCACAAGGAACGATGCGACCGTGACTGAAGGCTCTTTTTTTGCGCTGAGCAGCTATCACATTGCGCTGGTCGTTGTGGGGATCGTTGTCATTCTGGCGCGGTGGCTGCCGCGACTGGTGTCCAATCGAGAGCCCGCGTCAGCGCCGCTGATGATCCTGTTCGGGGCGGGCGCCGCATTGTTGGTGCCAAACCTGCCGATCCTGCCTGATCCGCGCGAAACCCCCCTGCCCTGGGAGTTGGTCAGCGAATTGACCGTGATCGTGGCGCTGTTTGGCGCAGGCATGCGGATCGACGATCTGCGCCCCTGGCGACGCTGGATGCCAACGCTGCGGATGTTGGCGATTGCCATGCCGCTGACCATCTTTGCGGTGGCCCTGCTGGGCGTGGCACTGGGCGGTCTGACGCTGGCGGGTGCGATCCTGCTGGGGGCCGTGCTGGCCCCAACCGATCCGGTTTTGGCCGCAGACGTGCAGGTCGGCCCGCCGCAGCAAGGCGAGGAACACCCGGTGCGGTTTACCCTGACCACCGAGGCGGGGTTGAACGACGGGCTGGCGTTTCCTTTTGTCTACCTTGGCATCATCATCGCGGCGCAGGGGCTGACCCCGGACGTTTGGGTGTGGGAATGGCTGCTGCGCGACGTGTTTTACCGGATCGCGGTGGGGGTCGCGATGGGCTGGGCCGGTGGGCGTGCTCTGGGCTATGTGCTGTTCGCCGTGCCCAAAGGATCAATCCTGGCGGAAACCGGATCAGGTGTGGTCGCACTGGCGGGGGTTCTGCTGTGTTATGGATCGACTGAACTGGTCGAGGGCTACGGCTTTATCGCCGTGGCCATACTGGGCCTGACCCTGCGGCGGGTCGAGCAAGATCACCATTTCCACCGCCATCTGCACGACTTTTCGGAATCCATCGAACACGCGCTGACGGCGGTTCTGTTGATTGCACTGGGCACGGTGATGCCGCTTTTGTTTGCCGATCTGACCTGGACCCATGTGGTGATCGCGCTGGCCCTGATCGCTGTCATCCGGCCCCTGTCGGGGGCGGTTGCGCTGTGGCGGTCAGGTATGGCCAAGCGTGACCGGGCGGTGGTGTCAGTTTACGGCGTGCGGGGGATCGGTTCGATCTATTACCTGTGCTACGCGGGTAGCCATGTCGAGTTTTCCAACGAAAGCCAGCTTTGGTCGTTGGTGGCGCTGGTCATCTTGCTGTCGACGATCCTGCATGGTTTCAGCGTCGGCTGGGCGATGGACCGGATCAAAGACCCATAGGGCAATGAGCGGGTATTGGTGAAATAGCGGCAGAGGCACAGGTGTTTCGCGTGATCGCAGCGGTGCCATGGCGTTGCGGATTGAGGCAGGCGTCAACCTGTGGGGCGGTACGGTCCGCGTCAGTGACGCACCAGGCGAAACCGACTGAAAGCCACCATTTTCAAAGTAAATGGCGGCGACGGTTTCCAGCGTCATATAATGGCGTGTGAGCGCCGCCTCGTCGTTCTGCTTCAGCATCAGCGCACCGACGAGGCGTTTGATGGCTGGCTTGTTGGGGAAAATACCGACGACATTGGTGCGGCGCTTGATATCTCTGTTTAGGCGCTCAAGCGGCTTGATAGAGTGGATCTGCCGCCAGTGAGCCTGCGGGAAAGTCTTGTAGGTTAGCTCGTTGTCTTCAGCACGCAGCATCAGTTCAGAGGGCATCGCACTAGCGTAAGCCATTGCGGTTGATGAAGATAATCCCGCTCAATACACGCCGAGCATCAACACGTTGTCGACCTCGGCTCTTGGGAGAGAACGGTCGGAGCCGCGCCATTTGCTCCTCTGTCAGCCAATAGAGATTGCTCATCTGTCCCCCCAAATCATTGGGGTTCGTGAATCATCACAACAACTTAGCATCGAGCCGATTAATGGGTCCTGAACCTAGGGCAGACTTGCTTGATATGCCGACCGCCGCTGTTTGCGAAGCAGAATACTCACGATAACCAGATTTAGAATGCCAGCCAGCGCGGCCACAGCGTATGATGCTGTATAGTTGCCCGTCAGATCGTACAGCGCGCCGCCTTGGTATCCGCCGATGGCATGGCCGAACCAACCAAACATCGTCACGATGCCAAAGGCCGAAGCCCGCCGCGCAGGCGCGACCAGTGCGCGGATCGACACGAGCACGCCCGTCATCACGCCCGCATAACCAAAGCCATAAATGATGGCGTAAATATAGAAGGTGCTCAGGCTCTCAATATAGACAAAGCCGAAAACCAGCAGGGTCATCCATGCGGTTGCGGTCATATAGGCTGGCAGCGCACCTATCACATCCGCCAGTTTGCCAAAGGCCAGACGGCCCGCGATGGCAACAATCAGCATCACGAATATCACGCTCCCCGCCTGCTCTGGCGCAAAACCGCGATCCTGTATCAGCGGGACAAGATGCATCAATGGCACGGACATACAGGTGCAACACAGAATGATTGCCGCGCTCAGATAAAGGACCACAACATTTGTCGGCAATTCGGCCTGCGACGTTGCCTGCTGGGAGGTGGTCTGCGCATCGCTTAGCGCAGGCGGCTGACGCAGTAAAAAGCTGAGAGGGATCATTGTCACGAGCATGAACACCCCGATCGCTGCAAAGGCACCGCTTATGCCAAATGATCCGATGAGCATGGAGGAAACAAACGGAACAGCGCCCTGCCCCAATGCCTGCCCGGCAGAGGCAATGCCGATTGCCACACCGGCACCGACCAAAAACCAATTACCAACTGCCGCCATAACCGGCGGAAAGATCGCCCCTGCGCCGAAAAAGCCCGCGATGAAAAACAGCAGATAAAATTGCCAGAGCGATGTCAGCACAGAGGCCATGAGATAGCAAAGCCCCAGCACGACCACGCCGAACAGGACCACCGGGCGCGTGCCACGACGATCCGCCAGTGGCCCCATGACCAGACCGCCAAAGGAGAGACCCAGAATCCCGGCGAAGTTGATCAGCGTTGTGTCTCCCCTGCTCCAGCCGAAACCTTCTTGCATGGGCACGATAAAGGCGGACATGCCATTAACGATTGCGCCCATGGCGATTGCCAGGATAAGGGCCGCTGCGATCACGACAACCCAACGATAGGCGGGCTGAGTATCAGGGGTATTCATATGCGTACTGCCTTAAATTTTGCGAAAGTTCGCTAATGTATGCCGTAAAAATGATGATTCATGCGGCCGTCTGTCGGGGCCTTATGACAGTCAGTGCAATGGATATGACGATGAGCACAAGGGCGATCATCTTTTCCCACGATAGCGCCTCCCCCAGCAGCCATACCGAAGATAACACACCCACAACAGGCGCGATCAGTGTGGAAATGGCGGCGACTGTAGCTGAAAGTCGCCCCAGCAGCACGGTCCAGAGCACGTAACAGGCAACCATGGGGCCGCAAATATGAAATCCAAGGACCCACAGGGTTGCCGTGCTGGGCATAGAAACCGCGCCAGCGGGTTGCACGGCCCACATCAGCGGCCACGCCAGCGCGGCGGAAATCACAAAGAACCAGGCCGCCCGCGCCAGCGGTGAAAGCGTCCATTGGCGTGTCTGCATCAGGACATTCCCAATAGCCCAGGACAGCGCGGCTCCAAGCATAAGGACTGGTCCCAGAGGTGCCGCAATCAGCGCGGGCAAATCGGCGGAGGCGAGCAACCCAAGCCCTGCCAGGCTGATCCCAACCGCGAGAAGCAAGCGACTGTGCAGAACCTCGCCCAGAAAGGCGACAGACAAAAGCGCCGTCATGGCGGGCATGGTGTAAGCAATGATAGCGGCATTTGAGGACGGCGTGAAAAGCTGGCCTAATGCCGTCAGGGTATTGAAGCCGAAAAGCACAAAGAACGCGGTGAGAAACAGAGACGTAAGCTCGCCCGCAGCGGGCCGAAGCCGGTGGCCGAGGCCATAAGCAATGCCCACCAGCGCCAGCGCCGCCGTGCTAAATCCCACCGCGCGCAGTGTCAGCGGCGGAATTTCTGTCAGCATGAATTTGACGGCCGGCCAGTTCCACCCCCAAAGCAAACCAATGCTCACCACCATGCATAGCGTAACGGGATAGGCCGGTTTCATGCGGTGTCTCGCCCTATTGTAGGTCAGCCGCGGCAAACGCGGCTTCCACGGCATCCAGGAACATTTGCGCCTCGGGCCGTTGCAGAATAAGCGGGGGGCGGATCTTAAGGATGTTTGCGCCCGGTCCTGTGGCGCTGATCAGAACACCGTTTTCGCGCAAATGATTGACGATGAAACTGGCGCGCGCGGCGTGGGGTGTGTTTGTCGCACGGTCCGTCACACATTCCACCGCAAGAAACAGCCCCGCGCCGCGCACATCACCGATGGTACTGTGGCGCGTTGCGATGTCATGCAGCCCCTCTTTGAGGAAGGCACCGGTTTGAGATGCATTTGCCTGAAGGGCTTCGTCTCTGATCACATCGAGAACCGCCATACCAGCAGCAGCGGCCACCGGATTGCCACCGAACGTATTGAAGTAACGCGCTTTCTCTCCAAATTCCGCAACCAACTCTGGACGCATTGCCACCCCTGACACCGGAAACCCGTTGCCCATAGGTTTACCCATCGTGACCATATCGGGCACCAGCCCGTGCCGCTGAAACCCCCAAAACGCATCGCCCGTGCGTGCGAAACCCGGCTGCACTTCGTCAGCGATAAAAATTCCGCCTTCGGCACGTATCAAATCGACGGCTGGTTTGAGAAACCCTACCGGATCGGGCTGAAGCCCATCGCTAGAAAAGATCGTGTCGACGATAAACGCCGCTGGTTCGATCCCGTCGGCGCGCATTTCGGCAATCGCCTTGCCCAGATCAGCAGCAAGTTTGGCACCCTGATCCTTTGGCGGCACGCGAAGGGCGTCGGGTGCGTCGATCAACCGGATGCGCGGGCCACGCGGCGCGAACGCCCCCAGGGCGGGGGAAAGTTCCGCCACCGCTTCGGTCAGGCCGTGATAGGCAAGCCGCGTGACGATAACGCCCTGTCGCCCGGTATAACTGCGCGCAATCCGCAGGGCGATGTCGTTTGCTTCTGATCCGGTGCAGGTGAACATGACATGCCCCAAGGCATCGGGCATCGTCGCAAGCAACCGTTCTGCATAGGCAACCACATCTTCGTGCAGATAGCGGGTGTGGGTGTTCAGCACGCCTAGCTGCCCGGCGATGGCCTGCACAACGCGCGGGTGACAATGCCCGACAGAGGCCACGTTGTTGTAGGCATCCAGATATTTCTTGCCGGATTTATCCCACAGCCAAACACCTTCGCCGCGGACGATATGCAGCGGCTTTTCGTAAAACAGCCGATAGGCAGGGCCAAGCGCCTGCGTGCGGCGTTCGATCAAGGCTTTGTCGTCAGGGTCCAGCGCGCCCGCGTTGGCGGTGTCATAGGCATTGATCATGGTCATGAGCTGATTACTCCGTACCTGCGGCGGCGTGCAGGGCTTTTATCGTGGCCGCATCGCCAAGCCGGTCAAGCGTGTCGAGGCCCCGAAGGGACGCGGCGGCGTTGCGCAAAATATAGGCGGCGTTGTCGGGGTAGCGCTGCGCCCGTGATGCACCGATCGCAAGGGTGGTGGCATGGCGCAGCCGGATGAGCATCGGCAACAGCGTGACCTCTTCGTGTTCAAGCGGTAGCTTGTCGGCATATCCAGCCACCATCGCGCAGATCTGGCGCAATGGGTCTGCGCCATCATCAATCTGATAGGAACAGGCAACAGCGAGGTCGCAGACAATCGGCGTGTGCACCATATCGCCAAAATCAATCAATCCGACGGGATGAGTGGCCTCGGCCGCGTTCACGAGGACGTTGTGAGGGTTGAAATCATTATGCACCACCTGTGCCCGCAGATGTGGCAGACGAGGCGCTATGGTGGTGTCAAACTGGTCAAGGGTTCTTTCCAACCTGTCCCGCAAGTCGCCGTCTTGCACTGCGCGCACCAGCGGGCGCAGTTTGCCCGCCTGTTTGATATCCCACTGCAGAACATGACCGGCGGCAGGATGAAAGAAACCGCGCAGGCCCAGCGTTACCCGACCCAGAAACCCTCCTAGGGCATGATGCAGGCCGGGGGTGGCTGTGGCACTGCTAAGAATCGTGCCGCCGAGATAGGTAAGCAACCGCACGACATGGCTTTGACCATCGGCGGCTGTCACGATCTCACTGGCATTGCCGTTGAGGCTGGCACAGATGCGTTGGACGGGCAGAGTGGGATCGGCAGCGGCAAGGTGCATAAGCGCGGCGGTCTGCATGTCGGTAACAGCGCGGTCTTCAACCGCGTTGGTGATCTTCAACAAGGCTTCCTCGCCCGTCGGCAGGACGATCAGGAAATTTGAATCCTTTTCCGCCGACAGCCGCTTGATCGCCCCTGACACACCGTAAAACCGCATCGCGACATCGGCTGCCATTGCAGTGTCAAACGCAGGCGGATCATATGCCAGAAGGTCCACTTTGTCCGGACCGCATTCCGCCAGAACGTCGGCAAGAACTGGGGGCAGACTAACGCTCATGGCTCAATGTCCTCGGTCCCGCACCATTCCGCGATAAACAATGCCATGGCCTGCGTGATCTTTTTGACAGAGCTGATACTGACGGATTCGTTGATGCCGTGAATGTTGCGCGATTTCGGGCCATAACATAGCGCCGGTATCTTGTTATAAAGCGCATAGACACGGGTATCGAGGTATCCTGCCGTCATGAAAGATTTCAGCGGTGCGCCAATGGCCGCTTCATGGGCGCGTTCAAGCACCGCTTCTGCCGCGCTGCCCGGCTCCAGCACATAGCCTTCGGCGTGAAAGCCGTTGAAGACGACGTTGGGCGGATTGTTAGATAGAAACGCATCGCCCTGCGCAAAAGCACGGACGCGGTCGGTGATTTCGCGTGCGGCATCTTCTGCGTTGCGTCCCGGATAGATCGAAACACGGCAATCAATATTGCACCACGATGGCACGGAGGAAGCCCAGTCGCCGCCTTCGATCTTGCCGATGTTGAGGTTGATCGGGTGTGCCTCACCCTCAAAATGCGGATGATCGCCCTTTTCGGCATTCCAATCTTCTTCCATCTGGCGCAGGGCCGTAATGACACGGGTGGCGGCGTCGATGGCATTGGCCCCTTCGCCCATTTCGCGCACATGGACGGGTACGCCGCGCACTTGAACCTGAAACCAGATCACGCCGGTATTGGCGCGCACCAGCATTTCCTCTTCCGGTTCAGGGATAAAGACAGCATCGGCAGTATAGCCCTGCAAATAGGTCTGCAAAGCACCGTTGCCGGTGGATTCTTCCTCGACCACAGATTGCACATAAACCGTCGCCGCAGGTTGCAGCCCGATGCGCCGCAGCGCGTCGAGAGCAAAAAGGTTCGCCGCGGCCCCTGCCTTCATGTCAGCGGCACCGCGCCCATACATCCAGTCGCCGTCGATCTTGGCCGAAAATGGTGGGTCGTCCCACATATCGTGCAGACCTTCAGGCACCACATCGAGATGCGATTGAAGGATCAGCGAGCGGCCGGTTTCATCGCGGGGGCGGTGGATGCCCACGACGATGGGCGCGTCGGAATGATCGTCAGAGTATTTCGACCCGCCGGGATGCGCCTCAATTGCTGCGCGGTCCATTTTGAAGCGATCCATCGCATAGCCGCGCGTTTGCAGGGATTTGAACAGCAGGTCCTGGATGGCGTGTTCATGGCCACGCAAAGAGGGGATTTGCACCAATTGTTGCGTGAAGGAGATTTGATCAGAAAACCCGTCTTCGACGGCCTGAATGATCCGGTTTCTGAGGTCTGCACTTAATGCCACATCGTTTCCTTTCAGAGATCAGAGCGCCGCTTCGATGAGGTAGGGGCCGGGTTCTTTAGCCGCATCTTGGATGGCACGCATCAGATCGGTCACGTCTTCGACCCGGCGACCCGGTACGCCCATCCCCTTGGCCAGCGCCACGAAATCGAGGTGGGGGCGGTCAAGGTTGAGCATGCTCAGCGCGTCAGGCCCGGGCTGGGCACCGACATTGTGCAATTCGCCCTTGAGGATTTCATAAGACCGGTTGGCCAGTATGATAGTTGTCACATTTGCGTTTTCGCGCGCCTGCGTCCAAAGGCCCTGAATGGTGTACATCGCAGAGCCGTCGGCCTGTAGCGTGATAACGGGACGTTCGGGGCAAGCGATAGCGGCACCCGCAGACAGCGGGATGCCGATGCCGATTGACCCACCTGTAAGCGCCAGCCAGCTATTGGGCGCGGCAGTGGTGCCTGCCGCAAATGTGGCCCCGCCAGAGGAGACTGCCTCATCCACCACAATCGCGTTTTCGGGCAAGGCATGGGCCAGCGCGGCGGCGATGTTCTTGAGCGTGATCGCCCCCGCCGTCGGTACTGGCAACGCCGTCAGGTCGCCCGGCTGGCTGGGTTTTGCGCCGATCCGGTCTGCAAGGGCGGCAAGCGCAGTAGGCCCATGCCCGTCGACGTCGGCCAGCGTGACTGTATTGCACCCGACGGGCAGCAGCAGACTTGGCTTGCCGGGATAGGCAAAGAAGGCAACCGGATGCGTCGCCTCGACAAGAATGGCGCGCCTATAGGGTGCCAGCGTTTCAAGGGCTGCGTTGATTGGATAGGGGATTTTGTTCACGACAAAGCGGCCGCGCCCGCGTTCCATCCGGCGGTTTGATGTCGGCGCAAGGATATCTGCCCCGGTCTTTTCAGCGATGCCGTGCAGGAGGGCCAGCGCATCGCTATCCTCAAGCACGGAATTGGCCGCGATAATCACGGTTCGTTCGCCACTTTCCAGCGCGGCCACAGCGGCGGTTAATGCGCGTTCTTCCAAAGGCGCGGGGCCCTTGGGGGCTATCGCCTCTGCCAGCTTGCCGCCTGCGTCCCACCCGATGTCGGCAGGTGCGATGAGCGTGGCAATGCGCCCCGGATTGCCCTTGGCCACGGCCAAGGCTGTCATCGCATCAGCGGCAAAACTGCCCGCGTCACGGCCAGAGCGCACCCAGTCACTAAAGGGCGCGCAGGCACCTTCAACATCGGCAGACAAGGGTGCGTCATATTTCTGGTGCCGCAGGGCGTGATCGCCCACCAGGTTCAGCATCGGCACCCGCGCCTTGCGCGCGTTGTGCAGGTTGGCCGCAGCATTGGCAAATCCGGGTGCAAGGTGCAGCAAGGTCACCGCTGGTTTGCCTGCCATGCGGGCATAGCCATCCGCCGCGCCGGTAACCACGCCTTCGAACAGGCCCAGCACGCAGCGCATCAGCTTGGTTCGGTCCAGCGCATCCACAAACTGCATCTCTGAGGTGCCGGGATTGGCAAAACACACGTCGACCCCACCCGCATGCAAACTGCGCACAACGCTTTCGGCGCCGTTCATGTCTTTGGGTGCGGCGCTCATTGGGTGGCCCCACGGAATGTGGTGAGAAATGATTTCGCGTTGTCGGCCAGCGATGGCCCGAGATAGCCACCTTCCTGCACCAGTGCGGTTGGGATGTTCAGTTCCGCAAGCCGCCGCGCCATTTCGGCAAAACCGTCGGGATAGACGTTAACCGCCGCCAATGGATCGTCAGCGGCCATATCGAAACCCAACGAGATCACCAGCGCCTCGGCCCCAAAATCGCGTATCGCATCGATGCCCTTATTCAAAGCGGCCAGCACATCGTCCTGGCTGGCCCCCTGTTCAAGCAGCACGTTCAGCGATGCGCCCTCGCCCTCACCTTCGCCAGTTTCATCGGCGTGGCCGAGATAGAAGGTGGGATAAGTGGCCGGATCGGGGTGCAACGAGCAAAAGAAGATGTCGCCGCGTTCGTACAGAATATCGAGCGAGCCGTTGCCCGTATGAACGTCCACGTCGATCAGAGCGACCTTCTTGAATTTTTGGGTCAGATGATGCGCCACGATCGCGGCATTGTTGAAAAAGCAAAAGCCGTTGGAACAGTCGCGCATCGCATGATGCCCCGGCGGACGGCAAAGCGCATATGCCGCGCGGTCGCCTGCCAAAACGGCCTCGGCGGCTTCAACCGCGGTCTGCGCGGACCAATAGACAGCCTCCCAAGTGCCTTCGGTCAGGGGCGTCGAGGTATCCGTCATCCACCAGCCCAATTGGCCGTGAATATCCTTCGGCTCTTTTCCGCGCCGCACACCCGGGTGCATTGTCGGAATCGCAAGCGCCTCTGTCCCCGCGCTGGCGACAAAACGGCTGTGCGCGGTGGGCAGAAAGTCGACATAATCGGGGTTGTGCACGGCCTTGATCGGGGCCAGCCCGTGGTCTTGGGGTTTTGAGATCTCAAACCCTTCACCAATCAGCATATCGCGCAAAATTTCAGCACGTTGCGGCTGTTCTTGATGCGGCATCGCTGCGCCGCGACGAAAGTAATGTGTCGGTGCGTGGCGCAGCTGGCGTTCGTCGAAAAAGACTTTCATCGTAATCCCTGTGGTCTGATGGTGTTACCGCAAAGCATTGCAGTTTATATTTGCAGGCACAACAAGAATGATGCATCATGCATCAAAATGACACCCCGAATTCGACCGGGAAGCGCGAGGATGAGATGGATCAGATCAGTCAAGTTTCGCTAGGCGACGCTATTTACCAGCGGGTATGCCAGGATCTGGTCGGTGGCAAATTGCGCCCGAACGAGAAGGTGACGATCAGAGGTTTGGCCGCCGCTTTGGGGACAAGCTCGACCCCGGTGCGTGATGCCGTGCAGCGGCTTTTGCGGGACGAGGCGCTAGAACAGCGTAGCGTGCGTGATGTGCGGGTGCCTGTGCTAACACTGAAGAAATATCTGGAAATCGCGAGCATCCGGCGGGAGCTGGAAGGTTTTGCAGCAGGCCGCGCGGCAGAGGTGGTGGAACCGAAGGATATCGTGAGGCTCAAGCGGATCGTGGACAAGAACGAGACCGCCGCGCGTGGCGGGCGTTGGTCCCAAGCCGTGCAGTATAATCAGCAATTCCATTTCGCGCTGGCCGAAATCGCCGACATGCCCATCTTGCTTGGCATATTGGGGGGCTTGTGGCTGCGCATGGGGCCGTTGATCGCTGGCTATTATGCCCACGAGAAAATTGCGCTTGTTCAGCACCACCATGCGATCATTGTCGCCTGCGAAAACCGCGACCCGGTGGCCGCTGCTGCTGAAATGCGCGCCGATATAGACGACTCAAAGGAGGGAATAATCAGATACATCGATACGTTCAGGGACAAGGGTAATGATGCGTAAGCATCAGCAGCAAAATGCGGCATCCGGCAACAAGTCGCGACGCTTGAACCGCGTAAGAATCAACAGAAAACAACGGGGAATTTGAATGCTTAAACCTATGAAATTAACCGCCGCCATTCTGGCGCTGGCGCTTGCCAGCCCATTGGCCGCCCAAGACGGGGAGCCGCAATCGGGCGGCACCCTTAACGTTGTGATCCAGCCGGAACCGCCCAGCCTGATGCTGGGTCTTGTGCAGAACGGACCGACCCAGATGGTCGGCGGGGACATCTACGAGAGCCTGCTGCGATATGACTTTGATCTCAAGCCTGAGGGCCAGCTTGCTGAATCCTGGGAAATCTCGGAAGACGGCAAGACCTATACTTTCAAACTGCGCGAAGGTGTCGTTTTTCACGATGGCACGCCGTTTACCTCTGCCGACGTTGAATTTTCGATGGACAAGTTCCTGCGCGAAAGCCACTCGCGCATGCGTACCTATATGGAGCATGTCGAAAGCATCGAAACCCCTGACGACCTAACCGTTGTTTTCAACCTAAAGCAGCCGTTTGGCCCCTTTATTGGCATCTTTGAGCCCGGTACGGCACCGATGATCCCAAAACACATCTACGAAGGCACAGATTTCGCCAGCAACGAGGCGAACAATACGCCCATTGGCACCGGCCCCTTCAAGTTCGACAAATGGGAAAAAGGCAGCTTTATCCATCTGGTGAAGAACGAAGATTACTACATGGAAGGCAAGCCTTACGTCGATGAGGTGTACTACCACGTGATCCCTGACGCCGCTTCGCGTGCGGTTGCTTATGAAACGGGCAAGGTTGACGTGCTGCCCGGCGGCTCCGTCGAAAACTTTGACGTGGCGCGCATTCAGGCGATGGAAAACACCTGTATCACCGACAAAGGCTGGGAATATTTCGGGCCACTGTCATGGATGTGGGTCAACAACGACAACAAGCCGCTGGACGATGTAAAAGTGCGTCAAGCGATCATGCACGGGATCGACCGTGAGTTCGCAAAAGACGCGCTGTGGAATGGTCTGGGCAAAATCTCGACCGGTCCGCTGTCTTCTTCCACCCGGTTCTGGGATGGTGATACGCCAGATATTTCCTATGACCCGGAGAAAGCCAAAGCCTTGTTGGTCGACAGCAGCTATAACGGCGAAACCATTCGCATCCTTGGCCTGCCTTATGGCGAGACATGGCAGCGTTGGGCCGAAGCGGTCAAACAGAACCTGAGCGAGATCGGCATTACATCCGAGATCGTACCGTCGGACGTAGCAGGCTGGAATCAGAAAGTCGCGGATCGTGACTTTGATCTCGCATTTACCTACCTCTACCAATACGGCGACCCGGCACTTGGCGTATCGCGGACCTACATGGGCGACAATGCCGCGCCTGGTTCGCCTTGGAACAACGTGGCGAACTATCAGAATCCCGAAACGGACAAGCTGTTTGCCGAAGCGGCGCTGATGGCCAACCCCGAGGACCGCAAGGCCGCCTATAAGCAAATTCAGGATCAGATCGTGGCGGACGTGCCGAACATCTGGTTGCTGGAGCTGGGCTTTCCGACGATCTATCGTTGCGACATCAAGAACCCCGTAAACACCGCCTTTGGTGTGAACGACGGTTTCCGCGACGTGTGGATCGACCAAAAGTAAGGACAAATAATGTCCAAAGGTCCGGGCCGCTGCTGTGGCCCGGACCCTCTTAAAACAAGAACAGGGCGGATAGCGTGATACGATTTATAGTGGGCAGGTTGATCAAGGCGGTGTTTATCCTCCTGGCGATCCTCGTCTTCAATTTCCTGCTGATACATGCGGCCCCCGGCGATCCGGCGGCGGTCATGGCTGGTGAAGCCGGTGCGGCAGATGAAAAATTCCTTTTAGATCTACGCGCCCGCTTTGGTCTTGATCAGCCGCTGTACATGCAGCTGTGGCTTTATATCAAAGGGGCGGTTCAACTGGACCTCGGCTATTCCTTCCGGCAGCAAATGTCGGTAGCCGAGATGATCGGGGACCGACTGCCAGCGACGCTTTTGCTAACCGGCGTGGCCTTTGTTCTGTCTCTCGTGCTGGGAGTTACGGCCGGCGTGGCCGCCTCTGCCCGTCAGGGCAGCTGGGGCGACACGATCATTTCGACGGTCGCACTTTTGTTCTATGCAACACCGCTGTTCTGGGTCGCGCTGATGGCCACCTTGGTCTTTTCCGTCTGGCTCGAATGGTTGCCAGGCTTTGGCTATTCGACCATCGGTGCTGGCTATACGGGTATGGCCCATGTTCTCGACGTGGCCAAACATCTGGTGCTCCCCGCGTCCACGCTTGGGCTTTTCTTCATGGCGATCTACATGCGAATGACCCGCGCCTCCATGCTCGAAGTGTCCCGGCTCGATTTTGTGAAAACAGCGCGCGCCAAAGGGCTGAAACGCGGCGTCATTCAGCGGCGTCATATTCTGCGCAACGCGCTTTTGCCGGTGATTACCTTGGCTGGTCTTCAGGCCGGGCAGATTTTCGGCGGCGCGATCCTGACGGAGACGGTATTCGCCTGGCCGGGCATCGGGCGGCTGATGTTCGAGGCGATCAACCAGCGAGATTATAACGTGATCCTCGGCGTCTTTTACATTTCGGCGGCGATGGTGCTGCTGTTCAACCTGATCACCGACGTTGTCTATGTCATTGTTGATCCGCGGATAAGGCTGACGACATGATGAGCTTTTGGAAACGCTTCAGCTATAACCGTGGCGCCGTTATTGGTCTGGTCATTCTGGCGCTTGTGGTCGCAACAGCTATGCTCGCCCCGATCCTGTTCCCGCAAAGCCCTTGGAAGATGGTGCAGCGCCCGTTCTTGCCCCCCTTCACTCAGGACGGTCTGATGCTTGGCACGGATGCGCTGGGGCGCAATGTTATGGCGGGGTTGGCACATGGGGCCTATGTCAGCCTTCTGGTCGGTTTGGTGTCGACGATCGTCGCGCTGGCCATCGGCGTGCCGGTTGGCGCGATGGCGGGGTATTTTGCGGGACGTACGGATGATGCGCTCATGCGGTTTACCGAATTTTTTCAGACAATACCTAGCTTTGCCCTGGCCATCGTACTTTTGGCGATCTTTCAGCCCAGTCTGACCTTTGTGATCATCGCAATCTCAATCGTCTCATGGCCGCCCGTTGCACGACTGGTCCGGGGCGAAGTGCTGTCGCTGCGCACGCGTGAATTTGTTGAGGCAGCGACCCTGTCGGGCCTAGGCAATCTGCAGATCATCACACGCCATATCCTGCCCAATGCCTTGCCGCCAATCATCGTGCTGGCCTCGCTCATGGTGGCGCAGGCGATCTTGCTGGAAAGCTCGCTTTCCTTTCTTGGACTGGGTGATCCCAACATCATGTCTTGGGGCTATATGATCGGGGCGGCCCGCACGGTGATACGCACCGCCTGGTGGCTATCGTTCCTGCCGGGGATGGCGATCCTTTTGACCGTGCTGGCGCTGAACCTGATCGGCGAGGGCCTGAATGATGCGCTTAATCCGCGTTTGACGAGGACATCCGAATGACCCTGCTAAGTATCCGCGACCTGTCCATCGCCTTGCCTGTTGGGGCGGACCGCCTTTATGCGGCCAAGGACATCAACTTTGACCTCGCTCCCGGCGAAATCCTCTGTATCGTGGGGGAAAGCGGATCGGGCAAATCCATGTCGGCGAATGCCGTGATGGGGC
This sequence comes from Sulfitobacter sp. KMM 9851, assembly GCF_057178245.1. Taxonomy (NCBI): domain Bacteria; kingdom Pseudomonadati; phylum Pseudomonadota; class Alphaproteobacteria; order Rhodobacterales; family Roseobacteraceae; genus Sulfitobacter; species Sulfitobacter sp. KMM 9851. Next base: position 2,873,506 of record NZ_CM169991.1, read on the forward strand.
TGCTACCACAGGGTGTTTTGCCCGACAGCGGCAGCATCACCTTTAACGGACAGTCAATTTTGGGCCTGTCGGAAAAAGAAATGCTCAAGCTGCGCGGCAGCCGTATTTCGATGATCTTTCAGGAACCGCTAAGCGCATTGAACCCGCTGATGCGTGTTGGTGCACAGATCGCAGAAGTGTTCGAAGCTCATGGCGCGCTGACCGGGGCCGAACGGCGCGCGCGGGCGCTGAAGCTGCTGGATGAGGTGGGCATTCCCGATCCCAACGCCGCGATACGGGCCTATCCTTTCCAGCTATCTGGTGGACAGCGACAGCGCGTGATGATTGCGATGGCGCTGGCGCTGGAGCCGGACATCCTGATTGCGGATGAACCGACGACGGCGCTGGATGTCACGACCCAAGCACAGATTCTCAAGCTGATCGAAGATCTGCGCCGCGCGCGTGGCATGGCGGTTATTTTCATTACCCATGATTTTGGTGTCGTCGCCGATATCGCTGATAGGGTGATTGTAATGAAAAAGGGTGAAATCGTCGAAAGCGGCACGGCGCATGACGTCTTGTTGAAACCGCAGCACCCCTACACCCGCGCTCTGATCGACGCGATCCCCCGACTAACCCATCCCCACGAGGTGAACGAAGCTGAACGGACGCCGATACTGACGGTGGAAGGTTTGCAAAAAACCTTCTCAACCGGGTCAGGCACTTTTCTTGGCAAACGCCGTGTGGTCAAGGCTGTTCAAGACGTGAGTTTTGAACTCTATGCGGGTGAAACCATCGGTATCGTGGGTGAATCCGGTTCTGGTAAGTCCACCGTGGGGCGCTGCATTGTCCGGCTATTGGACCCAGACGGTGGGCGTGTCCTGATGGATGGTGTTGATATTGCCGATATGGCGGGCGTGGAATTGCGCAACCAACGGCGCAAGTTGCAGATGATCTTTCAGGACCCGTTTTCATCCCTGAACCCCCGTGCGCGAGTCTCGCGCATCCTGACCGAAGGATTGATTGCCTACGGCACCTCCAAGAGCGATGCGCAGGCCCGGGCGCGCGAACTGCTTGAAATGGTCGGGCTGGATGCATCCGCGATGAAGCGGTTTCCGCATGAATTTTCCGGGGGGCAGCGACAACGGATTGGGATCGCACGCGCATTGGCATTGGACCCGTCCATTATCATCGCGGACGAGGCGGTATCGGCGCTTGATGTGTCAATCCAGGCCCAGGTGCTGGACCTACTGGCAGAACTGAAATCCCGGCTTCATCTTTCGATGCTCTTTATCACCCATGACCTGCGGGTGGCGGCACGCATCTGTGATCGGATCATTGTGATGCAAAAAGGCCGGATCGTCGAAGCAGGGCCGGTGGGCAAAGTGTTACATGACCCTGACACCGCTTATACCCGCAGCCTGCTGGACGCTATTCCGGGACAGGAATACGAGCGCGCGTTGGCGGCAGCAGACTAGCGCGCCCGCCAACGCCTAAACGTGCCTAGGGGCATCAATTCAGGACATCGACTTGGAAATGGACAATATGGCGCAAGGCCAGAAGACGCTTCTGCTCACGGGTGCAAGCCGTGGTATCGGCCATGCCACGGCCAAGAAATTTGCGGACAAGGGCTGGCGGGTGATCGGCTGCTCCAGGCAAGCCTTCTCGCCCGAATGCCCGTGGCCCGGCGGCGCGCGCGACCATGTGCAAGTAGATCTGAGCGATCCGAAGATGACCATGGAAGCAGTCAATCGCGTAAAAGAGTTGCTCGATGGCAGCCCGCTTCACGCGCTGGTCAATAACGCGGGTGTTTCGCCCAAGGGCCCGCAGGGTGAACGGTTGAGCACGCTTGACACAGACCTGCGGGTTTGGGGAGAGGTCTTCCACGTCAATTTCTTTGCCTCGGTCGTTTTGGCACGCGGGTTACAGCACGAACTGTCACTGGGGCGCGGCTCTGTGGTCAATGTCACCTCCATAGCGGGTTCGCGGGTGCATCCGTTTGCCGGGGCTGCATATGCAACGTCAAAGGCGGCCTTGGCGGCACTGACGCGCGAAATGGCCCATGATTTCGGCCCTCTTGGGGTCAGGGTTAATGCGGTGGCACCGGGCGAGGTGGAAACCGATATTCTGAGCAAAGGTACGGACAAAATTATCGCGACTGTGCCCATGCGGCGCCTTGGCCAGCCGAACGAAGTCGCCAAGGCGATTTATTTTCTATGCTCCGATGAAAGCTCCTATGTATCGGGGACTGAAATTGAAGTGAACGGTGGGCAGCACGTTTAGGGGCTGGCCCTCGAGCGGAGAACAATATGACGACTGGAGTGGTCCACCTATTGGGATAGAATTACCCCGTTTTCAGGAGGACGATGAGATGACTGGCAAGCGAGAGAAGCCCGAGGGCATCGTGCTGAAGCTCCGACAAGTTGAAGTTCTGCAAGGGCAAGGGCGGTCAACGGCGGAAGCCCTGCGACAAATCGGCGTGACGGTTCAGACTTACTATCGGTGGCGCAAGGAGTTCGGCGGCATGAGCCGCGATCAACTCAAGCGATTAAAGCAACTCGAGGTCGAGAATACCCGGCTCAGACGTGCGGTGTAGGATCTGACGCTGGACCAGATGATCCTGGCCGAGGCTGCACGGGGAAACTTCTAAGCCCCTCCCGCCGCAGGCAGTGCATCGATCATGTGCGCCAAACCCTCAGTGTATCTGAGCGCACGATTTGCCGCACATCAGGTCAGCATCGGTCGACGCAGCGCAAGGTGCCCTGTGGTCTGCCGGACAAAGCACGGCTGACCGAGGACATAATCACACTGTCCGAAGAGTTCGGACGCTGTGGATATCGCATGATCACCGGAATGCTGAACCACAGCGGCTGGCATGTAAATCACAAGCGCGCCTCTCATCACTGCAAGCAGCGACTGGCGGGCAGTGATCGAACGGATTTGGCGGCAGCAAGGGCTCACTGAATATCCCCTAGTATTGTAGGCACTTTCTTCCCTAATTTTGAGGCAAGGAGGCCGTTATGGGGAAGCCAAATTTCAGTGAAGATTTTGAGCGTGATGCGGTGCATCGATTGCAGTGCGGGGGTACGCCGTTCGTGAGGTTTCAGAGCGCTTAGGCGTCAGCACTTACTCGCTCTACAAATGGATGAAGTTGTACGAGAAGGCAGCATCACAGTCATCATCTGTGGACCACGAGGCTGAGAACCGGAGGCTCGAGCGTGAGCTGGCGCGGATGACTGAGGAGCGCGATATCTTAAAAAAGACAGCCGCGTACTTCGCCAAGGATGCAAGATGAAGGACGCGTTGGTGGCCGAGCATCGCCCTCAGTATTCGGTACGCAGGATATGTCGTTGCCTCAACATTCATCCTAGCGGGTTCTACGCATGAATTAACAATCCATTACGCCACCGTGCGCGTGAGGATGCGCGTCAGACGAAGCTGCTCAAAGACGCATGGAAAGACAGCGACAAGGTTTCTGGTTATCGCAAGCTGCATGATGATCTGATGGAGTTGGGTGAGGCCAGTTGCCCAAACCGTGTTGCTAGGCTGGCCCGTCTGGGAGGAATCCGCGCTGAGATCGGCTACAAACGCAAGTCGGGCAAGTGTGGTGGTAAACCTTCGGTCGTGATCGGCTGGGCCACCCAGTCACACCAACTAACCGATCTTATCTTACAAGCGTTGCTAATGGCTGTCTGGCGGCGCAAACCAAAGAAATCCGTCCTGATCCATACCGACCAGGGTTCGCAATATGCCAGTCGGGATCAGGCCGCTTTTCTGCGGGCGCACAACATCGAACATTCAATGAGCAGGCGTGGAAACGATCATGACAACGCGGTCGCAGAGAGCTTCTTTAACTTGCTGAAACGCGAACGCATACGTCGGCGAACATATAAGACCCGCGAGCAAGCCAGACAGGACATCTTTGACTACATCGAAATGTTCTATAACCCAAAACGCAAACATGTCAGAAACGGGACGCTGTCCCCCGTCGACTGTTGACTGTCACCGAGAGCGCAATGTGAACCAAGAAGGTGTCTAGGAAACTAGGGGCTATTCAGACATTAGCTGCATTGCAGAAATTCGGTGCAAAGGGCTCTTTGCTGACGTTCGCTGCGTTTGCACAGGAGATCAATGCCAAATAGGAAGGCAGGAGGCGGCTACGATGAACAACTTTCTTGAAATCTGAACCCCATGAAAGGCCCCAGATGATGTTGATACAACGCATAAGGGATCACCTTTGTGAGATTGCAGAGAACGCACTTCCCATTACGTATCAGGCACTCGCGAAGGCCCTTGAACTCTCGCCGCCAAATACGATCCACCAGCTTACTGTGGCCCTCGAATTCATGATTGAAGAAGATGTCGCCGCCGGTCATCCATTGATCGCAGCACTGGTGATCAGCAAAGCAAGAAGTGGATTACCGGCTCCCGGCTTTTTCGCATGTGCAAAGCGCGTTGGGCGTTTTGGCGGCGATCCGTTCGGACCCGAAGCTGCCGCCTTTTTTGCGATCGAATTCGATGAAGCTCTCAAATTTTGGCGCTCATCTTGAGTGTATGGACCGGTCCAAAGCCGACGTCTAACAGTAATCTTGCATGCTGCGGTGCGGCCCGTCGAAGGACACGTTCATGCATCGCGCAGCATTTTGTCTGCCGAAACGTAAGTCGGCGAACAAACCCGACTTTCCGTGCTTAAAGAAGCAATGATTTATCGCGACATCAGGCGGACCGTCATCTGCCGTCTGCTCAGTAGAGAAACGGCACGAATTTCGCTGTTTTCCGAGCATAGGCGCGGAACTCCTCGCCATAACGGTCAGCCAGATATTCGTCGAGTGGCGGGATGTGGTAAAAGACGAACAGCAAGGTCATCAGGAGCGGGATCGAAAAGGCCCAGATCGAGGCCGTCAGCATGGCCCAGCCGGTGAACAGGATGCTGTCACCAAAATAGTTGATGTGCATCGAATAGCCAAATAATCCGCTCGTAAAACAACGCCCTTTTGAACCTGAAAGTTTCTTCCAAGCGCGGCGCTGCAGCTCGGATCCGGTGTTCAGATATGACCCTAACAGCAGCAGCGCGATACCGACCCAATCCCACGGCCTAAGCGGCGTGGCTTCACCAGTCAAAATCCCGGCCCCCAGCACCAGAAATCCGACTTCGAAGATCGCGATAAAAACGGTCAAGCCCAGCCCCTCAGACAGTTCGACCTTGCGTTGTAACAGCACGAACAGGGTGATCATGTGGCGCAGCCAGTAAAGCACAGCCGCGCCAGCCAGCACCTTGGCGCGGGTCTGATCGGCCCATTCGAAGGCTCCGAAAGCCAGCCACAGGCAGATCGCTACAATGGTGCTGTGCAGAAGGGCAAAGATCAGTTTGATCCCGAACGAATAATCATGCGCGCGGTCCACGCCGCCATACTTGGTTGTCATCTTGTTTCCTTTGTCTCGCAACGCTCACTGGCGTGGCTTAGAATGGCTTGAACACCATCAGGAAAAGCGACGCGAAACTCATGATGAGTGCGGCAATGCCAATGGGTGCGGCTGCCCTGAACGTGGCTTCATACCTGTCCGGCAGCGCTGCGCCGCCGTCTTGGGCGGCTTCGGTTGCAATGTCATGCAGCTTCCGTTCGACCCGGTCGCCAACCACGAATGCCACAAGCAGGGCCAGGCTGAGGGCGATAGAGGCAACCAGCCAGCCAGTCCACCAGTCATAGCCTAGCAGCCCCATCATCCAGAGACCTGAGGCCGGGAGGACCAGCAGCGATGGCGCCATGAAAACCGAGTTGATCCGTGTCACGATGCGTAGCAGTGCCGCCGCCTCGGTAGAGGTCGAGCTCCGGGCCTGGGCGTGGATCACACCGTTGAGGATGGTCGCCCCCACCATAAGGATCACGGCAAGGATGTGGATCAGCTTCACGGACAGGAAAAGGTCGGGCATTGGGCTCTCGTTTATTTCGTCCATGTGGACTATTTAATGTCTATGGACCCCACGTTCGATTCATGTCAATCGTATTTCGACCAAGTGGACGAAATAAATGCCGAAATTTGTCGATCATGAAGCTTACAGCCAAAATCTGGCGCGGCGAGCTGCCAAATACTTCTCGCGGCACGGGTATGCCGGGACCAGCATGCGCAAGGTCGCCGACGATCTGGGGGTCTCGAAAAGCGCGCTTTATCATTACTTCCCAACCAAGGAAGACCTGTTTCTGGCCTGCACGAAACAGGTCATGTCCGGATTCAATGCGGACCTTGTTGATCCGGCCCTGTCTGAACAAGAAAACCTTGCACGTCTGACGGATATTCTTCGTGGGGACTTTGCGGCCGAGATGGCCCTGACATTCGACTACCTGCGCGGCAAAAGCCCCGCCGAAATTGCGGCGGACGAGGCAATGCAGGTGGCTATGGATACCTATCGCAACGTGGTCACGAGCATTGTCGGGGAAAAGCGGGCCGAGGTTACCCTCGCCTGCCTGTTCGGTGGCTTGTTGCTGGAATACATGTCTGGGCAGTGATGCCCCTCCGGACCCTGGTATAGCTCCGGCTGTTAGGGCTCAAACCGGACTTTAGCCGCTCCGCAGCATGGAACAATAAGCATTTAGATCGGCCAGATGGTGGCTATGCCCGACTCTACTGCCGTTGATAGCCTCCGATTAAATGTCTTCTCTGGAGAAAGCCTTAACAGACGGCGTGTTTGCTCAAGGAAAATCAACGGCAGGAAGATTTCGCAGCGACTAAAGCCATGGCCCGACGATCGAGCAGTGGTCTTCTTGGTGCTGTACCGCTTCAATATCCTTTATTTATATGGGTCATGCTGATCACCGATTTCGCGAAGCCAACTATCGCCAAGTAGCAGGTGGTGGTCCCCAGCAGCCGATGGCAGGGGACCACATAGCTTTTACTTTGGCAGCTTCATCTCGCCGTAATCGCCACGGGCGTAGAGGGTCACAGTCACATCCTGCTTATCGCGGTTGCGCCAGAACCAGCCGTGATTGCCGGTAAAGGCGGCCGTCAGAACGCCCTCGCCGCGTGGCTCTGCGCGGCCTTTTTCATAGCTGATGTTTTTTCCGCCGCCGTCGCCGTGCAGGTCATAATTGACGACCCCGCCTTCCGCAATCCAGAGAAATTCAGCTTCGGCGCCTTCTTCCATTGTCAGCTTGACCTCGGCACCTTCGCCTGGTGTTAGAACGAGACTGTATTGTTCGGTCCATTCCTCTACCACGACTTCCTCGGCATAGGCCGCCCCGAAGAATATCCCGAAGATACCGCCGCTGACACTGGACTGCTCTTCGACCACAGGGGCCGGTTGAAGCTGCATCAGCCGGTCCTCTTCGGCTTCGTCTGCCAGCTGGGTTTTGATCTCGCCCATTTCGGCAAGCCCTATGGCTTTTCCGACGCCGGTGGGGTCGATGCCGTATTCGGCTGGCAGCACTACCAGCGTCAAGATCGCCACAGCCGAAGCCGCCGCGATTGCAGTTGACTTCAACAACTGCGCCGAGGTTGGCAGGTCTTCGGGGGTGGGTTTGTTACCATTGTGCATTTCAAGTTTTCCTTTGAATTAAGAGAGAATGAAGCCGGTCAACTGGTATCCAACCAGTATGAATCCGGCCGACATCATGACGACGTTCGCGGAATAGGCGTGCTTCCAAAAACTCGCCGTCCTGCGCCAAAAGCCCATGCCAATCAGGATCGCGGCAAGCGCGAGGATCTGGCCCAATTCCACGCCCACATTAAACGCCAGCAGGTTGGGCAAAAGCCCGTCTTTGGCGATGTTGTAGTCGAGGATTTTGGTAGCCAGCCCCAGCCCGTGAAAGAACCCGAAGATCAGGGTCGCGGCCTTGGTATTGGGCTGAAACCCGAACCACCGCTGATAAGCGCCCAGATTATCGAGCGCCTTGTAAACGACGGACAGCCCGATGATGGCATCGATCAAGTAAGAGCTGAAGTTCCAGCCAAAGTAGACCCCGGCCAGCATGGTGGTTGAATGGCCGATGGCAAAGAGACTGACATAAATGGCGACGTGCTTCATCTTGTACAGGAAGAATACGACGCCAAACAGGAACAGCAGATGGTCGTAGCCCGTGACCATATGTTTGGCCCCGAGGTACATGAACGGGATCAGCTTCATGCCGCTGACCTCCATGATATAGCCTTTATCACCGGCGGTGACGGCATGGGCGTAGGCAGATGATGCAAAGGCCAGAAGAGCCAGCAGGATCATCACCAGCAGGATTAGGGGCTGCTGCAAAGCGTGCGGGTTTGCCCCCGAACCAAAGTTTCGGTTGTGTGTCATTTTGTGATTTCCGCGTGGTTAAATATTGGATGAGCGGGCCGAAAGGCCGTGTCTATCCGCGCGGAGGCCGATCCAGATCGAATATGGTACGGTTCGACATGTCCGAAGCGATCGTGATCCAGACCGTAGTAGAACGGGCGAGATAATTTGCCTCCCGCCGTTGCGGCAGAACCGCCACCGTATGATCGTGGTCGACTATGTCATGGGGGTGCCCGTGATAGGCATCCGCAACATCTACGAGATCGTCGTGATCATGGCCGTGATCTACGATACTTGTTTGTTGCGGCTCAGCAATCTGCGCGAGGTCCGGCGGGTTGTGCGAAGCGATGCGCGCATTGGCGGACATCAGGATGCCCATCGCCAAGGCGAAGGTCAGTGCGTACTGAAAGAGCGTCGCAATCTGCAGTTTCATCCTGCTCAACTTCCTGCGGGTTCTGGGAGACCTGCCTACTTGCTCTATCCCCTCGGGGGGGATAGAGCTTTCTTATGACAGATCATTTGCCGCATGCAACCCACCCTGAAATCGTGAAACGGCTGAAACGTGCCAACGGACATTTGTTAAGTGTCATTGGCATGATTGAGGCGCAGAGGGCCTGTGTCGATTTGGCCCAGCAGCTCCACGCCGTCGAGAAAGCCATCGCGCAAGCCAAGCGCACGCTAATCCAAGATCACATTGACCATTGTCTTGATGCCGTGCTGGCTGCGCCCAAAGATGAAAGCGTGCGAACAATCTCTGATTTCAAGGATATCACCAAGTACCTTTGAGAGGTCATGATGCTCTCCATTCTCGCTGACAGCACCTACCGCCATCTCTTTCTGGCACAAATCATAGCACTCTTGGGGACCGGCCTTGCCACGGTTGCCCTCGGCTTGCTCGCCTATGATCTTGCGGGGACAAATGCGGCGCTGGTTTTAGGTTTCGTCTTTACGATCAAGATGGTGGCATATGTCGGGGTGGCACCAATAGCTGGCGCCTTTGCCAACCGCTGGCCCCGGCGGACGATGCTCGTCAGTCTGGATCTGATCCGCGCCGCCGTCGCCCTTTGCCTGCCCTTTGTAAGTGAAATCTGGCAAGTCTACGTGTTGATTTTTGCGTTGCAGTCGGCCTCTGCCGCCTTTACGCCGACGTTTCAGGCGACCATCCCAGACATTCTGCCGGAAGAAGAGCGATACACGCGCGCGCTGTCCCTCTCTCGTTTGGCGTATGATCTGGAGAACCTGATCAGCCCGGCTTTGGCGGCATTGCTGCTGGCCTTCGTGAGCTATCAAACCTTGTTCTTTGGAGCAGTGGTCGGGTTCGCAGGTTCTGCATTGTTGGTGATATCCGTGGTGTTGCCGAGCCCGCAAGAAACAACACGACGGGGGATTTACGACAGAACGACGCGAGGGTTACGGATCTACCTTGCAACACCCCGTCTGCGGGGCCTTCTGTCGCTGAACCTTGCGGCTGCTGCTGCGGGTGCCATGGTGCTGGTGAATACGGTTATCCTCGTCAAATCAGGTTTCGGCTTCGGAGATACCCAAGTTGCTATCGCGCTCGGCGCGTTCGGCGGCGGCTCGATGCTTGCCGCTCTCGTGCTCCCCCGATTGTTGGATAGCTGGGCGGATCGACCTGTGATGATCGGGGGTGCTGCAATACTGGTCGTCACCTTGCTGGGTCTTGCTGCCATCGGTGTCGTGAACGGCCTGCAGTGGTATCTATTGCTCACCGGTTGGGTTGTTATCGGCATCGGGTATTCGACAGTGCTGACCCCTTCGGGGCGTCTGTTGAAACGCTCGGCGCACCCTGAGGACCGACCTGCGGTTTATGCCGCGCAGTTTGCCCTGTCCCATGCCTGCTGGCTTGTGACCTATCCGCTTGCCGGTTGGCTGATTACAATTTCAGGGCCTGCGACGGCCCTTGTCAGCCTCGCGTCACTTGCCGCTCTCGGATTGGCTGGTGGCCTGCTCCTCTGGCCCCGCGACGATGCGGAAGCTGTCGAACATGTTCATGAGAATTTGCATGAAGATCATCCTCATCTGCGAGACGGGCGGTCGCACAGCCATCCGATCGTTATTGACGATTACCACGCCCACTGGCCCCGTGTGGGCGATAAGACATTACGATGACGGCAATTCTGAGTATTGCGGAAGTGCAAAACCAGACATTGGATGCATTGCGGTATTTGACATGTATGGGCTCGAACCTGCCGTTAGCTGCGGATGCACCCCGGAAAATACCGGGGCGCCGCCCCGAGCGCCCTCTTTCTTCGGATTGCCGATTTTAGTTTGCGGGCGCGGCGAATGGTGGCTATGCGGACAAAGTGAGCTTTCGCTGCATGTGCGCCAATGTCCGGTTCGGTGAACTGTTCATCAAACGGTAGCATTTGAAGCTGCCTGTGTGGGTGCCGGGAAAGCAAGATGTTGGTCGATGGTCGCGTGTCAGGTCCTGCTTGACACTTCCAATACCAAAACCGTAAGACGAGGGCAGGTATTGGGCACCTGCCGCCTGCGGACGCAAGTCTCGGTGACGCTCAAATTGACAAAGACATACACCCTCGAAGCATTTCGCAGGTGGCAACGCAGGCTCCCATCCCATCAGAAATGCCTCATCCGAGGAGTGAATGATGTCGTCTCAAAACGCATCCGAGAATCGATTTTTAACGACTACGCCGAAGCGGCTTTTTGTCGCCAATGCTCTGCCTATGATGCTTATCATGGTGATGAGCGGTCTTTTGACCGTCGTAGATGCGGTGTTTCTGGGCCACTTCGTCGGGGCTGATGCCCTTGCGGCCGTCAGCGTCGTATTCCCTGTTATCATGATCACAATAGCACTCTCGACCCTTGTCGGCGGGGGAATGTCCAGCCTTCTCGCACGTCATTTGGGGGCAGGAAATTACAGTGATGCGGTTGCTGTATTCGCGCAAGCGCATGGTCTGGCGCTGTTTCTGTCACTTTTGCTCATATCGGCCTTTGGTGTCTTCGGCGGGGTCGTCATAGACGCGCTTGCGAACGGTCGGCCCGACATTGGACACATGGCTTATACCTATCTGGCTATCATGATCCTTGCGACGCCTGTGCAACTGCTCTTGAGTGTCCATGCAGACGCTGGGCGAAACGAAGGGCGTGCGGGCCTGATGGCGTTGATATCAGTCGGCGTCACACTCGCCAATATCGCATTGAATTACGTGTTGATCGTGCGCCTCGACATGGGCGTTGCGGGGTCAGCTTGGGGAACGGCAATTGCCCAGGGGGTAGGCCTTGCACTTCTTTTAGGCTTGCGTTTGCCCAGGCAAGAAATCTTGTCCCTTACGGTCCTTAGAAACGCACGTTGGGTTGGAAAATGGAAAGCGATATTGGTCCTTGGAGCCCCTGTCAGTCTTAGCTTCATCGGGATAGCGTTGGTTTCAGGAACGGTGATCTCGACGCTGCGACTGACGTCCGACACCGGCTATGTCGAGGGGATTGCCGCTTACGGCATCGTGACCCGAATTTTCAGTTTCACATTCATGCCCCTCATGGCCATTGCATTGGCAACCCAAAGTATTGTCGGAAACAACGTGGGCGCAAAGCTTTACCACCGCTCAAATGCTATCCTGCGGATCGCCCTCACTGTAGCCGTTCTTTACTGTGCTGCCATTGAGATGATCTTGCTTTCCGGAAGTGCTTGGATTGGCCGAGGCTTTGTCAGCGATCAACGGGTGATCGCACAGGTTGGGGTCATTTTGCGCCCAATGTTGTCCCTTTATCTGTTTTCTGGTCCGGTTCTTGTGCTCGCCCTCTATTTTCAAGCTATTGGAAAACCCGTACATACCGCCGCTCTAACGTTGATTAAGCCCTTTGTGTTCAGCCCTCTGCTGATCGCCACTTTGGGCATTTTTTATGGCGCACAAGCGATCTGGCTTGCCTTCCCAATTGCTGACGGGATCGTGGTTAGTATCGCCATTTGGATTGTGATCGCGTCCCAAAGGACGGGTAAAGACAACATTGGTTTTGGATTGTCGGGTCAGGAGGAAGCACGATGAACCTACAATCTGTGATAGAGGCCAAATCCCAAGCTAAGGCCTTGCGCGCATCACTCGCCGCGCAAGGCACAACCATCACCCATGCGCGGGCACTGGAACTCGTCGCCCATCAGAATGGTGCCCGAGATTGGAACAGGCTTCAAGCCAAGCTGTCACGGGCAGAGCCGCAGCTTTTTCATCTCAATGACGAAGTTAGCGGGCACTATCTGGGGCAGGCCTTCACTGGGCGGATCGTAGCTCTTTCAAAGGTGGGCGCAAACACGCAGGTTTCGCTTCAGCTGAACGAACCTGTTGATACGGTGCAGTTCGAAAGCTTCTCAAACATGCGCCGACATATCAGAGGCATGGTAGGGCCCAACGGCCGATCACCCCGCAAAACGTCAGACGGCGCGCCGCACTTGGTCATAGATATTCCGAGCAGGTGATCTGAAATTTCTGATCGGCAACCAATTTCGGGTGGTTGCCGTTCATGCGCGCAACCTAAATCGCACTTTCGCGCAGCTTGCCGCATCGGTGAGTATGGGCTCGTTGCTGCCGTTCGCTGCGTTTTCAAACAAAACCAACGTAAAATCGGAAGGCGAGCGGCGGCTCTGCGGACGGAGCTGCCTTCCATAACATGTAGGTCAATGTCTGGTTTGCCCCCCTTCCCAGAACGGTCGTTTTTGGAACATCTGTGCGAGCGCAGCTAAGACCTAGTTCGCGACCATATATGCTAATCAAGCAAGTCTGATGGAAACTCACCACAGGTCCCAATTGGCAGCAGCCTAGCTCGATACGTTCCGTCGGGCATTTCATAAGTAAAATTGACCCAAGCTCGGAAGCGGCCAAGCATTTTCCGAACGGGCGTTACGATTTCTTGTTCTTCGGCCCGCAGTGTGTCCCATGGCGCTATGGTGCAGCATGGGATTACCTCAAAATCAGTAAGTTCCCTATCGGGAGCGGATATTTGCTTCCACCCAAGGATTTGATTTTCTTGTATAACGATCAAGCGTTCATCGTCAGTGGCATTAACATACTGCGAAGCAATCTCGACAATTTCACGCTCGGATAGGCGCTTGCCTGTATCTGAGCATATTCCTTGATAGTTCTGGTAGGCGTCCACTCCAATCGGGGCCACGAAGAACCCTAGTCCAATCACCAGGCATATAATTGCAATCTTCAATGCGGTTTCCATAAAATCGTTATAACCTCGCAGTACTAAAAATCGAGGGAACTGTTAAGCTGGTCAGTGCGTCCAACGAAGAAACTGTCACATAGTCGACCTTCTGGGGTGTTCAAAAAACCCCGTTCAAAACAGAACAATTTGTTGAAGGTTTTTGGTAGATCTCATGATAGCGGACATTAATGCAATGTGCAGCATCGGTCAGACTGGGCTCGGACCCGACCTTCGCTGCGGTTTGGGTCATGGGCAGCAATGCGGAGAAAGCCGGCCTTCGCACCTCTTTTTCGAATGACTGCGTCCGTGGAAAACACTAAAAATTTTGTAAATTTTATAAGTACGACTTTTTCAGATTTTTCTAAGTGGAGAACAGAACAATGGCGAGGCGCGGTGGCGGCGAATTTGGAGTCATAATTTTGGGCCTGATTGTGGGTGTTCCAATCATCATCGGCAAAAAAATTTTCGAAGGGGACCCTACAACGATAGCAGTCGTAGGGGGGGCTGTTGCATTGTTTGTTGGCTGGAAAGTTGTATCCCAGTGGCAAGAGGGAAGACTGGCCGAAGGAGCGCAGAAACAGGTTTTAGCGATTGTCGAACAGCACAGAACAGAACTGGTTAAACTACACCGGCAAAAAGTCTACAAAGGTGACTATGGTGAACTTAGGTCCGAAGCTTTCGATAAAGAGATCGGCTACTTTTACCAAAATATTCTGCTCCCGAAAATGAATATTTCAAACGGCATCCTACAGCGTCCAGAATTTTATCAATACGTTGTGGCGGCAGTCTACTCTGTTGTAGAAAATGCGGAGCCTAAAGGAGTTGATTTGGATATAATTCCATCCGATCCAATTGAATTTGAACATTGGACCGCTGATGTTTTGCGTCAAAGCGGATGGGACGCTCAAGCCACTCAAGGCAGCGGCGATCAAGGTTCAGATGTGGTCGCGAATTACCACGATCATAAATGCATCATTCAGTGTAAATTGTATAAAAGCGCAGTGGGAAACAAAGCCGTTCAAGAAGTTGATGCTGCTCGGACTTTTTTTGATGGGGATAGCGCAGTCGTGGTCGGGAAAAGTGGGTATACGCGATCAGCTAAACAGTTGGCCCAAAAAAATGGTGTACTTTTGCTTGATGTGTCAGATCTACCGCAGCTTTCGAGCATGCTGGAATTGGAATGATGTGAGCACCCGCTGATCTATTCGGCAGAACAAAGCTGACACTCATCTATACTGCAGCAATCCTGCAAGATGGGCTCAAACCGGACTTTAGCCGCTCCGCAGCATGGAACAACCAGCAATCAGATCGACCAGATGGCGGCTATGCGGGACAAAACTGCCTTTCAAAATCTCACACCAATGGCCGCGTTCTCGATGTTACTCTTGCAGCGAACCGCGGTATGAGCCAAATTTGGACATTCGCTTCGAATGCGACATCCCTATCCATCTGAGAAAAAAGGAGACCTCCGAATTAGGCGCTTGGTATCTCAGAGAACGTCAGATCTTTTCGCTGAAGATGTTGTCTGGTAACCGCCCTTTGGCATCAAATGGAGTCCGAACACTTGAGGCCCGCAACCAATCTGTCCAAACATAAGATGTGAACTGCGCTTGAGGCTTGGTTCTGCCCTCTGGGCAGGTTGAAAAGCGCTTGTCTGCTGGGCGGTGCTTGATCGAAGCGATGAACGGCCTGTCGAGCGATGTAAGTAATCACCAACACAGGCCATCACGTAGTTTTAAGGTGAGGGATACACCAACCTCAAGTGTGCCGATTGTTCGGCAATTGCTATCAGTTAATGTCGGCACAAACCTATATGGAATTTTGAAAAGTCGGCCGTGACCACGTGATTGAGATGCGTAAGCCTACAGAAAACAAGAGGCGGTTCAGTATGTTTTAGATGCTGAACCACTCTAACAGAGATAATTGTCTAATACATTTGTATCACGTATTACTTCCCGAATTCTATGAGCCTAGCAAAAAAATACCTGATTTAAGGATATGCTATTTTGACATTTTTTGCTTCCAGTACAAAGTTGACACCTAGTACACCTGTACCTCCGTTGAATAAGAATGCCCGCTTCACGAGCCTTTCGCTGGCTTATCTACGCAATGACCCTGCCCAGATAGCGCGCTACGAATGCGTTCACCTGTTTGCGGATTGGGCGGTGAAAGTGGGCTGCGCTTTGCCTATCACCGATGTTCAGCTTGTCGGGACGCTTCGGAATAATGAAGGCTTTGTCGCTATCCAGTGTCGGTTACACGATCCAGCTCACTGCATTACCCAAGCAGATATAAGTAGTTTTTTGTCTGCGTCAGCTACTTATCCGTTCCGTAAGCTCGTGATCATGACGTTAACGGATATACCTTGGCACGATGATACGGAGAAACCGTTATTGGCCGGGCCGATACCTGTGGTGTGTCTGGGGCGCAGCGACTTGGAGGCCAGCGTGATCAACTGGCCCTATTTTGCAAGATCTGGCAAGGTTGTTTTGATTGATAATGATCCGTCTCAAAAAAAAGCCATCAGTGCCATTCATAGGACATATCTTGATACTCTTGTCGGATTTCGGACAAAAAAGAACAGGGTGCGCGGCCTTATATCCACAACAAGATTTGGCCGGTACCTTTCAAGAGGTCAGGTTAAGGCAGAAATGCCCGAAGTTTCGGTGCCCAACGTCCGGCGCGGCCCCTTCAAGGTTTCCGCGAAAAAAATCTATGCCGATCTCGAGATTTTATTAAGTCTGACTTGGGCGGAGAGCCAAAGCTATGCCTATAGCAAGCTCTACTACCGTCTGGCAGATCAAGACTTCAGCGAAGACCGGACAGTTTGTTTCAAAGTCAAGCGGCGCAACCACACCGAGACACTGAGGCTTGCGCTGCCTGAATTCCCAATTGGCGCGACTGTATTTTTCCGCATCGACGCCTCTGCGCATGGTGTCGGGACCATTGTTGTAAACCGGTTCGATGTGGCACCTCAACAGATGGACAGCGGGCCGACCGTATTGGCCGACTACAACGCCGCAAAAGAGCAGACCCGCGCGATGGTTCTGCAAAGCGAGGCCGGGCAAAAGGCCACTTTGGCCCACTATCCTGAATCCCTGTCTATCGAGCTTACGGCGGGGTGCAATCTGACATGCAGCCATTGTAGTTCTCACGGAACAGGGGAGGTCCACGACTTCCACAACCGCCTCCAGCGGTTTACCCCCGAAGGTTTTGCCGCATTGGCGGATGAGGTCTTTCCTTATATCACCTCCATCTGCCTTGTCGGGCGCGGAGAACCCACATTCGTATCTCATCAGCTTTGGGAATGCGTTTTTGAGAAAGCCAAACAATATAATGTCCTCGTGTCGATCGTCACGAACGGCCTGTTGCTGACAAAACGGCTGCGCCCCGAACATATGCCGTGGGTCGATACGATGATGTTTTCGATTGACGGATATCTGTCAGAAACAATGGCCGCCAACCGCGGAAATGTGTCTTTGGTCACGGTGGTCGAGGCGTTGCGCCATTATGACAAATTGCGCCGTTCAACCGAACTGGCGCGCCGCCCAAAGCTGTCGGTGTCCTTTACGCTGAAACGCAACAACATTGCAGAATTTGCCGCCTTCATCGAAGCTGTCGCACAGTTCCAGCCCGATCTGGTCTATTCCCGTCATTTACTGATCTTTTTTGAAAAGCAAGCAACCGAAACGCTTCTCACCGATCCGGAAATCGCCAACCATTATTTGGCGCAGGCCTATAGCGCGATGGCCCGCCACAACATTCCCGGCGACTGTCCTCCGATTGTCGCGGAAGCCGCCGACATAATCCCCGACCCTGATGTCATCGAAGCGATGGATCACGCCTTCACCTCGCGACGGGCGAAAAGCGCGCCGATTTGGAAGGAGCAGCCGAATACGGTGGTGCCGTGCCTGTCAGACGGGGTTTCTGATCCCATTGGCGACGCGTTGCTGCAAGCGGAACAGATAGAACGTGCGCCGCTGAACCTCAGCCAGCTTGCGGCAACCATCGATATCAAAACCGACCTGTCGCAGATGGACACGCTGCCCCCCGACCGTTGTATCTATTTTCACAGAACTGGTGTTTTGATGGCGGATCAAAGCGTTGTCACCTGCGCGCGCCCCTACGCGGCCGCCGTCGGGAATGTCGGCGAAGGAGAGAGCTTTGCGCAGGCTTGGAACTCAAGGGACATGGTCCTGTGCCGCGGTGATTTTGGCACAGACAAGGAATGGTCGCAGTGCAAAGAGTGTTGGTACCGCGAATCGCGCTATGCCGGCCAACGGGACAAGAGGAGCGAGCAGCAGGCCTATGACATGGACAGCTCGGAATCGTCCTATGATCTGAGGTCTTGGGATTTTCGTGCCGAACTCGACAACGAAGTCAGGGATGCCTCATTCGCCCGCAAACCCGGCGCACGCTAAAGGGTCAGCTGCCGCCCTGCATCCCCTGCCAGTTGTTCCAAGGCGTATCCAAAGCATTACGGCCGCCTCGATGAAGGCCGGATTTATGCGCCAGACGGAAATACAGTTTGTCAGCGAAGTGGGCGCTTTTGTTCCGGGCGACCCCATGCGGGACTAGGGAATGTGCCAAAATCACATCCCCGGGCGCTGCGAGCAATTGACGCGGCGTGCCCCACGCGACACGGGAGGCGATGCCTTGGCTGATCGCTTCCAGCGGGTCGCGCAGGTTGGGCGATTGTCGAAACATCTCGCAAATCTCGCTATGCTGGCCCGGCGAGACAAACAGATTGCCATGGTCTTCTTGCTCGGTTGCGGTTAGGGGAAAGCCGACCAATAATTGGAACCCCGGAAACTGATCCTCGGTCTGGAACTTGAGGTGCTTGTTGACCCAATCAATGTGCCAGCTAGGCTGCCATGCGGGGCCCGACGGAGCCCAGCCAATCAACTGCGCGTCAACTTCATGGACGTTGTCCGGGCCCAAAAGCGCTGCTCCCAAATCGTGTGCGAGTTGGCGTAATGGTCCGATCTCCTCCCCCTTCGTCACATCCATCGCTTGGCGTGCCCGCGCAATTTCACCGCGTGTTTTGTCATCAGCGCCCTGAGTGATAATCGTGCTCCGCCAGATGTTATATTGCCGTAAAACTGAGACGACTGCGTGCTTTGGCGCATAATCTTTGAGCAGCAAAACCCCTTCTTTGCGAAACGTTTCGCGTTGTTGCGCGTCTAGATGCACCCTATCGTTCATGGCTTTGACTTTCTTTTTGCGCAGACGGCATTCCAGATTTTGCGGTCATGCTCGGAATAGGAATACAGCAAATCTATCACCGCCTCGGACGCACCGCGCGCGCGCAACTTGTCCAGCCGGTTGGCTGGCAAACTGGAGCCGTTTTTGTTGACGTGATATGCGCCTTTCAGCGGCGTGTTCGACGTCGCCGCAATATATTGTTGGATCAATGGCAATTCGTCCAATGTATAGACGCGATCCAAAGCATCGATATTGGACAGCGCCGCATCGACCAAACGGTCGATGTCGTGAAGGCCGCGCTGCATTAGATTATTAAGCTTGCGACGGCCGTCCATACGTCTGGTACCAAAGTAGTAGGTATAGAAATTATCGTAATTGTCGGCAATGAACGCCCGCAAATGAGGCGGTCCCTCAAAGAAATATTCGTCGGGGTTCATTAAATGAACAGCTTTAAGGCCCTGGTGATGCGGTAGGCTCAGCTCTTGGGCGCTCATCTTCTCGGCCTTGTCGGCGACATAAAAATAGTATGACAAAATGCGTTCCAGCGGATCACGCAGGACAGTAAAGACCATCTTCGGCCCTGACACCGCGTCTAATGTTGACCAGTCACCGTGCGGCGCATGCACGCGGTATGCGTTCAGTTGCGCCATTGAATAGGTGCACAGCTCTTCGGTTGAGCGTGCAGGACAAATAGCCGCTTCACCAAAGGCATCGTGCAGCATCTGGCGCACCGACTGCCCGCCTGTCTTAGGCACATGAAGAAACACCAACTTTTCGTTGGTGGATACACTGCCAAATTTAAAGAGGCCTTTCAAATAATTGGCCTTTGCTTCAGGGCACACCACGTGTCCTCGTATACAGCTGCTTGCAACATCACAGACCTACCAGATCATTTTCGTGCTTGATTCATAATACTACTGCAGCACGAAGTCACAACAAATGGGCTGATACCTTGCTATGTCTGTCAGACGCGATGGCTTGTGGCATGCCTTTCGTCGGATTTTCTTAAGGTCACCCTCGCCGTAAGGGTTCGGCCAAGGTGTATCCGCTATTGAGCGTCGGCGAAACATAAGTGCGCGCCGCCGACCTGAGAACACTAAATTTCGGTTGGCGAGACTGAGGTTTTCATCCGCCGGACTGAAGTGTTGGGTCGGGTGAATAGCGGCTTCTCTAATTGGGTGTCTGGGTCAAGCTCGTTTTCCTTCTTTTGAACGATCAAGGATCGCTTGTCCGGGTCACGCTTCTCTTCGCAGTCTGGTTTGGCGCTCGAAATGGCGCCGCTGCATGCATGTGTCGGATCGGAAGTGGAGAGCCCCGCTTTCCGGCGCGCTTCAAGTTGCGCAGCAGACA
The DNA here is from genome assembly GCF_057178245.1 of Sulfitobacter sp. KMM 9851. Lineage (NCBI taxonomy): Bacteria > Pseudomonadati > Pseudomonadota > Alphaproteobacteria > Rhodobacterales > Roseobacteraceae > Sulfitobacter > Sulfitobacter sp. KMM 9851. The sequence goes on from NZ_CM169991.1 coordinate 2,893,484, forward strand.
TTTTCGGCTTCGTCCACGAACCTCGTCCGGATTGGACGATCCCGTCAGGTTAGGTGGTAGGCTACTTGTTCATGCCGTGCCTCCAACTTGTTCCTGACGGAATTCACTGCCGTCAATCCACATACGGTGGAGTAGAACGGCAAGTTTGCGGGCAACAGCGACAACGGCGCGTCGGCGACCTTTGGTGCGCATCAACCGCATGCCCCATGATTTAATCTGTGACCCTGCCATAGTTCGCATCAGCAATGCGTTGGCGGCAGCATAAAGAGTTGCACGAACATCGCGGTCTCCTGCCTTCGATATTCGGCCAGGGTTGTCGTGTTCCCCTGACTGAAAGCGCCTTGGCGTCAGACCAAAGTGCGCAGCAACTGTGCGCGAACGCCTGAAGCGGCTCGGGTCATCAACTGCCGCCTTAAATGTCAGCGCTGCAATTGGCCCAACACCTGGAACGGTCATCATGCGCAAGCAAACCTCGTCTTGAGATGCCGCATGTTTCGCGCGCCGATCCAGCTTGAGGTAGTGTTGGAACAAAACCACTGTCTGACGCCAGCGCTTATGGGTCCAGATAGGGCAATTTGCTAGGAGAGGGTTTGTTTCTCATCGTAACCACTGAGGAGTGAACGATGAGAAAGACAACGAAAAGCCCCGGCGAGAAGTTCGTCAAAGATATCAAGCGCGCGCACCACTGCCCGGCAGTTGATACGCAGTATCAATGAGAGGGGCGCAAGCATTATTCATCAGAAGAGAAGATCAGGATCGTGTTGGATGGCCTGCGTGGCGAAGACAGCATTGCTGAGCTGTGCCGCCGTGAGGGGATATCACAGGGCATCTATTACAAATGGTCAAAGGACTTCATGGAAGCCGGGAAGAAGCGGCTGGCCGGGGACACTGCGCGGGCCGCAAACACCGATGAGGTGAAAGAACTGCGACGGGAGGCAAAGGATCTCAAAGAGGTGGTTGCCGAACAGACGCTCGAACTCCGTTTGCTCAAAAAAAGCATGATAGGCCCCTCTCGGCAGATTGCTTTGCAATCGCCTGCCGGGCAATGGATGGGGGCGACCACGAATGAGATACCCTGCATCAGAGAAGCTTGAGATCATCCGGCTGGTTGAGGATAGCCATCTGTCGGCACGCCTGACACTGGCCAAGCTGGGTATCCCGCGCACGACGTTCTATCGCTGGTATGATCGGTATTTGCAGCGCGGTGAAGCTGGATTGCAGGATCAAGCCCCCAAGCCAAAGCACGTTTGGAACCGCGTGCCTGACGAGGTGAAGCGCAAGGTTGTCGACTTCGCCTTGCAGGAAACAGAATTGTCACCGCGCGAACTGGCAGTGACGTTCACGGATCAGGAACGCTACTTTGTCTCAGAATCTACAGTGTATCGCGTGCTGAAAGCCCATGATCTGATCACCAGCCCTGCGTTCATCGTCATCAAGGCTGCCAATGAGTTCAAAGACAAGACAACTGGGATCAACCAGCTTTGGCAAGCAGACTTCACTTACATCAAAGTATTGGGCTGGGGCTGGTTCTATCTCAGCACGGTCCTCGACGACTACAGCCGCTACATCGTCGCCTGGAAGCTCTGCTACCACTGCCCCGAGAGGGGAACATGCGGGCCAAAGACGTTACCGATACACTGGATCGCGCATTGCAGGCGTCCGGCTGCGACCAAGTTCACGTTGTTCACAAGCCACGTCTACTCAGCGACAACGGATCCAGTTACGCCTCAGGGGACCTGGCTGAATGGCTGCAAGACAAGGGCATGAAGCACTCTCGTGGTGCGCCATATCATCTATTACCCGGCAGGCGATTGCGTAGCAATCTGCCGAGAGGGCACAAACCCAAGGCAAGATCGAGCGTTGGCATCAGACTTTAAAGAACCGCATCTTATTGGAAAATTACTTCCTGCCGGGTGACCTCGAAGCTCAGATCGAAGCCTTCGTCGATCACTACAATCACCAACGTTATCACGAGAGCATCAACAACGTCACACCTGCCGACGTCTACTTCGGCCGTGACAAAGCCATTCTAAAACAAAGGGAAAGGATCAAACGAAAGACACTCGAAGCGCGACGCTTGCATCACCGCCAGCACGCCGCATAATCAAACCACCAATATGAGCCAAACTCTCTCTTAGTTTAGGCCGCCATTGGTCCCAAAAACCCTGACGACGGACACGAACGATCCACCGCCGCGCGCCTGATGGATCAACAACCAGATAAAGACCACTGCCATCGCCATGACGCCCAGCGCCGAGGTTCTCGACCAACCTTTTTGTCAGCTTGCCAGATAGAGCCACTCAAAAATACCACATTCCATACCACTCAACGAAAGAGATCAAACGATGTCGAAAGAAATTCACGGCAATCGAGAAGTTCACCTAAGGCTGTGTAAATTAAAGAAAAAGGCCGCTTAAAGCGGCCCATTCAAATCCAACAAAAAGATATAGTGGCGGAGACGAAGGGATTCGAACCCTCGAACGCTTGCACGTTACTCCCTTAGCAGGGGAGCGCCTTCGACCACTCGGCCACGTCTCCGCCGCCGTGTCTATGGTCTAAGCCGCAGGAAAACAACCAAATTCTTCACCTTCAATGCAGTTGATTTAGTGTCAGTTTTTTATCTTTAATCCCAATAGCTTGCGCTGAAAATTCGTCGTAATCCCGCGGTTATTGCGCCTCTGAAGTGAGCGGTTCACCCCATCGGGCCACCAAAATGTTTCACGCGGATCGCGGTGGATGCCGCGCAGCCACGGCGGGGTGATCATTTGTGTTTTGGAATTTCGCAGGTGGCTTCCCACCTTGGTTGTATCGAACAGCGGCGCCACCCGGTGCCGTTTCTGAAACCCACCAGCGGGGCACCCACCCCACGCGACTGTGAAGTCATCGTTACCCGACGCGATCAAAAGACCTCCGACCCTGACCAAGCGATTGAAATACGGACATAATATTTTGTCACCTGCGCGGCAACATTGGCGACATGGCCAGCCATTCAGGGGTGCCGCGAGGTAAGGGCCGGAAACCTTTTGCGCCGAAAGGACGTTGATTTGCCAGACAGCAGGACGCCACTTAACGGCGCCTTGCAGTAGCTAGAAATGAAAAGGAAACGAAATGAAACTGCTTATTACAACCGCCGCCGCCGCCCTGATCAGCACCGCAGCCTTTGCTGACAACTCTGACCGCTACAACGACCTGCGCTTGGACACATCGGTAAACGCGCAGACGGAATATGCTGAAGGCACACGCACAGTCGACGCAGATGCCTCGACACGTGCAAACGACCTGCGTCTGGATACCTCCGACGCAGACAACAAGCCCGACGTGAGCTTCTCGACTCGTAGCGATCTGCGCAGCGCTGGCGAAGGCTATGTCTACGGCGGCTTTGGCCCCGGCAACGACAGCCGCTAACGCCATACTATAATTACCAAAAAGGCCCGGCATCAGCAGATGTCGGGCCTTTTTACGTTTGACGGGTCTGGTTGGCTAAAATCAGGTGTTGAACAAGAAGTGCAGCACGTCGCCATCCTTGACGATATAGCTTTTGCCTTCGGCCCGCATCTTGCCCGCCTCCTTGGCCGGCCCTTCGCCACCCAGCGTCACAAAATCATCGTAGGCGATGGTTTCGGCGCGGATGAAACCCTTTTCGAAATCGCCGTGAATCACGCCCGCCGCCTTGGGGGCCGAGGTGCCGGATTTGATGGTCCAGGCGCGCGCCTCTTTCGGGCCGACGGTGAAATAGGTCTCGAGGTGCAGCAGCTCATAGCCCGCGCGGATCAACCGGTCTAGCCCGGCTTCCTTCAGGCCCATCTCGTCGAGGAACATCTCGGCCTCTTCGCGGTCAAGCTGGCTGATCTCTTCTTCGATCTGGGCCGAGATGATAACGTGGGCATTGCCCTGCGCTGCGGCCATTTCCGCAACCTTGGTGGAAAAATCATTGCCGTCGGCGGCCTCTGCCTCGCCTACGTTGCAGACGTAAAGCACTGGTTTGCTGGTCAGAAGCTGCAACATGCGCCAGGCCTTTGCGTCGTCTTCGTCTACATCGACGGTGCGTGCGGGGCGCCCCTCTTCGATGGCGGCCTGGGCCAGGGCCAGCAGGCGGTCCTGCTGGGCCGCGTCCTTGTCATTGCCCTTGATCTTGCGCACCAAACCGGCGCGTCGCTTTTCGATGCTTTCCAGATCGGCCAGCATCAGTTCGGTGTCGATGGTTTCGGCGTCTGCCACGGGGTCAACGCGACCTTCGACATGGGTCACGTCACCGTCTTCAAAACAGCGCAGCACGTGGGCGATGGCGTCGACCTCGCGGATGTTGGCCAGAAACTGGTTGCCCAGCCCTTCGCCCTTGGAGGCACCTTTCACAAGACCTGCGATATCGACAAAAGTCATGCGTGTGGGAATGATGCTTTTGGACGTGGCTATCTTGGCCAATGTGTCCAGCCGCGCGTCGGGAACGGCCACTTCGCCCACGTTGGGTTCGATGGTGCAAAAGGGAAAATTCGCTGCCTGTGCCGCCGCAGTGCGGGTCAGCGCGTTGAAAAGGGTCGACTTGCCGACATTCGGCAGACCCACGATGCCCATTTTGAAACCCATGATGATACCCCTTTGAAAGCTGCGCGTGTGTTAGGGGTAAGGGGCGCAAAGCGCAAGGCTCAGCGCGCGCGGTGGTCCTCATGGGACTGCAAAATCAGTATCCACGCCAGCACGATGAACATCGGATGGGTCAACCCCCCGGAAAAGATCAGCGCCGGCACCCAGATCAAAAAGACAACGATGGCCAGAAACGGCCGACCCAAAAGCAGGATCGACAGCGGCGGCAAAAGCAGGGCGAGCACATAATTCATGGGATATGACATAGGGCATGGCCTACAAATTGTAAGGGTATGGCCCCGCGCGGGTGAGATTTTTCCCTGCCGCGCAGTTTTTCACACGCCCCGTCCCGATCCATGGATTGATTTTTGCCGCCACATTCGGCATTGCCGAGGAAAGCAAAGAAAAGGCCCATCCCATGACCCGTATTGACGCCAAATTCGCAGACCTCCGCGCGCGCGGTAAAAAGGCCTTTGTGTCTTACGTCATGGCGGGTGACCCGGATTTCGACACCTCGCTCGACATCGTGCGCGGCCTGCCGGGTGCGGGGGTGGACATCATCGAACTGGGCCTGCCCTTTACCGATCCGATGGCCGACGGCACCACCATCCAGCTTGCCGGTCAGCGCGCGCTTGCGGGCGGCATGACGCTCAAGCGCACGTTGGAACTGGCCACAGCCTTTCGTGAAAATGACGACACAACGCCGATTGTACTGATGGGCTATTACAACCCGATCTATTCGATGGGCGTTGAAAAGTTCCTGACTGCGGCCAAGGCGGCGGGTATCGACGGGCTGATCGTGGTCGACCTGCCCCCCGAAGAAGACAGCGAACTGTGCTTGCCCGCGCAGGAGGCCGGGCTCAACTTTATCCGGCTTGCCACCCCCACAACAGATGACAAACGTCTGCCGCGCGTGGTGCAGAACACCTCCGGTTTTGTCTATTACGTCTCGATCACCGGCATCACCGGCTCGGCCGAGGCAGATGCCGGGGATGTCGGCCCCGAAGTCACGCGTATTCAAAAGGCCAGCGGCCTGCCGGTGATCGTGGGTTTTGGCATCAACACCCCCGAAAAATCCCGCGCCATCGCTGAGGTCGCGGATGGGGTTGTCGTCGGCTCCGCCATCGTCAATCGCATCGCCCAGGGTGACAGCGTGGCCGATGTGCTGGCCTTTGTGAAATCCCTGTCGGATGGCGCCCACGCCGCCTGACGCGGGCCGCCACCCACCCTGCCTCATCTTGCCAGATAAAAGACCTCGCCGCGGCGCGCCCCCAGACGCCCCGCGCGTTGCCCCCTGCCGTGATGCGATGACGATTGCCTTGCGATGTAAAAATTGGTAATTAAACCTTACCAATCTACGAAAGGTGCCCCATGCCCGTTATCACCAACATCGCCGACCTGAAACGTATCTATCAACGGCGGGTGCCGCGGATGTTCTACGACTACGCTGAATCCGGCAGTTGGACAGAACAGACCTTTCGCGAAAACACATCGGATTTCGACCAGATACGCCTGCGCCAACGTGTCGCCGTGGATATGTCAGGGCGCAGCACCACCACCCGCATGATCGGGCAGGACGTGGCGATGCCTGTGGCCCTCGCCCCGGTCGGGCTGACCGGCATGCAATGTGCCGATGGCGAGATCAAAGCCGCGCGCGCCGCCGAAGCCTTTGGCGTGCCCTTTACCCTGTCCACCATGTCCATCAACTCGATCGAAGACGTGGCAGAGGCGACCAGCAAACCCTTTTGGTTCCAGCTATATACCATGCGCGATCAGGATTACGTCAGCCGCCTTATCCAGCGCGCCAAGGATGCAAATTGTTCGGCACTGGTGATCACGCTTGATCTGCAAATCCTGGGCCAGCGTCACAAGGATCTGAAAAACGGTCTCTCCGCCCCGCCCAAGCTGACGGCCAAGACCATCGCCAATCTGGCAACGAAATGGGCCTGGGGCATCGAGATGCTGGGCGCGAAACGCCGCCATTTCGGCAATATCGTGGGCCATGTGCACGGGGTCACGGACAATGCCAATCTCGGCGTCTGGACCGCCGAACAGTTCGACCCGACACTGAATTGGGACAAGATCGCCAAGATCAAGGAACAATGGGGCGGCAAAGTGATCCTCAAGGGGATACTTGATGCCGACGACGCGCGCATGGCGCTTAATGTCGGGGCAGACGCGATCATCGTCAGCAACCACGGCGGGCGGCAGTTGGATGGCGCGCTCAGTTCGATCCGCATGTTGCCTGCCATCCTTGACGCTGTGGGGGACCAGATCGAAGTGCATCTCGACAGTGGCATCCGGTCTGGGCAGGACGTGCTAAAGGCCGTGGCGATGGGGGCCAGCGGCACCTATATCGGGCGCGCCTTTATCTATGGCCTAGGCGCAATGGGTCAGGCCGGGGTAACCAAGGCGCTGGAGGTGATCCACCGCGAGCTGGATCTGACCATGGCGCTGTGCGGGGAAACATCCGTGCAGGCACTTGGGCGGCACAACCTCCTGATCCCGCAGGATTTTGAAGGCCGCTGGCAGGACTAAGCCCGCCCGGGGCCGCATGTCAGACTGACGCCGCTGCCGCGCGCCGGGCCAGCAGCGGCACCAGCGCCAGTGCCGTGACCACCAGCAGTGCCGCAATCAAAAGGAACGCCGCGCGCAGGCCAAACCCTTCGGCGATCAGCCCCATCATCGGCGGGCCAAAGAAAAACGCGCCGTAGCCCAGCACCGCCGCCCGGCTGATCGCCTTGAGCCGTGCAGCGGGTGGGACCATGCGCCCCACCAGTGCCAGCGCCAGCGGTGCCACGACCGAAATGCCCAAGCCCCCCAGCGCAAAACCCGCCAGCGCCATTGCCACACTGCCCGCCAGTGCCGCCAGCGCGATCCCCAGCGCCGACACCAGTATCGCCAGCAACATCAACGTCGTATCCCGCATCAGCCGCGCCAGGGCATGGCCCGACAGCCGCCCGATGCCCATAGTCAGCCCCAGCATCGCAGGCCCCAGCGCCCCTTCGGCAGCACTGCCGCCCAGGGTCCGTTCCAGATGCAGCGCCGACCAGCCTTCCGCCGACGCTTCGGCGACAAACGCGATCAGCACCACGCCGCCCGCCATCCAGACCAGCCCATGCGGCACGGTCGCCGCCCCCAGGCCGCTGTCTTCGTCGATATGCGGGCTGACATCGCGCGCCCACCACGCCAGCAGGCCCAACAGCAGCACAAGCCCGGCGAAAACCTGCACCGGCGTGGCATCTGCGGCCCGCAAAGCGCCCGTCGACAGCGCGCCCCCGGCATAGGCAAAGGAATAAAGGGCGTGGTTGAGGTTCATCAGACTGCGCCCGCTGCGCGCCTCGATCTCGGACACCCGCGCGTTGATCAGCACATCGACCACACCAGACCCCATCGAGGCCAGCAAAAGCGCCGCCGCCAGCAGCCCCAGACCCGGCGCCACTCCCGCGGCAAACATCCCCGTGCCCACGACCGCGATCCCCAGCGACAGCGCCAGCCCCCCGGCCAGCCGCTGTGCCAGTGGGGCCAGCCACATCGCCGCCACCGCCCCCATCGCAGCAAAAAGCACCGCCGCGCCATAGGCACCATCCGACGCCCCGACAGCGGTCTTGATCACCGGCATCTGGGCAAAATAGCACGCCCATGCGACCCCGATGGCGATGAACCCCGCCAGCGGCTTGCGCGAAAGGTAAATATCCTGTTTCAGTCCCATCTGGCGGCTGTGCCACGCGTCCTTGCCATTGCCAAGGGGCGCGTTGGGGATTTTACCCTTTTCACACGCCCGAAACCCGTCTATACGCGCGGCTTCACGCGGGGATACAGCCTTGGAGGATTCCCGCCCTAAATAAATTGGAGATTAAAATGGCCGGAGAGATTCCTGATCTTGAAGCCCAGGTACGGACGGGGACAGGCAAGGGCGCCGCTCGTCAGGCACGCCGCGATGGCATGGTTCCTGGTATTGTGTTTGGTGGCGACAACGAGCCGCTGCCGATCAACATTCCTTTCAACAAGCTGCTGACCAAGCTGCGCGCGGGCCGTTTCAAAGCGACCCTGTTCAACCTCAAGGTTGAAGGCCACGATGACGTCCGCGTCATCTGCCGCGACGTTCAGCGCCACGTTGTAAAAGACCTGCCCACGCACATCGACCTGATGCGCCTGAAGCGGACCACACAGATCAACTTGTTCATCAATGTTGAAGTCTCGGGCGAAGAAGAATGCCCCGGCCTGCGCAAAGGTGGCGTGTTGACGCTGGTACGTCCAGAAGTCGAACTGGTTGTGACCGCCGCTGACATTCCTGAGAGCATCACAGTCGATATCTCGGAACTGCAAATCGGTGACAGCGCGACCATCGCGAACGTCAAACTGCCCGAAGGCGCAAAGCCTGTGATCGACCGCGACTTCGTGATCGCGCAGATTTCGGCACCTTCCGCCCTCAAGAGCGCGGATGACGACGCAGACGACGATACAGCCGCTGACGAAGTGCCGACCACCGAAATGGGTCCACCCGACGGCGAAGAATAAGCATCCTACCCAATTGGGTGATGTTGAAACGGGGTCGCGCCATGCGGCCCCGTTTTGCGTTTGCGGGGGATACGCCATTCCACTCCCCCGCCCCGCTTGCTAGACTGCACCGACCGCGCAAAGGGAGACACGCCCGTGAAACTGATTATCGGCCTTGGCAATCCGGGCGCGAAATATGCACGCAACCGCCACAACATCGGCTTTATGGCGCTGGACCAGATCGCGGCGGACCACGGATTTGCCCCCTGGAAGGGCAAGTTTCAGGGCAGCGTCAGCGAAGGGCGCTTTGTGTCGGACCGCGCCGTGCTGCTTAAGCCTGAAACCTTTATGAACAACTCCGGCCAGTCGGTGCAGGCCGCCATGCGGTTTTACAAACTGGAACCACAAGATGTCATCGTGTTTCACGACGAATTGGATCTGGCCCCCGGTCGGCTGAAATGCAAGACGGGCGGCGGCCATGCAGGCCACAATGGGTTGCGGTCGATCCATGCCCATATCGGGCCGGATTATATGCGCGTGCGCATGGGCGTCGGCCATCCCGGCCACAAGGACGCGGTGGCGGGTTATGTTCTGCGTGATTTCCCAAAGGCCGACGAAGGCTGGCTGGACGATGTGATGCGCGGTGTCAGCGACGGCATCGGCGATCTGGTGGCGGGCGATGCGGGCCGGTTCATGAATGCGGTCGCCCTGCGGGTATCGCCGCCCCGGTCCGGCACCGGCACCAAGGCGCCGCAGGCCCCTAAGGCAGATACCGATGCCGAAACCAAAGCGGACTCGAACACGCAACACCCAAACACCGAAACGCAGCCACAATCAGCGCTGCAAAAACTGATGGAACGTTTCCGATGAGCCTGAAAGCAGCCTTTGCCGACCAGGCCGAGGCCTGCCGGGCGCTCGGCTCGCCCTTTATGGGGCAATTGATGGACCTGCTTGCAACCGATTGGCCTGCCGACAGCGCGCTGGCACTCAAACTCGGGGCTTACGAGGGCGACATCGGGCCGCGCGGCCATTCCCTGCCCCTGCGTGTGGCCAGTGGGCTGCACGCGCTGGTGCTGAAACGGCTGGACGCCGATCTGGTTGCCGCCTATCCGCCTGCGACAGTCAGCGATGCCGTACTGCGCAAGGCGGTTCTGGGCGCAATCGACCGTCACGGCGTCTTCCTGATCGACTGGACAGCCAGCGCCCCGCAAACCAACGAGGTCCGCCGCGCCGCCGTGTTGATTGCCGGGGCCGCTGTGGCGGTCAAACATTTCGACCTGCCGATCCTGCTGAGCGAGTTGGGCGCCAGCGCCGGGCTGAACCTGCTGTGGGATCAATATGCGCTCGACATCAAAGGCACCCGTTTTGGCCCGTCGCTGCCTGCGCTGATCCTGACACCCGACTGGTCCGGCCCGCTGCCGCCCGCCAACCGCGCGCAGATCACCGCGCGCGCCGGGGTCGACCTTAATCCGCTGGATCTTCGACGCCACGACCATCTGCTGCGGCTGATGTCGTACCTCTGGCCCGATCAACCCGACCGGCTGGCCAAGACGCGCACCGCAGCGTCGTTGGATCAGGCGCCGGTTTTGCAGGGCGACGCCGTTGACTGGCTTGCCACAAGGATGCATCAGGCCGCGCCGGGGCAATTGCACCTGATCCAGCACACGATTGCGTGGCAGTATTTCCCGGCTACGGCACAGGCCCGTGGCCGCGCCCTGATCACCGCAGCGGGGGCCAAAGCCACCGCAAAACGCCCGCTGGCCTGGCTGGGTATGGAAAACGATGGCGATCCCCAGGGCCTCGGCGGGGCCGCGATTACCCTGCGGCTCTGGCCCGGAGACATCCATCTGACGCTGGGGCGCGCTGATTTTCACGGGCGCTGGGTCAACTGGACATATGACGCCTGATCAGCAACATCGCGGATGACGCAATGTTGCACTGGCCCCGCCCCGTGCCCTGTGATTGGATGCGCAAAACAGGGGGTAAATCATGCGAACATTCGGAAAATGGCTGGGCCGCATCCTGCTGGCCTTGGTGCTGGCGGCGGTTCTGATCGGGTTTTGGAAACGCGAACAGATCACGCGACTTCTGGCGGTCAACTCGCTGTTTTCCCAAGAAAAGATCGTGCAGAATTTTAGCCATATGGACGCGGCCTTTCTGTCGGCTCCGGTATCGCGTGGCGATGGCGCCACCGTCGATCTGCCCTACGGCCCCGAAACGACCCTGCCGCCTGCGGTCGACGACTGGATCGCGGCGCGAGACGTGACAGCGCTTGTGGTGCTCAAGGACGGGGCCATCGTTTATGAAAACTACTTCAAGGGCACGGCCCCAGACGATCGCCGGATCAGTTGGTCAGTCGCCAAAAGCTATCTTTCCGCCTTGGTTGGCATCCTCATGGCCGAGGGCAAGATCGCCTCGCTCGACGATCCGGTTACCAAATACGCCCCCAGCCTTAAGGGCGGTGCCTATGACGGTGCCACCCTGCGCAATGTGCTGAACATGGCCAGCGGCGTGACCTTCGACGAAGACTACCTGGACTACGATTCTGACATCAACCGCATGGGCCGCGTGCTGGCCTTGGGCGGCAGAATGGACGATTTCGCCGCCGGGCTGACCGAAACCTTCACCGCGCCGGGCAGCGAATGGCAATATGTCTCCATCGACACCCATGTCATTGGCATGGTCGTGCGCGGCGCAACCGGGCGCACAATTCCCGATTTGCTAAGCGAAAAGATTATCGCACCGCTGGGGCTGGAATACGCGCCCTATTATATCGTCGACGGCGCGGGTACGGCCTTTGTGCTGGGCGGGCTGAACATGACCACGCGCGATTACGCCCGCTTTGGCCAGATGTACGCGCAAAAGGGACAGTGGAACGGCAAACAGATCGTACCCGCCGACTGGGTTGCGGCCTCGACGATACCGACGGCCCCAACGGCCGAAGGCGAAATCGGCTATGGATATCAATGGTGGGTGCCGCAGGGCGCGGCTGCGGGCGAATATATGGCGCGCGGCGTCTACGGGCAGTATATCTATATCGATACCGCCCGGAACGTGGTGATCGCAACCAATGCCGCCGACCGTAAATTCCGCGACGCGGGCGTAAACGATGAAAACATCGCGATATTCCGCGAGATCGCCAATAACCTGTGAGGGCCCATGCAGCCAGATGACAGTATCAATGTCCTGAACAAGCCGCTGCAACTGTGCGGCACTGACCCGGTCACCGGGTTCTTTCGCGATGGCCACTGCAACACCTGTGAACAGGACGAAGGCAGCCACACAGTCTGCGCCATTATGACAGCCGAGTTTTTGGCCTATTCGAAATATGTCGGCAATGACCTCAGCACGCCCCGACCTGAATTTGGCTTTGACGGGCTAAAGCCGGGCGATAGCTGGTGCCTATGTGCCGGGCGGTTCCTACAGGCCGCCGACGAGGGCTGCGGGCCAAAGGTGCACCTGGCCGCGACCCATATCCGGGCGCTGGAAATGGTGCCGCTGGCGCTGCTGCGCGCGCACGACAGCAAGGGCGGCTGATATGCGCCCGCTCTATGCCCTCGTCGCGCTGTTGCTGATCCCTGCCCCGCTGGTGGCGGACACTGCCCTGCGCCCGCAGGACCGCGCGCGGCTTGACGGGTTCGACGCCAGTCTGGGCGACGCGGTGATGCAGGCGCTGGCAGGCGGCGCTGCACAGGATGTCGCGGCCCTCACTCGGGCGTTGTCCGGCACGCCCGACATTGCCTTTGACCCCAGCCTGATCGGGGATTGGTCCTGCCGCACGATCAAGCTGGGCGGGATCAGCCCGCTGGTGGTCTACACCCCATTCAAATGCCGCATCACCGCGTCCGAGCGGGGATTTGCCCTTGAAAAGCTTAGCGGATCGCAGCGCACCAAGGGCGAGATCACGCTGAACGACGGGCGCGCGATCTATGCCGGCGTCGGTTATGTCGCGGGCGAGCAGCCACCGGCCTATGGCGAGCTGCCCGATAATTTCGCCTCAGATGGGCGTGTGCAGGCCGATGTTGCCGTGTTCCAGCGGATCAGCCCCACCCGCGCGCGGCTGCTGTTCCCCGCCCCGGCAGTGGAAAGCGATTTTGACATTCTCGAATTGACCCGCTGATGCGGCAAGGCGCCACGAAAAAGGCCAGCCGGGCATCGCCTGACTGGCCTAAAGCGTGGCGTTCGGCCGCAGATCACTTGCGCGCAAAGGCGTCCTTGTACCCGGCACCGCGCAGCTTGGACACGGCGGACTGCACCGCACCCGCCTGACCAAATGGCCCGGCCTGCACGCTGTGATAGGTCTTGCCCCCTTGGGTCAGCTTGCCGATGCGCGCGGGCATACCCATGCGTGCGATGGTGTTCGCGGCGCGCTGCGCATTGCCCGGATTGCCATAAAGCCCGACTTGCACAAACCGTGCACCGGTCACCGCACGCGGGGCGGCGGGGGCAGGTGCGGCGGCCTTGGGGGTCGAGCGGCTGGAATACACCGGAGCACGCTGGATCGGGGCACGCTGGATCGGGGCGGCGTTGGCATGGCGGATCACACGTTTCATCAGCTTGCCGTCGCGCTGCACGATGGTGACCTCGCCCAGTTCGCGCTTTTGCGTGGTGATGTCGAGATAGGGGTAGATCAGCGGCACCGATGCCGTGACGTCCCGCCCGGTGGCTTGATTGATCAAGCGGCGCGGCACCGATTGGGTCCAGATCAGCAGCATCTCGTGACGCCCGGCGAGGTTCTGTTCGGCCCGGTTGGGGTTCAACCGCCCATCCTGCCAGACCTTGCGATAGCCCTTGGGGACCGACACATTGGTCGTGTTCTGCCGGGCGATGGCCACATGTTTCGGCACGATACGGGTGGTCGCCGTGACCTCGGGTGCCACCGCGCGGCGATAGGTCGGCGCGGCGGCAACCGGGGCTGTGCTGCTGACCGCTGCAGTGCGATAGGGCGACGGGGCATCGGCGCGTGCCGGCGCCACAGGGGCCACACGTGATGCCACGATGGGTTCAGACTGCGGGCCACAGCGCACGGCCATGCGGCCATCCCCACGCAGGTACTGCTGCGACAGCGCCGAGGCACCGGGACAGGCCGTCACAACCCGCTTGCGCGTCACAGTTTTGACCGTTTTCACGGGCTTGGTTACCACTGGGGCCGCGACCACAGGGGCCGGTTTCGCGGCGGCAACCACAACCGGCTTCGCCACCCGGCGCACCGGCTTGGCCGCCGTCTTGGCCGCCGTCTGGCGCACCACGACAGGCGCGGGTTTCGCCGCCTGTTGCACCACCTTGCGCGGTGCAGGTTTTGCAACCGGGGTCTGGGTCGCTGGGGCGGTGTTCAGGGTGATCTGAACCGGGGCTGCGGCCGTCGCGGGCTGTGCTGCCGCACTCGCCACGCCTGTGGGCTTGAACCCGCAGACCGGTTTGCGCGCCCGGCTCATACGCGGAATCCACGTCACATTGCCATCAATGCCTGCCCGGATGAACACACAGCCGCCACTGTCGACATACTGCTTGCCCTTATAGGCGGACGACGGGAATTCTGCTGGCTGTATCTGGCCATTTTGCGCCTGCAATCCGCCGACGCCCAAAGACGCGACGATGACGGCCATGGCAATACTTCTGGTAAAAGTCATCTGGTGCCCCCACACTATCTGGTAGGCACGATGCCTTACCGCGCGCCGTGAGTAAAGCACGACGCGCAGCAAAACCGGCAAAATTGGTCGATTATTTCGTGCCGAACATGCGATCCCCGGCATCGCCAAGCCCCGGAACGATATAGCCTTTGTCATTGAGCGCCTCATCGACCGCCGCCGTGACGATCGGCACATCGGGATGCGCCGCCTTCATCCGCGCAATGCCTTCGGGCGAGGCCAGCAAGCACAGGAAGATGATATTGGTCGCGCCCGCCGATTTCAGCAGATCAATCGCTGCCGCCGATGAATTGCCCGTGGCCAGCATCGGGTCCACGGCGATGACCAGACGATCGTCCAGACCTTCGGGCACCTTAAAGTAATACTGCACCGGTTGCAGGGTCTCTTCGTCACGGTAAAGCCCGACAAATCCGACCCGCGCCGAGGGGATCAATTCCAACACCCCGTCCAGCAGTCCGTTGCCCGCCCGCAGGATCGAAATCAGCGCCAACTTCTTGCCATCAAGTGTCGGCGCGTCCATCACCTGCATCGGCGTTTCGATCCGTTTGGTCGTCATCGGCAAGCCGCGCGTCACCTCATAGGCCAGCAGTTGACTGATCTCGCGCAGCAATTGCCGAAACACCGCCGTCGGCGTGTCCTTGTCGCGCATGATTGTCAGTTTGTGCTGCACCAGCGGGTGGTCAACGACGGTCAGGTGATCGGTGTGGGACATGCGGCAGGCTCCTTGGTTTCCATTGCTTCTAGCCGCGAAAGCGGATGTTTCGCAAGCGCGCGGCCGGCCTATCCCGGCACCGCCACACCCAGATGCCCCGCCACCAGCGTTGCCACATCGACAAAACCGATCTGCCCCAGCGCGCCCGCGCCCTGTTCCGCGCCCTGTCCCGCCTCCGGCCCTGCGACCAGCACCGGCACCCGTTCGCGGGTATGATCGCTGCCGATCCAGGTGGGATCATTGCCATGATCCGCCGTGATCACCAGCATGTCGCCCGGCCGCAGCGCCGCAATCACCTTGCCGATCTCGGCATCGAACCATTCCAGCGCGCGGGCATAGCCCGACACATCACGCCGATGCCCATAGAGACTGTCAAATTCGACAAAATTCGCAAAGGTCAGGCTGCCCTCCTCTGCCTCGGCCACCAGATCGTGCAAATGCCCCATCAGCACCGCATCCGGCCCCTTGCGCAGCTCATCTATCCCCTGCATCGAAAAGATATCGCCAATCTTGCCAACGGCATAGACACGCGCACCGGCATCCTGCACCCAATTGGTCAGCACGGCCTCAGGCGGCATGATCGCATAGTCGCGCCGGTTGGCCGTGCGGGCAAACGCCCCCGGCGCGCCCGTAAAGGGCCGCGCGATCACCCGGCCTACCTTCATTTCGTGCAAACGCGGCGCGATGGCCTCGCACAGCGCCAGCAAACGGTCCAGCCCAAAGGCTTCCTCATGCGCTGCAATCTGAAACACCGAATCCGCTGAGGTATAGCAGATCGGCCAGCCGCTCTGGCAATGCTCCGCGCCCATGTCATCAATGATCGCCGTCCCCGAGGCATGACAGTTGCCCAGGACGCCGCCAACCCCGGCCAGCCGCGCCACCTCCTGCGTCAATTCGGCTGGAAAAGCAGGCACAGTATCAGGGAAATACTGCCACTCCCACGGCACCGGCAGCCCGGCCAATTCCCAATGCCCCGATGGCGTATCCTTGCCGCGCGACACCTGCGTCGCGGCCCCCCAGCGGCCTCGCGGCACAGCGCCCAGCCCCGGCGCATCCAGCCCGCTGGCCAGGTGCACCGCCGCCCCCAACCCCAACCGGTCCAGATGCGGCAGATGCAACGCCCCGCTGCGCCCGTCCTCGGCCTGCCCCGCGGCACAGGCCTGCGCGATATGGCCCAGCGTATTTGCGCCGGTATCGGGCACCGCACCGTTAAAGAATTCATCGGCATCCGGCGCACCGCCAATACCGACGGAATCGATCACCACCAAAAACGCACGCGCCATCAGCCAACCCTCTCAAGTATCAATGCTGGCACCGGCTCTGGCGCGTCGCCAATGGTGATCGCCGCCTGTACTGCCGCCGCCGCAAGGTCTGCCGCACCGGGGCGCGCGGCGTGCACCATGGCAAGGCTCTGGCCCTGTTGCACCGCATCGCCCAACCGCACCACATCCGACAGGCCCACCGCTGGATCAATCTGGTCCGCCTCCACCACGCGGCCACCGCCCAGGTCCACCACCGCCAGCCCCAAGGCCGCGCCATCAATCGCCGTCACATATCCGGCGCGCGGGGCCGGCACCGACCGCATCACCGTGGCTTCGGGCAGAAACCGCTGCCAATCCTCGGCAAAGCCCACTGGCCCGCCCATCGCGGCCAACATCCGGCCAAAACGCTCCAGCGCGCGGCCATCGGCAATCGCGGCAATAATCGCATCCGCCCCGGCCTGCACATCCTTGGCCAGACCACCATTTGCCAGCAAGACCCCGCCCAGCGCCGCGGCCACTTCGACAATCGGGCCACGGACGCTGCCGGTCAGAACGCGCATCACCTCGGCCACCTCCAGCGCATTGCCAAGGCTCGGAACGAGAGGCTGGCTCATGTCACTGATCACTGCCGTCGTGGGACATCCCGCCGCAGTCGCCGTGCCGCTCAGCGCCTGCGCCAGTGCCCGCGCCTCCGACATATCCTTCATGAACGCCCCGCTGCCGACCTTCACATCCAGCACCAGACCATCCAACCCCGCCGCCAGTTTTTTCGACAGGATCGACGCCGTGATCAGGTCCAGCGAATCCACGGTCGAGGATACATCACGCACCGCATAAAGCCGCTTGTCGGCGGGCGCGATATCGCCGCTGGCGCTGACAATGGCACAGCCCGCCGCCGCCACAACCGCGCGAAACTGCGGCTCCTCCAACTGGGTCGTCACCCCCGGGATCGCTTCGAGCTTATCCAGCGTGCCGCCCGTATGGCCCAGCCCCCGGCCCGAAATCATCGGCACATAGGCGCCACAGGCCGCCAGTGCCGGGGCCAGGATCAAGGACACGCAATCGCCCACACCACCCGTGGAATGCTTGTCCAATACCGGCCCGCCCAAATCCCAACGCAGCACCTGCCCCGAATCCCGCATTGCCAGCGTAAAGGCCACGCGCCCGGCCTCATCCAACCCGTTCAGACAGACCCCCATGGCAAAGGCCCCGGCCTGCGCATCGCTGACCCCGCCATCGGCCAAGGCCCGCGCCATCCATGTCAGCTCGGCCGCGCCCAACGGCTGCCCGTGGCGCAAAAGCGCCAGAATTCCGCGCGCATTCATCGGCTCACCCCTTCATATGGGCGGCGCCAAAAGCCCCCGGAAGCAGGTCGGCCAAGGTCATAACCTGTTCGGTGCCCGCCACCGTTGCCATGGTCACCTGCACCTCGCCTGCCCCAAATTCCGCCAGCTTCTGACGGCAACCGCCACAGGGCGTCACGGGCAGATCGCTGCCCGCCACCACATAGGCCTCCGTCAACCGGGTCTCGCCCGCCGCCACCATCGCGGCAATCGCGCCCGCCTCCGCACAGGTGCCTTCAGGATAGGCCACATTTTCGACGTTACAGCCGCAATAGACAGCACCAGACGCGCCGCGGATCGCCGCCCCCACCTTGAAATTGGAATAGGGCGCATGGGCATTTTCCCGCACCCGCACGGCTGGTTCGCGCAGTTCACTCATCTAACGTCTCCCTTTTCACCAACTATAGGAATTTCCCCCGACCTGTGCGATGCAAAACAGCACGCTATTCTTTCTGGGCAAAAATATTCCCGGGGGAATCGCCTCTTGGGGCGATGGGGGCTGGCCCCCGGCACGGCCCAACACCCGCGCGGCGATTTCTCAGTTTGCCCCCGGCGCGAAATAGTTTAACACTAAACCATTCCCTGGGAGGAGCCTCAAACCCATGTCCGACACGCCCAATCTGCGCCAAGCCGCTCTGGATTATCACGAATTCCCCAAACCCGGAAAGCTTGAGGTGCGCGCCACGAAACCGCTGGCCAACGGCCGCGATCTGGCCCGCGCCTATTCCCCCGGCGTGGCCGAGGCCTGTCTCGAAATTCGCGATGATCCGGCAAATGCCGCCCGTTTCACCGCGCGTGGCAATCTGGTGGCCGTGGTCACCAATGGCACGGCCGTTCTGGGGCTGGGCAACATCGGCGCATTGGCGTCCAAACCGGTGATGGAGGGCAAGGCGGTCCTGTTCAAGAAGTTCGCCAATATTGACTGTTTCGATATCGAACTGAACGAAGCCGACCCCGAGAAACTGGCCGATATCGTCTGCGCGCTTGAACCGACCTTTGGCGCCATCAACCTTGAAGACATCAAAGCGCCCGAATGTTTTGCGGTGGAACGGATCTGCCGCGAACGCATGAACATTCCCGTCTTTCACGACGACCAGCATGGCACCGCCATCGTCGTCGGCGCGGCTGCCACCAATGCGCTGTATGTCGCGGGCAAAAAATTCGAGGACATCAAGATCGTCTCGACCGGCGGCGGGGCGGCGGGCATTGCCTGCCTCAACATGCTGCTGAAACTGGGCGTCAAACGCGAAAACGTCTGGCTGTGCGACATCAACGGTCTGGTTCACGAGGGCCGCGAGGTCGACATGAACCCGATCAAATCCGAATACGCGCAAAAATCCGACCTGCGCACGCTCGACGATGTGATCCACGACGCGGACCTGTTCCTCGGCCTGTCCGGCCCCGGCGTGCTCAGCCCCGAAATGGTCGCCAAAATGGCCAATCGCCCGATCATCTTTGCCCTTGCCAATCCCACGCCTGAAATCCTCCCCGATCTCGCCCGCGCCGTGGCCCCTGATGCCATCATCGCCACCGGGCGCAGCGATTTCCCCAATCAGGTCAACAACGTACTGTGTTTTCCCTTCATTTTCCGGGGGGCGCTGGATGTCGGGGCAACCGTCATCAATGACGAGATGAAACTGGCTTGTATCGCAGGTATCGCCGCCCTTGCCCGTGCCACCACCTCTGCCGAAGCCGCCGCCGCCTATCAGGGCGAACAGATGACCTTTGGCGCGGATTATCTGATCCCCAAACCGTTTGATCCACGGCTGATTGGCGTGGTTTCCTCTGCCGTGGCCCGCGCCGCAATGGAAACCGGCGTGGCCACCCGCCCGATCGAAGACCTCGATGCCTACAAACGCAAACTTGACGGGTCGGTGTTTAAATCCGCCATGGTCATGCGCCCGGTGTTCGAGGCCGCCCGCACCTCGCCCCGCCGTCTGGTCTTTGCCGAAGGCGAAGACGAACGCGTGCTGCGCGCCGCCCAGGCGATCATCGAGGAAACCGTCGAACGCCCCATTCTGATCGGCCGTCCCGACGTGATCGAACGGCGCATCGAAAAAGCGGGGCTGAACCTGCAACTGGGCAAAAACGTCGATCTGGTGAACCCTGAAAACGATCCGCGCTACCGTGATTACTGGGAAACCTACCACAATCTGATGTGCCGCCGGGGTGTTTCCCCCGACATCGCCCGCGCCATCATGCGCACCAACACCACGGCGATCGGCGCGGTCATGGTGCATCGCGGCGAGGCCGACAGCCTGATCTGCGGCACCTTTGGCGAATTTGGCTGGCATCTGAACTACGTGCAGCAGGTGCTGGGCCGCGACGGGCTGCGCCCACATGGCGCGCTCAGCATGATGATCCTCGAAGATGGTCCGCTCTTTATCGCGGATACGCAGGTGCATCTACATCCAACGCCCGAACAGATCGCAGAAATTGCCATCGGTGCTGCGCGCCACGTACGCCGCTTTGGCATCGAACCCAAAATCGCATTCTGTTCTCAAAGCCAGTTTGGCAACCAAGGCGAAGGCACCGGCGGCCGTCTGCGCGCAGCACTTCGCCTGCTGGACGCGGGCAACCATGATTTCTGCTACGAGGGTGAAATGAACATCGACACCGCGCTGGACGCCGACCTGCGCGCGCGGCTGCTGCCCGACAACCGCATGGAAGGCGCGGCCAATGTGCTGGTCTTTGCCCATGCCGATGCTGCATCGGGTGTGCGCAACATCCTCAAGATGAAAGGCGGCGGGCTAGAGGTAGGTCCGATCCTGATGGGGATGGGCAACCGGGCGCATATCGTTTCGCCGTCGATCACCGCGCGCGGATTGCTCAACGTCGGGGCCATCGCCGGCACGCCGGTGGCGCATTACGGCTGACCGCCCCCCGTAAACGTAAAACGCCGCCCCCACGATAGGGGCGGCGCTGCCCAATCCGGGCTGGGATTTTCCGGCGTGGGCGGGGTTACTTGCGTGGCGTGGATGGCTTGATAGCCGCCACTGCAGCGGGTGCCTTGGGGGCAGGTTTTGCTGCCGCTTTGGCTTGTTTCTTCTTGTTGCCGATCTTGTCACCCATATCGCGAACCTCTGTTCATGCGTGCGGCGCAGGCACCGTGCCGCGCCTGTGCCAAGGGTCGCAATTTTGCCCGCGCGCGTCTGGTCCGTTTTCGACGTCGATGTCGAATTTGGCCCTTCCGCGCGGGGACTTAGAACCGCAGCGTAAAGGCCCGGCTCAGCCCGATGCGCACGGTCCACTGATCTTCTGATCCGGCGCGGGTGATCGGGCTCAGGGCCGCGTCATTCAACAGGTGTTCATATTTGATGGCCCCTTGCACGGCCCAGGCATCATCCAGCTCATAGGTCGCCTTGATCTCGACGCCCGCGCCCAGCAAACCGCCATCCGCCGCAAAGGCACCAAAGCTGGGCGATAGCGCCGCTTCGGCCCCGGTCACCCCGAAATAGGTCGATGCATAGGTGTCGTTGCCCATGTTGAAACGCGGGCCTGCGGTGATGGTCCAGCGGTCACTAGGGCGAAAAATGACGTCAGACCCAATGGTGCCGCGTACGCCTTCATGCCCGCCAAAGCCACGGCGCACCTCACCAAAGACCTGCCAGTTCACTTCGCGGTAAATCACGCCGAACCCCAGTTCGACCGCCGCGTCGATGTCGTTCAGACCCGCCAGTTCAGGGTTGTCCGCTGCCTCGCGCGCACCGACATAGCGAAACGCGCCGGTAAAGGCGAAACCGGTGTCCGGGATCGCCCCGATGCCCTTGCCAATCGTGCGCCCGCCCCAATTCAGCGACCCAAAGGTAAACCCGACGTCCGGCGTGGCCCTATAGGTGCTGGCACCGGGATAATCAGGTGCTGCGCCCACCCCGCCGCGCAGGGCAAAGTTGAACGACCGGTCCTGCGCGGCGGCAGGCAGTGCAGCCGCGCCAACAAGGGCAACGCTCAGCATCAGGGAAGGGAAAAGGCGCATGGATTGGCTCCTGCTAAAAGGGGATAATATTTGTTGTGCATCTAGCACGAACCGCATCCAAGGACAGGGCTTAGCGCAGAAACCCCGTTGAAAACATATCGACCGGGCAGCTATGCAACATGTAAAAAGGTTTTCAAAGGTCTGGCCCCGCGCCCCCGGCCCGGTTGCCCCGACGCCGTTGCCCGCCTAACAAGGTCAGACCGCAGGGAGGATACCATGGGATACCGCGAAACCTATAGCCGCTGGCAGGCTGACCCAGAAACCTATTGGCTGGACCAAGCCCGCGCCATTGACTGGGATGTGCCCCCGACACGCGCCCTGTATGACCGCGGTGACAACCTTTACGAATGGTATGCCGACGCACAGGTCAACACCTGCTACAACGCCGTCGACCGCCATGTGGAAAAAGGGCGCGGCGACCAGCTCGCCATCATCCATGACAGCCCGATCACCGGCACCCAGACCAAGATCACGTATGCCGAACTGCAAACCCGCGTTGCCTCCCTCGCCGGGGCGCTCAGCGCGCAGGGCGTGGGGCTTGGCGACCGGGTTATCATCTATATGCCCATGGTGCCCGAAGCGCTTGAGGCGATGCTGGCCTGCGCGCGCATCGGGGCCATCCACTCTGTCGTGTTTGGCGGGTTTGCCGCCAATGAACTGGCCGTGCGCATTGACGATTGCACCCCCAAGGCGATCATCGCCGCCTCTTGCGGATTGGAACCGGGCCGCACCGTGGCCTATAAACCCCTGCTCGACGGCGCGATCGACATGGCGCAGCACAAACCCGAGCTTTGTCTGATCCTGCAACGCGATCAACAGCCCTGCGATCTGACACCGAGCCGCGATCTCGATTGGAACGCGGCACAAGACGGCGTTGCCCCCGCGCCCTGCGTCCCCGTGCCGGGAAATCACCCCGCCTATATTCTCTATACCTCCGGCACAACCGGCGCGCCCAAAGGTGTGGTGCGGCCCACAGCGGGCCATCTGGTTGCGCTGAACTGGACGATGAAAAACATCTACAATGTCGATCCGGGCGATGTCTTCTGGGCCGCGTCCGATGTCGGCTGGGTCGTGGGCCATTCCTACATCTGCTACGGCCCGCTGATCCACGGCAACACCACCGTGGTGTTTGAGGGCAAACCGGTGGGCACCCCCGATGCCGGCACCTTCTGGCGCGTCATATCCGAACATAACGTGCGCAGCTTTTTCACCGCCCCCACCGCCATCCGCGCCGTCAAACGCGAAGACCCCAAGGGCGAGTACATCAAGAAATACGACCTATCGTGCCTGCGCGCCCTCTATCTGGCGGGTGAACGCGCCGACCCTGACACAATCGAATGGGCGCAACAGATGCTGGGCAAACCCGTCTACGACCACTGGTGGCAGACCGAAACGGGCTACACCATCGCAGGCAACCCCGCCGGGCTCGAAGCGCTCCCGGTCAAGATCGGCTCGCCCACCGTGGCGATGCCCGGCTATGACGTGCAAATCCTCGACGAAGGCGGCCATGCCAAAAAACCCGGCGAACTCGGTGCCATCGCGATCAAACTGCCCCTGCCCCCCGGCACCCTGCCCGGCCTGTGGAACGCGCCCGACCGCTTTGCCAAATCCTACCTCACCACCTTCCCCGGCTACTACGAAACCGGCGATGCAGGTATGATCGACGAAGATGGCTATCTCTATATCATGGCGCGCACCGATGACGTGATCAACGTCGCGGGCCACCGCCTGTCGACCGGTGCCATGGAAGAAGTGCTCGCTGGCCACCCCGATGTCGCCGAATGTGCCGTGGTCGGTGTCAGCGATACGCTCAAGGGCCAGATGCCCGTGGGCTTTGTCTGCCTGACCAAAGGTGTCACCCGCCCGCACGCCGATATTACCGCCGAATGTGTCAAACGCGTGCGCGACCAGATCGGCCCGGTGGCGGCGTTCAAACTGGCGCTGGTGGTGGACCGCCTGCCCAAAACCCGCTCTGGCAAAATCCTGCGCGCCACGATGGTGAAAATTGCCGATGGGGCAGATTTCAAGCCACCCGCAACCATAGACGACCCGGCAATTCTCGACGAAATTCGCGCCGCACTCCAGACCATCGGCTACGCCAAGACCTAAGGCAGACCCCGTAGGGGGCGCAGACCCGGTTCCAACGCCGCCTACCGGACCCAGACAGACGGATACCGCCCGTCGACGGGCGCGGCTTTATCAAAGATACAGACTTTTTGCCGGTATTAAGGTACTATGACGCCGATTGACCAAGGCGCAGCCGATGATTGACAGATACGGAAATCCCCTGTCTACCCAGTCCGCCACCGCGCGGGACGCTTATGTTCTGGGGCTGGACCGTTTTCTAGGCGCCGAAATCGGTGTCCAAGCAGCGTTGAACCTAGCCATCAAAGAAGACCCGGATTTCGCCCTCCCTCACGTGGTTCTGGCACGCTACCTTCAGCTCACCGGCGATCGCGCCGGGGCGCAGTCGGCACTGCGCGCAGCGTCCAATTGCAGCCGCCCCCTGACCGACCGCGAAAGCCGCCAGATCGACATCATCGGCCTGCTGATCGCGGGACAAAGCGCCACAGGATACCGCGCGGCGCGCGACCTGCTGCGCGACCACCCCCGCGATGTGCTCGTTGCTCAGGCTTGCCTCGGCGTTCTCAGCTTGATCGGGTTCAGCGGACAGCCGGGGCGAGAGGCTGAAAACCTGGCGTTGGCCGAAATGCTTGAACCACACTATGGCGACGACTGGTGGCTTCAGGGCCTGCTGGGATTTGCACAGGTCGAGGTGGGTCAGATCGACCGCGCCGAAAAGAGCATCGAAAAGTCGCTGAACGCCAACCCGCGAAACGCGCACGCAGCACATTTTCGATCACATCTCTATTACGAAACCGGTCAGACCGACGCCGGTTATACCTTCATTACCGATTGGCAAAACGCCTACCACAAGGAAGGCCAATTACACTGCCACATCGCATGGCACATCGCGCTTTGGGCCTTGGCACGGGGCGACACGGACGAGATGTGGCGGATCGTCGACCGTGATATTGATCCACGTGGGGCATGGGGGCCGCCGTTGAACGTGATGGTTGATCTGGCGGCAGTACTCTACCGCGCGGAACTGTCGGGCGTCAAAGTTCCGAAGGCGCGCTGGCAGGTGGTCTGCGACTACGCCGCCATACATTTCCCCAAACCGGGCTTGGGTTTTGCAGATGCCCACGCGGCACTTGCCTATGCCATGGCGGGCCGGTCCGACGCGCTTGGCCGCATTATTTCGGGTGCCAAAGGACCGGCAGCAGATCTCGTGCGCTATCTTGCCGAAGCGTTTAAATCCATCGCCGACCAGAACTGGTCACAGGCCAACGACTTTTTGACACATGCCCTTTATGATCACGCGCGCCTCGGCGGCAGCCGCGCACAACGCGACCTCATCGAATATGCCTCTGTGGGCGTCCTGTTGCGCTTGGGCCGTCACGACGAAGCACGGCGGCAACTTGCCATGCACCGCCCCAACGCCGTGATCGGTAATGCCGTGATGGGCCTCTGACGCGGCAGCTCTGCCCGGCAAACGTGAAAAGACCGGCAAACGTGAAAAGACCGGCAAACGTGAAAAGACCGGCAAACGTGAAAAAGGCGACCCAACGGGCCGCCTTTTTCATCAAATGTCTCGCAGATCAGTGGCGCGCGGCCCATGTGTCCAGCTGGCGCTCTGCTTCATCCTTGGCCACGCCATAGCGTTCCTGGATTTTCCCGGCGAGCTGTTCGCGGTTGCCATTGGCTTCGGCGATCTCGTCGTCGGTCAGATCACCCCATTCTTCTTTCACCTTACCGGTGAATTGCTTCCAATTGCCTTCAATTCGATCCCAGTTCATCACGGAACTCCTTTGTTCTAGGTGTCTGAGGCAGGTGGTGGTGATACCCCCGACCTCTTGAACACCCAACGCCAGACCCTCGGCAAAGTTCCCGCATGCGTATGAACCGCCCCCCAAATCTGGCGAAATCCCGCCCGCCCAGTCGCGCCCGTCGCGTCACTTTTTTGAGTCGTAAATACCCTCGGGGGGTCCGGGGGGCTGGCCCCCCGGTAGTATGCAGGGGTCCGGGGGGCTGCCCCCCGGTAGTATGCAGGGGTCCGGGGGGCTGCCCCCCGGTAGTATGCAGGGGTCCGGGTAGGCCGGGGCGCGGCTGCTCGCCGTAGGTCGCGTTAGCGATCCACCTAAGTGAACTGCTCGGAAATCAACCGTTCTTCCAACCCATGCCCCGGATCAAACAATATCCGGTGCTCGATCGTTGGGTCCGATGCAATCTCGACCGTGACCACATCGCGGTGCGACTGCCCGTCGGCGTCCGCCATCACCGGCCGCTTTTCCGGCTCCAGCACATCAAACCGCACCGTGGCGCCTTTCGGCAACAAGGCCCCGCGCCAGCGCCGGGGCCGGAACGCCGCCACTGCCGTCAGCGCCAGCACATCCGCCCCGATTGGCAAAATTGGCCCATGCGCGGAATAGTTATACGCCGTTGACCCCGCAGGCGTGGCCACCAGCGCCCCGTCGCAGACCAGCTCTTGCATACGCAGGCGCCCATCAACCGTGATCTGCAATTTCGCGGCCTGCGGGCCTGCGCGCAGCAGGGCCACCTCGTTCAGCGCCAGCGCCCGGCTCTTGCTGCCGTCCAGATGGGTGGCATTCATCACCAGCGGGTTGATCACCGCCTCCTCGGCGGCGGCCAGACGCGCCACTAGATCACTCTCGGAATAATTGTTCATCAGAAACCCGATGGTGCCCCGGTTCATCCCATAGACCGGCACGCCCAGCGCCTGAATCTCATGCATCGTGTGCAGCATGAACCCATCACCGCCCAACGCCACAACGACTTCTGCCTCCTCAGGCGGCACATTGCCGTACCGCCCGATCAGCGCCGCACGCGCCGTCTGCGCCACCGTGGCGCGGCTGGCGACAAAGGCGATTTTCACAGGCATGATACTTTGGTCATTTGGGGCAAGTTTCCGATTGTCTGCATTTGGGGCCAAAACAACCACATTATTCCGCTCTTAACCAGCATTGCCGCACATATCTTTCAACACGTCGGATTCCTGCCTTCACCCTTGGTCAAGTTTCCTATAGGCAACAGACAGTCTTGACCCCGATAAAGGATCCACCATGTCCGGTTTCTTCACTAAATCCCTTGCCGATTCTGATCCCGCGATCTTCGCCTCAATAACTGACGAACTTGGCCGCCAGCGCGACGAGATCGAACTCATCGCCTCTGAAAACATCGTCTCCGCCGCTGTGCTTCAGGCCCAAGGCACTGTGCTGACCAACAAATATGCCGAAGGCTACCCGGGCCGCCGCTACTATGGTGGCTGCCAACATGTCGACGTGGTCGAGAACCTCGCGATCGAACGCGCGTGCGAACTCTTTGACTGCAAATTTGCCAACGTGCAGCCGAACTCCGGCTCCCAGGCCAACCAGGGCGTGTTTCAGGCCCTGCTCCAGCCCGGTGATACGATCCTGGGGATGAGCCTCGACGCAGGTGGCCACCTCACCCACGGTGCCGCGCCAAACCAGTCGGGCAAATGGTTCAACGCCATCCAGTACGGCGTGCGCAAAGAAGACAACCTGCTAGACTACGATCAGGTCGAAGCGCTGGCCCGCGAGCATAACCCCAAGATGATCATCGCCGGCGGCTCCGCCATCCCGCGCCAGATTGATTTCAAACGCATGCGCGAGATCGCCGATATGGTCGGCGCCTACCTGCATGTCGACATGGCGCACTTTGCGGGAATCGTGGCTGCGGGCGAACACCCCTCGCCCTTCCCCCACGCCCATGTCGCCACCACCACCACCCACAAAACCCTGCGCGGCCCGCGCGGCGGCATGATCCTCACCAATGACGAGGCGCTGGCGAAAAAGTTCAACTCCGCCATCTTCCCCGGCATCCAGGGCGGCCCCCTGATGCATGTCATCGCCGCCAAGGCCGTGGCCTTTGGCGAGGCCTTGCGCCCCGAGTTCAAGACCTACATCAAACAGGTCATCGCCAATGCCCAGGCCCTGTCGGATCAACTGATCAAAGGTGGGCTTGATACCGTGACCCACGGCACCGATACCCATGTCGTGCTGGTCGACCTGCGCCCCAAAGGCGTCACCGGCAATATCGTCGACAAGGCACTGGGCCGCGCGCATATCACCTGCAACAAGAACGGCGTGCCATTTGATCCGGAAAAGCCAACCGTGACCTCCGGTATCCGCCTCGGCTCGCCCGCTGGCACCACCCGCGGCTTTGGCGAGGCCGAGTTCCGCCAGATCGCGGATTGGATCATCGAAGTGGTTGACGGCCTGGCCGCCAACGGCGCCGACGGCAACGCGGCCGTCGAGGAAAAGGTAAAAGCCGAAGTCGAAGCCCTGTGCAAACGCTTCCCGCTGTATCCGAACCTGTAAGAGGTACGCATTACGTCCAAGGCCCTCGCAGAAATGCGGGGGCCTTTTTTATTGTGTCTCCCTCGCCCGGAACAAGCGCACAGCGCGCCGGGCCATCGCCTGCCCGCCCCACGGGGAGGCGATTTATCAAGGCTTGGCCCAACTCTGATAGGTCGCGTTACCGCTGCACCATTAAGTGGGATGAGTAACCCGCTCAATCGCCACCCCACGGGCAGCCGCTGCCCCTCAGCACCCCGCATCACCCCCTTGCCCCCCCTCGCCACAACCGCCACACTCCGCCCAAAAGGAACCGCAAATGATCATTCACCCCAAGGACAGCCGCCCGCCCGAACCCGGCCCCGCCAATTACTTCACCGGCACCGTCACCATCGCCCCGCTGATCTCGGCCCCGGCACCGGCCCGCCTGCGCGGTGCCAGTGTCACCTTTGCCCCCGGCGCACGCACCGCGTGGCACACGCACCCACTTGGCCAAACCCTTATTGTGACAGACGGCCACGGCCTCGCCCAGACCGACGGCCAGCCAATCCGCAGCCTCGCCCCCGGCGATGTCATCTGGTTTGAACCGGGCGAAAAACATTGGCACGGGGCCGCCCCCGACAGCGCCATGACCCATATCGCCCTGCAAGAAGCCCAAGACGGCAGCGCGGTGGACTGGCTTGAACAGGTCAGCGACCAACAATATCAGCCCGGCTG
The DNA here is from genome assembly GCF_057178245.1 of Sulfitobacter sp. KMM 9851. NCBI lineage: Bacteria > Pseudomonadati > Pseudomonadota > Alphaproteobacteria > Rhodobacterales > Roseobacteraceae > Sulfitobacter > Sulfitobacter sp. KMM 9851. Next base: position 2,922,621 of record NZ_CM169991.1, read on the forward strand.
ACGGCCCCTTGGCGGTCAGGCCCTAGACGTATCCCCGCCACCACAGCCAGACCACAAAGACGGCAAAAACCGCGATCAGATTAAAGGCCACCACCGCCGCCAGCGACAACAGCCGCGCGCGGCGGCGGTCTGCCACATCAACGGACCGCAGAAATTCGCTGACCCGTTCAAATGCCGCCCGCAGCGTGCCGCCGTCCATCTGCCGCGCCAAACGCGGATTGGCGATGTCACGCTCTGCCTTGGCCAAAATCGCGCCCTGCCCCCGCACCCGGCGCGGCAACAACCGCCCCGCCCGGCGAAAAGCATGACGCAAATCGCGGCTCTTGACCCCCAGTTGGGCCTCAAACTGCTGGCGCAACGCCTCGGCGCGTCTGGCAAATTCCTGTGGCTCTATCATCCGCGCAATCTAATCGCTCTGGCACCGGGGCCGCAATGGCAGTAATCCTACCCCATGCTCAGCTTTTCCGAATACGGCGACACCGCCGCCACCGCCCAAACACCCGCCCTTGTCATCGTTCATGGGCTTTATGGCTCTGGCCGCAACTGGGGCGTCATCGCCAAACGGCTCTCTGACAGCCGCCGCGTGATCACCGTAGACATGCGCAACCACGGCACCAGCCCGCGCGAAAACAGCCACAGCTATCCCGATATGGCCGATGATCTGGCACAGTTGATTGCCCATATCGGTGGCCCCGTCGACATCTGCGGGCATTCCATGGGCGGCAAGGCGGCGATGGTGCTGGCCCTGCACCACCCCGACCTGCTGCGCCGCCTGATCGTCGCCGACATCGCCCCCGTGGCTTACGGCCATACGCAGCAGATGTTCATTGATGCCATGCGCGCCGTGGACCTCGATAAAATCGAACGCCGCTCAGACGCCGAAACGCAACTCGCCGCCGCCGGGGTCGAACGCGCCCTGCAAAGCTTTTTCACCCAATCGCTTGATGTGGCAAACAAGGCATGGCGCCTGAACCTCGATGTGCTTGAGGCCGAAATGCCCAAGATCATCGGCTGGCCCGCCGATGTGGCAGGACAGTTCGACGGCCCCACCCTGTTTCTGTCAGGCGGCGCGTCTGACTATGTGCGCCCCGAACACCGCGACCAGATCAAATCGCTGTTCCCCGCCGCCCGTTTCGCCAAAATCCCCGGCGCAGGCCACTGGCTGCATGCCGAAAAACCGCGCGAATTCGAAGCTGCCGCGCGGGTTTTTCTGGATGCCGCAGCGCCAGACTAACGCTCTGACCCGGGGCGCGCCCCTAAGGCAACAAACGCAACTTTTAGCGGTCAATGGGACTTGCCTGAAACAGCCGCTTGCCACCGATCACGCAGGTGCAGCGCACGTCTGATTTGTATCCGTGTTTTTCGCAGATTCTGCACACCAGCCAATCTCTGCCAAGCCGGTAGAGGCATAAGCGCCCAACAACGGGCTGGATTTTTAACCGGATTTGTGCCAGCGTCGCCCTGTATAGTTTGCGATTTTTCCAAAAGACACTTTTTTAGCACCGACAAGTTGACAGTTCTAGCAACGCCGCTGCCAGCATCTTATTTGCTGGTCTGGCCCCAAACAGTTTTTCAATTGCAACAGATGTAATGAGCATCTTTGCCGCGCTATTTTATATGAAAGGAACGCGATATGATCAAAAGTATTTTCACAGCTACAGCCCTGACCTTGGGCCTTGCCGTTCCAGCCTCCGCTGATCCCAGCCTAGGCTTCGGCTTGAGCATGACTTTCGGCGGCGGGAATGTGGATTATGGCGCTGGGATCCGCGTGTTTTCAACAGACGAACAGGACGAATTTGCGGCCAGTCTTGGCCTTGATTACATGTTCAAGTCACAGCGTGTCCGCCCGACTGTAGGTGCTGCCTATCTTGGCGATAACAGCTACATTGGTCTCGACTTGGGACTTGGCCTGAATGGTGAAGGCATTGATTTTGGCGTGGGTATTGGTGGCGTGAATACGGATGGTGGCGTGGTTGCACCTGTCGTTGTCGTAAGTGACGCGTCTTAGTCGTCGTAGCTGACGCCGGGTCCATCTGTACCAATACTGTGTAGACACCCCAAACGGGTCCATTGTTGAACGGCGCCATCGACGCCGACATTGGCGCGACCGCACCAATAGCATTGCGGTCGCGCCACGATAGCGTCAGACGGCGCGGGTCAATCCGCCGTCGATCCGCAAGTTTTGACCGGTCATGTATCCTCCGCTTTCGGACGCCAGCAGTGAAATCATCGCGGACACCTCCTGTGCCCGTCCATAGCGCCCCATCGGAATACGCGCCTTGCGATCCTGCGTCTCTGGCAAGCTGTCGATGAAACCCGGTAGTATATTGTTCATCCTGATATTTTCAGCGGCATATTTGTCGGAATAAAGCTTGGTAAAAGCAGCAAGTCCCGCCCGGAATACGCCCGAGGTCGGGAACAGCGGGTCAGGCTCAAACGCGGCAAAAGTCGAAATGTTGACAATCGCCCCGCCCCCCTGCGCCTGCATGATCGGGGTGACCAACCGCGTTGGGCGAATGACGTTCATCAGGTACATTTCCATACCCTTGTGCCAATCATCATCTGAGATTTCCAGCACCGGTCCCTTCGGGCCGTGGCCTGCGGAGTTTACCAGTGCGTCCACCCGGCCCCACCGCGCAACAGCGCCTTGTACCAGTGCGGAGAGGTCGTCGGGATTGGTGTTGGAACCGGTGACGCCAAAACCACCCAATTCCTCGCCAAGCGCCTCGCCCTTGCCCGATGATGACAATATCCCCACCTTAAATCCATCCGCAGCCAACTGGCGTGCGGCATCTGCCCCAATGCCACTTCCACCTGCGGTAACAAGTGCTACTTTTTCTACTGACATTATTTTCTCCGACCTATATTCACCTGACTGATATTCACCCGACTAATAAGGTAGAATATACCGTATCACGATGGAGAATTGATGTTCCCTGACCATAGGAATACTACTGCCATATGGGCCAACTACCTCCCCTCAATGGACTGCGCGCATTTGAAGTGGCCGGCCGATTTCTGAATTTCCGTGCCGCGGCGGATGACTTGGGCGTTACGCAAGGTGCTGTCGCCCAACACGTGCGCCAGCTTGAGGCGCAGTTGGGTGTGCAACTGTTTGAAAGACTGCCCAAAGGTCTTGCGTTCACGTCATCAGGCCGAAGTTATCATGCGTCTGTCGCCGCCGCGTTTGACGCCCTACGCACTGCCACCGATCACCTAAAACCTGAACCGGGCAAGGTCCTTGTCAGCGTGACACCCACGTTCGCCGCAAAATGGCTGATCCCTAACCTGCCTGATTTTTCGGCCAAGCATCCCGAAATTGACCTGCGTATTCTGGCCACTGAAAAGATATCCAGCTTTCACAGCGATGGCATCGACCTTGCGGTGCGCCAAGGCGAACCTCCTTTTGGGGCCTCCTTGGACGCTCACCTTTTGTTTCGTCAGGAGGTCGTCGCAGTCGCTTCGCCAAACTTGATCGGCGGGCGCGCCTTACCTCTTGATGCGGCAGCAATATCGTCGATACCCAAACTTCACGATGCCCATGATCTTTGGCCCGAATTTCTCAAATCGCACAACATCGAGGATGGCCGAGGTCATGGCCTGCGCCTCAGTCAGACGTCTTTGGCAATGGACGCCGCGCTGTTTGGTCAGGGGGCAGCATTGGTAAGCCGCTTTCTCGTGGCAACGGACCTTGCCGCGCAACGGCTGATACAGATCACGCCAAAAACCCTGTCCGGCAAACAGGATTTTTACCTGCTCACCGCGCGCAAATCCAAGCAGAACGCCGCCATTGGCGCCGTCGTAACGTGGTTCTTGGCGCAAGCGGAAAAACCGCTTTAGCCCGCACCGTGACAACAGGGGCGACATTGACGTGCCTGCGGCAAATACACGCCCAATTCTGCCCCGCCGACACCCACCGCCGGGCGCCCCTTACCCCGTCCGAACCAAAACGCGCCCCGACCTCCCCGCGCCCACGCCTGCGATCAACCCTGACCCGGCAATCCACGCAGCGCCCGTCAGCCCCACAAATACCTGCCAAGCGGCCCTGTCACACATCATATACCCCATCATGCCATTCGGTCCTTGCACCTCGCGGCCCCATGCCTATAACCCACGACAATTTGCACATGACCGGGGGCCTGACCGATGCCAAAAAGAACCGACATCAAGTCGATAATGATCATTGGCGCAGGCCCTATTGTGATCGGACAGGCCTGCGAGTTTGACTACTCCGGCGCCCAAGCGTGTAAGGCGCTGAAAGAGGAAGGCTACCGCGTCATCCTCGTCAACTCCAACCCGGCAACCATCATGACCGACCCCGGCCTGGCCGACGCCACCTATATCGAACCGATCACCCCCGAAATCGTCGCCAAGATCATCGAAAAAGAACGCCCCGACGCCCTGCTGCCCACAATGGGCGGCCAGACCGGCCTGAACACCTCGCTCGCGCTCGAAGAGATGGGAATCCTTGAGAAATTCGGCGTCGAAATGATCGGTGCCAAACGCGAAGCCATCGAAATGGCCGAAGACCGCAAGCTTTTCCGCGACGCGATGGACCGTCTGGGCATCGAAAACCCCAAGGCCACCATCGTCACCGCCCCCAAACGCGCCGACGGCAAAAAAGACCTCGCCGCGGGCGTCGCACTGGCCGTCGAAGCGCTGGATTATGTCGGCCTGCCCGCCATCATCCGCCCCGCCTTTACCATGGGCGGCACCGGCGGCGGCGTGGCCTATAACCGCGACGATTACGAATTTTTCTGCCGCTCGGGCATGGATGCCTCGCCGATGGGGCAGATCCTGATCGACGAATCGCTGCTCGGCTGGAAAGAGTTTGAAATGGAAGTCGTGCGCGACACCGCCGACAACGCCATCATCGTCTGTTCCATCGAAAACATCGACCCGATGGGCGTGCACACCGGCGACAGCATCACCGTCGCCCCCGCGCTGACCCTCACGGACAAAGAATACCAGATCATGCGCAACCACTCCATCGCGGTCCTGCGCGAGATTGGCGTGGAAACGGGTGGCTCCAACGTGCAGTGGGCAATCAACCCCGCCGATGGCCGCATGGTGGTGATCGAAATGAACCCGCGCGTGTCACGCTCCTCGGCGCTCGCGTCCAAGGCGACGGGTTTCCCCATCGCCAAAATCGCCGCCAAACTCGCCGTCGGCTTCACACTGGATGAGCTGGACAACGACATCACCGGCGTCACCCCGGCATCCTTTGAACCCACCATTGACTATGTCGTCACCAAAATCCCGAAATTCGCCTTTGAAAAATTCCCCGGGTCCGAGCCTCACCTGACCACCGCGATGAAATCCGTCGGCGAGGCAATGGCGATTGGCCGCACCATCCACGAGTCCCTGCAAAAGGCGCTCGCCTCGATGGAATCCGACCTCACCGGGTTTGACGAGGTCGACATCCCCGGCGCCCCTGATGCCGCCGCCCTGACCAAAGCGATCGCCAAACAAACGCCCGACCGCATGCGCACCATCGCTCAGGCGATGCGCCACGGCATGTCAGACGATGACATCCACGCCGTCACCATGTTTGACCCCTGGTTCCTCGCCCGCATCCGCGAGATCGTCGAGGCCGAAGAAGTCGTGCGCACAAACGGCCTGCCCACCGATGAACACGGGCTGCGCGATCTCAAGATGATGGGCTTTACCGATGCCCGCCTCGCCACCCTGACCAACCAGCGCGAAGCGGCCGTGCGCGATGCCCGCCTCGCCCTTGGCGTCAAGGCCGTGTTCAAACGCATTGATACCTGCGCCGCCGAATTCGAAGCCCAGACGCCCTATATGTATTCCACCTACGAGGCCCCCCTGATGGGCGACGTCGAATGCGAAGCACGGCCCTCGGACCGCAAAAAGGTCGTGATCCTTGGCGGCGGCCCCAACCGCATCGGCCAAGGCATCGAATTTGACTACTGCTGCTGCCACGCCTGCTATGCGCTCACCGATGCGGGCTATGAGACCATCATGGTCAACTGCAACCCCGAAACCGTGTCGACCGATTATGACACCTCAGACCGCCTGTATTTTGAGCCGCTGACCTTTGAACACGTCATGGAAATCCTGCGCGTTGAGCAGGAAAACGGCACCCTGCACGGCGTCATCGTGCAGTTCGGCGGCCAGACCCCGCTGAAACTCGCCAATGGGCTCCAAGAGGCGGGCATCCCGATCCTTGGCACCACCCCAGACATGATCGACCTTGCCGAAGACCGCGAGCGTTTTCAACAGCTTGTGCTGAACCTCGGGTTGAAACAGCCGCACAATGGCATCGCCCATTCCGACGCCGAAGCACTGGAGATCGCCAAGGACATCGGCTTCCCCCTCGTGATCCGCCCCTCTTATGTGCTGGGTGGCCGCGCCATGGAAATCGTGCGTGATCAGGCCAGCCTCGAGCGTTACATCACCAGCGCCGTCGTGGTCTCAGGCGACAGCCCCGTGCTGCTCGACAGCTACCTTTCCGGCGCGGTGGAACTGGACGTTGACGCGCTCTGCGATGGCAAGGACGTACATGTCGCAGGCATCATGCAGCACATCGAAGAGGCCGGCGTGCATTCGGGCGACAGCGCCTGTTCCCTGCCGCCCTACTCCCTGCCGCAACACATCATCGACGAGGTCAACGTCCAAACCCGCGCCCTCGCGCTGGCACTGAACGTCGTCGGCCTTATGAACATCCAGTTCGCCGTCAAAGACGACGAGATTTACCTGATCGAGGTCAACCCACGCGCCTCGCGCACCGTGCCTTTCGTGGCCAAGGCGACCGATAGCGCCATCGCCTCCATCGCCGCGCGGATCATGGCGGGCGAACCGCTATCCAACTTCCCGCTGCGCGCGCCCTACCCCGCGCAGGCCGCCTACGAAGACACCCTCCCGCTGGGCGACCCAATGACACTGGCCGACCCCAACATGCCGTGGTTCTCGGTGAAAGAGGCCGTGCTGCCCTTTGCCCGCTTCCCCGGTGTCGACACGCTGCTTGGCCCGGAAATGCGCTCCACCGGCGAAGTCATGGGCTGGGACCGCGATTTCCCCCGCGCCTTCCTCAAGGCGCAGATGGGGGCGGGCAATCCGCTGCCGCGCTCCGGCTGTGCCTTCCTGTCGATCAAGGATACGGACAAAAGTGCCGACATGCTGGCGGCTGCAGAAATCCTGCTTGGGCAAGGCTTTACCCTGATCGGCACGCGCGGCACCGCCGAGTGGCTGACCCAGAACGGCCACACCTGCGCCGTGGTCAACAAGGTCTACGAAGGCCGCCCCGACATCACCGACATGATGAAGGACGGCGACGTTCATCTGGTGATGAACACCACCGAAGGCAGCCAAGCGGTTGAGGACAGCAAATCCATCCGTTCCATCGCGCTCTTTGACAAGATCCCCTATTTCACCACCGCCGCCGGCAGCCACGCCGCCGCCCTGGCGATCAAGGCGCAGGCCGAGGATGAAATTGGGGTAAAGGCTTTGCAGGGCTAAGAAAGGCTGCCCGGCGCAACGCGCCGGGCCATCGCCTGCCCGCAGTTCGATTTGATGCGCACCTCCGGTGCGACGGGAAGGCGATTTCGCACTCCCCCTCACCCCCACCACACCCAGCAACGCCAACGCAACCACCCCGCCCGGAATCAAGCGGCAGGCGCCGGGCCATCGCCTGCCCGCCAATTGAATTGATGCGCACCTCCGGTGCGATGGGAAGGCGATCTTGCGCACCCCCTCACCCGCACGCATAATGCCACGCCCATCCTGCCAGCGGCCCGGAATCAAGCCGCAGGCGCCGGGCCATCGCCTGCCCGCCCCACGGGGAGGCGATTTATCAAGGCAGGGATTAAGTTTGATAAGTCACGCCAAGGCTGCACCATAAAGTGGGACGAATAACCCTAGTTAATCGCCACCCCACGGGCAGGCGCTGCCCCTCTGCATCCTATCGCCACCCGTCACGCCAAAGGCGTGCCATCATTCACGGCGCACCTTCGGTGCGACGGGCAGGCGGGCCCTCACCCCGCCCCCCGCGCAGTCGAAAACACCACCGCCTGCGCCGCGGCCTCCTCCACTGCCGCCTCAACCACCTCGGCCTCCGCGGTCAAATCCTCCTCCGCCAAATACCGCTCCTCATCCAGCGAATACAGCCGCCCGTCATCGCGCCGCACGATGCCCTTCAGGTTCATCGCCACATCCCCCGCCCGTGGCCGCGCATATTGCTGCACCAGCGCCACCGTCAGATCCTCTGCCTCCGGCCCATCAATCACCCCGGCCACGCGTCCATGCATCCAGGCCCGAAGCACATCGTTCATCCGCTCCTGATAGCCCTTTCCCATGGCGCGGAAAAACTTCACCACATCCTCCTCCACCCGCAAGGTTACGCGCACCTTCTCCCGCGCCCCGCGCCGCCGTGCGATCCGGTGCCACTGCCGCGGCACCTCGCCATTGTCCAACACCGTCTGATGCACGTCCCAAGTCACCTGTTGCATGACATCGGTAAAATAATTCATATGCGCGCGCTGCACATGTCCACGTGGCGCCATGATCGTCTCCTTGTGTCAAACCCGTGGCAACTGTGCAAAAGTTTCGTTAAAAACTTCTAAGACCACCGTATGCACGCGCTGTGTACGTCCGGTGTACGCCGTGTGACATTTAACGCCTGCTTAACCTCCTGCGTTTTCCACACAAAGAAACCAAGGCAAGCCGCTGATAAGAAAGAGAGAACGCAGATGTACACACCCGCCATCACAGGAACGGGCGTTTTCACCCCTGAACAGACCATCAGCAACGCCGAACTGGTGCAGGCTTTCAACGCCTATGCCGACCTATATAACGCCGACCACGCCGCCGACATCGCCGCCGGAACGATCGAGGCAAAGCCCCATTCCTCCGAGGAATTCATCCTCAAGGCGAGCGGCATCGAACAGCGCTATGTCGTTGATAAAAAAGGTATACTTGATCCGCGCGTCATGCACCCCCTGCTGCGCCAGCGCGACGATGACGAACCATCTCTGATGGCTGAAATGGCCCTGGATGCCGCGCAAAAGGCGCTCGCCCAGGCAGGCAAAACCGCCGCCGATGTCGACGCCGTGATCTGCGCCGCCTCAAATCTCGAACGCGCCTACCCCGCCGTCGCCATCGAAATCCAGGACTTATTACAAATCAACGGCTTCGCCTTCGACATGAATGTCGCCTGCTCCTCCGCCACCTTCGGGATTCAGGCCGCCGCCGACATGATCCGCTCCGGCTCCATCCGCTCCGCCCTCGTCGTCAACCCCGAGATCTGCTCCGCCCACCTGGAATGGCGCGACCGCGACTGCCATTTCATCTTTGGTGACGTGGCCACGGCGACGCTGATCGAACGGGCCGAAGCCGCAACCGGGCCGTATTTCGAAATAAAATCAACCCGTTGCGCCACCGAATTTTCCAACAACATCCGCAACAACAACGGTTTTCTACGCCGATCCCGCCCCGACGGTGTGGCCGATCGGCGCGACATGCAATTCATGCAAAACGGGCGCAAAGTGTTCAAGGAAGTGCTGCCCATGGTTGCCGATCACATTGCCGGACACATGCAAAGCGACGGCATCGAAGCCGCTGATTTGAAACGTCTTTGGCTACATCAGGCCAACAAATCCATGAACGACTTTATTGGCCGCAAGGTGCTGGGCCGGGTGCCCGAACCGGGTGAACAGCCCAACATCCTGCAAGACTACGCCAACACCTCCTCCGCCGGGTCGATCATTGCCTTTTCCAAACATTCCAGCGACTTGGCCGATGGCGATACCGGGCTGATCTGCTCTTTCGGGGCCGGATATTCGGTGGGATCTGTCATCGTTCAGAAACACGGTTAGCGGATCAAAGGCAGGTGAAACGCGGCGTTAACTACTTTTTCATCCGTCGGCGCTATGGTCATCGCAGTTTGGTAACGAGTGCCGTGTTTCAATCCAGATCGGCGCACATCTGACGCAGCGCATCAAATCACCGGGCGACCGCCGCGCGATATACGTTCTTGATCCAGTCTGTTCTGCCGCGTAACACGTCCGGCATGGCAAAACTGTACTTTCATTATTCCACCATGAACGCGGGCAAGTCGACGGTGCTGTTGCAGGCGGCGCATAACTATGTCGAACGTGGCATGGCCCCCTATTTGTTGACCGCCCAGTTCGACAACCGCGCCGGTGATGGCCGCATAGCGTCACGCATCGGCATCGGGCAGGACGCCGACACTTTTTCGCCGGGTGAAGACATCCTCGCCAAAATCAAAGTTCGTATAGAATCAGGTCCTTGCGCTTGCATTTTCATCGACGAGGCGCAATTTCTCGACAAGGATCAGGTCTGGCAACTGGCCCGCGCGGTGGACGATCTGGGCGTGCCCATCATGTGCTACGGTCTGCGCGTCGACTTCCGGGGGGAGCTTTTTCCCGGCTCTGCCGCCCTGCTGGCCCTGGCCGACGAAATGCGCGAAGTGCGCACCATTTGCCACTGCGGCAAGAAGGCCACGATGGTGGTGCGCCGCGACGCCGCAGGCAACACCACCCGCGACGGCGCACAGGTTCAGATCGGTGGCAACGAAACCTATGTCTCTCTGTGTCGCCGCCACTGGCGTGCTGCGATGGGCGACGGTTAAACGACGTTCGGCGGGGTCTGGCCGGCAAAGAACGCTTGTAGATTTGCGACCGCCATCCGGCCCATATCCACACGCACCTCAAGGGCTGACGTGCCCAAATGCGGCAATAGAACCACGTTATCCAGTTCCCGTAATGCCTGCGGCACCTTGGGTTCAAATTCGTAGACATCCAGCCCCGCACCACCGATCTCGCCCGCTTGGAGGGATGCGATCAGCGCCGCCTCTTCCACCACATCGCCGCGCGAAATGTTGATCAGCCGCGCATGGGGCTGCATGGCGCGCAGCACGGAGGCGTCGATCAGATGTCGCGTCTGTGCACTGCCGGGCACTGCGGCCACCAATACGTCCACCTGACCGGCAAGATCGTGCAGGTCTTCCACGCGCTCGGCAGAGTACGACAGCACCTTGGCGCTGCGGCTGAAGTATTTGATCTTCATGTCAAAACCAAAGTGACATCGCCTAGCGATGGCTTGACCGATGCGGCCCATTCCGACAATTCCAACTGTCTTGCCGCTCAGGTGCAAGCCCAGCATCTGCGTCGGGTGCCAGCCTTCCCATGCCCCAGACCGCACCAGCCGCTCGCCCTCGCCAGCGCGTCGGGCGGACATCAGCATCAGTGTCATCGCAATATCTGCGGTGGCATCCGTAACGGCTCCCGGCGTATTGGTCACCACCAACCCGGCTGCCTGTGCGGCAGCGGCGTCGATGTGGTTATAGCCCACCCCGAAATTGGCCAGAATCTTGCACCGAGGGCGTGGGACATCCGAAAAGACCTGTGCCGAAAACGCGTCCCCCAAGGTGGGCAGAACACCATCGAAATCCCGCAGGGCAGCGCGCAATTCGTCCGCGGTCAGCGGGGCAGTGTTGCGGCGCACCGTGACGTCAAACCCAGTCAGCGTTTCGGTCACTTCGTCCGGCAAGGGTCTGGCAATCAATATCTTTTTCAATGCATCCGCCCCCCGCTTGGCACCACCTGATCGGGACCGAGCAATACAATTTCACCCGCCGCATCCGGCAGGCCAAGCACCAGAACCTCTGACATGAATTTGCCTATTTGACGCGGGGGAAAGTTGACAACCGCGACCACCTGCCGCCCCACCAGCGTGTCGGGTTGATAATGTGCGGTGATCTGCGCCGAGGTCTTCCGCTCGCCAATGTCGCCGCCAAAGTCGATCCAGAGTTTGATCGCCGGTTTGCGGGCCTCTGGAAAGGTTTCGGCGCGCAGTACGGTGCCTACTCGAATGTCGACTTTCGTAAAATCGTCAAAGGAAATCTCAGCCATTGGCCAGTTCCCGCGATCGATCCGCCGCCGCCGCAACGGCGCGTTTCAGCAGGGCAGGAAAGCCGTTTTGGGCATCCATCAAAACCTCAAGTGCAGCCTGGGTCGTGCCGTTGGGGCTGGTCACATTGACCCGTAGCTGTGCGGGAGTTTCGTCAGCCTGCATTGCCAGCGCGCCAGCTCCGGCCACCGTTGCCTTGGCCAGTTGCATGGCCAGATCTTCGGGCAGCCCCTGCGCCACGCCCGCCGCTGCCATCGTTTCAATCATGTGGAAAACATATGCTGGGCCAGAACCGCTGACGCCCGTCACCGCGTCGATCTGCGCCTCGTTCTGCAAGCGCACCACATCGCCGACCGCGCGCAGCAATGTCTCGGCTTCGTCCAAATTTTGCGGGCCGGTATGATCGTTGCCGGTGATCGCCGTTATCCCCTGGGAAATCGCCGCTGGTGTGTTGGGCATGGCGCGTACGATTGGGGTCTGGCCGCCCAGTACCTGTTCAAAATAGGCGATTGTGGTACCGGCCGCGACACTGACAAACAGTGTCTGGCCATTCCCCATCTTCTGCAACGTCGGCAGCGCCTCGGCCATCATTTGCGGTTTGACCGCAACAATGACCACAGCAGGCTGCGCGGGCAGCTCGGCGTTCAAATTTACGCCCTGCGCCTGCAACCAGTCAGATGGGTGCGGATCGGTCACCCAGACCGATGTCGCAGGCAGACCCTTGGCCAACCATCCGGCCAGCATCGCCGAGCCCATCTTGCCACAGCCCAGCAATACCAGACCGTCCCGTGCCACGCGGCTGTCTTTCATGATCTTTCCCCCGAAATGTTATTCCGGGGACGTTGTTACGCCCGCCCGTAGGCCTCTGCAATGGCGACTTCGAGCGCATCTTTTGGGGTACGGTCGCCCCAGACCAGCAATTGGATCGCGGGATAATAGCGTTCTGCGCTCATTACTGCGGCCCCGATCATCGTGTCGATCTGTTCAGGGCTGGCCACTTGCCCACCGCTGAGCACTAGCCCGTAGCGGTAGACCATCAGTTCCTGATCCGCCCAAAAGCTGAAAGCACCAGCCCAGCACTGATCGTTGACTAAGTTCAGAAGCTCGTAAAGTTTGGGCAGTTTCTCGGCCGGGGGCTCCATCTCGAAGGTACAGATCAGGCGCAGTGTTTCGTCGTAGGCGGACCACGCAAGGGTGATCGAGTAGGTGCGCCACTGGCCTTCGACAGCCATCGCGATCTGATCATCCGCGATGCGGTCAAAGTCCCATTCATGATGGGCCGCCAGATTTTCAACGATATCAATGGGGTGAATGTCTTCTTCAAGGTAATGCTCGGACAGGGCCATTTCGCCACCTCTTTATATACTCCAGTCAGGGGCAGCTACGCGCCACCAGACATGGATGCCTGCACTAATAGACGTGGCTATAACCACCGCCTATACAAGATATGGTGCGGGCATGAGGGCGATCTGGCAACCCTTTTCTTGGGGATAACTACAATTCGTAGGGGATAACCACAATAAGTTGTGGGTAACTTTGCCAGACACACAGAATTTAGGCGCAGGCAGGCCAATTCTGATCAACACCGGGGGAACGCGCGCCGCGCAGCGGGACACTGCGGCACGCAGAAGGTGGGCGGGTGAATGAAATGGCGCGGCAGCGCCACCATGGTTTCAGCCCTTGGCGTCCATCGCATCCAGACGCGCTTTGAGCGCCTCATTTTCTTCGCGGGCCTTTTGGGCCATGGCGCGCACCGCATCAAATTCCTCGCGGGTGACAAAGTCGCGATCGGCCAGCCAGCGATCCAACATGCCTTTGAACGCGGTTTCGGCCTCGTCCTTGGCGCCCTGCGCGACGCCCATCGCATTTGTCATCATTTGTGAGATGTCGTCGAAAAACTTGTTACGGGTCTGCATGTCTGGCCTCCGATGTCCTGTTGAACTCTATATGGGGTGTCTGACCTGCGCCCGCAAGGTTGACTTCCCCGCGCGGCCTTGCTCAATCAGCATCATGATAGCCATGCTCCCCTTCCCCGATATCGCGCCCGAGATTTTCTCGGTTGATTTGTTTGGCACCACCTTTGCCCTGCGCTGGTACGCGCTGGCCTATATCGTGGGCATTCTGTTGGGCTGGCAGTTGGTCGTCCGAATGGTACGCCGACCAAAGTTGTGGAAAAATGACACACCGCCGATGCAGCCCGGCCAGATCGAGGATCTGCTATTCTGGGTCATTCTGGGTGTAATCCTGGGCGGTCGGCTGGGGTATGTGCTGTTTTATCAGGCGGGCTATTACCTCGAAAACCCTGCGCGCATCCTGCAACTGTGGGAAGGCGGCATGTCGTTCCATGGTGGCGCGCTGGGGGTCATTCTGGCCGGGCTGTTCTATACATGGCGGCACAAGCTGCCGGTAATCTCGACCGGTGACATGGTCTGCCTCGGCCTCGCGCCAGGGCTGTTTCTGGGGCGTCTGGCCAATTTCATCAACGCCGAACTCTGGGGCAGACCCACAGATTTGCCTTGGGGTGTCGCCTTTCCGACGGAGGCTGCACAGTACTGCCCGGATGTGGCGGGTCTGTGCGCACGGCATCCATCGCAACTATATGAAGCGCTGCTAGAAGGCTTGGTTCTGGGCGCGCTGTTGATCTGGATGGCATGGCGGCGCGGCGCACTGAAGCGGCCCGGCCTGATCGCGGGCACGTTTCTGGCAGGCTACGGGCTGGCTCGCTTCGTGGTCGAGTTTGTGCGCCAGCCGGATGCGCAGTTTGTGACTGATGGCAATCCGCTGGGGCTGGCATGGCACCTGGGCGGATATGGGCTGACCATGGGGCAGGTCCTGAGCCTGCCAATGATGATGGTCGGTGCATTCCTGATGATGCGGGCGATGCGGCGCGCATGACGCTGAAGGATCATCTGCTAGGGCGGATTGCCCATGACGGGCCGCTGCGGCTGGATGCGTATATGCAGGCCTGCCTGCTGCATCCCGACTGGGGTTATTACACTACCCAACACCCGTTCGGGCAGGCCGGCGATTTTGTCACCGCACCCGAGATCAGTCAGATGTTTGGCGAATTGATGGGTCTGGCGCTGGCGCAGTCCTGGCTGGATCACGGAGCGCCCGCGCCCTTTACCCTAGCGGAATTGGGACCGGGGCGGGGTACGTTGATGGCCGATATGTTGCGCGCCTGCGTCAAGGTCCCGGGGTTCATCGACGCGGCGCGGATCACGTTGGTCGAGGCGTCACCGGTATTGGAGGCCCAACAACGCGAGGCACTGGCCGGATATGCGGTGCGTTGGATACCCGATGCCAGCGCCCTGCCCGACCAACCGCTGTTCGTGGTCGCAAATGAGTTCTTTGACGCGCTGCCGATTCGCCAGTTCGTGCGCGCCGGCGCTGCATGGCGCGAGCGGCAGGTGGGGATGGCTGACGGGAATTTGTCGTTTGGGCTGGGTCCGGTGTTGCCACAACCCGTGCTGAACGACCGCTTGGTGGATACCGAAGACGGCGCGCTGGTGGAGCTGTGCAGTGCCGCAGCCCCGATCATCGACGCCATCGCTCGTCGGATCGGCAGTCATGGAGGCGTGGCGCTGATCATTGATTATGGCGATTGGCAGTCACTGGGAGATACCTTGCAGGCGGTGCAAAACCATAGCCCAGTTGATGTGCTGGCCACCCCCGGACAGTCCGATCTGACCGCGCATGTGGATTTTGCGGCGCTGGCCGGGGCCGCCACAGCCTGCGCGCATAGTCGCGTCACGCCGCAAGGCCTGTTTCTGGAACGCCTTGGCATCAGCGGCAGGGCTGCGCGACTGGCCCAAAGCCTGACCGGCCCCGCGCTCGAAAGTCATATCGCCGCACATCGACGGTTGACGCACCCCGAAGAAATGGGAAACTTGTTCAAGGTGATGGGGCTATATCAAACGGGACAGACCCCGCCACCGGGACTGGAGCCATGACGCTTGAAATTCTGACATCAGACAGCCTTGCACCTCTGCGCCACGGGTTCTTTACCCGGCGGGGCGGTGCGTCATCTGGCGTATTTGCAGGGCTGAACTGCGGCACTGGCAGCTCTGATCAGACCGAGATTGTGGCGATCAACCGTGCCCGTGCAGCCGAGGCAATGGGGGTCGCACCTGAAAACCTGCTTGGTGTGCATCAGGTCCATTCTGCGACGGCATTGCATGTGACCGGACCGATGCCGCAAAAGCCGCGTGCCGATGCGATGGTGACAAGCACCCCCGGTATTGCGCTGTCTGTCCTAACCGCGGATTGTCAGCCGGTGCTGTTTGCCGATGTGGATGCGGGCGTGATCGGGGCGGCCCATGCGGGCTGGCGCGGTGCGCTGGACGGCGTGCTGGAGGCCACCGTTGATGCGATGATCGAGTTGGGTGCTGTGCGCGAAAACATCACCGCCGTGATCGGGCCGTCGATTTCGCAGCGCGCCTATGAGGTGGGCCCCGAGTTTCTCGATAACTTTCTGGCGGCCGATCCCAGCTTCTCGCGGTATTTCATCCAAGGCGACGGTGATCGAATGCTGTTTGACCTGCCCGGCTTTGGCCTTAACCGGTTGCGTGCCGCCGGAATAGGCCATGCAGAGTGGACGCGCCACTGCACCTATCATGATGCCGAGCGATTCTATTCCTACCGCCGCACGACCCACGCCAAAGAAGCGGACTATGGCCGCCTGATCGCCGCGATCACGCTCTGATCTGGGCAGGATTGGGGCAGATTTGGCCGTGCTTGCGCCGCAAAGCGAGGTGCGAAATCGGAAACAATCCGTCAAATTTCAAAGAACTGGCCACACCAGCGCGCCTATTTTCGTTGAAAACAAAGAGTTTTTCAAATTTGGGCAAGAGCACCACAAATGACCCAAAAGAACGCCGAATTTATGTCGAGTTTTTTCCAAACTGCCAAAAACCAGCCCGATTGCTCCGTCATATTAATCTCAAGCAAGGGCAGACGCCCAGCAGACATACTGAGAGGACTGAGCCATGAAAACCAACAAGCGCTTCATCAAGTCGGTTGTAGAAACAGCAGCCAAGAACGACACCGTCATGCCTTGGGCCCGCGGGACACGCCGCGCCGCGTTTATCGCCAAGCGCAATGCGACCCCCGTCGAACGCAAGACGGCTTGATCCTCTAGACCACTCCTCCCCTGGCACCGCCCAAACCACGGCGCGGTGCCCCTTTTCCCCCTGTCGCGTTGATTCGCTTCAGGGGGTTTTCTTTTGCCCGAATGTGGCAGCCAACCCCTGAAATGCGGAAACAGAAAGGCCGATTTCCCTCAAATTGGCCCGAAACAAGGCGTTAATGTTGTTCATACTTTGACAATCCGGGCCAGACGTGGCGATTTAATCGGCATAGACCAGAAATGACACCAACACGTTATTTCCGTGCCGTCGGTGGGGGCCGACGCGGATGTGACAGACCGATAAAGGTTTTCGCATGACACCAATTGCTGCTCCGGCTCAGCGCCTTCAAAGTACGTCCAAGACCTCAGGCGGGTTTGACCTGTCCGGTTCAGGGTCTTCCACCGGTGGGATACGCCCGGCGGCAACGATCCCGACGCGCAGCTACGAAGTCGCTGCATTGCGCGCCGATGGATCGCTTTACATCGGTCAGGACAATGCCCCTGCCCTGCCGCTGTTCGAATCCGCATTTTCGGCCTTTGCGCGCGGCACGTTGATCAACACCGTACAGGGCGATATCGCTGTCGAGGATTTGCAACCCGGTGTCATGGTCAATACGTCATCTGGCGAACCGGCCCAGCTGATCTGGGTCGGGTCGAGCAATTTTATTCCTGCGGATGCCGGGCGGCGCACGCCGCTGATCCGGATCATGACGGACAGTTTTGGCCAGGGCCGCCCCAGTTCGTTTTTGACCGTCGGCCCCGCCGCGCGCGTGCTGCACACGCCGCACCATCTGCGCGGCGAAGCAGGCGGCACACAGATGTTGACCCCGGTGCGCGAATTCATCGACGGGGTGAACGTGATCGAAGTGGTGCCGCCAACGCCAGTGCGCCTGTTTCACATCTGCCTGTCGCGCCATGCCGCGATCAAGGCGGGCGGGATCGAAATGGAAACATTCCATCCCGGCGCAAATGCAACGCGGTCCGTGTCACATTCGCTGCGCGATCGGTTCTTGTCGATGTTTCCGCAGATCAGCCACGCGACCGATTTTGGCCCGCTGGCCCACCCCCGCGCGCCCGAAGCGGACGCCGAGGCCGTGCCGAACTGAAGGCAATCAGGGCGCTGTTGCCAACCGCGCCTCAAGCACGTCGAAGGGCACGCCCGGTTCGTCTTTCGCGCCGCGAATGACGAGGCTGGTCTTGACGCTGGCTACATTCGGGGTTGTCAGCAACTGCCCTGTCAGAAAACTTTGAAAGCTCGACAGGTCCGGGGCGACGCATTTGAGGACGAAGTCCACCTCGCCGTTCAGCATGTGACATTCACGTACAAGCGGCCAGTCGCGGCATTTCTGTTCAAAGGCGCTCAGATCGACCTCGGCTTGACTGGCAAGCCCAACCATGGCGAACACCTGCACCTCGAATCCCAACGCGCGCGCGGCGACGTCGGCGTGGTAGCCCCTGATATACCCCTGCTCTTCGAGGGTGCGGACCCGGCGCAGGCAAGGTGGCGCTGAAATACCGACGCGTTTTGCCAATTCGACATTGGTCATCCGACCGTCAGCCTGAAGTTCAGCCAAGATCATCCGATCTATCGGATCAAGCCGTGTACCTGCCATACTATCCTCATTGAATTTTCGATTCTTATAGCAGCATCGCCATTACGCGCAATAATGTTTCACCCAAGCGCAAGATTCTTTCTGCTTGATTGATCCGGTGGGGGCCTGCCCCTGGCGCCGCAGGCTGCGTTCCCTCGTCGAGTTTTATTTTGCAAGGTGCAAGCGGGGGGTACGTCTGCGTGACTCAGAAGGGCCACCCTGCACAGGAGGGGTTTAATGGCCGCGCGCGCGCCGCTATATGAGGCGGGCATTATCAAAGAAAAACCGGGGGCGCCAGATGGCCGAGACACGTAAAACGAAAGTTCTGATCATCGGCTCCGGCCCTGCGGGCTATACCGCCGGGGTCTATGCCAGCCGGGCGATGCTGAACCCCATTCTGGTGCAGGGCATCGAACCAGGCGGGCAGTTGACCACCACGACCGAGGTTGAAAACTGGCCCGGTGACAGCGAAGTGCAAGGCCCCGACCTGATGATCCGGATGCAGGATCACGCCAAAGCCATGGGAACAGAGATCATCGGTGACATCATCACTGATCTGGATCTGTCCAGCCGCCCCTTTCATGCCAAAGGTGACAGCGGCACCACATATGTGGCAGATGCCGTGATCCTTGCCACGGGGGCGCGCGCGAAATGGCTGGGCCTGGAAAGCGAAGAGAAGTTCAAAGGCTTTGGCGTGTCGGCCTGTGCCACCTGTGACGGATTTTTCTACCGGGGCAAAGAAATCGTGGTGATCGGCGGCGGCAATACCGCTGTAGAAGAAGCGCTGTTTCTGACCAATTTTGCGTCTAAAGTGACGCTGATCCACCGGCGCGACGAATTGCGGGCAGAAAAAATATTGATCGACCGCTTGATGAAGAACCCCAAGATCGAGACGCTGTGGTTTCACCAACTTGAGGAGGTCTATGGCACCGATAGCCCCCTGGGCGTCGAAGGTGTGAAGGTTAAGCACACCAAGACCGGTGAGATCACCGATATCCCCGCCAAGGGCGTCTTTGTTGCCATCGGCCATGCACCGGCAAATGAACTGGTGAAGGATGTGCTGGAAACTCACATGGGCGGCTATGTTGTGACCAAGCCCGACAGTACAGAAACCTCGATCCCGGGCGTGTTTGCTGCGGGTGATCTGACCGACCACAAATACCGCCAGGCGGTAACAAGTGCGGGCATGGGCTGCATGGCGGCGCTTGAGGCCGAGCGTTTTCTGGCCGAAGTTGGCGATGACGCAGGCAAGGACACATCATTGCCGCTGGGATATGGCGCTGAAATCACCGAAGAAGTGTGATACGTAGCTTCCATAGCAACTGTGTTCTGAATTTTCGTCTGCGGCAAAACACTTGTCGCAGACGTCTTTAATTCTGCAACATTTCATTCCTTTGGGGTCAGAAAACGCCCCAATCACTAGACTTTAACCCTGATCAGGCGGTATTGCGCCCTCAATTACGACCAACCGCGCCAGTCATTCAACACGAGTATAGTATGTCAATGCCAAGCAACCTTTCCCCGATCCCCGAACTTTACGTTTCCTACGAGTTTGCGCAAAAGCTCAAGTCTGAGGCCGGGGATCTGGTCAGCCACGATCTCACGCCGCGCCAGATCTGCGATCTGGAATTGCTGATGAACGGTGGTTTCAACCCACTGAAAGGTTTTCTGAGTGAGGAAGACTATAACGGTGTTGTGGACAACCTGCGTCTTGCAGATGGCACGCTGTGGCCGATGCCGATCAATCTGGATGTGTCAGAGGAATTCGCGGCCAAGCTCGAAGTGGGACAGGACATTGCCCTGCGCGATCAGGAAGGTGTGATCCTTGCCACCATGACCGTGACCGACCGTTGGGAGCCGAACAAAGCACACGAGGCCGAGAAAGTCTTTGGCGCGGATGACGATGCACACCCGGCAGTGAATTACCTGCACAACCAGGCTGGCAAGATCTATTTGGGCGGCCCGATCACCGGTATTCAGCAGCCAGTTCACTATGATTTCCGCGCACGTCGCGACACACCCAACGAATTGCGGGCCTATTTCCGCAAACTAGGCTGGCGCCGCATCGTCGCGTTTCAGACCCGCAACCCGTTGCACCGCGCACATCAGGAACTGACGTTCCGTGCCGCGCGCGAGGCGCAGGCCAACCTGCTCATCCACCCCGTTGTCGGCATGACAAAACCCGGCGATGTCGATCACTTTACCCGCGTGCGCTGCTATGAGGCGGTGTTGGATAAATATGCCGCTGCCACGACCACGATGAGCCTGCTGAACCTTGCCATGCGTATGGCAGGCCCGCGCGAGGCCGTCTGGCACGGCCTGATCCGCAAAAACCACGGCTGCACGCATTTCATCGTCGGCCGCGACCACGCAGGCCCCGGCAAGAATTCGGCCGGCGATGATTTCTATGGCCCCTACGATGCACAGGATTTGTTCCGCGAGCATCAAGAGGAAATGGGCATCGAGATGGTCGATTTCAAACACATGGTTTATGTGCAGGAACGCGCCCAGTACGAACCCAATGACGAGATTGCCGACAAGGACAACGTTACGATCCTAAACATCTCGGGGACGGAATTGCGCCGACGTCTGCAAGAGGGGCTGGAGATTCCTGAATGGTTCTCGTTCCCCGAAGTGGTCAAAGAGCTGCGCCGCACCCGCCCACCGCGGAGCCAGCAGGGTTTCACCGTGTTCTTCACCGGTTTTTCCGGGTCGGGTAAATCCACCATTGCCAACGCGTTGATGGTTAAACTGATGGAAATGGGCGGCCGTCCTGTGACGCTGCTAGACGGTGACATTGTACGCAAAAATCTGTCGTCCGAACTGGGTTTTTCCAAAGAGCATCGCGATTTGAACATCCGGCGCATTGGCTATGTCGCGTCTGAGATCACCAAGAACGGCGGCATCGCAATTTGTGCGCCGATCGCCCCCTATGCCACCACGCGCCGTGCTGTGCGCGAAGACGTCGAAAGCTTTGGTGCCTTCGTCGAGATCCATGTGGCGACCAGCATCGAGGAATGCGAACGCCGCGACCGCAAGGGGCTGTACAAGCTGGCACGAGAAGGCAAGATCAAGGAATTCACTGGGATTTCTGACCCCTATGATGTGCCCAAGAATGCTGAGCTGGTTCTGGATACTGAGAATATCGATGTCGACAACTGCGCACATCAGGTATTGCTGAAGCTTGAAAATATGGGGCTGATCAAAGGGTAATCCGCCCTTCGGCACGCCACGGTGAAACGCAGCCCCAGGGCTGCGTTTTGCGTTCTAAAGGCTGTCCAGCACCGACTGAGCCGCGCGCCCTTCGAGGTCGCCCCAATGGGCAGCCCGCGATTTATCCGCGCGCAACGCCGGGATCAGCCGGTCGAACTGGTTTTGACTGGCCGCCGAAATAGCAGCTTTCAACTCCTCTGCACTATTGCAGATCACCATACCCTCAGTGTCGAAAAAATCGCCAATATTGGGGCAGCCCCAGTAGATCGGAACCGCCTCGCAGAGCACGGCGTCGACAATCTTTTCGGTAAAATAGTTCGGCTCTTGGATGTTTTCGATCACGACCGAAAACCTATACGGGGCCAGGCCATCCGCCTTGTCCTCAAAGGGGGCAAAGCCGCGCCCAAGCACGTCAACATCCAGATCCCGGGACTGAACAAAGGACACCATATCGTGGCGCAAAAGATGCCCCTCAAGATCGCGTTTGGTTGAGGCGATCAGCGACATGTGTCTGCTTTTGGTTACGTCCAGTTCGGTATGGTCTGGTATCCAGGTGGTGCCGAATGGATGTTTAATCCCATTGGGGATAGCGCTGAGCAGGTTATCGTTATGGGTCAGCACCCTGAAAAAGCGGCGATAGGTCCAGCGCAGCAATTTCAAGTGACGCGCGTGGATCATTGCGGGCTCGACAACCATGACGGATACCTTGGCCTTCACCCCCCAGTCGGGCTGAAAATGCAGGCCCGTTTTCGGATAGACAATCAGATGATCATCAGGCGACAGATCGGCCAGCGTCCCGTTTCGCAACCGCGCAGGACGCCCCAAGGGCCAGTGCAGATCATCCAGCGGACGCCCTGCATGGTGGCGGCCCAGCTTTTGTCCGTAGGGCAGAATGGCGATGGCGGGTGTCGGCATGGGGCGTTCCTGTTTGATTGGCCTGTCCTAGCTGACGTTTTCGGGTAGGAAAACCTTTCCTGACATCACGATGGTCCCCTGCCCGGCCACCTGCACCCCAGTTATGGCATCGCGTGGCCCTAGCACGGTGACCTGCGCCTGTCCGGGGCGCCCCATGCCGTGGCCCTGTTCCGCAACAAAATCAGGGGTATCGATTAACCCCTGTGCCCAAAGATAGGCCGCCATCGCACCGGTGGCCGAACCGGTGAACGGGTCTTCGGCGGGGCTGGGTGGCGCGATCAGCAGGCGTGAATATGTATCGCCCGCCGGTGTCGCCCCTTCGAGGCACACCCAGAACGGTTCCATCATATCAACCCCATCTTGTCCGAGGGCCACCGAATAGCGTGCCAGCGCATCGACATCCAGACGCAACTTCTCAAGCGTCTGTCGGTCGCGAACGAGGGTGATGCAAAACGGCAATCCGGTCGAGACGATCTGTGGCTGCCCAATGATATCGTCGCCCAACAGCCCGCCCACGGCCGCGACCAGTGAAGGGTCGACCAGCGGGCCAAATTTCGGCGCGACCTGTGTCATCGTTATCAGCGCGCCGTCGACGTTGACCGCGACGATACCGGCCCCAGTTTCTAACGTGAGCGTGCCCTCGCCGATGATACCGCGATGGCGCAGGGCCGCAACGGTGGCAATGGTCGGATGGCCGGCAAAAGGAATTTCGCGACTGGCGAGGTAGTATTTCACGCGGAAGTCCGCGACATCGGACGGACCGGTAAAGGTACATTCTACGAGTGACGTTTCGCGCACGTAGGCCATGCAGATTTCATCGCTTAACCCGGCACCGCCGTGCACCACGGCACATCCGTTGCCGCCAAACGCGTGGTCGGTAAAGGCATCAACCCAGTCAAAATCATATTCCATCGCACACCCATCACGTAAGAAAGGCCGCAGAACATGCTGCGGCCTTGGTTCATCTTACACGGTACCGTGCCTGTGCGTGGCGTCAATGCACCAAGACAGGTGCGTAGTCATGTTCACGTGCGAGGGCAAAAGCCAGTTTGCGGTCGCCTACGAGCGCCAATTGCTGACCCTGTGCATCATGAACGGCGTAAAGCAATTCAAGCCCTTCGGCCTGATCGCGCACTTCGCGGGGCAGGTCCGTCACGGCGATGGTTTTGACATAAACCGTGCGGTCGCCGGAATGGGTAATCTCTTCGTGCATGATGTTAACCCTTCTTTATCTTGATGGTCTGCACCACCGTTTCAGGTTTGGCGCGGGTCAGGTCCACGTGCAGCAGACCATTTTCCATCACCGCGTCGCCCACATCGACCCCATCGGCCAAAACGAAAGACCGCTGGAACTGCCGTGCAGCGATGCCATGGTGCAAAAACACCCTGTCCTCGCCAGCGTCGGTCTGTCGGCCCCGGATGACCAGCTGTCTATCCTCAACGGTTATCGAAAGATCCTGTTCCGAAAAACCTGCCACCGCCAAGGTGATGCGGTAGCTGAAATCAGATGTTTGTTCGATATTGAACGGCGGATAACCTTCGTTACCGGCTTTGGCGCTGCGTTCCAGCACCCTTTCCAATTGCTCAAACCCCAGCATGTGAGGATAAGAGGCAAGCGTCAGTTTCGTCATGCGACACGTCCTTATCAGGTCAAGCGACAGTCATATCAGGCCCCGCAACCGGCAACCTGATGGGATAAATATGGGGGTGCTTGTGCATCTGTGCAAGGGCTATGCCAAACGGTCACAAAAGCTTATATTCTCAGAACCAGTGCTAACGGAATCACCTGACCCATGAACGCCCCCACCGATCTGTCGATGAAGAATGACGATGTGTTGCGCGTCGAGCTTGAGGTGTTTCGCCGTGAACACCGCGATCTCGACGATGCCATTCATGCACTTGTCGAAAAAGGCACCGGGGACCAACTGACCTTGCAACGCCTGAAAAAGCGCAAACTGCGCCTCAAGGATCTCATCGCACAGATCGACGATCGCCTGACCCCCGACATTATAGCCTGATTGCCCGACTTTCGCGCATTGCCACCTCGTGTTGCATGGGTATAGTGCGCGCTCTGATCCATGACCAAAAGGCCACAGCGCTATGACCACGCCCCCGGTTGGCATCATCATGGGGTCCCAGTCCGACTGGGCCACCATGCGCGAGGCAGCAACGCTGCTCGACGAGTTGAACATTGCCTATGAGACCCGCATCGTGTCGGCGCATCGCACGCCGGACAGGTTGTGGGATTATGGCAAGACCGCCGTCGACCGCGGCCTGCAAGTGATCATCGCCGGTGCGGGTGGGGCGGCGCATCTACCGGGCATGATGGCATCAAAGACCCGCGTGCCGGTGATCGGTGTCCCGGTGCAGACCAAGGCGCTGTCGGGTGTGGATTCGCTTTATTCCATTCTGCAGATGCCGCGCGGATTTCCAGTGGCGACCATGGCCATCGGTGCGGCCGGCGCGGCCAATGCGGCACTGATGGCTGCCGGTATTCTTGCCTTGCAGGACAAAGGCATCGCACAACGGCTGGACGATTGGCGCAGCGCGCTGAGTGCGTCTATCCCAGAGGTGCCTGATGACAGTTGAACCGTTAAAGACCGGGGCCACGATCGGCATTCTGGGCGGCGGCCAACTGGGCCGTATGCTGTCGGTCGCCGCCGCGCGGTTGGGTTTTCGCACCCATATTTTTGAACCGGGCGCAGACGCCTCTGCCGGGGATGTGGCACATGCCGTCACAACAGCGCCTTATGATGATCACGCCGCACTAACGGCCTTTGCCCACGCCTGCGACGTCGTCACGTTTGAATTTGAAAACATCCCGACCGACGCGCTGGACATGGTCGAAGCCATCACGCCGATCCGCCCTGGTCGAGAGGCGTTGCGCATTTCGCAGGACCGCCTGACGGAGAAGAACTTTCTGCGTGATCTGGGACTGAACGTCGCGCCCTTTGCCGATATTCCTGATGCCGCCGCACTTGATGCCGCGCTAAAGACAATCGGCGCGCCCGCGATTCTCAAAACCCGCAGGTTCGGCTATGACGGCAAGGGGCAATCCCGCCTGCGCGATACCGATGACGCCGCACGCGCCATCGCGGATATGAACGGTGCGCCAGCGCTTCTCGAAGGGTTTGTCAATTTCAGCATCGAGGTATCGGTGATTGCCGCGCGCAGTGCGACCGGCGAAGTGGCCTGTTTCGACCCCGGCGAAAACGTGCACCGCGACGGGATTTTGCACAGTACCACGGTTCCCGCCCAACTGAACCATGGGCAGCGCACGGATGCGATCCTGCTGGCCGGGCGCATTCTGAATGCGCTGGACTATGTTGGCGTGATGGGCGTCGAATTTTTCGTGACGCCGCAGGGATTGGTCGTCAACGAGATCGCACCACGGGTGCATAATTCCGGGCATTGGACGCAGAACGGCTGCACCGTGGATCAATTCGAGCAGCACATCCGCGCTGTCGCAGGATGGCCATTGGGCGACGGGCAGCGTTATGCGGATGTCGTGATGGAAAACCTGATCGGCGACGATATGGACCGGGTGCCAGAACTGGCGCGCGCGCGCGACACCGCGCTGCATCTTTATGGCAAGTTGGACGTTAAACCGGGCCGCAAGATGGGCCACGTCAATCGGATCACCCGCGCCTAAAGATATCAGCGCGCAGCAAAGCGGTCAGCGATGGCGCCGTTCATATAGCTGACGCGCCCCTGCACAAGTGTCGCGGCCACGCGGCGCGTTTTGGCATCAAGCACCACCAGATCAGCCCGCAGACCGGGGCGCAGCGCGCCACGGTCTTTCAGCCCAAGTACCGCCGCAGGGCCGGATGACACCAGTGACCATGCGTCGTTAAGGCTTGCCACGCCGCTATCGGCCAACATCAGCGCCGCGCGGCGGGGTGAGGGATAGTGATAATCCGACGCCAGCGCATGACACATGCCCATGCCGATCAGGTCCAGCGCCGACAAGTTACCGTTGTGCGACCCGCCCCGCACCACGTTGGGCGCACCCATCACCACCGCATCGCCCGCGACAAACGCCGCCTCTGCCGCCGCGTGGGTTTCCGGAAATTCCGCCAATGTCACACCGCGCGCGCGCCATGCCGCGCGGGTTTCGGGGGTTTGGTCGTCATGACTGCCCATCAACACGCCGTCCTGCGCGAGAATTGTGCAAAGCTGGTCGAGGGCTGCGGGCACCGCGTCGCGCCCGCTGTGTAGGTCCTGCATCTGCGCCAGATGGCTTTCGGGGCTGCGCCCAGCCTTGAGCGCTTGGCCCACCAGACGTTTAGGGGTCTTGCCCGCCGCCAACCGGTCATGCGGCAAATGATCATTAAAGACGACGTAGGTCACGCCCCACTCCGCCAGACGGGCAGGCAAACTGGCATGCAGGTCAAGCAGATGGGTCTCAAACCGCAACTGCGCCCGCAGGTCGGTGACCACTTCGGGCGCGGTGGCGCGGATGGCCTTGAATACCTGGTCGGCAAATTCCAGCCCCCGCAGTCCGCCTTCCCAACTCACAAACTGCGCGAGCACCGCAGTGGTGATGCCATTTGCGGCCAGTTCTGCCTCGGCGGCGATCAAACCTTCTGACATTTGCTTCATTGCGCCGCGACGCGGGGCCAGATGGCGCTCAAAACCATCCCCGTGCAGATCGACAATCCCCGGAAGGATAAGAAACCCTGTTAAATCAACGGCATGCCCAACTGGCCTATCAACAATCTGTCCCTCGGCGATCGACAGGGTCACACGCTGTAGCCCGTCGTCGAGAAGAACCTGCGCGCCGGTCAGATCAAGGTTTGGCATCTTCAGGCTCCAATCCCGGCAGACATCTGCCCTCGGAACACCCAATCGAATCGAGCACGCCATCAAACCATGTCATCGACCGGTCAAACTTCCCCCGGTTCAAAAAGGCCATCGTTTCGGCAATGACGCGCGGATTGTTCATCATAAATGTGTGGCTGACCGGCAATACGATATGGTCGCGCATCCCGGCCACGCGGGTTGATGTGACCGATACTTTACCATCATCCGCGCCGGGCAGAAGCGTCGAAAAATAGGGGTTCAACGATTGTGTTCCTGCGATCACGCCCAGTTCGAACGACACAGGCGGCAGGCCGCGTGGAACCGACCCCTCTCCCGTGCCCATCTGCGCCCCGGCCGGGCCGTTCATCCAATCAAAGGCGGCGATATCGCCCAGTTCGTCGACCACTTCACTTCCCTGATTTGGCGGGCCAAGCATGACAACGCGCCCGATCTGGTCATCGCCGTTTTCAAGCACCCAACGCCGCACCAAAATGCCGCCCATTGAATGTGTTACGAAATCGACCTTTTGTGTCCCGCATTCGGCCACAGCGGCGGGCAAGGTCTGCTTGACCAAAGCCTCCACCGGCGCTTCGGTTGACGGGTAGCCGGGGCGCACCACGCGGTAACCTTCTGCGGCCAGCGCGGTTTCCATCAAGGCAAATGACGCCTCACTGCGGGCCAGGCCGTGCAACAAGACAACGCAGCGCGTCTGCGCCTCGGCCAGGAGCGCCGATGGCAGCGCAAGCGAGAATAGCGCAAGGAGCAGGGTGTAGGAACGGTTGGACATCCCTTGCAGATAGACCGAATGCACGTGTTGTGAAATGGTATTGCGTGGTGACTTTACGAAACTTTCGGCCCGTGGCGCCTTGCTCGCACTGCGTGCAGGGGGTCAGCGCTGGTCTACGGGAACTGACCGCGCGCTGAGGGCCCAAGCGATGCCACCGAGCACCAGCATCGTTGCAATCAACAAGGTCGTGGTCACAGCTTCGCCCAGCACGATCACCCCGCCGATCATCGCGATGACCGGTACACTCAACTGAATAACGGCCGCGGCGGATGCGTCGAGCTGGCGCAGAACCTTATACCAAAGCGCATAGCCAAGCCCGGACGTCAGCCCGCCACACAGCATACCCAGCGCAACGCCCGTCCAACTGAGCACCAGACCGGTTCCTGCCAAGAGGATCAGCATCAGCGGCAAGCAAAGCAGGAAATTTGCGGCAGTCGCTGCCAGAGGATCTGCGGCGCGACGACCGACGATCGTATAAGCAGCCCAGCCGATCCCGGCAAAGATCATCAGGACCGTCCCCGACAGGCTGCTTGCCCCACCCGCACCGGGCCAAAGCGCAAGTAGCAGTCCCAGAAATGCAACGCCCGCTCCGGCCAGTTGCCGCCGCGCAGGCGCATGTCCGGTAAGCGCGCTGTGTGCGAACATCGTAATCTGGACGACCCCAAATAGGATCAGAGCGCCTAATCCGGTGTCCAGTGTCAGATATGCCAAAGTAAACCCGATCATATAAACAGCGAGACTGAGGGCGCCCGGAATACGATTGCGCCGAAGCAGTGGCAGGCCCCCGCCCCTTGCGTTGATCAACATGCCCAGTACCAATGCGCCCGAGGCCACCCGCACCAGCGCAAAGCCTGAAGGGTCGATATGTCCGGCTTCGATCGCCAAGCGGGTCAACACGGAGTTGGCGGCAAAGGCGATCATTGTCGCGGCTGTCAGTAAGGCGAGTTGCATGACATGGGCTTATCGTCAGAAAGCCGTCACGCCAAGTGGAATACTGCACGGCAAACTCAGGCACGCCGGGCGGAGAAGATAAATTCGTCGGGTGCCGCTAACCCCGCCACCATTTCATCAATCTGTTGTGAAACAACGTCGATTGCGCGCAGCCTTTGTGAAGAGAGAGTGTTTGCAAGCACAGCTCGTAGCATCTCTGACAGGTGTTCCTGCACCCCAGCATCGCTGAAGGCAGCAACGACACCTTGGCGGATGGTCTCGCGCTGATCGACGAGCTGGTGCTGCAATTGCCGTTCCTGATGCGCCCGCTGCAGGGCATTTCGCATGGCACGGCTGAGTGCTTCGGGGCTTATCGCCGCCTTGTCGAGAAAATCATGGAAACCACTTTGCATTGCCTGCACGGCGGTGTCGACACTGCCATTTCCGGTCATCATGATTTTGGCCACATCATGATTTCGCTCCGCTCGGCTGATCGTATCAAGCGCCATCAAGCCATCGCCACGCGGCAGGCGGTAGTCGATCATGATCAGGTCATATTGCACGCGCTCTACCGCAGTTTCGAATTCTTCCAGATTTCCCGCTTCATCAAACTGGATAGCAATATCGCCTTTACCACCCAGCCGTTGGATACGCCTGCGGTCAAAGCTACTGTCATCCAGCAAAAGCGCACGGACCAGCTTTGGCGTGGTGAAGTGTTGCTGCGCGTGCATGTCGGCGGCGCGTGCTGTGTCCCGCATACTGCTATCCCATCTAGTCCTGTGGAAGCCATGATTTCAAAAAAGAATGACCAATTGGTGCACCTTTCTGACAAGAGACCGCCCCGAGCGAAAAAGTGAAGTAGAGCCGCGATACATTCAGGTTTCGATGCCAGTGGGTGTCGGCGGCATCCTCACTTCGATGCAACTGCCACGGCCATACGGGGATGCGACCAACCTCGCGCGCCCGCCGTACTGCGCGGCGATCTTGCGCACATTGGCAAGGCCCAGGCCGCTGCCTTCAACTTCGTCGCGCGAGCGCAGCGTTGTCATCGCGCCAAAAACCTTTTCGTGGAATTCCTCTGGAATGCCCGGCCCATCGTCAGACACGGCCAAAACGGTAGCGCCGCCATCGCGGACGCTGGTAATCACGATACGGCCTGACGGTTTGTCGTGGTGTTTGATCGCGTTGCTGATCAAAGCAGACAATAAAGTCATTATGTCCCGATCCCCGACCGTAACGATCGGGCAATCGAATGCGCGGATTATGGTGAATGATTTAGGCGGATTTAGTTCCTCCAACACCTCATCCAGTGCTGTGTCGAGGTTGATTTCCCGCGTGGTTTGCATGCGGCCGATACGCGAAAATGTCAGCAAATCTATCAACATCTTGTCAAGCCGAGCGGTATGCCTGTTCATCAGTTGGATCGACGTTTCTACCTGCCCGCCCATCTCGAACCCGGCAGCTTCCAGATCCTCTGCTATCCATTGTGGCAATTCCAGCAAGGCCCTTACCGAACTGCGCACGTCATGGCTGATCAGATAGATGAATTCATCTATGTCCTGCGGTATCCGCTCGTCTTGAACGGCGCTACGCGACACCGGAACGGCAGGGCGGTTGGGCAGGGGATGTGTCATGATACCTCGTACTTGTCGTTCGCTATCCAGATAACGTCACGACGTTGAAGAACACTTAACATCAGCGATGTTGCCCCTGCTCAACCCAAGTCACGAAGCAGTCGGCGCGCCGTTTGGGGGTACTTCCCCCGTAGCCTCTGCCAGCGTTCCACCTGGGCGGCACGGCCAATTCGATTGGTGATCAGTTCCCATTCCTGCGCCACACGCCCCAAGGCCATGGCGGGCGTCAACTGCCCTTGCAGCGCGGCATCTAACCCCTTGCCAAGCGTATGGAAATATTCGGACTGGCCCCTGAGATAGAGGTCTGGAATCGCACCCTCTAAAGATTGTCGCTGAACCGCGAGGAACGGCTGCGAATACGCCGCCCCGATGCCCGCATCGCTATAATGCTCGGGCCGATAGGGATCGAAGAACCCACCGGCCTGACGAATAGCAAGAGTCGACATTTCCGGACTGCACGCAAAGAGCGAAAAGAGATAGGCCAATTCAGGCTCCGGCGAAACCGAACTGACGACAAAACTCCACCCCCAATTGAAATATGGCGTTGTTAGAAATCCCCCGTTCACATCTCCGCCCGGCGTCGGGCCAAACAGCATCTGCCCGCGCATCTTGGACGAATTGCTATTGAGGTATTTCTGCGTCCCGCCCCAACCGATGTTGCAATAAACATCGCCCTGCGCGTAGCGTTCCCAGTTTTCGAATAAACCCAGCCTGCCTGCCTCCGGCAGCAGACAATCTGTAATTGCGATCAAGTCTTCGAGAGCCGCGATGCCGGCGTCTCCGGCAATTTGGGGTGTCATATCTGGTGCCAGCGGCCAGACGCCCTTGGCATGGAACCGCACCCACCATTCCCACGCCAGATATCCCGGCGTGCGGAAAAGCAGCCCGCCAAATCGCCCATGGTCTGGTTGGTGAAAAAACCTGATCTGTCGATCCAGATCCGCCCAAGTATGCGGCAGGCGCAGTTTGAGGCCAAACTGATCTTCGTACATGGCCACGAGTGACGGATCTTGTATCATTGCCTTGTGATAAAACATCACATAGGCATCTCCATCCGTTTGAAATCCATAGGTTTTTCCATCGAACTTATCGCCGACTGAATATAGGATACCGTCCCGAAAATCAGGCGGTTCGTAGCGCAGTGCAAAGTCGTCCAGCGGCCGGATCGCACCCGAATCGACCAGATCCGGCAACGCAAAAGTGGCCGGCAGCGCCACGTCAAACGTGCCACGCCCCAGCATCGCGTCCAGCATCAATTCACTGTTGATCTGATCGACATCCACTATGACCAGCTCGATTTCGACCCCGGCCTGCGTTTTGAAAGCCGCCGCAACGGGGGCCAGGTTTGCCTCTGACCCTCTGGGTAACAGGACGGAGATCGGCCTGGTGAGGGCTGAGAACTTCTCACGGACGGTCTGCGCCGTTACGGTCGCCAATGGCGCTGCAGATGCCCCGCCCGGCAGCGCCATGGCGGAAGCCGTTGCCGCGAGACCGCACAGCATATCGCGGCGGTTCAAATTTGATCTGGCGCACCGCGCGAAAGCCATTGTGGTTCTGATCCTGTTTCCGATGTCGGCTACATATTTTTGGCAACCTGCCTTGTGTCATCTAGAACGGGGTTTTTTAACATTAAGTTAAGTGGTGATCTTTAAACGTGGCGCATGGCCCTTGCACGTAATCCCAAGCTACGCCTCCAAGCCTCAGGTCGCCGCATCACCACCCGACTTCGGATGGTGCTGGGCTTGATCGCGGTGACAATCTGTATCGCGGGATTTGCATCGGCCTTGCAGCTCCGCACGATCCTGGACACACACAAGCAGCTGAACAGTCGGGCCCTTCCCATGTTCGCCCTGGCACAACGGACTGCGCGGGACTTGAACGCACTGTTTCTCGCGCTGGACACTTTGAATGCTGGCGGTACCGAAGATGATCTCGTTACGGCGATGGCGGGCATTGCCAACCATCGAACAAGCATTCAGCAGGACCTTGATAACCTGCGGGATTTTGGTCTGTCCAAAACGACAATCGACGCATTTCAACACCAGCTGAGCGCGGCAAAGACCACCGGAAACGAATTTCTGCAAAGCCACCGGGAAAAATCCCGGATTGACAGGGCGGTTGCGTCAGCCCTGGTCGGGATATCAACTGTACAGGCAGACAGCCATGTTTTTCTCGACACACTGGCATCAGAAATCGCCAGCGATACCAACAGTTTGGTCCGCAACTACGCAGCCGTTGGCAGCAGCGGGCGGGACACCCCCGACCACGGGCTTTCCGCTTTGCTTTTGTCCGCCCTCAACCTCAACCATATCCGACTGGACCTCGATGCGGCGATCAACAGCGCCCTCGCCATCGGGACTGTCTATCGACCGGAAACGATCGAACGTAGCAAACTGGTGGTATCAGACAGGCTGCGGGGGATAATCGGGCGCTTGTCCCAAATCGACGACAGAGCAGTGCAGCACCCGTTGGCGCAACACGTTTCTGCGCTACGGCAGTTGATCCTAGGCGAGCAGGGTATTTTCGCACTGGTGGCCGCCCGAAACCGTCATGAAAACCAGTTTGTCAGCATCCGCGCCACCCGATTGCCGCTGATTGCCGAAATATCAAACCTGTCATCTAATCTTATGCAGCAGACCCTTATGGGTGTAGAAACCGCGTCGCACAAACTCGATAATGCAATCTACCGGCTTTTGACCGTGATCGCGACAGTTTTGGCCTTTTCGCTGTTGATTATCGCGCTGACCGACAGATATGTCGTTGAACGCCAGTTCAACCGGCGCATCAAGACGCTGACCGGCGCAGTCACAGCAATCGCCGACGGCAAGCTTGACCATCCCATTCCCATCACGGGACGCGATGAGCTTGGTGATATGGCGCAGTCGTTGGTTGTGTTTCGCCGCAACGCCGAAGAGTTGCGGCGCTCCAACATTGAGTTAGAAAAATTTGCCTATGTCGCGGCGCACGATCTGCGATCGCCCCTGCGCGCCATTCGCGAACTCAGCGCTTGGGTGCTCGAAGACGAAGACAACGTGCTTAGCGTCGAAAGCAGGGCGTTCATGACCATGCTTCAAGACCGCATAGACCGATTGAACCGTCTGCTGAACGACCTTTTGGATTACGCACGTGTCGGTCAAAGTGATCCGCAAGTTGAACCTGTCGATCTGCATAATCTGGTCTGCGAAAACGCTCTGCTTGCCGATCCAGACGGCCGGTTTACCATCACCTACGACGGCCCTGACGCCCCTGTCATCGACTACCCGACACAGCTGCAGCAAATCGTCGGAAATCTGCTTGGTAATGCGATCAAGCACCATGACCTCCCGCATGGGACAATTCGCGTGGTTGCGGCAATTTCAGAAGGTCATCTGCATCTTGACGTCCAAGATGATGGTCCGGGCATCCCACCGCAGTACCAGACGCGCATTTTCGAGCTATTCCAAACCCTGAGCCCCCGTGACGAGGTGGAGGGTAGCGGGCTGGGCTTGGCCATAGTGCAAAAGCTGGTTCAGCATCGCAGGGGCAGTCTATCGCTGGCGTCTGATCCCTCGGTGGGGCGCGGTACCACCTTTAGTCTGAAAATCGCGTTGGCAGCAGCTCAGACTGTTTCAGGCAACCTGTCAGCGCAGGCCGCCGCATGAAAAAATTATAAGGAACTGATGATGAGGCAGGAGACTTCCGAAGTGAAATTCTTAATCGTAGACGACGACACAGTCAGCGTGATGGCGATGCAGCGGGCTATGCGAAAGCTCAAGATCGTAAACGAAACCAAGGTGTGCAACGACGGCCAGCATGCGCTTGAATTCCTGCGAGCAGAGGTCTGCACCTATGGCCGCCTGCCCCCTTATATTATCACGCTCGATCTGAATATGCCGCGTATGGGCGGGCTGGAATTTCTGGAAGCCGTGCGCGCAGATCCGGCGCTGGCGCGTGTTATCGTGTTCGTCTTCACCACGTCGGACATGCCCAACGATGTGCAATCCGCCTACAGCAAGAACGTCGCAGGATATATTGTGAAAGAGAACCCGTCCGAAACCTTTGCCAAGGCTTTAGATATGTTGGATTCCTATGTCCGCATCGTTGAATTGCCCGCGTAAAAGGCATTTTTTCCGCGGGAAAAGTCGGGCGTCGGAACAAAAAAATGGGCGCGCCGGTTATGGCGCGCCCGTCGGTCGTTTCCCTTAGGGGGATGATTTACATCATGCCGCCCATGCCGCCCATGTCGGGCATGCCGCCGCCGCCGGAACCTTCTTTCGAAGGTTTGTCGGCAACCATGGCTTCGGTCGTGATCAGAAGACCGGCGATAGAAGCCGCGTCTTGCAGGGCTGTACGCACAACCTTGGCCGGGTCAATCACGCCGAACTTGAACATGTCGCCATATTCTTCGGTCTGCGCGTTAAAGCCGAACTTCAGGTCGTCGCTTTCGCGGATCTTGCCCGCCACGACGGAACCGTCGACGCCAGCGTTTTCAGCGATCTGACGCAGTGGTGCTTCCAGTGCCTTGCGCACAATGGAGATACCGACGTCTTGGTCGCTGTTTTCGCCTTTCAGGCCTTCGAGCTTTTTACCGGCCTGGATCAGAGCAACACCACCACCAACAACGATACCTTCCTGAACAGCGGCGCGTGTCGCGTTCAGTGCATCG
This sequence comes from Sulfitobacter sp. KMM 9851, assembly GCF_057178245.1. Taxonomy (NCBI): domain Bacteria; kingdom Pseudomonadati; phylum Pseudomonadota; class Alphaproteobacteria; order Rhodobacterales; family Roseobacteraceae; genus Sulfitobacter; species Sulfitobacter sp. KMM 9851. Next base: position 2,958,157 of record NZ_CM169991.1, read on the forward strand.
TCAACGCGGTCTTTGCGCTCTTTCACTTCGGTTTCGGTCATCCCGCCAACGCGGATAACGGCAACACCGCCGGCCAGTTTGGCCACGCGCTCTTGCAGTTTTTCACGGTCGTAGTCGGATGTGGTTTCTTCGATCTGGTTACGGATCTGCGCCACACGTGCTTCGATTTCGGCTTTCTCGCCGGCACCGTCAACAACTGTGGTTTCGTCCTTGGTGATCGACACTTTCTTGGCCGAACCCAGCATATCCATTGTCACGGATTCCAGCTTCATGCCCAGATCTTCGGAGATCACCTGACCGCCTGTCAGAACTGCAAGGTCTTGCAGCATGGCTTTGCGACGATCGCCGAAACCTGGTGCTTTGACGGCAGCAATTTTCAGACCGCCACGCAGCTTGTTCACAACCAAGGTCGCCAGGGCTTCGCCCTCAACGTCTTCGGCAATGATCAACAACGGCTTTTGACTTTGGATAACCTGCTCGAGCAGAGGCACCATTGGCTGAAGGCTCGACAGTTTCTTTTCGTGCAGCAGGATGATCACGTCTTCCAGCTCAACGGTCATTTTGTCGGTGTTGGTGACAAAATACGGGCTCAGGTAGCCACGGTCGAACTGCATGCCTTCGACAACATCGGTCTCTGTTTCCAGGCCTTTGTTTTCTTCGACGGTGATAACACCTTCGTTGCCGACTTTCTGCATCGCGTCTGCAATCTGACGGCCGATTTCTTTTTCGCCGTTTGCAGAGATGGTGCCGACCTGGGCGACTTCGTCGCTGTCAGATACGTCACGCGCCGCCGCTTTGATCGCTTCGACAACACGCGCTGTTGCCAGATCGATACCGCGCTTGAGGTCCATCGGGTTCATGCCGGCGGCAACAGATTTCATGCCTTCTTTGACGATGGCTTGTGCCAGCACGGTGGCGGTTGTTGTACCGTCGCCTGCTTCGTCATTGGTGCGGCTGGCCACTTCTTTGACCATCTGCGCGCCCATATTTTCGAACTTGTCTTCCAGTTCGATTTCTTTCGCCACGGATACACCATCTTTGGTGATGCGCGGTGCGCCGAAAGATTTATCCAGAACCACGTTGCGGCCTTTGGGGCCCAGCGTGACTTTCACCGCGTCGGCCAGGATGTTTACACCCCGGAGCATACGATTGCGGGCATCGGTGTCAAATTTGACGTCCTTAGCAGCCATGTTGTCTTCTCCTAAAATCTTGAATTGATGTCAGCGATTGTCGATGGGTCTTTCGGCCGGATGGCTTACTCGATGATCCCCATGATGTCGCTTTCTTTCATCATCAGCAGTTCTTCGCCGTCGAGTGTGACCTCGGTACCGGACCATTTGCCGAACAGGATCTTGTCGCCGGCCTTCACAGCCATCTCGATCAGCTCGCCGTTGTCTTTGCGTGCGCCTGCGCCAACAGAAACAACTTCACCCTCAGAGGGCTTTTCCTTGGCGGAATCGGGGATGATAAGACCACCCTTGGTCTTTTCTTCGCTCTCCGTGCGACGTACCAGCACGCGGTCATGAAGCGGTTTCAATGCCATCTTTGCAGCTCCTTAAGGCTCAAAGTTACTCTCCCAAGCCACCCCCTCCGGTCGAGGGGTGCAGCCGTTAGCACTCATCGTGTCCGAGTGATAACGACGCATAGCTATGCAGCGCATCGCTCTGAGTCAACAAGATCATCTGAAAAAATTTCGCGGTGTCGGCGCGGTTCAGCCTGTGCCCAGCACCCGTGCCGCAGTGGCCACCGCACCCGCGCCTGCCGGGGTCAGGCCATAGACCCCTTTGTCAACTTTTTCAAACCAACCATAGTGATCGTCACGCATCATGCGGGTTGCCGCCGCGACGCCAGTTTCGCGTGCGACATCAGCGCCCTTGCAGGCCCCGGCCTCAAAAAGATAGACCGCCAATTTCAACGCATCCTGCCGGTATGCGGTGATCAGCCCGGCGCGCGTCTGTCCGCCATCATTCGGATCACCCTGCCGCCGGGCAAATTCTCTCAGCAGGCGGGCTTGGCGTTTCGAGGATTTGCGCGGGCTATAAGGCCCCGGATCGCAATGCACCTCGACCAAGGCATCGCTAAGCCGCACGGTGATCAGCCCCAAACCCAGCCGACGCGCCAGTGCCACATTATCCTTCAGCGCCTTGGCGAAACGTTTCCCCGGCTGGCGCGACACCGCCATGTAGACGTCTTCTGATACGGCCAGTCGGGCCACACATTGATGAAAAAGCGCAAGCGAAAACCCCAACTTCAACTCCACCACCACAGGCGGCTCGCCTCCGCGCAGCGCCACGACATCTGCCGCCCCGACCTCTGCTTTGACGACGTAACCCTGCCCTTCCAGAAAGGATTTGATGGCGGGATACAGGTCCGTTTCGCGTGGTTTGCTCATGCGGCCAACCTGCCCCACAATGCGACGACGATCAAACCCGCTTTTTATGTAGGCATGGGGGGTGTCACGGTTAGCGATGCCGCAGCGCAGCGCGGGTGTGGTGACACGGCGCGTGAACCTGTTATAAGGCGCGCAAATCCATCTGATTGAATACAGGAATCCCCCCCATGACGACGCTTGTTTTTGGCCATAAATCCCCCGACACAGACAGCACCGGTAGCCCGATCATTTGGGCGTGGTATCTGAACGAAATCAAAGGCACCCCTGCCAAACCTGTTCTGCTGGGTGAACCCAACACCGAAGCGCTGTTCGTGCTGAACCACTGGAACCTCGACAAGCCCGAGATTCTGACCGATCTGGCCGCCGACACGCCCGTCGTGATTGTTGACACCAACAACCCGGCTGAATTGCCTGCCAATATCAACGCCGCAGACATCACAGGGATCATTGACCACCATCGTCTGGTGGCCGGTCTTGAAACCCGCGGCCCGATCGAGATCAACATTCAGCCGCTCGCCTGCACCGCAACCATCATGTACCAGATGATCGGCGATGATTGGACAAAGGCCCCCCGCGGCGTGAAAGGGGCAGCGCTGTCGTGCATTCTGTCCGATACACTGGAATTCCGCAGCCCCACTACGACCGACACCGACCGCAGGGTGGCCAAGGCGCTGGCCGAGGATCTGGGTGTAGATATTACAAGTTTTGCCGCTGAAATGTTTGCTGCGAAATCCGACGTTTCGTCGTTCTCCGAAGCGGAACTGCTGCGCATGGACAGCAAGGAATTTGATCTTAATGGCACCGGATTGCGGGTTTCCGTTCTTGAAACCACATCCCCTGCGCCTTTGCTGGCGCGCAAGGATGCCCTGATGGCCGCGATGCCCGGCGTTGCCGAAGAAGACGGTGCCGCGCAGGTGTTGCTGTTCATCGTCGACATCCTGAACGAAGAGGCCACGCTGCTGGTGCCCAACGATATGGTCAAACATATTGCCGAGCAAAGTTTTGGCGCGACTGTCAGCGGCGATACCGTGGTCCTGCCCGGCGTGATGAGCCGCAAAAAGCAGATCATCCCGAACCTGAAAATGTAACGCGACATAAGGCGGGCCCGGTGCCCGCCTTTTTCATACCCCCAGCAAGGCACGCCCATGACCCGGATCATCACCACCCTTTCAGAGGTTTCCAGCCAATACGACGCGTTGTTTGTCGACCTTTGGGGCTGCGTTCACAACGGCGTGGCGGCCCTGCCCGATGCCGTGGCCGCCTTGCAGGCCTATCGCAAGACGAGTGGCAAGGTTGTGCTGGTCACCAACTCCCCCCGCCCCCGCGCGGGTGTGGAAAAGCAGCTGGTGCAATTCGGCGTACCTCAGGATGCCTGGGATACCATTGCCACCTCGGGTGATTCCGCGCGGTCAGCCATGTTCCGTGGCACAGTGGGTGAAAATGTGTGGTTTATCGGCCAACCGACCGAGCGTAAGTTCTTTGAACCGATGGCCTTGCTGGAAAACCCCGTTGAGATCAGACCAGTGCCGCAGGATGAGGCCGAAGGCATCGTCTGCACCGGCCCGTCCGACCCGATGGCCGATCCCGCCGACATGACACCGCAGTTCGAGCGTGCGATTGCGCGCGGGCTGAAACTGCTCTGTGCCAATCCTGATATTGTGGTCGACCGGGGCGAGGTGCGCGAATGGTGCGCCGGTGCGCTGGCCGCTCTTTATACCAAGCTTGGCGGTGAAAGCCTGTATTTCGGCAAACCACATTCCCCGATCTACGATCTTGCCCGGCGGCGGTTGACGGCTTTGGGCCGCGCCATCCCGGACGATCGCATTCTGGCCATCGGCGACGGTGTTCAAACCGACATCGCAGGTGCCATGGGCGAAAACATCGATTCGCTGTTCATCACCGGTGGCCTTGCCGCAGCCGAAACCAAGACCGAGACCCAGCCGGATGCGGCAGCGCTTGACGCCTACCTGACCCGCGAAAGCGCAGTCCCGACCTACTCCATCGGATTCCTGCGTTAATACGTGCGGCTTTTTTGTTTGATTTTTCTGCACTTGCAAAGTAACAAAGTTACCAAACGGATGATCATGGTGTCATTTTGTTACTTAGGGAATCGTTATGTTGGACAATCTGCCGCGCGGAACAATCTGTATTGAAGACATCGAAATCGGCATGTCCAGGCATCTGCGTAAGGTCGTCACCGATGAAGATATCGAGATGTTCGCGAAAATTTCGACCGACCACAATCCGGTGCATCTGGACGACGACTATGCCCGCGACACCATTTTTGAAGGGCGCATCGCGCACGGCATGCTGACCGCTGGCCTGATTTCAGCGGTGATTGGGGAACAATTGCCCGGCCATGGCACAGTTTATTTGGGTCAGTCGCTAAAGTTTCTCGCCCCTGTGCGCCCGGGCGATATGGTCTATGCCGAGGTCAAGGTGACTGACATCGACATGTCCAAGCGCCGGGTGAAAATGGATTGCCACTGCGCGGTTGACGGCAAAAACGTCCTTGTCGGCGAGGCAACGGTGCTCGCCCCCTCGCGCAAGTTCGACTGAGGCGCAAGTTTTCATCGCACCGCCCCCGCCTGTGGCTTGCTCTCGCTGCGCCGCGCGGCTAGGCAAGGCATATGCGTATTATCCGCGATCATCAGTTTGTTGACGCCCCAGATCGCGGCGCTACCGCCGCGATCGGCAATTTTGATGGCGTGCACCTGGGGCATCGGTCTGTCATCGAACTGGCACAGCGCGCCGATCCCGATGCACCGCTTGGCGTCGTCACATTCGAACCGCACCCGCGCGAATACTTTGCCCCCGACGCCCCGCCCTTTCGCCTGATGGGCCGAGACGCCCGCGCGCACCGTCTGGAAAAACTTGGGGTCGAGCGGCTGTATGAACTGCCCTTTAACGGCATCCTGGCCGCGCTCAGCCCCGAGGAATTTGCCCGCGATGTCCTTCATGTTGGCTTGGGCCTGTCGCATGTGGTTGTGGGCGCCGACTTCTGCTTTGGCAAGAACCGGGCAGGTAGCGCCGGTGATCTGGTGCGATTTGGTGCGCAGTACGGCTTTGGCGTCACCATCGCGCCCTTGATGGCGCAGGCGGATCTCACTGTTTCCTCTACCGCGATCCGCCAGGCGTTGACCAACGCCGCCCCGCGCGAAGCCGCCGCAATGCTGGGCCACTGGCATCGCATCGAAGGCCCGGTGATCAGCGGCGAACAGCGCGGGCGCGAATTGGGCTTTCCCACAGCAAACATGTCTATCGACGGGCTGCACCCGCCGGCCTTTGGTGTTTATGCCGTGCTGATCGACGTGCTGGAAGGCCCCCACAGGGGCAGCTATCACGGCGCAGCCAGCTTAGGCGTGCGCCCGATGTTCGGCCAAAACCGCGCCAACCTTGAGACCTATCTCTTTGATTTCAAAGGTGACCTTTATGGCGCCCCGCTGTCGATCGCGCTGGTCGATTATCTGCGCGGCGAAGAAAAATTCGACGGGCTGGACGCGCTGATTACCCAGATGGATGCCGATTGCGCGCAAGCTCGCCGAATTCTGGCGGCACTATGAGCGATCCGATTGCCCGCAACGGCCTGGCCCCGCGGTTCTGGGAAAAGAAAAAGCTGACCAATCTGTCACAACCCGAATGGGAGGCGCTTTGTGATGGCTGCGGCAAATGCTGCCTGAACAAGCTCGAGGACGAGGACAGCGGCGAAGTCGCGCTGACCCGCGTTGCTTGCCGCCTGCTAGACGATTCCACCTGCCGCTGCGTGCACTACGAAAACCGCCATCAGTTCGTGCCCGACTGCATCGTTCTGCGCCCTGACAACTTGGATACCCACGCCTATTGGATGCCGCAGACCTGCGCCTACCGTCTGCTGTGGGAAGACAAGCCACTGCCCGACTGGCACCCCCTGATCACCGGGACCGCCCAAAGCGTGCATGACGCCGGCGTCAGTGTACGCTTTGGCACCGTATCCGAATTCGACACCCCGTTCGAGGAATGGGAAGATCATATTATTGAGGAGCCCACCTGATGTTTTTCGCCTCTGACAACGCAGGCCCCGTCCACCCCAAGATCATGGAACGGATCACATCGGCAAATGCCGATTACGCGATGCCCTATGGCAAGGACGCGATCATGGACGAGGTGCGCGATCAAATCCGCCAGACGTTCGAGGCGCCCCAGGCCGAGGTTTTTCTGGTGGCCACCGGCACCGCGGCCAACGCGCTGGCGCTGTCGTGCTATTGTCAGCCGTGGCAAACGATCTTTTGTGCCCGCGTGGCCCATATCGAGGAAGACGAATGCAACGCTCCGGAATTCTACAGCGGGGCGGCCAAACTTTCGCTGGTCGACACCGATGACAAGATGACCCCCAACGCGCTTGCAAATGCGATCGAGCACCGCGGCTTGGGCGACGTGCACTCACCGCAGCGCGGACCCGTCTCGATCACTCAAGTCACAGAGCGCGGCGGCGTCTATACCCTGGACGAATTGCGCGCCCTGACGGCAGTGGCCAAGGCGCATGACCTGCCCGTTCATATGGACGGTGCGCGCTTTGCCAATGCGGTGGCAAAGCTGGGCTGCTCCGCGGCTGACATGACGTGGAAATCCGGCGTTGATGTCGTCAGCTTTGGTGGCACCAAAAACGGCTGCATGGGCGTCGAAGCGGTGGTGTTCTTTGATCCGTCAAAGGCCTGGGAATTTCAATTGCGCCGTAAACGCGGGGCGCATCTGTTTTCAAAACACCGCTTCTTGTCGGCGCAGATGGCGGCCTATCTAACCGACGACCTGTGGCTGGCAACCGCGCAGGCAGCCAATGCCAATGCCGCCTACCTAGCCGATGGGCTGCGCGGGGTCGGCGCAGAATTCCTGCATGAACCACAGGCCAACATGGTCTTTGCCCGCTTCCCCCGCGCGATCCACCGCAAACTACACACCGCAGGCGCGCGGTACTACCTGTGGGATGGCACGCTGGACGGGCCGGATGATGAGATGGTCGGCGCACGGATGGTTTGCGACTGGTCGATCAGCCGCGAACAGATTGACAGCTTTCTGGCACATTTCTAAGGAACGTGTGGATCGCCCCGGCCACCGCAGCCGGGTGGGTCAGTGGCACCATGTGCCCGGCCCCTTCGATCACCACGCGCTGCGCATTCGGCAGCCGCCGCATCAGCGAGGTATTGATCGCATCTGTCATGTCGGGCGATGCACTGCCTTCGATCAGCAGTGCTGGCATCGCGGCGCGCTCGAACATGCCCGCGCGCAGCAACCCGGCACTGTCATGTCCGATAAACGCCGTGGAAGCCGGCACAAAGTGGATGCGGTCGGCCATGTACTGGCGCGTCGGCTCCGGTATCTGATCCCATTTCGTGCCATCGCCCCAAGCGCGGTTGAACAGGCGGGCGGCCTGCATCATGTCCCCCGCTGCCAAGGCGGCCTCGAACGGAGCATTCTGCGCTTCGTAGTTCGCCACCCCCGCGGGGTTGTCCAGCGCAGCAGCCGCAAAGTACACTGGTTCGATCAGCGTGACACTGCGCACCAGATCGGGGTGTTCAACGGCCAGTCGCAGTGCGATGGCGGCGCCGAACGAGTGGCCGATGATATCCATCGGTTCGGACAGCTGCGCCAGCGCAAGTTCCGTCGCCTGCGCCGGTATGTCGCCCTGCCCCGACAGATCCAGGTTGCGGCCATGCATCGGCAGATCGACCGCCAGCAGCGTCAGTTCATCCGCCAGCGCCTCGCCGACCCCGCGCCACGCCCCGGCGTGGGCCAGCGAACAATGAATCGCCAGCGCCCGACGCGGGCCGTGGCCGAACGACCGCCCCGCTTTGCCGTCGCTCACAGGGTCCCCGCGAGGTGGGCGTCGACCTCGCCGATCCGATCTTGCCCCCAGAACCGCTGATCCCCAACGAAGTAAAATGGCGCGCCAAACACGCCGCGTTCAACTGCTTCTTCCAGGTTTGCGGCATAGGTCTCTGCCCCTCGCAACAGACCGCTGTCGGCAAGCGACGGGTCAAACCCGGCCTCGGTCAAACAGGCGCGCACAACATCATCCTGCGCGATGTCCTGTTCCTTGGCCCAGACACAGCGGGTGATAGCATGCGCCAGCTTCCCCAGGTCACCGCCACCCGCGTGCTGCGCCGCGATAAAGGCATAGGCTGCCGGTGCGCCGTTGGTAGGCCAATGCGCGGGTTTGAGATTGAATTCCATTCCCAGCTTCTTTGCCTGGCGCAGCAGATCCTGCGCGCGGTACTCCATCCGGCTGGGGTGGCGGTCCTTGGGTGGCGTCCCGCCCGTCCGACCAAAGGCCGCGACGATGTCGAACGGCTTGTAGTTTATCGTGGCACCATGTTTTGCCGCCACTTCTTCGAGGCGTTGACCGGCAAGGTAACAATAAGGGGACAGGGTCGCGAAAAAATAGTCGATCTGGGACATTTGGCTCTCCGTGAAGGGCAGTGCTGCTTTGCCCGACCGTACGCCCATGCTAAGCGGTGTCAACGTCACGATTCTGTCATGTCCCGCTGCCCCGGAGCCCCTATGCCACGCACCTCTGAACCAAAGTTGATCTCAGGCAATGCCAATATGCCACTTGCCAAAGCCATTGCACGGCGCATGTCGCTGCATCGCGGCGTTAACGTCGGACTGGTAGAGGCGCGGGTCGAGCGGTTCAACGACGGCGAGATCTTTGTCGAAGTGTTCGAAAACGTCCGCGGCGAGGATATGTTTATCATCCAGTCCACGTCGAACCCTGCCAATGACAACCTAATGGAACTCCTGATCATGGCCGATGCGCTGCGCCGGTCTTCTGCTGCGCGGGTCACGGCCGTGCTGCCCTATTTCGGCTATGCCCGCCAGGACCGCCGCACCAAGGCGCGCACCCCTATCACTGCCAAACTGGTCGCAAACATGTTGGTCGGCACTGGCATTGAACGCGTGCTGACCATGGATTTGCACGCCGCGCAGATTCAGGGTTTTTTCGACATCCCCGTGGACAACCTTTATGCTTCGCCTGTCTTCGCGCTTGATATCAAGGACGCCTTCAAAGACCGAATGGATGAGCTGATGATCGTCTCGCCCGACGTCGGCGGTGTGGCGCGCGCGCGCGAATTGGCCAAACGGATCAACTCGCCGCTGGCTATCGTCGACAAACGCCGCGAAAAGCCCGGCGAGATCGCAGAGATGACCGTCATCGGCGACGTCAAGGGCAAGACCTGTCTGATCGTGGACGATATCTGCGACACTGCGGGTACGCTGTGCAAGGCTGCTGAAGTCCTGTTGGAAAATGGTGCCAAGGAAGTGCATTCCTATATCACCCACGGCGTAATGTCCGGCCCGGCAGTGGAACGTGTGACCAATTCTGTGATGAAATCGCTGGTGATCACCGACAGCATCGCACCAACTGCTGCTGTGAAAAAAGCGCCCAACATCCGGATCGTGCCCACGGCGCCGATGTTCGCCCAAGCGATCCTGAACATTTGGAACGGTACATCGGTATCATCGCTGTTCGAGGCAGAGACCCTGGGCCCCATTTACGACGGCATGTACACCGCAGGATAACGCCGCGCCCTGCCCTACCTGACTTTTTGGACCAAAAATACCCTCAGAGGGTTTGGGGGACAGCGTCCCCCATATCGGACCGCGCCAGCGGTCCGATCAGATCACATCCCAGTCATCTTCGTCCGACATTTCACCTATCGCGGTCCAGGCAATGCGCACCCGTGCAACGCGGGTATCGCCCCAAGTGCGAAACACCATGTCGAAACCCGATTTCGTGACCGCCTCTGCGCTCAGATCCGCGCGCATGACCGTCGAGCTGTCCACATCCCACAGTGACAGCGACAACTGCACCGTCGGATCGGAAAAGAACTTTTCAGAAAACTTGATCCGCCGACGCCGCTCGCGCTGGCCACGGCCAGTCCACATTTCGCCGCCGTCTTCGTAGTCAGAAAAAAGAACAACGTCGCCACTGTCGACGCCGACCGTATGATTGCGCAGTTTTTTCATAGTCTTGCCAGAGCCCGCCCTGTTCTTAACCCTGAAGATAATGCCGCAGTAGCAGGCGGCATTAAAGCAAAAAGCCCCGCCATAGCGGGGCTTTCCATTCAATTTTCAACCGTTCAAAGGTTCGGCTGTTTGGACGAAAGTCCGATCTCGTCCCCAACTGCAACCATATCGGCCAGCAGTTTGGCAGCGTCGTCAACCGGACCCGGCTCGTTCGCAGCGTTTTCCTTGGCCTTGGCATAAAAGCCTTCGGCCTCTGTCATCATGCTATCGAGCTGATCCTGCGTCATGGCGCCGCGTGTCACGGCGCGTTCTGCCAGAACCGACACACCGGCGCTGCTGATCTCGGCGAAGCCACCGGTCACGACATATTCCGCCGTGCCCTCTGGGCCCTCAATGCGCAGCATACCGGGGCGCAGGGTGGTGATGGTGGGGGCATGGTCGGCCATAACCGTCATGTCCCCATCACTGCCCGGAATCTGCACGGCCGTCACCTGCAACGATGCCAGCCGCCGTTCCGGCGAAACGAGGTCGAATTGCATTGTGTCTGCCATAGTCAGCGCTCCTTAAGCGGCGTCTGCCGCCATTTTCTCAGCTTTCGCTTTCACGTCTTCGATGCCGCCAACCATATAGAAGGCACCTTCGGGAAGGTGGTCATACTCACCGGCAACCACAGCCTTGAACGACGCGATTGTTTCTTCCAGCGGCACCTGAACACCGTCGGATCCGGTAAAGACCTTGGCCACGTCGAAAGGCTGGCTCAGGAAACGCTCGATCTTGCGCGCACGGGCCACGGCCAGTTTGTCTTCTTCGCTAAGTTCATCCATGCCGAGAATGGCAATGATATCCTGCAAAGACTTGTAGCGCTGAAGCACCTGCTGCACGTCTGTCGCGACTTTGTAGTGCTCGTCGCCGATGATCAGCGGGTCAAGCAGACGCGAGGTGGAGCCCAGCGGGTCAACCGCAGGATAGATGCCTTTTTCCGAAATCGCACGGTCCAGAACGGTGGTCGCGTCGAGGTGGGCAAAGGATGTCGCAGGCGCAGGGTCGGTAAGGTCATCCGCAGGTACGTACACGGCCTGAACCGATGTGATCGAACCGGATTTGGTCGAGGCAATCCGTTCCTGCATCACACCCATGTCGGTGGCCAGTGTTGGCTGATAGCCCACAGCGGAAGGAATACGGCCCAACAGAGCGGACACTTCGGAACCGGCCTGTGTGAAGCGGAAGATGTTGTCCACGAAGAACAGAACGTCCGACCCGGATTCATCGCGGAACTGTTCGGCCAATGTCAGACCGGACAGAGCAATCCGCATACGCGCACCTGGAGGCTCGTTCATCTGACCGTAGACCAGCGCAATTTTGGATTTTTCCAGATCATCGGGCACGATAACGCCGGACTCGATCATCTCGTGGTAAAGATCGTTACCTTCGCGTGTACGCTCGCCCACACCCGCAAACACGGACAGGCCCGAGTGCACTTTGGCGATGTTGTTGATCAGTTCCATGATCAAAACGGTTTTGCCCACGCCGGCACCGCCGAACAGACCAATTTTACCACCCTTGGTATAAGGGGCCAGAAGGTCGATCACCTTGATACCTGTTACCAGGATTTCGGTTTCGGTCGACTGCTCAGCGAACTCGGGTGCATCGCCGTGGATCGCACGGGTCGCGTCAGAGTTTACCGGACCTTTTTCGTCAACCGGATCACCAGTCACGTTCATGATACGACCCAGTGTCGCGGTGCCGACGGGCACGCGGACCTGGTCGCCTGTGTCTGTCACGGACTGGCCGCGCACAAGACCTTCGGTGGCGTCCATCGCGATGGCACGAACGGTGTTTTCACCGAGGTGCTGCGCCACTTCCAGAACCAGTTTTTTGCCTTGGTTGTCCGTTGTCAGTGCGTTGAGGATCTGTGGCAGATCATCCTCGAACTGCACGTCAACGACAGCGCCGATGACCTGTGTAATTTTGCCGACTGCATTTGCCATGTCGTTTCTCCGATTTGTCTTACAGCGCTTCCGCGCCGGAAATGATTTCGATCAGCTCGTTGGTGATGACAGCCTGACGCGAGCGGTTGTATTGGATGGTCAGCTTGTCGATCATCTCGCCCGCGTTGCGTGTGGCGTTGTCCATCGCCGACATCCGTGCGCCCTGTTCAGACGCCCCGTTTTCCAGCAACGCCGAGAAGATTGCCGTAGCAACACCGCGCGGCAGCAGATCGGCCAACACGGCCTCTTCGCTGGGTTCATAGTCAAACAGGGTGGACGCACCGTCTGTCGCCGTTTCGTCAGCGTCGAACTTGGCGGGGATGATCTGCTGCGCCGTCGGGGTCTGCATGACCACATTGACGAATTTCGCATAGAAAATCGTTGCCACGTCAAACTCACCGCCGTCGAAACGGTTCAGGATATCTTTGGCAATGCCTTGCGCATCCCCATATCCCAAGCGTTTTACGTCGCTCAGATCAACGTGACCCACCAGCAGCTGACCAAAGTCGCGGCGCAGCTGGTCGCGGCCTTTCTTGCCAACGGTGAGGATTTTCACGTCCTTACCTTTGGCCAGCAGATCGCGCGCATGGGCTTTCGCCAGCTTTGCGATGTTGCTGTTGAAACCGCCACACAGACCGCGTTCTGCGGTCAGCACGACCAGCAGATGCACTTTGTCCTGACCCGTACCGCTCAGCAGTTTGGGTGCGCTGTCGGAACCGCCAACGCTGGCCGCGAGCCCTGCCATCACGGCGTTGAACCGTTCTGTATAGGGACGCGAAGCCTCGGCAGCCTCCTGCGCGCGGCGAAGTTTCGCCGCGGCAACCATTTGCATGGCCTTTGTGATCTTGCGGGTCGATTTGACCGACGAGATCCTGTTTTTAAGGTCCTTGAGATTGGCCATTGGCTTATCTCTCCTTAAGCGAAGTCAGCGGCAAAACCGTCGATGGCGGCTTTGATTTTCTCTTCCAACTCATCTTTGACCTTACGGTCGTTGTTGGTGATGTCTTTCAACAGATCGTCGTGCTTGGACCGCAGGTGCGCCAGAAGGCCCGCCTCAAAACGGCCCACTTCTTTTACGGCAACTTTGTCGAGATAGCCGTGTGTACCGGCGTAGATCACGCAGACGATCTCAGAGTTGGTCAGCGGCGAATACTGTGGCTGCTTCATCAGTTCGGTCAGGCGCGCACCACGGTTCAGCAACTGCTGGGTCGCGGCATCCAGATCGGAACCAAACTGCGCAAAGGCCGCCATTTCGCGGTACTGAGCCAGCGACAGCTTCACAGGGCCAGCCACCGAGGACATCGCCTTGGTCTGGGCAGAGGAGCCAACGCGAGACACCGACAGACCGGTGTTCACAGCAGGGCGGATGCCTTGATAGAACAATTCGGTTTCAAGGAAGATCTGACCATCAGTGATCGAGATCACGTTGGTCGGAATAAACGCCGAAACGTCACCACCTTGGGTTTCGATGATTGGCAGCGCGGTCAGAGAACCATTGCCAGCCGCATCGCCCAGCTTGGCGGAACGCTCAAGCAGACGCGAGTGCAGATAGAAAACGTCGCCAGGATAGGCTTCGCGGCCCGGTGGGCGGCGCAGCAGCAGCGACATCTGACGGTAGGACACGGCCTGCTTGGAAAGGTCGTCATAGATGATCAGGGCGTGACGACCATTGTCGCGGAAGTGCTCTGCCATCGCGGTCGCGGAATAGGGCGCGAGGAACTGCATAGGTGCAGGCTCGGACGCTGTTGCGGCCACAACGATGGAATATTCAATCGCACCGGTTTCTTCGAGCTTTTTGACAAGCTGCGCCACGGTGGAGCGTTTCTGACCGATCGCGACGTACACGCAGTACATCTTCTTGCTCTCGTCGTCGCCGGCTGCGGCGTTAACCTGCGCCTGGTTCAGCATCGCGTCGAGGGCAACAGCCGTTTTACCGGTCTGACGGTCACCAATGATCAGCTCGCGCTGGCCACGGCCGATTGGGATCATCGCATCGACCGATTTCAGGCCGGTTGCCATCGGCTCGTGCACCGATTTGCGTGGGATAATGCCGGGGGCTTTTACATCAGCAACGCCGCGCGCGGTTGTTGCGATAGGGCCTTTGCCGTCGATCGGGTTGCCCAGACCGTCTACAACACGGCCCAGCAGTGCGTCACCGATTGGCACGTCCACAATGGAATTCGTGCGCTTGACGATATCGCCTTCTTTGATGTCCCGGTCAGAACCAAAGATCACGACACCGACGTTATCGGCTTCGAGGTTCAGGGCCATACCCTGAATACCACCGGGGAATTCGACCATTTCGCCGGCCTGAACATTGTCCAGACCATAAACGCGGGCGATACCATCACCGACAGACAGAACGCGGCCAACTTCGGCTACTTCTGTCTCTTGACCGAAATTCTTGATCTGGTCCTTAAGGATCGCAGAAATTTCTGCTGCTTGGATACCCATTTATCCGACCTCTTTCATTACATTCTGGAGGGAATTGAGCTTGGAACGAATCGACGTGTCGATCATTTTCGAGCCCACTTTGACAACAAGACCGCCGATGAGGCTTTCATCAACGGTCGCATGAAGTGTTACGGTCTTACCTGTGGTCGCGTTCAGCGACTTGGTCAGCTTGTCGGCCTGCGTTTTCGTCAGGGCCTTGGCCGAAACCACGTCTGCCGTGATCTCGCCCTTATCAACGGCGATGATCTCGCGCAGTGCGGCAACAAGTTGCGGCAGAACGAACAGACGCCGCTTTTGCGCCATAAGCGCCAGCGTATGCGTCATCATCGGCGTGAGTGACATCTTTTTGGCGAGGGCGTCGATGGCCCCTGCCTGTTCATCGCGCGTATAGATCGGCGAATGGATCAGGCTGCGGAAATCGTCGCTGTCATCCAGCGCAGATCGCAGCGCATCAAGGTCACCCTCAACGGCTTTGACCTTGTTGGCCTCCTTGGCCAGTTCATAAACGGCGGTCGCATAGCGGGTCGCGATGCCGGTCGAAATGGAAGCTGGTTCGGACACGTCCATCCTCTCGTTCAAAAAGCGCCGGATATGCGAAACATGTCGCGTCACCAGCAGTTGGCGCGGCTTGAAGTTACCCAAGACGTCTAAATCAGGGGCGATGTAGCAGACAGCCCCCCGTCCCGCAACACAGTATAGTGAGGTAATGGTTCCCGCCAGAGCCATTATTTCAACACGATCAGCGGGGTGCGGCGGTTTGACCCGAAAAAAAATTGCATCCTGTAGCCTCGGTCACGTGAATGGGCGAATCTTACCCATCCTCATGCGGAACAAGAATAACCTACACCGGCTTTGCCACCGGCTCTGTTATGCCCTCCAGTACGCTGATCGCACGGCGCGACGCCGTGCGCGCGGCGCGGCCTTTGGGCGGGTAGACCAGTTTGGTGGCTTCGACCATGAATGCCCCGCCGGCCATCATAGTGGGAACGTGGCGCCCCACCCGTTCAAAAAGACCCGCTGATTTCATCCACACCCGTTGCTGCGACGGAAACTGATAGAGCGCGCCAAGGTGCCGTTCGGGCAGAAACTGATGTTTGCGCAGCTGGGTTTCCAACTGGCCCGGTGAATAAGGGCGGCCATAGCCGAACGGCGTGCGGTCCCGCCGCGCCCACATGCCCGCCCGGTTCGGCACGATGAACAACGCCCGTCCCCCCGGGCCCAGCACGCGCCAACATTCTTCCAGCAGCTCACCGGGACATTCAGAGGTTTCCAAACCATGTAGCAGCACCAGCTTGTCGACATGTCCGGTTTCGACAGGCCATAAGGTTTCTTCGGTCAAGACGGATGTGTTAGGCATACCTGCGGGCCAAGGCATCACGCCCTGCGGCCCCGGCATCAACGTCATGACGCGCCGTGCATGCGCCAGATAGGGCCGCAACAGGGGCGCGGCAAAGCCAAATCCGACCACCGTCTGCCCCTTGGCTTCAGGCCAAAGCTCCAGCATCCGGGTGCGCATTGATTTCTGCGCCGCACGGCCCAATGCACTTCGATAATAGAAATTGCGCAAGTCTTGCACATCAAGATGCATTGCAGCCCGCCCCGGTGGATGTCACTCTGACCCCAACCATAACAACTGAGTTGAGGTACGCCACCATGAGTTTCGATCTGGTCACCATTCCCTGCCTGTCCGACAATTACGCCTATCTGCTGCGCGACCACGACAGCGGCAAGGTGGCGCTGGTCGACGTGCCCGAGGCGGCGCCGATTATTGCCGAACTCAAAACGCGCGAATGGGAGCTGAGCCAGGTCTGGCTGACCCACCACCATCCCGACCATGTGCAGGGGCTGGCCGAGGTGCTGGCCGCCTTTCCGGCACGCGTTATCGGAGCCAAGGCCGACAGCGCCCGCCTGCCCGAGCTTGACCGCAAGGTCGACGGCGGCGACATGATCGACCTCGGCGCGCTGGAGGCCGAGGTAATCGAAGTACCGGGCCACACCGTCGGCCACATCGCTTTTCACGTGCCCGCGGCCAAGGCCGCCTTTACCGCCGACAGCCTGATGGCATTGGGCTGCGGCCGTCTGTTTGAGGGCACACCAGAACAGATGTGGGAAAGCTTGCAAAAGCTGATGGCGCTGCCGTCTGATACCACGCTGTGTTCCGGCCACGAATACACCGCCGCGAACGCAAAATTCGCTCTGACAGTTGATCCCGACAATGCGGCACTTATATCAAGGTCCAAGGACATCGAAACAGCCCGCGCCGCGGGCCAGCCCACCGTCCCGTCGCAACTTTCACTGGAACTTCAGACCAATCCCTTTCTGCGCGCCGCCGACCCGGCCATCCGCGCCACATTGGGGATGCCAGACGCCACCGACACAGAAGTGTTTACCGAAATCCGCAAGCGTAAGGATTCATTCTGACCGCCTGCAATCATGGCTAAAAATCCTCGCTCACGGCAAAAGTGACCGAAATTTGCAAGAAATCTCTTGAAGATGCGCCATGATCAACCAAACTCTAATACTATGAGGCCATGGTCGGACCGAGGCCCTGAAACATCTCAGCGCTTTACCGACCCCGATCGAAAAGGAGCACGCCCGTGCCTTCATTCTCGACTACACTAGAGCAGGCAATCCACGCAGCCCTTGCGCTGGCCAATGCCCGCCGCCACGAATTCGCCACGCTGGAACACCTGTTGTTGGCGCTGCTTGATGAGCCTGACGCGGTTCAGGTGATGAAAGCCTGTTCGGTCGACGTCTCTGATCTGCGCGATACGCTGGTTGAATTTGTGGACGACGACCTCAGCAATCTGGTCACCGATGTTGACGGTTCCGAAGCCGTGCCAACGGCCGCTTTCCAGCGCGTGATTCAACGCGCTGCGATCCATGTGCAATCGTCCGGCCGCACCGAAGTGACCGGGGCCAATGTTCTGGTCGCGATCTTTGCCGAACGTGAATCAAACGCCGCCTATTTCCTGCAAGAACAGGATATGACCCGCTACGACGCGGTCAACTACATCGCCCACGGTGTCGCCAAGGACCCCGCCTTTGGCGAGGCCCGTCCGGTTGCCGGCGCACCCGAACACGAAGACGAACCACAAGGCGTGACCGAGGGCGAGAAAAAGGAATCCGCGCTGGCGAAATACTGCGTGGACTTGAACGCCAAATCCCGCGAGGGCGATATCGACCCGCTGATCGGCCGCGAGGCCGAGGTTGAGCGCTGCATTCAAGTGCTCTGCCGCCGCCGCAAGAACAACCCCCTGCTGGTGGGCGACCCCGGTGTCGGCAAAACCGCCATTGCCGAGGGTCTTGCACGCAAGATCGTCGCAGGCGAAACGCCCGAAGTGCTGGCCAAGACCACGATCTATTCGCTCGACATGGGCGCATTGCTCGCAGGTACGCGCTATCGCGGTGACTTCGAGGAACGGCTCAAGGCCGTCGTGACCGAACTTGAGGCTCACAAGGACGCGGTTCTGTTCATTGACGAGATCCACACCGTGATTGGTGCCGGTGCCACGTCCGGCGGCGCGATGGATGCGTCCAACCTGCTGAAACCTGCATTGCAGGGCGGCAAGCTGCGCACCATGGGCTCCACCACCTACAAAGAGTTCCGTCAGCACTTTGAAAAGGACCGCGCGCTTGCACGCCGTTTTCAGAAAGTCGATGTGAATGAACCCTCGGTCGAGGATGCAACCAAGATCCTGCGCGGCCTGAAGCCCTATTTCGAAGAGCATCACAGCGTCAAATACACCGCCGACGCGATCAAGACCTCCGTGGAGCTGGCGCACCGCTATATCAATGACCGCAAGCTGCCTGACTCGGCAATTGACGTCATCGACGAAGCAGGCGCCGCCCAACATCTGGTTGCCGCCTCCAAACGCCGCAAGACCATCGGCACCAAAGAGGTTGAGGCCGTGGTGGCCAAGATCGCCCGCATTCCGCCGAAAAACGTCTCCAAAGACGATGTGGTGGTACTCAAGGACCTTGAAAACTCTCTCAAGCGGGTTGTGTTTGGTCAGGACAACGCGATCGAGGCGCTGTCGTCTGCCATCAAACTGGCGCGCGCCGGACTGCGCGAACCTGAAAAGCCCATCGGCAACTACCTGTTTGCCGGGCCAACTGGTGTGGGTAAAACTGAGGTCGCCAAACAGCTGGCCGATACGCTGGGTGTGGAATTGCTGCGCTTCGATATGTCGGAATACATGGAGAAACACGCCGTATCGCGCCTGATCGGTGCACCTCCGGGCTATGTCGGCTTTGACCAAGGCGGCATGTTGACCGATGGCGTCGATCAGCACCCGCACTGCGTGCTGCTGCTTGACGAAATGGAAAAGGCGCACCCTGACGTCTATAACATCCTGCTGCAGGTGATGGATCACGGCAAGCTGACGGATCACAACGGGCGTACCGTTGATTTCCGCAACGTCGTGCTGATCATGACCTCCAACGCCGGTGCCGCCGAGCAGGCCAAGGAAGCCATCGGATTTGGCCGTGACCGTCGCACAGGTGAAGACACCGCAGCGATTGAACGGACCTTCACACCGGAATTCCGCAACCGTCTTGACGCGGTGATCAGCTTTGCGCCGCTACCAAAATCGGTGATCCTGCAAGTGGTCGAAAAGTTCGTGCTCCAGCTTGAAGCGCAGCTGATGGACCGCAACGTGACCATCGAACTCAGCAAAAAAGCCGCCGAGTGGCTGGCCGACAAGGGCTATGACGACAAGATGGGCGCGCGTCCACTGGGCCGCGTGATCCAAGAGCACATCAAGAAACCTCTCGCGGAGGAATTACTCTTTGGCAAACTCGCCAAGGGTGGTGTGGTCAAGGTCGGTGCCAAGAAGGGCGAGCTGACGATCGAGGTACTTGGCCTTGAGAACAAGCGTCTTTCCGGCGACAAACCCCCGCTGCTTACAGCGGAATGATCTACCGGGCCACGCTGGCCCTGATCCTGCCCTTCGCCAGCCCCGCGCTGGCGGAGGGTTTGCAATTAGACCTGCCCGTTGATTGCACCCTGGGTGACACCTGCCATATCCAACAATATATGGACCGCGATGCGGGCCCCGGTGTGCGTGACTATACCTGCGCAGCCCTCAGCTATGATGGTCACAAAGGGACCGATTTCGCCCTGCCCAGCCTTGCCGCCATGCAGGCGGGCGTGACTGTCTTTGCCGCCGCAGCAGGAACGGTCAAAGGCGCGCGAGACGGTATGGCGGATGCTGACCCCGACACCCAAGAGATCACGAACCGAGAATGCGGCAACGGCGTGCTGATCGACCACGGCAACGGATGGGAGACGCAGTATTGCCACCTCAAAAACGGGTCGATCATCGTCACCAGCGGCGATGCGGTCGCGCCCGGCACCCCGCTGGGGCAGGTTGGCCAATCCGGGCTCGCGGCCTTTCCGCACCTGCACCTGTCGGTCCGCCATGATGGCACACCGGTCGACCCGTTTGATCCCGACGGCACAATCACATGCAGTGCCCCCGGTGACAGCACCCTATGGAAAACGCCCCCTGCATATCAGCCAGGCGGCCTTATCAACCTTGGATTTTCCGATCAAATTCCTGACTACGCCGCGATCAAGGCGGGTACAGCGAACAGCAGCAGCCTGCCCCCCACCGCCCCTGCCCTGGTGATCTATGGATACAGCTACGGAACTTTAGCCGGGGATATGTTGCGGCTCGTTCTTACCGGCCCGGATGGCGTGACGATCTCAAAAGACGTCCGACTGGACAAGCCGCAGGCACAGTCCTTTCGCGCCATCGGAAAAAAACGCAATGCCGCGCTCTGGCCTGCCGGAAACTATAACGGCACCGTCACCTTGATGCGCGGCGCAACCGTCATCGACGAAAAATCCGCCACAATGACGGTGAACACTCCTTAAGCCTTTTTCGGACCGAAAATACCCTCCGCCGGAGGCGCATGGTGCACGAAGTGCCACCGCTGCCGCACCGCCACCCGACCCATCACTTTTCGGTAAATTTCAGTTCGATTCGCCGGTTCTGCGCCCGCGCCTCTTCGCCATCGCCCGCCACCACCGGCTGATACTGGCCAAAACCATTGGCCGCCAGCCGATCCGGCGCAATACCGAGGGAACCAACCATATATTTCACCACCGACAGGGCACGCGCCTGGCTCAGCTCCCAGTTGTCAGAGAACGCTCCAAACCCCGACAGCGGCACATTGTCGGTGTGGCCGTCGACCCGGATCACCCAATCAATCTCGGGCGGGATTTCATCGACGATGCCCCGCAGAATGCCTGCGACCTTAGCAATCTCGGCTTTGCCATCCTCAGACAATACTGCACCGCCGGGCGGAAACAGCACCTCTGAAGAAAAGACAAAGCGGTCGCCCTCGATTCGCACGCCTTCCTGATTGCCCAGCAGGTTGCGCAGCCGGCCGAAAAACTCCGACCGATACTGCGCCAGATCCTTGGTTTCCGCTTCCAGCCGCGCACGCTCAGCTGCTTCGAGATCGGCGCGGCGGCTTTGTTCCGCCGCCACACGGGCAAGTGCCGTGTTCAATTCAGACCCGAGCGATTGCAGCTCGATCGACTTCGCCGCATCGCGCGCCACGGCATCGTCCAGCAGCGCCTGCAAGCTGCCCAATTGCGCGCGCAGGGCGGCGACCTGCTGGTTCAACAACTCGGTCTGGCGTTGCGCTTCCGCGCTGGTGGCCTTTTCTGCCGCCAAGGTTTTTTGCGCCTCTGCCAGCAGTGCCGCGCGACGCTCGGCGGCGGTACTGGTGTCGGCAGCCTGCGCTTCAGCCGCCAGTTTGGCCGCCAGCGCCTCGGACAGTTGCGCGCGCAGGGCCTCGCGGTCGACGGTCAAATCTTCACCAGTTTCTTTCAACTGCTGCATCCGCACCAGTGCCTCGGACAGGCGCGCATCGAGATCGTTTTCGGCGGCACGCGCCGCGGCCAGCAGGGTAAGGGTGTCCTCGGCGTTCTTGCGCTGCGCTTCCAAGGCCAGTGTCATCGCGGTCAGTTCCGCATCGGCAGTTTCCATTCGCGCCCGCAGCGCTTCGGCTGCGGCTGCTTCGACGAGGCGTGCCGCCTCCTGCGTGCTCAGCGCCTCTTGGGCCGCAGTCACGTTGCCGGTCAGTTCAGCCACTTGCGCCTCAGCCGCGGCATTGCGCGCCCGCAAATCCGCCACCAGCGCATCCAGTGCCTCGCGCCGTGCCGCTGCCAGCCGCGCCACCTCGGCCTGGGCATCCACTTCGTCACGGGCGCTGGCCAGCGCGACATTCAGCGCCTCTTGTTCACTCAGCAGTTCAGCGGCCTGCGTTTCCAGCGTGCCGATCTGTTCTTCCGCCGCGTCCCGCGCCGCCAGCAAGGCCGCGACGCGCGCCTCAAACCCAGTGATCTTGGTCTCAGCGGCCTGCAATGCCGTCGCCTGCTGATCCCGTTCTGCCGTCAGCCCCGCAATCAACGCAGCCTGCTGCGATACTTCTTCGCGCGCATCGTTAAGCGAGGAATTGAGCGCCCCCAATCGGGCCTGCAACTGCGCGTTGCTGCGTTCTTCAAGCCCCAGCGCCTGCGCCAATGCCGCCACTTCACCGGCCAGCGCATCAAGTTCAGTTTCCTGTCCCGAGATGCGTTCAGTGAGTACGAACTGCACGACCATGAAAATGGTTAGCACAAACATCAATACCAGCAACAGTCCGGTCATGGCGTCGACAAAACCGGGCCAGATCGAGGCCTGAAACCGTGTGCCTGTCCGCCGTGAAAGCGCCATCCTAGCGCTCCCCTCCACCGGGTTTGTCGGGGTCGCGCAGGCGGCGCGCCTCTGTGGCACGCCCGCCCGACAGCGCCTTGGCGAGCAGGGAAATATCCTTGCGGAACTCCGCCATGGTTTCCTGCCGCCCGGCCGAAATTTCTTCTAGAATCCGCAGCATCTGGACGTCGATAGACCGCAGGCGCATCCGGCTTTCGGCGTCAATGCCTTCGCCGCTGAGCTGACCTTCCATCACCGCGATCAGGCGCTCCTGACCATCGGCAAAGCGTTCCTGGCCTTCGGCCAGACGCGTGAGGGCGTCATTCGCACTGTCAGGTTTTTCCATGCGCGTGGTCATTCGGTCAACCGCATCGGCCAGCTTGCCCAGCTTGTCATCCACCATCGACCGGCTGATGTCAGACTGGGTGAACATCTGCTGCAATTCACCCATCTGTTCCACCATGTGATCCACCACACTGGCCATGACGTTGTGATCACCACCTTCTTCACCCGAGGTGAAACCGACGCGCGTGATCGAGCTTAGCCAGTCCTCAAGCTCTTGATAGAAACGGTTCTGCCCATGGCCCGCAAAAAGCTCCAGCAGGCCCACGACCAGCGATCCGGCGAGACCCAGCAGAGACGACCCAAACGCCACCCCCATGCCGCCAAGCTGCGCCTCAAGCCCCGTCATCAGGCGACCAAAGACATCAACGCCGCCCTCGCCTTCGACCGGCGCAAGCGAACGGATGGTATCGACCACGGCGGGCACCGTCGTGGCGAGACCATAAAAGGTGCCGAGCAGGCCGAGGAAAATCAGCATGTTGACGATGTAGCGGGTGATCTCGCGCGCTTCGTCGATACGCGATGCTACGGAATCAAGGATCGACCGTGTCGAGGTGGCACTGACCTGCATCCGCGCACCGCGTTGGCGCAGCAAGGACGCAAGCGGCGCCAAAAGCTGCGGCGCAACGGTTTCGGGGTCGGGACTGTCAGAGGCAAAGTTCTCGATCCAGCGGACCGAGCCGATTAACTGCAGCACCTGATAGAAACAGGCCAGCACGCCGACGAAAAATACAAAGATGATGACGCCGTTCAAATAGGGGTTTGCGGCGAAAATCGGCAGCACACTGGGCAGCGCCAAGAAGGCACCGAACCCTGACAGCGCCAGTACGATCAACATCAGCGAAATCTGTCGTACGGGCTGCGAAAACTGTAGTTTTGTCTCTCGGTCTGGCTGCGCCATGCGGCCTTGCTCCTGACCCTTTGTCCTGCTCTCGTCGCAGCCTACACTGAAACTGCGACCAAGTGCCAAGGGTTTATGATGCCAAAGTCTTTACCCGGTCATTCAACCATTCCAAGGCGGGATCGTGCAGGCCGACCTCTGCCAGATGGTTGGCGGTGTTGAACAGATATTCGGTATTCGGCCCCCGGTCGCCCACAGCGCGGGCGATGATCTGGGCCTGTTCTTCCAACGGCAACGCGCCGCAATACTGCACATGCGCCGCGTCAATCACATAGACCAGCGCATCAACATCGCGGCCATCGGTGAGGTGGGCCGTGAGGGTCTCTTCCAGATAGGCGGAGGAAATCAACTCGCGCTCGCGCAGATAGGCCAATGTGGTCGCCTCATGGCCCTCGGCGACCCGCAGGGCGACGCCCTCGCAGGCACTGCCCGGCACCGCGTCCAGCGCCAGCACCAGTCCCGGCTCCGCTTCAGTGCCACGGTGGTGGATAGAGCGCATACAAAACGACCGCGCATAGCCCGGCAGCGTGGCGATCACGCTTTCTGCAACTTCAAATCCCGGATTCCATAACAGACTGCCATATCCGAATACCCACATTGCCATCGCGCTGGTCCTTTTTGATTGCCTTGGGTAAACCGCATCTGCGGTGCGAATTAAAGGGCTTTTGAAATGCGCAGGGTGCTTTGGTGGCTTTTGGTGATGGGTGCGCTGTGGTCTGCGTGGTGGGCGGCGGCCAGCGTTGGTGTACAGACCGCAATGTACAGCTGGCTCGACACCCGTCGCGACGCGGGTTGGCAGGCCGAGGTGGACGAAATCGCACTCTCCGGGTTCCCCGCAAGATTGCACAGTCGGGTGACAAACGTCGCGCTGGCGCCCCCCCTCAGCGGCGCAACGCTGACCGCGCCGGTTGTCGATCTGTCCGCCCCGGCATGGTGGCCCGGCTATGTCGATCTACGCCTGCCCGGGTTTGTTCTGGGCCTGCCCGGTCGTTTCGGGAACGTGACGCTTACCGCCGCTGACACCTCCGCTGATCTGCGGCTGCACCCCGGCGCCGCGCTGGAGATGCAAAGCCTTCAGGGCGCCGCCGCCAGCGCGCAGGTCGCTGGCCCCGAGGGTGATTGGCTGGACGTTCAAGGCCTGGCATTTTCGGTGCACCAAGATGCCGTGACCCCGGCTTGGTACCACATCAGCCTGACGCCGGAGCGCGTGATCCCCGGCGCGGAACTGCGCAAGGCGCTTGCCCTTGACGGTGAATGGCCGCCCGCTCTTTCACAGGTCTCGGCAGACATCGACATCCTGCTGGACCGCCCCATCGACCGCCACGCGGCATCAGGCATCACGCCCCTGCCCCGAGAGATCAACCTGTCGGGCATCAAGATGGCTTGGGGCAAGGTTGCGTTGACGGCCACCGGGGCGCTGCGTGTCGACGCGGCAGGTGTGGTGCAGGGTCACGTCACGCTGAAAGCCACCAATTGGCCGATCCTGCTGGAAATGGCAAAGCGGCTTGGCGTGCTGGTCGGACCTGCAGAAAGAACGGTCGAGCCCGTGCTGCGGGCACTGGCCAACCGGGGCGACGACCCTGATAAACTTGATCTGGATCTGGTATTTGACGGCGGGATGATGACGCTTGCTGGTATTCCACTAGGTGCCGCGCCGCGCCTGATACCGCGCTAAAGCCGGGGGCCAGCCCCCAGACCCCCGAGGGTATTTCCTGTCCAAAAAAGCTGAAGCGGCGTTACTGGCAGTAGCTGCCACTGCGATATCGGGCGGTGTCAAAGTGGAAGTGATCGCGGTGATACCTGTTTGCTTCGGGACCGAGTACGGTGCCAAAGGGGCCGCAGGCGCCACGGTGCATCTGTCGCAGGGCTTTGCTGGTTTTGCGCGCGCCCCAGCCGTCAAGCACGGTCACTTCGCTGCCATCGGCAAGGCGAAAGGCAGAAATATCGATCGCGCGGCCACGGCCATGTTCAGAGATTTTCGCGCCCTTCTTGTTGTTGCGTGGGCGGCAGGCGTAATGCGCAGCCACGCGCAGACTTTTCAGGCCACCCCCCTTGCGCGCGAGGGCCGGGCCCGCCGATTTGCGCACCCAGGTGTTCAGGGCCTTGGCAGTTGTGCAATCCATCACCGCGGTCTGACTGAGGCTCACACCCGAAACTGACCGGATGCGCACCGCATTGTCGACGCCGCAGCCCTTTAGCTTGGCCTGAACGCGGCCAATCACTTCGCCCTGGATCGAAAGGTCGCCGCAGACTGCCCCCTTGGTCAAAAGCTGGCGCTGCGCGCGGGCAGTTTTTTCCACCTTGGGACTGCGTTTAAAGGGGCGCAGCGAAAACCGCAGACCGTTGCCGGATGCCGCTTTCTGGGCAGGCGCGTCACGCGGCGTCGGCTGGATCGCACCCGACGGTGCGAGTGTCACCGGCTGAACCGCATCGCCACCACGCGGCACCGGGCGTTTCGAGGCGTCAGGCCCGGCGGCGATGGCCATTTGACCCAGGACCACAAGACTTGCTGTGGCCCAGACCCTCACGACTTGCGTCCCCCACGGCCAAAATCCGGCGCGTCAGTATCTTGCCCGGCTTCGATGATACCCCGGCGGATTGCACGGGTATGGGTGAAATAGGCATGCAGATGTTCACCGTCGCCCTGCCGAATGGCCCGCTGCAGCGCAAACAACTCTTCGGTAAAGCGGCCCAGAATTTCCAGCGTGGCGTCTTTGTTCGTCAGGAACACGTCGCGCCACATTGTTGGGTCGCTCGCCGCGATGCGGGTAAAATCGCGGAAACCCGCGGCTGAGTATTTGATGACTTCACTGTCGGTCACCCGCCGCAGATCGTCAGCGACGCCAACCATCGTATAGGCAATCAAATGCGGCGCGTGACTGGTCACTGCCAGAACAAGATCGTGGTGGTCGGCGTCCATTTCCTCGACATTGGCGCCCATCCCTTCCCAAAGACTGCGCAGCCGCGCTACCGCCGCCGGATCAGACCCCTCGACCGGGACAAGCAAAGTCCAGCGGCTGTCGAACAATTCGGCAAAGCCACTGCGCGGCCCGGAATGTTCGGTGCCCGCCAAGGGGTGACCGGGGATGAAATGTACGCCTTGGGGTATATGCGGGCCCACTTGGGTGATCACGTCACCCTTGACCGACCCCACATCGGTGACTGTGGCGCCGGGGGCTAGGTGGGGCGCGATTTCTGCGGCGACAGCGCCCATGACGCCCACCGGCACGCAAAGCACCACCAGATCCGCACCCGAGACAGCATCGGCGATCGTGTCGCACACCCGGTCGCACAGGCCAATCTCGCGCGCCGTCTCGCGGGTTTCCGCGCTGCGCGCATAGCCTGTGACCTCGCCCGCCAACCCTTTGCGTTTGATCGCCCAGAACATCGACGACGCGATAAGCCCGAGCCCAATCAGGGCGACGCGATCATATACCTGAGCCATTTGCGCCCCCTTTAAACTGGCGAATGGCATGTACTACGCGGCGGCAGGCACTTTCATCCCCGACTGTGATGCGCAGGCACTGCGGCAGGTTATAGCCCGCCACCCGGCGTACGATCAGCCCTTGGGTTTTCAGATAGTCGTCACAGGCCTCGGCCTCGGCCTGATTGGCAAAACGCGCCAGCACGAAATTGGCGCAGGACACATCCGAAGGCACGCCGATCTCGGCCAGCGCATCCGACAGCCAGACCCGCCAGCGGGCATTTTCCGCGCGGCAGTGTTCGGCATAGGCGCGGTCACGGATGGCAGCTTCGGCGGCGTTCAGTCCCGCCTGTGACAGGTTGAAAGGTCCGCGCACCCGGTTGAGTACGTCAATCACCTGTGCCGGGCCATAACCCCAGCCGACCCGCAGCCCGCCCAGGCCGTAAAGCTTGGAAAAGGTACGTGTCATCACGACGTTCTCGCGGCTGTCGACCAGCGCGGCGCCACCGTCATAGCCATCGACGAATTCGGCGTACGCCCCGTCCAGCACCAACAAGGCCTGCTTGGGCAGTTTGTCGGCCAGTCGCGCGATCTCGGCCAGGCCGATCATCGTGCCGGTGGGGTTGTTGGGGTTGGCGATAAACACCAGACGCGTGGCATCAGTGCAGGCTGCAAGGATCGCGTCAACGTCGGTCACGCGCTCGCGTTCGGCCACTTCAACCGGGGTGGCCCCAGCGGCCAGCGCTGAAATGCGGTACATCGCAAATCCGTGTTCGGTGTGAATCACCTCAGTCCCCGGTCCGGCATAGGCCTGACAGAGAAAGGCAATCACCTCGTCCGAGCCGGCACCGCAGATGATACGATCCGCGTCCAACCCATGTACGTCGGCAATCGCGGCGCGCAGAGGGCCGTGATCAGAGGATGGATACCGGTGCAGGTCAAACGCCGCGCGGCGGTAGGCCTCAACGGCCGCCGGGCTAGGCCCCAGCGGATTTTCGTTCGAACTGAGCTTTACCACATTCTCAAGCCCGGCCACATGTGCGGCACCGCCCTGATACAGGTCGATGTCCATAATGCCCGGTTGCGGTGTGATCGCTGTCATTGTGCGCTCTTCCTTGGTGTCGTGAATGACCTTCTAGCGGGGCCGCCGGCGCTGCGCCACTGCCAACTTGTCACAACCGCCACGCGGTCAACCCGCTGGCAGGTTACAAATCGGCCTGAATCGCAACCGGCATCGCCCACCGCCCTATCCGTCCTGTCCTGCGCCCGTCCCACATGCAAAAAAGGCCCCGTCAATCTGACGAGGCCTTTTCCAATTTCCTGAAACCCTAAGAACCTTAGTTCTTGGCGTAGAATTCCACGACCAGGTTTGGTTCCATTACAACCGGATAAGGCACATCACCCAGGTGTGGGGTGCGCACGAATGTCGCTGTCATTTTGGAGTGATCGACCTCAAGATAATCAGGCACGTCACGTTCGGCCAGTTGGGTCGCTTCCAGAAGGGCCGCCATCTGCTTGGAACGATCACGTACTTCGATCACGTCACCCTCTTTTACACGGTAAGAGGGGATGTTGACCTTTTTGCCGTTCACACGGACGTGGCCGTGGTTCACGAACTGGCGCGCAGCAAAGACTGTGGCCACGAACTTGGCGCGGTACACAACGGCGTCCAGACGACGTTCCAGCAGGCCAATCAGGTTTTCACCGGTATCGCCTTTTACACGCTCAGCTTCGCCATAGATGCGGCGGAATTGCTTTTCGGTCAGGTCGCCGTAGTAGCCCTTGAGCTTCTGCTTGGCGCGCAGCTGAATACCGAAATCAGAGATTTTGCCCTTGCGGCGCTGGCCGTGCTGGCCGGGGCCGTATTCGCGGCGGTTCACTGGGGATTTAGGACGGCCCCAGATGTTTTCGCCCATGCGGCGGTCTAGTTTATGCTTGGCAGACGTGCGTTTGGTCACGGCTGTTCTCCTTTATAAGGCCCTCTCGGGCGGTAAAGGGCGTTGTCCTCTGGCTTGCGCCCGACAGGCATCCCCTCGCAGGGGCCACCAACACCAATGAAGGGGCGCTTATACGGGTGTGATGGGGGGAGTCAACGGGGGAAGTGAAGAACGGGTTGTCGCCCGCCCGTGGGGTCACGATCCAAACCCCGATCCGTCCCACTTTATCTCTTGGCTATGGTGTGTCCTGTCACAGTCCTACCCAGCCTAACCAAATCACCTCTGCGCCGGACGGGCAGCCGACGGGCCTCATCCCCAATCGCACTTTACCGCGTCGTTCCCGCGCAAACATCGTGCCGATGGCAGCTTACGATATGATCATTTACCAGCCCGCAAGCCTCCATCCAGGCGTAGACAATCGTCGGGCCGCAAAACTTGAACCCCGCCCTTTTCAAATCTTTCGATACCTGCTCGGACAGTGGGGTCTTGGGCGGGACATCGGACTGGGTCGCAAAGCGGTTTTGCAACGGCATCCCATCTACATACCGCCACATGAACGCATCAAAGCCACCTTTCGCCTCGACCTCCTGCCAGGCGCGCGCATTGGTGATCGCCGCTTCAATCTTGCCCCGATGCCGGATGATGCCTGCATCGCCCAACAGCCGTGCCACACCCGCCTCGTCCCAGCCCGCGATCACATGCGGATCGAAACCCGCAAATGCGGCGCGAAAGTTGTCGCGTTTTTTAAGGATCGTGATCCAGCTCAACCCCGCCTGAAACCCATCCAGGATCAGTTTTTCCCACAGCGCCCTGCTGTCATACTCCGGCACACCCCACTCGGTGTCGTGGTACTGCTGGTATATCGGCTCGTCTCCTGCCCACCCACAGCGCTGCATTCTGGCCCCTCTTCTGATTAACCTCTTTGGCAAAAATGCAGCGGGTTAAGCCGACGTTATCACCTCATCGACCATACAATCCCGGAGACAATCAAAAGAGTAAAGCCGTGGTCAACCGCTTCAAGCGCAGATTTGCAGACGTCCCGCCGGGGTCAGACAACCCGCTGAACCATGCAGTGACCCGCCGTGATGCCAATACGCTCGACATGGTTCGCGACGCGATCACCCACAAACAGACGCTGCTGGCGTTCCAGCCGGTGATGCGCGCCAGCGACCAGACCAAGATCGCCTTTTACGAGGGGTTGATCCGGGTGCTTGATGAAACAGGCCGCGTGATTCCCGCCCGCGACTTCATGCATGTCATCGAAGACACGCCAACCGGGCGCGAAATTGACGTTCTGGCCCTGCGCATGGGCCTTAGCGCATTGCACGACAACCCCGGTCTGCGCCTGTCGATCAACATGTCCGCCCGGTCCATCGGATACAAGGGTTGGGGCCAGATGCTGCGCCGCTGGCTGGACCGTGACAGCACCATCGGTGAAAGGCTGATCCTCGAAATTACCGAAGCCTCTGCGATGCTAGTGCCGGAATTGGTGGCCGATTTCATGGACCAGCTGCAACCGCATGGTATTTGCTTTGCCATGGATGATTTCGGCGCAGGCCATACTGCCATCCGATATTTCAAAGATTTCTATTTTGACATCCTCAAAATCGATGGCCAGTTCATCAAAGGCATTGCACACAACCCCGACAACCGCGCCCTGACTGCGGCGCTGATCTCCATTGCTTCGCATTTCGACATGCTGACGGTTGCCGAATGTGTCGAAAACGCCGAAGACGCCGCGCTACTGACCCAGATGGGCGTCGATTGCCTGCAAGGCTATTACTTCGATGCCCCGACCACGCGCCCCGCGTGGATGCATATCGCCAAGCAAAGTGCCACTGGCTGACACGCGCCTGTTCAGTTGCCGCGGTGCAGCGCATCCGTTATCACTATCGTAATGGGTGGGAGTCGCCGGATACCCAACTTTATGCGTGCCGGTCAATTCCCGCCATTTAGGTAGAGGAATTACAATTAATGACCAATGTCGTCATCGCATCCGCCGCCCGTACTGCCGTTGGCAGCTTCGGGGGCGCATTTGCCAACACGCCTGCCCATGATCTGGGCGCCACCGTGCTTAAGGAAATCGTAGCGCGCGCCGGTATCGACGCCTCCGAAGTGTCCGAAACCATTCTGGGTCAGGTGCTGACCGCCGCCCAGGGTCAGAACCCTGCCCGTCAGGCCCACATCAACGCAGGCCTGCCACAGGAATCTGCGGCTTGGTCGATCAACCAGGTCTGTGGCTCCGGCCTGCGCGCCGTGGCACTGGCCGCACAGCATATTCAACTGGGCGATGCCGCCATTGTTGCCGCCGGTGGCCAGGAAAACATGACCATGTCCCCCCATGCGCAAAACCTGCGCGCGGGTCAGAAAATGGGCGATCTGCAATTCATCGACACAATGATCCGCGATGGCTTGTGGGATGCGTTCAACGGCTACCACATGGGCCAGACCGCCGAAAACGTCGCCAACAAATGGCAGATCACCCGCGAACAGCAGGACGAATTTGCCCTCGCCTCGCAGAACAAGGCTGAAGCCGCGCAAAAGGCGGGCAAGTTTGCCGATGAAATCGTGGCCTATACGGTCAAGAACCGCAAAGGCGACATTACCGTGGATCAGGACGAGTATATCCGCCACGGCGCCACCATCGAACTGATGCAGAAACTGCGCCCCGCCTTTACCAAGGACGGTTCGGTCACTGCCGCCAACGCATCGGGCCTTAATGACGGTGCCGCCGGTGCCCTGCTGATGTCCGCCGACGAGGCCGAAAAGCGCGGCATCGAGCCGCTGGCGCGCATCGCATCCTATGCCACCGCCGGGCTGGACCCGTCGATCATGGGTGTGGGCCCGATCTATGCCTCGCGCAAGGCGCTGGAGAAAGCGGGCTGGAAGCCGGAAGATCTAGACCTGGTCGAAGCCAACGAAGCCTTTGCCGCACAGGCCTGCGCCGTCAACAAGGACATGGGGTGGGACCCGTCGATCGTGAACGTCAATGGCGGTGCCATTGCCATCGGTCACCCCATCGGCGCATCTGGTGCCCGTATCCTCAACACGCTGCTGTTCGAAATGCAGCGTCGCGGTGCCAAAAAGGGTCTCGCAACTTTGTGCATTGGCGGCGGTATGGGTGTTGCCATGTGCCTTGAGCGCCCCTAAAACTAAATTTGGCGCGCAATTTTGTTGCGCGCCAATACATGCATTTGCAATAACGTTACCTTGAGGGAGGAGCATTATGTCACGTATCGCTTTGGTCACCGGAGGCAGCCGTGGCATCGGCGCCGCCATTTCGACCGCGTTGAAGGACAAGGGCTATACCGTTGCCGCGACCTATGCTGGCAATTACGAAGCCGCTGCGAAATTCACCGCCGAAACCGGCATCAAAACCTACAAATGGAACGTGGCCGATTATGACAGCTCCAAAGCGGGCATAGCACAGGTCGAAGCCGACCTCGGCCCGATCGAAGTGGTCGTCGCAAACGCGGGCATCACCCGCGACGCGCCTTTTCACAAGATGACCCCGGATCAGTGGAACGAAGTAATCGGCACCAACCTCACTGGCGTCTTTAACACCATCCACCCGATCTGGCCCGGTATGCGCGAACGCAAGTTTGGACGCATCGTCGTGATCTCGTCGATCAATGGCCAGAAAGGCCAGTTTGCGCAGGTAAACTACGCCGCGACCAAAGCCGGCGATTTGGGGATCGTGAAATCCTTGGCCCAAGAAGGCGCGCGCGCAGGCATCACAGCCAACGCCATCTGCCCCGGCTACATCGGCACCGATATGGTCATGGCTGTGCCGGAAAAGGTCCGCGAAAGCATCATCGCGCAAATCCCCGCAGGCCGTCTGGGCGAACCCAGCGAAATTGCCCGCGCGGTGACATTCCTGGTGTCCGATGACGCAGGTTTCATCAACGGCTCGACCATCTCGGCCAACGGTGCACAGTTTTTCGTCTAACCGATGACGTCAGATCAAAAAAGCAAAAGGCCGGTTCACTCGAACCGGCCTTTTTCATTCCGTAAGAGCTGGTACCGGCTCAGCGGAAAGTCGGGTGCCGCAGCCAGCCCCAAAGTGCCGCCATCGCGGCGCCCCGCGCGGCATGGGCCTTTTGCATCGCGTTACGGACAGCGGGATTTGTTGTGGCCTCGAACATGGGATCATTCCTATCTACATCAGTGTTACTGAACTGAACCCAATATGATCCCCCTACGAAAAAGCTACAAACGAGACTTTTCAACTTATCAGTTAAGCTGTACTTAACTGATATGGTCACACGACTTCCCCCTCTTACCGCCTTGCGCGCCTTTGACGCCGCCGCGCGACACATGTCTTTTGCCAAAGCGGCGGACGAGCTGAACGTCACCCCTGCCGCGCTGAGCTTTCAGATTAAATCGCTTGAGGACCACTTGGGCGCGCCGCTGTTTCACCGCCTCAATCGCGCCGTTACCCTGACAGATGCGGGTCAGGCGCTGGCCCCTGGCGCCGCTGACGCATTCCAAACCCTCGCAACCGCATGGCGCGCGGCGCAGCGATTGCAGGACAATACCACGCTTACGGTCACCGCCGGCCCCGCCTTTACCGCAAAATGGCTGGCACCCCGACTGTACGAATTTGCCCAAGCCCACCCCGAGATCGAGCTGAGGTTTTCTGCGGCCCTCAAGATGATGGATTTTGCCCGCGACAACATTGATGTCGCCATCCGTTTTGGCGTTGGGCCCGACCCGGGGCTTTACAGTCTGCCACTGGCCGATGAATGGGTTGTCCCGGTCATGACACCCGAACTTGCCCGCCGGTATCCAACGCCCCAAAGTCTGCAAGATGCAGTACTGATCAGTGACGAATCCATCGCTTTTCTTGACCCACCCGTTGACTGGCCGGCATGGTTTCGCGCGATGAAACTGCCCGAACCGACCCGCTTTGGCCCCAAGTTCAGCCAGGCGGATCACGCCATTGATGCGGCACAAACGGGTGTCGGCGTCGTGCTGGGCCGCCGCGCTCTGATCATCAAGGATCTCGCAGATGGCCGCTTGGTCGCGCCTTTCCCCCTTGCCCTCCCGACCGGGGCGCGGTTTCGTTTCATCTGCCCGGAAGGGATGGAAGACCGCCCTCAGATCGCTGCGTTCAGGGCCTGGATACTATCCGAAATCGCCAAAACCGCCCCCATAGCCGCGCAGATAACCATGCTTGAGGCCACATAATGACCCGCCAGACGGCTACCGCTACCGGCTTTATTGCCGTCCTGCTCTGGGCGCTGCTCGCGCTTTTCACTGTCGGCTCGGCACCCACACCGCCCTTGCTGCTCAACACGCTGTGCTTTGCCATTGGCGGTACGTTAGGCCTGATCTGGGCTGCGGCCAGCGGCACGCTGCACCGGCTGCGCACCGTGCCGCTGCGGGTCTATGTCTTTGGCACTCTCGGCCTATTTGGTTACCACGCGCTTTACTTCTCGGCGCTGCGGCTTGCCCCCGCCGCCGAAGCCGGGTTGGTCGCCTACCTCTGGCCGCTGCTGATCGTAATATTTTCCGGCCTTCTGCCGGGCGAAGTGCTGCGCCGTGGGCATATTATTGGCGCGCTGATCGGATTTGTCGGTGCGGCGCTGATCATCACGGGCGGCGCGGGCGGGTTCAGCACGGCCTATCTGCCCGGTTACGGCCTGGCATTGCTCTGCGCGCTGACATGGGCCAGCTATTCGGTACTGTCACGCCGCATCGGCACGGCGCCAACCGCCAGCGTGGCGGTGTTCTGCCTCGCCAGTGCCGCGCTGTCGTTCCCCCTGCACCTGATGTTCGAGAATACCCACCTGCCGGACACCGCCCTGGGATGGGCCGCCATCTTCGGCCTTGGTCTCGGCCCTGTGGGCCTCGCCTTTTTTGTTTGGGACATTGGCGTGAAGCAGGGCGATATCCAACTGCTCGGCACCGCCTCCTATGCGGCCCCTCTGCTATCTACCCTTGTGCTTGTTTCCAGCGGCGTAACCGCCCCCAGCATGACACTGCTCTGGGCCACGCTTTTGATCACCGGCGGGGCGTACATTGCCGCGCGCGCCAGCTTCTCCAAACCACGCTGACACGCAGCGCCACACCGCACCCTGCGCCACACGTCGCTTCTTTTTTGGACCTTAAATACCCCCGGGGGGGGGCTTGGGGGGCTGGCCCCCCAAATTCACTCGCTTGGGCTTGGGAGGGGGCTGGCCCCCAAAATAAACCACTGGGACTTTGGGGGAGGCTGCCCCCCCAAAGCACTATCGTATAATATCTCGGAAATCAGCTCGACAGTCGATTGATTTCCTCTTTCAGCCGCAGTTTCTGCTTCTTCATGGAAGCCACTTCTAGATCATCCACGCCGGGTGCCCGCTGGGCATGTTCTACCGCGTCGCTCATCGCCTGATGTTTGCGCTTCAGTGTGTCCAGATGTGCAGTCAAAGCCATATAATCCTCCATGGTGAAAGTTCGTATTTTGAGTGGACCACAAGCCGCGTAACAAGTCACGCAGCACCGCAGCATAAATCCAAATCCGGTAAAAAAATGCTTAACCCGCCGGGAAAATAAGCGGCGCGCCGCCACGCAAAACCGCAACAACCTGCGGCACATAGCTGTCCCCTTGCGCACCGTGGTGCGCACCCCCATGCATCACCAGCGGCAGATGCAACCTGAATGCGCCGCGCCCGTTCTTGCGCGCCCGCAAGAGAATCAGTTCCGGCAATCGTCCCGCGCGCGGCGCGATGGGCAGCACCTCGACCGATCCCAGGTCATGCGGCAACGCTTGCAGCAGTTCCGGCAACCGCTCGGCGCGGTGGATGAAATACGCTTGCCCCTTGGGTTTCAGCCGCTTTGCCGCAATACGCACCCAGTCGCCCAGCGGTGTCGCTTCGCCCAGGGCCGCCTCACGCGCATCATCCGTCGACCGGATCGACGCGCCGCGATCAAAATAGGGAGGATTGGCAAGCACATGGTCGAATTGTTGCTGCCGCAGGTCCAGCGGCATTGCGGTGATATCGGCCTCAACCACCTTCAGACTGTCGCCGCCATTGCGCCGGGCCAGCGCGGCATAGGTTGGCATCATTTCAACCCCGGTCAGATCCAGCCCCGGCACCCGCGCGCCCAGACACAGGATCGCCGCCCCCACACCGCAGCCCAGCTCCAGCACGGTTTGCCCCGCCTCTGCCTGCACGCTGGCCGCCAGCAACACCGGATCAACGCCCGCGCGGTACCCCCGGCGCGGTTGCCACAGATGCAGCAGCCCGCCCAGAAATGCGTCATGGGTCAGCTCAGGCGCGCCTGCGTCGCTCACAGCCCGGTGGGAATATCATTGTCACGCAGAACCCGCAGGGCAGCGTCGTGGTCGTCTTCGCGTACCATCACCCGGCGTGGGAAAATTCCGATGCCGCCTTCGAGCACGCTCATGTTTACGTCCATTTCAAAGCAGTCTATATCCTCCCCCCGAAGAAGGGCGGTGGCAAAGGCGATGATGGTGACGTCGGTGCTGCGCAAAAGTTCCTTCATATCAGGGATGTAGGGCTAAATCAGACAGTTTGTCGAGCCTGCGGTGGGAAATAGTGATGAAAACGGACGCGACCCTAAAACCTCATGACCGCCTTGCGGCTTATCTGACCGAGGACATGAGCGCTGTCAGCGATCTGATCCGCGCACGCATGGCGTCCAAACACGCGCCGCGCATCCCCGAGGTTACCGCGCATCTGGTCGAGGCCGGCGGCAAACGCCTGCGCCCGATGCTGACGCTGGCTGCGGCGCGGATGTGCGGCTACGCGGGCCCCTATCACGTGCATCTGGCTGCAACGGTCGAATTCATCCACACCGCCACCCTGCTGCACGATGATGTGGTCGACGAAAGCGCCCAGCGACGGGGGCGGCCTACGGCGAACCTGTTGTGGGATAATAAATCATCCGTGCTGGTTGGCGATTACCTCTTTGCCCGCAGTTTCCAGTTGATGACCGAACCCGGTTCGATGCCCGTGATGCGCATCCTGTCGAATGCGGCGGCGACCATCGCAGAGGGCGAAGTGCTGCAGCTCACTGCCGCCCAGAACCTCGCGACGGACGAGGCGGTCTATCTGCAGGTCGTGCGCGGCAAGACCGCTGCCCTGTTTTCCGCCGCGACCGAGGTGGGCGGCGTGATTGCCGATGCCCCGCAGGCGCATGTCAAAGCTCTGTTTGACTACGGTGATGCCTTGGGGATTGCATTCCAGATCGTCGATGACCTGCTCGACTATCAGGGCCAGGCCAGCGCCACCGGCAAGAACATCGGCGACGATTTCCGCGAACGCAAACTGACGCTACCGGTGATCAAAGCGGTGGCACGCGCAGATGCCGAAGAGCGCGCGTTCTGGAACCGCACCATCGAAAAAGGTCAACAAGATGAGGGCGATCTCGATCATGCGCTGACGCTGCTGCACAAACACGGCACGCTGACGGCCACGCAATCGGACGCCCGCTCTTGGGCTGACCGCGCCAAAGCCGCATTGGCGCCACTGCCCGATCATGATCTCAAGGATATGTTGGTTGACCTGGCCGACTACGTGGTCAGCCGGATCAGCTAAGCACGGGCGCCGCCGCCACCCACCAGTCGGGATGTTTGGCGCTGATCCTTGCGGCGGCTGCCTGCGCCGCCGCGACACCGGGGTACAGCCCGAAACACGTCGCCCCTGATCCCGACATGCGCGCCAGCAAGGCGTCTTCCAACCCTGCCAGAACCTGCGCGATCACAGGCATCAGTTGTACCGCAGGGTCCTGCAAATCATTGCGCTGCGTTGCCAGCCAATCGGCCAGCCGGGCGGCATCGGCAAATGTCGGGATGGCGTCCGGCATCGGCGGATTAACCTTGTCCGCCAGCGCGGCAAAGACCTGTGGAGTCGGCAGCGATACGCCGGGGTTGACCAGTACTATATGACACGCGGGCAACGCAGGCAGGGGCGACAGAAGCTCGCCGACCCCCTGCATCCTCTGCGGCCCCTGCGACAGGCAGACAGGCACGTCAGCCCCCAAGACAGTTGTATCATCGGGCAGCGGCAGCCCCCAATGCTCGGCCAGGGCGAGCAGGGTCGCGGCGGCGTCCGCCGATCCGCCGCCAATGCCTGCGGCGGCGGGCAAATGTTTGGTCAGATGCACAAGCGCCCCACGCCCGGTGCCGCCATCCAGCAACTGCGCCGCACGCACCACGAGATTGCGCGCGTCCGTTGGCACGCCTGCCGCACGCGGGCCATCGACCGCAAGCTTCAGCACAGGGTCGGCGTGAACCTGCAACCGGTCACCAATGCCCAGCCGCACCACCAGCGAATCAAGCAGGTGATACCCGTCGGGCCGCTGCCCGGTGACATGGAGCGTCAGATTGACCTTGGCCCAGGCAGTCTGGGTTGCGGGCAGACCGACCTTGCCGGGGTCGCCCGAAACTTCTGCTGTCATTTTTCCGCCGTGAGCTTTAGCGCCGGGGCACCTTCTTTGGCCAAAACGGCATCTAGGCCCACTTCCAACTTGCGGCGCATCCGGTCAGGATCGGCTTCGGATTCAGCATCGTCCTTATCGACAAAGGACAGCGCCCGCCGCCACTGGAACTCTGCCTCACGCTTGCGGCCAACGGCCCAATAAACGTCGCCCAAGTGATCATTGACCACCGGGTCCACCGCGACCAGTTCAACCGCGCGTTCCATATGGTCCACCGCCTCGTCGTAGCGGCCAAGGCGGTACAGCACCCAGCCCAGGCTGTCGACGATATAGCCACTGTCGGGGCTGGCAGCGACCGCGCGTTCGATCATGTCCAGCGCCTCGTCCAGATTGCGCTGCTGTTCGACCAGCGAGTATCCCAGATAGTTCAGCACCTGTGGCTGTTCAGGGTTCAGCGCCAGCGCGGCCCGAAAATCGGCCTCGGACGCCGCCCAGTCGCCGCTGCGTTCATGGGCGATGGCGCGGGAATAGTAGAGGACCCAGCGCA
Organism: Sulfitobacter sp. KMM 9851; assembly: GCF_057178245.1. Classification (NCBI taxonomy): domain Bacteria; kingdom Pseudomonadati; phylum Pseudomonadota; class Alphaproteobacteria; order Rhodobacterales; family Roseobacteraceae; genus Sulfitobacter; species Sulfitobacter sp. KMM 9851. The sequence goes on from NZ_CM169991.1 coordinate 2,997,245, forward strand.
CGCGCGTCGTTTCTGTTGTGCGCTCCAGGGCGCGGTCGTAGGCATTGATCGCACCTTTGAAATCGTCCTGCCCGCGCAGGATATCGCCCAGCGTGGAATGCACCACCGCCAGATCACCGTGGCTGCGCGCCAGTTGTTCCAACACTTCGACCGCCTGTTCGGTCTTGCCCGAGCGCCGCAGCGCATCGGCGCGGCCCAGTTCTGCGGCGTGATAGGCCGGATTGTTGGCGGGCACGTGCTTATATTCTGCAATCGCCAGATCGTATTGCCCAAGATTCTCCAGCAGGTTCGCCGTCAGCAACAGCGCGTCGATATGGTCGGGCCGCAGATAGCGCGCCACGCGGGAATAAAGCAGCACGTAGTAATCCCCTGCAGCTTCACTCTTGAGCACGGCAGCAAAGGTAAAAAACACCTCGGCCATGCCGGCCTGCGCATCAGGGACATGGCCAAACGGCTTGGGCTCGCCTGTTTCCAGTCCTGCGATCAACTGATCAAGTTCGGGATCGGTGTCGTTGGCGAAACTGTCGCGCAGCACCTTGAGCGCGTCTTCGTTCCGGTCCAACTGACCAAGGATTTCCGCATGGGCCATCACGCCGCGCCTCGTCTGCCCGGCAGAGCCCGCCTTGTCGCTGGAGAAAATCGCCTCCGCCCCTTCAAAGTCGCCTACGCTCGCCAGGGCCAAGGCTTTGTGATACATCACAAAGCCCTGCATTCCGGCTTCTTTGCTCAGCGCGTCGAATTCAGCCATCGCGGCGGTGACATCCCCCGCGCCCATCTGCGCCCAGGCATGCAGCAGCCCGCCCACCCAGGGCCCGATGCCCGATGTATCGCCTTCACGGCTCAGCAGTGCGCTATAGTCGCCGTCCTTGGCCAACCCGGCCACGACGGTCATTTCGGCCACCTGGCTTTTGGTGCCGCTTTTCAACATTGCCTCGGCCAGGGGCATGGCCTGATCAACGCGGCCCAACGACAGATACGACAGCACCGCGCTTTCGAGCAGCTCCAGATTGCCGGGATCACGCGCCAGCGCTTCGGTGTAATAACGTGCGGCCTCGGAATAATCGCTGTTCACCGCGGCATGGCGCCCTGCCAGATAGGCCCCCGCCACCGATTGCGCACCGGCGGGCACTGCAAGGGACAGGCACAGCACCGCAGCACTGGTATAACTCAGGACATTCCGAAACATGCAAACCGCCTCATATCGCTTTTGTTCAAGCTATCAGGTCTGTTGCCGGGTGCAATGGTGCCGCCCTTGCATGCCCAATTTGTAACGGGTTTTTGCCGAAAATTTGATGTTCCAAAGGCAAAGCGGGCCGGATCGTATGCACGATCCGGCCCGCCGGGGCGCTGCCCCGGACCCCGAGGGTATTTAAGACCCGAAAAAGCGAAGGCCAGAACGGGGTTCAGTGGTACTCTTACATGTTGGGATAGTTCGGACCGTCGCCGCCCTGCGGTGTGGTCCAGACGATGTTCTGTGCCGGGTCCTTGATGTCGCAGGTCTTGCAATGCACGCAGTTCTGGAAATTGATGACGAAACGCGGCTCCTTGCCTGCCTCCTCGACAAATTCGTAAACGCCTGCGGGACAATAGCGCGCCGATGGGCCTGCGTAGGTGGGCAGGTTGAAATTCACCGGCACCGATGGGTCCTTGAGCTTCAGGTGAGCAGGCTGGCTTTCTTCGTGGTTGGTAAAAGAGAAAGCCACGTTGGTCAGCCGGTCAAAGCTCAGCTTGCCGTCGGGTTTTGGATACGCAATTTTTTTGTGCTTGTCGGCAGGTTCGGTGGCTTCGGCATCGGATTTGCCATGTTTTAACGTCCCCATCAGCGAGAAGCCAAAGGTGTTCGTCCACATGTCCAGCCCTCCCAGCGCGAGCGACGCGGTTAGCCCATATTTCGACCACAATGGTTTGACGTTGCGGACCTTTTTGAGGTCGGCAGCAATCGGACCGCCGCGCACGTCTGCCTCGTAGTCCGTCAGTTCATCGCCACCGCGCCCGCCCTGGATCGCGGCATAGGCCGCTTCGGCTGCGGCCTTGCCCGACAACATGGCGTTGTGGTTGCCCTTGATGCGCGGCACGTTGACCATGCCGACCGAGCACCCCAGCAGTGCCACACCCGGTGCCACCATCTTGGGCATTGATTGATAGCCACCTTCGGTGATCGCGCGCGCGCCATAGGCCACGCGTTTGCCGCCCTCAAGAAGGTCGGCCACCATCGGATGATGTTTGAACCGCTGAAATTCCATGTAGGGGAACAGATGCGGGTTCTTGTAGCCCAGATGCACCACGAAACCGACATAGACCTGATTGTTATCAAGGTGATATATGAATGACCCGCCGCCCGCATTGGCGCCCAAAGGCCAGCCCATGGTGTGGGTCACGGTGCCTTCTTTGTGCTTGGCGGGGTCAATTTCCCAGATTTCCTTCATGCCAAGGCCGTATTTCTGCGGTTCCTTGCCCTCGTCGAGCCCGTATTTCGCGATTACCTGCTTGCTCAGGCTGCCGCGCACGCCTTCGGAGAGGAAGACATATTTGCCGTGCAATTCCATGCCCGGTTCATAGTTCGGTCCCGGCGTGCCATCGGCCTGACGGCCCATCTCACCCGCGACCACGCCTTTGACTTCACCGTTGTCGCCGTAGACCAGTTCGGAACAGGCCATGCCGGGGAATACCTCGACGCCCATTTCCTCGGCCTGTTCGGCCATCCAGCGGCAGACATTCCCCATCGACACGATGTAATTGCCGTGGTTGTTCATCAGCGGCGGCATCGGGAAATTGGGGATGCGCAGCTTGCCCGCTTCGCCCAACATGTAAAAGTTGTCTTCTTTTACCGGTACAGTGATCGGGGCGCCTTTTTCCTTCCAGTCAGGGATCAGCGCATTCAGCCCGCAGGGGTCCAGCACCGCGCCCGACAGGATATGCGCCCCAACTTCAGACCCTTTTTCCAATACCACGACATTGCAGTCGGCATCCATTTGCTTGAGCCGGATCGCGGCAGACAGGCCCGCAGGACCGGCCCCGACGATTACCACGTCATATTCCATTGCTTCGCGTTCAATCTCGGCCATTGTGGCGCTCCCTCACCGGTAATTTGCTTTGAATTGGGCTAAACCACTGCTGCGCGCATTGCAATCGCGACCCTGCGTTTATTGCGCAGCAGGGACGGTTTGCGACATTACTTTGCGCGCGCCTTCGTCACGACACCGGACTATCGCCCATCAGATAGCGCGGCCCCGGCCCGTTTTCCGCGGCTTGGTCCACGGGGTTGTACAAAGCACAGACCTCAAGGCTCAGGCAGCCGCAGCCGATGCAGCCGTCCAGATTGTCGCGCAGTTTGACCAGCGTGGAAATGCGCGCGTCCAGGGCGGCACGAAAGCCTTCGGAAATGCGCGCCCAATCGGATTTGGTTGGCGTGCGCCCGCCGGGCAGCAGATCCAGTTCAGCCTTGATCTGGGGTAAGGTAAAACCAAATTGCTGCGCAATCATGACAAAGCTGAGCCTGCGCAGGTCAGCGCGTTGAAACCGCCGCTGGCCGCCGGAATTGCGCCAGGGTTTGATCAGCCCCTGCCGTTCGTAATACCGGATCGCAGAGACTGCGAGACCGGTCCGCTGCGCCAAGGCCCCAATCGACAACCCTTCGTTTACCGCCATATTTGATCTCGCCTAATACCTTGACCTAAAGTTAGGTTTAGCAATTACACCTAGGTGGATCAATGGTTTCAAAAAGGAAAATCCAATGTCCGCATTGCTTGAGCACGCAAACTTCACTGTCTCTGACCCGGCCGCGACGGCCCTATGGATGCGCGACGTCTTTGGCTGGCACATCCGTTGGGAAGGTGACGCAATCGCGGGCGGGCATACCAAACATGTGGGCACAAAAACGCATTACGTGGCGCTTTATTCCCCCGGCAGCCCCACTGCGGCGCAGACCAGCAGCTACCACACCATAGGCGGGTTGAACCATATTGCGGTGGTCGTCGATGATCTGGAAGAAACCGAGGCGGCGGTAAAGGCACAGGGGTTCACAACCGGCAACCACGCGGATTACGAACCGGGTCGACGGTTCTATTTCAACGATGGCGATGGCATCGAATTCGAGGTCGTCACCTACGATTGACGCCACTGCCCCGCCGATCTCCCGCCCATCCCCCCTTGCAATTGCGCGCCAGTTTGGGTCAGGTAACGGACCAGTTGAATTTGCAATCGGCCGCCCCCCGGCTCACTACCGGGTGCGGCCCTCATTACGTAGGCATACCGCCATGGAAAAGATCCCGATGACCCGCAACGGCCACACCGCATTGGAGGTGGAGCTGAAGCATCTGAAATCCGTGGAACGCCCCGCCATCATCAAAGCCATCGCAGAGGCCCGCGAACATGGTGACCTGTCGGAGAATGCCGAGTATCATTCTGCCAAGGAAAAGCAGTCGTTCATCGAAGGCCGGATCAAAGAGCTGGAAGGCGTAATTTCGCTGGCCGATGTGATTGACCCGTCAAAAATGTCCGGCACAATCAAATTTGGTGCCAAGGTGACCTTGGTCGACGAGGACACCGACGAAGAAAAGACCTATCAAATCGTTGGCGAATACGAGGCGAATATCGAACAGGGGCTTTTGAACATCAAATCCCCCATCGCCCGCGCGCTGATTGGCAAGGACGAAGGTGATTCCGTCGAAGTGCGCACACCAGGGGGCAGTAAATCCTATGAGGTTGTCAAAATCGTCTACGCGTGACGGGGTCCGCTGACATGGCCGACACACCCGTTGCATCTGTCTCTGATCCACGCCCTGATGCGGGCGGGAAACGCACGTCGGCTGGCGGCAGCGCACGGCCCACGCCGCTGGGCATCTATGACCGCCCCAAAGCCGACGGCATTTCCGAGATCGAAATCATCGCCATCACGCTGAGCGCGGTCTGGCTGCTGGGGTCCGCGGTCTATTTTCTGGCGCTGGCGCCAGCCACGCCCGAGGGCGAGGACAGCACCGGGGGCCTGCGGTTCCTGATGACCATGCTGGCGGTCTTCATGCCCGTCGCGATGATCTGGGTTGCGGCCACTGCCGCAAAGGCCAGCCGCGTGATGCGCGAGGAAAGCCAGCGTTTGCAGGCCGCCATCGACGCAATCCGCCACGCCTATATCGCGCAGCAGCAGGGCCACAACCTACAGGGCGATTCGAGTGTGGCACGTAAGCTGGATGAAATCGCAGCTGCCGCGCGCAAGACCGAGACAGCGCTTGCCACTTTTCAAAGCCGCCGCGAAGAAAGTGCCCGCAACCCCGTCAAACCAGCACTTGCCCCGCCGGAGGACCAGCCGGTGCTGGCGCTTGGAACCCAAGCGAGCGACATGGCCCCGCCCCTGTCGACCGATGATTTCATCCGCGCCCTGAACTTTCCCGAAACAGCCGAGGACGAAGTCGGATTTGCCTCGCTGCGCCGCGCGCTCAAGGACCGTGCTGCGGCACAGTTGATCCAGGCTGCACAGGATGTGCTGACCCTGCTGAGCCAGGACGGTATCTATATGGACGACCTGCGCCCCGACCGCGCCCGTCCCGAAGTCTGGCGGCAGTTTGCCAATGGGGCCAGGGGCCGCACAATCGCGCCGCTGGGCGGGATACGCGATCGGTCGTCCCTGGCGCTGAGCAATGCTCGGATGCGGCAGGACCCGATTTTTCGCGACGCCGCGCATCATTTCCTGCGCCGTTTCGACCGGACCTTTGCCGAGTTCGAAAAGGCGGCCTCGGACGGAGAAATCTCGGCGCTGGCCGACACACGCACCGCGCGCGCCTTTATGCTGCTGGGGCGCTGTGCCGGGACCTTTGATTAAGCCCGCTTTGCGGTCTCTGGGGGACGCTGTCCCCCAAACCCCCTGAGGGTATTTTTGACCCGGAAAAAGCAGGATGGAAAAAGGGGCTTTACCTCACCCATGGTTCAGCCCGCAGGATAAGTGTCAAAGCTGATATGCGGAGACACGCAATGCCCCTTTCGCCCATCGCCACAGGTATCAGTGGCATCTTTGAAACCCACCTTCCAGTGCGCGATCTGGCAACTTCGGTCGCCTTTTACCGCGATCGCATAGGGCTGACGCTTGCCACCGAAATCCCGGCGCGCAACATCGCGTTTTTCTGGGTCGGCGCGCCCGAAGCCGGGATGCTGGGCCTGTGGGGTGGCGGCAGCGCCCCACTGAACATGACGTTGCATTTCGCCTTTCGCGCCAGCCATGAGGCCGTGTTGACGGCATGCGCGGCGCTGACCAAAGTCGGCATCACGCCGCTGGGTTTCAACGGCGAACCTGTAACCGAGCCGGTGGTCCTAGGCTGGATGCCTGCCCTGTCGGTCTATTTCAAAGACCCCGATGGCCATTCGATCGAGATGCTGCACCTGTTGCCCGACGCAGCGGATGCCGATTTTGGCACCGGCCCCTTGTCGGCCTGGCGGGCGCGGGCAGATCAGGCCCCAAAACTGCCGTAGGGCAAGAACCGGACCGTGTCACCGGGGCGGATGTCGCGGGCATCTTCGGCCAATTCCACCAGCCCTTCGGCCCAGGCCAGCCCGCTGATACGGCCAGACCCTTCGGAGGCAAAGACCTCGGCCTGCCCGTCGCGGATGCGGGCGCGCAGGTATTCGCGGCGGCCGGGTTTTTTACGTTTCTCGAAGGCCGCAGGCACGTCGAACCCTTGGGCCTGCTGCCAGCCGAGGCCAGCCAACAGACCCAGGGCGGGCCGCGCAAATATCAAGGTGCAGACCATCGCCGCCACCGGATTGCCCGGCAGGCCAAAGACCGGCACGCCGTCCCAAAGGCCCAAGGCCAGCGGTCGCCCCGGCTTTACCGCGATGCGCCAAAGTTGCATCGCGCCTGCCTCGGTCAGCAGGGCCGACACATGGTCTTCGTCACCCGCAGACGCGCCGCCGCTGGTCAAAATCACATCAACGTCTTGTGCCGCCTGATCCAGCCGTATGCGCAGGGCCGCGCGATCATCGGCGACGCGCCCCAGATCGACAGGCTGGTGGCCGAACTGTGCGATCAGGCCCAGCAGCATCGGGCGGTTGGCGTCGAAAATCTGACCGTCACGGGCGTCATCGCCCATCTCGACCAGCTCGTCCCCGGTGGAAAGAACACCCACCTTCAAGGGCTTGCGCAGTGCCAGCGCCGCGACACCGCTTGCGGCCAGCAACGCGATTTCCGCAGGTCCAATGCGCGTGCCAGCGGCAAGCACGATCTGGTCTGCGCGCACATCCTCGCCGGCCTTGCGCGTATTGGCACCCTGTTTTACCGCCCCGTCAAAGCGCAGGGAGCCATCCACCACCGTCACGTCCTCTTGCAGGATCACCGTGTCGACACCACGGGGCAGCGCCGCACCGGTCAGCACGCGTATCGCATGGCCGCCGGGCACCGCGCCGGGGGCATCACCTGCGGCAGCCCGGCCCGAGACCAGCGGCAGCACATGGGCCCCCGGCCCGCGCCCCCCGGCAAAGCCATAGCCATCGACGGCCGTGTTTGGCAGCGGTGGATTGGCGCGTGTGGCATGCACATCAGCCGCGCAAACCCGGCCAAGCGCCCGGGCGACCGCAACCGTTTCGACTTTGGTGACCACATGCAGACGGTCCCGCAGCAGGGCCAGCGCCTCGTCCACCGGGGTCCAGTGAACGCCGGGTGGCAGCGCGAAACAATCGTTGCGCAGGGGCGGCACCGCATCGGGCGCGCCCCTTTGCAGGCCAACCTTGCGCAGGATAAAATCCGCCACCGCCGTGGTATCGTCCAGATCAAACACCGGGCGGTCTAGCGTCAGCGGCACGTCACTGGCCACGGCCAGGATCGTGGGATCATCGGGCGCAATCAATGGGTTACCAGCAGCGGCACGATGGGCCTCAACCTTGGGATGGCGGTCGCGTTTATAGCCTTCGACCAGCACCAGATCGACCGGGGTCAGCCGCGCCAAAAGTGTCTCCAGCGGCGGCTCGTCGGCATCGCGCAGTTCCTGCATCAACGCGACGCGCGCGCGCGAGGCCAGCATCACCTCGCGCGCGCCGGCGATGCGGTGGCGGTGGCTGTCCTTGCCGGGGTGATCAACGTCAAAGCTGTGGTGGGCGTGTTTCACCGTAGAGACGGAAAACCCCCGCGCCGTTATCTCGGCCACCAGCCGTTCCATCAGGCCAGTCTTGCCCGCGTTTTTCCACCCGGTTACGCCAAATATCTTCATAACATCGCCTCGGCCCGTGCCAGATCTTCGGGTGTGTTGACGTTAAAGAATGCGTCGTCGTCGGGGAACATCGCCAACCGGCCGTCGTGGCGATCTGTCCACATAACCACCTTGCGCAACCCGCCTGACAGCGCCGCGCGCAGGTCGTGGCGCAAGGCCACGGGCCAGAGACCGAAGGTCGGGTGTCGTGCTGTGCCGCGCTGCGCATCAGGGGTCGCGGCCAACGCCAAAGGATGTGCCATGCCATCGGCGGCGAGCAAGAGGCGCGGCACCAGATCGCAGGGGAAAAACGGCGTGTCCGCCGCCGCCGTCACAATCGTATCGGCGCCTTGCTCTGCCGCCCAGTCCAGACCCGCCAGCACCCCGGCCAGAGGCCCGGCAAATCCCGCTATACTGTCGGCGAGCACCGGCAGGCCAAGTGCGGCAAACCGCGTCGCATCACCATTGGCGTTCAGCGCGATCTGCGCCACCTGCGGGTCTAGCCGGTCCAGCACTGAGGACAGCAGCGTGCCCTGCCCCAGCGGCAACAGCCCCTTGTCACCGCCACCCATCCGGGTGGCCTGCCCCCCGGCCAAGATCACTCCAAGTGGTTGTTTCATGTGGTTTTCTCACTGCCCTTTCGCCCAGATTTGCGCGGCTCATCCGCCACCGAATCTGGATCGGCATCGCGGATCAGGCGGTCTTCTCCGGCGAGGCAGATAAACCGCTGGCCGCGCATCCGGCCAATCAGGGTCAGCCCGACCTGCTGGGCAATTTCCACGCCCCAAGCGGTAAAGCCCGAACGGGACGCCAACACCGGGATGCCCATCATCGCCGTCTTGATCACCATTTCTGAGGTCAGCCGCCCGGTGGTATAGAGGATCTTGTCGTCTGCCACCACGCGCTCGGAGAGCATCCAGCCCGCGATCTTGTCGACCGCATTGTGTCGCCCCACGTCCTCCATATAGACCAGCGGCCTGTCGCCCTGACATAACACCGTACCGTGGATCGCCCCCGCCTCAAGATACAGGCTGGGGGTGCGGTTGATCTTTGCCGCCAGCGCATAAAGCCAGGACGTGCGCACCGGTGTGGCAGGCAGGGTGACCCCAGCCAGCCCCTCCATCATGTCGCCAAAAACTGTGCCCACGGCGCAGCCGCTGGTGCGGGTCTTGCGGCGCATCTTGTCTTCATAGTCCGTGGCACGCGACGTACGTACAACCACGGTCTCCAGCTCTTCGTCATAGTCGACGCCGGTGATATCCTCATCGTCCCGCAACATGCCCTGGTTGCGCAAGAAACCCAGCGCCAGATAGGCCGGGTAATCGCCGATCGTCATGGCCGTCACGATTTCCTGACGGTTGAGAAAGATCGTCAGCGGGCGTTCTTCGACCACGCTGATGTCGGCCACGGCACCGGTGTGATCAACGCCGCGCACTGCACGCGTCAACCGCGCGGCACCCGGATCAGGTGCGATCAGATAGTCGGTCAGATTGCTGTCGCGGGCCAATTGTATCCCCCCGTGGTTAACGCTAAGTCTTGCCAAGATAATCTAAGGGCATCGCATGGCCATCACCACCACGAAATCCGCATATCGCAAGGGCGTTGCCGACGGGGCACCGTTTATTCTGGTGATCATACCCTTTGCCTCGCTTTTTGGCCTGTTGGCAACCGAGGCGGGGTTGAGCGTGATCGAAGCGCTTACCTTTTCGGTCGCTGTCATCGCCGGGGCGGCGCAGTTCACCGCGCTGCAACTGATGCAGGAAAATGCCCCCACCGCAATTGTGCTGGCATCCGCCTTGGCGGTGAACCTGCGCATGGCGATGTATTCCGCGTCGCTGACCCCTTGGATCGGCGCGGCGCCGTTATGGCAACGCGCCCTGGCGGCCTATCTGACGGTGGACCAGTCTTATGTCGTGGCGATGGCGCAGTATGAACGTGACCCGCAGATGACGGTGCCGCAGCGCACTGCCTATTTCTTTGGAGCGGTGACGCCGATTGTGCCGTTCTGGTACTTCTTTACCCTGGTCGGGGCCATGGTGGGGGCCCGCGTGCCGGATAGCTGGGCCCTTGATTTCGCCATCCCGATTACTTTTCTGGCGATGATCGCACCGATGTTCCGCACTTTGGCACATGTGGTAGCCGCCGTTGTTGCTGTGATCGTAAGCCTGCTGGCAACGCAGGTTCCCTATTCACTCGGGCTGATCATTGCTGGCATTGCCGGCATGATCGCCGGCGCGCAGGTCGAAGCCATGACGGATCGGCGCAGGGCGTCCCAAGGTGTGAAATGATTGATAAAACAACCCTCTGGATCGTGATTGTCGGGCTGGCGATTGGCAGTTTCTTCTTGCGCTTTGTCTTTACGGGACTGGTCGGCAACCGGGCCATGCCGCCCTGGCTGCTGCGCCATCTGCGCTATACTGCCGTGGCGATCCTGCCCGCGCTGGTTGCCCCACAGGCGATCTGGCCTGCGGCCACCGGGGGCCAGCCCGACCCGGCGCGGCTGTCTGCCGCTGCCGTGACACTCGTTGTGGGCCTGCTGACCAAGAACGTGCTTGCCGCGATCCTGTCGGGCGCGGCCACGCTTTATGGCATGTTGTACCTGCTGGGCTGACCGCCCGGCAGGGCCAGTTTACTGTGCCAGTTGCGAGGCACGCTGAGCGTCGATCACTTCGCCCGCGTCGTTCTCATAATATTTGGTGGTGGTGACACCGGGGAAAGCTGCGAATTGTTCCTGCAATTTCACCGGATAGAACGTCTGGCTGATGCCCTCAAACCCCGGCACGCTTTTCAAGATACCGCTGGTGGCATTTGCACAATAGGCGCCGGGCACCGATCCGTTGGTCATTACCAGTTGCAACGCCCGCTCGGCCTGTGCCGGTGTCACGGTGATTTCCTGACTGACCACGTGAAAGGTGCTGCGCGCATGGGCCGATTTATAGGATTGCACCCAGTTGGGCGACATCCCGTACAGCACATCACCACGTTCCACCACGCGGGAATCACGGAAAGATCCGGCAGGATCGAAAACCACCTGCTGCGATCCATTCACCATCAAGGCGGTATGGCCCCCACTGCCGGTGCGGTTGTTGACCACCGTCAGCAATGTCAGCGTCTTTGGTCCCGGCGCGCTGTACGCGGCTGCTGCCACCACTTCGGGGGGGCTGTCGGGACTTTGGTCAACAGAACACCCCACCAGCAGGCCGATGGCCGCCGCAGCGCCTAGCAAACGTAACACAGAAAGGTAGCCTCCGGTTTGGAAAATGGGTGCAATCGCGCCTTAACGCGCAAAGATTGCCATCAGCACGAGAATCGCCAGAATCACGACGACGCTGCGGGTGACAAAGGACATAAAGCCGTCAAATGTCTTTTCCTGCGTATCAATGTCCATGCTGCCATGTTCGTGTTCGGCCATACCTAAGCTCCCTGAAACGTTTTGAACTGCGGGCTGATTACCCTATTCGCGCCGCCCTGTCACGACAGCAAAATGCGGCCGGCGAAACTATCCCGCCCCGCGCGCTTTTTTCGACCAAAAATACCTTCCGACCCCGCCGGATAGAACCAGGTTTTTGGCACACGGTCACACCTCATCGGCCGGGCCGCTTTCCAGATCCTCGACCAAACGAAAGCCGATCCGATTTGGCGGCTCATTTTTCGCTTCTTTCGGCAGGGCGCGCAACATTACATTCAACTGGCTGACGTGCTGCACCAGCTGCGCCCGACCGCCCGCCGGGTCGGACCCGTAAAAGGTGATCACATCGGGATCGAAATATCCCATGCCCTCGATGCGCAGCACGCCGGCATCGGCGCCGGTAAACCCGATTGCGACCTCGTGGTTGTTGTCGAGCTGTTCCTCGAAATTTTTGAGGTAAAGCACGACGCGTTCATAGGCCCATTGCGCCGGAGATTTCTGGCCCACGGGTCGGTCTGTCACCCCCTTGAGCGCGACCGGAGCGCCGGCCTTGCGCCGCTCAGGATCGCTGTGGACCTCGTGCAGGCGTGGCAGCGCATCGGCCTCATAGGCCTCGGCGGCGGTCTTGATGTCGTCACTCATGGCTCAATCCTTGCGCTGGTACACCCACGCCCCATCTGCGGCGCGCAAACTGCGCGTGGCAAGACCGGTTTGATAAAGGTGGCTCAAATGCGCCACGGCTTCAACCAGCGCGAGGCCATATTCCGCCTCGCCTATCGCGCGTTTAAACAGGGGCGCAAAACATTCGGACGCGGATTTCGGCGTGTCGATATGGGACAGCAGCCGTTTCAGCGCGCCGTGGTGATTCTCGATCAGCTGCGTCATACGCTTGGGCAGCCCGGTAAAGGGCAGCTTGTGACCGCCCAGCACCAGATGATCCGCCCGCGCCAGCAGGGCCAGCCGTTCGCAGGCCTCTAGCCATTCAGCGATCGGGTCGGCCATGGGTTCGGTGGGATATACGCCCACATTGGGGCTGATCGACGGCAATATCTGGTCGCCCGCGATGACCAGATTGTCGTCTCGGCTCCAGAATGTTGCATGTTCCGGGGCGTGGCCATTGCCCATATGCACATCCCAGACGCGCCCCCCCATGGTGATCACATCACCCTGCCTGATACGGGTATAGCCCAGCGGCAGGGGGGCGACGATATCGGCAAAGTTGAACGGGCGCTCAGCCGCGCGTTTGTCGTAAATTTCGGCGTCCATGCCGGACTTGCGGTAGAACGACAGCGATTCTGCCACCGGCACGTCCTGCACATCCAGCGTCAGCATCCGTGCCGTCAGCCACGCGGTACGTGTCGTGACCAATTCAGCGCCAAATTCGGTCTGAAACCAGCCCGCCAGTCCGATGTGATCGGGGTGATGATGTGTCACCACCACACGGCCCACCGGTTTGCCCCCCAGCGGCCCCGCCATGATCTCGCGCCAAATCTCGCGGCTTTTGTTGCTGGCAAATCCGGTGTCGATCACCGTCCAATGATCGCCCTCGTCCAGCGCATAGACATTCACATGGTCCAGTTTCATCGGCAACGGCAGGCGCAGCCACAACACGCCGGGGGCCACTTCGATCGCTTCGCCCCGTGCGGGCACCTCCTCCCAAGGGTAGCGCAGCCCCTCGGGTGCTTTCACGCGGATCGTATCAGGCATCAGCCCCCCAATTCAGCAATGGTCACATCATACAGCGCGTCGTCGCCCGCCTGCGCGTGAACCAAAAGACCGGCATGTTCCGGCAGCAACCGCTGCATATAGAACCGGGCCATTTTCTCGCGCACGCCGCCGATATTGCCTGCGTTCTTCTCTGCAATGGCCGCTTTGAGGTGCAGATGTCCACCCAAGACGCGTGCAAAAGCACGTAAATAGGGCACCGCACCCGCAAATCGGTTGTTCATCTCAGTCTGCGCGACCATCCAGTCGGTTGCCTCGCGCAGGGTCTCGCTGGCCTGCCACAGCGCGTCGGTCATGCGGGGAAATGTATCGCGCGCCGCCTCGCTGTCGGCCTGTATCTCGTCCAGCAGGCGGTTGGCCGCGTCGCCGCCATCCATCATTTTGCGGCCCACCAGATCCATCGCCTGAATGCCGTTGGTCCCTTCGTAGATTGCCGTCACCCGCACATCGCGGCTGAACTGTGCGGCGCCGGTTTCTTCGATAAAGCCCATGCCGCCGTGCACCTGCACGCCCATTTCCGCCACCGCGATGCCGGTATCGGTGCCGAATGCCTTGGTAATCGGAGTCAGAAACGCCGCGCGCGCTTGCCAATGTTGGCCCGCCTCCGCCCGCGCCATATCGCTGGCATAGGCACAGCTTAGCGCGATGGCCCGCGCCGCAAAGATATCAGCCTTCATGCTCAGCAACATGCGGCGCACATCAGCGTGATCGACGATGGTGCCGGTGCCGCCTTCAGTCAGCGCGCGGCCCTGTTTACGCTCCAGCGCAAAGCTCAGCGCCAGTTGATACGCGCCCTCAGCCGCCCCGATCCCCTGTTCGCCCACGCCCAGCCGTGCGTTGTTCATCATGGTGAACATCGCGGCCATGCCGCCGCCTTCGCGCCCGATCAGCCAGCCGGTGGCAGCGTCATACTGCATAACAGCGGTGGGCGAGCCGTGCAGGCCCATTTTATGCTCAAGACTGACGACATTCAGCGCATTGCGCGGGCCAGGTTCGCCGTTTTCGTCGGGCAGGAATTTGGGCACCAGAAACAGGCTGATCCCCTTGGTCCCGGCCGGCGCACCAGGCAGGCGGGCCAGAACCAGATGGCAAATGTTACCCGCGAAATCATTATCGCCCCAAGAGATGTAAATCTTTTGTCCGCTGACGGCGTAGGTGCCATCGCCCTTATCCTCGGCCTTGGATGACAGCGCGCCGACGTCCGATCCGGCTTGCGGTTCGGTAAGGTTCATGGTGCCTGTCCATTCGCCGCTGATCAGCTTGGGCAGGTACAGGTCCTTGATCGCGTCGCTGGCATGATGCTCCAGCGCTTCGATCTGGCCCTGGCTCATCAACGGGGCCAATTGCAGCGACAGGCAAGCGCCGCTCATCATTTCGTTGACCGCGCTGGTCAGGGTCATCGGCAGGCCCATGCCGCCATATTCCGGGTCCGCCGACATGCCGATCCAGCCACCCTGAGCAATCGCCTTGAACCCTTCGGCATAGCCCGGCGAGGTGCGCACGACGCCGTTTTCCAGTCGTGCAGGGTGCAGATCACCGCCGCGTTGCAAGGGGGCCAGTACATCGTCGCATAGCCGCGCGGCCTCTGTCAGGATCGCTTGGGTCAGATCATCTGTAGCATCGCCAAACCGTTCGGTTTTGCGCAGAGCGGCAAAATCCAGCACCTCCTCGATCAGAAAACTGTAATCATCCACGGCAGCGCGGTAGGGCATTTGATATCCTCCTGAAGGACTGGCTGATCTGGCAAGCCTGCCGCAGCCCTGATAAAGGCGGTGGGGCATTGGGACCAGCATGAAATGCCCCCACCCCCCTGCGCAACCCAAACGCGGCGTCACGAGGCCCAAGATGAACCAAGACACCCAGACCCTGCTGCCCACGCCCACCGGCATCGCCCGCGCCGCCGACCTGCTGCGGGCCGGTGCGCTGGTCGCGCTGCCGACGGAGACGGTTTACGGGCTTGGGGCTGACGCGCGCAACGGTCAGGCGGTGGCCGCAATCTATGAGGCCAAGGGCCGCCCCAGTTTCAACCCCCTTATCGTGCACCTGCCTGATATCGCGGCGGCGCAACGCCATGTGGTGTGGTCCGATACCGCAGACCGCCTGGCAGATATCTTCTGGCCCGGTGCGCTGACGCTGGTGCTGCCGCTGCGCGACGGGCACGGGCTGTCGTCGCTGGTCACCGCCGGGCTGCCCAGCCTCGCCATCCGCCTGCCCGCACATCCCACGGCACAGGCACTTTTGCGGGCGTTCGACGGGCCGATTGCCGCCCCTTCGGCCAACCCCTCCGGCAAGATCAGCGCCACCTCGGCGGCGCATGTGCTGGCCGCGCTGTCAGGCCGGATCGCGGCCGTGCTGGATGATGGCCCTTGCACCGTTGGATTGGAAAGCACCATCATCGGGCTGACCGACGACGCCCCCAGCCTGCTGCGCGCGGGCGGATTGCCGCAAGAGGCGATCGAGGCGGCCCTTGGCCATCCCCTAAAGACCGTCAGCGGCCACGACATCATCGCACCTGGGCAGTTGGCGTCACATTACGCGCCGGGTGCGGCCGTGCGGTTGAACGCGCAGAATGCCGAGCCGGGCGAGGTGTTGTTGGGGTTTGGCCATATGGACTGTGATCTTAACCTTTCCGCCTCCGGTGATCTGGTCGAGGCGGCGGCGAACCTGTTTGATCACCTGCACAGGCTGGATGCGACCGGGCGCCCCATCGCGGTGGCACCGATCCCCGATCACGGTCTGGGCCGCGCCATCAATGACCGATTGACCCGCGCGGCGGCCCCCCGCTAGGCGCGCCCGGCGACGGCAGAGAGGCCCAGTGGATCAATGCCAATGGATTTCAGCGCCGCGCCCCATTTCTTGCCATCCGTTACATCGAAAACCAATTCCGGCGTCGCGGGGCAAATCAGCCAGCCATTCTGGGCAATCTCGTCTTCCAGTTGCTCCGGCCCCCAACCTGCATAACCCAGCATCAGCATCGCCTGCTGTGGTCCCTGACCTGCTGCTATATCCTCGAGAATATCCAGGGTCGCGGTCAGGGCAAAGCCATTGCCGATCGCCAATGTTTCAATTGCCGACCGGTATTCATCGGAATGCAGCACGAACCCGCGCCCGGTTTCGACCGGCCCACCAAAGTGTACCCCCAGCCCCCGCGCCTTTGGAGCCGTGCCCTCGGTCAGCTGATCCAGCACATCCGACAGGCGCAGTTCCGGGGCAGGTTTGTTGACCATCAGTCCCATCGCGCCCTGATCGGAATGGGCTGTCAGAAAGATCACCGAATGGGCAAAGCGCGGATCACCCATGCCCGGCATCGCCACCAGCAACTTGCCTGTCAGATCCATCGCAGTCGCGCCCATGCTTTTGCCCTTTCGCATGATCATCCGCCCCGAACATGCCCATTGCTGCCCGGTCTGACAAGGGCGCGGCGCAGGCGGCCTCACCGGTGATGATACAAATGTGACTTGGCACAGGTGCTGCGATGGCCCATCAACGGTGTATGATAATCACACGCCTCGCAACCACCCTCTCCCAGTGTCTCGCCTTGGGTCTCGCCCTGTGTCTCGCCGCGCTGCCCGCCTTGGCGCAGAACAGTATTGGCACGCCGCTGACGGCTGAAATCCTGCCCGGTTGGCGCATGGCAGACGGTCGGCACGTGGCGGCGGTAAAGCTGACGATGGCGCCGGGGTGGAAGACCTATTGGCGCAGTCCGGGTGACGCAGGTATCCCACCGACTTTTGACTGGAAACGGTCAAACAACCTTCGTGATGTCGCCATCACCTGGCCTGCGCCCAAGGTGTTTGACCAGAGCGGCGCACGTTCCATCGGATATGCGCATCAGGTTGTCCTGCCGCTGACCATAACCCCAAAGCGCAACGGCAAGCCGATTATGCTGGATACAACAATTGATCTGGGCGTGTGCAGCGACATCTGCGTGCCACAGACCCTGCGCCTGAAGGCGACGCTGGACACGGAGGTAAGCACCCCAACCCCCGCCATCGCCGCCGCCCTTGCCGCACGGCCCTTTACTGCCGTTGAAGCGGGCGTGAAAAGCGCCACTTGCAGCATACGACCCAATGAGCAGGGGCTTGGCATTGAGGCACGCTTGACCCTGCCCAGCAGTGGTGGGGCGGAAACGGTGGTGATTGAACCGGGAAGTCCAAATCTATGGATGAGCGAGATGCAGAGCAAGCGCAGCGGCCAGACCCTGACCGCAACGGGGGTGCTGATGGCCAATAGCGGGGGTGCCTTTGCGCTGGACCGTTCGGCGCTGCGCATCACGGTGATTGGCAGCAATCACAGCGT
This sequence comes from Sulfitobacter sp. KMM 9851, assembly GCF_057178245.1. Classification (NCBI taxonomy): domain Bacteria; kingdom Pseudomonadati; phylum Pseudomonadota; class Alphaproteobacteria; order Rhodobacterales; family Roseobacteraceae; genus Sulfitobacter; species Sulfitobacter sp. KMM 9851. The sequence goes on from NZ_CM169991.1 coordinate 3,014,846, forward strand.
TGATATTTCAGGCTGTTCGCCGGAGTAACGCCGAACGGCTGCGCGGGGGCAAGGCCCGGCACAGGTTCTATGTGTTCTATGCATATGGATCGTGGGTGTGCCTGATAAAAAGGGCGGCGCCGCCAGATCGGATATATGAGACAGGATTTTATCCCTGCATGTCTGAACCGTTCAGATATGGCGCGATCGTCTGCGCCTCTGGTCCGTAGGTAGGCTTGTTGCAACGGGGCTAAGAATGAGGCGCGGGCGTTAAGATCGGGTGAGGCCTGCGTACGGTCGAAACAGCGGGCAGACGGCAGCGCTATGTCTACGGCCTGTACCCCGCCCGTGGCACACGGCGCGTCAGCGCAAATCCGATTGCACCCACGGTATAGCCCAGAAATGCCAGCCCCGCCGCCCCTGCCAGAAACAATGCCAAGCCAGCTGACACCCCAGCCCCCGGCCACGCCGCCGCCAGTACCGGGTGCAGCGCACCAAACCACCACAGCCAGCCCAGCGTCATCGCGCCCCAGCCCAGCACCAACGCCCCCAGCAGCAGCAGCCCCCAGCGCAGCGCGGCGACCGGCGCGCGCAGGCCCCGGCGCAGCGCCGCCATCTGGCGCGCCACGTCATTCTGCATCGCCACAAGTGCCGGCACGACCAACAGCACCAGAAACATGCCAAAGCCCAAGCCGTAAACCAGAGTGATCACCGTCGGCTTCAGAAACTGCGCCTGCTGGCTTTGTTCATAAAGCAGCGGCGCCATGCCAAGGACGGTTGTTGCCGTGGTCAGAAACACAGGGCGCAACCGATCTGCCGCACCGTCAATGATCGACGGGATCACGCCACGTGTCTCGGCGTATTCGTCGATTGTGGTGACCAATACGATGGAATCGTTGATTATGATCCCCGTCATCCCCAACAGCCCCACCACTGTAAACATGCTGAGCGGCACGTCCCACAGCGCATGGCCATAGATCGTGCCAACCAGACCAAAAGGAATGATCGCCATCACCACCAAGGGTCGCGTCCACGACCCAAATACCCACGCCAGCACCAGGAATATGCCTGTCAGACACAGGATCAGCCCGGTTGCCGCGTCGGTGAGAAACTCATCCTCCTGCGCGCTTAACCCATCGAGCCGGAATTCCACCTGCCGCGCGCTGGCGATCGTCGGCAAGATGTCATCCTGCAGGGTCGCGGTGATCTCGCTTGCGCGCGCCGGGTCGTCTTCGGATATGTCGCCTGTGACCGAGATCAGCCGTATCCCATTTTCGCGCCGCACCGTGCTGAAACCGGTGCGCCGGGTCACACTGACGATATCGGCCAGCGGCACGTAATCCCCCCCCGGCGTGCGCATCAAAGTGCGCTCCAGAAAATCCGCTGTCAGTTCGCCCTCGGGCAGCTCCACCCGAATGGTAGCCGACCGCGGCCCATCGGGATAGCTCGCCGCTTCGATCCCACCCAGACGCGCGCGCAGCACCCGGCCCAGCGCGTCGATGGTAAAGCCCAATGCCTGCCCCTGCGCCGTCAGATCAAGGATCAGTTCTTCCTTGTCATAGGCCAGATTGTCCTGCACCGCGCTGACCTCAGGGTACTGCCGCAAGGCCGCCTGCAAATCTTCGGACGCGGCCTTGAGCACATCGGTGTCGGCCCCGTAAAATTGCACATCCAGCGCATCCCCACCCGGGCCCGAGCGCCAGCTGCGAAAGCTGACGACCTCGGCCAGCGGATGGTTCACCACGCGCTCTTGCAACTCTGCGACAAAGGCAAAGCTGGAATAGGGGCGCAGATCGGCGTCGATCAGTTCGATCGAAATGCCGCCCAGCAAATCGGCATCTTTCGCTTCGGCCCCATCCAACCCCCGCCCGGCGGTGCCCCCGATCTGCGCTATCACGTAATCCAGCGGATTGGCGCCATAGCGCTCGGCGTAATCAGCACCCAAGGCTTCGGCAGCGCGTTGCATTTCACGCATCATCGCCAAGGTGTCCGCGCGGGTCGCGCCTTCGACCATGGCGAAGTTGCCGGTCACGCTGCCGCGCTCGGGTGCGTTAAAGAACCGCCACTGCACGTCGCCCGATATGAACAACGCTGCCTGACTGGCCAGCACCGCTATGGCCCCCGCCAGAACAACATAGCGCGCGGCAATCACGCCGGCCATGAAGGGGCGGAACAGCCTTTCGCGCAGCCAGACAAAGCCGCGATTGACCACGCGGCTGGGCAGGTCATACCAGTGTTTCTCGCGCGCCGCGCGCATGGCGTGGGCCATGTGGTTGGGCAGGATCAGAAAACATTCCACCAGCGATGCCGCCAGCACTGCAATCACGGTAAATGGGATATCCTTGATCAGATCGCCAAAGCGCCCGCCCACCGCAACCAGTCCGAAAAACGCGATAACCGTTGTCAGTGTCGCAGCAAAGACCGGCATCGCCATGCGCCGCGCCGCGTTTTCCGCCGCTTCCATCGCGCTTTCGCCGTAGGTGCGGAACCGGTGATCGGCGTGTTCTCCCACGACGATGGCATCATCCACCACGATCCCTAGCGTGATGATCAGCCCAAAGAGCGAGATCATGTTGATGGTGATGCCGCCCACATACATCAGAGCAATCGCTGCCGCCATCGACACCGGAATGCCGGCGGCCACCCAAAAGGCGGTGCGCGCGTTCAGGAACAAAAACAGCAGCGTCACCACCAGCGCCAGCCCTGTCAGGCCGTTGTCGATCAACAGGGTCAACCGCCCGGTGATCGCCTCGGCGCGGGTGCGGATCAGCTCGACGGTGACCTCGGCTGGCAGGTTAGCCTTCAGCGCCGCCGCGACCTCTTCGACACGTGCCTGAATTGCGATGGCATCGCCCCCGTCCGACCGATCAATCCGCACCGACATCGCCGGGTGTTCACCCACGAAATAGCTTTCCTCGCGGTCCAGCCCTTTGGCCCGCACGGTGGCCACATCGCCAATGGTCAGGGTCGACCCGTCCGGGTTGCTGCGCAGCACAATCCCCGCGATCTGCTGGGCGCTGCGCTTGGCGACGCCGGTACGGACCCGCGCCGTGCCACCGCCGACGTCGCCCGCAGGGTCGGCATCCACCTCTGCCGCGATGGCGGCGGCAATTTCGGCCATGCTGACGTCATGGGCGATGAGTTGCGACGACGGTACCTCGATCAGGGTCTGTGGCGCCGCCACCCCCTGCACGCTGGTGCGCGTGACCCCTGCGGCGAACAATCGGGTTACGAATTCATCGGCAAACCCACCCAGTTGAACCACCCCCACCGGGCCGGTGATCACCACATCTGTCACGCGGTCACGCCATACGCCGCGCCGCACTTGGGGGTCTTCGGCCTCTTCGGGGAGGCTGTCGACGGCATCGACCGCCGTCTGCACGTCGTTGGCGGCACGTGCCATGTCCCAACCGGGCTCAAAATCCAAGGTGATCGTGCCACGCCCTTCGCGCGACGACGCGGTCGACCCCTCGACGCCTTCGATGCTCAGCAACACAGGCTCCAGCACCTGCACGATGGCACGGTCCACATCTTCGGCGCCAGCGCCCTGCCAGACGGTTGTGACCGCCACATTGTCGACGATCACATCGGGAAAGAACTGCGCCCGCATGTTGGGCGCGGCGGCGGCACCGGCCACCAGCAACAGCACCAGTAAAAGGTTCGCCGCCGTGGGGTGGCGCGTGAAATACGACAGCAGCCCGCCCGCAGACTTAGGGATACCGCGCGCCATCTAGCCCCCCATGCGGCTTTCGATCCGCGCAATCACACTGGCCGGCACCTCAGGCTCTGCAAGGGCTGCCAAGACACGCGCCTTGGCTTCCTGCGGCATCCGGCTGTTGCCTTGGACAAAGGCCACCAGCGCAGCGCGCCGCGCGTCGCTGAGCGTGACCATCTCGGGCGCGGCAGGCTCGGCGCCCTCGGGGCGCAGCGCAGTCACTGCGATCCCTGCCCCCAGCAAGGGCGAGCGCGCCTCGACCACCTCGCGGCCCAGGATCGGACCGCGCACCAGCACATCATCGCCCTGTCGCCGCAGCAACGTCACCTGCACCACCTCAAGCCGATCATCCGCCAGCACCAGCACCTCGCCCGCCGCATCAAGGGCCGAGGCCGGCAAGCGCACAACCCCTTGCAACACAGGCTCCTGCACGCGGACGGTCACAAAATCACCGGGTCGAAACCCCGCACTGCTGTCCAGTGTGGCAAAGATCAACCGGCCCGAGACGCCTTCACCCGCCGCCGCACTGGCGCGGGTGATCTGCCCCTTGGCCTGCAAATCGACGCCCAAGACATCCAGTGTCGCGGTCACCTCTGTCGGTATCAACTGCCCCGCATCATCCAGCAGTCGAACATATTGCGCGGTCGATATGCGAAACGACACTTCCAGATCGTCCGGGTCGATCAGCTCTGCCAATCGCTCATTCGCCGAAACCAGACGTCCCACGACCACATTGGTCGCCGACAGTCGCCCGTCAAAGGGCGCGGTCAGGCGCGTGTCCCCCAGCCGCCGCTCGGCCTCGGCCAGGGCAATCTGCGCGCGGGCAAGGCCGGTTTTGGCCTGATCCACCCGCGCCTCGGCCTGTGTCGCGGCCTGCCTGCGCGACAACACGGCCTGCCGCGCGGCAGAGGCGGCCAGTTCCGCGGTTTCGGTCGCCGCCGCCGTCCCGACGCCGCGCTCTGCCAGGCCGCGCTGACGGTCAAACGCCGTTTCGCGCAGCACTGCCTGTTCCTGCGCCGCAGCCAGTTCATCACGCGCAAGATCAAGCCCGCGCGCGGCATCGCGCCCCTCAGCTTCGGCATCGGCCACATCATTGCGTGCGCGGTCCACCGCCGCCTGCGCCTCTGCCGGATCAAGCTGCACCAGCACCTGCCCCGCGCTTACTGCGCCGCCGTCCTCAAACCCTTCGGCCAGATCCACCACCCGCCCGGCCTGTGCCGCGCGCAGTTCCAGCAACCTGCGGCTTTGGACCTCGCCAAAGGTCTCGAGCGCGGGGGCGATGTCTTCCGCTTTGGCCAGCGTCACATTTACTGCAAACACCCGCTCGCGCGCGGGCGGTGCCTTGCTGTCCTGTGCCATACGCACCTGGACGGCGCTTGCAATCATCTGCCCCGCGACCACCAGCAGCCCCAAGGCCGCCGCCGCCAGAAACAGTCCCACCATGCTTTGCCGCAAAAAACGCATATCGTTCCGATCACAAAAACGCGGGCCAGAGCGCGCAGAATAACTTAACCCAAACTGGTCTAAACCCAAGTCACATATCTGATACGCAGGCCCATCCCACTTCCGTCGCTGGTATCTTCATCTTGCACGATAAACCTCCGGGGGGTGGGGGGGGGGCGGCGCGCGCGACACATGGTGGGGGGGGACGCCGCAGACCTCGCCCCTCATTTGCGCCGTAGATGTTCGTCCAGACGGGGCATGATCTCGACAAAATTGCAGGGGCTGTGACGGTAATCCAGTTGTTTCACCAGTATCTCGTCCCAGGCATCCTTGCAGGCGCCGGGCGAGCCGGGCAGCGCAAACAGATAGGTGCCCTGTGCCACGCCGCCGGTTGCCCGGCTTTGTACCGCGCTGGTGCCGATCTTTTGCATGGAGACAATAGTGAACACCGTGCCAAAGGCGTCGATTTCTTTTTCGTAAACATCGCGGTGCGCCTCAACGGTGACATCGCGGCCCGTCAGGCCAGTGCCGCCTGTGCTGATCACCACGTCAATCTGCGGGTCCGCGCACCAGCCCCGCAGGCGCGCTGCGATATCGCCACGGTCGTCCGTGACGATGTCGCGCGCGGCCAGATGATGCCCTGCCGCCGCAATCCGCGCCACCAACACATCGCCAGAGCGATCGTCGGCGAGGCTGCGGCTGTCCGAAACGGTCAGCACCGCGATGCGTACGGGAATAAAATCTCGGGTCATGCGCGCTCCATCACAGCCAGACGTGCGGCCAAGGCCACGAATATGCCGCTGCTGACATAGCTAAGCATCCGGCCCCCACCAGCCAATCGCCGCCCCAGCCCGGCGGCGAAATATCCCACCGCGCCATTGATGATGAACCCACCCAGCGCCAGCACCGCGCCAAAGATCAGGAACTGCCCCAGCACCGATCCAGCCTGTGGCACGACGAACTGCGGCACAAAGGCCAGCACGAACAGGATCACCTTGGGGTTGGTCAGATTGACGATGAACCCGGTGCGAAACGCCCGCCGGGCGCGCAGCGCCGGGGCCGCATCACGCGCCGCGCTTGTCGGGCGCAACGCCTGTGCCGCGAGATAAAGCAGATAGGCCACGCCGATCCAGCGGATCACGTCAAAGGCCCAGGGCAGTGTCGCCACAAGCGCACCCAGCCCCAGCCCGGCCAGCGCCACATGCACCATTCCGCCGGCGGACACCCCGGCACTGGCTGCAATCGCCGCGCGCGGGCCAGAACGGATGCCCTGCCCAAGGCAGAACATCATATCCGCCCCCGGCGTCAGGTTCAGCGCCAATGCGGCCGGGATAAAAGCCAGTAAGGTCAGCGGGTCAACCATCGCGCAATCTCGCCTTGAGGCTCAGAAGGTCGGCCCAGGTCTCGCGCTTGGCCTCTGGGGTGCGCATGAGGTGGGTCGGGTGAAAGATCGGCAGGGCCGGCAGGCCGCAGGCCTCGGCCCAGGTGCCGCGCAACCGTGCGATATTGGGCGCGCCCAGCAGCGCCTGACAGGCCCAGCGGCCCACCAGCAGCAGCGCTGCGGGCTGCGCCAGCGCGATATGGCGCGCCAGAAAGGGCCGCATCAGGGCCAGTTCATCGGGTCTGGGGCTGCGGTCCTGCGGCGTGCGCCATGGCAGCGCGCTGGTGATATAGACATTGCTGTCGCGCGACATATCAATTGCCGCCAGCATCCGATCGAGCAACTGCCCCTCGCGCCCGACAAAGGGTTTGCCGGCGCGGTCTTCTTCGCGGGTGGGGCTGTCACCGATCACCATCAAACGCCCCCCCTCAACACCGTCCGAAAAGACCATATTGCGCGCGCCGTTGCGCAACTCGCAGGGGTCAAAGGCGGCAATCGCGGCGCGCAATTCCTCTAGGCTGGTCACGGTGGCGGCTGCCCGGGTCGCCAGATCAACCGGGTCCACCTCGGTGCGGGCGGCCTGCCCGGCAGCGGCAACCGTGGCAGCAGCAACGCTCACCGGATCAACCGCTTCGGGCTTGGGCGCCGCCTGCGCCTTTTGGGGCAGGGCGTAGCGGTTCACCGGCGCATCACAAAGCGCCTCTGTCGCGCCCAGTTCTACCTGCCAGGCCAGAAGTGCGACCGCCTGATGATACTCAACTGATTCCATACTCGGCAGCTTACGCGCTGGCTGTCGCAATCAAAATCCCCGATCTGACCGCATCGCGCGCGCTTCACCATCTTGCCGCGCCCGCCCTCGACCGCCTATAAGGCCCCAACAGAAAAGGGACCGCGCGATATGTCATTTTCCCACCGCCACCTGCTTGGCATCGAACAGCTTTCCCAGACTGACATCACAACATTGCTTGACCTGGCGGACACCTACGCCAACCGCAACCGCCAGCCCGACAAACATTCGGACGCGCTGCGCGGGCTGACCCAGATCAACATGTTCTTTGAAAATTCCACCCGCACGCAGGCGAGTTTTGAAATTGCCGGCAAACGTCTGGGGGCGGATGTGATGAATATGGCGATGCAGGCGTCGTCGATCAAAAAGGGCGAGACCCTGATCGACACGGCCCTGACGCTGAACGCGATGCATCCCGACCTGCTGGTGGTGCGGCATCCGCAGTCGGGCGCCGTCGATCTGCTGGCGCAGAAGGTAAACTGCGCCGTGCTCAACGCGGGCGATGGCCGCCATGAACACCCAACCCAGGCCCTGTTGGACGCGCTGACGATCCGCCGCGCCAAGGGGCGGCTGCATCGGCTGAGCATCGCAATCTGCGGTGACATTGCACATTCCCGCGTGGCGCGGTCCAACATCATGTTGTTGGGCAAGATGGAAAACCGCATCCGCCTGATTGGCCCGCCGACGCTGATGCCCAGCCAGATTGATCAATTCGGTGTCGAAGTTTTTGATAACATGGCCGAAGGGCTGGCAGATGTGGACGTGGTGATGATGCTGCGCCTGCAACGCGAACGGATGGATGGTGGGTTCATCCCGTCGGAGCGCGAGTATTATCACCGCTTTGGATTGGACGCCGAAAAACTGGCCCATGCCAAACCCGATGCCATCGTGATGCACCCCGGCCCGATGAACCGCGGTGTCGAGATCGACGGCACCCTGGCCGACGACATCAACCGCAGCGTCATTCAGGATCAGGTCGAAATGGGTGTCGCCGTGCGTATGGCCGCGATGGACCTGCTGGCGCGGAACCATCGCGCGGCGCAACACGCACCCGCGTAAACCACGCTGCCGCCGAAGCCACGCTGCCGCCGAAGCCACGGAACCGCGCCGCCGGAACCCGCGTTGACCCCGTGTGATCAAGACGACCTGACGAGGAAGCCCCAAACGAGGAAGCCCAATGCCGCCCATCGCCGTGCCTGCCCATGAAATCGGAAAGATCCGCATCTTTTCGCTGTCACTATCCGATGACGAAGCCCGCGCGCTGAGCGATGACGCCATGGCGCAGGCCGAAGCCCTTGGCGTTATGCGGGTCGACGCCAGCTGGATCGAAGTCTTCCCGGTGTCCGATCTCGACAGCTTTGGCCTGGTCGGCTATCTGCGCGAGGGCAACGATGTCGTGCCAGAGCAGATTGAACGCGACCGCGCCAAGCTTGCCGCCCTCGAAGGTTGGGTGATGATCGTCTATTCCGCCGCGTTTCCAACACAGCCTCAGTCTCTGCAACCGGTATCCGCCCTGACGCTGATCGGCAGCTACGACGAAAACCGCCCCGAAACCCCGACCGCCCCCATAACGACCGAGGCCGCCCGCCCCTATAGCGGCACCGCCCGCAACACCCCCGCCACCCCGCCACGCGGCGCACCGGGGCGGGCCATGGTGATCCTTGGACTGATCGTACTGTCGGGGCTGTTGCTGTGGTGGGTTTTGCGATAACTCTGCGACTATCCGCGCGGCGCGCAAAACGCTAAGGTGATCCCATGCAGGAACCCGAACCCGATCCGAAAATGTCTGGCCGCATCGCGATGATCGCATTGCTGGTCGCCTTTGGCGTGGTGGGCCTGATGCTGTGGGTCGGCTAGATGGACGACGCGCTAAGCTGGGCGCCGCAGCGCGCCGTATTTGTGCGCCGCAGCCTGCGCACGGCGGTCATAACTTTTGCCGCACTTGCCTGTGTCGGGTTGGGGACATCGCTGGCATTTGATCTGCCGTTGTCATGGATTACGCCCACGGCGTTCCTGCTGAGCCTTGGGTTTCTCATTGAAGATTTCATGCGCTGGCGCACCCGCCGTTTTGACCGATGGCAGATCAGCGATCACCAGTTACGCCATGACGGCCCCGATGGCCGCGCGAGTGTGCCGCTGTCGGAGGTTGCAACTGTGTTTGCGCGCTTTGGCAATCGGGTTGTGATAGAACTTCATTCCGGCCAGCGTGTCATGCTGCGCGATTTGCCCTACCCCGTCGAAACCGCGCGCCAAATTGAGGCCGCGCGTCTGGCCGATGGCGGCAAAGTGGGGGGATAGGTCGCAGACCTGCGCCTGCCACCCAGGGATGTCCGCCCCCAAGTGACATTCCGCACTGGGGGGCCAGCCCCCGCCAGGAGTATATCTGGTTAAAAAGGTTGGCAGAGCGCTGTGGCGTTTACAAAGAGTCCTTGGCTCATCTGTCGAATTGGGGCATGACTGCCGCGCACATCCGCGCCCCTGACGACAAAGGCCCGCCGCCATGACCCAGCTTTTCACCAACCTGCGCCTGATTGATCCCGAAGCGGGCACAGTGACCGAAGGCGCGCTGGTTGTATCGCAGGGCAGGATCACCGAGGTCCTGCGCCAGCCACCTGCCAATACCGACAGCTTTGCGCCTGAGGATATTGTGGATTGCGGTGGCAAATATCTGGCGCCCGGCATTATCGACATTGGCGTCAAGGTGTGTGAGCCGGGTGAGCGGCACAAGGAAAGCTATCGCTCTGCCGGGATGGCGGCAGCGGCGGGCGGGGTGACCACCATGGTCACGCGCCCGGATACCGATCCGGCCATAGACAGCCCCGAAGTTCTTGAATTTGTCACCCGGCGCGCCAACGAGGTGGCCCCGGTGCATGTGGTGCCCATGGCGGCGCTGACCAAAGGCCGCGCGGGCCGCGAGATGACCGAGATTGGTTTCTTGATGGACGCCGGGGCCGCTGCCTTTACCGATTGCGACCGTGTGGTAACGGATACCAAGGTATTTTCACGCGCGCTGAGTTATGCCCGCAGTCTGGGGGCGCTGGTGATTGCACACCCCCAAGAGCCGATCCTGAGCCAGGGGGCGGCGGCGACATCGGGCAAGTTTGCCTCGCTGCGCGGCTTGCCCGCCGTATCGCCCATGGCCGAACGCATGGGGTTGGACCGCGACATTGCGTTGATCGAGATGACAGGCGCAAAATATCACGCGGACCAGATCACCACAGCGCGCGCCCTGCCCGCGCTGGCCCGCGCCAAGGCGAATGGGTTGGACATCACGGCGGGGGTCGGCATCCACCACCTGACGCTCAATGCGCTGGACGTGGCCGATTACCGCACGTTTTTCAAACTCAAACCGCCGTTGCGCGACGAAGAAGACCGCGTGGCGGTGGCCGAGGCGGTGGCCTCTGGCCTGATCGATATTATCTGTTCCATGCACACGCCGCAGGACGAGGAATCCAAACGTCTGCCGTTTGAAGAAGCCGCCAGCGGTGCCGTGGGCCTGGAAACCCTATTGCCTGCCGCGATGCGGCTGGTGCACGCGGATGTGATGGATCTGCCGACGCTCTGGCGGGCGCTGTCGCTGAACCCGGCCAAGCGGCTGGGTCTGCCGGGGGGGCGCATCGCGGTCGGCGCGCCTGCCGATCTGGTGCTGTTTGACCCCAACGCCCCCTTCGTGATGGACCGTGCAACACTTCGGTCGAAATCACGCAACACTCCGTTTGACGGGATGCGGATGCAGGGTAAGGTGCTGGCAACTTATGTTGCAGGCAATTGCGTATACAAGGCGAACTGATGCCCCCTATTGAAAATTCTATCGACGTGCTGATCCTCTGGTCCGTGCTGGGATATATCATCGGTTCCATCCCGTTCGGCATGGTTCTGGCGCGGCTGATGGGCCTTGGCAATCTGCGCGACATCGGCTCTGGAAATATCGGTGCGACCAATGTGCTGCGCACCGGCAACAAGACGGCCGCGGCGCTGACACTGCTGCTTGACGGGGCCAAGGGCGCGGTTGCCGTGCTGCTGGCGCGCAGCTTTGCGGGCGACGACGCGGCGCAACTGGCGGCCTTGGGCGCGATGATCGGCCATTGCTACCCGATGTGGCTGGGATTTCGCGGCGGCAAAGGGGTGGCAACGTTCCTCGGCATCATGCTGGCGCTGGCCTGGCCCGTGGGCTTGGGGTGCTGCATTGCCTGGGCAATCGCCGCAGCAACAACGCGCATTTCGTCAATGGGCGCGCTGGCGGCGGCGGCGGCGTCGACCTTTTTGCTGGTGTTCCTTGGCTATGGCACGGCGCTGGTACTGGGTATCACGCTGACTGTGCTGGTGTTCTGGCGCCACCGCGACAACATCCGCCGCATCCGCGCCGGGACGGAATCAAAAATCGGCCAAAAGGCCTAGGCTTTGACGCGGACAGGTGCCAGGCAAACGCCCGGCCCCTGTCCTGTCTCACCTTAGCTTCTTAGCTGTTGCGGGCCTCAAGAATGTCGGCCGTGCGCTTGGTATTTTGATAAATGCCCAGCCCCAGATACATGAAGCCTGCGACCATGATCAGGTATATGAACCCGCCGATCAGGATCAGCAGCCCCGCCAAAAAGCCGTTCATCCCCAATTGCGATGACGCAGCCCCGCCGCTTAGCATCGCCCCGCCAGCGGCAATGACGATGGCGATTGCAGCAATAATAACCACAACATTGATCACCATCTCAAGCGACCGGATAAAAAAATCACGCATAATATGTCCCTCGTTTTGTGTTAAAAGTGGCTCACGATAGCGTGAGATCACGAACCACTCAAACAAAACCCGACAGGTGATCAGTAGGAATAATCTGCGTAGATCTGCGTGAGATCGCCGTTCCACTTGCCATGGTAATCTGCGAGCAGATCGTCGGCAGGGACCCGGCCTGTCTCGACGCTGTCTTTCAGCGCATTCAGGAAATGGGTTTCATCAGGAACCAGCCCGCCTGCACCGGTGCGCGCACGGTTTTTCAGGCCCAATTCGGCCAAGGCCAACGTTTCGCGCGCGATGTCATGCATCTTGATGCCCGAGACCTCTGCCTGCAAACCATCGATACTGGCCGCCGTCCGCAGCGCATCGTGCTGGGCGGGCGTCCAGTTTTTCACCAGATCCCAGGCACCATCAAGCGCGTCTTGATCATACATCAGCCCCACCCAAAAGGCGGGCAGTGCGCACAGACGCCGCCACGGGCCACCATCAGCGCCGCGCATTTCGATAAACTTTTTCATCCGCGCCTCGGGGAAAGCCGTCGTCAGATGGTCGGCCCAATCGCTCAGCGTCGGTGTCTCGCCGGGCAGCGCGGGCAGCTTGCCCTGCATGAAGTCGCGGAAGGATTGCCCCAGCGCGTTGATGTATTTGCCATCGCGGTAGACAAAATACATCGGCACATCCAGCGCGTAATCCACCCAGCGTTCAAACCCAAACCCATCCTCGAAGACAAAAGGCAGCGTGCCGGTGCGCGAGGCATCCAGATTACGCCAGACCATGCTGCGCAGGGACTTGTAGCCGTTGGGTTGACCTTCGGAAAATGGCGAATTGGCAAAGAGCGCGGTGGCCACGGATTGCAGGGCAATCGCCACGCGCATCTTTTGCACCATGTCCGCCTCTGATCCGAAATCGAGGTTGACCTGTACCGTGCAGGTGCGCCGCATCATTACCCGACCCATGGTGCCCACCCGGCCCATGTAGTCATTCATCAGCTTATAGCGGCCCTTGGGCATCAGATCCATTTGCTCATGGGTCCAGATCGGAGCCGCCCCCAGGCCGATGAAACCGACACCGATTTCATCCGCCACATCCTTGACCTCGCGCAGGTGCACATTCACCTCATCACAGGTCTCATGGATGGTCTCGACGGGTGCGCCCGACAATTCCAGTTGCCCGCCCGGCTCAAGGCTTACATTGGCGCCGTCTTTTTCCAGACCGATAAGCTTGTCGCCTTCCAGTACCGGCGCCCAGTTGTGGCGGTCGCGCAGCCCCTCCAGCATGACACGAATAGACCGCTCACCCTCATAGGGCAGCGGTTTGAGCGTGTCCTTGCAGTAGCCGAATTTCTCATGCTCGGTGCCAATCCGCCAATCTTCTTTGGGCTTGCAGCCGTCAGACAGATACTGCGCCAATTGGTCGTGATGTTCGATCGGGCCACCGCCGGATTGAGGAATGGACATGGGGGTAGGCTCCGTTCTTGTTTTACTGCCTCGAAGGGATGGGCGGAATTCCGGGGGGTGTCAATGCAACACGGCATGTGCAGGGCGGGTCGCCTCGCGTTCCCAAATCACAACCGCGTCATGTCGGGTCTTGCGCAATTCGAACAGCATCCGTTCGGTGCGCAGGCCCGGCAGCACGGCAAAGGCGTCGAACAGGGCGTCCGACCCTGCGGCATTCACCGGGATCAGCAGGGGGGCGGCGTCTTTCGGCTCCAGCCGCCAATGGGCCGGGAACAACTGGCGATCCAGACTAAGCCGCTGCAATTCACGCAAGGATACGGTGCCGCCGGTCAGAGGACCAAAATAGGTGATCTCGCCCTCGTCGACCTGCACCGCCCCAGCGCCATCATCCGCGCCGCGAAATCGGGCGCGCTGTGCCCCCAGCCAGACCAGCGCCGCCCCCAGCGCCATCAACCCATAGCCGGGGAACGCCAACAGCAGCCCCGGTCCGATCACCAGCCACAGGCCCAGCACCGCCAAGGCGCCCCCCACCAGCGCCTCGCGCCAGCGCCAAAGTCCAGCCTGCGCTTCGGGACGCAAGAAACTCATGTCACCGCCCCGCCTTGTTTGGACCAAAAATACCCGCCGTCGGAGGCATCAAATCTCTTTTGCACCACTATCACCAATCCCCCAATCGCTGCTGCCAGACGGTCATCGCCGCGACGGCCGCCGTATCGGCCCGCAGGATACGCGGCCCCAAGGATACCACATGCGCGTGCTCGACCCCATGCAGACGCGCGCGTTCCTTGTCAGAAAAACCGCCCTCTGGCCCAATGAGGATCGCCCAGGAACCGCCAGCAGTGGCGGGCAGCGTGCCAGTTTCGCCAGCCATGGTTTCATCGCAGAACATGATCTGGCGCGTCTTGTCCCAGCCTTCCAGCAGTTTGGCCAGCTTCACCGCCTCCGCCACCTCAGGCACATAGGTGCCGCCACATTGCTCGGCGGCCTCGGTGGCGTGGGCTTGCAGGCGGTCGCGCTGTACCCGGCCTGCATTGGTAAACTCTGTCATCACCGGCACGATCCGCGACGCGCCCATCTCGGCCGCCTTTTCGACGATGAAATCCGTGCGCGCCTTTTTGATCGGGGCAAATAGCAGCCAAAGGTCGGGTGGCATTTGCAACGGGCGGGTCTGGACAACGCAGGCCAGAACACCGCCGCGTTTGCCTGCCTCGGCTATCTCGGCCAACCATTCGCCATCGCGGCCATTGAACAGCAACACCTGCCCGCCCACGGCCTGCCGCATCACCCCAAAAAGATAATGCGCCTGATCGCGGTTCAAAGGAACTGTTTGCCCCTGCCCCAAGGGCTGATCTACATAAAGTCTGATTTTCGCATTCATGGGCTTAGATATATGCACAACCAACCGCCTTCGCCAGATGCCCCGACAGATGCGCCGGTTGCCGATGCCGTTACCGACAACTGGGTCGACCTCTATGCCCCGGCAGCCCTGCGCCCCTATCTGCGGCTTTCGCGGGCTGACCGGCCCATCGGGACGTGGCTGCTGCTGCTGCCCTGCTGGTGGGGTCTCAGCCTTGCGATGCTGTTTGACCAGTCGCCCCGCTGGGGCGATGCCTGGATATTCATCGCCTGCGGGCTGGGCGCGTTTCTGATGCGCGGGGCGGGGTGCACGTGGAACGACATCACCGACCGCCACATCGACGGCAAGGTGGCCCGCACCCGGTCGCGGCCGATCCCGTCGGGGCAGGTTACCGTCAAAATGGCGCTGGCGTGGATGGTATTGCAGATGCTGTTGTCATTGGTGATTCTGCTGACGCTAAACCGAGCGGCCATCGCGATGGGCGTTCTGGCCCTGCTGCCGGTCACGATCTACCCCTTTGCCAAACGGTTTACCTGGTGGCCACAGGTGTTTTTGGGGCTGGCGTTCAACTGGGGCGCAATGCTGGCGTGGGCGGCCCATACCGGCACGCTGCATGCGCCTGCCATTGTGCTTTACCTTGCGGGCATCGCATGGACGCTGTTCTATGATACGATCTATGCGCATCAGGACGCTGAGGATGACGCGCTGATCGGGGTGAAATCCACCGCGCGGCTGTTCGGTGACAAGAGCGATGCCTGGCTGCGCCGTTTCTTGATGGCTTGTGTCGGGCTTATGGGAATCGCGGTGATCTATGCCGCATTGCCCCATGCGTCGGTGCTGGCACTTGCCCTCGCCTTGGGTGGACCTTGGGCGATGGGATGGCATATGACGTGGCAATTGCGCGGGCTCGATACCACGAACAACGCGAAACTTCTGCAACTTTTCCGCGCCAACCGCGACACTGGCATCATCCCGCTGCTGTTTTTTGCGGCCAGCCTGCTGGCATGATTGCACCCCCCGCGTGACGCGCGTATCAAGTGCTCACGTTAACAACCCGGAAGTCTGCCCATGCGCCTGTCCGCCCTCCTCACCATCGCCCTGACGTTTGCAGCCGCAGCGGTGGTCTCTCTGGTGGCGGCCAACTTTTCGGTTCAACTGATTGAAGACACCTCGGAAATCGGGGTGCGCGATGCGCTGGACGATCAGGGGATGACCTGGGCCGAAGTGCAGGCTGACGGGTTGCAGGTCACGCTTGCCGGCATCGCACCGACCGAAGCCGTGCGGTTTCGCGCGCTTTCCACCGCCGGTTCGGTGGTGGATGCCGCGCGTGTCATCGACGAAATGGAGGTCGAAGCCCAAGCAGCCATCGCGCCACCTCGCTTTTCGGTAGAAGTGCTGCGCAACGACGCGGGCATCTCCATTATCGGGTTGATCCCCACCAGCACCGACCGCGACGCTGCCATCGAACGCTTTGAGGCCATGGCAGGTGACGCCACGGTGACGGATCTGTTGGAATCTGCCGACTACCCCGCGCCCGAAGGCTGGGAAACCGCGCTGCGTTTTGCCATTACCGCGATGGAAAAACTGCCCCGCGCCAAAGCCTCGGTAGAGGCCGGGCGCGTGACCATTACCGCCATATCCGACAGCGCCGCTGCCAAGGCCAAGATGGAAGCCGCCCTAAAGCGCGCGGCACCCACAGGCATGCGGCTCGCGCTGGACATTGCAGCACCGCGTCCGGTGATCACCCCTTTCACCCTGCGCTTTGAAATCGACGCCGAAGGCGCGCGTTTTGATGCCTGTTCTGCCGATACCGATGCCGCGCGCATCCGAATTCTGGCGGCGGGCACCCGCGCCGGTGTGGCTGAAACCGCGCGCTGCACCGTGGGATTGGGTGTGCCCAGCCCGAACTGGGCCCAGGCCGTGGGCCTCGCCATCGACGCGCTGCACCAGATCGGCGCAGGTTCCGTCGCCTTTGCAGATGCCGATATCACGATGATCGCGGCCCCCGGCACCGACGCCACCATATTCGACCGCGTGGTTGGCGAGTTGGAAACCGCGCTGCCAGATGTTTTTGCCCTGTCGGCCAAGGTGCCCGCCATCGCAGACCCCAATGCGGGCCCGCCCGAATTTAACGCCACGCTTAGCCCCGAAGGCCAAGTCCAGTTGCGCGGCCGTCTGAGCAATGAAACCCTGCGCGACCTGGCCGACAGCTATGCCAAATCACGTTTTGGTTCTGACAAGGTCTATACCGCAGCGCGACTGGCCGATGATCTGCCTGCCGACTGGGCCACCCGCGTACTGACCGGGCTCGAGGCGCTTTCCGCCCTCAGCAACGGATCGGTCAATGTGACGCCGGACCGGATGGTTGTGACGGGCAACACAGGCAACCCTGACGCCAGTACACAGGTCGCGTCGCTGCTGGCCGGTAAGTTGGGCGAAGGCGCGGATTACAGCATCGACGTCACATATCAAGAAAAGCTGGACCCCGTCGCGGGCCTGCCAACACCCGACGAATGCGAGGCCGAAATCGGTGAAATCCTAAAGGTCGGCAAGATCACCTTTGAGCCCGGCAGCGCAACCATCGACGCAGGCGCGCTTGGCACGATGGACGATATCGCGGAGGTCCTGAAACGCTGTGGTGACCTACGGCTGGAAATTCAGGGCTATACTGACAGCCAGGGCCGCACCGAAATGAACCAGGCCCTGTCGCAATCGCGCGCCGAATCAGTTTTGAATGAACTGCGCGCGCGCCGCGTGCTGACGGGGTCTTTCGTCGCCAAAGGCTATGGTGAGGAAAATCCGATTGCAGATAACAAGACCGAAGCGGGCCGCGAAGCCAACCGCCGCATCGAATTCCGCCTGATCCGGCCTGATACGGTGGACATCCCCAGCGAAACAACGCTGGAATCTATCGCCGAAACGGGCGATACCCCTTCCGAGCAGACCGACGACGCGGAAGACACGACATCCGTCGAGAGCGGCGAAACCGAAGAAGGCAGCGGTGATGAGCAGAACTGAATTTGTCCTGGCAACGGCAATCATTCTATTTGTGGCCTTCTGCCTGGGGTGGTTCGCCAATTGGCTGCTGCACCGCTTTACCCGCGTGGCCGCAGACGACGTGGCACAGCTTGACCGGATGAGCCAAGAACTGCACGAAGCGGAAGAAACCCGCGATCAGGCGATTACCTACTTGCAGCAGCGCGAGGCGGAATTGACCAACCAACTGGCCCAGACCGAAGCCGAATTGCGTGCCGCGATGGACGGGCTGCGCGACGCGCGCCACGAGGCCGAGGAAATGCGCTCCTATATCGAGCGCCAGAAACCGGCCTGAACCGGGCAAGCGCACCGCGCCCACCTGCCCTCCACTCCGCACCTGGATCAGGCGCTGTAAATCTAAGCCACCGTCAGGCAAGCGCATGTCGCCAAATGGGTCACGTCGCTTGATGTGCTGCCCATCACCAGGGCACGCAAGCTGCCCAATCCGCGCCGGCCCAAAACCACCAGTTCCGCGTCAGTTGCCGCGATGCAGGCCAATATGTCGCGCGCCGGGTCGCCATTGCCCTGGTGCGTGGTGACCTGTGCCACGCCTGCCTCCGCAGCCACGGCTTTGGCCTGCGCAAAAATCTTGTCTGCCGCCGTCGTGATCTCTTCCGGGGTGGGCAGATTTGCCGCGATATACGAATCCGCCATCACGCCCAGTGCGAATCCCACCGTGTCACGGCGCGGCGTATGCGCCACATGGATTGCAGCACCACTGGTGTTGGCCAGATAGCAGGCCATGCGCAGCGCATTCTCTGACGCGGTCGAGCCGTCAAACCCCACAACGATATTGTTGAACATAGTGCCCTCTTTGAGATGCGTTCGGGGCAATATATCAAATGGCGCGGCGGACTATCTTGATCCTGATCAAAGTTCAGCGCGCGCGTTTTGGGCTGCGGGTGCGGTGCGTGAAAGCGCCGCTTATCCTGTGCGCGGCCGGTCTTGCCAGCGTCCTAGCGCTTCCTCGTCATCGTCCTTGGCGGCGACCCACGCGGCACCACGCGCGCTGATCTCGCGTTTCCAGAACGGCGCGCGTGATTTCAGGTAGTCCATCAGAAATTCCGCAGCTTCAAAGGCCGCCACCCGATGCCGCGCGGCGGTGGCAACCATCATGATCACCTCGCCCGGCGCCAGCCGCCCATATCGGTGGATCACCAGCACATCCGCCAAATCAAATCGCACGACCGCCGTTTGCGCCATTTCGCGCAGCGCGGATTCGGTCATGCCGGGGTAGTGTTCAATTTCCATCGCCACCAAAGGCGCATCCGCACTGTCGCGCACCACGCCGGTAAAGGTCACGATGGCCCCGGCGTCACCCTTGCCACCAGCGGCAAATGCAGCGGCTTCGCGCCCCAGATCAAAGGCGTCTTCCTGTACTGAAATACGCATGTTAACCCCCTGTCATGGGCGGGAAAAATGCCACTTCGCGCACGTCTTTCAAAGGCGCATCAAAAGTTGTCAGCTGTTGATCCACCGCCACACGCAGCGCGCTGAGATCACTAAAGGCCAGGGCGTAGCGCTCTTCGCGTGTGCGCAGCTCTGCTACCAGGTCGGCCACTGTCGCGGCCGTTGTTTCGATCCGCTCTCTCGGCAGGCCAATTCGCTCTCTGACCCATGCAAAATACAAGACATCCATCAGCGTCCCTCCCGCAGATGTGGCAGTGCCTTCATCAGGTAGTCGGCCCCGGTAATCGCGGTCAACAGCGCCGCGAACCAGAGCAGCCACAGCCCGATCATGCCAGCCCATTCCATGCCTGCAAGTTTCCAGCGCAGCCCCAGCACGTCGTCCTCTTCGCCGTTTAGTATGGACTGAATCAGCTCCTGATCCATGCCAAAGACGCTCATCCCGAGATAATGTTCAAACACGCCTTGCGAAAACAGAACCGCAATTGCGATCATCTGCAACGTGGTCTTCCACTTGGCCAGCTGCGTCACCTTGAGCGTGCCTGCCACGTTACCCAGATATTCGCGCAGCCCCGACACAAAAACCTCGCGGAACAAGATTAGCGTGGCGGGCAGGACCAGCCAGGGCGACCAGCTGGAAAAGCCTACGATCACCATCAGCGCAATCACCACCATCGCCTTGTCGGCAATCGGGTCCAGCATCGCGCCCAGCTTGGTTTCCTGTTCCCAGGCGCGGGCAAGATAGCCGTCAAACCAATCGGTTATCGCCGCGCCGACGAACAGCACCAGCGCGAACCAGTCGGCATAAGGGCGCGTGAAATATAAAAACATCAGCGCCACGCCGGGCGCTGCGATCAGACGCAGAAGCGTCAGAATATTGGGCAGGTTCCACTTCATTTATCCATCCTAGCCCGCGCTTTCACGAGCCGAAAGCACCAAACGGTATCATACTGCCTCAACACATCACCCACGCTCGTGAAAAAACGCATAGATCGTCTCTGCCAGCGCATCTGACACACCTTCTACTGCCTTGAGGTCACTGAGATTCGCACGCCCGACAGCCTTGGCCGACCCGAAATGCGCCAGCAAGGCCCGTTTGCGCCCGGCACCCACGCCGGGCACGTCATCCAACGGTGTGGCGCCCACGGCCTTGGACCGTTTCGCGCGGTGGGTGCCGATGGCGAAACGGTGTGCCTCGTCGCGCAGACGTTGCACGAAGTAAAGCACCGGATCATTGTGCCGCAGCGCCATGACCCGTTGGCCGACACGGTGGAATTCCTCTTTGCCTGCGTCGCGGTCGATGCCCTTGGCGACGCCGACCATCGGGATATCCTGCACCCCGTGTTCTGCCATGATCGAGGCCACAGCGCTGACCTGCCCTGCCCCGCCGTCAATCAGCAAAAGATCCGGCCACATACCCCTGCTGCGATCGGGGTCTTCCTTGATCAGGCGTTTAAAGCGCCGGTGCAGTACCTCTTTCATCATGCCGAAGTCATCACCGGGGGTCAGGTCGTCGCCGCGAATGTTGAACTTGCGGTACTGGTTCTTGAGCAGCCCCTCCTGCCCCGCCACGATCATCGCGCCAACGGCAAAGGCACCTTGTATGTGCGAGTTGTCATAGACCTCGATCCGCGTGGGGGGAGCGGGCAGGTCAAACGCGTCGGCCAGCCCTTGCAACAATTTGGTCTGGGTGGCGCTTTCGGCCATCTTGCGAGCCAAGCTTTCGCGGGCGTTTCGTAGTGCACCATCCACCAGCTCGGCTTTTTCACCGCGCTGTGGCACCAGAAGTTCCACCCTGCGCCCCAGCTTGCCTGACAGCGCTTCGGCCATCAAATCAGGACTTTCAATTTCGTTGCTGAGGATCAATTGACGCGGCGGTTCGCGGGTGTCGTAGAACTGGCCGATAAACGCCTCCAGCACCTCTGCGGCATCCACATCCGGGCCGACGCGCGGGTAGTAATCGCGGTTTCCCCAATTCTGGTTGGCGCGGATAAAGAACACCTGAACACAGGCCTGCCCTCCTTCCATATGCAGCGCGATGATGTCGGCCTCGGACACGCCCTGCGGATTGATCCCCTGGGCCGTCTGCACCTGGGTCAGCGCCTTGATCCGGTCGCGCAGGGCGGCGGCGCGTTCAAATTCCATCGCCTCTGATGCCGCTGCCATGTCGCGGGCCAGCCGGGCCTGTATGTCGGTCGACTTGCCGCAAAGAAAGCGTTCGGCATCGCGTACGGTCTGGCGATAGTCCTCCGGGGAAATCTTGCCCACGCACGGGGCAGAGCAGCGTTTGATCTGATGTTGCAGGCAGGGCCGTGTACGGCTGTCGAACATCGCGTTCGAACAGTCACGCAGCAGGAACACGCGCTGCAACTGGTTCAGTGTCCGGTTCACAGCACCGGCGCTGGCGAAGGGGCCGTAATAGCTGCCCTTTTCCTTTTTCGCGCCGCGGTGCTTCTTGATCTGGGGATAATCACTGTCTGCCGTCACAAGGATGTTGGGAAAGCTTTTGTCGTCACGCAGCAGCACGTTGAATTTCGGCTTGAGCTGTTTGATCAGGTTCTGTTCGAGCAAGAGCGCTTCGGTTTCGGTCTTGGTCGTCAGGAACATCATCGACGACGTGGCACCGATCATCCGCGCGATGCGCCCAGAATGCCCTGTGGGGCGCGCATACGAACTGACCCGCGCGCGCAGGTTGCGCGCCTTGCCGACGTACAACACCCTGCTCTCGCCATCGAGCATCCGGTAGACGCCGGGCGAACTGTCCAGCGTCTTGAGATAGGCCTGAATAACGGCATGGCCTGTGGGCGCGGTTGTGTTGTCGGGCTGGGTCATCGCTGTGTCTGATTCTCTGCTGTCGCTGCACTAGCTTCCGGGTCGGGGCAAGTCTTAACATGTCCACTGAACTTGTGGATAAGTCTGACTATAACTTCTGCCCTTTTGAGTTTTATCGTTATTTTCGGCTGGTTTCGTCGATATGCCTATTTTTTAGGCACTTACTTAAGGCGTTGTTTTCAAAGACAACTTTCTCAACCCTGCAACAAGCCCCTGAAAACAAAGGGCTTTTGGTAACACTTTCGTAACAATTTGGGCAAAGGTGCAAAACTTTGCCCGCCGCCCGCTAGATATCGCCGATCTCGTCCGAAGTTGGCCACCTTAGGTGTTGACCACCGTCGGTGCAGATCAGTTGGCCGGTCACCCCTGGCGCGTCCAGAAAGTACCCCAAGGCCGCCGTGATATCCCCTGGATTTGCCCCCCGTCCCAACACCGTCCCCTGACGCTCTGCCGCAAAGGATGCAGCGGATTGGTCATGGCCTTTCAGCGTCGGGCCGGGCCCAATCGCGTTGACTCGGATCGCAGGTGCCAACGCCTGCGCGGTGGTGCGCGTCATCGCCCAAAGGCCCATCTTAGCCAATGTATAGGTCATGAACTCTGGCGTCAGGTTGCGCACGCGCTGGTCCAACATGTTGACGATCAGGCCGGTGGCCTGCGGCTCTGCGTCGGCGTCCATCTGGGGGGCCAGCCCCTGCGCCGCCATCGCCTGCGTCAGGATAAACGGGGCGCGCAGATTGCTGCCGATGTGGCGATCCCAACTCTCGCGGGTGGCGCTGGTCACCGTGTCATATTCAAAGATCGACGCATTATTGACGAGGCAGGTGATTGCCCCGCCCAGTGCCGCGGCGGCGGCGGGCAGCAGGGCCTGCGTCGCTGCTTCGTCCAGCAGATCGGCCTGAATCGCGACGGCGTGGCGACCCATCCCCTCGATCTCGGCCACGGCACTTTGGGCGTCGGTTTTGGACTGGCCGTAATGCACCGCCACGTCAAAGCCGCGTCCAGCCAGATACACTGCCATCGCGCGGCCAAGCCGGGTGCCTGCGCCAGTCACAAGTGCACGGGACATGGCAATGCTCCTTCCAGCTTAGTAGGTGAGGACAACAAACAAATAGAGGGCATAAAGCGCGCTGAGCGCAATGCCCCACGTGCGCGTGATATCCTGCTTGAGATAGACAAACGGGATCAGCAGCAGCGATGCCGCCAGCATGACCCACAGGTCAAAGCGCAGGAACGAGGGATCAACGGCAATCGGCCCCACAAAGCCTGCGATGCCGATGATGGCCAGCAGGTTGAACATATTCGACCCAATGACGTTGCCAAGGGCGACATCGGCCTGACGGCGCAGCGCCGCCATCACGGTTGTCGCGAGTTCCGGCAACGATGTGCCGACGGCAACGAGGGTCAGCCCGATGACGGTATCGCTGACACCATAAGCCTGTGCGATGATTGTTGCGTTGTCGACCAACAGCCCCGCGCCCAGCGGCAGACCAATAAGGCCCAGCACCAGAAACATCCCGATCTGCCAACGGGCCATGTCAGGATCAGCCCCTTCAAGATCGTCAGGGTCGGTTTCTGCGGCGTTGCGGCAGGCGTGACGATGATCCTTGGCATCGCCAAAGGCATCGTAAAGAACGTAGCCCAATGCCCCCAGCAAGATGATGCTTGCGATCCAATCGAACACGCCCCGAAAGGCCAACAGGATAAACAGGGCCGAGGCCGCCAGCATGAAATTATAGGTCTTGCGCGTGCTGCACTCTGAGGTGTGCATCGTCGCCAGCAGTGCCGGAATACCAAGCACCAAAAGAACATTGGCCGTATTCGACCCCACCACATTGCCGAGGGCAAGACCCGGCGCGTTATCCAGAATCGCCTTGACCGAGATCAGCAATTCCGGCGCCGAAGTGCCAAAGGCGACGATGGTCAGGCTGACGATCAGCGCGGGCACGCCCAGTCGCAGCGACAGATTGACGGCACCTTTGACCAGCGCATCCCCGGCAAGCAGCAAGATCACGAGGCCAAGCCCCGACAGTAGCCACGGCATCAACATCAGCGCCCCCCTTTGCAGGCACAGGTGCCTTTCCCGATACGGTAGCGCCCACAGCTGTCGCATTTGGTCTGGGACAGGCGTTTGCCTCCCAACCAATGCATTTTACCAAACCAAGCCAGCAGGCCCATGAACACCAAAAATAGCAGAACGATTTTAAAAACCATGCGCTACAGACCAAAACGCGCATAGGCTGCGCGTTCCTCGATGTCGGCAACGGCGTCCTGTACGATCTGCATCCCAAACCGCGACAGCAGCCCGCGCTTAGCGCCGTAGCGGCGGAACTTTACCTTGTCACCAAAGCGGCCCTTGAGCAGCGGGCGCAGGTGGCCGATACCGTCGATCAGCCCCAGCTCAGTCGCGCGTTTTGCCAGCCAGATCTCGCCCGTGAACAGATCCTTGTCGGTGCTCAACTTAGAACCGCGTCGGTCTTTAACGTGGTCGATGAAATTGCCATGAATATCCTCAAGCAGGGTTTTCAGCCGCGCCACATCCTCGGGGTTTTCCGGGCGGAACGGGTCGAGCATGGATTTCGACTGACCCGCCGTATAGACGCGCCGTTCTACGCCATGTTCCTTGATAAATTCATGCACTCCGAAGGACGCCGATATCACGCCGATAGAGCCGACAACCGAACTGGGATCGGCGTAAATCTCGTCTGCGGCGGCGGCCAGCCAGTAGCCGCCAGATGCCGCGACGTCCTCAACAAAGGCGATGACGGGAATTTTCTTTTCCTCGGCCAGGCGGCGGATGCGCGCCCCGATCAACGAGGATTGTACAGGGCTGCCGCCGGGAGAGTTGATCTCAAGCGCGACAGCGTCGGGTTTGCCTTTGGAAAAGGCTTTTTCAATGACGGGGCCAAGCGTCGCATCGTTCAAAGCCGCGCGGCCCTGGGTGCCTATGGCACCGGACAGACGGATGATGGCAACGCTGGGCGGGGACTTGAGGAAGGGTAACCGATGTCTCATCCCTCCCATGTAGAACGCCCCCGCCTTGCAAACAAGACGGGGGCGGAAGATTACCGTTTCGTCACTGACGGATGCGCCAGCCGGTGCGGAAAATCCACCAGATCACGCCAAGGCACAGACCGGTGAAAAGCCCGATTGCCAGAAGGCTGGTGACGATCGGCACATCGGCAGAGCCAAAGAAAGCCCAGCGAAAACCCGAGATCAGATAGACCACCGGGTTGAAGTGCGAAATGACCTGCCAAACCGGCGGCAACATCGAGATCGAATAGAAGGAACCGCCCAGAAACACCAAGGGCGTCACGATCAGCAGGGGGACCAGTTGCAATTGTTCAAAGCTGCCCGCCCAGATGCCAATGATAAAACCCATCAGCGAGAAGCTGATGCAGGTCAGTACGAGGAACAGCACCATGGCGATGGGATGCGCGATCGAGATATCGACAAAGAAGAACGCCGTGATGAGGATAATGACCCCGATGAACAACGCCTTGGTTGCCGCCGCCCCCACATAGCCGATCACGATCTCAAGAAAGTTAATCGGTGCCGAAAGCAGTTCGAACACGGTGCCGATGAATTTCGGGAAATAGATGCCGAAGGATGCGTTTGAAATGGACTGCGTAATCACGCTGAGCATGATCAGCCCCGGCACGATGAAAGCGCCATAGCTCACGCCTTCGACCTCTTGGATACGGCTGCCGATGGCGGCGCCGAAGACCACGAAATACAGCGAAGTCGACAGAACGGGGGAAATGATGCTCTGCGCGATAGTGCGGAAAAAGCGCGCCATCTCAAAGGCATAGATTGATTTGACTGCGATCCAATTCATGCCGCGTCCTCCTCGTGCAGAAGATCGACAAAAATATCTTCCAGACTGCTTTGCCGTGTTGCCACGTCACGCAGCACCAGCCCGCTGGCGGCAACGTCGGCCAACAGTTTGGTGATACCCGTGCGCTCGGCGTTGGTGTCGTAGGAATAGATCAGGGTCAGCCCGTCGTCGGACAATTGCAGCGCATCCGATGTCAGCGCGGCAGGCAGGGTCGTGATCGGTGCCGTCAGCTGCACCTCCAACTGCTTTTTGCCCATGCGCGCCATCAGTGTTTTCTTTTCCTCGATCAGCATCAGTTCGCCGTTTGCGATGACGCCAACGCGGTCGGCAATTGCTTCGGCTTCTTCGATGTAGTGGGTGGTCAGGATGATCGTCACGCCATCGGCCTTGAGCCCAGCCACGATTTTCCACATGTCCTTGCGCAGCTCCACATCGACCCCGGCAGTGGGTTCATCTAGGAACAACACGCGCGGATCATGGGCCAGCGCCTTGGCAATCAGCACACGGCGCTTCATGCCGCCGGACAGCGCGCGGATCTGGCTGTCTTTCTTGTCCCACAGCGAGAGTTGCCGCAGTACCTTTTCCAGCGCGGCGTCGTCGGCCGGGCGGCCAAACAACCCGCGCGAAAAACGCAGGGTGTTGATTACCTTTTCAAAGGGTTCGAGGTTGATCTCTTGTGGGACCAGCCCGATCATGCTGCGCGCGGCGCGGAAATCGGTGATGATGTCATGCCCACCCACCGTCACGCTACCGCTGGTGGGGGTGGTGATGCCGCAGATAGTGGAAATCAGCGTGGTCTTGCCCGCGCCATTCGGCCCCAACAGGGCCAGGATTTCACCCTCTTCGATTTCCAGATCGACGCCTTTCAGCGCCTCAAAACCACCCGCATAAGATTTGCGCAGGTTTTTGATATTCACAATTGTCGGCATGATGGCTCCGCTCTTTTCAAGCGGGCAATCTAACCCGGTTCGACAGAAGTGAACAGAGTAGTTCAGTCCTTTGTCTTACCGAACCAGCCCTTTTTGACCGGCGCTGCTTCTTCGATGGTGCCGTCGTCAGCCGGGCCTTCTAGCGAGGCTTGCAAGTTGTCAAAGAACTGATCCGCCATCTTCTTGGCAAAGCCATCAATGATGCGACTGCCCAGTTGCGCAAGTTTGCCGCCAACCTTGGCCTCCACGTCATAGCTCAACGCGGTGCCGCCGTCCTTTGCGGCCAGTCGCACCTCTGCGCCGCCCTTAGCAAACCCTGCGGCCCCGCCCTTGCCTTCACCACTGATCTTGAGTGACGTGTCGGGGACAAGATCAGACAGAGTCACCTGCCCCTTAAACGTTGCCTTAACCGGGCCCACCTTTTGCACCACAGTCGCCTCATAGCCTTCCTCGACCGAGCCAGACACGTCCTGCGCGCCCGGCACGCATTTTTGCAGCATCTGAGGGTCCAGCAGCGCGGCATAGACCTCTGCTGGGGTTGCGGCAATCTGGCGGGTGTCGGTCATCTGCATCGGAGGCCCCCTTCGGCGTAAGTCATCGCGGTGAACCTAGCCGCTTTTTTTGGCGGCACCAATCCCAAACCTTCTGGACCTTCCCCCGCGACCTGATAGGTCTTGGCGATGAACACCTCTCCCCAAAGCCGCGCCGGACTGGCGATCCTGTTTGTTCTGGCCGGTGTGGCTGCGATTTCAGTCAATGACATGCTGATCAAACGGCTGTCGGGGGGCTATCCCCTGCACCAGATCGTTTTCACACGCTCGGCTGTTGGCATCCTTTTGGGGCTGGCCCTCGTCCAGATGGAAGGCGGGCTGCACCTGCTGAAAACGCGCCAGCCCGGTATGCATCTGTTGCGCGGCACCCTCGTGGTGATTTCCAACATGTCATTTTTCCTGGCCCTCGCGGTGCTGCCCTTGGCCGAGGCGACGGCCTTGTTTTTTGCCGCGCCGCTTTTCATCACGCTGCTGTCGATCCCGATCTTAAAGGAAAAGGTGGGGCCCCTGCGGCTTGGGGCGGTGATTGTGGGGTTTGTCGGCGTGATGATCATGCAGCGTCCCTGGGCCAGCGACGCCAGCCTGCACGCCTCGCGGCTGGTGCTGCTGCTCCCGGTGCTCGCGGCGCTGACTTATGCGCTGAACCAGTTGATGACGCGCAAGCTGGGGGTCACCACAAAGGCGTCGGTGCTATCCGTATACATTCAGCTGGTTTTTGTCGTGGTGTCGCTGACCTTTTTCATCGTTGCAGGCGACGGACGGTTTATCGACGCAAACAGCGCCGCGCCGCTGCAATTTTTGCTGCGGGCGTGGATCTGGCCCGAACAGGGTGATCTGTGGGTGTTTGCCATCCTTGGCCTCAACGTCGCGATCATCGGCTATTGCCTCAGCCAGGCCTACCGCATGGGCGATGCTGCCACTGTGGCCCCGTTTGAATATATCGGCCTGCCGCTGGCGGTGTTCTGGGGATTTATCATATTTGGTGACCTGCCGAGTTGGGAGGTCTGGGTGGGCATTGCCCTGATCCTGGCAGCGGGGCTGTTCGTCTTTCTGCGAGAGCGCCAGAAATCCCTGCGCGTCACCCGCGCCCAGGGCAACAGACGGTACTGATTGACCCGCCCATTATCGCGCCGAAGCCACTGCCAGCTTTACCTTGCCAAATATGTCCAGCGCGGCCGGGGCCACGGCCCCTGCCCGATCGTGGTCAACGGGCGACCTGCACCACCACCTTGCCGGTTGCCTTGCGATCGCGCAAAAGTGACAGCGCATCGTTTGCCTGCTCCAGCGGGAGGACATTGCTGACGTGCGGCTTTAGCTTTCCGGCGACATACCAGTCGATCAGCGTTGCGAAACTGTCGGTGAGCACGGACGGTTTTATCCGCGCATAACCGCCCCAGTAAAAGCCGAGCACGGTCAGGTTCTTGACCAGCAAGATGTTCGCGGGAATTTGGGGGATGTCACCGCTGGCAAAGCCAAGCGGGATCAGGCGCGCTTCGGGGTTGCAGGCGCGCATGGCAGCCTTGAACTGGTCACCGCCAACCGGGTCATAGACCACATCGGCGCCGCCCAATGCCTTGACCGCCTCGCGGATATCGTCGGTTTCGGAATCAATCAGGTGGTCCGCCCCGGCGGCCTTGCACACCGCCAGCTTGTCCTTGCCGCGCGCAACGGCGATGACCTCGGCCCCCATCAGTTTGCCCAGTTCAACCGCCGTCAGACCCACGCCGCCAGACGCGCCCAGCACCAACAACCGCTCGCCCTTTTGCAGCCGCGCCTTGTAGTCCAGCGCCACATGGCTGGTGCCATAGGCAATCAGGAAGGCCGCGGCATCAACCGCGCCCATTTCATCGGGCAGCGGCACGCAGACCTCGGCCGGGATGGCCGCATATTCAGCCAGCCCGTCAAACCCGGTATAGGCCGCAACGCGCTGGCCCTTTTTCAGGTGATCAACCCCAGCGCCCACGGCGGTGATCGTGCCGGCCAGCTCCATGCCTAGCGTAAAGGGCAAGGGTGGTTTTTCCTGATAGGTCCCTTTGATGATCAGCAGGTCGCCAAAATTCAGCCCGCAGGTGTCAATCTGAACCAGAACTTGCCCTTGGCCCGGCACCGGCATCTCTAGGTCCTGCATGGTCAGGGGCTGATCATAGGCTGTGACTTGCATGGCGCGCATGGGGGGCTTCCTTTTTCGATTATCGTGCAACAGTTGCCGCAAGCGCGGCCCGTTTAGCAACCCCTCATGGAACCAAATGCGCCGACGTCAAGTTAGCCAGTTACACCCGTCGCAGCCGCATTGATGACGGCATTGGATATATATCATGCACAACGTTGTTCTTGTCGGTTCCGGCCCCACGTCGCTCTATACCCTTGCGGCCTTACTTGCCCAGCCCGCCGGGTTGGCCATCACCGTAATCGAGCGTGAAAGCCAAAGCGGCACGGGTATGCCCTTTCGACCTGATGACACCGATGTGGTCATGCTGAGCAATATCGCCAGCATCGAAATCCCCCCGATCTGCCAGACCTTTCTGGCGTGGATCGAAACATTACCCGACGAAGTGCTGGGCCATCTGGGCATCAGGCAGGCAGACCTGCACGCGCGGCATTTCTTTCCACGCGTTCTGCTGGGGGCCTATCTGCGCAGCCAGTTGGGCACACTTGCGAAAGGTGCCGAAGCGGCGGGCCATGACGTGACGATCTTGAACAATGCCCACGCTGTCGATGTGGTGCGTCTCGGCAAAGGATACCGCGTTACCTTTCGTCAGGGCGGCAATATCCACGCGGCGCAAGCCGATCAGGTGGTTCTGGCGACGGGGCATGAATGGCCCGAGGACCACGCAGAAACAGGATATTATGCCTCGCCCTGGCCCTCGGCCAAGCTGCGCAATATTCCAGCCGCGCGGGTCGGTGTTCTGGGCTCATCGCTCAGCGGGATCGACACGGCGCTGGGGATCGCGGCGGCACACGGGCAATTCGAAGACGGCGGGACCGTCTATCAACCCAGCCCAGACGCCGCAAAGAAACTGCGCATTGTTCTGATGTCGCGCAAAGGCCTGCTGCCCGAGGCAGATTTCTGGTGTGAGTTGCCCCACCTTCCGCTTGATCACTGCACACCCGAGCGTCTGGCTGATTTGGCCGCGACCTCTTATACAGTCGACGATATCTTTGCCCTGATCCGCGAGGAATTAGGCGCCGCTGACCCCGCCTACGCACTGCACATCGGCTTGGCATCCTTACGTGCCGACGACTTCGCAGATGCCTACTTTGCGGACCGCATTGATCAGGACCCATTTGTGCTGGCCGCCGCCAATTTGGCGGAGGTCGACAAAAACTATCAAAGCCAGACCACCGTACCATGGCGTTATGCCATACTGCGCCTGCACGAGGCCGTG
Source organism: Sulfitobacter sp. KMM 9851 (assembly GCF_057178245.1). Lineage (NCBI taxonomy): Bacteria > Pseudomonadati > Pseudomonadota > Alphaproteobacteria > Rhodobacterales > Roseobacteraceae > Sulfitobacter > Sulfitobacter sp. KMM 9851. The sequence goes on from NZ_CM169991.1 coordinate 3,045,667, forward strand.
GCCCCGTTTGTACCCGGACTTTCGGACGCCGAGCGGGCGCGATTCCACCGGGCCATTGCGCCGGTGTTCATCGACAACTACGCCGCTGTCCCACCACAGACCATCCGCCGTCTGCTTGCGCTCGGCAAAGCGGGTGTGCTGGAGGTTCAGGCAATTGGCGATACCGCAAAGATCAAGCATTCACCCGAAAAGGCGCGCACCCAAGTGCGCTGGGACAAGGCGAGCCGAAGCTTTGCGTATTTTGTGGACGCGCGGGGACAGCGGGCACTGAATGCCGGCGACCTGCCATTCCCCACCTTGCTGGACCAGCTTGATCTGGACCCCGATGCAGCTGTGCCGCTGGACGACTGTTTTCGCGTGAACACGGACAAGGGCATTTGGCCGGGGATCTATTGCGCGTCGCTGCCCTATATCCTGCACCGCCACCCCTTTGCACAGGGCATCACGGTGAGCCATGAAATCGGCGAGACATTGGCCAAGGCCATCGCGGCCCAACGCGACACGGACAAAAGCCGCGCAATAGCACAAGCGGGGTAAGACAGCGTTAGGGCATGATGATCGAGCGGATGCCGTAGGCCACCAGCCCCAGCGCCGCGACACTGGCCAGCCAGATCAGGACGAACCATCCGACGCGGGACATCCAGTGTCGCATCAGTGATAGCCTTCATCAGGGTCAATCTTGCCGCGAAACACCCAGTAGGCATAGGCGGTATAGCCTAGGATCATCGGCAGCAGCACCAGCGTACCAACCAGCGTAAAGGCAAGGCTTTCATCAGGCGCCGCCGCCTCGACGATGGTCAGGCCGGGGGGCACGATATGCGGATAAAAGCTGATCCCGATACCGATAAAGCCCAACACGAACAGCGCCAACGCGCAGAGAAACGGCTGTACGTCGCGTTGCTTTTGCAGGCCGCGCAACATGCCCAAGGCGGTCAGCGCGACCAGCACCGGCACCACGCCGCTGAACAGGGCTGTGGGCCAGGCGAACCAGCGCTCGAAATAGACGGCATCTTTGAACGGGGTCCACAAGCTGACCAACGCCATCAGGATCAGGGTCGCGATGGCAAAAGGCCAGGCCAGCCGGCGCATGTGGCTTTGGATACGCCCCTCAAGTTTCATGTTCAGCCAAGTCGCGCCCAACATGGCGTAGCCCAGCGTCAGCGCGACCCCGGTCAGCAGGGAAAACGGCGTCAGCCAATCCCACCAGCCCCCGGCATAGGCGCGGTTTTCAACCTCGATCCCCTGCACCAGCGCGCCAAGTGCGATACCCTGACAAAAGGAGGCCACCAGTGAGCCGCCGAAAAAGGCCATATCCCACAACGGCTTCCACCGTTTTGCGCGCCAGCGGTATTCGAACGCCACACCCCGAAAGATCAGTCCCAACAGCATCAAAATGATCGGGAGATAAAGTGCCGGCATCACGACCGCATAGGCCAGCGGGAACACCGCAAAAAGTCCGCCGCCCCCCAGAACCAGCCAGGTCTCGTTGCCGTCCCAGATCGGGGCGACCGAATTCATCATCACGTTGCGCTCGCCTTCGTCCTTGGTCAGCGGAAACAGCAGACCCACACCCAGGTCGAAGCCGTCAAGGATGACATAGATCAGCACCGCCCCGGCGATGATGCCCGCCCAGATGAATGAAAGTTCCAGTCCAAACATATCAATCCTCTCCCGGTTTACCGCGCACGGCCGCTTCTTCGCCAACAGCCACAAGCGGCCCGTCTTCTTGTGCGTCGTCACGTTCGTCTTCCAGCACGTGATCACGCACCGGTTTGCGCATCATCGCAAGGATGTACCAAGTTCCCGCACCAAAGACGAAAAAGTACACCACGATGAAGGCAATGAGCGAGGCTGCCACCGCGGGTGCCGCCACGGGCGCGAGACTGTCAGACGTGCGCAGCAACCCGTAAACGGTAAAGGGCTGGCGCCCGACTTCGGTCGTGATCCAGCCCGCCAGCACGGCGACAAAGCCAGCGGGGCCCATCACCAGCGCCGCACGGTGCAGCATGGGCGCCGCGAACAACCGCCCGCGCAGGCGCGCCAACAGTCCCCAAAGGCCCAGACCGAGCATGGCAAAGCCCAGCGCAATCATGATGCGGAAGGACCAAAAGACAATTGCCACTGGCGGCTCGTCCTCATCGGGGATTGTGTCGAGCCCTGCCAGAGGCGCGTTCAAATCGTGTTTGAGGATCAGAGAGGACAGTTTCGGGATTTCTATCGCATAGTCGATGCGTTTTTCAGCCGTGTTGGGGATGCCGAACAGGATCAGCGGCGCGCCGTGGTCATGGCTATCGAAATGCCCTTCCATTGCCATCACTTTGACGGGCTGGTGTTCAAGCGTGTTCAGCCCGTGTACGTCCCCCGCAGCGATTTGCAGCGGCGTCACCAGCACCAGCATCCACATCGCCATCGAGAACATCCTTCGGGCAGCGGCATCGGCGCGATCGCGCAGCAGGTGCAGCCCCCCCACCGCCCCCACGACCAAGGCCGTGGTCAGGTAGGCCGCCAGCACCATATGCACGAGGCGATACGGGAATGACGGGTTGAACACGATCTGCCACCAATCGCGCGGCACGAACTGACCCACATCGTTGATGGCAAAGCCTGCGGGGGTCTGCATCCAGCTGTTAACCGACAGAATCCAGGTGGCAGACGCCAATGTGCCCAGCGCAACCATCGCCGTGGCAAACATATGAAGCCCGTCACCCACCCGGCGACGACCAAACAGCATAATGCCCAAAAACCCGGCCTCAAGGAAAAATGCCGACAGCACCTCGTAGGCCATCAAGGGGCCAACAACCGGCCCTGCCTTGTCGGAGAAAACCGACCAGTTGGTGCCGATCTGGTAAGACATCACGATGCCCGACACGACCCCCATGCCGAAGGCGACGGCAAATATCTTTTTCCAGTAGTTGAACAGTTTGAGAAAGGTTTCGTCCCGCGTCCACAACCAGCGCGCATTGATCACCGCCAGAAAGCTGGCCAGGCCGATGGAAAATGCCGGAAAGATTATGTGGAATGAAATCGTGAACGCAAATTGCACCCGCGCCAGAAGTTCGGCGGTGTAGCCTTCAAACATGATCAAACCCTCAACAATTGGTTTAGGCTTATATATGGGGCGTGACCCGGCGCTGCACAGGCCAAATTGCCGCAGCGCCCCGGCGTCAGGGGTCAGTCGGTAAAATCTACAACCACCCGCAGCCCCGGCGCGTTGTCCTGCAATTCCATCGTCGCCCCGTGCAGCTTGGCCACAGCCGCCACAAGTGCGAGGCCCAACCCATGCCCCGGCGTGTTCCGGCTGGCATCCATTCGGAACAGGCGCTGCAACACTTTGTCGCGCATGTCGGGTGGGATGCCCGGCCCATTGTCGGCGACGACCAGGCGCACATGTTGCGGCGTCTGTTGCACTGTGATGGTCACGCGGTTGCCGCCGGTGCCGTGGTGCAACGCATTTTCGATCAAGTTTGTCAGCAGTTGCCCAAGCAAGGTGCGGTCGCCCAGCAGCTGCACCGGATGATCCGGCAGATCAGCTATCAACGCCTTGTTTAGATCGCTGGCAGTTGGTTCGAACAGGTCAGTCATCACCTGGCAAAGGTCCGTCAGATCAACCGCTTTAAAATGCGCCCGCGCATCGCCGCTTTCGACCTGCGCCAATTGCAGCAGGGCCTGAAATATCTCGGCGATACCGTCCAGTTCGGCGCGGGCGCGGGCGATGGGCTGCGCCCGATCCCCGCCCGTCGCTTCGGCACGGGCCAGATCATCCAGATGCACCGATACCCGCTGTATCGGCGTCTTGAGATCATGGGCGATATCAAGTGACACCTGACGCAGGGCCGCCACCGATGCCTCCTGCGCCTGCGCCATCTGGTTCACCGTGTCGCCGATGCGCATCAGATCATCCGACCAGCGCGGCCCGACCAGTACCCGCGCGGCCAGATCGCCGGTGGTCAGATCGTCAAGCGTGCGGCGTATCACCTCGACGTGGCGTTTGGACCTGCGCGCGAGGATCAACCCACCTGACAGCGCGATCAGCGCGGTGGGCAGCAGGCTGACCAACAGGATGTTCACAAAGACCACACGCAGCGCTTCGATTTCGGCGCGGCTGCGGGCAATGGTCAGCAGACCACCGTAAAGCGTATCGGTCAGGGTGAGATACACCCCGCTGTAGGGCGTGCGCGCGGCATCCAGCGACACGATGTGATACCCCTCGTCATCGCGGGCGATGGCTCCGTTGCCATAAATCCGGCCATCCGGGGCGATATAGCTTAGGATCAAGCGGCCCGGATCGGTTGCACGCGATTCCGCCTCGACCAACTGTGCCAGCGCGCGGGCACCCGGCGCGGCGCGGAACCCTGCCATGTCCTGCGCCAGATCGGCGCGAATGGCCTGTTCGAATGAACGCTGAGTGACTGCGTAACTGGCAGCAAGGCTCAGCAGGCTGGCCCCGGTGAATAGCACCACCAGCAAAAGCGCCAAGCGCAGCGGCATGGAGCGCCAGAGCTGGGCAAGCCGCGCGGTCACCCGTCGATCCTGTAGCCGGCGCCCCGTACGGTCTGGATCAGCTCAGTGTCGAATGGGCGGTCAACCTTGGCGCGCAGGCGGCTGATATGGGTCTCCACCACGTTGGTCATCGGGTCAAAAGAGATATCCCAGACCGATTCCAGCAGCATCGTGCGGGTCTGCACCCGGCCCTTGCGCCGCAGCAGATGTTCCAGCAGGGCAAATTCGCGCGGTAACAGATCAATCTCCTGCCCCGCCCGCGTCACCCGACGCGAGATCAGATCGACGCAAAGGTCACCCACACGCAGGGTCGTTTCCTGATCGAGCGCCTGCGGACGGCGGGCCAGCGCACCGACACGTGCCGAAAGTTCGCCAAAAGCAAAGGGTTTGACCAAATAATCATCTGCCCCGGCTGTCAGCCCTTCGATCCGGTCCTGCACCGCGCCCATAGACGTCAGCAGCAGAACCGGCGTGGCGTTGCCCGCCCCGCGCAGGGTTTTCACCAGGGCAAGCCCGTCAAGTTCGGGCAGCATCCGATCCACGATCAGAACGTCATATGCACCGGCAGTCGCCTGCACCAAACCGTCACGCCCGGTGGCAACTACATCGACCACATGCCCCTCTTCGCGCAATCCGCGTGCGATGTAGGTGCTGGTGGTGGTGTCATCTTCGACAATCAACAGTCTCATGGTGCTCGCTATGTAGGGTCGCCCAATGTCTAAAGCAATTCGCGCGCCGCCGCAGCCATCCCGTGCGATCCTTACAAATTTGTATAGCGCAGGCGACGCGGATGTTATGCGCGCCCCCCATTTGTCGTTCACAACATCAGATGCAAGGAGCATTTACATGCAGATCACCCTATCCAAGACCCCCCGCGCCGCCGCCCTTGCGTTAAGCGCGGCACTGGTTAGCACCCCGATGCTGGCGCTGGCCCCCTCGGCAGCGATGGCGGTGCCCCCCGGCGGCTATGCCGATCTGGTCGAAGCCGTTTCGCCCGCTGTGGTCTTTATCGAAGTCACGGCGACAGCGCAGAAGGTCGATATGCAGCACCAATTGCCGCAGGGCATGCCCGAAGAGCTGCGCCGCCGGTTCGAACACATGCTGCCCGGTCAGGACGGCGCGGGTGCGGTGCCGCAGCAAGGGCTTGGGTCCGGCTTTATCATCTCGGCAGACGGTCAGATCGTGACCAACCATCACGTTGTGGCGGGGGCCGATACCGTAACGGTCAAGCTTGCCGATGGCCGCAGTTTTGCAGCCGAAGTGGTGGGCAGTGATGCCATGACAGATATCGCCCTGCTCAAGATAACGGCGGATGTTGATCTGCCGATGGTGGCATTCGGCACTTCCAAGTCGCTGCGCGTCGGCGACGAAGTCGTGGCTGTGGGGAACCCCTTTGGCCTTGGTGGCACAGTGACGTCGGGCATCGTGTCCGCATTGTCGCGCGATATCCAGTCGGGCCCGTTCGATGACTTTATCCAGACGGATGCTGCCATTAACCGGGGAAATTCCGGCGGCCCACTATTTAACAACGCAGGCGAGGTCGTGGGTGTGAACACTGCGATCCTGTCGCCCGGTGGCGGGTCGGTCGGCATCGGGTTCTCTGTGCCGTCTGATCTGGTGCAGACCGTGGTGGCCGATCTGGCCGATGATGGATCGGTCGAACGCGGCTGGCTGGGCGTCCAAATCCGGCCGATGTCGCCCGAAGTGGCGAACGTGCTGGGCTATGACAGCCCCAAGGGCGCTGTAATCGAAGCCGTGAGTGCCGACAGCCCTGCCGCAAATGCGGGGTTGAAAGCGGGCGATATCATCCTGTCGTTTGGCGAAACAGAAGTGAACGACCTGCGTGACCTGACCCGAGCCGTCGCCACGTCCACGCCGGACGAAGCAACCAAGGTGGTGGTGCTGCGCAAAGGCGCAGAGCAGACCATCGACGTGACCGTGGGCGCGCTGAAACCCAAGCCAGCGTAAGCCCACGTCCCCCCCGGCGGCTATGCTCCTGTCCCTGTACCGCCGGACCCTGCCCGCGCGCCTCCCCCCTCGTGGCGCGCGGGCTGCCTGACCCCTTGGCATTTGCCCCTGTCCGACGCCATACTGTCCGTGATCTGGTCCGTTCAGGGCCGTATTGCGCAAAGGGATACCATGACGTCACCCACCCTATTGCTGCTTGTCATCCTAGCGGCCTTTGCCCTCTACGCCCTGCTGAGCGATGTCATTTCCCGTAGTATCCTGACACTGCCGATCCTGTTTTCCGGTCTGGGGCTGGCATTGGCCGAACCGGTGGCGCGGCATACGGACCCGGCCCTGATTGATCAGGGCAAGCGTCTGCTGGCTGAGGTGACCCTGATCCTGATCCTTTTTGCCGATGCCAGCCACGTGCGCTTTGCCAAGCTGCGGGCGAATTGGCAGCTGCCAGCCCGCATGCTGGTCATCGGTATGCCGTTGACCGTGGCATTGGGCACTGCCGTGGCCTATTGGCTTGATCCAACGGCGGGGATCGCCATGGCACTGCTGACCGCTGCGGTATTGACCCCAACCGACGCCGCCCTGGGGCAGGCCATCGTCACCAACCATGATCTCCCGCTTCGACTGAGCCAGACGATCAATGTCGAAAGCGGCCTCAACGATGGATTGGCGCTGCCGTTTGTGCTGCTGGGCGCGACCCTGGCCAGTACCAGCGCAACTGACTTTGATACCGGCGCACTCGCCCTGGATACACTGGGTCAGGTGGTACTTGGCCCGCTGGCGGGCATCGCAGTTGGCTGGATCATGGCGCGGGCTACCGACATCGCCCAAACGCGCGGCTGGATGGGCGAAGCGGCCGGGGGCATTGTGTTTCTGAGCACCGCATTTGCCAGCTATCTTGTCGCGGAGCATCTGGGTGGCAACGGATTTATCGCAGCCTTTGTCGCGGGCATGACCTTTGGCAATTGTTATCGGCACGACATCCACTTCATCACCGAATTCATGGACGATGTGGGCCAGTTGCTGACAATGGCGGCCTTTCTGGTGTTTGGCGCGCTATTGCTACCCGAGGGGTTGGCGCATGTCACACCGCGCGTTCTAATGCTGTCGGTCCTGTTCCTGACCCTCGTGCGCATGGTGCCGATTTTCGTATCTCTGACGGGCAGCGGAATACGTGCCGGCGACAAACTCTTTCTTGGCTGGTTCGGGCCGCGCGGACTGGCATCCATTCTTTTTACGCTGATCATCCTGGAAGAGTACAACCTCTCGGGTGCCGAGGACCTGCTGGCCTGCGTCACGTTGACAGTCGGCCTGTCGGTTATCCTGCACGGGTTCACGGCCACGCCGCTGGCCCGCTATATCGTGGGCCAGAACACCATTTCCAATGACAGGTAGGTTGATTTATTCAGGATTCGTCAGATCAAACGCTTCCAAATGAAAGCGGACGAGCTGGGCGACCGACTCCGCTTCGAGTTTGCGCATCACGCGGGCACGGTGCACTTCGACGGTCTTGATGGAAATCTGCAGCTCCGCAGCGATGTCGCGGTTTGATTTACCCGCAGCGACCAGCAGAAACACGCGGTGCTCTTGCGGCGTGAGCCGACTGAGGAGTTCAGCGGCTTCGGATTCTGCATCATTGGCAGCGCGCCGGGCCTCGTCCTTCAACAGAGCCGTATTGATCAGGTCCAGCATATCCTGATTGGAAAAGGGTTTTTCGATGAAATCCACGGCGCCGGCCTTCATCGCTTTGACCGCAGTGGTTACGTCGCCAAAAGCTGTCATCAGAATGATCGGCGCCTTGATCTGGCGCGCGATCATCGCTTTTTGCAACTCAAGCCCGCTCATCCCCGGCATGCGTACGTCGGTGACGACACAGGACACGCCACTGTCATCATAGGCTGCGAGAAAGTCCAGCGCCGACCCGAACGCCACCGTGTGTATGTCGACCGATTCCAACAGCCATACCAGCGACTCTCTGACCGCAGCGTCGTCATCGACAACATAGACGATAGAATTTCTTTTCATGCTATTCCTGTCCTGCCAGCGGCAGCGTCACAGACAGGCACGCACCGCTTTCATTGGATTTAGTGATTTCGATGCTGCCGCCGTGAGAATCCACGATGGCCGCGCATATAGCCAAGCCAACGCCCAAACCCTTTTCTTTGGTCGACCTAAAGGCCTGAAACGCTGTTTCGGGGCTGATCCCGGCGCAAAAACCGTTGCCGTCGTCTGCCATGACGATGGTGATCACTTCGTCCTGGCAGCGCGTTTCAACGCGCACTTGAGCATGTGGGCGACCGGCTTCAATACAGGCCTCGATGCCGTTCTTGATTAGATTGATCAATAACTGTTCGATCTCGATCTTGGCGCAGGTCAACACGGCGTCTCCGGTGTGGTCGTCAAAGATCACATCAACACCGGAGGACGTTATTTCGGCCTGAATGAGCAGTTTCACCGCCGACAGGATGTCGTCAAAGGGCACATCGGCGCGCACTGCATCGCTGCTGTGAAGATAGGTGGACATTGACCGCAGGATGGCACTGGCGCGTTCGGACTGGTTGACCATATTTGTCAGCACGGCAATCATATCGTCCCGCTTGAGCTGGTTATTCTTTGCCCGCAGGACACAGCCTGCGGCAAAATTATGAATTGCAGCCAGAGGCTGGTTAAGTTCATGGGCGATCGAAGCGGTCATCTGTCCAAGGGTTTCACGCCGGTTCAGCAGTTGCAGCGCCGCTTCGTGCGAGCGCAGTTTTTCCTCGCTGGCCACCCTTTTGGTGATATCGGATGCGATCGTCAGCAGGCTGCCGTCTGCCACGACGTAATCCGTTACCTCAAGCCAGCGGCCATCAGGCATCTGCACGCGGGTGAAATCCGCAGGGTTCTCGCGGCGGTTCTTGCGCGCGCGTTCCCAACGCTCTTTGCCGTCCGTTGGCTTACCGAGTTTTCCGCCGGTGAAAAACCTTTCATGCAGCGTCTCGAATTTTTCACCCAGAATCTCGCCGCTGACCGCCCCTGGCAAGAAATTCGCACGGTAGTTTTCGTTGCAGTATACGACCCGGTCCTCGCTGTCATACAACGCCACGATGGTGGAAATCTTCTCGAACGCCAGAGCGAGCGCATCGACGGCTCTTTTACGTTCCGACTCTGCTGCGACGATTTCGGTACGGTCAAACGACGTGCCCCTGAATCCGGCAAGCGCGCCGTCGCTGTCATAATAGGGTTTACCGGATACGTCGACATGATGAACCTTGCCGTCGTCGCGTTGCAACATCACACGCAGATTGCGGAACGGCGTCTGTGCGGCAAGGCGTCTGCGGACAACGTCATAATCAAGCGCGGTTGTATCGACGCCACATTCGGCCATCGTCTTGTGCAATGTGAAAAAGCTGCTGCCATCCGGCACGTCCTGACTTCCGCCAGACAGATAGGTAAAGCGTGTCTCGGGGTCCATTTCCCAGATCCAGTCGGTCGCGCTTTCGGTGAAATCACGAAATCGGCTGCCGCTTTCGGCAAGGTCGGTCATCGCTTGCTGGTGATCTGTGACATCTTGAATTGCGGCAATCAGACGGACACCTTTTGTCGTGGGCAGTCGGCGCAGGCAGGCGCGTAGATAGATCGTTCGACCGTCTCTTGCTACGAAACGCACGTTCTCGATCTGGTCGTTCTCCAAACCGGACATCGCCGTTTCGACGCCATCGCTGTTCCCCACGCCGCGTTGCCACAGCGAGAAAATCAAATTCGCATCACTATCAAGCAGCTTTTCCACCTCGGTGGAAATATCTTTGAGCGTTCCGTCCGTATCCCATTCCAGATAACCGACGCCCGCAACGTCAGCGGCCAGCGCACGCTTGGCTTCGCTAATTGCTACGTTGTACTCGGCCTTCTCAAGCTCCGTCTGGTCCATGACAACCACCAAAACGCCCATAACCTGATTGCGTTTGGTCACAGGCAAATAGGTTGCAGATCCATTTTCACGGTCCAACTCGGGGCGGCTAAAATCAAAATGCCACGTCACCTGTCGACCGGACATGGCCTTTTCGAGGTTGGGCATGATCGTGAGCAGAATGTCGTCAGGGATCAGCGAAGACAGTTTTTGCCCAATCACCTGAGCCGGTGGTTTTCCCAGAACCTTGCAATACGCCCGATTGGCAAAGCCGTAGCGAAAATCAGGCGTAATATAGGCTGCTTGCAACGGCAGCGAGTTCAACATGCTGTGCAACTGATTGCCAGCATCCGTGACCGGATCGACGATCGTGCCAAATCTTCTGAACTCGCGGATGCGTGTGACCAGAATAATCAGGATGCCCAGTATTAGCAGTACCAGCGCAATTTCGGCGGGATGCTGAAACACCGGGTATTCGCCCGGAGTATAGGCCAAGTATAGGGCCGCGGCGATCATGCAATTTGTAGCAAACGCGACATAGGCCCCAACCTTGAACAGCCGGTCGCCGGACATCCGATAGATCATCACCGCCAGGCCAGTGTATAGGCACAGCACTGTCAGACTGAATATTGAAATCAGACTCATTACAGCCCCCAACCCTGCCAAATGATTCTACGAAAGCCCGCAGATGTCCATTAGGGGAAACCCCTATGCCACCGCATATCGCAGCGAAGCGCGATAGGCATTGTCTCCGCTTCGCTCTTTCGGTCAGGATAATGCGCGATGACACGCGATATTCTGTTAACCAGAACAATGCGATGCTGCGACGACTAGGGGTTTACCCGTAGCACCCACAGGCTTTGCCCAATATCCCACCTGATAATCGTTAAAGTAGAATGGTTATGGCCCAGCCTTTGTTGGGACCGTTTCTATCAGGCCTTCCGATGAAAAAATCACCAGATCAAGGAAATAAGATGCTTAAAGAGTTGACACGATCCAAGCCTGCACCCACGCCACTGGAACTGAAATTCGTCGACGACATGTACGCCAAAGCGGATATGTTGATGGCGAAACAGTTGCTACAGATCGGTACTCAGAAAATGTCATCGTCGCCTACTGTGGCGAACACGACGGAAATCGACTGCGACTGCGACGACGAATAACCGTCCTATCAGCGCTAAATTGCGCTTTTCGAGACGACATGTTCGCTGTCGATTCCGCCCAGCGAATGAAACAGCCCAGACGTATTGCTCACCCCAAATTTCTTGAGCAACTTGGCGCGGTACACCTCGACCGTGCGATGCGAGATATCCAGTTTGATCGCAATTTCCTTGCTTGTCAGCCCTTCTGACAGATGGCTCAATATTTCACGCTCGCGCCGGGTCAGCGGCAGGTAAGGACGATCAGCCGATAGGTCGGCAAAGCTCCAGACCGCGCGATCCAGCGGCGTTTCTGGGGTAAACGAATGACCGCGCACCCGGCACCAGAACAGGCTGCCATCTTTGCGCGCCATGATCCGTTCGTCCCAATACGTGTTGGTTTCACGCAGCTGTACGACGCCTCTGTCGCGGATGTTCACAAATTCCTCGTCTGACGGATAAAGCACCGAAAACAATTGGTTGCGCAGGTCGATGCGGGCATAGCCGAACATCTGGGCAAAGGCGTTGTTGCATTCGCGGATCATGCGGTTCTGTGTCACCACCAACCCCACGGGCGCATAGATGAACGCCAGTTCGGCAAAATCGCCGTCCCGAAAGCAGTCTTCGGTACGTATTTCCACCATCTTGCTCCGATTGCATTAATTCTGGATGCTCAAATTTCAAGCTAAACGACGGGTATGCGCGGCGCAACAGCGCCCGCGCCCCGTTCAGGGAGGATACCATGAAGACATTCACGCGGATCGCCGCCGTGGCTGCGAGTGTTGCGTCATTCGCAAGCGCGGCCTTGGCCGAAGACCCGATCAAGATCGCTCTTGTTCACGGGCTGTCGGGCAGCAGTTTCGAAGCGTTTTCCAAGCAGGCCCAGACGGGATTTGAACTGGGCATCGAATATGCCACCGGCGGCACCAACACCGTCAAGGGACACCCGATTGAGTTGATCATCAAGGACACCCAGTTCAAACCCGACGTCGCCCGTGCCGTACTGGCCGAAGCATATGGCGATGACGATGTGCTGATGGCCATCGGATCGACCTCTTCTGGTGTGGCCCTGGGGATGTTGCCGATCGCCGAGGAATACGAAAAAATTCTGATCGTCGAACCCGCGGTGGCCGATAGCCTGACCGGACCAGACAGTAACCGCTATGTGTTCAAGACATCGCGCAACTCTTCGATGGACATGCAGGCGCAGGCGATTGCGTTGCAACCCGACGAAAATCTGTTCGTCGCCACCATCGCAGAAGACTACGCTTTTGGTCAGGACGGTATTGCCGCGTTCAAGGCCGCCCTTGATGGCACTGGTGCCACGGTGGTGAGCGAAGAATACGTGCCCCAAGGCACCGCAGACTTTACCGCCGCTGCCGAGCGTATGTTCAACGCCCTGAAAGACAAAGAAGGCCGCAAGGTCATCCTCGTCTACATTGCGGGTGGCGGCGACGCACCGGGCAAAATTCAGGCGTTGGACCCGTCGCGCTATGGTATCGAGATTTCGATGGGCGGGCATATCCTGCCGGTTCTGCCGACGTACAAGCGTTTCCCCGGTCTGGAAGGGGCGGTGTATTACTACTACGAAGCCTACGACAATCCGATCAATGAATGGCTGGTGAAAACACACCAAGAACGTTTCGACAGCCCGCCGGATTTCTTTACCGCAGGCGGCATGGCGGCAGCACTAGCGGCGGTCAAAGCGATCGAAACAGCCGACAGCCTTGAGACGGAAGACCTGATCAAGGCGATGGAAGGCATGACCTGGGACACGCCCAAAGGGTCGATGACCTTCCGTCCCGAAGACCATCAGGCGCTGCAATCCATGGTGCACTTCAAAATCCGTGTGGATGACAACGTCGATTGGGCGATCCCCGATCTGGTCCGCATCATCGAAGCGGATGAAATGAACATCCCCGTCGGTCGCAACAACAACTAATCGCGTCTGGGCTGGCCCCCATCCCATGTGGGCCAGCCCCCGCGACAAAGGTTTTTCCCAATATGCCGACGCCTTCGCTCATCACGCGCGATCTGACCATTCGTTTTGGCGGTCACGTTGCCGTCAACGCTGTGTCCTGCGCCTTTCACCCCGGCGAGCTGACCGTGATCGTGGGGCCGAACGGGGCGGGCAAGACCACGTATTTCAACCTGATTTCCGGCCAGCTGGCCGCCACATCCGGGCAGGTTATGAAAGGTGATGTCGATCTGACACGCATGGCCCCCTCGACGCGTGCGCGTCAGGGCGTGGGCCGCGCCTTTCAGCTGACCAATCTGTTTCCGCAGCTCTCCGTGCTTGAGAATATCCGCCTGGCCGTTCAAGCCCGCGCCGGGGACGGCTGGCGCCTGCTGCGCCCCGTCTCTCGGTTCACCGGGTTGATCCGCGATGCCGAACATTACCTTGAAGCCGCGCGGCTGACCCGTGTTGCCCATCTGCCTGCGACTGCATTGCCCCATGGCGACCAGCGCAAGCTGGAGGTGGCGCTGCTGATGGCGATGGAACCGGACATCTACATGTTTGATGAACCCACCGCTGGCATGTCGCTGGACCATGCACCCGATGTGCTGGACCTGATCGGCCAGATCAAATCCGATCCGACCAAAACCGTGCTGCTGGTCGAACACAAAATGGAGGTGGTACGCCGCCTCGCCGACCGGATCATCGTGCTGCACAACGGCGAGTTGTTGGCGGATGGCCCCCCCGATGAAGTGATGAACAGCCAGATCGTGCGGGATGTCTACCTAGGCACCGCGACGGAGGAAACCGCATGAGCCTGCTGCGCATCAATCAAATGAAGACCGATATCGGCCAGTACGCCGTGCTGCATGACGTCAGCCTTGATGTGGCCGAAGGTGGCGTGTTTGTCCTGCTGGGGCGCAATGGCGCCGGCAAGACGACGACACTGCGGTCGATCATGGGGCTGTGGAAACCCACGCCGGGGTCGGTGCAATTTGACGGCCGCGACATCACCGGGTTGCACACCGCCGACATCGCCCGCCGTGGCATTGCTTATGTACCGGAAAACATGGGTATCTTTGGCAGCCTGACGGTCGAGGAAAACTTGATCCTGGCCACTGCCAAGGGGCAGTTTGACGAAGCGCGGCTGAGACGCATCTATACGCTGTTCCCCGCGTTGGAACGGTTCTGGACCAAACAGGCGTGGAGCCTTTCGGGCGGGCAGAAACAGATGCTGGCTGTGGCCCGCGCCATCGTAGAGCCCCGGCGACTGATCCTGATTGACGAGCCGACAAAGGGGCTGGCGCCCGCCATCGTTGCGGCAATGGCCGACGCTTTTGTCGAGATTTCACAGGATGCTACGATCCTGTTGGTCGAACAGAATTTCCACTTTGCCAAAAGCATCGGCCGCGACATGGCCGTGATCGACGATGGGCGGGTGGTGCACAGCGGCACTATGGCGGGCTTTGCCGCCGACAAGGATTTGCAAAATCGGCTGCTGGGCTTGGCCGCATGAGGAAATACATGGAACGAATTTCGGACATTATGGGCCGTCTCGGCGGGGTTTATCTGCTGCCGCTGGTCCTTGCCCTCGTCGCTTTTGTGCTGATCGGTGCACCATCGTCCTGGGCGACACTGACCGTGGCGGGGCTGGCGATGGGGATGATGGTGTTTCTGATGGCCTCAGGGCTCAGCCTGATCTTTGGATTGATGGACGTGCTCAACTTTGGTCATTCCGCGTTTATCAGCTTTGGCGCGTTTGTTGCCGCCTCGGTATTGGCCGCGCTTAGCGGTTGGTTGGGGGCGGATAATGTGCTGCTGAACATTGCGGCACTCGGTCTTGCCATCATTGCCGCGATGTCCTTTGGCCTTGCCGCAGGGTGGTTCTTTGAAACGGTGATCATCCGCCCCGTTTATCATGATCATTTGCGCCAGATCCTGATCACCATGGGCGCGCTGATCGTGTCAGAGCAGATCATCCTCGCCGTCTGGGGCGGCACACCAATCACGGTTCTGCGGCCACAGTTCCTTGAAGGAGCGTGGATCATTGGGGATGTCAGCATCGAGATCTACCGCATCTTTGCCTTTGGCCTGGGGCTGGCGGCGTTCATCGGCCTATACCTTGTTTTGAACCGCACCCGCATCGGGCTGCTGGTACGCGCCGGCGTGGAAAACCGCGAAATGGTTGAAGCACTCGGCTTTCGCATCGACCGGTTATTCATCGGCGTTTTCATGGTCGGCTCGGCGCTGGCGGCGGTGGGCGGTGCGATGTGGGCGGGATACGAGACGTTGATCACTCCGGCGCTCGGCGGTGAGATGATGATCGTGGTCTTTATTGTGGTCATCATTGGCGGCCTAGGCTCCATCGAAGGCACGCTTCTGGGGGCGCTTTTGGTCGGGCTGACGGCGAACTACGTCGGCTTTCTGGCGCCGAAACTGGCGTTGGCCAGCAATATGATCCTGATGACGGCGATCCTGCTGTGGCGGCCCAATGGGTTGCGCCCGGCGGTGAAGTGAGGTGAGCATGCAGACCAAATCAACCTATGGCACCATCGCGGTAAAAACTGCCGTGCTGATCATCGCCACCCTGCTGCTGTTTGCACCGTTTCTGTTTCAGGACGTGCGTGCGTTGGAAGTGGCAGCGCGCATCTGTATCTTTATCGTGCTGGTAGCCAGCTATGACCTGCTGATCGGCTACACCGGGATCGTCAGCTTTGCACATACCATGTTCTTTGGTTTTGGCGCTTATGGCGCTGCGATCCTGCTGCGGCAGATGGGGGCGGGTTGGGATGCTGTGCTGCTTGGGGGGCTGTCCGGTGTGCTTGTTTCGGTTATCGTCGCCACCGCCGTGGGGCTGCTTAGCTTGCGGGTCAAGGCGATCTTTTTTGCGATGATCACCTTGGCCACCGCGTCGGTCGCGCTGGTGCTGGCATCGCAGTTGTCACAGTTCACCGGCGGCGAGGATGGCATCACCTACCGCGCGCCGGACCTTTTCAAACCCGCGACCAAGCTGATGGTAGATGCCGATGGCAAGGTGGTAACGCTGTTCGGGGTCAAGTTGAACGGCAAGCTGGCGGCCTATTATTTCGTGTTTTTCACGTCACTGGCGCTGTTCCTATTGATGCTGCGCGTGGTGGCCGCCCCGCTGGGCGCGGTGTTGAAGGCCATCCGCGAAAACGAAGCCCGCGCCGAGGCGATTGGATATCGCGTCGTGGCCTACCGCACCTTTGTGTTCTGCCTGTCGGCGGCGATCGCGTCGCTCGCCGGGACAGTCTATGCGGTCTGGCTGAAATACACCGGTCCGGACACCACGCTGAGCTTTGCCATCATGATCGACATCTTATTGATGGTCGTGATTGGGGGCATGGGCACGATGTGGGGTGCGGTTGTGGGCGCGGTGTTGATGGTCATGGCGCAATATTACCTGCGCGATCTGATGGGCGCTGCGGCTGAGGCAACGGCGAACATTCCCCTGCTGCCGGAATTGCTTAACCCTGACCGCTGGCTGTTCTGGCTGGGCATTATCTTTATCCTTCTGGTCTATTTCTTTCCGCGCGGGATTACCGGCACGGTGATGCAGAAAGGCGTGCGCTGATGTCCTTGCCGCGCTTTGCCTTTGTGCCGGTCATGGATCATGAAATCCACGTGACCGAATGGGGCGATCCGGCCAACCCCGCGCTTGTCATGTCTCACGGGTTGGCGCGGACGGGCCGCGACTTTGACGAAGTGGCGCAGGCCCTTTCAGACAGCTTTCACGTGCTTTGCCCCGACATGATCGGCCGCGGCATGTCCAGTTGGTCGCAGAATCCCGATGCCGAATACTCGGTTGAATATTACGCGGGCATCGCCGCCGATTTGCTGGACCACTACAAAATTGACAGCTCAGCGTGGCTCGGCACGTCGCTGGGTGGGTTGATTGGTATGCGCCTTGCCTCTGGTCGTGATTCAGACCGGATCACTGCGCTGATCATCAACGACATCGGGCCCGAACTGCCCGACGCCGCAATCGACCGTATTTTGTCCTATGTCGGCGAGTTGCCAAAATTTGCGGATTTTGCCGAAGCGCAGATATGGCTGCGTACCGTTTACGCGCCCTTTGGTCCAGCGTCCGACCGTTTCTGGCAGCGCATGGCGCGCACATCATTGCGGCGACGGGATGATGGCCAGTTGACGTTGCATTACGACCCGCGCATCACGACCCAGTTTACCGCTTCCCGGCATGAACTGCGCAGTTGGGATCGTTGGCAGGATATCCGCACGCCCTGTCACCTGTTTCGCGGCGCACAGTCGGATCTGCTGCTGCCCGACACGGCGGCGCGGATGTGTGCCTCCGGGCCGCGACCCGGCCTTTCTGAAATCGGTGACTGTGGCCATGCGCCAACACTTTCCAATCCGTCAGACATCAAAGCGCTGCGCGGGGTTTTGCGCAATCTTAGGCGCTAGATCCTCGGTCCCGTGGTCAAAACCATTGCGATGCTGCGGTCGCTTTAGAGTCTTTACAGCCACAAGTAGTATCTTTGGCACGGGTGCACGCGCTTTGCCCTAGGCAAATCAATTCAGCATACGCCATGGTCAGTCAAACTTGGATCAGGGTCGCACGGGCCCCGATTTCGTGCGGCATCGGCATTAACGCCTGAAAGGACAAGGTTTGGCCAAAGTCACCAAGACACCTGCGACTGGGGGCTCCTCGCAGCGCATCAAACGGATCGTGATCCTGCTGACTTTCGGTCTGGTTATCCTTGGTTTTGGCTATCGGATCGAAGATCTATCCTATCAGACCTACGTGCAGGATCTGGAAATGGAAGCGACAATTGAACTGATCGAAGTGCGCGAAAAGATTCAGACTGAGATATTCGACCAGATCCTGAAGCTGCGCGAACTGGCGACGATCATCAGTGAAAACCCCCGCATCAATCAGCAAGAGTTTGGCGCGCGGGCACAGGATTTTCTGGACAAAAACCCAGACGTGATCAACGTCGCAGCCGCACCGGATCAGGTGGTGACAATCGTCCACCCGCTGAAGGGAAACGAGAGCGTGATCGGGTTGGATTACCGAACCAACGCCGAACAATACCCCAAGGTATTGCAGGCGATGGAGACCGGCGAAGGTTTGGTAACCGGCCCTGTGAACCTGGTGCAAGGTGGTCAGGGGCTGATCCTGAGGCAGCCGGTTTTTTACGCGATGAGCGATGGGGACACCGCGCCAAGGCGCGCCTGGGGGATCCTGTCGATGGTGGTCGACTATCAGCGCTTTGTCGAAAAGCTAAAGATCAACGAAATCGAAGAGCGTTATGATGTCGTCATCCGCGAGGTCAACAGTGACGGCCTTGTGGAGCAGATAATCCTGGGCGATCCCGATGTAGCCCTGCACGATCCGATCACGCTGGGCTTCAACTTCTCGATCGGGCAGTGGGAAATGGCCGCCACGACCGACGGCGGCTGGCCAGCACAGCGGCCAAACTACGCCCGACGTTGGCTGATACGGATCGTCGGAATATCGGCGGCGATGGCGCTTTTGTCGTACATCATGAGACTGGCCGAGACCCGTCGCATCGCGGAATCACGCCTCTATAATGGGATCGAAGCCCTGGATCATGGGTTCGTCATGTTCGACCCCGATGGAAATCTGGTGGTGCATAATGACAAGTACAAGGAAATGCACAGCGCGCGCGATGTTGTCGCCCCCGGCGTTACATATGAAAGCATCGTGCGCGACAGCATTCAACGCGGGCTGGTACCAGACGCCATTGGCAACGAAAAAGAGTGGGTTCGCATCTGGTTAGAAAAGCAGGAACAGGGCGCTTTTGACACCGAACAGCGCATGCTGGACGGGCGGATCATCAAGACCTCGGACCGACGGATGAAAGATGGCAGCATCGTGGGCCTGCGCATCGACGTAACTGACCTCAAAAAAGCGCAACTGGCCGCTGAGAACGCGAACAAGGCCAAGACAGACTTCATGGGTGTGCTTAGCCACGAATTGCGCACACCGCTGACTGTGATCCTGGGCCATGTGCGGCTGGCACGCCATTTCGACAAACAGCCTGTCGCGCGCGCGCTGTCCGATGCCATCAACGAATTGCCCGGTGGCCCGGAAAACTTGCAACCCAGATTAGAAGCAACCTTCGACAAGATGTCGCAAATCATGAGCACTGTGGAGCGGTCTGGGAACCACCTGCTCATGCTTATCAACGAAGTGCTGGATTTTGCCAAGATCGACGCAGGCGGCTTGTCGATCGAAAAGGAACCTGTCGATATCGACGATATCGTTGAGCCTGCCGTCGATCAGATGCGCCCACTGGTCGAAGACAAAGGGTTGCAGTTTGACGTTATCTGCCAGCCCGGCATCCTGATTGCCGATGCCAAACGGGTTCAACAGATTTTGATCAACCTTATCAGCAATGCCGCCAAATTTTCGGATGCAGGGGAAGTCCGGCTCGTGGTCACGAACACCGGCGACACGATGGAATTCCGGGTGTCAGACAGTGGTATCGGCATCCCGGAGGCAGAGCTGGAGCGCGTGTTTGAGCCGTTCCATCAGGTCGATTCCAGCGCCGCGCGTCGCTTTGGCGGCACCGGACTTGGCCTTGCCATTTCGCGCGATATTGCATTGGCGCACGGCGGCAGCCTGACTGCCACAAGCGTCGAAGGCGAAGGCAGTACATTCCTGCTAACCCTACCGCTACAGGAGCAAGCGTCTATCGAGACAGGCCTTTCCGACTAAGCGCGGAGCGCACGTCGCGGATGGGCCTGCAGGTACAGGGGCTAAAGTTCGGTCAAGTTGACCAACGTGCGCGCGCCATGCAAGAGTTTTGAGGCGTCAGTCGTTGTCATGTGGCACCCGCCCGTGGTTGGATACCGCTCAAGATAGAGCGCCGCCCTACCGAAATTTTCGGATCATTGCCTTGAACGCCGCATCATAATCAGCCTTTTGCTAACGGCGTCACGCTCTGGGTCTGCTCACCAAGACCTTCGATCCCCAACCGCACCTGATCGCCGGGCTTGAGAAACCGGGGCGGTTTGAACCCTGCCCCAACACCCGGAGGAGTGCCGGTGCAAATCAGATCACCGGGTTCCAACCGGGTGAATTCTGACATGTAGGATACGATCGTCGCCACGTCGAAAATCATCCGCGCCGTGCTGCCATCCTGTACGCGCTCGCCGTTGACCTCCAGCCACATGGCAAGCCGACCCGGATCTGGCACTTCGTCGCGGGTGACCAGCATCGGACCCGTCGGGCAGAAGTTGGGGAAACTTTTGCCTTTGGTCCACTGCCCGCCACGTTCCTGCTGCCACGCCCTTTCGGATACATCGTTGACGACGCAATAGCCCAACACGTGATCAAGCGCGTCTGCGTGACTGACGTTTAACGCAGATTTTCCGATTACCACACCCAGTTCGACCTCCCAGTCGAGTTTGGTCATCTTGTCGGACCACAGGATCGGGTCATTTGGGCCGCAGTAGGTCACGCTTGATTTGTTGAACAGGATCGGCTCGTCGGGCACGGGCAGACCGGCCTCGGCCGCGTGATCGGAATAGTTCAGTCCGATACACCAGATATTGCGGGGCTGTGCGACGGGTGCTGCGATACGCTTGTCTTTCGTATCCAGTATCGGCAGCGTGGTCAGATCGACGCCGCGCAGTCGATCAAATAGGCCTTCGATGACCTGCGGCGTGAAGTCCGGCACTATGCCCGATACATCCCGCGCCACCCCATCGTGGTCCAAGACAGTGGGCGTTTTGACCCCTTGCCGATCCCCAAACCGCATCAATTTCATCGCGCAACTCTCCTGTTTCTCCCGGACCACAGGGCGGACCATAGTCATCTTAGTGCTCAACGCCAGTGTATTTTCAGGGTATTTTCCACCAACCTTGGCGTGCTGGGCAACGTTCACCACGGCATCAGGGCGGCGCGTTGGGCCGTCGTGTTGGCAAACACCTCTGTCAAAACGGACGAACTGCGGTTAATTGGGCTGACCCCAAAGCCCGATGCGCGAGGATACGAGCAATGCAAAAAACCGCCACGCCAGATGGGTCGGGATATTTTCTCTATCACTCCATTGGCCAATACCCTGACAAAGCCAGCGAGATGCGCCGCGCAACGGCGGACTTTGCCGACCTCTGGGGCTGTTTTGACGACAGCCAGTGGCCAAACGTCTTGCCGCTCAAGACACGCTTTATCGATGGTTGGTCACAACTGATAAACGCGCCCCGCGGTACGTTGACCACTGCGGAAAATGTCACCGTGGCGCTATATTCGCTGATCGGCGCCCTGCCCGCCCAGCATCTGCGCGGCAAGCGGGTGCTGGTGGCGCAGGATTGCTTTCCTTCACTGCACTTTTTGCTGGCGGGCATTGCAGATCGGTTTGAGTTTACACTGGATACCGTGCCGCTGCGCCAAGGCGCAACTTGGGTCGAAGACGATGACATGATTGCCCAGTGGGGCGATGATGTCGGTCTGGCACTGCTGACCTGGGTTACGTCGACCGCGTCACATCGTTGCAACCTAGACAGGCTGGTCGCACATGGACGTGCCAAGGGCAGCCTTGTTGGTGTGGACATTACCCAGGCTGCCGGGTTGCTGGATTTTGACGTGATGGCTCCGGTTGTGGATTTCACCCTTTCAACCAGTCTGAAATGGCTCTGTGGCACCTCCGGCGCTGGCATTTTGCACGTGGCCGAACCCTTACTGCACCATTGTACGCCCGAATTGCGAGGCTGGTTTTCGCAGGAGAACCCGTTTTCGTGGGATCTGGACAAGTTCACCTTTGCCCCGGACAGTCGGCGCTTTGATCACGGCACGCCTGCGATGATGGCACTGGCGGCGTCCCTGCCTGCGCTGGAATGGAACCTCGCCCAGCCGCCGCACCGTCTGCGCGATCATAACCGCGCCCTGACGGCACAGCTAATTTCGCTTGCCGATGATCTGGCATTGCCGCTGGCCACCCCGCGCACCGAAGACGCGCGGGGAGGAAGCGTCATGATCCGCTGCCCCTCAGCCGAGGCCAGCAATGCCGCAGTTGCCGCGCTGCGTGAGGCGGCGGTCTTCACCGACGCGCGCGGCGCAACATTGCGACTGTCGCCGGGGATCTGTACGACCAATCAGGGTATTGCACGCCTCGCGGCGACCCTGCGCGCGTGCATGGTCGGAGCCTGAGCGGCAGGTGGAATAGACGCCGACGTTCGGTAGCAGCCAAGCCCGTTGTGATTATGCAGCGCGGATGCTGTCAGCCGCGATGATGCCTTCATTCATGGGCCAGTCAAATGCGAATGTCGCCCCGTGACCGAGGGACGATATCAGAGTGATCTTGCCACCATGACGTTCCACCGCTTTTTTGACGATGGACAGCCCGATACCCGTGCTTTCCGCATCACCACCTGACCGAAGCGTCTGGAAAACCTGAAACACCTTTTCCTGAAACTCTGGCGCGATGCCTGGGCCGTTGTCTGTGACCGACACACGGTACCGCCCGCCTGTCGCGGTGACATTGACCTTAACCAACAGATGATCGACATCGTGATGATATTTGATCGCATTTCCCACAAGGTTTTCAATGACCTGTCGGAAATGGACGGTGTCCGTATCAACTTCGCAAACGTCGCCTGTAAGTTGCAATTGGTCAGCCTGGTGAAGCCCGAAGTCAAAAACCAGTGCAGCAATCAAGGTGTCGAGCACCACAGGCGCGTCCTCAGCCGGTTTGCGGCCGATCTGCACATAATCAAGAATACCGCGCGTCAGTTCGTTCATGCGCTGAACCCGGTCGTGAATGCGGGTCAGGTTCGCGGCGACGTCGGGGTTGGCATCAGCCGCGGCGAAATACCCTTCCAGATCTTCTTCGATCATCTCGGTCAGTGTGCCAATCCCGCGAAGTGGCGTTTTCAGGTCATGTGATGCCACATAGGCAAACTGCTCAAGCTCGTGATTTTTATTAGAAAGTGCTACGTTTGTATCCGCGAGCTTGAGAGATTCATGGCGTAGCGCAAGGGTCACTTCATCGGCATAGGCGACGGCCCGAGTATTTGCCCGCGCCATCTGGAACAATAAGGCGACAATCAAAGTCTCGATAAATAAACCTGCGATCAGGATGAACATCGGCTTCGATAGAGTATTATTTTTACGAAAGGCGCTGTTTGTCCTGATATCCACCGTCCACGTTCGGCCATATAGGTCCAGCCCAACCGTTTCCGCAAACAAGGGCTTGGGGTCATACGTAGGATCCTGCGGCTGATGTTCGTCATAGATCAACGTGTCCTCATCGCGGATGCTGAACCGGATGTCGCGCAGATCCTCGGATAACAATCCTTCCATCAACCTGTGAACCACGAAAGGCGCATAGATCGCCCCCAAAAAGGCATCCTGCCGGGCTGTAATAGTGGTCGGCCGCTCGCCCCGATAAAGGGGAGCGTAAAACAAAAAACCTGCCGTGCTGTCGGCATCCTGAACCAGCGTGATCGGCCCGGTTATGCGCGCCTTTCCTGTGTCCCTGCTTGCCAATGCCGCCGTGCGGCGGTTTCGTTCATGCGCGACATCGAGCCCCACAGCGGCAGCGTTTGTCGCTGTCGGCTCTATCAGCGTTATGGGCATTTTGATGGGCTGACTATGGGTGGGAAACACCCGGAAATCAGGGCGAAATTGCCGTTGCCGGGCGAGATATGCAATTAGGGTCTCTTCGCTATGGGCGTTGATTAACCCGATGCCATTGATCCCTGGATACCTTTCGTCGATGCGCAGGGTTCGGGCAAAAGTTTTCCACTCTTGATACGACATGTCATCGCCGTGGGATTCAACGGCCGCAACGCCAGCCCATAACGCATCTTCATATTTGTTCATGCGATCAACGATCAGCCCCAGTGCCTGATCGCGCGACGCCTCAAAAACCAACTGGGTCTGTTTCTCGACCTGATATTTCGAGAACTGCCAAGCGGTGATGGTCAGCATCAGGGACAATACAACCACAACAATGTGAAAAAGCCGGATGCGGCCTTCTGTTTGAGAAGGAATTTGTTTCAGACCAATCATCTGTCGCCCCGCTGATCTACGTTGCGGGACGGTAGTTTCAGAGGCTTAACAAATCGTGGACGGCTGATTTATCATCCACTTTTCCTTGCCTAGCTGCGTATGCGACCAACCTAATGCGGGCACGCTAAAGACGCCGAAGCACACAAATGCGCCGTACCCTAGGTGGTGGTCATGATCATCTCGGGCCTGGGTCCGGGCTGATGCCTGCCTTGTCCAGCAGCGCGGCGACTTCGGCGAACGATGTGTCAGGTGTGGTTTGTTCTGATTTTCGTTGCGTCAGAAATGCCTCGCACGGGCCTGCAAAGGCGATGGCGCGGTCCAACTCTGGATTGCTGCCGCTGCGATAGGCGCCGATGCGGATGAGTTCTTCCATATCGGCATGTGCGGCCAACGCTTTGTGCGCGGCGGTCAGCAGGGTGTATTCCACCGCGCTGTGACACTCGGGCAAGGTGCGCGATACACTCGCCAGCAGGTCAATCGCAGGATAGCGACCCTTTTCAGCGATGCGCCTGTCCAGCACGATATGCCCATCTGTGATCCCGCGCACCGCGTCGGCAATCGGATCGTTCATGTCGTCGCCGTCTACGAGAACAGTAAAAATTGCTGTGATGTCGCCCTTGCCCTCGGGCCCCGGCCCCGCACGTTCCAGCATCTGCGGCAGTTCCGAAAAAACAGTCGGCGGATAGCCTTTTGCCGTCGGCGGTTCGCGAGAGGCAAGGCCGATCTCGCGTTGGGCCATGGCAAAGCGAGTCACACTATCCATCAGCAGCAGCACATGCTGGCCCTGATCGCGGAAATGTTCAGCCACCGCCATTGCCGTCCAGGCGGCCTGGCGACGTGTCAGGGGCGGTTCATCTCCGGTGGCGACGACCAGAACCGCTTTGCGCATCCCTTCTTCGCCCAGATCAATGGCGATAAAATCCTGCACCTCCCGCCCGCGTTCGCCAACAAGCGCCATGACCACGACGTCGCATTCGGTGTGGCGCGCCAGCATCGCCATCAGCGTCGATTTCCCGACGCCCGAGCCGGCAAAGATACCCAGACGCTGGCCCCGGCAAAGCGGTGTGAAGATATCGAGCGCGCGGACCTGTGTGGCCAGCTTCGGACCGATCCGTTTGCGGTCAAAGGCACCGGGGGGTGATCCGCGCAGCGCCCGGGCGGTGGTGCCTTCGGGCAGATGGCCTTTGCCGTCAAGCGGTTGGGCAGATGCGTTGATAACCCGACCTTTCCAGCTTTCGTCGGGGCGGATGACATCGCCGCCGGTGTCCACCTCGACGCGGTCCCCTGCCGCGACACCGCGCCACGACCCAAAGGGCAGCAATTCGGTGCCTTGCGTTCCCAGCCCCACCACCTCGGCGTGAACCGGCCCGGTGGAGCCATGCACGATGCAGCGTTCCCCGATCCCAAGTACCCGTTCCAGCCCAACCGCCGTCAGCGTGATCCCGGTGATTGCCCGGACCTCACCACTGATCTGGGCTTCTCCAGCTTCACGCGCAAAGCTTGTCAGCTCGGAAAAGATGGTTTGCATGGATAATTTCCTCTAGGATATAAGGTTAAAATTTACTATACATGAATTAGAAGGACGGTAACGCAAAAATGAACTTGTCTAATCTTTCTATCTTTGGCCTTGCGTCAGACCGGATGACGTGGCTTTCGGCGCGCCAAAAGGTGACCTCGGAAAATGTCGCGAACGCGGCAACGCCGAACTATCAGGCCAAAGATGTGTCGTCCTTTTCGACGCTGCTGGAAAATCGGACCTCGACCGAGGCGGGTTTGGCCACCACCCATGACAAGCATATTTCAAGCTGGGCCGGCGCCGCACAGGGCATCCGCGAGATCAACGACAGCACGTCAACGGCAACGACGCTGGACGGCAATACCGTGAACCTGGAAGAGCAGGCGATCCGCGCGTCCGAGATCAGCGACCAGTACAGAATGGCAGCACAGCTTTATCGCAAAAGCTATGACCTGCTGACAATGGCAGTCACCGGCAGCAGGTAAGGAACACGCATGGATCCTCTTCAGTCTATCGCCAAGATCGCCGCCAGCGGCATGACCGCACAGACGGCGCGTCTGCGGATCATCTCGGAAAACGTGGCAAACGCGGATTCCACAGGCACGACCCCCGGTGCAGACCCGTTCCGCCGCAAGACCATCAGTTTTTCCGAACTGATCGACCGCACCAACGGTGCGTCGCTGGTTGAAGTGGACAACATCGGGCGCGACCAAAGCGCCTTTCGCCTGAATTTCGATCCTTCGCACCCCGCCGCCGACGACACAGGATACGTCAAGCGGCCAAATGTCGATCCGATCATCGAGATGACCAACATGCGCGAAGCCTCGCGGAACTACGAAGCCAATATGAACATGTTCGAAGCAGGCCGCCGGATGCGCGGCCAAATGCTCGATCTGCTGAAGTGAGACAGACATGAGCGATCCCGTCTCCCTGATCTCGACCGCCGCCGTCCGCGGGGCCTATCGCACCTCACAGTCTCTGACGGGCCAAAAGGGCGCAGGCGCAGTCGAAGAGGTCAGCGCCAATGATTTCAGCAAGATGGTTCGCAGCGCATCCGAAGCCGCGCTTGAAACCGTGCGCGCGGGCGAAGCGACGGCCCAGGCAGGGCTGCGCGGAGAAGCCGACACACAGCACGTGGTCGAAGCCATGCTGGCAATGGAATCCACGGTCAAGGTGGCCGTGTCCGTTCGTGACCGTTTTGTCGAAGCCTATCAGGAAATTCTGCGGATGCCGATCTAGGCCATGAACGAAACCGAAGCCTATGACATCATCTCTGACACCATACTGGCCGTGCTTCTGGCGTCCGGTCCGGTCCTGGGGGTGGCGCTGGTTATCGGGCTTGTGATCGCGTTTTTTCAGGCCTTGACGCAAATTCAGGAAATGACGCTTACCTTCGTGCCGAAGATCGTCATGATCTTTGTTACCCTGCTGGTGGCGACACCTTTCATGTACGCCACGCTCAAACACCTGTCGGACACGGTATTCGACCTTGTCGGAAATGGCGGGCTGTGATGCGAATGCCACGTATGCTGCTACGCACCGCAGCGCTGGGGCTGATGCTGGGCGGTGCTGCACAGGCTGAGGGGTGGGCCCGGTTTTATGTTCCCACCTCCAAGCCCGCCATCACAGCCCCTGTACCTCGTTCCAACGTGGCCCGTGGGGGCGAGCACGGTATCTGCATCCGCGAAATCCTTGCCGCTCAGGCGCGTCACGGCATTCCCGACAACCTGCTGCTGGCCATCGGCCTGCAAGAAGCAGGCACAAGGCGGAACGGACATTTCACAGTCTGGCCCTTTGCTGTGAACGCCGCAGGCACGGGTCGTTTGTTTGACAGCCGGGCCGCGGCGCTTGACTGGGTGGCAGAGCGACAGCGCGCGGGGGTTCGGTCCATTGACGTGGGGTGCATGCAGATCAATCTGCGCTGGCACCCCGATGCCTTTGACAATGCCGCGCAGGGGTTCGACCCCCGCATCAACGTCGATTATGCCGCGCGGTTCCTGAAACGGCTGCACCGGCGCACGGGCAACTGGATGCTGGCGGCAGGGTCATATCATTCGTTTGAGCCTGAGTATCGTGACGTTTATCTGGCCCGTCTGCAAAAGAACATTTCAGCCGCCAATGCCCGACTACCGGAGTTTGTCGCCCTTGCAAGCGGCGCACCGCATCGCACAGCACCCGGTAGCACACGGCCGGTGAGCCGCGAGCCTGATGGCAGCATCACTGTCGCCCGCGCGACATGGGGCGCGCATCTGGGCGGCGACGCAAATGCGCGCACCTCGCTCTATTCATCCCAAGAAATGCAACCCGTGCTGCCACAGTTCACGACGGTCACGTCGGAGGCATCCGGATGAGCACCAAACCCCCAGCCGCCCTGCCGCGCATGAACATGCTGCGCGCCAACAAGGATGTCGGCTTTGCTGTGGGCATGGCGCTGGTGCTGGTGGTCCTGTTTCTGCCGCTGCCGCCGATGTTGCTGGATCTCGGGCTTGCGCTGTCGCTCTCGCTCAGCGTGCTGATCTTTATGGTCGCACTCTGGATACCTTCGCCCTTGCAGTTCAACTCCTTCCCGACCCTGTTGTTGGTTACGACCATGCTGCGCCTGTCGCTCAATGTGGCGTCCACCCGCCTGATCCTCAGCGAAGGCCACGCGGGTCTGCATGCCGCGGGCGACGTCATTCAGGGGTTCTCCAAATTCATCGTTGCCGGCAACTTTGTGATTGGTATCGTGATATTTGCCATCCTCGTGGTCATCAACTTTGTCGTCATCACCAAGGGCTCGACGCGTATCGCCGAAGTGGCCGCGCGGTTCTCGCTTGATGCGATGCCGGGCAAGCAGATGGCGATTGATGCCGATATGGGCGCCGGGTTGATTGACGAAGACGAAGCCCGCCGCCGTCGCAAGGAACTGGAAGACGAAAGTGCCTTTTTCGGTGCAATGGATGGTGCGTCAAAATTCGTGCGCGGCGACGCGGTAGCGGGGCTGATCATCACATTGATCAACGTGATCGGCGGCATCCTGATCGGGGTCGTACAGCGCGGAATGGACGTGGGCGATGCGGCCAATGTGTTTACCTCGCTGACCATCGGCGACGGGCTGGTCAGCCAGATCCTGCGCTTGTTGTGTCGCTGGCCGCTGGCCTGATCGTGACCAAGGGCGGCACGCGCGGCGCGGCGAACGAGGCCGTGCTTGACCAATTGTCGAATTTCCCCAAAGCGCTGTACATGGCGGCGTTGCTGCTGTTCGGGATCGGTCTGCTGCCAGGATTTCCGATACTCATTTTCACACTGCTGGCCGCCGCTATGGCCGGGCTTGGCTTTGCTATTCAGCGCACTGCCACCGAGGCCACAGAAGAAAAAGCCCGCGTCGACGCATTGGAGGAGATAAGAAAAGCCGCCCCCGAAGCCGACAACAATCCGATGCGGCTGGACGAGTTGCGATTGGTGATGGGCGAAGGGCTGGTTGGGCTGGCAAATCGGCCCGACGCGGTCTTGCCAAGCAAGATCAAGTCACTGCGCAAACACTTCGCCGAGGAATACGGGTTTCCCATGCCATCGGTCCGGATCAAGGACGATGTCAGCCTGCCGATCAACAGTTATGTCTTTCAGGTCCACGGCGTTGACGTGGCGCGCGGCGACATTCGCGCCAATCAGATGATGGTGATCAATCCAGACGGTGCGCCGCTGCAACTGGCGGGTGAGAAAACCCGCGAACCAACGTTCGGGCTGGATGCGCTTTGGGTCGATCAAAAAGTCGCAGATCAAGCCGAGGCTCAGGGCTATACCGTCGTCGACCCCGAGAGCGTTATCACCACCCACCTGACCGAAGTGGTCAAGGAGAACATGGCCGAATTGCTGACCTATGGCTCTGCCAAGGAGGCCGTTGACGGGCTGGACCGGAACTATCAGAAATTGGTGAACGACCTGCCTGTGCCCTCGCCCGCGATCATGGTTCAACAGGTGTTGCAAGAATTGCTGCTGGAGCGTGTGTCGATCCGTAACCTGCCGTTGATCGTCGAGGCGATGGCCGAGGCCACGCGCCAGACCAGCAAGCCTGCGTTGATCCTCGAAAACGTCCGCCGCCGCCTGTCCAGCCAAATTTGTCAGGGGCTGGCCGACGATCAGGGCTTCGTGCCGGTCATCACATTGTCCCCGGCCTGGGAGACGGAATTTATCGAAGCCGTAAAGATCGTGGGCGAAGACCGCACTTTTGTCATGTCGCCAAAGAGGGTGCAGGAGTTTGTCCTGCAAGCCCGCAATCAGATTCAGCGGTTTGCCAGCGAAGACACCTGGCCCGCCCTGATGGTCAACCCAGAGGCCCGGTCCTATGTGCGGTCTATGTTGGAGCGGGTCAGCCCGATGACGCCCGTCATATCCAACGCCGAAATCCACCGCAAAGTGTCATTGCGAACCGTCGCCACCATCGGAGGCTGAACCTTGGACCTGTCCGCTTTGCTGAGCGATGCGCTGATGGGATACTTCGTGGTGTTTGCACGTCTGGGTGCGGCCTTGCTGTTCATGCCGGGCTTTGCCGATACTTCGGTGCCCGTACGGCAGCGCCTGCTGTTTGGCCTGGTGCTGAGCGCCGCTCTTTATCCTGCGACTGGCCTTGGCCCTGTAACTGAAGACCGGCCCGCCGCATTGATGCTGATCTTTGGTGCTGAAATCACTATCGGTCTATGGATCGGCTTGGTGGCCCGTACGCTCCTGTCTTCGCTGCAATTCGCGGGCTATCAGATCGCACTGATGTCAGGGCTTGCCAATGCGCTGGCCCCCAACATCGGCGCCTTTGAAGGCGCGACGAGCATGGCGGCGATGCTGTTGGTCGGGGCCACTGCGCTGATATTTGTCACCGATCTGCACCACCTGATCATACATTCGCTACTGATGTCCTATCAGGTCTTTGAACCGGGCAGGTTCATGCTTCCCGACCTGATGGATCAATTTGCCCGCGCCGTACAGGTCAGTCTTTATCTTGGCCTTTCGATCGCCGCTCCTTTTTATGTGGCGGGGCTGGTGCTGAACGTGGGCATGGGTCTGGCCAACCGGATGATGGCAAGCTTGCAGGTCTTCTTCATTGCGCAGCCTTTGCTTATCGCTGCGGGGCTGGCCTTGATGGTTCTGGCAATTCCAACCATGATGCGCGGGTTCCTAGAGCCTTTTGCGGAATGGCTGGCCACCTACGGATTCTGATCAGATGTCGGAAGAGGACAAAAGTTCAAACACGGAAGAACCGACCGACAAGAAATTGCGGGACGCGCGCAAGAAAGGCGACGTTCCGCAATCGCGTGAAACCGGGACGGCCATGGTGGTTTTTGCACTTTTGATGATCCTTGTCTTTGTGTTGCCCGGATCGGCCGGGCGCATTGTCGCCGCGCTGCAAAGCCCGCTGCGGGGTGCTGGCATCACTGACATCGGCACGGGCAGCACCGGGCTAACCGAGGCAGGAGTGGTGCTGAAGGATCTTGGATTTACGCTTGGACTGGCATTGGCACCAATTGCCGGGATCATGGTCTTGGCGGCACTCTTTGGGGTCATGGTACAGGGAGATACCGTGGTCTCGACCGAGCGGATCAGGCCGAAACTATCAAAACTTAACCCGTTGTCAGGGTTCAAACGACTGTTCTCTATCGACGCGTTTGTCGAGTTCCTCAAGAACACTGCCAAGGTGTTGGTGATTGGTTTCATTACTGTGTGGGCCGTGCGCGATATCGCCCAATCGCTGGGGCAAACCCAAAGCTTTGTGCCTGAAACGCTGGCTGCAGCCACGCTGGACAAGGTGCGCTGGATCTTCCTCGTGACCACTGTGTTTCTGGTGCCTATCGCGCTGGCCGACATCCTGTGGAAACGCTTTCAATGGAAGAAAAAGCAGATGATGAGCCTCAAGGCGGTGCGCGACGAACATAAAGACAGTGAGGGCGACCCCCAAATCCGCGCAAGGCGCGCCGAGTTGCGCCGGGCACGGGCCCGTCAGCGGATGGCGCAGGCCATTCCGACCGCCAGCGTGATCCTGACCAACCCGACACATTTCGCGGTGGCGCTGAAGTATGAACAGGGCAAGGACGACGTACCGATCTGCGTCGCCAAAGGCGCTGATGTGATGGCGCATCGTATCCGTGAACTGGCACGTGCGCATGACATCCCGATGATCGAAAACCGCCCGCTCGCCCGCGCGCTGCACAGTGCCGTCGAGGTCGACCAGCGTATTCCAATGGAACATTGGCAGGCTGTCGCAGAAATAATCGGTTTCGTGATGGACATGCGTCGCAATGTTCGACGCAAGCCGCCCGCAGGATCACACCTGCGCGAGGATTGAGGATCAGCGCAGGCGCAGCCCTTCAAGGTTGCGGTCGGCGGGCAGTTTTGACCGCTCAAGAATGATCTTGGTGATCGCCCGCGCCCGCACAAGGCTGAAGGCTCCCATGACCTGCGCTGCGTCCCGCTCTGGCATGGCACCGATCACCTGAACCGCGGTTTCGATGTCGATTTCATCCATAATGCTGGCGGCGACCTGTGGCTTCATATTGCGATACAACTCGACCAGCTTGGTCATGTCCTGCGCATTGGCCTCCTCGATCAGCGCCAGTTGCGCCCCGATCTCATCGCGAACCTTGGCCAGACGGGCCTGCTCGACCTTGAGGCTCTCCTCGGCCAGTGCCAGACGCGCTTCGCGGTCTGCCACTGCGTCTCGCTGCCCTTTTAAAAGAGTGCGTTCCTCGGCGATGGCCTCGGCGATGAGAT
Source organism: Sulfitobacter sp. KMM 9851 (assembly GCF_057178245.1). Classification (NCBI taxonomy): domain Bacteria; kingdom Pseudomonadati; phylum Pseudomonadota; class Alphaproteobacteria; order Rhodobacterales; family Roseobacteraceae; genus Sulfitobacter; species Sulfitobacter sp. KMM 9851. The sequence continues at coordinate 3,078,385 of NZ_CM169991.1, forward strand.
GGCTGGGCTCACACATGCCGCTCGTGCCAGGCGCTGTGGCATCATAGGTAGGCTTTGACGACGGCTCTGCCACCTCGACCGGCGCTGATGTAGTGTCGCTGGCGGGTGCGGCGATGGCGGTCATGGGAATAAAATCGACTGCGAGTTTCATCACTGCAGCGGTCCCCAGGCTAAACACCACAAGTTTCGGCACCGAAATGAGCTTCATTTCTGACGCTCCTTTGTAATGTCAAAGAAGGTGCGAACCAAGTCGGACTTGCCCGGCACTGTGGACTGTCCCCGCACCGGGCTTTTTACCTTGATGTCTGAAAAGCCGCCTTTGTCCGAGTGTCGCGCCGGGGCCACGTCGTCGTGACCCCCGACAGGTGCAACTTGGCGTGCCTTTTGAACCGGTGGCTCGGCGCGGCGCGTGACTTTGCTCAGCCCTCGCAGATCTTCGACCGAGCGCGCGGATTGATCGACTGCGCTGGAAAATGCGCCTACCATGGGTTCCATCTCGCGCAGGCTGGCCAGCAGGTTACGTACCCGCCGATCCAATATGTAGGCGTAGACCAACGTGCCAATCAACAGCACGACGATGATGATATCAATCAACGTCGGAAGCATCCGCGATCTCCTCTTTGATATCTCTTGGCAACAAGGAGCGGATCACCCGCAGCGCCAGCGCGCCGTTATTGCGCTGGCCAAACGATGCCTGAAACATGGGTTGCGCATTAACCTTCCCGATCACGGGCGTGTCGATTGTCATGCCCAGATCAATGACCTCGCCGGGTTTCCAGTTCAGCACGTCCCGCAGCGGGATTGATATTTCCTGTAGGACACCGGTAACGGTCACGTTTGTGCCTGACAACTGGCTATTCATCTCGCTGCGCGAACTGCTGTCGCCGCCCAAGCGTCCGCCAAGGAACGGCTGCGCCAAATGGGCGCTGACGTCATCCAGCGCACCGTAAGGCAGGATCAGCGTCATATGACCACTGCGATCTTCAAAGCACAGCTTCAAACGGACCCGCAGCGTGGCCGTTCTGGGGGCCGCCAACATCACCGAGCGTGGATTGGATTCAAGCGTCTGCGTGGTAAAGGTAACCGGGCTGATTTCGGCAAAGCAGGTGCTGAGTGCGGTGAGGCACAGCTCGGCGAGGCGGCGACCGAGTTTTTGTTCAATAGCGGTGAGATTGCGGGGCTGCCATTCGTTCTGGGTTGCCCGTCGCCCGCCCAGCATGATCTCCAGCACCGAAAACAGCAAGTCAGGCTCGACAACGCAGGCCACCTGACTGTCCCAGGGATCAGCCACTGCAATGGCGATCAGCGACGGTGCCGCGATGGATTCCATCGCATCTTCACAAGGCATGTACTCAAGCGCGCTCAGTTCAATTTCGGGCGCGATGGTGCAATACGATTTCATATCCGGCACAAGTGCCAGCAGCAGACGGTCGATAATGATCTCAAGCGTCGGCAAACGCTGAAAACTTTCGCGCGCCTGGCGGATCATCGTCTCCTCAAGCGTTTCCTTCGGTGACGCCGATGTATTGCTCATTGGATCACCATGTCCGCGATGAGAATTTCGACAGGTGCCTGGGTATGACCCACAGCGCGCGCCCGGCGCAGCAGTTCTGTCTTCATCATGGCCAAACCGTGACTGCCCTTCAGGTCGCTGACGTGCAACTGACGCAGAAAATCCTGGAAACTGTCGCGCAGATAAATCTCGCGCGCTACAAGCCGGTCGGCCCCCTCTTGCGTGTCGTCATAGACCATCAGCATGTTCAGCTTCAGAAACCGGCTCGATTGCCGCCCCTTCATGCCAGTATCGGTGACGTTCACGATGATCTCGGGAAAGGGCATAACTGGCATCTTTCCCTGCTTATCCTGCGCTTCCTGATGCGCGCCCTCTGCGTCGGCGTTAACCTCCGCGTCACCTTCGGCAGCGTGATCTTGTTTGGTTGGGGCATCTGTTGTCGCATCATCGCTGAGGCCCGCAAGCGCCAGCATCGCGTCGGTACCGATGGCAAGCGTCACCCCACCAAAAGCAGCGATGGTGCAGAGAAGACCGACAGCAAGGATAGCAAGTGTCTTTTTCATCTACCTAGCTCTAATAAAGACGCGCACTGGACGCCATAAGCAAGAACAAATAGAATCGCAAACAAGCTTTAATGCAACACAAACATGTTTATTTATTCGAATTTCAAGTATAAATTAATATATGCTTGCATGCTCAGACCCAACGGGGGAGTCTTGGGGCCATTCAGCCAAGCGAGGGTACGTGCGTCAGATCGTCGAAAACCTTAAAGATTTGGGTCCACGGCGGCTTGCGTTGCTGGGCGTTGTCGGCCTAGCGGTCACCATGGCTGTTTTATTTGGCGCGCGTACTATATTCGCGCCGACCTACGTGCCCGTTTACAGTCAACTAAGCCCCGGCACAGCGTCGCAGATGCTGCAATCGCTGGAGCAGGCGGGTCTGTCTGTCAGTCTGTCGCGCAATGGCGATACCATCTCGGTCGCAGAGACCGATATTGCCCGGGCGCGCATGGCGCTTGCGGATGCAGGACTGCCTGGAGAAGGCGTGCCGGGCTGGGAAATCTTTGACAACATGTCGGGTATGGGGATGAACTCCTTCATGCAAAAGGTGAACAGGCTGCGCGCGCTCGAAGGTGAGCTGGCCCGTTCGATCCAAACCATCAACGGCATCAAGGCCGCGCGGGTCCATCTGGTCCTGCCGGAAAGGGCTGCTTTCTCGCGCACCCGCCCCGAAGCCAGCGCGTCTGTGATCGTGCGCTCAGAGGCCAATACCACGATGTCGCGTAGGCAGGCGCAGTCGATCCAGGCGCTTGTGGCTTCCGCCGTGGCCGACCTTGAGGCGCAGAACGTGACCGTGCTGTCTGCATCTGGCGAAACGATTTTGGCCAAAGAAGATGCTGGCGTCTCTGATTTCTCCCTTCAGGGTCAGCGTAGCCTGATCGAAGAACAGCTGGCACAGAAGGTCGAAGCGATCCTGAATGCCCGGGTCGGACCCGGCAACACGCGCGTCCGGGTGAGTGTCGATCTGACGACCGAACGCGAGGTGCGGGTCTCGCGCACCTTTGACCCCAATCAACAGGTGGCCCGGTCGATCGAAACCCGTGTGCGCAACTCCAACGAAACTGATCCGGCTTCTGGCACGGTTGACGTCGCCAACAACATCCCCGACGAACTGCGTGACGACGGCGCTGCGGGTGGGGCGACCTCGACGCGCAATGAAAACGATGAGATCATCAACTACGAGATCGGATCGGTTCAAAGCGAGATGGTGCGCGAACCCGGTGACATCGAACGGATATCTGTCGCAGTTCTCGTCAATGGCAGCTACGGCACCCTGCCCGACGGGTCAGAAGGGTATATCCAACGCTCCGACGAGGAAATGCAGCGCCTGACGCAACTGGTCAGCACCGCCATTGGCTATGACGAAGCCCGCGGCGACCAGGTACAGGTGGACAGCCTACAGTTTCTTGACTTTGATTCCGAATTCAACAGCCCGCTAAGCCGCGGCTTTGGGGCCATTCTGGCAGATAACGCCATGACGATCCTACGCGCGCTGTTTGGCTTGGCTTTGGTCACCATCATCATGGTCTTTGGCGCCAAACCGCTACGCATGATAATGGAAGCGACAAGCCCCGCATTGGCTGCCGCAGGCGCAGACGCGGCCATGCTCGACGGACCAGAAGCCGCTCCGCGCAAACTGCCGGGCAACGCCTCTGGTACTCAACTGGCGACATCGCCTGCGGCGCACTCCGGTGCCCTGCTTGCACCGCAGGATCAGGTCCCGCGCGAGATGGTGCAACTGGCCTCAGTCGAGGGCGCAGTCAGACACAGCCAGATCAGAGCGGTCACCGAATTGGCGCAGAACAATGCAGACGACGCTCTGCGCGTACTGGGCAATTGGTTGTCGGAGAAGGATGACAAATGATCTCGACCCTGAAACTGCGAAATTTTGACGAGGACGGGACCGCAGCAGCGCGCGATCCGGACATGCCCTCACCAGACGAGATCGACGCGCAGATCAAGAAGGCACATAAACAAGGCCACATCGAAGGCTACCTGACAGGTGCCGACGCAGGGCGTGCCGAGATGCGCAAAACGATGGAGGCCGCGCAGGCCGACATGGTGAATGGGCTGACACAAGAACTGGCCCGCCTGGCAAACTCGGTCGCGGCCCAGCAAGAGGCGTTGGTCGCGCAGGTCGTCGGCTTTACCTTGCAGACTTGCGAAATTGTCTTTCCCGAACTGATCGAGCATTTGTCGGCAGCGCGCGTGCGAAAGATGGCCACGCAATCGCTGAAGATGGCCATTGGATCTAGCCGCATTCAGGTCCGCCTGTCCCCATCCACGCTGGCCGAAATCGGCCCCGAACTGCGCGCGCGGGCTGTGTATTACAAATGCGACCACGCGCTAGAACTGACCGCCGACGCAAATTTGAAAGACGGCGATGCCCGGATGGAATGGGACCACGGCAGCCTCGACTACGGGTTTAAGAAAATCTGCGACCGCCTGCTGGGCGAACTGCGCGAAACCCACAAACGGGCGATAGATGCTCAGAAGGAAAAGGACGGACATGGAAAAGCCTGACCTGCAAAATGCCAAATCCGGCGCTACGGCTGATACCGATGCCCAAAAGGCCCAAGAACAACCCAATGCAGATGCCATGGGTGATGCCGTGCCCCCCGCAGCGCGTAATGACCGCGAGGAAACGGTCTTTCCGCATCTCGACACCGAAGATACGCTAAACGCGCTTGCCACCACGCGCCCCGACGGGGGCAGCACCGGGATTAATGCGATGCTGAACGTCGGGTTGGACGTGCAGATTGTATTAGGCCAGGCGCGCATGCCAATTTCGCGCCTGCTCGAGCTGACGCGCGGGTCTATCGTCGAGCTTAACCGCAAGATCGGCGCGCCTGTTGACCTGATGGTCAGCGACCGGTTGGTGGCGCGCGGCGACCTGGTAAAGATTGGCGAAGACCGGCTTGGCGTGTCCCTGACCCAGATCGTCAAGGATTATGTCCCTGATTGATCTCATCCATCTGCGGCGTGGCGGCCTGAACCGGCTGACGCTGGCAGCGCTGGTGCTGATTACCAGTGCCACTGCCGCTGCGGCGCAGGACGGCGGGTTTCTTGGTACGTTGTCGGACATGGTGGGCGACGCCGCCCCCGGCAGCGACCAAAACGCCAACCTGTCTGGGCGGATCGTCCAATTCATCGCGCTGATCACAGTGTTGAGCATCGCGCCGGGATTGCTGGTCGTGATGACAAGCTTTACCCGCTTTGTGATCGTATTATCGATGCTGCGTTCAGCGCTGGGGCTGAACCAGACGCCGCCCAATATCGTACTGACGTCGCTGGCGCTGTTCATGACCTTTTTCGTGATGCAGCCGGTGTTTGAGGATGCCTATGAGGGTGGCGTCGTGCCCCTGCTTAACAACACGCTGGCTGAGGAACAGGCGATCGAGCGGATTGCCGAACCGTTCCGCGCCTTTATGTTCGTCAACACCCGGCCCGAGGATTACGCGCTGTTTCAGAATATCGCGCAAGAGGGTGAAACCGCCGAGGACACCCCGCTTCCGAACAGCCCCGAAGAAGCATCGTTTCGCCACCTGGTCCCTGCCTTTATGATTTCAGAGCTGCGGCGGGCGTTCACCATCGGCTTCCTGATTTATCTGCCCTTCGTGGCGATTGACTTGATCATTGCCTCCGTTCTTATGAGCGCAGGCATGATGATGTTGCCTCCGGTGCTCATCTCTTTGCCGTTCAAGGTGATCTTTTTTGTCCTGATCGACGGCTGGTACATGCTCGCCGGTTCGCTGATCGAAAGTTACGTTCCGCTGGCAAGCGGATAACCTGCCCCTGTGAAGGATTTCTTGATGCCCGCCAACACGCTTACCGATCGCCGCAAGAGCGCGGTTTCCAAAAAGAAACTGACTGGCCCCACCAAGGCAGCCATCACCTTTTTGTGCTTGGGCGAACAGGCGGGCTCGGAGTTGATGCAAAAACTTGGCAGCGCACAGATCGAGCGGATCACATCTGCAATGAGCCAGTTGGGCCCGATACCGGCCGAAGTGGTTGAAGCGGTGCTGAGCGAATTTACACAGAGTGTCATCAGCGGCACGGGGTCTGTAGTTGGGTCAATTTCGACTGCGGAATCAATGCTGCGCAAATTTTTGCCTGAGGATCAGGTCGCCGACATTCTGAATAACGTCAAAAGCAATGAGCGCGAAGACGCCATGTGGCGCGGATTTGGCGCGCTGAACGAAACCGTGATCGCCAACTATCTAAAGGGCGAACATGATCAGACCGCAGCCGCGATCCTGAACAACGTCGACACTGCCGTGGCGGCCAAGGTGTTGCCGTTGCTGGGGGCCGAACGGATGCAGGACGTGGCCGAGCGTATGATCGCGATGGAAGCTGTTCCACTGCATATGATGCAGCAGATCGAAGAGACCCTGAAGCAAGATATCATGTCGGATGCCATTCACACCAGCGCCGCCGAAACCCACCAACGTATGGCCGATCTGTTCAACAAGCTGGATATTCAGGCGTTTGAACAATTGTCCGAAGCGCTGGACCAGCGTATTCCCGATGCCTTTCAGGCGATCAAGCAGCGCATGTTCGTCTTTGATGACCTGATTAAGCTCAATATGCAGGATCTGTCGCAGGTGATGCGCGGATTGGACGGTGACACGCTGCCTCTAGCCATGCGCGGCGCGCGGAAAGATCTGCGCGATCACCTGATGGAATGTCTGCCCCAGCGGTCGCGGCAGATGCTGATGGACGAGATGGAAGCCACCGGACCGGTGCGCGGACGTGACGTGCGCGCCGCACAGGCAGCGATGGTGGACTATGCCAAGGTCCTTGCCGATGAAGGTGTGATCGAACTGCCGTCGAACTCGGACGAGGAAGACGAGGTTTTCGTCTGACCTAGGCGATCAGCGGTAGACCCCGTAGCCGTTGCGCACGATCGACGGGATGTCGATGGTAATCAAGTTGAACCTGCCGCCCTGCCCTGCCGACACAGCGCCCTGCATCAGCGTCAGAACGCTGTTGCTCTGCATCTGGACACCTTCGAGCGCGTCGTAGATCGCCGAGAAGCGTGACACTAGCTTGTCGACCTCGGCCGGGTCCTTGAGCTTTTCGATATCGAACTTCTGTGCAAAAAGTGCGGCTTGCCTGTCGATATCGACTTTCACGATTTCGTCCGGCAACGCCAGCGCGCGGCGCATGAACTTGCCGAGGTTCTTATCCTTCAGCACGTCAAACCAGGTTTCGATCTCACCGGCGCGGGCCTTGAACTCCAACGCGAGACCCGCGCCGGTATTGCCCTCGGAGGCACTGTTGAGCACCAGACGTTCCTTGAAGCGGTCGATCATCTCGGCCTGCCAGTCAGGATCGGCAAAATTCGGGCTTGCACCACCTTCCGGGGCGAAGCGCAAGGTCTCGTACATTTCACGGATTTTGGGATCGGTCAGGCGGTTCACCAATGCAGTGCGATCGGTGATGTCGCTTTCCAGCGTTTTGCGGATCAGCGCCTTGCCGAAAATCTGGTCCTCCAAATCAAAGGCGCGCATTACAAAGGTGTAAACCTCGGTATCGGCGATCAACTCTTTGGGAGAGCCGATCGAGGCGATACGTTCACTAAAGGCGGCGATCTGCCGGGCGTTCTGAGCGCCGCGCGCGACGAGGTCGAGCTGCTTGTCGCGTGTCGCGTCAAACAGCTTGACCGCCAGTTGCGTGCTCATCCCGCCCAGCGAGATCATGCGCGCACCATTTCCCGGTTATTGTCCGGCCGAGGTATGGGGCTAAGCTGCATCAGTTCGGCCTCGTATCTTAGCACCGTGCGCAGCTCGCTCATCGCTTTGTAATAGTCAGACGCGCTGACGTGGTTCGCCGCCCCCATGATGCGGGCGCGCATTTCGGCACCAAAGCAGCAGGCTAGCTCGGCCAGACCCTGCTGGATCATCGTCAGCACCTGATCGCGGGTTTCAGGCCGGATAAGCGCCGTCTGCAACAGAAAATAGACTTTGGAAACCGGGGTCGACTGCGCGTCGGGTTTCAACAGATCGGATTCGCGCACGATATCAGCGCGGTTTTCAACGGTCAGGGCCTGGCGGCGGTCACCGTTACGGATCACGCAGCCGTTTACCACGACACGTTCACGGGGTTTAAGCGTCAGTTTCAGCATGTCAGACCTCCCGAACTGCTGGCGCACCGGACAGGCCGGCAAGCCCAGCGGCAATGTTACTGTTGATTTCGACCAACCCCGCAAGGGTGCCCTCTCCGGCCATCAGCGTAGATGTTTGACGGTCAACCCAAAGTGCCAGAGAGATCAAAGATGCCTTGATCGCATCCGGCATCGCATTGCCCGGCTCCGCCAGATCATGGCGCAGTGCGGACCAGAAACGCTGGTTTTCATATAGACTGTCGCGCAGCCCCGCCGACAGGATCGCGAGTCTGTCGGCGGAAGTTTCGCTGGCGTCATACCCACGGCCTTTTTCTGTTAGATCATGGGTGACCCGCGACAGAATACGGCGTTCGATCTGCCTTGGTGTTTCGCTTTCGCGGATGGTCTTTTTGTATGCGGCCAAGCTCATAGTCTGCCTCTTTTTTATATTTATGTTCTTTCGCCCTGTTGAGGACGGCCTCATGCCCGTCGTGATGCGGGCTTATGGTGTATGCCTTATTTGAACAGGCTTAGAATATTTTGCGGCGCCTGGTTCGCAATCGACAGCGACTGCGTGGCAAGCTGTTGCTGGACCTGGAGTGACTGCAAGCGTGCGGCTTCTTCTTCCATGTCGGCATCAATCATAGACCCTACACCCGCATCCAGACGGTCGGTCAGTTCGCTAAGAAAGTTCTGTTGCGTCTCGATCGACTTTTCAACGATGCCAAGATCAGTGGCGGCGTCTGTCACTGTTGTCAGGTAGCCTTCGGCAGTTGTCAGCGCAGTTTCTAGATCGGCAGCACTGGTAGCGTTGTTGATGACGATGGCGGCAAAGCTGGTCTGCAGCGCCTCGAGGTTTGCCGAGGTGAATTGAATCTTTGTCGTCGACAGTGTGCTGCCCGAACGGCTGACCCCAGAAACAAGTTCCTTTGTGCCAGACCCAACTGCCGAAATCAGGTTTTCGCCGTTGAACGACGACTGCTCAATCGCCGTTTTCATCTGCACGGCCAACGATGTCAGTTCTTTCTGGATGTCGCCCTGATCAACGCCATCGGTTTGGGCGAAGGCAAGACGGTCAACGAACTTCTGTGCCAGCTCGACCATGGTTTCGGCACCTAGACGGCCCGTCGAAACCGAGTTCTTGGCAAGGGTCAGGCCCTCGTTGATGGACTTGTTCATGCTGCTTTCGGAATCCATCGTTGTGGAGATCGAAAAGTAGGATGCGTTGTCCTTTGCGGAACTTACCTTCATGCCGGTCGAAATCCGGTTCTGGGTTTCGCCAAGCTGATCGTTGATGCCGCGCAACGTGGACAGGGCATTCATCGCAGAGGTGTTTGTTAGGATTGAGGACATGGTATCTCCATACTGTTCTAGTGGATTTAAAGTCGTCGTTCTGACAACCGCAAGCTGTGCTCCGTCCTGGTCTTGTAGAGTTCCGGCCCCAAGATCATACGCTTGGGGCCGGAGAGGTCTTGTCGTTCAGGTTGGCCTTAACGGAACAGGCTCAGGATGTTTTGCGGTGCCTGATTTGCAATTGACAGGGATTGAGTGGAAAGCTGCTGCTGGACCTGAAGGGACTGCAGACGCGCTGCTTCCTTTTCCATGTCAGCATCAACCATTGAGCCTACGCCCGCGTCGAGACGGTCGCCCAACTCGTTGAGGAAGGTCTGCTGGGTCTCGACCTGCTTTTCAGCGATACCGAGATCGGTCGCGGCGTCCGTCACCGTGGCAAGGTAGCCTTCGGCGTTGGTCAGCGCGGTTTCGAGTGCGGCGGCCGTAGTGGTGTTGTCGATCGCGATGGCGGCAAACAGCGTGTGCTGCGCATCGAGGTCGGTCGTGGTAAAGTCGATCGTTGTGGTCGACAAGGTGCCACCCGAACGGCTGACGCCGGACACGACGCTCTTGGCGCCTGCGCCTGCTGTCGAGATCAGGTTTTCACCGTTGAAAGACGACTGGTCGATGGCGGTCTTCATCTGTGCCGCAAGCGAGGTCAGTTCCTTCTGAACGTCAGCCTGATCAACGCCTTCGGTCTGGGCAAAGGCCAGACGGTCGACAAACTGCTGTGCCAGACCAACCATCGTTTCCGAACCCAGACGGGCGGTGGAAACCGAGTTCTTGGTCAGTGTCAGGCCTTCATTCACGGCTTTGTTCATGCCGCTTTCGGTCTTCATAGTTGTCGCGATCGAGAAATAGGATGCGTTGTCCTTGGCGGAGTTCACTTTCATCCCGGTCGAAATGCGGCTCTGGGTTTCGCCCAGTTGGTTGTTCACGCTCCGCAGGGTCGACAAGGCGTTCATCGCGGAGGAGTTGGTAAGGATCGAAGACATGGTATTTCCAAACTATTCTTAGTACGTCATGCCGTCATTCTGGCGGCTGCGGGGCTGACCCGCTGGGTAGGGTGTCTTCTGGCCGCAAGGCCAGAAGAAATTTCAGACCAAGCTTAACGGAACAAGCTCAGGATATTCTGTGGCGCCTGGTTGGCGATCGACAGCGCCTGGGTTGAAAGCTGCTGCTGCACCTGAAGCGATTGCAGGCGGGCTGCCTCTTTTTCCATATCGGCATCAACCATCGAGCCTACGCCCGCATCCAGACGATCACCCAACTCGTTGAGGAAGGTCTGCTGCGTTTCGATTTGCTTTTCAGCGATACCGAGATCGGTAGCCGCATCAACCGCAGTGGCAAGGAAACCTTCGGCAATGGACAGCGCCGCTGTTGCGGATGCGCCATCGGTGATCTGGATGCCTGCGAAGGTCGTGTTGGCGGCGTTGGTGCCATCATCCACAAGCCCCATCATGCCAGAAGTCTTGAAGGTGATTTCGGTGGTCGACAACGTGCCGCCGTTCCGGCTGACGCCAGAAACCACTGTACGGTCTGCGGCAGCAACTGTTGTGCTGCTGATCAGGTTTTCACCGTTGAAAGAGGATTGCTCAATCGCCGTTTTCATCTGCGCGGTCAGCGAGTCGAGTTCTTTCTGCACATCAGCTTGATCGACACCTTCGGTCTGGGCAAAGGCCAGACGGTCGACGAACTGCTGCGCCAGACCGACAACAGTTTCTGCACCCAGTCGGGCAGTAGAAACAGAGTTCTTGGTGAGTGTCAGGCCTTCGTTCACGGCCTTGTTCATACCGCTTTCCGATTTCATCGTCGTCGCGATCGAAAAGTAGGACGCGTTGTCCTTGGCGGAGTTCACTTTCATCCCGGTCGAAATCCGGCTCTGGGTTTCGCCCAGTTGGTTGTTCACACTCCGCAGTGTGGACAATGCATTCATTGCGGATGAGTTGGTAAGGATAGAAGACATGGTATTTCCAAACTATTCTTAGTATATCATGTCGTCATTCTGACAACTGCGGGAGTTTCCCGCTCGTGTTGTTTTTATTCAAAATTCTGTCAACAATGAGGCAAATCAAAACGTTTTGTCCACAGTTGCGCTAACTGTTGCATGGTTGTCACGTTTTGATCCGCTGGGGCCATAAAGCCCAGCGATGCTATGCCGTTCACGGATGTTGTACACCTCTTGAATTACGTCTGCCGTCGCCTGTTGGGCCACCTGCAAATAGTGCTTGTCGCGCAAGATTAGATCCTTGAGATCCAGCAGTTGCGCCTTGCTCACGGCCTGCGGATCATCTTGCAAGTATTTTTCCAGCATCTCGCTCAAGCGCACCTTTTCAGTGGAAAATTGCACCAGATCAGAAAACTCCCCAGCCTCGACCGCGGAAATCTCCTTGCGCAACAGCAACGCCAGTGCATCGACGGCGGCCAGTGCTTTGTGTCGGTCGCTCATAGGTCCTGACCCGTCTGATAGCGCTGAATTGCTGTGTCGATCCCCTTGGCGATGCCGGTGGAGTTTTGGTCAGCTATGCTGCGTCCGATCGCATCGGATAAGAAGCTGCGCCAAGTTTCTTCGGCATGGCCGCCACCAAAATTCCCGATGTCCACGGTCGACAGCATTTCATCGACCATCTGGCCCAGAAACATCGCCTCGAAGTCTTTGGCCGATTGCGACGTCGTCTGCGGCGTTTCCGCAGACGAACTACGCGGAGTTGTCAGGGCTGGCGCGCCGGAGAGAGGAGGAAGGTCCATTCAAATACCTCCTCTATATGATCTCAAGATCGGCATGCAGCGCGCCTGCCGCCTTGATGGCCTGCAAGATAGAAATGGTTTCAGTCGCCCCAACACCAATGGCGTTCAGCCCGTCCACAAGCCGTTGCAAACTGACGGAGCCGTCGATAACCGCAAACTTTGCATCACGTTTCTCCACAGAAACGGATGAATTGGGCACCACCACGGTCGTCCCGCCGATGGACAGGGCTTCGGGTTGGCTGACGTTAAAATCATCTCGCACCGTGACGGTCAGTCCACCCTGGCTGACCGCGACCCGGTCGATACGCACGTTCGCGCCAATCACGATGGTGCCTGACCGCGCGTCGATAACAACCTTGGCCACCTGATCCGGTTCGACCAGCAGCGGTTCAATTTCTGCCAGCATTTCGAGCAGAGAATCCTTGCCGTGCTCTTCGATCGCGATGGTCCGGGAATCCAGCACTTTGGCGACAGGGCCCAGTGCCTTGTTAATCGCGTCTTCGACCCGATGCGCGGTGACAAAATCAGGGTTACGCAGGGCCAGCAGGACACGGTCCAATTCATTAAAATTGAACTCGACCTCGCGTTCGACAATAGCGCCATTGTCGATCCGGGCACCGGTCGGCACGCCCTCAACAATGGACGCGTTCAGCCCTTGTGCCGCATAGCCAGCGACGGCAATGGGGCCCTGCGCCACAGCATAGATTTCGCCGTCCGCAGCAGACAGGGCCGTGACGATCAATGTACCGCCTCGCAAGGAAGACGCATCGCCAAGCGATGAAACCACCACATCGATTGTACTGCCGGCGCGGGCAAAGGGTGGCAAAGAGGCGGTAACCATCACCGCAGCGGTGTTGGAGGTGCGCATCTGGTCCTCGGTGAGGTTGCCAATGCCCAACCGCTCCAGCATGCCTTCGATAGCGCGTTTGGTGAAAGGCGCGTTGCGCAGGGAATCCCCGGTACCGTTGAGGCCAACTACCAAACCATAACCGACCAATTGGTTGGAACGAACGCCTTCGACCGTGACAATATCTTTGATCCGCACCTGCGCGCCTGCCGGAACGGCAAACGCCATCGTCAGGGCGATCAACAGGAATTTCAGGGTGACGTTCATCATTTATCTGCCCGCCTAGAGATAGTTCAGAAATGACATGCGCGAGAGCCGCGCCGTCACCGCAAAACTGGATTCAAGTTGGGTTTGTAGCTGGGTCAGGCGCGTGGCCGCGTCATATTGGTCTGTGCCTTCCAACAGCAACCTTTCGCCATCCAGAAACCCTCCCCTGCTTTGCTGAGCTGCAACGGTATCGGCCAGTCGCGCACGGAGCAGGCCGGTGTTGGTCTCAAGCTCGGCCAACCCATTCAACCCGTTGGAAATGGCGTTACGCGCTTCCGTGATCCAGGCCTGTCGGGCGTCTGGATCGCTGATCTGGTTGACGTCGACTTCGCTCAACATCGCCAAGCCGCGCATGAGATCACGCATCGCGGGCGCATTGGCCTGCGCGGACTGGGTGATTGTTCCGGTCTCGGAAATACGTGCGGTCAGCGGTGCGTTTGGCTGCCCGCCCGCGTCCAGTGCGGGTGTTCCGTTATAAAAACTTGCCTCGAAATTGCGGGCGGAATTGGTGGCGTCGGTATCCCCGAACACAGCTTTGAGCGCGTCGATGCTCGCCTGTACATCGGCGATGGTATTCATTGCGCCACCCGTCACATCGCCAACAATTCCCGCGGGCGTCAGACCTGTAACGGGATGAGGCGTATTCCATCCCTGAAGTGGCTTGGCATCGCTGCGGGTGCCCGACATCAGAAACCCAGAGCTGTCGCTGACGGCGCTGCGTTCGATCAATGTGTCGATGGCCGACCGCGCTACTTGCGAAAGATGTCCTGTCGCGCTTCCCGCGCTTGTCAGGGCCAAAAACGATTGCTCCAACACCTCCTGCCCAGCAGCGCGGATCGCGCCGAGCGACGTTTCGACCGCCAGAAACCGGCTGTCCAGCAATGCGTTGGATGTCAAAAATCCGTCGTTGCGTGTGATCTGCATGCGGATGGCAATGGCATCGGCAGACTTGTGGCCCAGCGCGTCATAGGGCCGTGCCTTCATCCCTGTCGTCGCTTCGAACGACGCATCCGAAATCTGCGCAGACAGACGGCTGGTCTGCTCGCGCTGACGCAGGCTTTGCAGAGCTGTCGAGACGGTTCGGGAAATTTCGGTCACTTACGGCCTCATACGGCGTTCAAAAGGGTGTCGATCATTGTGCTCAAACTGCTGAGCACCTGCGAATTGGCGCCATAGGCCTGTTCGATTTCCAGCAGTTTCTGCAACTCGGTGTCGATGTTGACGCCTTCGATGCTGCTGCGGCTTTCCTCGAATGAGGCCAGTCGGATGCCCGCTGCCTCGGCGCGGGCATCTGCGGTAACGCGGACGTTGTGTTGATGCCCAACCAAGCCTGCGGCAAAGTCGCCCAGTCGTGCGCTGCTGCCAAGCCCCGCCCCTGCATCCACCGGCCGGGCGTCGTCAAAGACACGGATGAAAGCGTTGATCTGCGCTGTGGCGCCCGGTTCGCCTGGCGTGGGGGTCGCCATACCATCGCGCAGCCGCCACAGCGCGCCGCCATTTTCGGGGCGCACGTTGTCATTGACAGCCAACCTGCCTGCCAACCCACCGACCTGTGCAGGGTCAAACGCCGCCCCGCCATCAGTAAATAGACCGGCATCGCCCGGCGCCAGAGAGGTATCGGCCGCCTCGAAACCTTCGATCATGCCGCGCGCAAGCTCGTCCAACTGAAGGTTCATCTGCGGGATCACGGTGCTCAGCATCTCGCTTAGCCCTGCCAGCCGACCTGAAGAAAACCCGCGACTGCCTGTACGATTGGGCGTGATGTCGACACCGTCGGCAAATAGCCCGCCGGTTTGCCGATCCGCGGTCAGCCGGGCGGCGTCGTCGCCGCTGACCAGCTCGGTCCCGCCCACGCTGTGCAGGGTCAGCGTGCCGTCTGCCTCCCACCGCGCCTGGAACTCCATCTGGGTTCCAAGTGCATCCAGCTTGCGGTTCATTTCGTCCATCAAGGCGCCATTTTGCAGCCCGACGCTGGTTCCGCGCAACTGTTCGTTCAACGCAGCGATACCGGAAAGCGCGTTGTTAACCTCGCCGACGCTGCGCTCGAAACTGTCTGCGGCTTGCACTCGGCCGCGCCCAAGCTCGCTAGAAGCGGCGTTGAGACTGCGCACGAGCCCGTCAGCGCGGGCCAAAACATCGTTTTGAACCGATGGATCTGAGGGATTGTTGGCCAAAAGATCAAGCCCGGCTTGAAAATCAGCCATTCGGGCGGCAGGCGACACTTCGTCACCCGGCGCGCCCAGCGTCGAAAGATAGCCGCGCAGAATTTCGCCCGCGACGCTCGCGCCGCCCATTGCCGCCCCTGCACCGCGCGTCATACCTGCGATACGCTCGTCGATTTGGCGCGACATGCGCAGCTCAACCGCACTGCCCTGGCCAGCGCCTGTGCTGATCTGCACTTCTTCGCGCCGTGCATAGCCCGGCGTCCGCGCATTTGCGATGTTACCCGCAACCATATCCGCCCGCGCCTCAGTGGCGCGCAGCCCGCTGCGGGCAATGTTATAGGCGGAAGAAATGCTCATTCACTCGTCCGGGTCAGCGCTTGATGCGCAGTGTTTCATCCAGCATTTCATCGCTGGTCGTAATGATCTTGGCGCTGGAAGCATAGGCACGCTGAGTCTGGATCAAGTCCGTCAGCTCTTGGGCGATGTCTACGTTCGACCCCTCCAAGCTGCCACTGCTGATGCTACCCAGGCCGTTGGACATCGCGGAATTCAGCGTAACCGAACCGGAATCGCGGGTTGCGACATAGGCGTTGCCGTCAACCGAACGCATCTGGTTCGGGTTCGCGACATTGGCCAACGGCACCTCGAACAGGGCACGGCGCTGGCCATTGTCGAAGATACCAAAGAGCACACCTGAATCGCTCATCTCGGCGCGCACCAAGCTGCCGGTTTGCGTGCCGTCATCGCTAAAGACTGGGGGCGTGTAGTCGCCCGAAAACTGGGTCATACCATCAAAGCTGCCCGGCGCGCCCAAGGCGACTTCCAGCGACTGCGGCGTGGTGCCGTTGTTGATTGTCAAACTGACAAGCCCGGTCGCGGGATCAATCGGCAGGCCGGTCGAGACATAGCTGGCCGGGGCGCCGGCGTTGGGGCCGCTGTCGCTAAACGTGACAGTCGCGCTGCCATAATCAACACCTGCGCTGTCGGTGATGCTGACGGTCCATTCGCTGGCTGTGGCACCAGGCTGCCATGACAGGTTCAACTCGTCCGAGCCGCCTAGCTGGTTCACATAGCGCAAGGTCGACGCAAAGGGCGCGCCAGGCGTTGCCAGCCCGGATTCCTGCGCTGGGACGTTACCCGACACCTCGATCTGGGAACTGGGCGAACCTGCAATCTGATAGCTCGAGACATTGACTGTCCGAAGATCGTTGAAACTGGTGCTGCTCACGGCACCCGTTGACCCTGCCGCATCGGTTGGGAAACCGCCCAGATAGTAACCCGCCGCGTTGCGCAGATTGCCGTTCTGGTCAGGGGTGAACGAACCCGCACGCGTCAGGTAGTAGTTGGATTCGACCGGATCATTAGGTGAACGCGATACGACAAAGAAGCCATCGCCCTGCACCGCGAGGTCAGTCGGGCGGCCGGTGCCCCGCAGATTGCCGTTCGCATTGACGCTAGAGCGCGCCTCGGTAAGAACACCCGCCTGCGAGCTGCCTGTATTTTGCGTCACGAACTCTGAAAAGGTACGGCGGTAACCGACTGTGTTCGCGTTCGCGATATTGCTCGAGATATTTTCCACCCGGGAGGAGTTGGCCTGCAACCCACTGACCCCGATTTGAAGGGCGCTGGTAATGCTCATCAGTTGCTCCTATCTCAATGTTTGATCTATTTTTACGATCTATTCTTGCTTAATACATGATTAATGCAACTAAATAAATATAAAGCAAGAATAAATTTGACTGTCGTCATTTATGTCACTGGCTATGCTTGACGTCCGTGGCTCTGGTTACGGCATCCAGAATGCGGTCCGCGTTTTCCATGCTCAGACGCATCGAGTCTGAATTCAGGTCCTCTGAAACAGGTTCTTGATCTTGCAATCTGGCCGCAATCTCGGCCCAACCCGGCAGATCGGACAAGGACGGAAAGGCCGCGGCGGCGCGACTGACGGTTTCGGTGTCACCCACCTCATATGCGGCGAGGGTCAGACGGGTGGCGTCAGAAAAGCTGAATTGCGCGGGATATGTCTCCCACAGCTCCAGCAGCGCGCGGTGCGACGCGACCCAACTCCCGGTTTCATATAGCGCGACGGCACGGCTTCGCCGCACGTCCATGTCGAGCGCACGAACCCGCAAAACCGCCAATTCGTCTGACCGTCCGGCTTGGCTCAACGCTTGGATCAGCAGGCGTTCGGTTTCGCCATCGCTGCCCGACCCGTCAGGCTGACCAAGCAGCACATCAACTGCGGCATCGGCCTGGCCGCCGGTAAGCAATGCGCGCGCCTCGTCGCGGCGCAGGCTGGCGATCAACGCCGGATCAGCGGCGGGATGGCCCAAGTCTTCGGACGTTTCCGCAAGGGCGCGCAGGATGTTGAATTCGCGCGCCGCCATACCCGTCATCCCGGCGTTCATCAGAGTTTGCGGCAGGACAATGGCCCGTTCCACAAAGCCGTTATCGTAGCGCCATCCCGCCATGATGTTAGCGTGACCGTCCAGGAATGCCCCGAGATCAATCTCGCCTGCGGCACCCGCCTGATAGAAACGTCCGATCGCCGCCTGCGCACGGCCGCGCACCTCGTCGGCCTGCTCGGGGGTGGCGGCCTCTGCCAGAAGTAGCGCAAATGCCCAAAGCGCCGCCTGATGGTCGCCTTGCTCCAGCGCATAATCAGCCAAAAGTGTTGCGCCCTCTCTGGCGATGTCATCTCCGCTCCAGGCCCATCTTGCGACCTTCAACAGCGCCACCGCATCCGCCAACGGCAATGTGTCGGTCTGTCGGCCCAGCCGCAGCAATGCCAATCGCGCGCGGTGCGCATAGGCATCACGCCCCTGTGCGGCTTGGGCGTAGCCGTCAAAAGCCGTCAGCAAATCACCAGACATTTCTGACGCACGCGCGAGAAGAAAACGATACGAAGCAGCGTCGCGCAGTTCGGTGTGATCAGTGAACCGAGCGGCCAACGCCTCTGCCAGGTCCCACGCCTCAGCCGCGAGCGCGGCCTCAAGCAAGTCAGGTAAAACCGCCGCAGCCATCGCCGGAGACAGGGTTGGCAATGCCTCGACGGCCTGCGGCAGCAATCGCGCCGCTTCGTCGTTGGCGCCCATCCGGGCAAAGGCCGCTGCGCGCAGCGCCTGCCCCTGCGACCACCCGACAGAACGTGACACCGCTTGGCCCAGGCCTTCGCCTTCTGACATCAGGTCAAGCGCAAGCTGCAATGTCCGGTGTCGCCTTTGCGCATGGGGCGCCAACGCTGCCGCATCCACAGCCGCCAGAAAGCCTGCCGCCTCCGGGCGCAGCATCTGCGCCAGATGGAGTTCAGCCAAATCGAGGTAAATCTGTGCGTTATCATCGAACGTAGGGGGGCTTTCGGCCCCTGGGGTGGATGCGACCAACCCTAGCATCAGCGCGCGGCGCGCCTCCAACAGGTCGCGCTGCCCGTAGTCCACGAGGCTTAGCGACGCAAACACCGCAGACCCCTGCCCCACCGCCGGTGGCGCCAGAAGTAGGGAAAAAGCAAGGACAAGGTTAAGATTTCGCATCATTTCCATGAACAAATGCACTTTATTCTTGTAAATATCCATTCTTTATTTCACAGTATACATTAATTGTTCCATATTGCACTTGCAGATATTGAGGCTTGCCATGACGGAAACCAGCCATATCGGCATGTCCCTCGCGACATCCCTGCAGCGACAGCTGGACATCACAGCCAACAATATCGCCAACGCCAGTACCGCTGGTTACAAGGGCGAACACGTGGTCTTCGAAAGCCTTGTTCAGAAAGACGCGGGCGCGGGCCAGGATCCGGCTTCATTTGTCAGCGATTCAGGATCGTACATCGACACTCGGCCCGGCGCGCTGACCCAGACTGGCAATCCACTGGACGTAGCGCTGCACGGTGACGGCTGGTTCAGCTATCAAACGCCCGACGGCCAGAAATCCTATGGGCGCGATGGCAGTTTTACGTTGGACCCCGATGGCAACCTGGTGCTGCTGTCCGGTGCGAAAGTACTGGATAACGGTGGGGCGCCGATCATGCTGCCGACGCAAGGGATGGGCGAATTGAGCATCTCCGAAGACGGTACGATTTCGGGCGCGGGCTCCGGCCCGCTGGCACGCATCGGTGTTTTCGACATTCCCGAGATTCAGAGCTATCGGCGCACCGGGGCAGGTATGCTGGTTGCACCCGAGGACGCCGCCGCCCCACGCCCGGCAATTGCTACGCAGGTGATGCAAGGCGCGCTGGAGATGAGCAACGTGAACCCAATCCGGGAAATGACGCGGCTGATTGACGTTCAGCGCGCCTATGAACGCACCAACACCCTAATGGGCAATGCAGATACGTTGCGCCGCGACTCGCTCAAGCGGATCGGGCAGGCAGTCTGATGCCCCCCTGTAACGAAGGAATGATCCGATGAAGGCACTCAGCATCGCCGCCACTGGCATGATGGCGCAGCAAACCAATGTCGATGTCATCTCCAACAACATCGCCAACGCCAACACCACGGGCTTCAAGTCCAGCCGTGCGGCGTTCCAGGATCTGATCTATCAGTCGATGCAACGCGAAGGCGCGCTGACATCTGAAGCCGGATCAACGCGCCCCGTCGGTATCGACATCGGCCTCGGCGTACAGACAGCCGGGACAGTGCGACTGAACACCCAAGGCGGCATGGTTTCCACTGAAAACTCGTTGAACGTCGCCATCGACGGCCGCGGTTATTTCTCGGTGCTGATGCCGGACGGCAGTCAGGCC
This sequence comes from Sulfitobacter sp. KMM 9851, assembly GCF_057178245.1. Classification (NCBI taxonomy): domain Bacteria; kingdom Pseudomonadati; phylum Pseudomonadota; class Alphaproteobacteria; order Rhodobacterales; family Roseobacteraceae; genus Sulfitobacter; species Sulfitobacter sp. KMM 9851. The sequence goes on from NZ_CM169991.1 coordinate 3,098,667, forward strand.
TATACGCGTGACGGTTCTTTCCAGCTTTCTGCCGAAGGCGAGATCGTGACCATGCAGGGGTATCAGGTCGATCCGGGGCTTGTTGTGCCCGCGAACACCACCTCTGTTGATATCAATGAACAGGGTGTGGTCATGGCCTATGTCGAGAATGATCCAGTCCCGGTTGAACTGGGGCAGCTTAGTATCACGACCTTCATAAACGAACCCGGAATGCGCCCGGTCGGCAACAACTTCCTGCTGGCCACCGAAGCCTCGGGCGAGGCGCAGGCCGTCAACCCCGGTGATCCCGGTGCGGGTCTGATCCGGCAAGGGTACCTGGAAGCGTCCAACGTCAATGTGATCCAGCAGATAACCGATCTGATTTCGGCGCAGCGTGCATATGAGATGAATTCCAAATCCATCGAGACCGCAGACCAGATGCTGTCGTCGGCTAACCAGATCCGCTGATGAAACGCATCGTTTCGACACTCGCGGCCTTATTGATGCTGGCGGCGCCCGCGCTGTCAGAGCCGCTGGACGTGCTGATCGAAGAGCGCGCGCGTGCGGAATACGGAACGACCCTGCCCGATGTGGGAGAATTCGAAATCACGGTCAAGGACGACCTGCTGGGCGACGTGGTGACACTGGCAGAATTCTGGATGGACATACAAACTGGAAAGTTTCTGACCAACGCTGTCCTGAGTACCGGCGACGTTCAGCGTATTGGCGGCCTGGCATTGGTCACGGTCCCCGTGCCCGTCCCTGCACGCCGCCTGTTGCCCGACCAGATCATTGGCGAGGCGGACTTGGTGCTCGCACATCTGCCTCTTGGCCGCGTTGGTGGCTATGTCATCACGGACGCCGAAGAGATTGTCGGAAAACAGGTGCGCCGCGTTCTGTCACCGGGGCGGCCCATTCAGTCACAGTCAATTATCCAACCGTTGGTGATCGACCGTGGTGACCGGGTAGAAATCCATTTCAGCGACGGGCTTTTGGCCCTGACCTCGCCCGGGCGCGCCCTTAGCGATGCGCACCGGGGCCAAGAAATTCGTATCGTCAACCTTATCAGCAACAAGACGGTTACCGCCATCGCCACTGGCGACGGAACCGTGGAGATACTTCGATGACACCGCTACGCAGCCGCACAACTGTTCTTCTGATCGGGTCGATCCTGACACTGACCGGCTGCGATGCCTCTAGGCATTTTGACCGCGAGCCCAGAACCTCAGATCTGGTGCTTGATGGCGAGACGGTTCCCGAGGTCGCGCGCGTGCAGGTGCCCATGCCCCCAGTCATGCTCGAAGCGCCTCGCACCGGCAGCGCTAGGGCGTCGCTCTTCTCTGCGCGGCACGAACCGCTCTTCGCCGATCAGCGCGCCGATGACGTGGGCGATATCGTCACGGTCATCATCTCGATCGACGATCGCGCGCGGCTACGAAATTCGACCGATCGTCAACGCGATGGCGGCAGTTCGATCGGGTTTCCCACCTTCTTCGGCTATGGTGCAAAAATTGCCGCAATTCTGCCCGGAATTAGCCGCGACGACCTGCCGAGCGGCGATATCGTGGACATCAGTTCCGAAACCCAGGCCAGCGGGTCAGGCGCGATCAACCGCAATGAACAGATCGACCTGAAAGTGGCCGCACTGGTAATCGACAAACTGCCGAACGGCACCCTGGTGGTTGCCGGACGCCAGGAAATTAAGGTCAATCACGAACTGCGCGAATTGCGCATGGCTGGCATCGTGCGCCCCGCCGACATCCTGAACGACAATACGATCTCATACGAAAAGATCGCCGAGGCCCGCATCGCATATGGGGGTCGGGGCACGTTGTCGCGCACTCAGGAACGCAGCTATGGCGAAGACGTAATGGACGTCATCCTTCCTTACTAAATCTTAACTTCGTCACAAAGTCAGACCAACACCGTCGCAATCGACCTGTATTCCAAGCGGAAGTTTAGGAAAGGTCGATCATGAATAAGGTTGCAATCGCTGTTGTCGCACTCCCACTCGCTTGCATGGCCGCTGGCTATGCGGCGGGAGGGGCACTCGTTCCGACGCCCAGCGAAAGCCATACCGTTGCGGCGGATCATGGCCCCCTGGCACCCGTTGCGAAAGATGAGACCGCCCAAGACGCTGAGCTGGACCACGCTGCGCAGGAGTCCCCCGCACAGCCCGCAGAGATGAACGCACATCTGCTTGCAGAAGACCGGACTATCATCCGCCTGGGGCAGATGACCATACCGGTTGAGAAGGCCAACAGCGTTTCATATGTCGTCGCTGATTTTGCACTTAAATTGGAATCCCTCGAACTGGCAGAGCAATACAAGCGTGTCGAAGAGGCCACGCGGATACGCGACTCCCTGCTGACTGCGATGAACCTCGCTGCCGAAGGCGCAGTATTGCGGGGTGTGGCCATCGACAGCGATGCGCTATCGAGCCTGATCCGCGATCTGCTGAGCAAGGATTACGATGGCATCGACGACGTCTTGTTCGTGTCGCTCTATAAACAGGACGTCGCGCGGCTCTGACTCTGTTGAGGCGTCAGAGAACCGAACGGATAACCTGTGACAACACCGTTTCGCCGTTGTTAAGCTGAAGCTCCGGCCCGCGCGCGGTGAAGTTCACCCGTTCAACCCCGGCCGTGGTGAGACTTGTGACTCCAACGGGATCACCATTTGAATCGCTGGCGGTGATTTCGACCCTAAATGTATCAGGCGGCACCGGCAGGCCCACGGAATCGAGCCGATCCCACGCCACGTCGATCAGCTCACCTTCGGCTGTCGAGGGGCCGTTCAATTCGCGCACCAGCGTACCGTCTTCGGAGTAGATACTTATGGTCACCTCTGCCGCCCCTGCCCCGACCTGATAGCTGAGCGGGAAGTCGGTTTGCGTCATGCGGACTTGGTTGGAGGGCACCAATACATCGCGCCCGATCAATTGCAGATCCGCCATCGCCCCCACGGTCGACAACATGCTGCTGATGGATTCCAGACTGGCGTTTGTCGCAATGCTTTGCTCAACCTGCGTCAACTGGGCAAGCTGTGATACAAATTGCGTTGAATCAACAGGCTCCAGCGGGTCCTGATTTGAAATCTGCGCCGTGAGGAGCATCAGAAAACTGTTGTAGCTTTCCTGAAGCTCGGTCGTTGCTGTTGCAGAAGCGGAGGGCCTGTTGGTCGCCGCAAGGCCGCTAGCGATATTGGCGTCGATCATGGTGTCACCTTTCAGGTCAATATATCCAGCAGGCCGTTGCCGGTTGTGGCGCGCGCGGCCAATGCAGGTTCGTCGATTGGTTCCGCCGCCTCTTGGAGGTCGGGAAGAGGCCCAGTGTCGAACGGTTTCTGTCCTTGGCGACCACGTTCGCCAAAAGTTTGAAAGTCGAGGTCGGCATTTTCAGCCGCGACGCCCCGCGATTGCAGCGCATCCAACAGCTGTTCCCGGTCTTGGCGCAGGATGTTCAATACCGATGCACTTTCAGTGGTCATCGAAATTTGAACGCGCCCGGTATCGGTCCGGCCAATTTCAATCTCTATCTCGCCCATTCCATAGGGGGTTAGCGAAAATCGAAACTTTGAATCGCTGGTGTCGGTACTGCGGATCTGTTGGCTGACGTGTTGACGCAGCTGTTCATCAGGTGCGGTAGCGGGGTCGGGTGTCAAGGCGGGTGTGACCGACGGTGTCGGCGCAATACGGGAGAGATCGGGTGTCAGCGGGACCCCACCAGTCGGAATTGCCACATCGCGTGTTACCGCCTCGGGGTTCGACGCTGTCTGGCTGGGGACCACAAATTTGGCCGCCGCCGCGCTGCTCGGGTTCTCCCCGTCCTGCAAGGGGGGCTGAGCGCCACCCGAAGCTAACATATCTCGGGCCGTTGGCTGCTCTGCGCTGGCCTTTGTCACCGACACTATTTCATCTGAGGGCACCGATATATCTGCCCGTTGGGATGCAACTGGCAGGCGGCCCACTGCAGGCACTGAGGATGACGCGACGCTCAATTGGCCGATCCCAGTCGTCGTGCGCAGCGCGCCGGCAATACGGTCTTGCAGAGCCCCTTCAAGCGCCCCGTCATCAAGTTGAGAGACCGCAGCAAGATCGCCCAAGCTTTCGACCGGGGGGCTCCCCAGCGCCTCGGCAAACGCGTCCAGAACCTGTCTGTTGGTGATTTGGTCGCTGCCGCTTTCCAGCCCCGCGATCGTGTGATCCAGCAGTGCCAAAATGCCGTCGGGTGTAGCTGTATCGAGCTCTTCAGGATCTGACGTGGGAGCAGCGGACGTACCGGAAAGCTCAGTTGCCGATTGCGTCTGTACAGTTATCGTCGGATCAGAGGGCGCCGTGGCCGTTCCCTGCATGAGCGAAGCAAAGGCAACCGCCTTGCCTATCTGAGGTACGGCATCACCCGTCGGCATTTTCTGCGACGGGACGGTGGGAAGTGCTTGAGGTATCATTTGGCGCCCTCCGTACCAGCTATCTGACCAAACGGGATGTCCCGTCAGGCTATCCCGACGTTGCCACACTGCGCCGGCCGGATGGCTTGGCCCGGTGCGCCACCGATCAGGCCCTTCAGCTTGAGCGTCCATTGGTTCAGTGTGGATGCCGCATCAAAATCGGTCAGCGCAGCCAGCGACGGCGTCACCATATCACTGCGGAAGAATTCGCGCCGCAGAACTGGCAGGCTCTTTAGCATCACATCACTTGAAAAGAGGCACATACCTTCGCTGGGTTGCGCCCAATAACGTGCCAGAACCGCGTTCAGCCCGGCCCGGAATGAAGCGGGTTCGAGACCCAGTTGTACCAATTCCTCGGCCTGTGCGACCCGGTAGTACGCCAGCCCCAGCGCATAAAGCACGCTGTCTTCGTCAGCCAGCGGGAACATTCCCCGGCCAATCACACGCAGTAGGGCCTCTCCAACCAGCGCACCGACTGAATGAGAAATATTCGGGAGGGCATTTTGATTGCGAATAACAACCAGAGCGCCATAAGGAACGTCGGCGTCCAGTTCTTCCGCAAGGATATCCCCAAGGCAGATACCGGGAATGGGTTCAATATCTTCGGGCATAGCAGCCGGGTCGCCGCCCCATCCTTGCATCTCGAAAATTGCCGTTTGAACCGGGATAAGCGCCCGAATTAACGTCTTGAAAAGCTTACCATCTACTGCACTGTCCGAATGGCAAGCACCTTTCCAGATACCACCAATAAGAAATTTTTCCCGCATTCTCGGCCCCGTGTTGGACATTCTGTCCATTAATAAATCCAAGCTTTTTTTATTCTTGGTATTGCTTGGCGCTCGATCGTCATTTCACGTGTAGATTGTAGATTCGTTTACGTCAACTTCATAGCCCAAACTATTAAGTATTTCTTAATACTTCTCTATGTTGTTGCGATTCGGACATGGGAACTCAACATCTATGCGCATTGCATAGGGCGCGCGACAGACGTATCGTTAGTCGGCCTGATAGACCAACCGGATAGAGATACGGCGGTTTTCGGGCGCTAAAACGTCAGCGGTGTTGATGGGCTGGGTGTCCGCCACCCCCGAAATACTCATGAACCGCGCAGGCGCAATCCCTGCGGCCATCAGGACCCGGCGCGTCGCATTCGCACGGTCCGCCGACAGCTCCCAATTGGAGTATGCGGTTTTATCACCATATGTGGCAGCGTCGGTATGTCCAACGATTTCAACGGGTTCAGATTGAGCTGCGATGACATCGCCGATGGCCAGTAACAGTTCGCGTGTCTTGGCGCTGATTTCGGAACTGCCTGTCGCAAACAACGACCGCTCATCCTGATCCAACACCTGCACCGTCAGCGCGCCGCCGGATTTCTCCAGCCGCACATTCCGGGCAAGACCACTTAGGCTTTCGTCTGATGTGATGCGTTCAGCAATCTCTTCGGCCATGCGATCTATCTCACCGCGGCGCACCTCGGCCTCCTGCGCACTCGCTGCATCAACGGGGTTGGCTGGCTCTGGTGGATCAGCGTATTCGACCACAACCTCCGCTGGCATGTCGCGCAGGCGGCTGTCGAACACCATCATCGGGTTGTCACTCCCGAAGGAAGGGACCTTTACCCGACCGGTATTGTCCTGTGCGCCAGTCATCACGCCAGGCCCCGCCAGAGGCCGTAAATCAGAAGAGGCGTCCGAAGATGTCCCGTTATCCGCCAATGTAGGCGTAAAATAATTCGCCAATCCTCGTAGCTTTTCTTCGTCCGAGGCTGCAAGGATCCAAAGCAACAGGAAAAAGGCCATCATCGCGGTCATAAAGTCGGCATAAGCCACTTTCCAACCGCCGCCGTGGTGGGCGTGCCCGCCATCCTCGTCGTAGCGTTTGATGATGATCATCGTGTTCTTTTTGTCAGCCAACAGACTATCTCCAGTCGTAACGCGGACGGCTATGCTGTCGGATCAGGAGATTTCTGCGTTCTTGTCGGATTTGTCCCGGCTGTATTTCCCAAGCCCGGACCGTTTGGCATACTCCGCCTTGCGCTTGCTATAACTGGGCGCAACCAAGGGCGTATCCGCGGGCAGATCGAACATCACGCGGTATTCCGCTTCGGTCAGCCCATGTTCTGCGCCGATATGACGCTTGAGCATCTTGAAGCCCTTCCCACAGCAAAGGCAGAAGATCGTGTCCTGTGTCATCTTCTGCTCGGCATGGGCGCCGGGGATGGCATGCAACCTCGAAACAGTGCTTGGGCCTGTTTCGGACGGCATCGACTTAAGCCGTTCCACTAATGTAAGGATGTCGTCGATTGAGACATCTGTGCGGGTTGCAAACCCAGACACGATAGATGCAATCGCCGTATCGCTCAGGTTCGGATTGGCTGTCAGATTGGGCATGAGGTAACTTTCTCTTGGATGAGTTAATCTTGCCTTCTGCAAGTTACGCGAAAGCTCAAATTTGAGCCCTACTCGTTATGGTACAAAGATACTTTAATCTTTGCGCGCTATCCTTATCACGATTCGAACTGTTTTTGGAGAGTTATCAAGCTTTAGCAAGCAGATTTCCGCCAAAGGGGCCAAAGTGTGTCATGGTTGTACTTGTGGCACCGTTCTATAGATGGCTGTCTTTTGCTGAACTTGGGCGCTTTGTTCGTGTGCCGTTGTCTGCGCAATGATCGTGCTGAACAGGCCTGTAACGCCCAATCCCGCAATTGCAATCAGCGGTATGTGCAGGTTTTTCAGAAACTGCCGACGACGGCTGGGAACTGCTGCCGGCAGCGCTGCATCGCCCATTGGCATGGTCACATCTACAGGTGCAGTTGCGGGCAATGGCGCACCGAACTCCACGAATATCCCGCGCGGCATGACGGCCACCTGGACTTTTCGGCGCACCGCGTTGTCCGAAAACCCCGCAGGAAACAACTCTATCGGCATGTCGATCGCCAAGTCATCCAGCGGACGCCAGTGCCCAGGCAAAATGTTGCGCGGTATATAGACTGAGGAAAAATCGTCGCGAAACGCGATTTCTCGTGCCAGCGTCGGCACCATCGGCAAGGGCTGATCCGAACTGGCCGCAATCCGGATGCGCCCCCCGGCAACCCACATCTCCAGGCTCAGGTAAAAGCAATCTTCAGGGGAGACCTCGTCGACCGATGCATAGCCTTCCGGTGGACCAGACCGAACCATGCGCTTCTTGCGCGCTGTTCTTGATGCAACAGGAAAGATCTTGTTGGTTGTCACACGCAGCGCCTGACCGCCTTCAACACTCTGCCTTGGTCGCATGAGCTTATCAAAGTCCAGACCTTCTTCCTGTGCAAAATTATAATTGATCAAGTAGTCTGCGGCGATCTCTTGCAGGCTGTCGCTATCCTGAATGGCCTTGAGCAAGGCGTTCTCTTCCGAAAACAACAGCCGACGCGTTGGATGCCCGTCCAGATCCGGACTGACAGCAAAGCCACCCACCGGACGATCCAGGATATCGGCGACGCGTTCAAAGACAGCGTTTTCCTCGTCGTCGTGAAAAACCACAAACTCGCATAGCCCCGCCGCGTCCATGCACAGCAACAGGCGCATGCCCGAGGGCCACCCCGGCGTAAGAACGGCAAGTTCAGCGGGATCAACAAAATAGGCAAAAGCGTCCGCATCCTGCGACACCTCTGCCTCGTCTTCGTCCCAATCTTTGGCTGAAAAACCACTATCCATTGAATATGCCCAAGTTCTTTAGGATATAATACTTGTAGAAACGCCCTCACTCAAGGATAAAGTAAGAATAGTTTCATTTTGGGAGGCTCGTGGGTCAATGACACTCTTGCTTGGTCTTGTAATGGTTTTCGGATTGGTCTTTGGCGGCTTCATGCTGTCAGGGGGCAACATGGACATCGTTCTGCACGCGCTGCCCTACGAAGGCATGATGATCGGTGGAGCGTCGCTGGGTGCCTTCGTGATCGCCAATTCCTTCTCTGTGGCAAAGTCGTCAATCGGCGGGGTCATGCGGGTGGTCAAAGGTCCCCGCTGGAAGGCCACCGACTATAATGATGTGCTGAACCTGATGTACGAATTGGCGCGGCTCTATAAGGTCAAGGGCATCGTGGCGATGGATGACCATATCGAGAACCCCGAGAACAGCGCGATCTTTCAGCGGTACCCCAAGCTGATGAAGGACCATTTCATCACCGATCTGATCGGCGACAGTTTTCGCATTATGGCGATGCAATTCGATGACCGCTTTCAAATGGAAGACGTCATTAACCGCAAGATCAAGAAACACCATCATGAATCCCTGATCTCTGCACGTGCGATCCAAAGCATGGCCGATGGTTTGCCCGCGATTGGCATCGTCGCAGCGGTGTTGGGCGTGATCAAGACCATGTCATCCATCGACAAACCACCGGAGATCCTTGGTGCCATGATTGGCGGCGCGCTGGTTGGTACCTTTCTGGGCGTATTTCTGGCCTACTGCATCGTTCAGCCAATTGCCGGGCGTTTGGAACAGATTGAAGAAGAGGACGGCGCAATATATACTGTGATCCGCGATGTCATCGTTGCAATCGTCGCAGGCCACCCGCCTGGTGTGTGCATCGAATTGGGTCGGGGTAACATCCCCACGACCAAGCAGCCCGGCTTTTCAAGCGTCGAGACTTCGCAGCGCGAACTGCCTGCCGTATGATGCGAATGCTGCCCCTAGCACTGGCCGCTTATTGGGCCCTGACAGGCCCCGGCCACGCCGCGGGATCGGCCGCTGCCAAGGAAGAGCCCGCCGAAGACGAAACCAAAGCAGATCCCACAGCGCCCATCCTGCCCGCATCCATGCGACGCCACGGTGTGATCGGGCATGTTGTGGCTCCCGAGGGCGTCGATATACTTGATCCCCATATGTTAGCTCAAATGCGCGACCGACTGATCATTTATGTGCAAGACAACGGCAAATGAAACCACGGCGAACCGATGGGTTGGCTGTGCTGTCGCGGCTCAAACGCCACGAAATGGAAAATGTGGCGCTGGAAATGGTCGAAGTAAACCGCGCGCTTGGGCAGATTGAAGCTGAGCGACACGCACTCTTGGCGCAGCTGGATGATCGCGGCGATCCCGATGCCATCGAAGCCACACGCGTCTTGTCCGCCTTCATTCGCAATGTCTCTGAGACCATTCATCGCAAAGAGGCCGAAGCCAGTCGTCTGCGCAAAGACAGCGCGGGCATCCACAATCAGTTGAATGCCCTCTTTGCAGAAGCCAAACGCATCGACATCATCCGCCACAACCGCGCCGAAGCCCGCAAGCGTGCCGTCGACACGGCTGAAATTGCGGCCCAGAACGAAGGTTTTCTTTCGATCTGGCTTCAAGATATTAAAAATTCCTGAGATCCATTTCCGCCGCTAGGCGGCGTGAAAAGAACACTCACGGTGCTTTCAAGACGCAGGTCTTTCGCGATGCATCGGGTGCATCTAATCCCTGCGAGTGGCGCCTCACTTCTTGCTGCGCGCGACCAGCCACGGACCGATCCTGATTAAGACCAGCATGAATGATATCACCCAGAACAACGCGGATAGATCGACGCCACTCCGCCCACCAATTGAAATGGTATCTGCGCTTGCGCGCAGGATTGCCGATAGGATGAGCAAGCCAAAAGCGGTTGTCAGCACCAATCCGGCGTTTAAATCCCTGCCTGTATGACCCATTGTCGCGCGGATCATAACGGCCACGGTCATGCCGCCCACTGCCCCGATACCCAGCAGGTGAATCCCAACAGCAGGCGACGCCTGCTCAACGGCGCCAGCCGCGATGCCAACCAACCCAAGGGGGATCATCGCGTAGGCCACATGCAACATAACCAAAAGAGGTGAGCCAATGGTTGACCACCCCCGCCAGCGGAAAAGCCTGACTAACTGAAACCCTGCGGCAAGCAAAGCGGCAACAGCGCAACCGACGCTGAACGGCAAGACAACCCATGTCACCAAGGCAGATTCACTCACGCCGAGCGTAGCTGCATCAAAGCGGTTAAACGGGGTGGGAAGTTTCAAAGCGTGCTGCCGCGCCAGCCAATTGCGCGTAAAGCTGGGCACTATTCTGCCGCCGATCAGCATGACCAGAAATATCAAAAGCGCCAGGCTCAGGCGTCTGCTGTAATCAGTTGTACCTTGCGTCGCCGCCTCGACGTGAAAAAATATGTTGGTTATCCAAAGACAGGATACCGGCACCAGCACTTTCAAGTTGCGCCAGTTCTTGCCCGCCAGAATTTCGCGGGCGATCATGGCGACCACAAGCATCAGAAACAGCTGATCTACGATGGCTACGGCTATAGGTGGCAAACCCGTCACCCCAGCGGAGGCAATTCGCCCCGCCATCCAGACCGCCAACAGGATGGCCAAGGGCCAGCCCGTGGTGGGCAGACGCCCAGTCCAATTTGGGACCGCAGTGAACAAGAAACCGGCGAGAACAGCCGCGGCATAACCAAAGACCATTTCGTGGATGTGCCAGTCGGCTGGAGCAAACGGCCCCTTAATGCCGATATCGCCCTGCCATAGAAACCACCAGATCGGTATAACCAGCATGGCGAACAGCATGGCGGACAGGAAAAATGGCCTGAACCCAAAAGAGAACAAGACGGGGCCTGAAAACTCTCTGCGGTTGGCCATGGGTCTTTACCTCCGTGAAGCGATCACGGGCGAAACCAATGGCTCCGCCCCGATCTTACGGTGTGTCGGTCTGCGTTATTCGACCTGCGCCAAAAGATCCGCCATACGGCCTTTGGCCTTGCCCTTTTGTTTGACGGCAGTGGCCTCATCAAGGTTTACGGCATTGCCCACTTGGACCAAAGCAACCATCCCCATGGCATAGTGCGGGGTGCATTTGATGCCGTAGACACCTTCCTGTTCGACGGTCAGATCAAACTCTACGTTGAACTTGGTTTTGAACCCTTCAACTTCGTCCGGCAGCATACCTTTGATGCTCTCGACGTTATGGCCCTTATCGGTGGGCAGGAAACGGATCACATCGCCAACCTGCGCTTTTATAAACGCAGGTTCGAAAACCATCGCGCCCGCGTCCCCCTTGTTCAACATCTTGACCTCAAAAGTCTCGGCATTTGCGGTCGCGGCCAACAGTGCTAGGGCGGCAGTTGCCATCAGTGTCTTAATCATCGTCAAGTCCTTTCTTCGTGATATATTTTGATCTCACGACCTGATATGAAGCATGACTGCGGCCTGAACATTGATCTGAAACAAACTCCTGGAACATTCGTGCCTAAACTCGATGAAAGTCTTCTGACAGGTCTGCCGCCCTTCAGCCTGCTGAACCGCGCAGAAATTCGCGAGATCCTCGATCTGGCCCGAACGCAGCGCTATGATGAGGGCGCAGAGGTCTTTGGCGAAGGGCTGGAGGCCGGTCATTTTTATCTTCTTCTGGACGGATACCTACGTGTGGTGCGTACGATGGCCGCAGGCGAGCAGATCATCGTGTTGCATATCTCCCCCGGTCAATTGTTCGGGATTGCAGCGGCGCTTCAGCGCGACACCTACCCTGCGACGGCGATCGCCGCCGACGAATCCATAGTATTGGCCTGGCCTGTGCGCCTATGGCCCGAGTTCACACGGAAATATCAAGGTTTTGCCAGCGAGTCGTACAAAACTGTTGGTCAGCGTCTGGGCCAGATTCAGGACACATTGACGGAAATCGCGACACAGGCCGTCGAACAACGCGTGGCCGCCGCAGTGTTGCGCATGGTTAACCAAAGTGGCCGCAAGACGGGCGATGGCATCGAAATCGCTTTTCCCGTCACCCGGCAGAACATTTCTGACATGACAGGCACCACACTACATACTGTCAGCAGGATGCTGTCCGCATGGGAAAAGGACGGCATCGTTCGATCGACCCGCAAGCATATTCTGGTGACCGATCCGCACAAACTGGTGCTGCTGGGGTCTCTTTAACGGCCCTTAGCTTTGGCTGTTTCTATCTGTGCAATAATTTCAGCCCGGAAAACCGTCGTGTCCAGACCGTATTCTTCGCAGGCGTCGGCAATTGTATAGAACCGGGCGACAGGGCAGCTTGGGCAAAGCATGCGCCGGGCGAAGAACGGCGCAACCGCTTCGGGCCAATGCTGGAACAGCACTGAAAGCGGCAAGTTGGGATCGTTGATATCCGGATGTTGCATAAGCCCCTCATGACATCCGGAAATCCTGCGGGCGGTTTCACAACCTGTCTTTGCGCCGGCGCAACATCCACCCAGATTGGCCCCCGCGCGTTGGTTTATGGTCACGCGAAATCGGCCCGCAAATAGCTGCACGAAGTTTGCGCTGCATCAATGTTCGCAAATTCCGGCGGCGATAGAACTGTCTCAACTAAAACACAGTCCGCAAAGGAGACAGAGAATGTTGACAAGACGTGCCGCACTGATGGGCGCCGCCGGAATAGCCGCGCTGCCTATCCTGACCAAAGCCGCCGCCAGCGAAGAGATCATGGACACCTCGATGGCTGAACCGGTTGACCTGTCCAGCCTCGAGCGCATCCAGCACAAGCTGGTTCGCCCGCCGATGGTCCATCCCCACGAACAAATCGCCCCGGCAGAACCGCGCGTGGTCGAGTTTGAAATGCGTATCGTGGAAAAGGAAGTCGAGGTCGACAACGGCGCCTATCTTCAGGCAATGACCTTTAATGGGTCGATCCCGGGCCCTATGATGGTGGTGCACGAGGGCGATTATGTTGAACTGACACTCTACAATTCGCCTGAGAACCTGATGCAGCACAACATCGACTTTCACTCCGCCACCGGGGCATTGGGGGGCGGTTCGCTGACGTTGGTCAACCCAGGCGAGAAGACCGTGTTGCGGTTCAAAGCGACACGGCCAGGCACCTTTGTCTATCACTGTGCACCGGGCGGCCCGATGATCCCTTGGCACGTCGTCTCTGGCATGTCGGGCGCGATCATGGTCCTGCCCCGCGACGGGCTGCGCGACCACGAAGGCAATTCGGTGACCTATGACAAAGTCTTTTACATAGGCGAAAACGATTTCTACATCCCCAAGGATGAAGCGGGCGATTACAAACGCTTCGAAGATGTCGGAGAAAGCTATCCCGACACGCTTGAAGTGATGAACGGGCTGATCCCCAGCCACGTCGTCTTTAATGGCAAGGTCGGTGCGCTGACCGGCGACAACGCCCTCACCGCGAACCAAGGTGAAAAGGTGCTGTTTGTGCACAGTCAGGCCAACCGTGACAGCCGTCCGCACCTGATTGGGGGCCACGGCGATCTGGTTTGGGAACGCGGCAAGTTCAATAACCCGCCCGCGCGTGATCTGGAGACATGGTTTATCGCTGGTGGCTCTGCCGGGGCCGCGCTCTATGAATTCCTGCAGCCCGGTGTCTATGCCTACGTGAATCATAACCTGATCGAGGCGGTGAACCTTGGGGCGACTGCGCATGTTGTTGTCCAGGGTGAGTGGAACAATGACCTGATGGAACAGGTTCAGGCACCGACCGAGTATGATGCAACCTACGAAGGCAAGACTGCATTGCCGTAAACTGATTAGCCCAGTTTCAGAACCAAGGGCGGCCGCCCCCGGTCGCCCTTGGACACGCAAGAGGCATACCCCTGATGCTAAATTCCTCTCCCCTCCGATTTGCACTGCTCGCATTGTTGCTTGCAGGGATCGCCTACCTGGCTATGGACGACGCCCGACCGCAGATTGCATTGCCGGAGCTTGTGATCATACCGCCCGGTGACATCGCCTATCGCCCGATGGGGAATTTTACAAAGGATGGAAAAGCGGCAGTCCCGCACGCCTACGTGGTGCACGTGGGCAGTTTCGAGATCATGAAATATCAGGTATCGCGGGATCAATACGCAAGTTGCGTCAGCGACGGCGATTGCGCAGCCGTACCAACCGGAACTGGCGTGCTGCCCCAGACACAGGTCAATTGGATAGATGCCACTGCCTATGCCCGCTGGCTGTCTGCGCGCAGCGGCCAAAATTGGCAGTTGCCAACAGCACCACAGTGGCAGCGGGCGGCAGCCGAACGCGCAGGAGATGTCTTTTCCGAATTTGACGCTGAAGAAGAGGTCCTTGATCCTGGCGCACGGATGCTGGCGCAATACAAAACCGGCACGCTTTTGCGCGGCACGCATAGTTCAATCCTAAGACCTCCCGGCGACTTTGGCGTTAATTCGTTTGGCGTGGCGGATTTGGCCGGCAATGTTTGGGAATGGACGGATGGGTGTCTGGCGAACGGGATAATTCATACCGACAGCAGCATCGCCTTAGGCGCGGACTACTGCGGCGTTCGTATCGCGGGAGGTGCCCACCAAGCGGCGGTCATAAATTTTGTGCGGGACGCCAGCGTGGGTGGCTGCGCGGTCGGCCTGCCGCCTGATCACCTTGGCTTTCGGTTGATACGTTCGAGATGAGGCTGCATAACCAACCGCCGCTTTCGACATGTAGACAGCACGCCTGTACAGGGAATTAAAGAAGGTCGCAGAGGCTGCCAGTAACGCGCAGCGGATCGTTTGACCTCACGATCGGCATGTTGACCCTCTATGAGCGGGTTCATCGTCTGGATTGGCGGTCGAAGTCTACCAATGTCAAAAACGTGGGCGCTTCGCGAAGAATATCATCCCGCTGCTCCACCCAACTCATGTGTCTGAGACTTCGGCAGATCCTGCACGGTTCTCGGCAGCATGTGGTGCCTGCGCCTGCCGGGTAAGTTCTCGGTGGCAATCAACAGATCCAGTAAAAGCTCAATCAAGTCACTGTATGTCGACGGGTAGATAAGCCTCCTGCCCCATCGACCCTTGCGATCGCAACCGACCTCAATCCAAATGAGGCACAACTGTATCTATGGGGCGGCCTCAACACCGCCCCCAATAGGCTGGCTGACATCGTGCAGGGTTTTGCATACCAAGCTTGAAGCATATGGCTTCGCGAGAAAAGTTGCGCCATCTGGCATTTCGGACTTTTCAATCCCAACCTTGCCCGATGCGATGATAACGGTGACCAGCGGCCATTCATCCTTTACCCGCGCGGCGAGATCTAGACCGTTCATTGACCCTGGCATCTCGACATCTGTGAACAGGATACCAATATCGGAATGTTGTCTCATGAGCGACATAGCGACATCTGCGGATTCCGCTTCGTAGGTTCGAAAACCGGCGTCTTCGATCATATCAACAACATCAATCCGGATGAGAATTTCGTCCTCTACTACAAGTACAGAAGGCAGGCTGGTTGTTTGCGGTGTCATTACTGCCCCTATCATTCAATTACTTCGAAGTAGAAAAGATCATATTATTAGCCCTGATCGTGGCACGCTAAGCTTAAAGTTTAAACCTTTAGGGTCGTAGTTAAGTTCCGCAGTACCGTGAAAATATCCGGGTAGAACCTGCTTGATCATGCGGCTCCCAAAACCGCTCCGCTTTGGTTCTTCAACCGCAGGTCCGCCGCTTTCAGTCCAACTGAATACAAACGCTTCTTTCTCATCTGCCATCATATCCCAGGCGATCTGTACCTTTCCACCTTGCGCCGACAACGCCCCATATTTGCTGGCATTGGTCGAAAGTTCATGAAGCGCCATCGTCAGTGCCAAAGCCTGCTTTGCACCGATAGGCAGATCAGGGCCTTCAATTGAAAAGCGCCCCTCCCCCGTCCGGTGAGGGGCTAATGCGGCCTCCACCACTTCGGTGACCCGGGTTTCAGCCCAGTTTGCGTTTATTAACTGGTCATGGGCGCGTGCCATCATGCCGATCCGCGCTTGAAGCGAGGATTGTGCGTCCTGCATATTGGTTGCTTGGCGCAACGTCTGAGAGACCATGACGTTCACCATCGCCAACGTGTTCTTCACCCGGTGGTTCATCTCCCCCAGCATCAATTGGCGATGCTCTTCCGCCAGCTTGATTTCATCGATGTCTGTGCAGCTGCCATACCAGCGCAAAATCGAACCATCTTTGTCACGAACGGGCTGGGCGCGCCCCAGAACCCAACGATATTTTCCCGAACGATGCCGAAGACGATATTCGACCTCGTAGGGATCGCCTGTCGCTAAACTGTGACGCCAAAGGCCCCATGCTTTTTCCTGGTCCTCCGGGTGAAACATACCGTTCCACGCTTCGCCATCGGTCGAGCCTTCGGGGACGCCAGTATACTCGTACCAGCGTTGATTGTAGTAATCATGATAGCCGTCCGGCAAAGTTGACCAGATCATTTGATCGACAGAGTCTGCGATCGCGTGAAATTTAGCCTCGCTTTCGTACAGCTGCCTCTCGCGCAGTTGTAGCTCTTCCATGCGTTTGCGTGCTTCGTGCTGGCGACGCCGGGCGGTGAGCGCAGAGCGGACAGAACGGAAAAGCTCCTCGGCGTGGAGGGGACGGGAAAGTAGCACCGCGTTTTGCAGCGCATCCATTTGCAATGCCGCCCGATCGCTTCGGTTTCTGACGGTTCCGTTAGCCAGAACAATAAATGGCACATCTGACCAAGAGGGCTGTGCCACAAGTACGCTATTGAGGACATCAGCCCCGGAACCGCTCAGCGCCTCTTCCGTTATCAGCACGGCCCCAATCTGATTTTCGACAAGGTCGGCCAGATCAGATAAAGTGGTAACGATGACGGCGTTGATGCCAGCCCTCTCTAAGAGTTGAGACGCTACGGAAGCGTCGCGTCCGCGCGGCGCAAGGACGCCAACGGAGGACAAGATATCCTCCGATGGGTTCGCCTCGGCATCAATGTCAGCAGCCTGCACGCTCACCGATCTGTCGCCGTCTTGTCAGTTTCAAGCGGCAGCAGGTCAGCGTTACTGGGGGTATATACCGGAGAGCCAGATAAAATTCCTGAGAAGCTGCGGATTGGCGCACCAATAGAAATCCCATTCCCGTCAATCTTGAACTCTCGGATACTGCGTTCATGATCTGAGGTTCGCGTCTTGATTACCGCGATAGATTTGCGGATTTCACCTTGCGCCTCGAAAAAACGCAGCATCATGACGGTATCGGCTAGATAGCTGATGTCGATGTCGGACCGCAATTCGCCTGTGACGCCATGCTGACCCAGGATCATCAATGAAACGACACCCTGTTGGGCGAGATAGCTCAGCAACTCATGCATCTGAAGCACAAGAAAATTGTCGCTTGGCATCGCGTGCAGATAGGCATTCAAGCTGTCAATCACAACAAAACCGACGTCATCCTCCTCCACTGCATTACGCACAGCGTTGGCGAATTCGCCGGGCGACAGCTCGGCCGGATCAATTTGACGTATCTCAAGCAGGCCATCGTCAAGGTAGGGCTGCAGGTCCATGCCCAGCGCCTTTGACCTGGTCATCAGCGTCGACAGGCGCTCATCAAAAAGGAAATAGGCAGCCTTCTGGCCGCGTTGCAGCGCGGCAATCATACAGCGCACTGCTGTCGTCGTCTTGCCTACGCCCGCCGGCCCCGCCAGCAAGGCAGTTGTTCCTGGAAAAAGCCCACCGCCGAGAAGCGCATCCAGTTCCGCCAGACCCGTTGCCACAGCGGCGCTGCAAAAGCTGCGATGGTGGTTGGCTGCGATCAGGCGCGGGTAGACGCAGATACCACCTTTCTCGATGGTAAAGTCGTGATAGCCGCCATGATACTTCAGGCCACGCATCTTGATCACACGCAGGCGACGTCGCTCTGACCCAAAATCATTCGCCAAATGCTCAAGCGAGATGACACCGTGTGCAATGGAGTGAAGTTGCAGATCGCCAGGTTCCGCTGTCCGATCGTCCAGCATCAGAACAGTGCAATTTCTGCGTGCGAAGAAATGTTTAAGGGCTAGAATTTGGCGGCGATAGCGCAATGGATTCTGTGCGAGAAGACGCAGTTCTGACAGACTGTCCAGAACAACGCGGGTAGGATTGGTCTTCTCGACCAGCTCGATTATGCCGCGCACTGTTTCACCGAGTTCGACATCGCTTGGATGCAAAAGGGATTGCTCATGATCAGAGCTGAACTGATCCTCGGCGACCATCTCAAACAGTTCGATCCCGTCCAACGTCCAACCATGGGACGCAGCGACCGACGTCAGCTCATCAACTGTTTCGGAAAGCGTGACGTAAAGCCCCTTATCCTCAATCTTGCGCCCTTCCATTAGGAATTTAAGCGCAAGCGTCGTTTTGCCCGCTCCGGGAGTGCCCTCAACCAGATAAAGCCGATGCGGGGTAATCCCCCCTCGAAGAACCTCATCCAGTCCGGCGGTCCCAGTCGGGAGGCTCGACAGTCGATCGGTTTTAGTCTTTCCCTGCATCGTCACTTTCCTTGGATCATGCCCTTACGAAGCCTTAGGCACGACAGGGAAAACTCATTCGTTTGTAGGACTTATTACGCAGCCAGATGCACTAATAAGTAGTATTTTTTACGCTGTCCGACAAGTTTGCGTAGCGTCGCAGCCGCTTCGTAATGTGATCGTTAACTAGGATGGTCGACAGGTCAAACTTCGCGAGCGTTGGTTGAAAGGCTTTGGTGTAAGGCAAACATCGTCATCCGTAGGCAAGGTAAGTTTCGCCCTTTCGGCCTGCAACAAGTTGCTTCGTCGGCCCGCAGAAGAGATTATTGCTGTATCTCGAAATCGTCACCAACCCTTAAATCTGAGCTTAGATTTAGTATCATTGTCCGTAATAACCATCCGCTAAGCACCGCAATTTTAAACTCGTTGGAAATATCTAGCGTTCGGTTTTCATTTGACAAGAAAATGGCTGGCTTACAGCAAGGGACCACGTTTGAAGCGGTAGCAGTTGACTGGAATTCAAACCATCCCGCTTACGAAACGAGGTCTTCAGGCGGTCCCACACGCGATACGAAGCAAAGGCCAACCACCCTCACGCACCAAAACCCAATGGCCTGATCAATCGAATATTGCGCTGGTTCGGCAAGTTGTTACTACCGTAGCAAGCATCCAATCTGGCGAGGTCGACGTGAGAACTTATCCCATTCCTTTTAATGAGGAAGCGCGCCTACGCTCCGTTTTTGCAGTCCCCGGTATGCATGAGGCAAACGGCGGCGTGTTTGACGCTATTTGCGAGGCGACGCGGAAGCTTTTGAACTGCCCAATCGCGCATATCAGTGTCGTAGAAGCGGACACCCAATGGTATAAATCAGTGGTGGGAATTGAGCTTGATCGGATGCCGAAAGACAATAGTTTTTGCACACATACAATCATGTCGGGCGAGCCGATGGTCGTCCCTGATCTAAGCAAAGATCCCAGGTTTGAGACCCATCCCATGGTTGCCGAAGGCGGACCGGGAGCGCGTTTCTATGCCGGTGTGCCTCTGATTTTGTCGTCGGGTCAGCGGTTTGGCAGTTTGTGCGGCCTTGACCTTGTGCCACACGATGCACCCTCTGATCATCAGATGGCCATTCTGGCAGACTTAGGAAAAGCCGTGGTCGCAGCGCTGGAAGCTGTGCCGCCACGTCCGGTAGATCAGTCGCAAGACCTGGCGGTCCGATCGACTTTTATCACCCTTGTGGGGCATGAGCTGCGAACACCACTGACTATACTACTGGGCAGCTTGAGACTGCTTGAAGCAACTGCCGCACGGGGGATCAACGGCACCCTGCTAAGTTCCGCGCGAAAATCAGCAGCGCATCTAATGGACCTTATCGAAAAAATAATTGAATTCAGCAATGCCTCGACAGGCGAGTTGCGGCTAAATGAGCAGCCTTGCGATCTAGGCGGCCTTCTTAAGACCACCGCTGACTTGGTTCTACCAGGTCGCGGGGGCGAATTGAAGTCGATCACCCTTGCTGAGGGCGCATTCGGCGCTCCTATCTATGTCGACCCTGACCAGCTTAAAATTGCGCTGCACGCTCTTGTCCTGAATGCGGTTAATCACGGCGGTCAGGAGATTACGGTCGGAAGTCGCCTGGATGCCTCGGGGAATGTCGAACTTTCGATAACGGACAACGGCAAGCTGGACGACAGCGTTGAACTGAGCGCCCTATACGAACCCTTTGTGGTCGGTGGAAGCATTGACAACAGGGATACGCGCGGCGGCTTGGGCTTGGGGCTACCGCTGACCCGCAAACTTGTAGAGCTTCATGGCGGAGAGTTTGAGGTTCATGCCGCAGATCAATCCACATCCGCGATTATACGGCTGCCCGCTTGGCGGTTGAAGGCCGATCAATTAGGCTGACTTGGTGCTGCTTGATCAATGACCAAGTGGAAGCATTTGGGTTGGTCTTCAGATAGATGCGCGTTGGCATGTCTAACAAAGCAGGATCAGTTTGCGGTTCCTAAGCCCCCAGTGACCGCGCACTCGGGACAAGATGAGCTAGCACGCCTCGCTATGAAACGGAAAATGGTTGCGCAAAACGATGAGCGTATGGGCGCCATGACCCTCAACATGAAACTTAAAACAGCTGCATGAATTCTACGGCGGGACCCCATTAAAAGTGGGCGCATCGCGTCCGACCACCTGCCCTATGACCGCACCCGCCAGCACGTCAAACTAATCTCGGGCCCGCCCGTTCGCAGCGCACCATGCTTGTGGGCAATTCGCGCAGTTCTTGTAGCCGGGTTCGGCATCCGTCCAAGACGTCGGGGCAGCGCGGGGCGAAGAGACATCCGGCATGGGCGGCGAAGGGATCGGCTGCTGTTGCGCCAAGCTTGAGGTCAGGCAGTCCAAAGCCCGGATTTGGAGCTAAGGTCGCTGCCAAAAGCGCGCGGCTATAAGGATGCTGAGCGGCCTTAAACAATGCCTCGGTTCGCGCCTCTTCGACTTTTTCGCCAAGATACATCACTGCGACACGGTCCGCCAAATGCTCCACCACCGCGAGATCAT
Organism: Sulfitobacter sp. KMM 9851; assembly: GCF_057178245.1. NCBI lineage: Bacteria > Pseudomonadati > Pseudomonadota > Alphaproteobacteria > Rhodobacterales > Roseobacteraceae > Sulfitobacter > Sulfitobacter sp. KMM 9851. The sequence goes on from NZ_CM169991.1 coordinate 3,119,867, forward strand.
GGCTGACAAAAACCATAGTGAGGCCCAGTTCGGCTTTTAGGCTCAGCAGCAGATTGATAATCTGGGCCTGTACTGACACGTCTAACGCTGAGGTGGGTTCGTCACAAATCAGCACAGTCGGTTTCAAAATAAGGGCCCGCGCGATGGCGACCCGCTGACGTTGCCCACCTGACAATTCACCCGGATAGGCATCAGCAAGCCGCGTCGGAAGGCCAACAAGCTCCAGCATCCGTGCGACTTCAGGTTTTTCATCTGCGCCACCGTGCAATCGCAAGGGTTGGCCGATCAGGGTCCGGATACGCTTGACCGGATTAAGAGAAGCGTTTGGGTTCTGAAAAACTGGTTGGATCAGCCGCACCCGTTCGGCAACCGGCATCGAAGCTACCGGCTTGCCACAGATCAGAACCTCGCCGGCATCAGGGCGCATCAGGCCCAGCATCATGCTGACCGCCGTGCTCTTGCCGCAACCGGATTCCCCGACCAGCCCCAAGGTTTCCCCCTTGGCGACCTCAAGCGAAAGGTCTTTGACGGCAAGCAATTCGTCGGCTTGGCCGAACAGGCCACGGCGCAGGCGAAAGGTTTTGCGGATATTGCTCATCTGGATCATCGGGGCATTCATCGCGCGGTCTCCACTGCGGCGGCCTTGTAGCATTCAGCGAAACGATCTGGTCCATGCGCATGGCGTGGCACGGGGCCTTTCGCGCATTCGTCGCTCGCCAGGGCGCAGCGGTCGCGGAAAGCACAGCCATGCAGGGGACCGATAAGACCCGGAACCCGCCCTGGGATCGCCGGCAGTTGGCTGCCGCGTTTCGTTACGCCCGGCACGGGGATCGCCCGCAGCAGACCTTGGGTATAGGGATGCAGCGGCGCCTCATACAGCTCGCGGGCTGGGCCCAACTCGGCGATGCGTCCTGCATACATGACGGCGACATCGGTCGCGATGGCCGCAACGACGCCAAGATCATGAGTGATCAAGAGCATCGACAGCCCCAGATCAGCTTGCAATTCGCCCAGAAGGCGGAGAATCTGCGCCTGGATTGTCACGTCCAATGCTGTTGTCGGCTCATCCGCGATCAAAAGACGCGGTCGCCCCATCAAGGCCGAGGCGATCATGATGCGCTGGCGCTGCCCCCCGGAAAAGGCATGAGGGTACTGGGTCAGTCGCGCAGACGGGTTGGATATTCCGACCCGATCCAGCATTTCGATGGCCCTTGCATCCGCTGCCGACCGGTCGAGCTTCTCTGAGCGCATCACACCTTCTGTGAGCTGTCGCCCGACGGTAAGCGTCGGGTTAAGCGCGCTTGTCGGGTCCTGAAATATCATGGCAACCTCGCGCCCGCGCAATAGCGCAAGTTTCGACTGAGGTTTTTGGGTTAGGTCCTGACCCGCCATATCAAAACGATCGCTGGTTACCGTTGCATAACGCGGCAACAGCCCCATCAGCGCCATCGCCGTCAGCGATTTTCCGCAGCCAGACTCGCCAACCAGACAGAGGGTATCGCCGCGCGCAATTTGAAGATCGACTCCGCGCACGGCGTGCAAGACGCCCCGGTCAGTTGGCAATGAGACCGTTAGATTTTTGATATCCAGAAGCAATTCAGTCATCGTCTTGCAGGCCCCGTGATGTCGCGCATGCCGTCTCCGAACAAATTGACGGCCAGTACCAAAAGACAAAGCGCGGAGCCGGGCATGGCAATCAGCCACGGATCGAAAAGGATGTTGTCGCGACCTTCCGAGATCATCAGCCCCCATGAAGGGGTCGGGGGCCGCACCCCAAGGCCAAGGAAGGAAAGAGCTGCCTCAAGCAAGATGACATTCGCCACCTCCAGCGTCACCACCACAAGGATCATGCTTTGCATGTTCGGCAGGATCTCAAGAAAGAGAATGCGGGCACGGCTTGCGCCAATGGCCCGCAGCCCGTGGATGAATTCTTGGTGCCGCAGGCTTTGCGTGGCGGCGCGCGCGACAACCGCGAACCTGTCCCAGAGCAGTAATCCCAAAACGGTAATTAATGTGGTCAGCGACGCGCCGCCAAGCGCCACCGCCGCCAATGCCACTAGAACGATGGGCAGTGACAGCCGCGTGGTAATTGCAAAGCTGATCACCATATCGACCCAGCCACCAAAATAACCCGCGAGCAGACCTAGAGTTACGCCGATCACGCCGGAAAGCAGCGTAACACCCAAACCGACACCAAGAGAAATCCGCGCGCCGTAGATCATGCGAGAGAGGTAATCCCGGCCCAGATGATCGGTGCCCAATATATGTTCGGGAACGGACCGGTCGTGCCAGAAGGGCGGTAGCAAACGCCGGGTCAAATCCTGCGCAACAGGGTCGTGCGGCGCAAGCAGGGGTGCAAAAACTGCAACTGCCACGATCAGCAGCAAGATTGTTCCCCCAATCATAACGCCGGAATTTTTTAGGGATTTTCGCCAAACCGTGGCGGGGCGGGTCTCTGCTGTTGTGTCTGACATTATGCGGCTCCTCTGAGGCGAGGATCGAGCACGGCGTTCAGAATATCGGCGCAGGTCGTAAGCGCGACATAAAGCAGCGACAGGATCAGAATGATCGCCTGCACTACCGGCAGATCGCTGCGCAGCAAGGATTCCCAAGCCAACCGCCCCAAACCGTTCAGCGCGAAAACGCTTTCGATCACGATAGAGCCTGACAACAGCAGGCCCAGTTGTACGGCGGCAAGCGACACCAATGGCAGCACGGCGTTGCGCAGGGCATGGCGCCCGATAACCGTTGTCATCGGCAACCCCTTGGCGCGTGCCGCGCGAATGTAATCTGTTGCCAGCACGTCGATCATCCCAGAACGGGTGATCCGCATCATGGCGGGCATTGCATAATAGCTCAGCACAATTACCGGGAGGATATAGCCTTGCCATGTCTCAGCGCCGGAAATCGGCACCCAGCCATACCAGACCCCGAAGACGACAATCGCCATCAGACCAAGCCAGAAACTCGGGATGGCTTGTCCGGTAACGGCCAGCACCAGTGCTGCGCGGTCGATCCACCCGTTTGGGCGTAGTGCCGCGGCAACCCCCAGCGGAACCGCCACAACGAGAGCCAGTAAAAAGGACATGACGCCGAGTTTCAAAGTAACGCCGACACGATTGCCGATGATCTCGGTGACCGGAATATTAAAGTAGATGCTTTGGCCAAAATCACCCACCAGCGCGCTTCCGACCCAGTCGAGATATTGGACCAGAAGCGGGCGATCAAAGCCATAGGCGACGCGGATCGCTTCAGCGTCTTGCGCCCGTCCACCCGCACCTGCAATCGCAATTGCCGGGTCGCCGGACAGAAACATCAGCGCAAAACTTACCGCCGATACGGTCACACAGACGCACAATGCGACGAACAACCGTTTTAGAATGAATGAAACCATGATGTTTTCCCGAATGAAAGTCCGGGCGACGGGGAGAGCGCCGTCCGGACCATTGCCGTTTGAGGGCTGCCTATTTCCAGCTGGCCATCCACCACCGGGCAAATTCATCGGGATGTGGCGTGAAGTTCAGATCGTTGGACAGGCCGTAGTTGACGTTGAAATTGTACATCGGCATCCAATAGGCTTCGTCAGCGATCTTTTTGACAGCGAGGCTGTAATTCTCGGCACGCACATCACGGTCGGCTGCGGTGTCAGCCACGGTCAGCCAATCAGCAACTTCCTTGTCCTGCACCAGATCGTCCGCCCCGCCGCCAAAGAAGTTGGACAAGATAAAGACAGCGTCACCGATCCCGTAGCTGCCCCAGTTCGAGAAGAACGCAGGCAGTTCTTTGCCGCGCCATTGGCCGATGCCTGCCGCATACTGTTGTTCGTTCAGAACAAGCGTTACGCCGACTTTGGCCAGATCAGCAGCGATTGCTTCGGCTGTTGGGCGGGGCATGGCGGCAAAGACCATTTCAAGCTCAAAACCATCAGCGTAACCCGCTTCAGCCAGCAAAGCGCGGGCCTTCTCAGGGTCGTATTCATAGGTTGTCACATCTTGCTCGCAGCCGAACTGCGCAGGGTTGCAGGGCGTGTTCAGCACCTTTGACGCGCCGCCGGCAAAGGCGTTGACGATGGCTTCGCGATTGGTCGCGTGGATCAAAGCCTGACGCACGCGCTTGTCCGCAATCGGGCTATTGCCTTCCAGTGCTTCCGGCGCGAACCCGACGTAGCCGATGCGCATAATAGGTGCGCTGATGATTTGTACGCGGCCTTGCAGACGATCTGCCTGATCCGGGGCAATGCGCCAGATCCAATCCAGATCGCCAGACATCAGTTCAGCGAATTGCGTGTTCATCTCTGGCATGGTGCGGACCACGATCTTGTCGATCGCCGCGCCGCTTTTCGGACTATCGGCGTAGTGTCCTTCAAACCGTTCCAGCTCGTAGCGAATGCCGGGTTCCTGCGACACCAGTTTGTAGGGTCCGGTGCCGATGGGTGTTGCGGATATTCCCGCCGACCCGTTTTCGGCAAAAAACGCATGCGGATACATCGGCAGGGCGTCGGCCAGCATTTCCACCGCGCCAGCAAATGGCTTGGACATATTGATGCGGACTTTGTAATCGTCCAGCTTTTCTACGCTGTCGATCCAATCTACCGAAATCGAATAGCGGGTGCCATATTCGGCAGCGATCACGGTGTTAAGGGTCTCGACCACATCGTCAGCGGAAAAGTCCGAGCCGTCGTGGAACTTGACGCCTTTGCGCAGCGAAAACTCCATGGTGAGCGGCCCGGTGAATTCCCAGCTTTCTGCAAGCGCGGGTACGATCTCGCCGGTATCGAGGTTTTTATACAAAAGCCCGTCGTAGATGTGGCGTGCCAGAATAAGCCCTTCACGGCCCGCGATCTTGTATGTGTCCAGCGGTTCTGGTTCGGCGGCAAAGGCCACATTAAGGGTGTTGTTGGCCTTGTCAGCCATGGCCGGTGTCCCGGTCGAAAGAGCTGTGCAGGCAGCAAGCGCTGCAAACCCAGTCAAAATGCGTTTGGGTTGAAAGTATGTCATGAGGTCCTCTGTTGGTTGGGGATTGGTTGTATTTTCACGGCCTGTTTTTTCGGCTTCATGCGGACGATTTTTCGCCTCTGGTGATCTGGGTAAGCGTCTCTCCGGCACGCAGCCGGTCGAGGATCTCTAATTCCTGCTGCTGCATCAGGCGCGCACGCCGGCAGAACGTTTCGGCCTGACCGGGGTCCATGACGACGACGCCGCTTTCGTCAGCCAGCACCATGTCGCCGGGGGATACCGCAACACCGCCGCAGTTGATTGCGACATTCACATCCCCACCCAACCCTCTGGGCTTGGTCGTTATGGGTGAACGGCCACGGCACCAAACTGGAAAGGTTTCACCGATGATGGCCGAGCGGTCGGTGACAAAGCCGTCAATCACAACACCAACTACACCGCGCGATTTGGCCGCGCAGGTCGTGACCGCCCCCCAACAGGCATGGCGAAAATCGCCGCAGCGATCGACAACGATCACTTGTCCGGGTTGCGCGCAAGACAGAGCTTCGACCAAGGCCGATCCGTCATCACCAGGCATCCGTACGGTCAATGCCGGTCCGAACACACGTGTGTCACTCAGCAGAGCTTGGATCGAGGGCGCCATGAAACCATCGCTCAGAAAATGCCCAAGCGTCGCGGTTTCGATATCCGAGAGATCGAGATGAGAGTTCATGTGCGTTCCTGGCTTCTTTGCTGATGCCAAAACCTGAGCGCGGAATCGATCTTCGGTCAAATAGGCCCGAGCTATGACAATTATAGTCGGGTCAGATTTTTTCTTGGCCGCCGGAAGGGTTGATGCGATGGGACCCTTAGAGGGTTTGAGCAAGCAGCACCCACAGAAACGAACGACAAAACTTTGCCGAAACCTTGTTCAACACGGCAAATTTCACACCTTGGCGGGCCGGTGCTCGTCCCAGTTAAACCTTCACGAAATTGACCGGATAAGTGCAACTGCACACAATCCGCAACAATAGCGTATAGGAATGTGAAAAACAGCTTCACGCTATAATTTGATTCTGCAAATGGATGATATCACCGATCTGAGGCTTGGATTTTATGGGAACTCAAATATGGATGCCAATCTACCTGCGGAGATGAACTGGAACCTGCTGCGGATGTTCTACATGATCGCTAAGGAAAAGAGCATTACCAAGGCCGCCAAGCGCCTTGGCCTTAGCCAACCATCTGTCAGCAATGCCTTGCAGAAACTCGAGGCGCAGTTGGATTGTCAGCTGGTTTTTCGCGATAGCCGCCATTTCGAACTGACCATGCGCGGCGACAAGATTTATCAGGAATGTCGCGACATTTTCCATAGCGCAGAGCGGATTTCGATCCTGATCCGTGGCGCCACCGAAGAGGAGCGCGGCCAGGTCAGCTACCAGATCATCAGCAATCTGGTGTCACCGATGCTGGACGAACTGCTGCGTCTTTACCACCAGCGCCACCCGTCGGTGATGTTTCAAAGCGAGATTCATAACAGCCAGACCATTGTGCGCAATATTCAACAAGGGCGGCTTGGGCTGGGCTTCTGCCTGATGTCACAGCCGCTCGTCAACCTCAGCTCAATCCGTCTATTTCGTGAAGAATTCCGTGTGTTCTGCGGCGCCGAGCACCCGTTGTTCGGAATGGAAACTGTCAGTGTGCGCGACCTACAACGCGAACCCTTTATCTCGTTCGCCTGCGCCACCGAGAGCATGGGACTAGAGCCGATGTCGGTGCTGCGCGAAGGTACGCGGTTGGGCAATCGGATCAACGGGTTGAGCACCAATCTTGAGGAGGTCCGCCGCATGATCGTCGCGGGTTTGGGTATCGGGATATTACCGCTGATGTCCGTGACCAGTGACATCCGCGACGGCACCCTGTGGCCGCTGAAGATTACCGATGAACCAATTGGTGCGGATGTCTACTTGGTTCATGCGCCGCTTGAAAAGTTGAGCCCCTCCGAGCAAAAGTTTGTGCAGATGGCGCAAGAATTGATTGCGCTCTATCCCAACATGACATGATCACGGGCCCAGATTGGGGTGCCTTCCCATGGCCGCAGGGATCAATGATCAAAAGCGGGGGGGCATCTTCGGGGGGCAAATAACCGTCGGCGAACGCCGAGATCGCTGCCGTGCCGTCACTATGTCGACGTCCAATGTGACTTCCTCCCCGCCAACCTACCCACAAAAGAATGGACGGCAGGTGTCAATTGCGGATCTGCCTTTCACGGCCCTTTCCGGAAGGAAGGTTACCAACTTTATCCCCGAGATACGCAGCGGGGATCTAAGCAGGCACGATCAATGATGACCCTCACTGGCCTCACGGCACCAGATGGTCGGCACCTGACGCAAAGGGGCTTTGACTGCGTTCTCGTGATCCCGTTCCCACAGTCTGCCAGTCAGCGCAGATCAGCCCAGCGCTTTGTCCAGCGCATCAAGTGCGATCAGGGTGCTCACCTATCCGCCCGCGCCACGACCGCATGCAGCAAAATATTGAGACCAGCAACGAAATCAGCAGGCTCACAGCTTTCTTCGTTGTTGTGAGTGATGCCGTTCTTGCAGGGGGTAAAGATCATTGCAGTGGGGCAATGAGTGGCGAGAAAATAGGAGTCATGCCCCGCCTGGCTTTGGATGTCGCGCCAGTTGTAATCCATGCGAATTGCTTGGGTGCGCAGACCGTCGATCAACTCCGCGTCAAAGATGTCGCCGCCCCATTCCCATTCATCCTCAATCACCGCTTCGCAGCCACAGCGCGCAGCGGATTCAAACAGCGCGCGGCGCATTTTTTCGGTCATGACCAGGGTGGTGATCGGGTCGGGGTGGCGCACGTCGCAGACCGCCTCGGCTGTGTCCGACAGAATGCCCGGCTTGTTCGGCCACGCGGTCAGGCGCGCCGCTGTCGCCTTGCCGTCGTGCACGGCAAAATCCCAACCGATGTCATCGACAGCCGTCAGCCAACGAGCGCCCGCCGCCAGCGCATTGCGGCGCAGGTCCATCGGGGTTGGGCCGGTGTGCGCTGTCTGGCCCTTGAACGAGGCACGCATCCCACGCACCGGGTACCCGCCCGTGACAATGCCAACCTGTCGGTTTTCCGCATCCAAGATTGGCCCCTGTTCGATATGAAGCTCAAAATAGGCGTCGATCTCTCCCGCCGTGCAGGGCCGATCGCCTTTATAGCCGATCCGCTCAAGCTCGTCGCCAAAGCGCGCGCCGTCGTCGCTGATCAGGTCATGCACCCAGTCGATGCTGTACTTCCCAACAAAACAGCCCGACGCGACCATCGGCGGCGAGAACCTCGCGCCTTCCTCATTGGTCCAGTCGACCACCACGATCGGGCGGCGCGTGGTATGACCAAGGTCGTTGAGGCATCGGATCACTTCCAACCCCGCCAGAACACCCGCGATGCCGTCAAAGCGGCCCCCGTTAATCTGGGTATCCAGATGGCTACCGATCAGGATCGGTGGCAGGGAATTATCGGTCCCGTCGCGGCGACCAAAAATGTTACCTGCGGCATCCACCTCGATACTCAGGCCCGCGTCCTTGCACCACGCGCAAAACAAGTCGCGCATCTGGCGGTCGTCGTCTCCCAGCGTCAGGCGTGACAGGCCTCCGGGGCGGCCCTTGCCGATCTTGGCAGAGGCTTCGATGGTGGTCCAGAACCGCTCAAGGTCAACGCGGGCGTCAGGTGTCATCGGCATGTTCGTGTCTTTCTGTCAGAAGGGAGCGAGATCAGAAAAGGATCCCGGGAAGGTCGGTGATCAGGGCGGGGAAAAGCACCAGCAAAAACAGCACCCCCACCATTACGCCAAGGAAGGGCAACAGGTATTGAAAGGCATCACTCAGCGGGATCTGTCCAACGCGACAGGCAGCCATCAGATCAATCCCCAGCGGCGGGGTATTGGCCCCAATCGCCAGATTGATCGTCAGCAGGATACCGAAATAGACCGGATCAATGCCGTAATGCTGTAGGATCGGCAGAAACACCGGCGCAAGGATCAAGATGATCGCGATGGACTCCATGAATGTGCCGAGGATCAGCAGCACCAGCATCATCAGCAGCAGGGCGACAGTCGCGCTCTGCGTGGCGTCCGTGATCCCCGCCACCGCCATTTGCGGAACCTGCTCGGCCGCCAATATCCAGCCAAAGACCGATGCCGAGGCAATGACCAGCAGAATAACGCCCGTCATCTCTGTCGTTTCGCGCAGCAGTTTCATCAACAGTTTTAGGCTCAGCGCGCGATAGACAAACACGCCGATGAACAGCGCATAAGCCACGCCAATGCCTGCCGCTTCGGTCGGGGTGAAAATACCCAACCGAATGCCGCCCACGATGATCAACGGGGCCAACATGGCCAGAACCGAACCCTTGGCCGCCCGCCCCAATTCAGGCCAGGAAAATGGCTCGCCGCCCTGCCAGCCGTGTTTGCGCGAAATCCACCAGGCGACGATCAACAGGCCGATTCCCAGCAGCACACCCGGCACAATCGCTGCGACGAAAAGCTGTCCGATCGAGCTGTTGGTGGCGGTGCCGTAGACGATCAGCACGATTGAGGGCGGGATCACCGTGCCCAGCGAACCTGCACAGCCTAGCGCAGAGGCACTGAACCCCGGCGCATAGCCTTGGTCGCGCATGGCGGGTAGCATCATCGTTCCGATAGCGACGACATCAGCAACACCCGAGCCGGAGAGCGAGCCAAAGAGCATGCAGGCAATGATCATCACCATCGCCAGCCCGCCCGTACGCCGACCGATCAGCGCTGCGCAGAATGCGATGATGCGCGGTGCAAGGCCACCATGAACCATCAAAAGCCCGGCCAGCAGGAACAGCGGAATGGCCAACAGCGTAAAGCTGTCAATTCCGGCCACAGCGCGCTGCGCCACTACGATCATCGGCGCGGTATCGGCTATCAGTAAATAGAACATCGACGACATGCCCAAGGCCACGGCAATCGGTGCGTCGATCAGCACCAACGCGACAAACACCACCAGCAACAAAATCAATGCGATGCTCATGCGCGTCCGCCTTTCAAGATAAGGCCGAGAAGGGCGAAGCCGCAGCTCACCGGCAAGGCGAGGTAGAATAGCCCCACAGGCAGCGACAGGGCGGTGGTGCTGTGCGACCAAGTCATCCCAGTCAATTGCGCCCCGGTATAGAGAAACACCAACAGGAATGTCGCTGTGGCGAGGGCGGCCAACATGCGCAGTGCCCGGCGCAGCGCCGGTCGCAGGGCGATCAGGTCGAGTAATCCTGCACGAAAGTGGCTACCACGTACGAACCCCGATACCGCGCCGATAAATGTCAGCCAGACCAGCAGCAATCGCGGCAACTCTTCAGCCCACCGTGGCGTTGATGAGAACAGGTAGCGTGAGGCAACGACATAAACCACCATCGCGGCAAAAACTGCCACCAGCCCTGCGCCGCCCCATCGCGCGGCACGGTCGATAATATGCGCCGCTCTGAGCGACTTGGCAGACAGGGTCATGGTTTCATTAATCCTTCGGGGCCACGGCATAGCATGCACTCATCGCAATAGGCGGCAACAACCACCCATTCATCTGAGATAACTTCGACGGTATGATCCAGACCGGGCGGCAAGCGCACGGCGGTCCCTTCGGTCATCCGGTATTCCTCACCTCCTGCACGCAACACTGCCTCGCCTTTGAGGGTCAGCGTAACCTCATCACGAGGATGGCAATGGGCGACGGATTTGGCGCCCTTTTTGCCAGTGGTAACCGTCAGCTTGATAAAGCCCTCACCGCGTGCAGCAGGCGAAAACAGCACCTTCTGGGTGAAGTCGTAAAGTTGCACCGGCTCCACCGATGCAACTTCAGTTATTTCAGGACGCAGAGTGGTCATTTTCTGTAGGTATTCAGAATGACCAGCAGGTCTTCGCCGTAAACCTCTTTCTGGCTTTCCCAGATCGGTGCGACGGCATCAATGAAGGCAGCTTTGTCAACGTCGTTGAACTGCATGCCTTTTTCCTCAAGCTGCGCGACCAATTCAGCGTTGGCGGCAGCAACCATTTCGCGCTGTTTTGCCCCCCATGTGGTGGCGGCTTCGCTTACGATGGCCTGATCTTCGGCAGAAATCTTGTCCCAAACCGATTTGGACATTGTAAGGGTCGCAGCACCCCAGATGTGTTCAGTCAACGAGACATATTTCTGAACTTCAAAGAAGGACGAGGAATAAATGATCGCCAGTGGGTTTTCCTGCGCGTCAAACACGCCCTGTTGCAGCGCGGAGTATAGCTCACCGAAGGACAATGGCGCAGGCTGCGCGCCCAACAATTCGAAGGTGGCGAGACGTACCTTATCGGGCGTCACGCGGATTTTCAGACCATCCAGATCGGCAGGCTTTTCAATCGGGCGTACGTTGTTGGTAATGTTGCGGAAACCGTTTTCCCACCAGCCAATGACTTTGATGCCTTTGTCGTCGAGCATGCTTTCCAATGACGCGCCCAGATCACCATCAAGGGCTGCAAACGCCTGCTCGCGTGCGCCCCAAGCATAGGGCATCTCGATGATCCCCATACGCGGCTCGATCGCCTGGAACGAACCCGATCCGATCAGACCGGCTTGCACTGACCCAAACTGAAGTCCTTCGATCACCTCTTTTTCGCTGCCCAACTGGCCAGAGGCAAAAACCTCAATCGCCACGCGCCCTTCGGTTCGGGTGCTGACTTCGTCTGCGAAACCGGTCGCCGCCTGGTGCCAGCTATGACTTTCGGGCAGCACATGTCCCAAGCGGATTTTCACATCATCAGCCAGCGCCATAGGTGCCGAAAGCGCGGCAAGGCAGACCGCCATAAGACCGCTTTTGATTGTGTTTCGATGGTGTTTCATTTTTTCTCTCCTGTTGGCCGCATAATTTTGGAAATGAAATACTGGTTCCTGGTCCCACGCAAATAGGCTCGAACTATGGTTGGAATAGCTTTCATGAATGCCTTGCGATCCGCTCAAGCAATGCGCCAGCACGAGCGGTTTGCGCAACGTGAAACGCAAAAAATTGCTCTCTAAGTCGCAGCATAGAGGATCACTGCCTTTGCAGCTTCGCCTCGCAGTTTGCCTTTGAAAGTGCGGTTCACGTGCTCGGATCGGGCGGATATTTTCGTGCTTGGCAGGATTGTGAGTGAGTGTGGGTCAGCCACCTGTTGAGGGCACCCGTGGGCTTTCCAAAAACCGTCAAAATTCAAAGGGTTCGTGAGCAGGCATCACCTACAATAATTTCCTGCCGACGTTATTTGTCAGCTTGATCAAAAAAAGGTTGTTGATCATGGTCGTCTGACTCGCCGATTTTTCTGCTTCAGGTCATTTAATGCGATCATTTTAAAGCGTGTCAGCTCTGCGCTCCCCAGTATTTATGGATTCCGCTTGCCTCTGTAGGTATTTGTAAAGCTCAGGCATAGATCTGAGGAACTGCGCGAGGCGCAATGTCAAAGAACGTGAAAGACCGCATTTTACTGGTGCCACAGGCACCTGACGCATCCCCGGATGTGCTGGAGCGTATAAGAGCGGCCTTTGTTGAACACCTCAGGGTCGACCGCGGGATCGGATCGGAGGAGGCAAGACGGCGATCTGTCGAGACACTCGGACGTGAATTGGCCGCGATTCGCGCTTTGTGCCAAGACGATTTTCTGTCGATCCAGATGCACGGAAAGAAGATCGGGACGCTTTGGAAAAGCTTCCGGATCATCGAAGGACGAAGGACATGGCACATTTTGTACATTGAAGTGGACGATGCAAATCGGCAAATGGGAATCGCCGCGAGGGCGATGAGAGAACTTATTGTTTTGGCGAAAAAAGATGACGTGTTCGAGATAACTCTCAACGTGTCCCCTAGGAATATTCCGGCCTTGGCGCTTTACAAAAAGCTTGGATTTCTGGAGCGGAATGGCGGCCTGACTCTGCGCCTGGATTCTGACGAAAGTTAGAGCTTTGCCGACTGGTGAAGTACCAGATTGACTTTTTAAGTTTTCATGAATACAATTAGTAGTTGAATTTTGGGTTACTTTTAATTTTTAAAAGGCCAAAAAATGGACATTGAAAACTCAATTCTCGTTATCTGAGGCCGCATATTTAGCGACATAATCGACCCGCGTCTCGCGGCAATTGCCTTGGCAGAGTAACGTTTACTGTTTTTGAATGAACCAGCCGCTTTTACGTTTTTCAGGCAAGTGATGTTCGCGCAGTTCTTTGTTTCAATACTAAGGGAGCGTTTATGCTATGCCACAGCCAAATCAATCTTCCAAATCCAGTATTTTGAACAAGCTTGCTGCGATCTTGGATCAGCAGCAGCAACAGGGTTCGCGGCGTATGTCCGATCTTGCTGCCCTTCTTGATCAGCAGCAGCAACAGACCGGAAGCCGCGGGCTTGACGCATTGGCCGCAATCCTGGACCAGCAGCAGCAACAGGGATCAGCCAAGTTTGACAATCTAGAGGGTCTTGCCGCCCTTCTTGATCAACAACAGCAACAGACCGGCAGCCGTGGGCTTGATGCCTTAGCCGCGATCCTAGACCAACAGCAGCAACAGGGATCAGCCAAGTTCGACAATCCCGCAGGCCTCGCGGCGCTTTTGGACCAACAGCAGCAACAGGGCGGTAAGCGCCTGATGGAAAATCTTGCGGCGCTTCTGGACCAACAACAGCAGCAAGGGTCGGCCAAGTTCGACAATCTTGAGGACCTCGCGGCCCTTCTTGATCAGCAGCAACAACAGACAGGCAGCCGTGGGCTTGATGCTTTGGCGGCGATCCTGGACCAGCAGCAGCAACAGGGATCAGCCAAGTTCGGTAATCTTAAGGACCTCGCAGCGCTCCTTGATCAGCAGCAACAACAGACTGGCAGCCGTGGGCTTGATGCCTTGGCGGCCATCTTGGACCAACAGCAGCAACAGGGATCAGCCAAGTTCGGCAATCTTAAGGACCTCGCGGCGCTCCTTGATCAGCAGCAACAACAGACAGGCAGCCGTGGGCTTGATGCTTTGGCCGCGATCCTTGACCAGCAGCAGCAGCAGGGATCAGCCAAGTTCGGCAATCTTAAGGATCTCGCGGCGCTTCTTGATCAGCAGCAGCAACAGGGCGGTAAGCGCCTGATGGAAAATCTTACGGCGCTTCTCGACCAACAACAGCAGCAAGGGTCGGCCAAGTTCGACAATCTTGAGGACCTCGCGGCGCTCCTTGATCAGCAGCAACAACAGACAGGCAGCCGTGGGCTTGATGCTTTGGCCGCGATCCTTGACCAGCAGCAGCAGCAGGGATCAGCCAAGTTCGTTAATCTTAAGGATCTCGCGGCGCTTCTTGATCAGCAGCAACAACAGACCGGCAGCCGTGGGCTTGATGCTTTGGCGGCGATCTTGGACCAACAGCAGCAACAGGGATCAGCCAAGTTCGGCAATCTTAAGGACCTCGCGGCGCTTCTTGATCAGCAGCAGCAACAGACCGGCAGCCGTGGGCTTGATGCCTTGGCGGCCATCTTGGACCAACAGCAGCAACAGGGTGGGAAAACACTGTTTGGCGGCATGGGCGGAGGACGTTGAGATGCAAACGCAAACTCAGGAGGTTGCTTGGCCAGCCTCTTTCCATCCTGATTCTGATCCGGGCAATTTGCAGGCAATGCGTGATGCCTTTATCGGCGCACGCCGGGATATGGCGAACCGAAGTCTAGAGGTATCCGCGAAAATCGCTCCCGAGACCACCCATCTGGCAGTACGCAACGGCATCTTGGACATCTTTGAGAAGAAGACAGCGAGTGAAGATCATCTTTATGGCGACCCGGTGTTTGCGACATGGATGAATTTTCTGAACCGCGCGTTTGCGCGCGGGGACGAGAAAGAGATACAATTCCATTGCGAGAACATTTCGCAGGTGATGGGGCGTGTAAAGGGGCGGCTGAATGGTGATGAAAATCACTACGTTGCCGGCACGCGGATCGCGTTGTTGCAGGCCGACTTCGACCCCTACATCATGGCAGCCACGCCGCCATCATACGATTTCAAAGTACAGATGCAGTCGGAACAGGGGTTGAACGGTTATGGTCATCC
The DNA here is from genome assembly GCF_057178245.1 of Sulfitobacter sp. KMM 9851. Classification (NCBI taxonomy): domain Bacteria; kingdom Pseudomonadati; phylum Pseudomonadota; class Alphaproteobacteria; order Rhodobacterales; family Roseobacteraceae; genus Sulfitobacter; species Sulfitobacter sp. KMM 9851. The sequence continues at coordinate 3,134,880 of NZ_CM169991.1, forward strand.
ACTGGCGATGCAACAGGAGCTTTTGGGATTTGCATTTGAGAACATAGAAAAAGCCTGGCCCGAACTACGTACCCAGATCGAGGACTATGTCCAGATCGTAGGCTACCTACCCAACGCAACATTCAGAAGTTGCTCTGCGGCACGCTATGCTGGGGTCATCTACCTTGGCAACATGGACGAGCGACTTCTCGATATCGAGGAATCTATCGTGCACGAGACAGGTCACCAGGTTCTCTACCGGCTTGGTGAGTTGGTGGAACTCGTCAAGGACGGCACGCCCAAGACAGATGACTACACCCTGCCCTGGTCAGGGTCGAAACGCGATCTCTTTGGATTTTTGCACGCCTTTTACATTTATACGCTTCTGACCAAATACTTTTGGCGACGCGCGCAGATCAACCAGAGCGAATACAAGGATTGCGTACTGCGCGCTGCATACATTCTCGTGGGATCAGAAAAGGCAATTCCGATGCTCTTGGGAGACGACAACCTAAGCAAGCAAGGCAGGTACGTTGTCGAGGCGCTGGCAGACGATATGGAGGCATTGCGACCGGCTGTCGAAGAGGCGTGGAAAAAGATCGCCAAAGATCATGGCTGAATCCGAGGAAAACAAACCGGCGGCAAGTGGTTCGGAATTGACCGTCAGGTTGTCCAAGGCCGCAGTTGTCGGCATGGACGAAGAGCGCATCTTGATCGGAAATCGCGACAGGGGCACGCATGGGTTCTGGCCGCGGTCAGAGGAGGAAGGTCTGGGTCGTTATCTGTCCTGGCGGTCTGTCCACGACATCGTAGATCAGGCAGCTTCGGGCGCGCAGGACGACCAAGAAGCAGCGGTTCTGGTAGATGCCGAATTGGACCGACTGGCAGCACTTCTTACCCTCGGTGTACTGGACGAACGCAGTACCGATCTCAGCGGACAGCAACTCGCCTCGCCGGGCCCTGCGTGGGACACCGCAATGCGTTTTTTGCTGTCGACCCGCACCACCGCAGACACGATTTTTGCCGTTCCTGAGGAATACAATCAGATGCTTTCCGAGCGGGCAATGCTTGATCGGCAACCTTCGGCATACCTTGAGCGGCCCGACGCCAGCTTTCTCGCACTGTCTGAGCCGAACGGGCGAAGCGGTGGATCGGGCCGCAAGAAGTCTTTCAAAGAGGTGCTTCTGTCTCGGCGCACGACACGCAGGTTTTCGCACGAACCTATGACGGAGCCGCAGCTTTCGACCTTCCTGCATCTGGGGTGGGGCAGTACCGGAACCGTTGAAAACCCACTGGGTGATGTCTTTGTTCGCAAGACCTCGCCGAGTGGCGGATCATTGCATCCGATCGAGATTTATCCGGTGATTATGAACGTAGAAGGCGTGCCAAGTGGTCTCTACCACTATTCGGTACGGCGACACGGGCTAGAGCAAATATCGCTTGAGGATCCACGTGAATGGATTGGCCACGCCACAGGTGACCAGCATTGGGTTGCGGAAGCGGGAGTGGTTTGCCTGCTCTCGGCCTTCCTGCCGCGTACAGCTTGGAAATACAATTACGCAAGGGTCGCCCGCGCGGTCATATCAGAGGTTGGGTTTAGTAGCCAAAGCGCCTTTCTGACAGCAACCTGGCAAGGCCTCGGCGCCTTTCACACCATCGCCCTGCGCGACCAGATATGGGAGGAGAAACTCGGCCTCGATCCGCTACGAGAGCCCGTGTTCGGCGTGACAGGCGCGGGAACCCTGGAAGAAGATATTGACGACCATTCCCGCCCCCGCAACGAGGTGGCGCGCGGCGTAGCAACCTCATGACCGTGGGGGCACAAGACGTGCCTACTGCGTCTTTCGGGATCGTGGCAGGACATAACCCGAGTGTCGGCCATGGCGCGTTTGAACGGCCGATACTGGATGCTCTCGCCAAATGCAGTTGCAAATTCATGTTTCGCGATACTGCCGGACAGCACCAGGAAATCCAGCTTGGTCACGGGCTGCGAAAAGTCGCGCGGCGTGGAACCTATTGCAGCATGCACCTCGAAAGCGAGAACAAAGATCTCGCTGCTGGGCTGTCACCAACTGGTCTTGAGAGCGCCCAGATCGACCGCATCAATCTTTATATCTCTCCGCCCTGTTCCGGCGCACCTCTGCATTTCGACACCCGCTGGATAATTGTGGTGCAACTCAGCGGCAGCAAGCTGTGGCAAGTCGGGCCGGGACCCGCTGTTGTCAAACCTAGGTGCAACGTGTTGGCGAACGAAGGCAAGGGATTGGCCCATCACAACGGCGAAGACCTGGCTTTGCCCGACCAAATGCGTTTCGTCCTGCTGCAAGCTGGTGATTGGCTCATGGTGCCTTGGGGTACATGGCACGGCACCTATTCACACAACGGATCAGTATCGGCGACCTTGGCTTTCGCGGATGATGTACAGCCTGAATTGCCCCCTGATTTTACCGTCGGCAACACGATCCACGTAACAGAGGGGCCGCGGCTGCTATGTTGAAACAAATCCAGCAAATTGCCTGCGCAGAACGGTTTCAAAAACGCGCCTCCGAAAGGCAGGAGCGTCTGAGCACCTTGTCTTCGCTGATCTCCGGTGCCGCGGTTGATCCCAATTCCATTGAAACGGCGGAGCGTCGACAAGAGCGTGCACGTCTGCTGACGCACGCCAGCCCTACCTCACCCGGAAAAGATTTCGACAACGGGCGGCATATCCTCGAAGCGGTAGTGGGCCGTGACGACCGACTGCCACGCAATTTTCTGACCCTCGGCGGCCGAACGGCAGACGCGATCTGCCGCGTAGCGACATCCACCAATACCGGTGAGCGTTCGCTCGGGACAGGATTTGCGGTTGCGCAGGGGCTGATCCTCACAAACAATCACGTTTTACCAACAGAGGCTTGGGCGGCGCGCGGTCAAATCGAATTCGGTTACTGGTCCAGCACGCCCGATTCACAACAGCGCCGCGTAACACTTGCGCTCGACCCAGGGCGGTTCTTTCTGACAGACCTGCAACTGGATTTCACGTTGGTCGCGTTCGAAGAACGCGCCCGCGACATCATTCACGAGGTTTTCGGTTCAATTGACATCCTGCCCCAGTCGGGAAAGGCCCTGATCGGTGAATCCGTCAATGTCATCCAACACGGTGGGGGTGGCCCCCAAACCGTCAGCCTGCGCGACAATGTCGTGGTCGACATTTTCGATGACTGGTTGCATTACACCAGCGACACGGATGAAGGCGCATCAGGCGCGCCAGTACTCAACGACCAATGGCAGCTTGCCGCGCTGCACCACGCCGCTTTCGAATACACCGCCGCAGACGGCAGCCGCATTCTGGTGAACGAAGGCGCGCGGATCAGCTCTATCGCTAGGTCGATTGCGGGGATGTTGAATTGATTTCACCGCAGTTCATTCGTGCCGCTCGAACACTGGACGGCCAATTCGGGACCGAATCCGCAGCACCACTGCTGTATGCACTCGTCCGGTTCATCCGACCCCGGCGGGTTTTTGAAGTCGGGGCCGGATTAAGCTCTCTCTATCTCTTACAGGCGCTTGCTGATTGTGCAGAAGACTGTCGCTTGGATCAGACATCCAATCGTAATATTTACGGGAAGACAGATTGGTACGACGAGCCTTACCTGCCGCGACTTATGACCTTGGACGATCGGTCTCACGGGAACAACAAGGTCGACCAACTGATGAAGGCAGTGAATGATCTGGGCGTCGCCCCGTACCTAGATTTACGCAGTGAGGTTTTTGAAGGCTTTGCACGCAAGATGCCGACAGAGATGCTGCCGCTTGATCTCGTATGGTTCGACTGCGGCGGTGCACGGGAATATATTGAGTTCACGTTGCAGTTTTGGCCTCTCATCAATCCAGACGGCGGAATTATTGTTTACCATTCGACACTGACAAATGCCGACCTGCGCGTCTTTCTCGGCGTTCTTATTGAACGACAGCGGGCAAGAAGCGAGTTCGAACTTCTCAATCTACTGGAGCCACACAAGAAGTTGCAGAATAGTGTTTCAGTCCTGAGACGCCGTTCCGGCACAGTGGCGCCGTTGTACACTTGGGAGCCGTAAAACTGGCTAACCCCTCGTATTGTAGACGCATTCTTCCCTATTTTTGAGGCAAGGAGGCCGAGAACCGTAGGCTTAAGAGTGAGCTTGCGCGAATGACCGAGGAGCGCGACATCTTAAAAGAGGCTGCCGCGCACTTCGCAAAGGATGAAGCATGAACGCATTCGCGGTATGATCGACAAAGCTCGCCAAGGCGTCAGACAAGACAGCACAACGTGAACCAAGAAGGTGTCTGGGGAACTAGGGGCTATTCACGTCTCACCAAAAACTTCAGCAGCAGATTACAACCGGCGCAAACCACATTCAGCGTCAGAATCTGCCCCCCCCCAGGGAATTTTTTTCTGGGCACGACGATGCACAAATTGGCCGCCTAAAGTCACAGATTTTCGCCCTAACTACTTCGCGTAACCTGAAGGGAGCTTCGGGCTCAGGTCCGGCACTTTACACTAGGCTGCGCTATTCAATCGCAAACTGCTCCCAGCTCCTAGGCTGTTCGGCAGGAAGACCGTAAATTTAGTGCCCTTGCCGACGGCGCTCTCAACGGCAATATCGCCGCCGTGCGCGATAGAGAGCTTTTTGCTGATGGCAAGGCCCAGGCCTGTCCCACCTTCAGTGCGATCCTCGGCGTTCTCAAGTTGCGTAAAAGCTTGAAATATCCGCAGTAAGTCTGGCTGCTGAATGCCGCGCCCGTTGTCTTCTACTTCGAGATTGACACCCTTGCCATTGACCCGGGCCCGGACAAAGATGTCTTTCCCATGAGAGAATTTGAGCGCATTGCCAACCAAGTTGATCAAAATCTGCAAACACCGGTTGCGATCGGCTATGATGGTTATGTCGTCACATTCGGCATGCAACGCTATCGACTTCTCCGCGGCCAAGCCCTGAAACTGTTCGTCTAACATCGACATCAATTCACTTGCCGAAAATTCGGTCTTGTTGAGTGTGATATCGTTCAATTCAATGCTGGTATAATCCAAGATATCGTTGATGATCGTTAGCAGATGATCACCTGCGGATTTGACGCGCTGACCATATTTCTGCGCCTGATCTCCGATCGAGTGAAAGTGCACCTCCGCGACCTGCTCGTCCGGCTTGAGCTTGCTAAGCGTGCTGCTTTTCAGCGTTGTGAGGAAGCTGGCATAGCCGATTACAATCGTCAGCGGCGTTCGCAGCTCATGGCTCAAAACGCTCATGAACTCTGACTTCGCGCGGCTTGCACTTTCCGCCTCGTCGCGGGCTTTGCGCAGCTCGTCGATACTTTCCATCCGAGTGCGATTTTCGATAACGAAGGTAAAAAGACCACCCAGTACAATCATGGTAGCCGTCCCCGCGATAACGAGTGCGAGCAGCTTGAACTCGCCGGGGTTTTCATATTCTGAAAAGGACTGGATCGACGTTACCTTGAACGCTGCCATCCCAGTAAAATGAAGCCCGATGATCGCAAGGGTGAACAAGGCAGTCATTTGAATGATACTTGCTTTGGTTTCCCTGCGGCCCAGCGAAAGTGCCAGTGTGGATAGGACGACAGCCACGATTACGGATGCAATCAGATAGCTGCTGTCCCAAGAGATCGCTCCTTGTACGCGGTAGGCGATCATGCCGGTATAATGCATCGCAGACACGGCAAGTCCGAAGATAGTTCCGCCGATCAGTGTGGCTGAGATGGACCGGAACATTCCGGCGATCAAAATTCCAAAAGAGCAGCCAACTATTGCAATTACCAAGGACGTAAAAGTTAAAGCCAAGTCAAAGTTTACAGGTGCGTCGGGTTGATAGGCCAAGATTGCAATGAAATGGGTACACCAAATCGCCACCCCCGCAGTGACTGAGGTCATGAAATACCAAACGATGGCCTGAGAGAACGGCCGAGACAAGGCATGCCTATACAGTCTGGACATGACCCAACTACCGAAAGCACATAGGAAGCCCGCAAGTATGACAAGACCCAGATCGTGATCGTGATGGATGGTGTGGAAAACCGACAACATTGTGACTACTCGCAACTTTTTTCTTACAATGTCCCTTAAGGGGCCCAAAACAGAAGCCCTTGATGGCATTGCATAAAGAATTAATGTGAGACTGTAACCTTGCTGCACATAATGCGGAGGAACCCCTTAACGGCTGCCTAAGCTTGTGGTCCCGGCAGTTGATGGGTCTATCAATCTTCAACTTTTCCGGCCCAGACGTTCGGGTGCAATCGCTGCCTCTTCAGGGTCGACCAAGCGGAACATGCTGCCGTTTAGGCCTACGCCTCCCGACCTGCGCGGCTCTGACGGAACATCCGCACCAACAACCATACCGAAAGCGCCAGCATCACCACCGCAATCGGAGACTTAAGCAGGAACAACGGGTCCCCGCCAGACGCGGTAAAACTGCCCCGGATCAGCCCCTCCAACGCCGGTGCAAGTAGAAAACCGATCACGAAGGGTAGGATGGATATCCCCAAACGGCGCAGGAAATACCCGATGACGGCAAAGGTGCAGGCACTGAGCAGGCCGACATAGCCGCCATCCTGCACATACGCTGCGGTCAGGGACACCGTTAGGATCACCGGCAGCATAACGTCCTTTGGAATGTGGATAAGCCGCCCCAATTGGCCCATCAGGAAACTGCCGACGCTCCAATTGCAGAGATTGGCGATAACCATCATCGTGAACAGCCCGAAGGCCATCACCAGATCCCGGTTCATGATCGTATCGAAACCTTCGATTTCTTTGATTGGGGTAAAGCGAAAGACCTGTGGTCCAAAGGCAAAATCACCGATGGTCTCGACTGCCAGAATGATGAACACCGCCGCGAAGTTACCCGGAATGCCCAGGCTCATCACCGGGATCAAATTTGCACCCGACACGGCAGAGTTTGCCGACTCCGTGGCCACGACTCCTTCGATCGCGCCTTTGCCAAACGCCTCGGGCGTTTTTGAGCGCCGTCTGGCCGTATCATGTGACAGGGTCGCCGCTGTGGTGGTGCCGATCCCCGGTAGCGCGCCGATCATTGTGCCGATGCTTGCGCCGCGCAAGATCGCGGGCATCATCCGCCAGCGCTCGCCCCAGGTCAGTTTCGGCCCCATCTCGGGCGTTTTGACTGGCTCCCTCGCCTGAATGCGGTCCCGGCGCATGTCTTCGACAGCGATCAGCACTTCGGACAGCACCAACACACCCAACACACAAGAGGTCAGCGGCAGCCCGCCGCCCAACTCTGGGATGCCAAGGGTCATGCGCGGGCCATCCCCTGACATGGTCGTGCCCACCAAGGACACGAACATGCCCAGCAAGCCGCCGATCAGACCCTTCAGAGGGGCCTTGCCCACAACAGCCGCCATAAAACACAGCGACAGGATGATGAGGGCGGATTTCTCCGGCAGACCCAAGACCCGCTCGACGGCGACAGCGAGCACCGGCGCGGCAATAAAGAGAACTAGATCAGAGAAGTTATCCCCCACCACAGAGGCAAAATGCGCGGTCTGGATTGCCCGCCGTCCCTGCCCCTTTTGCGCCAGTGGATAGCCGTCCACTGTGGTTAGGAAAGCATCCGGCGTACCGGGCGTATTAAAGAGGATTGCGGGGACCGCGCCGCCCACCGTCGCGCCCTTCATAATGCCCAAGAGGCAGCCCAACACCGGATATAGCGCCTCATTCCCGTAGCCGAAGATCGACACCAGAACCGGCAAAGCAATGGCCATAGCAAACGGCCCCGAAAGACCGGGGGTCGCCCCGACGAGGATGCCGATGATGACACCGGCAAGTACCATGGCAATCGGCATCAGCCATAGGCTGCCATCTGCCGCCGTGAAGACTGAGCTAATTCCAAGCGCGAGATATTGCAGCAAAAGGTCCAAGGGTTATCCTTTAGAGGTCGGCGTTTGGAGGCAGTTGGATGTTGTCGAGCAATCCCGCAAAGATCAGGATCAACAAAGCCGCTGACAGCACGGAAACTAGCAAATCGCGGGTCCGGAGCTTGCGACGGGTGATATAGATAAAACTGGCGCTTAACGCCGTACCGCCCAGAAAGAACCCCGAGACATTATAGGGAAACGTTCCGGAGGCCGCGCGGTAGCCGGTGAAATTAGACAGCCCCACCGCGTTGCTGATCCAGACCACCATTGGCCCGCCCACGGCCATTAAAGCGAGCGATCCAACCGTTGCGAGGCTAGCATAAAGCATGAACAGAAGGTTGTGCCGACTGACACGACCGACTGCTTCGCCCCCCTTGGCATCGGGGCGCAACGCTCCGACGATCAAAAGCAGAGCCAAGGGCACCATCAACATGACCAGTAGCACAGGAAAGAAAGCATCGCCGGGGATGGTATTGCCGGTCAGGCTTTTCTTGAGAAAACCACTGCTGATGTCCCGCGGAAACCAGACAAAAAGGCAGAGCGCGACAAGCACGAGCGTGCCGCCCCCCAACCAAAGATTCCAGCGCTCCCCAGAGGGAGCGCCTTCGTCAGTTTCCACGGAAACTCGCTTCATTCAGCCAAGGCCTTCATCATCGAGACGTTTGCATCATAGGTCGACAGGATCTGCTCACGCAGTTCCTCGCCCTGCGTCACGATCGGCGCGGGGGGATATTGCTTTTCGATGAACTGGCGCGTCTCGCTTTCTGGATCAGCGAGAATTTCAGCAATGACACTGCCAATCTCTTCACGGATTTCATCCGACATGCCTGCGGGCCCGGTGATAATGTACTGATACCCAAGGTTCAAATCGATCCCTTGGTCCATCAGCGTGGGCATCTCGGGCGCCAAGGCCACCGGCCCGGTCTCTGCGGAAGACAAGATGACCAATTCACCGGCTTCGACCAGCGGCTTTTGCACACCGCCGCCCCAAGCGACATTCGCGTCCATCGATACCAGCGCGTTCAGCGTGCCACGGCCACCTTTCATGCGCAGGTGGTTTACGTCGATGCCCAAGGCCCGCGCGACGATCTCGGCACCTGCCTCAACCTGTGTACCCCAGTTGGCCCAGACGATCTGCTCATTCGCGGCAGCCGCCTTGAGGTCGTCCAGTGTTTTCCAGCCGCTTTCTGCACGGGCCAGAACCGCCATCTGCGACCCGGCGGTTGTGGTGATATAGGTGAAATCCTCTGGCGACAGGTTGTCGCTGTTCATTGGGGCAAAATCATATGTTGTCGTGATCGCAAAGCCTAAGGTCTGGCCGTCAGGTTCTTCGACTTTCAACTGTGCCGACATCACCGTGCCATCGTCACCGGCTTTGTTTTCGGGAATAACCTGCCAACCACGTTTGGCTTCGATTTCCTTGGCTAGGGTACGGCCCTGCACATCGGTGCCACCACCTGCGCCATAGCCAATCCAAAGGCGAATCGGCCCATCGGGGTTCCATTCCGCCAAGGCTGGTCCGGCGGCCAGCATCACAGATGCGGTGGTCATCAAAAGAATACGTTTCATGTTATCTCCACTGTTGGTTTGCGTGTTTCCGGGGCTAGAACCCCGGTTTTGTTTCCACGATTTCCATCGGACGATGGCCGCGGGGTAGTTCGAAACGTTGGATCAGCTGCAATTTGTCTTGGCTGTCATGTTCATAGGCGTCCCAGATCATGCCGACATGCGGTGCCGCGAGGTCCAGATGTGCGCAGGCTTGGCGCGATAGCAGGTCCGCCCTTGAGCTGTGGCGCACGGTCGCTGTTCTGACCCGAAAATCTTCCCAAAGCATGCGGTGGTAAGAGATACCGTGCAGCTCCTCCAATGGACGTTCCAGCAGCGGCTCAGCATGATCGCAGCGTAAGAACATCGTGCCAAATGCAGGCTGTGATCCCGTGACCCAGACCAGCCGGTCAATGCGGATCGCCTGCTCGGCGTCAAAACCAATCAGCAGCGGCCCAAACTCAGCCGTCGGCACGCGCTGGATATCAACCACACGGGTATAGGGCATCTTCCATTGCCCTGTGTTGGGATCGCGAAAGCGATAGACATGCACCTCAGGCACCTGATGGCGCGAGTCAGCGATGAAACTGCCCAGCTTGCGACGGCGAATGATCAGCCCCTGCTCCACCAAAAGCGAAAGCGCCTTTTGCACGGTCGACAGACCAATAGGCAGGGACGCTGCAATCTCCGTTTCGCCGGGCAGATGCCCGCCGGGGCCATAGGTGGCTTGTTGAATGCAACCGCTAAAAGCCTCCGCCAACCGGAGGTACTTCGGACGGCCCTTGCCCTCAGGCTCCAAGGCCTCCCAGGCTGCCACAAGTGGCGCAAGCGAAAGTTTATCAGACGCGTTATCCATGTTTACTATGATAGAACAACAGATATTACCCTTGTCAACTACGTAGTTAATTATTATTCATGGGCTGTAAGACAGATTTGAGAGGCGCGCGATGCAGGACAACTGGGCAGCGGCAACCGGGCACCCCATCGCCACAGGCGCGGCCACCCGCATATTAGAATCCGGTGGCAACGCGGTGGATGCGGGGGTTGCGGCAGGCATCGCGCTTGGTGTGGTGCAGCCAGATCTCGTTTCTTTCGCGGGGGTCGCGCCGATTATCCTCTACCGGGCTGATGATGCGCAGGTGGTTAGCTTTGACGGTGTTGGCGTCTGGCCACGCGCGGCAGATGTCGCCACCATGAACCGCGACCACGGTGATCATGTGCCCGAAGGACTGCTGCGCACCGTCGTCCCCGCCGCCCCGGCAAGCTGGATCAAAGCCTTGGCGGACTACGGCACGCTCAGCTTTGTCGATGTGGCGGCAGAGGCCTTGCACGCCGCGCGCGAGGGCTTTGAGGTCTACCCCCTCTTCGCTGATTTCGTCGCCTCCCGCGCCGAAAAATACGCCCGCTTCCCTTCGACAGCGGCGATTTTCCTGCCCGCTGGCCGCCCCCCACAGGTGGGTGAGATATTCCGGCAGAGCGACCTAGCAGCGACGCTTCAGACCCTGATTGATGCTGAGGCTGATGCGCGCGCAACTGGTGGTGACCGCCTGGACGGACTCGCCGCCGCACGCGCCGCTTTTTACACCGGGCCAATCGCCAAACGCATTCTGGAGTTTCACGCCGCCAACGGGGGACTGTTGCGGAGCGACGATTTGGCCGATTACGAGGTCCGCGAAGAGCCGACCCATGCGGTCAAATTCCGCGGCGCTCAAATCCATTGCTGCGGTGCTTGGTGCCAAGGCATCACCATGGCCGAAACCCTTGCAATGCTAGAGCTCGCAGGCCCGCAAGCGGTGCAACAGGATGGTCAAATCAACCTGCATTTTCTGCTCGAAGTCCTAAAACGCGTGTTCGCGGACCGTGAAGCCCATGTGACCGACCCCCGCTTCATGAAGATCGACCCCGAAGCGCTCCTTTCGCCTGAATTCTTGGCCGCGCGCCTCGCCAGCATCGGCCAAACCTCCGACCCTTTGCCCGCCCCCGCTGTGCCTGCCTCGTGCCCCTCGGGCGAAGCCGCCGTTTTCGAGGTGGGCTGCGCCGATACTTCGCATGTCAGCGTAATTGACGCAGACGGCAATATTTTCTCCGCGACGCCAAGCGACCCCAGCTATGACACCGTGGTCGTTCCGGGCACCGGGCTTTCGGTGTCTTCGCGCGGGTCACAAAGCCGGGCAATACCGGGACATCTGAACGCCCTGGCACCTGGTAAAAGGCCACGGCTGACACCGAACCCGATCTTGGGACTGAAGGATGGCAAACCTTGGATGGCCATGGGCACGCCCGGCGGTGATGTACAGGTTCAGGCCATGGCGCAGGTGCTGATTAACCTGCTCGATTTGAACATGACGCCCGAGGAAGCAGTCAATGCGCCTCGCGTCTCGACCTACGCCTTTCCGGGCAGCTTCGCGCCTCATGATGTCCACCCCAACAAGGTAATGTTCGAGGCGGACCTGCCGCCGCATCAAGTTGAGAGTTTGACCGCGCGAGGACATGACCTTGCCCCATGGCCTGCCCGGACTTGGATGGCAGGCGGCATTTGCGTCGCCCTGCGAGGGCCCTCAGGCGTCACCGCCGTCGCTGATCCACGGCGGGCTGGCACCTCAAAAACCGGAATGACCTCATGATTGCTGACATCTGCAAGCGCATCGCTGATCGAAACACGCCCCTAGAGAACGCATTTGGACTTTGCGGCACCGCCATCGACAACGAGCTTTTCACGGCCATGCGTTTTCACGCCAACACGATGGAGGTAGAGCGACTCTATTCAACGCTGCCTGTTGTGTACCCCGTGAGCGGGCGTAAACCCAAACGCGATACGGCCTGGGGGGATAAGGTCCTGGTTCATCAACAGATAAATAACGGCTTCGGGGCGGATGATATTGAATGGGCCTTTTCGGATCACGAAACCATTCTGGGGCTGGGGTTGAATGCCGTACTGAACGTTCCAATCGTCGACGGGGGCACAGTTCTGGGCACGATCAACTTCTTGCGCGGTGGTCGGCCTTTCAACAACCAGGATGTAGCGATAGGCCAGCAACTTGCCGCAGCACTAGGGAGCCGGACGGATTACTTGGAACTTCCAACCAGTTTTCAAGAAAGCTTATGTTGATTTAAGGGCTTCATTCATGAAGTGTGCTGGCGTCTCTTGGGTCACGCGGCAGCTTGGCTGGCCTAACCCATGCGGCACCGCACCGTTGCAGATCTCGACAATCGCTAATCTGAGGTTCATCGCCTCAATCATGATCTTCGTCGTGGCGGTCTTTGTTTTTGGCGAAGACTTCGGACGCGCGCGGATGATCGCCTTTCCGATGATATGGGCGGCCCTGATCCTCTACTCATTATCAATGCTCCAACAGATGCGTCGGAGCAGTTCTTCCAAGGGTCCTGTAAGCCACAGGTAAAGCGGTAGATATCTGTGACCGAAGGCTGCTCAAAGTCTGCGACCCGATCCTTTCAAACAATGCTGCGCTTAGACACGTACGTTCCAAAAGAAAGTTTGGCTTGCTTCCACCAATGCGTGCTCATCCGCGAATATATCAACTACAACGCTGTTCAGAAGCGGCTGTATTGCAAAAAAGGCGGAGATCTCCTCCGGATGTCCATATTGGACGGAAAATTCCAGGTTCTGGGAATTTGCGAAGAATACAAACGGCGAAGACTAACTCGAAAAACCATTTTAAATAATTTTGGCCGAATTTGTCCATTCGGCCAAAATTATTTTAATTCAGCACGTTACAGAGACGAGGCGAAACTTACTCTGCATCGTGGCAAACCAAAACAGGGGTTTTGGCATAACTACGTCCGTCACGACAATCACAACCGCCCCTTATCCCTCACCCACACTTACTGTGCCCACAAGAGGCACAGGTCATGCAGCCTTCGATCATACGCACCTCAAACTGCCCACAGGACGGGCAAGACTTCCCGCGCGGGGCGTCCAGGCCGACGATTTTGGCCTTTGGATCGGTTTTCAATCCCAAACCTTCGCCAGCGATGAACCCGGTTGCAATCATGTGCTGTTCGATCACACCGCCAATGGCCGCGAGGATCGAAGGAATGTATTTGCCTTGCATCCAAGCGCCACCACGGGGGTCGAACACAGCCTTGAGTTCTTCCACCACAAAAGACACGTCGCCACCGCGCCGAAAGACGGCGGACACCATCCGCGTCAGCGCCACGGTCCAGGCAAAGTGCTCCATGTTCTTGGAATTGATAAACACCTCGAACGGGCGGCGATGGCCGTTCAGCACGATATCGTTGATCGTGATGTAGAGCGCATGTTCGCTGTCTGGCCATTTTACCTTGTAGGTATTGCCTTCCAGGCCGTTCGGGCGGTCCAGTGGTTCGGACATATAGACGATTTCGCCACCTTCGCTGACCTGTTCAGGGCCATCACCGGGCGCCTTGTCTGTCGCCTCCGAGGATACGCTCAGCACCGATCCGGTCACATCGTTGGGGCGGTAGGTCGTGCAGCCTTTGCAGCCCAGATCCCAGGCCTGCATGTAGACATCTTTAAATTCGTCAAAGCCGATGTCTTCGGGGCAGTTGATGGTCTTGGAAATGGAACTGTCGACCCATTTTTGCGCCGCTGCCTGCATCTTGACGTGATCGGCAGGGGGCAGTGTCTGTGCGTTGACGAAGTAGTCCGGCAACGGCTCTTCACCCTTCAGGTCGCGCCACATCTGCACGGCGTAATCCACCACTTCTTCTTCGGTGCGACTGCCATCCTTTTGCAAAACCTTGCGCGTGTAGGCATAAGCAAACACCGGCTCGATCCCCGAACTGACATTCCCGGCATAGAGGCTGATCGTCCCGGTCGGCGCGATCGACGTCAGCAGAGCGTTGCGAATACCGTGTGTGCGGATCGCTTCGCGCACATCGTCATCCATCTGCATCATCGTACCAGACGCCAGATATTTATCGGCATCAAACAAAGGAAACGCGCCCTTTTCCTTAGCCAACTCCACCGAGGCCAGATAGGCGGCGCGCGCAATAGCGTGCAACCAATCTTCGGTCTGACGCGCCGCCTCGTCCGATCCATAGCGCAAGCCAACCATCAGCAATGCATCCGCCAGCCCGGTCACGCCAAGGCCAATCCGGCGTTTCTGTTGCGCCTCATGCGCCTGTTCGGGCAACGGGAATTTCGACACGTCCACCACATTGTCCATCATCCGCACGGCGGTTGCCACCAACTCGCTCATCGCGCCCTGATCCAGATGCGCGGCACTCTCAAACGGGTCCGCCACCAACCGTGCAAGGTTGATCGACCCCAGCAAACAGGCGCCATAGGGCGGCAAGGGCTGTTCACCACAAGGGTTTGTAGCGGCGATGGTTTCGCAATAGCTCAGATTGTTGGCAGTGTTGATCCGGTCAATGAAAATGACCCCCGGTTCGGCATAGTCATAGGTTGCCTGCATGATCTTGTTCCACAGATCACGCGCCTGCACCGTGTGGTAAACCTTGCCACCAAACGTCAGTTCCCAAGAACCGTCGGCCTTAACAGCCTCCATAAACGGGTCGGTGACCAACACTGACATGTTGAACATGCGCAGGCGGGCCGGGTCGGATTTGGCGGTGATAAAGTCCTCGATATCAGGGTGGTCACAGCGCATTGTCGCCATCATCGCCCCGCGGCGCGATCCCGCGGACATGATGGTACGGCACATCGCATCCCAGACATCCATGAATGACAGCGGGCCAGAGGCATCCGCCGACACGCCCAGCACATCCGCGCCGCGTGGCCGGATGGTCGAAAAATCATAGCCGATGCCACCGCCCTGCTGCATCGTCAACGCGGCTTCTTTGAGCATGTCAAAGATGCCGGCCATGCTGTCAGGCACTGTTCCCATGACAAAACAATTGAACAGGGTCACACGCCGCGCAGTACCCGCACCCGCAGTGATCCGGCCCGCGGGCAGATATTTGAAATCTTCCAGCGCGGAGAAAAACCTATCTTCCCAAACGGCTGGCTTGCCCTCGACCTGGGCAAGGTCGCGGGCAATGCGGCGCCAGGTATCTTCAACCGTGGCATCGTTTGGCGTGCCGTCGGCAGCCTTGAAGCGATACTTCATATCCCAGATTTGTTCGGCAATCGGGGCAGCAAAGCGGGACATGAGGACACTCCTGAGTGGTAAGGGCAGGCAACCAACATACGCAGGTCTGCTGGAAACGTGAAGCCGCAAAGGGACAATTAACCCACAAGAATTTGCATGTGGCGGAAAACCAACTACCTTATATGGCGTGGGTGAATATGAGTCTCTGAGGGTGATGTGGCAAAGACGATCAATCTAATAAAGCTGTCCGTTGGAACAGAAAGCGTCGAAGGCCTCGCCGCATGGCACGCTGACAAACGTGCCCAGGCTGCCGACGGCCTGCCGCGCCACGTGACACGTATGTGGCCCAAACGGGCCGAGGAAATCCTGGCTGGTGGGTCGATATACTGGGTGATTAAAGGCGCAATCCAGTGTCGACAGCGAATCTTGCGGCTGGATGAAGTCACCCGCAGCGACGGCATCCGCCGTTGCGCCATCGTCCTAGACCCGCAAATGGTCCGCACCCAAAGCAGTCTGCGCCGGCCGTTTCAAGGCTGGCGATATCTCTCCCCCGAGGACGCCCCACGCGACCTGCCCCATGGTCGCGAGAACGAGGCCGAATTGCCAGTGGAGCTAAATCAGGCACTGGCAGAGATCGGGGTTCTTTGAAAACGCGCCACCACGCGCCCCGCATGGTGTCTATTTGGCCAAATCGGTTTCGCCCGTCAGGTCGTGTATAGCGCTTCAATCTCATCCGCATAGATTTCGTAAATCTTGGCACGCCTGACCTTCATCGTTGCCGTGACCTCGCCGTCATCGTGATCTAGTTCCTTGCGCATAAGCCAGATCTTCTTGATCTGCTCGACCCGCGCCAGGTCAGCGTTGCGTTTCTCCACTTCACTTTCCAGCAGCGCCTGCACCTGCGGATGCTCCGCGAGGGACCGAAAGGTTGTATACGCGATCCCCTGCCCTTCGGCCCATAACCGCACAGTGTCCATATCTAGCTGCACCAACGCGCCCACATAGGGGCGTTTGTCGGCGACCACGACCACCTCCTTGATAAACGGACTGGCCTTGATCACGTTTTCAATCAGCGCCGGTGACAGGTTTTTGCCCGCCGCGTTGATCATGATGTCCTTCTTACGATCAACAAGGGTGATAGAGCCATCAGCCTCCAATTTCCCCACATCACCCGTGTGCAGCCAACCATCCTGGATCGTTTCGGCTGTCGCCTTGGGGTTTTTGTAATACCCCTTAAAGATCGTAGCGCCGGAAAACAGCACTTCGCCGTCCTCGGCAATGCGGGTCCGCACCCCACTGACGGCAAAGCCAATGCGCCCGTCGCATTGCCCCCAGGATCGCTGGATCGTCCCCACACCCGAGGTTTCGGACATACCCCAAGCCTCGCGGATGTTGACGCCGATGCCCCGCATGAAGCCCAGTAGTTCAACGCTGATCGGTGCGGCGGCGGAGATCGCGAATGTTGTGCGCCCAAGCCCGAGGTAACTGCGGATGTGGCGGTACACCAGCGCGTCCCAAAAGGCATGGCTCAGCCGATCGCGCGCTGTCCACTGGTCCCGCCTTATCATCCCACGCCGCTGCGCACCCTTGAGCGCCAGCAAGGTCAGCGCACGGCGCAGCCGCCCCGCCGTCTGCGCCTGCACCAGAATACCGGCCTGCATTTTTTCCCAGATACGCGGAACGCCGAAAAAGACCTGCGGCGCGACCTCACGTAGATCCAACGTGATAGTGCGCAAACTCTCGCCGAAGTTCATCACGAACCGCTGGCTCAACCCGTTGATCACGGTCACCGCCTGTTCCGCGATGTGACACAGTGGCAGATAGCTCAGCACGTCGGTGCCGGGTGGATATGCACCAAAGACATCGCGCGCCACCGCAACCCCGGCGTGGATGTTGCCATATGAAATTTCGGCGGCTTTCGGCAATCCGGTAGAGCCAGAGGTAAAGACCATCATCGACGTATTGTCCGGTTCAATCGCCGCCTGACGCGCGCGCAGATCATCAACCAAGTCACCGTGCCGCCCGCGCCCCTGCGCAATCAAATCATCAAAACTGATCAACCCCAGCAGGTCGTCACCGCGCGTGCCCTTGGGGTTGAAAATCACCAACTGGCGCAGCTTGGGCACCCGCCCCTGCAGGTCCTTGATCTTGTCCAGCTGCTCCTGGTCTTCGATGAACAATACCGTGGTGTCGGACGCATTGATCAGATGCTCCAGTTCCGCCGCCGGGCTGGTCGGGTACATCCCCACCACGACACCCGCCGCGGCATTGATGCCAAACTGGGCCTGCACCCACTCGCTGCGGTTTTCACTCAGGATGCCCACATGGTCGCCCGGTGCCAGCCCCAAATCGACCAATCCGGCGGCGATGGCCTGCATGATCTCTTGCAAATCGGCCCAGGTCACCTCTTTCCAGATGCCGAATTCCTTTTGCCGCATTGCCACGCCCGCAGGGCGCAAGGCTGCGTGGTCGTGGACCATCCGCACCAGCGGTACAAAATCGCCTTTATGTTCATCAAATGCCATCGCGACCTCTCTAGCTAAGCCAGCGCTTGCGGCGTTTGTAGTGTTTCACATCCCGAAAGGACTGGCGCGCGTCGCTGCCATCATCCGACAACCCCAGGTAGAACGACTGAATATCCTTGTCGCCGCGCAGCTTTTCAACATCGCCTTCCATCACGATCTGGCCGCTTTCCATGATGTAGCCATAGTCAGCCACCGAAAATGCCACACCCGCGTTCTGCTCCACCAACAAGATCGCCGTGCCATCCTCGACGTTAAGTCTCTTGATTGTCTTGAAAATTTCGGCCACGATCTTGGGTGCCAGCCCCAGCGATGGCTCATCCATCAGGATCAACTCAGGCCGCGCGATCATCGCCCGGCCAAAGGCCAGCATCTGCTGCTCCCCCCCCGACAGATATCCCGCGATCTGCTTACGGCGCTCTTTCAGGCGGGGAAAGAAGTCGTAAACCTTGTCGTAATCCGGCTTTACCCGCCGCTGGTCCAAGGCATAGGAGGCCGCGATCAAATTGTCCTCGACCGTCATTTCGCTGAAAATTCGCCTCCCCTCGCGGACGTGAAACAGCCCCTGCTGCACCAGGCGGTTTGGTTGGATCGTCAGGATCGACTTTCCCTTGAACGAAATCCGCCCCTCGCCCACCTCGCCGTTTTCCAGCGCCAACAGATTGCTCGCAGCCTTAAGCGTCGTGGTCTTGCCCGCGCCGTTCGTGCCGAGCAATGTCACGATCTTGCCGTCCGGCACCTCCAGCGACAGCCCGCGCAACGCTTGCACCGTGTGATGATAGGTCACTTCGATGTTTTCGATGGTTAGCACGCGGCGCCCCTGTCTCTTTTTGGTCAAAATATTCCTGGGGGTCCGGGGGCAAAGCCCCCGCACCTTTCTGCGCAACGGTCAATCAGACCGACAGCCAATCGGATTTCGGTGTAAACAGCCCATCCTCTGGATTGTAACCATAGACACGGCCCGTCCCGATCGCATTGTTCACCATGCTTACCGGCCCACCAAAGAACCCACCGGAATCCCAATCCTTGATGTTTGAAAGGGTTTCGGCGATGTTATCGGCCGTCAGTTCCTTGCCCGCCTCTGCGGTATCACGAAAGGACTTCATCGCAATTTCCAGTCCGCACATAGTCTGCAAGGCCCAGGTCGACATATAGTTTTCCAGCGGCGTTCCGGCAAACATCACCTTGCTCAACTCAGCGTACTGCTGATAGCGCGGCGCGTCTTCACGGTCATAGAAATAACGGTAGGGCATGACCCCTTCGTAGCCCGCAAGGAACGGTCCGGCCTCGGCGGTGATGCGATCGGCGATCAGCTTTTCCATGCCCCAGAACGTGCCCTTGAACTTTACCGGCAGGCCGAACTGACGCGCGCCACCAATAAGTTGTGGCCAGACCCCTGTGACATAGCCTTGCAGGATGCAATGATCCGCGCCGGACTGCGCCAGCTTGGTAACATGTGTCGGGATATCCGCGCCTTCGGCCTTGGTGCTCTCTTCCAACACGACTTCCAGACCCAACTCTGCCGCCCGCATCTTGCCGTGCTCAATCGGGTCGCGGCCAAATTCGGTGTTAGAGAAGATAAAGGCCACCTTCTCGCCGCCTTCGTTCTTGATGTTCTGTAGCAGGATATCGAACTGACTTTGATAGCTCGGGCCGGACATATACTGATAGGGATGGGTCGTTGGATCGGCCAATTCCGACGCGAATGAGGTCGACCCCATGATGCGCGCATTCTCGCCTTTTAACTCCGGCGCGATCAGTTTCATTGCGCCGGTGCTGTCGGCAAAATAGCCGATCATGTTCTTGCCTTCAGACGCCAGCGCGCGCTGATAGTTGTTCAGCGCGTTCTGCGGCACATAGCCTGAATCCTCGGTGACGAAACGGATCGGCGTGCCTGCCACGCCGCCTTCGTCATTGAACAGCTTGGTTGCCATCGCAAAGGCCGGCGCGACAAGTTGGCCCGCGGTGGCAAAGGGGCCGGTCAGCGGCAGTGAGGCGCCCAGCACGTATTCCTTGGGCTGCGCACGCAGGATCATCGGGGCCCCGGTCAGCGCCGTCGCGGCGGCCGAAGTGGCTAGGAAGGATCGGCGGTTCATGGTCATCTTGTCTTCTCCCTGAAATGTGGCCTGTGTTGAAATCAACCGCGCGCAAACGGCCATCTGTTTGCCGCACGCAGTATTCTGTCGACGATCTGATTGATGCCCAGCGGCTCCTTCAGCAGGAACAGCACCAGCAGGACACCAAAAGCGATTTGCTGCAGGGGTGCGCGCAACTGCCCCACCCCTGCGGAATCCCCGGCCAGTGCGCCAAAGAGGACCTTGATCAGTTCCGGCACCAGCACCACGATGATCACCCCAAAGACTGGTCCCATTGTGCGCCCCATGCCGCCGATGATCAGCGCCGCCACCAGGTTAAGCGAGAGTGACAGTTCAAACTGCTCTGGCAGGATGCGGGCATAGAAGTAGGCAAAAAGAGCGCCGGACAGACCGCAATAGGCCGCCGAAATCGCGAAGCTGGTTAGCTTATACCGTAGCAGCGAGATACCGAGAATCTCTGCCGAATAGTCACGATCGCGGATGGCGATGAATGCCCGCCCGATCCGCGTTCTTATCAGGTTCTGCGCCATCATGAGTGCCACAAATCCAACCAGTGCGATCAGCCCGAACATTTCACGCTTGGTGTCCAGCACCCAGCCAAAGAAATTGGGGCTGTTCGTGGTCAGCCCCACCATGCCGCCTGTCCACGGGGCAAAGAGATCTTCCTCGATCAGGAAAATCACAATGAAATTTGCCGCCAGCGTCGCCACCGCGAGGTAAAGCCCCTTTACCCGCAGGCTGGGCAGCCCCACCAGCACGCCGACCGCCGCCGCCAAAAACACCGCAAAGGGGATCGAGAAGAACGGCATGATCCCCGCCGGAATTATCCCCGTTGCGACGTTGTTGAAAATGGTGACCGCATAGGCCCCGATCGCAACAAAGGCGCCATGACCCAGCGACACCAACCCGGTGTAGCCCGTCAGTACATTGATCCCCACAACCGCGATCAGCAGAATACCCATCTGGCACGCGATCAAGATCAGGTAATCACTGGCAAAGGCGGTGAACAGTATCAGCAGCGCGATCATGCTATACACGAACGCCTGCTTGTAACGGTTGTTCAACACCCGTTCGTCGGCGGCATAGCTGGATTTGAGGTTTGCGTTGATCATATCCGCTCGACCTCTTTCTGTCCCATCAATCCATGCGGGCGCCAGACCAGCACGACCAGCACGGTCACATAGGGTACGATCTCGGCCCAGCTGCCGCCCATCTTCCACTGGGTCATAGCCTCAAGCACACCGACCGTCATCGCCGCGATGAGTACACCGACATAGCTATCGAGCCCCCCCATCAACACAATCGCCAACACCGAGAAACCAAACAGCCCAAGGCTGGGCGATATCCCGTTTCGCGTCGCCAGAATGGCCCCCGCAATAGCGCCCGTTGTGCTGGCCAGCACCCATGCGCGGCTGAACACCTTTGGTACCGATATGCCCATCGAATAGGCGGTTGACTGGTCTTCTGCCGTGGCACGGATGGCGATGCCGCCCTTGGTGAACTTTACAAAAGCGACGATGCCACCAAACAGCAGCAGTGCCACAATCATGTTCACCAAATCGGTGCCGAATAGAAAGATCATCGTGCCAAACAGTTCAAACCGGATCGGCATGTTGGGCGCGATATAGGGCACGCTTGCCGCATCTGCCGTCCAGATCAACTGCGCCCCGCCCGACAGGATCGAGATCAAACCGACGGTCACCATGATCATTGCAAAAACCGACTGGCCCATAAGCGGACGCATCAGCACTCGTTCGATGATCCGGCCCAATACCGCGTTACACAGCAACGCGCCCACCAGACCCAGGATGATGCGTGGCACATTGGACAGCCAGTCCAGCACTGCCGCCACCGGCGAGAACATTGGCAGATCGCCCTTCATGGTGATCATCCATTCCGGTTGCCAATTGGCCAGCCATGCGGGCGCCCATTCCTGCCCCGGCACGATCACGCTGAAGGTGAAATAGAAATAGGCACCGAACATGATCAGGTAACCATGGGCAAAATTGACCACCTTGGTCGCCTTGTACACGCTGACGATGCCCACGGCGATCAGCGCGTAGATTGCGCCCGACATCAGCCCGTTGATGGCAAATTGAATAAACTGTCCCACTATGCCGCCGCCTTCCATTGCCCTGCTGCGGAATTTTCAAAAAATTCCGGTCCGATTTCTTCAAAAGAAATCGCCCCGCTCACGCCGCCGCCCCCAGATAGGCTTCGATCACCGCCGGGTTTCTTGACACTTCCGCAGGTGTGCCGCTGGCAATCTGCTGGCCAAAGTTGAGCACCACGATGTGGCTGCAAATATCCATCACCATGTGCATGTCATGCTCCACCAGCAGGATCGTGGTGCCGAACTGCTCCTGCACATCCAGAATAAACCGCGCCATATCGGCGGTTTCCTCCCGGTTCATGCCCGCCACCGGTTCATCGAGCAGCAGTACCTTGGGCCGCATTGCCAGTGCCCGGCCCAGCTCTACCCGCTTTTGCAAACCATAAGGCAGCATTGTGATCGGGTACTTGCGAATGTGATCAATCTCGAGAAAATCAATCACTTGTTCCTCAATCTCGCGGCGCAATGCCAGTTCTTCGCGCTGTGCTGCGCCAAAATACCGCAAAGCTTGCCAGACATTCGTTGTCAACCGCGTGTGTCCGCCCAGTTTGATATTGTCCAAAACTGTCATACCGCGAAACAATGCGATGTTCTGAAATGTTCGCGCCAGCCCCAGCCCTGCCCGCTTGTCAGGGCTCATCGCTGTGATGTCTTTGCCTTCGAAATACACCCGTCCCCGGTCCGGTGTGTAAAAACCCGAAATCGCATTGAATAGGGACGTCTTTCCCGCACCATTGGGGCCGATCACGCCGGTCACTTCGCCCGCCCGCGCCTCAAAATTGATGCCTTGCAGCGCCTTGATGCCACCAAACGACAGATGCAGGTCTTCGATCTTTAACAATCGCCATCTCCCACGCGCCGACAACGATAGACGCCCTCGAAAAGGCATACTAACCGGTCTTCGGCGGACCTCCCTATATTTGCCAGTGTGATCCTGTTTCTTGCGGACCTTCAAAGGCAAGGCTGTTGTCCCTTCACCCTAGCCGAGTGAAAGCATCCCGCAAGAGGCTTGATGGTGGCCCCTGCGTCAGCATCGCTAAAGAAATTAGTAAATAGCTAAATTATATAGTGATAATTGACGCTTAACCGTGCGAAACAACCACAGATTAACGCTGCGTCACGTCAATCTGGCGATCAAATCCTTCAATGCCTTGCGGCTTGGATCCTCCAACGGGGCCATGCGCGACCGCCACAAAGTGGCCTGAGATTGCAGGATTAAGCCGTCGCTGAGGATCTTGAGATGATTGGCCCGCAGGGTCTCACCGCTGGACGTGATATCGGCAATCGCCTCTGCGGTTTCGTTCTTGACGGTGCCCTCGGTCGCGCCTTGGCTGTCGACCAGCGCGTAGTCCGCAACGCCGCCCGACCGCAGAAAATTCCGCACCAGACGGTGATATTTCGTGGCGATCCGCATCCGAAAACCGTGTTGCGCCCGAAATGCTGCTGCCGCCGCATCCAGATCGTCCAGCGTGTCCACATCGACCCAGGCCTGCGGCACCGCGATCACCAGATCGGCGTGGCCAAACTTCAATTCTTCAATCGGTTCGACCAATTGTTCCCACAGTGCCAGTTTTTCCTGCACCAGATCGGTGCCCGTCACCCCCAGGTGTATCCGCCCCGCCGACAACTCGCGCGGAATTTCCCCCGCCGACAACAGGATCAGCGATACATCGTCAATCCCCTCGACCTTGCCCGCATATTCGCGGTCAGACCCGGTGCGCTGCAACGATACCCCACGCGCGCCGAACCATTCAAAGGTCTTTTCCATCAGCCGCCCCTTGGACGGTACACCCAGTTTGAGGGTCATTGCCCGCCCTCCAGTTCCAGCATCAGACCGGGGCGCATTACACCGCCCACTGCCGGGATTTCGCTGCCTTGTCCCAAGCGGCGCGTCAGCGCGTCGTAGCGTCCACCCGTTGCAATCGCAGGCAGATCAGGGCGCGCCGTGGCCCGAAAGCCAAAGACGAACCCGTCGTAGTATTCCATCGACGCCCGGCCATAGCTTGCCTCGAATACCAACGCGTCGGTGTCGACACCGCGCGCGCGCAGCGCTTCGGCCCGGTCTGCCACGCGCGTCACAGCATCTGAGATCGCGGGCATATCCACCGCCAGATCGCGCAACCGGCTCAGCGCATGGGGCATTGTCTCGCGCACGTCTAAAAGCGCCTCGATCAAATCCACCTGATTGGCAGATATAGGGGCTGCCGCAGCATCCTCGGCCAGCGCGGCGACCCGCGCGTCGATCTCGTCCTGCGACCGCATCCCGATCAGTGGGGCCGCGGATCGGGGGGCTGTGCCCTCCAACAATGCCTTGCGTGTCGGCGGTACGGCGCTACGCCCCGCAAAACGCTCCAACAAAGAGCGAAAGCGCCGCGGCCGCCAGATGTGCCGCATCAAGGCCTGCTTGCGCCGCGCCGTGGTCTGCAACCCATCAACAGCAGCCATCAGCACGCCGATATCACCTGTCACGGCCCGCACAGGCAGGCCCGCCATCGCCTCTGCGATTAAGGCAAACACCTCGGCATCCGCCGCGGCCGGGTCGACCCGGTCAAACACCTCAAAACCGACCTGGATATATTCATTGGCCCGGTTTGGATCATGTTCCTGCCGGCGAAACACCTCGCCTGCATAGGTATAGCGCGCAGGCTCCGCCCCATGCGCCATATGCATCTGCACCACAGGCACCGTGAAATCCGGGCGCAACATCTGCTCACCCCGCAGAGCGTCCGATGTCACATAGGCGCGCGCGCGAATATCCTCGCCATATAGGTCTAGCAACGTATCCGCAGGTTGAAGGATCGGCGGCTCCACCAGAACCGCGCCCTGCGCTTCGAACATCGCGCGCAACCCTGCCGCCCGCGCCAGCGTTTCCGACCGTGTAGGCATCAGTTTGGCCGATCCAAGATATCACGCACCGCCTTCACCAGATCAGCGCGCTGAATTTCGTATTGGTTGGGCCGTTCTTTCCATTCTTCCAATGTCGCGTCCTGCGCCAATTGCGCGCCCAAAATCATATCCTTGATCTGCACAACACCGCGCGCGTGTTCGTCACCACCCTCGATCACCACCACCGGGCTGGCACGTTTATCGGCATATTTCATCTGGTTGCCGAAATTCTTGGGATTGCCCAAATAAACCTCAGCACGAATGCCCGCCTGGCGCAACTCGGCCACCATCGCCTGATAATCCGCCATCCGGTCGCGATCCATCACGGTCACAACAACGGGGCCAGCGCCCGCATCCGACAACCGGCCCTTGGCATCCAGCGCCGCCAATAACCGATCGACGCCAATAGATACGCCCGTCGCAGGCACTTCTTGCCCGGTGAAACGCTTGACCAGATCGTCATAACGCCCACCCCCCGCAACAGAGCCAAAGTTGCGCACACGGCCCTTTTCGTCCTTGATCTCAAAGGTCAGCTCCGCCTCGAACACCGGCCCGGTGTAATAGCCAAGGCCGCGCACGACCGAGGGGTCAATCTCAACCCGATCCGCGCCATAGCCACCCGCGGCCAACAGATCAGAAATCAATTCCAACTCATCTACGCCCTGCGCACCAATGTCAGAGCCAGCCACCAGCTCGCGCAACCGTGCCACCGTCTCAGTACCGCTGCCCCGTTTGGCCTCCATGAACCCCATGATAACTTCGGCCTGCGCATCCCCCAGCCCAGCCCCATCGGTGAAATCGCCACTGTCGTCCTTACGCCCAGCACCCAGCAGCGCACGCACGCCCTCCGGCCCGAGCCGATCCAATTTATCAATCGCGCGCAAGACGATACCGCGCTCATGTTCCTTATCGTCGCCCGACAGCCCCGCAACCTCCAGCACCCCATTGAGCACCTTACGGTTGTTCACCCGCACGACGTAATCACCGCGCGCGATGCCAACCTCTTCCAGACAATCGGCCAACATCGCGCAAATCTCGGCATCCGCCGCCACCGAAGGCGCACCAACAGTATCCGCATCACACTGGTAGAACTGCCGAAACCGGCCCGGTCCGGGCTTTTCATTGCGCCAGACCGGCCCCATGGCATAGCGCCGATAGGGCACGGGCAAATCATTGCGGTGCTGCGCATAAACCCGCGCCAATGGTGCCGTCAGATCATAGCGCAGCGCCAACCAGTCACCGGGCTTGTCGCCCTCGGCATCCTCTTGCCAGGCGAATACGCCCTCATTGGGCCGGTCCACATCCGGCAGGAACTTGCCCAATGCCTCAACCGTTTCCACCCCTGCCGATTCCAGCGCGTCAAAGCCATAGCGATGATAGACCGCCGCGATCTTGCCCAACATCTCGGTGCGATGCGTAACCTCGGCCCCGAAATAATCGCGAAAGCCCTTGGGCGTTTCGGCCTTGGGGCGGGGGGTCTTCTTCGGCTTGGCCATGGCAACGATCCTAGCATCATCATTCGGCCTCGCGTCTAGCCCAAGCCCCCCGCAAGAGCAAGCGACGCAGCCAGCGCCACCCTTTTTACCCCCTCTTTTTGGTCCTAAATATTCCTCGGGGGAGGCGCGGCACGCGCCGGGGGCAGACAGCCCCCTACCCACATTCATACCACCATGCTAAGCCCGCAAAAAAAGGATGCCCGCCGTGACTGACAAACTTGAAGAACAAATCGCCCATCTTACCCGCACTGTTGACGATCTGTCTGAAGTGGTCGCGCGGCAGGAACGTGAGATTGTCACCCTCAACCGCCGTGTGCATATGCTGATGCAGCGCGAAGGCGAACGCGACGCATCCGGTGGCGGTGGTGTCGTCATGGGCGACGAACGCCCACCGCATTATTGATCAACTGCCAGATTTAACCGCCGCAGCCATCAATGCGCCGTCGTGGACCAGAACTTCAGACCAGCGCGCGTTGTCGCCAAGATGCTCATAGGCGCTGACAAAGAACGTTGTCTTGTCCAACTTGCCGATCTTGCGCCCACAGGGTTTGCCGTGCCCAGCACCGCAAACCTGTGACTTCACCGTATCATAAGCCTTGTCAGTTTCGCCGTAGGGCAGGTTTTCGCCCCCCGGCCCGTAGCGCAATTGCTCATAGAACGATGGCGTTCCCAGCAGCACATTAGCCGCCGTTAACTGGCGCGGACAACCATCGGAAAATCCTGTGATATAGAACGTCCGCGCCCCCGCGCCGCCCGGTGCGGAATCAAAAAGCTGGTACCCGCGCGCCGATCCATCTTTGACCTTTGCCCCCAGCTTTTCACCCACCGCGTCACAGACCCGCGCCACCTGGCCAAAGGGCAAGCGCGTGCCAAAGGCGACGTCGTCGCTCGCATCTTCAGGCTGTGCCGAACCGCCGCCGAATAGCCCAAGCAGCCCGCCGCCTTTCGCAGGTTTGGGCGCACTCAGCCCTTCCGGCAGATTACCACCTGCCGCATCCGTGCCAAAAAAACCTTCACGCGCGATCTCATCCTCCGTCGGCAACGCCTTGGGGGATGTTTTACCATTGGCAAGCTCGACGTCGGCCAAGCGCGGCACATCCGCCAGAGGATCACCGCAACCCGACAACACCGCCAAGCAAAGGATGAGAATCGCAGTTCTGAACATGAGGCCCCCCGGGAAACGCCGGCTGTTGCTACAGCATGCCTGCGTTTTCGTCCAGCGTGGCCGGCAAGCCCTCGCCTGCAGAGGGTGGCGACGGCCATCCAGCGCCCTAGATTTCCTCGACTTCCATCACCCCATCGAGCGACCGGATCGCCCCCTTTATCGCCGGGGTAACGGGATACTCAAGCCCCAGATCGACCTCGACTTCGCCGGGCAGTCCGGGGTCCATCAGGCAGAACTGCACTGGCCCCCGCGCTGCCGCTTTCGCCGCTTTGCGCGCGCCGTCCAGCACATCGGCCACTGCCGAAATCGCCGCTGGCCCGTCGATGAATACCCGAAGGCCCATGCTACCGACATCCGCAACCGCTGTCTCAATCGGCACCACAGAGCGCCCCAGCAGCTTCAACTGCTCGCTCTCCATCGTCGCCTCGACGGTGACGATCACCTTTGATCCGACCTCAAGGTGTTCGCGCGCTGTTTCCAGCGTGTCGGAAAACAGCGTCACCTCATAGCCGCCCGTCGTGTCCGACATCTGCGCAAATGCAAACCTATTGCCCCGCGCCGATTTCCGCTCCTGCCGCCCCGCGACGACACCTGCGATACAGGCGTTCATTGCCCCGCGCACCGATACCTCTTGCGTCAACTCATCCAGCGTAAGGAATTTCACCGCCTTGCCGGTATACTTGCGTTTCAGCGCGCCCATAT
Organism: Sulfitobacter sp. KMM 9851; assembly: GCF_057178245.1. Classification (NCBI taxonomy): domain Bacteria; kingdom Pseudomonadati; phylum Pseudomonadota; class Alphaproteobacteria; order Rhodobacterales; family Roseobacteraceae; genus Sulfitobacter; species Sulfitobacter sp. KMM 9851. The sequence continues at coordinate 3,163,345 of NZ_CM169991.1, forward strand.
AATCGTCCAGAGGGTGCCCGCTGAGGTAGAAACCCACGGCCTTAAATTCTTCTGTCAGCCGTTCCGCCGACTGCCAATCGTCGCAGGGCAACACGCGCGGTTCGGGCAGATCATCGCCCGCCTCGCCAAACAGCGACACCTGATTGCTGGCCTTTTGTTCGTGGATCGCCGCAGAATAGCTCACCAGACCATCCAGTGCCTGAAACACCCGTCGACGGTTGCTGTCGAGCACGTCAAACGCGCCTGATCGCGCCAGCATCTCCAGTGGCCGTTTGCCGACCCGTTTCAGATCCACCCGCCGCGCCAGATCAAACAACGTCGAGAACGGGCGATCGGCCCCTTCGACCCGACGACCCTCGGTGATCAGCTTCATTGCCTCGACACCGACGTTTTTCAGCGCGCCCAGCGCATATACCAGCGCCCCGTCGACCACTTTGAACGTCGCATCTGATCGGTTCACGCAGGGCGGCACCCACGGCAGTTCCAGACGCTTGCGTACTTCCTCAAAATACACCGCCAATTTGTCGGTCAGATGGATATCGCAGTTCATGACACCGGCCATGAATTCGACCGGGTGGTTCGCCTTTAACCATGCGGTTTGATAGCTGACGACCGCATAGGCCGCCGCGTGCGATTTGTTGAAACCATAGTTAGCGAACTTTTCGAGAAGGTCGAAAACCTCGGTGGCTTTCTTCTTGTCCACCCCATTGGCCATCGCGCCCTTTTCAAACTTGGGGCGCTCCTTGGCCATCTCTTCGGCGATTTTCTTACCCATCGCCCGGCGCAGCAGATCAGCGCCACCAAGCGAGTAGCCCGCCATGACCTGCGCAATCTGCATCACCTGTTCTTGATAAACGATGATGCCTTGGGTCTCTTCCAGAATGTGGTCGATCGACGGATGAACCGATTCCAACTGGCGCTGGCCGTTCTTTACCTCGCAATAGGTCGGAATGTTTTCCATCGGGCCGGGACGGTAAAGCGCCACAAGGGCCACAATGTCTTCGATACAGGTCGGCTTCATGCGCTTGAGCGCATCCATCATGCCGCTGGATTCCACCTGAAACACCGCCACCGTCTTGGCACTGGCGTAAAGTTTATAAGATGCCTCATCATCCAGCGGGATCGTGGCGATATCATCCACGTGGCCCTCGGGTGGGGCGTACAATTCGACCCCATCGGCGCGAAGGTGCAAATGCCGACCCGACGCTTTGATCTGATCCACCGCGTTCTGGATGACGGTCAGGGTTTTCAGGCCCAAAAAGTCGAATTTGACCAGCCCGGCCTGTTCAACCCATTTCATGTTGAACTGGGTTGCAGGCATATCGGATCGCGGATCTTGGTATAGTGGTACCAGCGCATCCAGTGGCCGATCACCAATCACCACACCCGCCGCGTGGGTCGAGGCATTGCGCAGCAGCCCTTCGACCTGCTGACCGTAATCCAGCAACCGTGCTACCACCTCTTCGTTGCGCGCCTCTTCACGCAGGCGCGGTTCGTCCGCCAGCGCCTTTTCGATGCTCACAGGCTTTACGCCTTCGACCGGGATCATCTTGCTCAACCGGTCCACCTGGCCATAAGGCATCTGCAGCACCCGGCCGATGTCGCGCACCGCCGCTTTGGACAGCAATGCACCAAAGGTGATGATTTGCCCCACTTTGTCGCGCCCATATTTGGCTTGCACGTATTGGATCACCTCCTCGCGACGATCCATGCAAAAATCGATGTCAAAGTCAGGCATCGAAACCCGCTCAGGGTTCAAGAACCGCTCGAACAGAAGGTTATAGCGTAGCGGGTCAAGGTCCGTAATTGTCAGCGCATAGGCCACAAGAGAACCCGCACCAGAACCCCGCCCCGGCCCCACCGGAATGTCTTGATCCTTGGCCCATTTGATAAAATCGGCAACGATCAGAAAATAGCCGGGAAACCCCATGCCTTCGATGATACCCAGTTCAAAATCCAGCCGCTTTTCGTAATCCTCGACCGACACAGCGTGGGGAATAACCGCCAGACGGCCCTTCAGCCCAGCGTGGGCCTGACGCTTGAGTTCTTCAATTTCGTCATCGGCAAATTTCGGAAGGATCGGGTCACGGCGATAGGCCATAAAAGCACAGCGTTTGGCAATCTCTACCGTATTGGCCACCGCCTCGGGCAGATCGGCAAACAGGGTTACCATCTCACTTTGGGTCTTGAAATAATGCTGCGCGGTCAGACGGCGGCGCGGCTGCTGCTGATCGACGTAGGCACCTTCGGCAATACAGATCAACGCGTCATGCGCCTCGTACATTTTGCTGTCAGGGAAATAGACGTCGTTGGTCGCCACCAGCGGGATCCCCATAGCATAGGCCATTTCAACAAAGCCGCGCTCGGTCAGCCGTTCCGCCTCGGGCTGGCCGTCTTCGCCCGGATGCCGCTGCAATTCGACATAAAGTCGGTCGCCAAATGCCGCATGCAACCGCGCCATCAACGCCTCAGCCGCCGGGCGCTGCGCGCTGCGCAGTAACTGCCCCACCGGACCACCCGGCCCGCCCGTCAGGCAGATCAACCCCGCACTCCGTGCCTCCAGCTCTGCCAGCGTCACCTCTGCCGTGGCGCCACCCTTATCTAGATACAGGCAGGAATTGAGCTTCATCAGGTTCTCATAACCCTGCTCGTTCTGCGCCAGCAAAACCACCGGGGCAGGGGCGCGTGGTTTTTCGCCGGGCTGCACCTCGACATAGGCCAGATCGACCTGACAGCCGATGATCGGCTGCACCCCCGCGCCCGCCATCGCCACGGAAAATTCCAGCGCCGCAAACATGTTGTTGGTGTCGGTCAGCGCCAGCGCGGGCATGCCGGCCTTGCGGCACATATCTGGCAGCTTTTTCAGCCGCAGCGCGCCTTCCAAAAGGGAATATTCGGAATGGCTGCGCAGGTGAATGAATCGGGGGTCATTTTTCATGTCGCCAACTTAGGCCAGCCGCCGGGGCTACGCCAGCGTCGGAATCCCGTCAGGTCGCACAGGTCGGTCGATCACCGGAATAGGAAGCCAATGGCCCGCCGCCCGCTGCGTGATCTAAAGTCGGGCAGTCCCCAAACGCTTTTTCCTTGCCAAGCCGCCCCCCGCCCCGCTAGCCTGACCTCTACCAAGCTCGCGCCCGGTTCTACGCCGCATCGAACCCCGCGCATTAAAGGGCCATATTGTACCGCGGCGGGTTTGAAACCATGGACATCACTTTTCTTCTCAACGGAGAAGTCGTGTCGCTCTCCGACATTTCGCCCACCACCACCGTGCTAGATTGGCTGCGCGAAGAGCGCGGCCTCACAGGCACCAAGGAGGGTTGCAACGAAGGCGACTGCGGCGCTTGTTCGGTTATGATCACCGATGAAACAGGTTCGCGCGCCCTAAACGGCTGCATTCTGTTTCTGCCTCAGATCAACGGCAAATCCGTCACCACCGTTGAAGGGCTGCGCGCCCCGGATGGTACGCTGCACCCTGTGCAGCAGACGATGATTGACCACCACGGCAGTCAATGTGGCTTTTGCACCCCCGGCTTTGTTATTTCGATGGCTACGGCACACTTGAACGGTGCTACCGATCACGACGTGCAACTGGCGGGTAATCTATGCCGCTGCACCGGCTACGCACCCATCATCCGCGCCGCCGATGCTGCTGCGGGCAAACCCGTCCCTGACCATTTGAAAAACCTCTCTCAGGTTTTGGTTAAGGATATCCCTGCGCCCCGGCCACCTAAAACGCCTGTCCGCGGGCCTGCACATATCCAACCTGACAATAGCGATACCCTCGCGGCATGGTATCTCGATCACCCAGACGCCACCCTCGTGGCCGGGGCGACGGATGTGGGTCTCTGGGTCACAAAAGGTTTTCGCGATCTCGGCACAGTGGCCTTTCTCAATCAATGCAGCGACCTGCGCGGCATAACCGAAACAGACAGTGGGTTTCGCATCGGTGCCATGACAACGTTGACGGATGTGGAAGCAGCCCTTGCCCCGCATCACCCCAGCCTTGGTGCGATGCTGCGCCGCTATGGTTCAACCCAAGTGCGCAACGCCGCGACCATCGGCGGGAATATCGCCAATGGCTCGCCCATTGGCGACGGCCCACCTGCACTGATCGCCCTCAATGCATCACTCCACCTGCGCCGGGGCGATACCCGCCGTACCATCGCGCTTGAGGATTTCTTTATCGACTACGGCAAACAAGACCGCGCAGCGGGCGAATTTGTCGAAGCGATCAGCGTGCCAAAACAACGCGATACACTGCGCTGCTACAAACTGTCCAAGCGATTTGACCAGGACATCTCTGCGGTCTGCGGCTGTATCTCCATCACCGGGGATGGCAAGACCATCACCGCCGCCCGCATCGCCTTTGGCGGTATGGCCGGCACCCCAAAACGCGCCGCAGCATCCGAGGCCGCGATGACAGGCCAGCCGTGGACCGTCAGCACAATCCGCGCCGCCATGGCCGCCATGACGCATGATTTCCAACCCCTCAGCGACATGCGCGCCTCTGCTGAATACCGCATGCAAAGCGCGCAAAACATGCTGCTGCGCTATTTCCACGACGCAAACGGCAGCGCCACCAATCTGCACGAGGTCACGGCATGAGCGTCACGCACCCCCTGCCCCATGACGCCGCTGCCCTGCATGTCACCGGTGCCGCGCGTTACGTCGATGACATTCCCACACCCCGCGACACGCTGCATCTGGCATTCGGCCTTAGCACCGTGGCGGCTGGCACGCTCATGGCGCTTGACCTCGACGCCGTGCGCGCTGCGCCGGGTGTGCTGCATGTCCTGACAGCTGCTGATCTGCCCAACGACTGCGACACCTCGCCGTCCAACCATGACGAACCTCTGCTGGCCACCGATACCGTACATTTTGCAGGCCAACCGCTGTTTCTGGTGATCGCCACCAGCCACCTTGCCGCCCGCCGCGCGGCGCATCTGGGCAAGGCGCAGATCGCAGCCACCGATCCGATCCTCACCATTGACGCCGCCCTTGCCGCGGGCAGCCGTTTCGAGGATGGCCCGCGCATCTATCAAAAGGGCGACGCGCCCAGCGCCCTTAAAAACGCGCCAAAACGCCTGTCAGGTCAGATCGACATCGGCGGTCAGGAACATTTCTATCTCGAAGGCCAAGCCGCGCTCGCCCTGCCGCAGGACAACGGCGATATGCTGGTGCATTCCTCGACCCAACACCCGACCGAAATTCAACACAAGGTCGCACATGCCATTGGCCGCCCGATGCACGCCGTGCGCGTCGAAACCCGGCGCATGGGCGGCGGCTTTGGCGGCAAGGAAAGCCAAGGCAACGCGCTGGCCATCGCCTGCGCCGTGGCCGCCGGGCTAACCGGCAAACCCTGCAAAATGCGCTATGACCGCGACGACGACATGATCGTGACCGGCAAACGCCATGATTTTCGCATTTCCTATGACGTAGGTTTCGACGCAAGCGGGCACATTACCGCGCTTGATTTCATCCAATATGCCCGCTGCGGCTGGTCGATGGACCTTAGCCTGCCAGTGGCGGACCGTGCGATGCTGCACGCTGACAACGCCTATCACCTGACAGATATTCGCATCACTTCGCACCGTCTGCGCACCAATACCACCAGCGCCACCGCCTTTCGTGGATTTGGCGGGCCGCAGGGGATTGTCGGGATCGAGCGTGTGATGGATCACATCGCCCACCACATTGGCTGCGACCCGCTGGCGGTGCGCCAGGCGAACTACTACGCCGATAGCACTGGCCCGGCAGCGCAGGTCAGCGACACTGGCACCGCTATCGACAACAGAACACCCCCCGCGACAGAGGCCGACCTGGCATCGCGCGGCACGCCACCTGCGCACGACGGCAATGCCCCGGTGATGCCGCACGGCGGTAATGCCCCGATAATGCCGCAGACCGACGCGCAGACCACCCCCTATCACCAGCCGGTGACAGACTGCATCATCAACGCGCTGACAGACCGGCTGGCACAAACCGCCGATTACACCAAACGCCGCGCCGCCATCGCGGAATGGAACACACGGAACCCGCTGCTGAAGCGTGGCATCGCACTGACCCCGGTGAAGTTCGGTATCTCCTTCACGCTCACTCACCTCAATCAGGCGGGCGCGTTGGTGCATGTCTATCAGGATGGTTCCATCCACCTGAACCACGGCGGTACGGAAATGGGCCAAGGGCTGTTTCAAAAGGTAGCCCAAGTCGCCGCCGCGCGCTTTGGTGTCTCGCCCGACGTGGTGAAAGTCACCGCCACCGACACCGCCAAAGTGCCCAATACCTCCGCCACCGCCGCCTCTTCTGGCTCCGACCTCAATGGCATGGCCGCGCAAGTCGCCTGCGACACGATCCGCGACCGTATGGCGGACCATCTGGCCGAACGCTATCAAACCACGCCCGACAAGGTGCGTTTTGCAAGTGGCATGGTCCAGATCGGGGCCGAAGAAATCACCTTTGCCGCCGCCGCCGCATCGGCCTATGAAAACCGCGTCAGCCTGTCGGCAACCGGGTTCTATAAAACCCCCGACATCGAATGGGATCGGATCACAGGCAGGGGCCGCCCGTTCTACTACTTCGCCTACGGCGCTGCCTGTACCGAAGTTGTCATTGACACCCTGACTGGCGAAAACCGCATCCTTCGAACCGATATCCTGCACGACGCCGGCGCGTCGCTGAACCCCGCGCTCGACATCGGGCAAGTCGAAGGCGGATACGTGCAGGGCGCAGGCTGGCTCACCACCGAAGAACTGATCTGGGACGATCGCGGCACCCTGCGCACTCATGCGCCCTCGACCTATAAAATCCCTGCCTGTTCCGACCGCCCCCCAGTGTTCAACGTCGCCCTGTGGGATCAGCCGAGTCCGGTCGATACCGTCTACCGCTCAAAGGCCGTGGGCGAACCGCCCCTGATGCACGGCATATCCGCCTTTATGGCGCTCAGCGATGCGGTATCAGCATGCGGTCCGCGCTACGGCGATTTGCAAGCCCCCGCTACTGCGCAATCTGTTTTGGCTGCGATTGGGCGGGCGCAAAAATGACAGCGCTCTATGTCGAGATAACCGCAACCCGAGGATCGGCCCCGCGCGACGCAGGCACCGCGATGAAGGTTACGGTACTCGGCACAGAAGGCACCATCGGAGGCGGCGCATTGGAACACTTGGCCATCGCTCATGCCCGACATCTGCTGGCCGCGGGCCGCACCGATGACACCCGGACCATCCCGCTTGGCCCCGGTCTGGGTCAGTGCTGCGGCGGATCGGTGACCTTGCATTACACCGACCAGCCTCGCCCCCTCGACACCGCGACGCCCTTGCCGCTTGAGATGTGCGGCGACATAAACACGCCGCTATGGCTTTGGGGCGCGGGCCATGTGGGACGCGCGGTGGTGGCCGCCTGCCCGCCCTGCGCATTTGACATCACATGGGTCGACAGCGCCCCCGACCGCTTTCCAGACAAAGTGCCAGCGCATGTCACTGTGACCCCGACCGCCGACATGCCGCGCCTTGCCGCCCATGCGCCCGCGCAGGCGCACCATCTGATCTTTACCTATTCCCACGACATTGATCTGGCGCTCTGCGCCGCCTTGTTGAGAATTGGGGCCGCCAGTATCGGCCTTATCGGGTCTGACACAAAATGGGCCCGATTTTCCAAGCGTTTAACGGCGATGGGGCTGGACCCCTCGCCGATCATCTGCCCTATTGGCGACAAAAGTATGGGCAAAATGCCCGCCCAAATCGCCCATGGCACACTGACCGCCCTCATGGCCCATATCCAGCCAAAGGTATCCGCATGACCGAGCTGCTTCTCGACCTCAAGGGGCTGACGAAAGCCTATCCGGGCGTTGTTGCAAATGATGACGTGTCTCTCAGCATCGCGCCCGGCGAGGTCCACGCACTGCTTGGGGAAAACGGCGCGGGCAAATCGACGTTGGTCAAAATGATCTACGGGTTAGTCAAACCCGACGCGGGCCAGATGAAGATGCACGGGCATTCCTTTTCCCCGGCTGATCCACATGCCGCACGCACGGCTGGTGTCGGTATGGTGTTTCAGCATTTTTCGCTGTTCGACGCACTCAGCGTGGCCGAGAACATCGCACTTGGCATGGAAAACCCACCCAAGATGCGCGCGCTCAGCCAGCAAATCCGCGATGTGTCCGACACCTACGGGCTACCGCTATCGCCGGATCGGATTGTCGGTGATCTGTCGGCGGGTGAACGTCAGCGCGTCGAGATCATCCGCTGCCTGCTGCAAGATCCCAAGCTTCTGATTATGGACGAACCCACCTCGGTACTTACGCCGCAAGAAGTTGAAATACTGTTCAAAACCCTACGCAAGCTTTCCGCCGAAGGTACCGCGATCCTTTATATCTCACACAAGCTCGAAGAAATTCGCAGCCTGTGCGACAGCGCCACAATCCTGCGTCTGGGCAAGGTGGTGGGCCATTGCACCCCGTCGGAAACATCGGCGCGCGACATGGCCGAAATGATGGTGGGCAGCGTGCTGCAAACCCCGACGCGGGCGGGCAAAGCACCGGGTGACGTTGTTCTGGAATTGCGCGGTCTGTCTGCAAAATCCCCCAGTGCCTTTGGGATGCCGCTGCGTGATATTTCGGTGCAGGTGCGGCGCGGCGAGGTGCTGGGTATTGGCGGTGTGGCGGGCAACGGGCAGGATGAATTGCTCGGCGCGCTATCAGGTGAAATGCGCAGTGCGCCGGGAATGATCCATTTTCAAAACCGCGATATTGGCCTGCTCGGCCCCACCCCCCGGCGCGCAATGGGGATACTGACCGCCCCCGAAGAACGGCTGGGCCATGCGGCCGTGCCTGACATGTCACTGACCGAAAACGCCATGCTGACCGGTGCAGCACGCGAAGGGCTGGACCGGGGCGGGATGCTTGACTGGCGCGCGGCGCGGGTCTTTGCCCAAAAGATCATCGAAACTTTTGATGTGCGCACCCCCGGACCCGGCAATGCCGCACGGTCACTGTCGGGCGGCAACCTACAAAAATTTGTTATTGGCCGCGAGGTGTTGCAACGCCCCGACCTACTGGTGGTGAACCAGCCGACTTGGGGTGTTGATGCCTCTGCCGCCGCTGCGATCCGGCAGGCGCTGCTGGATTTGGCCACAGGCGGCACGGCGGTGATCGTGATCAGCCAGGATCTGGATGAGCTGATGGAGATTTCCGATAATTTTGCCGCCCTGAACGAAGGCCGCCTATCTGCCCCCCGCCCTGCGCAGGGACTGACGGTAGATGAGATCGGCCTGATGATGGGCGGCGCGCATGGCATGGAGGTGGCGCATGTGTGATCCGTTGCGCTTGGGTTTATGTGGCACAGTGAACCTGGAGGGCAGCGCGTGATCCGCCTTGAAAAACGCCCGCAGCCCAGCCGAACGCTGTCGCTGGCCACCCCGCTGATGGCGGTTTTGGCAACGATGCTTTTTGGCGGCTTGCTGTTTGCCGTGTTGGGCAAAGACCCGTTGGTGGCGCTTCAGACAATTTTCTGGGACCCATTGTTTGGCAAAAACGCGTTTTACTACCGCCCTCAATTGTTGATCAAAGGCGCGCCATTGGTGCTAATCGCCATCGGTCTGTCGCTGGGGTTCAAGGCCGGAATCTGGAACATCGGCGCCGAGGGCCAGTACATCATGGGCGCGATATTCGGCGCGGGTGTTGGACTGGCGTTTTACCCGGCAGAGGGCTGGTATATCTTCCCACTGATGGTGCTGGGCGGGGCCTTTGGCGGCTGGCTTTGGGCGATGATCCCCGCGTTTTTAAAGGTGCGCTTTGGCACCAATGAAATTTTGGTTTCCCTGATGCTGGTCTATGTAGCCGAACAATTCCTATCCTCCATGGCCTTGGGATTGATGAAAAACCCCGAAGGCTATGGTTTTCCGGGTTCGCGCAACCTGCAACAATACGCCCCCGCCCATAACGCCGAAATCTTTGCCGGATCGGGGATGCACTGGGGCGTGGTTGCCGCGCTGATCGCGGTGATCTTTGCCTATGTGCTGCTGACCAAACACCGTCTTGGCTTTGCCATTCGTGTGACAGGCGAAGCGCCCCGCGCCGCGCGTTTTTCCGGTGTAAACCCGGTGCGGCTTGTGCTGTTCTGCATGGGTATGTCGGGGCTGCTGGCGGGCCTTGCGGGTATGTTCGAGGTCGCAGGCCCCGCCGGGCAGATCACCATTGATTTCAACGTGGGCTATGGCTTTACCGCGATCATCGTGGCCTTTCTGGGCCGCTTGCACCCCATCGGCATCCTGCTGGCGGGGGGGCTGATGGCGCTCACCTATATTGGCGGTGATATCGCGCAGTCCAGCCTTGGCCTGCCTGCCGCCGCCATCCAGGTGTTTCAGGGGATGTTATTGTTTTTCCTACTCGCCCTTGATGTTCTCACCAATTACCGGCTGCGCTTTGGCGCGGCGGAGGCTGCATGATGGATTCTTCCGCAATCAACCCCGTTCTGTTTGTCGCAGGCTTCCTCGTCGCCGCGACACCTCTGATCTTTGCCGCTATCGGTGAATTGGTCGCCGAGAAATCGGGCGTGTTGAACCTCGGCGTTGAGGGTATGATGATCACCGGCGCGATCTGCGGCTTTGCCGTCGCGGTGGAAACCGGGTCACCGATCATGGGCTTTGCCGCAGCAGCAGTGGGAGGCGCGGCGCTGTCATTGCTATTTGCCTTTCTCACGCAGATCGCGCTGGCCAATCAGGTCGCCTCTGGTCTTGCTCTCACGCTCTTTGGGCTGGGCTTGTCAGCCCTGCTGGGGCAAAGCTATGTCGGGATCAAACCACCACGGCTCGGCGATATCGACTTTGGTCCGCTGGCCGATATTCCGGTGATCGGGCCAATCCTGTTTACCCATGATATCATCTTGTACTTCGGCATTGTCCTTGTGGCTGCCGTCTGGGCGGTCCTGAAATTCACCCGCGCCGGGCTGATCCTGCGCGCGGTGGGCGAAAGCCACGATGCCGCCCATGCGCTGGGGTACAAGGTCAAACGCATCCGCACCGCCGCAATCCTGTTCGGCGGGGCCTGCGCGGGGCTGGGCGGCGCCTACATCAGCCTGATCCGTGTGCCGCAATGGACCGAAGGCATGACCGCCGGCATCGGCTGGATCGCCCTCGCGCTGGTGGTCTTTGCCAGTTGGAAGCCATGGCGGCTGATCCTGGGGGCCTATCTTTTCGGCGGCATCACCCAATTGCAGCTTAATCTACAGGGCGCAGGCGTTGCCATCCCGGTGGAGTATCTGGCAATGTCGCCCTACCTCATCACCATCCTTGTGCTGGTGATCCTTTCTGCGGATAAGAGTGCCGCACCGGCCGCATTGGGCCGCACGTTCCACGCCTCGAGTTAGGGGCATCACGATCAACCCACCCGGCAAGCGGGGGGTGATAACAACAGGGAAAACCACATGAAATTATCTGCACTTCTGACCAGCGCCGCTGTGGCGCTTGGCATCGCGACAGGCGCGATGGCACAGGACAAGACCAAAGTCGGTTTTGTATTTGTTGGCCCTGTGGGCGATGGCGGCTGGACCTATGAACATAACGAAGGCCGTCTGGCCGTCGAAAAAGAATTTGGCGACGCGGTTGAAACCGTATTCGTCGAAAACGTCGCCGAAGGCCCGGATTCCGAGCGGGTGATGACACAGATGGCCCTCGACGGCGCCGATCTGATTTTCACGACATCGTTCGGCTACATGGACCCGACAATCAACGTCGCCGCCAAATTCCCGGATGTGAAATTTGAACATGCCACCGGCTACAAACGTGCCGATAACGTGTCCACCTACTCCGCCCGCTTCTACGAAGGCCGCGCCATTCAGGGTCACATTGCCGGGTCGATGACCAAATCCAACATCGTGGGTTACATCGGGTCCTTCCCAATTCCCGAAGTGATCCGGGGCATCAACTCCGCCTATATCCACGCCAAAAAGGTCAACCCCGACGTGCAGTTCAAAATCGTCTGGGCCTACACTTGGTTTGATCCGGCAAAAGAAGCAGACGCCGCCAAGGTTCTGATCGAACAGGGTGCCGACGTCGTTCTGCAGCACACAGATTCGACCGCGCCGCAGGCCGCAGCGCAAGAAGCAGGTAACGTGATCACGTTTGGTCAGGCGTCGGATATGGCACAATACGGGCCATCGCCGCGCGTGTCCTCGATCATTGACAACTGGGCGCCCTATTACATCGCACGCACCAAGGCGGTGATGGATGGTACATGGGAAAGCACAGACACATGGGATGGCATTGGCGCTGGCATGGTCGGCATTGGTGAGATTACCGACGCCGTTCCCGCCGAGGTCAAAGCCGAAGCGCTCGCGCTGAAGGACAAGATCGCATCGGGCGAATACCACCCCTTCACCGGCCCCATTAAGAAACAGGACGGCTCTGACTGGCTGGCCGACGGCAAGACTGCCGATGACGGCACATTGGCCGGCATGAACTTCTATGTCGAAGGCATCGAAGGCACGATCCCGAAGTAATCCGGCAATTTCCTAAGATCTTGGAAGGGCGTGCAGACAACTGCGCGCCCTTTCTTTTTGCGCCATGTCACCGCCCTGCGCCGGGTACACTGGCCGCTCAACCGGGGTCAGGATCACCTTACCTTGCGTCAATTAAAATTTGTCTTATCATACGAGGGATTCCCCTTTCCTGTTACCACGCCGTTTTTTTGGGCGTGACAAAGCTTTTTTATGCATCCGCAGCGGCCTTTTCATTTCAGGTTGGCCCCTGCCCCCATGGAGGTTTACTGCCATGACCGTATCGCTCGCGACCGACAGTGCAGGCAATACTTATCAACTTTGGGCACAGCGACAGGCCAATTCCTGCGCCGTTGCGTCAATCTGGATGGCGCGCGGCATTGCGCGGCAGATGTCCATAGACGAAAGCGAATGGGACCTCGCCAATCGCATGTACAATCAAGCGATCGCCGGTATGTCACCCGAAGGGGGGCCACCCCCGCCCGGTGCACCAATGTCGCTTGACCCAGGGTCATACGACGCCAATCAAAGTTCGATGGCCAATACCTTTGCTTCGACCGGGGTTTATGCCCGTCAGGTGGCCGACATGCTGCGCCAAGAGGGCTTTAACGTCCGCCACATGAGCGCGCGTTCAATACTTGGTGACTGGCTTACGCCCACGCGGCCTGCCATAATCCTTGTTGGCTGGTACCCGCAGGGCAAAGGCCAACCTCGGCGCGGCGGCCACTTTATCGTCGCGGCTGCCAAACGGCGCGATGGGCGTATCGTGTATCTTGATCCATGGGGCGGGGTGCTGCGCGAGGTGCGCAACAATGGCCGCTACCCCCAAACGGGCATCGTCGAAGAGGCGATCTATTTCCGCGACTGACCCCGCCGGGGCAAAGCGGCTTGTAGCGCGCGACGCCCGCGCTACACTGTCCTTCAACGCTGTTTGAAGGGCACCCTTTATGATCACTGTCCACCACCTCAACCGGTCGCGCTCGCACCGGATCCTTTGGCTTCTCGAAGAGCTGGAACAGCCCTATACGATCTCGCAATACATCCGCGACGCCACGACCAATCTCGCGCCACCCGAACTCAAGCTTGTTCATCCTTTGGGCAAATCCCCGATGATCGAAATCGACGGGCAGTTGATCGCTGAAAGTGCCGCTATCGTCGAAGTGCTCTGCGCGCGGTTCGCCCCGGAAATGATCCCCGAGCGTGACACCCCTGCCTACCTGCGCCACCTTGAACTGATGCATTTTGCCGAAGGCTCGGCCATGACGCCGATACTGATGAACCTCTACGTCTCGCGCTTGGGCGACGCCGGCGCCCCGCTGCAGCCGCGTATCACCTCTGAGTTGGACAACCACTATAGCTACATGAACAGTCTCGTGCGCCCTTCCGGGCATTTCGTACAAGACAGCCTCAGCGCTGCCGATATCATGCTCAGCTTTCCAGCGGAGATCGCCATGCGTCAGGGCCGCGCGGCGGATTATCCAGCGCTGGCGGGGTTCGTCGACATGATCCAGAACCGTCCCGCCTATCAACGCGCCACAGAAAAGGGCGAGCCTGAAAAGGGTTGAGTTCCGTCCGCCCGGAGCAAGTCGCAGGCGCCGGGCCTCGCCCCCGACAAATAACACCTTGCCTCCTGCATCCGCCGATCTGGCGCTGCACCGGGCTTCCCCGTTGCACGGCCGCCGCGCCCGTGCCAACACTCAACGTATGAAAAACACCCTCACCAGCCCCAACGGCACCCCCGCAAGCCGCCTCGCCTTTGGCACCATGCAATTCGGCGGCCGCGCCGATGCCGCCGCCTCGAGGGCAATGTTTGATGCCTGTATCGGAGCGGGCATCACCCATTTCGACACGGCTCACGTCTATACCGATGGCGCGTCGGAGACGTTGCTGGGCGGCTTTGTACAAGACCGCCGCGACGATCTGATCATCGCGACAAAGGCGGCCTATACCGGCGGGGCCACGCGGGAAAATATCCTGTCCTCCGCCGAGACATCACGCCAGCGGATGCAGCTCGATACGCTCGATGTCCTCTATCTGCACCGTTTTGACCCCGACACAGAACTATCCGTCAGCTTCCAAGCCTTTGCCGAACTCAAGGCCCGCAGTCACATCCGCCACATCGGCCTGTCGAACTTTGCCGCATGGCAGGTGGTCAAGGCCGCACATGTGGCCGCCGAACACGGGCTGGGCATTGCAGTGATCCAGCCGATGTACAATCTGGTCAAACGCCAGGCCGAGGTGGAAATCCTGCCCATGGCAGACGATCTGGGCATCCTCGCAGCACCCTATTCCCCCCTCGGTGGTGGCCTTCTGACGGGCAAATACGCAGGCGGCGGTGGCGGGCGACTGACCGAAGATGCCAGATACGCCGCGCGCTATGGCCAAGACGCCATGCACCAGGCTGCCTCTGGGCTTGCCGCGATGGCGGCCGATCTGGGCACCAGCGCGGCTACGCTCGCGGTCGCTTGGGCGGCCGCGCACCCCACCGGCCCCAGCCCGATCATCTCGGCGCGCTCGACCGATCAACTCGCGCCCTCTCTCGCGGCGCTCGACTACACGATGACGCCAGAAGTTTACCAAGCGATATCGGCACTTTCACCCACACCTCCCCCCGCGACGGACCGGCTGGAAGAACAGACATGACGGGCCGCCTTCCGCCCAGCGCCAGCATCGCCGAACCAGCAACCGGCGACCGGCTTATCGCACCCTCGGCCGCGCGTAACCTCGCCCCGCTTAGTGATCTGGTTGCCGCTCATGCCCCGACACATGGACGCGCTTTGGAGATTGCGAGCGGGACTGGGCAACACGTGGTCGCCTACGCCACGCGCCTGCCCGGCGTGCACTGGCATCCCAGCGAGATCGACGTCACCCGCCGTGCCAGCATCAATGCCCATATTGGCGACGCGGACCTGCCCAACGTCGACCCTGCCATCGCGCTGGATGCCACGCAGCGAGGATGGGCTGCGCAACATCAACCGTTTGATTTCATTATCCTTTCAAACCTGCTGCATCTCATTGCCACAGACGCTGTTCGGACCCTGATCACCGAAGCCGCAATCGCGCTCGCTGACGGGGGCACGCTGATCCTTTATGGCCCATTCAAACGCGGCGGAGTGCTGACCTCGCCAGGCGACGAGAAATTCGACGCCGAGCTGCGCGCCGCCGATCCGGCCATCGGCTACAAGGATGATCTCGACATGGCGCGTTGGCTCAGCGATGCTGGGCTCAGCCCCATCGACGTGGCAGAGATGCCCGCCAATAACCTCGCCTTCATCGCAGGAAAACCAACCGAATGAAATTAGCTAAACGCCTTGTTTTCCTGTCGCTTTTTGCCCTTGCCGCCTGCGGCGCCCCCCGCAGTGCCGTACCGCCTGCCGAACCGGGTGTTCTGTTTTCGGCCAATTTCGGCGATCGTGATCCGGTGGCATTTACCGGCCAAAGCCCGAACCGCTTTGCCGTCCATGGAATCGACGCCGCCCGCTTTCAGAAAAGCGTCGATTGGCAGACCGCGCGACGCAACGGCGTGAATTTTGCCTTTATCAAAGCCACCGAAGGCGGTGATCTGCTGGACTCTGAATTCAACACGCACTGGCGGGGTGCGGGCAATGCTGGGGTCGCGCGCGGCGCCTACCATTTCTATTATTTTTGCACCTCGCCCGAGGATCAGGCGCGCTGGTTTATCCGCAACGTGCCGCGCGGCAACATGCTGCCGCCGGTGCTGGATATGGAGTGGAACCCCTTCTCGCCGACCTGCGCCCACATTCGTCCGCCAGGCAACGAGGTGCGTGACCAGATGCGCCGCTGGCTGGCGGTGGTTGAAGCCCACTACGGCCAACGCCCGATCATCTACACCACGCCCGAATTTTATCGCCAGAACGGGCTAAGCAATTTTAAAGGTTATGATTTCTGGCTTCGTACAACGGCCAAGACGCCCGCCGAGGCCTATCCGGGTCAGAGCTGGCGTTTCTGGCAGTACAGCGCTACCGGCACCGTGCCCGGCATCGCCGGAGATGTCGACCTGAACGCCTTTTCCGGAAGCCGCGCCGACTGGCAGGCCTGGGTTGCGGCCCGCGCGCGGTAACGATTTCTTTTAAAGAAATCGGGCCGGAATTTTCAAAAAATTCCGGCCCCGCAGGCGTTCACCCATCCACGCGGATGGTGGTGTTTTTCGGATCATAAGGGCTGTCTTCGACAATCGTCGCGTCCCACAGTTGGTCCATGATCTTGACCTGCAACTTGGTACCCACTTCGGCGTGTTCCTGTTTGACGTACCCGATGCCGATGCTCTTGCCAAAGGCCACCGAATACCCGCCCGAGGTCAACCGCCCGGTGCGCCCATCCGCATGATACAGCACTTCGCGGCCCCACGGATCGGCGTCCTCTGGCCCGTCGATCAGGACCGTTACACATTTGGTTCGGATGCCATGCGCCTGCATCGCCTCCTTGCCGTAGAAGTCCTTGGAAAGGTCCACAAATCGCGGCAGGTCGGCCTCTAGCGGTGTGGCGTCACGGCCCAGTTCATTGCCGAAGGCACGGTAGGATTTTTCCTGACGGAGCCAGTTCTGCGCCCGCGCGCCGACCAGCTTCATCCCGTGCTTTTCACCGGCCTTTTCCAGCTGGTCGAACAGGTAATTCTGCATCTCGATCGGGTGATGCAATTCCCAGCCCAACTCGCCTGTATAGGCCACACGGATCGCCTGAACCGGACACATGCCCAATTCGATGCTGCGCATTGTCAGCCAGGGAAAACGTTTGTTGCTCAGCGCCGTTTCGGGGTCCGCGTCTTTGATGATCTCTTTCAACACGTCCCGCGATTTAGGCCCGGCGATGGCAAAGACACCCCATTGGGTGGTCACGTCATGACATTCGATATAGCCGAATTCGGGCGCTTTATCTTCGATTGCCTTACGCAGGTAATCGCTGTCGTACGCGGTCCAGGCCCCGGCGGAGACTAGGTAATAGGCATCCTGGCCGGTCCGCACGATCGTATATTCCGTGCGTGTCGTGCCGTGCGATGTCAGCGCATAGGTCAGGTTGATACGGCCGACCGATGGCAGTTTGTTGCACGTAAACCAGTCAAGAAAAGCTGTCGCACCGGGGCCCTTGACCACGTGCTTGGTAAAGGCCGTCGCGTCGATCAAGCCGACACCCTCACGCACCGCCTTGGCCTCTTCCACTGCGTATTGCCACCATCCGCCACGACGAAAACTGCGGCTGTCGTGATCGTTGAACCCCATCGGGGCAAAATAGTTCGGCCGCTCCCAGCCGTTTACAAAGCCGAACTGCGCGCCACGGGCCGCCTGGCGGTCATAGGCGGGTGAAGTGCGCAAAGGACGGCAGGCCGGGCGCTCTTCATCTGGGTGGTGCAGAATGTAGACGTGGTCGTAACACTCCTCGTTTTTGCGCGCGGCAAATTCGGTGGTCATCCAGTTGCCGTAGCGTTTGGGGTCAAGCGACGCCATGTCAATCTCGGCCTCGCCTTCCACCATCATCTGCGCAAGATAATACCCGGTGCCGCCCGCCGCAGTGATGCCAAAGCTGAAGCCTTCAGCCAACCACATATTGCGCAGTCCGGGGGCCGGGCCAACCAACGGGTTACCATCGGGGGTATAACAGATCGGACCGTTGAAATCGTCCTTCAGCCCACTGTCTTCACATGACGGAATGCGGTGGATCATCGCGGCGTATTGGTCTTCGATACGCTCAAGATCCAATTGGAACAGATCAGCGCGGAAGCTGTCGGGCACGCCATATTCAAACCGAGCGGGCGCATTTTTTTCGTAAACACCCAATATCCAGCCGCCACGTTCCTCACGCACATAGCTTTGTGCATCCGCATCGCGGATCACAGGGTGCTCGGCATGTCCCTCGGCCCGGAATTTCACCAGTGCCGGGTCTTGGTCCATCACGATAAACTGGTGTTCCACCGGGATCGCTGGCATTTTGATGCCCAGCATCTTCGCCGTGCGCTGCGCATGGTTGCCCGAGGCTGTGACAACATGTTCGGCAATAATCACGACCTGCTCGTCAGAGGGGATGAGGTTGCCGCCCTTCTCGACCATCTTGGTCGCCGTCACCTCCCAATGGGTGCCGTTCCAGTGAAACGCGTCGGCCTGCCACTTACGTTCGATCATCACACCGCGCTGACGCGCGCCCTTGGCCATCGCCATCGTCACATCGGCGGGGTTAATATAGCCGTCAGTCTGGTGATACAGCGCCCCTTTCAGGTCAGATGTCTCAATCAGTGGCCATTTCGCTTTGACCTCATCGGGGGTCATGAATTCATAGGGCACCCCGCAGGTTTCGGCGGTCGAGGCATAGAGCTTGTATTCGTCCATCCGCGCATCACATTGCGCCATTCGCAAATTGCCCACCACGGCGAACCCGGCGTTCAGCCCGGTTTCCGCCTCCAGCGTCTTGTAGAACTCTACGGAATACTGATGGATGTGGGTCGTCGCAAAGGACATGTTGAATAGGGGCAGCAACCCCGCCGCGTGCCATGTGGAGCCTGAGGTCAGCTCATCCCGCTCCAGCAGCATCACATCATCCCAACCGGCGCGGGCCAGATGATAGGCAATCGACGTGCCAACAGCACCACCGCCCACGACCAATGCTTTGACTTGCGTTTTCATGTCTCGATTCCCTGACAGATATGTTGCCCCTGTTGTAGTCGCCGCCCCAAAAGAGCGCGCGCAACAGCCGACCCAACATGGCAAAAAACCGACCTCCCCCACCGACGGCTAGGGGACAAACGCAAGTCAGCCCGGCAATATCTTGCCCGGGTTCAGGATGTTGTCAGGGTCCAACGCCTGTTTGATCGCCGCCATAACCTCGACCGCGCCGCCCAGTTCCTTGACCAGATAGGGCTTCTTGCCCTGCCCGATGCCGTGTTCACCGGTACAGGTGCCGTCCATCGAAATTGCAAGATGGTTCAACCAACTGACAAACGCCTCGCCGCGTGCGACCTCATCTGCGTCTTCCATATCAATCAACAGCGACGCGTGGAAATTACCATCGCCAGCATGGCCCACGATAGGCGCGATCAGGTTCATTTCCGCTGCCTTTTGCTGTGCCGCCCCCACAGCGTCGGCCAGCCGCGAGATCGGCACGCAGACATCCGTCGCCACCGCTTTGCACCCGGGCCGCAGCGCCAGCATGGCCCAATAGCCATCGTGCCGCGCCTGCCATAGTTTATTACGCTCTTCGGCAGTCGTGGTCGCGGCATAGCCGCTGCCGCCGTATTCCTCGGCCAACATGCCAAAGGTCTCGGCCTGCTCATTCACGCCCGCGTCCGATCCGTGGAATTCCAGCAGCAGCAGCGGTGTTTCCGGCAGGCTGAGCTTGGAATAGGCGTTCACGGCTTTGACTACCATGGCATCCAACAGTTCGATCCGCGCGACCGGCAGGCCGTATTGGATGACCGCCATCACTGTCTGGCAGGCGGCCTCTACCGTGGGAAAGGAACAGCTCGCCGAAGAAATTGCCTCGGGGATGCCCTGCAGCTTGAGCGTGACTTCGGTGATGATACCCAATGTCCCCTCAGACCCCACCATCAGCCGCGTCAGGTCGTAGCCCGCAGAGGATTTGCGCGCCCGGCTGGCGGTGCGGATCACCCGGCCATCCGCCATCACCGCCTCGACGCTCAGCACGTTGTCCTTCATCGTGCCATAGCGCACCGCATTGGTGCCGCTGGCCCGTGTCGCTGTCATGCCTCCGATCGACGCATTGGCCCCCGGATCAATCGGAAAAAACAGACCCTGATCGCGCAGATGGATATTCAACGCCTCGCGCGTGACCCCCGGCTGTACACGGCAATCCAGATCACCGGCATTGACCTCCATCACGCGGTCCATCTGCATCAGGTCGATGCAGATGCCGCCCGCGGGCGCGTTCACGTGGCCCTCAAGGGATGTACCGGTGCCAAAGGCGATAACTGGCACCTTATGTGCAGCACAGACCGTGACGATTTGCGAAACCTCCTCGGTCGAGTTGGGCATGATCACGGCGTCTGGGGCCTGGTTCGTGATCCAGGTGGTCGTGTGGCCGTGTTGCGCACGGATGGCCTGACCGGTTTGCAACCGATCCCCAAACTGTTGCCGCAGCACGTCGAGTACCGTCGCGATCCCCGCCGCGTTGCGCGGCAGGTCCAATGCCTGAGCCATCTGTTATTCTCCCATTGCTATGCCTTCGCGGCGCGGGTCCGCCCCGCCGCGCAGATCATCGCCAATTGCGATCATATGCAGGCCTGACGTCAGCGCCCGCACTTCTGTTTCAAATCCGATCGCGGTCAGCGCATCGGCCATCTCGGCCCGCGCCGTGCCCTCTTCCAGATCAAAGGTGCCAAAGCGATTGACGGCATGGGGTGCTGCCACAGCCTGCTGCACGTCCATCCCCCAATCGACATGGGCCACGATCGCCCCTGCGACATAACCGATGATCCGGCTGCCACCGGGGCTGCCCAGCGCCAGCACAGGTTTGCCATCCTTTGTTACGATCGTCGGGGCCATCGACGACCGCGGCCGTTTGCCCGGCTCGACCCGATTGGCAATCGGCACGCCGTCCACATGACTCTTGAACGAAAAATCCGTCAGTTCATTGTTCAGTAAAAATCCCCCGGCCATCACCCGGCTGCCAAAGCCGTTTTCGATGGTCGTGGTCATGCTGGCGACATTGCCCATCCCGTCCACAATCGAGATGTGCGAGGTCGACGGCAGCTCAATCGCCTGATCGTCGGCCCAGTTCAGCGCATGATCAAAGATGGGTTCCCCGTGGGTAACCTCGGGCAGCGCATCATCACCGCGCAGCACCTTGGCCCGGTCCGCCACATAGGCTGGGTCAAGCAACCCGGCGACAGGCACCGGCACGAAATCACTGTCCGCAAGGTATCGCCCCCGGTCGGCAAACGCCAAACGCGAGGCATCACCGATCAACCGCAACACCTGCGCATCCTGCGGCCCCGCGCTCAGGTCGTACCCTTCGAGCAGGCCCAGTATCTGCCCCACGGCCACCGCCCCCGACGATGGTGGCCCCATGCCGCAAACTGCGTGGCCACGGTAGGGCGCGCAGACCGCGGGACGCTCCTTGACCTGATAGATCGCCAGATCGAGGTCAGACAGAACGCCGGGCGTTGTCGCCCCGCGCACGGCCGCGACAATCTGATCGCCGATGTCACCGCCATAGAACGCCGCAGCGCCCTGAGTGGCAAATGCCCGCAATGTCTCGGCATAGGCCGGGTTCTTCAACACCGTACCCGCCGTGATCGGCACACCATCCGGTAGGAAATAGGCGGCCGTATCGGGTGAGGATGCCAAGCGGTCAACGTCATCCGCAACCAGCCCCGCCAGACGCGGCGACACGACAAAACCTGCGTCAGCCATCTGCCTGGCCGGGGCCAGCAGATCGGCCCAATCCTGATTTCCCCAACGCTGATGTACCTCGGCCATAAGGGCCGGTGTGCCGGGCGTGCCAACGGACAGTCCGCCAACGACCGCGTCAAAGAAACCCAGAGGTTCACCATTCTCATTCTGAAACAACCGCGGCGTGGCCGCCAGAGGCGCTGTCTCGCGTCCGTCCAGCGTGGTCATCTCGCCCGTAGCGGCATCATACCAAACCAGAAACGCACCGCCGCCCAGACCCGAGGACTGCGGCTCGACCAGCCCCAGCACTGCCTGTACCGCCACCAGCGCATCCGCCGCCGTGCCACCGCGCGCCAAGACGTCGGCCCCGGCTTGCACCGCATGAGGGTTGGCGGCAGCCACCATCCAGTTCTTTGCCACCACCGGCTTGCCCAGTGCCTTTGCCTCCAAGGCGGCAGTCGCTGCCGCTGACAGCCCCGAAAACCCGCCGACGCCCGCCGCCTCTGGTGCCACCGCATCCGCAGCCTGCTGCGCCGACGCCGCGCCAGCCAGAATAAATCCCAAAACTCCGAAAAAATAACGCATCGCTGTTCCCTTTCACCTTGCCGAACAAACTCGGGGGTGAGGGACAGAGCCCCTCACTCTAAAAACAAACTGGCGCGCGGCGCATCCGCTCCGACGCTACAGCATCGACGGGACGACCTGATCCGGCGGGCGGTGGCCGTCGTCAAAGGTCTTGATGTTGATCAAGACCTTCTCGCCCATCTCAATCCGCCCCTCCAGCGTGGCCGACCCCATATGTGGCAACAGCACCACGTTGGGCAATTCACGCAAGCGCGGGTTGATCTCGCGCCCATGCTCATAAACGTCGAGCCCGGCCCCCTTGATCTCTCCGGCGCGCAGCATCCGGGTCAGCGCATTTTCGTCAATCACTTCGCCACGCGACGTATTCACGATCACCGCATCGGGTTTCACCAGACCCAACCGCCGCGCATTCATCAGATGAAAGGTGCTGGGCGTGTGGGGGCAATTTATGCTGATCACGTCCATACGACTGACCATCTGATCAAGGCTTTCCCAATAGGTCGCCTCCAACGCGGTCTCGACCTCATCGCGCAGGCGCTTGCGGTTGTGGTAATGCACCTGCATCCCGAACGCCCGTGCACGGCGCGCCACGGCTTGACCGATCCGGCCCATCCCGAGGATACCCAAGCGTCGTCCGCCGACGCGTCCACCCAACAGCGCGGTTGGCGCCCAGCCCTGCCAGTCGCCCGATTGCATCACGGCCATACCTTCGGGCATCCGGCGGGTCACAGCCAGAATCAGCGCCATGGTCATGTCTGCGGTATCGTCGGTCAGCACGCCCGGCGTGTTGGATACCAACACACCGCGTTGGCGGGCCGTGGCCACGTCGATGTGGTCAACTCCCGCGCCATAGTTTGCAATGAGCTTGAGCCGCTCACCCGCCTGTGTGATGAGCGGTGCATCGATCTCATCGGTGATCGTTGGCACCAGCACATCGGCCTGTTTCATGGCTTCGCCCAATTCCTCGCGCGTCATTGGGGTGTCGTCTTCGCGCAACCTCACGTCGAACAGTTCCGACAGGCGGGTTTCCACCACGTCGGGCAACCGTCGCGTGACTACAACACTCAGCCGCTTCTTTGACATCCTTGCTCTCCCCGGTCTTGGCCTTTGGCCTTTTCAAGGGCATGGTGTCCCAAGCGGCGACGAGGCACAAGAACACGCGCCGTAAAAAGAGCAACAATAATTCATCGCAGACCGACAGTGCAGGCAGCACCATGAAAACCCAGACTCTTCGATGCGCCATGATCGCCATGGTGTTTTCCATGCTGATCCCCTTCGCCGGTTTTGCGGCCGAAGATACTGGACAGGTTACCAATCTGCCGCTTCCCCGTTTCGTGTCCATGAAGGCTGCCGAAGGCAACGTGCGCCGCGGGCCGTCCCTATCACACCGGATCGACTGGGTGTTCAAGCGCCGCGACATGCCTCTGCGCATCACGGCTGAACACGGCCATTGGCGGCGCGTCGAAGATCGCGACGGCATGGGCGGTTGGGTGCATTACTCGCTGTTGTCGGGCACCCGCACCGTGCTGGTCGAGCAAGACATGCTGCCGCTGCATGTGCGCCCCGACCCACAGGCCCCCGTCTCCGCCGCGCTGGAACTGGGCGTGGTTGCCCGTCTGGGCGACTGCACATTGGAATGGTGTGAACTCCGCTCTGGCGGGTACAAGGGCTGGGCGCCAAAAGCGCGGCTTTGGGGGATCGGTGCGCAGGAATTGCGCGACTGACCGCCGAAAGACCACCAGACAAGGCCCCAGAGACGGTCCGGCGAGGAACCATTTCACCGATGTCGCGTTTGTCAGTGCACGGCGAAGAAACGCCGCCTTGCCTGTCATGACATCACCTCAGGAGTGCCCCCGATGAAAACCCTCGCAGACGCCTTTCACCATACGCTCAAAGATATCTACTATGCCGAAAACGCACTGACCAAGGCGTTGCCAAAGATGGCCAAGGCCGCCCCCACCAAGGAACTCAAAAAGGCATTTGACGACCACTTGGAAGACACCAAGGAACAAATCAAAATCCTCAAGAAAGTCTTTGCCACCATTGATGCAAAACCCGAAGGCGAAAAATGTGACGCCATCGAGGGGCTGATCAAGGAAGGCGAAAGCATCATGGAGGAAGCCTCGGGCAAGGCCCTGGGTGCTGCCCTGATCGGTGCGGCGCAGGCCGTTGAGCATTACGAAATTGCCCGTTACGGCACCCTTCGCCAGTGGGCGAAGGAGTTGAAGAACGAGGAAGGCCACGAGTTGCTGACCCAAATTCTCGACATGGAGAAGGCTGCCAACGCCAAGCTGACCGGCATCGCAGTCACCGAGGCCTGAGCAACACCGCCGCTTCATTGGAAACTTCATATCGGCCCGCCCATGATTGGCGGGCCGATTGCACCTGCAGGCACCTTGGGCCAGACTGAGAAAACCCAACTCAGCGAGAGGCCGACCATGCAAGCGATTACATACTCCTCCTTTGGCGCGGCCCGCGATGTGCTGCACCTTACCGAGGTGGACAGCCCCGCCCCCAAGGCGGGCGAAGTGCGCGTGCGCTTGGCCTATTCCGGCGTGAACCCGTCTGATGTAAAAGCCCGTGCCGGCACCCGCCCCGGTGTGATCAAGCCACCCTTTCCTTTGGTCATTCCGCACAGCGATGGCGCGGGCGAAATCGAGGCCGTGGGCGCGGGCGTAGATGCCAGCCGCATAGGCCAGCCGGTGTGGATCTGGAACGGCCAATGGCAGCGCCCCTTTGGCACCGCCGCAAGCCACATCACCCTGCCCGCTCATCAGGCCGTGCCCTTGCCCAAGGGTGTGTCAATTGAAACCGGCGCATCGCTGGGCATCCCTGGTCTCACCGCCTGCCACGCCGTTTTTGGCAGCGGCGGTGTCGCAGGGGAAACCGTGTTGATACAGGGCGGTGCGGGCACCGTCGGTATCCTTGCGGTGCAACTGGCCAAATGGGGCGGCGCACGGGTGATCGCGACGTCCAGCCCGGACAGCTTTGACCGCGTCACTGCCGCGGGTGCCGATGTGGTGCTGAACTACAAAGCCCCCGATCTTGCACAAAGCATTCTGGACGCCAATGATGGCAAGTTGGTTGATACAATCGTCGAAGTCGAGTTTGGTGCAAACATCCAGGCTGACACTCAGGTTATCGCGCCCAATGGCCGCATCGCGGCTTATGGCTCCGCCCGCGAGATGACCCCAACCCTACCGTTCTATCCGCTGCTGTTCAAAGCGGTGACCCTGGACATCATCCTGATCTACCTGCTGCCAGGAGGCCTGCGCGACAGCGCCATCACGCGACTGCATCACGCATTGGAAGAGGGCGCGCTGAACTGCCCCGTCGAGAAGGTCTTTGCCCTCGATCAGGCCGCACAAGCGCATGAGGCTGTAGAGGCAGGCGGTCGGGCCGGGGCGATTCTGCTGGATTGTCAGGGGCGCTAGCGCTGCTTAGGGTGACGGGATTGTGTTTTAACGGGTTTGCCCATGCGATTTATCACTCTTGCTCTGTGCCTTTTGCTGCTGCCAATTTCTGCCTATAGCCAGACCAGCGATCAGCCGACCGGCACCATCGCTGTGACCGACAGTGCCAATGTCGATGCCGGCATCGCCAACCGTATCCGTGACATACTTGGCGAACTTGACGGCTACGACAATGTAACGGTCACGGTGTCGTCCGGCATTGTCACCCTGCGGGGCACCACATTGGACATGACCACGGCCACCCGGCTTTCCGAACTGGTGGGCCGCGTCGAGGGGGTCGTGGCGATCGAGAACAAGGTGCTTGAAACCACTGATGTGGTCGAAAGGCTCAACCCCGCTGTCGAACGGTTCCGCACCCGCATGGCGCAAACTATTGCATTTCTGCCGCTGGCTGCGGTGGCACTGGGAGTGTTTTTGATCATCATATTGGCGGGCTTTGCCCTCGCACGGATGCGCCGACCGTGGGACCGACTAGCGCCGAATGCCTTTATCGCCGATATCTACCGACAGTTCATTCGGTTGATCTTTCTGATCGGCGGGTTGGTGGTCGCACTTGATATCGTCGGCGCCACGGCGCTGCTATCTGGCATTCTGGGCGCGGCGGGGATTGTCGGCCTCGCCATCGGTTTCGCCGTACGCGACACGGTGGAGAACTTTATCGCGTCCATCATGCTGTCGATCCGCCAGCCGTTTCGCCCTAATGACACAGTCGAGATCGAGGGCGATATCGGCAAGGTGATCCGTCTGACAAGCCGCGCCACCATCTTGCTGAGTTTCGACGGGAATCACATCCGCATTCCCAATGCCACCGTTTTCAAAAGCCGGATCATCAACTACTCGCGCAACGCCGAACGCCGCTTTGTCTATGCGCTTTCGGTGGCCAGCGACGCTGACCTGACCCAAGCGCGCGATCTGGCGCTTGAGACACTGCACAGCCTGCCCTTCGTTCTGGAAACGCCAAACGCCGCGGCCTGGATCGAATCAGTCGATGACCATTGGATCACGTTGCATATGGCCGGCTGGATTGATCAGAATGAAACCAGCATCGTTCTGGCACGCGGTGAGGCGATCCGCCTGACATTGGCCGCCTTTGACGCGGCAGGGCTAAGCGCGCCTGCACCAACCTATCGGCTGTTGCATCTGGGCGATGTCAGCGCCCCCACGGCTCAGCCCCGGATCGAGCCCGAAGACGAGACTTCGGCCCCACAACCAGCCCCGGTTCAGGATGTCGACGCCAAGGCGGACAAGGAGTTAGAGCAGATCGTGGACCAAGAACGCGCCGAATTGCCCCGCCGTGACCTGCTGAGTGTTGAGGCAAGCGAAGAATAGAGCTATTTTTGCGAAAATGGGGTCTTGCACACCGCGCGCGAGGACTCTAATTAACGGCACGTGTTGGGATGTAGCCAAGTGGTAAGGCAACTGTTTTTGGTACAGTGTACCGTAGGTTCGAATCCTACCATCCCAGCCAACACACTTCCGCAAATTCAGACTGTGTGAACCTCACGCTAGATAACGACGCGTCCTCCGTGAAATATGGGTGCACGTTGGTCTTGTCTGCCATCCATGAGGGCGACATCAAACGTAGGTTTGTCGCTTCGCTTTTAATTTTGCGCTGACAAAGTGGCACATGCGATGCGGCCTTTCCAAATTTGATCGTGTTATGTAGGTGCTCCACCGTATCAGTTCATTGGGTGGGGCAGTATCCTGCCCGCGCGCGTGGCCCACGCCGATGGTATCGGCACAACAGAAAGGTTTTGCTGTGCAAACGCCCTATTACCTTATCGACAAGTCTCGCCTGCTTACGAACCTAGAAAAGATCGCCATGCTGCGTCAGGTGTCAGGCGTTAAGTGCCTGCTGGCGCTCAAATGCTTTGCCACATGGTCAGTCTTTGACTTCATGGCAGAATATATGGACGGGTCCACCTCGTCTTCCTTGTTTGAAGTGCGGTTGGGGCGTGAAAAATTTCCGGGCGAAACCCATGCATATTCGGTGGCCTACGCGGATCACGAAATCGCTCAGGTGCTGGCTTGTTCTGACAAGATCATTTTCAACTCAATTGGCCAGCTGGCCAAGTTTTCGCATGAATCTAAAGGGCATGTGCGCGGGTTGCGGGTGAACCCTGGTGTGTCGACGTCTGAATTCGACCTTGCCGATCCTGCGCGTCCTTTCAGCCGGCTTGGCGAACATGACCCCGACGCCATTGCCGCGGTTGCCGATCAGATCAGCGGGTTGATGTTCCATAACAATTGCGAAAACGACAGCTTTGCGCGTTTCGACGAGATGCTTACCCTGATCGAGGACCGGTTTGGCGCAGTGATTCACAAGATGGACTGGATCAGTTTGGGCGGCGGCGTGCATTTTACCGGTGACGGATATCCGATTGAGCGGCTCGCGGCGCGGCTCAAGTCGTTTGCGCAGACATTCGGTGTGCAGGTCTATCTTGAGCCGGGAGAGGCCGCAATCACCGGCGCGGCAACGCTTGAGGTTACGGTTCTGGACACGATGCACAACGGCAAGAACCTCGCAATTGTCGACAGTTCGATCGAGGCGCATATGCTTGACCTTCTGATCTACCGCGAACCGGCGAAGATTTCCCCGAACACAGGCACAGAAGAGTGGATGATCTGCGGGAAATCGTGCCTTGCAGGCGATATTTTCGGCGAGTTTCGCTTTAGCGAGCCGTTAAAGGCCGGGGATCGCCTTTCGTTTCAGGACGCGGCTGGTTACACAATGGTCAAGAAGAACTGGTTCAATGGCGTCAAGATGCCAAGCATTGCGATCCGCGAACTGGATGGAACAATACAGATGGTGCGCGATTTCGACTACGACGATTTTGCCGCCGCACTTTCCTAACTGCAAACAAATGAGGTCTCTTGGATAGATGAAACGCAATGTTCTTATCATTGGCGCGGGTGGCGTCGCACAGGTTGTAGCACATAAATGTGCTCAAAATAACGACGCGCTTGGCGATCTGCACATTGCAAGCAGGACGGTCGCAAAATGCGAGGCGATTATCAAAAGCGTGCACGACAAAAACGCTATGAAACAGGATGGTGTATTCGACGCACATGCGGTCGACGGGATGGACACTACGGCAGTTGCTGAGCTGATCACATCGACCGGTGCGCAGATCGTCATCAACGTCGGCTCGCCTTTTGTGAATATGACAGTCCTTGAAGCCTGTATTCAGACCGGTGCCGCCTATATCGACACAGCAATCCACGAAGATCCCAGCAAAATCTGCGAGACCCCGCCATGGTATGAAAATTATGAATGGAAGCGTCGGGAGGCTTGCGCCGCCGCGGGTGTCACGGCCATCTTGGGCGCTGGTTTCGATCCTGGCATGGTAAACGCGTTTGCGCGCTTTGCGGTAGATGAGTTCATGGATGAAGTGACCTCAATCGACATTGTGGACATTAACGCAGGCAACCACGGCAAATACTTCTCGACGAACTTTGATCCAGAGATCAATTTTCGAGAATTCACAGGCACTGTTTACAGCTGGCAACAAGGCGCATGGCAAGAGAACAAAATGTTCGAAGTTGGCCGCGAATGGGATCTGCCAGTCGTCGGTAAACAAAAGGCCTATATGTCAGGCCACGACGAAGTACATTCGCTTGCCGCAAACTACCCGCAGGCCGACATTCGGTTCTGGATGGGGTTTGGCGATCACTACATCAATGTCTTCACTGTGCTGCAAAACCTCGGCCTTTTGTCAGAACAGCCCGTGACCACCGCTGAGGGTCTTGAAGTTGTTCCGCTCAAACTGGTCAAGGCGGTATTGCCTGATCCGTCCAGCCTTGCACCAAATTACACGGGCAAAACCTGCATCGGTGATCTGTTAAAAGGTATCAAGGATGGCGAACCGGTAGAGGTATTTGTCTACAATGTTGCCGACCATGAGGTCGCCTATGCTGAGGTCGGCAGCCAGGGCATCTCATACACAGCCGGTGTGCCACCTGTGGCCGTTGCGATGCTGATTGCCGATGGCACATATGACAAAGGTGTCATGTTGAATGTAGAAGAACTGGACCCAGAGCCGCTTTTCTCGTTGCTTGACGCCATCGGCCTGCCGACACGTGTCAAGGATGCGAACGGCGACCGTGAATGGAACCGCGCATAAGCGCGGCCATAGGTACACGCTGCCCCAGCCCCCCCCATGGGGGGCTGGCAACGGTTAAGCAGACGTCCTCAAACTGAGAGAGGCCCTTCGCCTTGGCTTAACAATGGGCCGACTGGTCCCACGACCGCCGCCCTATAGAAACCTGTCGTCAACATCCCGCCAGCCGAGCCTCGTAGCACCGCTGGAGATGTCCGCCACAGTTCAGACTTCGCAGGACCTCTCAGACTGGGGTCGCGTGCGATCATAGGCCGTCAGGCAATATCAAAGCCAATCATCATGGCAATTGCGGCAATTTCTGTGGTGCGCGCGCCGATAGCAGTTCGGGTCCATCCCGGCGCAGAACGATGTTTTCTTCATGCACCAAGACCTTCCCCGGCACGATCTGCACGCCTGGTTCAATACACAGCACTATTCCTTCGCGCAGCTCCGTTGTGTCCTTGGCGGTGATTGAGGGCCATTCCGTCAAGGTAATGCCCAGCCCATGACCAAGCCGCCCTTTGCCGGGCGTGGCCCCTTCAGCCAGCAAAGCATCGGTCAGAATTTGGAACAGCTCGGCGGCAGTCATCCCCGGACGCAAGCGTTCCAATGCCACGTCGGTCGCCGAATATAGCGCCGCATGGGCGCGGGTTACGGCATCGTCGGGCGGACCGATGGAAAAGTTGCGGTCGAAATCACAGAAGTACCCATCGCGTACCGCACCGGTGTCGAGCATCAGAACATCACCCAACGCAAGGGGCCGCGATGATGCGGGCGAAATAACGTCGCCATATCCCCCGTGGCCAGCGCCGCCTGCGACATAGCTGACCCAATCGGCTCCTTCCTCCAACAGCGATATCTGAAAATCGCGGAATACCTGATCAAGCGGGCGACCCATCTGCGCAAAGTCGGGCACGCGCGCGAAGGCGCGGTTGGCGATGTCGCAGGTGGCACGGATCTTGGCGATCTCGGCGGGTGATTTGATCTCGCGCACGCGCTGCACGGTCGCGGTGGCATCCACAAATTTGCGGGGGGCGATCTGTGCTGTGATCCGGGCAAAATCGGCGATTGGCATGCGCAGATGTGTTTCCAACCCCATAGGAAGACCAACTGCGCCTTTGTCCGGCACCAATTGCGCCAGCGTATCGGCCAGCAGGCTAACCCCATCATCCAGCGGATCGGGCGCATCCCATGTCCGAATATCGGTTACCCAGGTGCTGCGCATCAGGTCTTCGCCGATGGCAGGGATCACCGCAACTGGCGCGCCCGCGACCGGCACCACCACGAACCACGGGCGCGCCGGGCTTTCCCAAAACCGCGTCAGAAACCCTGTGACATAGAAGACATCCGCGGCCGTCGTCAGCAACAGCGCGTCGATATCCACCGCTTGCATTTCTTCCTGAAGGCGCGCCACTCGCCCGCGATACTCCGCCACAGAGAAGCGCGGCATGTGATCATGCATCTTCCGCCCCTTCGCTGAGGATCGCCAACACCCGCGCCTCGGGGCCGATGTCGGGCAAACCGGCCAACAGCGCCGCCAGACCTGCACCACCCGATGTCGTCGTGACCAACCCATGCTCAGCCAGACGCGCTACACCCTGCGCCGCCTCCGCTTCGGTGATGGTGACAAAAACATCGGCCTCCCGCGCCAGCCCGGCCAGTGCGACCATCGACGGGGTTTTACAATCCAGACGCCCCATGTCGGAAACCGGCCCGGCGGTCGTGACCACTTTTTTCGCCCTAATGCTTTCGATCAAGGCGGGGGCGGCGTCAGGCTCTACCACTATAATTGTCGGCGTATCACCCCAGACCACGCGCGCATAAGCAGCCACCGCTGCCGCCAGACCGCCAACGCCCGCCTGCAACAGGATATGTGTTGGCGGTTCGTCGATCTGATCGGCCGCCTCAGCGGCAAGTTGCAGATAGCCCTCCATGACCCGAGAGGGAAGCCGCGTGTAGCCGGGCCATGACCCGTCCGACAACAGCGTGCCCTGCCCCGCTTCAGCAGCGTCCTGTGCCGCCACGAGGCTTGCTTCATAAGTGGCGCCAGCGCGCACAACCTGCGCCCCGATCCCGCGCAGACGCTCTGCAAACGCCGTCGGCACAGTCTGTGCCAGATATATGACCGCCCGCGCCCCGAACAGCCGCGCGCCAGCGGCAACGGACAGCCCATGGTTGCCCGCGCTGGCTGCGATATAAATGCGCCCCGTCAGCGCCTCGTGCCACCGCTCGTCCTGCACCTGCGCTGCCGCATCGCAGGCTATGGCATAGGCGGCACCAAGCGCTTTGAAACTGCCCAGCCCCATGCGCGTGCTCTCGTCTTTGACATGTAATTGTGCCACGCCCACCTCTGCGGCAAGTGCTGTCATGTTCAAAAGCGGCGTAGGGGAATGCGCTGGACATTTAGCAAGCAGTGCGGCCACGCCTGCCACATCACTCTGTGGCAGCTCCTGGTCATCGCCCAGACCCTTGCCACGCAACGGATTGATCAGAAAGTCTTTCATATGTCCCCCTTAAGACCGCTGCATGGCCTTACAGCGGTTCTGAAAAGACTGGCGCAGTTTATCCAGCGAGTCGAGTGCAGGGTGCAAACGAAATATGCGAGGCCTTCGCCTCGCATATTGGTCTTCGATCATCTTGTCATTCCGGCAGTCGTCACCCCAACCGACGCAACAACTCCATCGACGGCTCGCCTGTCGCGGGCAGGCCGATGCTTTGCTGATAGGCGCTGATGGCCTTGCGGCTGTTCGGGCCGATTACACCGTCGGTGCCGTCCGTATCAAAGCCTCGTGCGGTTAGCCGCGTCTGCAATGCCTTACGGTCATCCTTGGTCATGCCGTTGGCGTCGGGTGGGAAATTGCCCTGAATTGGCCCGCCCCCTGCGATACGGTCGGCCAGATGGCCAACGCCGATCGCGTAGTTGTCCGAGTTGTTGTAGCGCTTCAGCGCCCGGAAATTGCTGGTCACCACAAATTTCGGTCCGCCTGCTTGCGGCTGCAAAATTGATCCGGCACTGGCAGAGACACTGCCCAACTCGCCGCCCCATTTGACGCCGCGTGTCCAGCCATTGCGCGACAGATAAGCCGCTGTCGACGCCAAGGCATCCGAAGGATCGTCCGACCAGATATCACGACGCCCGTCGCCGGTGAAATCGACGGCAAACCCTTCATAGGATGTGGGTATGAACTGCGTGTGCCCCATCGCCCCGGCCCAAGAACCGGTCATATTGGCCGCTGTGGTATCGCCGTTCTGTATAATCTTAAGCGCCGCCACTAACTGCTTTTCAAAGAATGCGCCGCGCCGCCCATCAAAGGCTAGGGTCGACGTCGATGAAATCACCGGCACGTCGCCCCGGCGCTCACCATAGTAGCTCTCGAGGCCCCAGATGGCGGCGACGATCTCGGCAGCGACGCCGTAGCGCTGTTCGATGGCGTTCAAGGTGCTGCGGTGCCGCGCAAAGGCGGCGCGGCCCTTGGTCACCCGTTCCTCGGAGGCGGCAATGGCGAGATAATCTTCAAGCGTGCGGCTGAACTCTGTCTGGTTGCGGTCCCGCTTAACCACACCGGGCAGATAGCCCGCGCCGCGAAAACCAGTGGCAAGTGTCGCGGACGAGATACCCTGACCACTTGCCCGCGTCTTGAAGGAAGCGACCCAGGCATCATAGCCCGCGTTGGGCACGGGCATCAGGTCGGACGGCACCGACCCGCCGCTACGCGCGCTAATGGCGCCACCCGTGCTGCAGGCCGACGTCAGGCCCAATGCAGCCAGTCCGAATGCAAATGTTCTGCGTGAAGTATTCATGTTGCCCGCCCGCTTTTGTTACTTGTTGCGCGCAGCATATCGCAGTTGTCGCGGCGGGCAATGGGCCGCGCGGGCGCGGGCAAGGCTTTGCTTATTGCCCGGCTTGGTACAACGGAACGGTGGACATCGACATTTTCGCCGATCCATTCTGAACTTCACGGGAATGGCTGATATAGATCAGCGTGTTGTTTTCCTTGTCGAATATCCGCTTTACCCGCAGGGTCTTAAAGATAATCGACCGGCGTTCGCTAAACACGGTCTCGCCTTCGTTGTCCATTTCGATATCCCCAATTTCAATAGGGCCGGTTTGGCGACAAGATATGGACGAATTCGAAGGGTCCTCGAACCAATTGCCCTTTTGCAAACGGTCAATCAGCCCCCGATCAAAATAGGCGAGATGGCACGTCACCCCCTTTACCTTTGGGTCTGCCACAGCCTCGATAACGATATCGTTGCCAAGCCAATCAACATCTACATTACCAACGACATCAGCCTGAACCGACGTGGTGAAAAAGGCCGCGATCATCGCAGCAGCGGTTTGGGAAATATACTTCATGCAGACGAACGCCTTATGCATGCCTAATGTTCCTGCATTTTAGTTTTAAGTTTTTGGTTTGGTTTAAACGCCAACAGCCGCCCTTTTGGGGCGGCTGTTTTGGTATTGATCATCGCAGAGAGATACTGATTTGAGGAACTTATTAGGTTTGGCGATGACCTACTCTCCCACGTCTTAAGACGCAGTACCATCGGCGCTACGGCACTTAACGGCTGGGTTCGGGATGGGACCAGGTGTTTTGCTCGCGCTATGATCACCAAACCAAATAAATTCCTCAAATGTCCAAGTCATGTACAGCTAATGTATGTGTATGCTTTTGATAAGATTGTAAAAGTCTTGCTTCTACTGGATCAAATCAAGCCTATCGAGCAATTAGTACCAGTCAACTGAACGTGTTACCACGCTTACATCTCTGGCCTATCGACGAGGTGGTCTACCTCGGCTCTCAGGGATACCTTGTTTTGAGGGGGGCTTCCCGCTTAGATGCCTTCAGCGGTTATCCTGTCCGATCATAGCTACCCAGCACTGCTATTGGCATAACAACTGGTCCACCAGTGGATCGTTCACCCCGGTCCTCTCGTACTAGGGGCAACTCCTCTCAAGTATCCTACACCCACGGAAGATAGGGACCGAACTGTCTCACGACGTTCTAAACCCAGCTCACGTACCTCTTTAAACGGCGAACAGCCGTACCCTTGGGACCTGCTCCAGCCCCAGGATGAGATGAGCCGACATCGAGGTGCCAAACACTGCCGTCGATATGGACTCTTGGGCAGTATCAGCCTGTTATCCCCGGCGTACCTTTTATCCGTTGAGCGATGGCCCTCCCACTTGGGACCACCGGATCACTATGGCCGTCTTTCGACTCTGCTCGACTTGTCAGTCTCGCAGTCAGGCTGGCTTCTGCCATTGCACTCAACGAGCGATTTCCGACCGCTCTGAGCCAACCTTCGCGCGCCTCCGTTACGATTTAGGAGGCGACCGCCCCAGTCAAACTACCCACCACACAGGGTCCCGGATCCGGATAACGGACCGCGGTTAGACATCAAGCAGAACAAGGGTGGTATCTCAAGGGAGGCTCCACGCAAACTGGCGTTCACGCTTCAAAGCCCACCACCTATCCTGCACATGTTCGGCCTAATGCCAGTGTGAAGTTGTAGTAAAGGTGCACGGGGTCTTTCCGTCTAACCGCGGGAAACCTGCATCTTGACAGGTAATTCAATTTCGCTGAGTCTATGTTGGAGACAGCGGGGAAGTCGTTACGCCATTCGTGCAGGTCGGAACTTACCCGACAAGGAATTTCGCTACCTTAGGACCGTTATAGTTACGGCCGCCGTTTACCTGGGCTTCAATTCAGAGCTCTCACCCCTCCTTTTAACCTTCAGGCACCGGGCAGGCGTCAGACCCTATACGTCGTCTTACGACTTCGCAGAGCCCTGTGTTTTTAATAAACAGTCGCCACCCCCTGGTTTGTGCCCCCAGCCTCTAGTTGCCTAGAAACCGGGCCTCCTTCTCGCGAACTTACGGAGGTATTTTGCCGAGTTCCTTCAACATAGTTCTCTCAAGCGCCTTGGTATTCTCTACCAGTCCACCTGTGTCGGTTTAGGGTACGATCTAGCGATGGAGCTATTTCCAGGAACCTCTAAGCAGCCCATTCAATCCGATAAGGATGAACTACCCTCGAGATCCGTCACTTCCATCTGGCCCAGGAATATTAACCTGGTTCCCATCGACTACGCCTTTCGGCCTCGCCTTAGGGGTCGGCTTACCCTGCTCAGATTAGCTTTAAGCAGGAACCCTTGGACTTTCGGCGAGAGTGTCTCTCACACTCTTTGTCGCTACTCATGTCATCATTCTCACTAGTGATCTCTCCACCGGATCGCTCACGCGCCGGCTTCACAGAAAAGACTACGTCTTTTCTGACCTTTTTATGCACTACCGCCTTCGGCTACTTGAGTGCGAACACCCTCGTAACTGACCTTGGTTGTACAAAAGATCATAAAGACACAGTCTTATGTCACACTACGCTCTGCTACCATGCAATAAATGCATCCTCAGCTTCGGCTCATGGCTTGAGCCCCGTTACATCTTCGCCGCAGGACAACTTATTTAGACCAGTGAGCTGTTACGCTATCTTTAAAGGATGGCTGCTTCTAAGCCAACCTCCTGGTTGTTTTGGTCGTCCCACCTGCTTTCCCACTTAGCCATGAATTAGGGGCCTTAGCTGGAGGTCAGGGTTGTTTCCCTCTTCACGACGGACGTTAGCATTCGCCGTGTGTCTGCCATCTAGTACTCCTCGGTATTCGGAGTTTGGTTAGGATCAGTAAGCCTGTGGGGCCCCATTACCCATCCAGTGCTCTACCCCCGAGGGTATTCGGATGACGCTCTACCTAAATAGATTTCGCAGAGAACCAGCTATCTCCGAGTTTGATTGGCCTTTCACCCCTAGGCACAGCTCATCCCGATCCTTTTCAACGGATGTGGGTTCGGTCCTCCAGTAAGTGTTACCTTACCTTCAACCTGGCCATGCCTAGATCACTCGGTTTCGGGTCTGATCCCACAAACTCAACGCCCTATTAAGACTCGCTTTCGCTGCGCCTACACCTAACGGCTTAAGCTTGCTTGTGAGACCAAGTCGATGACCCATTATACAAAAGGTACGCTGTCAGGGCGTAAAGCCCCTCCAACTGATTGTAGGCGTTCGGTTTCAGGTACTGTTTCACTCCCCTCGTCGGGGTGCTTTTCACCTTTCCCTCACGGTACTGGTTCACTATCGGTCAGTAAGGAGTACTTAGCCTTCGAAGGTGGTCCTCCGATCTTCAGACAGAATTTCACGTGTTCCGCCCTACTTAATACGTCCTCTCATGCTTCTTATACGGGACTATCACCCACTCTGGTTGCGCATTCCAACGCATTCTAACCACAATTGAGGCTCGGCTGGTCCCCGTTCGCTCGCCGCTACTAGGGGAGTATCAATTGATTTCCTTTCCTCCGGGTACTTAGATGTTTCAGTTCCCCGGGTTTGCCTTTTTAAGCCTATATATTCAGCCTAAAAATACCTGGTTTACCGCATTATTTTGTCCTACCGCCCAGAGGGCTACTTGAGGACGAACCCCGCATAACCATCAAAATGGTAGGATAAATAACACAGTATCAGGTGGGTTGCCCCATTCAGAAATCCATGGATCAAAGCTTATTCTCAGCTCCCCATGGCTTATCGCAGAGTATCACGTCTTTCATCGCCTCTTACTGCCAAGGCATTCACCAAACGCCCTTTTCGCGCTTGATTTGATCCAGAAAAAGCAAGACTTGTTTATACGTCCTACCGCTTCGCTGCTTGAGGGCTATTTACACCCCGCTGCAGCGTTACCGCATAGAACAACAAAACCTGCGCGACGCACAGAAGCTGGTAAGAAACTGTGCATCCTTATTCCGGTTCAAAAGCATACTTTTTTCCCGCCCAGACCTACGTCTGGACAACGAGCAACGTAGATAGTCCACCGTCCGTGCAGGAGGTGAACATCGTTACTCTGGTTAGTGTACTTGACTTGGACAACACGTCTGTTTCAGCCGCGATACACGCAGAAGACCGAGGAAACAGTCCGCTACATGCCGGTCATCCGAAGATGACAGCAACTGAGATCCTCACCTAACGCGGTGGGACCAACAGTGTTGTTAGTATCTCTCTTTACGATGTCAATTTCGTCCAGATTGGACGAGCAAAAGCGCCGTAGCGCTTTTGCTGATCTAATCTATCAGCAGGTTTTGAACCAGTCAGGCAGTGTCGTACGTGCCAGGTAGTTAATGAACGGCGGCTTAACGATGCCTCGCTTAGGGTCACGTATCGGGTTCTCACCAATTTCCTTGCGTCCCAGCGCGACTGCCTCATCCCATGGCGTTTCATCCATTTCGGAGAGCCTTGCAAAGAACCGCTTGGCGTGAAAATCGGGCTTAGCCCAACCCAGGACGTTCCAGTCGTCTCCGACTGTTTTAGCAACGCTGCGGCGCACATTGTTTGCACTTTTCAACGCCGCCAGATTGGCATGTTTCAGATGTGCAAAATAGACGCCTTCAGGCATTTCGAAGGGAAAGCTTTCCGTCCTGCGGTATCCGCAGAACACGCCATGCCATCTTAGTGGCATCGCCTTTCCAACCGCCCATGCTTTTGAGTAGTTGCCGGTCACACAGGCCACCGAACGGTGTGCCAGTGCCATCTCTCCCGGTTCCAGATCCTTATCGCCCCCGATCTCAGCGATGTTCAGGCCCAACCCAAAAAGGGCTGGCGCCTTCGCCGCTGCGAAGAGGTCTTGAAAAGAACCATGATGTTCTGGATCGAGACAAACAAGCTCATCTGCGTCTGACTGGATGATCCAATCATAAACATTACTGAGACCTGACTGTATATCATTCATCAACCGGCCCCTTACCC
This sequence comes from Sulfitobacter sp. KMM 9851, assembly GCF_057178245.1. Taxonomy (NCBI): domain Bacteria; kingdom Pseudomonadati; phylum Pseudomonadota; class Alphaproteobacteria; order Rhodobacterales; family Roseobacteraceae; genus Sulfitobacter; species Sulfitobacter sp. KMM 9851. Next base: position 3,202,133 of record NZ_CM169991.1, read on the forward strand.
GATCAAAGTCTTTCAACTCGTCACGTGGGATGGTGATGATGCTTGCCTCAGGACACATTTCTGAAACTGTTGCATCATATCCGTGGGATATGATGTAAAGGTTCCGCGCCCCGATGTGCCGAACATAATGTGCGTACCATTGTGATAACGCCCAGTAGTCTCGGTAAACCATTGTGATTGCACATATCTTCATATCGCTTTCTAATCCGAATGGACTGGAAACGACAAGTCAGATTGTTGCCCTTCACCGCGACAATGTCGCGATGCCAACCAGATATTCCGTTACCGGAAGATTTGGTGGAGCCTAGGAGGATCGAACTCCTGACCTCCTGAATGCAAATCAGGCGCTCTCCCAGCTGAGCTAAGGC